>JADKEK010000003.1:107500-551322 GCA_016718035.1 Bacteroidota bacterium | reverse complement strand
ATTATCTTCAGAGGCAGATAATCCAAATAAATTGCCATCATTATCAGCAACAAGATCAAATGCATTATCATTCCGTCCATTATAACTCGCATAAGATTTACTAAAAACTAAGTCACCTTCAGGACTGAAACGGGCTAAAAACATATCCTTGTTTGTTCCGGCCGGATTTTTATCATAATTACCCCAAATAAAAATATTGGAAGCGGAATTTACGTGCATCGCTTTCGCATAGGTGTTTTTTCCGGAAAACACATATGCGATTTCTTCAATTTCAGTGAAGGAATTGGTTAATATATTGAAGTCTATAACTTTAACAACTGCTTTATTACGATTGATACTTGCGTCAAAAACATCTACTAAAAAAGTGAGTTTATGGACACTTCCAATAACTGCTACGTCAAATTCATGGCATTCAATCCAGCTATAAAAACTTTCCCAGGTAATAGTGTGATACAGAAAATTATTGGTCGCGTTGTCCATAACACGAATTGTGCTGGTATGGGTTACGAGGTCAGTAGATAAAAAATACGTTTTACCTTCAAATCTGCCGACAATATTTACAGGTTCCACCCATTCCACATCTTCCGGTTCGGGTGTAACAATATTATTTCCGGCATTGTCCAATAAAAAAGCAGAGCCACCGGGAACGGAAGAATAAGCACCAACGCACACATCATCTGTATAATCCATAAATGTATTGGCGCCACTCGGTATAGTTGTGGCATAATCCCATTGAAAAACAGGTGTGAGGGTTTGGGCGTTCGATTGGTTAATATTCAACCCAATCAAACAAATAAATACTACATACAGGCAATTTTTCATGTTTTTTTGTTTTAAATGTGAATGTTGCCGTAAAAATGCCCAGTTAACAAAGGATTGCCAATCCAATTTATCCTAAAAATGGCTACTTCGGAAGTGTTTAAAATTTTATGAAATCCTTTAAATACTGCACTATAAGGAAAAAAACGTATATTTCGGATATGGGAAAAAGCTGGCAACACCTGCACGAATTGGTGCAAAACCTCAGTCCGGCGGAGAAGGGCTATTTTAAAAAGCACTGGAATGGCTTCTCCGAGAACACAGCTCCAAAAAGTCTGGAGGTATTTGATTTATTAGTGCGCATGAAAACATTTAATGAATCAAAAATTAAAACTTCATTTGCGGGTTCTGCCAGCGCATTAAAAAGTTTACGTACACATTTATACAAACAAATATTGCGAAGCCTGCGGTTATTTAATCAGGATACTGACCTTGGTTTTACTTTACGAGAATATTTGGACTACATTGAAATTTTACGAAAAAAAGGATTACACGAACAATCTATCCCATTTCTTAACAAGGGAAAAACTTTGTCGTTTGATATGAACATGCATCCTTATCAGGTATTATTTCTCATTCAACAAAAACAATTTTTAAATCAATATCCGGAAACAGATAAAACAATAATTGCTCAACAAATTTCTAAAAATATTATTGCAGCTTCCGACCTGATAGTCAACCGGGAAGTAATTAAATTGGCACACGTAAAATCAATTTACTGGAATAATGTATTTGTTCCTCTTCGTGATGAGGAAGTGGTAACAGAAAGCAATAAATTATTAGTTACACTTTTAGCAATAGATGAAAGCACTATTGAAGATTACAGCGAGCGGAATTTATTATATGCAGCACTTTCAAACATTTACCTTTTACACGGCAATATTAAACAAGCAATAGTGTTCCAACAAAAATCCGTAGTGCTTATGGAGGCTATGGATGTGCGAAAAATTAATAAAATATTGAGTTATGTTTCTGCCTTATACAACCTGGCATCTTTATTTATTTATTTGAAAGATTTTAAGCAGGTGGATTTACAAATTCAAAAGATTAAAAAGGTAGAGCTCAGTTTTAAAACGGAAATACAATTTGTAGAGTCAGTAACCTGCTGCCTGGAGGCGCAGCTGCTACAACATAACAATAGTAAATTTTCTGAAAAAAAATTAGTAACAATCGAAAACACAATGGGAGAGGACCAGCCCATCCCCAACCTTTATTACGACACAAAATTTGCTTTATTAAGTTACTGCATTAAAAATAAACAATATAAGGCTGCACTCGAAAGGTCGCACGATTTAGTAACGACTAAATATATGCACAGTCAGATTTCTTTTCATGTGCATGTGCGATTATTGCATATTCTTGTTCATTACAAAAATAATAATATGCAATTATTGCCATTTTTGATACGCAGCACCTATCGGTTTATGTTAAAACAGGAATTAAATTATCAAATTGAGAAATCGTTGTTGCGTTTTTTTAGAAAAATACTTACTAAAATTAATAGGACAGAAATACTGACCTTATTTCAGCAATTGCTTAATGAAATAATTGCTATCGCTGAAAATCCGGCAGAAGCCCGAGTGATGTTGATATATTTTAATTATTCCGGTTGGTTGGAGTCTGAATTAAAAGATAATTAAGGAAAATATTTATACTAGATCAGCTATAAATAATTGTAATTTCTAAAAACCAAATCTGACAATTTATCAGTATCGATTTATTAATAATTTTTATACTTAATTGACTTGATAAAAAACCAAAATGTAATGGTAACAAAAGTATAAGCGGTTAAGCTATATTTATTAATGCTACTTTTTGAGTCTCTAAGACCTGACAGGTTTAAACCTGACAGGTCTGAGTTTACAATTTTTGATTTGAAATCCCGGGTCGCAATCGCACAAAAAGTATAAGCGGTTAAACGATACCTTTTTGATGGGCTTACACATGACAAATTTACATGCGGAGAAAAAGGGTGAAAAATTGCGGAAAACCCCGGGCAAGCGATTGCAGCGGAAAACCCGCATCCCGCTTTTTCTGCGGGTGAGGATTTGGAGCGTAAAGCGCGGTGCCGCAGCAGGATGTTTGCTACGGAGGAAAATTGCTCTGCGGCATGCCCCCCAAATGGCCTTTTGTGCCTTGTTTTACTTTTATTTAATCACCATTTTGTTACCACAATTCCTTAACTTAGCGCCCCGAAGCGGATGGCGATATGGCCACCGAAACAATTGAAATTATATATGAATATTACAACGCTTGAAGATGTAGTCATCAAATTCGCCGGCGATAGTGGTGACGGTATGCAGCTTACCGGTGGGCAGTTTACAACTAACACTGCACTTTTAGGGGCCGATTTGGCCACTTTTCCTGACTTTCCTGCTGAAATTCGTGCACCAATAGGCACTTTGCCGGGTGTTTCAGGTTTTCAGTTACACTTTGGCAGTCGCAAAATTTACACCCCGGGCGATGCTTGTGATGTATTGGTTGCCATGAACGTAGCCGCTTTGAAGGTGAATTTATATGCACTGAAAAAGGGCGCTATCGTAATTGCCAATACCGATGGTTTTGACTCAAGAAACATGCGCCTCGCCAATGCGGAAACCAATCCGCTGGAAGACGGCACTTTGGATGGCTATCAGGTAATTAAAATTGACGTTACGAAACTTACTCGCGAAGCACTCGCCGATATTACAATGGGTGTGAAGGAGAAAGATCGTTGTAAAAATATGTTTGTGCTCGGCTTCTTATATTATATGTATAGCCGCACACTGGAATCAACTGAACGATTCCTGACTTCGAAATTCAGCAAAAAACCGGATGTACTTGAAGCAAACGTTCGCGCACTGAAAGCCGGTTATAACTATGCTGATACCGTGGAAGTTTTTGCTTCCCGCTATAAAGTGGAAGCCGCAAAACTGGATCCGGGCACTTACCGCAGTATTATGGGTAACGAAGCCGCGGCTATGGGTTTTGTTGCTGCGAGCAAAAAATGTGGATTGCCTCTGTTTTTAGGTTCATACCCTATTACTCCGGCTTCCGATATCCTTCATGCCCTGGCATACAACAAAAACTTTGGTGTGCGCACATTCCAGGCTGAAGATGAAATTGCTGCTATTTGCTCATCTATTGGTGCTGCTTTTGGTGGTCACTTGGCATTAACTACTACATCCGGTCCCGGTGTTGCACTGAAAGGTGAAGCTATGGGTCTTGCTGTGATGTTGGAAATGCCTTTAGTAATTGTAAATATTCAACGCGCCGGCCCTTCAACCGGTATGCCAACTAAGACAGAACAAGCCGATTTGTTGCAGGCATTATACGGCCGCAATGGCGAATGTCCTATGCCGGTTATTGCCGCTGCTCGTCCGAGTGATGCTTTTGACGTTGCCTTTGAATCTTGCCGCATTGCGTTACAACACATGACTCCGGTTATGATGTTGAGCGATGGTTATATTGCCAATGGTGCTGAACCTTGGAAATTCCCGAAATCGGCGGACCTTCCTGAAATTAAAGTGGAATTTGCTAAACCGATTGAAGATGGTGCTACCTACTTACCATACAAACGCGATGAAAAACTGAGTCGCCCTTGGGCTATTCCGGGCACTAAAGGTTTGGAACATCGTATTGGTGGTTTGGAAAAAGCAAATGAAACAGGTAACATTTCTTACGATGCCGATAACCATGAATTTATGGTGAAATTGCGCGAAGAAAAAGTGGAACGTATTGCTGATTATATTCCATTACAAACTATTGAAAGTGGTCCTTCGAAAGGAAAAGTTTTAGTAGTTGGATGGGGTTCAACTTACGGTTCAATTCAAAGCGCAGTTAATCATTTATTAGCCGATGGTTATGAAGTTGCTCACGCTCATATTCGTTACCTGAAACCTTTCCCTAAAAATTTAGGTGAAATTTTATTCAGCTACGATAAAGTGCTTGTTCCTGAAATTAATAATGGTCAGTTAGTGAAGGTATTAAGAGATAAATATATGATACCTGCTATTCCATATAATAAAATTAAAGGAACGCCGATTACGAGTGGGGAGTTGATTGAGGCTATAATGCAATTAATGTGATGATGTGCTGATGTGTTGATGTGCTGATTAAACAGCCGGGTTCGAAGTGGTTATGAAATGTAGCGTTTTAAAAGGCATTAAATAGCAGCAGCAAATTGATTAAAAAAATTAAATTAAAAATATTCACTTCGGTGGATGGAAAAAAATAAAAAAATATTATGAGCGAAACGATTCAATTAACGGCGAAAGATTTTGCGACTGACCAGGAAGTTAGGTGGTGTCCCGGTTGTGGTGATTATTCTATTTTGAAACAAGTGCATACTGTACTTCCACAATTAGGTATTCCACGTGAGAATATTGTGGTGGTTTCAGGTATCGGTTGTTCTTCGCGTTTTCCTTATTATACCAATACATTTGGTATGCATAGTATTCACGGTCGTGCAACTGCAATTGCTTCGGGTTTAAAAGCTGCACGCCCTGATTTGAGCGTGTGGATTGTTACCGGCGATGGCGATGGTTTATCGATTGGTGGTAATCACATGATTCATTTACTGCGCAGAAATTTTAATGTAAATGTTTTATTGTTCAACAACGAAATTTATGGTTTAACAAAAGGTCAGTACTCACCTACTTCACCTTTAGGTAAAGTGGCCAAATCTACACCAATGGGTTCGGTTGATCATCCGTTTAATCCTGCTGCTTTAGCACTTGGTGCTGATGCAACTTTTGTTGCAAGAAGTATGGATCGCGACCCTGCACATTTGCAAGAGGCTTTAATTCGCGCCAATGCACATAAAGGCACATCGTTTTTAGAAATATATCAAAACTGTAACATCTTTAATGATGGTGCATTTGAAGTATTTACTGAAAAAGCCAACAAAAAAACTAACGATTTATTTGTTCGTCACGGTCAGCCATTAGTATTCGGCGAATCGGATAACTGGGGTATTAAATTAGATGGCTTTACACCAATTGCCGTTGACTTAAATGCCGGTTATACAAAAGATGATTTGTGGATTCACGACGAAACAGATATTTACAAAGCACAAATTTTAGTGCGCATTTTTGATAACCCGGTGATTGATGGTCATTTACCTCGCCCATTCGGTGTATTTTATGCGACTGAAAAACGCGCTACCTACGAAGATTTACTGAATGAGCAGTTAAATGCTGCTTTAGGTAAAGGCGAAGGTGATTTAGATAAACTCATCAGAGGTTCCGAAACCTGGGAAATCAAATAAGGTTAACCTCACATAAATAATAATCATAACCCTCGGCCATTAGGTTGGGGGTTATTTTTTTGTTAAAATTGGGCGTTTTTGTGACATATTAATTTTCTGCTAATTGCCATAATAATCTCATTCTTGGAGCTATTTTTTGCGGGTATTTAAAATATTGTTAACTTTCGTCACCTTTTAAAAGGGCATTAACCTCATCAAAAAATCAAAATGAAAAAATTAGTACTCCTTTTCCTGGCTGCCGCACCATTTGTGGCTTACAATCAGTGTACTGTTACCAATGCTACTGATTGTGATTGTTTAGACGGGTCAGATGACTGTGATTTGTTACCGGACATTACCCTTTCGCACGACCAGTTTGAAGAACCTGGCAACGTAATCATTAATCCGGGGCTTATTCAATTAGGTATCGGGACACCAAATATCGGACATGGCCCATTGCGTGTAATTTCAACCGATTATTATGTTTGCGGTTTGGATACCATTTATGACCCAACAGGATTGGAAACTTGTCCGGACGGAACTATACCAAGACAAATAATTAACCAAAGAATTTACCATAAAAGTGGTAGCGAAATGACGTATTGGGAAAAGGCTGCAGGAAGCATGACCTATCACCCTGACCACGGTCACTTTCATACAGACAATTGGGGTGTTTATACTTTAAGAAAACCGATTGATGGTGTTGAAGACCCAACAGAATGGCCAATTTTAGGTTACGGTACTAAAATGGGATTTTGTTTGATGGATTTAGCGAATTGCGCTTCACCGGGTAACTACGGTTATTGTCGTGAAGATGATGAAACTGTTATCACTAATGATATTGAAAATTATGGTTTAGGTGGAGGTAATTATAGCTGCGCCATTTCCAATCAAGGGATATCTGTTGGTTATTTAGATATTTATGACTGGTATTTAGACGGAATGGAAATTGTACTTCCTGAAGGTGTTTGTAATGGCGAGTATTATATCGTTGTTACAGTGGATCCAAATTTAAATTATATTGAAGAAAGTGATGATAACAATGTAATGGCTATGCCATTTACATTAACCGGCCAACCAGAAGATATTGATGAAATAAATTTAGCCTATACAGGAGGTAATGAATTATCACCGGGTGTATTAACTATTTGTGCCAGCGAAACTGTTGAATTGAATGTACCGCCAATTGGCATTGGTTATTCATGGTCTAATGGTGCAACTACAAATACCATCACTATTTCAGAACCGGGTACTTATTATTGTTTTGTTGAACGCGAATGCGGTGATCTTTATACTGATACTATTGTTGTTGAAATGGTGGAAAGCACTTTAGCAACTATTAGTCCGGCCTCTCCGGTTTGTATTGGTTCAGCTACTGAAATTAATGCAACAGGTGATGGCATTATTAATTGGTATAGCGCTGAAGTTGGCGGCACTTTTTTAGGTACAGGTGAAACATTACTTACAGCAGCACTTTTCGAAAACACGATGTTTTATGCTGAGAATGTAACTGAAATTGTCAACGAGGTAAATGCATATGTTGGTCAGGTAAATCATGAAGGTTCTGATTACAGTACCGGTTCTCCATATAATGGATTTGAAGTGTTTAATGCAATTGAAGACTTAACTTTAGAATCTGTAAAAGTATATACCGATTTTCCTGGTGAAAGAACTATTGAAGTGCGTGATGAAGCAGGTGTTGTAATTGCTTCTTCATTAGTAAATATTCCTTCCGGAACTACTGTTATTGATTTAGGTTTTGATATTCCTGCCGGATCTAATTATAAATTAGGAACAAGTGATGCTACTAATACAGCAACGTTTGGAGATATTTCACCTAAATTAAAACGCAGTACTGCAGGAACAAACTATCCATATAATGTTGATGGGTTAATTTCAATTACCAACAGTAGTTTTGACGAATCACGTTGGTATTATTTTTACGATTGGCGCGTAACTGGAAACTCTGTGTTTGCTTGTCCTAGCGATAGAACAGGTGTTGAAGTTGAAGTTAAAGTGTGCACAGGTATTGGAGAAGTTTCTTCATTAAATGCATTTAATGTTTATCCGAATCCAACACAAGGTATGTTTAATGTTGAATTAAATTCATCACCTGTTGATGCGGTGGAAGTAAGTGTATTAAATGTAACAGGACAGGAAGTGTATTCCAAATTGTTAAACAATGTAAATGGAACTGTAAATATTCCGGTTGATTTAAGCGATAATGCTGCCGGTGTTTATGTTGTAAAAATTACCAGCAATGGTAATGCAGTTAGCAAAAATGTTGTGGTAGAATAATTTACCAAGTTTTAAATAATAAAAAAACCGCAGTTGATTTACTGCGGTTTTTTTTATGCGTAAAATAATTTTATTTCGCACTCAATAAATAATGTATACCTACAGATAATCCACCAAATGCATTTTTAGAAGCACCGGTATAAGCAGGAACATCCATATCTTTTCTACGTTCACGTGTTGGAGCAGAATTGATATCAGTTAATCCATAATAAAATTTAGCAGCAGGGGTAATATAAAGTTGTTCTGTTACATAAATATCTGCACCAATTGCTAAATTAAATCCTAAATCAAATCCTGAAAAATAAGCATCTGCAGATTCGGGTCCTGCTGTTTGAGCAAACTCCGGAACCATATAGTCGATGGTGTCACCCGGAATTAAAACCAAATTGCCATTAAAAGCTGTATCAGCTTCGTAATACATATCGGCACTGGATAAAAATCCTAATGATGGACCTGCCATTGCGTGGAAAGAAATAATTTGTTTTTTAGTTCTCACACTTTGATAACGAAATTGAATAGGAATTTGAACATAAGATAAATTTACATATCGGTATGTTTCAATTTTTTCTGCTTTGTTGTCGCCATTCACATCAATATTGCTGAAGTCTTTAGATATATCAAAATAATCCTGACCCATTGTAGCATAATTGATATCAACCTGAACACCCATGTTATTTTTAAAATTATAACCAAGCGCTAATCCGGTTGAAAAGCCGAATGTTCGAGCATATTCCAATTCTTGAAATCCGTAATTGTTTTGATTGAGAATCCAAACGCTGTTAAAACCGCCCTGCAATCCAATATGCATTCCGGTAACATCAATAACGCCTTTTTGTGCATTTGCTGTGCCAATCATAGCAGCAAAACTGAGTAGTAACAATAATTTCTTCATAATTCGGGTTTTAATCTTCTCTTCCGCATTCGCGGATTTGTTAGGTCACAAAAATAATAGAAATCTTTTGTGAAATCCAGTCGATTGGCAATTCACCCTAAATAATGAAATGAAATTCCGCAAAATGTGACAAGTTAAAAGCTTACTTTTTTAACCCTATTTCGCGTAAGCGTTCATCCAGATATTCACCAGCTGTAATCGGTTCGTATGCAAGTGGGTTGCTTTCGGTAATACAATCCGAAAGACAATTTAAACTCATTTCTGATTTGGGATGCAAAAAGAACGGTATGGAAAAACGTGGTGTATGCCATTTTTCACGAGGTGGATTTACTACACGATGCGTAGTTGAACACAATACATTATTGGTCAATCGTTGCAGCATATCTCCAACATTCACAACAATTTCGGTAGGAGCAGTTTTTACGGCTACCCAATTACCGGCAGTATCCATTACTTCCAATCCGTCGGCTGATGCACCAACTAATAAGGTAATCAGGTTGATATCTTCATGTTGTTCCGCCCGAATGGCAGAAGCCGGCTCTTGCGTAATTGGGGGATAATAAATAGCTCTCAATATAGAATTGCCATTGTGAATTTTTTCATCAAAATAATGTTCATCTAATCCCAAAAATAAAGCGAGCGATTGCAACAGGCTGCGTCCCGACTTCTCGAAACTGCGATATAACTGATATCCCAATTCATTAAACCGCGCAATTTCTGCAACTTGCACATTTTCAGGATAGTGGTCACTAACCACCTCGCCATCTTCTATGGTTTGGCCAATTTGCCAAAATTCCTTTAAATCTCCGGCACTGCTGTTTTTAGCATGTTCCTTCCCAAAAGAAGTGAATCCTCTTTGTCCCGCTAATCCCGGCACCTCATATTGTTGTTTTACCGACTCAGGTAAAGCAAAAAAGTCTTCAACTGCCTTATAAAAATCATCTACTAATTGCTGATTAATACCATGGTTTTGTACAGCAACAAATCCTACTTCCTGGTATGCTTTTCCTAGACTTTGTACGAAATTATTTTTACGGTCTTGATCGCCTGATAAAAAATCTGCCAGGTTTACGGTTGGAATAGTATTCATAATTGGTGCGGGTTTTTGCAATGCAAGTATACTAAAAATTTTATAGCATTACACATCTCCTTTAACAGTTATGCTTCGCGAAGCATCAAAATATAAAACCATGCTGCTATTAAGCGTTAGCTTATAATTAAAAACGTAAAAATATATTTACGCCGATACATCACTAATCATTGCCAAAACAATTTTTACTTCTGTATAATCATACGCTTTACCTAATGCCCCTCGTATTAATGCCAGGTCAATTGTATCAAGTTCTTTTACCACTTGTTTTATATGCTCCACTTTTTGTTTCGAAACCAAATTTTCTAATGTTGTTTCACCGGTTTCGATGAAGGATAATAAATGACGCAATATTGTTCCGGTTGTTAAACCGCGGGCATGAACTATTTCTTCCACACTTAAACCTTGCTGATATAAATACAATGATTCCATTGCTGTATTGGCTTTATCGGCTTTTGCTTTTGATGATTTAACCGGTAATTCGGGAACATATTGTTTGTAGTGATTATCGCCGAGATATAAGGGTTTATCGCCATAATGTATTTCGAATAAATTTTTTAAATGCAATTCCAAAGCTGCAATAAGTTCTACTACATAATTGTAATATTTTCTTATACGCGCCTGATTATTAATATTTGATAAATGATTTACCAATGGGATAAACATACTCCGCTGCATATTTTCACCAAACCAGTCTACTGCTTTGGTAACACGTATACTTAATTCCGGGGAATGTTGAATATCGTAATCGCTGATTAATTGTGGTAACTTCTCTTTAAATTTTTCGGCAACATCTCTTTGTTCGTATGCAGCCTGGATTAACCGCGTGGTTAAAATCATAGCATCGCGTTTGTTTTCCAGCGAACGGTCCGGAACATATTGCGCATAGGCTTCTAATAATTTTACCGGTTTGTCCCAATTAAAAACATCAAATAATTTCTTTTGAATAAACCTCACTTTTTCTAAAGCAATCAAATTTTCCAACTCACTTTCTTGTGAAGCTCGCAATGCAAACTGAGCAACACGTTCGTCGGTACCAATAGCGTGCGACGAAATGCGGGATAACAGCACCATACCTGCTAATGTAGTACATCGGCTAAGCGCTACATATACCTGCCCTGCAGCAAATGATTGTCCTGCATCTATTACTACTTTTTCGAATGTTAAGCCCTGACTTTTATGAATGGTAATTGCCCATGCCAGGCGAATGGGATATTGTATGTATTTGCCAATTATTTCTTCGTCTATTTTATTTTTATCTTTATTAAACTGATAACGAATGTTTTCCCAGGTTTCTTTTTTTAATTCAAAATCTACACCTTCATCTCGCATGGTAACTACAATAGTGTCTTTGTGAATACTTTTAATTGTAGCAATTTTTCCATTGTAATATTTCCTGTCTTCTCCAACATCATTTTTAATAAACATAATTTGCGCACCTTCCTTTAAGGTTAATTGCATTTCGGCAGGTAACGCTTTTTCTGAAAAATCTCCTTCTATAGCACCTTTAAATGTAAAGGCTTCACCATGCAGTTGTGACAGTTCATCGGCATTTATTTTATCTGCTTTAAAATTATGCGATGCGATGGTAATATATTGCTCATCATGTGTTGGACGAAATGATGGATTGTATCTTTCTTGCAATAATTCAAAATCATATTCCGTCATGGTATTATTGCGAACATTGTTTAACAAGTTAATAAACTGTTGTTCGTTTTGACGGTAAATTTTATTTAATTCAACATATACAACATTCGTATTCTTTAATACCTGTGCATCAAAAAAGAAAGGGCTGTTATAATGTTCTTTTAATATTTGCCATTCCGCATCCGGCGCCACCGGCGGTAATTGATACATGTCGCCAATAAATAATACCTGCACTCCGCCAAATGGATAATTTTTTTTCCTTACTCCTCGTAAAATAGCATCAATACAATCGAGTTTATCGCAGCGCAGCATGCTTACCTCATCAATAATTAATAGCTCAAGCTCTTCCATTACTTCACGCTTCTGACTATTTAATTGTATTTTGCTAAACAAATTGTGCTGATAGGTAACTTGTAAATTTCCGGTAAACGGCGCATTAATTGGTAGATATACTTCAAATGGCAATTGAAAAAACGAATGCATAGTCACTCCTCCAGCATTAATGGCGGCAACTCCGGTAGGTGCAACAACAGCGCAATTTTTTGTGATGTTGTTTTTGATAAACCGCAAAAAAGTTGTTTTACCACTACCGGCTTTCCCGGTTAAAAAAATGTGTTGACCGGTATAATTAACTAATTCGGCAGCTAATCGGAATTGCGTATTGGAGTTGTCTGGATACTGCATGATATTTCAATATTTTTAAGGGTTAAACGCTGTAAAAGTATTAAAAATAAAGGGGAATAGATGATGGTTGAATTGCGCTCACTATTTAAGCGGTAATAGCCGCTCAACTCGCTTAGAAACGCTTAGAATCAGATAGCAATTTGGGAGAAGTCTGGTAATATCATTACGCATAAAATCATGTTATTGCAGACAACTTATCGAAAATTCACAATTGGGAATATTAACTTTGCAACATGTCTACCACTTATCAGGCAACAGCAGCATTTGCGGCTAATTTGGATGCCACCGACGAACTGAAAGATTATCGCAACCGGTTTCATATTCCATCAGCGAACGGAAAATCACTGATTTATTTCTGCGGCAATTCTTTAGGCCTGCAACCAAAAAGCACCAGAGCCTATTTGGAACAGGAACTCACCGACTGGCAAAATTTAGGTGTGGAAGGACATTTACATGCGAAAAATCCATGGTTGTATTACCACCATTTTTTAACGGATGCTACCGCTCGGTTAGTTGGCGCAAAACCTATAGAGGTTGTAGTAATGAATTCGTTAACGGTAAATCTTAATCTTTTAATGATTAGTTTTTATCGTCCAACAGCAAAACGAAATAAAATTATGATGGAATACATGGCATTTCCATCGGACCAATATGCAGTTGAAAATCAAGTGAAATTTCATGGATATAATCCCAACGAAGCTATTATAGAGTTGATGCCTCGTGAAGGCGAAAATTGTATTCGCACAGCAGATATTTTGGCGAAAATTGATGAGCATAAAGATGAATTAGCACTTATCATGATTGGTGGTGTAAATTATTATACAGGTCAGTTATTTGATATGGCAACAATTACATCTCACGCAAAAAATTGTTCATCAGATATTGTTGTTGGTTATGATTTAGCGCATGCAACAGGTAATGTTAAAATGGATTTGCACGATTGGAATGTTGACTTTGCAACCTGGTGTTCGTATAAATATTTAAATTCAGGCCCCGGCGGAACAAGTGGTGTTTTTGTGCATGAAAAACATGCAGAAAATAATTTGCTTCCGCGATTAAGTGGTTGGTGGGGCAACGATGAATCAACCAGATTTAAAATGCAAAAAGGATTTATCCCTCAACAGGGAGCAGCCGGCTGGCAAATGAGTAATGCACAGGTTTTATCAATGGCTGCGCACCGAGCATCATTAGCTATTTTCGATGAAGTAGGCATGGATAAATTAATTGCAAAAAGTAAATTATTAACCGGCTATTTAGAATTTTTATTACTCAACGGAAAAAGAAAGGATTTTAAAATTATCACGCCTGAAGATGTTGCACAACGCGGATGTCAATTGTCAATTGTAATGAATGAAAACGGAAAAAAAACATTTGATGCACTTACTCAAAATGGTGTTATTGCCGACTGGCGTGAACCGGATGTAATTCGTGTTGCACCTGTTCCTTTATATAATACATTTGAAGATGTATATCGGTTTGCGGAAATTTTTCACGCAGTATAAATGCAAAAAAAATGAGCAATACATCTTTACCTAAAGATGCATTGCTCGCAAAATAATTTATTCGTTTATATTAAATTACATAGCTGCCGGTTGATAGGCAGGTACCAAATTATCGATTGGTGGAATAGATTTGAGATAAGCAAAAACGGCCTTTAAATCTTCATCAGGCCACATGCTTAATCCCTGCCAAGGCATAGGCGGCATAATTGGTCGCTGATTGTCCATACCTAAATGTTTGCCTTCTTTCATTGCTTTTAAAAAATTAGCTTCCGTCCAGTTGCCCATTCCGGTTTCGTGTGGTGTAAGGTTGGCAGCATAAGAAACGCCCCAAGGTCCCACAGCAGCAGTCAGCTGTGGATGCAGCAGCACCCAATCAGTTAGGATGGCTTTGTCGTAAGCCGGCGTTGGAATATTTGCCTGATGGCCCGACAACATCTTGCTCATATCAAATGCAGGACCTTTGTCGGTCATCATTTTTGGTGTATGGCAATCGTTACATCCGCCAACTTGAACTAAAAAAGCACCGCGTTGAATCGGGTCTTCTGTAGTTGATGTTGAGGCGGGATCCTCTTCAGAAACATGTTCTGTTTTTACCTGGCAGCTGTAAAGTGCTATTCCTGAAAGAGCAAAAAACAGCAGGTAAGTGGTTGTTTTTCTCATAAGTAATTGATTTTCACGGAAATTTACGAACAATTTTGCTCTTTGAGTTTTATCATCTTTTACAAGTGGCAAATAGGTTTATTTTTGCCAAAGCGTTTAATCAATACTTATGAAGTCAGTAAAAAACATTGCAATTATGGGGGCAGGCCTGGTAGGCTCGCTTTTGAGTTTATACCTCAAAAAACGTGGTTATGAGGTTACCGTTTATGAAAGAAGACCCGATTTGAGGAAAACCGGAGCTGCTGGTGGTCGCTCTATCAACCTTGCCATCAGCGAACGAGGTTGGAAAGGTTTGGCTGGCGTTGGTCTGGAAGCCGAAATCAGAAAAATGGCAATTCAAATGCCCGGTCGTATGATTCACGATATGCAGGGAAATCTAAATTTTCAGCCATATGGTAAACCGGGAGAAGCTATCAACTCTGTTTCAAGAGGAGATTTAA
The DNA here is from genome assembly GCA_016718035.1 of Bacteroidota bacterium. GTDB lineage: Bacteria > Bacteroidota > Bacteroidia > Chitinophagales > BACL12 > UBA7236. The sequence goes on along the minus strand of JADKEK010000003.1, from coordinate 536,063 downwards.
ATATTGCATTAATTGATGCTGCTGAAGCAAGTGGTATAAAGTTTATTTTTAACCAGCGTGTTTTAGAAACTGACCTTGCCGGTACTTATGCCATGATGGAAGATGGCAATAAAGGGGGTACTTATAAATTGCAACCTGATTTAATAATTGGTGCCGATGGTGCATTTAGTTTGGTGCGATATACCATGATGAAAACCGACCGATTCGATTATTCACAAACTTATGAAGCACATGGCTATAAAGAATTGACTATTCCTGCAGGTCCGGATAATTCTTTCCTCATCGAAAAAAATGCATTACATATTTGGCCGCGCAAAAATTTTATGTTGATTGCATTACCTAATATGGATGGTAGTTTTACTTGTACGTTGTTCTATAATCTCGATGGCGAACAATCATTTAAAACACTAACTACGGAAAAAGAAGTTGAAGTATTTTTCCGCACTTATTTTGCTGATGCGATGGAAATTATGCCAACATTGTATCAGGACTTTTTTGCCAACCCAACAGGCTTACTTATGACTGTTAAATGTTTCCCATGGAGCCATGGAAACACAATGCTGATAGGGGATGCAGCCCATGCCATTATTCCTTTTTACGGGCAGGGAATGAATTGCGGATTTGAAGATTGTTCTGTGTTGAATGAATTGTTGGATACTTACAGCGACGATTGGGAAAAAACGATACCTGCCTATCAAACTGCACGCAAACCAAATAGCGATGGAATAGCCGATTTGGCAAAACTCAATTTTATTGAAATGAGAGATTTAGTGGCCGATCCGGATTTTCAATTTAAAAAACAAATAGCAGCAAAAGTAAGTGCAACTTATCCTGATAAATTTATTCCGGTGTATAGTATGGTATCTTTTAGTAATTTGCCTTACAGTGAAGCATTAAAAGAATATCGCCGTCAGGATGAAGTACTTTCGGCCGTATTATTGTTACCCGAAATAAGGGAAAAATGGGATACAACATATTTCCAGGAGATTGCTGGTCGGTTATTTAATAAATAAAAAAACTAAATACTAACAAATAAAAAACCCGCTTTTTAAGCGGGTTTTTTAATGATATAAGGATGTAAGAAATTAGTTACCGCCTGCAGGGGTTTTTTGTTTCTTTACTTCCATTCCTTTTTTGCCTTCAGTTGGTTTTGAACCTACTGTAACTTTTTTCTCAGGTGTAGTTACCTTAACAGTAGAAGATTTGGTTGTATTTGAGCTAACAGCGTTTTTAGCAGCTTCCATTTCTGTTAAAGCAGTTTGCATGCTCATAATAGAATCCATTAACATGGTTTTTTCAGCTAAACATGCGCTATCGGCAGCTTTCATAGCTTTTTCCAAATCAGCGATTTTTGTTGCCGCTTCTTTGTCTGAACAGCTGGCTAAAACTAAGCCTGCAGCAACTACGAAAAATAACATTTTGATTTTCATATTGTTTGTTTTTGATTTTTGGAATTATATTTGACAGCAAAGGTATAAATAATAAATATTCATACCTTAATTATTAGTGAACTTTTTAAAAAAACTATCTATGATGACTAAATTTTCAGTGTTGACCATTGTGGTTGTTGCTATTGGAACTGCGATTTTTACTGGGTGTAACACCGAAGACCTTACTACGCCAACTATTGTTTTAGAGGGGGATTCTCCTTACTACATTGTGCTTGGTGAAACCTGGGAAGAGCCTGGTTATACTGCTACTGACAATGAAGATGGCGATATTACTGCCAACGTAAAGGTGGATAGTTCAGCCATCAATTTAAATGAAATTGGTGAGTACGAAGTAAGTTATACCGTTACCGATGAAGCTGGCAATACAGGTGTTGAAACCCGCATTGTGCGCGTGGTAGTAGGAAGTGCTAACTATTTAGGCAGTTATCAGGTCAATGAAATTTGTGATATAGATGGGGATGGAGTGCTGGGCGAAGCAGATGTTGAGTTTGAAATCAACGATTATATTGTAGAGGTTACAGCGGGTATCGAAGTTAATGAACTGCTTTTCTTCAATTTTGGCAATATTAACGAAGATGTAAATGTTCCTGTGTTTTTCAGTGGCGACCTTGATGACTTGCTGATTGTAGATAATTTTAATGTGGAAGGCTCAGAAATTTATATCGATGCAGATGGTGTTATTACCACAGCCGTAATAGGAACTATTGAATTTGAATTGGACTACACTGTTACCGAAGGTGCTGCGGAGGTGCCTTGTGAAGCAACTTTCGTGAAATTATAGGTGAAAATGCATTTAAAAACCCTGAAAACACTGATTTCGGGGCTTTTGTTTTAATATTATTACCTTAGTTGCCCATTTATTACCCGTTGATGTTACTATTTCGCAACTTTTTAATACTCAGTTCACTTGTAGTTTTGGCTTCCTGCAGCAAACAGGATACCGAATCGCCTGTAATAAGCCTGGTAGGAGCGCCCACTACTTCCCATTTTAGAGGTGAACCCTATCTAGATGAGGGAATTGTAGTTATTGACAACCATACCTGCAATTTGGAGAACGAGATTTTTACAGATAATACCGTCGATGAAAATCGCTACGGCGCTTATACTGTAACCTATTCGGTGCAGGATGAGGCCGGAAATGCGACAAATGCAGTCAGAAATGTAGAAGTGGTTTTGCCTTTGACCGATTATTATTTGGTGGACTGGCATGCTTTTGATACCTGTACGTCGGGCAATTATGCATATATCGGACTTGTTCAAGATTGTGATTGCCCGGATTTTAATGTTACAGTAGGCAATATCAGCAATTTGGGCCTATCGGCGATTTTTGCTTTACCTGTTTCTGGACAATTTAACCAGTTTTTAACGCTAGATACCGCAAAGGCAGGTGTTACCTTTTCCGGAATTGCCACTATGAACCCGACAGCCGACTCGTTGTTTTGGAGTTATATTATTGCCGACTCGGTTTCCAGCGATGTTTGTACATCTGTTTGGGTAAAATAACAACCTTGTTCGAATGATTGATGTTATGTATATTTACTAAGAGATATGTTTTTAGGTAAAATAAAATGTGCGTTATTCCTGATTGTATTTAGTGCGGTAGTTTCAGCACAAACAACTAATCAGGTGGAAGGGGAGATAATCTTACAATTATTTCCAACAGCTTCACCACAACAGGTAATTGCTGAAGTAAATGCCACCATACAATCTGATTTGTCGATAATTAAACCTGTTTCCAAAAGATTAAACATTTGGTTGTTGCATTATGATGAAAATGTAATGAATGGAGATAAAATATTATCCTCGCTTTACATGCATCCTAATGTTGCTAATGTGCAGTTTAATCACTTTACAGCGCAACGATCATTACCAAACGACCCGTCGTTTAATCAACAATGGAATATGTTTAATGATGGCACAACAGGTGGAATTAATGATGCTGATATTGATGCCGATTTGGCCTGGGAAAAAACTACCGGTGGTGTAACTGTTTTAGGCGATACTATTGTTGTGGCGTTAATCGGAGAAGGCGCTAATTTTATACATGAGGATTTAACATATTGGGAAAATTATAACGAGATTCCTGAGAATTTAATCGATGATGATGGCAATGGTTATATTGATGATTTTCATGGTTGGAATTCTACCGCAAATAACGACAGTGTTCCTGAAAAATTTCATGGCACACATGTTGGCGGAATTGCAGGTGCAAAAGGTAACAATGATATTGGTGTAACCGGAGTTAATTGGAATTTGAAAATAATGCCGGTATATAATGTTACCAACGAAGCTGATGCTGTTTCCTCATATAGTTATGCTTTAGAAATGCGTGAATTATATGAAAGCAGCAACGGCGAAAAAGGTGCTTATATAGTTGCTACTAATTCATCATTTGGAATTGATTTTGCTAATCCTGCCGATTATCCCATTTGGTGTGCAATGTTCGACTCACTCGGTGAAGTCGGCATATTAAGTGTTGGCTCTACGGCAAATGCTTATGTGAATGTAGATGTTGTTTATGATATGCCAACTGCATGTACTTCTGAATATTTAATTACTGTTACCAATACTGATAAAGCAGATAATTTATTTGGTGCAGGATACGGTGCAACTACAATTGATTTGGGCGCGCCGGGAACTATGATTTATTCCACCATTTTAGATAACACTTATGGAATACAATCCGGCACAAGTATGTCGGCACCGCATGTTACCGGAACAATAGCATTATTGTTTGCCGCAGCCTGCCCTAAGTTTTTTGAAGATTATCAATTTGATCCGGCTAATATGGCTTTGTTGTTGAAACAATATATTTTAAACGGTACCGATTTCGCATCCGATTTAAATGGCATCACTGTTAGCAACGGACGATTGAATGTAAATAATGCATTAAATAATTTATTATTAACCGGATATTGTAATGTTGGCATAAACGACATTACAACGGAAGCAAATAATATGTTTGTTCATCCTAATCCGGTAAACAATCAATTATATTTTACATTTAATGATGCTATGAATAATGAAATAATGATTACCATTTATAATCAAACAGCACAACCGGTGTATAGTCAAACTACAAACGATGCTGATTTAATGCTGAATGGTATTCCTGTTCATAATTTACCAAATGGATGGTATGCAATTACGGCTACTGATATAAAAACCGGCAAACAATTTTCTACCGGTTGTATAGTACAACATGATTAAGTGAAACATTTTGCGATGGAGAAACGATGGGTGATTAAGGATGCGGATGAAGACAAAGTGAATTCGCTGCAACAGGATTTAAAAGTGCATCCTGTGGTGTGTAAATTGTTAGTGCAAAGAGGTATTTATACTTACGAAGCTGCACGAAAATTTTTCAGACCTGTATTAACTGATTTGTACAATCCTTTTTTAATGAAGGATATGCAAAAAGCAATTGACAGAATTAATACAGCAATTGCAAACAATGAAAGAATTTTAATTTATGGCGACTACGATGTAGATGGTACTACCTCTGTGGCATTGGCTTATTCCTTTTTTTATTCTATTTATAAAAATATCGATTATTATATCCCCGACAGGTATTTAGAAGGGTATGGTATTTCTACAAAAGGAATTGACCACGCAAAACAAACTGAATGTTCGTTAGTTATTGCATTGGATTGTGGTATTAAAGCCGTTGATAAAATTGCTTATGCCAATACGTTAGGTGTCGATTTTATTATTTGTGATCACCATATTCCCGGCGATGAAGTGCCCGCTGCTTTTGCAGTATTGGACCCTCACCAAAAAGATTGTAATTACCCTTATAAAGAATTAAGTGGTTGCGGTATTGGGTTTAAATTAATTCAGGCCTATGCTCAACATCACCAAATTGCTGTCGAAAATATTATTCCGTATTTGGATTTAGTAGTGGTGAGTATTGCCAGTGATATAGTGCCTATTACCGATGAAAACAGAGTGCTGGCGTTTTTTGGTATCGAACAATTAAATAAAAATCCAAGACCAGGATTAAAAGCTTTGATAGATATTTCAGGATACGAAGGACAATTAAATATTTCGAATATTGTTTTCGGATTGGGGCCACGAATTAATGCTGCCGGAAGAATGGATGATGCCAATAAAGCAGTTCGTATGTTAATTGCTGAAACTGTTGAGATGGCAAAAAATGGTGCTGATGTGTTGCATGAAAAAAATGTCAACCGCAAGGAAGTAGATAAAATGATTACAGGTGATGCATTAAGTATGTTGCACAATGACCCGGATAATGACAAATATGTTTCTACTGTACTATGCAGCAACCAATGGCATAAAGGTGTTATCGGAATTGTGGCATCGCGTTTAATCGACCATTTTTATCGTCCTACTATTTTGCTTACTGAGTCGGAAGGGATGTTGTATGGCAGCGCGCGTTCCGTGAAAAATTTCGACATATATGAAGCCATTAAAGCATGCGCCGATTTGCTCGAACAATTTGGCGGACATATGTATGCAGCCGGTTTATCGCTGAAGCCAGAAAATTTTGAGCAATTTAAACAACGTTTTGATGATGTAGTGAGGGCAAATATTAAACCATGGCAACTTACACCGGAAATTGAAATAGATGCAGCACTCAATTTAAAAGACATTACACCAACTTTTAATAATATCATTAAACAATTTGCGCCGTTCGGTCCTCAAAATATGGATCCGATTTTTATGAGTGCACAATTATTAAATAACGGAAGGTCCAGAATTGTTGGAGATAATCATTTGAAACTTGGTGTAAAAGACAATAACCGTTATAATGCCGAAGCCATTGCATTTCAAAAAGGTGCATTTTTTGATGCCATTAACAATGGAGCACGGTTCGATATTTGTTATACAATTGAAGAAAATGTTTATCGGGATATGAAAACTATCCAGTTAAACGTTCGTGATATAAAATTGAATTAATTTAAATACGCATTTGTGATTTTACGTTCAGAAAAACTCATCAAAAAATATAAACAACGCACTGTTGTAAATGAAGTTAGCGTTGAAGTAAACCAGGGAGAAATTGTTGGTTTGCTCGGGCCTAACGGTGCCGGTAAAACCACTTCGTTTTATATGATTGTGGGATTAATCAAACCGCTTTCAGGAAATGTATATCTCGACTCGAAAGATATTACCGATTATCCCATGTATAAACGTGCTCAGTTAGGCATAGGCTATTTACCGCAAGAAGCAAGTGTGTTTAGAAAAATGTCGGTGGAAGATAATATTGCAAGCGTATTGCAAATGACCAATTTAAAAGCCAGTGAACAAAAGAAAAAACTGGAATCATTAATTGGAGAATTCGGACTGACACATATTCGCAAAAGTAATGGTGATGTATTGAGTGGTGGTGAAAGAAGAAGAACAGAAATTGCCAGAGCATTAGCTACCGACCCGAAATTTATTTTATTGGATGAACCTTTCGCCGGTATCGACCCTATTGCGGTGGAAGACATTCAATTGATAGTAGAAAAATTAAAATTCAAAAAAATAGGTGTGCTTATTACCGATCATAATGTGCAGGAAACATTATCAATTACCGATAGAGCGTATTTATTGTTTGAAGGCAAAATACTTAAACAAGGTTCTGCTGAAGACTTAGCCGGCGACCCTCAGGTGCGTAAAGTTTACTTAGGTCAAAACTTTGTTTTACGCAAAACAAGGGTGTCTTATGCCGGCGCCGATGCTACTTCCGAAAAGGATGTGGAATAATCAATACCTTTATGTGAAGGCAGGGTTTTATTTTTGTATCGCGGATGTACATCATTCATTCCATAACTTCCACCGTTTTTAAAAGACAAATTGCGCGCATTCAGCAAGCAGTTAACGACCCTATGCGTGCACAGGAAGCTGTATTCACAGCACTTATGGCCGGAGCTGTCGGAACCGAGTGGGGGAAAAAATATGATTTTGCTTCCATAAAATCCATTGAGGATTATCGAAATCGTTTTCCTGTCCAGGACTACGATAGCCTAAAGCCATATATTGACAGAATAATGTCCGGCGAGCAATCTGTCCTTTGGAATACACCAATCAGTTGGTTTGCCAAATCATCGGGAACCACCAGCGATAAAAGCAAATTTATCCCAGTCAGCAAAATGGCTTTGGACGATTGCCATTTTAAAGGCAGCCGCGATGTGTTAGCCATGTATTTGCACAACAACCCTGCCTCCCGATTATTTACCGGGAAAACCCTGCTAATGGGTGGTAGCCATCAAATCAACCAACTCAATCAGCATTCCAAATACGGTGATGTAAGTGCCGTTATGATGCAAAATATGCCATTACTTACCCGTTATGATATGACGCCTTCGTTAAAAATTGCGTTAATGGACGAGTGGGAAAGCAAGATTGAAGCAATGGCCGACCATACCATCGATAAAAATGTTACTAGTATAGCAGGTGTGCCTACCTGGACCATAGTATTAATTCGCAGGTTATTCGAACTTACCGGCAAGTCAGATTTAAAAGAAATTTGGCCAAATCTGGAGTTATATATCCACGGCGGCGTGAGGTTTAAACCTTTTCGCAGTCATTTCACCGACCTCATTAAACCCGGAAATATGCATTATGTTGAAACCTATAATGCAAGTGAAGGATTTTTTGCGTTTCAGGACAGACTTGGGTCTGATGAGATGCTTTTGATGCCGGATTATGGCCTTTTTTATGAGTTTATTCCAATGGAAGAATTTGATAGCGAATTCCCTAAAACAATTACGTTAGATGAAGTAGAGCTGTTTAAAAATTATGCTGTGGTAATATCATCCAATGCAGGGCTCTGGCGTTATAAAATTGGTGATACCGTTCGATTTACTTCTAAAAACCCTTATCGCATACAGGTTTCAGGCCGCGTAAAACATTTTATTAATGCTTTTGGTGAAGAAGTAATTGTAGATAATACTGATAAAGCAGTGGCTGAAGCTTGCGCACAAACACATGCAACAGTAGTTGAATATTCCGCGGCTCCCATCTATATTGAAGGCAACGAAAAAGGTGGCCATGAATGGATAATTGAATTCGGGCAACAACCAGATAATCTCCAGCAGTTTATTCAAATTCTCGATAAAACATTACAATCCATTAATAGCGATTACGAAGCTAAAAGGCATAAAGACCTTGCCCTAAAAATGCCGGTAGTGCATATTGCTCCTAAAGGTGCATTTTACGAATGGCTCAAATCAAAAGGTAAACTCGGCGGACAACACAAAATACCTCGCCTGAGTAATGAACGCATTTATATTGAAGAAATTAAGCAGTTTATCTGATTTCCTCGTTTTTGCTATTGGTATAATTAGTTAACTTTGATTGCATTAGCTATCAACTTAAACCTATTACCGTGAACCGTTACACAGCCATTTTAATCGACGACGAGGAGCCGGGTAGACGAAATTTACTCGCGTTGTTAGAAAAATATTGCCCTGAAATTGAAGTAATTGCCGAAGCTGCAAATGCTGCTGAAGCAAAAGAAAAAATTTTATCGCTGGGGCCTAATGTGTTGTTTCTGGATATTAATATGCCAGAATTAAATGGATTCGATTTATTGGAATCACTCAATAAAAAAGATTTTGCTGTTGTGTTTGTTACAGCACATAAAGATTATGGTATCCAGGCAGTAAAAGCAGGGGCAATTGATTATATCTTAAAACCAATTGTAATTAAAGAATTACAACAGGCTGTAAATAAAATAGTGGCATTTTACGACCAAAAACGTGTTGAACTTATTACGGATAATCAAAAACCGGGTCGAATTACACTCAGCCATACAGGAGGATTTAGTGTTATTGAAATGAAAGATATTATTCGCCTCGAAGCGGAAAGTAATTATACGCGTGTTTATGTTACCGAAAAAAGAAGTTACTTCGTTTCTAAACCTTTAAAAGTTTTTGAAGACAGTATCAAGGATAATATTTTTTTTCGTGTGCATCGTTCTTATATTATCAACTTAAATCACGTGAAAGAATTTTTACGTGAAGACGGTGGTGTAATTGTGATGAACGATGATGCCCGTATTCAATTGCCAAAAGCGCGTTATAACGATTTTATTGAAGCTATGCGCCGACTAAGTATTGCTATTTAACCCACTCATGAAAACATTGTTGCGCAACTTTCTGCTTATAGTATTACACTTGTGTTTATTGCTTCCCGCAAATGCACAAATGTTTCCTTCAAGGCAATATACAACTGAAGATGAATTAGCCAATAGTAATGTGTACGACATTTGTCACGATAATCGCGGCTATTTATGGTTTGCAACCGAACGAGGTGTTAGCCGGTTTGATGGATATAAATTCACCAATTATTTATTTAAGGAAGGGCTAGGCGGCTCAATTGTATACGGCCTTGCACAAGATAACAAGGGAACAGTTTATGCAGCAACAAAATACGATGGCGTTTATCGCCTTGATGGCAATTTTGTTAAATCGATAGAAGAAAATAAAATAATTATAAATGAACAAATTGTTGCCACTGACGACTATTTCTACTCACTCAAAGATGGTAAATACATAACTGTAGTAAATTTAAACGGCAAGGAAATAAATAAAATACAATTTTCTGAAAATACTATACACCCTAATTGTATTTATAAATCTAACGATGGTAAGGTGTATGCCGGAACCAATTCAGGCATTTACGAACTCAGTGGATTTAACAAACCCAAAAAAGTATTTTCGGAAATTTCATTACCGGTTTATAGTATTTGTCTGCAACAAAATGTGTGGTATTTCGGAAGCACGGATGTAGTTGTGTCTATTAACGGTTCGGCACTTAATGCTGTTAAATTGCCTGAAAGCGGTAATATAAAACGGTTGCTTGTCGACAGAAATAATAATATTTGGGCAGCTACATTTCCGCAGAATAAATTATTTCTGATTACGAATAATCGTATATTGGATGTATCTGCAAAGCTTGGACTAGCCGGCGCTTCGGTAAACAAGGTAATGGAGGATAATGAGGGTAATATCTGGATTGCAACATACGGTAAAGGCGTATTTTGTATTCATCATATGTTCTGTACCAATTACACTTCATTCGACGGACTCGAAAATGAATATATCACCGCAATTGAAGCACACGTGGATAAATCGGTATTTATTGGTAGTTATAATGGATTATATTATTTAGATGAAACCGGAATCCACTCGCAAAAATTATTTGATAATTCATTGGAGTTTATAAAGGAATTGCATGGAAATAACAATCATTTATTTGTAACCATAGCCGGCATCCCCGAACAAAAAATGAATTTCGCGAATCCAATAATTAACGGGTCGCAAACATCTTATTTGTTGGCAAGTGCACTTTTGATTGATGATAACGATTTGTATTTCAGTATGTGGGATAAGAAACTATGGCGAACAACTACTACTGAAAAGTCGCAGGAAAAGGCTGAATTAATATTTTATGATTCCACCGCAATGTGGTCAAGGATAAATGAAATATTTAAAGATAAAAGACAACCTTTGGATTGGCACTACAAGAGGTTTATATATTATTGACCCTAGCGGCACTTACCAAAAAATAGATACCGGTTTTTTTAAAACAAATATTACCGCATTTTTATACGACGCCACCGGAACCTTATTAATTGGCAGCGATAAAGGACTTATTAAATTTAAAAACAATCAATGGACAACTGCGCGAGATATTAAAGGGAAAAACCTTGAAAATATTACCGGGCTGGTTAAAGATGCGAAGGAAAGGGTTTGGATTGGTACATTAAACGGTTTATTTCTCCTCGATAAAAAATCATTGATACAATTTGATACACGAAACACTTTATTAAGCGATGAAATAAACGCATTAGAATACGATAATAAAAATAATTTTGTTTGGGTGGGAACAACCTATGGTTTATCCAGCATCAATTTAAGTATGTTCGATAAAACGCCTGTTAACCCTCCTGCGGCAATTTTTAAAACATTACGCGCAACAGATTCTATTTACCGCGATTTGGATATCAATAATACACTCACACTGCCTTATACGTCTAAAAATTTTACCGTGCGTTTTTCGGCAGTGCATTTTTCTTCACCTGAAGGCATTAAATTTTTATACAAATTTGACGATGGTGAATGGCAACCAACTACAGGTCGCCAAATAGAATTTGCAAGTATGCCCTATGGTAAACATACCTTATTGTTAAAGTCGTTTGGTGAACAGGAAATCGAAGGACCTGTTGCATCGTTAATTATTAATGTAGAAACTCCGTTTTGGGCTACGGTTTGGTTCAAAATAATGGTGGGTATTGCAATTGGTATTGCAGCGTATTTAATTTTGAGAAAACGATTCGAAGCTGTTCGAAAAAAACAACAGGAAAGATTAGAACTGCAATCCAAAATTGCCGAATTACGTCATCAGGCATTAGCAGCCAGTATGAACCCGCATTTTATTTTTAATGCATTAAATTCTATTCAGCATTTTATCAATTCGCATAATACCGAAGAAGCAACAGACTACCTCGGAAAATTCGCCCGGCTTATCCGCATGATTTTAGATTATGGCGGCAAAACATTTATCCCTTTACAAGACGAGCTGGAACGTTTAAATTATTACCTCGAACTCGAAAAAATACGTTTTGGCAATAAACTGACCTTTACCATTGATGTTGATCCAACACTCGTACAGCAGCAACCGGAAATCCCCAATATGGTAATTCAACCTGTAGTGGAAAATGCACTTTGGCATGGATTGTTGCCTGCTAACCGAAATGGCAACCTGCATATTTCCTTTGCTAAAATTGATAATGCCATCCGTGTAATTGTTGAGGATGATGGTATTGGGGTAAATGAAAGCAAACGCCGCAAACGAAGCGGACACAACTCACTTGGTATTCAAATGATAAGGGAACGCCTCGATTTGCTCAAAAAGCTTAGCGGTTACCAGGCAACCATCATGATTCAGGATAAATCGGACTTTAACCCGCCTGGACAAGGCACCATAGTGCAAATCAACCTCTCCTGACAAGCTGCTTAAATGTTTAAGTAAACCTTCATTTCTGACAAACCATCACTTTCCCGGTTTCCCCAGGGATTAAAATGCTGCATTTGGCATCGGATTCTTGATATTTCACAAGTTCAAGTCCTTACTTCGCTAATTCATACCACCATTTCACACCAAAAAACTGCCATTTCACTCAAAGTGGGTTGTGTAATAAGGTTATATGCTGTCTATTTGAACCAGAAACACACACGAATTCCTCAAAAAACACAACTTAGGAAAACACACACCACGGAAACACAAACTTTTTTGCTCCATGCAAACACTCCCATGAAAACCAAGTTATTTACTTGGGGGTGAAAATTTCGGGTTGATGATTCATGTGTAATGATGCACCCCATCCTTACACAGACTAAAAAGGCGGCTCCCTCATGTCGCCTTTTTTTATGCCCATTCGGCAAGCCGCTAGTTTGTTTAGTTATTGGCCTTTCATTTTTAGTATTTCAAGTTGTTTCGCTTGCTTCGGGTTACCGATGTAGTTATTGTGTAAAATAGAAGTCATTTTTAAATTCAAATGCCATTTACAATTTGCATAAGGATAAGTTTGAGTTCTAAATACTTTTACATTATGAAAAAAATACTCCTCCTATTTTTGCTTAGTGTAGTTACGTTGTTGGATGTAATTGCACAAACTAATTCTTCTTCGCCTTATTGTACTGCTAATTTTGATGGTGGTATTGGAGGCGCACTTACCAAAAACATTTCAAAGATTGAAATTAATGAAGCAGGCTGGATAAGTGCAACAGGAACTGCAAACCCTTTGCCCGGTTTTACTTATTATAATAATTTAGACCCGGTTCCATTAACCACGAACAACAATTACACCATTAAAATTACACATTCAGGTCTTGCTATGCACTTTGTTGCTGTATTTATTGATTATAATCAGGATGACGATTTTGCAGACGCAGGTGAAGTGGTAAATTTTGTGACTGTTAATACACCCGACTTTGAATTTCCCGGTTCGCCTACAACACTTGAATTTACTGTGCCTGCATCGGCTGTGCCGGGTAAAACCCGCATGAGAGTTCTGGTATTTGAAGATGATGACTATACGTGGAATTTAAATAATAACACACCTCCATCATGCACCGATTATTCAATGGTGAACGAATTAGATTATGGTGAAACAGAAGATTATGATGTAATGATTTCTAACACTCCCGTTTCTACAGTTGAATTAAATAATATTTCCGGTGTTAAGATGTTTCCAAATCCGGCTTCCGATATATTAAATATCGTTTCAAATTCAAATGCAATTATTTATGCAGAAATTGTAAATACAAATGGTGCAGTAATAAAACAGTTTTATCCTCAAAATGTATCATTTGAATTTTCGGTAAAACAATTTGAGAAGGGATTATATATTATTCGAGTTTACACTGATGCATTACATCACACGGATAATATTATTACGGTAATGTAAAATTTCAATATTAATTAAACATCACATTAATGATTGAATTTTAGCTGTGAGCATATTTTATTTTAACATAATAAAAACGAAATAACTGTTTTAAGCTGGTCACAAAAAAAGGCTGTCCTTGTGAGACAGCCTTTTTGCTTTATAGTAATTATTTAGAGTGTTCGTTTTACTTCCACTTCTTCGTATCCTTCCAGAATATCGCCAACTTCTATGTCGTTAAAGTTATGGATGGTTAAACCGCATTCCATGCTGGTGGTAACCTCTTTCGCATCATCTTTAAAGCGTTTGAGTGAGCTTAATGTTCCGGTATGTGTTACGATGCCATCGCGTAGAACACGAATTTTAGTATTACGGGTAATTTTACCTTCCGAAACATAACATCCGGCTACGGTTCCCACTTTCGAAATTTTGAATGCTTCACGCACTTCAACGGTGCAGGTAACTTTTTCTTCCATTTTAGGAGCAAGCATACCTTCCATTGCCGCTTTGATTTCTTCAATGGCATTGTAGATGATGCTATACATCCTGATTTCAACACCTTCTTTCTCTGCAAGCTTACGAACCGGTGTGCTAGGACGTACCTGGAAACCAACAATTACCGCATCAGATGCACTCGCTAACATTACATCGCTTTCGGTAATCTGACCAACACCTTTGAAAATTACGTTTACCTGAACCTCTCCGGTAGTTAATTTTTGTAAGCTGTCGGTTAACGCTTCTGATGAACCATCCACGTCGGCTTTGATAATGATATTTAATTCGCGGAAAGTACCCAATGCTTTTCTGCGGCCAATTTCTTCGAGGGTAATATGTTTTTTAGTACGAATACCTTGTTCGCGTAAAATCTGACTGCGTTTGTTCGCAACAGCTTTTGCTTCGGCTTCGTCCTGATAAATTTTGAATTTTTCACCTGCTTGCGGCGCTCCGTTTAATCCGAGCACTAATACCGGTGTTGAAGGACCAGCATCGTTTACACGCTGATTACGTTCGTCAAACATCGCTTTCACCTTTCCATAATAAGGACCGGCAACCATCATATCTCCAACGTGTAATGTTCCTTCCTGAACCATGATATTACATACATACCCGCGTCCTTTATCCAACGATGCTTCAATGGTTGAACCAACTGCAGGTTTGTCCGGATTTGCTTTTAAATCCAGTAATTCCGATTCTAATAATAGTTTTTCCAATAGTGTTTCTACACCGATACCCGATTTTGCTGAAATTTCCTGACTTTGGAATTTTCCACCCCAGTCTTCCACTAAAATATTCATTTGCGAAAGCTGTTCTTTAATTTTATCAATGTTGGCACCCGGTTTATCAATTTTATTGATAGCAAATACCATTGGTACGTTAGCAGCCTGCGCGTGACTAATCGCCTCTTTTGTTTGAGGCATCACCTGATCGTCGGCAGCTATTACGATGATAGCAATATCGGTAAGTTTGGCACCACGAGCACGCATGGCCGTAAAGGCTTCGTGACCCGGAGTATCTAAGAATGCGATGCGTTTGCCATTCGGTAAATCCACCTCATAAGCGCCAATGTGCTGAGTGATACCACCTTTTTCTCCCGCAACCACATTTGTTTCACGAATATAATCGAGCAGCGATGTTTTACCGTGGTCAACGTGACCCATAATGGTAACAATCGGTGGACGTGTAACTAAAGTATCGGGATCATCTACTTCCACTTCTTCTTCAATATCATCTTCGTTAACGTTGATGAACTGTACTTTAAAGCCATTTTCCTCTGCTAGTAATTCAATAATTTCGGCATCTAAACGCTGGTTGATAGATACCATCATACCAAGATTGAAACAACTTTGCACCAAATCGGTAGGGGAGGCATTCATCAAACTTGCCAACTCCGATAATGATGTAAATTCTGCCACCTGCAATACATTGCTGGTAAGTGCTTCTGCTGCTTCAATTTCAGCCGCTTCGCGTTTTTCGCGTTTCAACTGTTTGGCAACACGCGCACCTTTACCACGCTGCTGATTGTTTCCGCTCAGTTTAGCGAGAGTATTGCGGATTTGTTCCTGAATTTGGCGTTGTGCAGCTTCCGGGTCAACAATAGCAGGCTTTTTGAGGTTAACCCCAATAGGATTTCTGCTGCGGTTTTCGCGGTGTGCATCTTCTTCTTTAACCTTATCTACATTAATACGCTCATGCTTTTTAATGCGTTTGCGTTTTTTCTTGTTAGGATCATCGGCACCACCACCGTGTTGATGAGGGCGTTTTTCCGGTTTTTTCTCTTCTTTAATTTCGATTTTACCAATAATTTTCGGCCCTTCGAGCGTCACTTTTTTGGTTTCAATCATTTCGCGCTCCACTTCTACCTTTTTCTCCACAACCTCTTCAACCTCAGGTGTAATTTCTTCGGATTTTTTGGTTTCCTTAACCGGCGCATCTTTATCTGCTTTTTTTACTTCAAAGGTTTTTTTGGTAACAACAGGAGGCGCTTTTTCTACAGGAGGTTCTTCTTTTTTGGCAGGTTTTTTATTTAGGTCAATTTTACCTACCACTTTTAATTCATCAACCTTTTCTTTTCGCGCTTTTATTACCTCAACTTCCTCAACAGGTTTTTCTTCTTCTGTTTTTTCCGGTTTAGCTTTTTCCTGTTTTTCAACGACAGGTTTTTTCTCCGGTTTACCTTCAGGTTTACCTTCAGGTTTCACTTCCGGTTTTACCTCAGGCTTCACTTCAGGTTTTATTTCCGGCTTTTCTTCCGGTTTTATTTCTGTTTTAACCTCAGGTTCTTCCGTTTTTTTAACAGGTTCAACAACCTCGTCAGCCTTCTCCTTCTCGAGCTTGCGGCCAATACCTATGCTTAACTGATCGGCTTTGCCTTTCAAGTCTTTATCCTTGCCGAATTCCTTCAGCAAAAGGGTATACATTTCTTCCGAGAGCTTGGTTGTAGGTTTGGCATCTACGGAAAAACCCTTTGTAGTCAGCAAATCAACGATGTGCGACATTGCCACGTTGAACTCGCTGGCGGCCTTAGCTAATCTTATAGTTTTTTCTTCTGACATTCAGTTGCTTGGGTTACAAAGATAGGATTAACATTTTATCATATATCAAAAACCTATATGAATTAATGTTTACATCAATCTTCGTCGAACTCTGATTTTAATATTTTGATAATTTCTTTTACCGTTTCTTCTTCCAAATCGGTACGACGAACTAACTCATCGGCGCTTAATTCCAATACGCTTCTCGCAGTATCACAACCAATCGACTTGAGTTCATCTATCATCCATTCGTCAATTTCATCTGCAAATTCATCAAGGTCGATATCCATTTCTTCCTCTTCGGTATCGCGGAATACGTCAATATCGTATCCGGTTAACTGACAGGCTAATTTGATATTTAAACCACCTTTACCAATTGCCAATGAAACTTGATCTTGTGCAAGATAAACCGCTGCTTTTTTCTTTTCATTATCTAATTCGATAGATGAAATTTTTGCAGGACTTAATGCACGTTGAATTAATAACTGGTTATTATTGGTGTAATTAATAATATCTATGTTTTCGTTGCGCAACTCACGCACAATACCGTGAATACGGCTTCCTTTCATACCTACGCAGGCACCAACCGGGTCAATACGGTCGTCGTATGATTCAACAGCCACTTTTGCTCTTTCGCCAGGAGCGCGAACAATCTTTTTAATCACAATAAGTCCGTCGAATACCTCAGGCACTTCTTGTTCCAATAATTTTTCGAGGAACTTAGGGTCTGTTCTTGAAACGATAACCACAGGATTATTGTTGCGGAAATCTACTTTTTTTACAACACCTCTTAAGGTTTCACCCTTTTTATAATTATCGGCGTGAATCAATTCATTTTTAGGTAAAATCAGCTCATTGCCATCATCATCCAATAACAGGATTTCTTTTTTCCAAACCTGATATACTTCACCGGTGATGATTTCACCTTCACGGTCTTTATATTTTTTATAAACTTCGTCTTTTTCCAATTCCATAATACGCTGCACCAAAGCCTGGCGGGCAGCTAAAATGGCACGGCGACCGAAACTTTCGATGCTCACATTTTCATACGTTTCTTCACCTACCGAAAAATCGGGCTCAATTTTTAAAGCTTCTGCCAATGCAATTTGTGTTACCGGGTTTTCTACTGCCCCGTCTTCCACAATCTCGCGGCGATGCCAAATTTCAAGGTCACCCTTTTCGGTGTTTACAATGATGTCGAAGTTTTCATCGTTTTCGTACTTCTTGCGCAATAAGGTGCGGAATATGTCTTCCAGCACTTTCATAAGTGTGGGACGGTCGATGTTTTTGACGTCCTTAAACTCCGAAAAGGAATCTACTAGTTCTACGCTGTTCATAGTATTTGTTTTTTTTGGTTTGTCCACCCAAGGCAGTTAAACCGATGTTTGTTTGTTATAATATATTGATTATCAATAATTTATGCTAAAAAATGATTTTTTTCTTCACGCTTTTAATCTCTTCAAACCCGTATGTTTCCAGCTCAATTTCCGGTTTCATACCTTTTTTCTTTGGGGGGTGATGTACTTCCAGGTGTAACACTTTACCATCTGCCTTTTTCAGCATCCCTTCCTTTTTAATGCCATTCAGCAAAACTACCTCCACCGTTTTGCCGATATTTTTGTCGAACTGCTGCTGCACTTTAAACGGATTTTCCATACCCGGGCTCGACACATCGAGGCTGTATTTTTCAGGAAATCCGGGGTCGTTATCCATCTGAAACTCAACGTAGCGGCTAATTACCATACATTGGTCAATAGTTACGCCGGTGGGACTATCGATAAAAATTTCATACTTATTGATAGATGGATTAATCCTGATATCCACCAAAAAGCAGCCCATTTCATCCAGTCTGGGCGCTAGCCAAGCCTCTATAATTTCCCGGTTGTTCATGATACAGAAACAAAAGAGGGGACTTTTTACTGTCCCCTCTTCCGAAGTGGTGCAAAGATAGGTAAAGGTTTTGAGATTACAAAGGGGGTAGTCAACCGAAGCTCCTGTGTTAGTTTGCTTACACTTGGGGATGAATAGATAACTGAACTGGAAGGGGGTAAATAAAAAAGGTAATATACCGGTAAACTATTGTTTAGGCGGAAAATAAGGATGTTCGGGGAGAGGCCGACGATGTTTGTTCTTTGGGTGAAGTAATTCAATTGAATAAAACGACTCATACGATATATGGTGCGCCTAAATCGGAGGATGGCCTTAATTGGATTTTAACAAGAAATCATATGTTTAGTAAGTTAATCAATTTATTTTTAATCGCTATCGTCAAATTGACTCCTTAAATCACCTAACAGTTCCATTACTTCAATTCTATCTAGCTTGTCCGGGATGTTTTCAAGGTTTGCTTCTATTTCATCTAAGTGCTCCTGCAACATGTGCGGGTGAATCAATGCTTGAATATAATCATTTGCAAGCGCAGGATCTAAGTCTAAGGGTGTAATATTTCTTATTATTTTGAATAGGCCATTTGAATTTTTGTTGTTTATAAAAAATACAATCAGTTCCTTTATTGCATTGGCTTCCTCTAAAAAATCGAATTTTTCGGAATAAAATATTTTTCGCGCTTTTGAAAACTCTCTTATCTCATAAGTGTAGAGGTGTAATCGCATTGCTTCATTTCTAACTATTTCATACAGCTGGGTAACAATATTTCCTACTATCTTACCAAAACTTGATTTAATAACCCTGTCATTTTCAGTGAGATTAAAATCAGAATTTATATCAATTGAAAATTTTAATTCTGAGTTTAAATAATTCACAAATGCTTCCTTTTCTTTAGTGTAATAATTCTGCTCATTTTCTGAATACCTATCGTATCGCAATGAATTGTAGAAATGAGATAGTAAATTAATAAATGCTTTATCGTTGGCATTTAAATTAATTATTTTATTTTTTGATATTCTTTTTATTAAATTCTCAATTTTATGAGTTTTAATGCTTTCTGTAAATCGTTTGGAATCTGTTGATGAATTATACTCTATAAGAACTATCGCAACCTTACACAAACGCTCTATTCCAATTGATAAGTTATAAAGTACCTCGAAAATTTCGGCCTCATATATAAAGAATTGAATATCATCAAAGGCTTTAAGACCATTGTAAATAAATGCCCCGGAAATATCTATTTCAGTTCCTAGGCTAAAATTCTTCCAATATTGTGTAGAGTTCATATTACAGGTTATAGGTTTTAAATGTTTGTCGAATAAAATTAATTTCATCTATTGAAAAGGCTTGCCAGGCCCGGTCAATTCTTGAAAACCGACCGGTTGAAATATCCTTTTGATGCCTTTCCAACAATTCACTAATTAAAAAACTCAGGTCTACGTGAAATTCATCTAAAAAATTTGTTACAAATAAATTGTTTTGTTCATTTCCATTTATTTTTGGATATGCTCCAAGCAATTTAGTAGCCGTATCGTCCTTGTAACATAAAATTAACCCATCTATTTCAGGACAATAAGTAAAGTATACTTTTATAAGGTTATTGGTAGTAATTGAAATTATTAAATCAGTGATAGATTGTCGTGTGGTGTTATTCTTCAAATACATTTGACTACCCAAAATATATGGAACACTTAACCCCTTTCGGCCAAGTTTACGCCACTCTATTAACAATGCATGCCAATATAACATTTTGAATAAATAATTTTAGATTGATAGTAAAATTATAAAAATCAGGGTTTACTTAAAATTTATAGAGATAAACATATGTGAATAATGACTCTTCACCGGTTGCTGATACCATTTATATTTTAGAATACTTATGAAATTGATAATAATTTTCAGCTCTAATTAACGAATAATGAATATAATTAACGGTTTTCCGTGAATCTATTGCACAAAATGTAATTTAACAAAACTTCAATAAGTTATACGTTAGATTTGTTTAGCATAATACTGGAAAAGTATTAGTTCTTTAACTTTCTTAAAACCAAATTTACTCTAATGAAAAACTCAAGTCGGAAATCAATGGCAGGAGCCATTTCGTTATTATTAATTTTTCTTTCTTCTACAAGCAACCTTTTTGCACAGGATTACCCTGATGAAATTATTGATACTACCGGAATTGTTGTAGAGACGAATACTGATGGATTAGATACTGTTTGGTATTTCGGAGCTGATGCTACTGATACTATAGATGAAGAAGCGTTGCGACTTGGTTTAAATGATTCAATAATAAATATTAACCTAGGTTCAACAATGAAAACTGTTACAAAAGGCTTGTATGGGTTTAATACTGCTGGAATTTTTAATAGAAAATCTATGCCAAATGATGGTTCTGCAGACGACCAATGGCAATGGCTCAGCGATCTAAAGCCTGAGACTTTGCGCTTCCCAGGAGGCGCTGAATGCAGGTTTATGGATGTTATGGAGGGACCGGGGTATGGTTATGACATTGATAAAATTGCACGATTTTATGATGTTACAGATAGTATAACTGATAATCCTACTTTGGCAGAAATACTTGCAGATGCAGATGATGAGGTAGCGCTTTCTGAATGGATTGACCCAGGGTATATAGAAGATTACCTTAGTTACTATAATAATTGGGTTGAACAAAATTTATTAGATAGCACCCATAGATTTATTGATGACTTTATCAACTTAGTAAAGAAAATTGAAACAGATAATCCAGGTCATGTAGTGAAAATTATTTACTGCTTAAATATATTCAGCAATACCGCTACTGAAACCAAAGAAATAATTCAATATTTACGAGATAATCCGATTCACGACCTGTCCGTTGTTTTTGTAGAAATGGGAAATGAACCATATTTCGATTATTCTCGATTAATGATGGGCTGGTATACTTTTGAAGATTATTGGCAATATATTAATGGAATAAATAATGACTCGCTAGATATTTATACTGTAGGGAGCGCAGTTTGGAACGACCATGATTTTATTGGCGCTTTTAAAAATGAGGCTTTATTCACATGTAAAGTTGGTATACCCGCTGAAAACCTTCATGATGCAATATTTGCGTTGCGAGATGCAGGTCCTGCAGAAAGCGGATCAAGGGCAGATGACGATTGGAATTTAGACCTAAGAACAAAATACCATATTAAAGAGCCTATTACTGGCTTGGTGAATAAATACCGACATGCATTTGATGCTGTTATTTTACATCCCTATTATGATGGGCACAATTGGGACTCAATCCCACTAATTCAGCTTGATTCGACATATGCTTGCCTAAACGATGATATGAACCCAAATAATGATGAGTGGCGCTTTGAGACTTACGATACAAGGCTTGAAGATGCATTTGATGGAATAGGGATAAATTTTAGAACCTTTATAAGGACACGATATATAGAGTCATATAACGAACACAATTCAGTTCTTGATTTCGACCTTGATTCTGCTTCAAAAAAAGAATTAATTGTTTCCGAATGGAACTTCAAGGATCAGGGTAATTATGCTGAGGGTCAATTAAACAGGATAGGTGTCTATTCACATGGTTTTATGCATGGTTATGTCACCTTTGAATGGTTTTTAAAAGATGTTAAACTGAACTATAATGCAAATTACCGAAATGGATTCCATACTTATTCAACGTTTCACAATTATGCCGGTGGTGGAACCAATGCTACTATTGGGCCTGCTCGTAAACATGAACTAGATTTTTTAGGCAAGGATATCATTCCATATAGCTGGAATGCAGATGCTAACCCTAATGGACGCAACTATTTAATGAAGCGGACAACTCATTTTGTATATGAGTTACTTGGAGAAATTACAAAAAAAGATTTGAAGTATCTACAAGGTAACTTCGGTATATATATTGCAAGTGTCAACGTGCAGCCTACAGTTTTTATAGATACAGCAAAGGAGAACCTTTACATTTATTTCTCCAACCAAAGAGATACAACACAGCAATACCTGCTAAATACTGCGGGAACGACCGGAATTTATCCTGGTGGCACCCTAACAATTGTAGATACAGCAACTATTTATTGTGTAAAGGCATCAAAACCATATTCTACATCAGGGCAAGGGAAAAACACACTTTTTAAATTAAACGAATGTTATAATGACCCATACGATGTTGAATTTCCAATTGAAATAACTCAAATAGACACTATTTTAAATGTTCCAAACTGTCCAGGAAGTGGAGATCCGTTAAAATGTTTAGAGGTGCCTGCTTATTCATTTGGTTACATTAAGGTGCCAATTGAAGCGTATTACCCGCCGGAAAGAGTTTCAGGTTCAATTAATTATAATGTCAACCTTTATCCTAACCCAGCCAGTAATGAAGTCCGTTTGCAAGCACAATGTTTACAGGTAGATTGTGAAATTTTAAATTTCATGTCAATTGAAGTTGTCAATATTCTTGGTGAAACCGCATTAAAAACCGCAATAAAAAACAATGGCAGCTTAAATATTTCTGCTTTGCCTAATGGAGTTTACCAAATTTTGGTTAAATTTGACAACGGAAACACTATAGTAAAACAACTTATAAAACAGTAAGTGAAAAATAACAAATTTATTTTAACGCAATATTCAGCTTTGTCAGCTTGCTTTTTAGCTTTAAATTCAAGTTCGAGAGGACAAGCTATATATACAGATATTGACCCTGATTTTGTTTTAGATAATAATTGGGAAACAGCAGGAGTTGACATGAATAATGATGGTATAGTTGACTTCGGATTTTTAAATCGGTCGTTTGATTTTTCTACTTACTATTCTTACTACAGTTCACACCTTAACGCATTATATGCTGGCCCTCAATCACCTAATAATGAAATTGCAGCTTTAACTCATGTTATTACTCCATTTTATGGCGGTTTTACAGTTTACTTTCCATTTGCTTTAAATGAAAGTGAATTAATAGACGAAAGTTTAATATTTCATAATGATGGCTACCAAAGAATAGCTTACAGATATATACAAACGGATGGCGATTACTTTCCAAAGGGAGGAATATGGTATCCCGAAGTACTTGACCACTTTCTTGGCGTGAGATTTTATGATTCATTGGATTGCTTACATTACGGTTGGATACGCTGCGATGTATTAGAAAATGGAAGGAAGTTAATTGTTAAGGACTACGCTTATGAAACAAAATGCGAAACCGGTATTTATGCCGGTGACACAATAGGTGACACAACTACCGTTGGAATCGCAAATTTAGATTTTTATATACCAACAATTTATAGCTATTCTGGAACTGTTTGCATTAATATTAATAAGCAACTATTAGGTGGGAATTACTCAATTATAAATTTGGAAGGTAAGGTAATAAGCTCAGGTTACCTAGGTGAATTGAATAATAAATTTAATGTTGTGGCTTTAAATGGAACATACATTGTAACCATTAATAAAGACTCATATAACTATTCTAAGCAAATTATTCAGATTCAATAAACAAACCACTATAATTAAAAAAGGAGGCGTTGTTTTTGTAGCGCCTCCTTTGCATTTAATTATTTCCCGAAATTTTTAAACACTTGCACGTTATAGAAAACTACATTATCGGTTGTAGTGAAGGTATACAGTGTATAGTTGTAAGTTTCATTTTCGAAAAAGTATCTAGTAGTGAGCATTCCATCGATAATTTCTAATTTATCCTGCTTGGTTGCTACAAACCCATTGCCCGAAACATAAGTAAAAATATCCAGGTAATATGCCTTATCTGTTGACGCAAATTGAACGCCTAATGAAAACTTAACATTTATAGAAGTTCGTCTTAACTGGTCAAATTTTCTATTAGTCATTGGAGCATCACTTAAATATAAAGTTGTTAAATTCGCGGAAAAACTTAATTGCAATGAATACCCACTTGTTATTAAATAATTGGGAATCAAAAAGTTGTTTATATATGAAAAAAAATTAGCAATAAGGTGTAATGTTAATACCGTTATTACTAATTTTTTTCAATCTTTTCATTTACCATCGCTTGAACGCATTAAGCTAAAATACATCAAAATACGTTCCGAGAACAGCATTTTCGCCGCCAAACCAAGGCACTTTTCCTGTTTCCAATCTTCCCTTAAACCCCTTACCTTTGCGCCATGATTGCCAACGACGCAGAAAAGTTTAAAAAAGTGATAAGCCATGCTAAGGAGTATGGTTATATATTCCAAAGTTCGGAAATTTATGATGGATTGAGTGCTGTTTACGATTACGGTCCATACGGTGCCTTGCTGAAAAACAATATCAAAGAATACTGGTGGAAGGCCATGGTGCAGATGCATGAAAACATTGTGGGCCTCGATTCAGCTATTTTGATGCACCCGACTACCTGGAAGGCAAGCGGCCACGTGGATGCATTTAGCGACCCGCTGATTGACAATAAAGATTCTAAAAAACGTTACCGCGCCGATGTGCTTATTGAAGAGTTTTTGGCGAAACAGGATGAAAAGATTGATAAAGAGGTAGAAAAAGCAAAAAAACGTTTCGAAAATTTCGATGAAACAATGTTCAGAACTACCAATGGTCGTGTGCTCGAAATTGCTGCCAAAAGAGAAGCTGTGCATACGCGTTTTGTTAAAGCGTTAAATGATAATAATCTCGACGAGCTCAAACAAATAATTATTGATTGCGAAATTGTTGACCCGATTTCAGGTACACGCAATTGGACCGATGTACGTCAGTTTAATTTGATGTTTTCAACCAGTTTTGGTGCTGCGTCCGATTCTTCGGATGTTGTTTATCTGCGTCCTGAAACTGCTCAGGGTATTTTTGTTAATTTTTTGAATGTGCAAAAAACTACGCGTCAGAAAATACCTTTTGGTATTGCACAAATTGGTAAAGCATTCAGAAATGAAATTGTTGCGCGTCAGTTTATTTTCCGCATGCGTGAATTCGAACAAATGGAAATGCAATTTTTTGTTCGTCCGGGTGAAGAAATGAATTATTATAATTACTGGAAAAAAACACGCATGTTATGGCACCGCGCTTTAGGTACTGATGCGAGCATGTTACAATTCCACGACCACGATAAAGTTGCACATTATGCAAATGCTGCGGTAGATATTGAATTTAAATTTCCATTTGGTTTTAAAGAACTGGAAGGTATTCACTCGCGAACAAATTTTGACTTAAGCCGACATACAGAATTCAGCGGAAAAAAATTACAATATTTTGATCCTGAATTAAATGAAAATTATATTCCTTATGTAGTTGAAACATCCATCGGTTGCGACCGTATGTTTTTAGCCATGATGTGCAATGCTTATGACGAAGAAGGTGTTGGCGAAGAAACACGTGTGGTATTGCGTTTACCTGCTATTCTTGCGCCAATTAAAGTAGCAGTATTACCATTAATTAAAAAAGATGGTTTACCGGAAAAAGCAATGGAAATATTTAATACACTGAAATTTAATCATCAGTGTTATTACGAAGAAAAAGACAGTATCGGCAAACGTTACCGTCGAATGGATGCCATTGGTACACCATATTGTATTACCGTTGACCATCAAACATTAGAAGATAATACTGTTACCATCCGCGAACGCGACAGTATGCAACAAGAACGTATTGCTATTGCCGATGTATTACAAATTGTAAATGCAAAAGTGGATATTAATACCGTATTAAAACAATTAGCAGATTAAATGAAAAAACTTGTTTTTATTTTTCTGTTTTTAGTTTCGTTTCAATCGAAAGCACAGCTTGAAAATATTTATGGAACCTTATTGGCATATATGACAGGTTCGTTTTCAAGTGAAGCCCAAAGCAAAGCCGATTCTAATTTTTATGATATCCGATTGCATATGGTTGATATTCAAATGGGTAATGAATCCGGCAATTGGCTATATGTAGAACAAGCAATGGGCAGCGCGCAAGATAAACCATATCGCCAAAGAGTATATCAGGTAGTAGAAATTGCATTGGGTATTTATGAAAGTCGTGTATATGAATTTGAAAATCCATTACAATATGCAGGTGGTTGGAACGATGCGTCAAAATTGAGCAACCTCACATTTGATAAATTGATTTTACGCGATGGTTGTACTATTACTTTAAAATACGAACATGAGTTAGTTGGAGATATCAATATCAATCGATTCGTCGGTTCCACAGGTGCTACATCTTGCCCGAGCAGTTTGCGTGGCGCTAGTTATGCAACCAGTGAAGTTGTCATCACTGATGAACAGTTGTTAAGCTGGGATCGTGGCTGGGATGCTAATGGGAAACAGGTTTGGGGGGCAGAAACTGGCGGTTATATTTTTGTAAAAACAACGGAGTGATTGTATGCCGCTATTAATCCTTGATAAATACTTGGACTAAAAAATTACGTTAGTATTACATTCGTATTATCTAATTCAGTGAATTAACGGTAATTTTATTACATGAAATTTTTGGCGAGATTTTATTTGCAATTAATCCTGTTGTATTTCATTGCATTTGGTTTTTATGCATGTAGTGAAACGGAGTTGCCTGACGATAATTTTAATGCCAGTCAGAACTTTAACAGAACCATTATTTTTGACGTCAATCGAATTTATGATATTTCTCCGTTAATGGATAGCACTGTTCAGGATGTTAAAATTGATATTTATT
The DNA here is from genome assembly GCA_016718035.1 of Bacteroidota bacterium. GTDB lineage: Bacteria > Bacteroidota > Bacteroidia > Chitinophagales > BACL12 > UBA7236. Next base: position 508,659 of record JADKEK010000003.1, on the reverse strand, counting down.
TGAGTTATGAAGAACTTGCCTACGATTATTATCCTGAAGCAACACGAACTACAGATGAAAATGGCCACGCAGAAATTAATGGTTTAGACAAAGATTATTATTACATAAAAGCTACTCATCCTATTTTAGGTATACTCATCGACTCGGTAACAACACCTGCCAATACAACATCATTTGTGATGTTGACTTATTATTAAATTTCCGAATTTATTTTGCAATAAAAAACCCGGTTAAAATAATTAACCGGGTTAGTATAGTTTTTATAATTAATTAGTTGCCAACGTTCGTGAACGGACAATCTAATTGTAATTTTTCCCAATTTAAACGAATGATTCCTGAATTTGGTGTCGCATCCGGAACAACACTAAAGGATAAATTTTCAGTATTAGTTTCTACCATTACCGGTTTAACCTGCACTCTTAATGCATCTTCACTTTGATCGTATTTGAATGCACCCCATTGTGTTTCATTTACATTAAATATTACTGTCCAAACCGTATCGGTAGGTATGGTAAAGTAGGAGTAGGTGTCCTTAGTAAGTGTTTGCCCCTGTATGGTAACATCTTGTGTAAAGGTAACTGTAGAAGCCTCATTTGCGCCGGTTCTCCATACTTCTCCATAAGGCACTAATGCTCCCCATATAGGGCGGCCTTTAACAGCAGGTGAACTATAGTTTACGGTTACCGTATTTGTTCCTATTGTTGCGGTTGCAGTTGCCGGAGGACTCACACGATTTTCTTTATTGGTCATTTCCTCTTTCCTCTTTTCTTTGATGGCTTCCTGCGATGAATTTTTGCATGCTCCAAAAAGCGTGAGCATAGCAATACCTAATGTTAAAACAATTGATTTTTGCATAATTTGGTTTATTTGACCCAACAAAGGTAGCAAGAACTCGCCTGAATAATACAATTGAGCGCCATAAAGCTTGTTAAAAGGGCTTTTGTTGGTAAATGGGATAAGTTATAACCCTACAATTTAATAAATCGGTTAACCAGCCACCCGACAATCAATGCAGCAATAATTAATGCAGTTGAAGCATACCATGGCCAGTTTATAATGCTGTAAATAATGATTACCAAAATCATAAATACAACAATTAACCCCAAAACCTGTATCCAGTCCCCTGTATTCAATGGTTATTTTTTTACAAATATCGTTGCAATAAAGCCGTTTTGCAAACATATTTATTGGGAAATAAAAAACGCCATTTAAAGAGATTAAATGGCGTTATCATAATAAATTAAAAGTGATTAGCTGCAGCAATCTGTACCACAACCACAGTCTTTCGGTTTTTCACCAAAAACAGTAATACTAAATATCCCAACACCACTATTTTTAAAGGCAGTCATTTGTTCTTCATTTAAATAATTAGTAAGAATATCATCAGGAAGAATTATTTCTTTTTCCTTTTTAATACTTACCTGTTTAAAACCATTTTGTGCAATAATATTTAAGTATGCGTCTTTTTGAATAGCACCACTTACACAACCGGCATACATTTCTGCTTCTTTTAATATGGAAGGTGGTAATTCGCCAACTAATACAATATCAGAAACACTAAAGTGACCGCCGGGTTTTATAATGCGATACATTTCTGAAAAAGCTTTTACTTTATTTGGCACTAAATTTAATACGCAATTGCTCACTACTACATCGGCTTTATTAGAAGTAATAGGAATATTTTCAATGTCGCCCAAACGAAACTCTACATTTTGTAAGTTGAGTTTTGCTGCATTTTTGCGTGACAATTCAATCATTGTTTCTGTCATGTCTACACCAATAACGCGGCCGTCTTCACCCACAATACTGCGTGCTACAAAAGCATCGTTACCTGCCCCTGAGCCCAGGTCCACCACCGTATCGCCTTTTTTAATTTGTGCAAATTCAGTTGGTATACCACAGCCTAAACCTAAGTCGGCGTCGGCAAAATAACCTTCCAGTGAAGTGTAATTTTCACTCATAATTTCAAGGTCAATGGTTGAGCATCCACCTGCGCCACAACATGATGATGCGTTGGTGGTTTTTGATTGCAGTGCAATTTCACTGTATCGTTCCTTTACAAGGTCTTTTACTTCTTGATCGTTTTGCATAATATTTATTTTATAGTGATAAATTATTTTTTGTCATAACTATTGCGCTGTCTGGACAAATTGTTGCAAATTCCTGCGTTTGCTGAATAACAAGCGGAACCTCGCTGCGCTGAATAATGTGAAAATTTAATTTCGAAAAAAATGTTGGTGCTGTTTCTGTCAGCAGATAATAAGTGGTAAAACCTGCATCATTTAATTTTGATAATAAGACCTCAATTAATTGTTTCCCAAGTTGCTGATGCTGATATTGTGAATCAATGGCAACAGAACGAATTAAGGCAAACGGAAAATATTGTTCTACACCAGCAACACCAATTAGTTGATTATTTGCCATTACAACTTCAAAGTGTTGAATATGTTGTGCTAATCCATCAATTGGAAGTTGATGTTGCATCAGCAACGCTTGTATAGCGTTGAAATCATCGATAGTTGCAGTTCTGAAGGTATACATCTTAACAGCATTTAATTTCACGAAACAATTGTCTGAAAAATCCCAGTGCCTGATTGCAAACGCCTTCGTTTAAACAATAACAAACCCTTGGTCCGTCAATTTCACCTTTTATTAGTCCGGCAGCCTTCAATTCCTTTAAATGTTGTGAAACAGTACTTTGTGAAAGCGGTAGTTGGTCAACAATATCGCCACAAACACATTGCCCGTTCGAGAGCACTTTCAGTATTTCAATACGCGCCGGATGACTCAAAGCCTTAGCTATATCAGCAATTCGGATGCTTTCAGCGTCAAATTCATGTTTTTTCGAGTAAGCCATATTCAATTGTATATCGCAAATATACGATGAAATAAAACACACTACATAATGTTCGCTCATATTTATTTTTCATTAAATTGTTTCGAGCTGTTCCGTCAGACTTTCCCACCCGCTCATTTTTTGCGTATGGCTTTCTTTCAGGTTGTTGTATTTGTTGAAAATTTCGGTGGTATTGGGCTTTTCATAAAATCCCGGATCATTCATTTGTTTTTCAAGCTGAACAATTTCCGTTTCTAATGCCGCAATTTCTTTTTCGGTTTTTTCAATTTCTTTTTTGATACGATTTACTTCCCGCTCACGATTTTTTTTGTCTTCGTGATTTTCTTTAGTGGGGGAAACCGTTACAGCTTCCTTTTTTTGTTTAACCGGTTTTGGAGCTAATTCTAATTCTGCCAGTGAAGATATTTTTTTAGCTGCCAAATAATCATATATATCACCGATATGTTCTTTGATTTTTTTATCCTTAAATTCAAATACACGGTTGGTAATTCCCTTTAAAAAATCACGATCGTGCGATACCACAATTACTGTTCCTTCAAAATTGTTCAATGCATTTTTTAATACATCTTTACTGCGCATGTCCAAGTGGTTGGTAGGCTCATCGAGCACCAATAAATTATATGGCTCAAGCAATAATTTACACATTGCCAAACGCGATTTCTCACCACCTGATAACACCTTCACTTTTTTAAACGATGCTTCACCACCAAATAAAAACGCTCCTAATAAAGTTCTGATATGGGAGCGCATTTCACCGGCGGCCACTTTGTCAATAGTATCAAATACTGTATCATCCCCGCTAAGTGTTTCAGCTTGATTTTGAGCATAATATCCTAAATGTACATTATGTCCCAACTCTAATTCGCCTTGGTATTTTTCAATGCCGGCAATAATTTTAGACAAGGTAGATTTTCCTTCACCGTTTTTACCTACAAATGCAATTTTATCACCGCGCTGAATATCAAAATCAATTTCATCTAAAATTAATTTTACATCATAAGTTTTAGAAACTTTTTTTCCGGTAACTACTGTTTTACCTGAGCGCTGTGGTTTTGGAAAATAAAAGTGAATAGTTGCAGTTTCTTCATCGTCCACTTCTATTTCTTCTATTTTATCCAGCTTTTTAATAAGTGATTGTGCAAATTTTGCTTTGTTCGCTTTTGCTCTGAATTTATCTATCAGTTTTTCAGTATGCTCAATATATTTTTCCTGATTTTTTTGCGCCGCACGTTGCTGATCAATTCGCTCTTTACGCAATTCAACAAATGTGGAATAATTAGCAGGGTAGTCGTAAATTTTCTGACTTACAATTTCGATGGTACGTTTGGTAACATTATCTAAAAATGTTCTATCGTGGGAAACAATCATGATAGCACCCGGGTACGTTTCCAAATATGTTTCTAACCACTGAATACTCTCAATATCCAAGTGATTGGTAGGCTCATCTAATAATACCAATTCAGGTTTACTCAATAAAATTTTAGCCAATTCGATACGCATCTGCCATCCACCGCTGAACGTTTCAACAGGTTTGTCGAAATCTTCACGCATAAAACCTAAACCCATCAACACCAACTCAATTTGTTTGTCGATGGTGGCCACGTTAATAATCTCTAAGCGATGCGATATTTCCTGAATCTCGTTAATGATATCATGATATGAATCACTCTCGTAGTCGGTGCGCACTGTAAGTTCATGCTCAATTTCATGCATGCGTTTATCCAACTGGAGGGCTTCATTAAAGGCGGTTTGTGTTTCTTCAAACACGGTTTTGCCTTTCATTTTGCTCAAATCCTGGTGCAAAAATCCAATTAAACTGTCTTTTGGCAATACCACCTGCCCTGAATCCGGCTTTTGTAAGCCGCTCATTATTTTCATGAGAGTGGACTTTCCTGCACCGTTTTTGCCGACTAAACCTACGCGGTCGTTTTCTTTTAGAGCAAATGAAACTTCTTCAAATAAAAATATGCCACCAAAGTGAATGGATAAATTCTGCACTGAAATCATGGCGCAAAGGTAAGCAGATGCTTTGAAAAAGCGGTGGAATTCTTAAAAATTAGGCAATGTCCTGAATAGTTAGGATATACCTGCAAAGCAATTTTTAACCACTATTTAGACATAACCGAGTGGGTTATGCTCAATTTTAATTAACAAATTTGGATTCTAAATTCACATCTTCAACTAAAATACGTACCACATATGCGCCTTTTGCAAGCTCCGGTAATGTTGATTTAACTACCGTAGTACCTGTCCCTAAAGCAATTGAATTTGAAAAAACAATTTTGCCCGCAAGATCATAAATAAGCATTTTAGCAGTTATTTCTTTTTCCGAATTAATACTCAATTGCAGCATATTATTTTCAGCGTCAAAAATTGTAGAGATTATTTCATTACCTGGTTTATATGCGGTTTTAATTGCAATTATTTCTGAAAATAATACTTCGTTTTTAGTATTAATTTGTTTTAAACGATAATAAACTATTTGGTTATCAGGACTTAAATCTGAAAATGAATATGTTTGAAAACCGCCATTGGGTTTTGAATCAATAGTGCCGATAGGTATAAAATCATTCCCCGTAACAGAGCGTTCAATAATATAATTTGTTCCAATTTCAGATTGTGTTGACCAATTCAATAAATTAAAATCATTTTGATGATATCCGCTAAATTCAGTTAACGGCAGCGGTAGTAAAATACAATTATTGGTTACTGTAACTACATCAGTTGCAATATTGCCACAAGCATCAGTAATAGTTAAAGTGTATGAAGTTGTGCCTAACGGAAATGTTACATAAATGCTATCATCAGTAGCGCCTATTGGTGACCATGAATAAGTATATGCCGGTACACCATAAACATCTTCATCTGGAGCAAGCCAGTCCGACTGATCAGTACAATCTAAAATGGTATAAGATGTTCCTCCTGCCGCTGTTGCGGTAGCTTCAACTGTTTTACCCTTTATTGTAACTTCAAATAAGTCTAATTGTACACAAGGTACATCACATAAAGGATCCGTATTTGAGCAGGCTAATCTTTGTAAATGAACATTGAATGGAATTGTATATGACGCGCAACTTGGTGTAAAACAATCTACCACTAAATGCGGCATACTAGTAGTTGGTAAAACTAAATGACCAGGAAGTAAACAGGTTCCACCTCCTACACAGGTGTAAATAATACCAGGTGCACCAATTGGGTCAACGCCACATGAGGTAGAAATATACACTTGCGTAAAATTTCTCGCGCAATTACCACTTGGCGTGCAACCAGCAATTTTGGCATCTACATCTAATGCTACATTGGCTGTTGTTAGGGTAGCGTTTGCTGGAGTTGAAACCATCATAGTATGAACACAATACGCAGGCCAGTAGCGTGATCCAAGCGGTGTTCCGGCTATTGTAGCAAGTGTTCCACTTACTGTTGGGTCAATAACAATTGGAAATGTACGTGCCGGATCAGTTAACCAGTTATTATCAATGTAAAGCGATAATGTAACAAGGTTACCAACTTGTTCAATGGCATATTCACCAACTAAAGTTAACGCAGCCATTTCTTCATCAACCGGATTTTCCATATAAGTAAATACATGGTCAAATCGGGCGTATTCATTACCAAATGCGTCAACTAATATTAAATCTCCAACCCACCTTCCATTAATAGATTCTTCGCCTTCGTAAATATCTCTAATAATCGAAAAGCCATCAGGTAATTGAATGGTTTCTTTGAAAATACTATATGCACTAGTTGGGTCAATTGCACTTAAATTATTTACTACAAAATCAGTTTTAATGCTACCTTTTGTAAATGTGTGGCGAATATCTATTCCATCCCATGCATTAAATAAAACTGCTCCGTCTTCACCAACGCTGTGGCTTGTCGGGTGCATTAATTTTGTTATTTCAGGTTTTTTACTTCCGCTTAATGCCCATTTACCATTAAATACCAACTTAGTTGAAGCTGTTAATTGAATGAATGTATAGTAGTCGTTTAAATTTATTGAAGTTGGTTGCTCCTGATTATCTGCGCTATAAATATTTTCATTTTTTGTTGGATGTAATCTATAGTCTATTGTAATCCAATCACCTTGCTCATTTTTATAATGTAAATCATTTAATGATGTTTGTGCGTATACTGCCCTTTCTTTTGGGTCGTTACCAACATAATATCTCGTATTTATGGTTCGCTGGTCAATTATTTCACTACAGTCGTCACAACCAGCATTAAAAGGTAAGATGCCATATTCAGGATGCTTTTTACTATATGAATTTGAATTTTTTTCAAGTTCACCATTTATCAAAACCTGGCTTTTGCTAAAAGTAGAATAATTATAAACTTTTGGCACAAGGGGCATTGTTGTTTGCTGTGCTTTTAAATTTTGCTGACAGCAAAAAAAGAACAAGTAAACAATAAATAAATACTGCTTTTTCATAAAAAGGTCCGACTTTATGTGTGTTTAATTGAATGACAAGTGGTTCAATTAGCCAATAAAAATACTTAATTTGTTGCATTTCGGCAATAATTTCAGCGAAACCCAATTTATAGTTTGCTTCAAAAAGTGTTAAAATATTCCATATGGGGTAATTATTTTTCAAAATCCACGATGGCCAACTTCCGATTTTGGATAGCCTAACTTTAAAAAATTAATCATAACTAGTTTATAATCAATACTTTATGTATATAGTTTATTTTCGATACAACTTTTTTCTGATTTCAAAGTTGTGGAAGTAACAGCTGATAATATTTAATTTCTACCAACCTTAAAACGTTTAACCTGGTTATAGCTAATGTTATTTTGTGCCCATCCATTTGGCAATAGGGGGGTAAATGGGGTGATAATAGGTGTTTTTTCCACCTCCGGTAGTTTCTATCAGCACATTTTCATGGAAATTCTATTCTTGATGATTTTACAATTGTAGACTTAGTTCACCTGTGTTTTTGCAAAGGATGCTTGTTGGTTTTGCCAAATGGAATTTTGAATAAATCAATATCAGTAAAACAAATACGCTATGTGCAGTCTAAATGCTGTAGTGTAAATAAATGTATAGCTTAACACAGTACAATTGCCAATTCAATTGGTTCCATATCCATTAATCAAATCTTGTGCTATATAGTAGAATTAAAATTTCCGGCTACGGTATATTCCGACAAATGTTGCCAGCATAATTGTGAGATGTTGTTGCATATATCTAATTTTGGTTTTACAAAACGAAGTTGAATCAGCAAGGTTAATTTTCAATTTTAAAATTTAAGGAATCATGTCTCAAATCCCAAAAAAATCGTTACAATTTTTAAAACAACTTGCGGCTAATAACAATAAACTATGGTTTGATGCCCACAGGAATGATTATGATGCAGCAAAAGCTGACTTTATTAACTTTATTGCAGATATCATTAAAGGTGTAAGTGCCTTTGATAACACTATCACCGGATTAGAGGCCAAAAAAACAGTATTCAGAATTAATCGCGATGTGCGGTTTTCTAAAGATAAAAGTCCCTACAAGTCAAACCTAGGTGCCACTTTAAGTGCCGGAGCTAAAAATATGCAAACAGCAGGTTATTACTTCCAAATACAACCAGGAAATAAAAGTTTTGCCGGCATTGGCTCTTATATGCCAATTCCTGAAAATTTAGCGAAAATCAGACAAGAAATAGATTATAATTATAAAGAATTTCATAAAATACTTACCTCAGCAGCGTTTAAAAAACATTTTGATGGACTTGATGAGATAGAAGTCTTAAAAACAGTCCCAAAAGGTTATACTGCTGACAATCAGGCATTACCATATTTAAAGCATAAAAGTTTTGTGGTTACCCGTTACTTTACAGATGTTGAAGTGCAGGATCCGGCATTTAGTAAAACGCTTATCAATTGTTTAAAAACTGCCTACCCATTGGTAAAATTCATCAATAGTGCAATAGAATAAGTATATTTGACGTATGAATCGCTAGTCGAAAATGTATCATGCGTAAATTTCTCTTAATATCATTATTAATTATTGCTCTCATTCAAGTAAAAGGACAGGGTATAGTCGCTTATCCTGATACAACTATTTGCAGTTCACAACCTGTATGGTTACATGCTGATGTTGATGGCAGTTATGGCACATTAACTTACGAATATTCATCCATTTCTTTCGCCCCAGAACCGGTTGGCGGCACGGTACACAACATGACCGACGATACGCATGCCGGACCAATTTCTATTGGATTTGACTTTTGTTTTTTTGGTGAGGTGTATGATAAATTTTATATCGCTTCCAATGGTTGGATAAGTTTTAAGCTTCCAAGTTTTGCTATGGACTTGAACTGGACCCCAAACGGACCTATTCCCGATGCCTCCAGTGATGTGCCGAAAGCGGCAATTTTTGCGATGTGGACAGACTGGGACTCGGGTAGTTGTACTAATTGTATACACCATGAATTGGTAGGTGTGGCGCCAAACCGGAGACTAATTATTAGTTACACCAATATTCCCTTGTTTTCATGTACCACTTTTGAAGGTGTATTTCAGATTGTATTGCATGAAACCACCAATAAGATTGAAAATCATTTAACGGATGTGGAGGTTTGTCCCGGTTGGGATTTAGGAATTGGCACCCAGGGAATAATAAATGAAGACGGTACTGAAGCATTTACAATAGCTGGCAGAAACGCTACCAATTGGTCGGCTACTAACGAAAGTTATGCTTGGTTGCCAAGTGCCATTACATGGTACGAAACGGCTTCAGGCACCTTTGTTGGAACTGGCGATAGTATCGAAGTTGCACCTTTAGTTACAACTAGTTATACAGCAGAAGTTTTGTTGTGCGATGGCACTACCTATACAGATGAAGTAATTGTCACAGTAGCAACACCATATGAGGTTAATGTAGATATTCAAAATATAGCCTGTTTTGGAAACACCAATGCATGGATAGATGTGGACGTAACTGGAAACGCCAATCCGGTTACATATGAATGGTCGGATGGCTCTGATACAGATAGTATATTTAACCTGGGGCCAGGTACCTATACCATTACTATTCAGGAAGAAGATGGATGTGCCTATTTTCAGGAAATAGTAATTACCGAACCAGCAGAATTATTGCTAGACACCATTTCAACATCTGATGTAATATGTTTCGGTGGTGATGAAGGCTCAGTTATACTGAATGCAGATGGAGGAGTAACCCCATATCTTTTTTCGTTTGATGGTGTAAACTTTCAAACCGACAGTAACTTTTTGACCATGGAAGCCGGCATTTATACATTTATTGTTAAAGATGCTTACGGCTGTACCACCACCTTTGAGGGTGTTGAAATTAGTCAGCCCGAACCAACACTTGTTGAAGCAGGGCCTAACACTGTTATTGAATATGGCAGCTCAACACCATTAAGTGCTACAACCTCTGTTAGCCCAATAGTTAATATATTATGGACACCCGCTGAAGGACTTAGTTGCACCGATTGCCTGCAACCGATAGCAGCACCTACCTTTAATACAACTTATTATGTGGTGATAACCGATGAAAACGGGTGTTTAGCTATAGATTCCGTGACTGTTTGGGTAGATATTGATTTTAATGTGCCAAATGCGTTTACACCAAATGATGATGGTCTGAATGATGAGTTTAATATCCAGACAGAGATGCTTATATCCTATTATATTGCCATCTATAATAGGTGGGGAGACCTTGTTTTTACTTCTGATGATATAAATGAAGGTTGGAATGGAACTTTAAATGGTGTTTTACAGGAAATTGGGACCTATATGTATGTGATAGAATCGGTAACTACTATGAATACACCTATTACCAAAACCGGTACCCTGACGCTACTCCGGTAGTTTTTACCCTTATAAAAGGCATTCGATGCGCGTAATTTTAATTTGGTTGAATCAATCGTAAAAAAAAATTCATTTTTTTTTGGTTTTTAGAGTTAAGTGTATAGCTTTGCTCTAACTAATAGTTAAATGTTAGTGCCATAAGGCTTGTAACCGTTTTAACACAAAAAAATAACAAGGTGTTGGAACCTACGCTATTAACTGATTACCGTGAATTTGTGGAAAAATTCCACGATTTGAGGCTAAATCACTTGCATAAGCGGACTAAGGGTTATAGCTTTGCGGCATAAAAGAGATATTCATAAACAATCTTTTATATAACCGATTATATTTAAACTATAATTTATACGTCATGATTAGTAGAAAACTCACGTTAGCGGTATTGATGCTTTTCAGCATTATTACCTTCACACAGGCTCAAACAGCTAGTGGTGGATCATCATTCCCTCCAAAACCAGCCAACAAATGGCAAATTGGTTTAAACTTAGGTCTTCCTGCAATCCAGGGTGATTTAAGATCTGAACCTTTTAGCAGCACACACGGCCCAGCATTTGGCGTTGGTCTTAACATCCGTAAAGGATTAGGGTATGTTACATCTCTCCGTTTACACGGTATGTATGCAAACGCTTATGGACAGGATTTCATCCAAAGTTCATATGCTTACAACAAAACACTCAACGGTGCCTTTTCAAACAGCCCAACAGAGAACTACTCTGAAGGAGCTGACTATACTGGTAACGTTTGGGTTCCTAACTACAAAACTCAAATTGGCCACGGGTCATTAGACTTATTGGTTAATCTTAATAACATCAATTTCCACAAAGCTGATCCTAAATTTTTAGTGTATGCTTTCGCAGGTATTGGTGGTTTCATCTTCAACACATCTTATGATGCGTTAGATGCAAGCGGAAATCCTTACGATTTCCAAACTATTCTTAGTGGTTTCGGTTCTCAGAACACATCTGAAAAAGAACGTATCGACGCTATCCACGGTGTATTAGATGGCGAATACGAAACTCAAGCTGAGGTTGCGAACCCTGCATCACGTGACGCAGGTGACGTTCGTGCAACTTGGGTACGTAACCCTTCATTATCTGGTGGTTTAGGTCTTTCTTACAAAATTGGTAGTTCACTTGAAATTGGTTTAGAAACCAGAGCTACTCACTATTTTGATGACTTAGCAGACGGACAACGTTGGGAATTAGATGGTGACTATACTGACCACTATGACATGTTCCAATATACAAGCTTAAACGTAGGTATCAGCTTAGGTGGCGACGAATCTGTTGACCCACTTTGGATGGTTAACCCACTTACTTACTTGTATGATAAAGTTAACGAAATCGATCCTGACAACTTATTAAAAGACTCTGATAATGATGGTGTTATCGATCGTTTAGATAAAGAACCTAACACAGCTGAAGGAACTCCGGTTGATACTCACGGTGTTAGTTTAGATAGCGATAAAGACGGTTGCCCGGATTCAGAAGATCCAGAACCATTCTCTTCTCCTGTATTACCTATGGAAAACTGTCAGAACGTTCACTTAACTCAAGATTGGGTTGAAAAATATGTTGACGAAAGAATTAAAACTCAAGGTGGTACTCCAGGTGCAGCTAGCGATTGGATTTTACCTTATATCTTCTTCGATCTTAACAAATCTGAAATCCGTCCTGATGCAGTACCTTCTTTAAACCAAGTTGCTGAAATCATGAACCGTTACACTAAATTAAATGTTGAAGTAGTTGGTCACACTGATACTCGCGCTGGTGAAGATTATAACATGAAGTTATCTGAAAACCGTGCTAGAACAGCAATCACTTACTTAACAGGTAAAGGTGTAGCAGAAAGTCGTTTAAAAATCGTTTACAAAGGTGAATCTGATGTAATGATTAAAGACGCTAACACAGAAGCGGAACACCAAATGAACCGTCGTGTTGAATTCCATATAATTAAGAACTGATATATACATATAATCATGACAGCCAAAGGGGTGGAGCAATCCACCCCTTTTTTTATGTACTTTAGTTTCCCAAATGTTTATTTCACAGTATATTCGTAAAGCATGAAACAGTTCAGCCTGCTGTGTTATTTTCTCATTTCAGCTTTATTGCTCTCAGCACAATCTATTCCGAACGATACCGTTAAAACAAAACGGTCGTTATTTAAACATAAAAAACATAAACAAGAAGCTGCCTATACTCCCTATTGCAGCAGTTGCGAAATCACCCAATTTAAACCCGAAACCTATTTTAATGACGATGATGCAGATGGTGTGTATAATGTTTTCGACTTACAATTAAATACACCTGCACTTGCTCCTGTTGATTCCAATGGCGTGGCTGTTGATAGTGATGGTGATGGAGTGTTGGACTTTGAAGATGCGGAGCCTTGTTTGAATAATCATGCTTCGATTAATTACGATACAATTAAACTATTAAACACGCTTGTGAATCGCAGAAAACATTTAACAGACAATGTAATTCTGCCATATATTTATTTTCAATTTAATACAGCAGAGATAGTTGAAGGTCAAGATAATTTGGTGCCCATAAAATTTATTGCAGATTTTCTAAAAAATCAAAATGGAACACTTGCATATGTTACCGGTCATTGTTCTCCATTGGGAGTTGAAGCTTCAAATCGTGATTTGAAATTTAATAGAGCAGTGGTAATAATTAATAAATTAATTGAAGAAAATGTACAACCAAACCAATTGGCCATTTATTATCCACTTTCAAGCAGCTATCTATTTATTGAAAACGACGAAGTACTAAATAACTTCGTATCCTGTTCAATATATCATCATTGAATTTCTTCCCGAAACTTCCCTTCTCCCCGCCTTCCCGGTAAAATAAAAACCTCAAACAAACAAAACCCAATTACAACTAAATACTCCATCACCACCACAAAATAATTCTCCGGATAAGTGATGTCGATATAAGTAATGTAAGTAAAATAAATAAGCAGCGACCACACAATAGCATATCGGTAACCGGAAAAAACACTCAACATAATTAGTGGTGTAATATACCATGGATGCATAGTAGTGGCAAACAAACAATAAATAGAAAATGTAATTTGTAAGGCACCAATAAATTTATCTTTCGTATAAAAATAACTCAGCATACTAATTGCCACAACCGTAAATACAGGTAGCAGCCTGCGCATTAATTCAAAGGTTTCAAAATGTTCATCCTTGTTAATTATCCATCGCAATAAATAATACACCGAACCATTAAATTCAAATTGCTGGAAGTACAGATTTAAACTGGAGAAGATATTTGCATATTGCTGCAACATGGGGAATAAAACAACAACGCTCACCAAACCACTTATGGTGCTATAGAAAATAGTTTGTTTGAACCCCAGCTTTTTAAACAACAAAGGCATAAGCATAATTGGCCATAACTTTGCTCCAATTGCAAACCCAAAAGCGATAGCTGAAAAGGTAAGTTGCTGTTTATTAATAAAGTAAATAGCCAGTAATAAAAAGAAAATCATTACTGCTTCAAAATGTAAATTCCCGGTCAGCTCCAGAATTACTAAAGGATTTAATGTGTACAACAATTGTAAATGAGAGCTTAATCGTAATTGCTGTAATATTTTAGGTATTAATAATACACTACCCACTTCAAATAAAAAGATAAATAATTTCAGAATGATTTGATTGAGCAACAGGTGCCCTCCGGATAAATGCGCTGATACTGAAAACAGGAATTGACTGATAGGAGGGTAGATGGTAAAATATGGTCTTGAATTCAGGCTTTGATATAAACTATCATTGAGTACCATGTTATCTGCACCTAAATAATTTTGTGCTTTCACCATATCAGGTGTATAAGCATAAGGGTTGATATGATTGATGGTGAGATGGCCATCCCAGATAAACCGATAAAAATCATCAGTTAAATTGGGCATGCTAAATAAAATCGAAAAACGTATGGCTATTCCCAACCATTTGCCTTCATTGATTAGTACATCGGTATTCCAATATTTATAAATGATTACATATAAACCAAATGCACAGCAATACAGGCTGATGAGTTGAATGAAGTCGGTTCGTTGAGTGCTGTAGTTAATCAGCAAAAACAAAGTTGCAAACAACACATAAACAACAAATCTCCAGTTTCCGGTGATTGTTGTTTTGTTCATTTTTTACGAGTTGAGCTTTGAATGTTTCAGCGAAAAATAGAAAATTAATGCGAAACCTGAGAAAGCCAGCATGTGGAAAGGTAATAAACCATAATCCTCATAATAAAATCCCATGATGATTCCTGAAAGGAAATAGAGACTGAATAATCCCTCGAGGTAAACAATAGGACTTATTTTAGATGCGGTGTATTTTTTATTTTTCCAGATATCTTTTCCATTCACAATATTGAACTTAGGTGTGCGCACAAATGCAGTTTGCTGACCTAACCAGCCACGAAAAACTGCCCAGGCATTGTGTAAGCTCATACCCATTGTAATGGCTAAAAATATTGGGAAACGGGTAATATACACGCTTAAAGTTTTACGCATTGTTTTTTCACGTTGTAAAGTGGAAATATAATATGCGTAAGCAATAGCAATAGAACCCATTAAGAAAATACTGGCGTATTTGAAATAGTTAAAATCAATCACCTGATTTTTAATAAACAACAGCGGAACACTTAATATGGCTGTTATTAAAATAAAAATATAATTGGTGGTATTAAATAAGTGAGCAACAGCGTGTAATTTAATACGCAGCGGTAATTCGGCATTAATAACACGTAAGCCAATTTTTTTAGCTGTTTCGGCACCACCTTTGTTCCAACGGAATTGCTGTGATTTTAACGCATTCATATCGGTTGGTAATTCGGCCGGAGCAACTACATTTTCAACGTACTAAATTTCCATCCTTTTAATTGTGCGCGATAGCTGAGGTCAAGATCTTCAGTTAACGTATCTGCTTTCCAGCCACCTGCATCTTCAATAGTGGCTTTGCGCCAAACACCTGCAGTGCCGTTAAAATTAATAAAGTAACCGGCAGCATTACGGCCTTGTTGCTCAATAGTAAAATGCATATCGAGGGCAAAAGCCTGCATTTTGGTCAGGATGCTATAATCTTTATTGAGGTGATCCCATTTTGCCTGAACAACACCAATTTTGTCGTCCAATAAAAAGTGAGGGATAGTTTTTTTGAGGAAATCAGGAAAAGGAACAAAGTCTGCGTCAAAAATAGCCACATACTCACCTTTTGCTTCTCTTAAACCATATTCGAGGGCACCGGCTTTGAAACCTTTGCGTTCTGGGCGACGAATTTGTTTAATATCTATACCACGCTGGTGATAGTAATCCACTTTTTTACGCGCAATTTCAAAACTTTCGTCTGTTGAATCGTCGAGTAACTGGATTTCTAGTTTATCAGCAGGGTAATCGAATGCAGCAATAGCATCGATTAAACGTTCCACTACATACAATTCGTTGAACACCGGCAATTGCACGGTAACATAGGGATACTCTGATTCAGGAATAGTAAAAATTGTTTCTTCCTTTTTCAGGTTTCTCTTGAACTTGATGTAATGAATGGCCAGACTTAACTGCATTATGCAGTAAAAGAACAGCAGGGTAATGGCTATGGTATAAATTACTATTATAGTGATTGACATGTCAATCGGTTAGGTTCAATAATATTTAAAAATGGTAGTTATAATTTTATAACCAGCCATGATTGTGCCTTTAACGGTGCCTGTGATTTTCGAAACGCCTATTCTCGGTCTGTAATCTACGGCAATTTCTGTAAATCGTAATTTCTTTTTTGCCACTTTAATCTGCATTTCTACCGTCCATCCGTAATTGGTATCTTGCATATTCAGGTCCAACAGGGTTGCCCAGGTTATGGCTCTGAACGGCCCCAGATCGCTGAAACGTGCGCCAAACAAGAGTTTGATAAGGGTTGTTGCCAGCCAGTTACCAAAAATTTGTTGTGGTGCCATAGATCCTTTTATGCGTTTTCCCCTTGCTCTGCTGCCAATAACCATAACGGCATCACCGTTGATAACTGGTTGAACAAGTGCTCGCATTTGCTCCGGATAGTCGGAATAATCACCGTCAATGAACACTACAATTTCAGGTTGCTCAGCTAAGGGCTTTTGTTTTAGGTAATTTATTCCCTTTAAACACGCCGACCCATAACCTTTTCTTTGTTCCAACAACACAGTGGCACCCATTGTTTTGGCAATTTCAGCAGTATTATCGGTAGAACCATTGTTCACCACTATTACTTCTGTCACCAAATCTGCAGGTATGTCTTTTAAAACATGTCCAATCGAACCGCTTTCGTTAAAAACCGGTATGATTACGCTGATTTTCTGCATGTTAAACTTTGAGCTGCCACCCCTGAAAAAGTGCACAAAATTACGTCAATTGTAAATGATATTTAAATAATGTTAAGAGAGAATTTTTAAATCTTCAGAAGTAAACAAGAATTCGGTGCGTTTTGTGTTGTCCGGACCGTTTTCGAGTTTGAGTACACCGCGAGGACAAACTGCCGAACATACGCCACAGCCAACGCAGCTGGCCCGCACTATATTTTGCCCTTTTTGGGCGTAAGCGCGCACATCTATGCCCATTTCGCAATAGGTGGAGCAATTGCCACAGGATATACACTGGGCGCCGTTTGTAGTTATTCTAAACCGTGATTTAAATCGCTGAATTAGTCCCATGTAAGCAGCCATCGGGCATCCGAAACGACACCATACCCTGCTGCCCATTATTGGGTAAAATCCAACCCCGACTACCCCGCTAAACACCATTCCTATCACGAAACTGTAGCCCTTGGCAATATCTTTAGCGGCACCGCCTAATAAATTATTTTTAAAGCCATTATCTACCAATAATAACACGGTTATTATAATTATGGCTGCCAAAACGCTATGAATCAACCATCTTTCAATTTTCCAGGCCTTCATGGATTTGTCGCTGAGGTGACGAAAAGGGTCTCCTGCAGTTTCGGCTAAACCACCACATCCGCATACCCAACTGCAATACCATCGTTTGCCAAAAAAGTAGGTTAATAATGGTGTTGCTACAAATGTCATCACCAAACCCCAGAAAATGAAAAACATACCAAAAGCACCCTGTGTTTGGAAATAACTTAATGTGGTTGGGAAAATGGCATCATAATCTAATGGCCAGAAATAAGTTAAATAGGGTTCATAATTATACAATGCTTTCATAATTCCCGGCAGCAACCAGGCAAAACCCAATTGAAAAAACATTACAGAAGTGGTACGTATTTGCTGATAACGATTATGGCGATATTTATAAATAAATTTAAATCCCATAACTAATACAGCAACAGTATATAATGTTCCATATACAAACCATTGATCGGCTTTTGTATTGCGCAACAATAAACTGAGCGGATTAAATAAATTCACCAACCCAATAAATAAATCGGCACCAAATAATTCTTTCCAGAAATCTCGCCAATACAATAAAATATAAAATCCGGTAATTACTACACCACTTATCCATGCTAATGCTCCTCGTGATGAAATAGAGGTAAACATGGTACGGTTATTTTTTATTCCCTTCGGGAGATGTCCATACGAGCCAATGGTAAACAATATGCCACCGCCAAAAAAACACACCAGCGTGATAATTAAAAATATTAGCGGCTGTTGATTGGCAGCACCAGCCCAAGCCATAAAAAACGCCAGTAAACCCAAGCCTGTAATGGCTAAGCCGGTTTTTTGTTTGGCGTTAAAATTGGCAGGATGCGGATTCGATAATGATAAACTATTGTTTGCCTGTGACATTTTAGTAAATTTTGATTAACGATGAATTGTGATAAAAAAACTTCAGCGTTAATTGCCGAAAATGAGTTTAGTAAATGCTGATTTTGCTTTTAATTGAATGGTATTTGCCGGATATTGATTGTTCCATGCATTAATTATTTCCTGCTCAAAAGGTTTGAAAAATTCCGGGTCGAAATTGGCAGCACTTAAATGCGAAATAATATGTTCAACTTTTTGTTTTTCTAACAACCAGCGATTAAATATTTCGTGACGCATTCTGATACCAAAAACATTTATACCAATAAATAGGTGATCACTTTCACGATATACAACATGCACACATTTTTGATGGTCATCACTTTCCCAATAAAATTCTGTTTCCCCTTCTCGCAAAGTATTTAATACCGTACCATAAGTTTGATACTCGATGTCTAAAAATTTTGCACTATTAAACCAAAACCCGGGTTCGTACATTTTGTCGTGCCCCAACATGTTAAACGCTGCTGCTTCACCCTGGAGTTTTCCGGTATACCAAACTTGTTCAATTACACGTCTGTCGGGTAGTGCATGCTGAAATTGTGCACAATCGCCGGCGGCATAAATATCTTCAACATTGGTGTGCATGTGCTGGTTAATCACCACACCTTTGTCTGTTTTTATTTCGGTATCTTTTAAAAAGGCAATATTTGGCGAAACACCTGCAGTGAGTCCAACTACCTGACAGGCTATTTCTTCTCCACTTCCTGTAATTATTGAAGTTACTTTTCCGTTGGCATCACCTTTTATTTCTTTTAGTGTTTCATTTAGCCTGAGGTCAAATCCATGTTCACGAATATGTCGGGTAATAAGTTGCGATTCTTGTTCAGGTAAAATATTATTCCAATAACTGCTTTCCCTTACTAGAAATGTAACCGGATAATGGCGGGAATGCAACATTTCAGCCATTTCCATGCCTATTAAACCGCCACCAACAATAACAGCACGGTTAATGCCATTGGCAGTATTTTTTTCCAGTTCTTCCAGGTCCTGGTAGCTATATAGTCCCTGCACACCAATTAAATCCTGACCCGGCCAGCCAAATTTGTTTGGTTTGGCTCCTGAGGCAATTAGTAATTTATCGTAAGGCATGCGATCATCGTTACTAAACAACAGCTGCTTGTTTTGAGTATCTATGGTTTTAACCCAAGCGCGTTTGAGATTTATCCTGTTCTTTGTCCAAAACCAGGGCTCATATGGTTGCGTGTCTTTAAACTGCATATGCCCCATGTAAATATACATGAGTGCAGTTCTGCTAAAAAAATAATCTGTTTCTCCGGATACAACAGTTATTTCATGATCCGAATGTTTACGGATTGTTCGTGCTGCGGTTATTCCGGTAATTCCATTTCCAATTATTACAATATGCATAGATAGTGGCTGCGAAAGTAAAACGAATGAACTATGAAAATAAGAACAAAATATGAATAGTTCCGACTTATTTCATAAAAAACGTTAATTGTATTTGAGTTAGTTTAAAATTACCAAATTGTTTCGTGTAATTTTCATAGCAATAAGAAAATGTATTATTGCTTATTCAAATTCCAGTTGTATTCCAAAAAGTTAATTCCGGTATTTTCGGCTATTGGCACTTTACTGTATTTGTTTAAGAAATCTTTCAACGAGCCATCATTAGTGAAGTCGCCGGTAAACCAGTTAAAAATGCTACTTACATCAGCCTTTTCGGCAGTTATGACGTTGCGTTTGGGGTCGTTAATAAAATCTATGGCCTGTTGATTGAGCTGATTGTCAATTGTAGCTGCTTCGTAGGCTGTATTGAGAAGTTTTGGGCAGGAATAACTGGCGCAGTTAACGGCAAAATGGATTCTAGGTTCGTTCATTTTGCGCAAAATATTGTGTTCGATATTATTGAGGTCGAGTTGTTCACCTTCAATAGTAATAAATTTGATATCCCAAACAGAATTAAGAAATGCGACGCCGGGCTTAATATCTTTAATACTGGCAACAGGATAATTGCGTATTACAATTTGCACTGTGTAGGCATTATAGGCATTTATCCAATAGGCTAATATTTGTTCTCTGCTCCAATTTTTTTCGTTGGGATAATTTGACTCGATTTGTTGCAGGTAATTGTTGAGTTGTAAGCTGTCCTTTATAAATCCCTCATAATTAACCCAACCATCTGCGTTCACATGTTTTTGCAACAGGTTAGTCCATTGTTCATGGGTAAATGGTTGCGAATCTGTTTCCAACCCTGAAATGGTTCTGCAAGAAGGTAGGGTGCAGCTGGTAGATAAAGCAATAATACAAATCAATAAAATCGGTCGCATATATGGTTTGTTATGGATAAATATACGACAGATTTTGTTTAAAAGTTTTATAAGATGGATTTATAACTTTAGTTCGGTTAAATTTAAAATTCAAACTTAATTTACATTTTTACAAAGTGCTTTATTGATGAATTACCATTTTCTTGGGTTATTTTAATGAGATAAATACCACTAGATAAACCGGTTAGATTAATTTCAATACTGCCACTTTGCGCATTAATTTTTTCGGCAAAATATTGTTTACCGGTTAAATCAAAAACATCAATCGAAACACCATCACCTGTTGAGTGGGAGTATTTTACCTGGAGTTGGGTAGATGCAGGATTTGGAAATACAAGCATTTCGAATTCCTGTGTTGTGGCGGATGCTAATGCAGGTAAAATATTAATCGTATAATCTTCAACCTCACCTGTAGCAAAACTTTCACATGGATTAGGATAACCTCCAAATTTTGAAATAATTCTCATACGAGTATTACCCGGTGTTGCTGTTAATGGTATTGTAATTGATTTAATGAAATTGGCAGCTGAAGTTGTTTTCTTTTGCATAACTTTTTCGCCGGAATCTGAAAAATCTCCATCACCATTAAAATCTATCCAAGCTCGCCAGTACATTTGTTCAGCGATACCGGTAAAGCCGTTACTGAAAGTGAGTGAATAAGCGCTTCCTGCTGTTAAGTTAGCTGATAGTGCTGTTCCGTTATAATAACCACCATCAGACGCTGAAATGCGGTTAATTTCATTCAGTTTTAGGTAATCTATAAAATTGTTTGTGGCATTTAATCCAGCGGCATTACAATAGGTAACTGGGATGTCAAATGAAACGGTATAATCTTCAGCCTCTCCAAAAAAAATATCGCATGGGGTTGAGATTGGACCACCATATTTTAATAATATTCGCATTCGGGTTGTTCCAGTTAATCCACTTGCACAATAAAATGTTGATGTAACGGTTGAAGTAATATCTGTTTTATTCACCACTAATTCTCCATCATCAAAAAAATCACCATCCTGATTAAAATCAATCCATATTCCAACTGAAACCGGAATTGCTGCATCAAGATATCCGGGAGTTACTTTTATAATACTGCTGTCGCCGGGTTGAACAAAAAATGTGGTTCCTAAAAAATATCCATATCCATCATTATTACCTGTAATAGATGCTATCCCGGCCATTTTTACTGATTGAATCCATTGCGATGTTGAACTAAATGCATACACATAACAATAAGGATTGTATTCATAAATTCCGCAGGCATCTATGCAATATGAAGCAGCAATTGTATTTCTAATTGCATCACCAGGTTGTGGGCCAAATCCGTTTGCGAAATTTACACCATAAGCTGTAACGTGACAATAGCTCATTATGGTACCGCCATCTATTGGTGCAGGTCCGGGTGCGCAACCACCTTCGGTAGTATAACAATTGTCGAGAGCACCACCAATCCAGGCAAAACAACTTTGTGTGTGTGCGCTTCCAAATAAATGTCCAAGTTCGTGTGTTACAACAAAAACCGGCCAGCTATAATTTGGGTATTCAAAATATGTTCCGCTTATCCAACTTACACTATAACTATAACCATTACATAAACCATTTACTGTACTTGCAATTCCACCGCTTCCGCCATACATAGCAAATAAATGCGCTACATCACCTTCAAAAGTTGGTCTGTTAATACTAAATGAATATAATTTGTCACTGGATGATAAATCGCTATATGTATCAGGAGTTGACCAAACATAAATGGTTTGGATTTCGGTAGATATCATCTCATTAGTAAAGATAGCAGCAACAACATTAAATAAGTTGATGATGTAATCAGATGTGCCGATTACAGAAGCGCCTCCATAATTTAAAAAGATATCATAGTCGGCTTCAAAAAATATTTTTGGGCATTTTACATCTCTGTTACCCTCGATATTTTGCATTATTTGATAATACTGTTCCAAATAATTAGGGTCCATTTCGGTGCTGCAGTTTCCCAATTCAGGATTAACTAAAACATCAGCATCTGAATAAATTAAATAATCAGTTGCTAATCCTTTTTTAGACCTGCCGATATTAATATTACCCATGTTGATTGCTGAAACAGTCCCGGCAATGGCGCCGGGATAAATTGTTATAGCAACTACAGAGGAAGGGTCATTGGATATAATTCCCTGATAAAATAATCCGGGTGAATATGCAACAGGTAAATTGTTTTCGCTTGAATAAACTTTAAAATTTTCAGCTAATAAATTTACCTTAACTAAATCGAGGTGCAGTGAACCGGTTTTGTAAGGTAATATTAATGTAATTGATTCATCTTTCGCTTGGTATATATTAGCTATTTCAGCCAAATTTAAATCAGCAAAAGTGATGTCTTTTGCAAACTGCGAACTTAATTGCTTTTTTATTAAGCTTGTATTAACCTGAAATGGACTTGATTGCTTGAAAGCAGCACCTGAAAGCCGGGCATTTGTTACTTTTTGAGCGATGGGAGGCAAAACACCATGTTGGCAATATGCAGCTAGAGATAAAATAAGCAGCAGGGAAAGTACAAAGGCAGGTCGAATATTTTTCATATAAATTATTTTAATTATTACTTTGAACCTGCCTGATTCATTATACCAAAGGTAGGCATAACTTATCATAATAATTCAAATAGGTAAGTAAATATGAAAAGTATACTACAAGCATAAAAAAAGGGTCGCAATTTATTGCAACCCTTTTTTAAAAAATTATAATCAATTATTGTTTGATAATCTGTTTTACTTCGGTTGTGCCGTTTGTTTGTGTCATTTTTACAAAATACATTCCACTGGCAGCATTGGTAATATCTAATACTATCATACCATTTTCACTAGCAATAATTTCATTGCTCACTACATTTCCGGTAATATCAAATACTTCTAATGTTACTCCACCTGAAACAGCATTTAAAAATTCGATATTAAATACACCAGAACCCGGATTTGGGAAAATAGATAAACTAAACGGCATTGTTTCACCTGATGGTAATGCAGGTAAAATATTTACGGTATAATCTTCTACTTCACCATTGGTAAATGTTTCGCAGGCAGTTGGGTAGCCTCCGTATTTAGCACTGATGCGCATGCGAGCTGTTCCTGTGCTTGCAGTAGCAGGTACAACAATACTCTTAGTTAAGTTGGCTGATGTTGTTGCTTTCTTCTGGAAAACCTGTTCACCAGCATCGCTAAAATCACCATCGCGGTTGTAGTCAATCCAACCTCTCCAATACATTTGATAAATTGTTCCGGAAAATCCTGCGCTATAAGTTAAAGTGTATGCTGTTCCTTTAATTATACTTGTGGTAGTTGCAACACCATTATAATACCCACCATCACTTCCTGATGTGCGGTTAATGGTATTAAATTTAACATAATCAATATGGCGTGATGCCGCACTAGTACCTGCACTGGTGCAATATGTAACTACCGGCGTAAATGATACAGTATAATCTTCTACTTCACCGTAATCAAATGTTTCGCATGAAGTTGGAGATGCATTGTATTTCATACTAATACGCATTCTGGTTGTTCCTGTCATACCTGCTGCAACTGAAAAACTTCCTGTAACAGTACTTGTAACAGCTGCAGAATTGTAAACGTTTTCACCTGCATCGTTAAAATCATAATCTTTATTGTAATCTATCCAGATAGAAAAATATTCCGGATAAACAGTTCCGGTATAACCAGGAGTTAAACTATAAGCTGCAGTTCCGCCTGGCGTTAAATTAACAGTAGTTGCAGTAAAATCTGCATATCCACTATTATTACCTGAAGTTTTAGTTGTTCCAGCAACTGTAATTGTTTGAATCCATTCGTCTGCAGTTGATAATCCTGCTGAAGTGCAATAGGTTGCAGCGCCACCGCATGAAGTAATACAACCTGCAGCTGAAATGGTGTTTCGGATAGCATTACCCGGTTGAACACCAAATCCATTTGCCAGGTTAATTCCATAACCGGTAAGGTGACAATAACTCATAATTGTTCCGCCGCCAACAGGGGCTGGACCGGAAGGGCAACCGCCTTCAGTTGTATAACAATTATCAATAGCACCACCGGCCCATGCACCACAATTGTGGGTGTGATAACTTCCAAATAAGTGTCCCATTTCATGTGTTACCACCATAACTGTCCAGCTATAAGTTGGGAATGCACTATATGATGCATCAATATCGCTATAACAGTATTTATTTGAATTGCACAATCCATTAATAGTTGCAGCAATACCACCTAAACCACCAGCATCTAAAGTAACTAAATGTGCAATGTCGCCGGTAAATGAGGTGCGAAAACTCATAAACGATACTAAAGCATCATAAGAAGATGCTGATGAATAACCATCAGCACTTGTCCAAACAAAAATGGTAGAAATTTGTGTTGGTACACTTTCGTTAGTGTAAATAATAGCTGAATTATTATAAATACCAGTAATGTAATTTGCTGCTGCTGTTACACTTCCTTTGTTTTGATATAATTGATAATCTCCTTCAAAATAAATTTTAGGACAAGCCGTAATTCTTGACTCACCTTCAATTTGCATTATTTCCTGAAATTCATCTAAATATTCAGGATCATCTATAGTTGCGCATCCGGCATTGTCGGGAGTTACTAAAATGTCCCAATCAGAATAAATTAAATAATCGTCTTTGCTGCCATCACCATAACGACCAATATTGATATTGCCTTTATCAGCTGAAGCAATTAAACCAATTATTTCATCTTCAAAAAAGCTGATGGCCACAATTGAATTTGGGTCATCTTTTATCGTGCCTTGATAATAAACACCAGGTGTGTAGTCAACAGGTTGTCCATTACTTGTATTGGTTTCTACCTGAAATCCATCAGCAAATAAATTTACCTGTACAAGGTCAACAATAATTTCACTTTCCTTATAAGGTAAAGTAATTTCAAGCGCTGCATCTCTTTTTGTAAAAATATCTTTTACCAGTGTAGAATTCATTTTTACAAAAGTGATGTCTTTTGCAAATGATGAAGTAGCACTTTTGTGTGCTGGATTAATTTGCACATTAAATGGCGCTGCCTGCTTAAAGGTAATGCCGGAATTTTTACTTTCAGCAACCATTTTGGCAACAGGTCGCAGTGCTGTGTTTTGGGCAAACATGCTTATTGAGTAGCACGTACAAATAATTGCCAGAGATAAGGTGGTAAACATTTTTTTCATAACATTAAAATTTAGGGTTAAATACGATGTGTATGCCGCCACGTAAGGAAGTCAAAACTGCAAAAAAAATGGCAATTATTCAAAAAAATACAATAAGTGTTAGACACAAATACATAACTGATTTGGAAAGAGCTGCTTGAATATCAATGGTTTATTGTTAGGCTGCCTTTAAATCAGTTGTTTTGCCTGTCACTATTCCAGCCCTTGTGTCATTTTACGGACAATTTTAGCCTCACTAAAAAACTCTTTGGCTATAATGCGGAAAAAGGCATAAACAGGCATTGCAGCAATCATTCCCGGTACACCTGCGAGATTGCCAAATACCAAAACAACAAAAAATACTTCCAGTGGGTGAGCCTTTATAGAATTAGAATAAATAATAGGCTGTGATACAAAATTGTCTATTAATTGAACACCCTGAAATAAAATAAACAATTGGATAAGCATTGGTGTGATGTCGAAATTAGGGTCGACACTTAAATTGGTTGTAATACCTATCAGCATACCGAACAACATGCCAATTATTGGTCCTATGTATGGAATAATATTAATGATACCTGCAAATAAGGCAATTAACCAGCTATTGGCACCAAATCCTAAAAACAAAAGGCCAACTGCAATTAAAATAAATACAACCACCGATTGAATAATTAACCCCACAAAATAACGTGTCAGATATTTTTTGCTGGAGTGCATGATGCGCTTGGCGTTGGTTTCTAATTTTGTAGGTGTTAATACCATTACAATATTGTAAAATAATTTATCATCACGCAAAAAGAAAAAAGAAATAAATGTAATGGAAAACAGCGCAACAAGTATATTGCCAAGGCCTCCCATAATATTATTAAAAATATGCGTGATGGAAGTTACATTAATCCAGTTGCGCAGGTTGTCGTTAATAATTTGTTCTACAGATTGTGATGAAGCGTTAGGGTCCTGAAAATGAACAATCATAGAGTCGAGTGCAACAATTTGGGATTGCAAACTTTCGGCAACGCGTTCGGTATCTATATTAGATATATTATTTGTTTGTTGAACTACTAGTGGCGTAAATATTTTAACAACACCAAATAGTACACCGAATAAAATGGTCATGGTAAGTAATGCTGCTAAAGAATCAGGTACGCCGAATTTGCCAATTTTAAATCGTTGAATAAAATCGCATATGGGTTTGCCAATAATAGAAATGATTGCAGCGATGATAAAATAAAAGAGGATAGTTGTTATTTGCATTAATAACCACACTACACCAAATACCACAGCAAGTGTAATAAGGATAAGTAATGTAGACTTAATGATATTATTGTTCGACCAGAGTTTGTTCATGTTGGTATGGTATTGACGATGTAAATATACATAGCCCTTACAAAGTTTGGCAATAAAAAAAGCCCTTCATGCAGAAGGGCTTTTCAATAATAAGATTTTACTATTAATCAGTGCTTAATAAATTAGCAACAGCCACCACCATCATAAAACCAGCTGGAGCCGGAAATAAAGATGTCGTTGCGACCTAATTTAGCAAGATTGCCTCCGGTTTTATCGCAAACTGCAAGTGGTTGATTCGGCATTAAAACATGTCCCTGATGGTCGTCGAAGTATTCTTCATTACCATAATAAATAGCTGTTTTTCCTGTAAAAACGCAAGGTCCATCAGCTGGCATTGGGTCTTTAATGGCGCACACTTCAGCGCTTTCGATAAATATTAATTCAGGAGTATCGTAATTAACCGGGTCTAAAATGCGATATGGACGGCGTGCGCGAACTTCTATAGTGCCAAAACCGATATCGGTAATGCGGTCTATATATTCCTGTAATGGAAGTGAACCACTTAAACATAAGGCGCGGAGTTTTTCGTCATCGCGTAAATTTTCCGGTATGGTTTGTTCGCAGGTTGGGTCGCTCATTACTAAACGGCCGTGTTTTTTTAAGGTGCGATACATTTCGGTTAATGCTGTTTTCAGGTCTTCATCGCGAAAAATATTAAACAAACAATTTTGTGCGGCAATATCAATACTATTGTCTTCAACAGGTAAATTAAATGCATCACCTTTTCTTAATTCAATAAATTCACGTTTGAACCATGGATTTAGTTTTTCGGCTTCAATTAAATTTTCTTCACAAGCTTGAAGCATTTCATCTACTACGTCAACACCAATAACACCACCTTTTTTGCGAGAAAAATAAGCGAATTGTAATAATTCCATTCCGCCACCAACACCAACATATAATATATTGGGATTATTTACCAGGTCGCGGGGATTTACTGTTGAGCCGCAGCCATAATTCATTTCCAGCATTTTTTGTGGAATTACTAATCCAGGTAATTGCCAAACAGGTGTTGTTGTGCAACATAAACCTTTTTGAGGATTTTCTGCAGCTTCTTTGTAAACGTTTCTTGTAGTTTCTAAATAAGTAGTTGACATATGCTTTATTGTTTTAAATAATGTTTGATGTAATGAAAAATATAATTCCGGATAATATTGCAGCTATAGGTAATGTTAATACCCAAGATCCAGCAATTTTTCCAATCATTTTATAATCTGCTTTTTTGTTTACGACGCCAATACCAAAAATTCCACCTACTGAAACATGCGTAGTGGATACAGGCAATCCGCTTGCACTGGCTGTCCACACTAAAATTGCGGTAATCAAGTTGGAAGTAAATCCTTGTCCGGGATTCATATAGGTGATTTTTTTACTCATGGTTTGTGCAACTTTTTTCGAATTCAGTAAACCGCCAACTGCCATAATTACGGCAATCATAATAAGCATCCATGGAACGGATAAAAAATTAACGAGCAATAATAAGCCTGCAATTTTTGGCGCATCGTTCATACCTCTTGCAAAACCAACTGCTCCTGCGCTGATATAATGTAATCCGTCTAATATTTTTTGAGCACTAAAGCCAATAATTTTGCCATTATAACTTTCACGGTAATTATTGCTCAGTGAAATTCCCGGAGCCATTATATTATTTGAATCTGCACTAGGAGCATCAACCACGAGATGTGTTTGTTTGTCGATTTTCAATAATAATCTTAATTGCCTGAAGATGATATATAAAATAATTGCTGATGCACAAGCAATAAATGGACTTAACAAAAGTGGTTTTAGAAATACTTCGCCGAGTTGATTGAAGTTTAATGCATTGCCAACAGAAACAAATCCGGCACCAACTAAAGCGCCAACAATTGCATGTGTTGTTGAAATTGGAATACCAATTTTGGTAGCCAGAAAAACGGTGCTCGCAGCGCCAAGTGCAACGGCAATTGCTAACGAAGGGTCTTTTAATGCTTCATCAGGTATTAATCCCTTTCCGGAAAAATTTTTCATTAATCCCTGAGCAATAAAAACGGCAAAAATACATCCTGCCAAGGTTGTTATTGTTCCCCAATTTAGCGCAGATTTAAAATTGGTTGTGCCACTTCCGAATAATGTCGAAACGCCTTTGAAATTATCGTTTGCACCATTTGAAAATGCCAGAAAACAAGCTGCTAATATGATAATAATTTCTGTCATAAATTTTGCAATTGTAAGTGTGATTGAATATCTGCTATTGTGTCAATATCTGAAAGTGTTGGCAGTTCAAACAATTTCCCGTTTCTGCTTAAGATGTCATTTTTTGTTTCATCAAATAAAGTAGCTGTACTCCAGTTTTTATTTTCCAACACCCAACGGTTCCATTTTTTCATACCTATTAAGTAATAACCACCATCGTTGGCAGGCCCAATTACAAAATCATTGTTATTCGCAAGTGCTTCAAATGCTTGTTCAATATGTTGTTGTGTAATGTCATAACAATCGGCACCAATCATAACAACATGCTGGTATTCATTTTTAAATGGAATAGAAAATGCATAATCCATCCGTACACCTAAATCGCCACTGCACTGCACATATTTTTTATAAGCACTGTTGTCAAACATATCGGACCGTTCAACTACATCGCTGTAAAAAATAAATTTATCAGCTTGGATGTTTTTAGAAACAGCAAGTGTATGCTGTAATAATTCCTGATATATTTTAAGTGCTTGTTCGTCGCCAATGTCTGCTGCCAAACGCGTTTTCACTTTACCCAATACTGGGTTTTTTAACATGATAATTAATGCCGGTTTTTGTTGCATATATGTTTATTTTTTTACGCAACTGAACCACCGCAACTGCTGCCGCTGCCTGCTGTGCAGCCGAAGCAGTGCTGGTTGAGCACAATTTCGCGATTATTTAATAATTCTAAATCCCAATTGCTGATATGATTAGGAGCACCGTGATTAACTTTTAATCCAAGCATCTGATTAAAATCGCAATCATAAATATTGCCATCCCAGCCAATAGAAACGGTATTGCGGCACATTACGTTTTGTGCTGCTATAGGATTAAATGCTTCAACTAATTTTTGCATGTATTCCTCATAATTGCCGCTGTCAATTAAAT
Source organism: Bacteroidota bacterium (assembly GCA_016718035.1). Classification (GTDB taxonomy): domain Bacteria; phylum Bacteroidota; class Bacteroidia; order Chitinophagales; family BACL12; genus UBA7236. The sequence goes on along the minus strand of JADKEK010000003.1, from coordinate 478,263 downwards.
ATTCCAAGAAGCGGGAAATGGGCATATTGGTAATACAGAATAAACTATTGAAATCGATTTGATATAACCTTTTGAGTTCTTTTTTGAACTGCGCTTCTAAAGAGGCTTGACTGCCGGGTAAAAATGCGCCACTAGGATTATAAACAAGATTTAAAATTAAACCACTTCCGGGTTTGCCATAACCAACTTCATTTAGCATTTGAAGCGCTTTAATACTATCTTCAAAAACGCCGTCACCACGCTGAGCATCGGTGCGCGATTTATTGTAAAATGGTAAAGAAGAAACAACTTCTATTTTATGTTCAGCAAAAAATTGTGGCAGGTCATGGTATTTTTTATTTGCCATAATGATGGTCAAATTACATCTTACCATTGTTTTTCTGCCCAACTTGGTAATCTCTTCAACAAACCATCTGAAGTCCGGATTCATTTCCGGTGCACCGCCTGTTAAATCTACAGTTGGAATGTTTGTTTTTGCCAATGCATCGAGACATTGTTGCATGGTTTCCCGGGTCATAATTTCTTTTCTGTCGGGACCTGCATCAACATGACAATGCGCGCACGTTTGATTACACATATAGCCAACATTTACCTGGAAAATTTCAGTATTGGTTGGCTTAAGCGGAAACAATCCGATGCTTTTTAACTTATCATCAAAGCGCTCAAAATCTACAGTAGAAATTTCATGTGTTTCGAGCACTTTTAACTGATAATCGTTATCAGCTAATTTGTGATGTAAAGCGTGTAATGATTTTTTTGAACTCATTTGTTTCGAATAATTAAAAAAGTATGCCTGAAAATTTAACTAACATTACATCGTTAGGTCTTTGAATTTATTCATCATTTGTGTGCCATGCACTAAAGATGCACCACCACGAATTGCAGCCGCAACATGTATGGCTTCCATCATTTGTTCTTCATCACAACCTTTAGCCATAGTATCTTGCGTATATGCATCAATACAATAAGGACACTGAATTGCATGCGCTACAGCAAGGGCTATTAAACTTTTTTCACGTTCAGTTAATGCGCCTTCTGCAAAAACTTTTCCATAATAATCAAAAAATGCTTTTCCTAATTCAGCATCCCATTTAGAGATATCACCAAATTTTTTTAGGTCTTTCGGGTCGTAATAGGTAGTTCTTTCCATTGTTATATGTTTGATTTAAAATAAATTATTAAATGTAAAATAACACACCACTTGCTGTTGCAGGTGACATGTAAATAAAAACGAATAAATAAGATTAATAAACCGGCGGCGCCCGCAATGAAGTGTATATACGATGATTTATCGTAATTGGATGTTGGAATTGTTTGCTGAATTGCTGAACAATTGAAGCAATAATACTGCGTATAGAAGTGCGTAAGTGCAAACTGATATGGCTGCCTGCTAAAACTGAGTTGAGCTGTTTGCCAAAATCAATATCCTCCTTAACATCAGATAAAATATAGGTAATAGCCTTGTCAGATAAATATACCTGCATCATATCCTGCACAATTGCAGTTTCCCAAGGTAATGCGGAAAAAGATACTGCGTGGAATGCACTTTTATTTAAACCGATAAGATATAAGCCGCCATCGCTTGCCGGCCCTAAAACTGCCTGTTTTGAAGTTAATTGGAAAGCTGCGGTTCGCAAATCTTGTGCAGAAAGCGAAGGACAGTCGTTTCCGATGGCAATTACGTTTTCAAAACCCAGTTTAAATATTTGTTGAAAGGCATCACTTAATTTTTCGCCAAAAGTATTGCCGTGCTGATGAGCGGAATTGATAACAAAACAAGGTAATCCGGTACTTCTGGCGGTTTTTTCGGCGTGGCTGATCAAATGACCTGCTATCAGGCTGTTTGAGCGTAGGCTATGCACCGACGAAAAGTCTTTTACACGCGCCTCTTCTTGTTGAGAGCGGGTAAAAAGCAAAAGTGCGGTATTTTGTTGTTGACTAATAGCCATGTGTCCTTAACCAAATATGCCTGATTTGGTTCGGCTAAAATAGAAAACTATTCCTAAACCGGAGGATTTTAACAAATGTTTAAGTAATTGGGCCTTAGAGGCTTAGTTCAGGCTTGGCAAACTGACTTATTTTTTCCATCCTTATCGCCAAATGCGAAGTGTGATAGACGCATTTTCCGTCTTTTATAATCAAAATTTGTGGCGATTCATGATGCACATTAAACTGAGTAGCAATTTTATTGGATAATGGTCTGTTGGCTAATAAGTCTAAGTAGTGAAAATCAATATTTTCAGGTGTAACCTCATCTTCAAGCATCATTTTAACGTGAAAACTGGTTCCACATGTTGTACTATGTTTAAAAATAGCTTGCGGCTGAGTAAACGATTTTTCTGTAAGTTTAAGTAGTTCCTGTTCCGTGCCTAATTCAATCCAATTCATGTTGTTAATTTAGTGTGTTAATGTTATCAAAATGGAAATAGTTCAATTATTGATGTTTTTTTAAACTCGCTTCGAGCCAAATTACTGCCTTTTTAATGTAATATTCTTTATCGCCTTTATGCTTGTTTACCATTTCCTGAATGGTGTTATGAAAAACAGGTTGTTTGCAAAAATCTTCCAATAATACCATCGACAATCTGCGTTGCCACATCACAGGTGAAGAAGATAATTCATTAGCAAGTGCAAAAATTTCTTTGCTGCGAATTTTATTTATTGCTTTTAAACTTTGCATTCCAAGCGTATCACACAAAGCCCAATTGTCAATTGCTTTCGAATATTTTTTCACCAGTGCTATTGCCTTTTCAGGGTCTTTTTTAGCAACCTTATGTAAGGTTTTTGCAGCTAACATTCTTTCTTCATAAGCGCCTGCTTCCCACAGTTGTTCAATCAGCTCAAACCCGCCATCCTTGGCTACTTTGGCGATTTCATTTAACACCGGCATACGCACACCGTAAATGCGTTTAGCACCCGGAGCAACAGTTTTCATTTTTTCTGCAAAGTCTGCTTCGGAATTGTCTTTTAATGTTTGTTGAATATCACTCAGCATAATTTTTACAATAATTTTCAAACCTATGCATAAGCGATAAAGTTAATGCACCCGGTTTCCCGTTTCCTATAAATTTATCTTCAATTTTTACAATCGGCATTATATTCCTAGTAGTGCTGGTAATAAATACTTCATCTGCTTCAAAAAGTGTTTTTACAGAAATAGGTTGTTCAATTACCATTTGATCTTGTTTCGCACATTGAATTACATGTTTGCGCGTTACACCCAATAACATATTTTCGTTTGGCGTATATATAAGTCCGTTTTTTACAATAAAAAAATTACATCTCGCACATTCTCTTACTTCATCATTATAATAAAATAATACATCTTCACTGCCGTTAGCATACATGCGTGGTAATAACCTGAAAGAACCTAAATAAAAAGTTGTTTTATAGGAGGCAAATGGTTTGTCATATTCTTCTAAAATAAGCGATACTCCTTTCTCATACATTGCATCTGCATAAGGTTTCCAGCTGTCCTGATAAATGGTAATAATGGGTTGTAATTGTTGATTCACCATCCTTGCAGTGATGATAATTTTAAAATAGGCATCATTTAATCCATTTGCCTGCTGCAATTTCAAAACTGCTTCACGAATAATATTAATGTCGGCAGGTGCTGCAAGTTGTAATACCGATTGAGAATGGTTTAATCGTTCCAGATGGTCATTTAAAAATGTAACCTTCCCATTACGCACTCTGCAATAGTCAAAAACACCAAATCCGCGTTCAAATCCAAGGTCGTCTAATCCTATTCGGATTTCCGATTTGTGGAGATATTGGTTATCGCGAAAGGCTAAGGTTTGTGGCATGACACAAAAGTACTGGATAAAAACCATTTTCAATACCTGAAAAACGATATGAAATTTATGCAGATTTAACGTTACCCAAATTATTATAAGATGTAATTTTCAACAATATTTCGCGATTTTCCCCTCAAAAACCCCGATATTTGCCCTTCCAAACCAAAGTGTAAAATACTTTGTTAAACAGGCAAAGAACCGCAGCGCATGGACAAGTTTTCTTATATCGCAAATGCAGAACCGGCTTATATTGAGTCGCTTTATAATACGTTTAAGGTTAATCCTCAGGCAGTTGATGCTGAGTGGAAGCAATTTTTTGAGGGATTTGATTTCGCTCAAACGAATTTTTTATCAAATGAGCAAAGCACTGCAACCGCCGGAAATATCAACGGGCAGCAACTTACTGAAGAATTAAAAGTATACAATCTCATACTGGCCTACCGGGAAAAAGGCCATTTGATTGCCATAACCAATCCGTTAAAACCCCGTAAAGACCGACATGCCAATTTATCGCTGTCGCAATTGGGTTTTACCGAAGCCGATTTAAATAAAACGTTTGCAGCTGGCAATAGTTTGGGCTTAAATGGGGCAACATTGCAGTCCATTATCACACATCTTGAAGCGGCCTATTGTAAAAGCTTAGGTTTTGAATATGATTATATCATAGAGCCAATTGAAAAACAATGGTTTCAAGATAAAATTGAAAAAAATGCAGTTGCCATTCAATTTAGCACACAACAAAAACAACGTATTCTTAAAAAATTAAATGAGACTGTAGTTTTTGAACAATTTTTAGATAAAAAATATATAGGGCAAAAACGATTTTCATTAGAAGGTGGTGAATCAACTATTGCAGGACTAGACGCAATAATAAATCGCGGTGCCGACCTTGGCGTTGAAGAATTTGTTTTTGGAATGGCTCACCGCGGACGTTTAAATGTACTCGCCAATATTCTTGGAAAAACATACGAGCAAATATTTAATGAGTTTGAGGGAAATACTATTCCGGATACTACGATGGGTGATGGTGATGTGAAATATCATCTTGGTTATTCATCGCAAATAAAAACTACCGGTGATAAAATGGTGCATTTGAAACTCACTCCGAACCCATCACATCTCGAAGCGGTAAATCCTGTTATGCAGGGTTTTGTGCGTGCGAAAACAGATGTAATGTATGCTGAAGATTGGGATAAGGTGTTGCCAATTACAATTCATGGTGATGCTGCAGTAGCCGGACAGGGTGTTGTTTACGAAGTATTACAAATGAGTAAACTGAAAGGTTTTCGCGTTGGTGGAACAATTCATTTTGTGATTAATAATCAGATTGGATTTACTACCGATTTTGATGATGCACGTACCAGTAATTATTGCACCAGTTATGCTGCAACAGTTCAGGCGCCTGTAATTCATGTGAATGGTGATGATGCTGAAGCAGTAGTTTTTGCCTGCGAATTAGCAGTTGATTATCGCCAGGAATTTAATAAGGATATTTTTGTTGACATGGTGTGTTATCGCAAACACGGTCACAACGAAGGGGATGATCCAAAATACACACAACCAACATTATATAAGCTGATTGAAAATAAAAAAAATCCGCGCGAAATCTATGTTCAGAAATTATTATCAAGCCATGATATTGATAAAGAGTTGGCTACTGATATGGAAAAAGATTTCTGGAATGAATTACAACAACGTTTAGATCAGATAAAACAACAACCTTTAACTTATCAATATCAGGCACCTGAAGAAGCCTGGCGTAAACTGAAAAAAATAATTGATATTCCTGTTGATTTTGCAAATTTACCCGAAACTAAAATTACACAAAAACATGTTCAACAAATGGTTGACAATATGTTTAAGGTGCCGGAAGGATTTGTGAAGTTGAAAAAAATTGAAAAATTATTTGAAACAAATAAAAAATTAATTGCTGAAAATAAAGTGGACTGGGCATTAGCTGAATTAATGGCTTATGGTTCAATTTTATTAGATGGTAAAGATGTGCGTATGAGTGGTCAGGATGTTCGCAGAGGAACATTTAGTCACCGCCATGCTGTTTTGCGTGAAGAAAATACCAACGAAGAATATATACGCTTAAATTATCTTGCAGAAAAACAAGGTAAATTCCGTATTTATAATTCATTGTTAAGTGAATTTGGTGTTTTGGGATTTGAATTCGGATACAGTCTCGCTTCACCTGACCATCTGGTAATTTGGGAAGCTCAATTTGGTGATTTTAATAATGGTGCACAAACAATTATCGACCAGTTTATTGCTGCAAGTGTAAGTAAATGGCAACGTATGAGTGGATTGGTCATGTTGCTTCCACATGGTTATGAAGGTCAGGGCCCGGAACACTCAAGTGCAAGGCTGGAGCGGTTTTTACAGTTATGTGCCGAAGGTAATATGGTAGTGACCAACATTACTACACCAGCAAATTTCTTTCATGTGTTGCGTCGCCAGTTGGCATTCGATTTCAGAAGACCATTGGTGAATATGAGCCCGAAAAGTTTACTGCGTCACCCATTAGTGCAATCAAATATTCAGGAATTATCGGAAGGTAAATTCCACGAATTAATTGGCGATGATTATGCTGAAGCGAAGAAAGTAAAACGAATTATTTTGTGCAGTGGTAAAGTATATTTCGATTTGTTGGATTATCAGCAAAAAAATAACCGGACCGACACCGCCATTTTACGTTTGGAACAATTGTATCCGTTTCCAATGACACAATTAAATGCGCAAATGGAAAAATATAATCAAGCTGAGTTGGTTTGGGTGCAGGAAGAACCTCGCAATATGGGAGGCTGGTTTTATATTTGGAATTTACTTGGCAACAAAATCAGTAAAAAGGTAAGCAGAAAATCGAGTGCATCACCGGCAACAGGATTTGCAAAAATTCATGCCAAAGAACAAAACGACATTGTAGAAGAGGCATTTGCCAAATAACCGTAACATTATATATTAAGCATATGATTATCGAATTAAAAGTGCCGACAATAGGCGAATCTATAAACGAGGTAACTTTATCCAAGTGGTTGGTAAAAGATGGCGAAGTAGTTGCGCTTGATCAGTCGCTATGCGAATTTGAAAGCGACAAAGCAACGCTGGAATTCCCTGCTGAAAAGTCGGGAAAAATCACCTTAAAAGCTGAGGAAGGCGCCGAACTAAAAATAGGTGATGTAATTGCTAGTCTCGATACATCGGTATCAATAGAAGCAGCACCTAAAAAAACAGAAGCTCCTGCAGCTGAAAAACAAGAAGTTAAAAAAGAAATAACACCTGCTGTTACCGAAGAAAAACATATAACACCATTGGCTGAAAATATCGCAAAAGAAAATAATATCGATATTAATAAAATTGCCGGAACAGGTGCAGGTGGACGAATAACTAAAGATGATGTTTTACAATTTTTGCAACAAGGTGTGGGTGGAAAAGAAATAGTTGCAGCATTAAAACGTGGCTCAAGAAATCAACGCGAAGAAAAAGTATCGAAACTGCGCAAAACTATTGCAAAACGTTTGGTTGGTGTTAAAAATGAAACAGCCATGCTCACTACTTTTAATGAAGTAGATATGAGCGCAATTATGGCTATTCGTGAAAAATATAAGGTGGCATTTGAGAAAAAACATGGAGTAGGGTTAGGCTTTATGAGCTTTTTTGTAAAAGCATGTTGTAATGCATTGCAACAGTTCCCTGCTGTTAATGCATATTTTAATGATGATGCGGTTATCTATAACGATTATTGTGATATCTCAATTGCTGTATCTACGCCAAAAGGGCTAGTGGTGCCGGTTTTGCGTAATGCAGAAAGTTTGAGTATGGCAGGTGTTGAAGCAAAAATTAAAGAGCTTGCCGTTAAAGGAAGAGATGGTATTTTATCGCTGGAAGAAATGCAGGGCGGAACATTTACTATTACGAATGGTGGTGTATTTGGCTCTCTCATGAGCACGCCAATAATAAACGCACCTCAAAGTGCGATTTTAGGTATGCACAAAATTCAGGACCGGCCTATTGCATTAAACGGACAGGTTGTAATTCGCCCAATGATGTATTTGGCATTAAGTTACGACCATCGTATAATTGATGGTAAAGAGTCAGTAAGTTTTCTTGTGCGGGTAAAAGAACAATTAGAAAAGCCGGAACAATTATTGTTTGGTATGGATGTAACTGAATTGTTATTAGAGTTATAATTCAACATTAAGTTACAGTTTGAATCTAATTTGTTTATTGATTTAATTTATTTTTAATCTATTAATTTATTTTATGAAGTTGCAATCATTATTTCTTTTACTGGTAGTTTTTAATTTATCATGCAGTGCTCAATCTGATAATACAGTTGCGTCTACAGGATATGGAGTAATGTTTTACAACCTTGAAAATTTATATGATACCATCAACGACCCGGCAAAAGATGATGAGGTGTTTTTACCTAATGCAGACAGACTTTGGAATGCGAGTAAGTATGAAGCGAAATTGGAAAATTTATCGAAAGTAATTGCAACAGGAGTAGATATGTTACCCACCTTAGTTGGGCTTTGTGAAGTGGAAAATGAAATGGTAGTTAAAGATTTAGTAAATACCAACAACCTAAAACCCGGCAATTACGACTATGTGCATTATGATTCGCCCGATGAACGTGGCATTGATGTGGCATTGTTATATAATAAAAAGGATTTTAAAGTTAAATCTTCAAAGGCAATTGCTGTTACGTTACCCGGCGAAAAACAGGATTTTACAAGAGATATTTTAATGGTGAATGGCGAAATATTAATCAATGGTAAAAAAGAACAGTTATTTGTTTTTGTTAACCATTGGCCAAGTCGCTCAGAAGGTGAAGAAGTGAGTGCGCCAAAACGTGCTGCAGCAGCAACTAAATTAAAAGAAGTGGTTGATTCATTAAATGCAAAATTGGATAACCCGAATATTGTTATCATGGGCGACTTTAATGATACACCACTTGATATCAGTATTCAAAAAATATTAAATGCGCAGGCAACAGCTGATACATATGCTGAAGAAACGCTTGTTAATTTAATGACGAAATTGCAAACCACTGGTCAGGGTTCTTACAATTATAAAGGCAACTGGCAGGCGTTGGACCAAATAATTGTGTCTGCGGGATTATTGGATGGCAAATCTTTAGAAGTTAGTCCTGAAACAGCTCAGTTTGTAAAAAAAGACTGGATGTTATACCATAACGATAAATATGGTGATTCGCCTGATAGAACTTTTGCCGGCAATAAATACATTGGAGGATACTCTGATCACCTTCCGGTTTTTGTCGGATTTAGCAGTAAATAAATGGTATTGTTTAACAAGTAGCAAAATTAATCAGGAACCCACCACCACCGGCTCCACAGAGTTTCATGTAACCGGTGTTACTGTCTAATTTGTTTTTCCATCCTTTCCTTTGTTTTTCAGGAATAGCAAATTCGAAATACTGCAATTGTAATGCAGATAATAATTTTAGATGGGTAATTAATAACTGTTCATCTTTAACCAACCATGCATTGATACAAGTATTGGATAAATGTATGTAATCCTGCATTATTGTTGCAAATGATTCCTCCAACATTTTTTCTTTGAACACATTTACCAATTGCTGTGTTGAACGAGCATTACCGCAGTCTATTAATTCTAAACAAATTTTTTCCGGTTGGAAATTAGATGTGGTAATATCAATACTATTTGGCTTTACATGTACAACTTTATTTAAATAACATACAAGTGGATCAAGCCCACTACTTGTAGCATGAAAATAATTTTCCATGGAAGCAAGTATTTTTTTTAATGTTTGGATGTCATGTTCACGTCGAATTACATATTTATCGTAAATAGCCGCTACTACAACGCCTGAACTCCCTACACCATAACCAACAGGAACGTTGGATGCCATATCTAAACCATGTTGTAAATCGTTTTCAAAAACAGATAATTGAAGTATCGAATCAAAATTATTGGCTTTTAACCACACCAAAAAATGCTCTAAATGCGGTTTATATTCACTTGGTGAACTGGTATTAAATTTCCATTGTGCAGAAAAAGTTGGATACGGAACAGCCAGTCCTTCTCCACCGGCAATTACTGCGTATTCGCCAAACAGCATTAATTTAGAAGGATAGTTTAAAGATTGATTATTCATCTATGCGCAACTGAGGGCCATTACCCATGCTATCGTAAATTACTTTCTTTTTAGTACAAAATGTAAGTAGCTCTTCCTGAATGAAATTGCGAACTTGTTTCTTCTCAAAATAGGGGTAAATTAAATGCACATTAGGGCCTGCATCTAAAGTAAAACATACCGGAATTTTTGTTTCATTTCTAAACCTGCGCACGCGTTCAATAATTTCGAGCGTTCCCGGTTTCATTAAAATAAATGATGGATTGCTGGTCATCATCAAGGCGTGTAATTCTAATGCCTCAGTTTCAACAGTTGAACAAAATAATTCCCAGTCACCTTTTGTTAATGCCGATAAAATATCTTTCATCCTGCTTTCTGCATTTTTATAACGTTGTGCAGCCATTGGATGATGGTTCATTAAAGCATGCCCGGCGCGACTGCTTACCGATTTTTCTTTTTCATTGACAATTAAAATACTATCCTGTAAATCATTAAAATCGCTGTTAAATTTATTGGGATACTGAATTGCATATTTATCATTGCCGGCTTTTATATGTGTTGATTTCCCCCAAACAGAAAAATCAGGGAAAACACTTCTTGCAGCACTGCCGCTTCCAAGGCGAGCATAATAAGAAGCTTTTTGATAAAATTCTTCGGGTTTGTATTCTTTTTTATCTGCAATCATCGATTGTGATAAAATGCATAAAGCCAAAGCACTCATAGAAGAAGCGCTGCTTGCAATACCTGCTGAATGAGGAAAACTGTTGGCAGATTCAATTACCAGTTTGTTTGCTGTCAGATAGGGGAATTCGTTTTTGATACTCTCCAGGTAATGAATAATTTTTTCTGCAAATTTTTCATTTTTTTCTCCTTCAAAAGTGAAATCTACTTCGATTTCCGCTTTTTTGCGTTTCTTTTTTAAAGAAAGCGAAGTGGTGGTCGCCGCTTGGTTTAATGTAAGCGATAAAGAGGCATTGTTTGGTAATTGATTACCATGTTTGCCCCAATATTTAATCAATGCTATGTTCGACGGGCTTTGCCACGTAATGGTTGCGGTACTCATATACCACAAAGATACAACGCAAGGGCTTATGTTAGTGTGAAGGATTTAAGCGGGTACAGTAAACACCGGGCTTACAATACCATTTGCTCATAAGGAATAATCGTATTCAGTCCTTTTGATTTGAAATAAGCTGTAATTGCTGCTGAATCCATTGCCGAAGCTGCCAACACAAAATCACCTCCCCAGGCTCCGAGCGACTTTACAACACCGTTAAAATCACTGAACATTTTGGTTTTTACTTTTTCTTCCTGTAAAACATATTGCATTACTTCCTCATGTTCATCTAATAATTGCATGAAATCATTAAAATCATCGCAAAACAAAAGTGCCTCAGAAATTTCTGAAATGATTTCAATTTCATTAGCGAATTTTTTAACGATATCGCCCGATTGCAAAAATGTTTCTACTTCAGTTTTTGAATCTTGTTTATTACCTAAATGCACAAAAACAAATTTTTCAGGCTGTGGAGGATTAAAGTGCACCGAGTCGAATACAATACCTTCTTCGTCAATTTTGTAAAAAATGGGCATTGAAGATTGCGCACAGGCAATATCAAAACCACTTCCTTTAAATATGCTTTTATTTAATTCGAAAGCATCCACCTTTGCATATTGTGCTATATTGTTTAATAATGTAGAACTACTTCCTAATCCCCAATTGCGTTCAAATTCTAAATAATTATTTATTTGTGTTGTGCCTGCTGAACGCAAAAAAGTAGGTTGCTTTTGCCTTATTGTGTTTAATGTTTTTTGTAAAGTAATGAGCGTCTTTTCATCTATATTTTTTACGCTTCCTCTGAACGGAAGTAAATCGTCTTTTGATAAAAGTACTTCTGCCCAGCAATTATTATTTACATCATAACTTTTCCAATGGATGATATTGTCGCTGCCTGGTTCCTCAATAATCTGCATTTTTTGGCCAAACTTGGTTGGGACCGCCAATGCTATTGCACCTTTCAGCACTAAATATTCTCCACTTATCAGGAGTTTGCCATGAGCATAAAATTCTTGCATAACACAAAGATATAATGTTTTGTAAAGTTAATTACACCTTACCAAATTACATCAACTATAAAAACCCATTAAAGTAAAATCAGTTTTAAGATAGTTGAAGAAACTTAATATTGCAATTATTATCAGTATTAATAAGGCTGCATAGAATACAATGCCAATAATGGATAATATTTTAGCAGCTTTAGTTTTTTTGGTGTATTTGGATAGTTGGGGGTCGGCATTAATTTTTTTAAATATCTTTTTGCTCATTCCCAAAGACATTGCACTGAATATTAAAGATATTCCTGTTGGTAACAATAGGAGGCCTAAAATAGAAACAAATAATGCTTCATTTACATCTCTTTGTGTCGGGTATTCATCATCTTTATCGTCAACTACATAAACCTGGGCATCATTAGGCGATTTGATTAATGGAATTTTTTCACTTGAATTTCCCTGTACAACATTTTTTTTAAAAGATGGAGTAGGTGTGCTGTCTACAGCTATTTCCTCGTTTAATGTTTCAGATTGAGATAAACCCGAAGGTGAATTACCTGGATTGATTTCGTTAATAGCAGATAAACTATTTTCTTGTTGTGAGGTAGTTTCTACCGAAGATGTAGGTGGATAGATTGATTTATTACAGGAAATAATAAACAACATAAAACCTGCAAATAAAATAGCTGAAATACGTTGGTAAATTATTTTCATAAGGCAAAATGGGTAAATAGAAAAACCTCGATATACTATCGATACGAAGTTAACAAACTATTCAGGCATTTTATCCTTTTTCTGTAAGTAATTTCCCTGCTCTGAGATCGCTAAGATATGCTCTCACATTGCTGAAAGAAACTGTTTTGTCAGAAAAGTAAATTGCAGCTTGTTGAATTTCACTTTCTGTTGCACCAAAGTGGCTGAGAATATTAGTAAGGTGCATTTTCATATGCCCTTTTTGAATACCGGATGTAACTAAAGCTTTAATAGCAGAAAAATTTTGTGCAAGTCCAACGCAGGCAATTATTTTCATTAATTCTTTTGCACTTGGATTGCCCAACATTTCGAGTGAACGTTTGCTAAGCGGATGTAATTTTGTTAAACCACCAACGGTTCCAACTGCCAGTGGAATTTCCAGTGAAAAAATAAAGTTATTATCTTTTACTTCGCAGCTCGATAAGCTTTCGTATTTGCCATTGCGGCTTGCATATGCGTGACCGCAAGCTTCAATTGCGCGGAAATCGTTTCCGGTTGCCAAAATAACTGCATCTATGCCATTAAAAATACCTTTATTGTGTGTAGTTGCACGATACATATCATGTTTTGCAATTCTGATAGCCGTGCTAAATTTACGAGCAAATTGTTGTGCATTTAAATGACCTTCATCGAAAGTGCCTAATGCATTTACATCGCATTCTACCCAAGCTTTTACTACACATTCAGGCGTATAATTACTCAAAATGCTCATTACCACTTCAACGGTTTTTTCAGCTCCCGTAAAGTCGGTATTTGCTTTTACTTCTTCTGTTAAACACGATGCAAATTCTTCTAAAACTGAATTAATAAAATTCGCACCCATAGCATCCATTGTTTCAAAGGTTGCTTTTAATTGAAAATATTCAGGTTCTAAATGTGTGCAATCAATTAGTTCTATACTTTTTAATCCACCACCGCGCGCTTCCATATTTTCGGTAAGGTGCTTTACATCGGCAATAAGGATTTGTTTTAATTCTGTATCAAAAAAAGTTGTGTAATTTTTCACTGTTACCTCTCCATAAAAAATGTACGTGGCCAACTTTAGTAGTGGAAATTACTTCAGCATGAAATCCGCCACGATCGCTCCAGTATTTTGCTCCTGCACTTGCAGCTGCTACTACTGAACTTTCTTCAATTACCATTGGTACTACATATGTGCGACCATTAATTACAAAGTTTGGTGCAACACCATAAGGCAAATAAAAATTAGTGAGTGTATTTTCTGAAATACCGTCAAATACTTTTTGCATTTCAGCATTGGAGTGCATGTAACTTGAAAATTCACGTGCAATATCCAATGGATTGCTAGTCAGAAAATGTTTCGCCAACCAGGCGATTTTTTCTGTTTTACTTAATTTCGAAAACCCTTTAATTTTTGCCATACTTTAATTAACTAACCGGCTATAAAGCCAATAATAATCGTTAATATATTTTTCTGCACCAAGGTGCAATTATTTTACTTTTAGATACGCTGAACACAAAGCTAAACCTTCCCGCTGACTTTCAATATATGTTTTCAACGCCTGATAATCTTGTTGTGCAGGTTTCAGGAATGCTGAACCTTGTCCATAAATACTATTCAGCACCACCTTTTCCATTCCATAATACCCGTCTAAAAACCCGCCGATACCACCACTGATAATCACTTCCTTACATTTCAAATCGGCTCCCAGGGTGTCAACTGCGGCATTCACAAAACCGGTCATTTCAACTGCTGTATGTCCTATATACGCTAAATCACGGTATAAGGATGCATGCTGCTGACTGGAACGTAACAATTCTAAGCGGGAAAAGTTGGTACCACCATATGCGCCAAAGTCTAAGGCAGCAATAGGCAACTTTAACAGGGCTTTTATACTTTCCGGCCCCATTCCTTGCCCAACTTCCTTCACAATTATATGATAATCAACAAGTTCTAATAATTTTTGAATAGTTTCCAACGGTGAATTCCGGAAATGGTCGCCTTCGGGTTGTAGCCATTCCTGAAATGGGTTTACATGCACAATAAGCCCGTCGGCATTGAGTTTCGCCACCAAGGCATGTATTTTATCTGCTTCGCCCTTTTCCAGTAAGGTTTCGATTTGTGCAATACCTAAATTGGCAAAAAATGGTTGAGTATCGCCAATAATTGGTCTTAAATTAAAATCTTCAAAGTAAGTATTGTCGTCTAAAAGCCTTCTGCAGCTGCCGAGGCCCATTCCCATGCCGTATTCGTTACATGCCTGAGCTAAGTGACGGTTAATTTTCCCGGCCTGCTCGGTGCCGCCGGTCATACTGCTTATCCAAATAGGGGTTTGAAGCGGTTTGCCTAAAAAACTTTTTGCCAGCGTTTTGTCGCCGGAATGCCCTTGCAATAAGGGTTCGTAATAAAAACGGTTATCGTTCTGTAAAGCAGACGTCTGGCTCTCAAAAGCCAGTTCTATATGGTCTTTTTTACGCGAAGCTGAATTAGGGTCGTTCAAATCAATTGAATTGAGGTGCAAAGTTACGGTTTTAATCACTATTTGAACCGCAGCTGCCGCTCAAATGCCTTTACCATAACCGAGTTTTGAAATAAATGTTCAGTTATGCTGCTGCAGGTTTAAACGAAAAGGTTGTTAAAATAGTTGGGTATTTTCAAGTATTCGTGTTTTAGGAACAAAATTGAAGCACATAACAACTGTTTACTACGCCTTAACAATTCAATACCTTAATTTTGCGTTTTTAACAGGAAAATTCAATGAAATTCTCATCATATCCATATAGCAGACCCGATATAGAACAACTCAAGGCTGATTTTAAAACTTTGCTGAACAATTTTAATGCATCCACTACTGCAGCAATGCAATTAGATGCGATGAAAGCAATTAATAATTTGAGAAGTCAGTTCGACACGATGTATCAAATTTGTTCTATTCGTCACTCTATTGATACCAGAGATGATTTTTATTCTGCTGAACAGGATTTTTTTGATGAAAATACACCTTCAGTTGAAGCCTTGGCAAGTGAGTATTATCAGGCACTTATTGCTTCGCCTTTCAGAGCAGCAATTGAAGCGCATTTTGGCAAACAATTATTCAGAATAGCAGAAATGCAGTTGCGTGCATTTAAGCCGGAAATAATTGAAGATTTAATTGTTGAAAATAAACTCAGTACCGAATATCAGGAATTAATTGCCAATGCTTCCATTCCATTTGATGGGGAAGAAAAAACCTTGGCTGAAATGACACCTTATTTACGATCAACCGACAGAAGTGTTCGTGAAAGAGCAGCTAATTCAAGATGGCAATTTTTTAGCGATAATGAAGAAGCACTGAATCGTATTTTTGATGAGTTGGTAAAAACCAGACATCGTATTGCACAAAAATTAGGTTTTCAAAATTTTGTTCCTGTTGGATATTTACGCATGATGCGCAGCGATTATAATGCTAACATGGTAGCAGATTTTCGTGAACAGGTGCATCAGCAAATTGTACCTATTGCAGTTGCATTAAAACAAAAACAAGCTAAACGTTTAGGGCTCCCGGCATTAAAATTTTATGATGAGCCGCTTTCATTTAAAAGTGGCAACGCAACACCAAAAGGAACACCTGAATGGATTATTGCCAATGGCAAAAAAATGTATGCAGAGTTATCCCCTGAAACGGCCGACTTCTTTAATTTCATGTTAGAGAATGAGCTGATGGATTTGGTTGCTAAAAAAGGCAAAGCCGGTGGTGGTTATTGCACGTATATTTCAGGACTAAAATCGCCATTTATATTTTCAAATTTTAATGGAACCAGCGCAGATATCGATGTGCTTACGCATGAGATTGGACATGCCTTCCAGGTGTATATGAGCCGTGAATTTGAAACCAGTGAATATTATTGGCCAACCAGCGACGGCGCAGAAATTCATTCAATGAGTATGGAATATTTTGCTTATCCGTGGATGGATAATTTCTTTAATGGTGAAGCAGATAAATATCGTTTTTCGCATCTGGTTGACTCCTTATTGTTTTTACCATACGGTGTTGCAGTTGATGAATTTCAACATGGCATTTATGAAAATCCGCAATGGACACCTGCTGAAAGAAAACAATTCTGGAGTTCGATAGAAAAAAAATATCAGCCTTACAAAGATTTTGATGGCAATAAATTTTTAACTCAGGGCGGATTTTGGCAAACTCAAGCACATATTTACCAATCGCCATTTTATTACATAGATTATACACTTGCACAAATATGTGCCTTCCAATTTTGGTTAAAAGCGCGTCAGGATAAAAATGCTGCCTTTAGCGATTATGTAAAATTATGCAAAGCAGGCGGCAGTAAATCGTTTTTAGAATTAGTTGATTACGCCGGTTTGCGCTCACCTTTTCAAAAAGAAACAGTCTCTGAAATTGTCCATGAAATCAATCATTATTTAAGTCAGGTGGATGATTTGCAGTTGAATTAATTAGCTAATTAGGTAATTAGCAAATTAGCAAATGGGATTTTGATTCAGCATTGCATTTCGATTTATGCATACAATTATGCGGATGCTTGGCGCATCCTTGGTTGATTGATGGTTTGGATGGAAATTCGTAGGCCTATACAATGCCAAATATGAATTAAATTCTACCGAAAAAGCGTAGCTTTTTCGGTGGTTTATTAATGAGAAAATAGGGTTAATAATTATTAACCCCAACCGAAGCTTCGAATTAAAGGGATACTCCAAACCGGCTGTTTCCATTGGTACATCGGTACATTATCACATCGGTACATTAATCAGCACATTAGCACATTACCAAATCAGCACATCAACCCACCTCTTCCGTATTCAACCTAAACCCATTACCATGGATATTTACAATTTCCAATGAAGGGTCGTCTTTGAGGTATTTACGTAATTTGGTTACGAATACGTCCATACTTCTTGCAGTAAAATAATCGTCGCGACCCCAAATTTGTTTGAGCGCTTCTTCGCGATATACAATATCATTTACTTTTAAGCAGAATAAGCGCAATAACTCAGCTTCTTTTGGCGATAATTTAGCATCACTACTACCATTTTTCAGCATGCGTGTTTTATAATTGAAATGATATTTTCCTATTTCAAATTCTTTTTGTTGGTTGTTGGTGCGCAATTTTCCACCGCGTTTTAATATTGCCGCAATACGATACAATAATTCTTCGCTGTTAAATGGTTTGGTAATATAATCATCTGCACCCACTTTGAATCCTTCTAATACATCGTCCTGTAATGTTTTGGCAGTGAGGAAAATTACCGGCATTTCAGGATTAATACGTTTAATTTGAGCAGCAAGCGTGAAGCCGTCTTTTTTAGGCATCATGACATCTAAAACACAAAGATTAAATTCTTCTTTAAAAAATA
The DNA here is from genome assembly GCA_016718035.1 of Bacteroidota bacterium. Taxonomy (GTDB): domain Bacteria; phylum Bacteroidota; class Bacteroidia; order Chitinophagales; family BACL12; genus UBA7236. The sequence continues at coordinate 460,199 of JADKEK010000003.1, read as the reverse complement.
AATCTTCACCTTTTTCACCATCAGTAGCTAATTTCACGTCATAGCCGCTCATAGATAAATAGTCTTTTAAAACGGCACCAAAATTCGGGTCGTCTTCTACTAATAAAATTTTAGTTTTAATTTCTTCCATAAAATAGTTTTAATCAGGTTAGTGGTAAAAATAATTTGAATTGACTGCCTTTTTTGAGTTGACTTTTTACATCAATAGTGCCGTGATGAGCATCGATAATTGCTTTAACATAAGTCAGTCCCAAACCAAAGCCTTTAATATTGTGCACGTTGCCTGTAGGCACACGATAAAATTTTTCGAAAATCATTTTAATATCTTCACTGTTCATACCAATACCATTATCTGCAATGGTGATATAAATACCTTTATCATCACTTTCGGTGGTAACTTTTATTTGCGGATTTTCAGGTGAATATTTATTGGCATTATCGAGCAAATTGCTGATAACATTACTTAAATGCACCTCATCACCTGTCATTTCATAACGCTCTGCAGCCAGCTCCATGTCTATCTTTCCACCTTTTTCTTCAACTTGCAAGCTGATGTTTTCAATTGCCCTGTAAATAATTTCATGAATATCAATATCATCGGTGCTGAGGCTGATTTCATTTTTGTCCAACAACGCCATCTGCAACACTTTTTCAACTTGCGCATTCATGCGTTTATTTTCTTCCTTTATGATATGTGTATAGTGTTTAACTTTTGTTTCGTCTTTTAAAATCATCGGATTATTCACTGCATCAACTGCTAATGAAATTGTAGCTAATGGTGTTTTAAATTCATGCGTCATATTGTTGATGAAATCGTTTTTAATTTCTGACAATTTCTTTTGCCTTAACAATACTAAAACTGTATAATAAAATACGCCTATGATAATGGAAGTGAATAATAAAGAGCCTATCAGTAGCGACCAAATACTACTTAATATAAAACTTTTTTGGTGAGGGAAATTAACCAATAATACGTCATTATTAAAAAACATATCGTCCGGAAATAAACTCACTTTATGTGATGTAGCAGCTAATTCTTTTATTGATTCGTTATTGCCGGCATTGGTGATAAAAAATTTATCATCCATTAAAACACCGAAATTAAAATCAGTTGTAATGCCTTTATTACCTAATTCGTGATATAAGGTATTTTTTAAAAAAACAGTATCTATTGTTTGTTCGGGTTCTATACCGCGTTGCATTAATTGGAACATCATTTGTTCCATGGCCTTTTTAATACGTTGTGAGTTAATGCGTAATTGTCGGTCGATATCAGTTAAAATATCTGTGATTAATGCATCATCGGCTGACCTGAAATCACCGTTATACTCCAACGGCTCCAAAATCATGGTTGGTCGGTCGAGCCCTGAAGGCATTGGCGAAACTGAGTGGCCAAATGGTTCAGCAGTTTTGGCATTTGCCCTGAAATAATCAACCCCATAAGCACTCGCCGATTCCAGTGCAATGGCAATCATGCTGTCGCTCATCATGCCGTCGTAAATTTCTAACGAGCCGGCACTGGTGCTCCAATACGTAGAATCAGAAAAAAACAAGTTCATCTGACTGCTCACCACAGAAGCTGCAATATTGGTTTCCACCTTATCCGCAACCTTGTTCAGCGCTTCGTTCACGTGGAAGTTAAAAACCTGTTCCTTTTGGGAAATAGTATTCCGAATCCAGTACACCTGAACCAAAATGATACCCAGCAAAGCCGTGCTCATACAAATTACAATCAACCAGATTCGGTTCTTTAACATCTTTCACAAATTTACAAGTGTTAAAATCGGGGAAAAAGTTGTTTAACGCAACATTAACATCTTTTAATTGACATTTAACTACTTCGCTTCGTTTAGTAAGTTAAATTTGTCATGGCTTAGTCATAACAAGGCTTCCAGCAATTCTAAACATAACTTAAACGAATCAAAACATGAAACGGTTACAGTTCATTTTCACTTTTTGCTTACTTGCTGTTCTGCAATCGGCTGTTTTTGGCCAAAACCCGGATAATACCATTCGTATCAAAATTGATGCTAATGTTGACGGTAAAACGGTGAAGATAGACACAAATATCAGCTCCCTTGAGGATTTGGACATTGACGCTTATTTGCGTGAACTTGGCATCGACGACGAGCTCAACCAGCTGAATATCGACATTAACAGCGGTTTTAGTTTTCATTGGGATGAAGCGGCATTTGATGAAATGATGGAAGGACTACAAAGCATTGAAATTCCGGAAATTCCTGAATTGCGTTTGGAAGGATTGGATGATTTGGCCTTTATATCTCCAAACAAAGCCGTTTTAGGTGTTTACACTGAAAAAACACTGGAAGGTGCTGAAATTACCGGCTTGGTAAAAGATGGTGCTGCAGCCGAGGCGGGATTAGCCGAAGGAGATATCATCACCGGCATTGATAACAGAACAATTGAATCACCTTCAAATTTGAGTGAAGTAATGGCGCTTTATGAAGCCGGAAATACCGTTAAAGTTACTTACCTCCACAATGGTAAATCGGAAACAAAAAATATTGTTTTAAAAGAAAATAAACCGGCAATTGATACCTGGATTGAAGAATGGGATAATGAATTTGATTCTATTCAATTTAATTGGGAAGGCTTAAATAATGGCAAAGTTTACGAAATAATGGTTCCTGAAAGAGGTTACCTTGGCGTGTATTTAGATGATGCAGATAATGGCGTTGAAGTAACAGGTATAGAAGAAAATTCTCCGGCACAAAAGGCGGGTTTGCAGGAAGGTGATGTTATTACTTCACTTAATAATATTGAAGTGGAAGATTATGATGAATTAATGGATGTAATGAATAATACTAAACCGGGTGAAAAAGTTGAAATAGAATTTATCCGTAATGGTAAAAAAGAAAAAACATCTGCAACATTAGATGAAGTAAAAGGTGGAAATTTTTATTTTAATTTTCCTGATGAAGGCAACGAACCTAATATCATTATCGACCATGTAGCACCTTTGCCACCAAACTGTTCTTATAGTTATAATTCAGTTGACGGCAATCGCAATGTAACTATTTGTATTACTGCAGTAAAAGACAATGAAGCCGTTTCGCCAGAAGGCAATAATGCAAAAAATATACATCCTTTAATGGATCCAAAAAATTTAGTTGTGTATTCTAATCCAAGTGATGGTGCATTTAATATCAAATTTAATTTGAATGAAGAAGGCGATACTAAAATTGTAATTACCGATATTAACGGAAAAGAAGTTTTTACAGAAACATTGAAAAATTTCAGCGGCGCTTACGATAAAACTATTTCATTATCAGATGCACCAAAAGGTACTTACTTTGTAAAAGTGACACAAAATGGTTATTCAGGTACAAAAACAGTAGTTCTACAATAGTTCTTAAGGGTTAAATAAATAGATTAAGCCGACTAATTAAATAGTCGGCTTTTTTTATGTGGTAATGCTCGTAATGCATGGTTATTTGCGGTTTTAATTGCCATACTGAAAATTGTCCGGTAGGTTAACAATCAGGTGTTAACTTAGGTTAATAATTTTCAAATAAAATATTTACATTAGCCTTACAATAAACCACATGTTATGAAAAATTACTTTTACCTTATCGTTCTTTCCCTACTCACACAAAGCTTGGTTGCGCAAACTCAGATTGCTGGTAATGTATCTGATATTAATGGAGGGGCACTGCCGGGAGCCACCATTGTTCAAAAAGGGACAACTAATGGTACAGTTGCTGATATGGATGGCAATTTTAAAATAGCCATCAACAATGTACCTGCAACATTAGTATTTTCATTTGTTGGCTATGCTACTCAGGAAATTGAAGTGAGCGCACAAACTACTCTACGCGTATTAATGGAACCGGAATCTTATAATTTATCCGGTGTTGAGGTAGTAGGAACACGCAGTTTAAACCGTTCAGTTACTGAAAGTATGGTGCCTGTAGATTTAATTGATGTTGCTTCATTAACGGCAGCAAATGGTCAATTAGATATTAATCAATTATTGCAATACACTGCTCCATCTTTTAATTCAAATCGCCAAAGTGGTTCCGACGGAGCTGATCATATCGACCCGGCTACCTTGCGTGGTTTAGGTCCTGACCAAACATTGGTATTAATAAATGGAAAAAGATATCATCAAAGTTCACTCATAAATATTTTCGGTACTCGTGGCCGAGGAAATACCGGAACTGATTTAAATACTATTCCGGCAGCAGCAATTGAACGTATTGAAATATTGCGTGATGGTGCTTCGGCACAATATGGTTCTGATGCTATTGCAGGCGTTATTAATATCGTGTTAAAAGATAATGTAAATGAATTTACCGGAAATGTAAATACCGGCGCGTATTTAGCACAATATAATTTTGATGCTGGTGCAATTGATGGTGAAAATTTACAATTAAATGGTAACTACGGATTTAAAATTGGTGAAAGTGGCTTTGTAAATGTAACTGCCGATTACCATTATCGTGGGCATACCAACCGTGCAGAATTTACAAGTGATTTTCCTGATCACCTTGATGTGCGCAATCAATATGGCGATGCTGAAGTTGCTGATTTTTCTGCATGGTTTAATATGCAGGTTCCTTTAAATGCCAATACACATTTTTATGCTTTTGGTGGCTCAGGAAACCGCAACGTGGAGGCATTTGCTTATACAAGGGCAGCTAATGAAGACAGAAACGTTGTTGATATTTATAGAAAAGGATTTGACCCAATTATTGCCTCTGTTGTAAATGATCATTCATTATCAACAGGATTGCGAGGCGATATTAAAGGATGGGATGTAGATTTTAATATGTCGACCGGAAAAAATAAAATGCATTATTATGGTCGCAATACATTAAATGCATCGTTGGGTAGCGCATCACCAACCGAATTTGATGATGGTGGTTTTTCATTAATGCAATCATCAACAAGTATCGATTTTTCACGTTATTTTAATGAAGTATTAAGGGGATTAAACATCGCTTATGGCGCAGAATACCGAATTGATAATTATACCATATTTGCCGGTGAAGAAGGTTCTTGGTATAATTATGGCGGATTGTTTATTGATGGTGGAGATACTACAACACGCCCGGGCGGCTCACAAGGTTTTCCTGGTTTCCAACCGAGTGATGTAACAGATGAATATAGAAGTAATGTTGGTGTTTATTTGGATGTTGAAGCTGATATAACAAATGATTTTGCATTAAGTGCAGCATTGCGTTATGAAGATTATTCGGATTTTGGCAATACTATAACAGGTAAATTAGCTGCCCGATATGCAATCAGCGATAAATATGCAATTCGCGGTTCAGTGAGTAATGGATTTAGAGCGCCTTCATTAGCACAAATTTATTTCTCATCTACTTATACAAACGTTGAAAACGGACAAATTATTGATGAATTAATTGCCGACAACAAAAGTGTAATTACCAGAGCTGCTGGTATTCCGGGATTAACAGAAGAACAAAGCATCAACGGAAGTTTTGGTATAACAGCAAAACCAACAACAGCATTGTCAATTACACTTGATGCTTATTATGTTACTATTGCTGACCGAATTGTATTAACCGATGGTTTTGGTCAAGACGACGACAGTATTGGTGCTACATTAGAAGCATTAAATGTTGGATATGCGCGATTCTTTACAAATGCCGTTGATACTAAAACAATGGGTTTGGATGCTATTATTTCATATAAAATTTATATGAATGATAATACACTAACGCTTACCTACGCTGGTAATTTTAATCAAATGGAAGTTACAGCCATTCATACAAACGAATTATTAGCAGGCAAAGAAGATAATTATTTTAGTGATAGAGAGGAATATTTCCTATTGGCAAGCGCACCTCCGGTAAAAATGCATTTTAATGTTGAGTATGCTACTTCAAAATTAAATGTAAATCTGCGTGCAAATTATTTCGGAGCTATCAATCTAATAAATTATAGTGTTGAAGAATACACCTATTCACCAAAAACAACCCTTGATGCAAGCATTGGATACGATATTACTTCCAATATGCATTTAACTATTGGGGGCACAAACTTGCTGAATACTTACCCTGACGATACAGACCCATACGAAACTGAAACAGGCGGTGCCTGGGATGCAGTTCAAATGGGCTTTAATGGTTTATTTATGTATTCAAAACTCGGTTTCAAATTCTAATAACTAACGTTTAAACAAAAGCCTCATTGATTTAATTCAATGGGGCTTTTTTAATGAAAGTAAGCCTATTGGCTAATGTATTGAACTAAAATGTGGGGGTAACTGTTAACTCAAATAGGGCATAAATAGCAAGCATAAGTTTCGTCAGGAACCAATTAATGCCTAATTTTGTTCGGCAAAAAAAAGACAACCAACATGAGTAATTTTATTGTAAGTATATACACAGAGGCTACCCCTAATCCGGATTCATTAAAGTTTGTAATGAACAAAATGTTACTTACCGGGCGCAGTGTAGATTTTGAGCGTGGCGACGAAGTGGCTTTCGCACCATTGGCAGAGGCTATTTTTAATGAATACAGCTATGTAAAAGGCGTTTTTATCATGAATAACTTCGTTACCGTTAGAAAAGATGGTGATATCGACTGGTTTGAGGTAAAATCGACAATTTCCGATTTTATTAAAAATTGGGTAAGTGAAGGAAAGGTTATTGTTGGGGAAATTCCTGAAACAGATAACATAAGTGGTGAAATGGATGGCGATGCAGTGGTAGCAAAAATTAAAGCCATGTTAGATCAATATGTAAAACCGGCCGTTGAAATGGATGGTGGTGCAATTCAATTTAAATCTTTCGACAACGGCATCGTAACATTAATGATGCAAGGTTCATGTAGTGGTTGTCCATCTTCAACTGTAACATTGAAATCAGGAATTGAGGGTTTATTACGCAGAATGGTTCCCGAAGTTAAAGAAGTAGTGGCCGAAAGTGTAGAAATGTAATTATACGAAATAAGTCATTTTAAAGATGTAGTTATTTTCCAAAGAAAGTGGCTACATCTTTGTCATTTAAGGTGCGATATGCAGCTTTTTTTACGACGTTCCCATTGTCGACAAAATAAATAGCCGGTAAATGACTACCGCTTGCTTTAAAGAAATCTTCTACGGGTAAAATATAATAAGTGAATTTTTTGGAGTCACTGTCATCCCAAAATTGATTTAAGTTTTTTTCATCACCCATAAATAAATAAATAATATTGCTATCTATTGACATTTTTTCGGACATGCCGGTAATTTTACCGGCAGTTAGCTTGCAATATTCACAACCCATGCTAAAATAACAAATCAGTTTTTTTCCTTCGTTTAAATGTTTGCCTTCATATATCGGTTCAGTAAGGGTTTGTGTTAGTATTTCTGCATCAAATTCGGTATATTGAGCATATCTGTTTTGCACCCAATTGTCGGGTGGTGAAATGATAAAAGGAACAACCAAACCACCAACACTGAATAGCAGCGATACAATACTTATATATCTAAATTGTGTTGCAGGTAATTTCCGAATTATAAGCAGTATAATAATTAATGCAATATTTTTTACCAGCGACTCTAGCGGTGTAAATGAAATAGCATCTCCAAAACAAAAACAATTCTCTTTACTCCCTGCAACTAATTGTGTAATTAAAAAAATGGAAAAAATACTAAGTAAAACGATACTTATCGTATGTATTATTTTATAGCGGTAGCCCAATAGAAGTAAAATGCCAATTGTAAATTCAACACCAATAATTAACCTTGCGAAAAAAAATGAGAAATTGAGGTTAAATGGATTAACGGTATAAACGTAAATTTCAAATCCGTTTATAGCAATAACTTTTAAATAGGCGGAAAATAAAAAAACCAATCCTACCAAGCAGCGAAAGACGATTTTTATTTTGTTCAGCGTTGTATAGCTCATATAAAGACAATAAAAAAGGGAGGTAATATAAACTACCTCCCGCAATTCGTTAGAATTTACTTATTCTTCAGTACATTCAACTTTTGTAACAGAACCTAAGAATTCAACTTCTGAATCCAAATCAGAACAATCGCCATCTTCAATTACAGCTGAAGTTGTTCCAGTTGTAATTCCATCAAGTGAAGTTTCACAATTACAAGTTTTTTCTTTTGAACAAGATGTAGCAAAAACTGTCAAAGCAGCCGCTAAAATAAATAGAGGGAGTTTTTTCATGTTTAATTTTTTAAATGATTGAATGGTTTTAATACTACAAACATAGTAAGCCCTTGCCTAAAAACCAAATTCCCGCGAATTTGGCTACCAAATATTTCACAAATCTCAAGTAATTCCAAGTAAATGTTTGAAGCAAAAACTCAATATTTTAGGAATAATAAGCCCTGTATAAATAGGCATGCTGTAGATGTAGTTCAATAAAATATGATTAATTTAAGACTTTACAAATATGTTTGACTTGCTGCCGAGCTTTGTTGAAATACTTAAAAGATAACTTCCCTTAGGTAAATGTGAAACATCGAGGCTGGTAAGGTTGAAGCCGTTGACACCTTTAATTTGCCTGCTTAAAACCACCTGATTGAGTGTATTAGTTACCTGAATCAAGGTAGATTGGGGCTCAAAAAGGTTAAACTGAACAACTAACTGTCTGGAAACCGGATTGGGATAAACCCCATAAATGATTACTGCATTGTTATTGGTGGCCAGGGTAATTGTGTCCGGTTCGGCAGGGCAGGCAGGTGCCAGCGGAATAATTCTGTTCGCTATCCGTACTGTTGCTGTATCAGCATGATATAACCAATTATTGCCGTTTAATATCATCCAACTATCGTCATAGTTGTAATTGGTGTCAATGGTATTGATATTGTTGATGAAGTAATAATCACCCTGCGTTTTTTCTTTGGTAACATCCAACATCAAAAACCCTCTATGCTCGATATCGATAAATTTGATATGTTCGTTCATTAATTGAATGGCATCTTCCGCCCATCCTAATTCAAGGCTGGGTGAGGTAACACTCGGACCAACAAACTCTACCGCGGCACTTCCAGTATGTGAACCTGCGTCATAACTCGGTGTTGCTACATCATTTGCCCAACTAGAATGAATATCACCGGTTAAAATCACTTTGTTATTAGGTATACTATCGCGCAAAAATTGTAATAACACTTCCTGGTCTTGCGGATATCCATCCCATTGGTCATCATTAATCGGTACACCTAAAGCAGTTAATGGGGACACCATTACTTGTTGAGCAATAATTTTCCATTGCGCTTCCGAATTTTTTAGCCCATTAAGCAACCAGGCTCTTTGCGCTAAACTGATTATATGTCGGGATGTATCATCCCAATTGGGAGCTAAATAATCCAATTGTTTGCTGCGGTGATCTATTCGTGTATCTAAAACAAACAAATCAATTAAATTGCCTGCAGCAAATGAACGATAGGTTCTATTTGAATCCAGTGGGTCTTCGCTGCGTTTTACAGGCATCCAATCAAAATATGCCGACTCCGCAGCAGCTACTCTTTCAAACCAGTCGCCTTCTGCTAGTGGTTGATGATTTTCTGCACCTTCTTCATTCGCATTATCGGCAAATTCATGATCGTCCCACAAACAAATGAAAGGAAAATTTTGGTGTAAAACACGCAGTTGTTTATCCAGTTTATATTGTGAATGTCGGGTGCGATAATCGCTCAATGAAATAATTTCATCGTCAGGTTCATAAATGCGATCTACAGCGTTATTAAATCCATATCCTGCTGTGGCGTATTCATAAATATAATCACCTAAAAAAATTACAGCATCAAAATCGTTGCGTTTAGTAATAATGTCATAAACATTAAAATATCCTGCGTTTAAACTCGCGCATGAAATAATTGCAAAACGTAAACTATCAATATCACCAACAGGTAATGTTTTTGTACGACCGGTTAACGAATGAAATCCTTTATAGGTAAATTGATAATAATACCACGTATATGATTCCAGATTGTCAACGACTGCATGGAAACAAAAATCGTTTTCCGCATTGGTGCTGCCTTCACCTGATGCAACAATATGATCGAAAAGCGAATCGGTGGCTACTCGCCATGATATAAGCGGATTTTCATCATCGTTTACTGTTAAACGGGTCCACAACACAAATCCATCTCCGGTTGGGTCGCCCGATGCAACACCATGATAAAATGGTGCTAAAATGGTGTCTGCTTCACATCGCTCACTTACCTGGGAAAAGCAACGAAAAGAAAACAATAAAATGCTAATGAATAAAATGTGGGTTTTCATTGTTGTAAAAATCTGATTATAGTAGCTTCGTCGATATTTTTGTAATTAAATTGATGGATAAATTTTCCATTATCAGACAAATATATGCTGGGAATGGAAGGACCGGCAATGGAAAAAAAATCTCTCATTGGCAAAAATACATAGTTGAACCGCGGGGCATTACTTTTTTCCCAAAATTCAGGGAGCAGCAATTCATCACCGGTAAAAACAAATAATATTTCGTCGTTGAGTTGATTGTTTTCAGCAATTATGGCCATCTTATTTGCGCCATTCACACAATAACTGCACGACACACTTAAAAAACAAATTATTTTTTTTCCGGATGCTGCTTGTTGTGTTTGTAATAGCTGGTTATTTTGCGCGCGTTTGGCGGCAATTTCAAGCGTGGATGTCGGCATTTGCGGCCACTTTACAGCAAAATAAGGTGGCGAATATAACATAGGGAAAGCAACAGCAAAAACCAATACAAAAAGGGCTATGGAACTGCTATACTTGATATTGTAACCGCTGTCCCTGCGAATTAAAAATAATATGAAAAGGAGTAATAAATTTTTAATCAGTGATGATGTTGGGTTAAGCTGTATGATTTCTCCAAAACAATGGCAATTTTCTTTAATGCCACTTAGTATTTGGATGATTAAAAAAACGCAAAAACTTATTAATAGCCCAAAGGTTATTTTACTTATCAGTTTAAATTGAATATTGGTAATAAAAAAAATGCCAATTATAAATTCCACTGAAATAATTAATCGTGCAATTACAGATGCTACAGGTAAATTAAACCATTGCAAACTAAACATGTACACTTCAAATGCATCAATACCAATTAGTTTAAAAATGGCGGAAGTGATAAACACCAGTCCAATTAAAATACGAAGGATATGAAGTGTTGTTTTGTGTTGTAAAGCAATCATGAGCAACTAATCAATAGGGTTCGCAATCCACAGTTTTTGTAATGCCAAAATCGGTTGTGGAGGAGTCGAAATTATCGCATACTGCTTGTTCATCTCGGCCTTCGCCAACCAAGGTGTAAGTGGTATCAAAGCCCATTACATCCTGATAACAATCGCAACGGAATGTTTTGTCGCAACGGGAGAATAAACCAATCAGGATTGCTCCCAGCATCAAGCTGCCAACCTTTAATTTCATGGTGTTAAATTAACAATATTGAATGAAATGGTAAACACCGGCCATTTTTGTGACTACAATATGTCAGATTATTTATTGGCTAATTGGCCGCAAGCTGCATCTATATCTTTCCCGCGACTGCGGCGCACTTTGGCTACAACACGATGTGTTTCCAGATAAGCAATAAATTTTTCGCGCTGGTCCTCTTTCGATTTGTGGAAGTCGGCTTCGCGAATGGTATTATATTCGATAATGTTTACTCTGGCAGGAACTTTACTGCAGAGCGTAACCAGATTTTTGGCATCTTCCATACTCTCGTTTATGCCATCAAATAAAATATATTCAAAGGTGATACGATTGCCGGTTTTGTCGTGAAAATAATTTAACGCTTTAACCAAGTCATTTAAATTATTCGCCTCGTTAATAGGCATGAGTTTCGAACGTTTAATATCATCGGCTGCATGTAGTGATAATGCAAGATTAAATTTCACTTGATCATCGGCCAATTTGCGAATCATTTTTGCCAAGCCTGCTGTAGAAACAGTTATTCTTTTGGCAGAAATATGCAGGCCGTCTTCACCGGTAATTTTTGCAATTCCGGCCAATACATTGTCATAATTGAGTAAAGGCTCACCCATGCCCATAAATACAATATTGGTAAGTGGTTGTTTGTGATGTTCAAGCGAGGCTTTGTTGAGTAATACAACCTGGTCATATATTTCGTATGGTTCCAGATTGCGTTTCATTTTAATAAAACCGGTTGCGCAAAATGTGCATCCCAAATTACATCCAACCTGACTCGACACACATGCAGTCATCCTGTTTTCTGAAGGAATTAATACGCCTTCTACCATGTGTCTATCAACTAATTTAAAACGACATTTAATGGTGCCATCCATACTTTTCTGCTGAACATCTATTACAATTGCATTGATAGCATAATGGCTTTCTAATTGCTCGCGAAGAGATTTTGATAAATTGAGCATTTCGGAAAATTGCACGGCACTTTTTTTCCAAAGCCATTCATAAATTTGTTTAGCGCGGAAGGAAGGTTCTCCCAGCGCTACTATTTGTTCAGTGAGTTGTTCGAGACTTAAATCGCGGATTGATATTTTTTCTATTGCCTGCATTTATGCAAAGGTAAACTTTCCAAAGGGGTACTGCTGCTTTTTTCCAAGGTGGCTTTAATAACAGGGCCTTTGAGGGCTTAATTTTGAAAATTGGGGTAAAAAGCGGAACTTCATGCTTCAATTTAAGCCGGGTTCAGGTATGTTAAGAAAACTCACATGTTTACTTGTTGGTTTAGCCTCGTTGTCGTTAAACGCGCAGGATATACATTTTAGTCAGTTTTTTTCGTCCCCGTTAACCCTTAATCCCGCACTTACAGGTGCTTTTAACGGGAATATCCGCGGTATTCTTAACTATCGCAACCAATGGAACTCATTTGCACCTTTTAACACATTTGCCACTAGTGTTGATGCCAATTTCGGCTCTTCATTTTTAAAAAACGACATTATGGGAATAGGCGTAAATGCCTTTTCTGATGTTGCAGGCGACACCCGATACAGTAGCACTCAGGTAAATTTAACATTTGCCTATATCAAAACATTGGGCGATAAATATCACAGAAGTTATTTATCAGCAGGTTTTCAGGGTGGATATGCGCAAAAAAGTATTAATTATCTGGCCATGACATTCGCCAATCAGTATAATGGTGTTTATTATGACCCATTGTTAGGTAATGGAGAATCGATTGGGTTTGACTCAAAAGGGTATTTGGATTTATCTGCCGGATTAATGTGGTACTTAATTCCTAGGGAAGATAAGTATAGCATGTATATAGGTGGTTCTCTTTACCATGTAAATCAACCTGACCAATCAATTGGCGCTGCTAATGATAAATTATATATGCGTAGTTCGGGTCATATTGGAGCGCAAATTCCGGTGGGGGATATGACGTCACTTGTGCCGGCGGCAATGGTTATTTTTCAAGGCCCATATGTTGAATATTTTGCCGGGACAAATCTTAAATTTTATTTACAAGGTATGAAATGGAGTTCTAATGCCATTTCTTTTGGTGTTTGGCAAAGGGTTGTTGGCGACATTGATGCTGCCACAAAAGCTGAATCAACTGCAATAGCCGCAAGAATTGATTATGATAAAATTAGCTTAGGGTTGAGTTACGACGTTAATATATCTTCCCTCTCAGAAGCTAGCAAAAATAATGGAGGACCGGAAATTTCACTTACCTATATTTCCAGTTTACCACAAAAGGCAAGAAAAATTCCTTGCCCTAAATTTTAATTTCGGGCTATACTTAACTGATAACTGAAATAAATTATTAGCATGAAAAAACTTTGTACACTGATGTTTTGCTTTTGCCTGATGTCAGTTGTGCATGCTCAAACCATTGTATTGGATATCTCAAAAAGTAAACTCCCTCAAGGCGTATTTATTCGAAAAGATTTCCACCTGATAAATGGTGATACCGTATATAAAAAATTCGAAAAATATGCCACTGAAATTGAACAAGGTGATTCCGTATTATATCTTGAACAATTTGACGTTAACCGAAGCTGGATTGTATCGCGTTTTTTAATTAGTGGTAAAGAGCGATTACCTGCCGGATGGCAATCTGAATATGATATTAATGGGTATAAATTATATGACCGTTATTGCAACCCTGAAAATAATGATTGCAAATTGTATAAAAAATATAATTATTACCCCAATGGTAATCAAATGGCAGTTATTACCTACTATCATCATAAATTAAATGGCAATAGTTTATTTTATTATAACGATGGCACCATCAAACATTGTCTGGAATATCAGAAAGGTAGGCTATGGAATGTGAATGCTTATTACGATCAAAATGGCGTCATCCTAGATCAGGGCGATTTTTGTGATGGAACCGGTGTGGTAAATGTTTACGCTACCAACGGAAAAATTATCAAAAAGAAATGGTATAAAAACGGACGTTTAACTAAAGAACGTCGTGTAAAAGAAAATTAAAAAATACACTGCTCACCGTTTTTGTGCAGCCAGTCCTCGGCAAGTTGATATCCGGGCATTATTTTTTCAACCAATTTCCAAAAACGTGCAGAGTGATTGTGTTCTACCAAGTGCGCTAATTCATGAATTAATACATAATCAATTACTTCCGGCGGCGCAAATAATAATCGTACACTAATATTTATATTGCCATCCCAACTACAACTACCCCAGTTGGTAATACTATCGCGCAAACGCAATTTTTTTATTGGCTTTTGAAAATGTAAATCGTTTAAATATTGAACACGTTGTGCAATTTGTGGCTGATATTCATTGCCGATAAGTTTACTCACCAAATACGTTTTGTGCTTTTGGTCTTGTTTCGGCGACATGCCTTCCGACAATTGTAAATAAATAACCCCGTTTTTTAAACTCCCTGATGAGGCGTTTTTTTGAGGCACATAAACGAGTTGAATCAAAAATTCTTTACCCATAACTTTCAGGGTATCGCCGTGTCGGTATTGACGAAAAAGTGGTGGTTTTTTGTGTAATTGATGTTTGGCTATATACTTTTTTGCCCAGTCCAACAACGACATTTCCTGGTCGAAACGCTCGCGCTCACCCATGTATTTTGATAGACGGATATGAATACCTTTAGTGCCTATGCTGGCTCTGCAATCGTATCTGTTTTCCAGGTAAACAAATACAATAAAATTTTTTTCGCCAACAGTAAGCACATACTGTTTTACTAGGGTGTTTTTTTTATTTTTCGATGTAACCGCCATCAGCAATACAAATGTAAATATTTTTTGAGCTATTATAAATAAAAAAGCGCCTGCAAATGCAGACGCTTCAAATAGTATTTTATGAATTAATAACCTTCGTATTCTTTTAATTTTTTCTCAATTTCTTCGTTCACTGTTTTTTGTTTGGCTATTTCAGATTTTTTACTCTCCTGGTCTTTGCCATTTTGTTCTAAATCTGATTTGGCTTTTGCAATTGACTCTTCCCATTCTTTAATTTGTTCATTGAGTTGTTTGTTCTTTTTTTCCAATGAAGCCTGTTCGTCGCTGCGTTTGTTTAATTCTTTTTGTGCCACAGCCAATTGCTCTTCGACACCAAGTTTTTCCATGCGTAAACCAAATCTGCGCATAAAATTTTTACAAGGTTCCACCTTATCGCTCATTGTAGTAGATGCCACAAAGGTTAGATTTACTTCAAAAAAACCGGTCACTTTTACGTAATCCGAATATTCAGTAAATAAAAAGTACACATTAATTGGGTCCGGGCTAATAGATGCATTTACAAAACCGGTGAGTTTGAACTCGTGTTTTACTGTTTCTTCGAAATCCGGTTTTTTTTGCATTTCGCCTAACCATGTTTTCAGGGCTTTAAGGGTTTCTTTTTCACTTTTTTTATCAATTGTAATGGTAAAGCCTGTCCGTTCACCTAAACTAGTTGTGGCAGAGCCTTCGGTTACAATTAATTCTTTTTGAGCAAATGCACCTGTGCTTATTATTAAAAATAAGGCAAGTGCCAAGGTTTTTAGAGGTTGCATACAGTTGTTTATTTTAGCGTTAAGGGTTTGTCAAAAACCATTCCAATTAATAAAATTCCCAAATTAGCGGGAAAGATATTTTGAAAAGCTATTGTGGTCAATGACATTAGTTCCTTAAAAGTATAACAACAATGGTAAAATAGACAACAATTTCAAAAATATGTTTATAATTGGCATGGTGAAACTATAGTTATTGATAATTTTGGATGATTATAAACAAATTACATGCGTAAGATACTCTATATCACTTTATTGTGCTGTTCAACATTAGGTGTACAGGCACAGTTGGAACAATCTTCATTTGGTGCTACAGGTCGTGGTGGAACAGCAACTTCATTTGTGACTGATTATCAGGCACTTGGTATAAATCCAGCCAATTTGGGCTTTCAAACCGACTTTGCTTTTTCGTTAGGTTTGGCAGAAATTGGATATGGTTTTTATTCTGAAGCACTTGCTAAGGACGATGTAAGAGCTATTATATTCAATAATGAGGACAGTATTTCACAGGAAGAGTCTCAGGTATTGGCACAATCGTTTTTAAATGAAGGAATGCGTTTCGATGTAGATGTGATGCCAATCGGTTTTAGTTTGCGGGTGCCTAAATTGGGAACATTTGCATTTAGCGTTACTGCTCATGCTTCTTATTATACCAAATTTGAAGGTGAAGCAGCAAATATTGTGTTTGAAGGATATAATTACGCCGAATATTTTGATACTGTAATAATTGATGGCTCCGATATTTATGGTATTGCTTATGAGCCTTTAAGTTTATCGGAATTATTTGGCGACTCCGAGTTTAAGTTGGACATCAATACTTCTATTAATCTTGGTTACGGATTAAAATTGTTTGGAGATGAAGAAACAATTAGCGGATATGCCGGAATTGGGTTTAAATATATTTTAGGTTATGCCTATTTAGACATGCATTCAGATGGTTCTACCATAACCGGATTAAGTGCGCTTGGGTTAGACATTCTTGATCTTGAAGCAGGTATTACCAATCCTATCACCACCAGCGCTGCAGAGCCGGTTGGTCGCGGAACAGGATGGGATTTTGGATTTAGTTTAAAAGTGAAAGATAATTTAACAGCAAGTGTTGCCATTACCGATATTGGAAAAATTAAATACACAGCCAACGTATTACAAATTAATGATTTCGTTTTAGATACCGTTTCATTTAGTGGTGTTACTACTACCGACCCAATTCAGATTATTAGTGATATGTTGAATGAACAGGAATTAATAGCCTATTCAGGTGTTGGCGCATTTGAAGTAAACCTCGCCACTAAATTAAGAATGGGTGCATCATTAAAAATTAATGATATGCTTGATATTGGTTTGGATGCCGTATTTCCAATGAATGAAGTAGCAGGTGCATTTGAAACACCTGTTATTGGTGCAGGTGCGCAAGTAAAATTATTTGAGATACTTAATTTATCAGCAGGTATTTCAGCAGGTGGTGGTTATGCTTATAATATTCCTGCCGGTATTGGTTTAGATTTTAAATTCTGGGAATTAGGTGTTGCAACCCGCGATGCATTAACCTGGTTCGGCGAAACCAGTCCGAATGTATCCATGGCACTGGGTGTATTGCGATTTAAAATATAAAAATTAATTATTCAGTCTCCGAATATAAAACATTAGCCTACTATCATGAGCAGGAATTGCTGTGCACTCACATGGAAAGAATTGTCAAAAACAAGATTTAATCAATAATAATTTTTTTTGAACGAATTCCATTTTCATTTTTAAAAACCACAAGATATGCTCCGGTAGCAACATTTTGCAAATCAAATTCTACTGAACCGGTTTTAACTTCCTTATTTAAAATTATACCGCCATTTAAATTGTAAATACTTACATCACAATTTTTATCCAAATTAGAAATATATACTTTTTTATTCTCACAATACACTACCGGCTCTATTTTTCCCGCCTGTGTCGACAGGCCAATATAATGTGCTGTGTCACCTGCTAATATAGGGTTGTCAGGTGTCAGCTCGTATGCGTAATCTTTAATAATCATGGTTCTGCCTTCGTTAATCACATCACAACGAATCCAGCCATAGTGAGAGAAATCAGTTGCATCTTCTATTTTTATACCCAGAAATTTATCAATTGTTTCAGGAATACTTGGATTATACCATTCGCAATTGTAACAAGTAAAATATGCGGTACCTGCGTTGAAATAAGTTCGTTCAGCAATTACTTGAAATGTATCAGCGTTAAACTGAAGTTCATCATTAATTAACTCAAATTGTTCAATAGCATAAGGGTAAAATACATTTTGAGAAGAATAATATACATAATACTTTAGGCCGGCTAATTTAAACGATTCGTTTTCTATAGCAGCCACTAAATCCTGCCTTGTCCAATACGACCACCAAGGTGTAGCCATAAAAAAATCAAAGGAGGAATTAAAAAAGGTAATGTCATCTAAACCATTACCATCAATATCTAAAGTAAATTGTTCTCCAGGTGTGTCGAGAATAATATCGGGGTCAATATCAACATAGACAACCTGGTTAAATCCGGATGGCCCGTTAAACAAAAAAGCCGTGGAAAACAGTGAATAGGCTTTTAGTTTGTGATATCTGTTTGGGGTTGTCATAGTTTTACAAATTTTAAATTAAGGATTTTACTACCGTCATTAATTGTACAAATATAGTTTCCTGATGGCAAATTACTTACGTCGATTTTTTCAGCCATTTGGTGATTTTCGTCGTAACAAGTTTTGCCATCAGCACTACTTATTGAAATTAAATATGTTGTTTCATCTGTTGATATTGCCGTATTAAAAATAGTTATAAAATCATGTGCCGGATTAGGGTAAATTACAAAATTATTTTCTGTATTCATTGCTGATGCTGTACGCATCGATACAGTATAAGGTATTTTAATATAACCTGCTGAATAAGGTGGAACAGAAATGCAACAATTTGTACTATATGACCCTGAACAGTTTGGCTCATTTAGTTTAGTTTTAATTTGATTTATTTCAATTAGTGGATTTGGGTCATTTAATGCATAACAAGCATTGATTATTCCACTCGAAGGATCGCCAGCATCTTGATCTGCGTATCTATAAAAGTTACTTCTACCAGAGGTTGAATAAGGCATTTTAGCATCAATATAATTTATTGATGCAATACCCAAATCCACAGTTTCAGCGTCAAATAAACCTGGTAAGTTAACCGGATCAATTTTAAAATCCTCTTCTATTGCAGTAACATTTGTATAATAAATATAAATATAATGATTGACTGGGTCTAAAAATAATGTTGGAGCTAAATTTGGTAGTGATGCAGTCATACCAATTGTGGCAGGTAAATATTTTAAAGAATTGATAGGAATTTGACTTAATAATTCTGCAATATACATATTAGTTCTCTTAACATAGTAGTTTCTGGCAGTAATTGGAAATAAATTTTCATCTAAATTGTATGGCGAAATATTTTTACCTAAAAGCACCCTTTCTTCATTATTGGACAAAGTAAGTAAGAACTCATCAACACCGCCAGAGAAACTATGGAATGTTGCATTTGTAATAACGCCTGGACGATATTTTTTACTAAATCCTAATTTATAATATCGCAACCACCATTCTTGTAAAATTACACCATTCAGAAAATCATTGGCAAAAATGGAAACCATTGTTTGCTGAGCCTCATTGTAAGAGTTTCGTTTTACTTTAATGTTCCATTCTGTAGGCCACAATTCTTTGCCGCCTTCTGAAGGTAATAATTCGAAATGAAAAATATCACTATAGGCTTCATAAGATGAAGCAAAACCATTTTTTGCAAAATCTTTTATCTCAATTCTTAATTGTTTAAATGGTTCATAAAGCCTTGGATCAAATGAATCGAACCACCATGGGTCGCCATCAGCCGATGCATCATCATCGCTGCAAAATAAGTTAGCGGAGATACCCGGGTGTGTAGCATCACCAATTAAAATACCACCATATTGGTTTGTTTCAAAATAACTATGTATAATTACCGCGTCATAAACAAACTGGCTTGTATATCCGGTAATGGTTTCATTGCGTTTAGCATAGAGCGCTCGGTTCCAAAGTTCATCATCTGTCTCACATGAACTTTCCTCCATACGCAATGGGTAAATAGAATTAGCGGCATGACCTTTTGCAACAAGACCTATTTTAACGTCTAAATAGTTAACTCCTCTAAATGCTCCAATAAAATCATGATGATTTTTCATTTCTACGTAACTACCATCTTCCAATTGAAATACATTCGTATAATCAGTGATGTTTGTGCCTTTAACATAGTTATAATAATTGTCAAAATTACTCATACCCAAAGCGCTGCAATGAAGCTTGTCATAGCACTCATTACCCATTTCTATCCCTGTTACGGCAATATCCTGAGCTAATAAATAATCTATTACTTCTCTGTTTTGTTCAGCAGTTGCACTTACGATATTTAACACAACAATCACTTTGGGTCTATAAGTGGGATTTATAGATTTCATATAGTTAATGAGTGCAACAAATTGATTGAGGTAGGAACCAACTTCGTATTGTTGTTGAAGGAATTTATCCTTAATTGATAAATAATTGCTCGTAAATTGTGGGTCCATCCAACTATTTAAAATTGGAATTGAGTTACTATTAATTTCTACCTCACTTGGATAATCCATTTCCCCGTCCGTTCTATCAAAGTACCTAGCTATTTCATAAATATCATATCCCAATCCTAAAACAGGGTCTAAAATACCATCAGCATTGCTATCTTTATATGGCAATAAATGACTAAACATTGATGGTGAACCGGATGGGATGCGCAAAACCTGTGGTTGCATTTGCAGCAACCAGTTCCACTGTTCTTCAGAGCTAATTTGGTCTGGTAAATTGTAAACGTTAAACATATCTGCCAGATTTAATCCAAAAATGTTTTTCGTAATATTCTTTGAAATAACTCCCGGAGTAATATAAATTACAGATTTACCTTCTTCCGGTAACGGTATTGGGAATGCAAAAGATGCATTGATATCGTTTGGTTCAAAGCCTTCCATTGCAGCAGCAGTATCTTCTCCCGGGTAAACATACCCGGTATCTTCACCATAAATCCAAATTACATCTTTTCCATCGAGGTAATAAGTTGAATCATCATACATTTCAAATTCTTCAAATTGTTGGGCAAGAGTTGAAGTTGGCTTTAAATACCCCCCCCTACAAATAATATACCAAAAACAAAGATATTGGTATATCTGTTTAAGATGTTTTTCATAGATTTAAATTTTGATAATAGTAAATGTAGCTATAATATTTAATTAAACCAAATTACTATAAATTCTTTATATATCCAATAATTGCACACAATTTTATTCGCAACATGTTTCAATGGCACTGGGTGTGCTCCGATTTAAAATATAAAAATTAATTATTCAGTCTCCGAATATAAAACATTAGCCTACTATCATGAGCAGGAATTGCTGTGCACTCATATGGAAAGAATTATCAAAAACAAGATTTAATCAATAATAATTTTTTTTGAACGAATTCCATTTTCATTTTTAAAAACCACAAGATATGCTCCGGTAGCAACATTTTGCAAATCAAATTCTACTGAACCGGTTTTAACTTCCTTATTTAAAATTATACCGCCATTTAAATTGTAAATACTTACATCACAATTTTTATCCAAATTAGAAATATATACTTTTTATTCTCACAATACACTACCGGCTCTATTTTTCCCGCCTGTGTCGACAGGCCAATATAATGTGCTGTGTCACCTGCTAATATAGGGTTGTCAGGTGTCAGCTCGTATGCGTAATCTTTAATAATCATTGTTCTGCCAATATTAAGTACATCACATCTAATCCAACCAAAATGCGTATCTTCCACCTCGTCTATTAACTTAAACCCTATATATTTATTAATTTCATTTACTGTTGAATCTAAGTGCATCCAAAAACAATTAAATCCATATAAAGTGCCTAGGCCTGAGCTAAAGAAAGTATGTAAGGCTATAAGCTGAAAACTAGCATTATTAAATGAAAGCTTATCATTTATTAACGATGAATTTTCAAGTGCAAATGGATAATACTGATACGATGTATTATACCAATCGTAATGTTTGAGTCCGGCTATTGCTATATTTTCATTAACAATATTAGCAACCAAATCCTGCCTTGTCCAATAGGACCACCATGGAGTTGCCATATAAAAGTCAAAAGAGGAATTAAAAAAAGAAATATCATCTGAACCATTACCATCAATATCTAAAGTAAATTGTTCCCCGGGTGTGTCGAGAACAATATCCGGGTCGATATCAACGTAAACAACCTGATTAAACCCCGATGGCTCGTTAATTAAAAAAGCCGTAGAAAAAAGTGAATAGGCTTTTAGTTTATGATATCTGTTTGGGGTTGTCATAGTTTAATATAGTTTAAATCACTGCATATTTAATTTTCGCTTCTTCCCGTGAGCAGGAATTATAATGCCACCATTCGGTTGGTAATTAACACAATCCGGTTTTAATCAATAATAATTTTTTTGAGCGGATTTCATTTTTATTTTTAAAAACCACAAGATAGGCGCCTGTTGCAATATTGTGCAAGTCAAATACAACTGAGCCTGATTGGGCCTGCTTATTAATAATAATACTGCCATTTAAATTATAAATACTGACATCACACTTTTCATCCAAATGAGATACATAAACAATTTTATTTTCACAAAAAACTACTGGTTCAATTTTTTCGGTTACTGACGATACACCAATATAATGTGCTGTGTCACCTGCTATTATAGGGTTGTCAGGTGTCAGCTCGTATGCGTAATCTTTGATAATCATAGTTCTGCCTTCGTCCAATACATCACAGCGAATCCATCCATAGTGGAAATCACTTGCATCATCTTTCAATTTAAATCCAAGGTAATTGTTAATAGATTCGGTTGTAAAATAATTATACCAATAGCAATTGAAACAGTGGTTTGTACCTTCGCCCGAGTTATAAAATGTGCGTTCTGCTAATAATTGAAAAGTTGCGTTATTGAATTGTAAATCATTATTGATAATTTCTTCAATAGAAATGGCATAAGGATAATAAAAATTTTGCGACCAATAATAAACATAATGTTTTAATCCTGCAAGTTCTAATTTTTCATCAGGTAGGTATGCCACTAAATCCTGCCTTGTCCAATACGACCACCAAGGGGTAGCCATAAAAAAATCAAAGGAGGAATTAAAAAAAGAAATATCATCTGAACTATTACCATCAATATCTAAAGTAAATTGTTCTCCCGGTGTGTCGAGAATAATATCCGGGTCAATATCAACATAAACAACCTGATTAAACCCCGATGGCCCATTAATCAAAAAAGCCGTAGAAAAAAGTGAATAGGCTTTTAGTTTATGATATCTGTTTGGGGTTGTCATAGTTTAATATAGTTTAAATCACTGCATATTTAATTTTCGCTTCTTCCCGCGAACACGAATTATAATGCCACCATTCCGCAGGTAATTGTCGGAAGCCGGCTTTTTGCATAACGCTACGCAATATTTTTCTGTTGTCAATTTGCTGTTGTGTAAGCACACCTTCCTGCAACATTTTATATTCTAGTTGTGGTTCTGCTGCTTCGCCAAAAAAATCAAATGGTGTGCCCATGTCTAAAGGTTTACCATTTTTTTCAGCCAACGACATATCAATAGCGGCTCCGTAATTATGTATACTTCCGTTTTTGGGGTTAGATAAATATTTTTCTTTTTGCCCCGGTGGCAGATCCAAAATTTCCCACATTTTATATTGTATACTTAATGGCCTTACCGCATCATAAATAATAAACGTTAAATCCGGGTGATTTTGTTGAAGAATGGAATAAGCAGTTTTCAATTTTTGAACTACATCCGGTTGTAAATACGCATTGGTTAAATCACCATACACATCAGCATGTAAAAAATTATCGGTAGTGGAATATTTGAGTTCAACCTGAATTTCTGGAATTACGGATTGAATATTAACAAGGCCTGCGTTTATTAATTTTTTTTCAAGTGTAGAGTCGCTCGAATGTATTTCGAGCGTTTTGATTTTATTTTCATCTTCCGTATTTGGTTGCTTTTTACAAGATAAAAAAGCCAAGATGCCGATGCATAAGATGAAGTAACGCATGGGGTAAAAATAAATAAAATTCATCATTAACCGCAATTTATAAGTGTATTGAGGTTAATGATGAATTCAAGTGTAATTTATTCAATAATAACATTTAAACTTTGGGTGTTAGTATTGGTATTTAATTTAACAATATACATCCCTGTATTTAAACTGCTTACATCAATAGTATTTTGCGAACCATTTATAGTTCCTTCCAACACTAATTTACCATCCGTGCTAAATAATTGGTAATACGCTGAAGTAGTATAATCCATTTGAATGGTTAACCAATCGCTTGTTGGGTTAGGGGTAATTACAAAATTATTCATAACCAAATCACCTTCTTTAAGTGGTAAAGTGGTAAACGATTCTGTAATTAAACTGAATGCTGATTTATCTGTTGGTGAAGCATTACAATCGGACCTTACTTTCCATTTATATTCCGTTTCCGGCAATAAACCTGTAAGGGTTAAAACAGGGTCGGTTGACGTTACGGTTATCCAACTTCCACCAATTGCTTTTTTATATTTTACGGTAAATGTTTCTGCGCAATTTACATCTGCCCAACTTATTGTTGCACTGCTTGCTGATAAAACAATATCAATTAAAGATGCAGGAACAGGACATGTTGTTATATCACCTTGGTTTTCGGTACCAATTAGTGGAGGGTTTGAACTTTTTACACGTAATTTATAATCACCACCGGGAACAATATCGGCCGGTAAAATGGTTTCAAATTCATGAAATCCACTTGCTTTGGATGCAATGGTTGCAACTGTTTCCGGTGAAGCAAAACTACCTGTTGCATCTGAAATTTCGAGACTGTAAACATTCGTATTATTATACACACCATAAGCAGCAAATGGCACTGTAATTTCCGAACCAGGGCATAACGCCTGAGCAGGAAAAGTATTAATATTTATTTGATTGGATGGGGCATCATTGGCAATTTTTACAACCCAAATATCATGTTTAACACCATGCATTTCGCTAATGTTAATTCCAGCCTCTGCAATTGAGCCAATTACAACAAAATTGCCATCAGGTGTTTCTTCAATTGCGTAAGGATAATCCCAACTATTTCCACCAACACATGTTTGCCAAAGAATGCGGCCTTTGAAATCAGTTTTAAAAATCCAATAATTATCCCAAACACCAAATTCGCATTGAGCAACACCTTCGCTTGCCGGTGATTCCATGGTATATAAAAATCCACCATCACTTGCACGTGCAGAAGCCATCCAATAATTGCCTGTTTGTCCGTATAAATATTGATTTAATATTTCGCCTGCTTCATTTATTCTTAACGTCCAAATTCCTGAGGCATATGCATTGGTTACATCACCATCATGTGATGAAGTGTATCCAACTAACATATAATTTCCGTATCCATCTTCAAGGATATTTTGCATAAAATCATGTTCGCCACCACCATAACATTTTTGCCATAATAAGTCGCCGGTATTATTGATTTTAATTACCCAATAATCGCCATAAGGGTCATAACCTTCATATTCCTCCTCTTCTTCTTCTTCTTCCAATTCAGGGTGCCATCCTGTTACATCTCCATCAATAGAATTGGTCCAACCACCAACAATAAAATCACCCGCTGGTGTTTCAACTATATCATAAGCAACTTCATCTTTCATCCCACCATAACATTTCTGCCAAGTGATATTGAAGTCATGATCAATTTTTACCACCCAAAAATCCATTTCCGGAACGCCGCCATCGGTATGTAATCCGCTTACATCTCCGTCGTTGGATTGGGTTCCTGCAACAAAGGCGTAACCGCCATCACTTGTCTGTATTAAATCATATACCAGGTCGTCATCGCTTCCACCAAAACTTTTGTGGTTGAGTAAAGTGCCTGTTGGGCTAATTTTTATCACCCAAACATCATTTAATCCATGATGACCCACTACATCGCCATCAGAAGACTCGGTGTAGCCGGTAATGACGTAGTTGCCATCATTATCCAGGATAATGGACCTAGCGTGTTCAATTCCAGTGCCTCCGTAACATTTATTCCAGATAATATTCCCATCAGCATCGGTTTCAACTACCCAAAAGTCGCCCAAATCGTGGTTTCCCGAGCCAACAAGGTCGTCGGTAGTAGACCTTGCCGTACACAACAGCATCAAATTGCCATTTTCTAATGCCAATAAGTCGGGACCCCAGTCAAATTGTTGTCCGCCGTAATCTTTTTCCCACATTATTGATTGTGTAAACACCGATATGCCGCCTAGTATCAGCAACATACCTGTAAAAAGTAATTTTGTTTTCATTTTCTTTAGAGTTTGAGCTAACAATTTAAGCTTTTTCAGGCATTTTGTCTCAATTTTTCCTTGAAAAAAAACTTTTTCTCATTCCTGTCAAGGTTAACCCCTTTCTTTTTTCTTTTTTTAGTATTGAAGCCTTACCTTTGCGGCGAAATTCAAAATTTATCACTATCGTGAAGTCGTCAAACAAGGTTTTATCTACGGTTATTCTGGGCTTGGTAATGCTAATGGCAGGGCAGGTTTCAGCAGCCTCAGAGGGGAAATATGATGCCAAGGAATTCGCTATGCACCACGTAGCCGATGCACATGAATGGCATATTGTGGGTGGTTTGACCATTCCGCTGCCTTGTATTGTGATTCACGACGGCCTGCATGTGTTTTTAAGCAATAAAATGCCTTCAGCACATCACGGTGAAGCAGCTGAGGCCACAGAAGAGGCGCACGAAGCCGTTACAGATAACATTCATGCTGATGGTGTTGAAGGCACTATGGTAGTAGAACATCACGAAACTGCCGAACATACTGCTCATCACGAAACATATAACGGATTTTATTATAGCGAAAGTGGCCGTATTGTGCACGAAGACGGTGGTTTTACCCTCGACTTGTCTATTACCAAAAACGTGGCTACCTTATTAATTGTATCTATTATTATGTTATTGGTGTTTACATCAGTAGCAAAAGCTTACAAACGCCGTGAAGGTGAAGCACCAAAAGGCTTACAGAGTTTTATGGAGCCCCTTATCTTATTTGTACGCGATGAGGTTGTAAGACCTAATCTCGGCAAAAAGTCGGATAAATATTTACCTTATTTACTTACTGTATTCTTTTTTATTTGGATATCGAACATGATGGGATTGATTCCAATCATTGCCAATCCAAACCTTTCAGGAAATATTGCAGTTACCTGCGCTTTAGCGTTGATGACCTTCCTGATTACCAATTTACACGCTAATAAATATTACTGGGGACATATTTTTAACCCACCGGGAGTGCCTGGTTTTGTGAAAGTGATTTTAGTGCCGATTGAAATTGCAGGTATATTTATTAAGCCGGTTGCGCTTATGATTCGTTTATTTGCGAACATCACAGCGGGCCATATTATCATTATCAGCTTGGTTGGTCTCATTTTCGTATTCGGAAATGCCGGCGAAAACCTTGGTGGTGGTTTAGGTGGAGCAGCAGTAGCTGTGCCATTTACATTGTTTATGAGTGTGCTAGAATTGCTGGTAGCATTTTTACAGGCGTTCATTTTCACTATGTTAAGTGCATTATTTATTTCATTAGCACAGGAAGACCATCACCATGATGATCATGCCGAACATGCTAGTGCAGCGCATCATTGATTATTATTATTAACAATTATAAAAACAGTAACATGGATTTATTAACTATTATGCAGGCAGCAGCTGAACCAGTTAAAGGTATTGCAGCAATTGGTGCCGGTTTAGCAGCTATTGGAGCTGGTATCGGTGTAGGCCGTATCGGTGGTAGCGCTCTTGAGTCAATGGCTCGTCAACCAGAAGTTCTCGGCGAAATCAGAACTAACATGATTATCGCTGCAGCACTTGTTGAAGGGGTTGCACTCTTCGCAGTAGTTGTTGCCCTTATGCAAGGGTAAAAAGAAATAAAATCAGTGGCAACGGTTGGTTGCTGCTGATTTTTCTTAGTGAAATTAAAAAGGTTATTCCTGGAATAACCCATCAAAAAATAGAATATGACAACAATGACACTTTTAGGTGCTTTCGACATTATTACACCGGATCCGGGTTTATTTATCTGGACTGTTTTGGTGTTTCTTATCTTATTATGGTTGTTAAACAAATTTGCTTTCGGTCCCATTAAAGATGCATTGAAAAAACGTGAAGAAGGAATTGCCGATGCATTACATCAGGCTCAAAAAGCACGTGAAGAAATGGCCAACATGAAAGCCGACAACGAAAAAATTCTGAATGAAGCCCGTGAGGAAAGAAGCAGAATGTTGCGCGAAGCTAAAGATGCTAAAGACCAGATTATTACTGAAGCACGCGAAAAAGCAAATGCTGAATACAATCGTATTGTTGATGAAGCTAAAGGAGCTATTAATAACCAAAAAATGGCCGCTTTAATTGAAATCAAAAACAATGTGGGAAATATGGTGCTTGAAGTTTCTGAAAAAATATTGAGAAGAGAATTAGATAATAAAGCTGATCAGGAACAATACATCAAACAATTGGTTGACGAAATTAAAGTGAAATAAATATTGTCAGCTTTACGCTAACGACAAAATACCATTATCAATGTCATCAACAAAATTAGCAACACGTTACGCAAAATCGGTGCTGGACTTTGCCAAAGAAAAAGGCAAATTATCAGAAGTGCTGGCCGATATGCGTTTGTTAAATACATCTATAGACAACAATCGCGAATTTTACATGATGCTGAAAAGCCCTATTGTAAATGGCGATAAAAAAATGACAGTTGTATTAAATGTGTTTCACGATAAAATCGATGAAATCACCGAAAACTTTATCGGTATTTTAATGCGTAAAAATCGCGAATCGCATTTGCCCGAAATTATTGATGCATTTATTGCGCAATATAATGCGTACATGCACATTACACCGGTTACTATTACAACTGCACATCCTATTTCAGATGATGTTCAAAATACATTGTTGGCGAAATTAAAATCAACAGTTGGATTAGAGCAAATTGAATTAACTACCGAAATTGATGAAAATTTAATTGGTGGTTATATTTTACACTGGGACGATAAAATGATTGATAATTCAATCTCTCGCGGCCTGGCTATTTTAAAAGATGAATTTGATAATAACGATTACGTTAGGAAATTTTAATTGAATTTTTTTACTGCAGAAATGCAGATTTAATAAATAATAAAATAAAAATAAATAATCATGGTAGACGTAAAACCTGATGAAATAAGCGCGATACTTCGCCAGCAATTAAGCAACTTTAAAACAAGTTCTGATCTTGAAGAAGTAGGAACTGTATTGCAGGTGGGTGATGGTATTGCCCGCATTTACGGATTAAACAATGCTAAATCCGGAGAATTAGTAACATTCGAAAATGGCGTTCGCGCTATCGTGTTGAACCTTGAAGAGGACAACGTGGGTGTGGTATTAATGGGTTCTTCCGACGAGATTAAAGAAGGTGATACTGTACGTCGTACAGGTAATATCGCTTCTATCAAAGTTGGTGAAAGCATGTTAGGCCGCGTTGTAAATGCACTCGGCGAACCTATCGATGGTAAAGGTCCTTTATCAGGCGAATTATATGAAATGCCATTGGAGCGTAAAGCACCAGGGGTAATTTATCGTCAGCCGGTTAACGAACCGTTACAAACTGGTTTGAAACCAATCGATGCGATGATTCCTATCGGTCGTGGTCAGCGTGAGTTAATCATCGGCGACCGTCAGACAGGTAAAACTGCGATTGCTATCGATACCATTATTAATCAGCGTGAATTTTACGAAGCCGGCAAACCGGTATTCTGTATATATGTAGCTTGCGGTCAGAAAAACTCTACCGTTGCTCAGGTAGCTAAAACATTAACCGATCACGGTGCAATGGATTATACGATTATAGTTGCAGCTTCTGCATCTGATCCGGCTCCATTACAGTTTTATGCTCCGTTTTCAGGTGCTGCCATTGGCGAATTTTTCCGTGATACAGGACGTCCTGCATTGATTGTTTATGATGATTTATCTAAACAAGCTGTTGCTTACCGTGAAGTATCATTATTACTCCGTCGCCCACCGGGACGTGAAGCATATCCTGGTGACGTATTCTACTTACACAGCCGTTTATTAGAGCGCGCTGCGAAAGTGATTAACAACGACGAAATTGCAAGCCAAATGAACGACCTTCCTGCTTCATTAGTAGGTAAAGTTAAAGGTGGTGGTAGCTTAACAGCATTACCAATCATCGAAACTCAGGCAGGTGACGTATCAGCATATATCCCAACCAACGTAATCTCAATTACCGATGGTCAGATATTCCTTGAAACCAACTTGTTTAACTCAGGTGTTCGTCCTGCGATTAACGTGGGTATCTCGGTAAGTCGTGTGGGTGGTAACGCTCAGATTAAATCGATGAAAAAAGTTGCCGGTACATTAAAATTAGACCAGGCACAATATCGTGAGTTAGAGGCCTTCTCTAAATTCGGTTCTGATTTAGATGCTGCAACAATGGCAGTATTAAATAAAGGTCAGCGCAACGTGGAAATATTGAAGCAAAAACAATATGCTCCAATGTCGGTTGAAAAACAAATTGCAATTATTTATCTCGGAACAAAAGGTATGTTAGGTAAAATTCCGGTTGATAAAATAAAAGCGTTTGAAGATGCTTATTTAACTTATCTCGAAACACACCACAAAGCAACCCTTGATGGTTTAAAAGCTGGTCAGTTAACAGATGAAATTACCGGCACACTTGAAAAAGTTGCCGCTGATATGAGCAAACAATATTCGGCTTAATTAATAATTAATCGTGTTTGAAAAAACACATGATATAATAAGTAATGGCAGGTAAATTAAAAGAAGTCCGCACCAGAATCACTTCAGTAATCAGCACGCAGCAGATTACTAAAGCGATGAAAATGGTATCCGCTGCAAAATTGCGTCGCG
This sequence comes from Bacteroidota bacterium, assembly GCA_016718035.1. Lineage (GTDB taxonomy): Bacteria > Bacteroidota > Bacteroidia > Chitinophagales > BACL12 > UBA7236. The sequence goes on along the minus strand of JADKEK010000003.1, from coordinate 429,268 downwards.
CACAAGACAGAATTTTACAGATGCGCCCTTATGCATTAAAAATGGGTGAATTACTCAGCAATATTGCTGATGCAGCCGGTCAGGATGTAAAAATTGACTTCGCTCAGTCGCGTGAAGTTAAATCGGTATTGCTTGTAGCAATTACGTCAGATAAAGGTTTGTGCGGAGCCTTTAACGCCAACGTAATGAAGCAGATTAGAAAAACAATTGAAGATGATTACAACCATTTGCCAAAAGCGAATGTAAAAATTATGTTCATTGGTAAAAAAGGATACGATGTGTATAAACGCAGCGCTTATACTTTAAATACCGATTTCATGAATTTATTTACTGCTGTAGATTTTGAAAATGTTTCACGCGCTACTTCGTATATCAAAGAAGGATTTTTGAAAGGTGAATTTGATGAAGTGCAAGTGGTTTACAACAAATTTAAAAACGCTGCTACACAAATTCTCGAAACAGAACAGTTTCTGCCAATTAAAAAACTGGAACCTGTTGCCGGCGCTAAAAATGTAAAATCAGATTATATCTACGATCCTGAAAAGGAACAAATGATTCTCGAATTAGTACCGAAAATATTAAATACTTCATTTTACCGTTATATACTCGACAGTAATGCTTCTGAACATGGCGCACGTATGACTGCCATGGACAAAGCATCTGACAATGCGAATGAGTTGTTAAAAGAATTAAAAATTTCTTATAACCGTGCTCGTCAGGCTGCTATTACCACTGAGCTTACAGAGATTGTAAGTGGTGCGGCTGCTTTACAAGGGAATTAATTAACAATTGTAAATACTATTTTAAGTCCTGCTTCGTTGAAGTGGGACTTTTTTGTTTATGTAAATTTTGATATTTTTGAATATGAAATATCCCTTATTCATATCCTTTCTTCTTATTTGTTTCAGCCTAAAGAGTCAAACTATTATAACCGGTTATGTTTTAGATGAAACCGGCGACAATACATTAATTGGTGTAGTAGTTCAGGATTGTAATAAAACATTTGGAACCGTTACAGATGAATTCGGTTATTTTAAATTGATAGTTGATTCGCTGCCTGTTTGTATCAAGTTTTCTTATATAGGCTACGAAGCTAAAAGTATCACATTAAAGACATCGGACAAAACTAATTTAAATATCAAGCTAAAAGGTATTGTGCTGAATGAAGTAACAATTAAAAGCACTCAAAAAAATCCTGATGAGCAAATTAATGTCACCAATATTGCTGTTGAAAAATTAAAGGTAATTCCTTCCATTGCAGGTGAACCCGATTTAATGAAAGCATTGGCTATTGCTCCCGGAATTAGTTTAGCGCAGGAAGGCTCATCTGTTTTAGTAGTACGCGGAGGAAACCCGGAACAGAATTTAATATTATTTGATGGTATACCACTTTTTAATCCAAATCACCTTTTTGGATTTTTCTCTGCATTTAATCCTTCTGCCATTGGCAATATAAAAGTGTATAAAGGGGATTTTCCTGCGGAATACGGTGGGCGTTTATCTTCAGTAATTGATATCACCACTAAAGAAGGTCCTAAAAAAGGGTATGTAAATAATGAGTTTACTATAGGCACCTTAAGCTCAAATGTTTATTCGGAAGGGCCGTTATCAAAAAATAAGGCGAGTTATGCAATAGGAGGCCGCATTTCTTATCTTGGTTTGATATTATTACCACAACAGTTAATTGTAAAGTCGAATGAAAGTGGAACCTATACTAATTATTGGTTATACGATGTTAACGCTAACGTAAATACTAATGTAGGCGAAAAAGGAAAACTCAAGCTCAGCTTTTTTTTTAATAACGACTATTTTTCTCAGTTTGATGAAACAAATGATGATGTTTCTGAAATAACATTTAAATGGGGCAACACTGCAGCAGGGGCCTTATATCGTTTACCGTTAAATGATACTACTTTTTTAACTGCGAAATTGAATTATAGTGGCTTTAGATTTATAGCCAACTTAGAAAACAAAAACAAGGTTGATGATTTAAATGATGTATATACCGATAAGTCAACGATTGGTAATTTAAATGCATCAGTTGGTTTTGACCGGCAAATTTCGAAACGATATATTTTATCTTACGGCCTTAGTAATGATATCACATTTATTAAGCCGAACAAATTGCATTTTGTTTCAAAAATAAATGGCAACATCGAAAACGAGCTGGATACTTTTTCTAATAAATTCATGTGTTTGGTGCCATGGGCTTATATTGATAATGAATTATTCTTAACGCGAAAACTCAAAATGCATATTGGAGGTAGAGCAGGATATTTTTATAATGATGGATATAGCGAATTTTTATTAGAACCCAGAATTAGCTTGTCCATAATCCCCAATGACTTTACAGCATGGAATTTTGCAGTAACCACAATGAGTCAACCCTTTCATTATTTATCACTCAATTCAAGTACACTACCTAACGAAATATGGCTTCCGGCTACCGAATCAGCACCAGTTGAATCAGCGTCGCAAATGAGTATTGGGTGGTTCAAAAATTTTCATAAGGCTGACTTAAAAGTTACAGCTGAAGTATATTATAAAAATATGCATAACCTTGTTTCCTTTGTTCCGGGGCAATCAAGTTTATTTAATGCTTCCAGTGATTGGACAGAGCGCATTATTCCTTTCGGATTAGGACAAGCTTATGGTGCAGAATTATTTGTTGAAAAAGATTTTAAATATTTAAATCTCACTTTGGAATATACTTATGGTAGCAGCAAAAGGCGATTCGGAGGATTAAATAACGGGAACTATTTTCCTTCGAAATATGATATTACCCACGACTTTGGTATAACTGCAGGACTTGTTTTAACTGATAAATGGTCGTTGCAAACTTTATTCGTTTATCAAACCGGAAGGCCGGCTACTTTGCCATCTGCTGTATTTATTGACCCAAGTGGTTTTCCATCTTATATTTTTGATGAAATTAATGGAAACCGTTTGCCGGATTATCATCGATTAGATTTTTCATTTATCAGAGAAAAACAAATTTCAGCCTATAAATTCAGTAAATGGACGTTTGGAGTGTATAATGTATATGCCAGAAACAACCCAATGTACTTGGAGATAAGTTACACCGGGCTGCCAATAAACACATATCCACCAATTGGTTATGAATCGTATGTTACGCAGCAAACCGTTTTCAAATTTGTACCATTTTTAAGTTACAGCTTAAAATTTTAAAATGCGCTATTTATCAAAATACCTATTTGTCGTTTTTGGTTTATACATATTAGCTGCTTGCAGTAAGCGGCTGGATAATTATGATTTGGAATATAGTGGTGACCGCCTGGTGGTATTTGGCAATATTTCAAATGAAAATGGGGTGACAATTTATTTAACACATACATTGCCTCCAACAGGAACGTATTACCTGGATGAAATTGATGTTAATGTGAGTGCTGCAATAATCACACTATTGGAAAATAATACTGTAGTTGATACATTGGTGGAACCTGAACCGGGTCTTTATATAACATCCTATTTACCGACTCCGGGAAATAGTTATTCCATAAATGTGGTTGCGGATGGTTTCGAAACAACTTTTTCTGAAAATGTAATTTTTCCTCAACCTGTAAACTTGGAGGAAGTTGTTTATGAGACAGATTTTGAAAATATTAATGGAGATCCTGCTTTTTCGTTAGAGCCTGTTTTTACCGACGACCCTTCCAATGATAATTTTTATTCTTTCGGCTTTCGTTATTATATTGAAGATACCGTAATTCTTTATGACGTTTTTGAAAGCCCTGACGATGCTCCATTTGGTTGTAGTCCCGGTATTTTTAAATTTAATAATACTTTTCTAAAACTGTATTCGGATAATTGTTTTGCAGGAACTACATTTCCTTTTAAATTTATTTGTTCTAAAGTGTACCACCTGGAGAATATTGTTCCATTTGAGAAATGTGAATTTGAATGTAATGTAATATCAAAAGAACTATTCGATTATGTTGCCAATATTTCAGAAACAGAAGGTATAGAGCTGTTGTTGAGCGACCCGAAATTAAATTATACCAATATAACAAATGGTTTCGGTGTATTTTGGGCGCAAAATGATACTACTTTTGTTTATCATTTCTAGACGAGAACATCAACCACCCAGCTCTTCTAAAATCTTATTCGCCTCAACAGTATTCATGTTTTTCTTTTTGCCTTCCGCAATGGCCTGTTGTGCATATTTTTTCGACAAGTCGTTATAACCTAATTTGAAATAAATTTTTGCGGCGCTCAAATTGTTAAAATATTCAGGTTTGAGTTCTGCACTTCGCACAGCAAAATTAGCTCCCTTAACTAAAGTAGATTTATCGCTGCTGTGGTCATAAATCATATCGCTTATTCTTCTCAGCGAATTGGCATCGTTCCACAAATATTTTTCCGCACCCGATTTTGCTGCTTGTATGTAAGCATCCCACTTTTTGTTTTTTTCAAATACCGATAAATCTGTAACCAATATTAATGAATCAATTATCGGCAAACCTACTTTAGCAGCTAAATTTCTATATCGAAAATAATTAGTAGTATCGTTTGTTGTTGCAGGCGTTTGCAAATTGTAAGCAGCCGTTAAATAAAATTTGCGCTCTACTTTTTTTGTGGAAGCTACCTTTTCAAAATCTGCTTTGTGCTCCAACATGTATCTGAAAATTTCAGAATCTAAATTACTTACACTCATACTTAAAATGCGCCAGTTTGAAGTGGTGAATTCTAATTGTTTGTTGTTGGCATTAAAATAGGCAGAGGCAACACTTTGTGTAGCTAAACGGCCGCGTGATAATGTTAGCAGATAATTATAACACGCAGTGGAATCGGCTGGATTGGCTTCAAATGCTCTTCTGTTGGTTGGAATTTGATTGGCAGGGTCTAACGACAACTTCGCCTGCTTAACAAACTCAGCTGCTTTAAATTCGCCAACATATTGATACAATGTTTCTGCTTTGCCATTTATGATGATAAATGTGGGGAAAGAAGAAAGATAAAATTGTTGAATATATTTTTTTGCCATGGCCTGATCCAACATATCAATACGGATATTGATGAAATTGGCATTGTAAAAATTACTTACCATGGTATCGGGAAATACTTCATTAATCATTTTTTCGCAGTGAGTGCAAGTGCTCTGGTAGGCCATAAACATGACAGGTTTGCCGGTTTTGCCACTTTCAATAATGGCGTCTTCCAGGCTCAAAGGCTGAAAGTTGATGCTTTGGGCAAATAGGCTGCTTGTTAGCGCAAAAAATGTAAGGAGTAAGGTAATATTTCGAAACATAGCTTCAAAGTTATCGCTTGTAGGTGAATTGTCGATTTACTTACAAAAATCTCACCAAAAAGCGCTGTGTGCCCCAACAATTCCTTAGATTTGCACCGCAATGAACGACCTTCAGAAACTCTTAGAAGCCTTGATATTCAGTAGCGAGCAACCCATTTCGGCTGCTGAGCTGCAAACGATATTATTCACCTACTCCGGTGAGGAAGTGAGCCTGGAAGCCATTACTGAACAGGCTGAGCTGCTGACCATGAAATATGAAAGCGACGATTTTATTTTCGAAATCGCTAAAACCGGCGGTGGATACCAGTTTTTATCAAAACCTTATTACCATAAGCCCATAACCACCCTGTTACAACATCGCGCAAAACGCAAATTGTCGGTGGCAGCCCTTGAATGCCTCTCCATTATTGCCTACTCTCAGCCGGTTACCAAAACCGACCTCGAGCAAATACGTGGTGTAAACTGTGACCATACCATCCAAAAACTGATGGAACGCGACCTGATTAAAATTACAGGACGTGCTGAAACAGCTGGTAGACCGCTATTATATGGCACTACACAATATTTTATGGACTATTTCGGGATTAATGGTCTCGAAGAATTGCCACGTTTGAAAGAATTTGAGCAAAAAGATTCTGATTCAAGTATAGGCAGCCCATCTGACATCATGGAAAATATTGATGAGGAGGATGCTTATAATCAGGTGAATTTACATAACGAGCGTCGTGATGATGCCCAAAACCAAGACAATGAAGAAACCGAACAACAACAGGACGAGCAGGCCGTCGAAGTCCTCGAACAGCCGTCCGACGAAAACCTCGAGCAACCGGAAGACGAACAGATTTCAGGGGGAGGAGACGGAGATGCCGAAGAAGAGCAGGACCTCAGTGAAACTGAAGAGCAACAGGACGGAAACGACGAGTCGTCCGACAAGTAACTACACTAAAAAGGACACGCCAAAAATTCAGACTGCAGGGAAAAATCCCGAGCAGAAAAGTAATCCTAACCGCAAAGTGGAGCGCCTCGAGCGTGCGAAAAAGTATGCTAAACAGTATACCGAAAAACGCAGCGAGTGGGATAAACAAAAAGGAGAACGCGACGATAATTATCATAAACGCGGAGGAAGAAATACTTCCGGTAGCAGATATGAAAAAGATGTTCCCAAAAAGAAGGAACGCGATTTAATGAATAAACTCAATAAAAAACGCGATTTCCAATCCAGCCGTTTCGACAAAAAACCTGCATTTAAAAAAGTAGAAAAAAAATCGGCTGATTTTGACCGCAACGATAAATTTGACCGCACCGATAAAGTAGAAAAATCGGAAAGTAAATACACTAAACGATTAAAATTAGCTGCACCAAAACCGGTGCTGACAAAAAATAAATTCCCTAAAAAAGGGATACCTGCAAAATTAAGTTTAAAACCTGCAGCATTACCTGATACAGGTACACGATTAAATAAATACCTGGCTAATTCCGGAGTTGCAGCAAGAAGAAAATGTGATGAAATTATTGCACAGGGTTTTGTAAAAGTAAACAATAAAGTGGTGCTCGAAATGGGCTACAAAGTAATGCCCGGCGATAAAGTAAGCTACCGCGATAAATTGGTAAAACCTACCAATTATGTGTACATCCTCTTAAATAAACCCAAAGATTTTTTAACTACGGTTGATGATGAAAAGGGTAGAAGAACAGTAATGGAATTAATTGCCAACGCTACCAATGAACGCGTGTACCCGGTTGGCAGATTAGATAGAAATACCACTGGATTATTGTTATTAACTAACGACGGCGACCTTGCGCAAAAACTCGCTCACCCAAGTTTTGGTGCGAAAAAAATATATGAGGTTGAACTCGATAAACCTGTTTCTATTCAACACATGAATGTGATTCGCGAAGGTGTTGAACTGGAAGATGGTGTTGCTTATGTTGATGGAATTGATTTCGCACATGCTACCAAAAAAAATGTAGTCGGTATAGAATTACATATTGGTAAAAACCGAATTGTTCGACGCATATTTGAACATTTAGGTTACAATGTTGAACGATTGGACCGCACACTTTACGCAGGATTAACCAAACGCGATTTACCTCGTGGCCGCTGGAGAATGCTTACAGAAAGAGAAATAATTAAACTGAAATATTTACAATAAACAGTTTAGTTTATTTCGATTGTTTTTAATAATGTCCTTGTAAATTGTTCTCCCTCTTCAGCAGTTAAATGCCTGCCATCGTATGTGAAATAGGGTGAGCAGTCAGGATTTAATATGAAGTGGTAATCAGAATTTGCAAATACCGATAAATACGTTGTTCTGATTTTATCTAAATACGGTAAATCGCATAATTCCGGATTAAACGGCATGAGATAAAAATAAATGGAAGTGCCTTGCTCTTCAAACCAAACTAAGTTTTTTTTGAGTGCTATTGTATAATTATTTAAATCGCGGATATTGTGATTTTGCGATTCCGGTTGTTTTAATATGACCATTGCATTTTGCACTGCAACACTGTCCACATACTGACCTGTCCGGCTAAATGCAACGTAGTCATATTGTAGCAGCTTCACCAATAATCCGGTAGCATAAACTGTTGGTCTGTTTTCATATGGATTGATGGAAAATAGTGTTGGATACTGAATATATTTATTTACCCAACCGGTGGTGTCAAAATTGCCGTAATTAATTTCTATTAATAATTTTTCAGGAACAATTTTTTGGTGACGCAAAAGTAAAATGCCATCTAATGCCGTATGCCCGCCAAACGACAAATTGATACAACCTGAATCCATTTGTTGCATATCCAGCACATTACTATACGAAGTGCCAACTATGGCAATGGGTGGTTGCGATTGTTGTGTTTTTAATAAACTGACCTTTAATTCATTTTTATGCCATGGCGCTTCAGGAATAGGCACAGGGTTAGGTATTACCAGTGTAATCAGGTAATAGCTGATAAATAAAATGATAGTATATATTACAACGTTTTTAATCATGTTAAAATTGAAAATAAATAAAACTTCCTGCACTACCTGAATTAACAATTATCATAAACAACATAATGGCAAAAACTACTTGCTTAAAAACAGGTGAAGGTTGTTTGCCATTTTCTTTCCACCAACCATATATATGAAAAGCCAGAATGGGTAAACTATATAAACAGGTAAAATAAATGGGTGCATAATGTAATGGCAATTGCCAATTAAATTGCACCGCTTGGAAAAATAAAAGTAAACGTTCCGGTTCTGGGAAAACAAAAAACACCCATCCAAAAACTACGATAAAAAACACGGCTAAACGTTTTATCATACCTCCTGCAATTGTTAATTTAATTGCCCTAAATGGTCGTTCTAACATTAAAAATAGGGCGTGGTAAATTCCCCATATCAAATACCCTAACGCTGCACCATGCCAAAATCCCGCTAAAGCCATTGTAATAAAAATATTGCGATAAGTAAACCATAATCCTTTTTTATTGCCTCCTAATGGAATGTATAAATATTGATGCATAAATTGCGATAGGGCAATATTCCAACGCCTCCAAAAGGTGGCAAAACTTTTAGCGATATAAGGGTAATTGAAATTTAAAATGATGGTATATCCAAACAAACCGGCTAGCCCTCTGGCAATGTATGAATAGCCGGCAAAATCGGCAAAAATCTGACAAGCATAACCAATCAATAAAATAATATTGGTGATAGATGACATGGATGTAATCAGATAATCTTCCGAGAAGTAAGCTGTTTGTTCTTTTAAATTATCTGCAATTACCATTTTTAAAAAATAACCTATCAACAAATGCCTGAAACAAAATACCCAGTTTATCTGATTAAATTGTTTGCTGACAATTTGAGGGATAAAATATTTAGCGCGTAAAATTGGCCCTGCTACTAGCTGAGGAAAAAACAATGTATACAATATGGAATTTCGATAATTGAATGTTGGCACCCAGCGCTGACTTTCATCGTTGCGATAAGCATCAACCAGCAAGCTGATGCCATGAAAAGTATAAAACGATATACCAATTGGCAGTGGGATGCTCACTAAAAAATTGCGCATAACGTTATCACTGCTTAAAAATAGGTCGGCAAAAAATCCGCTGTATTTAAAAAATAGCAGAACACCTAAATTAATAGCAACACCAATGGTGGCAAATAATTTTTTCTTATTCCCTTTGTTATGAATTACCAGGTAAGTAAATGCATATGAAATGCTAGCGCTTGCAAATAGTAGCAGTAAGAGGTAAGGATTAAAAAATCCGTAAAAAACAATACCGGCTGCTATTAAAATAAAAACCTGCCATTTTTGGATGGCAGGTAAATAATATAAAAAGAAAGTAATTAAAAGCAGGCAGATAAATTCGAATGAATTAAACAACATATCGTTCTGTTTAATTAATCTGCCCTATTTTCAATTATGCTTTTACTTCAACAGGTGGATTGAGTTTATCTTTAATTTTTTTCTCAATTTCTGCAGCGAGTTCAGGATTATCTCTTAATAATTCTTTAACCCCATCGCGACCCTGACCGAGTTTTGTGCCTTCGTAGCTATACCAGCTTCCGCTTTTTTGAATCACATTACTTTCGGCGCCTAAATCTACAATTTCACCAATTTTGGAAATACCTTCTCCGTAAATAATATCAAATTCAGCTTGACGGAAAGGAGGTGCAACTTTATTTTTTACGATTTTTACTTTAACGCGGTTACCAATTAATTCTTCTTTATCTTTTAATTGTCCGATGCGACGAATATCGATACGGATAGAAGAATAAAATTTTAATGCATTACCACCGGTAGTAGTTTCAGGGTTACCGAACATTACACCAATTTTTTCACGTAACTGGTTGATGAAAATACAACAACAACCTGTTTTGCTGATGGTTCCTGTTAATTTACGTAAAGCCTGACTCATTAAACGAGCTTGTAAGCCCATTTTGCTTTCACCCATTTCACCTTCTAATTCCCCTTTTGGAACTAAGGCAGCAACTGAGTCAATTACCACCACATCTAAAGCGCCAGAGCGAATTAAATGGTCGGCAATTTCTAAACCCTGTTCACCGTAGTCGGGTTGTGAAATAAGTAGATTTTCTACATCTACCCCTAATTTTTCAGCATATACCTTATCAAAAGCATGTTCCGCATCAATAATGGCGCAAATGCCACCTTTTTTCTGCGCTTCAGCTATAATATGTATTGCCAAAGTTGTTTTACCTGATGCTTCCGGGCCATAAATTTCAATAATACGTCCTTTTGGAATACCGCCAATGCCTAATGCTAAATCGACACCAATTGAACCGGTCGGAATAATTTCTTCACCGCGTTCGGGTGTATCACCCAATTTCATAATGGTGCCCTTGCCATACAATTTGTTGATACTGTCAACCGCGAGCCCTAAGGCTTTCACTTTTTCATTTGTTGCTTCTGCCATAATCTTGTTTGTTTTTAAGGTTTTGAAATAAAATGCCTTCAACCCCTTTTTTGGGGAAGAAAGTATTTGCGAAGCTAAATATTAATTAAGCCATTTTATACTAATTTTTTGCAAAATCAACATCCTGTAGACATATCGCGAAAATGTTACAGTGTTAACTCGCAATTTGTGGGATTTGGTGCTTTGGCACTCAATTATAATCTTAAATAACTGATAAGGAATGTTAACAAATTACCCAAGGCAGGGCTATTTCGGTAACTTCGCTACAAAATTCAACTACATGCGAAAATTACGCTTAATGATGATTGCCCTTCCACTGTTTTTGGTGGCTTGTAAAGACAAGGCCCAAACACCGGATAATAGCGCAATCCAGGCTGAGGTACAGCAGTATCTCGATAGCTATAACACCGAATATCAAAAGCTGGCAACAGCCGCGGCTGAAGGACAATGGGTGCTCAATACCCATATTGTGAAAGGCGATTCAACTGCGAGCAAAAATGCGGCAATTTCTGATGAGGCTTACGCCAAATTTACCGGTAGCAAAGTGAATATCGAAACAGCCCAAAAATACATGGCTGAAAAAGAGAAACTTACGGCTATTCAGGTAAAACAATTGGAATACATTTTATACCTGGCCGGAAACAATCCGGAAACTGCAGGTGAAATTGTTAAAAAACGTATTGATGCTACCAATGCACAAACTGAAAAATTATTTGGTTTCGCATTTACCTTAAATGGCAAACCAACCACGCCTAATGCATTGGATGAAATTTTGCGCTCCTCAAACGATATGAACCAGCGTTTAGCCGCTTGGAACTCGAGTAAAGAGGTGGGTAAAGATTTAAAAGATGGTTTGGCAAATTTACAGGCATTGCGCAACCAAAGTGTTACTCCTCTCGGTTACAAAGATTTTTTTGCTTACATGGCCAGCGAATATGGTATGAGCAGCGAAGAAATGCTCGAGTTAACACATAGCATGATAAATGATGTGTGGCCATTATATCGCGAATTACATACCTGGGCGCGTTACGAATTAGCTGATAAATACAAACAGTCGGTTCCGGAATATTTACCTGCGCATTGGTTGCCTAATCGTTGGGGACAAGATTGGACAGCATTGGTTAATGTTGAAGGAATGGACATTGACCCTGAATTGAAAAAACAAAATGCTGAATGGGTGGTAAAAAAAGGTGAAGAATTTTGGATGAGCCTCGGCTTCCCTGCATTACCTGCCAGCTTCTATGAAAAATCATCATTATATCCTGCGCCTCCGGGAGCAGATTATTCAAAAAATAATCACGCAAGTGCTTGGCACATGAATTTAGACCAGGATGTGCGTTCATTAATGAGCGTTGAACCGAATACAGAATGGTGGAGCACTGTGTTACATGAACTCGGACATATTTATTATTATATGAGTTATTCTAATCCTGATGTGCCATACATTTTACGCACAGGTGCAAATCGCGGATACCATGAAGCATTTGGAACTATGATAGGTTTAGCCAGTTTGCAAAAACCATTATTGGAAAATCAGGGATTAATTCCTGCGGGAACAAAATCGGATGAAACCATGAAATTGTTGAGCGAGGCTTTAGATTATATTGTACACATTCCATGGGGAAGTGGTGTAATGACAGAATTTGAATATGCCTTATATGCACAAAATTTAACTGAAGACCAATACAATGCAAAATGGTGGGAATTAGTAAAAAAATATCAAGGTATTGTTCCTCCAACAACACGTGGTGAAGAATATTGTGATGCAGCAACTAAAACACATATTAATGATGACCCTGCATCGTATTATGATTATTCAATCAGCAATGTATTATTATTCCAGTTCCACGATTACATTGCCAAAAATATTTTAAAACAAGACCCACACGCCACAAATTATTGGGGCAGCAAAGAAACCGGCGACTTTTTACGAAAAGTAATGACACCTGGTGCAACAGTAGATTGGCGTGAACATTTAAAAGCATCTATCGGTAGCGACATGAGTGCAAAACCAATGTTAGATTATTTTATGCCTTTAATGGATTATTTAAAACAACAAAATCAGGGCAGAACTTATACCCTACCTGAAAAACCAACATTTTAATTACATCATTAAAGTAAAAATTATTAAAACGTGGTCGGTAATTACCGGCTGCGTTTTTTTATTTGTATGTATTGGTTTAAAAAAAACACATACAAATAAATTTACAAGAGAGCAATTAATTAAATTATTTGTAAAAAGTAATCCGCGAAAATCCGTTAAATCCGTTCAATCCGCGTTCCCTTTCATCGCCAGCTTATCAATATTTTCAAAAGTCTCCAACCCACATTCCAAAAACCCACGATACTCCGCTACATCAGGTGTATAAGCACGAGGCTGATTGAGCACTTTTCCATCAGGTGCAATTAATACATAATATGGCTGTGCATTGGTTCCAAACTGACTACTTTGTAAATCGCTCCATTTATTACCGATGGTGCGCACTTTTTGTCCGGTAGTAGATGAAATATATTGTTCTTCTAAACGCAATGCTTCTTTATCATCCACATATAAACTCACCAATACATATTCTTCATTAATAATACTAAATATTTCATCTTTTGGCCAAACATGTTCTTCCATTTTGCGACAGTTTACACAGGCATAACCGGTAAAGTCAATCAATATTGGTTTGTTGTTTTCTTTAGCAAAAGCAATACCTTCTTCTAAGTCGTGAAAACAATTTAATCCAAGCGGACATTCATTATCATATTCATAAATACTATACCACTGCGGAGGTAAAAATCCACTCAACATAGGCACATTACCATATTTACGCAAGCCTTGGCCGAAGTAAACTGTAGTCACTAAAAACGTCAGTGCAAATACAATTCTTCCTCCCGACCATTTTACTTTTTTATCGTCATGCGGAAAACGAATAACACCGGCAATATAAAGTGTAATTAATAATGCAAGCAAAGTCCACGCACCTAAAAATATTTCGCGTTTTAAAAAGTCCCAATGGTAAGCAAGGTCAACATTACTCAAAAATTTCACGGCCATTGCCACTTCAATAAATGCAAAAACAATTTTTACTTCATTTAACCAACCACCGCTTTTTGGCATTTTATTTAATAATTGCGGGAATAATGCAAGCAATGTAAATGCAAGCGCAAAGGCCGTTCCAAAACCTAACATACCCATGGTTAATGCAACACCTCCATCTTTTAAACTATTGGCAAGCAATGAACCTAAAATAGGACCTGTGCAACTGAACGACACAATACATAATGTAAGTGCCATAAAAAATATTCCTAATAATCCACCAACGTCAGACGCGCTGTCTGCTTTGTTTGCCCATTTAGTTGGCAATTTAATTTCGAATAAACCGAATAAGGATAAAGCAAATAAAATAAATACAAAAAAGAAAACCAGGTTCACCACATTATTGGTAGAAAAGTCGTTGAGTTTATCGCCACCAACGCCAAAAAATAAAAATGGCAAGGATGCTAAAAAATAAACCAAAACAATACTAAATCCATAAAACGATGCATTCATTATTCCTTTACGACGATTACCTGCGTGTTTGGTAAAAAATGAAATCGTAAATGGAATCATTGGAAAAGTACATGGCATTAATAAACCAATTAATCCGCCAATAAAACCTAAAATAAATGTGCCGAATAAACTTTTACCACTGGCATTAGTAATTTGAGCTGAAGCGGCTCCTTCACAAACAGCGTTGTTAGCATAAGCGGTATCAACTTTAAAATCGCCAAAGGTTACTGAACCTGTTGCTGCGGTATCAACCGGAGTTTCAGTTGAAATTACCTGGCCATTGGAAATTGTGATATTAAAATCTTTATTTTGATAAATACATTGTGAGGGGTCACAAGTTTGATAATCGATATATCCTGAAATTACAGCATTCGCAGAATCCAGAATTACTTTTTGACGCATCTCTGCTTTATCGTGATAAAACTTTAATACTTTGTTTTCAAATAAAGGCTCCGGTTTGTTTTCTACATGGCCTAGTTCTTCCACTTTACCTTCTAGGCGATAATTAATTCCCGCATTTTCGAAAACAAATTGCATCGGTTGTGCACCACCTTTAGGTGAATTTTGCGAATATAATTTCCATGTAGGCGTAATTGTCGCTTTATAAATTATCCAATATGCAGAGTCTGAAATTTTTTCGGTACTGATATTCCATTTCACAGGCTCTTTTACGTCAGCATAATTAATACCTGTGTTTGTTGCTCCGGCTTGACCTTCTAATGTGAATGAAAATTCTTCTGATAATGCAATACAAGATGTGGAGCACGTCATGTAATCTATATAACCGGTAATTGTAGTATTTCCGGAAATTTTAACTTTTTGTCTTAAGGTCAGCCGCTTTTTGTATGAATTAATCACTTTATTTTCAAACACAGGTTCTACTTCCGATTCCATGCGACCGAGTTCTTCCGATTCTCCAACTAGTTCAACACCGGCAGGCAAGTTTTCAAATACTAAAACTGTTGGCAGGGGGCCGTGCTCAGGAACATCTTTTGAATATACCTTCCAGCCTTCATCAATAGAAGCTTTAAAAATCAGAATATATTCATTAACACCACTTTGTGTTGAAGACATTTCCCATTTCACTGGGTCGAGCAATTGTGCATTAGATTGCTGAATGAAAAATATAGCCAGAAATAAGCCTAAAAAACGTTTACCCATCTGCTGATAGAATTTAGAATGCAAATTTAACGATTTACCACAGAGCGCAGATGATACACCTGTCCCATGACAAAAAAGTGACTGTAAATATAACTTTAACGTGCGGAAGTAGCAGTTAGTGCCAAAAATGATTCGAAAATCATTCTGCCATCCGTATTTCCCAAAATTTCTTCAGAAGCGCGTTCCGGATGCGGCATCATGCCAAATACATTGCGGCCTGCATTACAAACACCTGCAATATTGTGCATTGAACCATTCGGGTTGGCAGTGTCGGTAGCATTGCCATGGTCATCGCAATAGCTAAAAATCACCTGGTTGTTGGCTATAAGTTGTTTTAAAGTGGCGTCATCTGCGTAATAACGGCCCTCGCCATGAGCAATTGGTATTTTGAGTGCATGGCCAATAGGAACAGTAGCGTTGATGCGACTGGCATTATTATCGGCCCTTAAGAACACATTTTTGCAAATAAACTGCTGGTTGTTGTTTTCGAGTAACACACCAGGTAACAAACCTGCTTCACATAAAATTTGGAAACCATTGCAGATACCCCAGGCATAACCACCTGCATTACAGTGTTTAATTACCGCTTGCATGATAGGTGAAAAACGGGCTATAGAGCCGGTTCTGAGTGCATCACCGTATGAAAATCCTCCCGGTAACATCACACAGTCGTCGGTAGTTAAACCGCCTAAATCGTGCTGTTTGTGGAATAATTCAATTACCTCACAACCCATTACATCACGTAAAACATGTATAAGGTCCTGATCACAATTAGAGCCGGGGAAGGTTACAACGCCAAATTTCATATACTGAATGAATTAGGCTGCAAAGTTAATATATTGGATTATCAAAGTAGTGCCAACTAACCCCAAAAACATGAGTTCGGGAGCCAGCCTGTTTTTAAAATGGTAACTGTAATAACTCACAAACACAGATGCGGCAATGAATACAAAATATAAAGCCCCGTCGTGAAGCGGTATGTTTAAAGCCATACAGGCTGTTGAAAAAATAAGTAAATACACAAAAGCACTCAGGTATTTGCGCACCTGAATCAAATTGGTAGAAAATTTATTGCTGAAAAACACCAGTGAGGTGATAAATACAATACCTATTATAGATAGTTTCACGATGGTTATCACACCAAATGAGTTTTCCATCCGGTTAAAACTTTCAGGAAAGCCGAATTGCGACTCGGCAAATTGCGGTAGCAGGTCGAACCAAAATAATAATGTGGCTGCCAGAAAATAACTCAATACCACCCCAACACAATAAATAAAAAATTCGCGAAACGATGTAGAACGTATTCTGAAAAGACTCAATATACCGAATAAACAAAACACAATTGCCGGAAAATAAAGGAGTGACATAAAACCACTGAGTAAACCAACATCAAAATAAGTCATGTCTGACTTTGTTTTATTATACACGCCAAAAATCTTAAATAAAATAAATACTAATAATATGCCGCATAATAATTCCGGAGCGCCATAAATAAAATCCGGAAACAAACTGCATAAGGTAATAAATACCACAGCAGGAATTAACGAAGCTTTAGTAATGATTTTAAATTGTTGTAATAAAAAACTGATTAAAATGCCGGTAATCATTATAAAACCGATATTCAGCAGGGTAATTAAAATTACAGGCCATTCATTAATTTGCAGCCAGTTGTTGAATAAGATATTACTGATAAAGGAATAATGATGATCGGTTATTGGTTCAGCACTAATAATCCATTTTAAATTGATGAGTGTTGTAAAAACAATCAGCAACAATAGGGTTAGTGGGTTCGATTGGTGGAATATCCTCAGCACGAATTATTTTTGAATTTGAAGTTTTACAAATGAAAGGTTCTTTTTATAAATGCTGGGAATGATTATCTCGTTCGCTGAAATTTGTTCAGCCGATAGTGGTCTAATTTGCACTTCTTGCTGATTGGGGTTGAACAAACTTTTTCTATCCAACACTCCATCAGCTGTTGTCTCATATTGTAAAACATTTGAGTTTTGCTCAACATCTTCATTAAAAATAAAAATGAGTTTTTCTTTACCTTTTAAAATGGCATAGGAAGAATTTACACCACGGTCTTCTCTGCTCAATTGTTTTTTTCTGATGACAGTATTCCAATTGGGAGAACCATTTGGCTGAATAGAAAATAATAAAATATCATCATACTCGTAAAACTCTACCTGACGTGAAGATGTGCGATAGCCGTAATATGGGTCGTAATTGGTGTATTCGTAATTTTCTACGGTTTTATCATAATATTCGGCAACCATTAATGCGCCGCCATCTACACGCGGAATAATGCTGCCAATTTGATATACCGGAAGGTTTTTTATCGATTTTTCTTTAGTCAATCCGGCAATTTCATCCAGAGTTTCGGTCGGGTAAAAATAATTAAAATTAGTGCCGATGGTTGCGCTATAAATATCAATGGTTAAATATTTATACCCAATCATGTAATCTTTATTATCATCCTTTAAAAAACAAATTGCCGTTAATTTATTATTCAACACATCAAAAGCATAATTCATTTCATCTAAACAATAGTCACCACCATTTATGTTGGTCGAAACCCAGGTGTTGCCATTTTTAGGAAATACAAATGTATATTGAGTAACTGTTTTATCCTTTTTGCAATTAAAATCATCGTTCTCAAATAAAAATATCGGCTGCCCTTCATCAGTAATCATTTCTTTCACCAAAATGGGACTATAACCATCATCAGGTAAATTGATATCGTTTTTTTGCTGAATTTTTGTTTCCGCATCCATCACCAATAAAAACAACTTGTCAATTCGTCCGGCGCTTAACTCGTATTTATAAATTAAATAATAAGGTGAGGTGTTAGCTTTGGTTATTTTAAATTCGGTAAAACTGTCGCCAAGTTTTTGTGAAGTGGAGTCCAATAACACAGGAACACCCTTTTTTTCAAGGTCGCTGTTGTAATGTTGCACCGAGAGGTATTGCATTTTATTGTCCTTGTGCGTATAAAAGTGATAAATATTATCACCGGTTTTATATACTTCTACTGTTTCGTAATCTAAACTTCTGATGGTAATTTCTTTGCGGCGCTTAAAACTCATTTGTTTATCATAAATATCTATTTCATCTTCAAAACGATATTTTTTATAGATTAAAACGTCGCCATTTTTATTTTTACCTAGGATATTGTAACCGATAAGTTCCGTGCTAATTTTTTGGGGGTCAGAAATAAATATCTGCTGAGCCTGGGCAATAGAGGACCAAGCCAAAAAACTCAACATACATAATATCAATATTCGGTTCACGTTCACGAATTTACCTAATAACTGCTTCTGCCGGATAATTATTTTCAAAATTACATAAAAATAGCTTAGTTCCGCCACCAGATTATAAAATGGCAAAGTTGTGATGATTACCTAAAAACGGATATTACAGAATAAAAATTACCGCTTTTGTTTTGGGTCAAGCGCATCGCGAAGCCCTTCTCCAATAAGATTGTAAACGGTTACTGTGATAAATATGGCTAAACCCGGATAAATAACCAGCCACCAGGCACTGAACTTTTCGCGACCATCATTTACCAATGAACCCCAGGTTACAACATCAGACGGCACACCAATACCTAAAAATGATAAACTGGATTCAACCAGAATTGCCGATGCAATACCAAAGGCAATACTTACCAGCGCCGGTGCCATTCCATTTGGCAAGGCATGTTTAAACATGATGGTATATTCGTTATATCCCAACGATCTGGCTGCTTGAATATATTCGAGATTACGTATGCGCAAAAATTCAGCACGGGTAAGTCTGGCAATTCCTGTCCACGATGTTAATCCAATAATAATCATAATATTGGTAAGCGAAGGTCTTGCAATAGCAGCTATGGTGAGTATTAAAATAAAGGTTGGCATACTATGGAATATTTCTATGGTACGGGATACTAATCCATCAACCGGAATATTCACTTTATTATTAAACCAGGGTAACTTGCCAACCAAACGGCCAAGCTGTGAAAACAAAAATATAATAGCTACTACAATAATAATACTGAATAACAATTGTAATAGTAAAGTAAATCCTGATGTTTTAATGGCTTCTTGTAATACAAATTGCCTTGCCTGAAAACCATAAAACCACGCAACAAAAATGCCTAATACTACCATCCAAAAACGGCCTCTGCTGGTAGTTAATTTATTGTCGCCAAAATAACCCGCCATAGACCCCAAGAATAAACCTATGAGTGTGGCAATTGCCATTGAAATAAATCCGATTGTCAATGAAATTCTGGCACCGTGAATTAATCCGGCCATTAAATCGTCGCCCCGACTACCTGTGCCTAAAATATGTCGAAACCTGCCTGGGATAGGCACAACAGCGCCACTCTTATCTTTGAAAAATTGTTCTCCTCCCGGCGATTTATATCCTGAATTTAACCTGTCACTTTTTCCGGGTGTATAAGGTATAGGTGCCCAAACAACTTTATCAAACTGCATTTGTTTCCAGTCGGCAATATCTAACTGAATTTTTTCAGAACTGCCATCTGCGTTATTGATGTAATAATTATTTTTAAATGAAAATGCAGGGAAAAAATGTTCTCCTTTATAATGAATATACAATGGTTTTTCGTTAGCTAAAATTGGAGCAAAAATGGCAATCACCGAAAAAAACAATAATATATACACCGAAACATAAGCAGGCTTATTATGCTTGAATTGCTTCATGGCATATTTTCTGAAACTGAATTTATTATCGCTGTTTTTTTTGCTCATGCTTTATTTTGATGCATACGAAATTCGTGGGTCTGCAACTGCATATAAAATATCAGCTACTAAATAACCCAATAAAGTTAAAATTCCGGTTAAAGTAAAAACATCAATAATTACCGGATAATCTTTAGTCGTTATGGCGTGAAATACCTGCTCGCCCATGCCGGGAATGGTAAAAATGGTTTCTAAAATAACCGAACCACTTATGGCCATTGGAAAAATATTCGAAAAAACAGTGATGATAGGTAACAACGCATTTCTGAAAGCGTGTTTGTAAATAACAGTATACTCAGAAAGTCCTTTTGCCCTTGCCGTGCGAATATAATCCTGCGCTATAATTTCTAAAGTAGAAACTCGTGTAATACGACTTAAAAATGCCAATTGCGAATAGGTAAATGCAATGGTAGGCAATATTAAATAAGGTAATCGCAATTTGATTGTTGTCAACCAATTGGCATCATCAGGAATACCTGTAACCGGTTGAATACCACTTGCCGGAAAAATATGTAATGCCTCCACATTGGCAAACGACATTAAAAGTATTGTCGCCACCCAAAATGTTGGCATGGCATATAACACAAATAATATTACTGAAGATGTTTTATCAAAAGGGGAATTTTTATTAGCCGCCGCTTTAATGCCAATTGGTAAACTAATTAAATAAGCAAGAATTACAGATGTTAATGCAAAAAATAAAGACCATTTAATGCGGTCGCCAATAACATTACCCACCGGCAATTTTGTTTCATAAGAATATCCGAAATCTCCCCGAACTAATCCTTTGCAATCAACACTGCCTTTGCCGGTTAACCAGTTGCCATCGCCAAAAATCCAGCGGTGATATTGATTGTGGCCATAAAAATGAATTGCCGGCAACCAGGTTTTTGCTAATTGTTTTTCGGAAGTTAACTGCTCATAAAGCGTTTTTGTTTTTAAAATTTGTTCCTTAACAGGTGCAAAATATGGATATGTTGCTGCGTAATGTGCCAGTGTATTTAATCGAAGTTGAATTTGTGCATCTTCATAACTATACATTAATACACCAATATTTTGTTTTGCTTCAATAATGGTATCTAAAACAACATTTTTTCCATAAACAGCAAAATTACTGGTGTCGGGAATCATCATGTTGATGGCTGTAGATAAAGTATGTAATTGGTTATTCCAGGCAGCTATATTTTCCCAATTTCCGTACTGACTAATCAATCGTTTTAACGCTGTGCGCTCATTGTCGTCGTAAACTTTGTATAAAGTATCAGGTGTTGCTGCATTACTAAGGCTCACATAAAACACAGGTAAATCTAAACCCAATTTTTTGCGCCAGCGTTCTTTTTCTTTTGCAGTATTAGCAGTTTGTGTGCTGAACTCGCCACCTGATTCCTGAGCAGATACCATCCTGTCCAGCGGGTCACCGGGAGCATTAATGCTGATTATAAACGCCAATAACGAAATAATTATCAGCGTTGGAATAAAAAACAATATGCGTTTGAGAAGATATCTGCCCATTACCTGAGTTCAATTGCCTTGTAAAAATACAGTAAGGGCGGAATTATTTCCCAACAAATTATTTTATTGATTTGATTCCGTTGCATTAGTAACTGAGCCGGACTGAGCACCATATAAGGCAATCAATCGCAGGTTGTTTAATATATTACCCGGACGATCGAATGTCATTACCTGATTGCCAAAACGTTTATGAATAATATTTTTCCGATATGCCGAATACATAAAAATATACGGTTGTTCATCGTAAATAATTTGTTGCATTTTTTGTGACAATGGAATACGTTTTTCCGAATCCATAGTAACCTTTATCTGGTCGATTAATGCATCAGTTTCACTATTGCCAAAACCAACATAATTACTGCCGCCTGTTGAATATGATTTAGTGTGCCATAATTGTGTAAACTCTTCAGGTAATGAACCACCTGCCCAAGCACTCATATACATATCGAAATCGTGTTTTTGTAAATGTTCTTTAAGCGTGTTTCCCTCTATTGGAATTAAAATTAATTCGATACCACCTTTGTAAACAGCTTCTTTAATCATGATGGCGGTTTCTTCAACAAATGTTTGCCCTGCCTGATATTTAAATTCAATTTGCATTTTGGTTTTAACACCATCAATCATTTTATCTCTGATATTATCACCATCACTATCTTTCCATCCGGCTTCGTCTAATAATTTTGTTGCTGCTGCTATATCGTTTGAAAGTGGAGTCAGATTAGTATTATATTCATCTTTTAATGGTGAAATTGGGCCTGCCATTCTTTTTGCACGGCCTAATGTAATAACATTAATCAGGTCGTCAACAGGCACTAAATAACCCATAGCTCTACGCACCTTAACATCATCAAAAAACTTTTTGTGAGTTACACCATCCGGTTTCATATTTAAACCAATATAGTTGTAGCTATAGTTATCGGTGAATTCAATATTATAATGGGTTAAAAAATTTCCACCATCCATTAATTCTGTTGCTGTGGCGGTTGATAACCATACTGAAGCATCTAAAGCCTGTGAACCAAACTCCAGTTTTTGAGCAGTTGGGTCCTTAATTATTTTAAATATTATTTTTTCAGGGAAACTGGTTTCATATTCGTTAGGGTCGCTTAATTTTTGTGTCCAGTGATTTTTTTTGCGTTCAAGAATTAAATTTTGTCCGCGTGTCCATTCTGCAACTTTATAAGCACCGGAATAGTTTAATAAACTGATATCGTTACCTAAAGTAGCATCGTTAAATTTATTTGCCCATGCCAATAAATCTTTTTCATTATCGGTGTTAAAATCCGGATTGTTAAACTGAGCAAATGTGTATTTCGCTAAAACGTTGTTGGGGTCAAAATACTTGCGCTGAAATACAGGATAGTCGCTTAAGAAATTAATATTATTTATTTCTTCCTGCTTCATTACTATCGTAAATTTATACGCATTATCAGGATAAGTGATTACATCCTGAATGTTTTCAAAATAAGATTTTGTAATTGGGTTATTGGTAAGCGGACAACGGTTTGCTTTTAACATAAATACACAATCTTCAGCGGTGATAGCACTGCCATCATCCCATGTTGCATTTTTGCGCAAGGTATACGTATAACGCAAATTGTCATCCGATACTTCAGGCATAGCTTCTGCTAAATCGGGACAAACATTTAAATTGATTACATCGTTGCGGAGAATGTAATTAGCTGTTAACTGCAAAATCCAGCTACGTGCTGCCGTACCTCCATTAGTTGGATGTAAATTATCAGGATCACCCGGCCAATGGTTCACTACAATATTTTCTTTGCTCCATTCGGGTAATATATTTGTCGCGTCGGCAATTCGTTTATTCCGAATTTTATCTGAAACGTTAAGGGTTGAAATGTCATTCTCATTTTTACCACCATTACCTCCGCAGGAAGCAAGTAAAAAGGCTGTTGCAATAGTCAGGGTCGAAAGGACAGGAAACTTAGTGCTCATAATTGTAGTGCTTTATTCACCAAAGTAAACGAATAATATTGATTTTTTTAAACTGTATGAAAAGCAGATTGTTATATTAACTTTAACTCAATATTGGCAGGTGTATGAAAAAGGTTTTAATCAGTGGAGGTTCAGGGTTAATCGGCAGGCATTTAACGGACATATTACTACAAAACGGGTATGCAGTTGCCTGGCTTAGTAGAAGTGTTAAGCCACATAAGGACGTGAACATGTATAAGTGGGATGTTGATGCCGGTTATATAGACCCGGAGGCAATTCTTTGGGCCGATGTTTTGGTCCATCTGGCAGGGGAGTCCATTGCAGGAAAACGCTGGACAGCAAAAAGAAAACAGGCGATTATTGAGAGCAGAACCAAAAGTACAGAACTGCTTATTGCTGCTATGCAGCAACACAATCATCATATTGAACAGGTTGTTGCGGCTTCCGCAATTGGCTTTTACGGAGAAACAGGTGAGATGCCTGTTGATGAAACAAATGCTTCAGGCAATGGCTTTTTATCGGAATCTGTTAGGCAATGGGAAGATGCAACATCAAAATTTTCAGCATTAGGTGTTAACCTTGTTACGCTACGCATTGGCATTGTACTGGCCGAAAATGGTGGCGCATTAAAAGAAATTGTGCAGACAAAATCGCTACGAGTATTGCCTGTTATGGGCTCGGGTAAACAAATATATTCATGGATACATATTCAGGATGTAGGCCAAATTATTATGTATTGTTTACAACAAAAATTATCCGGAATATATAATGCAGTTGCGCCTAATCCTGTTTCATTAAAATCAATTATCCAACATTATCAGCAGGTAAGTGGAAAATGGTATGTACAAATGCCTGTTCCTGCCTTTACGTTAAAACTTGTTTTAGGTGAATTAAGTGCAGTTGTGCTTACCGGTCAAAATGTTAGTAGTGCAAAAATTCAGTCTGCCGGATATCACTTTAGTTTCCCGGATATAACATCTGCATTAACTCAAATAATTAAAGCATAAAAAAGGCCGGTGCACTCCTCAGTAACACCGGCCGGCAACCACAAATTGATAACTATTTTTTAGCTAAACCGTTAAATGTTTTTACCAGAGAAATAAATTCTGCTCTGTATCCATTCGCATCTGCTCCTGTTGCAGAAGAAGCGAGTTTCAACACTTCATCGTAAGTAGCATCACCTTTAAATTCAGAATCGCGAAGCAACATACCAAATTCAACAACTGCACTTGCAAATCGGAAATTATCGGAAGTGCTTGCAAAAGGAACGGTAGTTTTATAAAGTGACTTCTCAATAAGTTTACTTGTTTCACTGTTAGGTGCTTTGTAGCGCAATTTTAAGGTCATTATTTCATCGGTATTGTAGGCATCATTTTTAATTGAAGTGGTTTGATATTTTAAATCTTCCACAGTTCCTGAAGTGCTGTTAATACCTGATGGCTGATAGGCCGATTTGCGCAATTTTAATTCATATAAAGCAGTCACTTTATGTCCGGCACCAAGTTCTCCGGCGTCTTTAGTATCATCATCAAAATCTTCTTTTGCCAATATTCTGTTTTCATACCCGATTAAACGATACGATTCTACTAAAGCGGGATTAAATTCTATTTGTATTTTAACATCTTTTGCAATAGTAAATAATGTGCCACGCATATCGGTAGTGAATACTTTTTTGGCTTCTTTTTCACTGTCGATATAGTAATAAGCACCATTGCCATTGTCGGCAATTTTTTCCATTTTACTGTCTTTATAATTGCCCATTCCAAATCCGCAAATACTGACAAATACACCTGTTTTTCTTTTTTCTTCAATTAATCTGGTCATCTCTGCATCGCTACTGGCACCTACATTAAAGTCGCCATCGGTGCAAAGAATTACTCTATTATTTCCTCCTGGAATTAAATTCTTTACAGCAATTTCATACGCAAGTTTAATACCTGCTCCGCCAGCTGTGGAGCCACCTGCCTGTAAATTATTCAGTGCATTTTTGATAGTAGATTTTTGATTACATGGGGTAGAAGGTAATACTTCTCCGGCAGCACCTGCATAAACAACCAATGCCACGCGGTCTTTTTCATTTAAATTATCTACTAAAGTATTGAGTGAACTAATTACTAAGGGCAATTTATTTTGATCTGCCATACTACCACTTACGTCAATTAAAAATACCAGGTTAGAGGCAGCAGCTTCATTGTAATCAATATCTTTTCCTTGTAAGCCAATCATTACTAATTTGCTTTCAGTATTCCATGGGCATTCACTCATTTCGTAGTTAATTGCAAATGGGTCGTTACCTTTTGGTGCGGCATAAGTGTAATCAAAATAATTTAACATTTCTTCAATACGCACAGCATCTTTTGGAGGTGTTTGACCGTAATTAATAAACCTGCGAATATTGGCATAAGCAGCATTGTCCACATCAATAGAAAATGTAGATAATGGATTGCCTACAACGGCCTTAAATGTATTTTCATTAATTACATCATATGCTTCAGTATTATGAACAACTTCACCTCCAATCACTTCTTCATCCATTGAAAGATTCATATAGCCATACCCATCCAATGACTCAGCATTACTAGGAGCAACCATTTTGCAATCTGCTTCAGTTTTTTTATCTCTTAAACTTTCTTTTACTTGAGTAACCTGCACCGAATCGCCAATTGCGATTACTTGCGTAGCCATGGTAATATTTATTTCTTTGGTTTCGCCATCAGCAATTTCAAATGGAATTTTCTGAGCGATATAACCGGTAGCCGACACCTTTAATGTGTATTTACCTGCTGGTAATTTTTCAATAATATATAAACCGTTTTCATCAGGATAAAATTTTGTTTTGTTATCTAACGTAAGTTCAGCACTTACCAATGGCGTTCCGTAAGTGGATTCTACAATCAATCCAAATATTTTGGATGTTCCCGTAAAATCTACTTCCGGTGTGCGATTAGATTCAGCACCTATTAAAATGCCTGATGCTATCAGCACCACGAACAGCGAAGGAAAAAGTAATTTTTGCATGAGATATTTATTTAGCGTTAAAAATGAAATACCCACATGTGATGCAAAAGCAGGAGTTAATCCATAAATGGGGTCAAATTAATTTGGATGAGCAATAATTTAAAAAAGAAAAGACCTACCAGGTTTTTAAAACCTGGTAGGTCTTTGTCTTTTTAAGATAGGGAAAAAAAAGAGGATATCTATAAAAGACATCCTCTTTGTAAAGAGTTTAATGCTATTACTCAACCCTGCTTGAACCCAGGTCGATGTAAACTAATTCTGAACCGGCATCTTTTGCTTTGCGCACAGTGTCAATACCATCTTTAACATGGATATGCACTTTTAAATCGTCGCTGCCTTTAGCTAAAATAAATACAGGATCACCAACAATATCTTCAATGTAAACTTTGAAGACACCTTCGCGGTCATACACATACTGGTTGTTTCCGGTTTCATCTTTGTAAATAACATCAAATTGAGTTCCGGTAACTATGTAGGTAATCTTATTAGTGTCCGGCAGCTCATCAACATTATAACACGACGATAACATCATGCTAATGGCTAATAAAAATACAGTTAGAGTCTTCATACTTAAAACGTTAGTGGATAAAGGTAAAAATAAACTTCTCATACTCATCTGTACAAAAATAGGGAAAATGTGACATGGTTATGTGGATAAAGTGGCAATTTGTAAGAAAACACGACTAATCGGCTAAAAGTCGCAATTTTGCTGCTTCAAAGCCGCTTATAATTTCTTGCAAAATGGTTGCAGCGGGCAAGATATCCCTAATTGTGGCACTTACCTGTCCAATTTCTAGTTCACCTTCTGCCAAATCGCCTTCAAACATGCCTTTTTTTGCCCTTCCGCGACCTAGGATATTCTTGAGCTCATCGGGCCCTGCGCAGCGCTGGTAGGCAGCTTCAACCTCCTGGTAAAATTTATTTTTGATTAATCGAACCGGGGTTATTTCTTTTAGGGTAAGGGTAGTGCTTCCCTCATCACTTTGAATAATTTCCTGCTTAAAATTGATATGTGCACTGCTTTCAATACTGGCTGCAAAACGGCTGCCAACCTGCACTCCGTCTGCCCCCAGGGCCATACATGCCAGCATAGCTCTTCCATCGCCAATACCTCCTGCAGCAATTACGGGAATTGTGACAACGTCACGAACCGCAGGAATCAGACAAAGGGTCGTTGTTTCCTCGCGACCATTGTGACCACCGGCCTCAAATCCTTCTGCAACTATGGCATCAACACCGGCTTCCTGACACTTAATAGCGAATTTGCGACTACTCACCACATGCACAACTGTTATACCGTGTTGCTTAAGATGGGCAGTCCAGGTTTTGGGACTTCCTGCACTGGTGAAAACAATTTTTACGCCTTCTTCAATAATGATTTGAATATGTTTATCAATATCAGGATACAACAAGGGGACATTAACACCAAAAGGTTTATTTGTTGCTGCTTTACATTTTTTTATTTGTTCGCGAAGTACATCCGGATACATGCTGCCGCTGCCAATTAATCCTAAACCTCCCGCATTGGAAACGGCACTTGCTAATTCCCAACCACTACACCAAATCATGCCCGCCTGAATAACAGGATATTGTATATTAAATAGTGAAGTAATACGATTTGCCATACCAAATAATAATAAAATTAATTGATGAATAAAAATTAATCAAAACTCTGACTTAAATCAATTTCAGTATTGTCGCCAATATTTAAACTCTGACTTAATCCTTTAATAAATGTGTCGCTTCCAATTACCGAATCGTGTAAAACAACATCATCAATTGTTGCATCATTTCCAATAATGGAATTGCGTACAATCGCATAGTTTACAGTTGTATTTTCGCCCAAAGTTACGTTAGGTCCAATAATGGAATTTTTAATTTCACAATTGGCGGCAATACTCACAGGTTCAACAATTATGGAGTTCTGAAATCCACTGTAGCGTGATGTTTCAGGGTTTAATTTCTTTAATAAAATAGCATTGGTTTCCAACAAAATATCTTTTTTGCCGCAGTCGTACCAATTTTGAATTTTAAATCCGCGAAACGAAATTCCCCGTTGAATCATTAACATTATGGCATCAGTTAAATGATATTCGCCCTGCGTTTTAAATTCGTGTTTGATAATTTGTTCAAGAGCGGCAAATAGTTGTTCGCTTTCTTTAATTTTATATAATCCCACTAACGCTAAATTTGATTTTGGAATAGTAGGTTTTTCAATTACGCGGATAATATTAAATGCTTCATCAACTTCAGCAACACCAAAATCACGAGGGTCGTCGACACGTTTTAATCCTAAGGCAGAATCTGTACTTTGTATTACCGATTCGATATCTCCTTCAAAAATGGTATCACCCAAAACAATAAAAATATCTTCGCCTTTTGTTACATAATCTTTAGTAAGATAAATGGCATGTCCTAATCCTTCGCGTTTATTTTGAATCACAAAACGCGTGGTTAAATCGGGATAGGTTTCGCGAACAAAGGCTTCAATTTTTTCGCCTAAATAACCAATTACAAATACAAACTCGGTGCATCCTGCTTTCACTAACCTGTCGATGATAAATCCTAAAATGGGTTTGCCTGCAACCGGAATAAGTGGTTTCGGCTGCGAATAGGTATGCGGACGTAGACGGGTTCCTACCCCGGCAACTGGTATTATAGCCTTCATGCTGTTGAATTAGGGCGCTAAGTTAACCCATCCTTTAAAATATGCGGAACTACATTTTTTTGGGTTTTGTGACAAAAACTGAACTTTTTAGCCATTTGATTGTAATTTTCGTGTCAGTTTCAACCTAATAATCAAATTCGTTCGTAAATTTATAGGTTCAAAACATTGGCACTCAAAACCACAAGTAATTAATAGTTATATGAAAAAACGTTTACTCCTCCTATTATCTGTAGGGTTTTTAACCTACTCCTGCGCGGTAGCACAGGTGGTAATTAACGAATATTCTGCAGCTAACTTCAGCGATATTGCTGATAACTATGGCGATTATGAAGACTGGATTGAACTTTACAATGCAGGCGCTACCGCAGTTCCACTGGCTGGTTATCACCTTAGCGATAATGCTGATGACCCAACCAAATATGTTATTCCGGCCGGCGTGAATATTGCCGCTGGTGGGTTTGTGCGTTTTTGGTGTTCAAACCGTAATACAGTTGTTGGAACCAACTATCACACAAATTTTAAGCTGACACAAACTACAGGTTCAGAAGAAATAGTTTTTGCGGACGCAGCCGGAACCGTGTTGGACGAACTTGAAATTGACAAAGTAAACCAAACCAATCATAGCTGGGGACGCTCTCCAAATGGTGGTGCTGACTGGAGAATTTATACAGACCCAACACCAAATGCATCTAATACCACACCTACCAAAATTGCGTATGCTAAAAAACCGGATATGGAACCAAATTCCGGAAATTATGCAGGTTCAGTTACTGTTACCATCACCGTTGATGAACCAAACATGGTAATTCGATATACGACAGATGGCGCTTTTCCTACCGCAGCAGCTACCACTTATACCGGACCAATTACCATTGACGAAACTACAGTTTTAAGAACTGTTGCTTACCCTATTTCAACCGATACTTTATTATCACTTTGTTCTACTAATACTTATTTCATTGATGAAACAACAGAAATGCCGATAATTTCTGTCGCCGGAGAACAAATAGATAATTTATTAAATGCTACCGGCTGGGGAATCGAACCAATTGGCTCATTTGAAATTTTTGACAAAGACTTTAATCTGATTGATGAAGCTACAGGCTCTTTTAATGAACACGGTAATGACTCATGGGCATATGACCAAAGAGGTTTCGATTATATAGTGCACGATCAGTTTGGTTATGATAACGATATCGACCACGAATTTTTTGCCGATGTAACTGACCGCACAGGTTATCAACGCATGATTTCAAAAGCAGGTGCAAACGATAACTATCCTTCATCTGATGGTGGTGCGCATGTTCGCGATGCTTTTGTACATCACATCGCCCAAAAAGATGATTTGGAACTCGATGAGCGTTCATCTTTCTTTAATATTATGTTCCTCAACGGCGATTATTGGGGTGTTTACGATACTCGTGAGAAGGCTGATGATGCTGATTATACCGATTACTATTACGATCAGGGTGAATATGAAATGGATTATATCAAATGCTGGGGTGGAACCTGGGCTGAATACGGCACCATGGCACCTTGGAGCCCGTTTGTGACGTTTGTAACTACCAACGATATGACCGACCCTACAAATTATGATTATGTGCAGGATAACCTCAATACCCAAAGTTTAATCGATTATATTTTGGTGAATACGTTTTCAGTTTGTTCCGACTGGTTGAACTGGAATACAGCATGGTGGAGAGGTTATGATCCTGCAGGTGGTGCATTACAATGGCGCTATGTGTTATGGGATGAAGATGCCACTTTCGGTCACTATATTAATTATACCGGTATTCCTGACGACTCACCAACTGCCGATCCATGTGATCCGCTTTCATTAGGTGGTGTTGACCCTAACGGACATATTGATATCGCCAATGAATTATTGGCAAATGAAGATTTTAAAGATGATTATATCAACCGTTTTGGTGATATGATTAGCACAACTTTCGATTGTGATGTTATTTTGGGAAGATTAGATAGTATGCGCGCTGTTATGGATCCTGAAATGGAACGTCATACCGACAGATGGGGTGGCTCATATGCTGATTGGAGTAATAATTACGATGATCTTCGTGAATTTATTGAAGAACGTTGTGCGTTTTTACCAAGTGGTGTAGAAGATTGTTTTGATGTTGCATCTTACGGAGTCGTAGTTCAGGTTGAACCTGTTGGAAGCCCTAACAATGTGAAAGTGAATTTAATTACTCCGGGTTATTATCCGTTTCCTGCAACTTATTTTGGTGGAACTGAATTAGAGTTTAAAGCTATTGCTGACCCTACATTTACTTTCGACCATTGGGAATTTAATAATCACTCACCGCTTCCAAGTACTACAGATGATAGTGTTTATGTGTCATTAACCAGTGCCGATACTGTTACTGCATGGTTTGCAGGGACAGAATTACCTAATTATGATTTTACATTAGATGTATATCC
The DNA here is from genome assembly GCA_016718035.1 of Bacteroidota bacterium. Classification (GTDB taxonomy): domain Bacteria; phylum Bacteroidota; class Bacteroidia; order Chitinophagales; family BACL12; genus UBA7236. The sequence goes on along the minus strand of JADKEK010000003.1, from coordinate 397,532 downwards.
TCCGGGTGCAGGAACTGCTTCTGTTGAAGCTTTTTATCCAGGAACTTATCCTTATAGCACCGTGTATGTTAGCGGTAATATGATGGATTTAGTTGCAACACCTTCTCCTGGTTTTGCTTTCGATTATTGGGAATTAGAAAACCATATTGCTAACCCTGATCCATTTACTGCCGATATTTTCTTTACGATTTCCGATTTGGAAAATGCGACAGCACATTTCAGAACAGCTAATGCAATTGATGATATAACAGCTAACATCGGTCTTGATGTTTCACCATCAGTTACCAATGGTCCAATTACTATTAATTATCAGTTAAGTGCAAATCAGGAAGATATCCGTATGGAATTATTTAGTGTAACAGGTCAGTTGATTGCTATTATTAATCAACAACAAAATGTTTCCGGCACACCTGGCGAACATACAGTTACTATTAATCTTCAGGATTATCGTTTAGCTGATGGCATGTATTTTATTAAATTAACTGCAGGCAACGAATCACAAAACGAAAGAGTGATAATGAATCATTAATTTAAATTAATTTAATTATATCAAGGCTGCCACTTAAAGGCAGCCTTTTTTTGTTTTATCATAGAATTCTTACTCACCATTAATTACATTTGCCAAATCAAATAACCAACTATGCAAAGAGATACCGCAGTATTCGACATTATTAATAAAGAATTACATCGTCAAACCGAAGGCATTGAACTTATTGCCAGCGAAAATTTTGTCAGCCCACAGGTGATGGAAGCCATGGGCAGTTGTATGACCAATAAGTATGCTGAGGGTTATCCCGGCAAACGATATTATGGCGGTTGCGAATTTGTTGATGAAACAGAACAGCTGGCTATCGACAGGGTGAAAAAATTATTCGGAGCCGAGTTTGCCAACGTGCAACCACATAGCGGTGCTCAGGCAAATGCAGCAGTTATGCTGGCTTGTCTAAATCCCGGTGATACTTTACTTGGTTTTAACCTTTCTCATGGTGGTCACCTCACACATGGTAGTCCAGTGAATTTTTCGGGCAAATTATACCGACCGGTATTTTATTCGGTAGAAGAGGAAACGGGTCGTATCGATATGGATAAGGTGGAAGCTATTGCCAAAGCAGAAAAACCTAAACTGATTATTGCCGGCGCAAGTGCTTATGCCCGCGACTGGGATTATGCCCGTTTTAGAGCAATTGCCGATAGCGTTGGGGCTATTTTAATGGCAGATATTTCACACCCTGCCGGATTAATTGCTGCCAAATTATTAAATGACCCTATCCCTCATTGTCATATTGTTACTACTACTACACATAAAACATTACGCGGCCCTCGTGGTGGTTTAATTATGATTGGAAAAGATTTTCCAAACCCTTGGGGACAAACAACACCAAAAGGTGAAGTGAAAATGATGAGTGCTATTATTGATAGTGCTGTATTTCCGGGAACTCAAGGCGGTCCGCTGGAACATGTTATCGCATCAAAAGCTATAGCCTTCGGCGAAGATTTAAGTGAATCGTATGTTGGTTATTGCAAACAAATAATTGCGAACGCACAAGCCATGGCAAAAGCATTTATTGGAAAAGGGTATAAAATTATTTCTGACGGGACCGACAATCATTTAATGCTGATTGATTTACGCAACAAAAATATTTCCGGAAAAAAAGCAGAAAACCTTTTAGGTGCTGCACATATTACGGTAAATAAAAATATGGTGCCTTTTGATGATAAATCGCCTTTTGTTACCAGTGGAATCAGAATTGGTACACCTGCTGTTACTACACGTGGTATGAAAGAAAATGATATGGTGAAAATAGTAGAGTGGATTGACAGATTAATTATGTCGCCGGATGACGAAACTATGATTGCTGCAGTGCGTTCAGAAGTTACTGCATTTGCGAAATCATTTCCATTATTTGCTTACTAAAAAATTATTCAAAACATGAAAAAAATATTTGTTGTTGTAATTGCCTTTATAATGGGCAATCAGATGTTTGCACAAGCAGGATGCATTCAGGGAAATTGTGAAAAAGGTAACGGAACTTACCGTTGGGATAATGGTGATACGTATACCGGGAAATTCAAAAAAAACATGAAACACGGCAAAGGTGAATTTACTTTTGCCAGTGGTGATAAATATGTAGGCTCATTTGCGAAAGACGATTATGAAGGTGAAGGCACATATACGTTTGCTAATGGCAGTTCGTATTCCGGCGCATTTAAAGCCGGAGATTATAATGGAAAAGGTATATATAAATATGATAATGGTGAAGTGTATACCGGGATGTTTGCGAATAATTTAAAAAATGGAAAAGGGGTTTACAAATTTACAGATGGCAGTTCCTATTCCGGCGAATTTAAAAACGACCAATACAATGGCAAGGGTGTTTTAGTATATGCCAACGGCGATGTGTACACCGGTGAATTTATGAATAACAGTTTGCATGGTAAAGGTATTTTCGAAATGAAAAAAGGTGAAAAATATACCGGCCAGTTTATAAATGGAAAATATCAGGGTTTTGGTATTTATGAATATATGAATGGTGATAAATATGAAGGTAATTTCGAAAATAATTTGTTAAACGGATTTGGTAAATATCATTTAAAGGATGGTTCTGTGTATGAAGGTAATTTTAAAGATGGTGTTTACGATGGTTTTGGTACGTATACTTTTGCGCAGGGCGATGTGTATGCGGGCATGTTTAAAAATGGTAATTACGAAGGTAAAGCTGTATTGAAATTTGCCAATGGCGATATGTATGATGGTGAATTTGTAAATAATAAAAAAGAAGGCTACGGTCGCTACACATTTAAAGATGGCAGCGTAATGGAAGGCCAATGGCGTAATGACCAGTTTGTGAAATAATATTTCTTGAACCTACAATCCCGAGAACAGCCGTAACCATAGAGCGCCCAAAGAAACAGCCCACGGAGAAATACAAAGGATTTTATCCATTAATGATTAATTGTGGTTCCGGCTGTTTAGAATATAATTTAATGAACGCTCAAGACCAAAGTATATTTGTTAATTTATAGTTTGCGTCGGACAGAGTCCTGGCACGGTGCTGCAGAATCAGAGATTTTGCAGAGCAGGCTAAAATACAATCTATTGACATGATGCATTTTGTTGAAAGTCAATTAACTTATAGTGCAGTAGTTGGCTTAAGTTGTCGTTCCCCTTATTTCCAACCTGCTGGAGAATTTGATTGCCAAAATAATAAACCATGTGGGCATATAGCAGATGGAGGATATTCAGAAAATTCGGGTTTTTCAACAATATTTCAAATCTATGTTAATTTGCAGGAACAAGCCAACCTGTTAATTGCGGAGGGGAAAATAAAACTTATAAAATTCAATATTATTTTTATCAGCAATGTTATTTTGCCAACAGCACCTGATGGCGAATTTTAACCGAAGTGCGCACTCCAATGAATGCTTTAATTCATGGTTGTGATGCAGGTGGTTGTTCGTATGTGCATATTGCAGATTTAACAGTAAATAAAATTAATCCGGAAGACCATTATTTTGAAATTAAATTAAATAGGGAAACTGTGGAATTACCCTTAGGCTGGTTCTTTTCCGACAGATCAAGACAAGAAATTATAAATGATTTGCATATTACACTGATTATCTAAAGTGCAATTATTTTAACCACTAATTATTTGGGAGGATATGATCATTCTAATTCTACAATTATAATCTAAAATTTATTCCCATTAATAATATAGTTGAAGAATATCCTGCTTCTAAATAGAAACCTAAATTTTCTAGAATGTAATATTGCGCTCCTATTGTAAATAGAAAACCGATAGGAAAAACTCTAAAGGTTGAGATATCTGGATATGGTCCGTCTGAAGTTGCAGTATAAAAGCCTTTTCGATATCCTAATCCGGTGCGATAATATGGATCAAATTGATCGAAATTACCGAAGTGTTTAGTTCTTGTTAAAAATATTTCAAGTGTTGACGTATTAAATGTACAATTGTAGTCTATTGTGTCGGCACCTGCTCCGCTTGAAAACAGGTATCCTATTTTCCGCGATGCGTAGACTACACGCAAACCTAATGCTTGCTCACCTGTAATACCTTTTTCAATATTTAAGAAAATTGGCCCTAAAGTCGATGTTTTATAACCATCCCATTGACTATAAAAACCTAAATTTAAGCCATAAATGGGAAATACATAACCACTGGAATGAAATAATCCAATGGAATTTGGAAAACCATATGCAATTGATACAGAAATATCTTCTTTTGTATAAGCTTGGGCATTTAAACGGTTGGTAAAACTAGTTATTAATAGTGCGGTGAGTATTATTACGTTTTTCATAGATTTAATTTTATTAAGTTGATCTAATTTAAAGTTGAATTTATTTTTCGAAGCTTTATTAAAATATATCCTGATGATAAAGTACCTAAAAAAAAGGATCATTAAAATAGATAGAATTAATATTATCGATAATTTAAAAAGGTATCCCATCAAAAGAATAAACAGCTCTAAAAAGCATTCTAGTTTTTCAACCACATCCCAAAAAAAATCGGGATGTCGTTGAAAATTTATTCAAAAAATATTTATTTGATCAGTACCATTTGTTTTGTGCCTATAACAACTCCATCCACAATTAATGAATACGTATACGTTCCGCTCGCCAATTCCCCGGCATCAAAACTGATATGTGTTTCTTCGCAGGAAATTGGAACTGCGGTAATTACCTTTCCTTCGCCAACATTCGAAATCAAAATACTTGCATCACTACAACCTTTAGGAATGCGGAAGGGAATTAAAGTAGAATGATCAAATGGGTTGGGGATGTTTTGACCGAGCAATACATTGTCAGTATTTTCTATTCCAACCGAAATTACTCCGTCATTTAAATTAGCAGTATTAATTATTGATGTTAACATTGCAATTTGTGATTTTAATGTATCAATTTCGGATTGTTGGTATGTATTTAGTGAGTCCAGTTCCTGTACTGCTTTTACTAACGGAACTACAAATTCTGCATAGCGCAAACCGTAATAATCATTTTCATTTTTTGGTTTATCTACACCACTGAAATCATAACCAATTTCTTCTGCTGCTTTTTCAACTTCCTGCGCAATGAATCCGGTTTGTAATATGCTTCCTTTTATTTGTTCACTTTCTTTTAGGCGCAAACTGTCAGGTGTTTTTAAGAAAGAGGCTATGGCATCCATGTCGAGGTGATAGGTAACTGGATTTAATTTAGTGATAAATTCCAAACCCGGTACTTTGTTGTTTATATCTGTTTTAAACCGTTTGTCGGAGATATTTGTCCAGTCGGTGAAACCGCCAATGCTGGTAATATCAATATTTCCCAGGCGTATTTGATTATCTGCAGAAATTTCTGTCCCATAGCCTAATGCTGTTGAATTTGAAAATTGAGAATAATTATTATTATAAGAATAATTGCCGACAGCTGTATTGTTATTTCCTGAGGTATTGCTGTATAAAGCATAATATCCCAATGCAATATTATTATTTCCAACATTATTTGAACCGAGTGCCCAACTTCCTAATGCGTTATTAAAATTTCCTTCTGAATTAATATGTAAAGCTGCCACTCCAACAACAGTATTATTATTTCCAATTGAATTGACCTGCAATGACGCATACCCAATTGCTGTATTTTCATATCCATCTGTATTGTAATTCATTGAACCTCCACCAATTGCGGTATTTGCAGCGCCATTTACATTTTGAGAAAGTGCTTGATTTCCAACTGCTGTGTTAGCACTACCCTCATTCATATTTAAGCAATATAAACCTAAACAGGTATTGCCAAAAACATATGGATCTGTATTTGTTCCACCCGTTCCAATATTTAGTTCGTTTATTTTAGCATTTCCCCCTACAACCTCCAATCTGCAAGTTGGACTTGGTGTTCCTATTCCAACATTAACAGCATCAACCGCTGTTCCTCCAAGTACCAAACTATTACTCGTACCCACTTTCGCATTATATCCAATTGCGGTTGCATTATGTAGGTTTCCGGAAACTACGTCTGCTGCAAAACCTATAGCTGTATTGTTATTCCCACTCGTATTACTTCCCAAAGTATTTGCTCCAATTGCAGTATTGTTATCGCCAAAGTTAGCATACAAAGAATATGATCCGATTCCGGTATTCAAATTTCCGGAACCTCCCTGGGATAAAGCCCTAAAGCCAAATGCTGCATTTTGATCACCAGATGATCCGCCTGATAAGTCGCCTACTGCTACATTTCCGCTACCTGTGTAAAAACCTGCTCCGGCTTCATAGCCAATACCAATATTGTCAGAGCCGGTTGTGCTACCATTTGAATAATATCCTATTCCAATATTGCTTCCTCCTGTTTCATTGTAAAATAATGCTCTGTAACCAATAGCAGTATTAGCCCCACCTGTTGTATTTGAAAACAATGTATAATTGCCAATTGCGATGTTATATGCTACCGCCGAACTAAGATTCATTGTATAAGAACCTAATGCAATATTATTATTTCCAATACTTGAATTACCCGAAAAATGCCCGAGCATTAAATTGTCGTTTAATCCGTCTATCCGCCCTGCATTTTCATTGTTTACCCGAAAATTAATTGGCGCGCTGTCAGTTGTCCCGATAAAATCCGTCCCGTCAATAGTACCTGCATTTCCGGTGAGCGACCATCCACTTCCCCCACTAGAAGAATTGATTGTAAAATCAGGATAAGATCCGCTTATTGTTGTTCCACCTGTTCCCGTTAAAGTAACTACCTGATCAGGTGCTGTATTATCAAATGTATTTCCTGTGAGAGATAACCCGCTGCCTGCATTGTAGGTTGTATTATTGTCCGTAGAACTGATTGTAAAATTAGGATAGCTTCCGGTAATTATAGTTGCCCCGCCACCGGATAATACTACTGTTTGATCAGGAGCAATATTAGTGATGGTTGTTCCGGTAATATTAATTCCGGTGCCGGAAGTATATGGAATAAATGCGCTTGTTTGTGTTGCCCCACCAATCTTAAGTGCATTGAGATAAATATTATTCCATTTAAATGCATTAGAACCAAGATTAAGTGTACCGCTTGCATTAGGCAATAAATTCGAATTAATAGCTGTGGTTGCATTTAAATTTGACAATGTTGTATTGGCACCAACCGCTGTCCATGCTGTCCCGGAATAATAATAAAACCCGGCAATAATATCTGTTTGATAAATGAGCAATCCTGTTGCAGGGCTTGCTATTGCATCGCGTTGCAATTGAGTCATACGCGGTACCAATACTCCTTTATTCGTGGATACCATTTCAAGAATTGCAGAATTATTCGGAACCGTGGTTCCAATTCCGGCGCTGCCATTTTTAGGAAATTTATTTGTTGTTTGGTTATAAATTGGTGTAAATAGCGACAAAAAGAATAGAGAAAATACAATGTGCTTTTTCATATTATTATATTTTGTTTGAATTGAAAGCTTATAGTTTATTGTCTCAAATAATGATTAAACAGGTGTTGAATTAATTTCAACTAATCCTTCATCAATAGTCAAGTTATAATTATCAGCAAGGCCATTAAATACTTCCAGTTTGCCTGGAGATATTAATGGATTGAAATTATTTCAATCAGTATTGTCAGCAATATATTTCTCTAAGAATGGAGTGCAGGAAATTGGTTCAATTAAGAGGTTTTCAAATTCATCAACTACAGTGTCTAAATAAAATGTTTTAAATGATATTTCAACTTCCGCATAGCTAAGATAAGGAAAAAATATTATATTTCAGATTTACTTCATTCGGGGCTGGATTCTGTCATGCAGTTACCTGTGTTCCTTCAATATTGACTTTACCCATGTCCCAATTTCATTCAGCTATTATAGGCTGTCTGATAGCGTGGTCAGCATCACGTTCTTTAAAAACAAGGTAAGTTGTTGAACAATAAGCTATTGGAACATTAGCAAACGTGAAATAATCTGGATTCGATGAAAAACCTGCACAACAATAAAAGCCATCTAATTTTTGAAATATTTATGTTAAGTATAGGAGCCCAAGGCAATTATGCGGATGGTCTGCCTCTTTTATTCTATGTTTCTGTTGCTTGTTATGACATCTTGCATAATGTCAACCAAAAAGCCAAAATGTCAACAACCGGAAGTATGGTGTATTTAATCTTATCAAACATTTTTATTTAAGTAGTTTGGCAAAATACCTCAATTACTTAATTCTTTACAATTATAAATTATCCGAATTTATTTCATCAGAATAATTCATTAAAAAAAACACCAGGAATAAATTTTCAGAATTGATGTTTGTTTTTTTATAGTTTATTAATTGTCGCAGTATCTCATTGGCGATTTGATCAATTATAATTGAAAATTTCCAATAAACACTTATTGGTAATTGGAATAATATTAAATGAAATTTAAATTAAATACCTTAAAAAAACTCCGTTTTATAAGGATACCTTATTTGGTATTGCTCTTTTACCAAATCGGTGAGTCGGTTACGCAATTCTTCAATATTATTTTTTTCGGTTGCAGAAATAAATACACAATGCGCATTCGATTTTTGCATCCACGAATTTTTTAGTTCATCTAAAATATCTTTTTTGATTTCGTTGGTCAGATATTTATCAAAATATCTTTCCTCATAAAGGTCCATTTTATTAAAAATTAAAATAGTCGGCTTTTCCTGCGCTTCCAACTCTTTTAATGTATCATTTACTACATTAATATGTTCCTCAAATGCAGGATGTGCAATATCTACCACATGTAATAAAATGTCACTTTCACGCACTTCATCCAATGTCGATTTAAAACTTTCAATTAAATGATGCGGTAATTTGCGAATAAACCCAACCGTATCGCTTAACAAAAATGGTGTGCGATCCAACACCACTTTTCGAACAGTAGTATCCAGCGTGGCAAATAATTTATTTTCCGCAAACACCTCACTTTTACTCAACACATTCATCAGTGTCGATTTACCCACGTTGGTATAACCCACTAAGGCAACACGAATTAATTCCCCGCGATTTTTGCGCTGCGTTTCGTTTTGTAAGCCAATTTTTAACAGCTTTTCTTTTAACAACGCAATTTTTTGTTGCGCAACACGACGGTCAGTTTCAATTTCTTTTTCACCCGAACCACGCATACCAATACCACCTTTAATCCTGTCTAAATGCGACCACAACCCTTTTAAACGGGGAAGCATATATTGCGTTTGCGCTAACTCTACCTGTGTTTTTGCCTGCACCGTTTGAGCACGTGTTGCAAAAATATCGAGAATGAGCATACTGCGGTCAACAATTTTAATCTTAAGCTCCGCTTCAATATTGCGCAATTGTGATGGAGAAATTTCATCGTCAATCACCACTAAATCTATGGCATTATCCTGCACAAATTGATTTATTTCCTGCAACTTTCCCTTCCCAACATATGTGCGATGGTCGGGATGAGGCAGGCGCTGGTAAAAGGTACTTATCGTTTCGGCACCTGCAGTGGTGGTTAAAAACTCTAATTCTGCGAGATACTCATTTAACTGCTCCAGGGTTTGGTCTTTGGTAACCAACCCAATAAGCACTGCACGTTCTTTTTTATTTGTTTGTATTACTTCAGCCATGTAGTGCAAAGGTAGTTCAATTTGACGGCTCTGGGGCAGAAAGCATTGTGGTTACTCCTATATACATAAAAGGCACTCCAAACCACCAGCGCAGAAAGTGGATACCGCTTCTTTTAGCCCTGAAATCTTAAATTACCTAAATGTTACGTTAATTATTGGCATATTTCTGAATTATTGCTTAGCATCGCACCATCATTATATAATGAAAATCCAATACCTCCGTCACAAGGACATCGTTTTTGAAAAATGGGATAACTGTATCGACCATGCAATTAATGCATTGCCATATGCTTATTCCTGGTATTTAAATATTACCGCGGAGGAACAATGGGATGCATTGGTAATCGACGACTATAAAGCTGTTTTCCCCCTTCCATTTAAAAACAGGGTTGTCTTCAAACAAATTTATCAGCCATTTTTTGTCCAGCAATTGGGTTTGTTTTATACCGATGCTGCATTGGCTAATCATTTGCATTATTGCGTTGAACAAATTCCTTCGGCTTTTAGAAAAATGCAGTTGCAGCTCAACACCTTTAATGAAATGTCCAGCTCATTTGTAAAGGTGAAACAAAAAATTACTCATCATATTGATTTACACAAACCTTACGAAACACTACTTTCGGCTTATGCAGTAAATAATAAACGCAATGTAAAAAAGGCGATGAAGGCTAACCTGAATACGGTTACATTGAATACGGCCAACGAATTAATTGCATTTCGAAAAAAATATTTGGCAGAAGAACTGGCTGGTGTTCAAAACGACAATGATTTAGAGCGTTTGCGTAAATTGCTCGAAAAAGCATTGAGTTTAAACAAAGGATTTATTAAAGGTGTGGTTGATGAACATAATCAACTGCTGGCATTATGTTTTATCCTGAAAAGTAATAAAATGTTAATTTATTTATCTGCGGTGTCGTCGGAAAAAGGGAAAGAATTAAATGCTATGAGTTTATTAATCGATGGCATAATTCAGCAATATGCCAATACTGATTTTATCTTCGATTTTGAAGGTTCTATGATTCCCGGACTTGCCCGTTATTATAAAGGATTTGGCGGAGTGGAAATAAACTTCCCTGTTATACAAAAGTAACAACTACAATTCAGCATGTGCTACTGCAACTATACTAACTTTTGTGCCCTGATTGGCTATTAGCTTAACTGCACAAGCCTCTAATGTAGAACCGGTAGTAATTACATCATCCAATAATAAAATGTGTTTATTGGTCACTAAATCCTGTTTTTGCACTTCAAAAATATCCTTCACGTTTTCCCAACGTTCCATTCGCGATTTTTTTGTTTGGGTTTCAGTAAACAGACTGCGTTGTAAAATATCCGCATCATAGGGTATATGTAATACTTCACTTAATCCTGCTGCAATAACACCACTTTGATTGTAGCCACGTTTTTCTAATTTGTCTTTATGTAAAGGAACAGCGGTTAAATAATCAACATCAGCAAATAATTGATACTGCTGTAAATGGTAACCCATTAAATTGCCCAGACGAATACCAACATCCTGCCGGCCTTTGTATTTTAATGCATGCATTACCTCCTGTAAACGGGAGGTTTTATGAAAATGATACATCGCCAATGCCCGCTCTATGGGCACCTTACCCCAGAATTTTTTGGCTACCGGATTATCATCATATAAAACGTGGTCGGTTTTCGGAAGCCCGAGCTGACATTTTAAACAAATTACTTTTTCATGTTTATTTAATGTTTCGTGACAAGCAGCACAAAGTTTTGGATATATGATATTACTAATATCATGTATCACATTTAAGGGAAAATGTTCCATCAATTATTATTTAAGGGTAAACAATATTTACAACGTGAAGTCAATAATGACATAATTGCCCGGCCATTAATTACCAGGTTAATTGAGTGCAAAAACAGTCGCTAAACCATTTAACTAATTCCGAATTGAAGCGGCTAAGTTGTTACTTGTTAGGGGTTTAAACGTGTAAACGCGTTTATAGATAATAAAAGGAAGGAATATTACACTCCGGTAACCACATTTCAATCTGCACATACATCATCGTTTTAAAGGTGAATAATGCAATAAAAATAATAAACGACAATTTATTTACATAATGAAAATAAAAAACCCCGGTTTCCCGGGGCTCAAAATCAAATGTTAATTGAACTAGACTAATTTATAAGGTTCCGCGTTTGCGTTGTTCTTCTTCAATACTTTCAAATAACGCCTGGAAGTTTCCTTTACCAAACGATTTGGCGCCACAACGTTCAATTATTTCGAAAAACATTGTTGGTCGGTCTTCTACAGGTTTGGTGAATATTTGCAACAGGTAACCATCTTCATCGTGATCAACCATGATGCCCAAACTTTTTAAGGTATTTAAATCTTCATTAATTGTTCCCACACGTTCGGAAACGGTATCGTAATAGGTGCCGGGAACATATAAAAATTCAACACCACGTTTGCGTAATTCGCTTACGGTAAAAATGATATCGTCGGTAGCAACGGCAATGTGCTGACAACCTTCGCCTTCGTAAAAATCGAGATATTCTTCTACTTGTGATTTCTTTTTACCAATGGCAGGTTCATTTATTGGGAATTTAATGCGCATATTGCCATTTGCCATTACTTTACTCATTAAGGCAGTGTATTCGGTAGAAATATCTTTATCGTCGAATGTAATCAGGTTTTTAAATCCTAATACTTCTTCATAAAATTTCGCCCATACATTCATTCTGCCTAAACCAACATTGCCAACACAATGGTCAACATATTCTAAACCTATTGGTGTTGGATTGTATTCGCTTTCCCATTTTGTAAAGCCGGGAAGAAATACACCATTGTAATTTTTGCGTTCAACAAATAAGTGAATTACTTCGCCATACGTTTTAATGCCGGCAATTTTAATTTCGCCATCGGCATCTGATTTTACGGTTGGGAATAAAAATGGTTCTGCACCACGTTCGGTAGTTTGTGCAAATGAATATTCAGCATCATCAACAGTAAATGCAATTACTTTTACACCATCACCATGATTTTTAATATGTTCTGCTACCAGTGAACTGCTGTTATAAGGTGTAGTTAAAATCAAAGTAATTTTGCCTTGACGTAATACATAAGAAGCACATTCGCGATTGCCTGTTTCTAATCCGGAATAAGCAAGTGATTGAAATCCAAATGCTGTTTTATAAAAATGCGCTGATTGTTTAGCATTACCAACATATAATTCGATAAAATCGGTACCATTTAAAGGAAGAAATTCTTCCTGTATGTTTGTTGTTTGTTTTTCTACTAATAAAGTATCCATTGTGATAAATTTATTGGTGATATAATTTAATTCGTTACTACGTTTTGATTTACGCCATTGTTTTTAATCCACGATAAATAATATTCATCTACTTCATATTCAACTGCAGCCTGAGTTATCATTACCGGTTTAAACGGATCAATCATTACTGCTAATTCCTGCGTTTCTTTTTGGCCTATGCTGCGTTCAATAGCTCCCGGGTGTGGTCCGTGCGGAATACCTGCAGGATGTAAGGTGAGCTGGCCCGGTTTAATATTATTTCTGCTCATGAAGTTGCCTTCCACATAATATAATATTTCATCGCTATCGATATTGCTGTGGTGATAAGGTGCAGGAATTGCCTGTGGATGATAATCGTACAACCTTGGCACAAATGAACATACCACAAAATTATTCCCTTCAAAATTCTGATGTATCGGAGGCGGCATGTGAATACGTCCGGTTAGTGGTTCAAAATTGTGAATATTAAATGCGTAAGGATAATGGTAACCATCCCAACCAACTACATCGAACGGATGGTTGGCATAAGTGTATGGAAAAATTTCTCCACGTTTTTTAATCATGATGGGAAATTCACCTTCCACATCATACGTTTTTAATTCGACAGGGCGTTTAATATCGCGTTCACAAAATGGGGAATGTTCCAATAATTGTCCGAATTCATTTCTATAGCGGCGCGGGGTAACTACAGGACTAAAAGATTCGATAAATAAAAACCGATTGTCTTCTGTATCAAATTCAATTTTATAAATAGTGCCTCTTGGAATTACCAGATAGTCGTGCGCTTCAAAATCGATATCACCAAACATGGTAGTTAAAGTTCCTGAGCCTTTGTGAATAAAAATAAGTTCATCGGCATCGGCATTTTTGAAAAAATAATCCGGTGTTGATGTTGGTGCAGCTAAACCAATATGTAAATCGTTGTTTACAAACAATACTTTTCTGCTTTCAATATAATCGGTCTCCTGAGGAATATCAAAACCGCTGAAACTCAGCATGCGCATATTGTTTTCGATAGCAATTTTTGGTGCTACCGAATATGGTTTTTCGGTTTTAATAACTCTTGTTGGAGGATAAATATGATACACCAGCGACGACAAACTGCTGAAGCCCTGGGTGCCCACTAATTCCTCATTATATAATTTTCCTTCGCTATCGCGGAAAACAATATGACGTTTATCCGGTATTTTACCTAATTGCTGATAAATTGGCATAATAATTTTTATTTACTGCAAATTTCACCGAAAAGGTATGCTGTTCGGGGTGACTTATGTCAATGTTTGAGGTGATAATATGGGGAATTTTTGGGGTGATTTTTGGTGAGAGGATTTGTGGTAAACTTATTTAATAGTTCCTAAGAGTGCGGAACGAGCTTCGATTGTAGCGAAAACAAATTAATGTGCTAATGTGCTGATTTGATGATGTGCTAATTAAACAGCCGGCTTTGGCTATTATTTTTAATTCACATTTTGTTGCATCGAAAAGCGGGAAGGGATTGTGATAGAGTGAAAAATGTTGATGCTCCAAAAAATTATACGTTTAAAAAATCCGTTCAATCTGTTAGACCAGTGCCTGTCTGCCGCCGGGCAGGTTCCTTTAAGCCCTTATTTCAACCGCTCAAAATGCGCCGTAAAATGTCTTAAAAATTGGGGCTCTTTGGTGATTTTTAAGCCTTTTACTTTTTTGCTGTTTTTGAGCACTTCGTCGAAAACTTCGATTACATAATCGATATGCGATTGGGTATAAACTCTTCGCGGAATAGCGAGGCGAACTAATTCCTGAGGTGCGGGAATTAATTTACCTGATTTATTATATTTTCCGAACATCACACTGCCAATTTCCACGCAACGAATGCCACCTGTAGTATACAATTCACAAACCAATGCTTGTCCGGGATATTCATGCACCGGAATTTGCGGATATAATTTTTTTGCATCAACATATACAGCATGTCCGCCAATAGGATATAAAATTGGCACACCATGTTGTTTAATTCGATCTCCTAAATAGGCAGTACTTTTAATACGATAATTTAAATAATCATCGTCAAACACTTCTTTTAATCCGACAGCAATGGCTTCCATATCGCGACCACTCAAACCGCCGTAAGTGCTAAAACCTTCGGTGATGATGAGTAAATTCATACAGGCATCGGCTAATTTTTTATCGGCCACAGCTAAAAATCCGCCCATATTTACTAAAGCATCTTTTTTTGCACTCATAATAGCACCATCGGCTAACGCAAACATTTGTTGCGCAATTTGTCGGTAGCTGTGATTGGCATACGCTTTTTCACGATGTTTAATAAAATAAGCATTTTCTGCAACGCGGCAGCAATCGAGAATGCATAATAATTTATTTTTTTTGCAGAGTGCAGATACTGCTTTCATGTTTTCCATGCTCACGGGTTGTCCGCCACCACTATTATTGGTAACAGTAACAATTACTGCTGCAATATTTTTTCCATGTTTTTTTATGAGTTGTTGTAATAATGTTATATCTAAATTGCCTTTAAAAGGATAATCGCTGTCGAAATCTTTTCCTTCTTTTACGGGAATATCGATTGCCGTTGCGCCACTAAATTCAATATTTGCTCTGGTAGTATCAAAATGTGTATTGCTGATAAATATTTTTCCTTTACCTCCCAGATAACCATATAAAATACGTTCGGCAGCACGGCCCTGGTGCGTAGGCAAAACAAATTCGAAACCTGTTAAATCGTTTACGGCATCATAAAAACGTTCCCAGCTTGCAGCGCCTGCATAACTTTCATCGCCCTGCATCATGGCAGCCCATTGGTTCTGACTCATGGCAGATGTTCCGCTGTCGGTAAGCATATCAATAATTACCTGCGATGATTTTAAGAGGAAGGGATTGTAATGTGCGTTTTTAATATAATTTTTCCGCTCCGCAACCGAACTCATTTTAATGGGCTCAACCGTTTTAATCCGAAACGGCTCAATAATCGTTTTAAATGCCATAACCTAATTTTCACACAAAGGTGAACCGAGGTTGTTTCGTATCAAATGATTAAAATCATAGGAAATAGTTTGGTGGTTTGAAGGGAATTTTGGAAGAGAAGGGGAACACGGATTGAACGGATTTAACTGATAAAAACGGATTTAATCTGTGTAAACCCGTTAAATCCGTTCAATCCGTGTTCCTTTTAATAATTGTTCACATTGATACTAAATGAAAATAGATAGTGAAAATGTTCATCCCAGTCAAAAACAAATCCGCGCAAATCCACCCACACATCCTATAGACAAAATAAATCCGCGTCATGCGCGTTCCCATTCCCATAAAAATGTCAATTAGCAACGAAAGTTTTCAATTTAGTAAAAACCAAATCCGCGCAAATCCACCCATACATAATACGGACAAAATAAATCCGCGTCATCCGCGTTCCCATAAAAATGTCAATTAGCAACGAAAGTTTTCAATTTAGTAAAAACCAAATCCGCGCAAATCCACCCATACATAATACGGAAAAAATTAATCCGCGTCATCCGCGTTCCTTGTATCTCACCCCTCAGCAAAGAGCTCCTTGTAAATCTGCTCCATCTTCCCCGCCGCTTTAATTTCGATTTTGTATTTCGCCACGTTAAGCGATTTCATATTATGCTTAGAAATATAAATCGTATCAAACCCTAATTTTTCCGCTTCAGTAATTCGTTGTTCGATACGACTTACGCCGCGCAGTTCACCACTCAATCCAACCTCAGCAGCAAAACAAATATTCAACGGCAACGCAATATCACTAATAGACGACAATAATGCACAAGCAATACTTAAATCAATAGCAGGATCTTCCACACGCAAACCACCTGCAATGTTTAAAAACACATCTTTATTTCCAAATGCAAAACCGCCACGTTTTTCCAATACAGCAAGCAGCATACTCATGCGTCGCAAATCGAAACCGGTTGCGGTGCGCTGCGGATTGCCATATACTGCAGGGCTTACCAATGCCTGCACTTCAATCAACATCGGTCGCATACCTTCCATGGTTGCTGCAATAGCAACACCACTTAGTGGTTCTTCTTTTTCGGTGATTAATAATTCGCTCGGATTATTTACCTGTTGCAAACCATCACCTTCCATTTTATAAATACCAATTTCGCTGGTGGAACCAAAACGATTTTTAATAGTGCGCAAAATACGATGCGTATAATTTCTGTCGCCTTCAAATTGTAACACACAATCTACCATGTGTTCCAATATTTTTGGTCCGGCGATATATCCTTCTTTATTTATATGTCCAATAATAAATACCGGCACATTACTTTCTTTTGCATAGCGCATAAGCTGACCTGCACATTCTTTTATTTGTGCAATACTTCCGGCAGTGGAATCAACAAAATCAGAAACTAATGTTTGTATCGAATCAATAATCACCAACTCGGGACCAAGTTGTTTTATTTGTTTAAATAATTTATTGATAGCAACTTCTGTAGAAATAAATAAATTGGCATTTTTCCCTTTCAGTCTGTCGGCACGCATTTTAATTTGCTGCTCACTTTCTTCACCACTCACATACAGCACTTTCAGTTTTTTGAGTTCAATGGCGAGTTGCAGCATGAGGGTCGATTTGCCGATTCCGGGCTCTCCACCAACCAAAACCAGGCTGCCCGGCACAATACCTCCACCGAGGGTCCGATTCAACTCAAGGTCGCCTGTTGCGATTCTTTGGATATCGCCGGCCGCAATTTCATCCAGCGCAAGGGGAAAATTGCCCTTTTTATCGGGTTTTTCGTCTTTCCACACCTCTTTGTCGTCGGGGCGCTCAATTACTTCTTCCGTAAAAGTGTTCCATTCCGCACAACTTGGGCATTTGCCCTGCCATTTTGGCGATTCGAATCCGCAATTCCTACAAAAGAATGCTGTTTTTGCTTTTGCTGCCATGTATTTACCACACCAAATTTTAAGGCGTATCTTTGCCGCAAATTAAAACATTTTTTTGTGGATCGTTCAGAACAGTTCAAACAAACGATAACCGAGGGCTATAATTTCCAGGGGAAGTCTATCATTTTGGGGACAGCCATACTTGACCATCAGCCCTTAGAACAAACACATGTGAAGGTGCCTTTGCGCATGATGAACCGTCATGGATTGGTGGCAGGAGCTACAGGAACCGGAAAAACTAAAACCCTTCAGGGGATAGTTGAGCAGTTGAGCGATAATGGCGTTGGCGTTTTGATTATGGATATTAAGGGTGATGTGAGTGGTATTGCCATGGCAGGAACTCCTAATCCAAAAATTGATGAGCGTATGCAGAAAATCGGAAAAACCTGGCAAGCCAGAAATTATCCGGTGGAATTAATGAGCATCAGTCAGGAAAAGGGTGTAAAATTACGCGCAACCGTTTCGGAGTTTGGACCGGTTTTATTTTCCAAAATTTTAGAATTAAATGATATTCAGGAAGGTGTTGTTTCATTAGTATTTAAATATTGCGACGACAACGGACTGCCTTTGCTCGATTTAAAGGACTTTAGAAAAACCCTTAATTTTTTAACCAACGAGGGTAAAGCTGAAATTGAATCGAATTACGGAAAAATAAGTACATCGAGTGCAGGAACTATTTTGCGTAAAATAATCGAAATAGAAGAGCAGGGTGCAGATGTGTTTTTTGGAGAAAAAAGTTTTGATGTGGAAGACCTTTGTCGTATCAATGATAAAGGACAGGCATATATTAATATTTTGCGGTTAACGGACATACAAAGCAAACCGAAATTATTTTCAACTTTTATGTTGTGTTTGCTTGCAGAAGTGTATCAGACATTTCCGGAAATTGGTGACAAGGAAGACCCTAAGCTGGTAATTATTATTGATGAAGCACATTTAATTTTTAATGAGGCGAGTAAAAGTTTATTGGAGCAAATTCAGACTATCGTAAAATTAATTCGCTCGAAAGGAGTGGGTATTTTTTTCTGCACGCAGTTGCCAACGGATATTCCACCTGAAGTTTTATCGCAATTAGGGTTAAAAATTCAACATGCCTTACGCGCATTTACTGCTAACGACCGCAAGGCTATTAAATTAACTTCAGAAAATTATCCTTTAACAGATTATTATAAAACAGATGAGCTGTTAACCAATTTAGGTATTGGAGAGGCGATTGTAAGCGCATTAAATGAAAAAGGCGCACCTACACCGCTTGCGCACACTTTATTAGTTGCACCGCAGTCGAGAATGGATATTTTAAGTGATGAAGAAATGAATACCATTTTACAAAACTCCGCGTTGGTAGAAAATTATAATGAAAGTATCGACAGAGAGAGTGCGTATGAAATGCTCAATAAAAAATTGGAAGCAAGTGTAGAAGCTGCTAAAAAAGAAAAAGAACTTGTTGAAAAAGAAAAACAAATAAAGCAGGAAAACAGGGAGAAGAAAGTTAAACAACACGAAGACAAACCATTAATAGATAATCAAACAAAAAAACGTTTGGTAAATTCGGCAATCACACTTGTGCAAAGAGGATTGTTGGGATTATTAAAACGTCGTTAATTTAACCGATAAATTATTATAAATAAAATGAACAACCGTATGAAACAATTAACATTCGCAGGCATGGTAATGATGTTATTATTTACCGCTTGTGTTCCGCAGCGTCAATTTCAGGATGTTGTAGCTGCCAGAGATAAATGTTTGCAAGACACTGCTGTAATGGCAAGTCAGTTGCGTGCAAGAAATACTGAAGTTGCCCAACTGGAAGAACAAATTAAACAAATGCAATCCAGTATGTCGCTCATGCGTAAAGACTCTGTGGACATCCATAGTCGTTACGACCAAATGGTAAAAGCGAATGAGCAATTGCGTCAAATTGAGGATATGTTGAATAACAGAATTAATCAGTTATTGGCATTGTCATCTACTGAAAATCAACAATTACGTGAAGACTTACAACGCAAGTCGGATGAGTTATTATTAAAAGAAAAAGAACTTAATAATAAAGCACAAATTTTAACTGACCAGCAAAAAAGTATTGAAACATTAAATAAAGATTTAGAAGCTAGGTCTAAACGCGTGCAGGAATTAGAAGACATTTTAAACAAACAGGAACAAACTGTAATTGATTTAAAAAACACTATCGATAAAGCATTGTCCGGCTTTAGTTCAAGCGACTTAACTGTTGAGCGAAAAAATGGCAAAGTATATGTTTCATTAAGTGAAAAATTGTTGTTTGCCTCAGGAAGTACTGTTGTTGACCCGAAAGGAAAAGATGCTTTGAAAAAAGTTGCTGATGTATTAAAAGCAAATGGTGATATCACCGTTGAAATTGAAGGTCATACCGATAATGTGCCTTTAAAAAGTGCTAATTTCCCTAAAGACAACTGGGACTTGAGTGTTTTACGTGCAACAAGTATCGTGAAAATTTTAACTGTTGATAATAGCGTAGATGCAAAAAGAGTAACTGCTGCCGGTCGTGGTGAATATTTCCCTGTTGCCGATAATGGCACAACTGATGGCAAATCTAAAAACAGAAGAACGGAAATTATTTTAAGTCCGAACCTCGATGCATTATACGATTTGTTGAATAAATAATTAGAAAAGATAATTTAGGATAAGTTAATGGCTGCTATAAAGAAGAATAAGGATGAGATGTCGTTTATGGACCATCTCGAGGATTTGCGTTGGCATCTGGTTAGGATTGTTGCGGTAATAATTCTGTTTAGTATTGTATTTTTAATTTATCCGGATTTTATTTTCGACAAAATAATTCTCGCACCAAAAAGTCCTGATTTTGTCACCTACAAAATCTTTTGTGACATTGGTGAACGATTTAATATCGGCGGGTTATGTTATACGCAGCTCGACTATGAGTTGTTTTATTTGAATTTATCTTCAGGATTTTTATTCTATATAAAAATCGCATTTATGGCGGGTTTTATTTTCGCTTTTCCTTATATTTTATGGGAAATATGGCGATTTGTAAAACCTGCTTTGCACGACAACGAAAAAAGTAATTTGGGAGGGGTAATTATCATTTCCACATTACTTTTTTATGTCGGCGTGTTTTTTGGGTATTTCCTCATGGCACCTTTTTCTATCAACTTTTTGGCAACATTTAGTTTGAGCGACCAAATTGAAAATCAATTTACATTTGATTCTTACCTCGGTATTTTAACCGGTATGGTATTGTGGACGGGTGTAATTTTTGAAATTCCGATGGTGGCTTATTTCCTTGCGAAATTAGGATTGTTAGGAAGAGAGTTCTTGGCCAATAATCGCAAATATGCATTTATAGTTTCTCTCGTTTTGGCTGCGATTATAACACCTTCCGGTGATGCGTTTAGTTTGTTTTTAGTGGCAATGCCTTTATGGATTTTGTATGAGGTGAGTATTGTGGTGGTAATGGTGGTTGAAAAACGTAAACTCAAGCAGGTAGACTAGGCTGGTTGTTTCACGCGAAGGCGCGGAGATTTTATGTTTGTATAATGTGTGATATGGATTGTTTTTGAGCTCGCGGAGTTGATAAACCAGTTTAGGTTTTTTTAATTTACTTACAATCTCCGCTATCTCCCTTCTCCGCGTGAAATATTCACACATATAAAAATTGTTTGTTTCTCGCAAAGACGCTAAGTTTTAGAAAAGGTATGATGTGGATGGGTTTTTGGCAAGCTTTAAACCATAGTGCGCTTGCTTGACTGGTTTTTATTTAAACATGGACATTATTTGAACCAACCTTTGGGCCTTGCGAGAAAGCCCCAAAGGCAAGTTTAAAGTTGTTTTGGCAAAGCTTTTAAACCAGCTTGCTTGAACGTTTTATTTAAACATGGGCATTATTTGAACCTTAACCTTTGGGCCTTTGCGAGAAATACGTTCTACATGTCAAGTGTAGTTGTTTCACGCAAAGTCGCTAAGTTTTAAAAAAAGGTATGATGTGCGATATGGTTTGTTTTTAGGCACGCAAAGCTATTAAACCATAGTACCTTTGCTTGCTTGAACTGGTTTTTTTATTTAGATATGATATATTATTGAACCTTAACCTTTGGGCCTTTGCGATAAATGCATACAAACATTAACTTTGTATCATGCAAAACAAAACTATCGCTATTGGCTGCGATCATGCAGGCTTTCCTTATAAAGAAGGTATCATCAATTACCTGACCTCGAATGGATATACCGTTAAAGACTGTGGCACATCCTCACTCGATTCAGTAGATTATCCTGATTACGTGCACCCACTTGCCCAAAGTATTGAGTCAGGTGAATCTGCCATGGGCGTATTAATTTGCGGAAGTGGAAACGGTGTTTGTATTACCGCCAATAAACACCAACAAATTCGCGCAGCCATGGTTTGGCGTGAAGACATTTCAGCTTTATCGCGTCAACATAACAATGCCAATGTAATTTGTATTCCTGCACGGTTTATTACTTTAGAAGAAGCAGTCAATTTTGTGCATGTATTTTTACATACCGAATTTGAAGGTGGCAGACATGCAACACGCGTTAATAAAATCACTCAATTTTAATTACTATTATTTGATGAAATATTCTGCACTTTTTTTCGGATTGCTTATTGCAACAAATTGTGTTTTTGCACAAACCGAAGACCTTGGAATAAAATATGCCAATACCATCACCGCTTCCGAATTGGAAAATCACCTTACCATTTTTGCCAGCGATTATTACGAAGGTCGTGAAACCGGAACAAGAGGTTTAAGCAGAGCTGCAGATTATTTGTCTAAACAATTTACCTTATCCGGCGTTCCGCCACTGCAGGCTAACGGTGGATATTTTCGCGATTACCCACTCGTGCAATATCAGTGGGCAAATTCTACCATAGCTTCAGATAAAAATCTGTTTAACATGATGACCGATTTTTATGGATATGCAGGCGCTAATAACTCATTTTCCTATACCGCAAATGATATCGTATTCCTTGGATATGGTATTGACGATACCTTGTATAGCGATTATAAAAATGTTGACGTAAAAGGGAAAATTGTATTAATTGCTTCCGGTGAACCAATGGTTAACGGGAAGTCGGTAATTACCGGTTCTGATTCATTGAGTGCATGGTCGAAAGACTGGAGAAAAAAAGCAGCTGCTGCTACATCAAACGGTGTAATGTGTTTATTGACAATTGACCCTAAGTTGGCAGAGATATTAAATAATCCGCAATGGAAAAACTTTTTAGAAGGCAGTTTAATCAAACGACAATCTGAATATAAACAACCTGAATACACCAACAATTTATTTATTAGCCAAAACATGGCCGATAAATTATTGGGGAAAAAGAAAAAATTTATTCAAAAAACAATTGATAAAATTTCCACTACCGGCAAACCTGCTAATTTTTTAGTAAAAAATACTATTGTATTTAATGTAGTAAAAACAGAAAATACCATTTATGCAGATAATGTGTTGGCTTTTGTGGAAGGAACAGATTTGAAGGAAGAAGTAATTGTTGTATCTGCTCATTATGACCATCTAGGAAAAAAAGATACCATTATATATAATGGAGCAGACGACGATGGTTCGGGCACTATTGCCTTATTGGAAATTTCAGAGGCGGTGGCGAAAGCGAAATCAAATGGCGAGGGACCACGACGCAGTGTCTTGTTTATTGCTTTTTCCGGTGAAGAAAAAGGTTTGCTGGGTTCCAAAGCATATGCTGATAATCCGGCCATTCCGTTTGAAAATACTGTCGCCAATTTAAATATTGATATGATTGGCAGGGTTGATGAAGAGCATACTGCAACCCCAAATTATGTATATATTATCGGCTCCAATTTTTTAAGCACGGCTTTGCATAGTATTAATGAAGCAGCGGCAAAAAATTATACCAATATTGAATTAGATTATAAATATAATTCTACCACTGACCCAAATAGATACTATTATAGAAGCGACCATTATAATTTTGCGAAAAATAATATTCCTGTTATTTTTTATTTCAATGGCACTCACGAAGATTATCACCAGCCAACTGATGATGTAGAAAAAATTAATTTCCCGGTGTATGAAGCCCGTTGTCGCTTAGTATTCCATACCTTATGGATTTTAGCCAATCAGGATGCAAGAATTAAAGTGGATGTTGCGCAGGAAGATTGAAATTGTTACTTTCATGTCGCAAAACAATCCTGATGACAAAACTGATTGCCCTTTTCACCTTTTTATTTATATCCATTGCTGCATTCGGCCAAACGGTTTATACCGTTGAAACTATTCCCGACCCTAAACAAACCGGTGGGGGATATGTGAGTAATCCGGATGGGGTAATTGATGCTTCAACCGTACAAAATATTAATGCTGTTTTAGCGGGATTAGAAGATTCTACTACCATTCAAGTTGCAGTTGTTGTAGTGAATTCAATTGGCGATGAAGTGCCTGGTGATTTCAGAACAAAGTTATTTCGTTATTGGGGAATTGGCCAGGAGGATAATAATAATGGCTTACTTATTTTATTAGTGATGGACCAACGCCGAATGGAATTTGAAGTTGGTTATGGATTAGAAGGTATTTTAACAGATATCATGTGCGTGCGTATTCAACAAACTTATATGGTGCCTTTAGCAAAAGAAGGACGAATGAGTGAAGCGGTTTTAGCAGGCGTTATGCAGGTAAATCAAATATTAACCGACCCGCAATATAGAGATGAAGTGTATGCTGATAGTTTGAACAATGCTTCAAATAATGCCTGGTGGAAGGACCCGGTTTCAGGAATGGGATTAGGTGTAATTGGCGGTATTTATGCATTGATTGCTTATGCCATTTTTGCCAATAGAAAATCATCATTAAAAAAAGCACCTGGTTATGTGAAAAATAATTATTCAGATGCTTATACCAAAACGAAATTTGGATTATTGAATATCGGCGCACCTGCAGGTTTGTTGGCTTGGCAGGAAATTGAAGGTTCGCTGAGGATATTTGAATTCGCAGCAATTTTATATGGTATTTTTTTAATAATACTTTTAGAAAAACGTTTCAGATTAAATAAATACATATTAAAGGAAGGCAATACTTTAGAACCACAGGAAACATATAACCTGTTTTCAAAATCACATAGCAATGGTTGGTTAGCTGCAACTATATTTTTCCCGTTGCCTTTTGTATTGTACAATTTGTTTAACAAAGGAAGAATGAACAAATTGCGCAACACACCACCAATTGCAGATAGCGGCAAAGCCATGGTAAAAATGGACGAAAAAGATGACGATGGATTTTTAAAAGCCTTTCAAATTAAAGAAGAAGAATTGCGTTCAGTTGATTATGATGTTTGGATTGAAAACGCAACTCATCAGGTTAAAATTTATCGTTTTGAAAATTACAACAGTCGATATAAACCTTGTCCGAATTGTCAATCCATAACATTTTTAATGACAAAAAATGAAACCTTAGTTTCCCCATCCTATACTTCATCAGGAACCGGACAAAAAACATATACCTGTAAAGCATGTAATCACATTAAAAAAGAAACCTATACTATTGCTAAACTCACCAAATCAAGTTCTTCGGGTTCAGGTGGAAGTGGAGGCGGAGGAGGTAGTTCATGGGGCGGTGGTAGCTCCGGAGGCGGAGGTGGCGGCAGTTCATGGTAATTGTTGCATTGCTTTTATTTAATTGCAATTCATTACTAATACATTACAGTTAGTTACAACATGTTTATACCCAATACATCTATTGAGAGATTGCGCGATAAAACATCATTGTTGAATAATAACTCTGGAAATTGATAAAATTTTGTTTTACCAATAAGGTTATTTACATTTACTGAATGAAACTTTTTGTATGGATACGAAGAAACAGCGTGCCGTTAAGACAAAGCTATTGCAATCAATTCAACGAGCTTATCAAATAGCGCTTGGTAGTAAACAAAAAGGAATTCCACTTCACGAATATCATCAGTCATTACAAATAACTCGCCGCCAATTTCTTGCAACAACAGGAAAAGCCTCATTATTTACTTTGGCTGCAGGGGCTTCATTTATTACTGCCTGTACTACGGCAAATAAACCAACCATAGCAATTGTAGGTGCAGGAATCGCAGGTTTAAATGCAGCTTATACATTAAAACGTGCAGGTTTTATTGCACAAGTTTATGAAGCTTCAGACAGAACCGGTGGTAGAATAATTACCGCGACCGATTTAATGGGCAAAGGATTAACTACCGAAATGGGTGGCGAATTTATTGATTCAACACATGCGGATATGTTATTATTGGCGCAAACTTTTAATCTGCCATTATTAGATACATTCGTGCCTTCAGAAAGTAATTTAATACATGCATGTTATTATATTAATAATAAAGTAATTACAGATAAAGACATTCTCGAATTATTTTATCCTTATACAGAAAAATTATCTGCCGATATTGATAGTATTAGCGATGAAATATCGTATAGTAATCATACTGAAAATGATGCGCGGTTAGATAATATGTCCATCGCGCAATATTTACAATCCATAGGTATTACAGGCGATTTGTATAAACTGTTGGATGTGGCGTATACAACAGAATACGGTTGTGATATTGAACAACAATCTGCAATTAATTTTTTAATGCTGATGAATCCCGACATGCACGACACATTTAATTATTCAGGATTTAGTGATGAACGATATAAAATTAAAGGCGGTAATCAGTTAATTACCGATGCATTGGAAAAACGACTGGAAAGCCAATTGAATAAAGGCCACAAACTGGAAGCAATTCAGCGCAGCGATATCAACGGAAAAACTACCTTAACTTTTGCAATTGAAGGAGGGGTGAAAGAAGTTGTAGCTGATTTTGTAATTCTCGCTTTACCTTTTACTGTTTTGCGTGAAATAAAAATGGATTGCGGATTTAATAAACCCAAATTAAAAGCAATCAACGAGATGGGTTATGGAAAAAATGCCAAGTTTTTTCATGGATTTTCAAAAGCACACTGGCGCGATTTAGGATATACCGGTTTTACATTTACCGATACCAATCTGCAAAATGGCTGGGATAATAGTCAGCTCCAACAAGGCGAAGGAGCAGGTTTTACCATTTTTACCGGAGGAAAGGCAGGAGAAGTGCTTAACCAATTGAGTGATGCTGAAATTGCAACACAATTATATCCGATACTGGAAAATTGTTTTCCGGGAATTACAGGTTTACAAACCGGTAAAATGGCCAGATTTTATTGGGCAAGCAGTCCTTTTGCCAAAGCAAGTTATGCCTGTTTTGCTCCGGGTCAATATACCACCATAGAAGGTGCCCAGCGCGAACCTTCGGGCAATATTTATTTTGCCGGCGAACATTGCAGCTTCGAGTTTCAGGGATTTATGAACGGGGCCGCACAAACCGGAAGAGAGGCCGCGGAAGCCATTTTGAAGGTTATGGGTTGAAATAATGCAATTAAGTAACTAAAATTGCACTGCCATTACACCTATGGCATTATTATTGATTTCTAGCACAAAAAACACCTCAGTATGAAATTTTACTCTATTCTAGGATTAGCAGCTATACTTACATTAGGCTCATGTTCGGCTTATTTAACGCCTTACACATCATCAACCCAGTCCAAAACTAATTTTGGTGAAACAGAACTGAAAAAAGTCCAGTTTTATTTAGATGGTGATATTACCTTGTACCGCGACGTAAATAGCAGCGATTTAGAAATTACCTCCGGAGAAATTAAAATGATTGATGGCAGACAGGTGGAACAAATCGTAATTAAATCAGGAACACCGGGTGTAATTGTAAAAGCAGAGAACCGCGATATTTTCCAAGTGAGTTTTGATGCTGACGGCAGTTATTTACGTTTTGGTGTAAATAAAGATTATAACGGAAGATATACCATGATGGCGAAACGTTGGGACGGCAGAGTAGGTATTGTAGATTACGCGGGTAAAGAATATAAATCGACACCTGAAAGTATTTATGCTTACTTATCGGTAAACATGAAAAAAATAGATAATACTTCTGTTGAAAGTCGTGAAGCAGGTGGTAGAACTATTGAATAAATAATACAATAGTTTTTTACATAAAGGTAACATCCGGATAAAAGGCATACCAGCCAAACCAAAATGCCATAAATCCATTCATTGGAGTTAAACGTTTACCTTTTTCGGGACCTTCAACACAATATCCAAATACATCGTATAAATTATCATTGCTGTCTTTAATAATAGCAGGTAATTTATTTGATACCGGTAAATATTTTAATTGATTAGGATTTTCGAATGCCGTTATAAAATTATCGCGTTCGCTGCCAACAACAATTATTGGTTTTTCAAAAACCGTATCGTTAACAATGCGAACACCTCCTTTGAAATTGGTAAAACGATAACATTTTGCCTTGTTTTTCTGAATTACACCAAATAACCTTTCTTTAGGATGTAAGGTGTCGTTTTCATATTCAACATCAAAAGTAATATCTTTCGATTCGCGATATTCGCCATAAGGATATACCATGTAATCGCGTGGCATACCGGTTTCTGTAGATACTACTTTACTATCGGGATATAATTTTTTCCATGTTGCCCAGGTAGTTTCTAAAGTTTGAAATGTTTCGGCATAACTGTTCATCAACTCACCATTCACACATAGTTGTTTCATTTGACTCCACGCAGAACGTGTATTGCGATCGTAGGGAATTACATTGCTATTGTATAACATTCCCGAAACACCAAAATCGGTTATTTTACCATTGATATTTCTATTCCAAGCCATGCCCGAACCGGTGAGCGGACAATAATTTATGGCGAACTGATTGCCACCAATTGCATCGTTAACTATTTCATGCCAGTTTAAAATATTGTGCGGATAACAACGTACTTCATCACCAATTTTAATTCCGATAACTAAATCTTCATCACTAATATAATCTGTTGCAGCAACAGAAATAAATTTAGGCGCATCAATCGACCGAATACAATCCACTCTGTCGCAACCTGATTGCACACTTTCTAAATCAATTAACCAGCGGTCGTACACTTTTTTTTCTGCAATTGCATCTTCATCTTGTTTCGATTTTCCATTTTGTGCGGTCTCTTTGCAAGCTGAAAAAAATAATACATTAACAAGTAGAAATAAACAAATAGCTTCTACTCTCGTTATTTTATAATACTTTCGCGTTATCATTACAGTGCAAATTTAATTCGACTTTTTATGAATTCAGCAACAACTACCTTAAATCAACTCATACGCCACAGAAGATCAGTAAAACCGGGGCAATACACAGGTGTTCCAGTAAGTGATGATATCATTCGCCAAATGCTTGAAAATGCCCGTTGGGCGCCAACACATGCATTAACCGAGCCCTGGCATTTTTATGTTTTTGCCGGTGACGGATTAAAAAAGTTGGCAGATTTCCAGGCAACTACCTACAAAAAAAATACACCACCTGAGGAATTTAACGAATTGAAATATCAAAAATTCCTTTCAGGTCCGTTGCAGGCTTCACATATCATTGTTGTTGCCATGATTCGTCAGGTTACACAAAAATTGCCTGTCGTGGAAGAAATCAGCGCAGTTGCTTGTGCTGTACAAAATATAATGCTTACCGCTACAGCTTTTGGTGTTGGCAGTTACTGGAGCACTGGGGGTATGACCCATAAACCCGAAATGAAAACGTTTTTAGGACTTAGTGAAAACGATTTATGTTTAGGTATGGTGTATGTTGGCAATTACACCGGAGAAATTACCGATTCAACCCGAAAACATATTGAGGAAAAATCGACCTGGTTTACCGAATTATAATTTGACAAACGAATTGCTGCCACTTTCTGTATTTGTTTTACATTGAATGGAATATGCACCCGGCTGTAAATCAGGAATCTGTATTTTAATTGCATTTATACCAGCATCCAGCTCATATTTTTTAGTAAAGACTACAGCTCCGTTTAAACCTGAAATTTGTATGTCGCCAATTGAGGATTCAGCCGCAACAATTTCAATAGTAAATGAATTTTGAACAGGATTCGGATAAATGTGCATATTGGCACTCATTGTTTTTTCCTCTTCAGGATAAATTAAACGAATTAATTCTTGGCTGAAATCATCTAACCCACTCATATCTAATTCACCTCCATTCATATAAATACATAAATGCCCGCCATTTAAACTTTTTTCATCGTTAGATATTGAAGCACCTTGTCCGAAAATCAAATTGCTTCCTTTATTTAAATTCATATAAATATCACCTGAGTAAACAGAATTTGGATTCTTAATTATACTTATGCGATTATTAATTGTCAAGGATGCATTTTTTCCAATTTTAATGGTGCCACCACTACCTAATCCCAGCACACCTATTCCATTTTTCCCATAAGCTAAATGTCCGTTGTCAGCAACCTGAATAGATGCACCATTTCGAAACATTAAACATGACATGGGCGAGTATAAATCCATTTTGCCCTTTTTGAAAATATAATGTGTATTGCCATCAAAAATTATTTCAGCAATTGATACACAAAATATCCCCCCATCATTTACGAGCTGAACTTCATGTCGAGATGTATCAACTGCGGCTTGAGCACCTCTCAATTGGACATAAGGTTGTGCAAGTAAAGTGTTGAATTCGTCAATAATAAGTTGGATGGTAACAGGTTCATCAGGATTCGGTTCCGGGGATACATCTATATAATCGAAATTGGAAGTAGACGGGTAAGTGGGTTCATCATATTTTAAAACACCAATTTGTGTATTCATAAATTCATAAGCATGGGAAATGAACAAGCCGCCAATAAAATTCCCATCAATATTATTCATATCAGTTATCGTAGTTACATCAAACATCTGCATTTGGAACAGCGGATAAAAATTACGTAAAACGTCAAAAAATCCTTCATCAAATGTTAATTTATAAATAAATGCATTAATCTTTTGTCCTTCAAATTTTTCTGTGGTATAACACATTTCCGGGCTATATAAATCACTGGAAAAAAATAACCATCTAGTGGTATCAGCAGTTAATGTTGAATCCGGAATGGTAATACCAAGAATAAGACCCGAACACATTAAGTCCGGACAACCTGGATCCCTGAATAATTCAGGAATAGAAGATAAAAAATTTTCAGCAAGTTGATAAACAGCATCGGGTTGTAATGGAATTAATGCATTTGTATCAAAATCAGCTCTTAGATAAATACTTCTTGATAGGTCGAAGTCGTGAGAATGAAACGACATACCGGAAAAATCTTCTTCATATCGTAATGACACACAAAAATTGGAATCTATAGGGCCATTAAAAGTGTCGTCGATGGTTTGGTAAGCGGTAAAACTTTTAGTTGTGGTAAACTCGACCGATGGATCCCAAATGCAGACAGTATCTTCGGCTTCAAATGCATCGATACCCGGAATATATTGCCCAAATATTTGGTTTGGTGATAAAATGAATGCCACAAAACAAACGTTAAGTAATGCAGTAAAGGAATTAGTTTTCATAGTAATGGCAATTATTACGTAATTTTACCCCTAATTTATGACTTTCATCGATAACAAATCAAACATGAGAAAATTATTAACCCTAATAGGTGTTATAGCAATGGCGAGTTCGGTTTTTGCACAATCAGATTCTAGTGCAGTAAACACGGTAAATTTTGACGATGACGATCCTTCCCGTGACAGGATAATAATGAACGTGCATTGGGATGGCTGGTTAGGCGCTCCCGATTCCTTAAATGTTAAAGGTTTATCAAGCGGTATGGGCTTTCATTTTTATTATGATATTCCGCTCGGTTCATCTACCATGAAAGACAATGTGAGCTTTGCAATAGGTGCCGGATTTAGCTGGTCAAACTATTATAACAATTCCTATTTTGGATACGATACCTCAGGAAATACTTTCTCAACCCCTTTTGCTGAAGAAGTGCAGTTTTCAAAAAATAAGCTGGTTGTGAATTATGTGGAAGTGCCTTTGGAATTCCGTTTTCGCACAGATGAAAAAAACGGCAACAGATTTAAACTGGCAGTAGGATTTAAAGGTGGATATGTTTTAAGTAATCACACCAAATTTGTTGGCGACGATTACCTCAGCGGTTCAGAAGATGAAATTAAATACAAACAGTACCGCATTAAAAATATGAGCAACCTGCAATTTGGACCAACATTGCGTTTAGGTTATTCGAAAGTGAATATTGAAGCTTATTATGGCTTAGCACCTTTATTTATTGAGGGTGAAGGACCAACCGGAACTCCTATTACAGTAGGTATTTCGTTTAATCCGTTCTAAATTACATGCAAGATATAAACAGTATCCCTCCGCTTAACAACGGGGGGATTTTTATTTTTATGTAGAATTATCATGGTAAATCTGAATACACAATCGCCACAATATTTTTTTGACGGAATACGCTCCGGCGACAGGGTGCTTATTGCCAGGGCAATTACCTTGCTGGAAAGTACTGCTCAGGCGCAGCGTGATTTAGGTTTGGAGATTTTGCAATTGTGTTTACCATTTTCAGGAAATGCTATTCGCGTTGGTATTACCGGAGCGCCGGGTGTCGGAAAAAGCACCATGATAGAAGCGCTTGGATTACATATTGCCGCACAAGGCCATAAACTTGCTGTGCTTGCAGTTGACCCAAGCAGCAAAAAAACGAAAGGCAGTATTCTGGGCGATAAAACACGGATGCAGGAACTCGCCAAACATCCGGAAGTGTTTATTCGGCCAACAGCTTCGGGTGAACATTTAGGTGGTGTTGCAGCTGCTACAAGAGAAACTATTTTATTGTTGGAAGCGGCAAATTATGATACAGTTTTGGTTGAAACTGTTGGGGTTGGACAAAGCGAAACTGCCGTACATGGCATAACCGATGTTTTTATTTTATTATTAATTGCCGGCGCCGGAGATGAGTTACAAGGTATAAAAAGAGGCATCATGGAAATGGCCGATATTATTGTCATGAATAAGGCCGATGGCGATAATGTGCAACGCTCACAAATGGCTATGGGTGAGGTTTCCAGAGCATTACACCTGTTTCAGGAAAAGGAATCAAAGTGGGCTACAACTGTATCACTTGGTTCGGCACTAAACGGGAACGGGGTTGCTGAATTATGGAACGCTATTCTTGCCTATCAACAACATACCCGCCAAAACGGTTTTTTTGACATCAACAGAGGCCGCCAAAACACTGCCTGGTTTCACGAATATTTACACCAATCGCTGCTGAACCATTTTTTGAAAAATGAAAATTATAAGCAGTTACTGGAACAATATACCAAACAGGTTGAACTGGCTAAAACATTACCGCCCGTAGCAGTTCAGGAACTGCTAAAACAAATTATCCGAGACTAACCGAGCAAAATCTCTTTTTTGCGGATGACCAAAATCACCGGTCGCTCTGACGAAGGTCATACTTTTCACTGTGGTACAGCTATCATCTTTACATAACAAAATCACATGTTATGAACTTCAATCCGAATCTAAGTTTTAATGAAATTATTATCAGATATGCTTTATTAATTGGCATTGGTATCCTTGCCGGTGTATTTCAGAATTTCTTTCTGATTATTCCTGCAATGGGTGTATTCTTAACAGCAATTTTAGGCTGGTGCCCTGTTAAAGCAATGATGAGCGGTAACAAAAACGTTGCCCATTAAAGAGTGTTTTGCAACAAAAGCACATTGCATTTATGCAATCGTGTCTTACGGTTGTCTTTTCTTTGAGTATGCCTGAAAAAATGGTTCGTCATCCGACGGGCCATTTTATTTTGTACGAAATTGCCGTAATTTGTCGGCACTATGGACATATCCTATATTCTTAACATTTTAGGAGAAGAACGAGGTAATTATTTTAATGCAGTTGCTCCTCCTATTATTCAAACCAGCAATTTTGCTTTTAACACAGTTGCTGAATTTCGCGATGCTACAAAAGATGAGTTGCATGCTCATTTATATACCCGGGGAAATAACCCAACTACTGAAATTGTAAGAAAAAAAATTGCTGCGTTGGAAGGTACCGACGATTGTTTAATTTTTTCTAGCGGGGCTGCTGCAATTGCTGCTGCTATTTTGCATAGTGTTAAATCCGGTGACCATGTTATTTGTGTTGAAAGTCCTTATAGCTGGACTTATTATATGCTAACACAGGTATTTCCGTTGTATGGTGTTACAACCACATTTGTTGATGGAAAGTCAGTTGAGAATTTTGAAAATGCCATTCAGCCAAATACCAAACTCATTTTTTTGGAAAGTCCGAATACATTTTGGCTCGATTTGCAGGATTTAGCAGCTATTTGCAATATGGCCAAAACAAAAAATATTATTACTGCAATCGATAATAGTTATTGCACACCATTATATCAGCAGGCACATCAATTAGGTGTAGATTTAGTAATTCATACAGCAACAAAATATTTAGCCGGTCATAGTGATGTGGTGTCGGGTGTAATATGTGCCAATCAGGAGCATATTAATAGCATTTTTAAAACAGAATTTATGGCATTTGGTGCCATTCCATCTCCAAACGATACCTGGTTATTATTGCGAGGTATGCGCACATTGCCCATGCGTTTGGAAAAAAGTGCAGGCAATGCTGAAAAACTAATTAATTGGTTAGAACAACATCCCAAAGTAGAAAAAATCATTTATCCTTTTCATCATAGTCACCCGCAATTTGAACTCGCTAAAAAACAAATGCAACGCGGCAGCGGATTATTTGCCGTGTTATTAAAAACACAGGATAAAAATAAAATTGAAGCATTTTGTAATAAGCTGCAACGTTTTTTATTAGCAGTATCTTGGGGTGGATATGAGTCGTTGGTATTTCCTGCATGTATAAAAGAAGGCAGCGATTATCCTGTAAATTTTGTGCGCTTTTATGCGGGATTAGAAGAAGCCGATGTATTAATTGAAGATATTAATCAGGCTTTATCTGAAATTTGAACCGGCTTAGTCTGTGTAAAAACAAAAAGGTAGATCAATGTAAAAAATGCGCCGAAGACAACACTTAATGAAAGCATTTGCGCAACCGCTAACTGATTGTTTAGTAATTGCAAAAATTCGGTGGTTAAAACTCTAGGCTGGGTAATTATTTCCCAACTGTTCCATCGCTCGTAGCGGCCGAGATAAATGCCTATACCACAGCTGAAAAAAATACTAAATACGGTGACAAGATGTACCCATGTTTTTTTCATGCGTAAAAAGCGACGATGTAATTTTCTAAAAGAAATAAATGCCAGCATCATACCTGTCCAGGCAAATGATAATAACATAATTAAATCAAACCACTTTGGTGCTGAATCAAATTCCTCTAAATGGTAAATGTCGGTAATCATATACGGGGCATTCGGGAAAAATATCAGCCACAAAAACAATAATATCCCAATTTGGATTTTATGCCCTCTGGTATTGAGTTTGATAATACGCAAAACCAGCAAATAAGGTATCCATGCCAATAACAAATTGATGCCCATAAAACGATATTCGAATGAGTTGGTGTAAATCATACGAACAATTAGCATGGCAAAACAAAAAGCTGTAAATAAAATTAGTTGCAATTTTTCTTTGCCTTTATATTGCGATTGGATATGCACAATTTTCATGTTAAATAATTTTTGGAATAAAAAGTAAACAACCAATAATGATAGCTAAAATAGCTGCAAACAAAACTCCTGCCGCCGCAATATCTTTTATCAAACCAATGGATTTGTTATAATCAGGATGAACAACATCACACAATTTTTCAATTGCTGTATTAAATGCCTCAGCACAAATAACTAATCCGAATGTTAAACACAATGTCAACCATTCTATTTGGGAAAGTTGGAAATAAAACCCTGCGATAATTACCAATAACATTATTACTATATGAATGATGAAATGCCGCTCTTTGCTAAGCAAATAAAATAGGCCTTTAAAAGCAGCAGCAAAACTGGTAATCTCTTTTTTCAACATAAAATTATTTAAATGATTTTTTGTTGCCCGGAGTTTTGAAATTATAATATCCAATTATACCTAAGTGGTTACTGGTTGTTCCACCTTGCGTTTTAAACTGTTCGCAACTGAGTTCCGGAGAATGGAAAATATAATCTATCGGAATTTGAAGTGGCGACTGTGCGGGATAGGTGGCAGATAAATCTTTGCGACTGTCTTTTAATTGTGTTGTTTTTAAAAGCGTTTCAACCTGCTCGCTCCATGGCACTGCATTCATATCACCCAAAACAATTAATGCACCATCAACGGTATTGGATTGTTCTGCAATAAATTTAAATTGTTTTAATTGTTTGTCGTACCCTTTTTCATTGGTAGGTGTACTTGTTGTTGCGGCTATAAAACTTACAGTTCCTTTTTTCAAAACAATATTGCCGGTTAGTAACGGGAAATCGTGTGATTTAATTATTGCGGTTTTTTCAATCGGATATTTAGAATAAATCGCCATACCAAAACCGGGTGAGGTTAAATCGCTCAAAACATATTGATATTTTTCACGCATCAACGGATCCACTATTGCAAACGAATTTTCTTTTAATTCCTGCATAGAAACGATATCGGCATTTGATGCCAATGCAGCTTCAGCAACTGTCGCAATTTTTTTGTTGTTTTCTTTTACATTAAAATGTAAAACTGAAAAATCGGCGACTACCGTTTCATTTTTTTCTGCTTTAACATCAGCCGGAGTTTCACTTGCTGTTTTAAAATAAGGCCAAATGCCCGGTGCCAATATTAAAAGCGCAATTCCACCTGCCGAGGCGAGCGCGTAATTATTTCTCAGGAAAAAAAACATAACAAAAACCACCAGAAAAACGGCATAAGGAATTCGAAGGCTATCTACTGCTGCAACCAGCCAGCCGGGTTCAATCACCAGAATGATACTTGCAATTATGAGCAATGCTGCTACAATTGCTCTAAAAGTGTACATCTCGACCCACCTGATAAACAAGCGGAAACCATCTTTCAATTGACTCATCAGCCTCATAACGACAAAATTAATAAAGAACTTTGAAATTCAAAGTATATTATGAAAATTTAACTGTTACCTTTTAACAATTTCTCCAACGCATCTAAGTGATGGCGGAATGCCTTTTTCCCTTCCGGTGTGGCATTATAGGTAGTTCTGGGCTTTTTGCCGACAAATTCTTTTTTTACTTCAATGTAACCGGTTTTTTCGAGGGCGGAAATATGACTGGCCAAGTTGCCATCGGTAAGGTTGAGTAGGGTTTTAACGGTATTAAAATCTACCCACTCGTTCACCATGAGTATACTCATAATGCCCAGGCGGACCCTGTTGTCAAATTCTTTATTTAATCCGGCTATAATGTCTTTCATCACTCATAGCGGTAATACATCACCGCCCCATAAATAATGTGTAATAATCCAAATCCAACTGCCCATAAAATAATCGAATAACCCGGTATGAGCATACCTGCTAGTCCCAAAACAATTTCACAAATACCCAAGTACCGCACCTCTGCCAACGTGTATTTGCTGGCATTGAGTAAAGCAAGGCCATAAAACAACAAAGTTGCCGGCGCAATCAGAATAAAAATATTGTAAGTGTATAATATCAAACAAAAAATGGCTCCGGTTGCTAAAGGAATGAGCAGATTAATGAGTGTGAGTTCACCTGCTTTACTCCAAACCGGTAAATTTTGCATTCTTGCTTTTCTCACTGCAAAATAGGTAGCACTGGTAAGAGCAAGAAATAACACAATTGCAGCGTCGAGTAATAAAAACAACACATCTTCCATTCGCACCATTACAACAGTTTGCAAGGTGTAAGATGGATTTTCGATATGCGTTTTGATATACCAGCTTGCAATAAAAGCACCAACCAATGCAATAATTCCTGCACTGATTCCGGATAAGCCGCTTAGGGAAATAAACCTTGACGATTTCTCCATCATGGAGCGAATCTCTTTCAGGTCGTCTAAATAATGTTCATTCGATTTTTCTTCCATAACTAAAGCGCTTTGGTTCACAAAGTTATAATAATTATGCCGGATATATCAATCGTGTTTTGTTAGAAAAGAAATATACTTACTGGTTTTCAGGTAATTGCACTCGATTAAGCCTATCCGTCAACAATATTGATTTTATTGAGTTGTAACTGAGTACTTTTTGATTTACTTTTGAATTTGAATGAACCGCACCGTTTTTCATTTAGTTTTTGTAA
Source organism: Bacteroidota bacterium (assembly GCA_016718035.1). Lineage (GTDB taxonomy): Bacteria > Bacteroidota > Bacteroidia > Chitinophagales > BACL12 > UBA7236. The sequence continues at coordinate 359,629 of JADKEK010000003.1, read as the reverse complement.
TTCTCCTCAGTTTATCGACCATCCCCAAAACACTTGGTCAGTTACAATGTGAGAACGATACCTCTTATTTGCGGTCCTTAATTGATTTGAAAACTGCTACGTATTTGGACTTTCAGGGTGGTTTGTATCCCAATGGGGCCAATATTATGCCCTATGCCCACAATGCGGCAGGAATGAATATAGCTCGTCAGGTATTGCCGCTCGATAGTTTAGGCAACCTGGATTTAATAGATGGCAAAGCAGGATTTATATGTTTGGGTGCCTCAACAGCAGGTAATGCTTTTAATCATTTTAAAAGTGTAGCCGATGCCGACCCGACAGTTAATCCATGCCTCAAATTAGTCAACTGTGCTGTTGGTGCCAAGGGACTAGAAATAATGATTGATACAGTTGTAAATGGCTGGTACTGGGACACCGATGTGATGTCCGATTTGATTGATGCCAACCTTTCGAGACAACAAGTACAGGTAATTTGGTTGATGGTGACTTCGAGAATTGACACCATTTTAACCTGGCCATATCAGCCTTTTTCAGTTACAGCCAAATACGAAGCCCTAATGCCGGTGCTTTTGGCGAAATTCCCAAATCTGAAGCAGGTTTACCTCAGTGGGTTTAATTATGGCGGATATGCCGACCCAACAAAAGAATTTTATGAAATGATAATTGAGCCATCTTCATATTGGAACAACTGGTCAGTCAAATTTTTAATTGAAAATCAAATTGAGGGTGATACCGATTTGATTTACAGCGGACCGGACCGAAAATCGGCCTGGCTGGCCTGGGGGCCACATTTGTGGGCAGATGGCATGCGTGCCAACGTAACTGATGGCTTAAAATGGAATTGTGCAATTGACTATAAACCGGATGGCGGCGGCTACCACATGTCGAACGAAGGAAAGGAGAAAGAAGGGAAAATAATTTTCGAATATTTTAAACATGCCCCTTTTGCAGCAGATTGGTTCTTATACAAGCCACGTTGGATTGGTTGTGATCCTGAGTTAAAGGAGGAGTTTGCTGATGCCTTAGTGCAGGAAAAAGTTAGTGTTTTTCCGAACCCTGCAAACGGCGGATTTGCCATATATTCCACAACACTAGATTTCGAACAGGCTCATATTCAACTGTTTAATGCATTGGGACAGTTAATGGATTTGCCGGAGCCTACAATGGAAAATAATAACCAAACCATCCGAATTAATTGCTCAACAATGTCGGCCGGAAATTATATTGTGGTGATTACCACCAAAAATCAGTGTATTTCTCAACCGCTGATTATATCGCGCTAAACAAATTTTTATTCCGCAAGCAACTAACTAGTCGGTAAGTTATTCTTACCTTTGGCAACCGATTTAATTTAATACTTATAAACACTAATCCATGAGAAAATTTCTCTTAACATGCACCGTAGCAATTTTGGGACTTAGCGCCCAGGCTCAATTGAATTGTGCAAACGATTCAACGGGGCTTATTCCACTTACCGATTTGGGAACCGATTTTTATGAAGGCACCTGGCAGGGTGGCTTGTATCAGGGTGGTACAAATATTCCACCGGTTGGTCATTTGAATAAAGGTATTGGTATTGTAAAAAAATTGAAACCACTAGATACTCTTGGTAATGTTGATTATACAACCGGTAAAATTGTGTTGGCAGGTTTTGGTGCTTCTACAGTTGGCGGACCATTTAATCACATGATACAATTAATGAAGGATTATACGGATTTAAATCCATGTATGAAATCAGTAAATGCAGCAAATGGTTCAGATGGTATCACTGCCATGTATATTGGCAATGATGAATATTGGGATTATATAGACATTTATAAATTGGGAGAAAAAGGGTTAAAACCAATTCAGCTTCAGGTTGGTTGGTTAATGCATAGCTCGCGTATTGACTCAAATGGTTCAGATGTAAATTCTTACGTTGACACCTTGGTAAATCGATTTACTGTTGCATTAAATGCAATGCAATATTATTATCCGAACTTAAAACTCGTTTTTGTTAGCGGATTTCCTTATGGTGGTTATGCTGACCCAACAAAAGCATTATATCATCTAATTAAGGAACCTTCAAGCTATCATCACAATTTTGCGATGAAAGAATTAATCCGTCGCCAGATTACCGGTGACCCAACTTTAAAATATAAAGAACCGGGTAAACAAGTACCTTATTTAATTTGGGGTCCACCACTTTGGGCTGATGGTAAAAACCCTCGTGAATTGGATGGCCTTACATGGAATTGCGAAGCTGAATTTGCAATTGATGGTGGTGGCTACCATTTAACTAATGAAGGAAAAGATAAACTGGCCAATATTTTACTCAACTTTTTTAGAACAGATACATTGAGCGAAAGCTGGTTTATGGATGGTCCGAAATGGGCAAGTTGCAGTGATGGCCGCTTAGCAGATGGTAGTATTATTTTACCTGAAGAGGCAATCATTACCAAAGAAGATATCACCGTTTTCCCTAACCCTTCAACTGGTCAGTTTTATGTTGACTTTGATGAAGTATTAACTGAGGCTATTCAGGTTAAAGTTGTTAATCAAATAGGAGAAGTTGTTATTAGCGAATCTTATGGTTCTGTTCAACCGTTTTCGTTTTATCAATTTGATTTATCAGGAAAACCTGCAGGAATTTATTATTTTGAAGTAGTAATTGGCGACCAATTATTTTCACAACCTATTGTTTTAAATTAATTAATAATCATTAACAGGTAAATGCCTGTATTACTAAATATCATGTTGAGGAGGATAAGTGCAATCACACTTATCCTCTTTCATTTTACTCTTGATGCGCAAATCAATTGTGATAATGACAGTTCTTTGCTCATTCCAATTGTTGATTTACAATTTGATACGTATTTAGGATTTCAGGGCGGATTGTATCCCGGTGGGATGAATGTTATGCCAAGTGCACATGCCGACTCTGGTATAGTGCATGCTAATGCAATTATGCCAATTAATTTTGATGGTGAAATTGATACTACCTATGGTAAAGTAGTAATGGTGGGATTAGGAAATGGCTCTGCGGGAAAATCATTTAACAAGTTTGTTGGCGAATATATTAATCAGGGTTATACCGATTCATGCGTGCGTTTAATTAATGCATGTATGGAAGGTTATAGTCTGCACGATATGATCACTCCTGATGCAGATGATGTGTATTGGAAAGATGTAAACGATTTTTTTCAGGATGTTGACTTAAAGAAAAAACAAGTGAGTGTTGTTTGGATGCAGGCAATTTCTTTTGAAGATACTTTTTTTACAGCCGATCAATATGTTGATACACTCACCAACACCTATCGCGAAGTAATTCGCAAATTAAAAGACCAGTTTATTAATTTAAAACTCATTTATATTTCCGGATTACATTATGGGGGTTATAGTGATACGCTCGGCGAACATTATACTGCTGTTGGTGAACCTGCACCTTATTTTAACGACTTTGCCATAAAGGCTATTATTCAACAACAAATTGAAGGTGATACCTTGTTAAAATATTCGGGCGTTGATGCTCCTGCAGCCTGGGTTGCCTGGGGGCCAAATTTTTGGGCAGATGGCAGAACATTACGTGAATATGATGACTTACGTTGGTTATGCCCGGGAGATTATGATGTGGACCAGGATGGATTTTTATTAGCAGGCTCCGGTCAACAAAAAGTGGCAGACCGCTTATTTACTTTTTTCAGTACACAACCTACTACAACGCCATGGTTTTTTGGATTACCATACGATTGTTTTACTGAAATTGAAGCAGAAGATTCAACAGAAATTGATTCGCTTATAATACCTGAAGATGAAATTTTATGGATTACTCAAAATCCGGTTAAAGGCGTAATTAAATTTGTAATTAATATTGATACGCAGGACAAAGCTGATATTTTAGTGTGTAACGCAACAGGCCAAACTATTGTTGAAGGCGCTTTTTATAAAGTTGAAAAAGGCAGAATATTCAGCATCAATATCGAACAACATGCACGTGGAATTTACGTGTTGTCTGTATTTGTTGAAGGTAAAGTATATAATAAATTATTTTATCTCGACGATTAATTTTCCTGCTTAAAACTTTCCCATCCCTGGGCTTGTATCTTAAATAAATTATCATTTTTTGTTTTCAAAAATGTACCATTAGCTTGCGGTACAATTTTGCCAATTACTGAAACGTTTGGAATTTGTGCAATAGCAGTTGCATGTTTTGGGTCAATGGTAAATAACAATTCGTAATCCTCACCACCGTTTAATGCACAAACCGTAGGGTCCATATTAAAAATTAAGGCCTGGTCATAAGATTCAGGGTGAATAGGAATTTCATTTTCATAAATAATAGCACCGCAATTGCTTTGATTGCAAATATGTAATATTTCAGATGATAATCCATCAGAAATATCAATCATGGCGGTGGGAACTATTGACTGAGCTCTCATTGCATCAACAATATCTTTCCTGGCTTCGGGCTTTAAAAATCGGCCAACAATATGTTTTTTATTTTCTAAATCAGGTTGTATACCCGGATTTTCCAAAAATATTTTTTTCTCTCTTTCTAATAATTGTAAACCTAAAAAGGCTCCACCTAAATCACCACTCACACAAATTAAATCGCCATCTTTTGCACCGGTGCGATATACAATTTCATCTTCATTGGCTTCTCCAATTGCAGTTACAGAAATGATTAATCCCTTTAAACTGGAAGTTGTATCTCCACCAATTAAATCAACACCATAATATTCGCAAGCATGGTAAATACCTTCGTATAATTCTTCAATAGCTTCCACTGAATATCTGTTCGAAATAGCAATGGAAACTGTAACTTGTTTTGGCTCAGCATTCATTGCCAATAAATCGCTCACATTTACTGCAATACATTTATATCCTAAGTGCAAAAGTGGAGAATACATCATATCAAAATGAATGCCTTCCACCAGCATATCGGTAGTAACTACAGTCAACTTATTCGAATTGTCTATCACCGCTGCATCATCTCCAATTCCTTTTAAACTCGATGCGTTACGCAATTCGAAGTTTTTAGTCAGTTGTTCAATCAATTTAAATTCACCCAGCGATGAAATTTCGGTTCTGTTTGCTTGTTCGCTCATAATTATTGGCTTTTGCCCTTTGAAAGCACAAAATTGCATAAAGATTTTACAATATCTGCCACAGGTTATTATCTTAGTGACTATAATTGTATTGACAACGGTTTAAAAGCAAGCATTATGGCGATAGAAAGAACAGTTCACAGCCCTTTGGCAACGTTTTACAAGTGGGAAAACGCACAACGCAACAGATTGTACCTCCGCCAACCTATAAATGGTGAATGGCAAAACTACACCTGGGGCGAATGTGGTGATCAGGTTCGAAGAATGGCAGCTTATCTGAAATCACTCAATTATGAGCCGGGCAGCCGAATTGCCATTTTGTCGAAAAACTGCGTGCATTGGATGTTGAGCGATTTTGCCATTTGGATGGCAGGTTATGTATCGGTTCCTATGTATCCGAATATGTCGCCAAATACCGTTAAACAAATTCTTGAACACAGTGAAAGCAAAATGTTGTTTGTAGGGAAATTAGACGACTGGGCTTATTTAAAACCCGGCGTGCCCGAAAATTTGCCTTGTGTTGCTTATCCTTTTTATGGCATTACTGAATATAAAAACTGGGATGATATCATAAAAAATAATGCACCGATTAAAGAAAATCCCGATTATCCTATGCAAAACTTGTGCACCATCATGTACACAAGTGGAACAACCGGTGTGCCTAAAGGTGTAATGCATACTTTTTACAATTTTGGATTTGCCGCTGAGTATGCTTTTCCGGAATTAAAAGTTGATAATACTGCAGTTTTCTTTTCTTATTTACCGATGTGTCATATTGCAGAAAGATTATTAATAGAGATGGGCAGTTTGTACACCGGCGGTCAAGTATCTTTTGCAGAAAGCCTGGAAACATTTCCAAAAAATTTGCAAGAAACTTCACCTACATTATTTTTGGCAGTGCCTCGTATCTGGTCAAAGTTTCAGGAAAAAATATTGGAAAAAATGCCTCAGCAAAAACTCGATCGTTTGTTGAAAATTCCGATTGTTAATGGTATAGTTAAGAAAAAAATTAAAGCAGCTCTGGGCTTATCAAAAGCAGAACAATGTTTTTCGGGAGCGGCGCCAATTTCGGTGGATACTATTAATTGGTTTTGGAAAATCGGTATTAAAATTCAGCAGGCATATGCCATGACAGAAGATTGTTGTTATAGCCACACCAATTATATTGATAGAAATAAAGTAGGAACGGTTGGTTTGCGATTCCCGCATGTGGATGTAAAAATTAGTGAACAGGGTGAAATATTAATTAAACATCCTGCCATGATGAAAGGATATTATAAAGAAGAAGCACAAACAAAAGAAGTATTTAACGAAGAAGGATATTTTAAAACCGGCGATAAAGGTGATGTAGATGCGGAAGGATATTTAAAAATTACCGGTCGTGTGAAAGAATTATTCAAAACAAGTAAAGGTAAATATGTTGCCCCAATGCCAATTGAAATGAAAATGGCTGCAAATACAGATATTGGTCAGGCATTGGTTATTGGATATGGATTACCTCAACCAATGGTATTGGTTACCTTATCAGAAAATGGAAAGAAAAAATCTAATGCTGATGTTGAAGCCGGACTTGATAAAACATTAAAAGCCGTTAATGAAACACTCGATTCTTTTGAAAAATTGGAAAAAGTTGTGGTGATGAAAGAAGAGTGGACTATTCAAAATAATATGCTTACGCCTTCTTTAAAAATAAAACGCAACGAAGTGGAAAAATTATTTCAGGATAATTATGAAAAATGGTTTGAAATGAAGGGTGATGTAATTTGGCAATAAAGCCAAAATCTAAAAATTATTTTTTGTGAAATAGTTGCTGTATTTTTTTCCTGCTGGTATTTCCCTCTTAACAATGCAGTTGGGCTGAAAGAGGTGTTAATTTTTTTATTCTTAAGTTAATCTCTCTTAACATTAACATTCATTAATAAATCATACTGCTACTTTCGGCTTATAATTCAAAACACGTATGCGCAATTTCCTATTGTTATTGCTTGGGCTAAGCGGCATTGCTGCCCGGGCTACAGAGCCAACTTCAAATATTTATACTGCTACTATTGACCTTACCGTTGTTGAAAACGACCGTGTTAAGGTTACTATTGATGTGCCGGAAATAACAAGTGACAATATATTTTATTGTATTCCTAAAATTGTACCCGGAACTTATAACATTTATGACTTCGGACGTTTTGTTTTTGATTTTAAAGCTTACAATGAAAATGGGGTTGCTCTAAAAGTTGAACCTGTTGATGTAAACAGGTATAAAATTTTTAACGCTACTACTTTGAAAAAAATAGAGTATTGGATTGATGATACTTATGATATGACCGGTGATAATCCCATTTTCGAACCTGCCGGAACAAATATTGCACCCGATAATTTTGTGGTTAACACATTTGGGTTTATTGGATATTTAGATGGCATGAAAGAAAATGATTACGAACTGATTATTAAAAAGCCCGCAGGATTTTATGGTTCTACACCCTTAAAAGCGAAATCTGTCGGTACTAATTTGGATAAATTTCATTTAGATGATTATGACCATTTAGCTGATTCACCTTTATTATATGCTGTGCCCGATACGGCTTCTACTATGGTAGGTAATGCGCAGGTTTTAATCGGCGTTTATTCGCCTAATAAAGTTATTACCGCAAAACAAATAATGGATAATGTCAGCGAAATACTTGCCGCACAAGGAGAATATTTGGGAGGGAAATTGCCGGTTGATAAATATGCTTTTTTATTGTATTTCACCGACACCACAGGAGTAAGTGGTGGAATGGGTGCACTCGAACACAAAAACTCCAGTGTTTACTTTTTACCTGAAACGGAAATTGAAAATATTGCACCAATGTTGCGTGATGTTTGTGCGCATGAATTTTTTCATGTAGTAACACCACTTGCAATTCATAGCCGCGAAATTGCTGATTTCAATTTTATAGAACCTAAAATGAGTAAACATTTATGGTTGTATGAAGGGCAAACAGAATATGCTGCGCATCATGCACAGGTAAAAGCCGGTTTAATTACCCATGAAGAATTTATTTCCCGAATGCAGGGTAAAATCGAAAATTCAACAAGTTATTATAACGATACATTGCCTTTTACTACTATGAGTTTGGGATGTTTAGATATTTACCACGAGGAGTATGGCAATGTATATCTGAAAGGCGCGCTTATTAACATGTGTTTGGATATTGAATTACGACAATTAAGCAAAGGTAAATATGGCACACAGGAATTAATGCGCGATTTAGGCAAAGAATTTGGCGCCAACAAAGCATTTAATGATGATGAATTGTTCGACAAAATAACTAAAATGACCTATCCCGAAATTCGTACATTTTTTACGACGTATGTAGAAGGTGACACGCCAATACCTTATGAAACATACTTAAAAAAAGCAGGTATCAGTTTATCACCTGAAGGAACAATGGAGGTTATAAGTATGGGAAATATTTCAATGAATTATAATATTACCGCTGAATCAAGTACAATTTTCATCGAAAATTTGGAAGGCAGCAATAGTTTCGCAAAAGATATGGGTTATAAAGTAGGAGATAAATTTTTAAGTATTAATGGCCAATCACTCACTGCAGGAAATGCCGACAGGGCAATTAATGCATGGAAACAAACTACAAAAGCCGGTGATAAAGTGGTGGTGATGGTTGAACGTAAGCTTGATAATGGTAAGGTGAAAAAAGTAAAACTAAAAGGCAACGCCATTACTGTTAAAGTGCCTATGCCAAGAAACTTAATGCTTGACGAACAAGCTACACCTGAGCAGCTGGCATTTAGAAAAGCCTGGTTAGGTTAAAATAAATATTAGATTGTGTAAAGTATAGTTGCAGTAGTTAATACTATTGCAACTTTTTTTTATATGGGTTTATCCATACACAATTCCACCAATACACCATTTGTTGTTTTAGGATGTAAAAAACAAATTAATTTATTATCCGCACCAGGTAATGGTTCTTTATTTAATAATTGAAATCCCAAACTTTCTAAGCGATGCATTTCTGCTAAAATATCATCAACGGCATATGCAATATGATGAACTCCTTCACCGCGTTTTTCAATAAATTTTGCAATTGCAGAATTTTCATTACTCGATTCCAATAATTCAATTTTGGTTTCTCCCATCATAAAAAATGCGGTTTTTACACCTTCGCGTTCAACGGATTCTATTTTATAATGTTCTTTCCCAAAAAGTTTGGCAAATAACTCATTAGAGGTCTCCAGACTCTTTACAGCAATACCAATATGTTCAATCTTTTTCATAATCGCGTGTTTATGCAAACTTACATTACCAAGTTAACACTATGACTCTAAAACAGGCAATTTTTCTGCTGTTTGAACTAGGATAAAACTTAATGTAAACCTAAAACAGGCGGGATTTTAGGCCAATTGCAGGTTTCAGCCGCAGAGGTTTGGGAATATAGCTGCAATTTTTCCCAAGTTTAGAACTTTTCTATTAACTTTGTGTTTTAGAATTAGTCTAAATAGCGAAATATGCTCAAACTACCAATATACCTAGATAATAGTGCTACAACCCCTGCCGATCCTCGTGTGGTGGATACCATGGTCCCTTATTTTTATGAGCATTTTGGAAATGCTGCCAGCAGAAGCCATCCTTTTGGCTGGGAAGCTGAAGATGCTGTAGATCAGGCACGTGAGCGAATTGGTAAGTTAATTGGAGCTACAGATAAAGAAATTATCATTACTTCTGGTGCTACTGAGGCTGATAACCTCGCCATAAAAGGGGTTTATGATATGTATAGCCGCAAAGGCAACCATATTGTTACAGTTACAACAGAACACAAAGCAGTTTTAGATACCTGTAAACATCTCGAAAAACAGGGTGCTCAGATTACTTACCTCAAAACTGACGCAGAAGGCAATATCGACCTTAACGAACTGGAAAGTGTAGTTACCGATAAAACCATTATGGTGGCTGTTATGTATGCCAACAATGAAATCGGAACAATTGCTCCAATTCGTCAAATTGCTGATATCGCTCATAAAAAAGGTGCATTAATGTTTTCAGATGCAACGCAGGCTGCCGGTAAAATTAGTATCGATGTAGACCGTGATGGTATCGATTTAATGGCATTTACTGCACACAAAATGTACGGCCCGAAAGGAGTTGGTGCACTTTATGTTCGCAGAAAAAATCCACGTGTTAAAGTGACAGCCCAAATGGATGGTGGTGGACACGAACGCGGTATGCGTAGTGGTACTTTAAATGTACCTGGAATTGTTGGATTTGGAAAAGCAGCAGAATTAGCCATGATGGAAATGGAAATTGATGCTGCTCGTTTAAGTGTTATGCGCGACCGTTTAGAAAACGAATTGTGTAAAATAGAAGAATCATATGTAAATGGAAATCGCAGAAGCAGATTGCCACATATTACTAATATATCTTTCAAATATGTGGAAGGTGAAGGTTTGATGATGGCATTTAATCAAAATATTGCTGTAAGCTCCGGAAGTGCCTGTACCAGTGCATCTTTAGAGCCTAGTTATGTGTTGAAAGCATTGGGTTTAGGCGACGATTTAGCGCATTCAAGTATCCGTTTTTCATTAGGTCGTTTTACTACCGATGAACAAATTCAATACACTATTGATCACGTAACTAAAGCAGTAAATAAATTACGCGACATGAGTCCTTTGTGGGAAATGTTTAAACAAGGAATTGATTTAAATTCCATTGAATGGGCAGAACATTAAATAGCAAATAACAATTTGAATTATTTAAGCAATTCAAGTGTTATGATTTAAAGGCAATAAATTAAATAAAGAAAACAACTGAATATGGCATACTCAAAAAAAGTGTTGGAACATTACGAGAATCCGCAAAATGTAGGAACACTCGATAGCAAAAAAAATGAAGTGGGAACCGGATTAGTTGGAGCCCCTGAATGTGGTGACGTAATGCGTTTGCAAATTGAAGTTGACCCGGCTACACAAAAAATTGTGGATGCAAAATTTAAAACATTTGGTTGCGGAAGCGCTATCGCTTCTTCATCAGTAGCTACCGAATGGTTAAAAGGAAAAACAATTGATGAAGCATTAACAATAGATAATATGGATATTGTGGAAGAACTGGCTTTACCACCGGTAAAAATCCATTGCTCTGTATTAGCAGAAGATGCCATCAAAGCAGCAATTCAGGATTATCGCAAGAAAAACAATATGCCTGAACTGCAATTAGAAGAAAAAATTGTTCACTAAAATCAATTAAGGAACACGTTATTCACATAGCGTTTAACCTTGCATTTAAGTTTATGATTTTTATATCAGAACACGCAAAACAGAAAGTAGACCAGCTCAAAAACGAAGCGGGTTTGGGTACCGATTATTTTATCCGAATCAGCGTAGTGGGCGGTGGTTGCTCAGGTTTGAGCTATAAAATGGACTTTGATAACGAAGCTAAAGCCGGTGATCAGGAATTTGAAGACCGTGGCGAAAAACTCGTTACCGACCTCAAAAGTTTCCTCTATTTGTGTGATACAACTCTCGATTATTCCGATGGACTAAACGGAAAAGGCTTTCAATTTGTAAATCCGAACGCAAGCAGAACTTGCGGATGTGGAGAAAGTTTTGCAGTTTAGTATAATCTTTTCTTTTCATACTTGAACTTTAAACCTCCCTGGCGTAAGCTTTGGGAGGTTTTTTGTGCCCTTTTTTGTCGAAAAATTGGCTTACGAGCTATACTATTATAAGGGCATTCTAATAAATAAAACGGCCATTGAATAAATTAACCACAATAAGATACTGAAATAAAGTTAGAGGGAGTTTTAATTTATGTTGAAAGCTATTTGACCACGTAATGTTATTTATAGCTGTATTCAAACCCAGTCTTTTTTAAATAGGAATATTCGTTAATCAATCGTTTGTTTGAATCATATTTATAGGATGTTGTGTCTATAATAGCGACTACTTCGTTTTTTTGTTTAGCTGTTGAATAAGCGATTTTTTGCATCAACATGTTGGTAGAATTATATTGATAAACAATACTGTCAGGTTGCCCAATACCTGTTTTCTTACTATTCAATTGTTGTATTAAATTCCCAAACTGGTCATACTGGAAAGTGGTGACAGATAAAGTGTCAGGCGATTCATAATAGCCAAATAACATCGTGCCAATACTTTTTTCCAATTTCCCTGAAGTATTATAAGTGTTTGTATAAGATTGCATCTCATATCTGGAAATCACAATTTTGGTACTGTCCTCATAAATCTGGTTGTAAATTTTTTCTACATTTCCATACTGGTCTAAATAGGTTACAGATGTTACCGGATTATTTTTCTCCATATTATAAACCGTAGCTGTTCTTTTTAAACTACCATTGTCGTAGTAGGAAAAATATTTCGTTGTCAGTGTATCCGTTCCCACAACAAATATTTCCCCTGTCAGGCTGCCTAAAGTATATAGGTGAATAGTTTTATCCATCACTTTACCATCCGGCTTTATACGCAGTTGTTCTATGAGCAAATCGTCACTGTAGTAATAATTTATAATGCTTAAAGTATCATTTGCTCTGTTGCCGTAGTTGATGGATTTTATAATATTTCCACTTTCATCAAACCAATCCTCCTGCCTACAAATTTTAGTCGATTCTGATAACTGCCATGTGGTTTTTTTACTTTTTGTTACAGGCGTTTGTTGTTTGTTGTTATTACAAGCAATTAACAAAAGTAAACCAACAATTAATAAAATTTTATTCATTGTAAATGTAGGTAGTTATATTGCCTTTATCATCCACTTTTGCTCTAAACATACCATCGCTATTATATTGGAATGATACATTTCCATTTTTATCAATAGCAATTAATCCACCATCACCTTTTATTTCTTTAAACCGAACATGAATTAATTCATTTGTTGCTGCTTCTAACGTTAAACCTTTAAATTCCATTAAATCGGCTACTGTTTTAGCTGCTACAGTTTTAATAAAATCTTCTCCGGTTCCGGTGCAACTAATTGCACAAGTATTATTACTTGCATATGTTCCTGCACCAATAATAGGTGAATCGCCAATCCGATTAAATTTTTTATTCATTAAACCTCCGGTTGAAGTTCCGGCTGCAAGATTGCCATATTTATCTTTTACTACACAACCAACTGTCCCGAATTTTTCTTCAATATTATTTAAAACTGTTGGTATGTTTTGTAATGCCATAACAGAATCAACATATCGAATATATTTACCTTCGGTGCTGTCCTTCATTCCTTTCCAGCGCTCGTATTGATGTTGTGTATAAAAATAAGAAGCGTCCGCCTGTGGGATATTATTTAATTGAGCAAACTGTTCAGCACCTTCGCCGCTAAACATGATATATTTAGATGAGTCCATTACCATTCTGGCTACTTTAATTGGGTTTTGAACACGTTGAATATTATTAACAGAACCACAATCCAGTGTGCGACCATTCATTATTGCGGCATCCATTTGAATTTTTCCTTCTTTTGTAAATACCGAACCTTTCCCTGCATTAAACAACGGAGAATCTTCCAACATACAAATTACTGCTTGCACAACATCAACTGCACTGTCTCCTCTGGAAAGCATTTCATATCCCAATTGAGCAGCTTCTTTCAACTTTGCATGAAATGCAGCTTCCTGTTCAGGCGTATAAGTGCCTTTTGGCATAGCGCCTGCACCACCGTGGATGGCAATGGTGAAAACCTGTTCAGGGCTTGCTGATGGTTCACTACTAGTTGTTTCCTTACAGGAAGTAATAAAAAGTCCTAAAACGGCAATTAGGATGATGGTAAGATTCGCTTTCATACTACAAATGTAAAATAATATCTATTATTTCATTTGAAGCTTACAAGTTCTATACAATTATTGGAGGAAGAAATGGCGGCAATTTAATCAAGTATGTTCCGAAACAATTTATTACTGTAGCCAATCAATATAACTGGCAATTGATATTTTATTAAAGCTATGCATAGGTAGTAGTTGAAAAGGATTAAATCTAATTTTTTTGGAGTATTACCGGGTATCGGCAAATTAGTTGCCAATTAACCCGGTAATTTTCCTGTCTTCTTAACCGCAAACTGATTTTTGGATTGTTTAAATACAATCCTATAATTTATAGAATTCTTTTATTTGGTAATTAAATAATCAACTTTTAATAGACAATTTAACTTGCATGATATGATTTGGATTGGTTATTAACCGTAATGATTATTTTGATGGTTCAAAAATATTATATGTAGCTACATATAAGTAATACAAAAAACGGCAACTTCCAACGACAGACGGGGAATTTTTGGGCATATTTATAATTGGTAGGTTGCCACAATCCTTTATGCATATAGGTTTTGATAATGTTGGTTCACTTAAAATTTCAGGACTAATCCAAACGGTTTCCAAAAAAAGCAACATAAATTTCAGTTGCAATTTGCGTTAAAAAACAAAAAAAAATCGCCAAACCTTGCGGAATGGCGATTTTTTATAGGTTAACCTGTTTAATTCGGATTCTTATTACCGGTGCCTAATTTGAAGCCAATGCTTTCTCTAACCGTGGTTTTTCCTTCAATGTCGATGCTGAAACTTTTTACATCTTCAATGGTAACGGTTTTAATCATTTCAGGAGTGCGTTGTGCCGCAGGAATACCAGCCATACGCAAGTTTTGGTGATGCACAATATCTGCCACCAATTTGCGCATTGTGCGCGCATTACCAAAGTATTTATTTCTATTACTTACCAATTGCGTAATAAATGTTTTAAGATGCGTTGCCGATTCCTCATTTAGGAACAGAAATTCCTTATTCAGGAGATTTTCAGTAATCACAAATAATTCATCGCTTTGGTAATCTTCAAAATGTATGAACTTATCGAAACGCGACTTTAAGCCCGGGTTCGATTCGAGGAATTTTGCCATATTGTCGGTGTACCCGGCAACAATTACAATAAATTCACCACGGTGATCTTCCATACGTTTTAATAATGTTTCAATTGCTTCGCGACCAAAATCATTTTCTCCACCCTGGCTCAAAGCATATGCTTCATCAATAAATAAACCTCCACCCATAGCAGCCTCAATCATGCCATCAGCTTTAATGGCAGTTTGCCCTACATAGCCGGCAACCATGCCTTCGCGATCGGTTTCTACTAAGTGGCCGCGTTCTAAAATTCCAAGCGCCTTAAATATTTTCACTAAAATTCGCGCAACAGTTGTTTTACCTGTTCCGGGATTACCGGTAAATACCGTGTGTAATGAAAATGATTTTTTTACATCACGACCAATCTCCTTATAATAACGCACCAGTTTTACCGTTTCCTCAATCTCATTTTTTACATTCGCCATTCCGGTGAGCTCCTTTAATTGCGTCATGGCATCTTGCAGCAGCACTTCATCTATCGGTAAATCAACTTTTTTAGATGACCCTAATCCGAAAATTTCTTCAACATCACCTAATATAATCGTGCTTAAATCTTCTTTTGTTAAGTTTTCCGGATTTTCTGATTTCATTAAACGCAAAGCCATATTTTGTTTAGCTTCTTCAATAATTGAATTTACATAACGAGCATTGCCAAATTTATTATCGCGGTTGCGGTAAGCTTCAACTACTTTCATGTAGACAAGATTACGAGCCTCTTCGCTAATTAATACGCCACGTTTATTACTATCATAAGCGGCAATATCCATCAGTTCATCCGGATTATAATCAGGGAAATTAATTACCTGCGAAACACGTGAACTTAATCCAGGATTTGAATTTAAAAAATCGCGCATCTCTTTTGGATAACCCGCAAAAATAAATGCTACATCTCCGGGTCCGTCACTCATTTCTTTAATAATAACCTCGATTACTTCTTTACCAAAATCTTTCCCATCATCACCACGGTCGCTTAATGCATAAGCCTCATCAATAAATAAAATACCACCACGTGCACGATCAATTGCCGCTTTAGTTTTTGGCGCTGTTTGTCCAATATATTCTGCAACTAAATCTACGCGACCAACTTCTGTAACGTCAGGTCGTTTTAATAATCCCAACGATTTATATATTTTCCCCAACATCCTTGCAACAGTTGTTTTTCCTGTTCCCGGATTGCCGGTAAATACCATGTTTAAATTAATTTTATTTTTTTCTTCAAACCCTTTTTCTTGTCTTATTTTTAAAAACTTAAGATAAGTGGTGAGTTCGTTAATTTCATTTTTTACGGTTTGTAATCCGATTAAATCGTCTAACTCTTTTTTAGCAGCTTCGTATGTTGCTTCATCTTGTTGTTCAGCTGCTACGGCATGCACTTCATCGCCTTGTGTTATGCTGGTTAACCATACTGGTGTGCCGGAAAGTTCAATGTCGGTAGTGCCAACTTCAAAAGGGACAATAGCAATTATATTATCCATAAACACCACTTCACAAGTGTATTTATCAGGATACCAAAAACCTGTACCTTCAGCGCCGTAACCAACATCCATTATAATATTTTTTCTACTGTCGTTCACATGTTCAAACCAATAACAGGCACCTTTTAATTGACGTGAATCATTGTAGAAATATAAATTTAATTCTAATGGGAAATATTTCTCATGACTAATTTTATTTGTCATGTCTAACTCAATAGAAATATATTGTGCAGTATCTTTATTAAATGCTGTTAAATATTTTCTTTGTTCACGAGGAAGTGTTCCTTTAGGACTATTAAATAATTTAATGGCGTTGATTTCAAAATAAGGATTATTAACTGAAGTCACCATGCCATTATCGGTAATATAAAAATAGTTGGTGCCAACAATTACGTCATCTAAAAATACTTCCCATTTGTAAGTGCCTTTTTTCCACCAGCCCGGATTAGGTGTTCCCCATCCTTCGCGAATCATAATAATATTCTGGTCGGTTGTTACAACAATATCTTTATCAATATTGCACATTTCTTTATTGTTGTAATATTCACTTGCTTTAATTTTTACTTTAGCTTTCCATTCGGTTTCGTCAAATAAAATATTAAATAATTGCAACTCAACATTCACGTAACAAACTTCCGATTCGTCGAATACAATACGATAATTTTTTTGGTTGCCGAAAAAGTTTTCAAGCGAACCATACACTTTCATTTCTTTAAACTTAAAGCGCTTTTTTTCTTCATTCTTCTTTGCCATAATACAAATATCCTCGTTTAGGGAGGATGTAAATTTAGATATTTCTGCGAATTGTCAAACGTTTGCACCGGCATTCTTGATGCGCATGGTTTCATTACATTTGCAGGGAGAAATACCTGACTATGACAAAAATTTCACTTGCCGCTGTTTCAAGCCTTCCGCCAAAATCGTACGATAAAGGTGACACCGAAAATGCAACCGAAAACCTGATCGACGAACTGCGTGAATTGCAAAATGTGTTATTTGCACAACAAAAGTACAGCCTGTTGGTGGTTTTGCAAGGAATGGATGCCAGCGGTAAAGATGGTGTTATAAAGGAGGTTTTTTCCGGGGTAAATCCTATGGGTTGCCGAGTTCAAGGATTTAAAAAGCCTACAGAAGAGGAAATGGGCCATGATTTTTTGTGGCGCATTCATCGTAATATCCCGACAAAAGGTATGATTCAGATATTCAACCGCTCTCATTATGAGGACGTTGTTATTCAAAAAGTCCATAAATGGGTGGATGATAAAACCATTCAACAACGATATGAGCATATTAATGCATTCGAAAAATTGGTACAGTCGAATAATACCGTAATCCTGAAATTTTATTTGCACGTTAGTCGCGAAGAGCAACAGGAACGCCTCAAAGAACGCCTTTCAGACCCTAAAAAAATGTGGAAGTATAACCCAAACGACCTCAAGGAAAGCGAGCGTTGGGACGAATATATGGATGCTTATGAGGCTGCTTTTAATGCCTGTAGCCCAGAAATTCCATGGCATATCATTCCCTCCGACAAAAACTGGTACAAAGAATATCTTATTGCGAAAAAAATCGTGGAAACCTTGCAGGCGCTGGATTTGAAATATCCTGAGCTGCCAGGTAAATAAATTAGGTTGTTTGTACAATAGGGTTTTTCAACATCCGCACAAAAACGATGGATATTTAGCATTTTTTCGCCCGACGTTACTGGTTTTCAGATGGTTGCATCACTAAAAATTTTGTTTAAAAGTTTTGGAATTTGATTTGCAGCTTAGTAATCTTGTAGTGTATTTTAAGGCTAAAAGTCTTTTTCCGTGAGTTTAATATCGAAATACACACATATATTGATGTTTTTCTGTTGCATCTGTTGCAGCGGAAAGGGCTTATTTGCTCAAATTGTGAGCGATTTCACTGTAAATGACGAAACCTGGAAGGTATATAATGAACCTGCCGGAGGGGCACCTGTGCTTCCTATAAACTGGTCTGCTTCAGGTGGTAATCCGGGTGGATATATTTCTGAAACTGATATTTCCATAGGTGCTTGGGGTTGGATAGCTCCGTCGGAGTTTAAAGGTGATTTATCTGCATATTATGGATGTAACCTCTCTTACGATTTATATCAAAACACGTTTGCAGGTGATATGAGTAATTACTATGATGTCATGATTTTTAATACTACCGGTGATACTATGGTATATAATTATCCCGACCTAAATGTTGCTAATTCATGGGTAAATAAAATTGTTCCGCTTACAGATGTGGCAGGATGGAAATATGGTGAATCAATTGCCGGTGGGGCTCCCGCCGCAACCGCAGCACAAATTTTAGCTATTTTGAGTGATGTAAGTAAAATCCGCATTAAAGCAGAATACTCAGGATTAACTTACGAAACTAATGGACTTGACAATGTTTTAATGTCCTGTGGTTTACTTTTACCTGTTGAACTCCTTGAATTTAAAGCAGAAGTTGCCGGCATTGGTCAGTCGAAACTTACCTGGACCACCGCAAGCGAAAACAATTGTAATGGCTTCAGGTTGAAAAAAAGTGTAAATTTCACTGAATTTGACTCAATCGGGTTTATTCCGGGCAACGGAACAACACCATTTACTCATACCTATGATTTTTATGATAACAATTTCAATACATCAGCATACTATAGAATAAGAGAAGTAAATTTTGAAGGGAGGAAATTCAGTTCAGATATTGTTTACCTTAAAAATGAAAACAGCAACATTGTTACAACCATGGTGTATCCCAACCCTACTTCCGATAATATTATGTTGATTGCTGATGATGTTAATCATGTTTTGCAATACATCATTACAGATTACGAAGGAAGAACCATAACGGAAGCTCATGTTGGCCCCTATACCGGATTATTCAAAAAGAGTGTAAGTATGGCGCAATTTCCTTCCGGCATATATACTGTTACATTTATTAAAGAACAGGGCAGTGATGCGCAGCTCTTTACGCTTATTAAATAAATTTAGTCCCCAACTAGCCGGTTTCAAGGTAAATTACCGGTATTTTAAGAAATTTATAAACTTTTAAAACCAAGCGAACAATTTCCTCGTAAATTTGTCCAGTTATCAAAACCAAAAGTTGAATAACGCTTCGAACATACAGGCAACCGAAGAAGCACTCATAATAGGTTTACAAGCACAGGATTCCTCTGTACTTAAACTCATTTACGAGAAATATGCTTCCGCACTATACGGTGTTATTACCCGTTTGGTTAATGACGACCATCTTGCAGAGGATGTTTTGCAGGAGGCGTTCTTGAAAATTTGGAACAATGCGGCTTCCTATGAAGCAGAAAAAGGCAGATTGTTTACCTGGATGATGAATATTTGCAGAAACGCAGCAATAGACAAACTGCGCAGCAAAGGGGTAAAAAACAGTAAACAAACAGCAAGCGACGAATCGGTGCTGCTGGAAAATCCTACCAAAATATATGATGATATCAAACCAGATACCATCGGTTTAAAAGAACTGGTAGATAAACTCAAGCCCGAATGGAAGCAGTTGGTGGACCTCATTTATTTTAAAGGGTACACCCATCAGGAAGTTGCAGAAGAGCTGAACATGCCGCTTGGGACGGTCAAAACCAGATTACGAAGTGCAATAACAGAATTACGAAACATAATATAATAAGAGCAAAAGCTTTGAATATCAACGAATACATATCATCAGGAATACTGGAACTCTACGTTACAGGCGACCTAAGTCAGGCTGAAAGGCTTGAAGTAGAAGCGCTTGCAGCCAAACATCCGGAAATTCGCAAAGAGCTCACTGCTATTGAAGAGGCAATGGAAAAGTATGCTATGTTGCATGCCGTTGAACCTCCTGTCTCGACACTCAATACCATCTTAAACAAAATTGAACAAACACAACAACAAGAGGTAAAAGGTAAAATTGTGCAAATGCAACCTCAGCCTAAAAGCAATATATTGCGATTATTGGCTTATGCTGCATCTATTTTATTGTTTTTATCAGTTGCCACCAATATTTATTACTTCAATAAATACAAAACCGTAAGCAGCGAATTAGCTGATATTCGGGAAGACAATACATTTATGGCGGGAGAAATGGAAACGCTTAAAGCGAATTACCAAAACCTCGAATCAGAAGTGAATATTGTTAAAAACCCGGAATTTATCGCCATCACAATGAAGGGTTTACCTATAAGTCCGACTTCTACCTCAGTTGTTTATTGGGATAAAGCTAATGGCGACTTGTATGTAAACGCTAATAACCTTCCGGCGCCGGGTCCGGGAAAACAATATCAGTTGTGGGCTTTAAAAGATGGCAAACCTATTGATGCGGGCGTTTTCGATATCAACGGTAATATTCAGCAAATGAAACATATATCTGAAGCTGATGCCTTTGCAGTAACACTTGAACCTGTCGGTGGAAGTGTGGCGCCAACACTCGAATTGCTTTATGTTTATGCCGGCGTTTAACCATTTTATTTAGTCGCATATTTTCATTTACCTGCACATCACAAATTTTCGGAATTTGTAGTACGAAAAGCATGTTTTTTCCCATTTCATTTTCCTACCTTTGCCGTGCGTTTTAATAAATCGCTTCGACAAAAATGGAAACAGAGGTAGTTAACAGCCAATTAATTGATTACGCAGCCATATTTGTGCAGTTTGTTGTAGCTGCCGGTTTCGTACTTACCACCATTTATTTCGCTCAAAAAATCGGCCCAAAACATAAGTCGGTTAAAAAGTTCGAAAGTTTTGAGTGTGGTCTCGATTCAATAGGTAATGCACGCCTTCCATTTTCAGTAAAATATTTCCTTGTGGCTAT
Organism: Bacteroidota bacterium; assembly: GCA_016718035.1. Taxonomy (GTDB): domain Bacteria; phylum Bacteroidota; class Bacteroidia; order Chitinophagales; family BACL12; genus UBA7236. The sequence goes on along the minus strand of JADKEK010000003.1, from coordinate 338,365 downwards.
TCTTTTTGTGTTGTTTGATGTGGAAGTAATTTTCTTTTACCCTTGGGCGGTTAATTTCCGTGAACTAGGGGAATCAGGTTTTGTTAAGATGTTAGCGTTTATTGCGCCTTTACTCCTCGGCTACTTTTATATTATTAAAAAAGGTGCCCTGAAGTGGGAATAACTAACTGCGACTGAACATATTTCAGCCCAGCCAGTCTCGAAAATTTAACCGGTTCGCCAAAAACGAATCCTAAAAATATTACCGACGTGGTAAAAGTTACAGAAGCACCGGAAATGTATACAGGCGAAGGCTACGGTCTTACCCGCCTCGAAAAAATTGTTGGACTGGCCCGCGCTAACTCCATTTGGCCCCTTCCATTTGCTACCTCTTGTTGTGGAATCGAATTTATGGCTACCATGGGTGCCACTTACGATCTCGGCCGTTTTGGTGCCGAAAGGTTGAGCTTTTCTCCGCGACAAGCCGATTTGCTGATGGTAATGGGTACCATTTCTAAAAAAATGGGTCCCGCATCAAACAGGTATATATACAAATGGCAGAACCAAAATGGGTAATTGCCGTTGGTGCCTGCGCATCTAGCGGTGGTATTTTCGATACCTACTCTGTGTTACAAGGTATTGATAAAGTGATTCCTGTTGACGTGTATGTGCCTGGTTGCCCTCCTCCACCGGAAGCAATTTTAGATGGCATTATTAAAATTCAGGAACTGATTAAAACCGAAAGCTTCAGAAGAAGAGAATCGGACGAATATCAAAAATTATTGACCAGCTACGGAATAGAATGAGCGATAAAGTAGAAAACGGATTAATTGAAAGCCTCTTAAAAGAGCAATTCGGCGATGCAATCCGCAGCGTGGAAGAATCATACGGTATGCTTGATATCGTAGTGAAACGCGAAAAAATTATCGAAATTATTACCTGGTTGCGCGATAGCAGTCTGATGAGTTTTAATTTTTTAACCAGCCTTTGCGGAATGCATTTTCCCGATAATAAAGGAGAAGAATTAGGTGTGGTTTACCATATGCACAGTTTTGCAAATAATAAACGTATTCGTTTGCATATCCTGTTTTCAATAAGCGACCCTCACGTGCCTACAGTGACAGGATTATATAGAACTGCAAACTGGATGGAACGTGAAGCATTCGATTTTTTTGGCATTAAATTCACCGGTCATCCCGATTTAAGAAGGATTTTAAACATGGAAGATATGCAGTATCATCCATTGTTAAAACAATATCCGCTTGAAGACGGAACCAGAACTGATAAAGAAGATAAATATTTCGGACGTTAACCGAACTTAATAAAAGGGTGAAATTATTTTTCCCCAAATAAAAAAAACGATGAGTGATATTCAATTAAGCAACAACAAAAAAGACCGCCAGTTTTTAAATGGTGTTGAGCAATCTGATGAGGAATTAAAACAATATAATTACCTCAACCTCGGACCAACTCACCCGGCTACGCACGGTATTTTCCAAAACATTTTAAAAATGGATGGAGAAATAATTATCGATGCGCAGCCTACTATCGGTTATATTCATCGCGCTTTCGAAAAACTAGCTGAACATCGTCCGTATTATCAGGTAACACCAATTACCGACCGATTAAATTATTGCTCATCTCCAATTAATAATATCGGCTGGCACATGACAGTCGAAAAATTACTCAATGTAAAAACACCTAAAAAAGTGGATTACATGCGCGTAATTATTATGGAATTTGCACGTATTGCCGACCATATTGTTTGTAATTCTGTAATCGCCGTTGATACCGGAGCATTAACCGGATTTTTATATGTATTTCAGTGGAGAGAAAAAATTTATGAATTATACGAACAAATTTGTGGCGCTAGATTAACAACAAATATTGGTCGTATTGGCGGTTTTGAACGCGATTTTACACCAGATGTATATCGCCGTTTAGATGAATTCCTAAAAGATTTCCCTAAAGCATTAAAAGAATTCGAAAACATGGTAATGCGCAACCGCATTTTCATGGATAGAACAATTAATACAGGTCCTATTTCCGGTGAACGCGCTTTGGAATACGGATTTACAGGACCAAATTTACGTGCTGCCGGTGTTGATTATGATGTACGTGTAATGACACCTTACAGCAGTTATGAAGATTTTGATTTTATCATTCCGATTGGTACTCAGGGCGATACTTATGATAGATTTTGTGTTCGTGAAGAAGAAATGTGGCAAAGCTTGAGTATTATTCGTCAGGCTTTAGATAAAATGCCTAAAACAAATGAATTTTTTGCCGACGTTCCTGAATTTTATTTGCCTCCGAAAGATGCTGTGTATAATACTATGGAAGGATTAATCTGGCATTTTAAAATTGTAATGGGCGAAGTAAATGTTCCAAAAGGTCAGGTGTATCATTGCGTGGAAGGTGGAAACGGTGAGTTGGGATTTTATTTAGTGAGCGACGGTGGTCGTCAGCCTTTCCGTTTACATTTTAGAAGACCTTGTTTTATTTATTATCAGGCATATCCTGAAATGATTAAAGGTGCATTATTAAGTGATGCCATTATTACCATGAGCAGCATGAACGTAATTGCAGGAGAATTAGATGCGTAATTTATTGATCTCCTGAAAAGGAGTAATTTTTATAATAGTAATGACAGAAGTACAAAAAATTGAATTTTCACCGGAAGCGATGCTGGAAGTTAGCCGCATTGTAAGTCATTATCCGCAAGATAAAATGAAATCTGCGCTATTGCCGGTGTTACATATTGCACAAAACGAATTTGGTGGATGGTTAAGTGCAGAAACAATGGATTATGTTGCAAGACTGTTACATATTCATCCTATCGAAGTGTACGAAGTGGCAACATTTTATTCGATGTATAACACCAAACCGGTTGGAAAAATTTTAATTGAAGTTTGCCAAACAGGACCTTGTTGTTTAAATGGTGCTGAAAAAATTGTCAGCTACATCGAAAAAAAATTAAATATCAAAGTTGGTGAAACAACAAAAGATAACATGTTTACTTTAAAAACAGTGGAATGTTTAGGTGCTTGTGGATATGCACCGATGTTTCAAATTGGCGAAACATTTTATGAGCATTTAACAGAAGAAAAAGTGGACATGATTTTAGAAAATCTGAAACAGGAAAAATTAAAAGCAATTAATAATTGATGCTCGCGTAGCACATCAAATAATACTATGGGTCGCAAATTATTATTAGAACATCTGAATAAAGCCAACATCAACACGATGGAAGGTTACCTTCAAAACGGAGGTTATCGTTCAGTTGAAAAAGCTTTGAAAAAAATGACACCTGATGAAGTTACCGAAGAGGTAAAAAAATCAGGATTGCGTGGTCGCGGCGGCGCCGGGTTTGCTACGGGAATGAAATGGAGTTTCCTCGATAGAAATTCTGGTAAACCACGTTATTTATTATGTAATGCAGATGAAAGTGAGCCTGGAACATTTAAGGATAGATTATTAATGGAAAAAATCCCTCACTTATTAATTGAAGGGATGATAGTTTCCAGTTATGCATTAGGTTGTCGCACTTCATATATTTATATCCGCGGTGAATACATGTTCATTTTGCGCATTTTAGAAAAAGCAATTGCTGAAGCATACGCAAAAGGTTATTTGGGAGAAAATATTTTAGGCAGCGGTTATTCACTCGACTTACATGTGCATCCCGGTGCAGGTGCTTATATCTGCGGAGAAGAAACTGCATTAATTGAATCGCTGGAAGGAAAACGTGGTAATCCGCGTATTAAACCACCATTTCCTGCAATTGCCGGATTATGGGGTTGCCCGACAATTGTAAATAATGTTGAATCTATTGCAGCTGTTGTTCCTATTATTAATGATGGTGGCGATGAATATGCAAAAATCGGTATCGGAAAATCAACCGGCACTAAATTAATTTCTGCATCAGGAAATATTAATAAACCGGGTGTGTATGAAATTGAAATGGGCATTTCAGTTGAAGAATTTATTTATTCAGATGAATATTGCGGAGGTATAAAAAATAATCTTGAATTAAAAGCCTGTGTTCCGGGTGGAAGTTCAGTGCCAATTTTACCAAATCATTTATTGTTAAAAATGAGTGATGGTAATCCGCGTTTAATGACCTACGAAAGCTTAAGTGAAGGTGGATTTGCAACAGGAAGTATGTTGGGCTCCGGAGGATTTATTGTGTATGATGAAAAAGCATGTATTGTTCGTAATACATGGAATTTTGCACGTTTTTATCATCATGAAAGTTGTGGACAGTGCTCACCTTGTCGCGAAGGAACCGGTTGGATGGAACGCGTGTTACATAATATTGAATACGGTCACGGAAAAATGGAAGACATTGATTTGTTATGGGATATTCAGCGCAAAATTGAAGGCAATACCATTTGTCCTTTGGGAGATGCAGCTGCATGGCCGGTAGCTGCAGCAATTCGTCATTTCCGTCACGAATTCGAATATCATGTGAAATATCCGAATCGTGTGTTTGATGAAGACCATGTGTATCAACCGGAAATGAAAATGCAAAAAGTGTAAAGCAATTAATTGTTATAAAATAATAACATGCCAAAAGTAACAATAGACGATATCACCATTGACGTTCCGGCAGGAACCACCATTCTGGAAGCAGCCAGAATGATTGGCGAAAATGTGCCGCCGGCAATGTGTTATTATTCCAAATTAAAAGGAAGCGGAGGAAAATGTCGCGTTTGTTTGGTTAAAGTAACCAAAGGAAGCGAAAAAGACCCGCGCCCTATGCCAAAATTAGTAGCAAGTTGTCGCACTGCAGTTATGGATGGCATGGAAGTAAAAAATGTAACATCACCTGAAGTAATTGAAGCAAGAAAAGGTGTGGTGGAATTTTTATTAGTAAACCATCCGCTCGATTGCCCTGTTTGCGATCAGGCAGGTGAATGTCACTTACAGGATTTAAGTTATGAGCACGGCGCTGCAAAAAGCCGTTACGAATTTAAAAGAAGAACTTTTGAAACAAGAGATATCGGCGATAAAATAAAATTGCATATGAATAGATGCATTTTATGTTATCGTTGTACACAAGTTGCTGATCAGTTAACCGACCAGCGCGTGCATGGTGTTTTAGGAAGAGGTGAAGTTTCTGAAATTTCAACTTATATCGAAACAGCTATCGACAACGAATTTTCAGGTAATATGATTGACGTTTGTCCTGTTGGTGCTTTAACGGATAAAACATTCCGTTTTAAATCAAGAGTGTGGTTTACAAAACCTGTTTATGCGCATCGCAATTGTACTAAATGTACAGGTAAAGTTACACTGTGGTATCAGGGTGAAGAAGTGTTGCGTGTAACCAGCCGCAAAGATCAGTGGGGCGAAAGTGAAGCATTTATTTGTAATGAATGTCGTTACGATAAAAAAGCAACTTCTGATTGGAAAATTGAAGGGCCGGCACATGTTGACCGCCACTCGGTGATTTCACAAAATCACTATGAGTTGCCTTTCGAATTGCCGGTAACGCAGAAGAAGTTGCAGTAGGTAAAAATATTTGAACAGCCGATTGAGCAGGATTGAGCAGAATTGAACAAGATTGAAACAAAATTGAACAAGATTGATAGGGATTAGAAGAATCAAAATAGAGTTATTCCGAAATCAATTAGGATAAACTTAATTGATTTTTATAAATAAATTTTAATAAATAAAAAGAACAAGTAGAAGCAGTTTTTAACAATAAAGAGCGAACCAAAATTTTGTTCAATTTTGTTCAATTCTGTTTCAATAATAAAATACCAAACACCGTATCATCCAAATGATCGACCCGATATTAATATTTAAAATAATTCTCGTTGTAGTGCTTTTTGCATTATCACTTGCAATTGCTGCATATAGTACTTATGCTGAAAGAAAAGTGGCTGCATTTATGCAAGACCGCCTAGGACCTAACCGCGCAGGACCATTTGGGTTGTTACAACCTTTAGCCGATGGTGTTAAAATGTTTATGAAAGAGGATTTTATTCCAGCGGCGTCTAATAGATTTTTATTTATTGCTGGTCCTGCAATTACCATGATTACGGCATTAATGACAAGTGCAGTAATTCCATGGGGGCCAAATGTTACCATTAATGGTACTAGTGTACCATTGCAGGTAGCTGATATTAATATTGGTGTTTTATATGTTTTAGGAGTTGTGAGTTTGGGAGTTTACGGAATTATGATTGGTGGATGGGCTTCTAATAATAAATATTCATTGCTTGGAGCAGTTCGCGCATCAAGCCAAATGATTAGTTACGAATTAGCAATGGGCATGAGCATAATTGCCGTTGTGATGTCAACTGGCTCATTAAGTTTAGGAAGTATTGTCAATGCACAAAGCGATTGGGCAGGTATGAACTGGAATGTATTTGTTCAGCCACTCGGATGTTTAATTTTTATTATTTGTGCTTTTGCCGAATGTAACAGAACACCTTTCGATTTACCCGAATCAGAAACCGAATTAGTGGGCGGATTCCATACAGAATACAGCTCAATGAAACTTGGATTCTTTTTATTCGCAGAATATGTAAATATGTTTATCTCAAGCGCAATGATTACGTGCTTGTATTTTGGCGGATATAATTTTCCGGGTATGGAAGCAGTTCAGGGTTCAGTAGGTGATATCTGGTTTGTGCTGATTTGCGTAGCGGTAATGTTTGCTAAAGTTTTGTTCTTCGTATTCTTCTTTATGTGGATTCGCTGGACAATACCAAGATTCCGTTTCGACCAGTTGTTGAATTTAGGATGGAAAGTGCTACTCCCGTTGTCGATATTAAATGTATTGATTACAGGAGCGGTGATTATATTTTTTGAATTGAAGCAGAATTGAACAAAATTGAGCAAAATTGAAGCAAAATTGTGCAATCCCGATAGCTATCGGGAGAAACAGAATTGAAATTTTCGTAAGATAAAAATTTTAAAATTTTGCCTCAATTTTGACCAATTAATAAATAATTTAATTTTTAACCCTTAGAAATAGTTTTTGTGAATCCTGATTTATTAAAGGCCAGGACGAAAAAATTTGCAATAGCTTGTTTAGCAATTTGCAAACGTATTCCTCCGGTGCCTGAAAACAATGTTCTTAAAATACAATTATCAAAATCCGGCACCTCTGTAGGAGCTAACTATAGGGCAGCTTGTAGAGCAAGATCTCAAAATGAGTTTATTGCTAAGTTGTCAATAGTTAATGAAGAAGCAGATGAAAGTTGTTATTGGTTGGAAGTGATTACAGAAGGCGAAGTATTAGCTGTTGCTGAAACTTTTAAACTGCTTAAAGAAGCAAATGAGTTAAATGCTATTTTTACGGCATCGGCAAAAACAGCTAAAATGAATCGTTGGCTCAAGCAACAAGGTGATAAGGAGATTGATAGTTGAAAAAAAATTGAACAAAATTGGACAAGATTGAACAAGATTGATCAAAATTGAGCAATCTTGTTCAATCTTGATCAATTAAAAAATACAAAAAATGCAAAGTTTAACTAACAGAAGTAGAATAGTAACAAACAAGAAGATGACCCTCTCGGAGCGTCTCTACTTGCCTGCTATTTTGGGTGGATTGCGCATTACGATGTCGCATTTTTTCACCAAAAAAGTTACCGTAAACTACCCTGAAGAAACCCGTGAACACAGCAAAGTGTTTCGTGGTGTGCACGTGTTGAAACGCGATGAAGAAGGACGCGAAAATTGCACCGCTTGCGGACTTTGTGCTGTTGCATGTCCTGCAGAAGCAATTACTATAGTTGCCGATGAACGTCAAAAGGGCGAAGAACATTTATACCGTGAAGAAAAATATGCCGCAGAATATAATATTAATATGTTGCGTTGCATTTTTTGCGGTTTATGTGAAGAGGCTTGTCCAAAAGATGCCATTTATTTGACCGATAGAATTGCACCAAGTAATTATCAGCGCGGACAATTTTTGTTTACTAAAGATATGTTAGTAGAACCAATTGAAAAAGATAAACGAATTGACATCAGCTCCCGACGCAAAGGAATTCGTGAAGGAGCAAATTAATTAAATAGTAGAACCCAATACAGAACCCGATATAATGAGTGAAATATTTTTTTACGCACTTTCAGCAATAGCAATCGCTTGTAGTTTGCTGATGTTGTTTCAGCGCAACGCTATGTATAGTGTGTTATACCTGCTCGTATGTTTCTTTGCAGTAGCCGGATTATACATCATGCTGAACGCACAGTTTCTTGCCGTTGTGCATATCATAGTTTATGCCGGCGCCATTATGGTGTTGTTTTTATATGTATTGATGTTTCTGAATTTGAACACACCGGCAGCATTTACGAAAACTAATTTTTTACGGATGGCTGCCATAATGACCGGCGGTTCATTGTTTTTATTATTGTTTGCTTCATTTTATAAATCAGAATTGGTTGAAATGCCAATGCCGGTTACCAATACTACCGGTGATGTGCAAACATTAGGAAAAGTATTATTTAACGAATTTCTTATTCCGTTTGAGTTGACGAGTGTTTTATTCCTGTCGGCAATGGTTGGAGTAATTATTATGAATAAAAAAGATAAAGCAAATGGATAATACAGGCGCTTTGAGCGAACAAATGAGAGCTATCCCGCTCGAAAATTTTATCATGCTTTCGCTGATATTATTCAGCATTGGCGTGATGGGAATTTTAATGCGTCGCAATTTAATTGTGGTGTTTTTAAGTATTGAATTAATGTTGAATTCAATTAACCTCATGGCAGCAGCCTTTTCATCGTATCACAACGATCCACAGGGGCAGGCTTTTGTGTTTTTTATTATGGTAGTAGCAGCTGCCGAAGTTGCAGTTGGCTTGGCCATGTTAGTAATGATTTACAGAAATACAAAATCAATAGATATCAATTCATTGGATAAACTGAAGTGGTAATCCAAATAATAAATAATTAATCAAACCATCTGCTTCACAAGCATGATGATAAATGATAAAAAGAAATTAAAGTGAGTCAAAATACCCTAAATATCATTACCCTGCTTATTCCGGCATTGCCATTGCTTGGGTTTTTTATACATATCTTTTTCAAGAATAAGATTTCTGAAAAACTAGCCGGTATCCATGCTTCTATGTGGGTGGCACTTTCGTTTGTGCTTTCGCTGGTATTATTTAATCAGTTGCAATCGGTAGAAGTTATTCATGTACAATTATGTAATTGGTTTTCGGTTGGTGGGTTGACAATTCCTTTTGCATTTCAAATTGATCACCTGAGTATTATTATGATGATGGTGATTACCGGAGTTGGTAGTTTAATTCATGTTTACTCAATCGGATACATGCATGGTGATGAAGGATTTAACCGTTTCTTTTCTTATCTGAATCTTTTCATCTTCTTTATGCTTACCCTGGTAATGGCAAACAACTATATTCTAATGTTTGTTGGCTGGGAAGGTGTTGGATTGTGTTCTTATTTGTTAATTGGATTCTGGTATAAAAATCAGGAGTATAATAAAGCCGCTAACAAAGCATTTATTATGAACAGAATTGGCGACTTAGCCATGTTGTTCGGTTTGTTTTTGTTATTTCAATATGCAGGAACATTAACTTTCGATGGGGTAAATGAAAGTGTATCTCGAATTGTTCCGGATGAAAATATGTTAACCGCAATCACTATTTTATTATTTATTGGTGCCTGCGGAAAAAGTGCTCAGTTGCCACTGTATACCTGGTTACCTGATGCAATGGCCGGCCCTACACCGGTATCTGCATTAATCCACGCAGCTACAATGGTTACTGCCGGTATTTATATGATAGTGCGCAGCAACTTGTTATTTAGTCTGGCGCCATTTACTTTAGAAATAATTATGGTGGTAGGTATAGTTACGGCAATTTTTGCAGGTTCTATCGCTCTAAAACAAAATGATATTAAAAAAGTATTGGCTTATTCAACAGTTAGTCAATTAGGTTTAATGTTTTTTGCAATTGGTGTTGGTGCATACGAAGCGGCAATGTTCCACTTAATAACACATGCATTCTTTAAAGCCTTATTATTCCTTTCAGCAGGAAGTGTAATTCACGGCCTGGGAGGCGAACAAGATATTCGCAAAATGGGAGGCTTGGATAAACGTATGAAAATTACCCATTGGGTATTCGGATTTGGTGTACTAGCAATAATGGCAGTGCCGCCTTTTTCAGGATTCTTTTCCAAAGACAGTATTTTAATTGCAGCTTATCATATTTCACCTGTACTTTGGGTAATTGGTTTGTTTGCCGGTTTGCTTACAGTATATTATATGATGCGCGTTTATGCGGTTGTGTTCAGAGGCGATGAGCGTATGTCGGCTGAAGTGAGTAAACATATTCATGAATCACCACGTGTTATTACAACGCCATTAATAGTGTTGACCGTCCTTGCAATTTTTGGTGGGCTTTTAAATATCCCGCATTTATTCGGTGGTAACAAAATGATGATGCATTATTTAAGTCCGGTAGTGCCTATGGATGAAAAACATATGGCGATGAATACGGAAATTATGCTCATGATAATCGCATCTGTGGCTATATTTTTAACGATATATTTTGCGCACTTAAAATATAAAATTAAAAAAACAGTTCCGGAAGCCGATGCACAAATTACCGGTTTTGGAAAAGTATTAAATCATAAATATTATATCGACGAATTATATAACGCGATTGTTGTAAAGCCTTTAAACATGTTCGGCAACTTCCTGTATAAGATTATTGATTTACAGGTTATTGACGGATTTGTGAATGGAACTGCGCGATTCTCGGCATATTGTTCATCACAGTTAAAAAACATTCAAACCGGAGCAGTAAGTTTTTATTTATTTGCTATGGCACTTGGTATGGTTGGAATTTTATTATTAATTATTTTGATGTAATTCATGTTCACATTACTACTCATATTATTACCCATTGTTGCAGGATTAGCGATGCTGATGTTACCGCAGCAACAAGCGAAACAAATTGCACTGATTGCTGCATTGGCAACACTTGGGGTTACTGTAGCAACCTATTTCCAGTTTGACCCAAAAGCCGGGACTCAATTTGTTACGGATGTTCCCTGGATTAACATGTTAGGCGTAAGATTCCACATCGGCATCGATGGTATCAGTATGGTGATGTTGATTTTATCTAATATCCTCGCTCCACTTATTATTTTATCTTCATTTAAAGATAATTACAATAATGCACGATTATTTTACGGTTTAATGTTAGTGATGCAAGGTGCCATGAACGGCGTGTTTGTTTCAATGGATATGTTCCTGTATTATATTTTCTGGGAACTTGCATTAATTCCTGCTTATTTTCTGGTATTATGGTGGGGAAAAGGAGAAACTTCAAAAATTACGTTCAAGTTTTTTATTTACACCTTATTCGGAAGTTTATTTATGCTCGTTGCCATTATCTGGTTGAGCTTACAAGGTGCAACTAATTCAACGGATATCAGCAGTGTTTATGCATTACAAATTCCTGCTGAAACACAATTATATATTTTCCTTGCATTTATGTTGGCTTATGCCATCAAAATACCGGTGTTTCCATTTCATACCTGGCAACCTGATACCTATACATTTTCACCATCACCGGCAACAATGTTGTTATCAGGAGTTATGCTAAAAATGGGTTTATATTCTGTAATTCGCTGGATATTACCTGTGGTTCCCGATGCAGTTAATGAATACGGTAAAATAATAATGGTGCTTGCGGCAGTAGGTGTATTTTATGCATCAGCTATTGCCTGGGTGCAAAAAGATTTAAAACGATTATTTGCTTATTCATCAATTGCACACGTTGGTTTAATTACTGCCGGTATCCTAACAGTGAGTGAAATGGGCTTGCAAGGAAGTATGGTGCAAATGATGGCACACGGTATTAACGTGGTAGGTTTGTTTTATGTATGCCAGATTTTATATCGCAAATTTAATTCGCACGATATTAATGCCTTTGGGGGATTGCGTTTAAACGCACCGCTGTTTGCTGGTTTGTATCTTGTAATTATGCTGGCTTCGGTTGCACTGCCATTAACCAATGCGTTTCCGGGTGAATTTATGTTGCTTAATTCAGTGTATGCCGTAAATCCATGGATATGTTTATTTGCAGGTAGCGGTGTTATTTTAGGTGCGGTTTATATGTTTACCAGCTACCAAAAAGTAATGTTGGGCGAACTTAATAATAAAACAAATTCATTTACCGAAATAGATAGTTTAGACAAGTGGGTGTTAATTCCGATTGTAATTTTAATTTTTGTTTTCGGATTGTATCCATCGTTTATTACCAATATTTCGGAAGATGCAGTAAAAGGGATTATTCAAATTTATCAGACCAAAATTGGTGTTTCAATATAATTATCAATGACTTCAGTAATCGTATTAGCAGCAGCGGGTATCGCTTCCATGTTTGTGGGTGTGTTTAATATTAAACGCCTCGCATTACCATTGGTATTGTTGGCTTGTTTGGCAGCATTAGGTATTATCATGTTCCACTACAATGGCGGATATGAAAGCCTGATGAACAATATGCTTGCTTTCGATGCATTTTCATACGGATTTAGTGTGGTTATGATTTTAATCACAATGGGTATTCTGGTAATCAGCAATTTTTATTATCGCAATAATGTGGAACACCTCAGTGATATATATGCTTTGTTCATATTCTCATTAATAGGCGGCATATTATTATGCTCTTACAATAGTTTGGTAATGTTGTTTTTGGGGATTGAAATATTGAGTATTCCATTATACATATTAGCAGCCAGCAACCGAAAAAATTTATTCAGCAACGAAGCAGGGTTAAAATATTTCCTGATGGGTTCATTCGCTAGCTGCTTTTTGTTGTTGGGGATAACATTTATTTACGGCACAGCTAATTCGTTCGATATGAATGTAATTGCACAGTATGTAAATGCCAATCCCGGAAACTTATCACCTTTATTTATTACCGGAGCCGTATTAATACTCGGTTCATTTATTTTTAAGGTATCGGCTGTGCCATTTCATTTTTGGGCACCTGACGTGTATCAGGGTTCACCTACTGTAATTACAGCCTTTATGGCAACCGTTGTAAAAACAGCAGCGTTTGGTGGATTAATTCGATTTATCAGTGGAACAATTTTCCCTGAAACAGCCATTTGGAGCGATGTATTAAATGTAATTGCCATCTTAACACTTATAGTAGGAAATATCCTGGCATTATATCAAACCAATTTAAAGCGATTACTTGCCTATTCCGGTATTGCGAATGCCGGTTATATTTTAGTAGCCGTGGCTACATTACGTGAAGAAACCTTTGGTTATGTATTATATTACCTCACCGCTTATGGTGTTGGAAGTATGATTGCTTTTACCATTTATTTCATCGTTAAAGACCAAACCGGAATTGATAGCATTGCCGGATTAAAAGGATTGTTTTCAAAAAATAAATTTTTAGCTGCGGTCTTGGCATTTACTATGTTGTCTCTTGCAGGTATTCCACCTTTGGCAGGATTTTTTGGTAAATATGCTATTTTCGTAAATGCCATTAATGCAAATGCAATTTGGTTGGTAATTATTGCCATTTTAACTTCATTAATTGGTGTGTATTATTATCTGCGCGTTATGACTACTGCCATGAGTGCCGGTGATGATATCCCTAAATTGGATATTCATTTAAGTTATAAAATTGTATTAACGCTGGGTGTAATTATTCTGCTCACCTTAGGTGTGGTTCCCGATTTGTTTAATAACTTGATTAGCAAATAATTTAGTTAGGTAATTTGCTTAATCACCGTTTGTTGATTTGCTTTCAATTTGGAAAGGTGAAACCCTTTGTACGGTCTTCCGAAATTGATTAATATGTTAAAATCACTTAATTAATGGTAAAAACACCATGTCTTTAATGATGAACTGACAAATTACCTTAAATTTAACGTCATAAAATCAAGAATATGAAAAAACTACTTCCTACAAGTTTAGTTGTTTTACTAATAACAACCTTTGCATTTGCCTGCCAATCGTTTAGCAGTAAAAGCATTACCGCGGATACAAAAGAGTTAAACATTCAGCCATTTACTGAATTATCTGTTTCAGGGTCTTTTGAAGTGTTATTCACCCAAGAGGCTAACACAACAGCTCGTGCTGAAGGCAGTGCTGAAGATTTAGAAAAAATTGAAATTGAAACAAATGGCGACAAACTTATCCTCAAACAAAAGAAAAATTCGAATATTAAACATGTAGTAATTTATTTATCTACACCAAACATCAATGAAGTTGGAATTGCAGGAAGTGGTACATTTAAATCAACTAATACCATCACTTCAACAAAAACATTACATTTTGAAATTGCAGGTTCAGGTACTATAACAGCTGCCATAGATGCAAATTATGTTAAATCTGCAATTGCAGGCAGTGGTGATATTCATTTATCAGGAAAATCTTCCAATACAAAAATTGAAATTGCAGGTTCAGGTAACTATAAAGCAAACGATTTAAGCACCGGTAATACAGAAGTAGAAATTGCAGGCAGTGGAAATGCCTATGTAAATGCTACCGGTAAATTATCTGCTGAAATTGCAGGTAGTGGTTCCATTTATTACAAAGGTCAACCAAGCGATATTGATAAATCAGTAGCGGGTTCAGGAAAAATTAAACCTATGGATTAATTATCCTGAAAATTAGCAACAATAAAAAAGCCGCATGCTGATTATTCAACATGCGGCTTTTTGTATATTGTATTATTTATCTTAAAATACTTCTGCCAATTACGATTCTTTGCACTTCGCTTGTTCCCTCATAAATTTGAGTGATTTTCGCATCACGCATTAATCGTTCAACGTGGTATTCTTTTACGAATCCATATCCACCGTGAATTTGCACAGCTTCAACTGTTGTTTTCATTGCGACTTCGCTGGCAAATACTTTAGCCATACTGGAAGCTAAATCATAATTGCCGTGGTCGTCTTTAATTTGAGCGGCTTTATAAATTAATAAACGTGCAGCTTCAATTTCTGTGGCCATATCGGCAAGTTTAAATTGAATTGCCTGGTGTTGAGCAATTTCTTTGCCAAACGCTTTACGTGTTTTAGCATAATCTAAAGCTAATTCATATGCACCTGCAGCAATACCTAATGCTTGTGAAGCAATACCAATTCTTCCACCACTTAAAGTTTTCATCGCAAAAGTAAATCCGAAACCATCTTCACCAATTCGATTTTCTTTAGGCACTTTTATATCATTAAATAATAATGTATGTGTATCGCTTGCTCTGATGCCTAATTTATCTTCTTTAGCCCCAACAATAAAGCCCGGCATATCTTTTTCAACTATTAAGCAGTTAATGCCTTTATGTCCTTTAGCCACATCGGTTTGTGCCATCACTAAATAAATACTGGCAGTGCCACCATTGGTAATCCAGTTTTTAGTGCCGTTTAATAAATAATAATCACCTTTATCTTCAGCCGTTGTGCGTTGTGAAGTTGCATCGCTGCCAGCTTCTGGTTCACTCAAACAAAATGCACCAATTTTTTTGCCTGAAGCTAAATCCGGTAAATATTTTCTTTTTTGTTCCTCAGAACCAAATTGTTCCAATCCCCAGCAAACTAACGAATTGTTTACACTCATAATTACAGAACATGAGCTGTCTACTTTCGAAATTTCTTCCATCGCTAAAACATAACTCATCGTATCCATTCCACCACCACCGTACTCCGGTGATACCATCATTCCTAAAAAGCCAAGCTCACCCATTTGTTTAACTTCCTCATACGGATAACGCATTTCGCGGTCGCGATCAATTACGCCCGGTTTTAAAACATTCTGCGCAAAATCTCTTGCCGCCTGTTTAATCATGAGTTGTTCTTCTGTTAATTCGAAATACATAAAATTCAATTGTGGTTTAAAAATAATGGTCTGTATTTATTTCCTCTCGAGTATTGCTGTTGTTGAATAATTATTTACATAGGGAACAATAACAACTGATCCCCCGTTTGCTTGCATAATATCTGCGCCAACAATTTCATTGGCTTTGTAATCACCACCCTTTACTAAAAAGTCGGGTTGAATATTTTTAATTAAATCGTAAGGTGTATCGGTATCAAATAACACAATTCCATCTACACAAACTAAATTAGCTAAAACCAATGCGCGATCGTTTTCATTATTTACCGGTCGTGATTCTCCTTTTAATTTTTTTACCGATGCATCAGTATTTAATCCTACAATTACGGCTACGTTATAACCTAAATCGGCACAACTATTTAAAACATGCATGTGTCCTTTATGTAAGATGTCAAAACAGCCATTGGTGAACACAATTTTCCTACCTTGAAAACGCCAGACAGCAATTTTTTGCAGCATGGTTTTTTCATCACAAATTTTTCCGGGAATATGTTCAGACCGTTTCATCTACTGTTTCTTTACGTGTAACACGGGATAAAAGTAATAATGAAATTACTCCCATAAAAATAATCATAACAGTTTGTGCGCTCCATGCCAGCCAGCTAAAACTAATGGCATAGGTGCGGTCCAAACCATATAAAGCAACCAGTGTTTCTGTTACTATCAGGTGATAGGCGCCAATACCACCGGGTGTGCTGATAATACCTACCGTCCCAAACACGAGCACCGCCAAAGCCTCAGGAAGGCCCAGGTGGGCTGTTTGCTCAAGGGCATAAAAACATACCCAAACCATAGCAAAATAGCATACCCAGATAAACACGGAATAAAAAATAAATAATTTAAAATTTTTCAAATGGCGAATAGAATAAATCCCATCACGCACATTCATTATCATAATACGAATACGCAAATACGTTTCGGTATGTTTAAATCGTCGCACTAAAAATATACTTATCAGCACCAAAATCAATACGCTACCTCCTAATATAAGCAGCATGTTGAGGCCTGAGGAAAATTTTTCAGTAATGGGAATAATAACCTTCTCCTGAAAAAAATCATAAATCAGGGTAAACTGAGTTACGAAAAGCAGGAATGTTACTAAAAACAGCATCAATAAGTCGATAGACCGTTCAACCACAATGGTGCCGACAGCTTTATCGAAAGGCACTTTTTCATATCGTTGCACAATACCGCAGCGGGTAATTTCACCCAGGCGAGGAACTGCCATATTGGCTAAATAAGCTACCATAACCGAATAAAAAGTAGTGGAAATTCGAGGATTGCAACCGAGTGGCTGCAACATCATTTTCCAGCGAAGCGCTCGCACGTAGTGGCTCAAAATTCCTATCACGATAGATAGTCCTACCCACCAATAGTCTGCAACGCGAAACGAGTTGCGCAGTTCTTCTTTTTGTTCAGCAGTTAAATCTTTGGTAATTACCCAAATAAGCAATAGCCCAATGCCAAGAAAAACAACAAATTTGAGGATGTTAAAAATCAGTTTCCTGTTGAGCATCAGCGCAAGGAATTAGTTTTACTGTCCGGAAATACCACTGTTGGGACAAATTTTTTGGCTTCCTCAAAGTCCATGGAAGCATAAGAGCAAATAATCACGATGTCTTCAGGTTCCACTTTTCTGGCGGCAGGGCCGTTCAAACAAATGGTTCCGGAACCGCGCTCCCCTTTAATTATATAGGTTTCCAGGCGTTCGCCATTAGCCACGTTTAAAACCTGCACCTTCTCATTTTCAATCATATTCGCAGCATCCATCAAATCTTCGTCAATTGTAATACTGCCAATGTAATTCAAATTAGCTTCAGTAACCCGCACCCGATGGATTTTGCTTTTCAAAATTTCTATACGCATAACGAGTGCAAAGGTAGGGGTTTTTGGGGAGATGGACGTTGGTAAAACAGATGGTTCAAGATGTCGATTGGCAAAAGGGCCGGAGCAGCGGCAACACGGGAAAGGATAGCAAAATTGAACCCAATAAACCTAAAATATTGACCTTATTTAAAATAATATTGATTATAGCCGTTTTTATTTCAATAAAATTACATAATTAACAGAATATCAATATTATACGATTTTATTTTAGCGAAATTTATAGATTTTATTCTGTCTCGAAATCCCTTTGTTTGTCCTCTTTGGGAGCTA
The DNA here is from genome assembly GCA_016718035.1 of Bacteroidota bacterium. Lineage (GTDB taxonomy): Bacteria > Bacteroidota > Bacteroidia > Chitinophagales > BACL12 > UBA7236. Next base: position 320,375 of record JADKEK010000003.1, on the reverse strand, counting down.
GCTCCCAAAGCAATCGGGAACAGCTGTATGCTTTGCTGATATGATTGCGCTAGCGAGGTGTGAACCAATGTCGCTATTGATATTCCATGCGAAAATGAGAAATATTAGCGCTTAAATTGCAACAGAAGACCGAAATTAATATTCGAAGCAAACACACAATCGGTCTGGAGACCGGGGTGGCGTCTGGAGTCAAAGACTCCACGACAACTCGAAGCCACAAAGTTTTGCTGAAACCAGAACATGATTAGCAATAATTACAATTCGAAGCTACTGTTGTTGCAAAGTCTCTGACTTGCAACGACGTGAATTAATATTGGAAATTAAAAATGTAATTAATCTAAAAATGAAATGGCTTCGATTGTACGGTTTACTCAAAACAGCGTCTGCGACAGAAGGACTATAATTAATATTCGGAGTAACACACAATCGGTCTGGAGACAAGGGTGGAGTCTGGAGTCAAAGACTCCACGACAACTCGAAGCCCGGAAATTTTCAGGAAAACAAAACATCATTTGCAGTAATTACAATTCGAAGCTACTTTGTCCTGTTTTTAATATATTGGTGATTTATATAAAATTAGTTATGATAAGTTGAACTAATAATTCTTCCTTTTAAAAATTACACTACAATTACATTTAAAATTTTATGGAATTTTTATATGTTTGATTAAAGTTACCTAACTTTTAATTTTTGGGTTTACAGTAATTAATTGACAATTTTATGATAAATAAAACACAATTTTCTGCCTGTATGAGTAGATTTGTGTTGACAACTATGGCAAGTTGTTGCAATCATTTAAAACCAAATCTACTAATATGCATACCACCAGAAAGACAGTACTTATAAAATCATTATTTGCATTTATAATATTCCTGATAGGCATGCTGACATCAACACTTAAGGCTCAATATGAAATAAACTCTGAGGCAGGAAATTTAGCTACTTGTGACACAATGTCAAGAGGTGGTTTTATTATTTGGTGGGATAAAGATTACGATTTTGCTGAACAGGTTGACGTCATGTTGGATACTATGACCGCATTTCGTTCTTATTGCATCAATAACATTGGTATGCAGGACCCGCTTAGTGTTTTAGATGGGTATTATTGTAATATTTATATTCATAACCCCGGAGAACCTGATGATTATTTTTATGAAAATTATCCGGATTGGGGAAATGGTGTTGGTGCAGATATTAATGGATATGCTTTTATGACCCTACCCGGATTTGTGATTTATGATTTTAGAAATCTGGCTCACGAAACATTTCATATTTTTCAATCACATGGAATGTGGGATATTACACCGGGAATTTACAGTTCAGATGATGGTGGTTGGTTTGTTGAAGCTTCTGCTGATTGGTTCGCTACTTATCGTTATCCCGATGACCCATATTCATTTATTGGTGTAGAAATATTAGTGCGAATTCCTGAAGTGCCCATTTGGCTCGACTTTTATAATTTTCCGGCCGATTATTCTTACAACTGGCAGCGCACAGTTCATCAATATGCCATGGGTATATTTTTCTTTTATCTCACTAACCATGTCGGCATTAACGACAGCACTTTAATGTCTATTTTTTACAGTGGGACAGATCAACTTGCGCAAAAATATTTATACGATTTATTAGGCGGAGAAAATTTGCGTGACTATTTTATTGATTTTGCAGGCAGGTTGACAAACGATTTCGATTTTATTACAACAGAGCAGGCAAATAAATCATTAATAGAATGGAATACATATGCTGAAGAAGATGATGACCATCAATTTATTCAAACTTATACTGATGCCGGTAGCGATGGATGGTTTCGCCCGGACGAGGATGTTGCTACCAATGCCTGGTCGTTTAATACTTATAAATTAAATAATTCAAGCACCGAAAATTATACTTTCGAAATTAACGGAGATGAAACAGGGGTATATGGAGATGCTGCTTATTTTCAGGGACAGGTGGTTGTAATAAATGCGGTAACTGGCACCACGTTTCATAATCTGGATATGATGAATGATTTTGAAGGGTCGCTCACTTTAAGTTTGACACCTGATGATACTGAAATTTATTTTATCATTGCTTCCATGCCTGAAGTATTTGAAGATACACATGCCGACTTTCAATTGTTTCCATACGAAATGCGCATTACTAAAGGTGATGTAAATGCAATTGCAGAAATAAATCCATCGTCTACAAAATACGAAGTTGGAAGATACAATCTTCTTGGTGAGCGTATAAATGATAATACAAATGGCATGCAAATAATTAAATTCAATGATGGGAGTTCGCAAAAAGTGTTTGTCGGTCATTGAGATTTAAATAGATTTTAATCCTTTCGGTTAGGTTTAAGTAAATAATGTTTTTCATGTTTATTAATAAATCGATTAATTAAATTTCATACACCGGTCTGGAGACCGGGGTGGCGTCTGGAGTCAAAGACTCCACGACAACTTGAAGCCTTGAAGTTTTGTGGTAGCTAGAACATGATTTGGTATAATTATAATTCGAAGCTCCTGCTGTCGCAAAGTTTCTGACTTGCGACGACGTGAATACATATTGGTTATTAAAAATGTATTTAAGTTAAAGTTGAAATGGCTTAGATTGTACTGCTAGCTCAAAACAGCGTCTGCGACAGAAGGACGAAAAACTCATTCGAAGCAAATATCAATCGGTTTGGTGACTTGGTTTACATCTGGAGTCGGAGACTCCACGGCAACTCGAAGTTGGCTGCAACCACACACAAAATTTGGCTTATAATTTTAGAAAGGATTTTTTTATTAATAATATATCTTATCACCGATAATTTAACCCCTTTAGGGGTGATATTATTTTAAGTACTAAAACGCCAAGAAACCAAACCCCTTTAGGGGTGACATTATTTTAAGTACTAAAACGCCAGGAAACCAAACCCCTTTAGGGGTGATATTATTTTAAGTGCTAAAACAACAGGAAACCAAACCCCTTTATGGGTGACATTATTTTAAGTGCTAAAACAACAGGAAACCAAACCCCTTTAGGGGTGACATTATTTTACTCAAAATGTAAAAAATATCCATAAATGACAAAACAAACACTTAATCCAAAAAATACTCAACCGGTCTGGAGACCGGGGTGGCGTCTGGAGTCAAAGACTCCACGACAACTCGAAGCCCGGATATTTTCATGAGACCAAAACAGGGGTTGACTTATTTATCATGCAAAGCCCATGTTGTTGCTATGTCACTATGCAATCGGCGACAAACGCCATCGGATTTTAACAATACATTTATTGCATTTGGTTTAATGCAATAAATGTTTGACTTTTATATAAAGCTTCTGCTCTAGTTATTGCTAATAAAAACAATAGAGAGTTGGGCCCTGTGTATGGTTCAAATTTATGCTACCTTAGCAACTTTCTCTTCGTTCTCCAAGTCGCTTTTGTCAAGGTGCTTCACCTGTTGTATTTGTTTATCAATATTTACAAATTGTAATACGATCCAAGCCATTGCAATAAAACCTGCAAATACAAAAAGTGAAATTTGCCAGTTAAAATTGTCTGTCATCGGACCGATAAACGATGCAAATGTCATTTGCCCCATATTGGCAATAGTCATATATAATGTAAACTGGCTCGCTGAAATCTTTTTCCAGCAGCATTGCATGGCAACAGCAAAAACGGCGATACTATTTAAAGTAAAAATGGTATTTTGAACAATCATAAATGCAAATACAAAATTTTTATCTGCCCAATACATTGTAGAAAAGGAAAAGAAAGAAATGAAGAGTATAAAGCTGAAAAAGTAAATATTGATCATTTGTTTTTTACCGTATTTATCAATGAGTATTCCGCCGATAATCATTCCCAAAATTCCACCGATGAGTTTTGCAGAAGCATAATAATTAGAATACTCAATATTTGTCCACCCCAATTCTTTAACGGTAAATATCGGAAGTATAGTACCCATATATTTTGTGGCACCCTGACAAATAAATAACATTAATGCAATGAGTAAAGAATTACGCAATGTAAATACTTTATATAATGATTTGAAAAGGGCCTGCCAGTTATTCAGTTGCAAATTTTTCGTTTCTGAGGAAGCCTTACCCTTTGACCATGGAGCTAATTTTTCGCCATTTCTTTCTCTTAAAAATGCAGGAACTAACATGATTATTCCGATAGCAACTGCCACAGAAAGCATAGCAGTCTTAAAGTCATAGATATTTAAAATTAAACTACATGCTGCAAGTGAAACAGATATGCCAATCACTTTTGACCCCCACATTAAACCATTAGCTTTTGCCTGTTGATCTCCGGGTATTAAGTCAACTGCCATGCCATCTGTTGCAATATCCTGAAAAGCACCAAAGCAAGAAACAAAAAATGCAGCTATCATTAATTGATTTAAATTGTTTAAAGGGTCAGGAACAAAAGCCATATTAATACAACTGAGCACCAAACCCAGTTGCCCAACAAGTACCCATGGTCGTTTTCTTCCCATTGGCAAATAGGTATACCTATCCATCAACGGAGCCGCAATAAATTTAAAACTCCACGGCAAAACTATAATGATAGCAAATGCAGAAATTTCGCCCGGTGTTTTTCCATTCATAGCCATCCAAGCGGGTATACCCAAAGCAAGCATTCCTTCAGGAATACCTTGTGCAAAATATAAGGCTACAAAATTGAAATATCGGAGTATTTTATTTTCCGAGAGTGCCGGAAAAATGTTTTTTTTCCTTTGCTGAATTGTCAAGGTGGTTTGCATAATATGCGCGTTGAAAATTTGAAATTGGGAAGAGCAACAAATTATTACTCTTCCCTTTTGAAGTGTTGTTAATTAATAAATGATTCTATATTATTTTGAGCTCATATCCTTTTGCAAAAAAAGTAATTCGCTCCAGCTCTTATCAATATATTCCGCTAAGTCTTTCTGATATTGTGCGTATGATCCTTGTCCGTTTACGGCTTCATACGTCTCTTTAAATGGTTTGCGGAAACCGGGAGTCTTTTCTTTTAAACCTTCTTTATACCTTGTAACAATTAAATAATGAAATTGTCCTGAAGAGTTTGATTTATACACTGCAACCGAAGCCCCGGAAGCTTCCCAAGTTTTTTGTAATTTTTTAATCATGAGCATAACATTATCGCTTTGACCCGCTTTCGGATACACATTGGTAACATTTATTTTATCTGTAACATCACCAATAGCAACTGAACTTAGTGAATCAATAAATTCATAATAACCTGCTGATTGTTTGTCAGTTAAATAAATTGCAACGTTTTTGTGCCAATCTTCCATATGGGCAGCACCAAGGTCACCTCTGGCATCTTCACTTTCCCATGTTTTTGGTCCTTCAGTAATATGGTATCCACCCATATCAGGACCTGTCTGAATTGCAAAAACCCTCCAGGCTGCATCACCTGAATGATATTTTTGAGCATGGTTGGCAAGTGCTTGTTCAAATTCGAGCACTTTATCAATTTTTGGAAATACCCGGTGTGTAGATATTACATTTTTGGTTTGTGCCATACTCCAAAGTGGCATTACCATAATAAGCAGATACAAAGCAAGTGGCTTTGGGTTAAATTTGATTTTCATTGTCTTTTGATTTTGTGGTTAATGTTTAAATAGCAATCATAAATTAATCCTCCAAAATTCCACCATACAGGCATTTTTCATGCGCATGGATTAACCAAAAAACTGAATTTATCGTGCAAAGAATGGGACAAATGGCCCAACAATAGGACAAAATCACCATATTTTAAATCCTTTGGCAATTTTGTATTCAGGAAGTGTAAATAATTGCGTTTTGAATTTACCTTTATTGACAAAAGTTGCGGCCTTATATGAAAGTCAACCTTTTATTCACCCTTTTGCTCTGTAGTCTTTTAAAGCCCCTTCATGCGCAGCTGAAATATGATTGGCTTACAACCTCGCAGGGCTTATCGCAAGGGTACATTCATGATATTATTCAGGATAGGGATGGTTTTATGTGGTTCGGAACTAAGGATGGTCTCAACCGCTACGATGGATACACTTTTAAAGAATACACCTATAATATATATGACCCCAATTCAATAAGCAACAACACCGTGCATCATTTGTATGAAGACAGCAAGGGGAGAATTTGGGCAATTACGGATAATGGGATAAATATTTATGATAAAAACAAGGATAATTTTCGACGCATCATGCACGACCCCAAAAATGAAAACAGCCTTGCAGATGATAAAATCTCATTACCCATTATCGAATTAAATGACGGGCGTTTTTTAGTAATGCCTGAGGAAGAAAGTATTCACCTTATAACCTTACCTGACGAATTCCTCGCCAAAGACCTTGCCCCGGAAATTGTTCGTTTGAAAACGCCTGAAGTGCACAATGCCACCCATTTATTTAAAGATAAACATGGAAAAGTCTGGCTTTTAGCAGATAATATCCTGTATGAATTTATTCCGGGTAACAGTTCACTTATTATGCGAAAAGAGAAAGTGAATTTTGGCCAAACGTATACTGAAGCAACAGGTGAAGTTTGGACTAACGATATGTTTTTCAGTAAAATTGAAGACACAGAATTATATCCTTTATTTTCAAAACATATAGCCAATGGACACGGCACGTTTTTTTTGCTTGAAGCGGATAAAAACAGATTGTGGCTGGGCATTACTGATTCAGCCAAATTAGAAATTTATGATACTAAAAACTGGACGAAAGGAAAGCCGCTAGATCCGGAAAAATGCCGCCTTTACAGTTTTTCGAATATAACACCTACAAAATTTTATAAGGACCGCACAGGCATTGTGTGGGTAGGAACGAATGGTTATGGCGTTAGAAAGTATACAACCGATACCGAACAATTTAATCATATTGGCTCCGGATTCAGTGTTCGCAAAATAGTGGAACTGCCAAATAATCAGACCTATGCTGTCGGTTGGGGGGAAATTAAAAAGTTTGATGCCAACTTAAAATTAATTACAACAGAAAAAGACAAATTATTTTTTAAAAATTATGAATTTATTGTTGGAAATGATCAAACGATTTGGGGTTTCCGCAAAAAAAGAAGTGGCCTAAATGAAGGCCTTGTAGACGCAATTGAAAACATCAACCCTGCAACAGGAGCAGTAAAATCTTACAAGATTAATGCAGCCATAGCGAAATTAATCACGGAGCCGAAAATGGAAGATAGCAAAGGGTATATCTGGTTTGTTGGTTTTGGCGGAAATATGTATGTATTAAATCCTGAAACAGCAGAGGGTAAAATTGTTTCCATAAATACTGACCTAATTAATCCTATGCTAAAAGGTGCACAAATAACGGCATTATACGAAGATGCAGATGGCACTATTTGGGCAGGAACTGAAACGGGCTTGGCAAAAGTTAACTTTGAATTTAACGCGCCTGCTAAAACTCAGGTAAGATGGTATAATACTAATCCTGATGATATCAAAGCCTTAAGTTATAGCCATGTTTCAAGTATGATGGATGACGCTGCTGATAAAAATATTTTATGGGTTGCTACAAAAGGTGGTGGATTAAACAGGTTAGATAAACGCTCAAATACATTTTTACATATTACTACTAAAGAGGGTTTATGTAATAATGTGGTGTATGGCATTTTATCAGATGCAGAAGGTAATATTTGGGGGAGTACCAACAATGGTATTTTTTGTTTACTGAAGAATGCAAATAAAGTAAGCAGTGGCTGGCAATTCAGGCATTTTACCAAAGCCGCGGGATTACAGGAAGATGAATTTAATACCAATGCTTACACCAAACTGAAAAATGGATATTTAGCTTTTGGTGGTGTAAATGGATTAAATATTTTTGATCCTGCCGTTGTATTGCAGAAAGGATTTATACCAAACGTTTTTATTACAAAAATACTGTTAGGTAACAAGGAAATTTTACCGGACGACGAAAGCGGAGTCATGCAGCAAAGTATAGAATTTGTGCAAGGCATTACACTCAACTATAAACAGGATATTGTAACACTTGAATTTTCATCGCTTGATTTTACTGCCCCGGGGCAAAATAAATACAGATATAAATTAGAAGGTGTAGATGATGGCTGGGTAGAAAGCGGTAACCGGCGAACAGCAACCTATGTGCATCTGCCGTCAGGAAATTACACTTTTAAGGTGCAGGGAAGTAATAGTAAGGGTGAGTGGAGTAGTAAAATTGTGGAATTAGATGTTGTTATTCTTCCACCCTGGTGGCAAACCTGGTGGGCTTATACGTTATATATTTTAATAGTTGCAATAGGTATTGGAAGTTATTTTAAATTCAGATTAAATAAAGCAAAATTACAAGCGCAATTAAATTTTGAACAGCAGGAAGCCATAAGAATTAAAGAATTAGATGCCGTAAAAACACAACTCTACACCAATATTACACATGAGTTTCGAACACCACTCACTGTTATTCTTGGTATGGCTAACCAGGTTAAAAATGAACCTGATAAATTTTTAGATAAAGGTGTGGACATGATTCTTCGAAATGGAGAAAATTTGTTGAAGTTAGTAAATGAAATGCTGGATCTTTCGAAATTGGAAAGCGGTAAAATGATACTGAATTTGCGCAATGGCGATTTCATTGCTTATTTAAGATATATCGTAGAATCATTTCAGTCGCTGGCATCAGCTCAGCAAAAACAATTTCACTTTTTGGCAAATGCAGATGTACTTCAGGTAGAATTTGATGCGGAAAAAACAAGACAGATTATTACTAATTTGTTTTCAAATGCATTAAAATTTACACCCGAAAATGGCAATATTTATGTGAGTGTTTCGTATCAGCCAATTAGCAATAGTAATATGGTTGAAGTAGAAATAAAAGTGAAAGACACAGGCATCGGTATTCCTGAAAATCAAATTCCACATATTTTCGACCGCTTTACCCAATTAGATAACAGTCATACACGAAAAGCAGAAGGTACAGGTATTGGTCTTGCCCTCACGAAGGAATTAATAAAATTAATGAATGGTACCATTGGTGTAAAAAGTCCGCCGGTTGGTGCAAATAAGGGAACAGAATTTATTATCCGTATCCCCATGACAAAATCAGATTTAATTGATTCGTCACAAACTATAATACCTGCTCAGGATGAAAAAAATGTAAAGGCGCATACTGATGAAAAAATACAAATACATCACCTAAATGAAACTATAAGCCACAGTAATGTCCCTATAATTTTGCTGGTGGAAGATAATGAAGATGTGGTGGGTTATACAGCAGGATGTTTGACCGATTACAGGTTGTTGGTTGGAAGAGATGGGAGAGAAGGTTTTGACATAGCAATAGAAAAAATACCTGATATTATTATTACCGATGTGATGATGCCTTATGTAGATGGCTTTGAAATGGTGAAAAAACTGAGACTGGATGAGCGCACTAGCCATATCCCTGTTATTATTTTAACTGCTAAAGCAGATATTCAAAGTAAGTTAGAAGGGTTAGAAAGTGGAGCGGATGTGTATTTGCAAAAACCATTTCATAAAGAAGAGCTCTTATTGCGTATCAAAAAATTATTAGAATTGCGCAAAAACCTGCAACAGTATTACCGCAAACAGATTGGTATATTATCACCAAATGAAACGCACAAAAAAGAAAACCCGGAAATCAGTATTGAAGAAAAAGCTGAACATGAATTTGTAATAAAGGTAAGAGAAATAATAGAAGCAAATTTTAATAATTATACATTCAGTGTGGAGCAATTGTGTAAGTTATTATTTATGAGCCACTCCCAATTGCATCGAAAATTATATGCGCTCATCGATTGTTCCCCCAATAAATTTATCCGTATTGTACGATTGAATAAATCAAAAGAATTACTGACTAATCATTCGTTGAGTATTGCCACAGTAGCTTTAGAATGTGGGTATAATGATCCGGGATATTTTACCCGCGTATTTAAACAGGAATTTGGAATAACCCCCCAAGAGTGGAGACAAAGCAGTAGTGAATTTAATTCGAAGTAGATTTTTGCGTGGGGTTAATTGATGTACCAATGTGCGAATGTACCAATGTACCAATGGAGCAGCCGGCTTTCAAGCGGGGTTATCATCCGGAGCTTCCGTTGGGGTCAATAAATATTGACCTGTGATGAATTTCAAATGGAACAGCCTGGAGAATTTGTCTACCGCGGTGGATACCAAGTGATTTTATTGGCGTAGATGATGTTCATGCTCCAAATTCAGGAAATTACCATATTGTCGAGCAGTCGCACGCCGTCTACTAGTACGGCGGTTATGATGACAATTCGGTTTGTTGGGGTTTCGGGGGTTATGGGTTTTAGGTTGTCGGCGTTGAGCAATAGGAAATAATCGACGTTGAAACCTTCTATCGTGTTGAGAGCGGCTGTTGCAGCTTGCTGAATTTCTTGCGGGGTAAGTATATTGACCATAGCCGCGGCATATTGTAAACTGGCGTAAATGGCACCTGCTTTCTGACGAATTTGAGGGTTGAGGCGGACATTGCGTGAACTCATTGCCAAGCCGTGGGACTCGCGGTAAATGGGGCACATGACCAATTCTACCGGCATTTTGAGGCTATTGATGAGTTGCGTTAGGATGAGACATTGCTGAAAATCTTTTTGTCCGAGAAACAAAATATCGGGACGGGTTATCTCCAGTAATATCTTAACCACCTGGGCTACACCGGCGAAATGCCCCGGCCGGCTTGCACCTTCCAACTCGAGGTCGAGCCCGGCGAGATCAAATTTATCGGTCACTTGGGTAACCGGACCATATATATCACTGGCTTCGGGCAGATATAGGATGTCGCATCCGGCAGCCTCAAGCATAGCAATATCTTGTTCTATAGGACGAGGGTACTTTTCCAGGTCTTTGGGGTCGTTAAACTGGGTTGGGTTCACGAAAATGCTCACAATCGTAATATTTGCGCGCTTTTTGCTGGCTTCCACCAGCGAAATATGCCCCTGATGAAGGGCTCCCATGGTTGGTACGAAGCCTATTTTAGCCCCCTGAGCCCTTAATTGGGTGCTGAGTGGGGTCAGTTGGTTGCGTTGTTTTATTATCTGCATGCTTAGTCTTGTAAGGGTTTTCGATGGTTTTAAGGTTACTTTAACAAAGTCCAAAATCGAGTTGCATAAGTAAATTCTAAACTATATTTTGTAATTTTGCAGCTTCAAAATTAAACTTCTGAGCAGACTTAGGAAGTAAACACTTCGCAAAATAACCTAACAGTCAAGTAACAAGTGAACTATGGACAAGAAAAGAGTGTTGATTATCACCCAGGAAATGCAGCCTTACCTAAACGGGACAGACATCGGGGATATAGCAAGAGAATTACCACAATACGTACAAGATAAGGGAAATGAGATTAGGGTATTGATGCCTCGCTACGGGGTAATTAACGAACGCCGCCACAGATTACACGAGGTTGTGCGTTTGAGTGGTATGAACATCATTTTGAACGACGACGACTATCCGCTGATAATCAAAGTGGCTTCAGTGCCGGGCGCCAGAATGCAGGTGTATTTTCTCGATAACGACGATTTGTTTAAACGCAAATACGTGTTCCACGATGAAAACAACAATTTTTATGAGGATAACGCCGAACGTATGGTGTTTTTCTGCAAAGCAGCTCTTGAAACCGTTAAAAAATTCCAATGGGCACCGGATATTATCCATTGCCATGGTTGGATGACAAGTTTAATACCGCTTTATATTAAAACGGCATATAAAAACGAGCCGGTATTCCAGAATTCAAAAGTGGTTTACTCTATGTATAATGGTGCTTTTGAGGGTAATCTTTCAAAAGAGAAATTTTTAGAAAAGGCTCCAATCAGCGCTATGGTTGAACCTGAGCATCTTAATGCGTATAAAGAATATAACCACCTTGGCCTTAGCAAAGGCGCAGCAACGTATGCTGACGGTGTTATTATAGGCAGCGGAGAAATTGACAAGGATATCAGTAAGTTTCTCAAATCTCAAGGTAAACCTGTGCTTGAATTTACACAGGAAGAATACCTGGATAAATACGCTGAATTTTATGACAATTTAGCTCCAATAATTTCAAAATAAATCCGTTATAGGCAGGATGAATAAGGCAGTGTTTCTATTGATTGGCGGGTTGATTGTATTAACAGCATCGTGCCGGAAAGATAATTTTATAGGTGAAGAACTACTTCCGGAAGAAGATTTCTTAAACTCAGCTAGGATTGATACGTTTACGATGATAACCTACACGGATATCGACGATTCTATTGTAACAAGCCAAAATCCTTTTTATGCACTTGGTAGCATGCAAAGTGATATTTATGGCAAATCTACCGCAGGTATTTTCGCGCAACTTTTATTGCCGGCTAACAACTTGTTTTTTGGCGACAATGCAACAGTTGACTCAGTAGTTTTAACTTTAGATTACGCGAGTTATTATGGCGATACTACAGCTACCCATTGTGTATCTGTTTATCGCATGTCGGAGCCGTTGTTTAATAATAGAAATTATTATTCCAATCAGAAATTTCATTACCTGCCTATTCCAATTGGCAAAAAGAATGAATTTAAAGCAAACAATCGCGACAGCGTTGTTTTGGCCGATGGTTCAGAATGGGAGCCGCATTTGAGAATTAATTTATTTGATGCGTTTGGACAAAATATTATCAATCTTGATTCAACTGTTCTTGAAAGCGACACAGCCTTTTTGCAATATTTACAAGGCTTATATATTTCCGCTGATACATTAACTGACGGGTACTCGCGCGGGCTGATGTATTTTGATATGGCAAGTGATATTACAGGGGTTAGAATTTATTATAAAAACAGTGAAGCCGATTCGTTAAGTGTATTGTTCCCTTTTGATGGAGTTAAAACAAATTACTTCAAAAACACATATCCTGAATCGTCACAGGCCTATAATGCTATTGTCAACCCTGATACTACAAATGGTGAAGCATTTACCTATGTAAAAGGATTTACTGCATTGCGTACTATTGTTAAACTGCCAACACTTACTAATTTAAAGGATGTTTCTGTAAACAAAGCGGAATTAATTTTTACAACAACAACCGACGATGGCCGTTTTTTTAATGCGCCTCCAAAACTTATTTTATTACCACAAGATTCTACCGGACATAATTCCTATTATTTCGCTTTATACAGTGAAGAATATTTTTCATCTATTGTGGATGATAATTTTGGCGGAACAGATATTGGCGGCACAATTGTTGAAACAGTGTCCGAAGAAACAGGTAGAACTGTGTATCAATATAAATTTATCATAACACGACATATTCAGGAAATGCTGGAAGGGTCAATCGACAATTACGGATTTGCTTTATCATGTATTCCCGGAAACCGTATCCCTAATGCAGTAACTTTAGGTGGAGTAAATTCACCAAGAGCGAACTTTAAACCTTATCTCTCGATTACATACACAACGATAAACAAATAACATCATGTGTGGTATAGTTGGTTACATTGGGCATCGTCAGGCTTACCCGGTTATAATTAAAGGCCTGCACAGATTAGAATATCGCGGTTACGACAGTGCCGGGGTAGCTTTAATTAACGGCGACTTGCGCGTTTATAAAATTGCAGGTAAAGTTTCAGAACTCGAAAAAGAAGCAGCAGATAAAAATGTTGATGGCACATGTGGCATTGGTCACACACGTTGGGCTACTCATGGTGAGCCTAATACGAAAAATGCGCATCCACATGTTAGTGAAAGTAAAAATCTGGCTATTATTCACAATGGTATTATAGAAAATTACGCTTCCCTAAAAACAGAATTAATAAAAAGAGGTCATCAGTTTTTATCTGATACCGATACGGAAGTATTAATCCATTTAATTGAAGATATTCAGCTCAACGAAAAAACTGATTTGGTTGAAGCTGTGCGCATTGCATTAAATCAGGTAATTGGCGCTTATGCAATTGTAATTGCATCGAAAGATGAACCTGATATGTTAATTGCTGCACGAAAATCTTCACCTATGGTTGTTGGTATTGGAGAAGGAGAATTTTTTATTGCTTCTGATGCATCTCCATTAATTGAATATACACGTAATGTGGTGTATTTAAATGATGAAGAAATTGCAGTTGTTCGTCGCAATCAGGAGTTGGTAATTAAAACAATTCACAACGAAACAATTACACCTTACATGCAAAAATTGCAAATGCAATTAGACATGATTGAAAAAGGTGGTTACGACCATTATATGCTCAAAGAAATTTATGAGCAGCCTAATTCAATAATGGACAGTATGCGCGGTCGTTTAATTGGCAGCAAAAACGCAATTGTTTTAGGTGGAATAAAAGAGTACGAAAAGAAATTGGTGAATGCCAAACGTATTATAATTGTTGGTTGTGGTACCTCATGGCATGCCGGATTAGTTGGCGAATATTTATTTGAAGATTTAGCACGTATACCAACTGAAGTAGAATATGCAAGCGAATTCCGCTATCGCAATCCTGTTATTAATGAAGATGATATTATAATCGCCATTTCTCAAAGTGGTGAAACTGCAGATACTTTAGCAGCTGTTGAATTAGCAAAAGCAAAAGGTGCTACTATTTTTGGTATTTGTAATGTGGTGGGTTCGTCAATTGCACGCGCTTCACACGCAGGTTCATATACACATGCAGGCCCTGAAATAGGTGTTGCTTCCACCAAAGCATTTACTGCTCAGGTTACTGTATTAACTATGATGGCATTAAGTATTGCCCGTAAACGAGGTTCATTACCTGAAAGTAAATACCAGAGTATTGCCATTGAATTAAGTAAAATTCCGGAGAAGGTAAGTAAAGTATTAAAATCGAACGACCATATTAAAGAAATTGCTGAAGAATATATGGACGTGCACAACTTCTTGTATTTAGGTCGCGGATTTAATTTCCCAGTTGCATTAGAAGGTGCATTAAAATTAAAAGAGATTTCTTATATCCACGCTGAAGGATATCCTGCTGCAGAAATGAAACATGGACCAATTGCGTTGATTGATGAAAATATGCCTGTAGTTGTTGTTGCTAACAACATGAGTGCTCACGATAAAATTGTAAGTAACATACAGGAAATTAAAGCAAGAAAAGGAAGAATTATTTCCATCATTTCTGAAAATGATACGATAATTGAAGGCATGTCCGAACACGTAATTCGTATTCCTGAAACAGAAGAAGTGCTCACACCTTTATTAAGTGTAATTCCTTTACAACTTTTAGCCTATCACATTGCCGTATTACTCAATCGCAACGTAGACCAACCGAGAAATTTGGCTAAGAGTGTGACGGTGGAGTAATGTGCTAATTTGATAATGTGCTGATGTGCTAATGAATGTACCAATGTGAAAATGCTATATATACCAATGAGGAACAGCCAGTTTTCGTCTCCGACTTTTTCCTTTTCTCCGCGCGAACATGGTTTAACAGCTTTGCGCGCTTAAATTAACACATTATATAAACCAAATCCTTTGCAGCTTTGCGCGAAACAATTAATGTGCTGATGTGCTAATGTGTTAATGTGCTAATTAAACAGCCGATACTCGTCTCCGACATTTTCCCTTTCTCCGCGTGAAACTGGTTTAAAAACTTAGCGCGCTTGAATTACCACACTGTATAAACCCTTCCCTTTGCAGCTTTGCGCGAAACAATTAATGTGCTGATGTGCTAATGTGTTAATGTGCTAATTAAACAGCCGATACTCGTCTCCGACATTTTCCCTTTCTCCGCGTGAAACTGGTTTATCAGCTTTGCGCGAAACAACTAATGTGCTAAACAAAAAACCCCCAGCTTTCGCCAGGGGTTATACAAACAATATATAAAATAAATTACATAGCTGAAGCAAATTTTGCTGCAACTACATCCCAATTAATTACATTGTAAAATGCACCAATGTAATCAGGGCGACGGTTTTGATAATTTAAATAATAGGCATGTTCCCATACATCAAGTCCTAAAATTGGCGTGCCTTTTACATCAGCAATATCCATTAAAGTATTATCCTGATTTGGCGTTGAAGTAACAGCAAGTTTTTTATCAGCTGTCACGATTAACCATGCCCAACCCGAACCAAATCTTGTAGCAGCTGCAGCGCTAAACATTTCTTTAAATTTATCGAAACCACCTAAGTCGCGGTCGATAGCTGCTGCTAAATCTCCTGATGGAGTGCCACCTGCATTTGGAGCCATTACTTCCCAAAATAAATTGTGGTTGTAAAATCCACCACCATTGTTGCGAACAGCAGGAGTAATTTTTGAAATATTAGCTAATATCTCTTCAATGGTTTTACTTTCCCATTCAGTGCCGGCAATTGCATTATTTAAATTGGTAGTATAAGCAGCGTGATGCTTATCGTGGTGAATTTCCATTGTTCTCGCATCAATATGCGGTTCCAAAGCGTTAAAAGCATATGGAAGTGGTTGTAATTGAAAAGCCATAATAGTGTATTAAGTTTTATTGATTAAAAATTTATAAGCCTGAAATATGTCAAAGCGTTAAAGATAAAACAGCATTTGAAAAAACAGGTTCGCAAAAGCGAAAATTAATTTTGATTTATCGTTTGCCTACAAAAAAGTTTTTCAGCAAAATTTGTGATTTTTCAGCCCCAACGCCCTGACTTATAGTCGTTTTCGGATGCAAAATATGTTGGTGGCGACTAAAACCCATTTTAGGGTCGGTTGCCGCATATACAATCCTTCCTATTTGTGCCCAATAGCTAGCTGCTGCACACATTGGACACGGCTCCAGGGTAACATATAAAGTGCATTCAGGCAGGTATTTGGCGTTGAAATGGTTACAAGCCGATGTAATGGCCTGCATTTCAGCATGTGCTGTCGGGTCGCTTAGTCTTTCTACTAAATTATGGGCTTTGGCAATGATTTGTTGCCCGGCCACTATAACTGCCCCAACCGGCACCTCGTCCTCCTGAAGGGCTTTTTCTGCCATTTTTAAGGCCTCTTCCATGAAAAATGCATCCGGATCTGAAATAATTCCCATGCCGTAAAGGTAAGGGCTTAATCGATTACACTTCAAATTTTTACCCTGAAAACTCGTCTACCTGCATAGGCAAGGTTAAAAATGTTAACAGAAATACCGGTTTTTGGCTGTAACTTTTTGTGCTTTTGAATCATTCATCCTTAAAATGTCTTAATTTATCTAAAACTTTAAAAGGCTCGTCAAATTTGAACTAATTTTAACCCGTCATGAGAAAACTTGCTTTTATCATTATCATTTCTGCCCTAACTACGACTGCGTATGCTCAACGCACCGTTTCCTTGCAGGAATGTATCAACCTGGCTACCGACAATAACCTCCAGTTAAAACAAGGTGCCGCAGGTGTTGAATTTTCAGAGAAAGCGGCGAACCAAAGCCGATTGCTGTTATTGCCCAACTTAAACCTCGGAAGTTCTTATTTCTGGAATTTCGGATATACCATCGACCCGGTAACCAACTTACCATTGGCCAATAGTTTCCAAACAAATGGTTATCAGGCTACCACTTCTATGAATTTGTTCAGTGGCGGTACCATCAGCAATACCATCAAAAAAACTAAAACTGATTTACAGGTAGCCGGAATGAATTATAAAGAAGCGGTAGAAAATGTGCAGTTCCAGGTTATAGTTGCTTATTTGGCTGTAATGTTTGCCGAAGAACAATTAAATATCGCCAACCAAAAAATTAATACGACCGAACTTCAGTTAAATAATTCAAAAAAATTGGCGCAGGCTGGAAGTATACCTGAAGGTAACTTATTGACTATTGAAGCACAATTAGCACAAGACCAACTTTCCGTCATCCAGTCGCAAAATCAATTGGATAAAACATACCTCGATTTAAAATTATTGTTACAATTAGACCCTACTGAAAATATTAAAATTACTTTTCCGGATATTTCAAAAGTGGATAATATTTTAAATGCACCGGTTCCTGACGCACTCACCGTTGCCAATTATGCGATCGCTAATAAAGCCAGTATAAAAAAATATGAGTATCAACTTTTAAGCGACGGATTAAATAAAAAAATTGCCGGTGCTGCTGCGCTGCCAAGTTTAAGTTTGATTGGTCAAGTAGGAACAAATTATTCAAATGCAATTTATCCGCCGGTTATAACGGAAGCCGATCCATATGGCACACAAATTAATAATAACCTTAGTGAAGTTGTAGGTATTTCATTACAAATTCCGATTTTTAATAACGGACAGGTAATGCTTAACAAACAAAATGCAGACTTAGCTATCATCAATACACAATTAAATCAGCAAATTGCCATTAACACCATGCGTCAAAATGTAACGCAGGCAATAAATGATTTAAAAGCTGCAATAGCATCTTATGCAGCTGCAGAAAAAAATCTTGCTGCAGCACAAAGTGCATTCGATTTTGCTGAAAAGAAATTTAATATGGGAACGGCTTCATCGTTCGATTACACCAATGCAATTAATATGAAAGCACAAGCTGAATCAACACTTGTGCAGGCTAAATACGATATGATTTTCAAATCGAAAATTATTGATTATTATCTCGACAAAACATTAGACTTTTAAACAACCAATTATGCGCTCGTTAAAAATTTTAGGAATTATAATCGCTGTATTAATCGTTGTGCTGGTAATCGGCTCAAATAAAGGATGGTTTAATGGCGGTGCTAAAATAACTGTCAATGCTGAAGCAGTTGAAAAAAGAACCATTGTAGAAACTGTTACCGCAAGTGGAAAAATTTATCCTGTAACTCAGGTGAGCATTTCTGCCGAAATTTCAGGTGAAATAGTTGACTTGCCTGTTAAAGAAGGTGATAAAGTGAAAGAAGGCGACTTACTTATGCGTATCAATCCCGATTTATATGAAAGTCAGGTTGAACAGGCACAGGCAGGTCTCGATAATACAAAAGCTCAATTGGCAACTGCAAGAGCGCGTGTTTTACAATCGAAATTACAATTTGATAATGCTAAAATTGCATTCGACAGAAGTGCGCAATTATTAAAAGACAAAGTAATTGCTCAAATGGATTATGAGCAATCACAATTGGCTTATGAAACTTCAAAAGCAGAATATGAAATTGCACAGGAAAGTGTAACGGCAATGGAATTTACTGTTAAAAGCAGTGAAGCCATGTTACGTGAAATGCGCAATAATTACAAACGCACATCTATTTATGCGCCTGCAGCAGGAACCGTTGTTGGTTTAAATAAAAAGAAAGGTGAAAAAGTGTTAGGTACTATTCAAATGACCGGTGATCAGTTAATGAGTATTGCAGATCTTACACAAATGGAAATTCAGGTTGATGTAAGTGAAAACGATGTTTTGCGTATCGATGTTGGTGATACTGCTAATATTGAAGTGGATGCTTATTTAAACAGAAAATTCAAAGGCGTTGTTTTTCAAATTGCCAATTCTGCAGGAAGCGGAAGTGTATTAAGTGCAGTGTCTGACCAGGCAACTAATTTTAAAGTAAAAATTTATTTATTGCCGGAATCTTATGCTGATTTAATGAAAGAATCAAATGGCAAATATCCTTTTTATCCGGGTATGAGCGCAACGGTTGAAATTAAAACTGATGTGCAACGTAATATATTATCTATACCAATTCAGGCAATTACCACAAGAGAGGATACTACCGATACTAATAAGGATAAAAAAATAAATGAAATTGTGTATGTGCTTGATGGTGAAAAGGCAAAAGAAGTTATTGTAACATCAGGACTGCAGGATGATAATTTTATTCAAATCAAAACAGGATTAACCGAAGGAGAAAAAGTTATTTCCGGACCATACAATACCATTACCAATGTATTAAAAGATGGTGATATGGTAAAAGTGGAAGAAGAGAAAGACGAAAAAGAGGATAAGAAATAGGTGGTTGATGGTTTAATCAAACCCAATTATTTAATGTGTTTTTTATAAAGGTGCTGTCGCGATGTAATTAATCGCAATGTCATGGTATTCTCATTTTCAGTGCAATTGTAAAACCCTTTATGGAATTGTGCGTATACAACATCATAACAGTAAAACATATTGTTATGGCACAAGTAGAAAACACCCGTTCTGCCGCTGTTGGCAAACACAATAGCCGCACTTCCCGTAAATCATTATTTATTGATTTAACACCAATGGTTGATTTGGCATTTCTGCTGATATCATTTTTCATGCTAACAACTGTATTGCAGGAAAATATGTCGATGGAATTAAAAATGCCGGAAAATACCGGTGAGCCTATACCAATTGCCCACTCCAGAACTATTACGCTTATTGCAGATGCCAATAATCAACTCTACTATTATAATGGAGAGGATATGCAAAACTTATCGAAAAGCAATTACTCCAATGCCGGATTGCGTCAATTGTTATACGAACGTATTCAGCAGCAAAGTGCAGCTGATCCTGATAAAGGGTTGATTTGTATTATCAAACTCACCGACGGTGCTGATTACAATGATATGATTAATCTGTTAGATGAAATGGAAATTACCAATGTGCCTACCTATGCCATTCAGGATATCACCGAAGCCGAAAAAGAACAATTAAACATTTTTACAAAAAATAATTAAGCAGTGCTTATGGAAAAATGAGTACCCTTTCATCACAATCTAAAATTCACTGCTATGAACAATTTAAAAAACTATTCGGATGCCAGTATCGATGATATGGTTTTCGAAAACCGCAACCAATCTTATGGCGCTTATGAATTGCGCAGGAGTTCTGATAAACACTTGAAAATTGCATTGTTTATCGGTATTCTCAGTACATCAGTTTTCACTGCATTTAGTTTAAACAACAAAAAAATGGAAGCGATTGATGAGCCTACAATAATTGTCACCACTGTATCCGATTTGCCTGATATACCTGAGTTACCGAAAATTGAGCCACCACAACCTATTGTGCAGGAAGTAATACAACAAGCCTCCGTAGCTTTTACCGAAATGATTGTCAGAGAAGATTTAGAAGTTACTGAAGAGGTAATTGCTATTGAAGACTTAAAAGGCAAAGTTATCAGCAACAAAACTGTTGAAGGACCTATAGTTGAGGTGCCAATAATTAAAGAACCTATTGTTACAGAGCCTGTAGTAACCCGTCAGGAACCTATAACTATTGCCGAACAAATGCCCGAATACAATGGTGGATTTGTATCCATGCAACGCGATATTCAAAAACAAATTCGTTACCCATCGCAGGCAATGCGCATAGGAACTGAAGGAACAGTTTATGTAAGTTTTGTGGTAAATACCGATGGTTCTGTTTCCGATATCGGCTTAGTGCGCGGAATTGGCGATGGATGTGATGAGGAAGCAATGGAGGCTGTTGCCAAAATGCAAAAATGGAATCCCGGAAAACAAAACGGAAAAACAGTAAGAGTGAAAATTACTGTTCCAATAAAATTCGAATTAGAAAATGATTAAGTACAATTGAGTTAACAAATCAGGTTCTCCTCCCGTTACTTTTCGCGGGAGGTTTTTTATTTTTTAGGATGTTGTTAGATAGCTAAAAATTATACTTCGTGGATGCCAAGTTTTTTGCAACCAATTTCACTGGCTTTTTGCTCGGCGCGTTTTTTACTGTAGTCGATATCTTCTGCAATAAGTTCGGTATCTAAAAACAATCCCATTTTATACATACGTTTGCCCTTTAGTTCATGTTCCTCAATCAAATCGAATTTGATATCGCGTCCATTTTTTTGAGCCCACTCAATAATTTTACTTTTGAAATTTACCACTACACTTTCTAACTCGGCAATTTCGTAGTGAGGGATTAAAATTTTATGCATAAAAAACCTGCTGGCCTGGGTATAACCTGCATCCACATAAATGGCTCCAACCAATGCTTCAAGTGCGTTACCCAATACATTACTTTTGGTAAGGTCGGTGCCGCCTTTGCGGATTTGCATCATTTCTCCAAGACCGATTTTAAGTGCAACGCGGTTTAATTGTTCGCGACTGACAATTTTACTGCGCATTTCGGTAAGGAAACCTTCTGTTTTGTACGGATATTTTTTAAAAAGGAAGTCTGCAATCACCAAATCAATAACGGCATCACCTAATAATTCGAGGCGTTCGTTATTGGTATGCACGGAATTGTGGATGGAACTATGCTGAAAAGCCAGTTTGTAGACATTATAATTAATGGGAGCCAGGCCGGTAATACTGCGTAGTTTACGGCAAAAGACCTTTTCAGGTCCCATATTACAATTATAAAATTTGCGAATTTCCGACAGCAAGCAATTAACTACTCAACTTTTTAAAGATAACAGAAGCATTATGTCCGCCAAATCCGAAGGTATTGCTAAGGACAGCGTTCAATTCACGATATTGTGCTTTATTGAATGTTAAGTTAAGTCTGGTATCGAAAACAGGGTCATCGGTGAAGTGGTTAATGGTAGGAGGAATAATACCATTATTTAAAGCAAGCACGCTGGCAATAGCCTCAATAGCGCCTGCTGCACCTAATAAGTGACCTGTCATTGATTTTGTTGAGCTGATATTCATTTTATAGGCATGCTCACCAAAAACAGTTTGAATTGCCTTTATTTCCTGAGGGTCGCCAATAGGGGTAGAAGTGCCGTGAACATTGATATATTCGAGTTCTTCAAGTTGCATATTGGCATCTCTCAAAGCGTCTTTCATAACCAACTGAGCACCAAGGCCGTCAGGATGTGGCGCTGTCATATGATAAGCATCGGCACTCATACCTCCGCCCATATATTCAGCATAAATTTTAGCACCGCGTTTTACTGCGTGTTCGTATTCTTCCAAAATAAGTGCACCGGCGCCTTCACCAAGAACAAAACCATCGCGGTCCAAATCAAAAGGACGAGATGCGGTTTGTGGCGAATCGTTGCGTTCACTTAAGGCTTTCATGGCGTTAAAACCACCAACTCCCGGAGCAGTAACCGAAGCTTCTGAACCACCGGAAATAATAATATCAGCGCGACCCATACGAATACAGTCCGCAGCAATAATTATTGAGTGTGTTGATGATGCACAGGCAGATACTGTAGCGAAATTTACACCTCTGAAACCATATCTGATGGAAATCATACCGGCAGCAATGTCGCTAATCATCTTAGGAATGAAAAATGGGTTGAAACGTGGCGTTCCATCACCCTTGGCAAAGGCAAAGACCTCTTCTTCAAAGGTTTTTATACCACCAATACCACTGGCCCAGATAACACCAACACGGTCAACATTAACTTCCTCAGACTTAATACCTGCATCTTGCACGGCTTCTTCAACTGCTGCAATAGCATAATGAAGAAACGGATCCATACGGCGTACCTCTTTTTTCTCGATAACGCTTGTAGGATCGAAGTTTTTCACCTCGCATGCAAAGCGGGTTTTGAAGTTGGTAGCGTCAAAACGTGTGATGAAATCAGCACCGCTCTTGCCGGCTACCAACCCCTCCCAATACTCTGGTACAGAGTTGCCCAGGGGGGTCAATGCCCCTAAACCGGTTACTACAACTCTTCTTGATGCCATAAGAAGGATAAGAATTACTTAACGTGTTCTTCGAGGTAAGCAATAGCGTCACCAACTGTGGTAATGCCTTCAGCCTGTTCATCAGGAATAGAGATATTGAATTCTTTTTCAAATTCCATAATTAACTCTACTGTGTCTAATGAATCAGCGCCTAAATCATTGGTAAAGCTGGCTTCCGGAACTACTTCGCTCTCGTCAACACCAAGCTTGTCGATAATGATCTTTTTTACTTTTTCTGCAATTTCTGACATTGTTTTAGGTTTTAATACTCCCCCTAGAGGGGAGGAATTGTTTGAAAATAAAGTGCAAAGATAATGGAATGTATATGGATTGTGCAAGTGTGCAGAGATATAATAGTTGTATCTTACCTTTGAGGCATCATTTTTTTTCACTTTGGCCAGGCAAAAAATCAAAATTGACCCCGAATTTAACTTTATTCTTATAGGGATAGCTACCCCCCTTCAGGACTATCGTATGGCTTGGTTTATTAATAATATACTCTATAAACAACTGGCTAAAATTGACGATTTAGTCGTCGCAGACCCCGTAAACAGGGTGCAAACCGCCTATGGACGTTTCGATTTTGTAGAAGAACTCACTAAGTCGGTTTTTCATTTGGTTCAAAACAAACAGGGGGCCAATAACCTTATTCCCGAGTTAAAGGAGCTAGACTACCTCCTGTTGATAAAAGGGGAATATTATCGCCCAAGAAAAAATGAAATTGTAAAAAAAATTCGCAGGATTGAACAAATTTTGGCTGTAGCCATTATTGATGTGACTACTTTAAAGTCGAAAAACAACCTCATCTTTGAGGATACATTCAAAAAAAAGAATCAGGTATAACCAAACAACAGGATATTCAAAAAAAATGAAACGAGGAGGAAACAAAACCAAAATTATTGCAACCTTAGGGCCAGCCAGCAATAATTTTGACATGATAGTAAGGCTGATAAACACGGGAGTTGATGTTTTCAGATTAAATTTTTCGCATGGCAGTCACGAAATTCATAAACATACTATAGAGCTCATCAAAAGAGCGAATAAAGAGCTCAACACGCATGTGAGTATTTTGGCCGACTTACAAGGACCAAAAATTCGATTGGGGGAGGTGTTGCCGCTAACTGTTTTAAAAGAAGGTGACACATTTGAATTTACTACTTCGCCAATGATAGGCAATAATAAAATTGCCTATATCACCTATCCTAATTTTCCAAGCGATGTGCGTCCGGGTGAAACTATTTTGATTGATGATGGAAAAATTGAACTCAAGGTTTTGGAAACAAATCAAAAGAACCATGTAATTACGAAAGTGGTTTTTGGTGGACCAATATCTTCAAAAAAAGGAGTGAATTTACCTGATACTCAGGTTTCTATTCCTTCGCTCACAGAAAAAGATCATGCCGATTTATTGTTTGCATTAGAACATGGTGCCAATTGGATTGCACTTTCTTTTGTGCGCAAAGCAGATGATATTATTCATTTAAAAAATATTATCCGCCACCACGGTAAACACTCTAAAGTAATTGCCAAAATTGAAAAACCCGAAGCCTTAAAAAATATCGATGAAATAATTGATGCTACCGATGCCATTATGGTAGCCAGAGGTGATTTAGGCGTGGAGATGCCGGTTGAATTGGTACCTTTTACCCAAAAAGATTTATGTCGCCGTTGCCTTGAAAAAACAACGCCTGTAATTATTGCTACACAAATGATGGAAAGTATGATTGAAAATGCCCATCCAACCAGAGCAGAAGTTACCGATGTTGCCAATGCCGTACTCGATGGTGCTGATGCAGTTATGTTAAGTGCTGAAACAGCTGCGGGAAAATATCCTGAAAAAGTAATTGCAACCATGGTGCGTATTATTGAGCAAGCTGAAAAAAACGAAATTGTATATAATCGCCGCCATCAGCCGGACAAACATTCTAAAACGTATTTGAGTGATGCCATTTGTTTTAATGCTTGCAATATAGCCGATGAAGTGCATGCTGCGGCAATTATGGGTATGACAAAAACAGGATACACTGCATTTATGGTATCAAGCTGCAGACCGAAAGCGAAAATTTATGTATTTACCAATAATGAAGAAGTGGTAAATATTCTCAATTTATTATGGGGCGTTGAAGCATTTTATTACGACGGCATGCGTGGAACAAATAATACATTTAAAGAAGTACAACAACATCTTGCGCATATTGGATATTTGAAAAAAGATGATGTAGTTATCAACTTGGGCACCATGCCTGTAAAAGAAATGGCAAGAACCAACACGTTAAAAATAAGTGTAATCCAATAAATTTATTTAATAAGACACTACATATTGAAGTGTGGCAATCACACTTCAATATCTTCCCTCCCCGAAACTTCCCTTCCTCCCGTCTTCCCGGCAAAAAAAACGTATCTTAGTATCTTATACTAAATATATGTGGAAAGAAGAAAATAACACCCTCTCAAAAACATTTAAATTCGCCAATTTTATAGATGCATTCGCATTTATGACACGTGTTGCTTTATTAGCAGAAAAACAGGACCATCATCCTAACTGGAGTAATGTGTATAATACTGTTACCATCAATTTAACTACGCATGATGCAGGGGATGTAGTTACCGAAAAGGACAGGAAACTGGCAGCGGCAATTGATAAACTTATGTCGTGATTAAATAATAATTTTTCGGGTGTGTCATTTATTTTGGAAATAATCTCTTTAATTTGCAATAATTAATTAGGGATATGAAATACAGTGCAGAAAATCAACAGGAATTACAACAACTTACGGCAACACTTATAAATACAGTCGCAGATTTAAACTATACATCTGATGCTGCGCGTGATGTTATTGATGAATTAAAACAAGTAATTAATTTCCACGACTGGAAATATTACGTTGAGGCGCAACCAACAATAAAAGATTACGATTACGACCAGTTATTTCAAAAACTGAAATCGTTGCAAACTACATTTCCGAATTGCTTACTCCTGATTCACCGACAGAAAGAGTTGCACGTACATTAACAAGCGATTTTCCTACTGTTTCACATTCAATTCCAATGTTGAGTTTGGAAAACAGTTATGATGAAAACGATTTAAATGATTTCGATACAAGGATAAAAGAATTAACAGGTAAAACAGCAATTGAATATTGCGTGGAACCAAAATTTGATGGTTCTTCTATAGCTATAATTTATGAAAACGATTTATTAGTTCGTGCAGCAACCAGAGGTGATGGTATTCAGGGGGATGAAATTACCAATAATGCACGTCGCATGAAATCGGTGCCGCTGAGTGCAAAATTTTCTGCTTTGGGTATTTATCGTGTGGAGCTGAGAGGAGAGGTGGTAATTAATAAAAAAACATTTGCAAAAATTAATGAAAAGCGGGAAGAAGAAGGATTACAAATCCTCCAGAACCCGCGCAATTCGGCAGCCGGAACTCTGCGTGTAAAAGATTCTATCGAAGTAGAAAAACGTGGCCTCGAAGCATTTATGTATCAAATGGCGTATGCCGTTGATAAGGATGGTAATGATATGTTTAATACCACGTTGCTGAATAAACATTTTAATAATATTAATCAGCTTGGAACACTTGGATTTAAAATTCCGAATCAAGAAAAAAAATTATGTAAATCGATAGCAGAAGTACATGCATTTATTCAGTCGTGGGAAGAAAAACGCGACGATTATGAATATGAAATAGATGGCATGGTAATTAAAGTAAATGATATTGATTTACAAAAAGAATGTGGTGCAACATCACACCATCCACGTTGGGCAATTGCTTATAAATTTAAAGCAAGAGAAGTAGAAACGGAATTGTTAGATGTAGAATATCAGGTTGGTCGCACAGGCGCCATTACACCTGTTGCTAAAGTGAAGCCGGTATTTGTTGGTGGTGTAACTGTTTCTTCTATTTCATTGCACAATGAAGATATAATTCGTGAAAAAGATATTCGTATTGGTGACGTAGTTGTTGTGCAAAGAGCAGGTGATGTAATTCCTTATATTGATCGCGTGGTATTACCCAAAAGAAAAGAAAATAGTGAGCCCTTTATTTTTACCCGCGAATGTCCATCTTGTCAACAACCTATTGTTAAACCGGCCGAAGAAGCCGTTTACCGTTGCGTAAATGCAGAATGTAAAGCGCAGGCTGAAGAGCGTTTGATTCACTTTGTCAGCAAAGATGCCATGGATATTGATGGATTTGGGCGTGAAACGGTGAGTTCATTTTATAAAGAAGGTATTTTAATGTCAATTCCTGAAATCTATAGCCTCGATTTTGACCGAATTGGAAAACTGGAAGGTTGGAAAGAAAAAAGTATCAATAAACTTCGCGACGGCATAACTAAAAGTAAGGAGCAGCCTTTATGGCGTTTGGTAAATGGGTTAGGGGTGCGACATATCGGCACGCAAACGGCCAAAGACCTGGTTAAAACCATCAACAACCTTAAAGAACTGTTCGAGGTAACTCCTGAACAATTACAGTCTATTGAAGGAATTGGCCCCAAAGTGGCATCCAGTGTGTTGGATTACTTTCATAATGCGGGAAATCAGCATATGATTCTGGAGCTCGAAGAAAAAGGTTTGAACCTGAAAAATCAGAAAGTTGAGCAGCAATCAGCCAAATTGAATAACCTTACCTTCTTGTTTACCGGTTCCCTCACCCGTTTTACCCGCGATGAGGCCAAAGAACTGGTGGAAAGCAATGGTGGTAAGCTAATCAGCAGTGTTTCCAAAAACCTCCACTACCTGGTTGCAGGTGAAAATGCCGGCTCTAAACTGGATAAGGCCAAGGCTTTAGGTACTGTTAATATCATCGATGAGGAGGCCTTTTTGAACATGATAAAGTAACCAAAATCCTTTACAGCAAAGGGTTTTGAAGCGAAATTGGGCTAAATAGTAGCAGTCAGACGTAAAACAGGCAAAATATGTATAGTATTTCTTTGGTTTTTACGTAAGTCGCCGTATATTTGCACTCCAATTTAAAAACTAAGATAATTGTATGGCACATCATAAAGCCGCTAAAAAATCGATTCGTCAGGCAGAAAAACGTAATGAGTCTAACCGTTACTACGGAAAAACTACACGTAATGCAATCAGAAAACTCAGAGCAGCAGAACCTGCAGAAGCAGATAAAATGTTACCTGATGTGCTTTCTATGATTGACAAATTGGCAAAAAGAAATGTAATTCATAAAAATAAAGCAGGCAACCTGAAATCAGCTTTGATGAAAAAGCCGGTAGCTGCGAAATAATATTTTTATTCAGATATTTTGAACCTGATAGGATTTCCTATCAGGTTTTTTTATTTTTGGGACTTGTGAGGAGGATTTGTGATGGAAGAAAATACTGGCTTTACCTTAAAGCAGCTTGCCGAAGAGGACCGTCCGCGTGAGAAGCTGCAATTAAAAGGACGACAATCGTTAACGAATGCTGAACTGCTGGCCATTTTAATTGGCAGTGGCAATGCAAAAGAAACTGCAGTTGAACTGTCCCAACGAATTTTATTAAACTATCGTAACAACCTGGATGTTTTAGGCAGGTTAACTATTGATGATTTGTTAAAATTTAACGGAATTGGTCCGGCAAAGGCAATTACCATTATTGCAGCACTCGAGTTAGGTCGAAGGAGAAATCTGGCAGAAGCTGAGCAAAAAGTGCAAATTAAATCGAGCCGTGATATTTATGAAGTAATGTATCCGCTCATTGCCGATTTACCAAATGAAGAATTTTGGGTATTACATCTCAACAAAGCCAACCGTATAATTGACAAAGAACGCATCAGCATTGGAGGCATTGGCGGCACTGTAGTGGATGTAAAAATTATTTTGAAAAGCGCATTACAAAAACTGGCTTCGGCTATGATTTTAGTGCATAACCACCCATCAGGTAATTTGACGCCCAGCGATGCCGATTTATCCATAACTAAAAAATTACGCGATGCAGCAACATATTTAGAAATTATGGTGCTTGACCATGTAATTATTGGCGACAAGAATTATTACAGTTTTGCCGACAACGGTAATATTTAATTTTACCTTTGTTATATGAATCAGGAATACAAAAAGGCATACCTGCTGTACCATGTTTGTGTGTTTTTATGGGGGTTTACTGCTGTATTTGGTAAAATTATCGACTTGCAGGAAACCATTTTAGTTTGGTGGCGCATGGGTATTACTTCACTCATCTTATTGTGTATTCCTGCATTATGGAAAACGATACGCAACATCGATAAAAAAACACTGTTGCAGTTAGCAGGCATTGGTGTTTTGGTTACCTGCCATTGGATTTCTTTTTACGGTTCTATTAAAGCATCTAATATTTCGGTGGCGTTAACTTGTTTAGCAACAACATCATTTTTTGTTTCCGTTTTTGAACCATTAATGTTTAATAAAAAATTTATTTGGTACGAATTAATTCTTGCGGTATTAGTTATCCCTGCTATTTATTTAATATTTCATTTTTCCGGTTCTTATACTGAAGGTATTATTTTAGGATTGGCATCAACCATATTCGCCACTTTATTTTCATTACTCAATAAAAAAATGATTAGTAAAACGGCTCCGCTAAATATCACATTTATCGAAATTGCTGTTGGATTTGTGTTGCTTTCTATCGTATTGCCATTTTATATGCAAACGCAACAGGATGTTAAGTTCTGGCCTACGAAAATGGATACTGTAAATTTAATTTTATTTAGTACGCTTTGTACAGTTGTGCCTTTTACCTTGTCACTTTATTGCATGCGCCATATAAGTGTATTTACCGCATCAATTACCCTAAATCTGGAGCCTGTTTACGGTATAATTATGGCCATTGTATTTTTTAATGAAAACGAGTATCTGGCTCCCGGATTCTATATCGGAACCGTGCTCATACTGCTTGTGGTATTTATTAACCCGTTTATTCAGCGGCGCTTTGGTGGACCTATTAAGCCCCCGGTTACCATTGGGGAATAAAACCATTTGGCGTTTTTATTGTACATTTACCAAACTGTTATGCATTTATTTTTGTTACTAAACAAATGTTAAAGTATTTCATCATTTAAGAGGAGAAAACACGTGAGTAAACCATCTGCCGATTTTGAGTTGTTTTTCAGGATTTCGATTGATGCCATGATCATTGCTGATTTGGATGGTAAAATACTCGATTTTAATCATGCGTACGAAATAATTACCGGTCATACCCGCGACGAGTTATTTGAACTCAATGGCGGCTGGGGACTAATTTTGGATGAGGATATTCCGGCGCTGCGACAAAAAATAGAAGAAATAAAAACAGGGTCAAGTGTAATGAAAAATTACGAAGTGCGCCTTGTTAGTAAAAATGGGGAAATTAAAACGATTTCGTACGATGCAAAAGTAGATTTTATTAAGGAACAGATATATGCCATTGGACGCGATATCACCATTATTAAAGAACAGGAGAAATCGCTCAAATTAAATGAGTCTCGATTAGCTTTCTTTTTCGATAATGCATTAGACGGAATGGTAATTATTTTAGATGGTAAATACCATTTGGTAAATAAAGCCTTTTTACAAATTCTTGGATTGCAACATGCTAATGATGTAATTGGAAGAAGTTATTTGGATTTTGTACATGAATCGTCAAAAGAAAAAGCCCAAAAAGTAGTAGTAGATGATTCTGAGGAATTGTATGAATTGCATATTGTAAGAGCCGATGGCAGTTTACGCAACATTGAAATTGCCGGCAAGTCGATTATTTTTAATAATCAAAAAATGCGCATTGCAGTTATTCGTGACCTTGACGACCGCCGAAATATGTTGCAAAAGGCGCAGGAAAACGAAGACAGATTTAGGGCTATTTTTCAAAATTCAACAATGGGTATTGTGCTTACTGAATTTGATGGTACAATATTGGAAATAAATCAAACATTAGCCGAACAATTAGGGTATAGCGTTGCTGAATTAATGGGTGGCAGTGTATTGGATTTAATTTACGAACCCGATAAACCTGCAGCATTAAAAGGTGCCACTATGTTATATGAAGGTAAAGTGGATATTTCATATGCAGAGCGCCGCCTAATTAAAAAAACAGCATTAATTACATGGACCAGAATGACCTGCAGTGTAATTACAACTACAGGCAATAGGAAAATGGTATTGGGTATTCTGGAAAACATCGACAACCAGAAATACAATGAAATAGCACTTATTGAAAGTGAAGAGAAATTTCGTGCAGTTTATGAAAGCTCACCAATGGGTATTCTTATCACGAAAAGCCCTGGTGTTATAGTTGATGTTAATCCGGCATTTGCTGAAATGATGGGATATGATGAAACAGAATTAATTGGAAAAACTTTACTGGAAATTACCCACCCGGCTGATATTAATGTGTCAGAAAAATGGTTGGCCCAAATTTATTCCGGAGAAATAGAAAGTTATGTTGCTGAAAAAAAATATATACGTAAAGACGGCACTTCATTTTGGGCAAAAGCTGTAGTTTCTACAATGAACCAGATTGGTAATGAGGTGGTAACTGTTGCTATTATAGAAAATATCGAAAAGAAAAAATTAACTGAAGATGCGCTTGAGCAAAAAAATAAAGAGCTCATGCAGATTAATCAGGAGCTTGAACATTTTGCTTATGTAGCCTCTCACGATTTACAGGAGCCGCTTCGTACTATCACGAGTTTTATTCAAATTCTCGATCGCAGATATGTGAATAAGCTGGACGAAGATGCTCAGCAATTTATGGGATTTGTGGTTGATGGTGCCAAGCGTATGCAAACTTTGATTCACGATTTATTAGAGTACAGTAGAATTAACAGATATAATACAGGGTATGAGAAGATTGACTTAAATGAAATATTTAATACTGTTAGTCGCGTATTAAAAGATAAAATAGAATCAAACGATGCCTTGGTAATAGCTGAAAATTTACCATTTGTTTACGGTAATAGAATTCAGTTAACACAGGTGTTTCAGAACTTAATCGATAACGCAATTAAGTTTAAAGCAAAAAAAAGAAAACCGGAAATAATTGTTTCGGTTAACGATATTAAAGACAAATGGGAGCTCGTATTTAAAGACAATGGAATAGGTATAAGTCAGGAATATTTCCAAAGGATATTTGTTATTTTCCAACGTTTGCATACCCTCGAAGAATATTCAGGAACAGGCATCGGTTTGGCAATTTGTAAAAAAATTATTGAACGCCACGGGGGAGAAATATGGGTAGACTCAAAGCCCGGTAAAGGAACTGAATTTCATCTTACTATTTCGAAACATTTAATGCGCGCTTTAGGCAATAATTAATTTATTGGTAAGCCGGACATTTGAGTGGGTCCTTTTTAACTTTATTACCAAAAATATAAGCTGCAGCAATTTCAAAGCCACCAAGCGAACCACTGGCACCACGCAAGCGCGATAAATTTAAATCATAACTTAAGGAGACAGTTACTTTGTCCATTTGCGCCCCACCAACAAGCCAAAATGCATCTTTATGCCGATACCACGCTCCAACAAACATTGAATTGTAACTATTGTTTTCGGCATTTATTGGTATGCTCACATTTGTTCCGGCAATAATTTCAGTTGCATTGTATTGTGAAGCAACATATAGTTGTGGCTGAAAACTGGCAATTCCACCGGTTGCAAAAAAACCACCAAATGTTGCGGTGTATTTTATACCAATTTTATTTTCGTCGCCTAAAAAAGATTCCTGTGGTTCATTTATATGCATTAGTGAAGCACCAATAAAATATCGTTCGCCTTCATAAGGCATAATGGTGAGTTGAGCGCCGGCACCAATATCGGCATAATTTAATGTTGCAGTTGTTGGATTTTCATTATTGGAAAGTGATTCGTCAAATTCAAAATCATTCCATTGCGAATTAAATGTGAGTTTGGTAATGTCGACAGTTTTTTGAACAAAACCACCTGTTAAGCCCAATGCAAATCGAACATTTGACTTTTCAGTATACCCAATATGATAAGCACTGGACAAATACACTTTATTTGTGCTTAAAATACCATCACCTGCCTGATCGGCAAATGCGGTAACACCAATCCCGAAACGATTAACTGCTTTTTTAGGTTGAATACCTGCGTCGGCATAGGCTGAAAATGTTTTATAAGGTACAGTAACCGAGCCCCATTGATCCCGGTAATTTAATCCTAAACGAACCGAACCTGTAAAATTACCTGTGTTGGCTGGGTTAGTTAACATCGGAGCAGCGTAAAATTGAGAGAAATGAATATCCTGTGCTTGTGCAAATTGCACAAACAAAACAGCACAGCATATCAACAATAATTTTTTCATCTCAATAAAGTAATATTTCCTTTACGCTCAAAAGTATTGGTATCTGCAAAGTCACCAATTAAATAATATACATATACTTCCATGGGTTGCATATTCCCTTTAAAGGTGCCATCCCATCCTACCATATAATTATTTGTTTCAAATACTAATTCGCCCCAACGGTTATAAATAAGCAATTGCATATTATCAATGCCAATTCCTTTAACAAATAGGACGTCGTTATTGCCATCTCCATTTGGAGTAAATGCAGTTGGTATATCAACTGTGCCATATTCAACAGCTTCAACTGTGCGACAATAAGTATCGGAGCATCCATTATAATTATAAGCAGTAAGGCATACTTCGTAAGTGGTTAAATCTTCGAAAAAATGCCTGCCATTGGGTTCAGTTGTTAAACCACCATCGCTAAATGTCCATTCGTAAGCAACAGCATTTTCACTTAAATTTTGGAACGTTACCCATGTTTCTGCGATAATATATTTTGGGTCATCAGCAAAATATGCGACTGGTAAATCTGCTATAATAACTGTTTGTGTAACAGTATCATAAATTCCACAATTAAGTGCAATTAATGAAACCTGGTATTCGCCTGGTATTTCAAATAAATGCGAAACAGTAGCCCCTTCGCCTGTTGTACCATCTCCAAAATCCCATATCAAATCACTTTCACCAACATAATTGGCAGTAAAAGTTGCATTAATGGGTAAGCAGCCCACAGCTTCAAATTCAAATCCTTCATTAAATTCATATAAATAATTTATGACTGCTGTAAATGTATCTATACCATTGCAACTGGTAGGGTCGTCAATAATTAAAGTAATCGTATATGAACCGGGTTCTGAATAAACATGTATTGGATTGGTTTCTGTTGAGATAGTACCATCACCAAAATTCCATAAAAAATTTGTAGTTGGTAGTAATTCTGCTATTAAATTAAAAGTGGCGGTAACGCTATCACAATTTTCTACTGTAGTATATTCAAATTCTGCACTGATACTATCGCTTAAAACTATTACAGATAAATAGGCTGTATCTGCAATGTTGCATGAATTAGAATCAATTGCAATTAACATAACTTCATAATCGCCCGGTAAGGAATAAAGATGCGATGGTTCAAATAATGTTGAAGTTGGCGAGCCATCACCAAAATCCCAAATATAATTTACAGCGCCTAAGCTTGTATTTGTAAAATCTACATCAAAAGGAGCACATCCGATTAATGATGGTTCGGCAATTGCTGAAGCATAAATACCGGCAAGATTAAATTCAATTTTTATTACACCGAGATTACAGTTTCCACTGCCATTTGTTTCGCTGTATGCACCATCGGTGGTAGGGAAGTTATCGCTTCCTCCACAGCCGGCACAAACAGCCTGATAAATAGCACCGGCTTTATCAAAACGACTTGTGCCTCCGTCAACATGTTCAGAAGTAAAGTTGCCGCCAAAATAGCTTGCAAATAATAAATCGATTGCATTTTTCGATAATACAAAGAAATAAAAATCACTGCCATCCGTACTTGCTTGCAATGCATCAGGTGTAACAGTCATACCTGTTGTAAATCCGGTAGCAGGGTTATGGATTTGGTTAACTGTCCCACCCCAACCGGAAACGTACACGTTCTCACAATCATCAACTAAAAAAGCACTTGGTGATATATTAATTGAAGATGAGCCTGAGCCAAAAATAGTTGAATACTCAAGTGTTGTTAATTCAGCATCTATTTTTGCAATAAATTGTTTACCATTTGCTTCCGAATAAACACCGGGAGTTACAGGAAAAGCGCCCTTTGTTTGACCGGTAAAATAAATAAAATCATTATCGTCAGTTTCAACAAAAAAGGTTTGATCATATTGATTTGTTCCGACATATGTGCAAGCAATAATATCAGAACCATCAGCAGCAATATGTGCAACCCAACCATCTGCTGCTCCACCTAAATAAGTGCTATGCCATGTGCCTGCAGTTGCAGGAAAATCGTTACTTGCAGTACCACCTGCAATAATTGGTTCATTAGCAGCATTTAATTTAATAGAATAAGCACCATCTTCATTACTTCCACCAATAAATGAACTCCAAAGCAATGTAGAAAGGCTCGGATTTAATTTAAATACCACACCTTCCTGATCACCGCTTAACGATGTTTGAAAGGCGCCAGGTGTTGTAGGAAAATTGGAAGAATTAGCACAACTCGCCACATACACATTATTTGAAGCGTCAATCATCACTTCACCACGTGCAAAATCTCCATAATTGTAAAAAGTAGAATAGCCGGAAGCCATATTCATACCGTCTAACCCTGTTCCACCTATATAAGTGCAACCTACCATTGTGCCCCCGTCGGCGGATAATTTTGCAACAAAAATATCTGCGCCATCAAAACTAATGTATCCATCAACAAGCGTGTAAGGCCCACCATTATAACTGATATCGTAGGCGCCTGCTGTGGCTGGAAAATCGGCAGAGCCTGTAGTGCCCATTATAATTAATTCACCCGTAGCTGTGGCTATCATACTGTGTGGTAATTCACTATCATTACCACCTAAAAATGTACTGTATAATAAAGTGCTGCCATCTGCACTGAATTTTGAAATGCCAATATCTTCCTCGCCACCTTGGTAAGTAGTTGCATATGCGCCAACCGTATGCGGATATCCGGCACCAAACACAATACCACCACCATATAGGTTTCCATCCTCATCGTTGGTTGCTGTATATCCCCAATTGTCGCTTGTTGCACCGGTATAAGATGCAAACACTAATTCCGGGTCAATATATAGCGTTAAATTTTTATTGTAACCATCGGGAAAAATAAATGATACCGTATTATCCTCGACAAAATATTCACAATTAATTACAACAATATTACCATTGCGATATTGATAAGCATAAGGTTTTGTTTCGGTGATGGGGTTTACTGAATTCTTAATTTGCAAATTTCCATTTTCTATAAAAATACCATCAGTACCAACATAATTAATTTTAATGTCGTCAGCATCAGCGCCAGGAGCTACAATAAAATCATATTTAATATTTTCACCTGATGAGTACCATTTTAAATCGATACCATTGTATAATTTTTTGTAGGTAACTTCACTATAACCGTAAACAAATGAGGCCCAATTTTTCGGGTCGTTTGTAAGTAAATAGTTGTAATACTCAGGCGATTGTAAATTGCGAATTATTTGTGGTTCAGGGTTCGCATTTTTAAAAACCATTTTATAGGCATGATGGCGAATATTGTTATTTACATGCTGTGTGTCAATATTTGGATGATGAATATGTGCCATATCATCAGCGTGAACCAAATCAAATGTTATGGTATTTTTTTCCAGGTAAATCGATGAAAACCCAATTTGAGTTTTGAATAATATATTGGATTCCCACTGATTTTTGTTTTCAAGGTATTTCACCGGTTGGGCATGCTGAACTGATTGCATTTGTGCAGAAACGCCCAAAGGTAGTACCGCAGACACGAATGCCATTAAGAGGAGCAATATGGTTAGTAACCGTTTGTTCACGACTTTGGTTTTGTTTGGGGGTGTGCAAGTGCAAAGAAAACAACCAATTGATATCCAAAAAAGGACAAAAACCGACCACTTTCGACACTTAGTCACTTAAAAATACAGTTTTTTGCTTGGTTCTACCAAATCTGAAGCAGATTGTGACATTAATTTTAACAATGGCTAAGGCACCAAATCGGACAAATTTGCCCAATTGGTGCCTTAGCTGTCGGTAAAGCCTCAAAAAAAGGATTTACTGCTTTACAAATTTTATAGTTTTAATATCTGTTGAAGTTTGAATCTGCAACAAATAAATACCTGCCGGGTAGTCATGTATATCTACCTGCATAATGCCATCTTCAATTATAAAATCCGAGACCATTTGTTTGCCGTTGATATCGCTTATGGCAACAATAGAAGTCGTTTCAAGTCCTTGTAAATCAAGATAAACAGCATCACTAGCCGGATTTGGATATACATCGATTTCAGTTGAGGAAAGCTCACCAATTTTACAAACGGCTGTGGTAAAAGTTTGTAGTGGAGAAAAAGCGGAAAATAAATCACCACATTTCGATTTTACATTCCATTCATAAGCAACATTACATTCTAATCCGGTAATTGTTTTTTGTGTTCCTGATACATTTAACTTAGTCCATGTAGCGGTTCCAACTTTTCTGTATTTTAATTGATATTTGGTAGCAGCATCTACTGCAAACCATTTCAATTTGGCAGACGATGGCATAATATTATAGGTGCCATCAATATCAGGCACATCGCAAGATACTCCAAGGTCGCCGGCAATTATTGGGTTATTCGGAATGTCATCATAGGCATATCCTTTTACAGTAACCGTAACAGGATTTATTGTAATATTTAATCTGGCCCAACCATAATGAAGGCTGCCATCAATGTCAAATTTAAAGCCCATGAACCGGTCTCCGGCATTTCCAAACTGACCATAAGTGCTACCTGAATATACAGAAGCTAACCACACTCTGTTATAGGTATTATCTGCAAATGGCGATAATGGCCCAATAAGTTCGCCCGCATTTAATGCACTTCCGTAATAATGTACATCTCCCGAATAACCAACTACCATATTAGCATCGTTACCATATCCAGATGAACTAAGAGCACCAATTGCTGAGGCAAACGTCCAGTTGCCTTCGGAGGCAGAAACTGCCTGCATCAGAAAATCCGGATATCCGTTGTCATCCGCATCTAAGCCATACCATCCTATTGCGGTGTATGTATGATCATCGATATTATTGTAAACGACTGCAGCTTGCGATTCATTTGCCAATGTCAAAAAGGCTCCTGCCATTGTAGAATAAGCTGAAATTTTTACGACTTTGTTAGAAGTTTTATCTGTTGTCATGAGTGCGGTTTTTATTTTGTACAATAATAAATGAATAATTTTAAAATTTGAGGGGATGTAAGTAAATTCAATTTTAAATAATTTAAAAAATATAAATTATTCAAATTCATATATACGTTTTACCCGCTGAGAAATTCCGGTCATTACTTCGTAAGGAATTGTTTCTTGCAGTGCTGCATAATCAGTAATTGATAAGTATTCGCCAAATATTTCTACAGTATCTCCAATTTTTGTTTCAGGTATATGTGTTACATCAATCATACTCATATCCATACATACACGTCCAACAATAGGAGCTGTTTTTTGGTGCAACCAAACCATTCCTTTTCCATTGCTCATTCTTCTGGAAAAACCATCGGCATATCCAATGTTAATGGTTGCAATGCGCATGTTTTTATCGGCAATAAACGACCTGCTATAACCGATACTTTCACCTCGTTTTACATCGTGAATTTGTGCAATATTGGTTTGTAATGTTCCAACAGGTAATAATGTATTTTGTAATACTGCCGAAGGGTCAACACCATATAATCCTATGCCAAGCCGCACCATATCAAATTGCGCATGTGGCATTCTGCTTATACCTGATGAATTTAAAATATGTCGCAAAGGCTGGTAACCTAAAGTGGTTTGAATGCTTGAAGCAATTTTATTAAATAGGGTTATTTGGTGTTCAGAGAAATTATCATGTTTATTTTCATCAGCTCCGGCTAAATGAGAAAAAATACTTGCTACCCGAATATGTTGATGCGATTTGAGTAAAACTAATAATTCCGGTATGTCATTTTCTACAAAACCCAAACGATGCATGCCGGTATCAATTTTAATATGTATCGATGCATCATCTTTCCCAATTGACTGAATAAATGCTTTTAATATCTCAATACTATAAATTTCAGGTTCTAATTGATACTGTTTTAATTGGTCAAAAGTTTCCGGTTCCGGGTTCATTACCATAATAGGTAATCGTATACCTTGCCGACGTAAATCGGCGCCTTCGTCGGCATAGGCAACTGCCAGATAATCGACACGCTGATTGGCCAAAAGCCTTGCTATTTCTGCTTGTCCGCTGCCATAACTAAACGCCTTAACCATGGCCATAGTTTTAACGCCGGGGTTTAACATGGCTCGGTAAATATTTAAGTTATGAGCAAGGTTATTCATGTTAATCCTTAATACAGTGCCATGCGTTTTTAATGCAAGCTGATTGCCGATTTTTTCTAATTGAAATCTTCTCGCTCCTTTAATTAATATTATTTGCCGTTCAAACGATAAGCTGTTTATTTGTTTTAAAAATTCTTGGGTCTCGTTAAAAAACCAACTATTAAAATGGCTGAAAATTATTTTATTTTTTTCCAAAGCCGAGCCAATAGCATACACATTC
This sequence comes from Bacteroidota bacterium, assembly GCA_016718035.1. Lineage (GTDB taxonomy): Bacteria > Bacteroidota > Bacteroidia > Chitinophagales > BACL12 > UBA7236. Next base: position 280,436 of record JADKEK010000003.1, on the reverse strand, counting down.
TTAATGCCGTTTTCTTTTAGCAGAACTGCAACTTTCTTATAAAGCTGCACATCACTTTCACCACTTTCATCAAAATCGCTGATGATTACTGTTTTTGTCAAATCATCTGCATGATGATGCATAAATCGCAATGCAATATCTAATGAGGCGATGTCGGCACTATAGGCATCATTTATTAATAAACTGTTGTTGTTACCCTTTTTTTAATTCAAGTCGCATACTTACAACAGGAAGTTCCTGCGCCTGTAATGTTATCCTATTTAGCATCTCATCATTCAACTGATTGGTGCTGTTAGCAATAAACAAGGAGGTGATTAATGCATGCACGGCATTTTCGAATGAAGCAGCATCAGCAAACGGAATGGCGAAATGAAAATGTTGTTGTAAAAAGTGAATGGTGAATAATGTTTTATCAATTAGTGTTTCAACATCGCTGATTAATATATCCGGATTTTTTGTTGCATCTGTGCTCCAGCTTAATACTGAATTGTTGTTTTTTAATGCATTGTCAATTGATGTATAATCTTTGCGGTAAATGATAATATCGGCTTGCGCAAATAATTTTAATTTTTCTGCAATTTTTTGACCTTCATCCGAAAATCCTTCATTATGTGCATTCGTAATATTTGTGAAGATGCCTATGTTGGGCTGAATGATTTTTTCCAGCACTTCCATTTCACCAGGTAATGAAATGCCTGCTTCAAATATGCCCAGTTCATGTTGTTTGTCAATAGCCCAAATACTTAGAGGAACTCCGAGTTGTGAATTATAACTTTTTGGACTTCTGACAATGTCGAAGTCAATTTTTAACAAATGGTATAGCCATTCCTTTACAATGGTTTTGCCATTGCTACCTGTAATGCCAATAACCGGCAGGTGATAATTGCTTCTATGGTGGGCTGCTAATTGTTGTAAGGCTTGTAAACTATTTGATGTTTGGATGAAATTGGCATCTGATAGGGGCGAATCAGACATTTTTTCCACCAAAAACGAACGCACACCGGCTGTATAGGCATCTTGGATATACTGGTGACCATCATGCTGCTTGCCCGAAATAGCAACAAAAAGCGACTGGTCGGCGAACGCAATATTGCGTGAATCTGTCAATAAATGCTCAATTTTGGCCTCCGGGCTGACAATTTGTCCCCGGTTTCCGAGTATGGCAACAATATCTTTAATCGCGTAACCCATAGATGAAATTCGGTGTAAAGCTAATACAATTGAACATTCATGCATGTTTTCGAGGTTTTGGCTGTAAATGATGTGTTAAAATATACCCCTACACAACACAATCCTTATCTTTGCGGCAAATGCGGGAACGACTTTTGACAACTGCATTCTTTCAATTGAGTAAATATATATATGAGTTTAATATCCAATGTCCTTTCAAAGTTATTTGGAGGCAATAAGTACGAAAAAGATGTTAAGGCGATTACGCCTATTATTGAGCAGGTAAAAGCAGCTTATGCTCCGCTCTCAGCACTCTCTAACGATAAACTACGGAATAAAACTGCAGAGTTTAAAAGTCGTATTGCTGAACATTTAAAGCAGATTGATGCCGAAATCGCTGCTTTAAGAACCGAGGCAGATGACCCGAATCTGTTGGATGTTGACCGTAAGGACGATATCTACAAAGACATCGATAAGCTGCGTAAAGACCGCGATAAAAAAATTGAAGAAGTATTAATGATGATTCTTCCGGAAGCTTTTGCGGTGATGAAAGAAACAGCACGCAGGTTTACCGAAAATGATAAAATAATTTCCACAGCAACGGCAATGGATCGCGATTTATCTGTAAATCACGATTTTGTTCAAATTGAAGGAAATAATGCTATTTATAGCAACGAATGGACTGCAGCAGGGGTGCCAATCAAATGGAATATGGTGCATTATGATGTGCAGCTTATTGGTGGATACGTATTACACTCCGGAAAAATTTCTGAAATGGCAACCGGTGAAGGTAAAACCCTCGTGGCAACATTACCTGCATATTTAAATGCCCTGGCCGGTGAAGGTATTCACATCGTTACTGTAAATAATTACCTCGCACGTCGTGATGCTGAATGGAATGCACCTATATTTAATTTCCTTGGCTTAAGAGTAGATTGTATCGATTTATATCAACCCAATTCTACAGAAAGAAGAAATGCTTATTTAGCGGATATCACCTACGGAACTAATAACGAATTTGGTTTCGACTATTTGCGTGATAACATGGTGCGTTCAGTAGAAGAAAAAGTTCAACGCAAACATCATTTTGCTATGGTGGATGAGGTTGACTCAGTTTTAATTGACGATGCCAGAACACCATTAATTATTTCTGGTCCTATTCCAAAAGGTGGCGATGCAGAAGTTTATAATCAGTTAAAACCGCGTATCCATAAATTAATTGAGGCACAAAAGAAAGTGTTTACTCAAAACTTGAATGATGCTAAAAAAATGATTGAAGCCGGAAGAAATAAAGAAGGCGGAATTCATTTAGTAAAAGCATATCGCTCGTTACCAAAAAATAATGCACTCATTAAATTATTGAGTGAAGAGGGTGTTCGTAAATTATTGATGGATACCGAAGGTATTTATATTGCTGAACACAATAAACGTATGCCTGAAATTGATCAGGATTTATATTTTGTTATTGATGAAAAAAGTAATAGCGTTGATTTAACAGATAAAGGTATTGAGTTAATTACTGAAGGCGGTGAGGATACTAATTTCTTTATTATACCTGATGTTGGTGTGCAGATAGCAGAAATTGAACGCAAGATTTTTGATAAAGAAGAAAAAATTGCAGCTAAAGATAAATTGATGCAAGACTTCGCTATTAAAAGCGACCGTATCCACTCTGTTCAACAATTATTAAAAGCATACACCTTATTTGAAAAAGATGTGGAGTATGTGGTAATGGATAGTAAAGTGAAAATTGTTGATGAGCAAACAGGACGTATATTAGAAGGTCGTCGTTATAGCGATGGTTTACACCAGGCAATTGAAGCAAAAGAAAATGTAAAAGTAGAAGCATTAACACAAACGTATGCTACTATCACCTTACAGAACTACTTCCGTATGTTTCATAAATTATGCGGTATGACAGGTACTGCCGAAACAGAAGCTGGTGAATTTTGGGATATTTATAAATTGGATGTTTCGGCAATTCCGACCAACAAACCAATTGTCAGAAAAGATTTAGAAGACTACGTATATAAAACACGTAAAGAAAAATACCTTGCAGTAATTGACCGCATACAGCAATTAGTAAAAGATGGTCGTCCCGTTTTAGTGGGTACAACTTCAGTTGAGGTGAGTGAATTGCTTAGCCGTATGTTACAACTAAAAGGAATTAAACACAGTGTATTAAATGCGAAGCAACATCAGCGCGAAGCAGAAATTGTTGCAGAAGCCGGTAAAGCAGGTAGTGTAACAATTGCAACTAATATGGCCGGTCGTGGTACCGATATTAAATTAGGTATCGGTGTTGTTGATGCCGGTGGTTTAGCCATTATTGGTACAGAACGCCACGATTCACGTCGCGTTGACAGACAGTTGCGCGGCCGTGCAGGTCGTCAGGGAGATCCTGGTTCAAGTGAATTTTTTGTGTCACTGGAAGATAACCTCATGCGTTTATTTGGTAGTGAGCGTATTGCCAAAGTAATGGATACGATGGGTTACAAAGAAGGTGAAGTAATTCAGCATCGCATGATTACCAAATCTATTGAACGTGCACAAAAGAAAGTTGAAGAAAATAACTTCGGCATGCGTAAACGATTACTCGAATACGATGACGTTATGAATAATCAACGTTCATTGGTATATCAAAAACGTAATCACGCATTGTCAGGTGAACGATTAACTATCGATTTAAATAATACCATCTTCGATTTATGCGAAGAACTTGTAAATACCCATCATTCGGCAAAAGATTTCGAAAATTTCACACTGGATGTAATTCGTTACTTCAGCATGGAACCGGAAATAACACAACGCGATTTCGAAAATCAAAAACCTGATGTTATTACCAGGAATTTATATAATAATGCTTTAGCTTATTATAAACGTAAGTCGCAAGTGTTATTAAATAAAGTATATCCGCTGGTGCAGGACTTACATGCATCAAGAGGTGAAACTTTAGAAAATGTTATAGTTCCTTTTACTGATGGCCGTAAAGGATTAAATGTAATGGTTAATTTAACCAAAGCAATAGAAACAAATGGGTTAGAAGTAAATTATTCTATTGAAAGAATGATTAGTTTAATTGTTATCGACGACCATTGGAAAGAGCATTTACGTGAAATGGACGATTTAAAACAATCGGTTCAGGGAGCAGTATATGAGCAAAAAGACCCATTGTTGATTTATAAATTCGAAGCATTCGAAATGTTTAAAAAGATGCTTGTTGAATTAAATAAAGAAATTGTTTCATTCCTGTTTAAAGGTTATGTGCCAATTCGCAGTGCAGAAGAAGTAAGGTCAGCAGTTCCGCAAAAACGCACCGACATGAGTCAACTCAAAGAAACTCGTGAAGATGCAGCAGCTGCAACTGACGGAACACCAAGAACAACAGCGCAACCTGAACGCAAACCTGTTGAACCAATTCGCGTTGAAAAGAAAGTTGGTCGCAACGATGCTTGTCCTTGTGGCTCAGGAAAAAAATATAAAAACTGTCACGGTAAAGAAGAATAAATTATTTTAAGTCCCGGAAATTATTGCCGGGACATTTTAATTCCTTATATCTATATGTCATCAAACATTCTGCTTAATAAATATATTGAGCATACTATACTCAGACCCGATACTACTATTCTTGAAGTAGAACAAATTTGTCATGAAGCATTAAAATATCAATTTGCGGGAGTTTGTGTTCCTTCTTATTTTTTAGAATCAGCGGTTGAGTTATTAACTGATACTGGCATTGATATTGTAACGGTAATTGGATTTCCATATGGCTACAATTCGCTGATGAGCAAATTTGAAGAGGCTGAGGATGCAATTAATCGCGGTGCCGACCATTTAGATATGGTTATCAATATTGCAGCTGTAAAAAATAACGACTGGGAAACTGTAGAAAATGAAATTGATACCATTAACCGCTTGGTAAAAAGGGAAAACAAAATTTTTAAATTAATAGCTGAAACCGGATTAATGTCGGAAATTGAATTGGAGTTGATTTGTAAAATCGCCAATGATTTAAAAATCGATTATCTCAAAACATCAACAGGTGTTAATGGGGCAGGGGCTAATATGGAAGTAGTTACTGCTATGCGTGAAATGCTCGATAAAAACATTAAAATAAAAGCATCAGGTGGAATCAGAACCCGTGCAGCGGCATTGGAACTGATAGAAGCAGGTGCTGACAGAATTGGCGCTTCCAAAAGTGTTGAGATGATGGGATAAGCCCGGAAATGACATTTTTTGGCCTGCAATATATTTAGTAACCCCTGCTAATCGTTTATTATTATTATTTTAGTGCCACATAATAGTATGAAATTCATTTTAACCGGATTGTTGTTGTTAGCTGTTTCTGTTGGCTTTTGCCAAACCGGGACGGTTGTTATTAATGACCAGGCGGGTGCTGGGCAACTCATTGAGCAACACGTATTATTTAATAAAGAACACGGTGAACTTCCAGGTTATCGCATTCAGGTGATGGCAACCAGCAGTTTAGTTACTGCAAAAGAAGCTAAAGCCGGATTTTTAAAACAGTTTGACGATTATCGGGCTACTATTGTATTTGAAGCACCGAATTATAAATTGCGTATTGGTAATTATACAAATCGATTTGATGCCAACCGCGACCTGCAACTTTTATTGGAGTCATATCCTAATGCGCTAATCGTTAAAGATTTGATTAGCATAACAGAATAATAATGGAACACATTATTGATAAAATTAAATCGTTAGCGATTGAAAATTTCGAGGAAATACGTGAGTGTCGCCGACATCTCCATCGTCATCCTGAATTATCATTTGAAGAATTTGCTACTTCGCGATATATACAACAACAACTGACAAAATTTGGTGTGTCCTTTAAAGCAGATATTGCAACAACAGGAGTTGTGGCGATAATTGAAGGAAATAATCCCGGAAAAAAAACAATTGCACTTCGCGCCGATATTGATGCATTGCCGATTACGGAAACAAATACCCATGACTACGTTTCAACCAATCAAGGTGTGATGCATGCATGTGGCCACGATGCACATACTGCTTCATTATTAGGTGTGGCTAAAATATTAACCGCATTAAAAAATGAATTCGAAGGAACAGTGAAATTAATTTTTCAACCTTCAGAAGAAAAATTGCCCGGCGGCGCTGCTGTTATGATTGAAGAAGGCGTGTTGGAAAATCCTAAAGTAGAAAGCATTTTTGCTCAACATGTTTTTACCCCATTTGAAGTTGGAACTGTTGCATTTTGTTTTGGTAATATGCTCGCCAGTACCGACGAAATTTATATTACCGTAAAAGGAAAAGGTGGACACGGAGCTTACCCGCATGAAACAAAAGACCCTGTGGTAATGGCAGCACAAATGCTTGTGGCTTTGCAACAAGTAGTTAGCCGCAATATGTCGCCATTTCAACCTACTGTATTAACTTTTGGAAAAGTAATTGCAAACGGCGCTACGAATATTATTCCCGATGAAGTTTATTTGGAGGGAACATTCAGGGCAATGGATGAAAAAGTACGCGAACAAGCACATCAACTTATACATCAAATTGCAACCAAAACTGTTGAAGCATTTGGTGGTACAGCAGCAATAAATATAGTAAAAGGTTATCCTGTTCTAGTAAATGATGATGCAGTAACTAAACGCAGTTACGACAGAGCAGTGCAATATTTAGGTGCTGATAAAGTGAAAATCACTACACCTAGAATGGGTGCTGAAGATTTTGCATTTTATTCGCAAAAAGTTCCGGCATGCTTCTACAGGCTGGGAACAGGAAATCCTGAAAAGGGTATTACTTCCAATATTCATACACCTACATTTAATATCGACGAAGATGCATTAAAAATAGGTATGGGGTTGATGGCATACCACGCAATAAGCGAATTATCCTGATTTCTTTCTCAATTAGTGGATTATTTACATGAAAAGACTGAACTTTGCGGCTTTAGCTTTTGTAATAATTCTGCTTGGCAACCAATAAAAAACAACAACTTTTTTCCGGCTCTGATTATGCTATTTTCAGAAGGTTAATGAGTTATGCAGGCCCATTCAAGCGGCAGTTTTACATTTCTACCATATTGGCAATAACACTTTCGTTGTTAACACCTCTGCGGCCATTTTTGGTAGGGATTACAGTTGATACCTATATTTTGGGTAATGATTACAACGGTTTGGTATTAATTACATTGATATCGCTTTTGGTTTTGTTTGCTGAGTCAATATGTAAATACTTTTTTCTATTTCTTACCAATTGGCTAGGCCAGCATGTGGTGAAAAATTTGCGCGTAAAAGTTTTTAGCCATTTGATTGGTTTGCGATTAAGTTATTACAATAATACACCTGTTGGTATTTCAACAACAAGAACTATTAACGACCTCGAAACTATTAACTCTGTATTTACAGAAGGTGCTATTCAAATTATTGCCGATTTGCTGACAATTGTTTTTGTAATCACTTTTATGTTTGTTACTAATTGGCAATTGACGCTTTTGAGTTTGATTAGTTTACCCATGATTGTTTATGCCACGTATGTTTTTAAAGAAGGTATTAAATCAACTTTTCAGGAAGTGCGAACTGCAGTGGCCAGATTAAATTCTTTTCTGCAGGAACGTATTACGGGAATGAAAGTAGTGCAAATATTTAATGCTGAGGAGCAGGAATATGAAAATTTCAAAATGATTAACAAAGACCATAGAGGTGCTCAGGTTAGGTCAGTTTGGTATTATTCCATCTTTTTTCCCGTAGTAGAAATAATTATTGCTTTTGCTACAGCACTCATGGTGTGGCGAGGTGCACATAGTGTTTTGCAAGGTCATGCCACACTTGGTGATATAAATGCATTTATTTTATACCTGAGTATTTTATTCAGACCATTGCGTATGTTGGCAGATAAGTTTAATACTTTGCAAATGGGTGTAGTATCCAGCGATAGAATTTTTAAAATATTGGATACACGCGAACACATTGAAAATACCGGTAAGTATGCACCAGATAAAGTTGCCGGTAAAATTGATTTTAAACAAGTGTGGTTTGCCTATAAAGATAACGATTGGGTATTGCGCGATGTTTCCTTTCAAATTAAACCCGGTGAAACGTTAGCTATAGTCGGCGCAACCGGAGCCGGTAAAACATCTATCATTAATATCCTTAATCGGTTTTATGAAATTCAACAGGGTGATATATTAATAGATGGTTATTCTGTCAAATCATATGAGTTATCGTGTTTAAGAACCAGAACCGGAATGGTATTGCAAGATGTATTTTTGTTTTCAGGTAGCATATACGAAAATATTTCACTGCGTGATGCTAGTATAACGATGGAACAAGTAGTGGAAGCGTCTAAAATGTTGGGTGCACATGAATTTATTATGCGATTGCCGGGAGGTTATAATTATAATGTGATGGAAAGAGGGGCAACATTATCGCTTGGGCAAAGGCAGTTGATTTCGTTTATACGTGCATTGGTGTTTAATCCTGATATTTTAATTTTAGATGAAGCTACTTCTTCAGTTGATACAGAAACTGAGCAGGTAATTCAGCACGCAATAGAAAATTTAATTGCTAACCGCACTTCTATCATAATTGCTCACAGGCTGAGTACTATTCAGCGAGCCGACCAAATTTTAGTTTTGGATAAAGGTGAAGTAAAAGAAATAGGGACACATAATCAATTACTCGAATTGAATGGTTACTATCGAAAATTGTATGATATGCAATTTGTGAAAGAAATAGTGAATTAAAAACGCACAGTTTCAAGCAAAAAAAAACACCCGCAACTGCGGATGTTTTCCTCATTGAGAAATGTTTTATTAAACAGCTTCAGATAATTCTTTACCTGCTTTGAAACGTACCACATTTTTAGCAGCAATTTTGATTGCTTTACCAGTTTGTGGGTTACGACCTGTACGAGCTGCACGTTTGCTTACAGAGTAAGTTCCGAAACCTACTAAGGTAACTTTGTCACCTTTTTTTAATGCTTTACGGATTGCAGTCATCATGCTATCTAAGCATGCAGTTGCTTGAGTTTTGGTTAAGCCTGTGTCGGCTGCCATTGCGTCGATTAATTCGCCTTTGTTCATTGTAATTTGTTTTATTAGTTATTAAATAAGTTTTACAGTGCCAAAAATACAGTGTTTACGGGCATTTCAAAATATTAATTCGCTGGAACCCCTGTATTTTCAACACTTTATACACATTGTTAGCCTGAAACCCTCGTATTTGAAGGGTTTTAGCCTATTTTGGCACCTGTTTATAGTAAAAAGGGCAGATTATGAGCAAATATTTTTTTCAGGAAACTTTCCCCCATTGCTTTATTTTCCATTTTGCTCTGATAAATATTTGCGAAGGGCCATGTTTTCAGGTTTTTCGAATTGCCCGTCCTCGTTCAAAAGGTCCTCGGCGGACAAGCGGGCTTCACGCATAATGTGCTCATCGGTGGCAATGTTGGCAATTTTAAAATTAGGTGCACCACTTTGTCGAGTACCTTCAATTTCACCCGGACCACGCAATTGCATATCCACTTCCGAAATCTTAAAACCATCGTTAGTTTGTATCATTGTTTGAATGCGTGTTCGTGCATCGTTATTTAATTTATCTCCGGTCATTAAAATACAAAATGATTGATGTGCACCTCTTCCAACACGACCTCTTAACTGATGTAATTGTGATAAGCCAAAACGTTCTGCATTTTCAATAATCATTACACTTGCATTCGGAACGTTTACACCAACTTCTATCACCGTTGTTGATACCATTATTTGTGTATTGTTGGCGACAAAACGCTGCATCTCAAAATCTTTATCTGCAGGTTTCATTTTACCATGCATGATACTTAATTGATATTGCGGTCTTGGGAATGCTCTCTCAAATGCCTGAATGCCCTCCATTAAATTATTTAAGTCAAGTTTTTCACTTTCTTCAATTAATGGATAAATCACAAAAACTTGTCTGCCTTCTTTTATTTGTTCTTTTAAGAAACCAAACACTTGCAAACGTTCACTTTCTTTTCGGTGAACTGTTTTAATTGGTTTTCGACCGGGTGGTAACTCATCAATTACACTCACATCTAAATCGCCATAATACGTCATGGCAAGCGTGCGGGGAATTGGTGTAGCAGTCATCACTAATATATGTGGTGCAATATTATTTTTAGCCCACAATTTAGCGCGCTGTTCAACACCAAAGCGATGTTGTTCATCTATAACCACACAACCTAAATTATTAAATTTAACAGTATCTTCTATTAATGCATGAGTGCCTATTAAAATGGGAATTTCACCTTTTTCTAAATCGGCAAAAATAATTTTGCGCTGTTTGCCTTTTACACTTCCGGTTAATAATTCAACACGAATATTGAGTGGTGCTAATAATTCTTTTATTCCGGCATAGTGCTGTTGTGCCAAAATTTCGGTTGGTGCCATCAAACAACTTTGGAAATTATTGTCAATGGCCATTAACATAGTTAATAATGCAACTACTGTTTTGCCACTGCCAACATCACCTTGTAAAAGTCTGTTCATTTGACGTCCACTCAGTACATCTTTTCTAATTTCTTTTAAAACTCTTTTTTGTGCTTCTGTTAGTTGAAACGGCAAATGATTATTAAAAAAATTGGTAAAATGATGCTCTATGTTTTTTAAAATAAAACCAATACTTGTGCTGTGTCGGTATTGTTTTACCCGTAATAATTTTATTTGATCAATAAATAATTCTTCAAATTTTAACCTGCGGATGGCATGTTGCAAATGTGCTTCCGAGTCAGGGTAGTGAATTTGTTTATATGCTTCAAACCTGTTTATTAATTTATATTTATCAGTAATAGGTTGAGGTAAAATTTCAAACAATTCTTTTTCATCCAAATTGTCGATTAAATAACGCGTATATCTTGCAATAGCTTTGCTATTAATACCCCGGGCTTTTAATTTTTCCGTGCCAGGATACATAGGTTGAATTTTACCACTTAGCTGAAATTCGCTGGTGGCAGCATCTTCAATTTCGGGATGGGTGATATTTAAATTGCCATTAAAGAAATACGGTTTTCCAAATACCAAATATTGTGTTTCCGGTTTAAGGGTTTTTTGTAACCAACTGATGCTGTTGAACCAAACTAATTCAATAGAACCTGTTCCATCATCTAATGTTGCAACTAATCGTTTTGCACGTTTTAATCCAACCACATGAATGTTTTTTAGCCGACCCTTTAATTGCACATCTTTAACTTCATCTAATTTGCTTGCGAGCTCTAATGCTTGTTTAACCGTTTTGAAATCGGTTCGGTCGATGTAGCGGTAAGGGAAAAATTGAATTAAGTCCAGACAATTATCCAGATTTAATTCTTTCCGAAGTTGCTCGGCACGTGCTTCACCAACTCCTTTCAGATAAATAAGTGGGGTTTGTAAACTCAGTATCGCCACAGGGTAAAGATAATTAGCAAATTAGTTAATTAGCAAATTAGCAAATGGGATGGTATTGGATATTAGTATTAATGTCTTGATACAAGTGCGAATAGTTTGTAAACCAGGTTCACGCGGAAAAAAGGGAAAAAATCGGAGACGATAAATGGCTGATTCCGCCGCAGCGGACGCTACGCGTATTGGTACATTCGCACATCAACGGCTGTTTAATTAGCACATAACCACATCAACACATTACTTCATCAACGGCTGTTTAATAAGCACATTAGCACATCACCCCATCAGCACATTAATTGGTACATTCGCACATCGGTACATTGGTACATTAGTGGTTTCTCGCTAAGCTGCAAAGGGTAGGGTTTATATAGTGTGTTAAATCAAGCGCGCTAAGAAAATAAACCTATTTCTCGCGGAGAAAAAGGGAAAAGTCGGAGATAAGAACCGGCTGCTTCGCATTGGTGCATCGGTACATTTTCACATTGGTATCCACTAACGCGGACGCTTCGCGCATCGGTACATTTTCACATGGTACATCAATTAGCACATCAGCACATAATCACATCAGCACATTAATTGGCTGTTTCCGTCCCGACGGCTGCTCCACATTGGTACATTCGCACATCGGTACATTGGTACATCAATCAGCACATCAGCACATCAGCACATTAATCCCGCCACTTCCAACTTCCAAGCATGCCTTCAATATCACCTACCATATATTGTACGATAGGTTTTAACGAATCGGCATTGGGAGCTGAGTTAAAATAGAGTGCGCCACGAACAAAATGGTATGTGGTATCGGTGACAAAAAATTGGAAATTACTTGCAGCGTCGCCACCAACAAAATAAATTAAACCTTTTACCCCAAATTGATTTTCAATTTCCTGTGGTTCGATAAAATCGGCACGGGAACTGTGTTTATAGGTGAGTTTATAAGCGTCTTCAATTAATCTGTCAATGGAAGTTTCATCAGTGAGTTCTTTATAACTAAAGTAGATAGTTGCATTTAAATCTTTACAAATTAAATTCATCCAACAAGGATTTTCAGGAGCCTGATTAAAAAAAGTAACCTTGTTATTTATTTCATAATAATCAGGAAGCAAAAAAGTGTAAGGGCAATTCGGGTCGTTGTATAACAATGTGTCTTTTGCAATAGGGTAATTAACTTTTGGAAATCCCATTGGTCGAGGTGTCGTATCCGTTTCGCAGGAAATAAAAAATGCTGCAGGCAATAATACTAATAACAATCGGAACAGATTTTTTTGCATAATGATTATATAACGGTTAAAAATAAAAAAACTTGCAATAGAGCTTGCAAGTTTTAAGTTGATAACGTGTAACTATTGCTTAAAACGGCAGACTATCGTCCACAATCATATCTTTTTCGCTATCCGGATTTGAATGCGACATTTCATAATCAGTTCCGCCTTGAGCACCTGTGCCATTGCCACCCGGACGAGGTCCTAACAAGGTGAAATTTTCAGCCACTATTTCAGTGATATATCTTTTGTTGCCTTCGCGGTCCTCCCACGAACGATTTTTAATGCGACCTTCGATATACACTTTGGCACCTTTGCGCAAAATTTTGCCGGCAATTTCTGCCAATTTCCCCCACATGGCAATGTTGTGCCATTCTGTTTGTTCTACTTTATTGCCATTGCGATCGCGGTAAACTTCGGTGGTTGCTAATGTGAAATTAGCCACCACATTACCGCCCTCAAAATTTCTCAGGTCCGGGTCTTTTCCCAGATTCCCAATGAGAATTACTTTGTTTACTCCGCTCATAATTCGTTGTCTTTTGGTTTGCTTTGAACACTAAAAATAATCATTAATTTTCAAAAAATCGCGAATTACTCCGGGAAATGCCAGTTGTTTTAATTGTGTAAAAGTTACCTGCTTTACACCGGAGCGCTTTATTTTATCAATACTTTTCAAGTCAAAAATATAGAATCTGCAAATAAGTTGCTGATGCGTTAATTGTTGTTTAAAAATGGGAGATGTAATTACAGGCAAAGGATTTTTTATTCGAAATGCCTGATAATCTTCGCTTTCCATTAAACTTTTTGAAGAAACATTTTTGCTTGTTTCAATAACCGGAAATTGATATAAATTTTTCCATATATCATTTGCTATCCGTTGCTCTACCAATATTTTTTCGCCTGCACGAAATACAAAAAAGTGTAAATACCTTGTCTGACGTTTTATTTTTTTCGATTTAACAGGCAGTATATCAGTGAGTTCCTGCTGATAGCCGGCACATGATTTCTGTAAAGGGCAATTTTCGCAATCCGGTTGCCGTGGTTTACAAATTAATGCACCAAAGTCCATCATGGCCTGATTAAACACATCAGGTTCCTTTTTATCGAGCAAACTATCGGCATGTTGCTGAATTAAGGTTTTCCCTTTTGGTGTGTCAATTGGCTCGCGAATACCGAAATACCTGGCCATCACCCTTAATACATTACCATCAACAACTGCAAATGGCTTTTTGTAGGCGTAGGAAAGGATGGCATGAGCTGTATATTGACCTATTCCTTTGAGCTGAATAAGTCCCTCATAAGTATCCGGAAAACTGCTATTTAACTCCTCAACTACTTGCTTAGCTGTGGAATGCATGTTCCTGGCACGGGAATAATACCCCAATCCTTCCCACATTTTCATCACTTCGTCGTGAGGTGCATTGGCAAGTTGTTGAATGTCAGGATATTTTTTGACAAATTTCTGATAATAGCTCAAACCCTGCTCAACCCTAGTCTGCTGTAGAATTACCTCGCTCAACCATACCTTATAGGGGTCATTTGAACCAATCCAAGGTAAATTTCGTTTATAAAGGCTATACCAACGGAACAGTTTTTGTGTAAATGTTTTACGCATTGCACCACAATAATACAAACTGTTAAAAAATGTCGGGTAAATAAAATAAAATCCCGAATTTTGTGGTTTAAAGTGCTGATTATCAAACTAAAACGAATATACCTATGAGAAAAGCAGATATTGTTAATCGCATCACGGAAAAAACCGGACTTGAAAAAGTTGATGTTATGGTTGTTGTTGAAGCCTTTTGTAAAGAGATTAGAGAAAGTATGGCTGAAGGCAATAATGTATACGTGAGAGGATTTGGCAGTTTTGTAGTGAAAACGCGCAAAAAGAAAATCGGAAGGATTATTAAAAAGAATATTGCCATAGAGATTCCGGAGCAAAAAATTCCGGCATTTAAGCCCGCCAAAGTATTCATTAACAGGGTAAAAGAAGGAAAAAAGTCTAAAGCAAGCCTGTAAAGTGAAAGGAATATATATTGGAGTTGGCCTGGCTGTAGCAGCCATAGCGATAATTTACTTTGGATTTAGCAACAAACCACCTGTAGTTACAGCCTTTGACGATCAAAGGGAAAAACTGATAGATTCATTGCAATTCCCCAATGGCGAGCAGTTAATGGAGATGCATCACGATATGCAAAAAGCCTCTGCAAGCTCAAAAACCGCCTTATTACAACAACTTTCAGATGAATGGTTGCAAATTGGTCAGCCGGTTATTGCTGCCGACTACCTGCGCCAAAAAGCAGAAAGTGAACCCACATACGAAAATTTTATGCGTGCAGGTTCAGCATTAAGCAGCCTGATAGATTTTGTGCAAGAAGAAGACTTACGCGTTAGTGTAGTTTACGGAGCCCGCTTTTGTTTTGAAGAAGCCGGTAAGCTGAAACCAGAAGATTTAGACGCAAAGATAGGCCTGGCAACGGTTTTAGTAAGTGGCACCAATGCCCCAATGGAGGGTATTATGATGCTTAGAGAAATAGATGCACAACATCCTGACAACATACAAGTGAACCTGGAACTGGGGCGTTTTTCGGTAATGAGCGGACAAATGGAGAAAGCTTTAGAGCGATTTGACCGTGTTTTACAAAAAGATTCCCTAAATTTGCAGGCTCGTTACATGAAGGCCCAGACTTATCTTGGTTTAAAAGATACTTCCGGAGCCATTTTGGAGCTTGAAAAACTAAAATCAATGACCACCGATTCGATGATTATCAATCAGGTGCGAACTGAGATACATAATTTAAATCATTAAAAAATCACTTAGTATGCCATCAGGTAAGAAACGTAAAAGACATAAAATGGCCACTCACAAGCGTAAAAAACGCCTGAGAAAGAATCGCCATAAAAAGAAATAAGAACTGGCATCTTTTCCGCCCTTTATATTTTCCGACCTCAACCGTTTTATTAATTCCATAAAGGGAGAAAATCCGTATTTATTTTGGAAAGGGAACTTATTATTAATTCAACTCCAACCGGAGCTGAAATTGCTTTATTAGAAGATAAACAACTCGTTGAAATCCATCGCGATTCTCAGAGCAGCCGCTTCAATGTGGGCGACCTGTACTTGGGAAGAGTGAAAAAAATAACACCGGGCTTAAACGCCTGTTTTGTTGATGTTGGATTTGAACGAGATGCGTTTTTGCATTATTCGGACCTCAACCCGAATTTTCGCTCTATTTATAAATATACCAAAGCCGCTCAGGATGGTCATCCATACAGTATGGACTCCTTTTTGAAAGAACCGGAAATTATTAAAACCGGGAAAATCAATAATGTGGTGGCTAAAAATCAGCACATCTTAGTGCAGATTATAAAAGAGCCAATTCAAACTAAAGGACCAAGACTGAGTTGTGAAATTTCATTGGCAGGTCGTTACCTGGTACTCACACCTTTTAATGAAGTTGTTGGGGTATCGCGAAAAATTGCATCAGCCAACGAAAGAAAAAGACTGCAGGCATTAATTGAACAATTGCGACCAAAAGGATTTGGGGTAATTATTCGTACAGTTGCCGAAGGAGTTGCCACTCAGCTATTACATGAAGATTTAAATGATTTGATTGCGCAGTGGGCAGAAATAACTAAACGTTTGCAGCAACTTCAGGCTCCGCAAATTGTTTACAGCGAAACACGCAAAACAAATACCTTATTGAGAGATGTACTCAACGACTCATTTAACAATGTTGTGGTAAATGAACCATCAATTGCGAATGAAGTAAAAGAGTATATCAAAAAAATAAGCCCGGGTTCCGAAAAAATGGTAACCCTGCATACAACAGGGAAATCGGTGTTCGACCAATTTGGGGTGACAAAACAAATAAAATCGCTGTTTAGCAGAACAGTTAATATGGACAGTGGTGCATATTTAATTGTTGAGCATACAGAAGCATTACATGTTATAGATGTAAACAGCGGAAATAAAACAGCAGTAAAAGGCGATCAGGAACAAAATGCTGTTGCCGTTAATGTTGAAGCAGCTAAAGAAATTGCCCGTCAATTGCGTTTGCGCGATTTGGGTGGAATTATCATTGTCGACTTTATCGACATGAAACACCCTGATAATAAAAAAGCAGTTTACAATGCATTAAAAGAAGCTATGGCTAACGATAGGGCCAAGCATACTATATTACCAATTTCGAAATTCGGTGTAGCACAAATTACCCGTCAGCGCGTTAAACCTGAAGTAAATATAACTACTACTGAAGTTTGTCCTACGTGCAGTGGTACAGGTAAAATTGAAGCCAGTGTGTTGTTAATTGATGATATAGAAAGAAAAATTAAATATCTCGTTAAAAATCAAAATCAGCAATACGTTAAATTAATTGTTCACCCTTTTGTTGAGTCGTTTATTAAAAAAGGAAGATTCTTTAATAGTATTCAATGGAAATGGTATTGGGAATATAAACGCAAAATTCACGTATCTGGCAGCAACGAATTTCAATATATGGAATATCGTTTCTATGATAAAGGTGATGAAGAGATACATGTTGAGTAATGTGAGTATAACCTACTCTTGAAATAAAAAAAATACCCCGGTCAGTTTAAATTGCCCGGGGTATTTTTTTATACTAATCATGTTAGAATTTATACACCCATTCCATATTACCGGTGTCTGTATTAATTGAAACACAGGTGTAATTGTCATCGAGTTTTGGATGTGTTTTGAATATGATTACCAAACTCGACTTGCGATTGTAAACTCTGGAAATTTCACCTTCAACGCCCAAAAGTGCTGTTACATCAAATTGCCATGCAGATTGTTGTGTGGCATAATTGTATTTGCTGATAATCCGATGTGCATCAACAGCAATTTTATTTTTATGCCAGATGTAACAAAACGATTCTTTATTATTTGTACTTATCGGATTGTAATTTTTATCGGTGTAATAAATGTCCTTATTTAAACTAATGCCATTGATTAAAAATTCCCCTTCAATAAATTGAGTGCCAGTTGTTGTAGATGCTGTTGGAGATGTTTTTTGTGCAGCCTCATAACGTAAAATCGGAATTGCATTTTCATTTTTAGCTGTTAAAGCACCTCCGTTAGGGAGTTCAATTTTGTCAGGCGTAGAATAATAAGCATTTCTGTAATAATAATTTACATTGCGGTTTTGCATTTTTAGATTGTGATACAATGCTTCATCCGGTGCGTTTATTTCACTTATTTTTTTATTAGTAATATCATAAACATAATGTAATCCATTTTCGGTAGTGAAGTAACATAATTTTTTAGCCGAATCAAATGATATGTATTTGTCGTCTATGGCGCGTCCATACCCACTGGTTTTAACCAAAGGGGAAGTGATTTCTGCCACCTTTAATGATAAGGCAAAGTCGTTTTGCTCAGGTGTTAATTTAGGGAAAAGAGCGCGTATGAAAACCGAGTTCATTAGTGTAAAACCAATTTAATCCCTGTGCATTTCCAAGATAATAAGGAAGTTTTTCCGGCTGACTATTATTGATGTCCTGCTGGTATAATGTCTTCCCGCTGCCAGCATCTATTACAAGTTGTTGATAGTCGGTTCTGCCATTAACAAATATGCCTTGTTTGCTTAAAACTGTAAAGTAATTGTTTACAACAACAATATAACGTTTGCCGTTTTGGACAGCTTCACCAACAGATAAAAGTTGTGCATTATAATCCTCTTTGGCGATTACTTTTTTCCAAATGAGTTTACCAGTTTTGGTATTTATATTAAACAGCTGATTATTGATACCTAATAATAAAGTATCCTGATTGCCGTAAACAGCACTTATTTTATATCCAGAACGGTGGTTGCCTAAGGTGATGCCTGTTGCAATGGTAAATTGTTTTTGCAAATTGGTATTATTAATGCCGCTGATCAGTAATTCTGTTTTGTCGCCAATTGATTTAGCATGTGTAATAACACTCATGTTTTCCGGCAAAAACTCAGGGTTGATAGCCACCTTTTTTTCACTGTTATAAACACTGATTAAATGTGGTTCAATAAATTTAGCATCGCTTCCCGAGGCATTATTCCGAGGTATAGGTTTTGGGCAATCTGTTTTAGTGATTGTTCTTAAAGTGCCACCATCTAATTTATATGTGCAGCTATCAAACGCAACAATTCTGTCTGAAAGGTGGTCGAGTTCAAATCGTGTATTAACTCCTGCAGTCGCCTGTAATATTTGTTCAGTAATTAAATTGACATCAATAGTTTCTCCGGCTAATGCCTGTTCGATAGTGCGTTCAATAATATCATCATAGCTGTTCTTGGGTAAATACGCTACCGGTGATTCGACTGTTTTGAAATTCCCGCCATCTACCCAAACTTTTTTGCCGCTTAATGTAGTTAACATTAATGCGTTGTGCTCTCTGTCGAAGGCATATAATTCGTTGAGATTGGTCAATGTAGATTGCGACATGGCAAGGCCTTCTGACAAGGCAGGATTAGCTGCTATTAATTGCTCCTGTGTAATAATTATCTCGAGCTCTTTTACACTTCTTCCGTGTAAACCATCAGTAGTGTTATACATCCAGAAAATGCTATCACGAGCACCAATAATACTTGAATACTTTTTGTGATAATCGCCAATAACTTCGCGTTTTATTAATGTACCTTTATTTAAATCATGTAAGCTGAGGCGCAATTCTGTAGAACCACTTCGCATAGTCATTCCGCCTTTCTGCTCATAAATACTAGTTCTGAATACACCTTCCAGACTGATAAAATATACGCCATCGTTAGTAATAACCGGATAAACCTGATACACATAATTGGCATCACTGCTTTTTGCAGAGCGAAAAAAACCTGTATTCGAGCAGCTACGAATCGAAAAAAATAATACGGCAGCTACACCAATAAATAATAGGAAAATTACTAACCCTAATACGGGTTTTTTGCGTGATGGCTGATAAAATGTCATAGGTACCGGGTTGAATTTCAGGATAAATATTTGCCTTCAATTGGCATACGTCGACCAACACCAAATGCTTTAGGTGAAACGCGCAATACGGGAGGAAATTGAAAACGTTTCCACTCATTGCTATTTACCATTTTGAGTGTTCTGCGAACGGTATGCTCATCGAAACCTAAATTTAATATATCCTGAGGGCTTTGTGATAATTCGATGTATTGAAATAATATTTTATCTAACACATCATAGGGTGGTAAAGTGTCCTGGTCTTTTTGACCCGGTCTCAATTCTGCACTTGGTGCTTTGGTGATAATGTGTTGAGGTATAATTTCTTTTTCGCGATTAATATATGCGACTAATTCGTACACTTCTGTTTTGTAAACATCGGCTAATACTGCAAGGCCTCCGCATAAATCACCATATAAAGTGCCATATCCAACGGCGGCTTCACTTTTATTGGTAGTATTTAATAATATATAACCATGTTTGTTACACATTGCCATTAAAGTTAATCCGCGTAAACGTGCCTGAATATTTTCTTCAGTAACATCAAATGATTTCCCATCAAACAAAGGTGTTAATTCACCCACTACAGAATCATACATGTTTTTTATCGCGATGGTATCGTGTTTAATACCTAAATTTTGCGCTAATTCAAGTGCATCAGTTACAGAATGTCCTGTTGAATATTGTGAAGGCATTAATAAACCCCACACGTTTTCTGAACCTAAGGCTTCGGCGGCTAATACAGCAGTGAGTGCTGAATCAACGCCTCCGCTTAAACCTAAAATGGCTTTTTTAAATCCGAGTTTTTCGAAGTAATTCCTGATGCCGGTAACTAAAGCCCGATAAATTAAATCAATTTTTTCTTTGGGTTGAACTTTGTCTATATTTTGCGTTTGATTTGATGCAATCACTTCATCTAAATCATAAACAGCTAATTGTTCTTCGAAATATTTCATCTCATCAAACACCACTGAGTTAGCATTAACAACAATGCTGCCACCGTCAAATATTAAATCGGTTTGTGCGCCGCAATGATTTACATAAAACACCGGAATTTTATATTTTGCAGTATTAGCTTTTAATGTGGTAATACGTCCTTCAGCATGATTATAATCGAAAGGTGATGCTGAGATATTTAACATTACTTCCGGTTGCACTTTATCTTTTATGAGTACATCCATTGGGCACGCTTTATACATTGGATTGTCGTTGCCTACATTCCACAAATCTTCGCAAACGGTGAGGGCTATTTTCCTGCCTTTAAATGTGATGTTTTGAAATTCAGTCGCTGGCTCAAAATAACGGTACTCATCAAAAATATCGTAAGTAGGTAATAATGCTTTATTTACAATATGTTTTATCTCCCCTTCAAAAATAAAAAAAGCTGAATTGTATAAATCTTTGCCTTCAATTTTTGGGTTGCGACTTGGTGAACCAACAACAACAGCAATTTCTTGTGTGAGTGGTTTTATTTTTTCAATTACTTCGTAACATTTGTCTACAAAATCATCAAAATCGAGAAAATCGCGTGGAGGGTAACCACAAACACTTAATTCAGGAAATAGAATAATATCTGCCTGTTGTTTTTTCGCATCATCAATAAAATTGGCAATTTTATTAAAGTTGGCTTCGAAATTGCCAATGTGGACGTTGATTTGAGCTAGTGCTATTTTCATAATAAAAAAGTCACGCCTTTTGAGCGTGACAAAGTTAGATGTTATTTGTTAAACCGTATCAGAACAACACGCCAACGCGGATGCCCAGTTGTTTAAGAAAAGCACTGTTGTCGTCAACATCATCATCAATAATGTTGGCAAATCCATTTTGGAAGAAGATACCACCTATAATATTGGTATTTTCTGCAATTGAGTATTCTGCACCTATCCCGAGAGTTAAACTCACGTTGAATAATTGAGTTTGAATATTTGTTACATTGTCTTTATCCCGCAAATTTATATCCTCATATGAAGCTATGTCGCCTATTGACTTATCACCTCTAGATTTAATGCAAATACCCGGTGTTAAACCAAACTGGCCATAATAACTAAAATAGTTTACTTCGTTGGTTCTCAGCCTAATAGTAAGCGGGATTTCAATGTATTGTGACCTAACTGTCCATTCAGTAGTCAGTACATTATTTTCATCAATTGAATCAACACCTACATTAACATAATTTATAAGTATTCCTGTTGAAAATGCATACCGTTCAACGCTACCAATTGTTTGATCGAACAATAAGCCATATTGAAAACCAAGTTTAGTGCCTACGTTTTCATATAATTCACCATCAACTCTTGCCCAATCGAAAACTGGAGAGGCTGTTAATCCAAATCGGAACTCCTGAGCGCCTACAGTTGACCATAAAGCGCAAAAAAACATGGTTGTTACTATAATTTTCTTCATACCTTATTAGTTTTACATTTTAAAATTAGATTTACATGGTGCACAAACATAGGCTATTTTTTGTAATTTTTAATATATCAATTGCTGTAATAACTATGTTATCGAGTTGCGGCAACGGTAACGAAAATCCGCATCCTGATATTTCTAAAGTGCCTGAACAGCAGGTGGAGATTGTCAGACTGGATCAAATAATTGCTTCTGCCAATCCCGGCAATTATAAGCAGGTTTTTAGCGATTTAACATCAAAACATCCTGAAATTTTTGAAGCTTATTACACCAATTTTTGGGGACTGTCCGCAAATGATACTTCAGCAAACTACAACCTTTTTGATACATTATTTGTAAATACTGCAGGAAATAAGTGGATGATGCAATTGCAGGACACGATTTCGAAAATTTATAGCGATTTGGATGACGTTGAAGAGGAATTGGCTGAAGCTTTCAGATATTATAAATATTATTTCCCCGACAGTTCATTGCCCAAATTATATACTTACACAGGCCCTTTTGTTTACCAAACTTTATTCAATGAAACCACGCTGGGTATTGAGTTAGATATGTATATGGGCCAACATTTCGGGTATTATGGCGCCTATGAAAGTAATATGCCGTTGTATATCACTTTTAGGTTCGACAGGCCGTTTATTTCGCTTAATGTGATGAGGAGTTTGATGGATGGGTATTTGCCGGCTCCGACTATGGAAATGTCGTTATTAGATGCAATGGTTTTGGAGGGTAAAATGATGTATTATTTGGATTGTGTGTTGCCTGATATGGAAGATTCTATCAAAATGGGATATACTGAAGAACAAATTGAGTGGTGTGTTGCAAATGAAGCCGAAATATGGAAATTTTTTGCCGGGGAAGAATTGCTCTTCTCAAAAAGAACTGACGATATGCGCAGGTATATGGACGATGCTCCTACTTCTGTTGGTATGCCTGAAGAAGCCCCAGGAAGAGTGGCTGCATGGACTGGCTGGCAGATAATTCGTGCTTATATGCGCGAAAATCCTGATACTGATTTGAACGACTTGTTTAATGAAATAGATGCGCTGAAAATTTTGAAACTTTCAGGATACGGCCCCGAGAGTTAATTAAACAAAAACGGCGCAATCATTTGAAATTCAGGCACTATTACATCAAAATAGTTGCCATCTGCGGTGCGAAGCATTAAATAAGTGCCTTTCATTTTACCCATAGGAGCCACTAAGTGACATCCCGAGACGTATTGGTGCATATGCCCTGGTTCTATGATTGGAGTTTCACCTACAACACCTTCACCTTCAACCTCACGCCAAACGCCAATCCCATCGTAAATATGCCAGTGGCGGCGCAATAGTTGCACGGTATTTTCACTTTTGTTTTCAATGGTAATGCGATAGGCAAACACAAATTCACCCCTTCTAGAGTAATCTGGTTGAAAAAATGTTTCAACGCTAACTTTTACACCTTGAGTTATTGAAGTGACCATGCCCACGTAAAAGTAGCTAAAAATTGGATTGCTGCTAATGTCAGGCTAAAAAATTATGAACAAGGTCAAATGCCTGTGTTTGCGCTAGTTCCAGGTTGTCGTTGATAATTACATGGTCGAAACTGCCCGCAAATGTGAGTTCATACTTGACACGTTCTATCCTGGTTGCCAAAGTTGCCGGTGTTTCAGTATTGCGTTTGGTAAGCCTGTCGATTAAAATTGGCAATGAAGGCGGTTCAATAAATATGGAAATAGTGTGTTCCGGATATTTATTTTTTAACGATAATGCACCTTTGACATCTACGTCGAATATGATATGCTTGCCTCCGTTCCAAATGCGTTCTACTTCACTTTTTAAAGTGCCGTATAATTTACCCGGATAAACTTCTTCCCATTCCAAAAAAGCATCTTCTTCTATTTTTTGTCTGAATGCAGCTTCTGTCAAAAAATAATAATCGCGGCCATCAATTTCATTTGCACGAATGGGACGTGTTGTTGCAGATACAGAAAATGACAAGCGGTTTTCTTGGGCAAGCAAATGTTTTACAATGGTTGTTTTTCCTGCACCTGATGGCGCTGTTACAATTACGAGCTTACCTTGCATGGTTACAACACGTTATTTAATTGTTCTTTTATTTTTTCTAATTCATCTTTCATTACCACAACTTTACGTTGCATTTCGGCATGATATGATTTTGAACCAATGGTATTTATTTCTCTGTTCATTTCCTGACAAATAAATCCCAATTTTTTACCTTTTTCGTTCAGTGTTTCTTCCATAGTTTCGATAAAGTAATCGCAATGGGAACGAAGGCGGGTAACTTCTTCGGTGATGTCCATTTTTTCCAGATAAAAAATCAATTCCTGCTCAAATCTGTTTTTATCGATATCTTCATCTCCCATATAATTTTGCAAATCGCTGAACATTTTAGTCCGCTGTTGCTCCATACGCTGCGGGTCCAGTCCTTCAACTTCTTTCAATGCTTCGCGCATTAATTGCACACGCAAAACCAAATCCTTTTCAAGATTGGCACCTTCATCGGTTCTGAATTTATTTAATTGCTTACAAGCTGCTTCAATTTGAGATTGAACTAATTCCCATTGTTCTTCACTCAAACTTTCATTTGAAGTTGTTGTTACATTTGGCAAACGGAATACCAGGTCAAATACTTTTGAATCGTCAATTTGTAATTCGTTGGCAATAGCTTTTAACTGGCGATAATATTCTTTTACGGCAACAGGATTTACTTCTCCTCCCTTGTCATCGCTCATTTCATAACCAATAGTGCAATCGGTTTTTCCACGCATGATAGACTTATTCAGAATATTGCGGATTTCAATTTCATATTCTTTAAATAAAGGGGCAATTCGCAGGTTGAGGTCAAACGATTTACTATTTAATGTTTTCATTTCAAGCACAATATTTTTCCCGCCAAGCGAAAATGTGCTTCTTCCATAACCTGTCATTGATATTATCATACTACTAATTTGAATGTAAAAATACAATTATACGCCGGAACTCAAAGGTTTTTTAGCCCCGGTGAAACTTACTAATGCCACTCCGCTAAAAACTAATATTGCAGAAACTACCTTACCTATTGTAAGGTGGTCGCTGCCATATGCAACTGCAATAATTGTTGCAATTACCGGTTGCGTGTAAATATAAATACTCACCAGTGTGGGTGAACCGTAATTGAGCCCTAAAATATTAAATAAATAAGCCAGCACTGTTGCGCCTAAAATTACATATACCAATGCCCAAATAGCAATAGCTGGAATAGAGCTCCACGAAATGGCATCTACTTCTTTCCAGCCAAAAGGCAACACAAATAAAATCCCATAAGTAAATATCCATCTGGCTATTGTATAAGGTGAATACTTCAACATTAATGGTTTGGCTATGATTAAAAATACAGCATAAGATGTAGCATTAATGGTAATACAAATATCACCTGCCAAACTTGATGGTGAATGTACATCAACTGCACCTGATGAAATTAACATGGCAACACCTATACCTCCGATTAAAATCCCAAGCGATTTCACCCATGTAATTTTATCTTTAAGAATAACCCATGCCATAATCAATACAATAATTGGTGTGGCAATCATAATCATTGCCGAATGTATTTCAGAAGTAAGGCTAAGCCCTTTGAAAAACATAAGTTGATTGATAACTACACCAAACAAAGAAGCAATCAATAATTTTTTATGGTCACCTTTCTCAATTTTTTCATGACCGGTTAAAAATGCCAAAATTGTAAATATGATTAAAGCGCCACTTACACGAAGTAATACAATGCCAAATGGCTCAATATGTTCGAGTGCAACTTTGCCTATTGCGTAATTTATTCCATAAATAATATTTGCTCCCAGAATAAAAAGGTGGGCTTTAAGTGCAGGTTTCACGGCGCAAAATTACATAACTGCTACAACTATGTATGGTAATTAGAAATCCAGGCTTAATGAGAAATACCAACGCGGGTCACCAAGTCCACTTCCATCAAGAGGTTGAGCACGATCAACACGAATAAAGTAACCAAATAATGTTGTTCGCAAGCCGACACCGGTTCCCATCACAAGCGGGTCGCGATAATAGTTTACATTAACGGTTATAGGTGTTTGACTAATTGTTGAGTTGGTATACGGATTATCTTCTTCAAAAGGTGATTTGCCTTCCCATGCAGAACCGATATCATAGAATCCTATAATTTGTAAGTTTCTTAAGAATTCAGAACGCAAAGGTTTATTAAAGAAATAAGAGAATATCGGGAAACGCAATTCAGAGTTAAATGCGATATAACCATTTCCATTTCGAACATTTTGATCATACCCTCGTAAATTGGTGGCTAATGTTTGATATGCATAACCTGCATCCTGATTTATTTCAACATCGGTATTAAATACAGGTGCAATCCAGCTGTCCACACCGCCTAAATAATAAATTAATTTTTGGGGACCAAATGAAGTGCCACCGGCTATTCTGTTTGCCCAGGTTAATTGACGATGTATTTTTTGATAATGGCGGAAATCAAATCCAAACACACCCATGTAGCCATCATTTAAACTGATTTTTAACCCCTGGCTAGCATTTACTTCAAATTGTTTGTGCATTTCGAACCATACTTTGTATCGCATGCCATTTAAAATATTGGTCATTATCGGATACGTATTGTCATGCACGTATTCTAATTTAAACGAAAGCCAGTCCTCCTTGTAATTAGGTAAATTTAAACTGAATGTATCATTGGCAAGGAAAATAATTTTTTCGCCGCGATAAGAAACACTACCTCGCAGGCTGCGAATTACGTCAAATGGATATTTGAGTGTTCCTTCCACAACATTTGTTCTGATGCCGGCATCTACTACAGGATACCAAAATGGTTGGAAATTATATTGTGTTTTTTCTGTTTGATGATACCAGGTAATTTTTTTATCAATGCGATGTTTTAAATCATCGTAGGATAAATAATATTCACCCCCTGAAAAAGATGTTGGGAAACGCATACCGCCGGTAAAACGATAATCTTCAAATAAATCACTGATACTTACTGTAAATAATGCGCCTAAATTTGGTGTTGAATAAACACCTCCTGTGGTATTAAAACTTTCGTATTTGTTAATGTACAAACTATTGTCGAGCTGACTGGTTACGTATTCGTTACTGAATTTCAAACGATAAGGAACAATTCGTGATGAGCGGAATTTTTTACCGGTATTGATGTTTTCCTGTTCAGGACTTTTCGACTGACCGAGTGCAACCGGGTCGTTTACAATTGAAGGTGTTATTTCTTCCGGAAAATCGGTTTGGAAATACATGCCTTCATCTATTTCTTTTTTAATAGTATCAGTGCTGGTAATAATAGTTTGTGTTTTAATCATGGTAGAAGAGTCGGTATTACTTATGGTTGTAATTACATCGTCTTCTTTTTTCTTTAAATTAATAAAATTGCGGAATGTGGTATTGTTGAGTGTGTTGTTTTTTATCTCACTCATGTCACCGGGTGCTTTCGACAAATAAAACACATTGGCTTTTCCTTGTTGGAATACTTCTACCATTTTACCTGTTTTCCAATTAATATCATGTTCAACTATATTGCCTGCATAATTAGTTGTTGGGAAAACATAAGCGGTATCGCGGTAAATATCAGCTAATAACATGGAATCGAATTTCGGCCATGTTTTCAAATCGGTATAATCGTAAGTTGGATTGGTTACGGTTGAGTCTGGATAAAATACCAAGGTATCGGTATGGTCATACAAACTATCTAAATATCCGGCAAATCTGTTGGTTATTCCATTTTGGTCACTTAAATAAGCGAAGTGTTTTGCATCAAACTGTAAAGGTGTTGTTTCGCTAATTTTTTTAGTATGCGAAATTTTTACCAGATTTTTCGATTTGTGCAGATAATCGTAAAAGTATAAATCCATATTCCCAACTGGTAAAATAGAATCAACTGTTCTGGTTGTATATAGCGTATCACGATCGCGGTTAGAAGCGAAAATTATACCCTCATAACCATTATTAAGTTCTACATAACAAGGCGTAAGGTCGTCGAAAAAATCGTTGGTAATTTGCTCAACACGGTCGTTGAGTAAATGGTATACATAAATATCACTTTGACCATTGTTCATCACGCTCATCACCAAACGATTATTTGTTTTGGCGAAATTCATGTCGAGAATTTTTTGAAAGCGAGAGAGCTCTTTCGATTCTTTTTCGTCCTTCTCTGTATCGTATGTAGTAATGAAATTTTTATTTCGTTTTTCATAAACAATAGCAAGCTTTTTACCGTCAGGGCTCCAACTCACTAGTGGATTGCTAAGATCAGTTGCCAATGTGCGTGTTTTTAATCCGCCTTTTTTTATTTTATCGACGTCTTTACTGCCAATTTCCTGAATATATACTTTAAATTTTCCGTGATCATCAATTGCGTAAGCAATATTTTTCCCATCAGGACTTAATGCTAATTCGTGATAGTGGATATTTTTTTTGGTTTTGCGCGGGATGATATTTGCAGCATCAGGTTTTACTTTATCTTTTGCTTCGTTTTGATATTTGGCTAATAAATATTTATACCAATCGTCGATAGTGCTGTTTACGCCCGCTCCTAAAACAAATAGAAATCCATTTTCAAGTGAACGGTTGATGCGGATTAAATACAATAAATTAGGTATGGTTGCTTCGCCATAACTTTCAGCAATATAATACCACAAAGCGTGGCCAGCAAATCGCGCATCTTCGCCTGTGAGTTTGTTGAATTTCTGGTATCGTCCTGACAATACACCTTCGCGCAATTGATTATCGAGTTCACTATTCCATTCTTCACCAATATAAGAAACTAAACCTTCGGTAAACCATTCGGGTAAATTTAATAAAACAGCATTTTGAACAATTTCCTGTAAGTTGCCACCAAAAATCATGGAGTTTAATAATACTTTGCCAACACCTTCGCGAATTTGTTTGCGTAAATGCTGATGATTGCCATCGAAGTAAATAAATATTTTATTGCCAATTATTTTTGTTTGGCCGCCAAGATTATATTGTTCTTCTTTACCTATCGCAAAATTACTTTGATTATAATCGGCAATATTATTATAAACAATTATTTCAGGTTTTGAATTGAGTTTATAATCTAATAAATCTTCAATTTGAACTAAATCGGCCTCAGCAATTTGAGCGGTAAATTTGCCCAGATTTTGACCACCCTGGCTGAAATACACTAAAAAGTGTTCGCCATCGTAAAATTGCCAGGTAAAATCTTTGTATTGAACTCTGTTTTGGCCAAATTGAACCTGAGTTCCCTGACTATAGGAAACGGCAGTGCCAAATAGTATTATCGCTAATGCTAAATATTTTATATTGAGATGTAATTTAATCTTCATACCTGGAGCCCTCATCACCATTGCAAAATACGTAGTTTTGCCGTAAAGTTCAATTATTCCATAAAATTTTACAAAATAACGATATATAGATGGCCCATATTGTGAGTTTTACGTTTAACCCCTTTTATGAAAACACCTACGTTATATACGATGAAACAGGTGAATGTGTTGTAATTGACCCTGGTTGTTATTCAAAAGAGGAGATGGAGGAATTGGGCGATTTTATTACTCGCAAGCAATTGAAACCCAAATATTTGATTAATACCCATTGTCATATTGACCATGTATTAGGAAATAAATTTGTGGCTGATACCTGGCGGGTGCCAATTATGATGCACAAAGGGGAGATACCGGTGTTGCACGAAGTGGTTAACTACGCGCCAACTATGGGTATGTATTACAAAGGTTCACCTGAACCGGAAATTTTTGTGGATGAAGGTGATATTGTAACCTTTGGAAGCACTAGTTTAAAGGTGTTTTTCACACCGGGACATTCTCCGGCCAGTGTGTGTTTTTATAATGAAGCAGATAAGTTTATTGTGAGTGGTGATGTGCTTTTTCGCCGCTCAATTGGCCGTACCGATTTACCGGGTGGTGATTATGCAACATTGATGCAATCGATACAAGAAAAACTCATGGTTTTACCCGATGACATAAAAGTGTATGCAGGTCATATGCAGCCAACAACTATAGGCGAAGAGCGAAGGGAAAATCCTTTCCTGAATGAATAATAAGAGGCCATGTTTTTTCGAATTGTCCAATAAAAGCTCCGTTTTTTAGCCTTTTTGACCCTAATTTTCGATAATTATTTAACAATTTGCCCTCCAAAT
The DNA here is from genome assembly GCA_016718035.1 of Bacteroidota bacterium. GTDB lineage: Bacteria > Bacteroidota > Bacteroidia > Chitinophagales > BACL12 > UBA7236. The sequence continues at coordinate 250,076 of JADKEK010000003.1, read as the reverse complement.
GGTATCTTCGCAACCGTTAATCAATTCGAAAACTTTACGGACACGATTTGTTCATATTATCAAACTATATTGGAGGCAAGCTTCAACCGCCTGTAAGCGGTAATTATCTGGATAACTACAATCCGGCAACAGGTAAAGTATATTCGAAAATTCCCGATTCTGATGAAAATGACGTTGAACAGGCTGTAAATGCTGCTCAGCAAGCATTTGAAGAGTGGTCTACCATGGATCCGGCTAACAGAAGCAGGGTGTTATATCGCATCGCACATTTAATTGAAGAGCGGTTTGATGCTTTGGCAGAGGCTGAATCAATGGATTCGGGTAAACCCCTTGCGTTGGCAAAACGTATGGACATAACCCGTGCCCGTGACAATTTTGAGTTTTTCGCTGCTTCGGTATTACATTTCGCAAGTGAAAGCCATCACCAAAAAGGGAAATTTATTAACTATACAACCCGCAATCCGATTGGGGTTGTTGGATGTATATCTCCCTGGAACCTGCCATTATATTTATTCTCATGGAAAATTGCTCCTGCCTTAGCAGCGGGTAATTGTGTGGTAGCAAAACCATCTGAAATTACCCCTTATACCGCTTATTTATTGTCTGAAATATGTATTGATGCCGGATTACCGGCAGGCGTGCTGAATATTGTGCATGGTACAGGTCCTAAAACCGGTGCAGCAATAGTAAAACACCCGAAAATTAAAGGGGTTTCATTTACAGGCAGTACCAGAGCAGGTAAAGAAATAGCCTCTGTTGCGGCGCCAATGTTTAAAAAACTAAGCTTGGAACTGGGAGGCAAAAACCCTGTGGTAATATTTGCTGATTGCGATTACGAGGACATGCTGAACACCACTGTTCGCAGCTCTTTCACCAATCAAGGGCAAATTTGCCTCTGCGGAAGCCGGATTTATATAGAAAGCAGTTTATACGAGCGCTTTAAGGCCGATTTTGTTGAGCGGGCAAAAAAATTGGTAGTTGGTGACCCTAAATCAGCTGAAACCAACGTTGGAGCTGTAGTTTCGGAAGTGCATTACAATAAAATACTCAGTTATATCGACTTAGCTAAAGAAGAGGGAGGAATAATATTATGTGGCGGACAAGCGGTTAATTTAACAGGAGAGCTGGAAAGTGGCTGGTACATTGCCCCAACGGTAATTGAAGGCCTTGAACAGCAGTGCAGAACAGTAAAAGAAGAAATTTTTGGGCCTGTAGTTACCCTTCATCCTTTTAATAACGAGGAAGAAGCCGTAAATTTGGCCAATCAATCCGATTACGGTCTGGCCGCTGTAATCTGGACCAATCATTTAACTAGAGCTCATCGCTTGTCTGAAAAGATTGAAAGCGGTATTGTTTGGGTCAACTGTTGGCTGGAGCGCGATTTGCGCACGCCATTCGGAGGCGTTAAACAATCCGGTGTAGGTCGTGAAGGAGGAGTAGAGGCTCTTCGGTTTTTTACCGAACCTAAAAATATTTGTATAAAACTTTAAAACGGAGGAAAGTGGCTTATTTAAAAAAAATCAGAAGAACCCCCACAACAGTTTTAACAGCCGGATTTGCGGCGGTAGCAATGATGAGTGCCTGCGGGACTTACACAGCTGCCATACAAAACGAAAACACAAATTTTCAGGCAATTGTCGATACTACTTCGACGCCATCAACCGAACTTCTATTTATAGAAGATTTTTATGTTGTTGACGCTAATGCGAATGCAGCACCAAGATTAATATCAGATTACACACCCGAAGCAAATCTTCGCGGCCAGTCACTTATAACTGCCCACGAACAATTGCCGATTAGTGAACAGCTGGTTTTACTTGGCGAAAATATTCGTTTAAGCGAACAAGCTGAAAATGAAAATATCGGTGGTGTGGATTATGCTACACCGGAAGAGGCTGATGATTTTGAAGTTTATGACGACTTATTTATGGCAAATGAATTAAATGCCGGTGAAGTTTTTGATCCAACAAAAATGACCGACAGTATTCAGGTGTTTTTAGTTAGTCCTTGGAGCAATTGTTATACTTTTCCTTTAGGGAACAGCAAAGTAAACTCCGATTTTGGTTGGAGAAGAAGCAGATTTCATTCAGGAATAGATTTAGACCTTGAAATTGGTGATGATGTGTATGCTTCCTTTGATGGAATTGTGAAAAAAGCTGATGTAGTTTCAGGTTATGGAAATTTAGTAGTGATTAAACATTTTAATGGCTTAGAAACTTATTACGCCCACTTATCAAAAATTTTAGTTGCCGAAGGTGATACAGTTGATTCCGGTAACAAAATTGCATTGGGTGGAAATACAGGACGAAGCACAGGACCTCACTTACATTATGAGTTGCGTTATCGCGGAGCAGCAATTAATCCTAAATATTTAGTTGATTTTAAAAATTCGGATTTAACAGCTGAAATGTTTTACCTAAAAAAGGAACATTTCAAACCGTCAACAACATCTTCAACAAATGCAACTTCTTCTACAGGTAAAAAATATTACACTGTTAAAAAAGGTGATACGCTTGGAAAAATTGCATCACGCAATCATACAACGGTTTCTAAAATTTGTAAATTAAATGGTATTTCCAGTAAAAAAGTTTTGAAACCAGGGCAACGATTAAGAATTAAATAAACAATAAAAATAATATTTATAAAGAGGCACTCAACACGAGTGCCTCTTTTTTTATGTATTAATTTGCAAAAAAAATCACCGACTCACATAGGTGATTTGCAACTGTATTTAACCCCAAAAAATAACCTTAATTAATGTCGTACAACAAGTTTTTTGCTGTCGATTTTTTTATTGTCCTCATCATATAACCGAATTACATATACACCTGTTGCCAATTCGTCGGTCATAATAGATGTATTATTATCGTTGAATTTTTTTGTTTGAATTAACTTGCCATTTATATCAAAAATTTCTACCGTGTATTTGCCGGTTGCAGTAGCTTTTAATAAGGTGTAATTGGTTGCCGGGTTTGGTGCAATTGATGCAATAATTGCTGCATCTGTAGTTGGCACTTCAGCCAATTTGCCTACACCATTTATACTTCCTGATAAGCCAATAACAATTGGATAAAAATTCATAGAAACAGATTCGTCCTTTGCCATTTTAATAACATCATCCATGGTGAATTCACTATAAGGTGGTTCTAAACTTGGCGCATCGCCAATTAATAAAATTACACGTCTTCTCCCTTCTTCCCAGTTCATTTCTTTAATGGTTTTAGCTACACCATCATATACACTTTCTTCAAGATTACCTCCACCGGTGGTATGCGTCGACGCAATGATTTTTTTCGCCGCGGTGAAATCATCACTTAAATTAACTTTGCTATACCATGTTGCTTTATCAATATTTTTATCTCCATAAAATGCAAAGCCAACTCTGGTATTTTCGAAAGGGGCAATCTGTTCGATAATTGCCGTAATACTCTTTTTAATTTCAGCAATATCATCACTCATGCTACCTGTTTTGTCAATTAAAAAAACCAAATCGGTTTCGTTCGACATGTAGGTTTTAATAATATCGGTAATGGCTTCAACAACAAATTTGGCATTGTCAACCATATACGTTTCACCACCTGTTGCATCGGCTAATCCGGTAAATACTTTTACGGTAATGTTGTTGTAGGAGGCTGCCACTTCATTAAGCGCTGGCAAATCGGGGTTTAATTTTAATTGCCTTTTAATTTCGGCATCAATGCGCGCTTCCACACTTTCACTCACCGTGGATTTTTCCTCTTCGGGAGCATTGAGTGTAACGGTTGGAGGTAAAGTGGTTGATTCATCAACAGTATAAGGTTCTGCGTCCGATACATCCTCCAATGTAGTGGCACGAGGTGCTGTTGATGTTGATGTGTTGTCGCAATTAGTGAATAAAAAAACGCTGCAAATAAGAAGTGTAACAATGAAACTTTTCATATAATTGGTTTTAGGTAAATTCAAGATGCTGACACCAAACCTTTTTCACACTTCACATGGGTTAAAAAACGTTAATTACAAAAAAATAGTATGAGAGTAGTCAATTTTGCAGTTTTGACTTTATATTTGGCACATGAGCGATAATATCATCCATACCAATAAAGCACCAGAACCTGTTGGTTTGTATCCGCATGCACGTAAAGTGGGCAATTTGTTGTTTTTATCCGGAATTGGACCGCGTGAAGCAGGAACTAACAAGATTCCGGGAGTGGAAATTGACAAAAATGGCAATTTTACGGCTTTCGACTTCGAAGCACAGTGTCGCTCTGTTTTTCATAATGTAAGAACCGTTTTGGAAGCTTCCGGTGCCCGTTGGGAGGATTTAGTGGACGTGACAGTTTTTTTAACAGATATGCAGCGTGATTTCGCCACTTACAATCGCCTTTATGCTGAATATTTCAAGGATAGTCAGCCCTGCAGAACCACAGTGGGCATCACCAGCTTGCCAACGCCAATAGCTATCGAATTAAAATGTATTGCAGCGCTGCCCTGATGGCTTTTGTTGATAAATATTTTACCATTTACTATACTACTATTATTGGAGGTTTACTGTTTTTCGAGACTAAAACCCTTACCTTTGCACGTTAAAATAATTCGGCTTCAGAAATAATGAAGTCGGTTGCAAGGAGTTTCAAAAGGTGAAAAAAACAAAGTCTTCAAATACCGAATTACCCGCTAATTTGCCCGAAATAAGCGATAAAGATGTTACTTATTTAGAAGTGCAGGGCGCTCGTGTGCACAATTTGAAAAATATCAATGTAAATATTCCGAGAAATAGTTTGGTGGTAATTACCGGTGTGAGTGGAAGCGGAAAAAGTTCATTGGCATTTGACACCATTTATGCAGAAGGGCAACGTCGTTATATGGAGAGTTTTTCTGCCTATGCGCGACAATTTTTTGGTGCCATTGAACGACCTGATGTAGATAATATTTCCGGCCTTAGTCCGGTTATTTCGATAGAGCAGAAAACGACAAATAAAAATCCCCGTTCAACGGTTGGTACTATTACCGAGATATATGATTTTATGCGTCTGCTATATGCAAGGGCATCCGATGCTTATAGTTATGCAACCGGTGAAAAAATGGTGCGGTTTACAGAAGAGCAGATAATACAAAGTATTATTACCAAGTTTAATGGTAAACGAATTGTTTTATTGGCGCCTGTTGTAAGAGGAAGGAAAGGCCATTACCGCGAATTGTTTGAACAAATTCGCAAGCAGGGATTTTTAAAAGTGCGTATTGATGGTGAGATTAAAGATTTAATCCCTAAGATGCAGGTTGACCGATATAAAATGCACGATATTGAAATTGTAATTGATAGATTTAAGGTTGACGAAGATGATTTAGTGCGCATTAAGCAAAGTGTGGCGCAAGCTTTGAAATCAGGAAAGCAGTTTATTATGGTAATGGATGCTGATAAAGGAACTGTATTTAATTATTCCAAAAAATTAATGTGTCTTGCATCAGGTATTTCATACGAAGAGCCATCGCCAAATACATTTTCATTTAATTCACCATATGGCGCCTGTCCCAAATGTAAAGGGCTGGGAGTTGTGTATGAAGTAAATCTGGAAACATTGATTCCGGATAAATCTAAAACTATAAATAATGGTGGTATAGTGGCACTTGGAGAATTTAAAGACAATATTTTATTTAAGCAGATTAAATCCATCTCAACAAAATATAAATTTAATTTATCTACTCCAATAAAAGATATTCCTAAAAAAGGATTAAACGCTATTTTATTTGGTAACGAAGGTGATGCCGAATTGCCTGAAGATGATACGGTATTTTTAGGTGAAACAGACAGGTGGTATACCCTAGAATTTGGTGGTTTAACCAAATTGATAAAACGTTGTTTCTCCAATTCCATTTCTGAAAATATGCGCAGATGGGCTGAAGACTTTATGGAAAAAGCTACCTGCGATGAATGTAATGGAACACGCCTCAAAAAGGAAGCATTATATTTTAAGGTAGATGAAAAAAATATTGCGGAGTTAGCCTTAATGGATATCAAAGAACTCAATAATTGGTTTAGTGATGTTGATGTAAGGATGAACGCCAAACAACAGGTAATAGCAAAAGATATATTAAAAGAAATTCGTGCACGCATTGGATTTATTCAAAATGTGGGATTAGATTATTTGTCGCTTGATCGCCCTACTCGGACATTAAGTGGTGGTGAGTCACAACGTATTAGACTGGCAACACAAATTGGTTCGCAATTAGTTGGTATTACCTATATTCTGGATGAACCTTCTATTGGACTGCACCAACGCGATAATAATAAATTGATTGAGGCTTTAAAAGATTTGCGCGATAGTGGCAATACAGTTTTAGTGGTTGAGCATGATAAAGATATGATGATGCATGCCGATTATGTTATCGACCTTGGGCCTGGCGCGGGAATTCATGGAGGTGAATTAGTTGGCGAAGGGGACCCTGTTAAATTTATGCAGGCAAATACTTTAACTGCAGATTATTTAAATGAGCAACGTAAAATTGAATATTTAAAAACACGCAGAAAAGGAAATGGGAAAGAAATAACACTACAGGGAGCAACTGGTCATAATTTAAAAGATGTTGCTGTAAAATTTCCTTTAGGTGTTTTGATTTGCGTAACAGGTGTGAGTGGTAGTGGAAAATCCAGTTTAATTAATGGCACCTTATTTCCTATCATGCAGCAGTATTATTACAACTCACTGAAAAAACCGCTGCCTTATAAAAAAATTGATGGTCTGAAAAACATTGATAAGGTAATTGAAATAGACCAGTCGCCAATTGGCCGGACACCACGTTCGAATCCTGTTACTTACATTGATGTGTTTTCTGAAATAAGAAATTTATTTGCCATGGTACCCGAAGCAAAAATTCGTGGTTACAAAGCTGGTAGATTTTCATTTAACGTTAAGGGAGGTAGATGTGATGTTTGTGAAGGCGGTGGTATGAAAGTGATAGAGATGAATTTTTTACCTGATGTATATGTAGAATGTGAAAAGTGCCGGGGTAAAAGATATAACAGAGAAACACTGGAAATATATTTCAAAGGAAAAAATATTGCTGATGTTTTAGATATGACCGTTGATCATGCGGCTGATTTTTTTGAAAACCATCCACGGATTTTCAAAAAAATAAAAACCTTGCAGGAAGTGGGATTGGGTTATATTCGATTGGGGCAATCGTCAACAACATTGAGTGGAGGAGAAGCACAGCGTGTTAAATTGGCTGAGGAGTTATCAAGGAAAGATACCGGAAATACTTTTTACATATTAGATGAGCCAACCACAGGATTACATTTTGAGGACATTCGTGTATTGATGAATGTAATTAATGATTTAGTAGATAAAGGCAATACGGTTTTGATTATTGAGCACAATCTCGATGTAATTAAACTCGCTGACCATATCATTGACCTTGGACCTGAAGGTGGTGCCGGTGGTGGAAATATCCTGGTGGAAGGCACACCGGAACAAGTGGCTAAGCATACAAAAAGCCATACAGGGAAATACCTTAAAATAGAAATGAAATTATAACGACTTTTTCTTTTTACGTTTTCTGTTTATTGTAAAGAAACGTTTCCAGAAAGAGGTTGGTCCAACGCTATCAGAATAATATTCATTATAGCCGGTATAGCCATATCCGTAACCGTATCCATAACCATATCCGTAACCATATTCTGTTCCACTTGCATTGGCATCATTTACAACTATACCTAAATTTGTTAATTGGTTATCGTTATAAAGTCTATGCACATTGCCTATGAAATTACGTTTAGAATAATTAACTCTAATCATGTAAATTGCTAAATCGGCCTTGGCCATAATAGGAATAGAGTCAGATACTATACCGACAGGAGGGCTGTCTATTACCACGTAATCGTAGATAGCCAATAAATCATCCAATAATTTATCAGCAGCTTTTGAAACCAACAACTCTGCAGGATTTGGTGGAACTGGTCCAGCAATTAAAACATCGCAACCGGCATTTGTATCTGTTAAAATACAATCTTCAATAGTGTCTCTGTTAATCAGAATGGTGCTGACACCTTTGATATTTTTTACTTCAACAGCTTTGTGGATTTTTGGCTTGCGTAAATCAAAATCTACAAGAATTACTTTTTTACCTGTTGCGCTTATTACATTAGCTAAATTGATTGCAGTAAAGGTTTTACCTTCTCCACTCACTGTAGAAGTGATTACTATTAATTTCGACTTGTTGTCGTTTTTAATAAAATACTGCATATTGCTTCGAATAGCCCTAAACGATTCTGCTATTTGTGATTTAGGACTTTCAGAAACAACTACACGAGGTAAATCTAATTTCCCTTTACTGTATAATGGAAGCGCGCCCAGTAATGGAACGTTTGTTGACTTCTCAACATCAGGAACACCAATAATAGTGCTGTGTAAAAGGAAACGTAAATAAATATGGGCAAAAGAAATACCAATACAAATAAGTATTGCGAGTCCCCATATTTTAGATTTTACAGGGGCTACCAAAGTGCCTCGTTCACCTGCATCTAAAATCACATAATCACTGCTCATTCCAGCAAGTGTGATTTCGTATTCTGACTGTTTCTCGAGCAGTAATAAATAATACTTTTCTTTTAAATCATTTAACCGTGTTAAGCGCGCAAATTCAGATTGTTTTTCAGGTAATTGTAAAAACTCAGCCTCGTATTTTTCCTGCTCTTCTGTTAAATATTTCGTCCTTACTTCCAATTTATTTTCAGCATTGACAATAGCTTCTTTAAAATTGGCAGTTACTTTTTTCATCTGATTATTAATTGAACTTAACCTCGGGTCGTTTGAAGGGACACTCAAGCTGAGGTTTTCACGCTCTTTATTGAGTTCAACCAGTGAGTTTAAGTATGGAGTAAAATCGTTGTATTGTAAGTCGCCAAAATAGTTAGCTAAGGCATCTATATCCGTATTTTTATTATTGGTAAAATCTTTCAACCATTTCAAACTTTTTCCTTCCAGCAGTACTTCGAATTTAGCTTGGTCAATTTCATTTAATTTTTGAATGATATTTGTTTCGGCAAGTTCGGGGCTGATAATCAGGTTGTCTTTTTTGAAATTTTTCAGTATGTTTTCCTGGTTATACAACTCCTGTTCAAGAGAGTCGATCTGATCTTCAATAAACGTAATAATCATTTCAGCACTTCCGGCTTTACGTTGTAAACTCATTGCAACAATTTCTTCTGCAATGGCATTTACGATATCACGCGTTTTAATCGGGTTGTTGTCGCGATAGTTAATAACAATTTTACCGCCGTATAAATTGTCTACATCGATTTGTATTTTGCCTTCAATCTTCTCAGCCTCTTTTTCCACATTGTTGATGATAAAAAAGTAATCCTTGTTGAGGTTCGTTTTTTCTTTTCGCACCAAATGTGCTGTGATGTTAAATGCCGGAGTGCTATATGGTTTGTCGAATTCAAATTTGTATTCTAATTCTTCATGGTTGTATAAGTACTTTAAACTAAAATAATTGGTATCAATTATTGCGACTGTTATTTTTTGTCCAATTATACTAGAGTCGATAACTTCAACTATTGCATCATAAGGGCTCCCCTTATAAATTTCACCTTCCTTTACATTTTCTTTGATAAAATAAGAAACTTGAATAGGTAATTGTTTAAGTGCATCTAATTTATACCCTTTCGATTTAAGGATAGTCATTTCCTCATTGAGTCGGTCAACGTTGGTGTTGGAAACTAAAATGCCTAAATCAATAGTGTTTTCTTTCGACTTGTCTTTAAACTGCACATCAGCTTGTGATAAGTATAAGGGTGTGGAGTAACGGCTAATTAAAAACGAGGCAACAATTGCGAGAATAATATACAGCACAACCCACCATCTTGTTATCCAACCAATCGTAAGAAATAGTTTCCAGTTAAACGATTGTTCTTCTGCTATCTCATTATTTTTTAAATTTTCACCTGTATTCGACATGCCCTGAAAATTATCTATTTAAATTAACTAACGAAACATAAATAAGAACAATACTTGAAAATGCACTAAGTATTGGTGCAACTTCTCTAACTATAGAAGCGTTAAATGCCGGCTCAACATATATTACATCATTTGGCATTACAACAGTGTTGGCTTTTGCTATGCTTTCAATTTCAGAAAGGTCAATTATTTCGGTTTGGGGTTGACCATCAATTTTGCGTATCACAGTAATTGTAGAGGCTTTACCATTTTCAGGCACACCACCTGCAGCACCTATCGCTTCTAAAATTGTCATATCAGGCCGGGAAAGGATTACTTGTCTGGCGTCAGTGCCACCTCTGTATACCGTAATATATTTATTGGTAATTTTTACATTAACAAATGGGTCGATATAATTTGAAGCATACTTTTGAGCAAGGAATGTTTCTGCTTCTCTTATAGTTAAACCTGCAAGTTTTACATGTCCAACCAAAGGTAAATTTGCTTCGCCGTTTATATCAATCGAATAATCAAGAGGAACACTATTTGTTTCCGGGGTATTTCCATTGTTTTGAGTACTAATTTGCGGTTCAACTAAGGCATATCCATTTTTTGTAAATACTAAAACCTGAACAATATCGCCTTGAGCAATTGTAAAATCAGGCGTGCTTGTATTGAGAAAGCTTGCGCCGATATATTCTTTGTCTGCATCTAGCATTCGATTAGGGTTAATGATGCCACATGCCTGAAACAAAGGCGATGCTATCAAAATCAAAAGTAGTATTTTGAAAATCGTATTCCTATAGTGTGCTCTGGTCAACATGTTAACGCTTTAACTAAACCTGAATGTAAATTTAATTAGCCGACAAATATAGGGTTTCGGCATGATTACAAAAGCACCAATTCTGGCAATGTAAGTTAATTGGTGACAGGCAATTTGTCAGATTTGGTTGCATCAAGGTGCTCAAAATCGGAGTTTTGACTTATAAACTCAGGTATCATATGTTTTAATGCTGTCACAATATCCGTTGTATCACCCGATTTCAGGGCGTTTTGAAGCGAAGAGATATGAATTCCACAATTTCGGGGCTATATTCGGCTGTCAGAGCAACCTTGATTTTGTGATGATGGGTAGGTAAGGTATTTTCGTTCGTGTTCAATAATTCCTCATGTAATTTTTCACCGGGACGTAATCCTGTGTAAACAAATGGTATATCCGTTTCGGGCTCCAAACCGCTTAAAAGCACCATTTTACGGGCCAAATCGATAATTTTTACCGGGTTTCCCATATCAAACAGATACAGTTCGCTGGTTTTACCCATAGTTGCCGCTTCTAAAACTAGCTGACAAGCCTCTGAAATGGTCATGAAGTAACGGGTAACTTCCGGATGGGTAATAGTTAATGGTCCGCCCTGGGCTATTTGTTTACTGAAATAATTAACTACCGAGCCATTACTACCTAATACATTACCAAAACGGGTTGTAATAAAAACCGGATTGGATGGTGATAATTTTGATTTGTACTGAACATATACTTCCGCAGCTCTTTTAGTTGCTCCCATCACATTGGTTGGGTTAACCGCTTTGTCTGTCGAAATCATGACAAACTTTTCTACTTTGTGTTTTAAGGCTAGATCAATTAAATTTTTTGAGCCAAAAATATTTACGTCTACTGCTTCGTAAACATTATCTTCCATTAACGGAACATGTTTGTATGCAGCAGCGTGAAAAATCATTTCAGGATGATATGTTGCAAATATTTTTTCCAATCTCGACTGGTTAGTAATATCGCAAACTATAAAAGCAACCTGGGTATGCAACCGCAATTGCTCTGCAAATAATAAATCCATTTTTAAATCAAACAAAGGACTTTCAGCCTGATCAATTAAAATGAGTTGCTTTGGTGCGTATTTAATTATTTGTTTTACCAACTCACTGCCTATTGATCCGGCTGCACCGGTAACCATAATGCGTTTACCCGATAATGTTTGATGAATTTGTTCGTTTTCCAGCAAAATTGGTTCACGACCAAGCAAATCTTCAATATTGATATTTTTTAATTGTTTTAAACTAAGCTGACCATTAATCCAGTTTGCCACCGGCGGCACTGATTTTACGCTTACCTGGTGCTCGAAACAAATGGCTACAATATCATTTTTTTTCTGTGGTTCAATCTCATGAATACCGATAATGAGCTGTTGTATCTGATACCTGTGAATTACTGCTTCCATTTTTTTAGGAGAAAATATTTTAACTCCTTCTATGGTTTTATTGAGTTTGGTATCGTTGTCATCTAAAAAAGCAGCTACTACGAAATTTGACTCCGAATCATTTTTAATGGCTTGGAAAACGCTTAGTCCACGACGGCCGGCTCCGTAAATGGCCACCGGAATTTTGCTTATTTTATTCCGGTTAACTTCATAAAAAAATACTTTGATTCCATACCGACTAAACACTAAAATAGAAACATTTATTACCAAATGAATAATGGCAATAGCAATAGGTGTTATGCCAAAGCTGAAGTCATACACTTTACTTATTGTAGATAATACAATAAGTATAATTATTGCCATTAATCCGGCTTTAATTATCCGAAGCGCATCAGCTACACCGGAATGGCGAATAATGCCATCATAAGATTTAAAAGATAAAAAACTTATTGCGTAAACGAGAATGGTTAAAATGATGTCTTCAATAAATACATCAAACGAAACAGCAGAAGTATTAAAATTATATCTTAATGTATAGGCAACTCCATAGGTAAAAAGAGTAATAACAATATCAAAAATAAATACCACCCATTTTGAAATAATGCGCGTGCCGAATTCCCGATTTATATAATTACTCCAATTGTTACTCATAAATGGCTTCAACTTTTGGGTTCATGGAGATGGTTCGGGATAACAAGAATAGGGTAAACTGTAATTGATGGCTGTTCAGGCCAAAATTACTGGTTTGTAATTACAAAATAAACTTTAGTGTAAAGTAAGTGGAGTTTATGAGCCGATTGTAGCTTCAACGCTACTGCAGATTCGGTCTAAATGCGCTTCAGTTAAAGCAGACCCGGAGGGAAGACACAGGCCATTGAAGAATAAATTAGTGCTGATATCAGCTACAAAAGATGGGAACTGGGCAAATATCGGTTGCAAATGTAACGGCTTCCAAAGTGGTCGTGATTCTATATTTAATGATTCTAATGCAAGTCTAATGGTATTTGGTGTTGCACTTGTTTGAGTGCTGTCTATTTGAATAGTAGTTAACCAACGGTTGGATGAAACATTTTCAGGTTCAGGTAAAAATGTAATAGCTGGTAAAACTGATAAACGGGATTGATAATAATTGAAATTCTTTTTACGGCTATCTACTCTATTAGAAAGTACTTCCATTTGACCTCTCCCAATAGCTGCACAAATATTACTCATACGATAATTGTAGCCTATTGTGGAATGCTGATAATGAGGAGCAGGGTCACGTGCCTGAGTTGCAAGAAAACGGGTTTTTTTTATCGCTTCTAAATTAGATGACACCAATGCGCCACCACCCGAAGTAGTAATTATTTTATTTCCATTAAATGATAATATGCCAAATGTGCCAAATGAACCCGTATGTTTGCCATAATATGTTGAACCTAACGATTCGGCAGCATCTTCAATTATGGGGATACCATGGTCATCAGCTATTTTTTGAATGGCTTTTAATTTAGCCGGCATACCATATAAATGTACTACAATTATTGCTTTCGGTTTTTTATTTTGACGCAAACAAAATTGGACTGCTTCTTCTAATAATTCCGGGTCCATATTCCATGTTTCTTTTTCACTATCTACAAATACAGGAATTGCTTTTTGGTATAATATGGGATTTGCCGATGCTGAAAAAGTAAACGTAGGGCAAATTACGTAATCACTTTGTTGCACATTCAGTTGTATTAATGCCAGGTGCAATGCTGCGGTTCCTGAAGACAATGCGGCGCAAGCCTTTACCTGCAGAAACCCTGACAGGTTATTTTCAAATGCATCAACATGAGGACCTAATGGTGCAATCCAATTAGTATCAAATGCATTTTGAATGTATGCTAACTCTGTACCTCCCATATGAGGCGGAGATAAATAAATACGTTCGTTTTCCATAATAAAATTATTTGTTAGGGGGATTTAATTTTCTGACTATATGCAAAGGTTGCAATACTGATTGTGGGTTAGCTACTACATCACGTCGTTGAATAATATAAATCGCTGTACGAAACACGATTTTTATATCTAGCAATAAATTCACTTTATCAGCATACTCTGCATCAAGACGTAAGCGCTCATCCCAGCCTACTAAGTTGCGGCCATTTATTTGTGCTAAGCCGGTTATTCCGGGTTTTACATGATGCCGTTTCTTTTCCTCAGTAGTATAAAAGGTAAATATTCAGGCAACAATGGTCGAGGTCCTACCCAACTCATTTTACCGGAAATAATATTAAACAGTTGTGGTAATTCATCTAAAGAAGTAAGTCGTAATAAAGCGCCTGCTTTTGTCAGTCTTGCTGCATCCGATTTATCTTTGTATTTACCGGTAGGCGGATGCATGGTAATAAATTTATAAATGATGAACACTTTTTCGTTTTTACCAATGCGTTGTTGTGTAAAAAATACTTGGCCATTAAAATTGATGGCACAATACAAGCTAATAACAATAAATAAAGGCAAACATAAAATGATGCCTATAAAAGCGAATAAAACGTCGAAAAAAGGTTTAATCAGCCTGAGGTACATTTGTAGAGGCTTTTTGCACGGTTGATTGTACCGGTTTTTTGTCAAAGAAATTACTTAGGGTCTGAATATAATTTGTAGCTAAAATCGTTCTATCAAAATTAGCTTTGACAAAACGATATCCGTTTTCACCGTGAGTAAATATTAATTCGCGATTGTGTAAATAATGTATTGCAGCGTTTGCAAGCGCTTCAGGGTTTTCGGGTTCAACATATATACCAGCATCAGCAGTGGCTAGCAATTCTCTGGAAACACCATCTATTCCTAAAATTATCGGCTTTTTACAAGCCATATAGTCAAATGTTTTATTGGAGAATACTGTTTTAAATGTTTCCGCTTTTTTTAGGATGGACATTCCGATATCGCTGGCCAAAATATATTTCATTGCTTCTCCTTTCGGTACTGCCGGACGAAAAACAACGTTAGATAAATTACGTTGTGTGGCTATTTCCTGCAATGTTGCTTTTTGCATACCATCTCCCAACAATAAAAATATAATGGGCTCATTTTTTATTAGCACTGCTGCATCTAAAATTTGAATTAAATGGTTGGCAACACCATGGGCGCCTACATAACATACAATTAATTTGTCTGTTGGCAAGTCAAGTTCTTTTCTTAGAGAATTTGTTGTAGCGTTAGTAATTAGGTGTTCACTTAATTCAAAATCCGCAGCATTGGGGAAATAAATTATCTTATTTTCTGCAACTCCTTTTTTAGTAATCAAACTATTTTTCATTGCAGGCGTTAACACATTTATCAATGAAGCACTTTTGTATAATCTTCGCTCCAACAGTAATGCAAATTTTATAATTGTTTTATTGGTGAGCACACCCGTATCGATTGCTGACTCAGGCCATAAGTCCCGAATTTCAAAAACAAAAGGTAAACGTTTGAAAAACTTTAATATTAATGCAGTGATGCCTGCAGTTAAAGGAGGTGAACTAACAATAATACAATCGTATTTATCTTTTGCTTTTAGTAAACCACCAATTGTTCCTGAAAATACAAATGCAAAATAGGCATTCATTCTGCCCCTGAAGTTATTGTTATATGAACGGGAAACATGTGTTCTAATCACTTTTATACCCGGAGCAAAGTCGTCCACAACAACATATTTATTATTGTATTTAGGATTGCGAGTGCCCTTTGCATAATGTGTCATCCCAGCAATTACGGTGATAGTATGGCCCTGTTCAACCCATAATTTAGCCATGGCATTCCAGCGCATACCTCCCGGATCATCTGTTTCCTGAAAATATTGATGTATCAATAAGATATGCATGGTGTTATTTTAATGTAATTCGGGTGGTTATTGTATTACTATTTGTGCAAAAAAGTATTTGTTGTATTTCTTCAATATGGCCATAAGTGTTTGAAAAATATCCTTTTTCATAAACTGGTGTAATTGAATTGTTATTCGCATCAATTGCATCAATGTCAAATTGTGCTTTAAACTGTGGCCCTGGGTTCCAAATTTGCGTGATCGGTAAATTGTTATGATTACTTATACTATCTGTTACTTCCCAAGCAACGGATTTTTTTTGTTTGATTACTTTACGTGAATGTGTGGCCCATTTACCTTTTAAGGCGAATGCCTTTATACTGCCATTAAAAATAAATGCATCATCGCTTTCAATTAAATCTGCCGTAATTAATTTAGACCAATAATACCAAATAAACCGCGAACCTTTTAGCATTTGATCGTAGTTGCCAATTTTTATTGTATTGTGAGACTGTGTGCCAAAAAAATACTGCCGTACTGATGATTCCCCATTGTAAACATAAGTGCCTCCATCTCTCATGATATTTTGTGATTGATACCAAAGGTCTAAGTGCAAATTGTCGGCCTGTGAAGGTCTTCTAATATGGCTGCCACATCTGATAAAGGTAAATGTTTCAGCATCGCTGAAATTATAGTAACCTCCTGTGGGGAACTGGTTGATTTTTTGTTGCTGTAATGTTTCGCTGAAGTTGAAATCGCTTTTATTATTTACCCAGCAAGTATCCTCAAAAATCTCTTCGTATAAATTTAGGTGTAATGTATGTGCAAGCGATTGCAATTGTGGTCTGAAATCACGATAATCGTTATCGTTTAATGGAAAAATTAAGGATCCGTCGTTTGCTCCGTAATTTGGTGTGTAACCACTTAAAGGGTCTGTGTTTTGAACTAAAAATTGTAATGACTTTTTAATTTGACTGATAAAGGCATCACTGAATTTCACCTTATTTAGATTGCCAATTTTAATCACCCAGTTGTAAAGTTGGATGATGACACGATGGTAATTCATTGAATATTGCAGGTAGCTGCCATCATTAAATATTTGAAATTGTGCTTCCTGCTCCAATATTTGTTTTGATTTGTTTTGCCATTTGGCAGATTCCGGTAATGCTGGGAACAGCAGGCTATAAACAAATAGGCAAGTGGCTTCTGATATTAGATGGTTGTTGCGGACAAATTTTTGTGAAAAAAATAAATTCGCCTCTATATGTTTAAGTTGTTCGTAAACAGAAGACATTACTTCTTGCCAAAGCGTTTCATTGTTGGCAATTTCATTCGCATAATAATTGATACAAAAACACCAGTTTAATAACCGAATGGCAACTTCCTGCCCGGACATATAATTCGGGCCGTAGTTGAGCGGATTATTGTGTATCCAAGAAGTGATTTCTTTGAATATAAAATCAAATTGATTTTCCTGAAAATGGTAATCGTACCTAATGATATCGTAGATATAACAAAACCTGGAAGCTTCCCACACATATTTTATGTCCTGTTCCTCTGCAAAATCATTGATGTTGAAATAATAAATGTTATTTGGGTAATGATATCCGGTTAACGGATGAACATGCCACCTGTTTGTTTCCGGAATATCAAAATAGTGATAATTAAAATAGGGTAATTTGCCTGAAAAAATTGCTGACGCTTTATTTTTTAATGTTTCTGTTGGTGCTTGTAGACCGGTGAGGGCTGTTTTATCCTGAAATAAAAATTGACCCCTGTTATTAACCCATGAATTTCCGGTAAGCGGGAAACTACTAACTGGTGTAATGTTTAATGTATGTTTTAAAGATCCTGATTTTTGTTTTAAGCTATAAAGACTTCTATCTAAAACATAGGGAATGCCCATGTTATTTAGAAAATCAATGTATCTGCGAAAATTCAATTAATTATGTAGATTGTCGTTATCATAAAACTGTGACATCCAACTTTGGATAGCCATAATTGAAATTATTGTATAGGCTCCGTCAATGCGACCTGATTTGTTATCGTTGATTAATTTTTGCACGGCTACAGGATTGAAAATATGATATTTATTCAATTCACTTGCAGATAATCGCTCATTCACCATAGTAGCCATTTCATTAGTTACCCAGTTACGAATAGGAGCGCCGAATCCTGTTTTCGGACGATTAATTATTGACTGCGGTAAATGTTGTGCGGCAATGCGTCTTAATAAATATTTAGTTTGAAAATTATGTACTTTTAGTTTAGTTGGAATTTGAGTGCTCATTGCTATCAAATCAATATCTAAATAGGGAACCCTCACTTCTACACCTGCTGACATGCCCATTTTATCAGTATAATTGAGATTATGATCTACCAGGAAAGTTTTTAATTTAAGGTATAACATTTTATTGAGTAAATCCTGCTCATTGTTTACATTATCCAACAATTTCAGCATGTAATCGGAGGGATTATTGTTGACGACTTGTGATTGGATATCATCATGGAATAAATCCAGATGCTCCATAATCGGGAACCATTCAAAATATCCAACTAATCGTGTTAATGCATCGTCATTTTTATGTTTAATGAGTTTATTTATTCTACGCACAGTTGGGTGGTTGGAATTACCTGAACCAATAATTTTGGCTGCGAATTGATAAACCCCGTTTGGAATATGTTTGGTAAACTTATCGGTTACTATAGCCTGATGTCTTCGATATCCGGAAAATACATCATCGCCACCTGTTCCACTAATTAGAACCTTAAAACCTTCTTGTTTTGCATGTTCACAAATTTTTGCAACATAAATTGGTGCCAAGTCGGATTGGGGTTCATCTAAATGCCAAATCATCTTATCGAAATCGTGTAATACATCAATTCCGCCATCAACTACATGCAATTTTGTACCTAATGCTTTTGACACTTCATTTGAATACTTAAAATCATCTTCAAATCCATCCTGATGGTCGCCGTTCGAATTTTTAATGGTGAAACAATGTATTTGCTCGTTTGGCATTATTGATTTGGCCTGACCAACAAGCAATGAAGAGTCTATTCCGCCTGAAAGGAAAAATCCAACAGGTACATCCGAAATGAGCTGCGACTTAAGTGATTGTTTTATTTTTTGATCAACGGAAGTTGTCCAGGCGGCTTCATCCTGGTTGTTGCGTTTTCCATCAAAATTGATTTCATAATATTTTTTTCTATTCAGGTTACCCGGTTCGTTAAGATTAATAGTGAAACATTCGCCGGGTAATAGTTTATTTACATAAAGAAATGGTGTTGCTTCCCCCGGTGACCATAAATAATTCATGTAATTAGCTAGAGCAGGATAATTAATGGTTTTGTCGAAATTATCTAATGCAACCAGGGTTTTTAATTCTGAAGCAAATGCAAACGTATTTTGTTTGGAATAAATGTAAAACGGTTTTACACCAATTTGGTCTCTGGCACCAAATAACTGTTTTTTTACTTTGTCGTAAATTACGAAAGAAAAAATTCCATTTAACTCAGCTAATATTTGCTCACCGAAATGAATAAAACCATATAACAAGGTCTCTGTATCTGATGAGCTGACATATTGGATATTATAACCACTTAATTTATTCCTGATATCCAGATGATTATATATCTCACCATTAAAAACAATGGCATATCTGTTAGTGGCATCGAAAAGTGGCTGGTTGCCGTTGTCGCTGATGTCCTGAATCTTTAATCGGTGGTTGCCTAGAATTAATTCATCATCTTCGTAAATACCCGTAGCATCAGGACCACGATGTTGCATATTTTTAAATGCTTCTCGAAAATTCGAATTGTTACCGGATGTTTTAATGAGACCTGCTATTCCGCACATGCGTTAATCTACCTCCTGTGGTGCTTTTGTAGTGATACTTTTTTCTACTAATAAAGTTGCTTTAGTAGTGTTGTAGAGAGATTCAAAAGTGCTTGATGAGAGTTGGTCTGAATGTAATGATTGTAATAATGTTTCAAATTGGGCTTTATGTCCTTTATCCTGCGTTGAAAATAAACTATTGGTAATGTTGGCGCCGTAAGCATACAGTTTTCTGAAATTATCCAGCATAAATATTTTATTTCCTGCAAACACCTCTATTTTTTCTTTTGGATATTTTTTATGTCCGTTTGCAAAATAATTGATAGTGCCATGGCTTCCATTGTGATAGGTTAAATGTATAATAGTGTTTTCTTGTTGGTTGCTTATTGGCGCTTCTGTGGCATAAACCGATTTTATGGTGCTACCGGTAAAGTAACTCATTAAGTCAAAAAAATGACAAGCTTCTCCAACTATTCGTCCCCCACCGGTTGTTTTATTATACAACCAATGGCCATCAGGTAAGGCACCTGCATTTACAGTGATAACAATATTACTAACCGGATTGTTTTGAATGTGTGCTTTTAATTGTTTTGCCAATGGGGCATGCCTGCGGTTAAATCCACTTTGAAAAATTAATTCAGGGTGTTGAGCATGCGCTGCTTTTAATTGTTCTAGTGAATTAAGGTCAATCGCAATTGGTTTCTCGACAAATATATGTTTATTGGCATTTAAGCCGGCAATAGCTAAAGCAGCATGTGAATCATGGCGTGTTGCTATAATTAATAAGTTTACTTCAGGGTCATTTATAATAGTATCGGTTGAAGTTACCGCGTGCGGAATGTTGAATTTTTTTGCCAATAATGCAGCACTTAGTCCGTCATTTCCGCAAATATATTTGATGTTAGCACCAATTTTTTGAAGAATAGGAACTAATGTAGCTTTAGCAAAATTACCTGAGCCTATAATTCCAACTGTAACTGCAGAAGGTTTATTTGGTTTAATTGTAACTTGTTCAGGTTGTGCTGTAAGCTTATAGTCATTCGCATATTTTAATAATAAGGCAACAGTATCGGGTGCGGCAATTTCGGCATAAGCTTCCGGGGCCTGTTCAAATAAAATAGTAGATGTGATTAATTGTGTTGTTTGAACAGTGTTATTGTTTAAACAACTTAAAAAAGCTTCAAAATTTCGTTTGGCAGTCCATTTCACATAGGCTTCGGGATAATCAATACCTTGAATTTCATATTGATCATCATAACGTCCTGCGCCATACGAACATGAAACCTGAAAAGTAATTTCTTTTTTATAAAATTCGGTTCTGTCTAACTGCAGATTTATTACACCAATGAGAATCACCTGGCCGCGTTTTTTTGTTGCCCTGGCCGCAATATTTACAAGATTGTCGTTTTTAGCTGATGCTGCAATAAATACTACATCGCAACCAAAATTGTTTGTTTGTTCCAATACATGAGCATCGATATCAATGTTGCTTGAATTAAATGCAGCAATTTGCATCGATTTGGCAATAGCTATTTTTTTATCATCAATATCATATGCCATTACATTACAACCTGAAGCGCGTAATAATTGACAGGTAAGTAATCCAATTAACCCTAAACCAATTACACAAACAGTATCACCAAGTTGCGGTTTTGCTAATCGAATGGCTTCTAAACCAATTGCACCTACTACTGTGAAAACAGCTGCTTCATTACTTACTTCATGTGGTACTTTGCAAGCTAGATTTTTTGGGACTGCAACATATTCTGCATGCGGCCCATTACTAATCACCCTGTCTCCAATCTTAAAATCGTTTACTCCTTCTCCAACTGCAGTCACTACACCAAGATTACAATACCCTAAAGGCATTGGTTCTTCTAATTTTCTAAACACAGCATCCAAAGTTGGAATTAACCCATCACTTGAAATTTTATTCAATACTTGTTCAACGCGATCGGGGTTTTGACGCACTTTATTAATAATACTTGCTTTACTAAATTCAACAAGCATTTTTTCAGTGCCAGTGGACACTAAACTATAAATCGACCTGACAACAATATACCCATTTTTTACAGCCGGTATGGGCACTTCTTCCAGAGTCGTTTTCCCACTTTGTAAATGTTGAATCAGTTGTTTCATTAAGTTGTTTTTTTCAAAATTTGCGCATTTGCTTTAATCCATTTTGTAATCCTAGCCGCTGCATTACCGTCACCATACGGATTAATTTTTAAGGACATCTTTTGATAGGCGGTTTTGGAAGTTACTAATGCACTAACATGTTGAACAATGTTTTTGCTTTTAGTGCCTACAAGTTTTACCGTTCCGGCTTTAAGTGCTTCAGGTCGCTCAGTAATTTCACGAAGTACTAATACAGGCTTACCCAATGATGGTCCTTCTTCCTGTATACCACCTGAATCAGTCAGCAAAATATATGCATGTTTCATGAGTAAAACAAAATCTGGATAATCTAATGGGTGGGTTAATATAATATTAGGTGTGTTATTTAGCGCTGCATATACCGGTTTGTTTACATTAGGATTTGGATGAACCGGATAAATTATTGTTGTCTCAGGAAATTTATTAGCAATTTGTAATAAAGCGTCACAAATTTGAGCCAAAGGGTTTCCAAGATTTTCTCTTCTGTGTCCGGTAACCAAAATAATTTTTTTCTTGGATTGGATGATATCAGTTAGACGTGAATCAGTAATAGCAGATGTAAACGATTTTACTTTTTTACTGGTAAGCAATAAACTATCTATAACCGTATTTCCTGTTTTAATAATATTTTTTGTTTTAACACCACTTCTTTTTAAATGCGCAACATTTTCTTTTGTTGGTGCAAAATGGTAATTGCTAATTTGTGTTGTTAGCACACGGTTTCCTTCTTCTGGAAATGGTAATTGTAAATTACCTGTTCTCATTCCTGCCTCAATATGTCCAATTTTTATTTTGCGATAAAAAGCGGCCAATGCTGCAGCAAAAGAAGTGTTAGTGTCACCATGTACAAGTACTAAATCCGGTTTGCATTGTTGATAAATTTCATCTAAAGCAGATAGTATTTTAGCAGTAATGGTATTTAGTTGCTGGTTCCCGGTCATAATATTTAAATCATAATCAGGCTTGATTTGAAAAAAGGTGAGCACCTGATCGAGCATGTCCCTGTGTTGAGCTGTAACACACACCTCGCAGATTAACTTTTTTTGTTTTTTTAATGATAGGATTACCGGAGCCATTTTAATAGCTTCAGGCCTTGTGCCTATTACCACCAGTATTTTAAGCATTAAATAAATTTTGGTTTAACTAACAACTTTTGTTGCTTTTCCTTTTTGGACTGAATTAATTCCCATCGCTTTTTATCATATTCAGGAGGGATGTTAAATAACAAAATAAAAACAAACCACGGGTAGAATAAAAATTGACCACCTGTAAGATTACTTTCAAAAACCGGGATAATTGCTACAGGTGTGATTAATAAAAAAGTTTTCGAATAATATTTAATATAATAATAAAACGGCCTGAAAATCATAAAGTTTATAAACATGATAAATAAGCCTATGCCACCACCAAATAATACCTCTAAATAGGAATTGTGATAGTCGCCAAGGCCATCGGAGCCAATTGTTCCTTCGTAATTAAACATGCCGGCTCCGGTTATCCATTTTATTTTATCTTCATTAAATACGCCGAATGCATATTTTGCAGTATTGAATCTTGCTTCTCCTTTATCGATTTGTGTTTCTGTATCCGATAACCTTGCCTGCAAAGAGGATTCAGGTAATTGATAAAACCAGATTATGCCAACAATTGGTATTAAAGCTATCAACAATTTAAAATCTGAACGGATATTTTTTAATCGTAATGTAAAAATGATAATGGCTAAACATATGGCAACCCAGGAAGCCCTATTCCCACTTGCCATTACTAAAAAGAGACCTACTACGCTTGTGCCTAATAAATAATATTTATATATTTTTTTGGGCTGGGTATTTAACCATACATCCATTCCGGTTATCAAAAACATGGCACAGGCCCATCCATATTGATTGGAAATAAAAAAATGTCCGGAATTACCTGTCTGCCCATAGATATTTGCTTGTGAAAAACCTGCACCACTTAGCAAAAAAACAATGATTGGTAAACTATAAATGAGGTTGAATGACCTAGCAAAAGCTTTCAGCAATGAATACACATCATACTTGTTCGCTAAATTGCTTAAAACCAGATAGGTGTAAAAAAGCGGAAAAATAAATGTCATTGCCCGCATAATGGAAAACACAACATCTTCAACAAAAAACGCCATTAATGTAACCCAGAAGGCAAACACCAATAAGTAAATAATTGTAGGACTTGGAAAGGGATTACTCTTAAATTGTAAATTCTTTAACAGTGCAATCAGTGAAACAGCTAAAAATGCCGTTTTTATGAGTTTTACCATTGGCACAGATGCGGTGTCTGTATAAACAGCTAAACCGTAACCTAATATTATTAATAATGCATTAATATTCAGTAATATGAAATCCACATTTCTGAATATTTTTTGCTGTTGTGTGAGTGCTCTAGCCAAGGTTAGTTATAAGCTGCTTGAAATTGGATAACACATTACCCAAGTTAAATTGTTCAACAAATATATGCCCGTTTTTTGTTTTTTCTGCACATAAATCTGGGTTAGAAAGGGCAGTTTGAATTGCATTGGCGAGGGCTTTAGGATTATCAGGTGGCACTAACCATCCGTTATTGCCATTATCTAAAACTTCCGGTATACCACCTACTTGGGTACTTATTACCGTGCATCCTAGTGCTAAGGCTTCAATATTGGCTACACCTAAAGCTTCTTTTGTTGATGGCACACAAAAGATGTCTGCTTTTCTCATATCATCATATATTTCTGTTGGTGTCACAATTCCTTTAAATTCTACTTCTAGTTGGTGTTGCTGTCCAATATAAGATAATATTGGTTGTTTACTCGCAGCGTGAGGTCCTGCAATAATTAACTTGAAAGGTTGAGATATTTGTTTTAAAGCATCAATCAGGTTGAATAAGCCACCACGTAAATAATCATTTTTTACAAACAATATTGTTGGCACCGGGTTTGATTTAGTAGGAAGCTCATTTTCAACTCCTTTAGCTTTATATAATCGTTGAACCTTATGAGCCGGAACTCGATATTTTTTTTGAATTAAAGCGCTTAAATAATTGGAATTTACAATAATCAAACGCAGACATTTACACGCTATTTTCTCTGTGATAAAAAATATTCTTCCCTTGGTCCAATTCACCCCCCAAAAAGATTTCCAACTTGCAGTGGCATAAGTGTCGTCATTGATGAACCCAATTGTATTTTTAAAACACAATCCACTCCATATTCCGACAATAGCATTATTGTATACGAGATAATCAAAATTATAATCAGTGTGTTTGATAGACATTGCCTTGTTATGGTATTGAAACATGCGCAAAAACATGCCTAATGGTTTTAGTATCTGAGGTATACTAAGTTGTTGCTTGTAAATTTTGTCTTTAACAGGAGTTGTGCAATCCTCTGTTAACACGCGCACTTCACAGTCGGGGAAATAACGCTCCATTTCCAATACTAAGTGTGCAAATTTGGCAGGGCCATTGCTCACGGTTTCAAATGCATTGGTGCAAAGTAGTATTTTCATAAACTATGAGCCGCCAATAATACCCCTTCAACATTTTCCCAAGTATAAATGGTTCTTAACGTATCGTTGAATACAAATTGGTTTTTTCTTATTCGCAATTCATGTAGCAGCTCTGCAGCATCAAAATGGTAGTAGTTGTCAATTACTACACCAATTTCGTTCGTTGCAACAAATTGGGCAACAACTACTTCGGCATTGGTAATTATTGGGGTTCTTGTTTGTATTGAGTCGTAAATTTTATTGGGGCTGGCATTGATATTATTTTCGTTTATTGGTGCATATACACATAAAATATAATCACAATCTGTTGCTGCTAATTGTAGCACTTCGTCCTGTTTCATAATACCCTTGTAAATTACCTGTGGGTGATCTAGTAGTTTTTTGGAAGTTTCGTCAGCTATCCAACCGGCCATAATTACGTGTAAATCTGTATCAGCCGCCAAACACTTGTAAATGAACTCTGTCCCTCGGTTTTCACCTAACCACCCATTATATAATATAGTAAGTTGATTATTTTGTTTCTCTGAAACAGGACCTTCGTATTTGTAAGGGTAATTAGGCAAAATGGCAACTTTGTGTTTAGCGAAGTCAGGCATCAATGATTTCCTGTTTTCATCGGTAACCAACAATGTTTTAGCCGGAGCATAGAGGATTTTTTTAAGGAATATGTTTTTGTTTCTGGATTTGTTATTAATGAGAAATATGCTATCAAAAATATCGACAACCAAATGTTTGTGGAAAATGATAGGATACAAAAATATAATCAACTTTTCATTTACTACATGAACAGAATCGTATTTAGCAAGCTTGAGTTGAATGAGTTTTAGAAATAGTTTAAGGATGGTGAACGGGTTGTTACGTTTGCCTTTAATTAGGTGGAACGAATGACAGTATTGTTTGCCAAAAGTAAATACTTCTCCTTGGCCAATACCTATATAGGTTATGGCAAAATTGGACGACAAGGTTCGCAGCTCCTTATTGATGCGCATATCAGAACCATCGTTGGTGCAAATGTATAACAGTGTTTTTTTATGTTCCAACCTTCCTGAATTTAAAGTTTGTTGTCATATACGCTATAAAAAAACATTGAATGGGGTATAACGACATTAAATAAACTGAGGTAATATGTATGAAAACATGACTTAAATATACGGATATAAAAACGGCAATTAAAATTAATTTAACATTTAGGTCTTGATGTTTCCGCATAAATAGGAATAATGAAAGGAAACTTATTAAAGTAAAAATCGCTGACAACATTTGTGTCCAGTATTTTCCTAATAAATATGAAAATGAACCCAAAGCAGCACCTTCATTTCTTAGTTCGGAATAAGTTTTGGCATATTTATCTACTTCTAACCCCCAACCATGTGGAGCGGTTAAAAAATAACCGGTTCTATATAAACATGTTCTGGCATAATAACCCGGTTCCTCTGCTATATACGATTTAAAACGTTCTGTAAACATGTAATTGGCACCCGATTCAAATGGTGTGTCAAATCCCATGTGTTTAGCTTCAGCAAACCTGTCATAGTCGGTAGGCCCTAAATCCCAGGGGTTTGGCAAAATAGATAATCCAGTTATTAATGTAGCACCTAACGAGGTTGACGTGGGATTAAATTCACCATGAGTTTTTTTGTTGTGTAAAGCCCATGGGGTTAGAATTATAAAACTAATAACAGCAATTGCAAGATTGAACTTTAGAATATTAAACAATTTAAATTGATTCCATCTGAATAAAAAAAGTAAATTAAAAGCAAACGGGAGTAAAATAAAATCACTGCGGAGGTAGCCGCCTAAACCGTTTATAATGGCAATAATAATAATGTATTTAAAAGACTTATGCTCCAAGTATTGCAAAAAGTAATAGGTAGTGGCTACAACTAATAATGGCATGTAGGCGTCCGGTGTCATTGAAACACTTAAGGAAATTGCTTGCGGGCTTAAACAATAAAGCCATGCAGTTATCCAGGCAACTTTTTGAGTGCTTATCTTTAAAATCAATAAATACAAATAATATATAGTGATTAAATCTATCAATATACCGAGTATCTGATATAAATAGGCAATTGGTATTTTGGTAATTTTATATAAACCTGCGCCAATCAGTGGCAATCCCGGTGGGTAATGCGAGGTGTTAAAACGACCATTCTCAGTGATTTCATAATTGGTAGCTAAGTTGCTACCTAAATTAATTGTGGTAATAATTGAATCCAATTGATAATACGCTGGTGATTCTGGCAGTGATTGTTGGTAACCATATCCGAATGCAAGCAAATAAGCGCTACGCTGGTAAACGACAGTTATAGAATTATCATAAGCTTCAAATAAGCTTGTATTCCAGCCCAGCCATGCAACACCAAATCGTAATAAAATAGCAATAAAAGCTATTGATATATGTTTGCCAGTGCCTTTAAACATTATTGTTTATATTTTCTTTCAATTTCAGTTGAGAGTGGTAAAAGTCTTTTAATACTTTTCCAATTTGAGCAGGTGAATTGTTTTTATTAAAAGATGTTCCCGATATTTTTGGAATAGCCTCAACTGCATCAAGCATGGTCGTTTTTAATGCAAGATTATCTAATGGTTTGTATGTATATAATAACTGGGGGGCGTAATTTGCTATGATAGTTGGTAGATTAGGCGCAATTACAGGTATTTTATAAATATGTGCTAACTCTAAAGTTCCAGGATTTAATGGAGTGTCGATATAATTTACAATTAATGCGTCTGCTGCATTCATATAGATTTGTATGTCTTCATGCTTAATATACTTGTTAATAAAAATAATTTTCGGGTTATCTTTTATTAAATCATTAATAATAGGTTCATAATTTTTATCACATTTACCACCTATTAGGAGTTTTAATTCTTTGTTCATTGCAATTTCATTAAAGTTTGCAATTATTGCCTCAATACCTTTATAAGGGGATATACGACCTAAAACTAAAAAAGTAAAGGTGTTAGTTAATCCTAAAATATTTTTTGCAGCTTCTTTTGTAATTGTATTAGGATAAAATCCGGAAAAACTAACATGTGGAACGATGGCATAGTTTTCAGGGCTATATTTATGACTATTTTGATAAATTGTTTTTGCTGCCTCGCTTGAAAATATTATTCCTGAGCAATTCTTTAATATACGGTTTATCCACTTGGATTCTGCAAGCAATGTTTTAGGCGTAATTGTGTGGCTAAACAGATTGTCTGCAGAATATATGGTTATTTTATTTCGTAAAATAGGTAAACTTAAAAGCAGGGATGTTTGTTTAATTAAAGCGGTTAGCAAATTTTTGCCGACATAAAAATCTTCTGGCCAAAAAAGATACAAAATGTCGAATTGATATTTTAGGACCTGGAATATGGGAAATAATTTTCTATTGGGGATAGTTATCACCTCCATTCCATTTTCAATTAACCCTTTAGCAATTAGTTGTTGATAAGGGTTTTCACTATTCCTTGAAAAGGGAAACATAAGCACTCTTATTTTTTTATCCTCACTGTGCACGATGTGAATTATAGCTGCTTAACTGCTTCGTAAACCTTGTTGTAATTAATTCAAACGATTCACTATTAAATTGGGATTTGATAAAATTGCTAAAATGTAAAAACTTCGTATCGTCAATACTTATTAGGGTATCTTTCAACTGGTAGTTACTTACAATCGTATTTAGTTTACTTGAATGGATTAAATATTTTACATTTTGAGACTGATAAACAAAATCATAGATACTTATACTGTATTGCGTTTTCGGAACAGTTGCAATTATAAAAACAGGGCATTTTGTAAAACATGCTTCCAAACCCAATGTTGTACCCATATGGAAGAAACCTTTAGCATTTGAAATCACACGAAATTTTTCCATTATTTGTTCCTCGCTTGTAACCAAATCTTGATCCCTGTAATTATCTTCTAATATTATATTAGGTTGATCTTTTAATAAATCATAAACATTCCAATTCTTCAAATTTGGATAAGGCCTAACAATTAACTTGTAGGTAGGGTAAATGGTATATATTGTTTTTGCTAATTGAACTACGATTGCAAGTTCGTCTTCAACATGAGAAGGAATGCCAATTCCACATGCGTAATAAAAGTATTTATAGGTGTGTTTTGGGGATGTATTTGTGCTCAAAAACTGATCTAAATAACACAATTGTGTTGAGCCAATAACGGCAATGTTTTTGTTTGGAATGCCATGCATTGTCACCAGGTCCTCTGAAATTCCGGCATGCCAGACTAGATATTGAATACGCTTTGAAAATCTTACGTGTTTAAATGCATGGTCCCAGCTATAAACATAAGTAAAAAGCGGTGTTTTTGATTTTATTAATCGAATATAAAGGTAATCATCATGTATTTCTGTGAATGTAAGTGCTACATCAATTCCAGATAGATCAGTTTTGCTTGTATACCTAAGATTGTTTAAATAAAAGTCATAACTCATAAAATGTGGTATGAGTTTTTGTAAAAATATAATCGATAACGCTTTTTTTTTAGTTTTAGAATTTGTTAATCCATGGGCTTTGAAAGTTTCCATGAGGTAATAATTGCGTTTAGATTTCGGGAGTTTTTTAAATAGTAAAAACAGTCTTGTGGTCAAAAAATTACGTAAAGTCGGTTTGGCTTCGTTTATTAGACGATAAGATATTTCATTGCTCAAATGACGCTTGATTAACGCCTCGTGCTCTGGTT
This sequence comes from Bacteroidota bacterium, assembly GCA_016718035.1. Lineage (GTDB taxonomy): Bacteria > Bacteroidota > Bacteroidia > Chitinophagales > BACL12 > UBA7236. The sequence goes on along the minus strand of JADKEK010000003.1, from coordinate 219,992 downwards.
TGACAAATAAAATAACTTTATTTGTTTTGCTTAATTCGGCTATTAAGCGTCTTAAGTCACTTCTTAAATCGAAAAAAGATACTATAATTGCTATAGTCATTTTTATTAATGCAAAGTTGCCCTTTTCACAATATTTTCTTTAATTAAAATCATATACATAACTATGGAAAAAGCACTCAATAAAACAATGAAAGATACAATTTTTAATAAATATGTGGTGATAAAATATTCTAACATAATAAAGCAGACAACTGAAAGCAGAATTATCGTAAAAATATAAATAAGATAATTGTACCCAGTAAGGTTTAATTTGTCAGTGCTTATAAATTTGCGTTCCAGGTATTTATAATATATTAATTCTAAAGCAATTTGGACTGTTGTTCCAATAATTACCCCCTGGAAGCCTATATAGTATGATAAAATTGTACTCGTAATGACATTAATAGAAACGCCTATTATTGAAAAGTAAATGATGTACTTTATTTTATTTGAATGTAACAAGGTTCTCAGAAATTGTGTGTAAAATAAGGTTAAACAAAGGGTAGCCATGCTAATAATACCCCAATTTGCATAGCTATTATATATATTGGTTTTAAGCCATATGGACAACAAGTCTTTGTAATATAGCCCAATCAATATTGTGCAGCATAGCATTATGAAAAAACTAATTCTAGTGAATTTACGTGAAAGCTGTATGAAATTGTTTGAAAGATTGTTAAAGTAATATTCATTCAATTTTGGCTGGACAACTGGAATTGTTGCAGCAAGTATCCCTTTAAATACAACATAAGGTTTTGTAATTATCGTGTATAAGGTTACAGCGCTGGTATCCAAAACGATAGCGATAATCAGCTTGTCAGCTTGAATTGCCATGAAACTTATTAAGGAAAGTCCAAAAACTTGGAGTGAATAATCAGCATATTCTGACCGTTTTAAATAGGTTAAATTTTTGAAGGAAACTTTAATGCCTTTAAGAAGATTTTTACTTTTAACTAACTCATGGTCCATAAACCAAACAAATATTGAAGTAATCGTTACCAAAAACGCATATAATTCGATGTTAATAGCTGAGGAATATTGTACTGCTAATATAATCATTAGATTGAGGATTATTGAAACCCCTATATATTTGTTTCGAGCGTGAAATAGATTATTTGCAGTTATAAGACTTTGGGGTGCGGCATCCAGCATTGTAATAAAAGTGTTGATTGCAGCTAATAGGAATATTGTTGTTGCAGTTTGTTTTGAATCAGTTGGCAAATTAAATAAGGTAGTGCTAAATTGACCGAGTATAATTATTAGTGTTGCTGTTAATATAGCTGAAAACAAATTAAATGAATAGCTCGTGTCTAATGCCGTTTTGAATTTTTCTAGATTATTATCCGAACCGAATTCGATAGTATACCTATAAATGGATCTTGATGACCCAAGGTCAAAAGCTGCTAATGCAGAACTTAACCCAAAGCTTAATAAGTATAAACCATAAATCTCACTCCCGTAAGCAGCTAAACAAACAGGTAGAGCATACAGCCCAACAGCTAATTTGGCAGCATATATGAAATAATTGCTGCTTATGTTTTTAAAGAAATGATTTGGTTTTTTGGGCACAACTTGATATTGTGGTTTTATTCGATTAAAATATAATCATCAACAAATTCCCTTATAGCACCTTCGCCACCACTTTTTTGCAGATGAATTATTCCAGGAATGGCTTTCACTTTTTTCGTTGAATTGGCTGGACAGGCTGCTATACCAACTGCTTTTAATAACTCAATACAATTTATATCATCACCAATATAGGCCACTTCATTAAGGGTTATATTTTCTTTAACGCAAATTTCCATTGCAGCTGCAAGTTTACCCTTAAAACCGGCACCTTGATATACATAGTCTATTTTTAGTTTTGCTGCTCTGCGTTCTACTATAGTTGTATTTTCTGTAGTTATTATGCCCGTTTTAATACCGGCTTCGCGCAATATATTAAATGCCATACCATCATGTGTGTTGAATTTTTTAAACTCATCACCTGAAGCTGTATAGTACATCCCGGCGTCGGTCATAACGCCATCTACATCACTTAAAAATAGTTTAATTTTTGCCATACTTTATTGTTGGTAAGGGTTATTGAAAAGTGAATAATAGTTATTAATTATTGCACACTCTTCATTCGTTATTTTGTTTTCCCAATACTTGATATATTGACTCGATTGCCGTTTAAAACTATGCTTGGTTATTGGGTGTATGTCTCTTGTTGTTATGGCTGCTATATGTGTTTCCTTTATGTAATTAGCTGAAAAACCTAATTTATTCGATAACTCAGAAATATTGGAAAATGGATTAGAGAATAAGGATTCCATATAAACTATGCTATAATTGGGTAACTGCTCTGCATGTTTACGCATAAAATGATGAAGCAACGAGGTTTGTAATGCCATGCGTTCAATTGGCTGCATTACGCGTATTTTGTCTAACGATATATTGGCCTTATGAATATCGAAACGTTTAAAATAGGGATGGGTGTAAATTAATTCCAATCGTTGTATTGGGTCCCAGTTTAATCGCTTCAAACTGGTTACTATACTTAAAGGATTACGCATAAATATTATCCCTATATGCTCACCGAGCAATGGCGCAATTTCATCTAAACAAAAAGATATTCCCGGATCTTTAATAATCACTCTTCTCGGTTTAAGTGGCAGCGATTTGTGTAAAGCCATTTTAGTTACATAAGGATACCATCTTCCTGCTTTTCTATAATTCGACCAACTTTTCCCGCTTAAAATGCTTTGATGTATTGAAGTAATTACAGCCTTATCATATATTGCACTATCGGTTTTTATTTCCGATTGCTTTTTCCACAGTAGCGTGTTTTTGATAAAAGGTTCATGATGCAAGAAAACACTGTTTGAATTGAAAATTTCTTCTAAAGTTGTTGTAGCAGAACGCGGTGCTCCGGTTATTATTATAGGTAAACCCTCTTCTACAACTGCACTCGATTTATTTTTAAAATCAATTAAATCATCTAAAACACAAGCTAAACGCTGGGGAATTTTTGTAATTCTTACCATGCCGTCCAGCCCCCATCTGCTACTAATGTTGTTCCCGTCATATAACTTGATGCATCTGATGCTAGAAATGTAAATGGTCCTGTGAACTCATTGCGGTCTGCCATTCTGCCTAAAGGACTTAGTTGAGCAAAGTTTTGCAGAAATTTATCGTCATGCCCATTAAATATGCCATGTGGCGCAATCGCATTACATCTGATATTATCTTTTGCATAAAACGTGGCAATATACCTTGTTAAATTTGGTATAACCGATTTGGTAATTACATAATCTACCGGCTTAAATTGTTGCTGACTTTCACCAAAGTCATATAACGATTGGTTAGGAGCAACTAATGAATAGGTAGAGGCTACATTGATAATATTACCATGGCCTTGTTTTAACATTTGTTTAATTACCAGTTGAGTGATTTGAACTAAACCCTTCACATTTACATCAAATGACTTTTGCAAAAGCGGTAATGGGAAATTTTCAAAGCGAGTAGAATTGGTCACTTTATTTGCCTGTTTATCAAACTTTGCATCAATGGCTGCGTTATTTATTAAAACATCAATGCGTTTAAATTTCTTAAGCGCCAACGTTATACAATTATTGCATGATGAAAGACTTGTTACGTCTGTTGGGCAAACTAATACCTGCTTGCTGGCTTTTAATTTTTTAAATTCTGCTGCTATTTGCGGTGCCAGTTTTTTATTGGCATCAGCTAAAATTACTTTAGCGCCTTGGGCTATAAAACTTTTTGCTAAGGTTTTACCTATTAACCCAAAAGCTCCGGTTAGTAGAATTACCTTATCCTGAACGGAAATGTTTTCACTCATGGTTACATAAATTTATTATGGTGTGGGATTCTGCTATCTGACTCATTGAAAGAGTTGTCAATTCACCTGATTGAATTGTATTTATAAAAAAAGCTAACTCATCTTTAAATAGATTGTTACGGTCAAAGTCGGATATTTCATTTTTAGTAATAATACCCATATTGTCTATTTCCATAGTTGCTGCAAAATAATCAATGGTGATTTTGGCTTTATCAAATAAAAACTGATAAACACGTTTTGGTGTTTTTTCTAAATAATTCAAATGCACATTAGCCACAACATCATTTTCATAAACAATTTGAAAGTCGGCTACACTTTCAACATCTATTCCCAAATGTGGCGCATAACTAAAATGTTTGTGAACGGTTTTGATTGCATCTCCGGAAAGCCAGTTAACCACATCAATATCATGACTCAAGGTTAAAGCAACACCACCACCAAGTGCTTTTTGTGCTGCATAACTTGTTGTGTAATCTTCATATGGGTGCCAATCGGGTAAATAGCTGCCCCAATGTGTTTGTATGGATAATAATTTACCATATGCATTTGAGGTAATACTATTTTTAACAGCAATGAGATGCGGATGAAATCGCATCATGTAGGCCACATAAACTAATTTACCTGAAGATTTCACCTTTTCGGTTAGCAACTCTAAATGATTAGTATTATGGGAAAGTGGTTTCTCAACTAATACATGCATGTTTAAATCGAGACAGGAAATTGTTTGTGCTAAGTGCTGACTGCTTGGGGTACAAATTATGGCAAATACAAATTCGATATTTTTTACAACTTCCCAATCGGTATGAATTTGCACACAAGCTGAATCCACATTCCTTAAGGGTAAATTGCGTTGGCGAAATACATGAATATTAGTATATCCCAATTGTATTAGGTTATTGATATGCCTTTCTCCAATTGAGCCTGCGCCTATTATTAATATGGGAGATTGTTTATTCATCAAACTTTATACAATTGGTTTGCTGGATTATTTCTTCTGCCTTGTAAAAACTATTTACATCGTCAATATCAATGGCATATTTTTTATCTATAATAAATGGAATTATATGTTTACCGCTCATTGATTGATTTTCGCTGATAAGCGATGTTTTAATAACATCTAAAGTTCCTGTTTGCCAATATACAACCGGAAGTTTTTGCCTCGGCTGATTATAAGGTTCATCTATACCATTTACTTTTAACAATGGCTCCATTATTTCTTCATTATTGGCATTGAGTAACCACATTTTAAATGGTGTGTTTGGCGACTCAGTAATTGCTCGTAATGAATCTGCATTGCTACTTTGTAATTTTGTAATAGCTTCGTCAATCCAGCCATCAAAACGAATTGGCGATGTTGGACGAAGTTGCACTATTAAATCAGGTATATATCCTTCATTTTCTTTTAACCATTGCAATTGATGTTGAAATACTTCTAAGTCAGTAGTAAAATCACCTGCTAAAACACTTGGTCTTAAAAATGGCGTTTCAGCACCATATGTTTTGGCAATATCTGCTATTTGATTTGAATCGGTATTAACTATCGTTCTGGTAACCAATTTACTTGATAATGCGGCTTTAATACTATACGCAATTAATGGATGTTGCAACAATGGCTTAATATTTTTGCCCGGTAAACCTTTGCTGCCCGACCTTGCCGGAATTATTGCCAAAACTTCCATTACCCGTTATTTTTTAATTTGTTGCGTTGAACAGTTTCAACATCTAATATTTCTTTCTCTTTATATTGTAATGCTTCAAAGGTGTGGTGTAAATCGCGAACCAATTTTTGTAAGCCCGGAACTTCCAAACTTGCAGCATGATCAGTGCCTTTCCATGTTCTGTCTTGGGTAAAATGACGTTCAATCCAACGAGCTCCAAGTGTATAAGCAGCTATGTCAGTTGCAATACCTAAATGATGACCACTAAACCCAATTGCTTTTACCTTATCTCCGTAGTTTTGATATAATTTATTTATTTCCAATAAACAGATTTCATTAAATTTTATTGGGTAACCGCTAGTGCAACTATATAAAATCAATCTATTTTTATTTTCCGGCGTATTATTAAAAAAGGCTACAATTGATGCTGTTTCTGCCGATGTGGTCATACCTATTGATATGTGAACATCACCCTGGTAATTATCTCGTAAAACACTTAATAACTGCATATTTAAATTACAGGCAGATGGAATTTTAATAAAGTCAGGCTGTAACTTAATAATATCATTTGCACTACTTATATCCCAAACAGATGCACTGTATCCAATGCCAATGGATTCAGCATATGTTTTTAATTGTTGATGTTGTTCAATATTAAATTCGAGGTACTCGCGATGTTGGCCGTATGTTTCACCATAACTCTGCCAAGGCTCAGGATGTGAAGCGTTGTATTGTTGTTCGCTTAATAATTCTTTGGGATTGCGTTTTTGGAATTTTGCATAATCAGCGCCACATTCTTTTGCTAACCGAATAAGCGTTTTTGCAATCTCAAAATCACCCATATGATTACATCCAATTTCTGCAATCACCTTTGGTTGTTGATAGTCGAATTGAAACATCTTTTTACAGCTTCGCCTCCTCAGTCACATAGTGTGTTGAGCAGACAGTTAAAAAATAAAATAATTATTCAGCTGTATTGTTTGTCCACAATACAATTGAACTTTCTATGTTGCCCTCCGCTTTCCAAATAATAAAGCTGTCGGTGTTTAATATGGTTGTCGACACTTTCCTATTTATTAATGCTTCGGTTTTATTTACCCAATATTGTAATTTATCCCTATCAACCTCACCAACAATTACCAGATTTATTATACCACTATCTATACCTTCAGCATAGTCGCCGGTAATACAGGCAAATTTTATTTCGCCAATCTGGTTGACGATATTCTCAACCACTTTGTCAAGACCTAAATACTTTCTGACTAAACTTTTTAATTCCGGGAACAGAGGGTGTTTTTCATTTGCCCGGTATTGAATGGTATTGCCTTCATCGAAGGAAACTAAGAAACCGGCTTTGGAAAGTTTGTTGAGTTCGAGGCGAACAGCATTGGTAGATTCATGCATCTCCTTTGCCAAACCTCTCAAATGAGCCGACGATTTGCTGTTGGAAAAAAACTTTAACAGCAGTTTGATTCGAGTTCGCGATGTGATTAAGGATTCTAACACAAAACTGAATGAGTAACAAATTTACTCATTTGCTTAACATTTGCAAATCGCCAAATCTGGGTAGTAATATAGACAGCATCAAATAGCCTGCCTAACACGCATGAGGGTAGCAAGCAATGCTTCCATTTCTGCTAGTGGCACCATGTTTGGGCCATCACTTAATGCTACTTCAGGGTTAGGATGCGTTTCGATAAAAAAGCCGTCAACACCTACTGCTGCAGCTGCTTTGGCCAGATAAGGGGCAAATTCACGTTTGCCACCACTTTTTCCTCCGGCACCACCCGGCATTTGAACGCTATGGGTAACATCAAAAATTACTGGTGCAAATTGGCGCATGATAGGCAGTGAACGCATATCTACAACCAAATTATGATAACCAAATGAAGCTCCTCTTTCGGTAAGTAACACATTATTATTGCCGGTTGCGGCAACTTTTTCAACAGCATAGGCCATGTCTTCAGGTGCCATAAACTGTCCCTTTTTTACATTAACTGCTATGCCGGTTTTGCCTGCTGCTACCAGTAAATCTGTTTGGCGACATAAAAAGGCAGGTATTTGTAATACATCCACAACTCCGGCTGCTATTGCGGCTTGTTCCGGTAAATGAATATCTGTTAACACCGGAACTTGGAATTCGGCTTTTATTTGTTGTAAAATTTGTAAACCCTGTTCTATACCATCTCCTCTAAAAGACCCGCCTGCTGTGCGGTTTGCTTTATCGAAGGAGGCTTTAAAAATGTAGTTATACCCGGTTTTATCTGCCACTTTTTGCATGGTAGCAGCTACTTCGCGACAAAGTTCCAGACTTTCAATTACACATGGTCCTGCAATTAAAAGTGGTTTGCTTTCTCCAACAATGATGTTTGGTGTAATAGTAACCGGAGCCGAAAACTGTTTAAACATGGAGCAAAATTGCAAAAAATATGTGGCACAAGGGTATCCACTGCCCGGAATTCCGGTTCCTACCGTTTATTACGATACATACGATATAATATATATAGGAGTGGAAATAAAAACATAAGGGTATTCGGGTGTAAAAAATTGAATTTCGGGGAATTCACCCGCCCCGCCTTTAATCGGGTGATGGCACAAGTATAAAAACGACCAAATATTTATTCCAAGGGCATCAACCTGCACATAATAATGTGTAAAGACGGGGCAGAAGTGCTAATTCCGCTCGATGTTGTCCAGCCTGCTTTTCAAAAGATGAACTTGCATAGTCAAATCTCCGATTAACTTGTCCAGGTCATTCTTTTTTACCGGCATGTAGGACGACAATTTACTTTTCACAAACCATATTTCTTTCACATCATCAATGTCCACCGCTATTTCAGGGTAGGCATCGTTATCGCTTATCAGGTATAATTTATGTTCTGTTTCTGCTCTGTTGATCAACCGTTTTACTAAAACATTATCGGCTGTAACCACTACATGTATATAACCATCTCTTACATCTTTGAAATGATTATCACAAAAGCGGCCAATTACATAGTCGCCATGCTGTATGGTGTCCTGCATACTGTCACCTTCAATCTGAAAACACCTGAAGGTGCCGTTTCTGTAGTCTGAACCCGGAAGTTTGAAGGCCGGCAGTTCTTTATAATACTCTGGTTCCAGGTAACGAGTAGGGTAACCTGCAGCTGCTTTGGTATCAACCATTACAATGTTTTCCTGTCCCTGCTCATCTACGGTTATTACAATAGGACGATACATTATAGTACCGCTGCCCTTTTCTATATCCTTGGTAACCACCTGTTTAATCCGTTTAGTTAGGTCGGTATGTAGGAGCTCGTCAATTGTTATGTCAAAAACTTTGACTATTTCAAGCAATGTCTTATGACCGGGGTTAGCAAGGTTGGCTTCAATATTGGCAATTGTTGTCCTTCCTATACCTACAAGGTCTGCAAGTTCCTGCTGACTAAGCTTTCGCTCGTTTCTTAGATGTCTGAGATTTGAACCAATTAGTGCCATAACAATTTATTTTTTTTGTTTTTGTCAGAAAATATGACTTTATTTGTCAAAAATAATGACAATTATGGAATTTCCAAAATTTGAAGAAAAATTTTTTAAAGGTCGCGGAGCCCAAATTAATCCTTTTAATCCATTCAATAATGCCAATCTTACACAAGAGCACTTTGAAGGCCTCGATGAAGCCTTACCGGAGCCGCGTGAAACGCAGTATTTTATTGAACAGCCCAAAAAAATTCTCAATAAATTGGAAATGCCTGATGCGGCTATGATGTATTCTGTTAACCCGTATCAGGGCTGCGAACACGGCTGTATTTATTGTTATGCGCGCAATTCACATAACTATTGGGGGTTTAGCGCCGGATTGGATTTTGAAACTAAAATAATTGTCAAACACAATGCCGCCGAATTGCTGGAAAAAGTATTTATGGAGCAAAAATGGGTGCCGGGACCGGTTACTTTTTCTGGAAACACCGATTGTTATCAGCCGGTAGAACGCAAATTGGCCATTACCAGAAGCCTACTCGAGGTATGCCGTAAATTCAAAAACCCTGCAGGTATCATTACCAAAAACCAATTAATACTGCGCGATATTGATATACTCAAAGACCTGGCGAAAGAAAATCTGATTTTCGTAAATATTACTATCACTACCTTAAAGGAAGATTTACGTCGTCAATTGGAACCGCGCACCTCCAGTTGTGGCAACAGGCTGAAAACAATAGAAAAACTGGCTGAAGCCGGAATTCCTGTCGGTGTAATGATAGGTCCGATTATACCAGGTCTGACTGATTCGGAAATTCCTGATATCATGAACGCTGCAGCCGATTCCGGTGCCCAAACTGCCAATTATACAATGGTTCGTTTAAATGGAGCGCTTGATAAAATATTTACCGATTGGATTTGGAAAACATACCCAATGAAAGCAGAAAAGGTATTGAATAATATTCGTTCTACTCATCAGGGACAACTTAATGATAGTCGCTGGTCACTCAGAATGCGTGGTGATGGAGAATTGGCTAATAGTATTCATCAACTTTTTTATCTAATGCGTGACAAATACATGCCGAAAAAGAAAGCGTTCGAATATAATATCAAGTCATTTAAGCGCCCCGGTCAATTGAAACTGGATTTCGATTTATTTGCCTAGTTGTAAAAGATGGGTAAATGAGGAGAACCTTTTAAGTGAATTGATTTAGCTTTACATGCTTTATACAATTGGCGCATGCAAAGCTTTAAACAACTGTATTTTAATACTTTTAACAATCGCAATAAAAATGCGGACTTGCAGCGCCTTGCGAAAAATACAGGTGTACACATCATTTTCCCATTTTATCATATTGTTAGTAATCAGTCAGTCCCTCATATCAAACACCTTTATCCTATAAAAGACACAACTTCTTTTGAAGATGAAATGGGATACCTGTTGAAACATTTTACGCCATTGCATATGGATGATTATGTTGCAGGAAATTATGAAAAAGGCAAATTATATTTTGTGCTTTCTTTTGATGATGGTCTAAGTGAAATGCATTCGGTAGTCGCACCAATTCTCAAACAAATGGGAATTCCTGCCACCTTTTTTTTAAATAGCGATTTTATTGATAATAAAGGGTTGTTTTATAGATACAAGGTTGCTGTTTTAATTGAAAAAGTGCCAACCGAAAAATTGAGTAAACAGATAACCAATTTATTAAGTTTAGGAAAAGTAAAAATTGCAAACCCCGCAAAATATTTATTGCAACTTAAATGGAGCGATACTGAATTAATAGATAAAATTGCTTTGGCTTGTCATGTGTCCTTCAATACTTATTTAGCTGAACATACCCCTTATTTAACTTCTGCTCAAATTCTAGATTTAATTAAGGAAGGTCATGCCATTGGCGCACATTCAATAAATCATCCTGAATATCGGACAATAGACCCCCAAATTCAATTTTTGCAAACTCGTGATAGTATGCAGATAATTGCAGATAATTTTCAACTTAAAAAGAAATATTTTGCTTTTCCTTTTACCGCAGATGGTGTTGTGAAAGAATTATTTCCGGCTATGTATGGAGAATTAAAAATTGACTTAAGTTTTGGTACGGCCGGATTACAAACAACCAAATATCCAAAACATATTGAACGTATTCCTGCTGAACATATACGGTACGGATTACAGGAAATAATTGGCAACGAATATTATTATCACCGCTTTAAAAGGAGGCTTGGCAAATGACGCTGGTAAATGTTTTGGTAATTGGCGCAGGGCGAAGTGGCACAACTTCTATTTCTGCTTATCTCGCAGCGCATCCTGAAGTGAGTAGTTCTATTACAAAAGAGGTGCATTATTTTTCTATTGCCGATTTATATAAAAGAGGTGAATCTTATTTCCATAGTTTGTTCCCTAAAGAAACAAAAAAAATAACAACAACAGCAGATACCTATTTACTTATGGATCATTCTGCTCCTGAAAAAGTGTTCGCCTATAATCCAAATATGAAAATAATTATTATGCTGCGCGATCCAATTTCCCGCTCGTATAGTAATTATAACTATTCAGTCAATTTTGGTCATGAGAAAAAAGAAAATTCATTTCTGAGCACAATTGATTTGGAAAAAGAAAGATTGAATACACTTGATATTGTTGATGTAAATAATACCTGTCATTTATATGGCAGTTTGTATCATAAACATATCAGCATTTGGAATAAATACTTTAATGTATCTCAGCTTGTTATATTGAAATTAAATGATTTAAAAAACAACCCGGAATCATTTTATCGCAATTTGTGCAGTCGATTGGATATTAATTATGTCCCTTTTGAAGAAGCCAATAAGGAATTTAATGCAGCTTCAGGAGCGAAAAGTATTTGGTTACAGCAATTCCTTTTAAACCGAAATAATCCAATTCGTAAAACGATATCATTTATTTTGCGCCCATTTCGGAATCTGGTGATAAAATCAGGCATCATTGATAAAGTATATGCAATGAATAAAAAACAAGTGGTTATTCAACCCTTATCTCCCCATGAAAAGGAAATTGCCATACAATATTTTAAAGAGGATTTAGCACAATTGAAAAAAGATTATGGTATTTCCTTTGAGAATTAACAATTTTTGGTAAACTTTTTTGCTATTATTAGACTTAAACAAATATTCTATATCTCTTATATCTATACATTATGCGTGCATCAAAATATTTATTAGTGGTGATTGGTTCAGGAATGCTTATTGCATTTGCTGCCTGCGGGGAAAAGAAATCAGTCGATCAACCTGTCGTTGCTGGGCCACCTCCTGCTCAACCTGTTAAGGTAATTATTGTCGGAAGTGAAAACATGGATAACTCAATTGATGCTACAGGCACTGTGCTCGCTAATGAGGAAGTGGAAATACGCAGCGAGATTCAAGGTCGTGTTACAGGTGTGTATTTTAAGGAAGGAGAAAGTGTTGCTGCAGGTAAATTACTGATTAGTATTGATGACAGAGAATTGCTATCTCAGTTAAAACGAACAGAATTATCTGTTCAATTGGCTAAAGATGATGAATCACGAAAAAAACAATTAGCAGCAATTGGCGGCATTAGTAAAGAAGATTATGATGCATCTCTCAATTACCTGTTAAAACTCGAATCGGAAATTGAATTATTAAATACACAAATTGCCAAAACTAAAATTACAGCACCGTTTTCCGGAATTATCGGTTTGCGATACATCAGCGAAGGTGGTTATGTTACACCTGCCAATTTAATTGCAACATTACAACAAACGCATCCTGTTAAAATTGAATTTAGTATCCCTGAAAAATATTCGGGTAATATTAAAAATGGTGCTACAGTTAATTATACTGTGGAAGGTAATAATAAATTATATTCAGCAACGGTTTACGCAAAAGAACCAAAAATTGACCCTGCAACTCGCACAATTAAAATAAGAGCAACAGGACCAAATACAAATAATGAACTCATTCCAGGCGCGTTTGCAAAGTTGGAAATTAATTTGTCCACCATTCAGGATGCAATGGTTTTGCCTTCTGAAGCATTAGTTCCGACAATTAAAGGGCAGTCGGTAATGCTGGTGAAAAATGGTAAAGCAACCATGACTGTGGTTTCAACCGGATTAAGAACAGAAACAACTACACAAATTGTTGAGGGTATTTCGAAAGGAGATACTGTTATTGTAACAGGATTATTAACTGTGCGCGATGGAATGCCGGTTAAACCAATTCTTTCAGGTAAATCAAATTAATTGTAAACTACATGAATTTATCTTCAGTTTCTATAAATCGTCCCGTACTCGCAACAGTAATATCCATTTTAATTTTATTATTTGGAATTATTGGTTACTCCTTTTTAGGGGTGAGAGAATATCCCAGTGTGGACCCTCCAATTATTACCGTTACTACTAACTATATTGGTGCAAATGCTGACGTTGTTGAATCGCAGATTACAGAAGTGCTCGAAGAAAATATTAACGGTATTGCAGGTATTCGTTCATTATCTTCAACAAGTGCCGATGGCAGAAGCACCATCACCGTTGAGTTTGAATTAGATGTTGATTTGGAAGCAGCAACCAATGATGTTCGCGACCGTGTAAGTCAGGCTGTGAGGAATTTGCCTCCTGACTGTGATCCGCCGGTAGTTGCCAAAACAAGTGCGGACTCTAATCCAATTGTTTCAATGACCATTCAAAGTGATCAACGTACATTATTGGAATTGTCAGAAATTGCTAACAATGTATTTAAGGAAAGATTACAAACAATTCCCGGAGTAAGTGAAATTAGAATTTGGGGTGAAAAAAAATATTCCATGAAGTTACTGCTGGATCCTGTGAAATTAGCCGGATACAATTTAACACCATTGGATGTTCGTGATGCACTAAATAAAGAAAATGTGGAATTGCCCACTGGAAGAATAGAAGGATATAATACCGAATTGTCAATTCGAACATTTGGAAGGCTAACTACTCAAGAAGATTTTAATGAATTAATTATTAAAGAAACCGATGGCGCTGTAATAAAGTTAAAAGACATAGGTGAAGCTAAATTATTACCAGAAAACGAAAGATCTATACTTAGAGGAAATGGTGGCATTCCGCAAGTTGCTGTCGCGATTACACCACAACCCGGCTCTAATTATATCGACATTGCAGATGAATTTTATAATCGGGTAGATAAAATTAAGGATGAATTACCTCCGGATTTAAAATATGAAATCGCACTCGATTCAACCCTTAGTATCCGCAAAGCAATTGACGAGGTAAAAGAAACATTAATTATTGCATTCCTGCTTGTGGTGCTTATCATTTTTGCGTTCTTAAGAGATTGGCGCACAACATTAATTCCGGTAATTGCTATTCCTATTTCCCTGATAGGTGCATTTTTTATAATGTATATTGCCGGGTTTTCAATCAATATTTTAACGCTGCTCGGTATTGTATTGGCAACCGGTATTGTGGTTGATGATGCAATAGTTGTGCTTGAAAACATTTATGCGAAAGTAGAAAAAGGCACACCTCCTTTACAAGCTGCTCACGAAGGTTCAAAAGAAATAATATTTGCCATTATATCCACTACTGTAACATTAGCAGCAGTTTTTTTACCTATCATTTTTTTACAGGGATTAACAGGGCGATTGTTCCGCGAATTTGGAATTACAGTAGCGGGTGCTGTTATTATTTCTGCTATTGTTTCCCTTACACTTACACCAATGATGAGTTCCCGCATTTTAAAAAACAGGGAACGTCACAATTGGTTATATCGTGCCACTGAACCATTTTTTGAAGCACTTAATCGTTTATATAACAGGTCTTTAAAAACGATAATGGGCATAAAAAGTGTTGCGTTCTTAATCATAGGACTGGCTGCATTTATCATTATTTATTTTGGTGGAAAGCTGCCTGAAGAATTAGCTCCTATGGAAGACAAAGGACGTTTTGTAATTAATGCAACTGCGCCTGAAGGAACGTCATTCGAAAAAATGGATGCGTTTAATCAGGATTTAATTGCATTTATTGATACACTGCCCGAAAAAAGAAATATCATTGCCGTAACCGCACCAAGTTTTGGTTCTTCTAGTGCTGCAAATTCCAGTTTTATTCGTGTTAATTTGGTTGAAGCGGAATTGCGGGATAAATCGCAACAGGAATTGGCGGATGAAATGGCTGCATTAGCTAAAAAATACAACTTCGCTAGAACATTCGTAAGTCAGGAGCAAACTATTGGTGGCGATAGGAGAGCAGGTTTGCCTGTTCAATATGTAATTCAGGCGCCTGACTTTGAACAATTGCGCGCTGCTATCCCGGTTTTTATGGAAAAGGCCGCACAAGAACCTGCATTTCTGGTTGTAGATATCAATTTAAAATTTAATAAACCGGAATTAACCGTTGAAATAGATAGAGACAGAGCTCGTGCATTAGGTGTAACTGTCCGTGATATTGCAGAAACATTGCAATTATATTTTAGTGGTCAGCGTTTTGGATTTTTTATTTTTAATAATAAACAATATCAGGTAATTGGTCAGGCAACCCGGGATAATCGAGATGAACCACTCGATTTAAGTAAAGCCTACGTTAAAAATAATCGAGGTGAATTAATTCAATTGGATAATTTAGTAACACTTACTGATAAAAGTTCGCCACCTCAGTTATTTCGTTATAACAGATACGTATCTGCCACTATTTCTGCAAACCCTGCACCGGGATATACCATTGGTGATGGTATTGAAGTGATGGATAAAATTGCAGAAAGTACGTTGAACGATGACTTTTCCACTGCATTAGCCGGTACTTCAAAAGAATTTGAAGAAAGCAGCAACAGTTTTCTTTATGCATTTTACTTGGCACTAATTTTAATTTATTTAATTCTTTCCGCACAATTCGAAAGTTTCCGTGACCCTTTTATTATGATGTTCACAATTCTGCTAGCACTTTCCGGCGCTGTTTTGTCATTGTTTATTTTCAAACAAACCTTGAATGTTTTTAGTTATGTTGGTATCATTGTTTTAGTTGGAATTGTAACCAAAAATGGTATTCTTATTGTTGAATTCGCTAATCAAAAAAAAGAGACAGGTTTAAATAAATTTGATGCTGTACTTGAAGCAGCAACACAACGATTCAGACCAATTTTGATGACAAGTTTTGCAACTATTTTAGGCGCTTTACCCATCGCATTGGCGTTAGGTGCATCATCAAAAAGCCGTGTTTCAATGGGAATTGTTATTGTCGGCGGGTTATTGTTTTCATTGATTTTAACATTATACTTAATTCCTTTGTTGTATCTGATGTGGTCATCAAATCATAAAAAAATTGCTCATACAAATGAAGATTAATCATTTCAAAATACTTATATCAATACTGTTTGTTGTTACACAATTAACAACAAAGGCGCAGCAATTAACATTGAATGAAGCTAAAGCAATAATGCTTAGCAATAATTATGGGATAATTATTCAAAAGCTAGAAACCGATATTTCCGGCTTGCAAAATTCTGCAGGTTTTGCCGGTATGTTACCTACTGTTACTGCTGAAGCTGCATATAATACTGAACTTTCAAATTCAGAACAACAATATTTCAGCGGCGATGTCAGGTCAGTTGATAATGCGGGCGCTAATGCGCTTGATGCAGGTGTTTATATTAACTGGACTTTATTCGACGGTTTTGCCATGTTTGCAACAAAGGATAAATTAAATGAATTCGAAAATTTAAGTCAACTACAACTTAAGCAACAAATAGAAACTGCCATGTTTAATCTGCAGGCAATGTGGTTTCAGCTAATACAACTAAAAGAAGCAGAAACAGTGAATAAGTCGAATATTGCAGTTTCTACAGAGCGATTGAATATTGCGGGTGGCAGAGAACGTTTAGGTGCTGCTTCGCGATTAGATGTGTTGCAAGCAGAAGTTGATTTATCTGCGGACAGCACATCATTGTTGCAAACACAATTACAATTAAAAAATGTAAAAGCAAATATCAATAATTTATTAGGTCGAAGCCCTGAAACCGATTTTGATACCGACGAAAAAATTGAAATTGCAACTAGCCTTAATTATAATGATTTACTTGCTAAAACTATCGAAGCCAATACCGATTTGCAAATAGCTAAAAATGAAGTTGATATTATAGCACTTGGTATTAAAGAATATAAAGCAATGTTGTACCCTGAACTTAATCTTATAGGTGGATATGGATATTTGCGTTCAACATCTGAATCCGGATTTGTTGAATCAAATCTCAATTACGGACCTTCAGTTGGGTTAACATTAAGTGTTCCATTGTTTAACGGGCTAACTACAACAAAAAATTTGCAGATTGCTCGTATTGAACAGGAAAAGGTTGTTACAACAACCCAGCAAATACAATTAGAGTTAAATACTATTTTGTTGACTATTTATAATCAATATACTACATCGCTTTATTTAATGAACCTGGAACAAAAAAATATTGCAGCTGCCCAAGGCAATGTGGCTATTGCTATCGAGAAATATAATCTTGGCAATATTACAGCCGTTGAACTGCGTGATATTCAGCAAAGTTTACTCCAGGCAAAAAATAGGTTATTGGTAGAAACGCTGAATGCAAAATTGGCTGAATTGCAACTGTTGAAATTGAGCGGACAATTACCACTTAACTGATAAATGCCATCCAAACCGGCATTTAATGCGTATATAGGTTATGATGATACAGCTGTTATTATTTTGCACTACATTATTTATGCCTAAAGAAAAAACTATGCTTTGTTTAGGCGATAGCTATACGATTGGCCAATCTGTTCACGCTGAAGAGCGATTTCCTGAATTAACGGTAGAATTATTAGCACAACAAAACCTTAATTTCGCAAAACCGGAGATAATCGCACGCACAGGTTTTACCAGTCAGGAACTCATAACGAATATCGAAAAAAATACACCTCAACATACTTACGAAATCGTTACATTATTAATCGGCGTAAACGACCAGTTTAGAGGATATGATACAGCGACCTATGCAAAAAATTTCGAAGCTTTATTACAAACAGCTATTCGATTTGCTGATAATAATGCACAACATGTTTTTGTACTGAGCATTCCGGATTATGGTGTTACACCATTTGCAGCCAATTTACAAACCAGCTCTGAACAGATAGCTGAAGAAATAAATACCTTCAATGCCATTAACAAACAACTAACAAATCAGTATAAGGTGCAATATTTAGATATTACAGCAATATCGAGATTGGCGAAAAATGACAATGCCTTATTGGCCAACGATGGTTTGCATCCTTCAGGAAAAATGTATGGACTTTGGGCAGAAAAATTAGCTGAACAAATCAGTTCTTCTTTAGGAAAAAATAAAACAAAATAGTATTCCACTTAATAGTTCAAGTTGCTACTTAACCATTTTTCTAACACAGTTACATCCATATTTTTGCGTTTAGCTAAATCAATCACCTGATCTTTACCGATTTTTCCAATACCAAAATATTTAGATTCCGGACGTGCAAAATACCAACCACTTACACTTGCTGCAGGATACATCGCCATACTTTCAGTCAATTGTAAACCGATATTATTGGTTACATCCAATAAATTAAACAAAGTAATTTTTTCAGTATGGTCAGGACAAGCAGGATAACCCGGAGCAGGTCTTATGCCAATATATTTTTCTGATATTAAATCATCTAAGGTAGTGCTTTCATTTTTAGCATAGCCCCAAATTTCTTTTCGAACCAACTCGTGCATTCTTTCTGCAAAAGCTTCTGCTAAACGGTCGGCAAGTGCTTTTAGTAAAATTGAATTATAATCATCATGTTGCGCTTCAAACTCCGCAACTTTGGTTTCAATATTAAAACCTGCACTTACTGCAAAAGCGCCAATGTAGTCAGTAACGCCGTCAGTATCTGGTAAAATAAAATCACTTAAACAATAATTTTGTTGATTGTCAGCTTTTTTATTTTGCTGACGAATATGATGTAATACCGTGATAGTTTCATCATTTTCGTTGCGCACAATTATATCATCTTGAACGGAGTTAGCTTTAAAAATACCAACTACTGCTTTTGCAGTTAACCAATTGTGTTCAATTATAGATTTAAGTAAATGTTGAGCATCATCATATAATTTTTGAGCTGCATCACCAATAATTTCATCCTCAAATATAGCAGGGTATTTCCCATGTAATTCCCATGTTTGAAAAAATGGTGTCCAGTCTATATACGCAACAAGCTCAGCTAATGGATAATTATCAAACACTTTAACCCCAGTAAAAGTTGGGACAGTAGGAGTGTAGTTTTTTTGTTGAAGCGCTATTTTGTTATTCCGCGCCTCACCAATTGAAATATACCCTTTAAACGATTGTTTCGATTTGTGATTGGTATGTATAATGGCATATTCATCACGTATTTCTTTAATAAAATTGTTTTTTTCGGCACCTAATAATTTCCCGGCAATAGTAACACTGCGTGATGCATCGGTAACATGAATAACAGGCTGAGAATAAACCGGTGCAATTTTAACTGCAGTATGAGTTCTTGATGTAGTAGCACCACCAATCAATAAAGGGATAGTCATATTCCGCTTTTCCATTTCATCAGCAACATGCACCATTTCATCCAGCGATGGTGTAATTAATCCGCTTAATCCAATAATGTCTACTTTTTCTGCAACAGCAGTTGTTAGAATTTTTTCAGTCGGCACCATTACACCTAGGTCAATAATGGTATAATTATTACACGCCAGCACAACACCAACAATGTTTTTTCCAATATCATGCACATCTCCTTTTACGGTTGCGAGTAATACTTTTTTCCTGCCTTCTGTATTGCCGGTTTGCGATTTTTCCAGTTCTATAAAAGGTTGTAAATAAGCCACTGCTTTTTTCATTACACGTGCGCTTTTCACCACCTGAGGTAAAAACATTTTCCCGCTGCCAAATAAATCGCCAACCACATTCATACCTGCCATAAGCGGCCCTTCAATTACATCCAGTGGCACAGCATATTTTAATCGTGCTTCTTCTATATCGCTGTCAATAAATTCGGTTATTCCTTTTACCAACGAGTAACTTAATCGTTCTTCAACACTATAATTTCGCCATTCATCAGTCACTACCGCTGCTTTATCTTTTTTCTTAAGTGTTTCAGCAAAAGCTATCAGGTTTTCTGTTGCATTTTCATTGCGATTAAAAATGACATCTTCAATTTTTACCAACAAATCTTTATCAATGTTTTCATAGATGTCAATCATACCTGCATTCACAATACCCATATCCATACCTGCTTTAATTGCATGGTATAAAAATGCGGCATGCATGGCCTCGCGAACAGTGTTATTTCCTTGAAATGCAAATGAAATATTACTTACACCACCACTCACTAAAGCACCCGGCAAATTTGCTTTAATCCATTTCGTAGCGCGAATAAAATCAACAGCATAATTATTATGTTCTTCAATTCCGGTTCCAATAGTTAAAATATTAGGGTCGAAAATGATATCTGTTGGCGTAAAATGAATTTCATTTACTAAAATGTTATATGCTCTCTCGCAAATGGCAATTCTTTTTTCGTAGGTGGTTGCCTGGCCTTCTTCATCAAATGCCATCACGATTACTGCAGCACCTAATTGTTTTGCTTTTAATGCATGTGCTTTAAATACCGATTCACCTTCTTTTAAGGAAATTGAATTTACAATACTTTTTCCTTGCACACATTTTAATCCTGCTTCTATAACATCCCACTTGCTCGAGTCAATCATTATGGGCACTTTGGCTATATCAGGTTCAGCTGCAATCAGATTCAGAAAAGTAGTCATGGCATTAACTGAATCTATCATGCCCTCATCCATGTTCACATCAATAATTTGTGCACCATTTTCTACTTGCTGACGAGCTACGATTAATGCTTCATCATATTTTTCTTCTGTAATTAAACGTTTAAATTGTTTGCTGCCTGTTATGTTTGTTCTTTCTCCAACATTAACAAAATTACTTCCTTCAAAAAGTGTAAATTTTTCTAATCCTGAAAATGCAGGTAATAATGGTAATGTAACAGGTTTACGAGGTGGATATTTTGCAGCTAATTTTGCGATATATTGAATATGGTCAGGTGTAGTTCCACAACATCCTCCAATAATATTTACCCAACCATTTTTTAAATACACTTCAACATCGTTGCCATTGCTTTCAGGGGTTTCATCGTATTCGCCAAATGCATTCGGTAAGCCGGCATTCGGATATGCAGAAACAAATAAATCGGTATTGGATGATAACGTTTGAACATATTCTTTTAATTGTTTGGCTCCGAGTGCGCAATTTAATCCTATACTTAGTAATGGGAGGTGACTAACAGCAACTAAAAATGCTTCCAATGTTTGTCCGCTCAAAGTTCTGCCGCTTGCATCGGTTATTGTTCCCGAAATCATAACCGGCAATTTCCTGCCGATTTCAGCAAATAATTTATCTATAGCGTAAATCGCAGCCTTTGCGTTGAGGGTATCAAAAATGGTTTCTACCAACAATATATCTGCACCACCATCTACTAAACCTCGAGCTTCTTCATAATATGCTGCAGCCATTTGATCGAAGGTGACAGTCCGAAAGCCGGGGTTATTGACATCCGGCGATAAGCTTAATGTTTTATTAGTAGGCCCAAGCGCCCCGGCTACAAATCGAGGTTGCTGGGGATTTAACTGAGTAAACTTGGTAGCAGCAGCTTTAGCTAGTTGGGCAGACACCAGGTTTAATTCATATGCTAAGTGTTCCAGCCCGTAATCGGCTTGGGCTATAACTGTAGCGCTAAATGTGTTGGTTTCTATGATATCAGCACCTGCCTCCAGGTATTGCTCGTGTATTTCGGTAATTATTTGTGGTTGAGTGAGTGATAATAAATCGTTATTACCTCTTAAATCATGCGGATGGCCTTTGAATCGCTCCCCTCTGAACTCAGTTTCACTAAGTTTATACCGCTGAATCATACTACCCATAGCACCATCTAACACCATGATGCGTCTACTCAATATTTCTCTTAAAATTTTTTCCACGTGCAAATTTACCACAAGATGATTTTACCAAACCTGTACTTGTAATACAATTACAAAATCAATAGAATTTAGTTCGGTTTATTGAATTAATTGCAATTAAGATAACCATCTAAATCAATACGTTGCAAAGATGACAATTGGTTAAAAAAATGGCATTCCATGACAGCCTTAAATTTTTTTTCTTAACCTATTATGTATTGATAATCAGCATATTAGACAATTCTGTGACACAAATTTGTGCTTAAAAATGCAATTACGTGACAGTCCACATTATGTGTGTCAACATTTTTGTAAGGAAATTTACGAAAATTGCAAAAAACTCCTATTTTTACGCAACTTTTAAGGGGGGAGGGGCATCTACGCATTATAAAGTAATTAGTTATGTTCTAAATTCCTTAGTCGTAACCTTAAAACGCCACACAGTTTAAATATTAGTTAACCAATTTATTCATTAATTAACCCTTAATTTTAATTTCAGATGTTGAAAAAATCGTTACTTTTCACAGCTTTCTCATTGATGTTGGGAGGCCTAGTGATGGCACAAGCGCCACAGCGTAACTGCTCAACAATGGACGTAGATGCTCGTTTAAGAGCTGAAGATCCAATGTACGAAGCAAATCGCGCAGCTATTGAAGAATTTACACAAAATTATGTGGCTACAGCTGCAAATGATGGCGAAAGAGCTGTTATTACTATTCCAGTTGTATTTCACGTAGTTTACAACGTTGCAGCAGAAAACGTATCTGATGCTCGTTTATTAGAACAACTTGAAGTATTAAATGACGATTTCCGTCGTTTAAACTCAGATGTTGGCGAAACTCCAGCTTACTTTTTAGCTGAAGCAGCTGATACTGAAATCCAATTCTGTTTAGCTACTACTGACCCAAGTGGTAACGCTACAACTGGTATTACCAGAACTAGCACTACTAAAACTTCTTTCAGCACTGGCGATGATATGAAGTTTGCTACTTATGGTAAAACTATTTGGGACAGAAACAAATATTTAAACCTTTGGGTTTGTGACTTAAGTGGTGGTTTATTAGGATATGCTCAGTTCCCTGGCGGTTCTGCATCAACTGATGGTGTGGTTATCGACTACCAATATATCGGTGTTACTGGTGCTGCTGCTCCTTATAACCTGGGTCGTACTGCAACTCACGAAGTTGGTCACTGGTTGAATTTATTCCATATCTGGGGTGACGATGGTACAAGCTGTGCCGGTTCTGACTCAGTTGGTGATACTCCAAATCAGGCTGATGAAAATTATGGTTGCCCTAACGGTGCTATCCGTATCTCTTGCTCTAACGGTCCTGATGGTGACATGTATCAAAACTACATGGACTATACTGATGATGGTTGTATGAACCTCTTCACTACAGGTCAAAAAACAAGAATGCAAGCTTTATTTGCAGTTGGTGGTTCTAGAAATGCCATCACAACATCTAACGGCTGCGCAGGCGGTGGTGGTGCTACTTGTAACACTCCAACCGGTATGAATACTACTTCAGTTGCTACAACTTCAGCTACCTTCAACTGGACTGCTGCTGCTGGTGCTACTAGCTATAACGTTCGTTATAAAGCTACTGCTGCTGCAACTTGGACTACTACAACTTCTGCTACAACTTCTAAAGCTGTTACCGGCTTAACTGCAGGTACAACTTACGAATGGCAAGTTCAAACTGTATGTAGCGGTGGTACTACAAGCGCATACTCTGCTTCTACAAACTTTACTACTACTGGTGGTGGTGCAACTTGCGTTGACAACTACGAACCAAACAATACTTCTGGAACTGCAATTACATTATCTGCTGGTACAACTTACCAGGAGTTAATTGCTAGCTCTACTGATGTTGACTGGTTTAAATTCACTACAACCGGTGCTAATACTAAAATTAAAATTAACCTGACTTCATTACCTGCTGACTACGATGTTAAATTATACAACCAATCTGTAGTTCAAAAAGGTTTATCTGAAAACGGTGGTACTACTGATGAACAAATTATTTGGAACATCGGTAGCGCTGGAACTCGTTATGTTCAGGTTTATGGTTATTCAGGTGCTTTCAACACAGGTGATTGCTATGATTTATTAATTTCAGTTCGTTCTACAAACTGGAAAGATGATGGTACATCTGCTTTACTTGAAGATGAATGGAATAACTCAATCCTTGGCGTGTTCCCTAACCCTGCTACAGGTGATATGGTTACTGTTGATTACTTCAGCGTTCAGGAAGACATGAATGTTACTGTTAAATTAGTTGATATCCTCGGCCGTCAGGTTGGTGAATCAATTGCTGCAGTAACTCCAGGTGAAAACATGATTGATGTTAACATCCAATCATTAGAAGCTGGCTTCTACTTCGTTGTTATCAGCAATGGTAAATCAAACTACTCTGAAAAATTTGTAGTTGAATAATTACAATTAATATATTTCAAACGGCTGCTATTTTAGCAGCCGTTTTTTTTTGCCCATAATCGTTGGTTTAATATCATCAAACCAACTTTGTGATTTATTTTGTAGCTTTATATATTAACGCTTGTCTTATGTTAATGCGATTTTATTTAAACGAATAACAATGAAAACCCGGAAGCGCATCTTTTACACTTTCACTTTTATTTTTCTATTTGGATTATTAGCTTGTAACAAACATTATTTTCGTTCCAATTATCGGGATGCAAATAGTTTGATACATGCAACTTCTTCACTTCCAATGCAGCCCTTTTTAAAAGCGCATATTAAAAATGGGGATGTGTGTATATTAACTAATAACTGGAAAATAGATAATAAACAAAAGACGGTTTCAGGTTCGGGTGTAAAATATGATTTTAACAGAAACCTCATTTTTGAAGGAGAGCTGATAATTCCAATTGACAGTGTGGCTATTTTCGAAACCAATACGAAACTGAATAAAAATGAATCAGATCGAATAGCAGCACTTAGTATATTAGCAAGTGCAGATGTTGCCCTCGGTGTGTTTTGTATAACTACACCTAAGGCGTGCTTCGGTTCCTGCCCTACATTTTATTTGCAACCCGATCAAAATTTCCATTATGCTGATGCCGAAGGATTTTCTAATGCCATTGCACCAAGTATGGAATACTTTGACATAGATGCATTAAACAATGCCAAAATTATAGATGGTATTTTTAATATCACCATGAAAAATGAAGCATTGGAAACGCATTGTGTAAATGATGTCAAATTGTTTGCTGTTTCCAAAAAAATTAATCAAACCGTTTATCAAACTGCTAAAAACGATTTTTTTATTTGTGAAAATTTTTACAAGCCAGCCCTCGCTCTTGCTGAAGAAGGTGATATCACCAACTTATTAGCTGCAAAAGATTTACATGAGCGATTTTCCGGCGCTGATGAAAATAATTTAAGTGCCAAGGAATCCATTTTTATCGATTTTAAACAGGTAGATGCAAAACAAGATTTAGGATTGGTGATTAATTTCAGACAAACACTCATGACCACCTATTTTATATATTCAGCAATGGGATATATGGGCGACCAGGTTGGCGATATGTTTGCCTTATTGGAAACAGACGAAAATGTTAAAAAACAATTGAGTGGAGGAATTAAAAAAGAACTAGGTGATATTGATGTTTATTTGTGGATTGAATCTGATAAAAAATGGGAATTACAATCTGGACTTTTCGAAACAGGACCTATTGCTGTTAATCAGCAGATACTTAAAATTAATAACAAAGAAAAAAATGCCAATCCAAAAATTAAAATCGTTTTAAATAAGGGACTTTGGCGTATCGATAATGTAGCGCTAACTAATATTATATCAACCGCTACACCATTATCAATAAGCCCAACTGCTATATTCAATAAAGGTGTTGCCGACGAACAAGCTTTGAATAAGTTGAGAGATACTTCAGCATATTTAATTTCTATGCCCGGAGATGCATTTACTATGCAATTTCAATTACCTGAGAAAGATACAGAATACGAATTATTTTTATATTCAAAAGGATATTATCTCGAGTGGATGCGTTCACACTGGGTAAAAGATAAAGACCTGCAAATGTTACATACCATGCTGCTTAATCCGAAAAAATATTTAAAAATGGAAGCAGCTAATTATAAAAAATATGAAACTGGTATGGAAGCTGATTTTTGGAATTCAAAAATTGATACTGAAAATTTTTCCTATTATGAAAACTAACTTAATTGTTTTCGCTATCGCAATTTCATTGTTGTGTAGTTGCGCTACTCCTCGTTATTTGCCCGCAGCTGAAAATATTCCAAGCAGTCAATACGGTGCTAATATTAAAGTGTATCGCTTTAAAGCTCAGGCAATTATTCAGGGTGAACTCATTGCTGTTGATTCAAACAAAATAATTGTTAGGAGTGATGCTACTAAAATATGCCGCGAAATTCCTAAAAGTGAAATACAAC
This sequence comes from Bacteroidota bacterium, assembly GCA_016718035.1. Classification (GTDB taxonomy): domain Bacteria; phylum Bacteroidota; class Bacteroidia; order Chitinophagales; family BACL12; genus UBA7236. The sequence goes on along the minus strand of JADKEK010000003.1, from coordinate 193,574 downwards.
GATATCTTGTTAGATATGCTGAAGGATACCACTATGGATGGACAATTCCTACCTATGCTTTAGCAACTATTTCACATGGGTTTCTTTTAGTTATAACAATGCCTCTAAATATCGTGGTCACCTCTATAATTACCGGTAATGCGGAGAATGAGTTTACGTATAAGCAAAAACATCTTCCCTACGAACAGTTAAATATGTTTGCCAGATTTCCGCAGGGCATACCGCCCAATATAAAGTTGGAAGACATAAAGTAGCTCACTAAAAACATCCTTAAAGAGCAGCACCTTCAGCCTCGTTACTTTTTTCGTAAATTTGCGCGTATGGAAGGCTTACAGGACCAATTTGCTGCTATCGAATCGCTGATGACTGATGTCAAAGCATTCCCTGTTGCAAATGCTGCAGAACTTGAACAATTCAGAATTAAATTCCTGGGTACCAAAAACGTATTGAAAGATGTTTTTGCTGAAATTAAAAATGTACCTAATGAGCGCAAAAAGGAATTCGGACAAAAAGTAAACGAGCTCAAACAATTGGCAGAACAACGTTTTGCTGAGTTGGAATTGGTTTATAAAAATGCCGGGAATACGACTACAGGCAACATCGATATCAGCATGCCTGTCAATACTGCTGCTCCAGGTTCCAGACATCCAATAACATTAATGAAGGACGAATTGATGGCCATTTTTACCAAAATAGGGTATACGGCCATTGATGGACCAGAAATTGAAGATGACTGGCACAACTTTACTGCCCTCGGCATGCCGGAAGACCATCCGGCGCGTGATATGCAAGATACATTTTATGTTCAGGTTAATCCTGCTGTATTATTGCGCACGCATACCTCGAATGTGCAGATTAGGGTAATGGAAGAACTTACCAAATCAGGTAAACAACCTCCCGTTCGTATTGTGGCACTTGGTCGCACCTATCGCAATGAAACCATATCTGCAAGAGCGCATTGCACCTTTCATCAAATAGAATTATTGTACATAGACGAAGGCGTGACTTTCGCTGATATGAAACAAACACTCTTGTATCTTGCTCAGGAATTATACGGAGCGCAAACAAAAATTCGTTTACGTCCCAGTTATTTTCCATTCACCGAGCCAAGTGCTGAAATGGACGTAAGTTGTTTTGTTTGTGGTGGAAGTGGTTGCGCAATTTGTAAACACACCGGATGGGTTGAAATTGGAGGATGTGGAATGGTTGACCCTGTGGTATTAGAAAATTGCGGAATCGATTCAGAGAAATATACAGGTTTTGCTTTTGGTTTTGGCCTCGAACGTATGGCCATTTTAAAATATAAAATAAATGATATCAGATTGTTTACGGAAAACGATCTGCGCTTTTTGAAACAATTTGAACAGTTATAACAATCATGAGATTAAAAATTGCGATTATTGTTTTTGCAGCTATTTTAGCGAATAATATCCATGCTCAAAGTTCAACTTTGGGAGTTGATTCGAATTATGTTATTGGGGATGATAGTTTGACAATTATTGGAACCGACACCATTATTGGGCCTCCTATTACTTTTCGTTCTTATAATGAAAGGTTTATTGATTTCATGTTTTTTGACGGTAATTTCAATGTGGTTTCGTTTCATATCACAGAAAATAGTTCATCTTTTCAATTAATGTTGAGCAGTCTCGATTCTAATACTTATTGTTTTAATGTCCAGCCGCAAGAATTTAAAATGATAATGGCATACATGAAACAATTTAACGATGAACTGCTTAGTCAGCCCTTTACGCCAATAAAATGTAATTATTGCCAAACATTACAAATGTTTTGGTACGATGGCGATAAAGAACGAAGCACCATCAAACGCTCCTACCGTATACCGGGGGTATTTACCGAAATTCTTGATTTTTGTTATGATATCAGTTCCGATGACAAAAGAAAATGTAACATTGAACTGAACTATTTTCACTCATTAGAGGGTTTTGAAGATAACCTGAGAGGACCATCATACAACAAATAATCAATCATGCCATTTAGTTTAACCGATTCAATGAATTATGCTTCCAAAATGACCCCTAGAAGGGTTTGGAACATGACCAAAGTGATTTCGTCGTATTACTACAGTATGATGGTTAAAAAACCCGTTCAATGGGGTTTACCTATTTCCATCTCGTTTGAACCAACAACCTCTTGCAATTTACGTTGCCCGGAATGCCCAAGCGGATTGCGTGCATTTACCAGGCCTACCGGTATGCTTAAACGCGATTTTTTTAAGGATACTATTGATGAATTAGGTAAAGACTTAACCTATTTGATATTTTATTTTCAGGGTGAACCATATTTAAATCCCGATTTTTTGGATATGGTGAAATATGCCAATAAAAAAAAGATATATACTGCTACATCAACCAATGCACATTATTTAAATGACGAAATGGCAAAAAAAACCATTGAAAGTGGTTTGGACAGATTAATTATCTCCATTGACGGAACTACGCAGGATGTTTATCAGCAATATCGTGTTGGTGGTAATTTGGAAAAAGTATTAGAAGGGGCAAGAAATATTGTTAAGTGGAAAAAAGAACTGAAATCAAATACACCTTTTGTTATTTTTCAGTTTTTAGTGGTAAAGCCCAACGAACACCAAATTGAAGATGTAAAAAAATTAGGTAAAGAAATTGGTGTTGATGAAGTAGCTTTTAAAACGGCACAAATATATGATTATGAAAATGGCAGTAATTTAATTCCTACAATTGATTACTATTCACGTTACGCCAAACAAGATGATGGAAAATACACTATTAAAAATAAAATGCTCAATCACTGCTGGAAGTTATGGCATTCATGTGTAATCACCTGGGATGGTGCAGTGGTGCCTTGTTGTTTTGATAAAGATGCTCAACATCAGTTAGGTGATTTAAAAGAAATGACTTTTAAAAAATTATGGCAGGACGGTAAATACAAAAATTTCAGAACCGCTTTGCTTAAATCACGAAGCGAAATTGATATATGTAAAAATTGCACGGACGGAACAAAGGTTTGGGCATAACGTATATATTAGTCTGATTGCTAATTTTGATTACTTTAACTGTAATAATATTAACCTTACACAAAACGTAAAGCTGAATAATAATAATTAAACATGAATCGCCAATTATTTCTTCGACATGTAGCGCAAACCAGTTCAACTCCTTTAATGTTGGAAATTGTAAAAGCGGATGGTTGTTGGATGTTTGATGTAAATGGAAAAAAATTCCTGGATATGATTTCGGGCATTGCAGTCAGTAATGTTGGTCATAATAATCAGGATGTAAAATTGGCTATTACCAATCAATTGGATAAATATAGTCACCTGATGGTGTACGGCGAATTTGTTGAAAGTCCGCAAGTACAATTTGCCACTTGGATTGCTGCTCATATGCCTGCACAACTTGATTCGGTTTATTTTGTTAACTCTGGTTCTGAAGCAATTGAAGGCGCGCTTAAATTGGCAAAACGAGTTACAGGCAGACCGGAAATAATTTCGTTTTATCAATCCTACCACGGCAGCACAATGGGTGCGTTGAGTGCGGGAAATACCGAGGAAAGAAAAAATGCTTTTCGCCCATTAATTCCCGACAATACTGTTTTATCGTATAATAATTTTGATCAGATAAATTTAATTACCGAAAAAACTGCAGCTGTTTTAATTGAACCAATTCAGGCAGAAGCGGGTGTAATTTTACCTCAATCCGGATATCTCCAAGCCATTAGAAATAAATGCGATGAAACCGGTACATTATTAATTTTTGATGAATGTCAGACAGGATTTGGCCGCACCGGAAAATTATTTGCATGGGAACATAGTGCAGTAGTTCCTGATATCATTACTTTAGGAAAAGCTATTGGAGGTGGATTACCGCTTGGGGCGTTTGTAGCTTCCCAAGAAAAAATGAATATGTTTACACATGCACCCATGCTTGGCCATCTTACAACTTTTGGTGGTCATCCTATTAGTTGCGCTGCAGGTTTAGCTGCTGCCAATTTTACGATTACACAAAATTTGGTAGCAAATAGTTTGGCGAAAGCTGAAAGAATAGTTTCAAAATTGCAGCATCACAAAATAAAACAAATAAGAAATTCGGGTTTGTTTTTTGCTATTGAATTATCATCGGTTGAAGTGAACATGACAATTAACAAAAAATTAATCGAAGCCGGTTTAATTGTTGATTGGTTTTTGTTTGCTGCAAATTGTTTGCGACTGGCACCTCCTTTAACAATTTCCAATGATGAAATTGACTATGCCTGCGACCTGATTTTATCTGCACTCAACGACTGACAGTATGTCGTATTCCTAAATTTTGCTGGATTTTTATTATCCTTGTAGGAATATTTTCACATGAAAAAGTTGATATTAACTTCATTTTTTGCACTTTCATTTGTTGTTTATGCTGCGGCGCCTGTGCCTTGGGGTTTCTGGGGCCACCAACGTATCAATAATATGGCATTGTTTACACTTCCTGAAGATTTATTCGGTTTTTATAAACCGCATATTCAGTATGTGACCGAACATGCAGTTGATCCTGATAAACGACGTTACGCATTTAAAGAAGAAGCGCCTCGGCATTATATCGATATCGACCACTATGGTGAACCACCTTATGATGGTATTCCGCGTAAATGGAATGATGCCGTAATTAAATATTCGGAAGATACATTAAACGAACATGGAATTGTACCATGGTATATTGAAAAAATGATGTTCCGACTCACTGATGCATTTAAAGAAAAAGATGTGAATTACATTTTAAAAACATCTGCTGATTTAGGACATTATGTTGGAGATGCTCATGTGCCTTTACATTGCACTGAAAATTACAACGGCCAATTAACTAACCAGGTTGGTATTCACGGATTATGGGAATCGAGAATACCTGAATTGTTAGGTGAAAATTTTGATTATTTTACCGGCAAGGCTGAGTATATACCGGATATAAATGCAAAAGTGTGGGAAATAATTATGGAAAGCCATGCCTTAGTTGATAGTGTATTAAATCTGGAAGCAAAACTTAATGCAGAATTTCCTACAGACCAAAAATATAGTTACGAATCAAGAGGTGCATCAACTGTTCGTGTTTATTCAAAAGCATATACCGAAAAGTATGATGAATTAATGAATGATATGGTGGAACGAAGAATGCGTGATGCCATAATTGAATTGGGAAGCTTTTGGTTAACAGCATGGATAAATGCAGGTAAACCAAATTTAACCGGTATTGTAATTAAGCCTTGGACTGCTGAAGAATTAAAAGAAATGGAAGACCTCGATAAGTCGTATAAAAAAGGTGAATTTAAAGGTCGAGACCACACTGATTAATTTCCTTCAAATTAGTGCAATAAAAAAGCGCACAATCATGACAACTGTGCGCTTCAAGTAATAGGAGCAATTATTTTGTAATCATCAGTTTTTGTTTCACTTCATTGCCATTTGAAGTTAAACGAATAATATAAATACCTGATGATAAATCTTGTGTATTTAATTGAATAGTGTAATTACCTGCTACCGAAGGATGAGTTATCGGCGACAAAACAATACTTCCAGTAATATCCATAATTTCGATTTGTACTAAACCGCTTTCTTTTAAAGCATAACTTAATGTTGTGCTATAAGTTGCAGGATTTGGGCTCAATTTAACTGTTCCGAAAATATTTTCTTCTTGAATAGTTGTAGTTGCGCATGCACCATCGGTATAAAATACAACACCTGCATAATAAATGGCATGACAAGAATTGGTATAGGTAATGCCATCACAACCACAAACCGGTTCGTAAACATCGATGCAACCATAAGTGCTGTCAATTGCAGTTTCGTTAATACAATCATCACCACCTATAACCACTTCTTCGCATTTTTCATCGAAACAATCACCGCCTTCTATACCTATTTGCAAACAAATATTATATACGCCCGGTAATTCGAATAAATGATCCGGATTTTCTGATTCAGATGTGCCGCCATCACCAAAATTCCAATGATAAATTTCGGAACCAGTTGAATTGTTATTTAATACAATTACCCATCCTGAACCTGTTTCTGTTATAGATGTAACATCAAATTTTGCTTCGCAATCACCACCTTCACCCTCTACATCAATTTCTTCGCATAAGGTACTAATACAACTGTCGGCAGTTACAATGGTTAAACAAACTAAATACGTTCCAGCAACATCATAAGTATGTTCAGGATTTAAAGCATCACTTGTTTCACCGTCACCAAAACTCCATGTATAAGATACTATATCAGAACCTCCGCCATCAGCATTTTCATAAAATGATGCAGTAAGCATATCTGTATCAAATTCAAAATTAGCTTCACAATCTCCTTCGCCACCACCTACAAATAATTCGAAACAATATTCATCAGTACAACCATCTGCTGTAGAAATTACCAAGCATACTGCATAAACGCCACTTTCGGTATATAAATGTTCTGCATCAAATGTTTCACCAATTGTTGCATCTCCAAAATACCAAGTTGTAGATGTAATATCCGCAGCAGAAGTAGAGGTGTTTTCAAAATGAACTACCCATCCGTCCGGAGTTAATTCAGTTGAAGTAACAACATAACTTGCAGCACAAGTACCACCCGCTTCTTCCACATTAATTTCATCACAGAATGTACTTGTGCAACCTTCTGCAGTAACTATAGTGAGGCAAACTTCATAATGATCTGCATCATCATAAGTATGAAATGGATTCATAGCATCAGATGTCGCACCATCGCCAAATTCCCAATAATAAGAAATAATATCAGCACCACCGCCGTCAGCAGTTTCAATAAAATGCACAGTTAAACCATCGGCATCCCATTCGAAATCTGCATCACAATCGCCACCACCCGGAGCCTCAACTACAATTTCAAAACAATATTCATCAACACAACCTGCACCTGTTTCAATCACTACACAAACATTATATGTTCCTGGTTCTGCGTATTCATGCCAAGGGTCTGAAGCTCCGCCTGCAGTTGTTTCAGTAAATGTTGTGCCATCACCAAAAAACCAGGTATAAGTTACCTCATCAGGTTCTGGAGTTACCGTTGCAACAAAATGTTTTGAAAGGCCATCAGTTCCAACCACTTCTGCATTTACAACGCAGTCACCACCACCACCACCTTCGACAACAATTTCATTACAAAATTCTGCAACACATCCTGATGCAAAATGCACAACGAGGCATACATTATAAACACCCGGTTCAGCGTAAGTATGTGTAGGATTTTCAGCATCAGAAATACTGCCATCGCCAAAAGTCCACATATAACTATCTACATCTCCCGGACCGGGATCAGTATTGCTTGCAAAAAAGAAAGTTGCGCCATCAAATTCATAATCAAAGTTGGCAAAACAATCAGCGCCACCTAATCCAACTTCAATATTGCTTTCGCATTTTTCGTCAAAACATCCGCCATCAGCATGAATTGTTAAGCATACATCATATTCTCCCGGCTCTGCATAAGTATGCGTTGGGTTTTCTTCCGTAGAAGTTGTTCCATCACCAAAATTCCAGTTCCAACTTAAAATTGGGCCCGGATCGGCTGCTGAAATATCAGTAAATGTTACCGTTAACCCTGAAACGGTAAATTCAAAATCGGCATCACAATCTGCAACAGGTGCGTTACCAAAAACGTTTATTCCTGTGAGAATTAAAATGCTAAGTAATAACTTTTTCATAGTAGTGTGATTAATGTTGAACAATTAGCTGTTTATGTATTAAACTTGCATCAGCAATTATTTGTAAAATATAATTACCGGAAGGTATATGTTGAGTTGAAATATTAAATTGATTGGTTGTGAATTGTTGTTGAACAATTACTTCACCTAATTGATTTATAATCAAATATTGACCCGTAGTATTTTCAGGAAGAACAACATTTACAAATTCATGTGCTGGATTTGGATAAGTAATAATTTGAGTATTCCAGTTGTTATTTTGTAATCCTGTAAATTGTAATGCAACTACCGAATCACATCCTGTTTGAACAGGAATGCCAACACCTTTTTGATTAATAACCTGTGGTAATTCAATACAGAAATTAACGGTTGATGTAATTTGGTCGTAAGTTTTGCCGGCAATATTATCTTCCATTACAAAACTTAATTCTGCAAAATGGTCATATCCTGTTCTGGTGATGTGATTTATTCTTGTTACAGTAACACTCAATATACCATTAAGCGTATCGTTTTTTTGCAGATAGATAATATCCTCACCCGGTGTGCCAAGCCAACCACTATTGAAAGTAACTTTGATACTGTCTTTTTTAATTAATGTTTTGTCGTAAACAATGTCAAATGTTGTCCCATAAATATTAGTTGCCGGAGAACCTGCTGTTCCGAAATTAATTGGAACTACAACTTTACTTCCTGCTGCAATAGTATCAGCAAGCAAATCAATACTAATTAATGGGTCTTCAGGTCCGCCAATAAATCCTGTTGGTGTGTATGCTCCGCGAAGTAAACCATAATTATTTACCAATACTACTGTGTCTGCAGCATTAATTAAACCATCTCCATTACAATCTGAAAATTTTGGGTTATTGCCATATATCACACCAACTGGTTCATCCCATTCATCACAAAAAGCTTCATCCCATCCACCATCGGAATCTTCGCGAACAGGTCCTATAAAGCCATAATAAACACCAATTGGCAATAAGTCAATATAATTACAAATACTATCGCCATTGGCATCACCCGGCCAAACACAACCTTCTTCACCTGCTACAATTATGGTTAATATCCCTGTTGCGCACAAATCATCTTCACCACAAACTTCATAAATCATAAAATCGGTGCCGGTAAACGATGCATCAACATCAATAGCATATGAACCTTCAGGAAGCGCGTCGTCATCATAATCAATCAAAATACTGGAGGGTCCTACCAAAATATCTGTTTCCAGCGATTCACCCGGGTCAACATCAACATCGTTTGCTAACAGGTCGATAACCACAGTGGTGCCTTCACACAAACGAATGGTATCATCACCTACTACGGTAACTGTTTGCGCAATTAACCCCTGGTTTGATAAAACGCCGGCAAAACTGAGTAGTGCAGCTACTAGCAACTTCTTTCCTGGTATATTTTTCAAATGCATGTTCAGCCTTTTTAGATAATTCCAATGTAAAGAAACGGCTTCTTTTCTCATAGAAAAAATACATATTTTCTTATTTTCCGTAATTTCCAAGCTGTTTTTTGGTGATTTTAGTTTCCTTTTTTAACTAAAAATGGTATAAATAATTGATAATCAATAAACTACGATAAAGACAAGTTTTAATATTTTGCACCCAAATACCTGAGTTTCCGAATAAAAATGGTATTTTTCGCACTGTTTGTATGTATAAAAGCAAGATGATAGAAATGCTGAAGCATTTCAGCACAAAAGAACTGAGCAGGTTTTCTGATTACTTGGCTTCACCCTTTTTTAATAAGGATGAAGAATTACTGGTATTTTATAATTATGTGAAAAAATATGCGCCTGAATTTGATGGTAAAAACATTGAAAAGGAACGGTTGTTAGCTAAAGGTATTCCGGGTCTTGCGCTCAATGAAAAAAAGATTGGCTACATGATGAGCGATATTGTGGAGCACTGCGAAAATTATATCCGTTATAATAATCACTTTGAAGAAGATATTGAAGGTTATGTGCATTTATTGAGCACCTATAATAAATGGGGAACCGATAAATTATTTGAACAAACACTTCGCGAAGCAAGGAATACATTAACAAAAAACCCTTTTAGAAATGCTCCGTATTTTTTTAAAGAGTATTTATTACAAAGCGAAGTGAATTTATTTTTCGACAGGCAAAAAAAACGGGCTTATGATGCAAGTCTGCAGGAAGCTGCCAATTTCCTGGATCTATTTTACATCTCTACCAAACTCAAATATAGTTGCGAGCTCATCAACAGGCAAAAATTAGTGGTGACAGATTATAATTTGCGTTTGCTCAAAGAAATTTCAGACCATCTAAAGGAGAATAGTTATGAAGAGTATCCATCCATCACTATCTACTACCAAATTTTAATGACCTTCACTGATACTGACACTGAAGTGCATTTTGAAGAGCTGAAAAGATTGTTAGATGAACATACAACTAAATTCCCGCCTGATGAAGCGCGCGATATGTATGCGTACGCACAGAATTTTGCGATACGAAAAATTAATGCAGGGGAAAAACGATATTTAAGAGAATACTTCGATTTATCGAAAGCAGCGTTGGAAAAAGAATTGCTGATGGTTGACGGCGATTTGTCGCCATGGACATTTAAAAATCTGGTAATAGCTGCATTGCGTGTTGGTGAATTTAATTGGGCAGAACAATTTATTAAAAATTACAAAAATCGCCTGAACGAAAAATTCAGGTCGAATGCATATAATTATAATCAAGGGGCTTTATTGTTTTTCAAAGGACAATATGGTGATGCCTTGCGATTAATTAATCAGGTAGAATATACCGACATTTTTTATGCGCTGGATACCCGTACCATGCAAATTAAAATTTATTATCAACTCGATGAATGGGACCCAATGCAGAGCGCCATTGAGGCATTTAAAGTGTACTTGAGAAGAAATAAAACATTAAGTGAAAATGTAAAATTGTTGTATAACAACTTCTTGAAATACACTGATAAATTATCACGACTAACAAAACGCGACAAACCAAAACTGACTGAACTGAAACAAAAAATAGAGGAAACAAAACAAATTGCCGATTTAGGTTGGTTGCAGCAAAAGGTAGATGAGAAACTTATTGATAATAAACGCTAACCTATAATAGCCATCATGTAACCAATAGAAAGCCATCCCTTTATGGTAAATAAAAAAGCCTTGTTACAATGTTGCAACAAGGCTTTTTTAATGCTTGTAAATTTGTTATCTGGCAACAATAAATTCTACCGTAAATGTTTTATCCTGTTGTTTTAACTGTCCAAAATAATAACCCTGCTCAAGCATACTGATATTGTATGAAAATTCAAGGTAACCGTTTTCGTCAGTATGAATTATATCACTGGTTAAAATTCTACCGGTAATATCACTAATAGTAAATGTGGCTTCACCTGGCGTGATATCAAAAATTCTGAAATTAGCATATTCGCTAGTTGGATTAGGGAATACACCCAATTGTGAATTTTCATCCATTGTCATTTCTTCATCGGCAGTAAGTCTGTCAAATTGCAAATAATTTACACCTCCAGGTAAAAATGTAGCTAAGTGTTCTTTAATTGAATTATAAGCAGGATCATCTGCTAAATTATCCCATTCGTAAGGGTCAACATTTCTATTTTTTCCAATACGATATAATTCTTCCTGAAACACGCTTAATGCTTCGTTACAAGCTGGAGCTACAGCACCATTTGTTTGATAACGTATGTAGTGGAACTCATCGTCGCGAACACTATATTGAGGAAAACAGAAACCTTCATCATAACCATGTAACTGCAATGATGATACTACCGGTCTGTCCCAAACTACATTTGGATTAGCTAAAATTGGTGTCAGGCTTTTACCATCTAAATAAGGCGAACCATCAGGAAAAGTTGGTAACGTAATACCAGCTAATTCTAATACTGTTGGCATAATATCAATATTACTTACTACTCGTTTTGTAGTTCTTTTAGCAGGCGTGCGCATATCGGCAATTACTAATGGAATGCGTACGTCTGTTTCCCACATACATCCTTTGCGCCAATGTGTTTTTTCTCCGAGTGAATATCCGTGATCACTAGTAATTATAAATACTGTATTATTAAATATTTCAGGATGCGATTTAATTTCATTGTAAAATCTTCCTATTTGTGCATCCATAAATTTAATAGACGCTAAATAGGCTATAATACCATTTGCTCTTTCTGATTCCTGGAGAATAAATGTTTTTTCTTCATCTGATAAACCTACACCAATCGGGGGAGGTGGAACTTCTGCCATCATAATATCACCAAATTGTAAAAAGTCGGGATGCACATAATCTTCTTCATTTAAAATTTTACCAACTAAATCATCTGGTAATGCATCGTAATCACTCCACATTGGGTCTGGTTGAGGTGGCATAACAAGACCATTGTAAGGTGTTGCACCAACAGGGTCGTTATAAGGTTTATTATAAGGGTCTTGATAATAATCAGTATTGTAATAAGGTAAAAAATATTTTTCAGGAACATAAAATGGTCCGTGAGGACGCTTATAACCAAATGTCAGAAAAAATGGTTTGTCGCAATAATTTTCAGGATTACTAGCATAATCTTCAATAAATGCAATCGCAGAATCGGTGATAATATAATCCACCATCTGAGTTTCCATAGAGTCGGGAATTGGTGTAAAGAAAAATCCGTTAACACCATCATCATTCGCACCACCATAATCTAAAATCGGATCCATATCTCCACCTTGTCCGTATGAAAATGCTTTACTCCACGATAAATCTTTTTCACAGGCGGGCACATTGGATGTATCATAATCTGGTAGACCAACATAACAATGCATTACCTTGCTTAACATATAAGTGAAATAACCACCACTGTCTTTTAACAATTCAGGCATGGTAAATACAGTTTCATTACCTTTTTCAGCAGTAAAGTTTTTACGGAAGTTTTTACATCCGATATCATCATTGTTATACACCTTGGTATAGTAGGCATCTTTACCGGTAATTAAACTTGTTCTGCTTGGTGCACATTTTGGTCCTGCGCAATACGCATTCGTAAATGTTGTTCCCTTTTTGGCAATTTTTGCAATATTGGGTGTTTTTGCCTGCGGGTGACCGTCGAATCCCTGCACATAGTCGTTGAGGTCATCAGCAATTATTAATACAAAGTTCGGTTGCGTAGGTGCTTGAGCCTCAATTAATAAGGCGCTAATAACCAGGCTGCTAAGTATAAATATTTTTTTCATCATGGTAATTAAGTGGTATGTGTTATGAGTGATAATTGTTGAAATTAGTTGTTTTTTGGCAAAAATAATTTTTTTCGGGAGAAAATTAATTGCCTAAATTGCGCATATTCGTAAGCACAATCTCTAAATCGTCGGTTACTCGGTAATCTCGTGCGTAGATGAAGTTTAAACGTGACGCCATTAACTGATTGTCCATTCCTTTATTGTGACCATTAACCGGAACCAACACGCCGGGTTTTAATTTGGGTAAGATTGGTGTTGACCCTGCAGGTACTTGTTTCCCGTTTTCCCGGAAATAACCCACCCAGCTTTTTGAATTGGCGAAAACTGCAAAAATATTACGTAAAAAACCACCTTTATTTCTCACAAAAAACAACAAAACAGGAGTGCAAATCAAAGCTAAAAACGATATCCCAATATCAAATAATCTTTTTGCCCGTTTACTTTCAGGTTGAGTAATTTTTAACTGAATATCTACGGTGTAAATATCTCCTGCCGAATTTTTTGAATTGCTGCCAATTATACTCAAACTCTGGTCGGGGATAATTTTAAAATCTATTAATTCGCCCAAGCTTACCATCTGACTAATGATATCCTGACTGCTGATATCTTTAGCGCAAAAAATAATTTCGTTTGCCTTATATACATTTATTAGTTCAGGTAAATTAGTAATATCACCTAATTCGAGTTCATCGTTGTTTTTATAATTACCGGTTCTTACATAACCCATAATTAAATTGCCCAATTGTAATTGATTTAACAACTGATGAGCGCGGGCTGTTTCTTCGCCGTTACCTACAATTAATATCTTTTTTTCAGGCGCTTCTCCAAACCTGAAATTTTTGTAACGCATAAAATGAAGTGTGGAGCGAACAGCAATAAGTAATGCAGTATTAAATGCAGCACCGGCAATAATCATCCCCTTGAAAACCGATATGCTTCCGGCAAAAAACCATAAACTGCAGCAATTACGATAGTGCCCCAAAACATACCTCTAACTATCCTCGAGATATTGGTGGACCTGTCGTAACCACCACCAATAAATATGGCTAATATCCATATGGCAATATAGAGCGGAATATTTACAAGCAAATAATTAATCGGATATTCACCACCCTCGATATATTTTACATAATACTCCCAATATTCCTTAACTAAATACATGCCACCTAAAATGATAATGGCATCTAAAAAAGGTAATGCTATTTTTTGTAATACTCTGATGGTTGTCGCAATAAAAGCCCTGAAATAAATGGCTATATTGAGTAACGAAACAAATATGCCTGCCCGCCTTCCTGTAAAATGTTTATTGGCAAATATTTTCATTGCATTATAAAACATTTTCACATAATTGAAACTGGCTTTTTTAGTGCTCTCGCCTTTGTAATGTATAATTCGGGTATCTGCGAAATAGTAATTTTTATATCCTGCCTGAACAATGCGATAACTTAAATCGATATCTTCTCCATACATAAAAAACGCCTCGTCCAAATATCCGATTTTATCTAATACCGTTTTGCGTATAAGCATAAATGCGCCGGCCAAAACATCTACTTCATGCGTTGTGTTTTCATCTAGATATCCTAAATGGTATTTCCCAAATATTTTTGATTTTGGAAATATATTCGCCAAGCCAAAAGCTTTGTAAAATGCTACTTCAGGACTGGGGAAAGCACGTTTGCTTTCCGGTAAAAAATTGCCTTTTCCGTCAATCATTTTCACTCCGAGCCCACCTGCATTAGGTCGGGCATCCATAAAGGCTAAACACTTTTCAAATGTATCTTCTTCAACTACTGTATCGGGATTGAGTAATAAAACATAATTGCCATTTGCAATGGTTATCCCCTGATTATTCGCTTTAGAAAATCCGGTGTTTTCTTTGTTGGCAATAATATGTATTGGCGTTTTGGATTTTCCGCTTTCAATAAATTTTTGCGTAATAAATTCTACGCTTCCGTCAACAGAATGATTATCAACAATAATAATTTCCGCTGTAATATTTTCACAAGCTTTAAGTGCTGATAAAACAGCCTGCTCAAGAAAATACTTGACGTTATAATTAACTATTATTACGGATAATTGAATCATTCGCTTTGTTGCATATAGTTTTCAAATGGGCGTCGTGTTGCAAGTGAACGCGCTAATGTAAGTTCGTCGGTATACTCCAATTCACCACCAAAAGAAATTCCTCTGGCGATCGTGGTTATTTTTAATTGTTTATTGGTGATTTTTTTAGTGATATAAAAAATGGTTGTGTCTCCTTCAATATTTGGATTCAAGGCCATAATTATTTCATTATAATTGCCGGAGTTCGCTTTTTCAATAAGTTTTTCTAAAAATAATTGTTCAGGACCAATGCCTTCCATAGGTGAAATTACACCACCTAAAATATGATATTCGCCAAAAAACTGATTGGTGCTTTCAATAGCAATTAAATCTCGGAGACTTTCAATTACACAAATTAACTTATGGTCGCGTTTGTTATTGCTGCATATTGTACATAAAGTGCCGGCTAAATCGGAAATGTTATTACAATTAGGACAAAAATGAATATCCGTTTTGAGTTTTAACATCGCGGCAGCAAAAATGTCCACATCTTCTTTTTTCTGTTTCAGCAAATGTAAAACAAGACGCAATGCCGTTTTTTTGCCAATGCCGGGAAGTTTGGCAAAAGCATTAACAGCTTGTTCCATCCATTGAGAAGGTAAATTCACGCGTGTTGTTTCAATTTATGATTATAATGATTGCCCGTTTATATTGATTACTTTACAATTTTCCAGTTTGTTGCCATTGGCTACACCTTTCATAATTACTTTGTCACCTATCTTAACTTTATTGGCATCTGCTATATTTTGCTCCAAAAAGTAACATTTTATACCAAAAGGATCATTATTCAGACCTTTAAGCGCAAAATAAGCCCCTGTCTCAAAATCATTTCCGGTTTCACTAACTATACCTTCTATTTGTAATACAAGGTTATCGTATTTTTTTCGGTAAATGTCTTCGTTGTTTCTGAATTCCTGTGACATTGCTTCTGCAGAAAGCACTGCACTTATTTCTGCGCTTTCGATATCAACAACCATTGCCGATTTCAGCAGGCGGCTGCCACCTACAATTAAAAGTGCTGCAATCAGGAATGAGGCAATTGTTAATGGAAAAGTTTTACTTTTTGATACATCTTGTGACATGAACTTTTCATCACTTATAACCATGTATCTGCCTGTTTCGTATAAATGAAACACGATAGGCAGTGCAAAGCGTCCAAGCATAAAGGGCTCCCAATTAGGGAAAAGATTGAATTTTATGATGCCATATACTGCTCCCGGAATCAATACCCAGAAAGTGAGGAGAGTAACCCATCCTGCTGTATTCTGCCCTAAATAAAACCTGTCGGCCCCGGCACTGGCACCTAATAACGACAGTAATAAGCTTATCTTTTTTGATTTCATAGTTTTAACAGCTATCCGCAAAAATAGACACATTTATATGATTTCGCTGCAATGCTGAAAAATGTGACATTTTTGGTTTTAGTTAAAATGGCTATTTTTGTGCCCGGTATCAACGATTATTGCGCAGAGTACAGCATATTTGTAATAGCAACAGCAATCCATGACACCACTCAAGTTGATGAAAAGAATAGTACTAATCCTATGTTTGGGGATGATGATGAGTCGTGTCCATGCACAACAGTATGTTGAGATTGGCGTATTTGGCGGTCTCAGCAACTACCAGGGCGATTTGGCCCCTGTTGCATTCGTGCCTAAAGAAACCCACGCAGCATTCGGAGCGTTTTACAAGTTCAATCTCAACTACTGGTTCGCTTTTAAAGGCAGTTTATACAGTGGTTTGATTTCAGGTAATGATGACAACTCCACTGAAGAATGGAAACAACAACGCAATCTAAGCTTCCAAACACCTATCCAGGAGGCTTCCTTGTACTTTGAGCTCTTTCTTAAAAAATACAATCCAAATTATAAGTGGAATATTATGTCCCCTTATATTTTCTTTGGAATCTCCTTATACCATTTTAACCCAAGGGCAAATTACATGGGCGTTTGGTACGACCTTCAGCCACTTGGCACCGAAGGTCAGGGCAATCCGGCATACCCCGACCGTGTTCCATATAAACTCACTCAGTACGCGTATCCAATGGGCTTCGGCTTAAAAGGCTCCGTAACCAAATATTGGAATATTGGTTTGGAAATGGGGTATCGCAAAACCACCACCGACTACCTCGATGATGTTAGTACAACTTATATTGCCAAAGAGTTGCTGTTGGCCGACAATGGCGATATCGCATGGCAATTGTCCAACAGGTCAGATGAAATGAACGGTGGCATCGAAATTTTAAGAGGTGATAAAAAGTATAGAGGCGATGATACAAATAAGGACTGGTATATCTTTACCGGGTTAACTATTTCACGCAATATTGAAGTGAAAGGCTGGGAATCAAAAAAGTATAAAGCCAGCGACAACCCTAAGAAACCGGGCCTTAAGAAGTCACGCAAAAAAATGTCATGTCCGGGTATCAACCAAAAATTATAACCCCCTCACAACCACACACTGTTGAATATTTTCGACACCGGGCACAATAAAAATGTCATTTTTGAGTTATAATAAACAAGCAATTTTACCAGTTTATCGAACAAAACCTTATTTTTGTTTTAATTAAACAAACCAAGCATCGGATGAAGATTGTCAAACTCCTCGGTTTTATATTCCTTTCTGGTTCATTATCGGCCCAGATGTCCTATTTCGAAATAGGCTTGATGGGAGGCGTGGCTAACTACTACGGCGATATGACCCACGATTATGTGGTTTTAAAAGAGTCTCATCCAGCATACGGAGGCTTCGTAAAATATAATGTTGATGCCAAAAAAGGTTTCAAATTCAATGTCTATAGTGGAACTGTTTCGGCTGCAGATAAAAATAGCGATAGAGCTAACCTTAATGCCCGCAACCTAAGCTTTACATCTAATGTAACAGAAGTAGCATTTACCTTTGAATACAACTTTTTAGGCTACCGCCCCGTTGAATTTAAGCAACGTATTTCCCCTTATGCCTATGCAGGCTTAGCGGGTTTTCATTTTAATCCTCAGGCGTATTATGAGGGTGAATGGTATGATTTACAGCCACTCGGCACCGAAGGCCAGGGAATGGAAAATTTCCCTTATCGTGATAAATACCGTTTATATGAATTTGCTTTCCCTTTTGGGGTAGGAATCAAATTCGCCATGACTGAACGTTGGAACCTCGGGTTAGAATACGGTGCAAGGTGGACATTTACAGATTACTTGGATGATGTAAGCCGCACTTATGTAGACCGAAATTTACTTATTGAAGCGAATGGTATCGATGCATATAATTTATCTAACCGCAGTGGCGAATATTTATTTGGTGAACCGTTCGATTATCAAAATAATGACTGGAGAGGCGATCCAACGGATACCGACTGGTATATGTGGTTTGGTTTAACACTTAGCAGAAATATGATTAAAGGTGTTGAAGAAGGTTTCAGAACTTCCACTAAAGATATACTTGGATGTCCTGGCACACGCCATATTAATAAGCCGAAAAAAAGAAGATAATAGTAGCTATTAAAAATATTAACGGGAGCTTCAATTTGAACTCCCGTTTTTTTATGTGTATAACCTGCATGTGTTTCTTAAACTTTCGACTTATTTTGTCGCCTTAAGCATGTACTGATGTCAACCTGGTTTTTTCTTACGATATTAATTATTTACTTTTTGTGTTTGTTTACCATATCATGGTTTACATCACGAAAGGCCAACCAAAATGCCTATTACCTTGGTAATAAATCTTCACCTTGGTACGCAGTTGCTTTCGGATTAATTGGTGATTCGCTCAGCGGAGTCACTTTTGTTTCAGTTCCTGGTAATGTGGCGACTCAGGAATTTGGCTACATGCAAATTGTAATTGGTTACCTGCTTGGGTATTTTGTAATTGCCACTGTTTTATTGCCTTTGTATTATCGGTTAAATTTAACTTCGATATATACTTACTTGGGTCAACGATTTGGTAAAAACGCGCAAAAAACCGGTTCGTTTTATTTTATAGTTTCACGATTAGTAGGTGCAGCATTTCGATTGTATGTTTCTGCAACGGTGCTCCAGTTATTTATTTTCCAACCATGGGGCGTGCCATTTGAAGTAACTGTTTCGATTGTAATTATCCTCATATTATTATATACCTATAGAGGGGGTATTAAAACACTGGTGTGGACCGATACGCTGCAATCATCTTTTTTATTAATGGGTGTTATACTTTCCATTATTGCAATTGCCGGCGCTCTGAATTTAGATTTTAATGGTATTATTGATACGGTGAGAAATAGTGAACACAATCAAATTTTTTTCTGGGATGTAAAGGCGCCGAACTATTTCTGGAAACAATTTATCAGCGGCGCATTAATTGCAATTGTTATGACAGGCTTGGATCAGAATATGATGCAAAAAAATCTCAGTATGCGTACGTTGCCTGAAGCACAAAAAAATATTTTATGGTTTAGTGTAGTGTTGATTTTTATTAATTTATTGTTTGTATCATTAGGTGCTTTGTTGTATGAATATATTGGTGTAATGGGTATCGATGCACCTGCACGCACCGATCACCTGTTTCCTATTTTAGCACTCGATTATCTTGGTGTTTTTGCTGCTGTAGTTTTTATTCTTGGAATTGCTGCAGCCACATTTTCAAGCGCCGACTCAGTGCTTACCACACTCACTACATCATTTTGTATCGACATATTAGGATGGGACGTAACACAAACTGAATCGGGTAAACAGAAACAAAACAGGCATATTATTCATGTGCTGTTTGCGGTTGTATTGCTGATTGTAATAATCATATTTAATGCTATTAATAACGATGCGGTAATTAATCAGGTGTTTGCAGTGGCCGGATATACTTATGGCCCATTGTTAGGGTTGTTCGCGTTTGGCATTATTACAACAAGAAATATTATGGATAAAGTGGTATTATTAGTTTGTTTATTACCACCTTTTATTTGTTACTATTTGAACATGCATTCGAAAGCATTATTCAATGGTTATCAAATAGGATATGAATTACTACTGATTAACGGAATTTTGACTTTCATCGGATTATTGTTAATTTCATCCTCGAACTCTAATAAATTGGTTCAATCATAATTGTATGGCTGAGAAATATCGCAAGAAGAAATTGTTTAAAGTAAAAGACTGGACTGAGCTAAGTGCGCAATCTAGTTGGAGGATGTTTAAAATAATGGCCGAGTTTGTTGATGGTTTTGAAACCATGGATAAAATTGGCCCATGTGTATCGATTTATGGTTCTGCAAGAACTAAACCGGACCACAAATATTATAAATTATCAGAGCAAATAGCAGCTAAACTCGTGCATGAAGGATTTGGTATTATTACAGGCGGTGGACCCGGAATTATGGAAGCCGGTAATAAAGGTGCTTATAAGGAAGGGGGAAAATCGGTAGGCCTTAATATTGAATTGCCTTACGAACAAAGTCACAATCCTTATATCGACAGAGATAAACTCATCAATTTTAAATACTTCTTTGTGCGCAAAGTAATGCTCGTGAAATACGCCCAGGCATTTATCTTTATGCCGGGTGGATTTGGCACTTTAGATGAGATGTTTGAGGCACTTACCTTAATTCAGACACATAAAATTGAGCGTGTTCCGGTAATTCTAGTTGGTAAATCTTATTGGAAAGGTTTGTTGGCCTGGGTACGTGAAACAATGTTGCACAAAGAACATAATATCAGCGAGGAAGATTTAGATTTATTTTATATGACCGATGATCCTGAAGAGGTAGTAAAACATATTGCTGCATTTTATGCCACTTCGCATCTGCGTCCGAATTTTTAATTAAAGTATGGCAGAATTACTTTCAATTACTCATCTCAAACCCGGAGATAAAGCGCCTGCATTTAATGCACTTGACCAGGACGGAAATAAAGTTTCCTCTGCAGGATTAAAAGGGCAACGTTATGCTTTATACTTTTACCCAAACGACGATACAGAAACGTGCACCAAACAAGCCTGCAATTTGCGCGATAATTATGCAGCATTAAAAAAAGCAGGCATAAAAATAATTGGTGTTTCACATGCGCCTGTCGAGTCAAAGAAAAAATTTGCAGATAAATACAAACTACCATTTACCCTTCTTGCCGACACCGACTTAACCATTGTTAAAAAATATGGTGTTTATGGTGAAAAATTATTTATGGGGCGAACCATAACGACAATTCATCGTATTACCTTTTTAATTAATGAAAAAGGTGTCATCGAAAAAATTATACACAAAGTTTGGGCAGGCAAAGCCTCGTCGCAAATTCTCGAAACCTGACTTCCCGTTTGGAATTATGTAAGTAAATTGTCATTTTTGTAATTGTATGTATAAACATACATTTTTTTCAGGCACCTTTATTGTAACAAATTACATTATGAAAAGATTTAAATCGACACATGTATTCCTCAGCGCACTACTCATCCTAATTATTTCCGGGCTTTCTAAACTCAGTTATGGTAAAGAAGACGGTGCACCATCTGGTAATACAGGCTCGCCGGGCGATGACCAAACCTGCGCGCATGTTGATTGTCATACTGGTTCTGCATCTGAAAAAGACGGTTTAATTGCAACTGATGTTCCTGCTTCGGGATATTTAGTTGGGGAAACATATCTCATTACAGTTACTATCGAAGAAATCGGAATTACACGATTTGGCTTCCAGGCATCACCACAAAATTTAGATGGTGATGAAATGGGTGAAATGGCACTTATTGATTCTGACCAAACCAAATTTACCGGTGGAGGTAAATATATTACGCATACTAATGCCGGAACCAATGGCACTGATTCGAAAACCTGGACATTTAACTGGACTCCTGAAGAGGCAACTGGTGATGTTACTTTTTATGTTGCCGTAAATGCAAGTGATGATGAAGATGATGCTTCCGGTGATCATATTTATACATCATCGGTAACTATTGCTGAAGACCCTGATAATCATCCACTTAGTATTGAAGATTTGAATGAAATTCTTTTTGATATTCATGGCATTGTTAAGGATGAACTTGCAGTTACAGTGAGCACTCCTGTAAATAATCCTATCGTTATTGATATCATTGACATCAATGGACGATTGGTGCTTTCCAATAAATATCAATATGCGAATGGCACCTTTGTTATGCCGGTAGATAATTTGAACAAAGGAATGTATTTTGTTCGTATCAGTAATGCACAAGGCGCGCTTACCAAACAGTTTTTTAAGAATTGATAATTATAGTTTAAATTGATTTAACAAAAAACGCCAATCAGGTTTAAACCGGATTGGCGTTTTACTTTTTTATAAAGAAGATTATTCCTTAGTAGTAGTTTCTTCAGTTTTAGCTGCAGCTTCTTCGTTGGCTTTTTCTTCAACTTCAGTCGCTAAAATGCCCTTTTCATCCAAAATCTGGAACCATTTAATAAACTTTTTGATATCACTGATATGCACTTTTTCGCGATCGTATTCCGGTAATACTTTTTCAAAGTAAGCAGAAAGTGTTGCATTGTCCGATTTTGCATCAACCGGCGGGTTGCTGGTTTTTTGCTCGTAGGCTTTTAACAAAACATCTAACAACTCAACGGTATCGTTGGCTGTATAAATAGAAATGTTATCCAGTGGTGAAAAAAGATGTTCGCGGTTAGATACAAATTTTGTCCAACCCTCTGTAAGTGAAGTAACTATGAGACCTGAAGGCTTGTGTGATTCCATTTTGAACAAACCGCCCATTCCTGTAATAGATGTAATATCTCTGAAACGCATATTTTAATTTTGTGCAAATTTAAGGAAACGATTTCAAGATTTACTTGTTTTTACACAAGGCGGTAAAATTCACTGCTTATATTTGAGGTTCAAAAGTGTTTTTTACCAATACTTTATGGAATTTAAACTAACGAGCAAATTTACACCTACCGGTGACCAGCCTGAAGCTATCAGCCAGCTTACCGAAGGCGTGGTTAATGGCGAGCCTGCACAGGTTTTATTGGGGGTTACCGGAAGTGGTAAAACCTTTACCATTGCCAATTTAATACAGCAAACCCAAAAGCCAACCCTTATTTTGTCGCACAACAAAACATTGGTTGCGCAATTGTATGGCGAGTTTAAGCAGTTTTTCCCCGAAAATGCGGTGGAATATTTTGTGAGTTATTACGATTATTATCAGCCGGAAGCGTATATCTCCACAACAGATACCTATATAGAAAAAGATTTAGCCATAAATGCGGAAGTTGAAAAGTTGCGTTTAAAAACTACTTCCAGTTTACAAAGTGGCAGGCGAGATGTTATTGTTGTAGCAACGGTGTCTTGTATTTATGGTATGGGTAATCCAACCGAGTTTAAAGAAAGTGTGGTAAGGGTAAATGTTGGGGATAAAATTTCGCGCAATTATTTATTACATCGTTTGGTTGATGCATTGTATTCGCGTGCTGCACTTGATTTTAAACGCGGAAATTTTCGTGTGAATGGTGATGTGGTAGATATTTTTTTAGCGTATGCCGATTATGGTTATCGTATTACTTTTTTTGGAGATGAAGTGGAAGAAATAGAAATATTTAATCCCGAAACCGGAAAGGCAACTGAAAAACAACAAAACATAGCCATTTTCCCTGCTAATTTATACATTGCACCCAGAGATATTTTGCCATCTATTATTCACGAAATACATGCGGAATTAGATGCACAGGTTACTTATTTTGAAAGTATAGGAAAATATATCGAAGCTAAGCGATTAAGCGAACGTGTGAATTTTGATATTGAAATGATTAAAGAGCTGGGTTATTGTTCGGGCATTGAAAATTATTCCCGTTTTTTTGATAGGAGGAAAAATGGGCAACGACCATTCTGTTTAATTGATTATTTCCCTGACGATTATTTATTGGTGATAGATGAAAGTCACGCTACCATTCCTCAAGTTGGCGCTATGTATGGTGGCGACCGTGCCAGAAAAATGAATTTGGTGGAATATGGTTTTCGTTTGCCAAGCGCTATGGACAACCGCCCCCAAAATTTCGATGAATTTATGGGGCTGTTAAATCAAACAATTTATGTAAGTGCAACACCCGGTGATTTCGAATTAAAACAAAGTGAAGGTGTAATTGTGGAGCAGGTTGTACGTCCTACAGGATTATTAGACCCACCAATTGAAGTACGCCCTTCGTTAAATCAAATTGATGATTTATTGCACGAAGTTGATGAAAGAATAAAAGTAAATGAACGCGTGTTGGTTACCACATTAACCAAACGTATGGCCGAAGAACTCTCGAAATATTTAATGCGCATGAATGTAAATTGTAAATACATTCACAGCGAAGTTGAAACACTGGAGCGTGTAGAAATATTGCGTGATTTGCGTTTAGGTAAAATTGATGTTTTAGTCGGCGTGAATTTATTGCGTGAAGGATTAGATTTACCCGAAGTTTCTTTAGTGGCCATTTTAGATGCAGATAAAGAAGGTTTTTTACGAAATACCAGGAGTTTAACACAAACTGCAGGTAGAGCTGCGAGAAATTCAAATGGAAAAGTAATTATGTATGCCGATAAAATTACGGATAGCATGCAACGTACTATTGATGAAACAAACAGAAGAAGAGCAAAACAAATTGCGTATAACACAGAACATAATATAACACCAACAACTATATTAAAATCTACAGAAGATATTTTCAAACACAATATTGGACAAGGCGAACGCAAAGGAGAACCACAACCATATATTGAACCACAAGACAAAACTGCATTAGGATTAGTTGCAGACCCGGTTGTGCATTTAATGAGCAAGCAGCAATTAGAAAAAGCCATTGTTGATGCCAAGAAAAAAATGTTGCAAGCCGCAAAAGATATGGACTTCTTAGAAGCTGCCCGATTACGTGATGAAATGTATGGGTTAGAAAAAATATTGGACGGAAGGGTAGAAGGGTAAACGTTGAAATGAAATAAGTTTCATCTAATTACCGGATTTGCTTATGACTCTAATCATAAGCGACTAAGATAGTCCACAATACCTTCGCTCTCATAAAATTTATCATTATGAGAGTATTTTTCAATTTGTCATTCTTATTATTAGTTACAAGTATTATTGTTTCTTGCGGGGGATCAGGAAAAAAACCTGGTAATACCACGGGCGATGAACCCAAAAGTATGATTCCTGATACAGAAACTTATGACCCAAATCGTGGAACAGGAAAGTTTACTGCAGAAAATGTGACACTTGGAGCACTTGATGCTGCAATGGTATCGGCAGGTGAGGATATTTCAAAAACAAAATGCCAATCGTGCCACAAACTTACGGATGAAAAATTAGTAGGTCCAGGTTGGAAAGGTGTAACAACAAGACGCACTGCTCATTGGATAATGAATTTTATAACTAATCCCGACCCAATGATTGATAAAGATCCTGCACTTCAGGCGCAATTGGAACTTTGCCTAGTGCGTATGCCCAATCAAAATTTGAATGATGAAGATGCGCGAAAAGTAGTAGAATTTATGCGTCAAAATGATAGTCAGTAATTTTTAAAATTAAATTTTTGGATATGTATTACCAACAACAACAAACAAAACAATTGTATGCGATTGTATTTGTAATTACGCTTTTAAGTATAACTTCTTGTAAGCCCAAAAATGTAGCAAATGCTATAAGCGGCGATGCTGCTGCTAAAGTATATGTTGCACCCGGTTCGCACGACGAATTCTATAATTTTGTTTCTGGTGGTTTTAGCGGGCAAATGTCTGTTTATGGATTACCAAGCGGAAGGCTATTAAGAGTAATCCCTGTTTTTTCGGTTGATCCGGAAAAAGGATGGGGCTATAGTGAAGAAACAAAACCAATGCTTAATACCTCACATGGTTTTGTTCCATGGGATGATTTACATCACACAGAATTATCACAAACAAAAGGTGAAATTAACGGTAAATGGGTTTTTGCCAATGCTAATAATACGCCTCGATTAGCTCGGGTTGACTTGAAAACATTTAGAACGGCAGAAATTATTGAATTGCCTAATAGTGGCGGTAACCATAGTTCGCCTTTCGGTACCGAGAATTCAGAATATATAGTTGCAGGAACACGCTTTAGTGTACCGGCTGATGGTGCTGGTGGAGATGTACCAATTGGTAGTTATAAAGAAAACTTTAAAGGCCATATCAGTTTTGTAAGCGTTGATCAAAATTCAGGTGAAATGAATATTGCATTTCAATTAAAAACACCTGGAGTAAATTTTGATTTAGCGCGTTGTGGAAGAGCGAAATCTCATGGTTGGTTTTTCTTTAGTTGTTACAATACTGAACAAGCGAATACTTTGCTGGAAGTTAATGCTTCTCAAAAAGACAAAGATTTTATTATGGCAGTAAATTGGAAAAAAGCTGAAGAATATATAAAAGCAGGAAAGGGGCAGAAAATGGATGTACGTTATGCTCATAATAAATATGATGAAGCAACGCATACTGCAACTTCAGAAATAGAAACAGAAGTGCTTGTTTTGGATGTCGCAGAGTTAAAAGATATCTGTTATTTTATTCCATGCCCAAAATCGCCTCATGGTTGTGATGTCGATCCTACCGGCGAGTATATAGTTGGAAGTGGTAAACTTGCTGCATTAATACCTGTTTTTAGTTTCGATAAATTACAAAAGGCTATTGCAGATAAAGCATTTGATGGTGAGTTCGAAGGAATTCCGATTATTAAATATGAAGCAGCTTTACATGGTGAAGTTAAGAAACCAGGTTTGGGTCCTCTGCACACAGAATTCGACGGGAAAGGCAATGCCTACACATCGTTTTTTGTATCTTCTGAAGTAGTAAAATGGAATATAAAAGATTTAACCGTAATTGACAGGGCACCAACATTTTATTCGGTTGGACACTTATGTATTCCTGGTGGTAATACTACAAAGCCAACACCTAAATATTTGATTGCCTACAATAAAATTACAAAAGACAGGTATTTACCAACCGGACCGGAATTAGCGCAAAGTGCTCAGCTTTATGATATAAGTGGTGATAAAATGCAACTTATATTAGATTTTCCTACCATTGGTGAACCTCATTATGCACAAGCGGCATTAGCAAGTATAATTGAAAATAATGGCCAGATTAAAATATTTAAAATAGAGGACAATAAACATCCTTATGTTACCAAATCTGAAGATGATTCGAAAGTTGTTCGGGAGGGAAATAAAATTCATGTTTATATGAGTTCTATTAGATCTCACTTTTCTCCTGATAATATTGAAGGTGTTAGGATGGGTGATGAGGTTTATTTTCATGTGACAAATTTGGAACAGGATTGGGATGTACCTCATGGTTTTGCAATTAAAGGTGCTGATAATGCTGAGCTTTTAATTATGCCCGGGGAAACTCAGACACTCAAATGGGTTCCAGACAGGATTGGAATTTTTCCAATGTATTGTACAGACTTCTGTAGTGCCTTACATCAAGAAATGCAAGGGTATGTCAGGGTTTCTCCTGCTGGAAGTAATGTGCCGCTAACATTTAGTTTAGGTAAAAATTCGACCACACCGAAATAATCCAAATTATTCAGTAAAGGGGTTGGTTACACATGGGTGTATCCTACCCCTTTTTTAGTGCAAAAATTATAATAATGAAAGGAAATAACATTTCGAATTTTACGAAAATATGCTTGTTTTTCGGAGCTGTTGCATTAATTGTTTCACTTTTTGTTCCGTTATGGCGCATTGACCTCGATGCCCCGCAATATCCGGAAGGATTGCGGTTACTTATTTATCCTGATGAAATAGGCGGAGATGTAGAAATAATAAATGGCTTAAATCACTATATTGGTATGGATACTTTGCATACTGAAGACTTTTTAGAATTTACTTTACTGCCATACTTGATTATATTTTATGCACTATTAATTTTTTCTGTAATATATATTAAGAAGAAAAAATGGCTTAATGTGGTTTTCGTTTCATTCCTTTTGTTCGGAATTGTTGCAATGGTTGATTTTTGGCGGTGGGAGTATAATTATGGACACAACCTGGATCCAAATGCAGCAATAATAGTTCCGGGTATGGCATATCAACCACCACTTATTGGGTTTAAACAACTATTAAATTTTGGTGCATATTCGATTCCTGATATTGGGGGATGGTTATTCGTGAGTTGTGGTGTTATTTTATTATTTACAGTAATCTATGAATCTAAATTTTATAGCCAAAAATTCAACAAGGCAAATAGTATAGTATTGCTTTTTGGTTTAGGATTTTTGGCGGCAGGATGTGGACCAAAAGGCCCTGTTCCAATTATGTTAAATAAGGACGCCTGCTCGTATTGCATTATGCCAATTTCGGATTTGCGGTTTGGTGCTGAAGCAATCACAACAAAAGGACGTGTGTACAAGTTTGATGATATTCATTGTTTGATTAATTATCAAAACGAAAACACGGAAGTTCAATTTGAAGCAATATGGGTGTGCGACTTTAATAGCCCAAATGATTTTCTTAAAGTAGATTCGGCGTTTTTTTTAAAGTCTGAGAAATTTAACAGCCCAATGGGTGGTAATACCCCTGCATTCCACTCCTTGGAAAAATTAAGAGAAATTGCAAATAACGATACAGCAATGCCATTAAAATGGAATAAACTGAAATAATTGTGCAAAATATTTATGTTCTCATATTGTTTCTGCTCTTTAGTCTTAGCACAAGTGCTGCCAAAGTTTTATACGTAGGCGAAAAGCAACAATTTAATGCTATTAAGCCTGCAATTGAATCGGCAATGGATGGAGACAGTGTCATAGTAATGGGGGGATTTTATAAGGAAGGCAATATTGTTATCAATAAAAGTATTAGTTTAATTGGAGTTAATCGCCCCATTATAGATGGAGACAGGCGATATGAAGTAATCACTATAAAAAAGGATTTTGTTTCGATTTCAGGTTTCAAAATTCAACATTCTGGTTATGCAACTTTAGATGATCCGGGGGGGATAAAAATTAATGGTGCCAATCATGTAACGATAACAAATAATATTTTATATGACAATTTTTTTGGCGTATACATTCAAATGGGTAAACATTGTTTGATAAAAAACAATAAAATTTCTGCAATTAGTAAAGCTGAGCAACAAATTGGGAATGGCATCCATTGCTGGAAAAGTGATAGTTTACAGATTATTGGAAATGAAATTTCAGGCCACAGGGATGGAATTTATTTTGAATTTGTAACACATTCAGTCGTGTGGCGAAACTTGTCACACGATAATATTAGATACGGATTACATTTTATGTTTTCAAATGATGATAGTTATTTTACTAACTATTTCAAACAAAATGGAGCAGGAGTTGCAGTTATGTTTACAAAGAACGTAACGATGATGAATAATACTTTTGAAGACAATTGGGGTGATGCGGCTTATGGTTTGCTATTAAAGGAAATTTCGGATAGTAATATTTCAGGCAATAGATTCATAAATAATACTACTGGTATTTACATGGAAGGGACAAGTAGAATTTGGTTGGATAAAAATTTATTCAGGGAAAATGGATGGGGAATTAAAATTATGGCCAGTTGTATGGATAATTCGCTCCGCAAGAATGATTTTTATTCCAATTCATTTGATGTTTCAACTAATGGAAATGTTGTGCTTAATCACTTTGAGGGCAATTATTGGGATAGATACCACGGTTACGATTTAAATAAGGATGGGATAGGTGATGTTACTTATCATCCATTGAGTATGTTTGGTGTAGTAGTAGAAAAAATGCCATCGGCTATGTTATTACATAGAAGTTTTTTTATAACATTATTAGACAACTCGGAAAAAGTTTTACCTTCTCTCACGCCATCTAATTTTGAAGATAAGTTTCCTAGTATTAAACCATCGTTAATATGATTAAAATACGTAAACTTAAAAAGAGCTTCGGAAAATTGGAGGTGCTCAAATCTATTGATCTTGACCTGTCCCAATCAGAATGCATTGGTTTAATTGGACCAAATGGTTGCGGCAAAACCACTCTGTTTAAGTCTATACTTAATATGGTAATACCTACGCAAGGTGAAATTTTAGTTAACAATAAGTCAATTTACGGTAATGATATTTATCGTGAAAATATTGGATTTATGCCTCAAATAGGGCGTTATCCTGAAAATATGTCAATCGGGCAGGTTTTAAGTACTTTAAAGTCGTTGAGACCACAAACAAAAAACTTTGACATGGATTTATTTAATCAGTATGAAATACCACGGCTATTAAACAAAAAAATGGGAACATTAAGTGGTGGAACAAGACAAAAAATAAGTGCAGTATTAGCATTCATGTTTAATCCGGCAATATTAATGTTAGATGAACCAACAGCAGGATTAGACCCATTATCGGCTGAAATTTTGAAAGATAAAATTCAACTTGAAAAAAATAAAGGAAAGCTAGTTTTAATTACTTCTCATTTATTAAGTGAATTAGATGACATGGTTTCAGAAGTAATATTTATGCAGGAGGGGAATGTTACATTTCATAAAAAATACACAACATTGATGTTAGAAACGAAGGAACATACATTGGCTAAAGCAATCACGCATGTGTTAAAAACAACTTGATATGAGTAAAATTGGGCATCTCGTGTTAATAGATATTTTTAAAAACAAGATTGTATTAATTTACGCTATTGTTTTGTTGATTATTACATGGAGTGTTTTTATGTTAGAAGATACATCAGGCAAAGGGCTACTTACGCTATTAAATGTCGTCTTGCTAGTTGTACCTCTGATGTCATTATTATTTTCAACTATATATTTATACAATAGTGCCGAATTTATTGAATTGCTTGTTAGTCAGCCGGTTAAACGGCAACAAATATGGCTGAGTTTGTATTTTGGATTGTCTCTAAGTTTGGCAGGTGCATTTGTTGTTGCTACAATTATTCCGCTATTGTTGTTTTGTAGTTTAGCTCAAGCATTAATGATGACAATTACGGGATTTGCAGTCACCTTAGTGTTTATTTCACTTGGATTTGTTGCTTCTATTGTAAGTAGAGATAAGGCAAAAGGCATTGGAATCGCAATTCTTATGTGGTTGTATTTCGCATTGTTATTTGATGGACTTGTATTATTCCTGCTGTTCCAGTTTGCTGAATACCCAATTGAAAAACCCATGGTCATTTTATCCATCTTCTCACCACTAGATTTGGCTCGAATCAATAATTTAATGCAAATGGATGCCGCCGCATTAATGGGTTATACCGGGGCCGTATTTAAACAATATTTTGGGTCTGGCTTAGGCTTGTATATTACAGGTTTTGCTATGTTATTGTGGGTTATTGTCCCATTGTTTATTTCAACACGAATATTTAAAAGGAGAGATTTATGAAATTAGGAAATGTTAAAGAAAAGTTGGAAAGTGGAATTAATCCGGTAGTGATAAATTTCGTTAAAGAAGAAAACTGCAAGGTGTTTACAATTTTTTTCAAACAAGGGATGGTACTAACTGATCATAAAACTAACCGCCCTGCAATTTTGTACGTATTAACCGGTAAAGTTCAGTTCAAAACAGCTGACCAGATGGTGGAAGTGGGTTGTTTTGAGGAAATTGATATACCTGTTGGTGTTATTCATCAAGTTGTTTGCTTAGAGGAAGCAACATGTTTGTTAATTCAAAAATAAATTACTTATGAAAAATGACATTACTAATCGAGGCGACATCGAAATGCTTGTAAATGCTTTTTATGACAAAGTTAAAACTGATGATAAAATTGGCCTCTTTTTTACAGATGTAATTCATGTAAATTGGGAACAGCATTTGCCAAGAATGTATGATTTTTGGGATAATGTATTATTTCAAACGGGGTCTTATATTGGTAACCCAATGCAGCGGCACAGACAAATTCACTTACAACATCCTATTCAAAATGAACAATTTATCCATTGGGTAAATTTATTTCATGCAACTATTGATGAATTTTTTTCCGGTAAAAATGCGGAATTGTTAAAAAGTCGAGCAGCCAGTATTGCTGCTATCATGCAAGTTCGTGTAAATCAGTAAAATAATGTATACTGTTGCCCTTTTATTACATTTATTGGCGGCCTGTATCTGGGTTGGGGGTCACTTGATTCTGGCAATCACTATTTTGCCACATGCCCTAAAAACAAAATCTGTAGAGACTTTACTAAATTTTGAAAATAAATTTGAAAAGCTTGGTATACCGGCATTAATTGTCCAAATTATTTCAGGCTTCTATCTTGCTGATTGGCATCATGTAAAAATGAGAACATGGTTCCAATTTGACAACCCGGTTGAAACAGTAATTTCAATTAAACTTATTTGTTTGGTTGCAACGTTGTTACTTGGGGCACATGCAAGATTAAAATTAATCCCAAATTTGTCTCCAAAATCTTTAAATGCATTAGCAATCCATATTACGTTAGTTACCCTGATTGGGGTAACAATGTTAATATTGGGCACTTTAGTTAGGTTTGGTGGATTATAAAAAAAATGGTGCGAAATTAATTTTCGCACCATTTCAAACAAAAATGAAAATATTATTTTGAAGGTGGGAGAAGCACCTCGTTAATTACATGTATTATTCCGTTTGATGTAGGTATGCTGGCAACAATTTCAGCTGTGCCGTTTACATATGTTTTACCATCACGCAAAGTAATGGTAATTTTTTGGCCACTCACTTGTTCAAACTCCTGACCATCACTTAAATAAGCAGTTTTTAAAACACCAACATAGGTGTGATACTCAAGAATGGCTTGTAAATCTGCTTTTTTGGAAGGCTCTAAAAGGCCTTCTACAGTCCCTTTTGGCAGTTTTTCAAATGCGGCATTTGTTGGGGCATACACCGTAAATGGTCCTGTATTGCTTAGTGCATCTACTAAATCAGCAGCTTTTACTGCTGCAACTAAGGTAGTATGGTCGGGG
This sequence comes from Bacteroidota bacterium, assembly GCA_016718035.1. GTDB lineage: Bacteria > Bacteroidota > Bacteroidia > Chitinophagales > BACL12 > UBA7236. The sequence goes on along the minus strand of JADKEK010000003.1, from coordinate 160,747 downwards.
CTGCCGCTTGCTACCTGAACAATATTAGGGTTAGAGACATCATCCTTTACTCCGGATTGACCGGTTGGTTGTACGGTTTCTGAACCTGTAGTTGGAGATGTTTGTTTCGGCTCATTTTTACATGAAATAATAAATAAGCTAGATGTGAATAGCAAACAAATTATACGGGTTTTCATAACATTAAAAATTTGTCACAAGGTAATGACATTAAGCACATTTGAATATGATTGTAATCATATGCTTTCATTTTGTTTTGAGAATTTAAGCTGGGCTAAAAGAAGTGCCAGAATTCCTACAACTAATATTCCTGAAATTATTACTAAAATTTGATCAATGTGAGGGACAGGAGTGTAGCTCAATGATGCTATTCCTTGTATACCTAATGCACATTCGTTTAATAAAACCCCTGCGGCAATTAAAATCAATGCAATTTTTGTGTAAATATTATGATTTATAAATTTCCTGGCATAAGCATAAGTTAGTAAAAAGAGCGACGTAATTGCTAAGAGAACAAGATGTAAATAGGCTATAACTATAGGCCTAAATCCAAAGGCCATTTCACTAATTGATGGTATAACAGAAAATAATTGAAGAAATAATTTGACCGTTGTTGCACAAAATATAGTTATAAAAAGTAGTTTAATTAGTAAGTCTTTTTTAGAAATGATTGAAATAACTTTGTGATTTTTTAAAAATAATACTAACCACAACCATCCACAAATTTGACAAATAGCGGCTAACATAATGGTGATATAAACTAAAATAGGAAGATTTAGCCATAATACTGAAAGGCCAAATGCCGGAATGCAACTAATTGCAAAATAATTGAAAATTGCTGTGGGAATTTCCGCCTGAGGTAATTGTTGTTTTACATAAGCAAAAAATAGCCCCATACAGGCAAAGAAAAACCATCCATTATATTGAAAGTGAAGATACCAATATATTGAAGCAAGATATCTATCCTGTTCGATTTGGTGTTTAGCCATCATTAATACTAACGAGGCGGTTCCTACTGATGACATAATTTGCATGCAATTCGCAAATATGAACCACAACCTTTGGGTTATCACCTTATTTTTTATTAAGTCTTTTAGTGTAATTATAGCGTAAGTAATTGAAGTAAATAAGGATATGGATGAGATGATAATAGTGAATGTATTATATCCATTGACAGCAAATCCTACTAACATCCCGTAGGCACAAATAATATTGACTAATATACAAATTTGATAATACCGTATTCGATTCGATGAAATGTTTTGCGAAATTGCAATTGTAATAAAAAACATGAGCATATGGGAGACCCATCCTGAAAATGCAAAATGTGAATGTGCGTGCAATAAATTTTTCTGGTCAAAAAAGGGAAAAGAAAACCCAATTTTGTAGCGCATAATAAAGCCGACAATAGCGACCATTAAAAAATTTAACAAACCAAGCTTAACCCAATATTTATAGTTAATTGTATACATTTAAAAAAATAACTTACGGTCTTTAATAATAATCATGTTTTTTGATTTCATAACTGAAAGTGTTCTTATAACCGTCTCAACTCTCAATCCTGTATAGTTGGCAATCTCCTGCCTTGTAAAAGGGATTTGGATGGGATTATCGTGCTCGTTTAATTTTCTTTTATAATCGCATAAAAAAGCCATAATGCGTTCTTCAGGAGTATGATTAATTACTGATTTGGCTGTTATCGCTTTTGAATAAACCTTTTTTGCAAGTATTTTTAAAAAGGTAAATTGGATCTCTGTATTTTCTCGAAGTATTTTTAAAAAATATTCTTTAGAAATTCTTAACACTACCAAATCCTCATTTGCAATTGCAGAAGCGGGATACCTTTCATTTAGAAACAACGGAGGCTCACCAAAACTTTCACCTTTACTAAACATTCCTTGAATATATTCCTTCCCACTATCATTCATATTGGACATCCTTAACTCTCCACTTTCAACCTGGTAATAAAATAAAGCTTCATCCCCTTCATAAAAAATATATTCACCCTTTTTGTATTTCTTGTAGGTGGCCCCCCAGGAAATTAATAAATTTGTATCAATTGCTGTCATGTAAAAACAAATTTACTACAGAATAGATTAAACCAATGGATACATTGTTATTATTCAAAATTATAAGTTATTTACATCCGCAAAATTGGCTGAATATGTGAATTAATCATATGATTGTAATCATATGATTAATTTGCCATTGGGTTACCTTAATTTCAAACCCACTTGATTTTAGTTACATAAATCCATTTTTAACTACTTTTTTCTACTCCTACCAGTGGATGCGCCTTTTCACAATCCATGTTTGCGTTCTGTTTTCTCCCTGCAATTCCTTAATTTTGCCCAAAATAACCAATTGTTATGGCTGATATTCATCAATTAAAACGCATTTGTTCGCAAGTAAGAAGAGATATTGTTCGTGAAGTTTACCAATGCCAAAGCGGACACCCGGGCGGATCGTTAGGATGCACCGAGTTTTTTGTAGCTCTGTATTTTGATGTAATGCAGCATAACAACAACTTTAGTATGAATGGCGAAGGAGAAGATTTGTTTTTCCTGAGTAATGGACATATTTCTCCGGTTTGGTATAGCGTATTGGCAAGAAGTGGTTATTTCCCAATTGAAGAGTTAAAAACTTTCCGCAAACTGGATTCTCGTTTACAGGGTCACCCAACAACCGCTGAACATTTACCTGGTATACGTATTGCAAGTGGTTCATTAGGACAAGGAATGAGTGTTGGAATTGGTGCTGCACAAGCGAAAAAATTAAATGGCGATACGCATTTAGTGTATACATTACATGGTGATGGTGAATTACAAGAAGGCCAAATATGGGAAGCAGCAATGTATGCAGCGCATGTTGGCGTAGATAACATCATTTGCACAGTTGACTGGAACGGTCAGCAAATTGACGGTCCAACTAAAAAAGTGATGGATTTAGGCGACCTCAAAGCGAAATTCGATGCTTTTGGTTGGGATACTATTGTGTGTAACGATGGTAATGATATGGAACAATTATTACTTGCCTTAAATACCGCAAAAGCTAAAACAGGTAAAGGAAAACCGGTTATGATTTTGATGAAAACCGCAATGGGTAAAGGTGTTGACTTTATGGAAGGCAGTCACGAATGGCACGGAATTGCTCCAAATAAAGACCAATTGGAAAAAGCAATGGCGCAATTGGAAGAAACTTTAGGCGATTATTAATTACCACTTCACATATTGAATATTTCGTAACAAATTGTTGCGGAAATAAGGCTTTAACCGTAACTTTTCGGCATGAAAAAAGCTAAACAAACAGGTCGTTTGGTGCATTCAGCAAAACTGAAGAATTATTCTGCACTTTCAGCATCTTTTATAGCTTTAGCAGCACCTGTTACAAGTCAGGTGGTATATACCGATGTAAATCCCGACATCAATGTATTTCTCGATGAAATCACCCTCGATTTAGATAATAACGGAACAAATGATTTTAAACTTGTTTTCGTTTCTGAAACCTTCGCCACTTTTGCGCCTGAAGAATTAAAATTGCGCATTAATCCGCTTGGTGAAAATAAAGTTGCTTATTCATTCCAAACCATACCGGTTACCTATTCAGGAACACCTTGGTACACTTATAATTCTGGTGCTACACAAATTGTGTTTTCTAATGTTCCATTATTAAATGAAAGTGCAGCTATAGATGAAGCAATGGATTTTAGTTTAGACAAAGCAGCGCTTTTTGAAAAATTATATTTTTACATTTATAGTAGTTACGATTTACAGGCATTCGAAGGCGGGTGGTGGAACGGAACAGAAAATCATTTTGCTGCATTTCAGTTGGACATTGATGGCACTTATCATTTTGGTTGGATGCGATTGAATGTAAGTGTTGAAACAGGAATTACATTGTTGGATTATGCATTTGAATCGATACCAGATTCGCCAATTACAACAGCAATTAATAATTACCATATTTCCTGGATAAATGTTGAAGATGCTGGGATAACAGCAACTCCTGAAGATTTAGCGTTTAGTTTTAATGCTGCAGGGGATGAAGAAGACCTAGATGCGTATCGGGTTATTTGCGCAAAAGCAGGAACACCAATTTCAGTAGCTGATGCAAATAGTTTGCCCACCGACCGTTATGTGTCAATTACTCCAGATGGCAGTGATAGTTATAATGGCAATTTCGCGACAATACTATTAGATAGCGATGGGGATTTAATTTCTACTAATCAGGAATATCAATTGTGGGTTTTACACGAATTGAATGCAGCTACCAATTATTTAAATACATTGTCAATTCCTTCAAATACGGTTCAATTAGTAGATACAGTTGGCATTGTTACTGAATTCTCTATTACCGATATCGACAATAATGGAAATGCTGCTGATATTAGAATTGATTTTGATGCACCTGCTGTTGAACAAGGTATTGTGGCTTATAAAATATTTATAGCACAAAAAGATGCCGCTGATATTTTTACGTTAGCCGATGCATTGGTTTTAAGTGCAGAGCGTTACATAGAAGTATTACCGGGTGATGCATCATATTCCATAATTCCAACACCTACATTATTAAATACAGAAGGTAATGTGATTGAACCTGATAAATACAAAGTATTTGTTGTTAGTATTCCTGATGGCACAACCGTTGCACATGCAGCAATGACTTTGGCATCTAATGTTATTTCTCTCGAGCAACCAACATCAGTAGTGGAAAATATTTTATTGGAAGATGTTGCTGATGAAGGCAATGGTGCTGATATTAAAGTCACCTATTTTATTCCGGCTTACGAACAAACAATAGAAACATATCGCATATTTTTTGTCGATTTTGCTACGGCATTTGATTTTGATTTAAGTAGTGCGCTGGCTTCTTCAAATTATATCGAAATTACACCAACAGGAAGCGATATTACTATTACGGGAGATGCCACAACAAAAGATAGCAATGGCAATTTAATTACCTGGGGTGTGCCTTATTATGCTTATGTATTAGCACATGCAAGTGATTATGGTATTGATGATACTTTATCGTTGCCAAGTAATCAGGTGATTTTAAATTATCCGGTAGTAATTGGTGTGCAAGATGAAGTGCAACAGACACCTCAAATTTTTGCCCAGAGCAATCAGGTGTTTATTCAATTAACAAACGATAATCCAGCTACTGTAAATATTTATAATTCAGTCGGTCAAATTGTATTTAACCGAATAATTTCATCTTCAGAAAAACTCATTGTAGACTTACCGGCTGGGAATTATTTTGTCAGCATAACTCAACTAGAGTCAATATACACCAGACAGGTATTTGTAACAGAATAAACTTGTGTTTTCCGGCATCGGTGAAATTTGGCCAAAAGCCGCATCTACAAAAAACTATACACCTCATAACGAGGCTGTTAACTCTAATTTTAGTGCAAATCCTCAAAAACGGCAGCATTTTTGTTTATTTGCATTGGTTCAAACTATGAAATACCCAATAAAACCTTAAAAATCATCGTTTTATAAGGATTACGGGGCTAACCAAGATGAGAAACATCATTGTTGTATGCTTATTGTTTTTAGGGTTTTCCCTTTCTGCCCAAACAACTTCGGCCGGAAGTGCGAAGCGCATCTTAATTTTATTAGATGGCAGCGGGAGTATGTTAGACCCCTGGAAAGGGACAAACAAATGGGAAGTTGCCAAAAAACTCGTCGTGAAAACCATAGACAGTATTCAAAAAGAAGACCCTGAGGTTGAAATTGGTATTCGGGTATTTGGCCACCAAAGTCCGAGAGCGGCGCATGATTGTAAAGACTCTAAGCTGGAAGTTTCCATTTCTAAAAATTCGGGCTACAATGTTAAAAATGCATTAAACAATATTGTTCCTAAAGGATATACGCCAATTGCCTACTCGCTATTTTTATCGGCGGGCGATTTTATTTCAACTGAAGGAACCAATTCCATCATTCTAATAACAGATGGTATCGAAAATTGTGAAGGTGACCCTTGTGCAAGTTCTCAGGCACTGAGAGATAAAAAAATTACTTTAAAACCTTTTGTAATTGGTTTAGGTTTGGCAGAAGCCGCTAAAAAACAATTCGATTGTATTGGGAATTATTATGATGCAGGGGATGAAAAATCATTCTCAAATGCAATGAGTATTGTTATGTCACAGGCATTAAATATTACAACTACTCAAATTAATTTATTAGATGCATTTGGATTGCCTGTTGAAAAAAATATTGAAATTACCTTATACGACCACGCAACAGGTGAGGTGAGATATAATTACGTGCATACTCCTGATTCAAGAAATCAACCGGATACATTATTTCTTAATCCAATTGGGAAATATGATATTGTGGTGCATACATTTCCTATTGTTAAGCTTAATGATATTGAGTTAACACCGGGGAAACATAATATAATTGGTATAGATGTTCCTTTAGGTAATTTAATTATCAGTGAGGGACAAAGTACATCTTTCAGCCCAAAACAATGTGTGGTGCGCGATAATAAAACAGGTGAAATTGTTTACGCTCAAAATTTTAATACCAAAGAAAGATACATTGCAGGTGTTTATGATATCGATATATTAACTATTCCGAGATTACACTATGAAGATTATGTTATTAAAGGAGGAGTGGATAATAAAATTAATATTCCTTTGCCTGGCACTTTAAATATTTCTACTACAGAAAATAAGGTTTATAGTATTTATCTTGTGAAAGAAGGGAGATTGGAAAAAGTGTACGAAAGTAGCTTAAATGCTAGCAATGAAATGGTGCAATTGCTGCCAGGCGATTATAAAATATTTAGTCGTTCCAACATAAAAAAATATTCGGCAAATACGAAAGATATTGCGGTAAGTATTAAAAGTGCTAAAACAACTATTATTAAAATTTGAGTAAACAACACACATATCGCAACCTATTTCTTTTACTTGTCATTTGTATAGGTGCACATGTGAATTTGTTTGCCCAAACAACACAAGTCACAAGGATTTTGTTTGTTGTTGATGCAAGTCGCAGCATGTCTCAAACATGGGACAGGAGCGCTAAAATGGTTGCTGCGCGGACTGTGGTGAATGGCATTGCCGATAGTTTAAACGACAACCCGAATATTCAAATGGCTATGCGGGTTTATGGTCATCAAAGTCCGCAACCATTAAACGATTGTGAAGACTCGAAATTAGAGATTGGATTTCGCACGAAAAATGGGTTAAGTATTAAAAACAGATTGGATGATATTCGCCCAAATGGTGTGACACCAATTGCCTATTCCATGGAACAAACGCTTGCTGATTTTGGTCCCGATGCAAAAAATTATCGCAACATCCTCATTTTAGTAAGCGATGGTTTTGAAAGCTGCGGTAAAAATCCTTGCGAGGTAGTTCAGCGTTTGCGCAACATGGGTGTTATAACAAAATCGTATGTAATTGGTATTGGCATCGACGCTACTGAATTTACTCAGTTTAGTTGCATGGGTGAATTTATTAATATCGAATCGGAGCAAAAAACCGAACAGGTAATTGATGCCACCATTGCGAAAATTTTTAATTCTGTTTATGTAAAAGTGGATTTGTTAGATACCTACAATCAACCTGAAGAAACGGATGTGCTCATGACTTTTTATGATGCTACTAGCGATGTTCAGAAATTTAATTATTACCATACCATTAATCCAAAAGGGAATCCTGATACTATTACACTAGACCCGGCTTTGAATTATGACATGCAGGTGCATACCACACCTGAATTAATGAAAAAAGATATTGAATTAACACCGGGAAAAATTAATACTATTACCCAGCCGGCACCACAAGGATATTTAGTAGTTGATGTGCGCAACGAAAAATTTGTAGCGACGCTAAATTGTATCATCAAAAAAGATAATAAAATAGTTACCTGGGAGCAAACCAATAAAACACGTAAATTATTAACCGGAAGTTACGATGTTGAAATATTAACCCTCCCGATTATTACGGTTAAAAATGTGAAAGTAGAGCAGGATAAAACTACCACATTGGAAATTGCGGCTCCGGGATTTGCAACAATTTCGAAAACCGAAGCTGTTTCCGGAGGGATTTATGAATACAGAGATAATAAGCTGGTTGAGATTTATGAACTAAACGAAGCCAGCCTAAAGGAAACCCTAACCATACAACCCGGTAAATACAAAATTATTTACCGCTACCTTTCCAAAAAGGATATGGATGCCACCAAAGAAGTTGACTTTGAAATAACTTCCGGAGCTTCATTTACTATAAGACTCTAATCTTTGCCTTATCTTCGCAGCAGATTTCGGAATACCCGTTATCGGAAACCTAAAAAATCGCTGTTTTGATCAACGTAGATTACACCAACCAAAAAGATACCCGCTCAGGATTTGGCGTTGGTATTTTGGAAGCCGGAAAAGCTAACCCTCAAGTAGTAGCCTTATGCGCAGACCTTATCGGGTCACTTAAATTAGATGCGTTCATTAAGGAATTCCCTGATCGTTTTTTTCCAGTGTGGTATTGCAGAAGCCAATATGACCGGTATTGCAGCAGGTTTAACCATTGGCGGCAAAATTCCGTTTGCCTGCACATTTGCCAACTTTGCTACTGGTAGGGTGTATGACCAAATTCGTCAGTCGATTGCTTATTCTAACAAAAATGTAAAAATTGCCGCTTCACATGCCGGGGTAACCTTAGGAGAAGATGGCGCAACCCACCAAATATTGGAAGATTTAGGCTTAATGCAAATGCTTCCCAATTTTGTGGTGATAAACCCTTGCGATTACAATCAAACTAAAGCAGCAACCATTGCTGCCGCTGAATACGAAGGCCCTGTTTACCTGCGTTTTGGCCGCCCAAAATGGCCTATTTTTTATCCTGAACAGGAAAAATTTGAAATTGGTAAAGCCTGGAAAATTCAGGATGGTAAAGATGTTTCCATTTTTGCAACCGGCCACCTGGTGCTAAAAGCAATTGAGGCGACTAAAATTTTGGAAGAAAAAGGTATCAGTGTCGATTTAATTAATATCCATACCATTAAACCTCTCGATATTCCTGCAGTCATAGCATCTGTAAGCAAAACAAAATGTGTTGTTACTGCTGAAGAACATCAAATTTTGGGTGGCTTGGGAAGTGCTATCGCTAAAGTTGTATCAGAAAATAACCCGGCTCCAATCGAGTATGTAGGTGTTAACGATAAATTTGGCGAAAGCGGAACCACCGAGCAGCTTTTAACCAAATATGGTATGAGCACCCAACATGTTGTTGACGCAGCACTCAAAGTAATAGCACGCAAGTAATTGCGTTTATGATTGAACTTTATTTTGAAGTTTGGTCGCTAACTTGGAGGTGAATGAGCGATAACGAAATTGTTCAACTTTGTCTTAATCCATCAACACGTGAACAAGGATATAAAATCCTGGTAAATGTGTATGCCAAAAAAATTTATTGGCATGTGCGTCGTATGGTTACTGATCATGACGATGCAAATGATGTTGTGCAAAATTGTTTTGTAAAAATCTGGAAAGGATTACCGGATTTTCGACAGGACAGCAAATTATATACCTGGGTTTATCGCATCGCCACAAACGAATCCATCACCTTCATCAACGAAAAATATCGCAGGTCAAGCATCGCACTTGAAACTGAAGGCGAAAGTTATACATCACATTTAAAAACCGACCCATGGTTTGATGGTGATGAAACTAAACGACAATTACAATTGGCTATCGATAGCTTGCCAGATAAACAAAAACAGGTATTTGTTATGCGATATTATGATGAAATGAAATATGAGGAAATGGAAGCCATTTTAGGCACCACAACGGGTGCACTAAAAGCCAGTTACCATCATGCTGTCAAAAAAATTGAAATATTTTTAAAAGAACGATTAAACCAAATATAAATGAGCATGTCATACTTGCAGTTAGCAATTAAAATTATTGTTATAACTGGTATGACAATTATTTTAATAAAAAAATTATCATGGAACCAATAAACGACAAACTGGACAAACAACTTAAGGAGCAGCAATTGCTTGTTCCTGAAGGTTATTTCGAACAGTTGGAACAGGATATTTTTAAAGCAACTGCGGGCGTTAAACAAATTGAAATTACTGCACGTAAACAACCTATTATTATTAAACGGTTGATTATTGTTACAGCTGTTGCAGCGTCAATAGCGCTAGTATATATAGGCGTTAACCTTTTTAGTAAAGATAAAATTACCCGATTAGGTGTTCAATTTGCAGAAATGACAGATACGGAAATCAATAATTATATGGATGAGCAAATTGCTTCTCTGAGTTATGATGATTTATATGGTTATTTAAATACCAATGTTGATGATTTGAGCACAGATGTTTTATTCGCTTCAACTTACAGCAATGCAGGACAAATTGATGAATCGATAACGGGTGATTTACATGAACAAGTATTAGACCAAGATGTGATGAATTCAGTAATTGATCAATCGCCAATTATGTTAGATGAAACAATTATGGATTCAATTGATAATGAATTATTGCAGGAATATTTTAATGATGCAACCTTATTTGAAAATTTGGGATTATAAAATAAAAACGAATTTAATTAAACTGATAATATTATGAAAAGGACAATCATTTTAACACTGTTAATCCTTGTTGCTGCAGCAGGGTTTTCACAAGGACCTCCCGGACCACCACCTTTTGATGAAGAAAAAATTGAAGCACTTAGAATTGCCTTCTTAACAAGGTATTTAGATTTAAGCTCGGATGAAGCGCAAAAATTTTGGCCGGTGTATAATAAGATGCAGGATGAACTAAAAGTAATTCTTGACAAAGAAAAAGATTTACGGAACGGCAAAAAAATAGATGAAATGTCTGATGAAGAATTGGCTAAAATGATCAACTCGCATTTTGACAATGAACAGAAGTTGCTGGACATTAAAAAGAAATATGCCGAAGAGTTTAAAAAAGTGCTCAGCCTTAAAAAAGTAGCGCTTTTAGCAGACGCGGAAAATGAATTTAAACGCGAAATGCTAAAACATGCCCGCGATAAACAAGGTCCTCCTCCCGGTGGTGGCAAACCGAATGGTGGTGAACCAGATGAACGCCATCGCGAGAAACCTTAAAGTAATAGATACAGGTAGTGATAGTACAATTTGGTTTTCAGGTTCCAAAACCGCCTATAACAGGGCGGTTTTGGCTTTTCAACAGGTTGTGGAGACTGCCTTAAAATGGCACTTGCAACATGCGACATAAAAACATACCTTTGCCTTAAACAATAAGTTAAATGCCATATAATACCCAGCTTCCAAAGCTGATTCTGCGCGAGTACGGCCGACATATTCAACAATTAGTGGATTTCGCCGTAAAAATTGAAGATGATGAGGTGAGAAATAAACTTGTTCTCGATATAATTGATATGATGGGAACAATGAATCCGACATTGAGAAATGTGGAAGACTTTCGTCATAAATTATGGGACCATATTTATATGATGAGCGATTTTAAACTCAAAGCGAATTCGCCATACCCAGTTCCTGAGCGTGAAACATTATTGCGTAAAAACATCAAACTTAAATACCCGAAACAGAAAATTCGTTTTGCGCACTATGGTAAAAATATCGAGTCTTGTGTAAATAAGGCTGCTGAAATGGAAGACCCTGCAGTTAAACAGGAATTCGCACAGGTAATTGGAAACTATATGAAATTGGTTTACCAAAACTGGAATCGCGATAACGTAAACGACCTCACCATTAAACAAGACCTGGAAAGTTTAAGTAACGGAAAATTGCAGTTAGATGAAGACAGCGATTTAGATTCACTCACAAAATCTACTGCCCGCCGTCAGGAAAATAAACCTCAACAACAAAACCGCAACAACAATGGCGGTCGCAATTTCCAGCGCCACGGTCAAAACAAAAATTACAAGAATTTCAAAAAGAATCGTTGATGAACTCATTTGAAATTACCGGAGGAGTAAAACTCAAAGGAGAAATTGTCCCTCAAGGTGCCAAAAATGAAGCTTTACAGGTAATCTGCGCTGTTTTACTCACAAATCAGAAGGTTACTATTCATAATATTCCCGATATCAGAGATGTGAATTTTCTGATAGAGCTATTGGCTCAAATGGGTGTAAAGGTTAATAGGATTGATGCTCATACTTGCGAGTTCCAAGCAGATAATATCAACTTAGCTTATATTAATAGCCCTGAATTTGTTGACCAAAGCCGCAAAATGCGTGGTTCGGTTATGGTAATGGGACCATTACTGGCCAGGTTCAAACATGCCACATTGTCAAAACCCGGAGGCGACAAAATTGGACGTCGCAGATTGGATACACATATTATTGGTTTCATGAAGTTAGGCGCTCAGTTTAATGTTGAGACTGGTGCCATAAGTGCCGAAAAATTAACTTGAGCCTACATGCTGTTGGATGAAGCCTCTGTCACAGGAACCGCCAATATTTTGATGGCTGCTGTGTTAGCTGAAGGCCGCACCACCATTTATAATGCCGCCTGTGAGCCATATTTGCAGCAGTTGTGCGATATGCTCGTGCTTATGGGGGCGAAAATTTCAGGAATTGGTTCTAATTTACTGGTGATAGATGGTGTGACGGAACTTTCAGGTTGTAGTCACAGAATTCTACCGGATATGATAGAAATTGGCAGTTTTATCGGTATGGCTGCTATGACACAAAGTGAAATCACAATTAAAGATGTTGGTTACGAAAAGCTGGGAATTATTCCTGAGGTGTTCTCTAAACTAGGCATCAAAATGGAGCTTCGCGGAGACGATTTATACATACCTGCTCAGGATGTTTATGAAATTCAGAACTTTCTCGATGGCTCGATTCTTACCGTTTCTGATGCCCCTTGGCCAGGATTTACACCCGACCTTATCAGTATTGTTTTAGTGGTGGCAACTCAGGCCAGAGGCAGTGTTTTAATCCATCAAAAAATGTTTGAAAGCCGGCTGTTTTTTACCGATAAACTCATTGAGATGGGTGCACAAATAATCCTCTGCGACCCACACAGGGCAACGGTTATAGGACTCGACAGAAAAAATAAACTGCGTGGTATTGAAATGACTTCTCCTGATATCAGGGCGGGACAAGCACTGCTTATTGCTGCACTTTCTGCTGAAGGAAAAAGCATAATCAGGAATATCGAACAAATCGATAGAGGCTACCAGTATATAGATAAACGCTTACAAGCACTTGGAGCGCAGATAAAAAGAATTTAATGTCACTTATGCAACGAAATCAGGCAGTTATTAATCTATAACTGTTGAAAAGGCTATTTCACAAAATACCCATGTAGTGTAAATTTGCCGTTTCTTATTTGTTAACAGCCATCCCCAAACAACGACACAGCACAACGGTTAGATGGCGAAAGTTAAAGGGTTTCCTTTTATGAAAACACAAGGATTGGTAATAGGCATGCTTATGTCTGTGCTTTTTATTTCATGCAAAACTCCGGCACCGGTAATTGGTGTGCTTTCAGGGGATATTGCACCAGAAATTTCAGCCTTTAACAGCACCGGTTCAGCACACAAATTGTCAGATTCAAAAGGCAAGCTCATTTTAGTGGAGTTTTGGGATTCATATAATACCGTAGCTCGAAAAAACCACTTTGAGATGCAACGTATGTATGGTAGATACAAAGACGTTGAATTTAAAGAAGGCAATGGGTTTGAAATTTTTAGTTTATCTATAGATGCCGACAAAGCAGCCTGGAGCAAAGCGGTGAAGGAAGATGGTATAACATGGCCAATAATAGTTAATGACTCAAAGGCGTGGAACGCAACAGCAGTGTTAGACTACAAAATTGCCTCTTTACCAAAATATTTTTTAATCAATGACCAAGGCATAATTATTAACCATAACATCATCATATCCGACCTCGAAAAAATTTTAGAAAGCTTAAAAGATTAATTTAAATGATGAACTCCTCTCTTTTATCACTTAAAAACAATGTTGCAAACGTCCTATTTGTGGGTGTTACAGCTATTTCCATAACTGTTACCGGTTGTGCCGGAGGTGGGTCTACAGCTCACCAAGTTGGTGTTGCTACAGGCAATGCTACTCCTGATATTATAACTGAAAGTAAAAATGGTGATTGGCTTCAACTCCATGCCCTTAAAGGCTCTTATGTACTTGTAGAATTTTGGGAATCCGGTAACTCGGAAGCCAGAAAAAACCATTTTGAGATGGACAGGTTGTATAAAAAATACAAAAATGCCGAGTTCAAAGACGGTAAAAACTTCTGTGTTTACAGCGTGTCACTCGATACAGATAAACAAAAATGGCTCGATGCCCTGGCGGCAGATAATGTTTCCTGGCCTTGTCAAACCATTGACACCAAATCGTGGAACGCCAAATCTGCTATAGACTTCGAAGTAAATTTTCTGCCGAAATACTACCTGATAAATGGACATGGCCAAATCGTAAATAGAAATATCCTTATCGACGATTTGGAAGATATCATAAAGGCTGAGCTCAATTAAGACTGCCTTTTAGCCTTTTCCACTAAATTATTGTGTCATTTTGGCAATAACCGCCCGGTGGCAGTATTTTTGCCTCCCTCAAATACCATCCGCCAGTTGGGGGAAGGTGAAACTTTGTCATTTACCAACACTATAACGAGTAGCAAAATATGGAAGAGCAAGAAATAAAAGATGAAATGCAGGAGACCAATGAAAATCAGGCAGCCAATCTCCCGGTTGAAGAAGCTCCGGTTGACGAGACCAGTTCTGCATTAAAAGAATTGGAAGAGCAAAAAGATAAGTACATCCGATTACTCGCTGAGTTCGAAAATTTTAAACGCAGAACAAGCAAAGAGCGCATTGAATTATTTAAAACTGCCGGTCAGGAGGTGATTAAAGATTTATTGCCCTCGCTTGACGATGTTGATCGTGCCGAACAGGTTGTTGCTGCTGCCAAAGATTTAGAAGCTGTTAAAGAAGGTATTAAATTAATTAGCGAAAAATTAAAAAATACACTTTCACAAAAAGGATTAAAAGAAATTCCTTGTATGGGTATTGAATTTAATACGGACCTTATGGAAGCAATAACTGAAATACCAGCTCCAAGTGAAGATTTAAAAGGCAAAGTAGTTGATGTATTAGAAAAAGGTTATACGTTAAACGATAAAATAATACGCTACGCAAAAGTGGTAATCGGAAAATAATTCAACAATATATTACAAGGACAGTAAGGACATGGCTAAAAGAGATTTTTACGAAATATTAGGAGTAGGTAAATCAGCTTCTGCGGACGAAATTAAAAAAGCGTATCGCAAAATGGCATTGCAGTTTCACCCGGATAAAAATCCAGGCAATAAAGAAGCTGAAGAAAAATTTAAAGAAGCCGCTGAAGCATATGAAGTATTAAGCGACCAACAGAAAAAAGCTAAGTATGATCAGTTTGGTCATGCCGGAGTTGGCGGCGCAGGTGGAGGTGCACATCATATGAATATGGATGATATTTTCAGCCAGTTCGGTGATATTTTCGGAGAATCAGTGTTCGGCGATTTTTTTGGAGGACGCGGTGGCGGCGGAGGAAGAGGACAACGCACACGAGGTATTCGTGGAAGTAATATTCGTATTAAAGTTAAACTTACATTAAAAGAAATTGCTGAAGGCGCACGCAAAACAATTAAGGTTAAAAAATATGTAGTTTGTGATGTGTGTTCAGGAAGTGGTGCTAAAGATGCATCAAGTGTAAGTACTTGTAAAACATGTAATGGCGCCGGTGTAGTGCGTCGTGTTCAAAATACTATTTTAGGTCAAATGGCAACAACACAAACTTGTCCTACTTGTCACGGTTCAGGCCAACAAGTTACTGCAAGTTGTAATAAATGCCATGGTGATGGAAGAGTTTATGGTGAGGATACCATTAATATCGATATCCCTGCAGGTGTAAATGATGGTATCGAATTATCAATGAACGGCAAAGGAAATGCCGGAGAAAAAGGTGGCCCGAACGGCGATTTATTAATTTCAATTGAAGAAGTAAAAGACAATGATTTAAAACGCGAAGGCAATCATATTTTATACGATTTATATATCAGCTTTGCTGATGCTGCATTAGGCACAAAAGTAGAAGTGCCTACCATTGATGGTAAGGTTCGTGTAACAATTCCGGAAGGCACACAGAGTGGTCATATTATGCGCTTAAAAGGCAAAGGGCTGCCTTCATTAAATAGTTATGGTAAGGGTGATCAAATAATTGAAGTACATATTTGGGTGCCAAGAAAATTATCTTCTGAAGAAAGAAAAGTACTTGAAAAATTACAGGCATCAAAAAACTTTATCCCTGATATCAATGAAACCCGAAAGGAAAAAGGGTTTTTTGATAAGATGAAGGATATGTTTTGATAATTAGCAAATTAGGCAATTAGCAAATTAGCTAATGAGGTGTGGTGCCGGAATGGAATTTTGAGTTCTGTTGTGCAATTTGATTATTATTTTAATTGATTGAAAAATCAATTACATCTCACCCGCATTTATTGCAAAGCAATAAATGGTTTTCCATTAGCTAATTTGCTAATTAACTAATTTGCTAATTGGCTAATGAGGTGTATTGTCAGGATGGAATTTTGAGTTCTGTTGTGCAATTTGATTATTATTTTAATTGATTAAAAAATCAATTACATCTCACCCACATTTATTGCAAAGCAATAAATGGTTTTCCATTTGCTAATTTGCTAATTGGCTAATGAGGTGTAGTGCCGGAATGGAATTTTGAGTTCTGTTGTGCAATTTGATTATTATTTTAATTGATTAAAAATTCAATTACATTTCACTCGCATTTATTGCTTTGCAATAAATGGTTTTCCATTAGCTAATTTGCTAATTAACTAATTTGCTAATTGGCTAATGAGGTGTAGTGCCGGAATGGAATTTTGAGTTCTGTTGTGTAATTTGATTAATATTTTAATTGATTGAAAAATCAATTACATCTCACCCACATTTATTGCAAAGCAATAAATGGTTCTCCATTAGCTAATTTGCTAATCAGCTAATTTGCTAATTAGCTACTCCGACACATCTAGGAATCCAATCCCTCCTTCGCCGGTTAATTCGGTAATGAGTTCCTGAATATCAACTAGTCGTTGCTCACCTGAAGCCATGTTTTTTAGAGAGACCTTATCTTCAGTCAATTCATTACTTCCAATTACGGCGGTGTAAGGAATTTTTTTATCATCGGCATATTTAAATTTTTTGCCCATTTTTGCGTTGAGGTCAGGATATACTTCACAGCAAATATTGACTGCCCGTAATTGTTTGGCAACTTTTAAAGCAAATTGTTCGGCATCTGCATCAAAAGGAATAAATAATAATTGGGTATTGATTAATGCTGATGAAGGGAATCGATTAAGTTCTGTAATTACATCGTAAATTCTATCTAAACCAAAAGAAATTCCCACACCACTCATATTAGGTAAGCCGAAAATGCCTGTCAGGTCATCATATCTACCACCACCTAAAATGCTGCCAATTTTCACTTCGTTGGCAACTACTTCGTAAATAGTGCCGGTATAGTAACTTAACCCACGAGCAAGCGTTAAATCAAAATTGATGGTGATATTTTTATTGTTTACCTGTTTAATTTTTTCAAACAACCCTTTGATCTCACTAATGCCTTTTATTCCTTTTTCTCCTGTGAAAATGGTTTCCAGGAAATTAATTTTTTCAAAAACATCGCCTTCGAAAATTAAAATAGATTTTATTTTTTCAATCTGAGCTGCATCAAATTCACGAGCTACTAATTCTGCTTCAACACCGCTTAATCCAATTTTATCCAGCTTGTCGATGGCGGTTATTAAGGCTACATTTTTTTCTGTTTCGCCTATGTATTCATTTAATCCATCCAATATTTTTCGATTGTTTAACCGAATGGTAACATTGAGTTGTAATTTGTCAAATACCTCAGCAATCATCATTACCATTTCAGCATCTAACAATAAACTATTGCTGCCAATTACATCTGCATCACATTGATAGAATTCACGGTAACGACCTTTTTGAGGTTTGTCGGCGCGCCATACCGGTTGTATTTGGTATCTTTTGAATGGGAAACTTAATTCATTTTGGTTCATCACTACGTACCGAGCAAATGGTACGGTGAGGTCATAACGCAAACCTTTTTCTGAAATTGAACTTAAGAGCTTATTCGAATTTTTCTCCTGTAATAGCGTGTCATCAGTATCTTTTAAAAAGTCGCCACTATTGAGCACTTTAAATAATAATTTATCCCCTTCTTCGCCATATTTACCCAATAACGTACTGAGGTTTTCCATCACAGGCGTTTCTAAAGGCTGATAGCCGTATAATTGATATACTGATTTTATCGTATTGATAATATAATTGCGCTTCGAAACTTCTTCCGGCCCAAAATCTCTGGTTCCTTTTGGTATGGATGGTTTTTGTTTTGACATTTCGTTGGTTTATTTAATATTAGTCAAGGGGGGGTAATTTTTTTATTGATCAAAATTGAATCAAAATTGAATCAAAATTTATGGTTTAAATAATCTTTGATATAAAGTCAAATATTGCTCAATCTTTTTTTAATGTTGTTTCAATTTTGTTCAATCTTGCTCTCCCGATAACTATCGGGACTGTTTCAATCATGCTTAAATTCTATTTAATCTTGCTTCAATCTTGCTTCAATTTTGATTCAATCTTGCTTCAATCTTGCTCAATCCTGCTTCAATCCTACTTCAAACCTTTCTCCCCAATTCCCTCACAATCTCCTCACACGCTTCATCAATCATTTGATATACTACTTCATATAAATTGTCATCATAATATGGGTCGGGTACTGCTTTATTTTTTCCGGGTTCAGCCATATTCATAATGAGGGCAACTTTGTTTTTTTCTTCTTCATTTTTTGCGTGACGAATAATATCCTGATAATTGGAACTATCCATTGCAAATATCCTGTCGAATGTTTCTAAATGATATGGTGAAAATTGTTGGGCGCGTTGATGTGATATATCTATACCATGCAATTTGGCTACTTTTTGCGACCTTGGGTCTGGGGCCTGCCCAACATGCCATGCACCTGTGCCAGCACTTTCGACATGCCATGAAAGCCCGTTTTGTTTTGCTTTATGGCGCAAAATGCCCTCAGCCAAAGGACTGCGACAAATATTGCCCAAGCAAACCATTAAAATTTTCATACTGCAAAGTTAAACAAACATGGGCAGTAAAAGTTGGGTGAGATTTAGAAAATATTTGATAAATAGGATTTGGTTATTTCAATTAATAAAATGTATAGGAGATGGAAGTGAAACTGCTGAAACCCATCACCACATTAACAATTTTTTCAGGTAAACCATTTGCACTATATTCAATGGATGTAGTAAAAGCCGGAATTGCGTTTTCGGCCTCTTCTAAAAAGACTGCATAATCTATCAGTTGTTTTTTATCGTTGTAATTATATTTTATTTTATAATAAAATCCTCCATTCATGTATAGCACATCTTGCACCAATTGGTTGTTATTATTCCAGGTATATTGATTTTTTTCTGTCTCATTATATATCACTTTGGTAGTGGGGTTGCCTTCAACATCTTTTTCAAATGAACTTGTTTTGCCAATAACCTCTATCACATTATTGTTATTATCGTAAGTGTAACTATATACTTTTTCTTCTGCACCTGTAACACGTTTAGTAATTACTTTTCCATTTTGGTGCTCAAATGCTTTTACAATATCGTTAATTTCATGACCATGCATTATAATGCTTGTTACATTGTTGTTATTATCATAACTAAATACATCGTTTTTTTCAGCCTTACGCGCTTCAGGAGAAATCACTCTGTCATAGTTATATACAATTTGGGCTAACCTGCCAGTTTTATCATAATAATTGGTTTGATTGGGGGTCATTGAACCGTCCATTTCAAGGGTAGTGAGATGCGCGGCTTCAACATTGTTTTTTTTATATAGTTCAAATTCGGTTTGCTGATAACCGATATCACCAGGGTTAAACTGTGCGGAAAGTTGAGAAAAAATAAATGAAAAAAATGCAATTGTTGAGATATATTTCATAACGGTAGTTTTACAGTTTTAAAATTAAGAGAAATTTCTTTAGCTATTGGTATTGCTTCAGGCGGAACCGGTAAACGAAGTTCATCAAATGTAACCCCATTGCGAGTTTGCCAATGAATGGTGAATTCTAAAATTGCCGGAGATGTGCCCTCATACAATATTACTTTACTGGTTAAACGATGTTCATTCATTAAATAATATTGCTCACCATTCATTATCGCAAAAAAATCTGTGATATACACTTCCTTTTTTCCTTTACCGGGTTTTAATTTTGCCAATGCCAATCTGCGTCGAATATATACAATTATGCCACCTATTATTAAAGTTACAATAATGGCAACAGGTAAACTTGCGCTTCGCGATAACATGATAGTTACGGTGCCTAATGCAAAAAAGGCGATGGAAAAATAAACATTGTCTTCGTTGCGATATTTAATTTCATTTTTCGCAAACAATTTCCATGTGGCTTCATCAATTGGCCAATGAGCACGAACCGGCTGGTAGCTTATTGTTGTATGAACATCACCATCGGCAGGTTTGGTATGGAGACTTTCCATAATTTGATGTTGTTTTTCTGTTAAATCCCGTGCAATGTAGAGCTGGCTAATACCGCTCACCAGCAAAAGCACACCGGCCAGTGTAAGCAAAAGCACCAAAAAGCCAACAACATCCCATGTAATATTGAACAGGGCAGAACCCCCAACAAATGTAACTAGCGCGCCAACAACAGTAAGCACAACGCCAACTACTGTAGTAAATTTGGAACGTTGTTTTTCATTGCTCATTTCAGTGTGATTTTGAACTTAAGGTCTTACCTTCGCAAAATATGCAATTGGCTGAACACAAAGATACAATAGTTGCCCTAAGCACCGCACCGGGTGTTGGTGCAATTGCGGTTATCCGGATGTCGGGCGACAATGCCATTGAAATAGCCGACAAAGTATTCATTGGCAAAAAACTTGCACGAGCACAGTCCCATACTTTGCATTTTGGTGTTATTGCCGTGGAGGGAAATAAAATTGATGAAGTGGTGATTGGTTTATTTAAAAATCCACGTTCATATACCGGTGAAGATATTATAGAAATTTCCTGCCATGGTTCTCCATTTATTCAGCAGCAAATATTACAAGTTTTAATACAAGCCGGTGCGCGTCTCGCAAAACCCGGAGAATTTACCATGCGTGCATTTTTAAATGGAAAAATGGATTTGAGTCAGGCCGAAGCTGTTGCCGATTTAATTGCGGCGCAAACACAAGCCTCACATGATATCGCTTTAAAACAAATGCGCAGCGGTTACGGAGAAACCTTAAAACAATTGCGTTTTGAATTAATTCATTTTGCATCATTAATTGAATTGGAATTAGATTTTAGTGAAGAAGATGTTGAGTTTGCAGAGCGTAGTCATATGCAACATTTAATCGATAAAATTAATTTCGAACTGGACCGTTTAATCCGTTCATTTGAATTAGGTAATGTAATTAAAAATGGGGTAAATACGGTAATTGCAGGCAGACCGAACGCCGGAAAATCAACTTTATTAAATGCATTATTAAATGAAGATAGAGCGATAGTAAGTGCTATTGCAGGAACCACGCGCGATACTATCGAAGAAGAATTAAATATCAATGGCATCGTATTCCGACTAATTGATACAGCCGGTATTCGCGAAGCCAAAGATGAAATAGAAAAAATTGGTGTAGAAAAAACAATGGAGAAAATAAAAACTTCAACATTATTGATGTATGTATTTGATGTAAATACCATGACAACCGAAGAGGTGCGCACAGATTTAAATAACTTAGTGGAAGCAGGTGACCGCATGTTGGTAATTGCCAATAAAATCGATACGCCTGAAGGAGGAAAATTACTCGCTCAATTTTTCGAATTTAAACCCGATGCGTATATTTCTTCCTTACAAAAAACAAATATCGACGAACTAAAAACACTCATGTATCAAAAAATTTTGCATGATGATTTCAACATGGAAAACATTGTGGTTACCAATGCCCGTCACCTTGAGTCACTCCAAAAAGCACGCACCACCCTCAACGACGTGCTCCAATCTCTCCACAACAAGGAAAGCGGCGACCTCACAGCCCTATCCATTCGTTATGCACTAAATGCCATCGGTGAAATAACAGGGCAAGTGACGAATGAGGATTTATTGGATAATATTTTTAGGAATTTTTGTATTGGGAAGTAACCCGCACCATCATCCCCCCGCCAACCTAAACCCATTCGTCATTCCCTCTACTTCACTATTCCCCACCCCAACTTCCTTTGCAACTGCTTTCCATCGGCTAACACTATTTATTACATCGGTAATTATTTCTTTACTGCGTTTGTGTTGGATGCGAAAATCGGGAGCAACTTGTATTGCTAATTCAAGGTCTTGAGCATTATCTGTTTCTGAAATATTTAAGGTGAGACCAATACCATAAGGTGTGGGATTGACATCAAAAGCGGGTGAGAGTTTCCATCCGTTTTCAGTGAGAAGAAAACCGTGATTGCGCAAATGGTCATCAACATTCGATATACAAATATTAAATACAATTCGTCGCCATAATTGCTCTAAATCTAGGTCGGGTTGAGAGCCGTTGCGCATGAGAAATTCGGCAAGATGCAAATAACTCACTCCGGTAGCGTGATTGTCGCCATCTTTTTTACCTAGTTGTGTCATCGCAGAAGAATAATGCAGACGTTCACCTTCTAATCTGTCGAATCGTTTTGTCAGGAATGTGTGATGTCTTCCGGAAAATTTCCGAATGTGCGCATCTGACATAGTAATGCCGGCGTCGACTGCAAGTTGCCATGCAACATATTCCCAGGCGCCGATATTTATTTCATCATTATGACTCGGAAATTTTGCAATCCATAAATCACCTTCAGGTGAAATTACACTTGCTTTAGGACGAGCACCACCAAGCGAGGAGCCTGGTGTAATTAAAAGTTTTAGCCACTTTAAATAATCGTTTTCATCTTCAGCACCATCTTTTTCTAATTGCAGACTCGCAAATTCGAGGTCTCTCAGTTTTGCAAAAGGAGGTGCTGCCATTTCTTTATTATTGTCGAGAAAAGGCGCTTGCTCTGATAACCGAAACCGAAGTCCGCCCATACGGTGGCCATCATAAACACCCAACAAAAAATCTGATTCGTATAAAGTTTTGGGTTGCCTTTTAGCTTCTCTGGCAAGTTGGGCTTCACGTCTTCTCATTAACACTTTGCCCCACCGGTCAGGTGAAGAGTCTAAAAAAATACCAAAATTGGGATGCTCATTTCGATGATATTGAGGCCCGGTGAATAGACCTAAATCCGGATCGAGTTGTTTCGCAAATGGCGATTGTAGCCAATCCTTATTATAAGTAAAGGAAAACACTTCGCTACCTCTTGATTGATCAACAGCAAGCATTCCCATTACCATTGGCGAAGTTAATCCTTGCCAATGGGCACATACCTGAATCCGCTTTTGAGATGATTTGCTCATGTCTGCTATTATTTATTTCCCACCCCTCATCAAAGCCACATCTTGCAACTTGCGACCAACCACGTCATCTTGCGCAATAACCAATAAATCTTTCTCCAACCCCAGACAAAATAATACACTGGCGTAGGCACCCATGGTTACGGCACTATCACCACGCTCTATGGCTCTAAGCGTATTTCTGCTCATACCGGCACGCTCTGCTAGCATAGTGGTAGTAATCTTGCGGCGCAAACGTGCAAGACGGATGTTTTCACCCAATTGCCTAAAGGTATGTTTGAGCGTTGGCGGTAAAGGAGATGTTTTACGTGGCATAACTGCGCAGTTTGGTAACTATTTTAACCCAAAAGTAATGAAATTACTCAAAATAGTTAGCAAATTTTTAAAAATTAGCTGTAAATGTTGGTCATTATTAGGTACAAAATACAGGTTAAATGGTCAAAATAATTAACATTTTGCATTTCAGCTTAACAATATTTTCAAATATTCATTTATTACTTTGACGATCAACTCACCTATTCAACCCCACTTGAATAGCATAATTTTCACCATCCTGTTCCATAGCAACCACATAAATCCCATTAGGTAATTCTGTTTCCAAAACAGTTTCAGAATTGGAAATTTGGCTCTCGAATAACAACTGACCATACACATTAAATACTTTACAATTCCAGTTTGTGGGTGTTTCCTCATCGAGTGAAATATGAATTTGATTGCCATAACTGAATATAGAAAATGGAGGTTCTTCTTCCAACATTTCTTCTCCTATTCTGCATGAATTCGTATTAAATGTTTGGATGTCAGAATATAATGAAACCTCGCCATCGCTGCAAAAACTTCTGATGCGCCATTCATATTCGCTGTCGCAAGTTAACCCTGCAATTTTTCTAAATGATTTTACACCTGCTACAGTTTTGGTAGTCCATGTTGCAGCACCTACTTGTCTGTATTGTAATTCATAATGATCTGCGCCAACTACTACTTCCCACTTAATTTTAGCAGTTGTTCCGGTTATTGATGTTGGAGGTAATGGATTGGGAGGATAACAAGTTGGAATAAAACCGGCGATTATTGGTGCTTCAGGTGTTGTTTCATAAGCATAGGAATGAATTTTAACAATTTGCGCAACTTTAGTTGTTGGAGTTGCACTTAATGAAACCCATCCATAATGAGTTTGCCCGGAAATATCAAATTTCACACCTAGATATTTATGATCAATATTTTGCCAAGGACCAAATTGACAGCTGAAATCTACCCAACTCCCTGATCCCCAAAAATCATCCCATATGCGCCATTCGCCTGCATTTATAAATAAGAAACCTTCGCTTGAATCACCCCAAGTTGCAGCTTCAGAAATTATTGCTCCTGAATCAAGAGCTGCAGGAGCAAATGTTCCCAATGATGACTCAATATTTGCAAAGTTTACGTTCATACCATAAGCCTGAAAATTTTGATTCGTAGACCCCGTGCAAGACCAACCTGTAGACGATGTGTCACAATACATATTAGCCCCGATATTATGCGAAAAAGTCAAATCGGTTAATCCATCTCCATTAAAATCAATAAAATAACTTTCATCAGTGTACAATGAGAATTGTTTATCCGGGTCAATATCGACATAACTAACTTGCCCATATACTTGATTGGAAACAATTAAACTTCCTGCCATAGCAGAGTAACTAATAAGTTTTTTTTGCATCGTGTTATTGCTCATGAGTTTTAATTTTAAGTTAAAATTGAGGGAATGGCTCCTAAAAAACAACTACTAATGTGCGAAACCATAGTTTTTTTATGTGAATTGGTAGTTTGACTTAGTAAAGAAAGCAAGTTGTATTGAAGTATTGTGGGCTTTTGAATTGTATATTAATTCAATTGGATACAAATTTTATGTTTTTTATAACTATTTTCAGCGCAGTTGTGCAATTATATAGAGAATTACTGCTGTTGAAACTTACATGCAAAAATATAAGCAAATTAAATTTTTGCAAAACTCCGTATTACATATTCACTGCCAATATTATTATGTAACATCAAGTAATATAAGCCGGTTGATAGGTTTTGTATCTCAAGTTTTTGTGAATTAAAATTACCGGACATTTGAATTTTATTATCGTAAGAAAAGATTGTATAATTATCAAAATTTTCTGTTGTTTCAATATACAAATAACTACTTGCCGGATTCGGAAAAATAGTTAAATTGATTTGATTGGAAGGTGCAACATTTAACGGAAGTTCAATATTACATGTTATTGACGGACTATTTTCTGTATTTAGTGTTGCGGCATAATCTATCAACTCATTCCAAATTTGTATATGGCTGTTGTCGCTGTTTGCCAAAACAATAATACCGGTTTGTGTATCATCATTAAAATACATATCGGTTGAAACGCCTGAATCACCTCCGCTATGTCCCCACCAAGTGCCGCCATCTTCATAACTATACCAAACCAATCCCTGTGTTGGATCAATAAACGGAATTTGTGATGAGCGCATCAGATTTATTGTTTCTGGTTCCAATATTTGAACGCCATTAAAATTACCATCAAACATGTTCATCCATAAAAATTTTGCAAGCGATAATGATGTGGTGCGTAATTGACCATCGGGATAATCAGGATAACCATATAAACCATAATCATAATAACTGCCCGAAATATAATCATAAGGATGTGCAATTAAATTGGTATCTAATTCACTTAAAAACCAACCTGTGTTTGTCATGCACAATGGTTCGAAAATATGTTCATTGCAATAACTATTAAACGGTTGCCCGGTAAATACTTCTACCATATATCCTAATAAAGCAATACCTTCATTACAATAATTATAGTCCGCACCGGGCGCATAGGTATAAAAATTATCCTCTGCATAATAATAAGGTCCACCGACTTCAAAATAACCTTGCATAAAATCACCTAAAGGCAAGGGTGAATCACCTGCAACATAAACTGTATCTAATATATCCCAATTATCGCGCATGGCTGCAGAATGTGTCAAAAGTTGCAGCATTGTAATAGTTGAATCAGGGTAGGAGGGATGGTAAATTTCAAATGGCAAATGTAGGTTGATATCATCTTCCAATTCAAAATAACCATCTTCATATAATTGCATAATAGCAGTGGCTGTAATCGTTTTTGAAATAGATGCCAGCATAAATATGGTATTGGTGTCAACCGGCTGACCAGTGCTTAAATTAGCCACACCATAGTTGCCAACCCAGGCAAGTTTTTCATCCTTGATAATTACAGCACTCACACCAGGAATATGTTTGTTTTCCATTTGGTCGGTAATAAAAATATCAAGTGCTGTTTGTGCGTTTGCTCGCAGGCTAAGAAACGCCAGTCCCAATAGTAAAGATTTATTCATATGTTAAAACTAAAGAAAATATATCAATTTAAATAAGCAGTGGAGAATTTATTCAATTCTCTAATCTGTAAAAATTTAATTTTTGATTAACATAAATATTAAAAGAACTGACTGATAAAAGTTAAAATTATTTTAAATGAAAGATTGTATTCAGTGCATAAACTTGACAATGTGATCTAATTTTTATATATTTGTTATATTGATTTTTTTATTACGTAAATTTTAACATTGTGAGAATAGAACTATCAAATGCTTTTGAACGATTAGGGAATGTATTAATTTATGGTACTCAAAAAGTATATGCTTTAGATGCAGGGCCTGAAGGACCTAATCATCCAAATGATAAATACTTTGTAGTACGTAAAGTTGCAAATGAACAATCGTGGAATGTTGAACAAGAAATGGTAATTGTTGTGCCTATTAAGAATGAAAAACTAAAATTGCTGGAAGGAGTTATTACCGGCATTCCACATAATTGTTTGATAATTGTTGTTTCTAATAGTGATAGAGATGACGTAGACAGATTTAACATGGAGAAAAATGTCGTGGAAAATATTTGTCATTTTTCTAAACGTGATTTCCTTATCGTGCATCAAAAAGACCCTGAAATTGCAGAGTTATTTGAAAGTATGGGTTATGCTGACATTTTAGGCGAGGATGGATTAATCCGAGATGGAAAATCTGAGGGGATGCTTATTGGCATTTTACTCACACAATTACTTCAAAAAAAATATATTGGTTTTATTGATTCAGATAATTATTTTCCAGGGTCTATTTATGAGTACGTACGTATTTATTCATCCATTTTTTCGCTATCTAAATCAGATTACACAATGGGTAGAATTTTATGGCATAGCAAACCCAAGGCTATTAATTCCAATATATTATTCAGCAAATGGGGACGTGTAAGCAGATTAACAAATTATTATCTCAATAGGCTCATTAGTTTATATACCGGGTTTGAAACAGATATTATTAAAACTGCTAATGCAGGTGAGCATTGCATCAGTATGAATTTGGCAATGAATATGGACTTTGGTGCCGGATTTACAGTTGAACCATATAATTATATCAACTTGTTTGAAAAATTTGGTGGTGTCGATAAGTTGACCAATCAATCAGATAATGGTAATAAAGTAGTGCATATTCATCAGGTGGAATCCAGAAATCCACATTTACATGAATCGAAAGGGAATGAACATGTAAATGATATGATTGATAATTCGTTAGGCAGTATTTTTCACTCATTAATTTGCCCGCTTGAATTGAAAAAAGAATTAATAAAAGAACTCAAAAAGGCGAAAATTATTTTACAAAATGAAATGCCGGTCAAAAGGGCTGTTTATAAGGCATTGGGATTATTTGATTTGAATAAAGCCAAACAAAAATTTGACCCAGATAAATTTGGTCACATGCTAACTACAGTATAAATGAAAATCCTGTTTAGTGATATTGATGGGACACTTACCAATAAATTTTCCCATGCATTTGAGGATTCGGGATTTTATTTGGATAAGTTAATCAAGGGTGGTTTCACAGTGGTATTAGCCTCATCCAAAACTTTTGAGGAGATTTGTTTTCTGCAAAACCAACTCGGGTTTTCAGAGATGTTTATTTTTGAAAATGGCAGTGGAATTGCATTTCCGCTCGATAAGTATGCTAATTTTGAAAGTATAGCAACGTGTTTTAGAGAGGGTCAATTTATTATTTGTCCCTTGGCGCCGCTGAGTTTGCCTATTAACAATTGGCGGCGAATTATGAACTTTTTTTTTGAAAATGCACCTTCATTGTCAAGTGCTAACGTTGAAGAATTAATGACAATCACCGGGTTAACGAAAGTTGCTTTAAAACGAGCCCAAAATCGAAAATTCACAGAAACATTTTTAATAAACTCGAGTACTGCGATAAACTTACAATTAATTAATAGAGAGTTATCCAAATTCCAAGGTGTAGCTGAAATAGGTAGTCGTTTTTTAACAGTCGCTCATCAAGGAATATCAAAAGGTATTGCAATTAAAAAAGTGATAGCGTTATTGAGCGAAAAGAACAAACAATTGAGCACATTTTCGATAGGTGATGGTTTAAACGATTTCACTATGTTTGACGAAACGGACAGCTGTTTCTTTTTGTCAGATGAAGTACGTTTGCCCGATCAAATTAACCATTGTAGTTTAATTAACCCTGGCGGACCGGCTGGTTTTGCGAAAGCAGTGGAACTTTTACTAGCGCAGTAAATTGCAATTTGATAGACGACATTGCAAATATTAATGCTATCAAATAAGATTAGAGGGGAGAGCGTTTTTCGACGAGTATTTGGAATTAAACCTTTAATCAAAAGGTCGCAATAACTAAAAGTTTGCAAAGGGATTTTGAATTGGGAAGTGGTTGTGCATCCCAATTCAAAAAAAAACAAATTAATTGGTAAGCGGACTTGCTGCATCACACATAGGTGGACAAAGGTTGGAACCTTTTCTGGCTGTAGAATAAATAGTTTCGGTATTGTCCTGGTCTTCTTCATTAACACCAACAACAATTGAAAGCGGAGCACCAACTGAATCTTGTGCAAAATACATGCGATATGCAGCGGTATTTGGATTTGTATTTCTTATGTTATTCATTGACTCCAGCTGACTGGCTTCAATGCGAATGCCTGTAACTGCAGTTTCTGTAGCCTCCGGACTTTCGCGGTATTTGCGAATGTTTTCACGTGCTACATCTTTTGATACCGACTGCGGTTCGTTATTTGCAGGCGCAAAAGGAGTCAGCGACATGCATAACATTGCCGTGGGAATAATGGTGCTTATTGTAAGAATTACAATAAGTTTTTTGTAAAACCTGATTTTTTGAGTTGCTTCCATAAATACGTATGTTTGTGTTAGTTATGCGTTAAAGTTACTATTCTTTCCCTTAGCATTATGCATAATATCACACTAGACAGGTAAACTCATTATGATTAAAAATGTTATTGGTCAGGGCATCCTCACTCTGCTTATCATATCGCAGATTTCCTCATTTGCAAGCGCTGAGTCTGCACATAATACCCCTTCATCTTCTAGTCACTTTTCCTTACCTCCAATCGACAAGACCGAATTAGAGGAACAATTAAGTCACACCAAAGATGAATTCCAACAATTGGAATTATTGAGTCAGCTGGCTACATTTTATATAGAATGGGAAGCAGATGCTGTTGCTGCAGATAGTTTATTGACACACGGAATTGAACTTGCTGAAATTACCTATAACAACACCTTTTTGCTAAATGCTTATGCCAATTATTTAATTGTGATTGATGATTATACCTATAGTAAAAAGGTCGAGCAAATTATCAATAAGCTCACCGACTTAGCACCTCAAATTAGCGAAATACATGATGTTTGGAAATGCAAATACGCTTTGGCAAAAGGATACCAATTGATATTTAATAACGAGAAGGCTAAAGATTATGCCTACCAGGCCTTAACCAGTGCAATACAAATTAACGACATCAAGAATATAATTGCGACACATCTGGTATTAGGCGATGTTCAGCAAAAGATGAATAATAATGTTGAAGCTATCAGAAATTATTTAGATGCTTTAACTATTGCTGAAGCCGAAGAAGATGCTGAATTGCGCATGGATTGTTATGACCGCCTGTCCAATTTTTACAATTTGATAAAAGCTTATGATAAATCTATTCAATACAAATTAAAGGAATTGAACTTAGCGGAAACAGAAAGCGGCCCTGATTCTATTCGAATAATGACATTAAAATTTGACCTGGAAGTTATTGCATTTAACAACAGAACCGTAAACGAAAAACAGTTATATAAAATACTTGAATTTGCCGATAAGCACCATGTAGAAAAATTGAAAAAGTTCGGCTTAGTTGCATTTCGAAACCACCTGATTAAACAAAACGATTTAGCGCAGTTATTTAATTTATTTAATAATGAATTTCCTGCAGAACTGCAGCGTATTAAAGCTGAAGACACTACCATGTACTACAGGCTTTCAGCTTTGTTTAAGGAACACAAGGGCGACCTCGACTCGGCGCAAATATATTTTGGTTGGGCAGCCACCAGGATAAATGCAACAAACGATAAACTGCGGAAATCAAGTTTTTATATGCGGTATGGGGATTTTTTCGAACGGAATAATCTCAAGCAAGAAGCTATTGCCCAATATAGAAGTGCTTATTTGTTAGCATCATCATTGCCTTATTACGAATTTATGCTGGAGGCGTCTGATAAATTGGAAAGTATATATGTTGAATTAAAAGACTACGAAAACGCCTATCGGTATGGCAGTATTAACGGGAATATTTCTGATAGCCTGAGCAATTTACTCAAAAAAGAAGAATTGCAATTGCTGGAAATAGAAAATGAAGAAGTATTGCGTGAACAATATGCTATCAAGGAAAAAGAAGAAACAAAACGAAGAAATAACATCCAATATACCGCAATTACTATCCTGATTGCTACTGCATTTTTATTACTACTGATTTTAGGCGGATTTAATGTCCATCCTTCTTTAATCAGAATAGTAGGATTTATCTGTTTTATTTTCTTCTTTGAATTTTTGATCCTGCTCTTTGATACATGGATTCATCACCTTACTCATGGGGAACCTTGGAAAATTCTCGCCATTAAAATATTGCTCATGATAGGTTTGGTGCCTTTACACCACTTTATTGAAAAAAAGGTAACACATTACTTAATAAGTAATAAAATTAATTGGAAGCCGAAAAAATTATTCACTTTTAAAAAGAAAGCTGCATCTTCTGTTGTGGATGAAATAGAATAACTGGATTTATTTTTCCTATAACATAATAAGTGCTTGCAGGTACTTTAATTCCAATTAGTTTGGTTTATTAAACTTGCGTTTAAATTTATACAATAACCCCGCTTTTACCATAAAATCTAAAGAGGTAGCGTCAGTATATAAATCATTTTTATAATCCGGCGTAAAATTATATCTGGCACCTAAACCAAAATGTAAAAAAAGCGTCTTGCTTAAAACATAACTAAAATTGTAGCCAATCTCTCCACCCATTTTATAGGTATAAGTTGAATCGCCAATAATTACACCATTATACATATTCAGGTCAAAATAATTTAACCATTTATAGGTCGACATGGTTACACTTTCCGCATTGGTAGCAAACATAAAACCACTTGGTGTAACTGTTACATAGGTTAGCCCGGTTATTAAATACGCTTCGGTTAGGCCATCTATATTTTTATAATCCAAACCAATATTGTAATTCATTGGCAGTGGTATAAAACCAATAGGTTTAGAAAAATAAATTTCCCCACCAACAGCATGCGATAAATCGGCATTATAATAGTTGTCGGATAAAATTTGTGAACTGTTTGTTCCGCGCAAACTGATAAATTGTGCAGAAACCTGGAGTGTTAATAGCAACACGAAAACGAGGAGTGATGTTTTAAATGGCATAGGTAGAGAACGAATTTTGATGTTTAAGTATTGTTTCGCAATTTCCAAATTAGGCTGCGTATTGCAATGAGTAAATAACCAAGCAAAACATATTCTAAAAAGCGTATACCTAATACCGCAAACATATTAATGGATTTTACCGGATTGCCCATTTCATCGAAACAAGTAAAGTCCTGTTGTACGATAGTAGTCCCAGGCATCGGATTGCTGATATTTTCATCTCTGTTTAAAGAAGTGCCTTGATCGCAAAAACAAATTTCAACAGGTTGATTGTAAATGATGTTGCCGGGTTGGTCGACAGTAGCACCCATAAGCGCGAAGAAGCTGAGCCCAATGGCCCTGGTAAAACTCCCAGGGTTTTCAGGTTTACGTAGCGGTGCCACGCCAAATCCAATAATACCAAGCACCAATAAAACTATACTGGCAATACCTTCAATGGTTGTTACTGCAATAAATGAACCGATAAGGGCAAATAAAATACCAGCGACAGCAGCAACAATTATGATAATCCACGCCCAAGCCGGAATTTTTTTCCAAAA
Organism: Bacteroidota bacterium; assembly: GCA_016718035.1. Lineage (GTDB taxonomy): Bacteria > Bacteroidota > Bacteroidia > Chitinophagales > BACL12 > UBA7236. The sequence goes on along the minus strand of JADKEK010000003.1, from coordinate 127,907 downwards.
GCTTTTTACTTTGTTTACAGAAACATAAGTGAGATCAGCCCCGCAATATCTGCAATAGTTAAAATCATCAGGGTTGTCCTTATGGCAATGTGTACAGGTTTTCATCGCTGCCAAATTACAGTTTTTTGAATTGAGTATAAACCCCTGCAAGCTGCCCGAATGGCAATTATGGCAGTTTCCGAATATTGTATTTTCGTTAAATAAAGGTGCTGTTTTTGGTAAAAGTATTACCTTTGCAGGCAATGGAGCAATTAGAACAAAACAAGCCTCAAGAGCAGGAATATCAGCCAAATATGTTTTGGGAAGGTTTCTTTTACCTTACCTTTTTCATTTTCGCCAATATTGTCCTAATTCCCTATACACCTAAGTCATGGTCGTTTGGCAGGTTTTATCCAATCGCAATGATTACCTACGGTTTAGCTGGTTTATTAACCGGTATGATTATGTTCCGTTTGCTTAAAAATGCGCCTAACTGGCTCAAATTTGCCGTTGTAGCGGTGCTTTATGCCATCATTTTGTATTATCTCGTAGATAATATTGAGCGGTTTATGATTCCTGATTAATTTATCATCCCCCAGAACCTCCATTTTCCGCCTGTTTTTTGCAATATCAGTAAACTGAAGGTCATCATATTATCTTTTTGTAAAAAATGTTAGGTTTTATGACCTGATAATTATTAATGTGTCTTTCCTTTTTTTACCTTTGTCTACAATATTTATTAATCCAAAAAGGACAATTTGACCAAAATTATGGCTGATAAAGCGTTCATTAAACTCGGTGAGAAAGAAGTAGAATTACCTATTTACGTAGGCACCGAAGGAGAAGAGTCGATAGACATTAATAAACTCCGTGATTTAACCGGATTCGTTACCCTCGATAGCGGTTACAAAAACACGGGCGCAACTAAAAGTGGCATTACATTTCTAGATGGTGAACTCGGTATTTTACGTTACCGTGGTTACCCTATCGAACAATTGGCCGAAAAATCAAATTTCATGGAGGTGGCTTACCTCTTGTTATATGGTGAATTGCCAACCAATGACCAATTTGTAGATTTTACAGACAGAATAACGCATCATACCCTGGTGCATGAGGATGTGAAACAATTTTTTGATGGTTTTCCGTCAAATGCGCATCCAATGGGCCAATTATGCTCACTCATGTGCACACTGAGCTCATTTTATCCGGATTCCTTAAATCCAAACATGAGCAAAGAAGCTACAGATTTAACTATTATTCGCATTTTGGCGAAAATGGCGACTGTTGTTTCCTGGATACATAAAAAATCGGTTGGACATCCAATCATGTATCCGCAAAACAAATACGACTATGTAAGCAACTTCTTATACATGACTTTCGGTATGCGTACTGAAGAATATGTACCGGATCCGGTTGTTGTTGATGCTTTAGATAAATTATTAATCTTACATGCCGACCACGAACAAAACTGTTCAACATCAACTGTGCGTATGGTTGGTTCTAGTCAGGCCAATGCTTATGCGAGTGTTGCAGCTGGTGTTGCCGCTTTATGGGGACCACTGCATGGTGGTGCTAATCAACAGGTAATTGAAATGTTGGAAATAATTAAAGCCGATGGTGGTAATGTTGCGAAATTTGTGGAGAAAGCAAAAGACAAAAATGACAATTTCCGTTTAATGGGATTTGGTCACCGCGTATATAAAAATTTCGACCCGCGTGCTAAAATTATCAAAGAAGCTTGCGACAATGTATTAAATAAATTAGGTGTATTTGACCCTGTTCTCGATATCGCTAAACAATTAGAAGAGGTTGCCTTAAAAGACCCTTATTTTGTTGAACGTAAATTATATCCAAACGTAGATTTTTATAGCGGAATAATTTATCGTGCAATAGGTTTCCCAACCGAAATGTTTACCGTATTGTTTGCATTAGGTCGCCTTCCTGGTTGGTTGTCACAGTGGAAAGAAATGCGTGAAGCTAACGAGCCAATCGGTCGCCCGCGTCAAATCTACACCGGACCAACAGTTCGCGATTATACGAATATTGCGATTAGATAATTGTAATAATAAACCTACTATAAAACCCTTCCTTGTTGAAGGGTTTTTTTATGCCCTAAATTATATAACAGGTATTAAATATTGAGAAAAATGTAATAGGGTGTAACTATCAAAATGCACTTTTTAAAAATAGGGACAGCACAACATTACTCCCATTTAAAATCAACAATTTTATATTGTTCGGCATAACTTTTTGCCTCCGCTTCAGATTCAAACACCTTAATTAATTCAAAAGAAGTAGTTACCACTTCATCGTCGTCGCCTAAATTGATAATCATGCCATTTGGATTTACTATTTCGAGACATACATCTAACAGGCAATATTTTTTTGGAAAGGCGTTTACATCTTCAATAGTTTGGCCTTGTGCATAATAGCTGGCATCTAATTTTCTGATTACCGTACAAAATTCGTTCGGTTGATTTTTAAATGGTTCTTCAGGAGTAATTAATGTTTTATCTTTTATAACCGGTTGCGTTATTTCAATTTCATCGGTTGTTGTATTTTCTTCTTTACCCGATGAATTATTGTTGCGTCCACAACTTGCTAAAATACTTACGCTCAATATTAATATGGAAATTGATTTCAATTGCATGCTTATTTATTTTTTGCTTTAAACGACCAAACAACGGTAAAGGTACTTACAATTGTTCCATCTTTAGTTCTACCGGTTGATATACATTTTACGGTAACACCTTCTCCATCAGCTAACGTTTTTTCTACGGCATTAAATATTTCATTGCCGTTTTCGCAGGTGAAAAATATACGTTCGCTGGCTTTTTTCGAATAGGTTGCTTCCAAATTAGTCACTAACATAGAAACCGGTTTTACGCGTCCTTGTATTGCCATTAAACCAATTACTCCGGTGCTCATTTCTGCTGCCATTGCCTGAGTGGCAAAATAAACCGACCTGAATGGGTTCTGACTAAGCCATTTATAAGGAATACTCACAACAGCACTTTCTGCATTCAAAGCCCGCACACGAACTCCTGCCAGCAACGCGATGGGCATCTTTTGGAGTAAAAAAAACTTGAATAACCATTTACTGGTTACCCGTTGTCTGAATTGTTCTTGTTTTGGAAGTAAAGTCATAATCAGGCCCCGAATTTAAGGCAAATAGATAAAACATTGTTCGAAGGCATGTTTTGCTCTGGTTAAGGAGACCTGCCATCCACCCAAATTACTTTGAAACCCTTATGGATATTGCGTTTTGGCGATTTTTCACGGAAAATGGCGGTTTTGCACTACCTTTGTGTAAAATTATTACCTAACATGAGTGCTATACAAACAGATGAACGTATTGAGGTAGATGAGTTGATCGATGATGTTATCGGCGTAAGACTCATTGTACACAACGACGACGTGAATACCTTTGAATGGGTGATTGAAAGTCTGGTTGAAATCTGCAAACACACCCTGGAACAGGCTGAACAGTGTGCTTACATCATTCATTTTAAGGGCAAATATGCCGTACAACAAGGCACTAGAAATATTTTAGCTCCAATGCGCGAGCAGCTTACCGATCGTGGTATTAATGCTACTATCGAATAATAGTTATGCCTGTTTGGCAATTAAACGACCAACTTATTTTCCCCAATCCGCAATTTGCTGAGCCCGATGGCATGTTAGCAATCGGTACCGATTTTTCTATTGAAAGAATTTTATTGGCTTATCGCTCAGGCATCTTCCCCTGGTTTTGTCACGAAAATGAGTTTTATTGGTTTTCTCCTGACCCTAGATGTATTTTATTTATGGATGATATTGTTGTTTCGAAAAGTATGCAACAACTGATTAAAAAAAACAACTATCAAATTAAAGTAGATACCAATTTTTCTGCCGTAATGTTGGCATGTGCACTAGTTGAAAGAAAACACGATAACGAAACGTGGATTGATGAAAAATTTATTCGTACCTATACCGAATTACATAAAAGAGGTATTGCACATTCCATTGAAGTATATGAAGGTGATGAATTAGTTGGTGGATTATATGGTTTAAGTATTGGTGCGAGTTTTGTGGGAGAAAGTATGTTCAGCAAAAAAAGTAATACAAGTAAATTGGCGTTGATATATTTAGCACAACAACTCAAACAATTTAATTACCATTTTATCGATTGTCAGGTTTATAATGAACATCTTGGTTCTATGGGTGCAAAAAAAATACCCAGAGATGTGTATTTGGTTATGCTGAAAAAAGCGCTTGAAAACCCACCGGACAAGTGTTTCGCGAGTTTAGTATAATGTATTTAAGGAGCCAGTCGTTGAATTTCCCATTGCTCATTTTCATTTTTAGTATAAAGTAAACGGTCGTGTAAACGATTACTTCTTCCTTGCCAAAATTCAATAACTGTTGCCGTTAATTTATATCCACCCCAATGTTCAGGACGTTTTAATTCACCTTTTAACTGCACTTCTATTAATCGCTGTTCAAGCCATGCTCTGCTTTCAATTACACTACTTTGGGGTGAAATAATTGCGCCTGCCTGACTGCCAATTGGTCGCGAATAAAAATATTCATCACTTTCTTTTTCAGCTATCTTTTCAATAGTTCCACTTATTCGTACCTGCCGTTCCAATTTGCTCCACCAAAAATTTAGACACGCATTTGGATTATGTGCTAAATCTTTTCCTTTCTGACTATTATAATTCGTAAAAAAAATAAAACCTGATGCATCAAATTCTTTTAATAATACTACACGGGAAGTTGGTTTATTACTTGGATCTACTGTAGATAAAACCATGGCATTTGGCTCATCAATTCCTGCTTTACCTGCTGCCTCAAACCAAAATGCAAATTGTTGCATAGCCGATGGATAAACCCCGTGAATATCAAGTGTTCCGCTGTCGTAATTTTCGCGCATATTGTGCAAATTGCCTTCTATCGGTTCCATATATGTTAATTAAGGTGAAATTACCTGCAAATCTTACAAATTATTTCATAACTAATCATAACTTGCGTCAATTATCGTTAAAGGATTAATGTCTGCACACAATAGGATATCGATTACCCTGCTGATTTTATTGATTACAATAGGTTTTCAAACTGTATCATTAGCTCAAAACGAAGAAATTATTCAGTTGTCGGGGATTGTAACCGATGCTCAAACCAAGTTTCCCGTGCCCTATGCCACGGTTGTGGTGCCCTCCGATTATCGGGGTGTTAATGCATCTGAAGATGGCTTTTTTTCTATAGTAGTTAAACGAAGCGACACCCTTCAATTTAGTGCCATAGGCTATAAACCAAAATTATTTATTGTGCCGGATTCCGGAGAAGATAATATTGAATCTATAGCCGTTAAGCTCCAATCCGATACTTTGTCGCTCGACCCATTTGTGATTTACCCCTGGCCAAGTAAAGAAGATTTTCGCGAATCCTTTTTGGCATACAAAGCTATTCAGGAATACACCATGGGGCCTATACCAGGCATAAAACGACCTGATCAAATCGACACCGTCCCAAAAGCACCTACCTTAATTAAAAACCCTATTTCCTTCATTTACGAAGAAGTAGTAAAACCCATCCAATGGAGTAAAAAGAAAAAACACATGGTCGACGAACTCCCCGTCTGGAAAGAAGAATAATCCTCCGCCTCTCCCCCTTTCCGCGCCACCCCCAACCCTTGCGCGAAATTTCATCCTACAATCGCACATTTTATAAACCCCTTTGCAGAACCCCCCTCCCCTTTAAGTCCGCTGAGGCGGGTGAACCACCCCCATCCAACCCTTTGCGCGCTTGAAATTTACATCCTACAATCGCACATTTATATAAATCCTCCCTTTGGGCCTTTGCGAGAAAAAACTCCGCCAATCCACTCTCCGGGTGAAAAAACCAGTAATCGGTGACATCTATCACTTTTTTCTGTGCCAATCATCACGTTGGTTGACCTACGCATGCTAGTAGTTTTGTGATGTAAATCATCAAACAATGAAACAACGTAATATTTTAATAGCAGGTGCAGGTTCAGCCGGAACAATGATGGCCAACCACCTAAAAAGAAAACTCAATCACCACGAATGGAAAATTACCATCGTAGATGAAGCCACTACACATTATTATCAACCCGGATTTTTGTTCCTCCCTTTTGGAATTTACGACGAACACGAAATTCAAAAACCAATTACCAAATACATTCCTGATGATGTAGATTTTATCAATACAGCTATCGATAAAATTGAACCAGAAAGAAATGTATTAACCTTAATTAATGGTGCCGAATTGCCTTATGATATTTTAATTATCGCTTCCGGTTGCAGTATTGCTCCTGAAGAAACTCCCGGTATGAAAGATAAACTTTGGTATAAAGATATCTTCGATTTTTATTCATTTGATGGTGCCAAAGCATTGCACGATAAATTAAAAAATTGGGAAGGCGGACGTTTGGCCATTCACATCACAGAAATGCCAATTAAATGCCCAGTTGCCCCATTAGAATTTGCATTTTTAGCCGACGATTTCTTTAAACACAAAGGCATGCGCGATGAAGTGGAAATTACTTACATCACACCTTTAAGTGGTGCATTTACAAAACCATTTGCTGCAAAAAAATTAGCTCACTTAATTGAAGAAAAAGACATTAAACTGGTAACTGATTTTAATGTTGAACGTATCGATAACGATGAACATAAAATTATAGACTATGGTGGTCAGGAAGTGAAATTTGACTTATTAGTTACTGTTCCATTAAATAAGGGTGCAGCATTTATTGGTAAATCCGGTTTCGGCGATGATTTGAATTATGTGCCTACCGATAAATTTACTTTACAAACTACAGTGAAAGAAAATATTTTCGCAATTGGTGATGCTACCAGTTTACCTGCTTCAAAAGCCGGTTCAGTGGCGCACTTTGAATCAGAAATTCTCACCGAAAATATTTTACATTATATTAAAGGAGAAGAGTTAAAAGCACATTTCGATGGTCATGCTAATTGTTTTGTTGAAACTGGTAATCATAAAGCATTATTAATTGATTTCAACTACGATCAGGAACCGGTAGAAGGTACATTCCCGTTCGCTGGTGTTGGACCAATGTCGCTGATGGAAGAAACCATGCTCAATCACATGGGCAAACTCGGATTTAAATGGATATACTGGAATGTGTTAATGCACGGTAGAGCAATTCCATTTATTCATCCACAAATGGACAAATCAGGTAAAAAAATTCCTGTTAATCAATAAAACCACATATTAATTTAATTCTTTAAAAGTTTTTTATGGAAAAGATAATCAATGGTGTTACCATCAAAGTAAATGAGGAAGGTTACCTCACTGACTTTTCGCAATGGAATAAATCTATTGCCGAAGAAATTTCAAAACAAGAAGGTGTTGGCGAATTGGGACCAAAACATTGGGAAGTATTGAATTTTATTCAAGACCAATACAAAAAAAGTGTCCCATTAACCATTCGTAAAATTGGTGCAAGTGGAGTAACAGATATAAAAGAATTTTATGCACTGTTCCCCAATGGACCACTTAAAAAAGCCGCTAAAATTGCCGGTATTCCTAAACCAGTAGGTTGTATTTAATTCACTTTTAAAAATTATTTTATGGAAGATATTTTAATGAAAGAAGCTCCTGCCGAAAACGGAGTTGAGCAAAAAAAACCCATCAGGAAGATGTGTTTTATATTATCAAAAGCCGGTCTCGAAAGTGTGTATGCTTGTTTTATCATGGCTAATGGCGCACGTATGGAAGGTATTGAAGCGGAAATATTTTTTACCTTCTTCGGTTTAGATGCAGTGCACAAAAAACGCCTTGAACATTTACACATCGCAACCGTAGGTAATCCCGGTATGCATATTCCAACATTGTTAGGCGGCTTACCCGGAATGGAAAGTTATGCTTCACGCATGATGCGCAAACAAATGGAAGCAATGGATTTGCCAACAGTACATGAATTTTTGGATATTTTATCTGCTTCCGGAGTTCAAATGTACGGATGCAAACTCGCCGCCGATATGTTTAAAATTACAAAAGACGATTTATACGAAGGTATCGACAGTATTATCACTGTCGGCGATTTCTATCAACACGCGCAAGGTGATGGCGTGCATATGATTTTTGTTTGATGATTAATAAGCTGTAAGCTGAAAGGTCGGTGTTGAGCCGACCTTTTTTATTTAGATTGCCAAACCAGATTAATTTTAAAATATTTTATGAAAATATATATGTTTAATTTAATTTGTATTGTTGGAAAAATCAAATAAATTTAGCAGAAAATGGTTTCGTTGATGTTGGCGATTTGAAAGGCGGTTTTTATATTTTGCAAATAATCTTATTAGATAACAAAAGTGTAATCGAAAAAGTATTTATCGAAAATTGAACACATGCATAAATTATATATAATGAGCATTGCAGTCCTTGTGGCCTGCAATGCTTTTTCACAATCACATAGTAATAATTGGGTATTTGGTGATAGCACAGGGCTTAACTTTTCTACTCCAATTCCAACTTTTTTAAAACATCAATATTATCTCATGAAGCCTGCGCGTCTATTTCTGATTCAACTGGTATTTTATTATTTTATACAAACGGACAAAAAGTATGGGACAGGAATAATGAAATGATGCCAAATGGGGATAGTTTGAATATAGGTAAATCATCATTTGATGATCCATCCAGTATAACACAAGGCGTTACAATTTTACCCAAACCGGGTAGCAATACAATGTATTATATATTTCAATTACAAGCTGAAAATGGCCCACCTGATAATTATGGACTTGAATACTCGATAGTTGAAATGACTTTAAATGGTGGACTGGGCGATGTAGTTTCAAAAAATAAGGATGTATTCACGGGATATTTAGATGAAAAGATGCATGCAGTAAAACATGCGAACGGCCGAGATTGGTGGTTAACAACTATGCTCTCGAGTGCCAATGATACGACTTTATGTTTAGCAACTTTTTTAATTACACCGGATACAATACTCGGACCGTTTAGTCAATGCTTTACAGATTTGCCCGACTTAGGTCCTCCTGGTGCTGGTTCAACTGGTCAAATGAAATTTTCTCAAGATGGTTCAAAACTTGCTTTTACACGAAATTCATATGTTTTATTATTTGATTTTAATCGATGTTCGGGCTCTTTTTCAAATATGAAATCAATTTTTCATGAAGTAGGTTCGTATGGTTGTGAGTTTTCTATTGATAATAGAATGTTATATGTAACATGGCCTTCTGAGGGCGCGATTTATCAATATTGTATTGGTTGTCCAGGGGTTATAGAAGATTCAAAAGAAACAATATATGTTTCACCAAATGAGGATTATTATGCTGGTCAATTGCAAATTGGTCCAGATGCTAAAATTTATACTTCTTTTGCTCATATAAACTATTCACTATTTGAATATAGTATTTACAATCAAAATTTAAGCGTAATAAATGACCCCACTTTAATTGGTTTATCCTGTAATTTTGACACACTTACAATATCTTTAGGAACGACTCGCGGAACAGGTGGTCTCCCCAATATGCCCAACTATAATCTCGGCTCACTCGAGGGCAGTGAGTGCGATACATTGCAAATTACAGTAAATATTATTTTACAAAATGAACCTTTTTTAATTTACCCAAACCCGGCAAGTGATAAAATTTATTGTAAATTTTCAGATAATAATTTGTCACCTATTAATATTAATAGCATCACCATAAGTGATGCAACAGGTCGGATAGTGAAAGTAATTTCTAAATTGGAAGGCAATTCAATTTATGTAGACGATTTGCAGGTTGGATTATATATTGTCCATATTTTGACTACAAACAATAAATCTTATTTAAATAAGTTAATTATAGAAAAATAATACAGTAGACTGGAACTTAAGCTGAAGTTTTAGAGGGTTATTAATCCATACTCCTTCATCATCAATACTTTAAATCCTTCCCAGGCTTCTCCTTTGTCAATTAATATTTTAGCCTGTAATTCAATTTCCTGCCAGCTCATATGATGTCGCATTAAATGAACTATTGCTTCAACTTCTTCTTTTGTAGGATGATGGGCAAACACACCTAATTGGCCTAAATTATTGCCAGTTAATATCGATGAATTTCTTATATATTCCGGTAATTGATCTATGCCTAATGCCGAACCATCTTTAGGCTGAGCTAATGCGAAAATAGATTCAGGAATTACCCTGCAATAATATTCTCCACCCATACGTGCAACTAAATCCATTTTGTAAGGATCAGGTCTACCATTTTCATCTAATATCGATTCATCGATATGCATTAAAACAATTTCGCAAATAATAATATTGCCTGCACCACCTGTTTCGCCAGTGCGAATAATATCGCGCACCTTACATTCCATCTGCACAATACTTTCTTTTACCCGAAATGGCTTAACTAATTCTGATGGAATAGGAGTGAGGCCTGCTTTTACAAATTCGTTTACTCCCTTCGGATATGCTGAACTGGCTAAACTCATTTGTTGCACAATGGGATAATTCACAATATTAATTACCACTTCCTTCATCGCATCCGCATTGTCCAATGTATGTTTTGTTGTATTGTCGCGCCCACTTCTTGCAGGTGAAAAAATTACCATCGGCGGATTGCTACCAATTGCATTAAAAAAACTAAATGGCGCTAAATTCATATTTCCCTCAGCATCAATAGTACTCGCAAAAGCAATTGGTCGTGGAGAGATACTGCCTAACATGTATTGATGCATTTTAGGCATTGGCGTAAGCGCCGGGTCAATTTTCAACATAATTTATTTTATTGTTTGAATGCGGGTAATATTTTATTGCGTACTTCTCCAAAACCAATGCGAACATTATTTTTTTCACACCAAGCTTTTATAAATACGGTATCATAATCGTTAATAAATTTACGTTCACTGCCATCGCTCATGGTTAATGGGTTGGCTCCACGCCATGTCAATTCCATCATGCTGCCATACGAATTTGGCTCATTGCCACTGATTGTTCCCGATGCATAAATATCTGCAGCACGAACATTACATCCATTAATTGTTTGATGCGCTAACTGCTGCGCCATATTCCAATACATGTATTTATAATTGGAATCAGAAACCAAAGTTGGATCAGCAAACTCCGGCTCAATATAAACCTGTAAATGAATATCAATATTTTTATCGCCGTTAAATTTTAAATAATCCAAAACCTCAGGTTCCTGTTTTTCGCCCGGAATTCTAAATGGCTCCAATGCATCTAACGTAACTACCCACGGCGAAATACTTGAGGCAAAGTTTTTAGATAAAAATGGCCCCAGTGGTACATATTCCCAACGTTGAATATCACGTGCACTCCAGTCGTTAAATATCACCATACCAAAAATAAAATCATCAGCCTCTTCTGTCGTAATATTTAATCCCTGCATTTTACCTTCATGCGTTATAAATGCCATTTCTAATTCAAAATCTAATTGTTCAGTAGCTTTAAATTGCGGCGCATCACCATCCTTATAAATTATTTGACCTTTTGGTCTGCGAATTTCAGTTCCCGTTGGTACTATAGATGAACATCTTCCGTGATAACCAATTGGCATATGTTTCCAGTTTGGCAACAATGGATTGTCTGGGCGAAACATTTTGCCAATATTGGTAGCATGCTGGATGCTGGAATAAAAATCGGTATAATCGCCGGGTTCTATTGGAAGTAACATCTTTACTTCCTCCATCGGTATTAAATATTTCCCGTAAATATTGGCGCTGTTTTTTAATGTTTCATTATCACTGCGCAAAAGCATTGAAATGGCAAATCGAAGGGCTCGTATTTTGAATTTACCCGTTTTAATTAATGCATTTAAGGTATAACTGCGAAATGCTTCATCCGGTATTAACAAAGCACCAAAATAATCGTCCTGCTGTAATGCATACAAATCGAGCACAAAATTGCCAATGGCTACCCCAACACGTGGATGGTGATCATCTTTTTGAAATACCCCAAAAGGCAGGTTTTGTATCGGGAAGTCGCTCCCGGCTTCAACCGGCACCCATGATGTTAATTTCGGGTCATTTACCTCAATCATCTTTATTTCAATTTATTTTTGCAAAAATACAACAACAGGGCTTTTCGTCTGTTGATATAAATAACTAATGGATATTTTTTTACTGATACTCGCAATTATATGCATGCTGGTTGGTTTGGCTGGTAGTTTTCTGCCCATTTTACCCGGTCCGCCAATCTGTTTTCTAGGATTTATCTTGGTTGAAATAACTGCATATGCCGACTTTACAACCAGTTTTCTAATAGTCTGGGCAATTCTGGTGGTTATTTTAGGAATTTTAGAGTATTACATTCCAACCTGGGGAACGAAAAAGTATGGAGGAACAAAATCCGGGCAAAAAGGAGCAACTATTGGGACTATCCTTGGCATTTTTATCCCTCCACAACCACTTGGCCTTATTCTTGGCCCTTTTGTTGGCGCGTATATCGGAGAAATAATGCACGATAAATACGATAAACGCAAAGCCCTTCGAAGTGCATGGGGAAGTTTTATTGGCTTTTTAGCAGGCACATTTTTAAAGGTAGTTACCGTTTTAGTAATGGCTTTTTTCTTTATCAGAGAAATAGTCTAATTAATTTGATACAATTCCCAACCTCCCTCAAATTCTGTTAATTTTTGTAAGCGGGTATTCGCTTGTAGAAAATGATAATTTTTTTCAGGCAATAATCCTTCAAACTGTTTTGAAAATGCATTTGGATTATACAACAAATATCCTGTTTGCACATCACCTTCTGAAAGATGTGTATTAAATAAATTGATAATTTCCATGTTCGGATTGTAAGCAAGTAATGCTCCATCAATACTCAAAGTGTAAACCGGTAATTTATCTAATTTGCCTACATGGTCCGCAATAATATGTTCCAATTTATTGTAAAACACTATTTTTTGAAAACTGATTGAAAATAATAGTAATTGACAAATAACAACACCGGAAAATAGTAAGTAGCCTAATTTAGGTTGCTGCTTTATGCTCCAGATTATATTTGTAAAAGGTAGATAATAGACCAACAAAACAGCCGGAACAACAAACATGAGATATCTGTTATTCTGATAGGGATTACATCCAATAAAAAGGCTATAAAGCAAAATGGTAAACAAGAGTGGAAAGGTATAACGATGTCGGTTCTGCTGCTTAATTAATAATATCAAAAACAATATTCCACAAAAAATAAAGGCTGGGTGAACAAATTGGAAAAAACCGAATAAAATATTTGGGGTAGGATAATGTTGCCAGCCATCAATATTGAAAAAGCTGCTTTTAAACAGATTGGCAAAACTAAACTGGTCGGCAAAAAAATCGTAAGAGAATGCCGGACCCTCGCTGCCAATGTTCCAAAATATAAATCGCTGGCGAATAATTAAATCCGGGACGGTACTCAATAACGCCGCTATAGCCGCAGGTAAAATGAAAAGGTACTGTTTTGTTCTGAAGATGGTTTTCAAACAAATAAAAGCCGGCAATAATAATAAGACAATACTTGGATACCTGGTCATGAGTGTTATACCTGCAAAAAAAGAGGATAGTAACAAGTATTTTAATTTTGTCTTTTGTTCAAAGCGCAAACTGTAATAAAAGGTAAAAAGCCACATCGCGATGCAAAACATATCACTCATAGCTATTAGGCTAAATCGTAAAATATATGGCGACAAAACAAAAAACAATAATACAAACACGTGTGCATGTTTGGCTTCAATAGTTATCAGTTTAATTATTTTCACCAATAAATAAGCAGCAATTAACATCGAAATCATGCTTACAAATTGCATGGCAAACATGGTGCTTGGAAAAAAGAAGTCCGCAATACTGCAAACTATTGGATACATGATGGGATAAACAGTATAAGCAGGTGAGGTGCCATCTCCGTAAAAAGCATTTAACGAATATGTTATGCGCAAATATTCATAACTGTCCTGACCAAAAAAACCATTGAAGTGATAAAAAACAATGAGCACCGTTTGCAAAATAGCTGCAACCGTGAGCAGGAAAAATAATGGACGTTTAGAAATGTTGGATAGCAATGGTTTACCTTATGCAGGTAAATATAATCATAATCTTAAATCATCGTCATCTTCAAACAACTTAGCCGTATTTTCAAATTGCTGCTTAAGTTCTTCTTTTTTTAACTGACGTTGGTAGATCAGGTCTGCTAACACGGTAGGTGCATCTTCCGGTAAATGTTTACCCAATAAAGACTTTGCTTTTTCCTCATCAACATCTATGCGATAGAGTATCCAAAGTAGTTTCTCGAAATTATGATCTATTAGAAATGCAATCATTTCAGCAAGTGAATTTTTAAATGCTTCTGCAGAAGTTACTTCCAGCATTTGTTCTTCCACTGTCAATTCACACATTTCAGCAATTTCTGAAAGTGAGTTGTGCATCCAATTTTCGGTTTTAGTCATAATCATGGTATTGCCTTAAATCCTATAACTTAAATATCATGCCATTTTTCCATCACACCGGCACCAAACAATGCAAAGTCGTATTTTACCGGGTCTTTTTCATCAAATAATCTTAAATTTTCTGTTAATTCTAATGCTGCTTGCCAATCTGTTTGTTTGCGATCTAGCAATCCGAGTGATTTAGCTACTCGCTCAACATGCACATCCAGCGGGCATATGAGCTGATGTGTCCCTATCTTTTTCCAGCAACCAAAGTCAACACCTGTGGTATTTGGTCTTACCATCCATCTTAAAAACATATTGATACGTTTGCAGGCACTTTTTGTAGCAGGTGTAGCTACATGTTTGCGTGTTCGCTGAGGGGCGCTTTCATCATTAAAAAAAGTATTGTGGAATTGAATGAGCATTTTTTCTACAGTTTTTTCCTTTTCAACTGCTTGAATCAAAAATGCCTCTTCCAAACTATCATGAACAGCATAGAATTGCTGGAAGAAATGTAAAAAATATAAAGTGTCGGTATAATTAAAAGTGCGGTGTTTAAAATGAGCGAAACGTTTTACATCCTGTTCGGTATGCCCAACAATAAAATCATAAGGTGCATTATCCATTAATGCAATCAAGGTTTCTGCATTATTAATAATCGTTGTTCTTTGGCCCCATGATAACATTGCAGTCCAAAATCCTATTATTTCAATATCCTGTAGTTTTGTAAACTGATGCGGAATACTAATAGGATCATTCGCAATAAACTCGGTGTTATTATACCGATTTGCCTTTTCATCGAGAAAAGTCTTTAAGCGCTTAAAATCACGGCTATTAAATTTATTGAGGTTTTGTCGGGGCATCAAAACCTTCATTTGGATTATTATCAACCGGTATCACCTTTAATTCTTTTTGTTTGGCATCAGGATGTGATTTATGCAATTTAATGGAGCGAACACTAAATCTGATACCTATTATTAGTGATACGATTGCACCAATGTATAATCCCGGTGTATAATTTTGGAAAAGAAAAAAGTCATAAAATCCATGTAAAATGGTGGCTAACAAAAATCCTCTGAACATTAATGAACGTTCATTTTTATGATTGAATTTTGCTAGCCCTACAAAATAACCCATCACAGCAGCAAATGTAGCATGTGCAGGAACGGCAGTCACAGCACGTAAACCTGCAGTTTGCCAAGCACTACCTAAATTATCAGCACCGAAGATGTACATTAAATTTTCAATGGTAGCAAAACCCATCCCAACCATTATTGCATAAATAATTCCATCGTATGGTTCATTGAAACTCGGTTTGCGATAAGCATAATACCGCAGAAATAAATATTTACAAAATTCTTCACTTGCAGCAATGATTACAAATGTGTAGATGGCTATAGAAATAATAGAAGTGCCATTACTTCCAGGAACAATATTAGGTAATAACGTTTCTAAAATAATGGCTGGCAAAACACTAAAACATCCTGCTAAAAAACTGACCAATAAAACACCAAATGGCTCGCGATCATGTTTGTCTTTTGCATAAAAATAAATCATGATAGCAGCTGCCGGGCCAATGGCCAAAGCTAAAAGTGCTAATGTTGCTAAATCCATGTGATATTTTTCCTAAATATAGTTACAAAAAAATTATCCAATTGCAGTTTGTAAATCTGCTAATAAATCGTCAACATCTTCCACACCAACACTCAGTCTGATTAAAGAATCTACTAAGCCGTTTTTTAATCGTTCCTCTTTTGGAATGGATGCATGCGTCATACTTGCAGGATGGCCAATCAAACTTTCAACACCACCTAAACTTTCTGCTAATGAAAACAAATGGGTAGCAGACAAAATACGTGTTGCTTCTGTAAAATCATCTCCCTTTAACGTAAATGAAACCATTGCACCAAACATCCGCATTTGTTTTTTTGCGATTTCGTGATTTGGATGATCAGTAAATCCCGGCCAATAAACTTTTTCAACTTTTGGATGATTGCGTAAAAACTGTGCAATAACTGCAGCATTTTCACAACTGCGTTGCACACGTAAATGCAAAGTTTTAATACCGCGTAAAATCAAAAAACAATCCTGGGGGCCAGGCACCGCACCAGTTGCATTCTGAATAAAATATAACTGATCGGCGAGTGCTTTATCTTTAACAATAACACAACCATGAATTACATCGCTATGTCCGCCCAAATATTTTGTGGCTGAATGCACAACAATATCTGCACCTAAATCAAGCGGATTTTGCAAATAAGGCGAAGCAAAAGTATTATCTACGCAAACTAAAACTCCGTGTTTTTTAGCAATTGCACAAATGGCAACAATATCAATAATACTCAACATCGGATTAGTTGGTGTTTCTATCCAAATGAGTTTTGTATTTGCATTAATAAGTGGTTCGAGATTGTCAGGGTTTGTCAAATCGGCAAAATGAAATTGCATACCAAATCGCGCATACACTTTTGTAAAAGCACGGTAGGTTCCGCCGTATAAGTCGTTCATGGCAATAACCTCATCGCCCTGACTAAACATTTTTATTATACCATCAGTAGCTGCCAATCCGCTCGAAAAACAAATACCGAAATTGCCATTTTCCAAAGCCGCCAAATTTTTCTGTAACGCATCGCGTGTTGGATTTTGCGTACGTGCATACTCATAACCCTTATGATCACCGGGTGCATTTTGCACATAAGTACTAGTCTGAAAAATCGGAGTCATTATCGCCCCTGTGCTTGGATCAGGGTCAACTCCTGCGTGAATCACTTTCGTATTAAATTTCATGTTACTTGGTTTAATTAGCAAATTAGCTAATGTGGGTAGCTGCGCTACATTATTGTGTCAAAAAAATGTCGAAGTGAGTTTAATCAGCTTCAATCAACTAATACATCAACACCTCAAATTAAATCCGTTTTATCCGCGTCATCCGCGTCATCCGCGTCATCTGCGTTCCCTCTTCGAATTAAAACGTATGCACTACCAATCCACTTCTCAACTTCGGTTCAAACCAAGTCGATTTTGGAGGCATCACATTTCCGCTATCAGCAATATTAATTAATTGTTGAATGGAAACCGGATATAAACTAATCGCCAATTGCATTTCACCGCTGTTTACTCTTTTTTCCAATTCACCTAATCCGCGAATTCCACCAACAAAATCAATACGTTTATCAGTACGTTGATCTTTAATTCCTAGAATTGGATCTAAAATATGATTAGACATAATAGTAACATCTAAAACATCAATTGGGTCGTTATCATTATAAGTGCCTGGTTTTGCAGTTAATTTAAACCAGGTTTTATTTAAATACAATCCAAAAGTGTGTAATGATTCAGGTTTATAAATGCTATCGCGTTTTTCAACTTCAAATTTTTCACCAACAGCCTGTAAAATTCCTTCAGCGGTATGCCCGTTTAAATCTGTAACTACACGATTGTAATCCATAATCATTAACTGACTTGCAGGGAAAATCACGCTTAAAAAGAAATTATATTCTTCGTTACCTGTATGGTTTGGATTTTTATCTGCAATAGCTTGTCCAACTTTAGCGCTCGATGCACTGCGGTGGTGACCGTCGGCAATGTAAGTGAAAGGTACTTTATCACCGAACAATTGCGTTAATGACTGTACATCTTGTGTTTTGTCAATTAACCAAAATGTGTGCTGAATGCCATCTTCCGCTGTAAAATCATAAACAGGATTGGAAGTGCTTACAACTTTATTAATAATAGTATCAATATCGGCAACATCAGGATAAGTTAAGAAAACAGGTTCCGGATGACATTGTAATTCTGCCATATGACGAATACGATCGTTTTCTTTTTCAGGACGAGTGTATTCATGTTTTTTAATTATGCCATCAAAATAATCCTTAATCGAGGAGTTGGCAACTAATCCAACTTGTGCGTGCCCGTTCATGATTTGACGGTAAGCATACATATTAGGTGTTGCATCTTGTAAAAATGTGCCATTCGATTGAAAACGTTTCCAGTTTTCGACTGCTTTAGCATAAACGGCATCTGCATAATGATCAACATCGGCAGGTAAATCGATTTCCGGTTTACAAACGTGTAAAAATGAAATATCGTTACCGGCAGCTTCTTCGCGCGCTTCTTCACTGTTTAAAACATCGTAAGGGCGGCTTGCTACTTTGGCAGCTTGCTCCGGCTTTGGTCTCCAGCCGTTGAATGATCTTATTATGGCCATAGTTGTATTTTTTGCGCAAAGATAGCAGAACTGTTTTCAATTATGCCACTCGTTGGCTAATTGACTCTTTTTGGCTTGCTAAGTAAGGTTTTTGTTGCTTTTGTCGGAAGGAAATTTTTCCGGCCCACCATATCCTTGATAATTGATGAAAATGCAGTGAAGCAATGTATTAGCCGTGTTTTCATTAAGGGGAGATGTCATAATCGGTGAGCATGTGAAGGTTTTTTCAGACATCACATTTAACCTTAGTTAACAACAATTACGCCCTTTAGGAGGCCGCAAGTCCGAAAATATTACTACTTTTAGCTACAAATTAATAATTCAAAATATGAAGAAACTTTACACGCCAGGTAATGAAAGCAGATTAAAAGCCTATTCGGCAATGGCATTAGCACTAACTGCAGGTGCAACAACATTAGATGCAACCATCGTTTACAACGACATTGAAGATGTTACAGTCGAAATCGGCGATATGTACGATATCGATATTGATGGTGATGGTACACTTGATTTCCACTTCAGAGCTGGAACTATTGTAAGTTCAACCAGCAGTGGTGTTTGGTCATTCGGTTCAGTATTTGGCCTTTACACATCTTATACAGTTGGAAATTCTGGCAATCAATTAATTGGTTATCAGGGTAGTTTCTATAATTATGGTAGTGCTTTAGATGCGGGTGTAACTGTTGGTCCTGATGGCCCTTGGTTATCTTATCCAAGCTATAGCAACTCTGCAGTTTTAGCTTCAAACTTCTATGGCAGCACATTTGCGGCCTTCCCTGGTCAGGGCGAAAAATTCTTAGGATTTAAATTTATGGTTGGCGATAACACCCATTATGGTTGGATGAGAATTGTTGCTGATATCGACCCGGTATTCATCACTATTATGGATTATGCTTACGAAAATGCACCAAATAAAGAAATTGAAACAGGTGATGAAGAATCAGTTGCAATTAATGAATTAACATCAAGCGAAGTAAATATTTATGCTTTCGGAACATTGGTGAATATTATTAATGTAGCTAATTTAGAAAATGCAAATGCTACTATTTATGATTTAAGTGGTAAACAAGTTGCATCAGCAGCATTAACTAATGGTTTGAATCAAATTGACTTGTCAAATTTAGCAAGCGGCAATTATTTGGTAAATATTACCAGCGCTAGCGGCAATGCAGCAAAACAAGTATTTATTCAATAATCAAATAATATGTATCAAAAAAAATGTCCGCATTGCGGACATTTTTTTTTTGATAGAATAGCTTAATTTACCCTGAAAGTATCAATGCCTTTATCAAGGAAATCAATTATTTGTTTAGCCGCAGCAATACCTGCGTTTACATTTGCTTCCTCTGTTTGGGCACCCATTTTTTTGGCAGGATAAAAAATGCGTTTCGCAAATTTTTCATTAAATGCTGCTTCCATTTTAGGAACAAAATCTGAAACATACGTAATATCATTACGCTCACCCATTAATTGTAATAAGTCAGTTTCATTAACAACGTCTAATCGTGCAGTATTAACTAGCATACCATTTTTAGGTAATAATTTTAGTAAGTGCATATTAATTACACCTTTGGTTTCAGCAGTAGATGGAATATGCAGCGACACGTATTCGCAATGTTCAAAAATGTCTTCAAAGCTGCTTGCAGGGGTAACACCATCTATTTGTAATGCAAGGCGATCCATGTTGCGTTTATAGGCAAAAACCTCCATGCCAAATCCACGACCAATTTGAGCCATGTATCGGCCTATATTTCCATAGCCAATAATCCCTAATTTTTTCCCACGCAATTCGGTACCCGAGCTACCC
>JADKEK010000003.1:0-97500 GCA_016718035.1 Bacteroidota bacterium | reverse complement strand
AGGTGACTGTGAAGACACTGCAATTTTGTTGGAGGCTATATTAAAAGAACTAGGATTCGACTGTGTGCTGGTTTCGCCAACTAAACATATGGGTGTTGGAATCGCCTTAAAATATGAAGTTAATGGTATTGCATTTCAACACAGAAATAAATACTATTATTATATAGAAACTACAAGTGCCGGTTGGGGAATAGGCGATTATCCTGATCATTTAAGTACAGATGTTAGTATTTATGACCCGGGTGACGTAGACGGAGGTAAATTATTATCGGCTTATAGTTATACCTATAAAAATTATACAATTCCTGATAACACAGCAGTTGATGAACCTGTTTATGCGCAGGAAGAAGATCCTAAATCAACTAATGACTACGAGTTTTATGATGATTTTAATTTCGAGCCAACACCGGAAAATAGTTATACAATAGATGTAGATCAGGTTGTTATTGATGGTGAAAAAGAAACTGTTGTTACTAAAAAAGTAGCTTCAGGCGGGCAAGAAAAAATTGTTGCTACTTCAAAGTAAAATTTGCTGATTATTATTTATTGAGTTGCTTTATAGTCAGTTACTGATATTTCAAAGTAATGAACTTGTGTTTCATAAATATAATCGTTGCGTAAAAACTTCAAACCACATTTTTGTAAAGCATTTTTGGATCGAATATTTTCAGGTTTTGTTACACCTGCAATAAGGGGTAGTTGGCATAACTCAAAGCCATATTTAATAAGCGCTTTAGCTCCTTCGGTAGCATAACCATTTCCCCAAAATTCAGGTAACAACCGGAATCCAACTTCAATTGTGGTGGTATTGTCAAGGTCTTTTAGACAAAACCATCCAATGGGTTGATTATCCGATTTCGAAATGCCAACCCAATTGCCAAAACGAATATCTTTTTTCCTGGTATTTAGTATTTTTTGATAGGTGGCATTTGCCTCTTCCATAGTTGTTGTTGGAGGGCGAAGAAATTCCATCACTTTTGGATTGCTGTCCAGCCTAAAAATTAAATCAATATCTGCTTCCGTAAATTCTCGCAATAAAAGGCGCTCTGTAATTAAAAAGACTTCCGACATATTCGATATTTTGATGCTTGGGTTTCAAAGATAACGATTCAGCCATAATCTATAATTAAGGAGCCTGTGCGTATTTAATTTAAAACAGCACAACTAATTTATTCCAAGAAAACAATTTAATCTACAAGTCCTCTTTACGCATGATGTAAACAATTTCTTTGTCGGAAATGATATAACCATAATCGTAACAATAATAAGTGGTAACACCTTTTTTATTGACAGAGGTAGATGTCATATACGAGAAATTAAATCCCTTTTCGTATAAGCGTTGTTTAATAGTTTTAACAGGCTCTGTTGGTTTGAAATCGGCAAGTATTTTCCGATTTTTTCTTAGGATTGAATTTACGGAATTAAAATAGACACCATTTAATGTGCGCTGTCTGTTATTATGCGCGTGTCGGCAAACGTCACAGCAAAACTTTTTGTCGACACGACCAAATAAGGTCTTGCCGCATTCGGGGCAATGTTTGTTGTCCATAGATAAACAAGATTTTAAAGTTTTTAAGGTTTTGGATAAATAACATAAGGCAAATATATAAATAATTGAGAAAAAACGAAATGAAGCGAGTATATCCGAATATAAGCGGTTAAAATTTTGTCATTTGTTTAGCTGTTTTCATCTTTGGACTGTTGTTATTAGATGATAATAACACAGCTATTAAAAATGCTGATTGTTTAACCCTTAAAAATTGATGTATGAACAACCTTAGAAACAAGGTGCAGTTAATTGGCCGCCTTGGTGCGGACCCGGAAGTAAAATCCGGAGCAGGTTATGGAAAACTTGCGAAATTTAATTTGGCAACTGACGAAAGTTATAAAAATGCCAAAGGAGAAAAGGTAAAAGAAACCCAATGGCACACGCTTATTGCCTGGGGAAAAACGGCAGATTTCGTCGAAAAGTATCTCACAAAAGGTATTGAGGTGGTAGTAGAGGGTAAACTCATAAACCGCAATTACACCGACAAAAATGATGTTAAAAGGTATATTACCGAAATTCAGGTTAGCGACCTGGTCATCGTTAGCCATAGTAAAAAGTAATATTCCCGTAATACAAACTGCCTCGACCTTCCTTTATATGTGAGGTGCCGGTTTTTGCTTATGTTGGTTAGGGGAACTAGGGGCAGTTTTACTATGATTTTGGTTGGTGGTAAGGTGATGTTTTTGGCGATTAGCTTATAATCCGGTTATGGGTTTTACAGGCTGTTCGTAACAAGCATTATTGAGAATTTACCTGTGTTAAATCACCATCGCTTAACAGGCCATATTTAGGTTTGTTGAACGGGCGGCATGTAATTGGATATTCATCATGCAGGTTTCAACCTGATTAATGTCCAAATAATCAGAGCACAAGATTGGGTTGATTAAGCATCAGGTAAATAGCAGCTGCCAACCTGCCTTACGGTTGTGAAGAGATACGAATTTAAAAAAGGTGGGGCCTGCTTGTTATATTGGCTGTTCAGTTAACATTTTTTCCAAATAACTTTTTGCTTCGGCATGTGTTATGGTAACCTTGGTATTGAGTGTTTCGTCGCAAAGGTCAATTGTAATAGGGTCGCCATTGAAAGCTGCAGCGCTCATGTCAATAAGCAGAAATTTAAAACCACCCATCACGTCAGCATCGTTCTCAATGCCCTCTTTTGTCGCAAAACGAACGGTGTAACCTTCCTCTTTCAATACTTGTACAGTAAATCCCTGGCCGGTAAAGTATTGATAAGTTTTAAGGAATTCACCAACCTGGGTTGCAACTTCCTCAGTAACCGGGTCTTTATAATAAACCTCATCGCCATTGAAGTCGATTTTGGTTCCGTAATTGGTGCATGAAGCAAGCAATATGCTAAGGCCCGCGATGATAAAGAGGTTTTTCATAATGTGATGTTTAAGCCAAAGATATAAATTCCATATAAACGATGTAGCGTTTCAAATAATAAATTGTAGGTATGATATGTCCAATCTTATAAAGTGTTGCAGTATTTGACTAAAAGCGGAAAGGGTTTTGGTACTTTATTTTAAAAGGAAATTTTGCAAATAAGCGGATTTCGACTCCTTATGATTATTTTTGTTGTCTAAGTACAGGCTTGAAACAAATAGTTAGATCAACATTTTTTATTACTGCCGGAGGAGCGTTACCGCTTCTTTCCAGTCTTGTATTGTTGATACCTTATACCAACAATCTTTCTACTGCTAATTATGGGGCGCTTGCTATTTATATTTCATTTGCGTTATTAGTTCAAATATTAATGAATTACTCCGTTGATGCCTACTTGTCAGTGCATTATTATGACTACCAGGAAAATGAAAATAAATTAAAACATTTTTTAAGTAATGTTTTTGGTATTTTATTATCGATAGGAGGAGTCTTTATACTGGTGATTAGTTTTATAGGTTATTTGATTTTTCCTATTATTTTTAAAGAAAACGAGATATCATTTTTTCCTTATGGTTTGATGAGTGTCGTTACTGCATTTTTTAATGCATGGTTTCGAACGTATGTAAATATTCAGGTGTTTGGAGAAAGGCCTGTAAAATATTTTTTATTCGGTTTGTTTAACTTTTTGGTAACTGTTGTTATTTCCATTTACCTGATTAATTTATATCCATATACACTTATTGGTCCAATGTGGGGTAGATTGCTTTCAGGTGTATTTATTTTTATTTTAACATTTAGTTTTGGGTTAAAAGAATTTGGTTTAAAGTTTGACTATAAACTGCTGCCAAGTATAAGGGCTTATGCCACGCCAGTGCTCATTTTTAGTCTGCTCACATGGGTGTTGGCCTATATCAATAATTATATTCTATCCGGCATAATGACAGTAGGGGATGTAGGGGTATATGATTTTGCATTGAAGTGTACTTTGGGAATAGAATATGCAGGCTTGGGAATAGCGGGGGCCTTCAATCCACGTATTTATAAAAACTGGAAATCAAAGGGCGAATTACTAAATGGGAGCCAAGAGGAAAATAGATATTACCATGTTTTTAGTGCAGTTAATATGCTAATTATTTCGACCACGATTTTTATTGTACCTTTTTTAATCAGGTTGTTTGTTAATAACGAACAATATTATGAGAGCTTGGATTTTTTACCGCTGCTTTGCGCAGCTTTTGTATTTAAAAGCTTACATACTATATATTTAAACCCAATAATGTATTTCAAAAGAACGAATTTATTGCCTATGATATTGGTTATTACAGCTTTGGTTCAAATAATTTCAGGTATTTTATTAATTAATTTATTTGGGATTTGGGGTGCGGTATGGAGCTATTTTTTAGTAAAGCCAATACAGGTTTTATTATTAAGGCACAAGGCTAAAGCGTTTTTTAATTTTTCTTTTAACAAACTTAAAATATTTTGGGTGCCGATGTCTTATGTATTGGGCGTAATTGTTTTGTGCAGTACAAATCTTAGCGAATTTGAAATAAACACTTCCCAATTGGTATTTGCTATACTGCTAATTTTATTTGCCTACAAAAATGAAATCAAAGTGTTGCCAAGTATGTTTAAAAAGGCTCCATAATTACCTGCAGGTTCCTAATTCCTGAATAACTTTTACGTTTAGGTTAACCTAAACCAAGGCCTGTATTGGCGGATAAGTAAGGGCTCTGCTTAGGCAAAATAGGCTTGCGCACTCGATTTACCTTCTACTATATCACTTCTTGCAATGTATTGACAGTCAATTAATTATGAATTTATTTGACTGGTTTGAGGAATTTATTGCGTCGAAAGTGTATGAAAATTCTAATTTTTTTTATATTTTTACTGTAACGAATTTTAACCCCTATAATAAATTCAAATTATTATTGAAAACAAACAAATTACAGAAGAAAACTACATGTAAATTTACTTTTTCAGAGTCGAATTTTATGCGGTGCATGTTACTTCATTAGTTTAAATAAATTAATGGATAACATTTCAAAGAAGCCTCAATTCATTTGTTTTCGTGATTTAAATTTTGCCTTATAACAATTAATCTATTTAACTACAAACAACACACAATGAAAAAGAACCTTGTATTAGCCTTTCTTTTGATTCAAATTTCAATTATTAGTGCACAATCAAATGATATTGGCTCAGGTATAGCGTTATCCGTTAATGGTGTTTCGAATAACTACTTAGACTTAGGCGATGTATTCAATGATTTAAATTTTCCGCTAACAGTTGAAGCGTGGGTGAACCCAACTTCATGGACACCGGGAGGATATTCCCCAATTATTGCTACAGATAATGTTGGTGTTGGTGGAAGTTACTTTGGATTTTGGTTCCGATTTAATTCATCCGGTAAATTAATTTTTGAAATTGGAGATGGCTCTGGTTCCGGTGGATCTGACAGAAGAGGTAAAGTAACGACTTCGGCTGTAGCTTTAAATAAATGGACTCATGTGGCTGTTGTAGCAACATCTATTACAGATATTAAATTTTATTTTAATGGTGTATTACAACTCTCGAGTTCTACTGATGGTGGTGCGTCAAATACATCTATTGTGCATTCGGGATATCCTGCAATTATTGGGGGACACATTACGCCTACCACGCAGCATAACTTCACAGGGCAAATTGATGAAGTGAGAATTTGGGATACTGTGAAAACTGAATCAGATTTGCGCGACAATTTGTGTCTAAAAACAAATCCAATTTCGCCTTACCTGATAGGATATTGGAGCTTTAATGAATCATATGGTGATCCGTTTACCATTAATTTAAGTGAGCCTACCGATACAGCGTATATAGTTGGCAGTGTTACAAAAGTAACATCTGGTGCTCCAATTGGAGATGCAGTTGACTATTTATATACCACCGACTATTCCGGCTTGAATTTAACATTAAATTCGGCAGGCGGTGATAAAATGAAAATCAATAAAATTGGTAACAACCCACACGGGGTTCATTTATATAGAGTCGACTCTTCGCCTTATTCTACAATTGGGTTGATAAATCATCCCAACTACTACTTTGGTGTTTTTACAGCGGATGGTGCAACATCTGCAAAATATAATTCCAATTATATTTATTCATTTACAAACGGGGTGATTACGCCTATTAATGAAGAGTTAGCTACAGTATTCCAAAGGGTTGATGGTTCAGTTACTACTTGGACCGATTTTTTGGCTACGCTTTCAATACCTAATTCCAGTTTGGTTAAGAAGAATTGCATTGGAAGAGGTGAATATATACTGAATATTCCAATTGCAAATGAAATGAAAGCTGAAACCACTCCGGAATTAGAAGTGTTTCCAAATCCGTGTATAGATTACGTTATAACAAAATCACTTTCTTCTGTTAATCCAATAGTTGTAAGTGATATCCATGGTAAAATAATTAAGCATTTCACTGATGTTGCAATCGGTGAATTTATTACACTAGACTTAAGTATGTTGCCTGCAGGGAATTATTTTATATCACAACAAGTAAATGGCAAGAATATTACATCTAAAATTATCAAACAATGAAATTAAAAATAGTTATTATCATCGCCTTAATAGGATCGATGGTTCAAATAGGGAATAGCCAGTCCAACTTTGTAGGCTCGGGTTTGGCATTGAATTTTGATGGGAATTCAGATAATTATTACGATTTAGGTGATAATTATAATACACTAAACTTCCCTTTAACTTTTGAAGCCTGGGTTAACCAATCGGAATATTCGTTATATACACCGGTATTTGCATCTGATAGTTATACATCAGGAAATTACTATGGTTTTTATATTCGATTTGATCCAGTTGGTAAATTAATTTTTGAAATTGGAAATGGTGTTGGTGCTGGCGGCGCGCACCGACGAGGTAAAATAACAACAAGTGCAGTGCCGCTGAATGAATGGGTGCACATAGCAATTGTCGCATCCTCTGTTACAGATATTAAGTTTTATTTTAATGGTGTTTTAAAGACTGCTGTTTCAACCGATGGAACAGCATCAAATACATCAATAGTGCACAATAGTAATACGGTTAACCTTGGCAGATATGCAACAGTGCATCGTTCAGATGCATTTATCGGCCAAATTGATGAGGTTAGGTTGTGGAATATTGCGAGGACTGAATTTGAAATTAGAGATAAAATGTGTGAAAAGTTAACACTTGCTGAAACTGGATTGGTTGGCTATTGGATTGTAGATGAAAATACACCAGCAACAACGCTTCAGGATTATTCAATTTCCGGAGCAAATGGAAACGAAATTGGCAGCGTAGAAAAATCTAATTCAGGCGCACCAATTGGCAACGCGAGTGTGTTTACCTATCTGGCTGATTATTCTGGAGCTACACTGTCGCTTAACTCACTAATTGGAGATAAACTAAAACTCAATAAAATTTTAGGTAGCCCATATGGTATACATTTATATCGGGTAGATAGCTATCCTAATGGCGATAATGGTCTACTCACGTCACCTGATGTGTATTACGGTGTTTTTCCGGTCGACAATGCGGTTGATGCAACCTATACTATGGCTTATACTTATGCATATTCAAATGGTGTTTCAACTGTCGACAATGAAGACAATTCCAAGTTATTTAAACGGTTGGACGGAACAATTGACACTTGGGTAAATCAACCTGCCATGTTAAACATTGCCGGAAAAAAATTAACCAAGAAAAACTTTGTTGGACGAACCGAAATTATTTTGAATATACTAAATCCAAATGATAGATTAAATATTCCAACTAATGATTTAATAGCTGAAGAACCGATTTTAGTTTATCCGGTTCCTGCTAACGAATTAATATCAATTACAAATGTGCAAAAAGGTTCATTGATTCAAATTTATGATTTTAATGGCCGAATAGTTTTTTCCACTATATGCGAAAATGAATATTTACATGTAAACATTTCACAATATGAACCAGGGTTGTATTTTATTAAAGAGAATTCTACATCCGGAAGCTCAGTAACTAAATTTCAAAAAATTTAACTATGAAAAATTTAAAATTATTAATTGCTTTTTCGCTCCTTTTGGCAGTGAAATTTGTTGACGCTCAATTTATTAAATCTTATGATAATGGTCCTGAACAAGGAATTCGTTTTGCTGCTTTAGTGCCAGTTGACGAAACAACCAGTTCAAATCTTTACCTTGCCGGATCAAATGAAGGTTATTTAACGGTAGGCGAAATTGATCAAACCGGGGTTCTCGTTTGGAATAAACGCATTAATGCAAAAGATACCAGCATGACGATTAATCAAATGATTAAAGACAGTGATGGTAATTTGGTAATTGTAGGAACTTCTGTTGCTGGTGATTTAGGTAAGTCATTTGTAATTAAGTTTGATCCTATTTTACAAGATATTGTATGGTTTAGGAAGTGCACCGTTAACAGCTTTTTTTGGGACGTTGTTGAGTTAGGCCCTGGCGGTGACTATTTGGTTGGCGGACAAGAAACAAATAATGGTACTGGTGCAGGTTCTGATGATATAACGATTAAGTTTAAACGAGCTTCTGGTGCTCAGTCTGTAATTACGAATTTGAATAAAAATATGAACGAATCTGTAGAGGCAGTTGCTTATGACCCAACTTCGTCTTCCATATATTCGACCGGACGTTATGAACTTTCAACAGGTGGAAATAATAAATTCAGAATTTGTATTAACAAATTTGATGCTACAGGAACAATTGATTGGACCAGGTCTTATATAAAAAGTACGGCAACTTCAGGAAGATTCTATTCTGAAGACATGCTAATTGATGGTGAGCATATTATTGTGATAGGGAGTGGTGATGATGTAAGCACAAGCTCAAACAAATATTTTTGGTTTATTAAAACAGATTTGTCTGGTGAAGCAGTTATTACTCGTAAAATAGATGTAACAAGCGCATTTTATGATGGCGTATTTGCCGGAATCAAGAAACACGAATCAGGGTATATTGTTTATGGTAGTTTATACCAAGATGGAAAATATACGAATGTTTGTTTATACAACTTGGATTTTGATGGTAATGTTGTTTGGGCTAAATCTTATCCATTTAGATTAAGGTACCCAACCACCGGGTTGTTTAGCTCAAGTGCCATGACTATAGTTGGAGATGATATTTTTGTAGTTGGTGAACAAGTTGGTGACGGTGGAACTGTTGAAGGAATATTCATGAAAACATCAATTTTATCTGGAGAAGTTGCTGAGTGTGAAACCGCAATCTCAAATACAACAACAGTTATTACTAATTATGATAATTTTGAAACACTAGAATCTGAAACAGTTACATTATCTTATCCTAGTTCTTTCCCTGGTATTAAACCGCTTGCTTTAAATATGAGCACAGTATGTTCACTAAATGAAGGCAAAGTGCTATTACCTTCATCCAATTCGGACTCTTTTATCTATCCTAACCCTAGTAACGAATTTATTTATATGAATGAAATTCAAGGGTATAATTTTGAAGACAAGGTGATTATTACTGATATTGCCGGTAAAGCCGTTGCCACTTGCAATTTGGAAGCATTGCAGCATGGATTTTCTATATCTAGCTTTGCACCTGGTATGTATTTTGTAACAATTGTAAATAACAAAACTAGTGCTACAATATCTTGCACTGTAGTAAAAGAATAATTTTACTGCATTCTATAAAAAAAGAGGAGTTGTTTTAAAACAGCTCTTCTTTTTTATTTATCACCAATAGGTAATAAACTTTTATTGTTCGCTTGAGTTGCAAGGTTGTTAAACCGGTTATTTTGTTTTAACTGCAATCACTATTTCACTTGTTGGACTTTCTTTAAAAAGTGAAACGAGCAACTTTTCAACCGGAAAGGTTATTGCTCCAATGAGGTATCCGAAAAGGGCTGATTTGGCACAAACGATTGCCGTGATTTTCCAAAGCCATTTAAGTATAAAATTATTAGAATCAACAGGCTCATTCATTAAATACATAAATGGTTGTCGGCTAATTATTTTAAAATTATTTTGTGCTAACAATTGTTCGATTTCTACTTTAGACCTTGATTTATGATGGCTTAAAGATGTTGATTGGTCATGCACAAAATTTTCTGAAAAAATAAAATATCCACCATTATCAAGCAAGTGTGCGACTGATTGAAATGTTAACTTATATTTTTCATCATCAACAATGTGAAACAACACATCCATACAAGAGATTGTATGGAATTTTTGTTTTAACGTTTGTTGTGTTGCAGTCAGGTCGCTGATATCTAATTTATGAAATTTCAGATCTGTGTATTTTTCCGACAATCGGGATACGGCTATTTCAGTAATGTCAATTCCTGTTATTGAATTAGGATGATAAGTGAGCCATTCATCGATATAGAAGCCACTCCCTGAGCCGATATCTAAAATGTCGGCATTAGTAAGGTTCTTTAAATTTTTAGTAACTATTTTGTTAAAAACGTGTTTCCGAATTTTGTAAGCCCATTTGTTGTAGTGTTCTCCAACTAGGGTATAACCAACTCCTGTTAAACCAGTGTTGCTTTTTAGGCGTTTTTCCCAATATGTTTGAGGGTCAAAATTAGGTGTTTGATTATTCGACATTTTCACTTATTATTGCAAAGATAGATATAATTTTTTGTTGACTGTGAGATGGTGAAAAAAATTGCAGCCGTTACGTTTTGGTTTCCTACTAAGGAAAAACCGCTTAGCTTTCCATTTATTGTTGAGCATTTAAAGGCTATAAGTAAAACACAACATTTGGCCTTCGTGTTATATATAAGAGTTGAACAATCACAAAAGTTATTTGCCCAATCTATTAGCAAGTATGATTATGAGGGCTTAAAAATTGTCGAAATTTTTGTAAAATCTAAGTTGCATAAACTTTTGTACCAGTTCCCATTATTACTTTGGC
This sequence comes from Bacteroidota bacterium, assembly GCA_016718035.1. Taxonomy (GTDB): domain Bacteria; phylum Bacteroidota; class Bacteroidia; order Chitinophagales; family BACL12; genus UBA7236. The sequence continues at coordinate 86,656 of JADKEK010000003.1, read as the reverse complement.
CATCAATAAAAAAAAGGATTAAGACAGGAAATTTTGATCAAATTGATGTGGTTCACGGTATGGTTGTCTTCCCTGCTGGAGTTCTTGCTTATCTGATTGCAAAAAAAATAAATAAACCATTGGTGTTGACTGAACATTGGTCTAAAACAACAAAATTTCTCAGTTCACATTTGCTTTCCTATTTAGGACGAAGTGCCTTTAATTATGCGACCAAAGTAACCTTTGTAAGTAAATGGCTTCAAAGTGAAGTTTGTGAAGTTGTGCCTATGCTTGCTGAAAAAAGTGTGATTGTTCCAAATGTAGTAGATAGCCATTTATTTCATTATGCTGAAAAAATTTATATGCCGGGTATGCCTATCAGATTTATTACTGTAGCGTCTAGTTGGAATGCAGATAGGGATTTGTATTTAATTGTAAATTCATTAGAGCAATTAGTGCGGCAATCTGGAAAATCGTTAGAACTCGTAATAATAGGAGGCGGTATTTTGTATGATGAAATTAAAACATTGAAATGGAGTTATCCGATTATATTTGGTGGATTTCAAACCCGACAAGAAATTGCAAGTCATCTTAACCATGCACATTATTTTTTATTTAGTTCTAAGTTCGAAACCTTTTCTGTTGTTACTGCAGAGGCTTTAGTAACCGGAACCCCGGTATTAGTTTCTGATGTAGCAGCGCTACCGGAGTTGGTAAAACAAGGCTATGGGCTCACTACTCCAAACACAATAGAGGGCTGGACGGCAGCGCTTGAAAAGTTAATAGGAACCCATTTTGAAACCGACAAAATTGCAGCCGAAAGTAGTGAATACTTCAACGCTGATAAAATAGCGGCAGCTTTTGAAAAAGTTTATGAAAATATACAGGTGATAAGATGAATAATAATTACTAAGGTATCACGTTAAAGGTAACCAAAGGTAAGTTTGTAAGTATTTATGATGTGTTTTATTCCTTTATAAAAGTTTCAACCATCACTCTGCCGTTATTTTCGATAATGATAAAATACATGCCTACCGGTAAATGGGTAATATTTACTTTCGTATTATTGACAACACCAATCAGTAGCTTTTGACCTTGCAGGTTTGTAATTGAAATATTTGCTGAGTTTAAATTCACTCCATTAACAGTAATCCAATTATTAGCCGGATTCGGGTTGATTGTTATTTCATTATTTAGGTTAGCATAAATAGATAAACTTGCCGGAGTGCAATTGATTGTATTTGAACAATCTTGAATAATTAAATTATCCATTTTACCATTAAGTGATTGGTTTTCTGCAAAGCAGCCTTCAGGGCAATCTAACTCTTGGCCAATTTCAAGAAATGTAATGGTTAAAGGACCTTCTGGCAATGTCAAAACAGTTGGTAATATCGTTCCATCTAATTCTATCCAAACGCTATCGCTTTTTCGATAAAAGGTTACGCAATACCAAGTGCCCGGTAAAATTGTTGCTGGAATTATGCCACCAACTTCATGAATGGCTACTTCAAAAGCATTTGAACTTGCTTCATAAGAAAGTGCTAATTCATGCGTGTTTATCCCACTTGTACCAGCGATAAATGTATTAGTAGGTGAAGAGCCATCTTCATTTAAATTGTTAAGATAAAAATTAAATGAAATGGCAAATTCATCTAATCCATCTGCAGCAGTTGACGGAATTTCTACATAATCATTATCGTTGTATCCTATCTCAAGAATATTGGAGCTTACTGTAGCGCCGGCATTTAATATTCCATTGTGTGCATATACACCCGCATCTAAAACTGTTCCATTAAACTTATAATTCAATAAAGTATCGCATTCAGTAATATAGGATTGGCAACTGCTATTATCCAAGGCGCATGGATAAATGCTAAGATTATCTATTCTTCCATTTAAACTTTGATTTGTTGCATAACATCCTCCTACACAGTCTAACTCCTGACCAATTTCTAAAAATTCAATGTCAAGTTCAAGTGAGGACATTTCAATACTTGCAACTTCGGTACCATTAATAAACACAGTTACATTGTTAATTTCCCTTTTTACAGTTAAACAATACCAATTTTCTGCATTTAATTCAATCGGGAATACATCTCCACTGCCTTTTAATGCTACCACAATTGCCGCGATATTAGCTTGATAGGAAATTGCAAATTCAGACTCATCTGTAGCGCTTGCCCCAGCAATAATAGTATTTGTAGGGGCTGAACCTAAAAGATTTAATTCGTTCAGATAAAAGTCAAATGATATGGTAAAATCTGAAATGCCATTTAATGCCGCCGCGGGTATTTCTGCACGATCATCATCATTGTAACCTGTTGCAAGATAATTAGCTGCAGTTGATGCTGCACTATATAATGTTGCATCATATTCATTAACAGAAATATCCGTTGTGTTGTTATTAAAATCATAAGCAACTTCAGCCTCACAATTCTGACTGAATGCCTGAATGGAAGTAATGATAAAACTAAAAATCAACAGAGTGCTTTTCATAGTAGACTCAACTGCAATGTTATTGCTTAATAAATTGTTTGCTGTAAATGGTTTCTTCGTTTTGAATAACTATAAAATAAACACCTGCGCTGAAATCGGAAGTATTTATATTAATAAGTGCCTGGTTGTTAACTGCTGTAGACAACATTTTTTTGCCAGATAAATCGTAAATATAAAGTAAGTCGAAATCGGCAAGATTATTGGCGTAAATGTTAAGTTCATTTTGAGCCGGGTTGGGGTAAAGTAAAAGTGAATTTTCAACGACTTGTTCTTCCACTCCAACAAAATCACATTTTTCACTTACAAATGTTGTTGCACCTTCCTCCTTATAACGTTGCATAAATTCTTGGTAATAAATGTTGGTGGTAGTTGAATCGTGAATTACTAAAGTGTTTTCATCGTTACGTGAATTAGCACTTGTGCTCCAATTGTGTGAACCTGTCCAAACTAACGGGTCTGATTGCGAACAGTTGGCATCAATCAACAAATATTTATGGTGTAATAAATTGCTTCCTGAATAGTTGAAAAATTTATCGCCTAAAGCATCTTCTAAAATATTTACTGCTGTAGAATCAGATGCATCGGTTTGATCGTAGATACCCGCTGCAAATACACCACGCTCGGTAACAGCATCTTCTATTTCATAACTAATTCCGAAACGGGTAAATGAAAATACGGCAAAGTGTAAGTCGTAATCAGCAGTGTTGATTTTTTCTAACATGCGCGTTTCAGTTTCATCGCTTGGAGAAAAATATAATTCAACGCGGTTGCCACCAATAATAAATTCATGTGGCGTATTGTTTGATTTATCCGGACCGAATTTGCCATTAAACAATTCGTCAAATTCTAACCTATAACCCCTTGCCAAGCTTTGATCTTGAATAGCAATAATATTTTGTTTATCAATTTTAACCTGAGCATCAGTAAAATTCATAGAGCCTGTAATAACCCATGCATCATCTGGGTCAGTAGATATTGCATCAACTACAATAAATTTATTATGCATAATGCCATATAACGCACCATCTGCATTTGTTGAACCATCAGGTGGTGATTTTTTCTTTTTGCCGGGGCCAATATTTATCAGTCCGTAATTAAAATCATCAACACCACTATCGCAAATTACACGAACGTCTAAACCTCTGGAATAAGCATCGTTAATTGCAGTAATAATATTATTAATGTTATCAATATTATAAATAGCTAAGTCAACAGAATATTTAGCATGATCTAAATACCAAATTATGGTATCGTCCATTGCGCCATTTACAAATATGGCGTTAGTACCTGTTGAAACACTATTATCTACGGTATTATTAAACCACACTTTAATTTGACCACTTGAATTAGATGCTGTTGCCATTGCACTTATTGCAGAAAATGAAGTGTCGTTAGTAGCACTTACACTTGCAGCCTGCACATAATAAATAGTTCCAGCAGTTAATCCTGTTAAATTGTGTGCATGTGTGGTAACCAAAGCAACATCACTGGAAACACTTCCTAATGCTGTTGTAAGACCATAATAAATAATGGTATTGCCGGGATTTAATGTGCTGAAATTTACTGTAAAAGATGAAGTAGTGATATCGGTTTGTGTTAAACCTGTTGAAAATACCGGTGGATTGCCTCCGGTTGAAATATCTGCAAGATCACGTGGTAATAATTGGTAACCACCTGTTCCGCCCGGAGCAAATTGGCTCATTATTCCTGTAACAGAAACTTCATCGGTAGGAATTGGTGTACCATCAATATTGGTAGAAGTAACAACACGCACTTGAGCTGTTCCTGCAGCATCGGTAATATCATAATTTGTTCCTGAACCTGCAGTTGAAAATGTTCCAGTTTCAGTAAATAATGCTGCACTAACTGTTACCAATTTTGCTTCAAAAGATTCAATATATCCTGAAACTGTTGTAATACTAGTTGGAGTTGGTAATGGATTGCCTGAGTTAATTACGGTTACACTACTTACCGGTGATATTTCTAAAAGAGAATTATAATTAAATAATGGTCCGGTAACCTGAATCGAATCGCCTCTTAATACGCCATCTAATAAAGTAGCGCCAAAAGCTGCTATGTTACCGGTATTGTCCTGAATATAACGGATATCGCCTAACTCAGCGCCGTTTAAAACCAATCCTTTTACGGTGACATTAGTACCCGGAGCCAAAATTCTGGCGTCTGCAATTGAAATTTGTGCTTGTCCAAGTAAACTGATACCTGCGAGCAGAATAGTAGTAAGTAAACCTTTTTTCATATCTTAAAATAAAGGTGCAAAGATACCCAATATTTGCAGTCGGCTGCCTAAAATAATGTTATCAAATTGGGAAATGTATATCAACGACTTCCTACAGTTGCGGGTATAACACCGGTTTAGAGGGCGTTGCATCCAACTCAAAGGCGGCAATTTGCAGGTTGAGCAGATAAGTGCCATCCTTTACTTCGTTAGGGACATAAATAAGTTCGGTAATAGTTGCCGAGGGGCGAAGTTTGTTTGGAATTCCCCAAAAAGCCTTATGGGCTGACAGTTTTCCGCCGTCCTCTTCTCTATCCAAGCTGGGCAAATCGACCAATAAATGAAAAATACCCTGCTTATTAAGGTAAGTAGCTAGTGATTCTTCCAGATATGGTGGATTGGTCTTGTTATAATTGCGGGTAAGCTTCGATTTGTCGTTTGGTAAAGTTCTGATAATCAATGCATTAACACCAGGTTCAATTTTATCTTTTACATGGGCAGTATTTAAAACAAGGTCGTTTTCTTTGGTTTTATGCGGTATAAGGGTAATTAATTGCGCCAAAAAGTGAAATTGCTTTAAAGCTTGATTAATAGTTAAAGGTGTATCATACACATGCGAAAGGCATTCGGTATGTGTGCCATTGCCATGTGGGTTAAGTGTTACAGTTTTATAATTGAGCAATCCACCCTGTTGCATATCGCCAACAAAATCGCCCAACACAACCGGTCTAGAAGCGAAAGGCGGTGCCGAATAACAATTGAGTTGTGCTCCATCATGCAATGAAATGCCAATATCAATTGGTTTGCTCAGATCAAAACATTTTCCACGATGTTCAATTAGCATACAACTCGCTATTTTTCCGAAATATAAGGTGCAATTTCCCAATTTTCAGCCGAAACGACAATAATTTCTTTCACCTTAACAAGCGGATATTGGCAGGTTAAAATGGTTTATTCATCGGAAGCAGGCTGCTAATAAGGCTTAATTAACTAATTTTGCGAGGGTATGCAAAAACGGAGTGTAGCGTTATATACATTAGGTTGCAAGCTCAATTACTCTGAAAGTTCTGCGCTCGGCAGACAAATGGAAGAGGCTGGGTTTGAAATAAAAGGTTTTCACGAGCCTGCTGATGTGTATGTAGTAAACACCTGCTCCGTAACTGAACATGCAGATAAAAAGTGTAAAAAAATTGTCCGTCAGGCGCTCAAAATTTCACCCAATGCACGAATTGTAATTGTGGGTTGTTATGCTCAACTAAAGCCTGAAGAAATCGTAAGTATTCCGGGGGTAGATTTAGTTTTAGGTGCAGCCGAAAAATTTAATCTCACCACACATATTCTCGGATTAGCTCCCAAAACGGCAGATAACAAAGGGCAATTTATTAATGGAAATATTAATGAGGTAAGACAATTTAATACAGCTTGGTCGTTTGGTGAACGCACACGTACATTTTTAAAGGTGCAGGATGGTTGCGATTATTCCTGTTCATTTTGCACCATTCCGTTAGCGCGCGGAGCAAGCAGAAGTAACACTATTTCCAATGTAATTGAAAATGTAAATCGCATTGCTGAAAACGATGTTGCTGAAATAGTATTAACAGGTGTAAACCTCGGCGATTTTGGTCATTTAAATGGTTTAGAAAATGAAGAATCATTTTTCGAATTAGTTCAGGCATTAGATAAAGTAGAAAAAATTCAACGATTCCGCATTTCATCAATTGAGCCTAATTTATTACAAGAAGAAATTATTGCTTTTGTTGCGAAGTCGATAAAATTTGTTCCACATTTTCACATTCCATTACAAAGTGGAAGCGATAAAATTTTGCGATTAATGCGCAGAAGATATCAGCGCGATTTATATGCTTCACGTGTGCACCTGATTAAAAATATGATGCCGCATTGTTGTATTGGGGTAGATGTAATTACCGGTTTTCCCGGTGAAACACATGAAGATTTTTTGGCTACGTATCAATTTTTAAACGAATTGCCAATAAGTTATTTGCACGTATTTACGTATAGCGAACGCCCAAATACTTATGCATTAAATTTACCTGAACCGGTGCCTCAAAAAATTCGTGAGGAGCGCACCACACAATTAAGAAGTTTAAGCGAAAAAAAACGTCGTTATTTTTATAATCAATTTGTTTCAACAACGCGACCTGTATTATTTGAAGAAGAAACAGATGGTGTTTGGATGTTTGGTTTTACAGATAATTATATTCGCGTAAAAACACAATATGACCCGCTGTTGGTGAATGAAATAGTGGATGTGCAACTAACAGCTATTGATGCTGATGGCGACATGTTGGGTGAGCCTCAGGATAAATCTAATCAGGCAATTTTAACACACGAATCAATCCAATCTTTTAATAAATAAAAATAAATTAAATGGTACAACTCCGTTCATATGCAACTTTAGCAGAATTATTCAACGATTGGTTTGGAACTAACATGCGTTTTCCTGTATTTAGTTTTGGATTTTTTGTGGGGATGGCATTTTTAGTTGCAGGTTGGATTTTATACAAAGAATTAAAAAGAAAAAAAGAACAAGGTTTATTACAATCTACCAATATTAAAATTGTTGTAGGTAAACCGGCGAGTACATCTGAACTTATTTTTAATGGTATAATAGGGTTTTTAGTTGGGTTTAAAATAGGTGGCATGATATTGAACTGGAGCACATTTAATGATGCTCCACAGGCATTTGTATTTTCAGGTGAAGGAAACATTTTATTCGGTTTATTGGGAGGCATTGCATTGACGTATTTAAAATATCGCGAAAAGAAAAAAGAGCAATTACCACAACCTAAAGAAAAAACAATTACCATTTTTCCTCACGACAGATTGGGCGACATTGTGATGGTGGCAGCTGTGTCCGGAATTTTAGGTGCAAAAATATTTTCCAACTTTGAAGAGCCTAATGGATGGAAAGATTTTATTGAAGACCCATTTGGCAATTTCTTTAATGGTTTAACTATTTATGGTGGATTATTACTAGGTGCCTTGTGTGTGATATTGTATGCAAAAAGTAAAAAAATACATGTATTACATTTAGGTGATGCAGTGGCTCCTGCGTTAATTCTTGCATATGCAGTAGGAAGAATGGGGTGTCAGGTTTCAGGTGATGGTGATTGGGGGATATTAAATAGCGCCTATGTTTCACAAGCCGATGGAAGTGTTGTGGCTGCTCAACCGGGCGATTTTGAAAAGGTTTTAGAAGCAAATGCAGCTTATTTTGAGCGTGAATTTGAATCATTAGATAATGTACCATCGTCACATTTTGAAGGTCCATCGTTTTTGCCAAGATCCTTATTTGCCCAAAACTACGCTTACAATGTAAACAACGAAGGCGCTTATATTCAGGGCTGTCAGGGCGATTGGTGTGGTCAGCTCCCGGTTGCGGTTTATCCAACACCGATATATGAAATTATTATGTCGCTCATGATTTTCGGGATATTATGGTTTTTACGAAAAAAGTTGAAAATACCCGGTATGTTACTCGCCTTATACGTGATATTTGCAGGGCTTGAGCGCTACTTCATTGAAAAAATACGCGTAAACAATGTATTGGAATTTATGGGTATCCATGCTACTCAGGCTACCTTCATATCAATAATATTTATTAGCTTCGGGCTTGGAATGATGTTCGTATTGTGGCGAATGTCAAAACGCACACCCCAGAGTTAATAAACCCCTGCCAATCGCAAGTTGAAGGATGGCATATGTGTCACTGCTATGTCATATTCAGCAATTAAAAACTGCAATAGTTTAATGTAATTTGTTAAATTATTCGTAAGTTTGAGAGTGCTTTTATTATTAGGTTTAACCTAAACATATATTTTAACAATGAAACCAATTTTACGCAATTTACTCCTTACTGCGTTTTTTATAGCTACTTTGCTGTTTACAGCCACTACTAGCTTCGCTCAATTAGAAATAGACGACTCACCCACTCCTTTAGAACTTGCCGAATCGCTTATAGGCGAAGGTGTGAGTATCTCTGGAGTTACCATGGATTGCCCGTCTGGAGCATCGGGATTTTTTGAATGTTTAGATTGTAATGTAGGTATTGCTAATGGGATATTATTGACTTCCGGTGACGTATATTCTGCAAACGGTCCAAACAATTCAGGCAGCACGGGCACAGGTCATGGAGCACCTGGTGATGCTGATTTAAATATGATACCAGGTGTAGTTGGAACAAATGATGCTTGTGTTCTTGAGTTTGATTTAACGGTAACCTCCGATACTATTAGGTTTAATTATGTATTCGGATCAGAGGAATATATTGAGTATGTAAACTTTATTAATGATGTTTTTGCTTTTTACATAAGTGGTCCAGGTATTGTTGGTACTGAAAACCTTGCACTAATCCCTGGTACAGATACAGAAGTTTCTATCAATAATGTGAACCACATTTTAAATACAGAGTACTTTGTAGATAATGGGGACGGAACTGTGCCTCCGTATAATTCAGATGACTTTTATATCCAATATGATGGATTTACCACAGTTTTAGAAGCAAAACGTCAAGTTATACCTTGTGAAACATATCATTTAAAAATTGCCATTGCTGATGATGCTGATTATGTTTGGGATTCGGGCGTATTTATTGAAGCCGGCTCTCTTTCAAGTCCAGGCGTAAACCTCGTTTACGAAACAGAAATTGACGGCTATCCATACATAATTGAAGGTTGCAATGAAGGAAGTTTGTCTTTTGAGTTATCCTTCGCGCCAATAGATACTTTCGAGATAGTTATCAGTGTTGGGGGAACTGCAATTGCAGTTACAGACTATGAAATGCAAACATTACTTACCTTTTTACCCGGAGATACCCTGATTGAAATACCGATTATTGCTCCCGAAGATGGTATTGACGAGGGTATTGAAACTATTGTGGTAACAATCGAGGCGGGATGTATAACAGGATTAGACGACAGCTTAGTGTTATATATTTACGATGCCATACCTGTTGCAATTTCACCAGACACGATAATTTGTCCTGGAACAGATGCCGTTTTAGTCGCTAGTGGTGGAGAAACCTATTCGTGGACGCCTGAGGCAACGTTAAGTGATCCAAGTGCCTCTACTACTGTGGCTTCACCTACTGAGGAAACCACCTATACCGTTACTTCTACTTTAGCATCTTGTATCAATACAGCATCAACTACTGTTAGCATACAAGAGTCGAGCGCTTATGCAGGAGAGGATACAACAATATATTTTGGCGAATCGGCCTTCCTCGAAGCAACAGGTGGTGTTGAATATACCTGGCTGCCAATTTTAACTTTAAGTAACCCTGATATTGCAGACCCACTTGCAACTCCCGGTGTTACTACAGTATACACTGTTTATGTAACTACAGCAATAGGTTGTGAATTTACCGATCAGGTTACTGTAAATGTGAGCTCAGATGCCCTGGTGGGTGTTCCAAATGCATTTTCACCAAACGGTGATGGATTTAACGACGGGTTTACAGTGATAGTTAGGGGGCAGCTTGCATCTTATAACCTGCAAATTTTTAACCGCTGGGGCGAGCAGGTTTTCGAATCAACAAACTTTACTAACTCCTGGAAAGGGATTTATAATAATGAAGAACAACCTTTAGGTTCCTATACTTATTACTTAACTTATAAGGATATGAACGGACAAGATTTCACCAAAATGGGGTCTTTAACCTTAGTTAGATAAAAAAACTACATCAAGGGTAGGGGAACCTGTCCGGTGTTGCAGTTTAAAATTGATTTAGTATTTTTAACCCTTAAGAAAAAAACCAATCTTTAAGCAAGTAATGTTGAGTAAAGTGCGGAATGATAACAAAAACCAATAACCAACAATACATTACTCAGACAAATTTTAAAAAATAACCAATGATGAAGATTTACAAAATCACGTTTTTAGCAGCTTTCATGGCTGTGGGTGTACTCCGGGCGCAGGACATTCACTTCTCGCAGTACAATGCAGCTCCTTTGGCATTGAATCCTGCACTGACCGGCGTTAACTCCTGTGATTGGAGAGCAGGTTTAACTTATCGCAACCAGTGGGCTAGTGTTACAACTCCTTATGTAACCTACGAAGTATTTTTTGATGCTCCGGTTGTGAAAAATATTGGGGGCGCAAGCAAATTAACTGCAGGTTTATTATTATTTAACGATGTATCAGGTGACGGCAATCTTAGTAACCTTTCAGCAATGGCATCTACTGCTTTTGTTTTGGGTTTAGGTGGTCGTGATAATCATAACCTATCAATCGGTTTACAAGGAGGTTTAATGCAAAAATCATTAGATTTTAATGCACTAAAATGGCCTAGTCAATGGGATGGTGATGATTTTAATACGGATCTTCCAACATTTGAAGCCGGATTAGGTGATAATATTTCAAAATTTAATATGAGTGCAGGTTTGGCATATCACAATGAAGTGTCTAAATCTTTTAATATCACTACAGGTTTTGCCATGTTTAATTTAATATCACCAAGTGAATCATTTTTACTTGATGAAGATAATAAATTAGGTGCTCGTATGGTTGGACACTTAAAAGCAGGTATCACTTTCGGTGGTCAGTTTGGCGTTATACCATCTGTGTTATTCCAAACACAGTCGGGTGCTAAAGAAATTATTGTAGGTTCAGATTTTGGTTATTATTTGAACAATGCAAACTTCCCGGCAACCTTCTTCCTTGGTGGTGCTTATCGTTTAGATGATGCAATTATTGCTTCAGTAGGAATGGATTTTAAAAATTTCCGTTTCGGTGCCAGTTACGATATTAATACTTCAACATTAAAAGAAGCTAGTGCAGGTAACGGTGGTTTCGAATTATCATTAGTTTATACAGGCTGTATATTACCGGTAATTCCAACACATTATGTAATGCCTTGTCCTCGTTATTAATTACGTGACCTCAATTAATTTTCAACTGATAAAGAAAAATAGTATATGAAAAAAATATTCGCAATTCTCACATTCGTTCTGTTGGCAGGAGCAAGTTTTGCCCAAACATCGAATCCGGAATTAGATAAAATGAACTACACCCGCAAAATGATGTATGGCGATGCATTGATGTCGGCCGGAAGTTATTATAATGCGCAGGATGTATATAAAATGGCTTATGATGATGATGCAACTCAAGAAGCAGCATACAAATTAGCGCGTGCATATTATTTAGCACGTAACTATAAAGATTCTGAAAAATGGTACAAAACTGCAGTTGAAGCAGGTAAATCGAAAGATATGTATCCTGAAGCAGGATTTTATTATGCCATGAGTTTAAAATACAATGGTAAGTATGCTGAAGCAAAAGAAGCATTTAAGGCAGTTACAAAAAACAGTAAACTTAAAGGTCCAATTGGAACAGCATTAAAACGCCAGTCAAAAAATGAAGACAAAGGTTGTGACTTAGCAATTGAATTAGGCAAAAAACCTGCTGATGTTAACGTTGAACATTTAGGTTCAAAAGTGAACAATAATTACACAGACTTTTCGCCTAAATACAACCCTGATAATAATTTAACTTATGCATCATTAGTTTCTGAGAACGTTATCGAAATGGGAACGCAGCAAAAAACTGAATTGCGCGCACGTATTTTTGAATCAAAAGCAGATGGCGATTCATGGGCTCAGGCTACCGAATTAAAGGCATCGTTTAATAAAGGTGATGCACATACCGGTAACGGCGCATATTCGCCTGATGGCAAACGTTTTTATTATACTGAATGTCGTCCAAACGATTCATTAGTAATGGTATGTAAAATCTTTGTTAGTGAATGGTCTGCAGGTGAATGGGAAAATGGAAAAGAAGTTGGGCAAGTAAATGAACCTGATGTTACCTCAACTCACCCTGCTGTTGGAACATTTAAAGGCAAAGAATATTTATATTTTTCATCTAATAGAACCGGCGGACGCGGTGGTATGGATATCTGGTATTCTGAAATTCAGAATAAAGGGAAAAATTATACCAACCCTATCAACTGCGGAACAAAGATTAATACTACAGGAGATGAAATAACTCCATATTTTAATGAGGAACAACAAATGTTCTATTTCAGCTCTAACGGTCAAATTAATATTGGTGGATTTGATATTTATAAATCAAAAGGTGGAATGAAATCTTTTGAAAGCCCACAAAACCTTGGTTTACCTTTTAACAGCTCAGTAGATGATTTTTATTTCTCTACCGATAAATCTGGTAAAAAAGGATTTTTTGTTTCTAACCGCAAAGGTGGTTTTTCTGTAAAAAGCGAAACTTGTTGTGATGATATTTATGCTTATAAATATCCACCTGAGTTCTTTATTATGGCGCGTGCTATAGATGAAGTAACAAAAGAACCAATCATGGGTGCTTCAATCGATTTAATGCGCTCTGGAGTTAAGATGGACTCTTCTGTTACCAAAACGGCTAATAATTATGAAGATTTCTTCCTCGGAACAGCACAAGATAAATTTGAGTTGACTGCTTACCGTGAAAAATATAAAAACGGTAAAGCAACTACATCAACCGTTGGCTTAAAAGAAAATGATACTTTGTTTATAGACATTTTGATGGAGCCAATTATTGAAATGAAGCCTATTGAAGTAAAAAATATTTATTATACACTAGGAAAATGGGATTTACGTCCTGAATCATTTAAGGCGCTTGACTCAATTTATAACGTTTTACAATTGAGCCCACAATTAAAAGTTGAAATTGGTTCACATACCGATAGCCGCGATACCGACGAAAAAAATAAAATACTATCTCAGCACCGTGCTGATACAGTTGTTAGTTATTTGATTTCGAGAGGTGTGGTTGCAGAACGTTTAGTTGCAGTTGGTTATGGCGAATCAGTTCCAAAAACATTATCATCAGATGTTAAATTACCTGGAGGTGGAACAGTGCCTGCTAACACAGTATTAGTAGAATCATTCATCCAGAAATATAAAGGTGAAGACTACGAATATTTACATCAATTAAATCGTCGTACAGAATTCACCATTATCGGTGTTATTCCAAATGCTATTATTAAATACGACGAAGCAACTATTGAAGCTAACGAAGCACGTAAACGTGAAGAAGAAGCTAAACGCGCTAAACAATTACAAGATTTACAGCAAGTAGATGAAACTGATGTAATTGAAACAGGCGAAACAAACACTAAACCAAATACGAATACCAACACCGGCAATAAAGGAACTAAAACAACAGGCACAACACCTGCTGCTACAGCTTTAGATGCTACACTTACCAAAAAAGGTAATATGTTTGAAGGTAATGCATCAGTAAACGGTAAAGTGCAAACTAAATACATCTTAAACCTTAGCCCTAGTATTACAGTTGCTATGGTTGGTCGTGACTACTTCATTAAACTTTGGGAAGCCGGAGCAATTACTGAAGCAGACATCAAAAACGATAAACCAACTGACTTAGGAAATGGTGTTACTGTAAAAGGTGATATTTTTACTATTAAAACATTACAATTAGGTGATATCACTTTAACTAACGTTGATACTAAAATCAACATGACCAGCACTCAGAATTTAATTGTTGGTGTTAAAGTAGCAGAAAAAGGTGGCTGCGAATTCGATGCCGCTAAAGCTAAATTTAAATGTAAATAAGCAAATCAACATTATAAAAAAAAGCGATTCATTAAGTTGAATCGCTTTTTTTTGTTGTATAATTTCCTGTTATTTTTTTGTAGACCGGAATAAAAAGAACCAACCGGCAATAAATGAAAGTCCTCCGAGTGGGGTTATAGCACCCAACCAACTCAGCCTTGTGCCAAGCAATGGTTCGGACAATACCAGCAGATATAAACTTCCACTAAATATGATGATGCCTATTAAGAATAGGGTTGTTGCAAATTTTGCCATTTTTGCGTTTAGCATGTGATAACCTAAACCGACAGCCAACAAGGCAAATGTGTGATAAAACTGATAGCGAACTCCTGTTTCAAAAGTTTTGAGGTCGTGATCGGTTAGTTTTCCTGCTTCAACAAGTCCTTCTAGTCCGTGAGCACCAAATGCGCCTATGGCAACAGACAATGCACCCAGCACCGCTGCTGTCCCAATAATTTTATTTTGATTCATTTTTATAAATTGATGTGAATAGGTGAATACCATTAACCCTATTATAGGGTTAGCTTTGCAAAGGTAACAAAGGAATTATGAGCAAAACAAAGCTTTGGGGCATTATAGGTGGAAGCGCAGTATTAGTGTTTTTTACGGTTTATCTGTTGTTTTATAACAAACGCAACGAAACAGTGCTGAATGCAATGCCTAATGATGTATTGTGCTTCTTCGACATAAAAAAGGCAAATGATTTTTCTATTGCATTAAATCAAAATGAAATATTCGCGGCGCTCAGACAAACTTCCATGATTGGTGCGCTGCATGCTGATTTTAATTTGTATGCCGGAGTGCTATCCACCAACCCTGAATTACTCAGCGATTTGCTAAATAGTAGAGTGGTAGCCGGAGCATTTACAACGGGTAATACTAACATCGATTATTTAATTTTATTGCAGCTTGATGAAGCCGCTAAATTGAATCTTAAAAATTTTAAGCCGGTAATAAATCAACTAAGCCCGGAAGTAAATACGCACACATTTGAAAGAGCTTTAATTTATGAATTATCTTATAAAGGAAGCGATACAGCATTTTCATTCGCTTTAGAAAACGGGATCTTTATATTCAGTACAACTTCGGTACTGGTTGAAAATGCCATCTTACAATTAAAAAAAGGTAATCCTGTTACAGAGAATGAAGCATTTCAGGATGTGTTTGAACAATTAAATTCAGCAACCAATAACGATTACGGCTTTTATATTAATACAGCGCAAATGGCCGACTACTTTTCCATGTTTTCTACAAACGATAAGTATGCGAGTATCATGCAAATGAAAGATTATGTTTCATGGATAGGTTTACATCCGGAATTAAAAACAAATGGTATTGCACTAAATGGATACGCCTCGGCAAAAGGCCAACAATCAACATTATCATTAGGTCAATATACAGGTCAGTATGCTATTGATATGCATCCTGCTGTTCCGGATAATGTTGCTGTGTTATATCGCATTAATACTTCACAACTTTCTGAAAATTTTGCGACTAAATTAAAGGATGAACGCATGAACCGTGAATTTTTCGATTATTGGTCGCCATGGATGGGAGAGTCCTTAATAGTGGGAATGTCGGAAACGTTAGATGGTAATTTAGGTAAAAGAGCATTTGTGATTGTGCCTACAGTGGATATGCAACTTGCAAAAAACAAATTAAAATATGCAGTAATATCTGATACATTGAATTACAAAGGAGTTGCTGTTTCATCGTTAAATTGTTTTGAAATGGCGGAAAAACTTTCTGGTATGCAGTTACCTGAAATGTGTTTTGGATTTTGGCAAAACGATGCACTTGTTATCGCCTTTGATTATTTGCAAATTACAAATATGATTGACGCGGCAACAGGTAACCGCAGCTTAAGTAGCAACGTAAAATATGTTGATTTCAAAAAAGAAATTTCCGCATCATTTAACACATCAATTTACCTTGATTTGGCAAAAAGTGAAAAAATATTAACAGGTTTCATTGCTGATAAACACTTAGACTCACTTTCTGCAAATCTGCAATTACTACAGCAGTTTAGTCAGTTGGAATTGCAGTTTACTCAAAACAAAAATGTTTATCTTGTAAATGGATTTGTCCATTTTGAAAATAATCCTCAAAAAAGCAGTGGTTCATTATGGAAAATCAATTTAGACGCTCCGGTTCAAAGTGGTCCTTTTTGTGTTTACAACGATGTATCGCGTCAGCATTGTGTTTTGGTACAAGATACAACTGACAAGCTTATTCAAATTTCATTAAATGGCGATGTGCAATGGAAACTTGATTTGGAAGGCAAAATATTAGGGGCTATCCATGAGGTTGATTTTTATAATAATGACAAAACACAATATGTTTTTAATACCCAAAATGCTATTTATTTAGTTGATGCACAAGGCGAAGCAGTAGAAGGGTTTCCGATAACACTTACTACGCCAATTAACAATGCAATTGCGGTTATAAAAGAGGGTAAAGAAAATTATAAAATGTTTGTTGCTTGTGAGAATGGGAATATTTATGGTTATTATAAAGATGGTAAACCAATTGGTGGTTGGAATCCACTCAAAGGCGCCGGAAAAGTAACATCTCCAGTTTTTGCAATCACTTCAACGGGGAAACAGACGCTTGGATTTATCAATGAAAAGAGTATTCAATTAAAAAAAGAAAATGGAAATAGTTTGCAGAGTATACCCTTAAAAGCAGGACTTGCCGACATGATTCAAATGGCTGATAAAATTGCTATAATTGATGAGTTAGGAAATATTGTAGTAATAGACTCACTACTTCAGGTGCAATCCATTGCTGGAAATGGAAATATAGGTAAGCAACTGGTATTAGATATTCAACAAGATGATACTTTAGATATTATTTATTTTGAAGATGAATATTTTAAAGCGAATACTATTTTGGGTAATTCTATTTTTGTCACCGAAACGGCACTTGCTGTTGATGCTCCTGTAAAATTCACAGATGGGTTAAACACTTATTTTGGTTATAGTAATTTAGATAACAGGCTTTTCTTATTTAGAGCTGACGGTCAGTTAATTAACGGATTTCCGATTGAAGGTAGCGCCAATTCAACTGTAAAGACAATTTCTTCAAATGGGGATAAAATGCTCATAACCGTAATTGGTAACGCTGTACTCGCGTATAGGATTTTGTAACTTTGTCGCGATAATAATCCGATATGGCAATTCAATCCACCAATTTTAAGTTTCCCGGTACAACTGAAGTGTATCATGGAAAAGTGCGAGATGTTTATACAATCAACAACAATGTTTTGGTAATGGTAGCAAGTGACCGAATTTCGGCATTTGATGTTATTCTACCTAAACCAATTCCTTACAAGGGTCAAGTACTCAATCAATTGGCGGCCTATTTTTTAGCTGCTACAAGAGACGTTGCGCCAAATTGGTTAATATCAACTCCCGATCCTCGAGTTGCCATTGGTTATCGCTGTGAACCTGTTAAAGTTGAAATGGTAATCAGAGGGTATTTGAGTGGCCATTCCTGGAGAGAATATAAAAGTGGCAAACGAATTATTTGCGGGGTATCAATGCCTGAAGGATTAAAAGAAAATGATAAATTCCCGGAACCAATCATAACACCTACAACTAAAGCGGCAGCCGGTCATGATGAAGATATTTCAAGAGAAGAAATTTTACGTCAGGAATTGGTAAGTGAAAAAGATTATTTGCAAATGGAGGACTATACCAGAAAACTATTTGCACGAGGAACTGAAATGGCTTTGAAGCAAGGATTAATTTTAGTGGATACAAAATATGAATTTGGAATATTGAATGGTGAAGTAGTATTAATGGATGAAATTCATACACCGGATTCTTCACGATATTTTTATGCAGACGGATACGCAGAACGTCAGGCTGCAGGAGAACATCAAAAACAATTATCCAAAGAATTTGTACGTGAATGGTTAATTGCTAATGGATTTATGGGGAAAGAAGGTCAGGTAGTTCCGGAAATGACAGAAAGCTGGATTAAAACAATTTCAGATCGTTATATAGAGTTATATGAACACGTTACAGGAATAAAATTTGAACCGGTATCCAATAGTGTTGCTGAAATAGAAAACAATGTGACTATTGCGCTAAATAATTTATCTGTTTAAGTAATTAGCCTAAAATTTATAGTTGACCATAAACTGCCATCCGCCATCGGTAAGTAATTGCGGTTTATATTCAGGTCCTGTCCAACCTTCAGGCTTAGGTGATGTAATAGGAATGAATGGAAATTGTCCAAAACGATTGGCTTTGATTCCAATTTTATCACCAAAATTTAGTCCAACATATCCGCCAATATTGAACCCGAAAATAAACCATACACGCTCGTATTCTTCAGACCATTCGATTGCATCGGGACCAGTTCTTTCTCCTTTAACTGATAAAGGATAAGTACCAAATATCCCGAAATCAGTACCCAAAACAAGGCTATATTCAAACAATGAAATCCAGTCTGTTTGTATCCCTAAAGGCACTTCAAGATAATCGTAGGTATGACTTTCGTAGCCTTGATAAATACTATTGTTAGAGCCTGCATGTAAATGTCTGAATCTTAGGCCATAATAATATCTACCATGGTCTTCGTCTACAATAAAGTTACCGGCAACTTCGTGTTCAATAATTACTCCGAGCTGATAAGTATTGTTATCTACCATTCCTGATTCATCACCGGCAACAAATTTAGATTTACCTGTTCCGTATTCAAAGCGCAAAAAAGTATCCTGACAATATACTGCAGTGCATATGAGTAAACAGGAGAGGAGGCTTACCTTTTTTAACATAGGTTAATTTTGCCGCAAGTTAATATGCTTTTTTTAAAATAAAAAAGACCGACAATTGCCGGTCTTCAATTATTTAATTGGATGGTTTATTTCGAAATAATTATTTGTTCTATTTGTTTGTATCCACTTTGTTCTACTTGTAAAATATACATGCCGGATGCAAAATTAATTGTGCTCAACTGAGTGGAATAATTGGTTTCAGCATTTTCTGCTGTTTGAGTGGCAACTAAATTACCCACCATATCGTAAATATTAATAGTTACAGGCACAGGGATTAAATTTTGTAAGTTGATATTTACGAAATCATTTGCCGGGTTTGGATAGATAGTAATTCCGGGATTGTATTCACCCATTTTTAATAATGTGGTAAAAACGGAAGTAGTTGAAAATGGCGAGTTAATACCTGCACCACAAACACTTCTTACTTTAAAATTGTAAGTTGTTCCCGGAGTTAATCCACTGATGTTTTTAAAATTAGAAGTTGCGTTAATTGTTGTCATTGGTCCTCCAACCGGGCCGTATGATATTTTATATTTAATAGCTTCAGGATCTGCAGTCCAGTTTAATTTGGCAGTAGTTGTTGTAATGTTATCAGTAAATAACCCTGAAGGCGCAAATGTGCATGGTAAACATTCGGTTGTAAATGTGCCAACAGTTGTTGATGAATTAGAGGTATCGCAGGTAGTGAAAATTTTGTAAGTATAACTTGTGCAAGGCGTTAAATCTGAAATAGTGGCACTTGGAGTAACAGCCAATGGCAGTGGTGTCCATGTACCACCTGCAGTAGGACGATATTTAATAGAATATCCTTCAGCACCAACAACACCAGGCCAACTTAGTGTTGCTGAAGTTGTTGTTACATCAGTTGAAATTGGAGTTGGAGGGTTGCAAACAAAAGTGAGGTCAGTAGCCGCTAAAGCAGCTTCTTCGGCAGTAGGGTCAAAGATGTGAGCGAAAGCAATTACTGTAGAATCGCCGGCTGCGATATCCCCAATCAGGAAAGTTATCTGAATTGCTTCGTCATTAATATTAGTGCCTGAAGTTGTATAGCCAGCTAACCCATTATAAGCCTCTTCAGGTGAGCCAGCAGTAGTATTAAAATTACCGTAGCTAACTTTAGCATCTGCGTTTCTAGCACCAAGAGCAATATAACAACCATAGTCTTCTCCAACTGCTGTAACTAGGGCGTCACCGCTTAGTGGTGGATTTGATACAACAGTATTAATACTTGTATATCCTGCAGCTGTAATTACAGCTTCCGGATCCGGGTCTAAATTGCGTTTGTAATAAACATTACTAATTGTTGACGCAGTGGTATTTTTAATTGTTATTTCATGCAAAGCATATAAATCATTTATTCCAATAGAACTGTGTTGTGTTATTTCGATACCTGCAATACTTCCAATCCAGTCTATACTGGCTGCAGAACCATCATTGGAATAATTATCAACGTCACCAGGAATATTGGATAGTCCACAGCCCTGATCTGTGTTGGTGTAAGTAACACCATTAAATTGTAAAGACCAGCCTTCAACAGGTGATCCTGGAATGATATAATCACCACACCTGTTAGGTGTGCCTGATAACCACCCATCCATATCGCTATCTGCAACAAAACTTAATTTAGAACCAGAGGCATTAGGATGATAACCGGTTGGTGGTATAACTGTTGTAGCAAAAGCACCACAGGTGTTAATTCCACCTTCAACGTAATTACCTCTGATAAAGGCATCGCCACCTATTATTTGTGTGAAACTATTGGTAATTAAAGTGAAAATAAGGCCCCCGGTGAGCAGTAGTTTTTTCATGATATTTAATTTTATTTAAAGTAATGATTGTTTAATTGTATACAATTATAAGGAGTAAATAGTAAATTTAATAAGCATTTGCCACTTGAACAAAGTGGAATGCTTATATTACTTAGTTTTTGCAACCAAAAGCACATGCGTTGCGCTCAAACAGTCGTTGGTGTAATTATGTTTGAAATCGCGATTCAGATTTACTTTATCAATTGTGATAGCAGAATCAATTAGCGGTTCTTCAAACACAACTTTAAATTGAGCATTTTTTAATAAAGTTGTATAGTCACATATTCTCAACCGGTTTTGGGGTTGTATGGAATTGTCAATGAGTTTCCATTGGGTTTTAGAAAACTTTAAAAAATTATATGCGCTAATTGATTTATCCAGATGCGCGAAATGGTCGCTCATGTCGATAAAATGTGACATCACACCATCTGCAATAATTATTTTGTGAAAATATTGGAGTATAGCATTAATAACTTGCGGAGGAATATGTTCGAATGTATTGTTAGAATTGATGAGGTCAATTTTCGGTAATTGCTGAATATCAATTTTAGTGATATCCCCAATTAACAGTTCAATATTTAGCTGTGCAAGTAGTTCATTCAGGTTTTTATTTTCCACCAGTAAAGCAGATATGTTGTTGATTTTATCACTTTGATAGGCGGGTAAAAATTTTACTAATGAACCGTTATTATGATATTCAATAAATTTATTTATTGTCTCCATTAATCTTTCTTTATTTAGCACAGATTTAATGTCCGCAGAATAAATTTTTTCTGCACCACATAAATAAAGACCGATGGGAACAATGGGAAACCAGCCAGTCCCGATTTCCAGGCTTGCGAAAGATGGTTTTTTATTGCCATGCACAGTATGGGCTGTAAAATGCTGCTGGCAGTGATGCAGTTTTGAGCTAAAAAGCGCATCAGTTAACCTCACCCCTTTGGTAATGTATTTCTGAAAGAAAAAATTGATGTTATGCCTAAATGGCAAAAAGGATATAGTTTTTTGAATAGCTGCTTTTAATATCCAAATGGCCATTAGGTGTGTTTTGTGTTAGGCAAATGTAACTACAATCAAAAAAAAGTGACCTCGGCAAGATTCCCTGCCCTAAACAAGGTCAGGTAAACCTGCCCTAAACAAGGTCAGGTAAACCTGCCCGACTTGCGTCAGCAGGCGGGGAACCTGCACCCCTCAACTTTTAACCCGTGACCTCGGCAAGATTCGAACCTGCGACCCTCTGCTTAGAAGGCAGATGCTCTATCCACTGAGCTACGAGGCCAAAAACGCTGTTAGCGGGTGCAAAGGTACGGAATTAAAGCCAATTTTAGAAGGCTAGCCATCCAAAACTGACCGTAGGTACAACTGTGAAAAAAACATTGGTATTTTTAATGTGCTCCCTTTGTGGGGTTTCGCCAATCACAAAAGTATAGTTACCGCCAAATTCATCGCCAAAAAAGTTAGTTGTTGATTCTCCAAGCGGCAGGAAAATGCCGGCTTCCAAACTTACATCAAGGGTAAATTGGTCCCACAAAATATTTTTAAATCCTAAAGAGCCAAAAAAGCCAACCGCCTGAGCATTGTCGAGTTCGTAAGAACTAATTTCATTGGGAATGGATAATTGGTCAAATTCCGAGTCTGTGTATTCAGATGAATAACTATAGTGTGTGGCGTATATTCCAAAATAACTACCCAAAGGAGCAGGTGTAGCGGTGAGGAATGATTTATAGCCCAATGTTATCATGTTACCTTTTGAATTTGCACCTGCCAAATGTGTTTCGAAATTGGCATTATCAAAATATTCTAAATTAGTTGTAAAGTTCCATCTATTATAACGGAGCATTAAACTCCCTCTGTTTAGAACAACGTATTCAACACCTATTTTAGGTATGTGTTTTACTAGAATTGGTGATTCATTTAAATAATGCGCATCACTTAAATTAAAATCGAAATACCGTGCAGTTAAAGTTGTCACCGGAGAATATCCAACCTCAATCGTGAATTTTTTGCCCTGATAACCTACAGCCTGGGCGAACATGTTTTGTATTGTGCAAACAATTAAAACAAAAGTGAATATTTTTTTCATGGTATTATTAATTGTTTGATGATTTTGATAATTGATACAACATTTCATAAGTGTGCGAATTTAAGATTGCTCTCGAATCGTTATTATGCAGGAATAAAAATTTGAGCACACTAGCTTCCCTGGTTTTTACATTATAAACCAAACTCAAATAAAAGAACTCGTATTCGGGTTTTATCAACTCGTAAATTCCATAAGGTAGGAGTGGAATAAAAAATGGTGACAACCCAATATACAAGATTGGACCAAGAATATTTTGGCGGTCGCGAAGAGAAACAATACCTGTCCATAAAAATAATCAGAACCTAATTCATTGGCGATTGAATCTATCATCATTTGATTATATCCCGGCATATTGATACTCCCGAAATCGAGCTGTTCTCCAAACCAGTCGTTCAACTCATTCATTTGATTGAATTTCTCGGCATCTTCGGGGTTCATTTTAAGGGGGTCTAATACAATTAAATTAACACCTAATAAATCTGCATTTTCCTGTAAAACATCCATGTAATTAATTTCACCTTCCTCACTGGAAATATATTCAATGGCATTATCTTTCCTTAAATCAATTCTCCGGTAAAACGGATTTACAACAACTACGGTGTCTATTCCTAATTTTTTACCCCAAAAATAATTCCGTGTATCGCCTTTGTTTTTATAAGCAATACCAGCACGTTTATAAGCTTTAGCCTCCTCTTCACGTAAATCGCGTTCCATAACAGCATCCGTCCACATGCGTCGGAAATCTTTCATCTCCCAATAATCATTATACACATATAGTAGGTGTTTTTTGTATTTATCGGATTTGATTTTTTCGGTGGTTGTACGTTTAGCTCGAACTGTAGTTTTACGTGTTATTTTTTTCGTTTTAGTGCTCGGCGGCGCCACTTTTAATTTAGGATTGGCAATGTCTGAAAGTTTGTAAAGACTATCACGAGAAACAGTTTGATCGCGTAAAAAATCATCTTCGTCGTTAAAATGGTAAAACACTAAATCGTTTACCAACGAACGGCACAAAGGCAGCACCTCAGGGTCTTCAGGGTGGTCTAAATGTATTCTAAAGGTGTAATCCAAAGCCATTACATTTAATTCAACATCATTCATTGCCCAAAGCATAAAATAGAGTTGTTGTTGCTCACCTTCGTAGTCTTCAAACCGAGCTTTTTCAGCATAAATTTCGTCATCTTTACTGTTTCTAAATTTCGATAAGCCGGTTAATGACTTTGCAATAATTTTTTCGAGGTAAATATTGTCCGGGTCTTTTTGTAATCCTAAATACGCTGCATAAATTGCATCCTGATATAAATGGTTGTGTAAATAAAACATTGGCAACTCGTAACGGGCAACATTGCGCAATTGCTTAAATTTGGATTCGGAAACTAAATACGGACTGCGATTGCTCAGCCCAACATTTTTAGCATATTCATTTACTGTTTTTCTACGATCTCCAATACTAGGGTGAGTGCTTTTAAACGATTCTTTTTTCGCCAGCTTCTCTGGTTCGCCGGTAATTTTTTTAATGGAATCTAATTTTAAATTTTTAGAAGTAACATAATATTTACTTTCAAAAAAATCTACCGGAAAACTTTGATTGTCAAAAGGCAGATAGGCATATTTTAATACATCAAAAACATTATTCAGGGTATTGGTATCAGCTGCATACTTGGTGCGCATTAACGACTGTATGCCATATTCATCGGCTTCGGTTTCTAATACCTGCGAGTATAAATTTTTAATTACTAAGGAAGCATTAAATGAAGATGATTTTTTTAACAAGGAATTGTTGGAACTTTTTTTATCAATTTCTTTGGCTTCCATGTAAAAATCCAACCCGTGCTCACGTGCTATATGGCCAATTTCATGTCCCATAATATAAGCTAGTTCGGCTTCATTCTCCAGCATAGAAATTAATCCCATGCTTATAAATATATTTCCTCCGGCACCGGCAAAAGCATTCACTACGGGCGAGCGTAATAAATAAAATTTGACTTGACTACGCAGTTGAGGATCGCCTTTTAATAGTTCATCAGCAATAGCATCTAAGTAACTATTATATTCGGGATTGTATAAAACTAAGCCGCTACGCATCATTTCATCGATTGAAAATCCGCTTTCCAAATAATATTGCTGTTGAGTTTTTTGCTCCGATTTGGTTAAATCGGCCTCAATATTGGCAATTTCTGATTGGTATTTTTCGGTTGATGGTGTATATACTTCTGAAGGCAATGTGCCAACATTTAACACGCGTTGATAGTCAGAAGTTGATTGAGCCGTTGTAAACGCATATATAAAGGTGCTCGCAACTGCCAAAAGTGCTTTTTTCATTTTGAAATTATTTTCGCTACAATTTTACATATTTTGAACCTAAGTAACATAAAAAAAGCGAAGGTTTTTGGCCTTCGCTTTCATTTATATTGTAAAATAATTAGGGTTTATCGCTCAGTGTCATGTGTTTGATGCCTACATTCCACATGGTAAAACTAATCCAATCGGCATCTTCTTCAATTATTTTAGCTAAAGGTTTGCCTGCACCGTGACCAGCTTGTGTATCGATGCGTATGAGCACCGGTTTGTCACCAGCCTGTGCCGATTGCAAAGCCGCAGCATATTTAAATGAGTGTCCAGGAACAACTCGGTCATCGTGATCGGCAGTTGTTACCATTGTGGCAGGGTAAGAAGTTCCCGGTTTAATATTATGCAATGGTGAATATTTATATAAATAATCAAATGCTTCTTTTGAACTGTCGGCGCAACCGTATTCAACAGCCCATCCCCAGCCAACAGTAAATTTGTGATAACGCAACATGTCCATTACACCTACACCCGGAAGTGCAACTGCAAATAAATCAGGACGTTGGGTCATACATGCGCCAACCAATAATCCACCGTTTGAGCGACCTTGAATGGCGAGTTTTGTATTAGAAGTATATTTTTCTTTAATTAAATATTCTCCTGCAGCTATAAAATCATCGAATACATTTTGTTTCTTTTCGAACATGGCCGCTTTATGCCATTCTTCACCATATTCACCACCACCTCTGATATTGGCAACGGCATATACAAATCCTTGCTCTAACATGGCAATTCTTGAAATGCTGAAACTTGGTGTAATTGAAATATTAAATCCACCGTATCCGTATAATAAACATGGATTAGAACCATCCATTTTCATACCTTTTTTATGCACTACAAACATCGGAATTTTAGTGCCGTCTTTACTCGAATAATATACTTGCTTCATCGTATATTTAGAAGCATCGAATTTAATTTCCGATTTTTTATACATATCAACTTTACCTGATTGGATATTATATTTATAAATATCTGCAGGTGAAAGGAATGTTGTAAATGAGAAAAATACTTCGTCGTCGTCACGCTCTCCTACAAAGCCGCTGGCAGTTCCGCCAATTCCATTATTAGGAAGTGCAATTTGTCTTTCTGCATCACCGGTGCGTGAAAATTGGATAATCACAGGTTTAACATCACGTAAATAAAATGCGAATAGTTTACCACCTGCTAGTGAAACAGTTGAAAGTAATTCTTTTTGCTCAGCAATAATTACTTTCCAATTTTCCGGTTCCGGATGCGTTGGGTCAACACTTACTACTTTATAGTTAGGGGCATTGTGGTTGGTCATGACAATTAATTTATCATCGTCATTATCCAAAATGGTATATTCAAAATCAAATCCCGGAAATAATTTCGTAAAAGGCGCATTTGTTTTGCGTAAGTCTTTCCATAAAACTTCAGTGCCTGATGTTCCAGGACTCACATACACAAATAAATATCTTTCATCTTCTGTTGTTTGAGCACCGAAATAATATTTAGAATTTTTAGGGTCGGTATAAATTAATTTGTCTGCGCTTTGAGGAGTGCCTAATTTGTGATAAAATATTTTTTGATTTTCACTGGTGCCGGTAAATGTTTGTGACGGTTTATCATAAGCGCTATAATAAAAACCATCTCCCTGCCATGCAGCACCACTAAATTTTGTCCATTCTAATTTATCCTGTAACATTTCATTTTTTGCTACATCTTTCACATACATCGTATTCCAGTCGCTACCGGCTTTACTTTCACTTATGGCTACATATTTCCTGTCGTTGCTAAAGCCCGACATAGATTGTGTTATCGTTCCATCTTCTGAAATTTTATTTGGGTCGAGAAATACCTTTTCTTCTCCGTTTAAACCTTTTTTGTAAAAGGTTACACTTTGATTTTGCAGGCCGTCGTTTTTGGTATAAAAATAATATTCGCCGGAACGATAAGGTGTCGACATTTTAGGATAATCTGCAAGCTCTGTCATACGCTGCTCCAATTGCTCGCGATATGGGATTTTTGCCAGATAATCGAATGTTACATCATTTTGAGCGGTAACCCAACCACGCACAGCGGAATCTTCATTCGCTTCGGCTTCTAACCAGCGGTAAGGGTCATTAACTGTAGTGCCAAAAAAATCGGTATTGGCTTCGGTAGTCAGCGATGCAGGGTAAGTAACTTTGCCCGGACCTTGAACATCTTCTTCAGGTTCTGCATTATTTTGCTTGCATGACATAATGGTCACACAAATTAAGGTAATTATAATGGATATGCGCATAAAGTTGTAATTTAATAACAAAGTTAGTTCAATATAGGTGTAAATCAGGGTTTATAACAGTTTTTAACGTCAGCCTTTTAGGGCCATCCACCGCAACATATCGTTTTTGGTAACTATACCCATTAACTTATTGTTCGTGACAACAGGTAAGCTGCTTATCCAAAGGTTTTTCATGATTTCCAGCGCATCAGTAATTTCAGTTTCGGGGGATATAGTGGTAATATCTTTCCGCATTATTTTTTTTACCGGTAGTTCGCCGAATAATGGATTTATTTCTGCAATTTCAGCAATGCGGCCACTTGTTACAACACCAACTAAATTACCTTTTCTGTCTTCAACAACGATATGATTTACATCATGCCATTTCATAATTTGATCAACTAATGCAGCTGGGTCATCCGGAAAAACGGTGATTACATCTGAGCTCATTAATTGTTTTACAATGCGCATGTTGGCTACCTGCTTTTTGAGTGCAGCAGGAATTTGAATATCGGGCCAGGCACATACAGCGGTATTTTGTTTTTGTTGGTCGTGCATAAATTCCGTTAACGCATTTAATGCATCAGACACATTCATTTCTTTTTTCAGGTTTCTGAAATTGCGCACCTGCCATTGCGAACCCGTACTGCTGGATAATCTTTTTTCTATCGTTCCTAAATACACATAAATTTCTTCATTGCTGAAACCGCAATTTTTTAATCCTTCATGTGCGAGTGGGAGTAATTCATTTTTTATTAAATCGTGTGCGGAAATGGTTTTCCCTCTCCATACAAAAACGCTTTCAACTCCAGAACGAGCCGCTTTAAAAAAGTTGGATTTTACATCTTTAAAATCAAAATGTTCCCAAATCTTTTTTACATTTTCAGGTCTGGCTTTCATTAAGCCAACCCAAAATGCAGCATTGGCAATTTCGTCCTGAATACTTGGCCCTGCCGGAATATAACGGCATTCGATGCGCATGTGCGGTTTGTTATCGGTAATGCCGTAACACATTCTGTTCCATCTGTATATAGTGCCATTATGTAAGCGTAAAGCACGCAATTGTGGCACATTACCCGATTGAATAGTTTCAACAGAATTTTCATTAATGTCGTCGTTAATTAATACTTCAAAACGAGTAATGTCCTCTTTATATATTTCTGTTATGGAATTATAAATCCAATCTTTACCAAAAGTAACACGTGGCCGCTGCTCTCTTATTTCATCTATACTATGTCTGGTATCTATACTCTGTTGAAATAATGCAATGCGTATCTCGCTCCATAATTCTTTTCCAAGTAATAAAGGAGAATTAGAGGATATGGCTAACACCGGTGCGGAAATAGCTAATGCCCAATTATAGGCAGGAACAAATTCTTCAGGTGCAATTTGTAAGTGCGTTTGGAAACTGGTATTACATGCTTCAAACATGATACTATCGTGGCGAATATGCAATTCGTCAACTCCTTTTAAATATAAATCGAATTGTCTGCCACGAATATCACGCAATTTTTTACTGAGCATATGATAGCGCTCAAGTGGTGTTAAATATTCTAGTGAGATTTCATTGCGTGAAATAGTCGGTAGAATGCCCGCCAAAACTAATTTGGTATTATTGGTAGCGGCGTGATTGGCAGCAAGCTGAAATTTATCTTTCAAGTCATTTTCCATTGCTGCAAAACATCCGGGTTGCAATAATTGCGGTAAAAGGTTGATTTCAATATTATACTTAGCGAGCTCGGTAGTAAACTGAGGATGATTTATTTTATCTAATAAATCAATGGCATTGTCGGCAGGTTTAAAGTCCTCATTTACGATACAAACCTCCTGTTCGGCTCCTATTCTGATATTGTCTGACTCAAAAAGGTTGGCCGTAATCATCATTTCAAGCGCTTCGATATCATTGAGCAGCGCGTTGACAAACTTGATATGATTTGAGGTAGTTTTTTTTACCTTTAAGGATGTTTCTCCCATAAACCGACTTGTTTTCCAAATGTAGTAAAAATCATTTCTATTGCAAGTGATTTATATCATTTTTTTAAATTATTGTATCAAAATTGTTAAACAGAGCTAATGCCACAACTTTCTTATAAAGAAGTAGATATTGAAGATTCCTGGAAGTCGGTACTTAAAGCCGAGTTTGAGATGCCGTATTTTCTAGAGATTAGCCGTTTTCTTAAAAAAGAAAAAGCTTTGGGTAAAACCATTTATCCTGCCGGACCTTATATATTTAATGCCTTTAACTCAACCCCTTTCCAAAAGGTAAAAGTGGTAATTATAGGTCAGGACCCATATCATGGAGAGGGCCAGGCACACGGCTTGTGTTTTAGTGTGCAAAAAGGCATTAAACCTCCTCCATCTTTGGTCAATATTTATAAGGAAATGAAATCAGACCTGGGATTGGAACCACCTGCTCATGGTTGTTTGCAATCTTGGGCAGAGCAGGGTGTGTTTTTATTGAATGCAATGCTAACGGTTGAAAAAGATTTACCTGCCAGTCACCAAAAAAGAGGATGGCAAAATTTTACTGATGCTGCCATTAAAAAATTAAGTGAGGAGCGAACCAATTTAGTATTTATTTTGTGGGGCGCCTTTGCACAACAAAAGGCGTTGTTAATAGACAATACTAAACATCTTGTATTAAAATCACCACACCCATCACCATTTAGTGCAGATAAAGGTTTTTTCGGTTCTAAACCTTTTTCTAAAACAAATCAATGGCTGGAAAGTAAAGGAATTACATCAGTAAACTGGCAACTCACATGAAACGTAATTTTAAAATAGGAATTGGTTTATTATGGTTAATATTAATTTGTAGGGTTTCGTTAAACGCACAGCAACTTAATATTGATTCGTTAATACAAATTACTAAAACAGGAGTTGATGACACTAATAAAGTAATTGCTTTCCGCGCATTATGTGGTGCTACGTCTAACTCAAATCCTCAGCAAAGTATAGACTTTGGCTGGAGAGGTGTTGGATTAAGTAAAAAATTAAGTTGGGATAAAGGAACTGCGGGTTGTCTGTTGAATTTAAGTATTGCTTATAGTAATCTTGGGAAATATGATTCCTCTGTGTTGATTTTAGATACTGCTTTAGTATATGCGAAGAAAGTAGGTGAAGAAAAACGTATTTCGCTTATATATATCAATATGGCATCGGCATACATTTATATGGGGAAATTAGATAATGCCATGCAGGTTGCATTAAATGCCGTGCCGTATGCAGAAAAATCAGGCGATTTAGACCGACAGGCAAGAGTTAATATGACAATTGGTAATATTTATTTTTATCAGGAAAAATGGAAAAATGCTGAAAATTATTATGCAAAAAGTATTCCTCTTTTTGAACAATTGGCTAACGAAAACATGGTGGGTGTGGTAACTATGAATATGTCCATTTCTCAAAAAAATCGAAATAGTTTAGATACTGCCGAAATATATGCCTATAAATCCATTGAAATTCTCGAACGGAAAAACGATATAGAAAATTTAATATTGGCACACACCAACTTGGGTGATTTATTAAGTTATAAAAAGAATTATACGGGTGCAGAAGAGCAATACCAATTATCCATTAAAATGGCGGAGCAAATTGGTGATTATGAACAGCAGGTTGCCAATAAACAATCATTGGGAGATTTGTATTTTCAAATGAAAAAGTATCCTCAGGCGGAAAAGCTATTATTGCCAATTTACGATTCTGCATTAGTACATGGATTTTATGATGAACAGTTTGATATTGCGGGAACACTTTCTGCTTTGTATGCCGAGACCGGCAATTATGAAAAAGCATTTTTATTTTTACAACAATTAAATGTTGCAAAAGATACAATCGATAACCGGAAACAAAATGAACAATTACAGGCTTTGCAGGAGCAATACACAGCCAATCAACGCGAAAAAGAAATAGCATTGCTCAACGCCACTAATAATTTGCAACAGAAAGAAATAGAACGCAAAAATCTCATCACTATATTACTAGTTGTTATATTCGGGGCTCTTGTGGTTTCAGGGTTTGTCATTTGGAACAGATATACCTTAAAACAACAGTTAAAGGAAGTGCAACTGCGTAATAAAATTGCAGCCGATTTACATGATGATGTTGGCGCAACACTGAGTAGTATTAAAATGTACAGTGAAATAATTAAATCGAAGGGAAAAGACTTACAAACAGAGCAAGACCATTTGTTGAATAAAATAATAAATAATTCCAGCGAGTCAATTGAAAGTATGAGTGATATTGTATGGATGGTTAAGCCGGGAAACGATAAATTTTCGAGTTTAAACAATCGCATTAAACATTTTGCTGAGGAGATATGCAGTTCCAACAATATAGCTCTTAACACCAACTTTCAACCGGAATTAGCACAGTTAACACTTCCAATGGATATGCGACGAGATGTTTACCTTTTGATAAAAGAAGCTGTTAACAATGCAGCAAAATATGCACTTGCAACTCAAATAGATATTGTTATAACAATAAACAATGATACCCTCCAAATTACGGTTAGCGACAATGGTAAAGGTTTTGATACTTCTGCCAATGTTCAGGGTAATGGCTTGTCCAACATGCAGGCGCGCGCTGCAAAATATGGGGGAAACTGCACTATAGATAGTCGTTCCGGAATGGGTACATCAGTTTATGTTCAAATGCCGGTGAAATAAAACAAAATGAAGTACCTTTAGCAATATATATTTCAGGCATGCATATATGTTGAATAGGTCGTATATCCGAATCATCTTTTTCTTTTTTTTCGTCTGTTACTTTAGCGGAACTTCTTTGTCTGCCCAGGAATACCTGGTTAAATCTTTTGGAGCAAAACAAGGTCTTGCAAGCGCTGAAATATATACCATGTTTCAGGATGATGATGGCTATTTATGGTTAGGCACACGGTTAGGAGTTAGTAAATTTGATGGCATTTCATTTGTTAATTATAATGGCAGCAGTGATCTTCGGTTTGGGAAAGTATCAGCAATAACACAGGATGCTAACCGCACTATTTGGGTAGGATGCGAAAATGGATTGTTTTTCTTTGAAGAAGGTGTCTTTAAACAAGTTGCATTTGATTCCCGGTTCCCTGATAGTTGGATTTATGCTTTAAATGCCGAGGAGGACAATCGTCTTTGGATTGGAACATCAGATGGACCTGTTTTAATCAACGCTCAACAATTGCAAAAAATTAAATCAGGTGATACCCTTGCCTTTAAAATATTGTCAAATTGGGCTGAACTTTCTGACCCGAGTAATCAGGTTTTTTCAATAACATCTGTAAAACGAAATAATGAGTATATTACCTATTTCGGCACCCGTAATTCTGTTATTGAATTTAAGAATAATGTGTTTGCTATTAAGTGGTTTAGTCGTGAACCTCGTTTGGAAGATGTTAGTGCAATTAAAATTACCAACAAAAATAAATTACTCATAGGTAATAAGTCAGGCTTTTATTATAGAGAAAACGAAAATGGGTTTGATACAATACACGATTTTACCTATGCCACCGGAATGACCACAATTAATGATTCTGTTTTTTATGTGTTGGGTTTTGAAGGTGTTTATAGTATCACAGGAAATACAACACAAAAACTCACTGAAATTGCCAGCTTAGGTTACGATAGTCCTTCATGTATTTTATACGACAAAGAACAAAATTTGTGGATAGGCACATGGGAAGGGTTAGTGCAACTTCGGAAAAATACAATAACTACTTGGTTGCCGAGTACAACAGCAAATTTAAATGATATGTTTTCAGTTACAGAATCTCCTTCCGGAGAAATGGTATTTGGAGGCAATAGAGGAAATGTAATTGTGTTCGAAAATAATCAGTTCAATAAATATTTTGGATTAGGACAACAGCCCTGGCCGTTATCGGAAGTATTTGGATTGTATTTCAGTAACAACCTTGTCTGGATGGGCAGTGGGTATCAGGGCCTTAGTGTTTGGGATGGAAAAAACATGTTTAATTATGCGGGTGAAAAACTCAGGGATGAACATGCGCAAGGATTTTTTCGAGATGAAAAAAATAATTTATTTGTTTTAAGCGATGGTGGGTTGACGCAAGTAAAAAATCCTGATAACCCTTCGGCACTGGAATTTGATTATTTCCCCTGGAAAATTGCAATTGGAGGGCAATTCCTGAAAATATTTGATTATGCAGTATTAAAAGATAATGCCATTTATTTAGCAACCAACTTTGGGGTGGTATATTTTAATGGAGATACGTTACTTCAAGTGACAACAGATAATGCACTGTTAAATGATGCATTAATTACGTCTTTTGCGTTACAAGATAATCAAACAATCTGGTTAGCAACCGGGAATTATGGTCTGTTTAAAATACAGCCCGATAAAACAAAAGCAAAAGTTTTGGAACATTTGTCTGAAACAGAAGGTTTGTTAGCAAATGCAACATTAGATTTGGTGGCTGATGAAAAAAGAAATTACTTGTGGTGTGCACATTATAATGGTTTAACGGTAATCGACTTAAACAAAAAAAATCCTGAGGTAGTAAAAAGAATTATCAAAGACGAAGGATTTTTACCTTACGATTTTACCTATTGCAAATTAGCCATACAACAACAGACAGATTGTATTTGGATAGCTACCACAGCCGGAGTTCAGCGATTGAATATTAATGAAATGCCTCGCAATCGGGTGCTTGCAACGCCCATAATTCGAAACGTACTTTTATTTAACAATGCAGATGCAGTTGGTGAATACGCAAAGGGAAAAGGAAAAGTAAACGGACTTTGGGTAGATCCTAAATTTCCTCACAACAAAAATGCAATATCTTTTAATTTCCAATCGCTTTCGTTGGTAATTCCGGAATTAAATCGCTGCCGTTATAAATTAATTGGCTATAATGAAGAATGGGTGTATACGAAAAATGAGGGTGAAGTTACATTTGCAGCATTATCACCCGGCAATTACACATTTGTACTTGAAGCTGCAAACAATGATGGACTTTGGAATGCAACACCTGCAAGCTATTCATTTACAATTACCAAGCCGTATTGGGCAACCTGGTGGTTTATTCTTTTGGCGGTGCTAACTGTTATGCTTATCAGTTATGGCATTTACCGATACAGGATTAATCAATTGATTAAAATAGGTAATATCCGAAATAAAATCGCAGGTGATTTACATGATGATATTGGTTCTACGTTAAGTAGTATCAGTATGTATAGCGAAATTGTGCGCAATCAAATTAGTGATAAAACAGATGTAAACGATGAGCTGCTCAAAAAGATAACTCAAAATTCAAAAGAAATGGTGGATAATATGAGCGATATTGTTTGGGCGATAAAACCTGAAAATGACCACTTCAAAAATATTGAGAGCCGCATGTTTAATTTCGCAACCGAAATGTGCAACTTGAAAGGTGTGGAATTAAAAATGGATAAATCGAATATTGATGGTGATATCAAAATAAGAATGGAAGAACGCCGGGATTTTTACCTATTGTTTAAAGAAGCAGTAAATAATGCCATTAAATACGCACAATGTTCAACTTTAATGGTTAATTTCAGTATTGAGCAAAAAACACTTGTTATGGCCATTGCCGACAACGGAAACGGATTTGATGTGAATCAGGCGCAACAAAAGGGGAATGGATTAAATAATATGGTGGTAAGAGCTCGTCAACACGGTGGCGATTGTTTGATTAGTTCAGCTATAGGCAAAGGCACTGTTGTAACCGTAATGTGGCCGCTAACCTGATTGCGGTATATACTATGAAATCGTATATTGTATTTTTGTTTTATAATCAACGACAATGGAAAACATCAGAGTGGCAATTTTTGAAGATAATAAACATCTTCGCGAAAGTCTGTATTATTTAATCAACGGAACACCGGGATTTAGCTGCACAGGTGCTTATCCGGATTGTAATGATGCTGTTTTTCAAATTACCAAAGACACGCCTGATGTTATATTGATGGATATAGAAATGCCGGGATTAAATGGCATTCAAGGTGTTAAACTGATTAAAAGCAAATTCCCTCAAGTGCATGTGCTCATGCAAACTATTTTCCATGATGAAAATAATATCTTCGATGCCATTTGTGCAGGTGCTTCAGGATATATATTAAAAAGCACCACTCCTGCTGAATATATCACGGCAATTAAAGATGTATATAATGGTGGCTCACCAATGACAGGCTCTATAGCCCGTAAGGTATTGGAACTATTTCAAAAAAATATTCAGGTTGAAGCAAAAAAAGATTATCAGCTTACTCCTAAAGAAAAAGAAATGTTACAATTTATGGTACAGGGAAAAAGTTTTAAAATGATTGCAGAAGCGGCCGGTATCAGTTACGAAACAGTGCGCACCCACATGAAGAATATTTATGCCAAACTACATGTTAACTCAAATACTGAGGCGGTTAGTAAAGTATTAAAGGAAAAATTATTATCGATATTTTTCTAAAATAATTATCTTCTTAATTTACAATTGGTTATTAATTGTATCTCCACTTATAATTATCGAT
Organism: Bacteroidota bacterium; assembly: GCA_016718035.1. Lineage (GTDB taxonomy): Bacteria > Bacteroidota > Bacteroidia > Chitinophagales > BACL12 > UBA7236. The sequence continues at coordinate 50,616 of JADKEK010000003.1, read as the reverse complement.
AACAACTTGTAACACACCTATTGCAACAAGGCCTTTTTTTGATAATTAAATGCCCGATGGTTAAGTTAAGCCATATTCACTACCTCCTGTTTTTTAGTTAACCTTCATTTTTGTCGCTCCCCCTATTGTGGTATTTCCTACCTTTTAAAACAGTAGCAATTTTGAGTTGAATAATTAAATCTCAATTTATGAAAAAGCTATTTACCTTATCATTAGGAATTTTACTTTTGACTCAAGTAAAATTATCCGCACAAACAAATATTTTTCCGGCATCAGGAAGCGCAGGAATTGGAACTACAACACCTGTTTCCAGCGCTATTGTTGAAATGCAATCCACCTCACAAGGGTTACTTGCCCCACGTATGACGAAAGCACAACGTGATGCAATAGCTTCCCCTGTAATGGGTTTGCTCATATTTCAAACCAACTCTCAACCAGGGTTTTATTATTACACAGGAGCAGGCTGGACGGCCATGGCAGCAAAAGGAGCAAATACTTCTTTATCTAATTTAGCTGCTGCAACATCAATAAATACCGGTTTAACACCAAATGCCAACAATACACTTGACTTAGGTTCTTCAACTGCTAATTGGAATGAACTTTATGTGAATACCATCAAATTTATGGATGGCTCAACACAGACTACCGCAGGCGGGGGAGGCGGAAGTTATACTGCCGGAACGGGTATTAATATTACCGGCACTATTATTTCCAACACCGGTGATACCAATGCAGCAGATGACGTAAGTACTTCAACCAATTTTGGTGGCGATGTAACAGGCATTTATAATAATATTCAATTAACAAGTGGAAGTGTAGGTTCTACTGAAATTGCTGATGGAACAGTTTCATCTACCGATATAACCAATGCCACAATTGCTGCTGCCGATTTAAGTTCAATGGGTGCAAGTACTGGTCAGGTAATGCAATGGAACGGAACATCATGGGTTGCAACAACTCCTGCTGCAGGCGCAGAAAGTGACCCTCAGGTGGGTGCAAATACTACAGATTTAGTTCCTCGTTGGGATGGTACTGCATTAGTAAGCGGTGCAATTGCCGACAATGGTGATAATATTTCAGTAGGTTGGAATAGTGGAATTAATACTGCTGTTTCTGCTGCATTTTATAATAATGAAAGTGCATTTCTTGATGAAGAAATTGCTTTAAAAGCAGTTGATCACACCCTTACAATTGGAGGAACATCAACTGTGCATGCATTTACCAATCTTGGATATAATACTTCAGGTTTAATATTTTTCGATACACCGGTTTCACATGTGGCTACTTGGGCAGCAGCTACTTCAACTGATAATGCAGCATCGGTGTATGCAACCAATACTTCTACCGGTGCAAGTAATTATGGTTTAATTGCAAAAGCAACAGGAGCGGGCACAACAAATAATGCTATTTGGGCGAAAGCATCAGGTGCAACTAATAATTATGCACTTATTGTTCCATCCGATGGTGGTAATGTTGGTATAGGAACTTCAGCGCCTAATGTGCGTATGCATATTAATAGTTTACTTGGTGAAGATGCTTTCCGTGTGCAGGTTTCCGGCTCAACAAAATTATTCGTGCAATCGAATGGAGGAACTTCATTTGGCGGTTTAACAGCAGCACCTTCCAATGGTGTATATGTTTCCGGAAATGTTCAGGTTGGTGCTGAACCGGTTCCTGCAGGATATAAAATGAGTGTTGATGGTAAATTTATTTGTGAAGAAGTAAAAGTGCAATTAAGTGCCGATTGGGCCGATTATGTATTTGAAGAAAATTATAATCTGATGAGCATTGATGAGGTTGCCAAATTTATTGCGACTAATAAACATTTACCTAATATTCCTTCTGCTGATGAGTTAGAAAAAAATGGTCTTGATTTATCTGCAATGAATATTTTAATGATGCAAAAAATTGAAGAACTTACCTTGTATGTTATCGAATTAGATAAACAAAATAAATTGTTACAGCAGGAAGTTGAATTACTTAAAAAATAATTGTTCATTAAATTAAATTCAATTGTTATGAAAAAAATTACAATGAACATCATGTTGTTGTGTGGTTTGATAACTATCGGCAACATAACAACAACCAGAGCGCAATCTGCCGTATTGCTGGACGATGGAAACAAACAAGTAGAATGTGTAACTGAAGAAAACTATCAGGAATTTATTCGCCCACAATTGAAAGCAAATATTAATAAACTGCGACAAGAAGGGAAATTAAATTTTGCCAATGATGCAACTACAGCAAAAGTTGGTGACGGCACAGTTCCGCTGTCATGGCCATTGCGTATGCACGGTGATTATAAAGACATTGACGGGGTTAATGATTATTTTGTAATTACCAATTTCGCTGACCTAAATCACGATGAGTATTATCGCTTAGATTGGGACTGCGCCACATACGAAAATGCAAGAAATTACGACCAACATAATGGTGCTGATATTTTGCCCTACCCATTTATGTGGGAGATGATGGATGACGAAAGTGTTGAAATAATTGCTGCTGCCGATGGTGAAGTAATTCAACGTTATGACGGAAATACAGTTGATAGAAATTGCGCTTCACCTCATGAGTTTAATTCCGAACCATTTAATGGGGGTTACTATGGTAATTTTATTGCACTCATGCATAGCGACAGCAGTATTACCGTTTATGCGCACATGAAAAATGGGACAGTGGCCAACCTTGAACTTGGCGAATTTGTTGAAGCCGGTCAATTTCTCGGTAAAATGGGCAGCTCCGGAAATTCAACTGCTCCACATTTACATTTTGAAGTGCGCCCTTGTGTCGATTGCCAATATATTGAACCATGGTTTGATGCAGCAGGTTGTAACGACGATGTTACGGAGAGCCAGTGGATTTCTCAAATTCCGTATAACGACCCCAAAATTTTACGCGTTGCCACACATTTAAATCTCCCCGTATATAAAACATGTGCTGAATATGAAGCAGGTGCAAACGAAGATGAAAATCTGGTAAACCATTTTTCTACTTCTGATAATTTATTTATAACTGCAGCAATAGGTGATTTATTTGGTGACATTCCAATTTATATGGAAATTATCAATTCAGCAGGAACTATTGTAGCATCAGATATTTATAATTCACCATATTATCAGGAGTATAAAGCAACAGTTTTATTTACCGAACTGCTAACTGGATATGCTTCCGGAACGTATAAAATTCGTATTTCCTATAATGGTAGACTAGCGTATCATTATTTTACCGTTGGTTGCCCGGCAGCTACAACGCTGATAGGCACACATACAGGAGTAAGAGGGTATTTAAATGGCGATTTCATTGCCAGCACTGCTTCAATTGCAGGTTTGAGTACCAACAATATTTTTTATCAGGCAGAAAATTATGTAAAACTAAATCCAGGGTTTGTCGCAGCACAAAACAGTGAATTTCATGCACAAATTAATGATTGCACTGTAGGTGGAATGCGTGAAATGGAAGAAGAATTAATTGGCGATAACAATTTATTGGTTTCACCAAATCCCGGGTTTGGTATTTTCTCCATTAATTATACGGCAGATGTTAACAGTGATATGCGCTTAATCATCCGCAATTTATATGGCAATATTATTTATGAGTCGGAGTTGTTTGAAGATATTGATCAAATAGACCAAACCATCGACTTAACCAATTATGCGAAAGGCATTTACCTTGTTGAAATATAAAAACCTGAGGGCTCAATTACGCAACAGGTAGTTATTCAATAAATTATTTTTTGGTTCATTATTCTGAAACCGGTTCAATTAGGACCGGTTTTTTTAATTTTGTCAAAACAACGATATGGCACTAACTGCAGCAGATAAAGCAACAATATTTAACACATTGGTAGAAGCAATACAAACTTGCTCCCCACCAATGGTAGTCACAAAAAATACTAGTGAAGTATTTGAACTCATTGGCAACAAACCGGTGCCTTACGGATATAAAAAAGAAATAATTGCGGGTATGTATTTTTCTTCAGTTGTCGCCAGAAAAGATATGGTGAGTTTTTACGTGTTTCCGCTTTACGGACAAGAGGATTTATTTAAAGATATTGCCCCCACAGCCATGAAATGCCTGAAAGGAAAAACCTGCTTTAATTTTAAAAAAACCGAACAGGTAAATAAAAAAGAAATCACCGCCATTCTCAAACAAGGGGTGAAGATTTGGAAACAACTTGGTTACATGAAATGAGGCAATTAGCAAATTAGTTGATTAGCAAATTCGCGGAGCGTCCGCTGCGATGGAAGCAAATGATGAACCCGCTGCGGCGGGGAATGAGGGTTCACTGCGTGAATGATTTTAATGCTTGCGCATTAATATGTGTAGTTGGATATTTTCTGCAACATTTCATTTCCCACAAACCATAGTCAACACGTGGGTTGACGGGTACGGTGTTCTGAATTTAATTTACGACAAACCAATGTCAACACGTGGGTTGACGGGTACGGTCGTTCTGAATTTAATTTACGACAAACCAATGTCAACACGTGGGTTGACGGCTACGAGTGCACCGAATTACATTCCAACACAAAAACCCCGGCTGTTTCCATTGGTACATCGGTACATTCACACATTGGTACATCATTCGGCTGTTAATCAGCACATAATCACATCAGCACATTAAAAAACCCCTGAATCCTTAGAGGTTTTAAAAATATCATTTTATCCAATTGGTGAAAAAATCACCTCACTCAATCACTCTCTTAAATCAATTACTTCAACACCTGGATATTTCGATTTGTCGAATTTAAATGTAGAATCAGATAATTCCATATTTGTTTTTAAATTGGAGATGCTATAAGTATAATGAATAGCATTTTTATCATAAACAACACCACGTTTTACAGAGTTGTCGCTAACGTCGATATACATTTTGATTTTGCTAAAGCTTAAGGTTTTATTTTTAGGTGTAAGCTCAATTATTTGTAGCGATTTACCATTCTCGGTAATTTTATCACCCATATATGCGAGGTAATCTTTTTCTGCAATTTTGAAAATGTCGTTTGGCGTCATAATGTCCTGACCTTGCTCAAAATTGTTGATTTGAACTTCATTCACATCTTTCAAATACGTCCAAAGTGTTTTACCATCAGAAATAATGGTTTGGTTACCCATTTCTGCTTTAAACATATTGCCTTTGCTGGATACTTTTCCGGTTTTGGTTTCTTTCGACTTAGCATCCTGATTTTCGATGGTAAGTGAAATGTCCATTTGCATGGTTTTATAGGCACTGTATTTTTGACCTACAGCTTTTAAGAGTTTTACAGCATTGGCATCAGAAGTCTGGCCAAAAACAGTGTTTGCGCTGATAAAAAGTAATAAAACACCTGATAAGATTTTTTTCATGACACGTTGTTTGAAATTCTTTGCAAAATTAATTGGTTAAAGTTTAGTTTGATTAAATTCAATCAAGATTTTGCAAATACTGTTCCAACTGTGTCAAATCGCCGTATAAAACTTCGCGAGCCTTACTTCCGGCATTAGGTCCAACCACACCTGCAGCTTCCAGCTGATCCATCAAACGCCCGGCCCTGTTGTATCCTAGCTTAAGGCGGCGCTGAATTAACGAAGTAGAACCTTGCTGATGTTGCACAATAATTTTTGCTGCTTCCTCAAAAAGTGGGTCTCTGTCACCGTCCAAAATCTCCGCTTTTTCCTTCTGAGCCTGCTCATCCACAAACTCCGGCAACATAAATGCCTCAGGATACCCCTTCTGGTTGGCGATAAAGTCCACCACTTTGTCCACTTCCGGTGTATCCACAAACGGACACTGTAAACGGACAACATCGCTTCCAATTGCCAGCAACATATCACCTCTACCCACCAATTGCTCAGCTCCACTGCTGTCCAAAATGGTGCGGCTATCCACCTTACTAGCCACCTTAAACGCAATACGCGCCGGGAAGTTGGCCTTGATGGTTCCCGTAATAATATTTACCGAAGGTCGCTGAGTAGCAATAACGCAATGCAAGCCCACGGCACGCGCCAACTGGGCAATACGGGCAATCGGCATCTCCACTTCCTTGCCCGCCGTCATAATCAGGTCGGCAAACTCGTCAATCACCAACACGATGTAAGGCAAAAACATATGCCCTTCTTTCGGATTGAGTTTGCGTTTTACAAACTTGGCATTATACTCTTTAATATTACGAACCTGCGCATTTTTTAGTAGTTCATAACGCGTGTCCATCTCAATACATAAGGCATTCAGAGTGGCAACCACTTTACGGGTATCAGTAATAATTGCATCTTCCTCACCCGGCAACTTTGCCAAAAAATGTTTTTCTATCACCGAAAACAAACTCAATTCCACCTTTTTCGGGTCAACCATTACAAACTTGAGTTGCGAAGGATGCTTTTTATATAATAAGGAAATCAGTAATGCATTAATACCAACCGATTTTCCCTGACCCGTTGCTCCGGCCATTAACAAGTGCGGCATGCGTGTTAAATCGGCAATATAATTTTCGCTCGAAATAGTTTTTCCCAAGCAAACAGGAAGGTCCATTTTAGCATGCTGAAACTTATCGCTGGCAATTTGACTGCGCATCGAAACCGTTTCTTTATTTACGTTTGGTACTTCAATACCAATAGTTCCTTTACCCGGAATTGGCGCAATAATACGAATACCCAATGCGGCTAAACTCAGTGCAATATCATCCTCCAGATTTTTAATTTTCGAAATACGCACACCGGCAGCAGGAATAATTTCATATAACGTAACCGTTGGTCCGATCGTCGCTTTTATTTTTGAAATCTGAATGTTATAATTATTCAGTGTAGCAATAATTTGGTCTTTATTGCGCTCCAGTTCTTCGGTATTTATTGAAACCGTTTCACTCGCATATTCTTCTAATAATTCTAAAGTCGGATATTTATAATTCGGTAAATCTAAAATCGGATCAAAATTGTAGTTCATGTTTTCCATTTCTACAATTTCTTCATGTGGCTCTTCAATATCTAACGCTAAATTATCCTGCTCATTCATAATGGGTTCTTCTTCACCTGCAATAACTGTAGTTAAAGGTTCATCCATTTCAAGTGTAACCGGAATTTGTTTTTCAACAACAGGATCCACTTTTTTTAATTCCATTATAATCGGCTCCTTAATTTCTTCATTCGAAGTATAAACAGGAGGAACAATAATATTTTCTTTTTTATCTTCAACCACAGCCATTGCCGGAACAAGCATATCATCCTCCGAAAGCGGGTCTGCATCAGTGGTTTCAGGTTTTGGTTTGCGGCGAAACATATTCGCTAAAAAACTAAAATCAATTTTGGTAAATATGATCATATAAATAATCATAGCTGCGGTAAGCATTAAAATAGCACCAATTTTGCCGAATGTATTTTCTAAATAAAATGAAGTCCCTTTACCGAATGCACCACCGTAAGGAAACTGCGCATTGTAAAAAATAAAACCTAACATGGTGCTCAGCCAAACCATAATTACGGCGCCCTGACCAACAATAGTAATATTATTAAATACACGTTTGGCGAAAAAACTGTTTACTCCAATAGTAAAAAACCAAATCACAAAAAAGAAACTCGCAATGCCGAACCAACTGTAAAAAAACTGGTGACTAACCACTGCGCCAAGATTACCTAAATGATTTTGCACGGCAATACTGCTATTAAAAACTTGCCGCCACGGATGTTCCCAAATTAAACTTTGATCTTATTTCCAAGTGAGTAAATAACTGGCAAATGCAATTCCAATAAAGAAACTCGCCAATATCAGCATCACCCCCGCTGTTTTTTTAACACGCTCGTCCTTCAAAAACGACACGTTGCTCTTTTTTGCCTTTTTAGTTGTTTTTTTCGCTTCTGCCATCCTATAATAATATATACACTAAGTCGAAGGTAAAGGTACACTTCCCGCCGGCACATGGAAACGTTATTTTACCCCATTTACATATGCGGTTGTCTAAGATTTTGGGCGTTCCCTTCCGTAGTGTTTTTTCTATAAACTGTCCAACAAAATTTACCAAACCGGCCCCTCAAATAATGCATTCGCCATCATCACAATTTTCACCCAAAAACCCTACTTCAGGTCGGGCTATCCACTCCAACTCCTCTCCCGCAGAAAAAGCGGGATGCGGGGTTTCCGTTACTATCCCTAACGCAGTTCAGAGCAGACATTGCATGTATACTATCCAATTCAACCCACAAAAAATCCACGCCTGTCTGCCTTTGGCAGGTTCCTTTTCACCCAAACCATCCAGAACAACACACCATTAAAATCCGCTCAAATCCGTTTACTCATCTTTTCAAAAAAAAAACCCTTTCTAACAAACAAATTAGGGCGGATTCAATTCACCCCTACATAAAGGTTTTACTCACATTATCGAAAAAAATGAAATTTATCTGAAGCAAACAAATCAGCACCTATCTGCCGCCAGGCAGGTCATCCGCGTTCAACATCTACACACAAAAAAAATCCGCGCCAATCCGTTTAACCCGTTCAATCCGTGTTCCTTTTCAACACCCCCACCAAAAAATCAGCCTCTTTCTGCCCCAGGCAGGTTCCTCTTCAACACACATCTAAAAAAATCCGCGCCAATCTGCCGCCAGGCAGGTTCCTTTTCACCACACCATACCAAAAAATCCGCGCCAATCCGCCACATCCGCGCCCCGCCCCGCGGGGTCCGCGTTCCAACCTCCCTCACATCACCCACTGAAATTCCAACCCAAACATTGTATTTTTGAAAAAAAATTGAACAATGACCCGCAAACCTGTTGAATATACCGAATACCTCCAGCTAGAAAAGATATTAAACGCCCAAACCCTTGAAAGCGATAAAGAAAATGCCCACGCCCACGACGAAATGTTATTTATTGTAATTCATCAGGCGTACGAATTATGGTTCAAACAAATTCACTTCGAAATCGATTCAGCACTTACCATTATGCGTAAAGATGCCGTAAACGATAATTCGGCAGAATTACAAACCATTGTACATCGCACTTCTCGTGTTATCACCATTTTGAAATTATTGGTGCAACAAATCGATATTCTCGAAACCATGACACCACTCGATTTTCATGAGTTCCGCGATTTTTTGCGTCCCGCATCCGGATTTCAAAGTTGGCAATTTAAAATGCTCGAAGCTAAACTCGGATTAAAATTCGATGAGCGTCACGGTCAGCAATATTATTTAAGTATGCTCAAACCCGAATATGTGCAGTTTGTAAAAGAAGTAGAATCACAAAAAACATTATTGGAATTAATCGACGATTGGTTAAAACGAATGCCGTTTTTTAATGATGCACAATTGTGGGCAAATTATCATACGCCAAACACCAACGACTCCGGTTATCATGCTTTTTGGAACGATTATTTAAATGCCTATGCATCAACTTTAGTAGAAGGTGAAAAACAAAATATCGAAACCTTCGAAAAAATATTTTTAAGCGAACACAAAAGCGAACATACTATATTAAGCAGTGAAGCAATGCGCAATGCATTATTTATTTCATTGTATCGCGGCAATCCTATTTTACAAATGCCGTTTCAACTCATGCAAAATTTATTGGATATCGACGAACAAATGGCCACCTGGCGATTCCGTCATATCAATATGGTTCACCGCATGATTGGCTCCCGTGTCGGCACCGGCGGTAGTTCCGGAAAAGAATATTTACAAGGTGCACTCAACAAACATTATATTTTTAAAGATTTTGCTTTTTTAAGCAGCTTCCTAATTCAGCGCAATAAATTACCTGAATTATCTCCGGAGTTAAAGGGGAGACTAGGGTTTGGATTCTAAAAAATCATTTATCTTATAAATTCGTAAATCCTATTTGTAGGGGCGGATGTAATTCGCCCTTACAAATAAGATTTACTTTTATTATCGAATAAAATTAAATTATATCGTCCATCCGTTCACTGCATCTGCCCGGCCCTTTAAATCAACCCTCAAATAAAACATCCCACCAAAACACCACCAAAAAAATCCGTCCGCATCCGTTCAATCCGTTCAACCTGCGTTCCTTTTTAATTCAATCAACCATCACAATACGCATCCCCCCAAAAAATCCGCGCCAATCCGCCAAATCCGCCACATCCGCGTGCAATTCATTCAACCTTCACCACCTGCATCCCCACTCCACCATTCACATATAAATAATACAACCCCGCCTGTAAATTATTCCCGGAAATCGTAATTAATTTATTATTTACGGCATCATTTTCAGCAACTAAATTACCCATCACATCAAACAACATCCACGATTCAATTACCCCATTTTTACTATTTAAATAAATATTTTCAGCAAACGGATTCGGATAAATATTAACCTCATTTTTTAACAAAGGATTTGTTTCAATTCCTGTCAGTTCATCTAAACGATACTGACTTAAAAATCGCCAAATTTCCCTACACGCATTAATATCTAAATTAGTAACACCTAAAAAGGTAATTGCTGTTCCAGGCCAGGTATGCCCTCCGTCTATAATTTTAAATAATTCCACATGTGTGTCTTTATAGCAACTACCGTAAACATAATGTTCAGCAGTACATAAATCGATGGTAACAATATCCGGTACTTCTGTAAATTCAGGAGTTACATCACAATGATTTTGTTTCACCCAATAACTTACCACAGAGTCGACAGGTAAAAATTCGAAATTACCATCATAAGGAACTGTTTCATCTGCAGTGCCATGAATTTGCATCACAGGAGTATTATGTTGGGGGTCACAAAACGGCATTCTGTCTTTGTCAATACTTCCGGTAACACTCGCAATTGCAGCAATACGATTACTTAATTCACAAGCAAGGGCATGACTCATAAATCCGCCATTACTCATTCCTGTGGAATACACACGATTTAAATCAATATTATATTCAGCATCCAGACTATCAATTAATGCACTTAAAAATGCAACATCATCAACACCAGTTCCTGGAGCACCAAAAATGTTCCAGTGGCGAATACCAAAAAAATCTAATGTGCCATTTGGAATTACGGTTAAAAATCCCGCTGTGTCAGCTATCGGGTTAAAGTTGGCATACACTGCCTGTCCGAATGCATCAGATGAATACCCATGTAAATTAAACAACAATGGTGAAGGTGTATCGTCTGAATATGCAGTAGGAACATATAATCGATAATTCCGATAAATGCCACCAGCCATAATACTATCTATGATAGTAACTTGCGCGTTAATTGTGCAAAAGGTGGTCAATAAAACAATGGTAAAAAGCAGCCTGTTTTTCATAATAATATTTACGATATAGTAAAGTTAACAGTTTTAGTTCAGTTTTGTTGTCGGGTTGCCATTTGGTTAGCAACTGTTATAAGTTGAGAACAATAATTTCCCAACATAAAACCATTTAAGCTGCTTCGTGCTTCGTCACTCATAGATGTATATCGTAATTCATTCATGTTGTGCAATTTGATGATATTTTGTAAAAAATCGTTTGCGTCAAAACAAATAAATCCCTGTTTCCCATCTTGTAAAAATGTATTATTTTCTCCTACCGGACTTGCAAGTACAGGCACTCCGCACGACATATATTGTTTCATTTTATAGGCCGATTTAGCGCGATTAAATTCGGTGTCTGTTAATGGCGCAATTCCACAATCGAATCCTGCTATGTAACGATAAATCTCATCTTCATTTAACCAGTCAATATTTTCCGGTGTAATAATTTGTACATTTTTACATGATACAAATTGTTGTATTATACTATCGCGTTGACTTGCATTGGTAATGCCCAAAATAACCAATCGAACAGGGAAGGGTATGTCAGCAATAATTGGATAAATATATTGTTTAAAACTATCGGAATGCGCGCCAAAATAACCAATCCAACCAATGGTAAAAATGGGATTGCGTTGTTGCTTGAAATGTTGGTGTGCCTCTACAGGTGATGTCAGTAAAAAAACATTTTTATTAAATGCCGAGGCGTATTGTTGCAAAGCAATGCTGCCCACTGTACAGCAACTGCAATTGCGCATAAAATGATGAATAGTAGCTACAGGTCGTCGTGTGTATTCGGCGTCATCAATATCATATATCGTATAAAGTGGTTGTTTTTTTAATAAATATTTTAATAGCCGTGCATATATACCCTGAGTATGTATTTTTTGAAATACAATTATCGAATTGGGCTTTCGAAACAGCAGTGCCTCCATATACACTTTAACAAATTGTAAAACTGATTTCAGTCGATACGACGGAGAAACAAATGCATAATTGATACCATAATCTGCGGATAAATGCTGCAAAGGCATTAATGCTCTGTAACGCACGCTGGGAACGCTGTTGTTATAGTAGGCAAACCAATAAATGTATTTAAGTTGCACAATGATGGGGCTGGTTACTCAAAGATAATTCTTTTCAACCGGCTTTTTCCTATTACAATATCACCCCTTGTTGTATTAATTCCGAAAAGGTAAGTATATCTGTTTCCTGTAATGTAGTGAATTTATGTACATCAAATAAAAATAAATCGTGATCACCACTGGCGACAACTGTTTTTTTGTTTAACAATAATAATGCAGCACTATTTGTTAAAACCGGAAAATCCTTCCAGGTAGTAATTAACTTTTTCTTCTGCAGATAATTCTGCTTGTCGTAAATGTTGCCCGATTTTTTGCCTAATACATTTACCAATTTTATCTGTTGCTTGCTCAATAATTGTAATATTGCCGATTGCGTGTTTTGTAAATTAAACCACGTTTTAGTATTATGATAAACAGCTACGGCATACATTTTTGGACTCATGCTCACAGCCGTAACATACGTGCAGATATTCATATTAAAATCAGGTTCTACGTAAGTTGCCAGGCTGTAAACTGGCTGATCTACAATATTCCAGGGGCGGCGCATGTAATTGCAACAAGTGGTTGTAAGTAATGTTCATTCATCGCGTTCCGGGTCGTAGGGCTCAAAATTTTCACCACCATTTTTTTTATCGATAATAAATATCATAAATAAAACAGCCCAGCCAACAGCGCCTAAAATATAAGGTAAAGTGTCGTGAATAAATGAACCCGGTGGGCAAATAAAAAAACAGGTTATCGCAGCGATAAAAATTCCCGTTATAATGAATATTAATTTTGAACGGCGCGAATTAATCATTGTATTTATCTTCTTCAATACCGTATTTATCTACAAAAGCAATCACCGAACTTTTAATGATATCGCGAATAGCTCTTGTTTTAGCCAATTTCTCTTCTTGTGTTCCACCTAATCCGGAAGGGTCTTCAAAGTCCCAGGCCAGTTTGCTGTGCATACCCGGAAATACCGGACAACGCTCCGAATTTTTTGCATCACAAACGGTAATCACATAGTTGAACGATTTGCCCTGTTCATGCAAACCAAATACATCTTTAGTCGGGTTTTTCGAAATATCGATGCCTTCTTCAGCCATTACATCAACTGCCAACGGATTCAAAACTCCGGGCTCAAGGCCTGCACTTTCCACATCAAACATGTTACCGCCAAATTGTTTCAAATAGGCCTCTGCCATCTGGCTTCTGGCTGAATTATGTATACATAAAAATAATACACGTGGTTTCATCATAGTTGTTAATTTAATCGTAATATAACGATAATATAAATTTAATCAGCAGCAGTCGTTATCGGCAACCGGTCGGGTTAATAAATTGCCCAATACCATTTGCATTTGCTCCCAGACTGCCGCATCAATACAATAACAAATTTTAGCCCCTTCAATTTCGCCTTTTATAATTCCGGCTTCTTTCAATTCCTTCAAATGCTGAGAAACAGTGCTTTGCGAAAGAGGCAATTCTTCAACGATATCGCCGCAATAGCAACTTTCTTTCTTCAATAAAATCCGCAAAATGGCCACCCTTGCCGGATGCGCCAAAGCCTTCGCAAAATTGGCAATACGGTTGTCTTTTACCGAAAATTCCTCTGCTTTTGTTAGTCCCATTGTATCGCAATATTACGATAGTATATTCAAATAAACAAAATCAGCCACATTGGAAACCGCTTCTATCAGGTTAAGGAATTATGTATATGCAGTTATTTAAAATCGTCTTCACTTATCATTTGGAGCCCCGTCAGATTTTATTTTTACAACTGAAAGCCTATATTTGATTGTTAAAATCGCTTTATTTAAACCTAACACACATGAAAAAAGTAGCCCTCCTCATTCTGAATCTCGTATTTTGCTTCACCTTATTTGCTCAAATTAATATCGACTGGCAATCCAATGTTGGCGGTTCCGGTGCCGATGAAATGCGCACAGTGTTAGGGACTTCTGATGGTGGAGTATTAGCAGGTGGTGTATCGGCCTCTGGAATTAGCGGAAATAAATCAGTGTCATCTTATGGCGATAACGATTATTGGGTTGTTAAATATAACAATGCAGGTGGTATTGAGTGGCAGCGCGCGTATGGTGGTTCTGCCGGCGATTTTTTAACAGCTATGGTTGAAGCTAATGATGGTGGTTATTTATTAGGCGGTTCAAGCTCGTCAGGAATTTCAGGTATTAAAACAGAAATTAATTTAGGTGTTACAGATTATTGGTTAGTTAGAATAGATTCGATTGGCAACATCGTTTGGCAAAATACAATTGGTGGTTCAAGTAGTGATGCCATTACACATCTTGCAAATACACCCGATGGCGGTTTTATTGTTACCGGCTATTCATTTTCAAATATTTCAGGCGATAAAACTGAAAATGGACATAATTTTTCAGCTGATTACTGGATATTAAAAATAGATAGTTTAGGTGCCATTCAATGGCAAAATACTATTGGTGGAAACGGAAGCGATCTTCCTTTATCAGCTTATAGTAATGCAGATGGAACTTGTATCGTTGCCGGATATTCGTCGAGCGGTGCAACAGGCGATAAGACTGAAGCCAATTTAGGGGGTTTCGATTTTTGGATTTTAAAACTCAGCGCTGCCGGTGGCGTGTTATGGCAAAATACAATAGGAGGAAATAATAGTGATATTCCAAACAGTGTTGTGCCTGCAATTGATGGCGGTATCATTATTGGTGGTTACAGTAGCTCCGGAATTTCAGGTGATAAAACAGAAGCCTTAATTGGTATTACCGATTATTGGTTATTAAAATTAAATACTTCAGGTAATATCGTTTGGCAAAATACCATTGGCGGAACATCTGATGATTATTTATTTAGTGTTGTGCCTAATATAGCAGCTAATAAATATTTTTTATTCGGCTATTCTTATTCCGGAATTGGTGGTGATAAAACCGAAGCAGGTGACGCCACTGCTAATTATTGGATGCTGGAAACCGATTTATCAGGAGTAATTGTAAGTCAGGAAACAATACAAGCTACTGGATATGATTTTGGTTATGCGGCAAGTATATGTGTAGATGGAGATTATGTTGTTGGTGGTAAATCCAATAGTGGAATTGGTGGCGATAAAACGGAAATTAATAATGGAGATTTTGATTTTTGGTTAGTAAAAATGACAACCTGCGAAGCAACAACCGAAGTTTGTAATACACTCGATGATGATTGTGACGGATTAATTGATGAAGGCGTAAAAAGTATTTTTTATGGCGATTCAGACGGTGATGGTTTCGGCGTTCCTGAAATAACAATATTGGCATGCTCCGCACCTGAAGGGTATGCAGATATTATTGGCGATTGTTATGATGCAAACCCTGCTATTTATCCAGGTAATACTGAAATATGTAATGGATTTGATGACAATTGTACCGGGTCAGTAGACGAAGGATTACTCATCACATTTTATGCAGATAATGATGGTGATTTATATGGTGATCCGGCAGACTTTGAATTACTTTGTGAAGGCATAGCTGGATATGTTGAAGATAATACGGATTGTAATGATGCTAATAATTTAATAAATCCAGTCGCTTTGGAAATTTGTAATGGTATTGATGATAATTGCGATGGAAATATTGATGAAGGTTTAGATGTAACAATTACAATTTCTGCTTCAGGTCCAACAACAATTTGTCAGGGAAGTAATGTTACATTAACTGCTACACATAATGGTGATGCGGTGCAATGGAAAAAGAATGGCATTGATATAATTGGTGCAACAGGTGTCACTTTATTGGTAAATGTAACAGGCACTTATACCTGTATGGCATATACTAATTGCGATACAACAATTTCATCCGGTATAGTTGTAACTGTAAATAAAAATCCTAAAGCAATTATTTCTGCCGGCGGCCCAACTGAATTTTGTGCAGGCGGTAATGTTACACTAACTGAAACACCATCTGGTGGTTCCACTTATCAGTGGTATAAAGGTGCAGCACCAATTCCGGGAGCAACAGCAACAACTTATGTAGCAACAACAACAGGTAATTATAAATGTCGCGTGACAAAAACAGCAACTGGTTGTTATAAAATATCCAACCCAATTGCAGTATTAGTAACATGTAAAGAAGGAGCGGAGCTGACATCGAATAATATTAGTATTTACCCAAATCCAACTTCAGGTCACTTAAATATTAATACAGATATTATGATTACAGCAATCAAAATATTTAATAATTCCGGTGCAGTTGTTCAACAAATAACTAATTGGCAGGGAGAAAGTATTGATGTATCTCAATTAGCTTCAGGAATATATTATTTACAACTATATAGTGAAACCACAACAATTCAAAAAATATTTGTGAAGGAATAAAAAAGCATTCATATTTTAGCCTAATTCCACCTAACCCGCAGGGTTTCCGTTGTCGTGGAGTTTCCAGGCCGAAACGATTCGTCAACAGTAAATTTAACGTTGATATTAAATAATAAAAATAATGTCACCCCTAAAGGGGTTTGCGTTTCAATGCCCCTATATAAGTTAAAAAAATATCACCCCTAACGGGGTTTGACTACCGAACAGATTTATATGTTAAAGAAATGCCTGCTCTGATGAATCTCCGATTCAGCAGCATCGTTCCAGGACTCTGTCCGACGCACAATACAATATCGCAAATTATAATTGTAAAAAATAATTCCAATCATTATCTCAATTTAAAAGTGTAGCACTATTCCCGTTGTCGTGGAGTCACCCGACCTGCTCTGATGAATCTCCGATTCAGCAGCATCGTTCCAGGACTCTGTCTGACGCACAATACAATATCGCAAATTATAATTGTAAAAAAAAATCCACATCATTATCGCATTTTAAAAGTATAGCACTATCCCCGTTGTCGTGGAGTCTCCAGACTCCAGACGCCACCTCGGTCTCCAGACCGGTACAAATGAGTGATGAACAATTCCAAGGGGCTTTTAATTATTATGATAAAATATAGAAAATCACATATTTGTTGAAGTGACTGCTATTGTCAATCCTAGCTCACGGAAAGTAAAATCTTATTTGGTGTGCCATAATGATGCATACTTTAAGTTAAAAATAATCCCTCCACGGATAAAGTCTGATGTCCTACCATGTTCATGTTTTACCTATAAAAGGCAGCAAAAATGAATAAAAAGGTTAAAAATGTGATGATTATTATTTAAATTTAAATTTTTAAAGTGGAGACATATGGTTTAAATATTTTATTTAATATTCTGGATTAAATATAAATTTTGAATATTAATAAAACGGAGCGATTTGAATAATTTTATTACAACTATGAAGACTTATTTATTAACTGCTTGTAGTATTATTTTTTGTTGGGTAAATAGTATAGCCCAAATACCTGAAATAGCATGGGAAAATACAATAGGCGGGTCAGCAAATGAAACATTTTTTTCTTCAAAGCCAACTATTGATGGAGGATTTATAATTGGTGGTATGTCAGTATCGCCCATATCAGGAGATAAAACAGAGGGTAAAGTTGGCGCAATATTTTATGATTATTGGATTGTAAAAGTGGATTCTAACGGAGTTGTGGAATGGGATAATACTATTGGAGGTAATAACAATGATTATTTAATGAGTATAGATGCAACATCAGACGGGGGATTTATTTTATTGGGAGATTCCTGGTCGGGTGCTACTGGCGATAAAACAAGTCCTGCAAATGGTGATAGTGACTGTTGGCTTATAAAGTTAGATTCAGTGGGAAATATTCTTTGGCAAAAAAGTTTTGGGGGTTCGGGCACTGAAACAGCACGTGGAATACATCAAATAGCTGATGGAGGTTTTATTCTAGCTATGAGTTCAAATTCAGGAATATCCGGGAATAAAACAGAGGCATGCTTAGGTGGATTTGATTTTTGGATTATTAAATTAGATGATGATGGTAATGTAGTTTGGCAAAACACCATTGGAGGTGCTAGTGATGATAAAGTATATTCAATAATTGAGCTGAGTGGTGGTGGATTTATGGCAGGGGGCAGTTCAGCTTCAGGTATTGGAGGCGATAAGTCTGAATCCTGTTTGGGAGAATCAGATTTTTGGGTAGTAAAATTAAATACATCCGGAGGATTAATATGGCAAAAAACAATAGGTGGAAGTGATTTCGAGACTATTTATGAAATTATTCAAAATCCGGATGGCAGTTTTTTGTTAGCCGGTAATTCAGGTTCCGGAATTAGTGGGAATAAAACCGAAATTAATTTTGGTATTTTGGATTATTGGTTGGTTAAAATGGGGCCTTCAGGAGCGTTGCTTTGGCAACATACAATTGGTGGGTCAGACATAGATATGTTTTATAGAGAGTCTGTAAAAAGAACGCTTGATGGTGGGTACATTTTAGGAGGATATTCCAAATCAGAGATTTCAGGTAATAAAACAGTTGAACCAATTGGTAACGAAGATTTTTGGCTCGTAAAAGTGAATGGCCTTGGTGAAATAGAATGGCAAAAAACCATTGGTGGGTCAATGAGTGATTATTTATATTCAACCCATCAGTTGAAAGATGGCAGTTATTTTTTAGCAGGATATTCCTCATCAAATGCAACGGGTGATAAATCTGAAAACAATATTGGGGGAGGCGCTGATTATTGGATTGTAAAATTGACAGGAGCTTGCAAACCTACAACAGAAATTTGCAACAGCATTGATGATAATTGTGATGGCAATATTGATGAAGATTTGGAGGTAACCGTTACTATTTCACCTTCAGGTGCAACAACATTTTGTCAGGGCAGTAATGTTTCATTAATTGCTACGCATAATGGTGATGCGGTGCAATGGAAAAAGAATGGTGTAAATATTGTTGGCGCAACAAGTGCATCATTATTGGTTAATGCCACTGGTAATTATACTTGTATGGCTTATTCCGATTGCGATACAAATACTTCTTCAATTATTACTGTTACCGTAAATAAAAATCCTAAAGCAATTATTTCTGCCGGCGGTCCAACTGAATTTTGTGCCGGTGGAAGTGTATCATTAACTGAAACACCATCCGTCGGTTGCAGCTATCAATGGTATAAAGGTGCTTCACCTATCGCAGGAGCAACTACCACAACCTATGTCGCTACTACTGCTGGAAATTATAAATGTAGAGTGACAAAAACGGCAACCGGATGTTTCAAAAATTCGAATGGAATTGTAGTGACAATTACCTGCAAAGAAAGTGAAAATGAAAATATTGCACCAACAATATCCATTTACCCAAATCCAACTTCAGGTCACTTAAATATTAATACAGATATTATGATTACAGCAATCAAAATATTTAATAATTCCGGCGCAATTGTTCAACAAATAACTAATTGGCAGGGAGAAAGTATTGATGTATCTCTATTGGCTTCAGGAGTATATTATTTACAACTATTTAGTGCAACCACAACAATGCAAAAAATATTTGTGAAGGAATAAAAAAGCATTCATATTTTAGCCTAATTCCAACTAACCCGCAGGGTTTCTGTTGTCGTGGAGTTTCCAGGCCGAAACGATTCGTCAACAGTAAATTTAACGTTGATATTAAATAATAAAAATAATGTCACCCCTAAAGGGGTTTGCGTTTCAATGCCCGTATATAAGTTAAAAAAATATCACCCCTAACGGGGTTTGACTACCGAACAGATTTATATGTTAAAGAAATGCCTGCTCTGATGAATCTCCGATTCAGCAACATCGTTCCAGGACTCTGTCCGACGCAGAATATAATATCGCAAATTATAATTGTAAAAAATAATTCCAATCATTATCTCAATTTAAAAGTGTAGCACTATCCCCGTTGTCGTGGAGTTTCCAACTCCAGACGCCACCCCGGTCTCCAGACCGGTACAAAGGAGTGATGAACAATGAGTAATGAGCACTTCTGAAATTGAGGACGTTAATGCTATATATTTATCATTATTCCTAACCTAAACATTTTCATAACAGCCGGATACCACGATCCCGATAGCTATCGGGACACAGAGAAAATGCACACTGAGGACACGGAGAATTTCTGCTAAAATTGGCGTTGGTTAGCACTGCTGTTTAATAAAAATTATAAATCATAATTATTCTAAAAATTCCCCTGTGTTTCTCTGTGGGCTGTTACTTTGTGGTTTCGGCTGTTTTAAGTTTTATGTGTAATGAATGATTTTTTTAATTAATAGCGTTTTGTTTTTTTATTTATCATTTATCTTAACCTGAACATTTTAAATAACGGCCGCCACCACCAAAAAACAAAGGCCGCAAAGAAACACGAAGATTTTATTACAATCTACTTAGCGTTCCTTAGCGGCCTTCGGGGTTATGCTGTTCTTAGATGATATTAATTTTGATTATTTACCCTCATCACACATCCCTCATCACAACACCATAATCTTCTGAGAAACAGTTTGTTCACCACTTGTCAATGTTACAATATAAAGTCCCGGTGCAAATGATTCTAAGTTTAAATCAATTTTATTGGTGGAATTATAATTGCGTGTGATTAATTGTTTACCATTTGAATCAGACACCTGAACTAAAACAGGGCTTGATGAGGTGTATTCAATACTCAATACAGATGTAACAGGATTTGGATATACATTTAGGTTGGAAGCCAATTCCTGATTTATTGATGTTGTAGAATATTTATTTTTAGCAAATTGCGAATTATCACAAACAATTTCTGAAACAACACTAGGAATGAAACCGGCTACATAAGTATCAGTTAACGTATTAAAAGCAACCATTTTGAGTACATTACTCGTATCAATTGCTGCTAACATAAATGTTCCGGTATTTTGATCAAAACAAGATGAACCACCAACGTAATACGGGAACTCAGCAAGATCTCCGCGGTTAATAATATCGCCCGTTACTTTATCTATTTCAATAATATAACGACCTAAATAATTAAATGATGAGTCATAAGTATCGTTTAGCGCGTATATTTTTTCACTAACATTGTCAAAATTAACACAGGTAATATTATTAATTGGTGCTGTAGTATTCAAAATCGTTTTTGTAAAGGAAAATACAGTATCTCTAACAGGAATGGCATATAAACACAAAGCAGGATCGGCAGTGAAACCTGCATAATAAATAATACCATTATTCGAATCAAAACCTATTGCATCACTAATTATTCCAATTGCACCAGGTTCGTAAATAGTACCAATCAAAGTTTCTTCGCTTGTGTTAACATCAAATTCATAAATATTAATATACTCTTCAGTTTCCACTATAAGATTATACATTTTGCCTGTGCTCATATCAAATTCTGATACATTAGAAAATGCAGAACCTTCCACTAAACTTTCTTCAGCGGTTCCTGAATTATAGGAATACAAGCCAGAACTGTCGCCTGAAATTCCAGTGAGATAATATTTGGCGTTAAAGGCATCAAATGCTGAAGAGGCAAAATAATATCCGTCTAAAATGGTTGGAGTTACCACAACAGATAATGAATCAAGTGCTTCCCACTGAATAAGGTCAATTTTTCCGGTTGAGTCGTTAACCGAAGCTCCGATGAGATTGATTTGCGCGTTAGCGCCGGTGTTCAAGGCAATAACTGCTGCAATGCCAAGTATAAGTTTTTTCATGAATCGTTTGTTTCCTTCCAAACACCGGGAAAAGGAGAATGTTCAAGATTTAACTATAATTTCCACAAATCCCCTAAAACCGCCAATTTCCGTTATAACCCTCATTTGAATATTCTGTAGTATCGTTGAAGGGCGCGATGTCCTACCCACGCTATAAAAACTCCGGGCACTCCGTGGGCTGTTCTCTTTGCATTTCCTTAGTGGTTTCGGCTGTTCATTTTGCGTTCCAGGACTTTGTTTGACGCACAATACAATAACACAAATTTAAATTTAACGCTTAAGCACCAATAATACTCCAAATAAAAAGTTTCTTGTAACCCCCGTTGTCGTGGAGTTTTTAACTCCAGACGCCACCCCGGTCTCCAGACCGAAGGACGTGAACTATGAAAGCGTTTAATCTGCTTCTGTTGTATCAAACTTCTAATTAATTATTTCATATCTTTATAATCAGTAATCCTATATGAGCACAAATTTTCCCTGCATCGGAATTGGCCGTGGCAAACGGCAATTCATATATACCATAGTGTTTTGTTTTTACCTCTTGCTTTCCAATTGGAACACAGTTGTGTACGGCCAGCATTTCGATTGGAGTTGGGCTAGCCAAGTTCATGGCACACATACGGATGCTATTAATGAAGTTAATTCCAATATTAAAGGAGATATATTGGTAACCGGAACATTTTACAGCACAGCAATTGATTGGGATAATACCATAGTGGTTAATCCATATGAAAATGAAAGCAACGGTATTTATTTAGGTAAACTAAATACACAAGGCGAATTGTTATGGACAAATAAAATTTTTCGTGCTCCCGGTAATAGTAGTACAAGCATTTATTTCAATGATGCTGATTTAAATGCTTTAGGTGAAAGTTTTGTTAGTGGACACGTTTACTACAATGGTATAATAGTTGACAGCGTTATTTATCCTACAGATGACAATTATAGTTCAAGTGGTTTTGTTACACGATTTGATACCAATGGAAAAATAGTTTGGGTACATGTTTTCGAAGATGGTTGTGATGTTAATTCTGTAGTAGCTGACCCATATGGTGGTTTTTATATTATGGGTAATATGTATTGGTATTGTGATAAAATTAATTTTGGCGATACAATACTAAACAGTATTGAGTCCGAAAACCAAGCATATATTGCACATTATAACAATAACAATACCGTTGATTGGGCTAAATTGGTGCAAGGACATGTAGAAAATATACACGGACAACTCACTAATAATGGCGATCTTTTGATTTCGGGTGATTATCAAATTAATGGGTATTTGGATACTTTAACAATTGATGATTTAACGATAACCTGTCCGCCATCAGTTTACTTTTGTTCTTTTTGGGGACTATTGAACTTGGAGGGAGATGCCCAATGGCTCTACAATATTGCAGAGCAGGATATTAGTGTAACCACCAAATACATCACAAACGATGGGTATCAACAACGTATCAGTTTCTACGATCCATTTATTATTGTGCAGGGAGATACTATTTATGCTAATGGTGGAGGTTATACTTCAATTATTTTAGCCGAATTTGATTTTAATGGCGTTTTACAAAAGGTACGAGATATTCCGGATTCCTACTATGGAGAATATTATTACCTTTACAAATCTCCTTTCGATAAATGGTTTGCAAGTATAAGCTTAACTAATACAATTGTTTGTGGAGGTGAAATATTAATTAATGAATCACTAGGTTCTGATCCGGTTTTGATGGAATTGGATACGGCTTTTAATAGCATATCCTGTTACCAACAAGAATTAAATTATTCTGATAATGCGCTATTTATTACCTGGGACAGGTTTGGCAATATGATAATGGTTGGCAATTTTTCCGGTGATACACTCGTATTTGGAGAAGATGTGTTAACTAATTATCAATTGCAATCACAATTTGATTATTATATTGCCTATGGTAATGATTGTGATACTGTTTTACATCAATTAACTATAGCAAATAATTTGTTGCATGCACCGGATGGTATTGCCTGGAACTGGTATTTTAATAATGAGTTGTTGCTCCAGGAAGTTGCACAGGATTTTTTACCATTACATGCTGGTTATTATACCGCAAGTGCTACTCAAAACAATGGTTGTATAAAATGGACAAAACCATTTAGATATTTTGATGGGATTGAAAACAATCCGATTTTCATATATCCAAATCCGTCTAGTGGTAATTGCACAGTTATTTTACCGAAATCCAACACCTTTTTCAACATATTTGACCTTACAGGTAAACTTGTATACACATGTGTGCCATCTGAGGAATTCACACTTGATTTAAGATATCTGCCTTCGGGGACTTATTATATTAAATCAGGTAATAAAGACGCTGTTTATACAAAAAAAATCATTATTCTTTAATTTAAAATTATGTCGAAATTTACCCTCACCGACTATACATTGTTTTCAGCAGTTTTTTTGCAGACACAAGTTGTAAATGCACAGGTGCAATATTTCGATATTGAACCCGATGTGGTTTTAGATGAAGATAATGCTTCCTATTTATTGGACATCGATCTAGATGGTAACATTGATTTAAAATTTGGTCACAGTGAAGGTTATTATAACTCTTATTGGGGTTACGTGCCGCGTTATTTTGATATCGTTTTTGCCGGTGCGCTTGACATAGGTAATTGGATTGCAGGGAGTTATGCTTCAGCCGGCGGATCGGGTTCCACTTATTATACTTATCGCCCTTATCGGTTGCCATTTGGTTATCCGATTGGCGTTTTATTGAGTTTTCATGAGGAAGATGATCAATATGTTTCCTTAGTAGTTGTTTCACCATCAGGAGATATAATTAAGGACAAAGGAAATTGGACAGAAGGTGCAGAAGGTTATTTTGGTGTCCGTATGGAACGCGAAGAGCATTATTATTATGGTTGGCTTAGAGCAACAGTTGCTGACTCCGCAAAATCAATAACCATTCACGATTATGCCTATGAAACTATTGCCGATCAATCTATAATTGCGGGTGATACATTGGGCACAACAGCAATATCCGAATCGTCGTCGCAATTGTTTGAAATTAATTGCGATGGCACAACACTGTTTATTCATACCAACATTGCTTTAAATGCAGGAAATGCCGAACTTATTATTTATGATTTATCAGGTAAATATGTTTTTAGCAAACAATTATCAGGAGGCAATCAATCAATTCAACTAACACTGCAAACAGGAATATATATCGCAACCTGCAAGTATAATGGCGATATAATTTCCAAAACAATTTCAATCCTCTAATCCGACTTAAGCATTAAACGAATTGTAATAATTGGAGTGTCATCATCCCCACGCCAACATAATCCGCACCGGCTTTTCGTTACTACAAACTTTCTAATAAAAATTTTTCCAAGTTGTAATGAAACTCCGTATGAAAATAATGTAGTTATAATGTAGTCCTCACTCCAAACCCGGCTGTTAATTAGCACATCAGCACATTTTCAAATTAGCACATGAGCACATTTTCAAATTAGCACATCAGCACATTTTCAAATTAGCACATTAGTTCGTTTGTTTTCACTCCAATCCGAGCTAGGAGTTACTTATATCTAATCTATCACAAAAATAATGGAACCTCGTTGTCGTGGAGTTTTCAACTCCAGACGCCACCCCGGTCTTCAGACCGAAAAAGATGAGTTATGGTTATTAAAGCAGAATTAAATTATTCTTTCACCATCACCATTTTGATTCTTTGTACAAAACCATTTACAGATATTTTGCAATAAAAATTGCCACTTGCTAGATTAGGTATGTCAATTTCGTAGCTATATGTGCCAGCTTGTTGATAGGCTTCAACTACCCTTGAAACAGTTCTTCCACCAAAATCAAAAACACGAAGGTTAACAAATCCCGCTTCCGGAATTGTATAGGTAATTGTAGTTTTATCAGTAAAAGGATTTGGGTGATTTTGTTTAAGATTATAACCGGTATATGTTTTTTCCGGTTCGATTATCGCAACAGGTTCGGTGGTGAGTTTCCATACTGATTCACCACATATAAATGCTGTTGTTTCATTTACTTTTCTAAATCGGTTAAATAAAGGATCGAGGTCAACTTCAGTCCATGAATCACCACCATCAGTTGTCATAAAATCGATACCCGGATACCAACAACCAACCCAACCTGTAGAATCATTAATAAAACCAATTCCAGTAACATCGATATCCGGATTTATTAGTGGCTTTAGTTCCCAGGTTAAACCACCATCAGTAGTTTTAGCAACTTTACTATCATCGGCAAACCCACCTTCAATAGAGGCATACCCAACATTACGAGAAGGAAAAGAAATTTTCCAATGCCAACCTCCTGTTTCGGGATTATTAAAAACCTTATCCCAAGTTGTGCCACCATTATTGGTATAATAAATTACAGCCCGGGATAAATTACCACCAACTACAATGCCGGTATCAGCTGAAAAAAAATATGTGTCAATTAAACTCCATGTTTCATCACTAAAATCAGTTGATTGCCAGGTTTGTCCGGCATCAGTTGTTTTTAATATTACAGTTGGACCTGCATATCTGCCAACAGCATAGGCAACAGAGTCGGTAACAATATTAATTCCGCAAATACCTGCCGGGGGAGCACCTGTAATAGTGGTAACAGGAGTCCATGTTGTGCCACCATCATGTGTTTGATAAAGCGGGATGGTGTCAGTTGTTTCAGTAATCCAACTTCCCGGTCCGAGGTTGCCACAATACCCATTCATTTCATCAAAAAAACCGATTGATCTAAAAGCAGTCCCCGGCTGAATAATCAGCGTGTCCCAGGTGTCTCCTCCATCAATTGTTTTGTAAATAAATCCATCAAGATTAACCATCCATCCGATGTTATCATTAATAAAAAAAATGTCATCATTCACAAATTGTGCTGCAGGCGCATTTGGCAGTTCCTGCCAGGTTTGTGCCTGTAATTTGCAAAACGTAAACACAAAAACGATTAAAATGGATGAATTTTTCATTTGACTTTCTTTGAGGTGAACGGATGAAATAAAATAGATAAAAATGAGTTAAATTTTAGCAACTGTAATTTCCTACAATTTTTTTGCCTGTGTATTGAATCTATTTAATTCAAATTTACACAATTTTTTTTAT
Source organism: Bacteroidota bacterium (assembly GCA_016718035.1). Classification (GTDB taxonomy): domain Bacteria; phylum Bacteroidota; class Bacteroidia; order Chitinophagales; family BACL12; genus UBA7236. Next base: position 23,649 of record JADKEK010000003.1, on the reverse strand, counting down.
AATACATTACCTCGTAAAATCTAATAAATCAGGCAGCAGACTGGCCTATCCGCGCTGTTTATTAAAATTATAACAAGTTCCTATTATATTTTTGTGAATAATATTTCAAGGTGCCATCGGTTTAGGCGATTGCTTGCTTATTTTATATCCGCTTAACAAAATGAGCTATTTGAATTTCAAATTTTCAAAATAACCAATTAAATAAGAAATAGTAATTTAATCAGCAGGTCAAATAAATTTAGGTTTAAACAGCCGATCCGCAATCCCGATAGCATTCGACACAAAACAATCGATTTATTGTAAAACTTTTGCACCTGCTCTGATCAATCTCCGATTCAGCAGCATCGTTCCGGGACTCCGTCCTATGCATAATACCTTATCATAAATTATAATTGTAAAAAATAATTCCCACCATTATCGCATTTAAAAAGTGAAGCACTTTCCCCGTTGTCGTGGAGTTTTCAACTTCAGACGCCACCCCGGTCTCCAGACCGAACAAAAACCAGATTTAAATCATCACAATTTTTTTCACCAACTTTTTCCCTTGCTGATTAATAACTACTAAATAATTTCCCTTGTGGTTGAAAGGAATTTGTGTATGTAAAGATTCAAGGTTTCCAGTGTAAATTAATTTACCCGTTATGTCATAAATATTCAGCGAGGTGTTTTCATTTAATTGGGTTAAGTTAATTATGATATTTGATTGATTACAATAAATAGTTACTCCGGGTAAATTGTTTTCGTTGATAGCAACATGTCCTCCAGATGTATCAGCCGTTTCAATTCCCCAATCACAAAATGTTTCAAATGCGTAATCTTTAATCACTAGTTGTTCATTTGAGTCAACTACGGCACATCTTATCCATCCATAATGCAGACAATCATTTTCATCGTAAAATTGAATACCCGCAAACCGGTCCTCACCATGTAATAAATTATAATTCCATGGATTACTCCAATTGGAATATAACCAATCTCCAAGCGGTTCGTAAGAAGTTGCAGATACTGTTCTTTGTTTTCTGGCTATATGAATTTGACTTGCATCAACAAGATTAAATGCATCCTCATTTATCATTACATTGGAAGCCAGCGGGTCAAGACTGGCGAAAAAATAAATGGTTCCTTTTGAAGTGGATGTAAAATATTGTGTTACCATGGCATTGTCACCAAAACATAATGCACGGATATTTTTCACGGAATGTAATATGGAGGAAAATGAATAGGAACTATAAAAACCACCCCACACTGCAAAACGACCACTATCTAAGAAAAATCGAAAATCATTTATACCGTTTAAATCAATATCAAGGTCAAGGTCGTCATCATTTTCTAATACAATATCAGGAACAATATCGGTGTATACAATTTCTGCCATCAAATCGTTTTTGGCGAATAAAAACGAACTGGCCATTAGGGAATAAGCGGTTAATTTATTGTGTTTCATGAGTTAGAATTGAAGTTAAAGTTAATACATAAACATAATTTTTTCAAAACGTTCAATCCGCATTACTTAAACATTAAATTTTATAACCCTGCTCTAGTGAATCGCCAATTCGCAGCCCCGGTCAAGCCATCAGTCCAATGCACTCCATAAGAACCTATGGGCACTCAGTGGGCTGTTCCCAATGCATTTCCTTTGTGGTTTCGGCTGTTCAATAATTTTTTTAAACAATGCAAGGTTTCCAATAAAGTATTCCTATTATTTTTGATATTTGATATGAAGTTTTTAGATTTATACCAAATTATAACTTATGAATTTAAAAATCACCATTGATTACATTTTCAGTATTACATCAACATTTAACACAACACGACAAGTGTTAGATTTTCCCGGCCTTGACGATTTGTATATTTATTGCAAGGGGTCTCTGGAAATTTCACCTCATAGAGTAATTAAACCTACTAATGACCCTAACGATTTAAACTGGCAAAATACCCTTCTGCCGGCACTTCAGAATCATCATAGTTTCAAAAATATTGAATTGGACATCCTTTACAAGGATAATTTGATTGGCGGACTGTCACAATGGCCCCCGGCAAGAGTTGAGACAGCTGAAAATCTCACAAAAGATTCGATAGCACGCATTAGTAATTTTTCTAAGCGATCAGAGCGTTTATTTTATTTTCAGATGATGATGAATAATCCCGGTGTTTATGAAATTGTTATGGATAGTTATTTCCCTGGGCAACCTGTTAGCTATATAAGTGAGCCGGATTATTTTTTAACTCAATGTTATGAAACTATGATGAAGTTTGGTACTGAAGAATTTCTTACATCAATAACTGTACAGCCTTATCACAGTCTTCCTAACTTTCCTATGTCTGATTATATGACCATTTCAAGAAAACCACCTGAATTACTTGATAGAGATAATCCTATTGATTTATCTCGTTATCAAAATCCTTTCCGCCGCTAAATCCTGGCGGTCATGTATGGTGATATAAAAATGTTTAGAAACAGAGAATAACCGAATTGGTCGACAGTGTTCCAACACCGGATAAAAAAAACCGGAAAAACCCCTACTCGGACTGAATAGGTAGTTGTATTTAAAATAATAGAAGAAGTTGAAAGCTAAAGCTATTGCGATAAACTTCTTTTATTATTTAAACATTCCAAATACCGCCCGATCCCCAGACCGATTTAAGTGAGTAATGAACAATGAGCTATAAATTTATCCTCCTCCTTCAATGTAATTTTTATTATTCGATAAATCACTCATCATTAATCACACATATCCCATAAGGCAATAATCCTAAAATAAAATTCCGTATAACACATTTAATTAGATGCGATCACACCCAAAAAAACTAGGTTATACGGAATAAATATACTGTTGTGAAACGTGGATATTGCTCAGATATAAATTATTACTTGGTAACAACCTGAATATTTTTTATTAATTAATTTGCTTAATAGGAGGAGCCGCATTTTTACCAGGTACAATTTCTACACCTAAAATACACGCACCGTATGGGGCGGAGTTCGGATCATCAATAACCATTGATATTTGAACATAACCTTGCACAGTGCCATCTGCTAATTTGCATAAATCAACAAATTGAACGCCCAGGTTTTGATCATCCAGCGTGTTTTCCGGCTCGTTAACTACAACCATATTTTGCCCGTTAATTTCTAGCGTATGGGTTGAACCATTGTCGCTATCAACTCTATAAGGCGAAAATTTGCTGGTAACTAATTCATATTTTTCAAGCATGGAGATATTTATTGTTAGCGGCGTGTTGGTATTGATAGTATTTGATGTTCGTTTCGGCTTCACTCTGAATGCAATTAGATATTGACCATACAATGGTGGTGCTACCCACTCCTCAAATCTTCTGGATGCATCTTGTAAGAAAAATAACAGGAAATGCTCGCTTGGTCCTGCTTGTTGTTGATTGTTTCGAAACCAAAATTGTTGTGCCGGATGTATTTCCGGCTGATCTCCATGTTCATCATCTTGCACAAATGGACCATAAACGCATATAGTATCTTGTTTATCAATATACTTCCCTGCACTGCAATGGTCCTTATTATTAGTCATTACAAACCAACGCTCTCCTCTTACAATATCAATATAGGGAGCTATTTCAGCCCACATACAAGGTGAATTATTGGTATCGTCGCCGCAGGTATCACCAGGGCTAAGACAACCCATCCAATCATCAGAATAATCAGATTCATAAATGGGGTCATATAGATATCTAAATTCGTTGGACACATGAATCATGAGATTCCAATCAAATGCTTGGAAGTCGCCAATGATTTTTTCTTCATCATATGCACCATATCTATTAAATCGCCCTGCTATATGTTGTTTTTGCGGGTAAGCAAGTGTCCAAGCTCCTTTTTCATTCGGAGTTGGGGAGCTGTTAACGGGATCATTGGCTTTAATTCCTAAAAGTGAATTTTGCGCAAATTCCCAATCATTTATCTGTGCATCTGTTGCCAATGGAATGGAATCCAAATTACGCTTATAATTGGTTTCTTCGCAACTATAAAGTAAAATCGCACATAAACAACTCAATATTGATTTTGATAATAAATTATTCATGGTTTTAGTTTTAAATCTTTAATTAAATTGGATGCAACATTTTTTACAAAGCCAAATTCACCCATTGGTGTAACAGTTACACTTATTAAATAATGACCTGGATGACCATTTCCACCGGTGGCTTTAAATTCAAGTGTTGTATTAAGCGCAGATTGTGTAATGGTATGTTTTGCAATGAAGTCATCACTGTCATACCAATGATTACCATCGTCCTCAAATAAACTAAGCACAGGAGAACCTTCAAAAATAAATTCGTCACTAAGGGTTTTAACCTCTCCTTTAGTCATACTTGGTAAACCACGTTTTACGCCATTAAATGTAACATATAATTCATCAGTAAATGTTTCTGCCTGTTCAATACAACTAATTGAATTAAGACGTAAGCGGGCGGTTGATGGAGTTGCTTGCTCTGAATCAACTGAAACACTTATGGTGTAATGGGCATCAATTGCCTCACCGGAGGTAGATTCAAAATCCAATGTAAAATCATTTGTTGTTTCGTTGATGGTGTGTTTTGCGATAAAGTCATCACCATCATACCAATGGTCGCCATCATCTTCAAACAAACTTAGTTGCTGTGAACCTTGAAAAGTAAATTCAATGTTGAGCGATTTTGTTTCTCCTTGATTCATGTCCGGTAAATTGATTTTTGTGCCATTAAATGTCACAAATAATTCATCGGTGAAAAATTCAGCCTGACTAATGCAGGTGATAGATTTTAATTTTAGTAAAGCCATGTTTATAAATTTTAGGGTTAAAATAATTACTTCGTAAACACAGGTATTTCACTGTGACATAATTAAACAGCACTTGAGTTTTCCAAAATGTATTCAATTAAAATAGATATTACATTGACATCAACAATTTATGATAATTTTAAATTGATGCAAACAATGGTATAATTAGCAGTTTGTATACTAAGTATATAATTACTTTTTTCAAATGTAAGCCGTATGTTGCAAACAAACAACATTTACAATCAAATTCACGGTAAACCGTTAATTGGGAAAAATTTAATTTTTGTGAGATGAAATACAAATTACTTACACAATACAGTCGATAAATAATACATGCGTTTATTGGTGATTTATGTACGCCAAATGAATTTGCTTTAATGAATATCGGTTTCATTACCTTTCCATGACCCTATCCAACGCACACCACATTAACGCAAATTATAATTATAAAAAATAATTCCCACCATTATCGGAATTAAAAAGTGTAGCACTATCCCCGTTGTCGTGGAGTTTTCAACTCCAGACGCCACCCCGGTCTCCTGACCTGAGTTTGTAATTATTGGATTCATCTATGTGTTAGGGCGTTTGAGAATGTTGATACAGAATAGCGTTGACATTAAATTATAAAAATAATGTCACCCCTACCGGGGTTTGATTACTACTTACACATGAATTTTTTAAAATAATGTCACCCCTACCGGGGTTAATTAACTACTCTCATATCAGTTATTAAAAATATGTCACCTCTACATGGTCGGTAGGTAAACCCAAAGTGGTTAGTTAGAAAATGTATTTACTGCAGTTGTTTAGCTCAACCCTGCTCTGATGAATCTCCGATTCAGCAGCATCGTTCCAAGACTCCGTCCGACGCATAATATATTAACGTAAATTATAATTGAAAAAAATAATCCCCATCATTATCGGAATTAAAAAGTGTAGCACTATCCCCATTGTCGTGGAGTTTTCAACTCCAGACGCCACCCCGGTCTCCTGACCGGTTTTTATATTGCAAATAGTTGAATTAAAATAAAACATTTTATTGCTTAATAAAACGTTTGGTATAATACCGTCCATCTCCAAATGCAATTTTTATAAAATAAATACCATCTGCAAAATTGGTAATATCAATTGATGCTTGTGAACCATTCACCGCTTGTGTCATAATAATATCGCCCACAAGATTTACAACAGTAATTTCATTTGCATCAACAACACCTGAAATATGAAAAATGCCTGAACCCGGATTTGGTGTTATGGCAACTGAAGCAACTGTAGTAGCATCAATATTTACTATAGCTGCTTCTGTAAGTAATATTCTGCTGTAATACACATCTTCTTCGCCATTTAATGTATTTGCCCATGCCAAATGTGCACCCTTATCATCGGAAGTCATATCAAAATAATCACCCATTTTATTTTGTGATGGATAACCGACATGCGGATCAAATGATGGAGATAATTTCATATTTGCCGACCATGTTTCACCCTGATCAACAGAATAACAATAATAAAGTGCGGAATAATCAACACCACCACCGTCGCGGGTGTCGAGCCAAATCACATCGATTCTACCATTTGGTGCAACTGACATGGTACCAAACCAATGTGTATTACCATCATTTTTTTCATCGTTAATCCAAATAGGGTCTGACCATGTTAGTCCGCCATCAGTACTTTTAGCGAAACTAATATCAGCATCATCTGGACCGGTATAAGGATCTACAGGAGCTAAAACATAAATATTGCCATGTCCGGGTCCGCCTGAGCGATCAATATCAATATTCGCCTGTCCTATCAATCCTTCCGGATTAATATCTTGCCATCCACTTAAACTTCCATCCAGGTCAACATTTACAGGGTCGTCCCATTCAATAGTGGCTCCCGGAATTTGTGCATTTAAAGAACGGGTTACAGTTAATGTGGAAACACCGCCGCCACCAACAACATATAAATAACCATCTGCATCCACTGCCGGCATGCCGTAATAGGGTTCTGCTTCAACGTGTTCACATGATTCATAACTCAAATTACCATCAGTAGAGCGCGTGAAATTTCCCGGTATACAAGCACTGTAATCAGCCGACCAAATTGCATAAATATTTCCGCTACCCTCACCATTAGTGCGGTCTATGGCCATCCATTGTTTATCACCACCATAGGCGTACGTGCCCTCATCCCAAGTGGCGCCACCATTTGTGCTTTTGTATACATCACATTCCCAATCGGGGTAAGGGGTGAGACTATTATAATAAAAATTGCCCTGCAGGTCGTAATCTAAAACAGGGTCTGAGCGAAAAACGCCTTCATCAATAATGGACATATTCCATGTAAGCCCTCCGTCAGACGAATACGACCAACCTGCTTGTCTGAAATTACTTGCTATATTATCAAATTGCCGCCATCCGATGGCAATATGTAAAGTGTCGTTAATATCAATAGCGATGCTGGGTTCATTGGCCGCATCATCCACTATATTGGAAGCCGCATCATTCACATTCACCTGCATAGTTCTAATCGAAACTATAATGGAATCGCCTTCCACTATACGTTGCTCAAAAAAAGGAGCAGAAGTTTTTTTATTATCCCACCTGTTTTTCAGGTAAGGGCTCTGCATGGTTTCATTTTCGAATTTTTGTTCATTTGCGCGTATGGTGGTTTGCGCAAATAGTTGCTGAGGCTGCAGTAGTGCCAAAGCAATGGCAGCAGTTAAAATTGTTTTCATGGTGGAAATTTAAAACTAATTCATGTCATAACTATTATGACATATTTCAAAAGATGAAAATATTTAAATTTTCGTTGCATTCGTTACTTTATGAGTAGACTTGTGAAGTATGGCATAATCCCACATCGTTTTCGTTTTTTAAACTTAGTATTGGTGAATGCGTGGAACTGTGTTTTGCTGGGTTTTGATTTCCGAGTTAGGTTATTGCAAACACAATAAATAAATACCACAAAAGCATGTGACATTTTGAAACGGAATTGTGGAATTGTTTCAATTGTATCACTTCCAAATCCGTGGGGTATGAAGGAATAATTTTGTTGTGAGACAGTCGCTTGCTCGGATTGAGCTATTTTTGTAAAGCTTATTTAACTGTTTTTGGCTGTTGATTGATATTGAGAAAATATATATATCAATTCAGATGATATTATATCTTCAGAAGGCAGGTCGATTAGGTCTTTATTATGATAATGTAGGTTTTTAAGAATATTATTTTCTTCAATAAAGAGACATAGATCTTTACTGGCATAATTGCTTGCCAGATAATAAAATAAAATGATTAATTCATATTTGGATGTCTGAGAGATTTGAAATTTTGAATATGACGATTTTGAGTTGGATTCATTAATAAATTGCACTATAAATTCCCAGCCACGGATGTAGCCATCCAGAAAGCTTCCGTAAATTTGTTCAACTTCATTAAAAACACTTTGATAAATGAGTGAGCGAGTATTGAAATCAATATGGTAGAAGTAAACTGATCCGATTTCAATTAAGGTATTTTTCTGAGCTGCTGATTCATTGTTTGGCGACCCAAAATAGAATTTAATATATTCATATCGGTCACCTAATTTCATTCCAGTCAATTGTTTTACAAAATTTGATTTTACCTCGTCTATATTTTCTAATGGGTTTGAAGTTATAGGAAAGGAAGGTGATAAATTGTATATTTTTAACATTTGGCTGTCATCAAGTATTGTTGGTCTATTTATAATTAAATCTCTTGTTAAATCAGGTAAATGTTTGGTTGCAATTTTGTTTTTAAAGTTACTGGCAATTGTTTCCAGTAATTGATAACTACTGCATTTTTCACCACCAGAAATAAAACTGCTATTAACTATTCGCGATTCTTGTTTTTCTAAAAGCTTAAAAAACAACTGATCTTGATTTTGTTTTGCAAATTGTTTTTTTTGTTCTTGGTTGGAACGAAATTGAACCCAAAATGCAAGGAAGGTTAGGATAGAAGCTGCAATTGCAATAAATGGCGCTGAAATACCATTTATAGTATCGCCTATGCCTCCCGTTGGTTTGTATTGACTACCGAGGCTAGAGTTTATAAATAATTTTGGAAGTATAAAAATAGAAATTAATGCAATTAGTATAATAAATAAAATTCCAAATAGAGGGTATTTATTTCGTTTTAATCTAACTAATAATATTTTTATTGAATGTATCATGGTTGAATAGTTAGATTGGTAAAGAAGAATATTCTAGTTGTTTTTTTTAAAATTTTCGGCTTGTTCAAAAATTTCTATATAAACCTCATCACGCTCTACAGGCGGATAGCCAAACTCATCTAATAAAAGAATGAGACCAACTTTTAATGCTGATTTTATATCGTCTCGTTTGTTCCAATCTGGGAATCTGGCTTGTCCGTCAACCAGGTCTTTCACTGCTTTTGCAAGTTCAATCATTTTGTCGTCAGGATATTTGAAGTCGTATTTTATACAAAGCTCTTTTAGAATGTCGTAAAATGCTTTTTCCTGAAAATCAATTCCTAATTCGTCACCTGCCGAAAATTCTTTGTGAACTTCCCAAATCAAGTTTGTCAAGGCGTTTGCCATTTCTTCATAGACTTCCCTTCTCAAAATGTCATGTGCGTCCCGGTTGTTGTAGCGTTCCACCAAGGCTTGCATTTTCTTTGAAAAGTCAATGCCCTTTACTTTATTTACTTTTCTTATTTCTCCAATTACCTTAGCCAGCAGTTGTTGAAGCAATTTGATTTTCGTGTTTGGCAATTTGATTTTCTCAATCTTAGCCAAATAGTCTTCATCAAATATATCTTGTTCGGTTTCTGCTTCTTCACTGAGTTTGAAAATTTCTTCTACTCCGTCACTCTGTAATGCTTCTTTTATCATTTCCCGAACTTTGGTGTTCATCTGTGCTGTGTCGGGTGCATTTCCTTTAGTAAGTTTGAAAACAATAGAACGAACCGCTAAATAAAAATGTGTGTAATCTCTTTCGGATTGTGTTAATTGTTCGCTTCCTGCACATATATCATAAGCGGCTTTCAGTCGCTTCACCAAAGCCATAAACCGGGTTTCAAGCTCTTTGGTTTGTTGAACATATTCGGCAGCTAAATTCAATGTGTTTAATTGCTGAATGGTTGTGCCTTTGAAATACTTTGAACTGTCAAAGGTGTGAAACAGTTTAGCCAAAAGGTCTAAATGATTTCTTACAATTATGATTGATTCTGCAATGTCTTCAAAATTGTCTTTGTCGCCTTCGCTGTATTGCTTCAACGCCAAATTCATTTGATTTTTAATGCCGATATAATCTACAACCAAGCCTTTGTTTTTTCCTTCAAATTTGCGGTTTACCCGTGAAATGGTCTGAATTAAATTGTGTCGTTGAATGGGTTTATCTATGTAAATACTATCCAAGAATGGCACATCAAAACCAGTGAGCCACATATCCACCACAATGGCAATTTTGAAATTTGAATTTTCGTTTTTGAATTGGCGGTCTAGTTCTTTGCGTTGCTCTTTCGTGCCTAACAAATCAAACATTTCTTTCGGGTCGTCTTGTCCTCTAGTTGCAATGAGTTTGATTCGTTCAATGGGTTTCACTTCTCGTTTGTCTTTGTCAGTCAGGATTGCACCTTCTTCGGCAGATCGTATTTCGTTCCAATCAGGTCGCAATTGCAAAATGTTTTTATATAATTCATAGGCAATTTCACGAGTACTACACACAAACATTGCTTTGCCTTTTACGGTTGCACCTTCCGTAATTCTGTTTTCATAATGCTTTACAAAGTCGTTGGCAACTTCTTTTAAGCGGTCAGGGTCGCCAATTATGGCATACATCTGTGCCATTTCTTTTTTGCTTTGTTCAATCTGATTTTCGTTGCTTCCTATCTCTGCACACTTAGCGTAATATTCTTCAATCTCTTTGAGTTTTGAATTATTCAACAACACTTTTGCTGCTCTGCCTTCATACACAATCCGCACAGTGATTTCGTCTTTCACCGATTCCGTCATTGTGTATGCATCAACCACTTTACCAAACACATCAAGCGTTGCATCTATTGGAGTTCCAGTGAAACCTACAAATGTGGCATTAGGTAACGAATCGTGCAAATACTTTGCGAAACCAAAGGTTTTGGTAACGCCTTTCTCGGTCACTTTTACTTTTTGGTCTAGGTTTACTTGGCTTCTGTGTGCTTCGTCCGAAATGCAAATTACATTGGTTCTATTGGTGAGCAGTTCGGTGTCTTCTGTAAACTTATGAATGGTAGTTAAGAAAACGCCTCCGCTTTGCCGGCCTTGAATTAATTCTCTTAAATGTGCTCTACTCTCAACGCTTACTACTGTGTTATCGCCAATGAAATTTTTGGCATTGGTAAATTGCCCTGAAAGTTGGTCATCTAAATCTGTTCTATCTGTAATTAATACAATGGTTGGGCTTTCAAAATATTCGCTTTTCATCAACAACCTTGTGAGATAAAGCATCGTAAAACTCTTTCCGCAACCGGTGGCACCAAAATAAGTACCGCCTTTTCCGTTTCCTTCGGGCTTTTGGGCTTTTTTGATATTGTCATACAATGCCCGTGCAGCATAGTATTGCGGATAGCGACAAACAATTTTTTCGTTTTTCTTTGAGCTGTCAGGAATGTAAATGAAGTTGCGAATAATATCACGCAAACGGTTTTTATGAAACATTCCCTGAATGAGTGTAAACATACTGTCAATGCCATCTACATCTTTTGCCAAACCTGCTACTCTTCGCCAGGCATAGAAGAACTCGTATGGGGCAAAGAACGAACCTGATTTGTTGTTTACACCATCACTGATTACGCAAAATGCATTGTATTTAAAAAGTTCGGGAATGTCTCTGCGATAACGAACAGTTAATTGCTTGAAAGCATCATAAATGGTGGCTTCTTCACGAATGGCACTTTTAAATTCAAATACTACCAAAGGCAAGCCGTTGATATAAACTATGCCGTCAGGAATACGTTTTTCCGTTCCTAAAATTTCTAATTTGTTAACGAACTTATCTATGTTTTTATCCTTTAAGTATTATTTATCTTCCTCGGTTACTAATGAAATAAGTTGGTCTTCTGTTGGTTGACGATGTTTATTAAGTCCTGCATAATCAATTAATTGAATATATATGTCTTTCTGACTTCGTGTTTCACGCTTTAATATAAAACCATCGGAAAGGATTTTCAAAAATGTTTTGTTGCTTTCGTAAAGGTCAGAAGCCGAAAGAGATTTGAGTTGAAGAATGATAGATTTAATTTCGTTTACCGTAATGCCTTGCCCTGCGTATTGAGTTAACAGAAAGTTTTGTAAATCTTCTTCAATCAATACATCGTCAGGCTTACGAGTTATCGTAATGCCTAAGTGGTGGGGAAACCCTTCTTGCCCCAACAACTCTGTAAACGCTTTTTCTAATTTTTCTTCGGTGAATTTCATTCAATTCTTTTTATTAATTCCTCAAAACATTTTGCAACATCATTTTCATTAGGTATTGGTCTGTATGCTAATGCAGAAAGTTCTGTTTGATATTTTTCTTTGAGTTGTTGCCAAACGTTTGTAAAATCATTTACCAACGGAGATTCCGAAATCGTTTTAGTTTGCCAACCTGACGGCTCTTCAAACATAGCTCTATCGTGTTCCAGAATGGTATCAAATTGTGTCTTAAACGAATCGGATGCTACAAATTCGATACATTCAGAATTTTTCATTAAATAATACAAATCATAAAAGTGTCTTATCTTTTCGGAGATACTTTCAATAGTGTTTTCCTTAAACGAGAATCGAATTAATGACACCAATTTTTCCAATAGCGTTTGCTCTTTGCTCAACACATTTACTTCAAAGGATTGTAGATTGAATTGCTCAATGTATTTTTCATTTTTTGTTTGCATCAAAAAATCAAACACCATACTTTGAATGGTTAGTCTTTTATATGGAAAGGGATTAGCAAACGAGTTTATTTCAACAATTAGTTTGTTATTTGCATTACCTTTTTCTGTGGTAACATATTCAAAAACAGATTTTCTGAATCTTGAACCTTTACTTGTTACACCTTCCATTTGCAACTCAGTTAAATCGGGAGTAATTTCTTTTTCAATGGTTCGGATGATGGTTTTTATCTCATTGCCTGTTTTCCCCTTGTCATTTATGATGGCTATATCCACATCTTCTGAAAAGCGTTCTATCAGATTGTATCCTTTTGATAACGATGTACCTCCTTTAAAAACGGATTCATCAATATATTTACTTTTTGCCAAACGACTTAACACCAATGTTATCCAGTAATCTTTTTCTACAAATTCCAACTTAATATCTAAGTGCTGTGATGCAGCCCTCAATGTGTCGGAAAATAATTTTATGTCGTGGTGCAGCTTCATACTATGTTCCATTTTTCGGTGGTGGATAATGCTTTTGCAGCACCTGTGAGTTTATACTTGGTAATTGGGTTCAATGACTTGAAAATAACCTCTGTTGTTCTGCCTTGCTGCAATTGCTCTAACAAAGCCCCTAACAAAGCTCTTGTAGCTGGCGGATATTTCAAAGCCAAGCGAACCAGTGTATTGATTTCTTTGTCCGTAAAATTTTTGATAATAGCTAAAAATCGTTTACAGGATGTTTCTATACTGGCATCAGGTATTTTTTTGATGTAGCGAATGGCATCTAGTAACTGCAACAAAGGAATATTCTCTTTAGTAATGGTGTTTTTTTGTTTTATAAAAGTAATTGTATAGCGTTCTCTTTTAAAATTAGGGCGAATTTGATTTTCCCGATTTGAATGGTGTTACTTACCTGTGTGGTTAAGCCTAAATGATTATAAATACTATAACCTGTGAGATAGCCGGTTATTTTTCCGTTTTCTTCCAATAGGTCTTTTACTACTTGAGCCTGATTGGGTTGAAGGTTCCCAAACGGTGTATTTTCTGGTTTGTAGTATTTGCCTTTAGATAGTTTGGCAATCTTGCCTGAAGTCACCATACGATTCAAGGCTTTTATTACCGCTTCTTTTTGGCTCACCTCCCTAGTAAAGTCGGCATAGGTGAATACATAGCCATTGGGGAGTCTATCTATGGTAAATGCTATGTATTCAGCTGTTTTCATTCTTATTGTTATAATACAAAGATAGATTATTTGTCCAGTTTATTAGCAAAAAAACTGGACATTTTGAAATTTGAATAGTGGTAACTTCGCAACAAAGTTGCGAAGTTACCACTAATGAATAGTTTGATGTTTTGGATAAATATATCAATGTTATATTCAGTTATTTCCTTTAAAAAATTTATCAACTTTTGCCCCAACAACTCGGTAAACGCTTTCTCTAATTTTTCTTCGGTGAATTTCATTTCTACATAATTCAATTACTACAATACACCTTCAATTCAATATTACCTACAGTTGCAAGGTAATGTTGGACGTTACCCAACAATAATAAAATGTCATTCGATGGATTTGCCTTACTCAATGATGGTTGAACAATGTAAATGTGAAAACGCATTGCTTTTGTCCATTTAGCTTGGTTTAATAGGTTCTCTAAATCGTCTTCTGTTCCTTTTATAATTCTACTGCAACTATTGCCTCCAAGTGTCTTTGTCTTTCGCTTAAATAGATGATTAAAAAATTCTCTTCCTTCTTTGTGTTTCCATTTTAATGATTTCTCTGCTTGACCACAAACTTGATAGAAGTTGTCAATGTCATTGCTTACAACACCATTTTTAGCATATTTGAGATGAAATAAATGAATGTCAATTACCGTATCTGAATCGTTGATACCTATAATGTCGGCAATTTCTCCTTTACCATCATCATCATAAATAATTTGAAAGTCATCTTTTATTTTTTCAATAAAGTAATACTGAATTGAATCTTGAATGTATGGTGCTATATCTTGAGATTCTTTTCTTATATCAACACCTGCCCAATTTTCTGGAATAATAAATTCATCAGAAATTAAATCGGGCTGAATTTTAAGTTTGATATAAAGATTGCCAAATAACTGTGAGCCGTCAGCGAACCAAATTGTAGGTATGGTATCTTGAAAAAAATTCACTAAACTTTCATTCTGGTTTCCATATTGTATTGTGCAGATTTGATTTGTTATCTGGTTCACTTTGTAATATGGCTCATTAGTTGCTTGACTAAGCCCTATTTCAATTTCAAATTGAACAGATTCATTCTCTGTCACAATAGTAAACTCTAAGCTCTGATTTATGTCAACGCTTGGATTCATCAAGTTTAATTCTACAAATGCGAAGTCGAAATTTGCACCATTAATGAATAAAGAGTATCTGTTTTCTATGTTCTCAAACATTTCAGGATTCCAATCAATCAAAATTGGCATCACATTAGGTCTTTGCTGCAATTTCTCTATTGCTAAAGTATGTTGCAGCACAACATTAGGGTCAATTGCATTATCCGATACTATTTCTCCAATATCTCTACACCACTTTGTCAACTCATCTAAATTACCTCTTTGATATGACCATATTTTCCCTTTAACAGAACAACCTAACGACACTTTTTCGCCATCTTTATATCCAACCCCAAAAATGTTGTTTTTAATAAGTTTACCTTGTTCTAATTCTCTGATACCATCTTGAACTCCTTTTCCATAGTAGGATTGAAACGTTACGTCTTGACCGATTCCTCTCCTTGTACCTACGTTAAAAAGAGAAAGTCTTTTTACGTTGTGAAAAATTCTAAAAACATTCATTCCGGAAATTTGGGACGTATTACCTGTCCCAAAAATGGCTTCCAACAGTGATGTACCTGAAAACCCCTTTATAGAAGTATTTAAGAATACTCGATTTATGTTAGGTCTTAAATCCCAATGAACCACTACTAAATCCCATTGTAAATTATGAACGGTTTCAAATCTTCCCCATTCAACTTTTTCAATTTTACCTAATATGATTATCAAAGTGTCATTACTGTGCCGACTGAAAATGTGTTCGTAGCCACTAATACCTGGAAACCCTGATTCCCAATTTGAAGGATACCAAGTGTCAACGGCACTTTGAAAAATCACTGTGCTCATTGCGGGATTTATTTGTTGAAAGGGAATAATTGAATCTGAGAGATTATCAAAGTTTTCTAAAAATTCTTTGATATTAAGTTCCTTTTCAGTTGCGTTTGCACTTAAACGGGGTAGAAGTAAATTCCAATCAGAGTTGCCTGCATAAAGCTGGTCTAATTCTTCGTGTATTGATGGGTATGCGATATTTGTTATAAAACTTGCATTTCCTAATTGGTCATATGATGTTCTTGTAAAGCGTCCAATAAATTGAAGAGTAATTGGTAAACTTTGTCGTTCATCGTGAATTGCAGCAATTTTGAGATTGGGTAAGTCAAACCCTTCGCCTAACATATTGACACAAACAATTATTGAATGTTCCCCTCTTTTTATTGCTTCAATTTTATTTCCTATGCCTGCAATTCCTGTATAAACTAATACAGGTTTAAATTCATCGTAATCCTTGTAATATTCAAAAACCTCCCTTGCTCTAACTTTATCTTTGCACCTTGCCATAATAAAATGGTTAAAACCATTAGCTCGGTCTGCTCTTAGTTGAACAATGGCATTTTCTGCAATTTTTTTATCGGCTAAATCTTTATTGTATTCTCTTATAGGTAGGTAGTTAATCTGTTTGTAGTATTTCTGTTCTTGTGCTTTCCTTAAGGAAAAATTAAAGATTTGCTTTCCTTGTAAACTCTGTCCGTCATTTCGAAAAGGTGTTGCAGTAAATAGAAATACTTTCTCCTTGTCGAACCTATTAATAAGTTCTTTCCAAGTTTTCGCCTCTGAATGATGAGCCTCATCAACAAAGTAATGAGAAAAAGAATTATTTAATATTTCTTTTTGTTCTGGTGAAAAATCTGTTAATAATGTCATTGTTGATACAACTACATTACACTTGTCAATGAAATTTTGTAAGTCTTGTGGGGTATCAAAACCGCTGTTGACTATCCCAACAATCGGATTCAGGCAAGATTCATCCGCAATTCCATATTCCTTTAGTAATCCCAGTGTAATAAATTTTTGTGCAATCTGTGTTCTGAGTGAATCAGAAGGAACAGAAACAAGAAGCTTTTTGCAACAATTTGAAATTAGTGTTGCCAACATTGTTTCAGTTTTACCTGTTCCTGTTGGCATTACTACAATTGCTTTGTCATCTGCGTTGTGAATGTGAGCTAAAATAGAGTGCAATGCACCAATCTGTGGCGGTCTCAGTCCTTTGATATTTTGTTGCTCGTTTTCCTTAATGAATTTGAATTTGTCAACCCAAGTAGCTACAACATCTTCTGGAGTTATGTTTTGAAAAAGTGGATGTTTAAGCCAACGTTGAATATTTATTCTCCCTGCGTTAAAATCCGCTCTCCTTGGAATTTTGGAAGTAAGTAGAATATAATCAATTGTATCGTCTTGATGGTTTTTATCACTTGTCAATAAGTAATTCACTCCTAATGATTGTACTGCGAAGGGGGTTGTGCTAATAATTTGAACATTGTCAATTTTCTTTTGCTCTCCCAAAAAGTGCCATATCTGATTAGAGCCAATTTCGTCAACAAGTTTAAATATTTTTGGTAGAGTTAAATTCATAATCTTAATTTTTATTCTACTGTAGCCAATTTAGAAAGTAACAACTCTTTCAGTTCCGATAGCTTTAGGTTTTCTTTTGATTTAATTTGAATTGTATTAAACATAGGATGAATTATTTTATTGAAATTGAACGAAATATCTAATTCAGGCTTCACCAATGAGATACTATTCATGTTTTCTTGGTTGATTTTTGGCTGGGCTGCACCAGTTACTAAATCACTAACATTAACTTCTTTAAGCATACAATAAAGTAGTCTAGTTGAATATCCATCCTTACCTTCTAAAATGTGAGCATGATTATTTACCCAGAACTTTTCATTAATCAAAAAAACAGACGGGTATCCCTTTTCAGTAATTACATTAACACCATCCTCTGAAAACAATAAATATTCACCATCAAACAAATATTCGAGGACGTAATCGACAATTCCCATTGCTCCATAATAAGGATAAAAACCTTTAAAATCGTTTCTTTCCTCCTCAGATAATGGTCTTCTTTTGAAATCATGACAGTTTGAAATATCTTTTAAAATGCATTTTTTCCACCACTTCGGAATATTCTTCCCCAATTCTTCACACCAAACCATTTCCCCTCCATTACTTTTATATGGCTTACCTTTTTTATCAGGAAATTCAAACTCCACAAACCACTCCCTATAAATCGCCTGTGCAGTTTCTTCCAGTTTTTGTATGAGTTGTTGGTTAAGGGCTATGCGGTTTTGTATGGTGTTGTATTCTTTTACGATTTCTCGTTGTTCGTCTGGGTGGGGAATTGGTAATTGTAAATCACAAAATGATTTCCATGGTAAACCACCTCTTACATCTGCATCAGTGTAAAACCAAGTGTTGCGGTCAAATTCTCTGCGAGTAAACCACATCATCAAATATTCAGGATTCAATACTTTTGTGTCTGTAATCTCAAACACATCATATGCAGGTGAAACAATAAATTCTTCATTAATTTTTGACATTGAAATAGGTAATCTATAATCTCTGCCAACATGCATTCTGTTGCAAGCAAACTGATTTTTTTTTACGATTTTATAAACTGATAAGTCAGTTCCAACTACATTGGCAACAGATGGCATAAAGAACTTATCAATATTGATACCTAATAGTTTTTCCACCTTTTGTTCAGTATTACGAACTTTTAATTCCTGTATGTAATTCCCTAATCTTTTATAATTTGATTTCATAACCCAATTCTTTAAACACGGTTAATAAATCATTTTTACTTGTGGCTTCGGCTTTTAATAAATCGGCAAATTCGTTTTTCAAGGTTTGCATTTTTCGTCAAAGTCAATGTTTTCGTCACGGTTTACAAACTCAATGTATTTGCTTGGCACCAATGAAAAATCTTTTTTTGCTACTTCATTAAATGAAGCGGCATAACAGAACTCTGGAATGTTTTCAATTTCTTTGCATTGCCATTGGTGGTAAGTGCTTGTTACTTTTTTATATGTCATCTTCGGAAAACTGGATGTATTTCTTCTCAAACGGATTACCCATTTGTCGCAAATCCATAAACAGGATTTCTTTTTCTCTGTCACGGTAGTTGCGTGTTTCATCTCCTATTTTTTTACTCCGTGCTTTCTTGTTTTTGTTTTACAATCCAAAGCGTAACACTAATGTTAGTGGTGTAAAACATATCTTGTGGCAATACCAAAATGGCTTCCACTAAATTATTTTCAATCAGCTTTCTGCGTATTTTGTATTCTTCGCCACCGCCACTCAATGCACCATTTGCCAATATAAAACCTGCAATGCCATTGTCGGAAAGTTTAGAAACCATATTCAAAATCCAACCATAGTTGGCATTGCTTTTGGGTGGCACATCATAACCTCTCCAACGTGGGTCGTCTTTCAATTCGTTTTCGGCTCGCCAGTCTTTTTGGTTAAAAGGTGGGTTTGCCATTATGTAATCGGCTTTCAGGTCTTTGTGTTGGTCGTCTGCAAAAGTGTCGGCTGCTTTTTCGCCAAGGTTTCCACTAATGCCCCGTATGGCAAGGTTCATCTTTGCCAGTTTGTAAGTGGTGTTGGTGTATTCCTGTCCGTAAATAGAAATTTCTTTTTTGTTGCCGTGGTGTGCTTCAATAAACTTGATAGATTGAACAAACATACCACCCGAACCACAAGCAGGGTCATAGATAATGCCCTTGTAAGGTTCAATCATTTCGGCAATCAGGTTTACAATGCTTTTTGGTGTGTAAAATTCTCCTTTGCCTTTTCCTTCGGCCAATGCAAATTTTGAAAGGAAGTATTCATACACTTTTCCAACTACATCTTGTTTCGGGTCTTTGGTGGTGTCAATATCGTTAATGGTATCGAGCAAAGAAGCTAGTTTGGTTACATCCAAACCCAAACGAGAAAAGTAATTGTCGGGCAAAGCACCGCGTAGTGCTTTGTTGTTTTTCTCAATGGTGTGCAAAGCGGTGTCAATGAGTAAGGCAATGTCGTTTTGTTTGGCTCTTTTTATCAGGTAAACTCCAACGGCTGGTTTCTTCCAAGAAAAACACATTGTTCATATTGTAGAACTCGGGCATTTCAATGTATTTTTCTTTGCCTTCGGCAATCAGTTTGGCTCGGTGTTCTTCAAACTTGTCGCTGGCAAACTTTAAAAAAATCAGTCCTAATACTACGTGTTTGTATTCGGCAGGCTCTACGCTACCTCTCAATTTATTTGCTGCTTCCCAAAGGGTAACTTCAATTGCTTTTTCTTTTCCTTTATTTGCTCGCGCTTTGTTTCAGTTTTCAAAGGTGTTTGCGAACCTCCGTTGTCGGTTTCTTTTTTATGTTTGGCCATTTTCAGGTGTCCGTATTAAAAATTTTTAATATTTGCTAAGTTAAGTTTTATTGTTGCATTTTCTTTATGGGTGCATTGGCAAAAAATGGCTCTTTTGGTTTGTGAAAGGTTGACTTGAGTATCACGAAAGTCCAAATATGTTACTGATTTTTATCAGTTCAAAGACACACTGTCGGCTATTTTAGGGGTACTTGTAACGGTTTAAGGCTTTGCGTTCTTGCTGGTTTCGTAACATCCGCAGTTGCTGTGCAACTTGCACAACACTTGAATAAAAGCACAGAACTCTAAGTTTGTGCGTCACCCCGCTTGACTAAAAACCCGTGTTAGCTTCGACCTTTTTTGTCACAATAATAATATTGGCGAGTTTAAGTTCTTCTTAATTTGTTGAAATGTTTTTAAACTATTACCCTCATAATACTGTGTCAGAAGTGTTAAAGTCCTTTTATGATTATTTTCAATTGTTTCAATATTCCATTCTTGATTTGTAATGAAAAGAAAATTTGTGTTTGCTCTTGTTTCAATAGCACCTTGATATTTTGCTTTCTTTTCGTGGAATAGCTTATTACTTAATGATGCGTTTTTGTTCTTGTCTATTAACGCTAGGTTTCCAAGTCTGTGTAACCATTCTTTATGACTTATAGAATCGACCTTCCATTCTGTATCTTCTATTTTTTGCGGCATAAGATGTTCAACTGATGAAGAATCTTTATTATACTGAAGTATGGTTCCAGCGCTACCCATCAACATGTCCATTTTTAATAACAAATATCTTGTTTTGTTAATTCGTGTTCCTACGTATGCACCCCATTTTTCATTTTCTAGAAGGCTTACAAAGTCTGCAATATTTATTGGTTTTTCAGATGATATTTCTTCATCATAGAAATCATAGCGTAGACAACTATCATTTAAAAACTCTTCAACGGCTTCGTCAAGTGTCATTTCTTTTTTCTTGAATGATTCAAAATAGGTGTCTATTTTTCTCAGGATGATGAAAGTTCTAGTTTGTGATTGCCTTCGACCCAAAAGCCAACCAATTGAGAAAAGATTGTCGATTTTAATCATAAACTCCACAATTTTTGACTCGCCAAAACATTCTCGGTAGTGCATTAGTGGCGTTAAATATTGGCTGCCAAAAACGCTAGCCAAAATAAAATTAATGTTACCAAAGAGATTTAAACTTTCTCTTGTTGAAATGCTCCCGTTTGTTATAGCTTCAAAGTGTTTAATATACTTGCCAACGTAATCTAAGGTATCTGTTCCTTTGGAAATCATTCCTCGTTTAAACATAAACTCAAAGGCTTTTGTAAGGCTCTTGTTATCGTCACTCCGATATTTCATTTTTATAAAAACTAAAGCCCAAAGGAAGTCGTCAAAATTTCTGTAAGGTGCTGAAATTGCATTTTCAAAGTCAGACCATTTATTGGCATATAATTTTCTTAGTTCAGGATTTTCAATTACACGCAGATTTTGTGCTCTAAGAATGTCGGATACTTGTAACTGTAGTCCTCTGCTATTCAAAACAGTAAATAGATTATATGCATCATCTAGGTTATTAGGTGTTGCTAAATAAAGAGCAAGAACTTTAGTAGAAAGATATTTATAAAAGTCTGCTAAGTAATGTTCCTCTGTTCCAACATTCTCTGCAAATTTGGAATCCCACCAGCGTTTCATAATTAGTATACCAGCTGCCATATTACGAATAGAAGCACCTGATTTGGGGTTTGTGGAAACCTCTTCAATTTCATTTATTAAGAGAGTGCCGCCTTCGCTAATTATGTATTTGTCAAGAAAATCTTTGTCGTCACGTATTTCAAATTCTATTCTATTTCTTGAAGGAATGTTATTGTAATCATCTGCCTCTTGTACTAGTCTCTTTTGAACATTGTCCTTCAATTTGTCTTTGATGGAAATGTCTCGAATTACACCATGTAATAAAAACAGAGTTATAAATCGCTGCTGCCCGTCCAATATGTCTTGGTAAACATATTCCACATTTTTATTAGTCTTGTCGTGCCTAGTATTCCAAATCATGCAACCAAGAAAATATTCTTTGTTGCTATCATTTTCCATTGCTTTACTAACGTCTTCAAGCAAGGCTACAATTTGCTCTTCACCCCAAACGTATGGTCTTTGGTATTCGGGAATATTAAAAAATTGCTCTGGGCTAAAAATGTCTTTGATGTATTTCTTACCTGTTACAAGTGTTGTATTTTCCATATTCATTTTTAATTTGTATTATAGTTATTAAGTTGTGGTTATGACTGTCGTGTTACTGTTACAGCTTAAGTTTTCGGGCATTGAGTTCGGGCGTGTTTCTGAGTATAATGTTGCAGCTTATTACAAACTTTCAATAGAAGCACAAAACTCCAAGTGATAAGTTAGCCCACCTGCAGCAAAACACGTTTTACGTCCCGTTTTTCTCTTCATATAGCTTGTCCGGTGCCAGTTCTCCTTGTGTCATATTCGTAAAAGTCACATTTCAGTTCTAGGTATCTTGTTAATTCATCAATGTTGATTTGGTGCTCTGAAAAGTCTTTTGGGTGAATGACAATATTTAACTTGTCACAAAATCTTCTTTCAGTTTCTGTCGTGGCGGAAATAAAAGAGTTGATAATTGATTTAATAACTTTTTCTCTTGAATCAATTAATCGTCCACGTCCAGTCCCTATTATTGGAATATTTATTTGTCCAGATTCTCCATTTGTTGAAGCATAAGACCATAGTGAACCTAAACTAGTTTGTATGTTATCAAAATTTGTTTCAGCTACACCATTATTGTTCATGTCAGATATGGCTGATAAAAATGCATATTTATCATTTTCAAGTTTAAGTTTTAGAACTTTCCCAATGTCATATCGATATTTATTACCCCTATTTTTTTGTGGAAGTTGGAAGGTCGGTTGCTCTCCTGCTAGAGCAATCGTCAAGTCTTGGTCAAGATAACGAGGCTCTTTAAAATATTTGATAGTAAATTGTCCTTGCGTGCTTGTGTTAGCTATTAAATCACCTTCAAATGTAGTATCATAAGAAGTATTGATTGGAATAACTAAATGCCCTTTGTAGTCAAACAAATTACCTATGGCAATTTGAATTCTTATATCACGCTTATTTAGCTTATAACAAAATTCCGTTTTTGGCCAGTTCTCATATATAACCCAAATTCCACCTAAAACTAATAGCCAAAGCCAATGAGCTTTGAAAAAATCGGAAAGCCCTTGTGAAAAGTAACTTGTCGGCTCAACTAGTAACCAGATGATACCTAATGTTCCTAAAGCAGCATTAATAGTTTTCTTTAGAGAGAATATATATCTCCAATAGTTCTTCGTAAATATTGTCTGAAATCTATTTGTCATAGTCCAAGTTGGCTGTAAACCGTTGGTTTATAAGAAAATGGTCCAAACTTAGCTTCCCTTTTAAGATTTTGAGAAATCTCACGCCACTCAGCCATAGCTTTTTCAATAATTTTTTGATTGAAGCTTA
>JADKEK010000002.1 GCA_016718035.1 Bacteroidota bacterium | reverse complement strand
ACTTGTCTGCCCAAAGATGCTTCAAGTTTGTCAACGGAAGTTCCTCGTTGAAAATTGAATTCAACAAATGCGTTGTCATTGGATAAGTCAAAGTAGAAACCTTTTTCTCGCTCCTTACTGCCGTCAAGATTTAAACAACTACGAATAATTCCGTCAGTCAAAAAGTGAGTGTTCTTTTTGTCGGCTTCTCTTTCCTTACATAATTCACAAGTCATAGTTCTAATTTAGCAAATAAGAATTCAATTTATAACAGAGTAACTTTTGTGACAATTCCATTTTCAATATGCACATACCACATAAAACCAAATTTGTATTTTCCTGTCGGTGCTTGTTGTCCATTTTTGAATGCTTTTTTTCCTGGCTCTGGCGCACTAAAGGAATTATTTTGTTCGATTTCTATTTTGCCATTATTCGTTTCAAAAGAAATCATAACTTTTTTTTGCGGAACTGTTTCTTTCTCTTCAATTAAGCTGTTATTGGTTGCTTGGATTTTGTCTTTGCAGGTTTTGATTTCTTCATCAATCAGCGGATAATCAACATTCAGTTCTTTAATTTTCATAAAACAGATAACGCCTCATTATATCTAAAATCATTTTAATTCGGTCGCCTTCTGTTTTAGAATTGTGATTTTCTCGTCAATTGAAAGTGAACTGTCAATGTTTATTTTTAGAGGAAGTTTGTTTAGAAGTCCAATAATAATTAGTGAAATTGAAGGAAGAAAAAAGGCAAACCATCCCCATCCAGTAGAATTTCTATTTTGCCTATTTGCTATGCTAACAACCCAAACCGTTACAAAAATTCTTATAGCTAATGATGCTATTGCGATAAATGTTCGTGCCTGATTATAACTTTCCTCGGTTTCAAAACTGAAAGCTCCTGAAAGTTTGATAATAATTGGAGTAAGCAACAAAACAATTCCGAGAAAAGTTGTTTCTGCCTTCTTTTGCACAGCCACTTGAAATAGTTGAGGCGTCAGCTTTATTTTCACAGTATTGTCTGGCTCACTTGTTTTCTTACTAGGCAAAGGTGGTGGTTCAGAAATTACGAAGTCTTTTGAGTTCGTCATGTATCAGCAGTTGTCCAGTCCTGTAAACCGTCAGTCCAAACCAAAGTTGACTTTTTAAGTCGCTTAACTTTGAGTTCATCTAAAGTGAACGGTCCAAGTTGTTGGTTGTTGTCAGAAAAGTAATAATGCTTCATTTGTTGCAGTCAGTTTAAAGTTTGCAGTGTCGCAATAGGGTTGCAGCTAACGGTTTGCAGATTTGCGATGGGCGGATTTTTACCAATAATTTTATGCGGAACACAAAACATTTGGCTACTTAAACTGTTCGCGGAGCACGAAACCCCGCCTATTGCAAATGTGCTGTTACCACCAGTTGTTCTTTTTCATTCTACTATAAACTCGGTTTCTAATTCGTAAAATATTCTTGTCCGCATTCTCGTTTGTCCTTGCTCAATAAGTTTTGTTGGTATTCCGTCCGAATATCTTTCAAGTCCCATTGCAACAGTATATTTATATGTCCCGCTTCTTGATTATATATTCGTCACCAGGATTATAATTAGGAACCCAAGAATAAACTGTGTCGGATTTATTAAGAGGTTTTTCGGGAACAGTCGAAGAGCAATATGACTCCGTGAAAATCAAACCAACCATATTCTATTTTGGTTTTCATTGTTCCATAGAAATGATTTAATGAACTGCAACCCCAAAAGGTCGTATCGCAATTGCTCACAATCATAAACACTGGTTGTTCTCCGATTTGTTTTTTGAAAACAGGTTGCATGGAAACTCGGTTCGTTGCATAAAACTTGTCTACAGTCAAGTCTTGTAAAAATTCCACTTTCTTTGTCGTTTGCGGAAAAGTAAATTTTGAATTCCATTCTTTAAGTTCCTTTTCTAATGCGATTGATATTCAACTTTATGCCATTCCTTAAAGTCATTGGAATACTCAAACACTCCTATGATTGTGTCACTGCCAGCTGGAACTGAAACTTTAGTTTCTTTAATTCTTTATTGTCTTCGGAGTTAAATACAATCAAAGTGTCTGTTGATGAATAAATAGAGAATCTAAATCCTTTTGTTTTCACCACTTTGTCGCTTTTACTAAAATTTACTATCGTTTCAGTCTGTCCCCACGCTTGGAACTGTCCAAACAAAAAGTAAATTGTCAGTATGAAAATTCTATGCTTCATTGTCTCTTTACAATTGGTGGTAACGGTTTGCAGATTTGCGATGGGCGGGATTTTTACCACAAATGTTTATGCGGAGCACAAAACTTTCGGCTACCTCTAAACTGTCTGCGGAGCACGAAACCCCGCCTATTGCAAATGTGTTGTTACCACCAGTTGTTTTTCATTCTACTATAAACTCGGTTTCTAATTCGTAAAATATTCCGTCCGCATTCTCGTTTGTCCTTGCTCAATAAGTTTTGTTGGTATTCCGTCCGAATATCTTCAAGTCCCATTGCAACAGTATATTTATATGTCCCCTTCTTTTGATTATATATTCGTCACAGGATTATAATTAGGAACCCAAGAATAAACTGTGTCGGATTTATTAAGAGGTTTTTCGGGAACAGTCGAAGAGCAATATGACTGTGAAAATCAAACCAACCATATTCTATTTTGGTTTTCATTGTTCCATAGAAATGATTTAATGAACTGCAACCCAAAGGCATCGCAATTGCTCACAATCATAAACACTGGTTGTTCTCCGATTTGTTTTTTGAAAACAGGTTGCATGGAAACTCGGTTCGTTGCATAAAACTTGTCTACAGTCAAGTCTTGTAAAATTCCACTTTCTTGTCGTTTGCGGAAAAGTAAATTTTGAATTCCATTCTTTTAAGTTCCTTTTCTAATGCGATTGGATATTCAACTTTATGCCATTCCTTAAAGTCATTGGAATACTCAAACACTCCTATGATTGTGTCACTGCCAGCTGGAACTGAAACTTTAGTTTCTTTTTAATTCTTTATTGTCTTCGGAGTTAAATACAATCAAAGTGTCTGTTGATGAATAAATAGAGAATCTAAATCCTTTTTTTCACCAACTTTGTCGCTTTTACTAAAATTTACTATCGTTTCAGTCTGTCCCCACGCTTGGAACTGTCCAAACAAAAAGTAAATTGTCAGTATGAAAATTCTATGCTTCATTGTCTCTTTACAATTGGTGGTAACAATATATTTGCGAATATACACAACTTCCGTAAATCTAATTAGTATTTCTAATTCATTGATTATCAATAACAAAACTTGCGCATTTTTGGATATACAACAGTTATTGGGTTGCGCAAAGCCGTTTGGGTCAAAGACCTCTACGCATTAATTTGTCAAGCGGACTTTCAATTGTTCCTAATGATTTTCGGGATACATGGGTGTATATTTCTGTGGTTTTTAAACTTGCATGGCCTAGCATATTTTGAATGTACCGAATGTCGGTTCCGGCTTCCAATAAATGTGTCGCAAAACTGTGACGCAAACTATGAAAACTTGCCGGCTTTTTAATGTTGGCCAGTTTTTTGGCATTTTTAAAAATTTCCTGTATGCTTCGTACACTATACGTTTCACCATATTGGCCCTCAAATAAGTAAACCTTTGGTTTATACTTTACAAAATACAATCGCAAGTTTTCCAATAAAACCGGTGAAAGCGATACGTAGCGGTCTTTATATCCTTTAGCGTTTCGTATATGAATTAACATGCGTTCACTATCAATGTCGGTTAATTTCAAATTAACTACTTCACTTATTCTAAATCCGGCACTGTACGCAAGGTATAATATAGCTCGGTGTTTTATGTTTTCTAATGCGGCCAATAACCGATATACCTCATCTTCACTTAAAATATTTGGCAATTTATTCGGTTTTTTAGGACGTGGCAAATCATAAACTCGACGCTCCTGCTTTAACACTTTTTCAAAATAAAATTTAATTGCGTTAATGCGTCCATTTGTTGCAGTGGCACTAATTTTTTCCTCTTTTATCCCATGCAACATATATTCCCGTATTTGTTCACTTGTTATTTCTTGCGGACTCAGCCCATTGTAATAATTCAAAAATCGGTGAAAATCGGAACGATAATTCTTTCTTGTATTGATGCTGTAATTCATTAATAATAACTCTTCATCAAACCGAATTAAAGCGGATAATTGCTCATTGTTATTTGATGTTAGCACATGTGCCGAATTATCAACAGGCGTTGAGTGCTCATCCGGTTTTAAAATAATTAATTCGTAATCATTCGTTTCACTGAACAATTGTTTCAAAAACTGAAAATGTGGCTTTGAATAGGCAATATACCAGCTGCTTGCTGTTTTGCTCCACTTGGCTCCTGCTGCTTTAAGCCTGCTTGCAATAGCAGCATTGTAATCGAATTCAATCTTGATTTGTTTCTCACCTCTGTGGTGAAAAACACTAAGGGTTACTTTATTCATTTTAAGGGTTTAAACAAGTCAAAAATATGTAAAGTATTTATTTATTTTTTTATTGAGCAATCCCGATAGCTATCGGGAGAGCAAGATTGAGCAAAATTTTGATATGTAATTAGACTGTTAATTTCTCGTTTCATCGTAAAATATTATTTATTTTATAATTGAGCAGTCCCGATAGCTATCGGGAGAACAAGATTGAAGCAAGATTTTGATTTGTTGTCAGGTTGTTAATTTTTCATTTCATCGTAAACTATTATTTATTTTATAATTGAGCAGTCCCGATAGCTATCGGGAGAACAAGATTGAATCAAAATTTTGATTTGGAGTTACGCTGTTAATTTCTCATTTCATCGTAAACTATTATTTATTTTATAATTGATCAAAATTGAAACAAGATTGAAGCAAGATTTTGATTTGTTGTTAGGTTGTTAATTTTTCATTTCATCGTAAACTATTATTTATTTTATTATTGAGCAGTCCCGATAGCTATCGGGAGAACAAGATTGAATCAAAATTTTGATTTGGAGTTACGCTGTTAATTTTTCATTTCATCGTAAACTATTATTGATTTTATTATTGATCAGTCGATTGAAACAAAATTGAAGCAAGATTTTGATTTGTTGTTAGGTTGTTAATTGGTCATTTCATCGTAAACTATTATTTATTTTATAATTGAGTCCCGATAGCTATCGGGAGAACAAGATTGAGCAAAATTTTGATTTGTGTTAGGTTGTTAATTTGTCATTTCATCGTAAAATATTATTTATTTTATAATTGATCAAAATTGAAACAAGATTTTGATTTGTTGTTAGGTTGTTAATTTCTCATTTCATTGTAAAGGTTTATTGATTTTATTATTTTTTCAATCTTGCTCAATTCTGCTCAATTCTGCCTCAATTTTGTTCTCCCGATAGCTATCGGGATTGCTTCAATTTTGCTCAATTCTGCCTCAATCTTGCTCTCCCGATAGCTATCGGGATTGCTCAATCCCCAAATTCCTTCCCCGTCATCACAATATCTCTCCCCCATATTCGTCATCTTATTATCTTTACCCGAAATATCACAGCCATGTCATTAATTCCTATTATTATCATCGTTGTATTGTTGCTCATTATTGTGGGTTTATACAACACCCTTGTTGGACGCAAAAACCAGGTAGAAAACGCCTTTGGAACCATCGATGCTATGCTCAAAAAGCGCTTCGATTTAATACCCAATCTGGTGGAAACCGTTAAGCAGTATATGACCTACGAGCAGGATACCCTGACCAAGATTGTGGAACTGCGCAATAGCATTCAGGCTCAGCCAAATATGCCTGCTCAGGAGCGTATTGGAATGGAAAATCAGCTTACCGGCTTGTTGAGCGGTTTGAGGGTTGCGGTTGAAAATTATCCTGATTTAAAGGCAAATACCAGCTTTATTCAATTGCAAAGCACCTGGACAGAGATAGAGGAACAGATTTCGGCTGCACGTCGCACCTATAATGCGGCTGTAACTGCTTATAACAACTCGGTGGAAATGTTTCCAACCAATATTATGGCCAATATGATGGGTTACAAACGCAAAGAAGTGCTTGCCATTGAAGAGGCTGAGCGCAAAAATGTGTCGGCAAAAGACTTGTTTAACAAGTAATAACAAACTTTTTTATACCGATTTCGTTATATAATTTCGTAAAACAACTAAAATAGAAGATAGAAAATGATAGGAGCTTACATTATTGGTATTGTGTTCGCCATAATCGGATTGATTGTGAGCGGCGTGTTAAAAAGCAAATTCAAAAAATATTCTCAAATACCTGTCAAAGGCGGGTTAACAGGTAAAGACATTGCTGAACGTATGCTTGCCGAAAATGGTATTCACGATGTTCAGGTAATTTCGGTTGCCGGTCAGCTTACCGACCACTATAATCCCGTAAACAAAACCGTAAACCTGAGCGAATCGGTTTACAGTTCCGATAGTATTGCAGCAGCTGCTGTTGCCGCCCACGAATGTGGTCACGCTGTGCAGCACGCCACTGCTTATTCGTGGTTACAAATGCGCAGCAAAATGGTGCCAATTGTTGGTGTTACCTCCGGTTGGGTGCCTTGGGTTATTATTGGTGGTATTATAGTAGGAGGCTCATTAGGGCAAACCTTATTATTGGCCGGTATTATCCTTTTTGGGATTTTAACCCTGTTCAGCTTTTTGACTTTACCTGTCGAAATTGACGCCAGCAACCGCGCTATCAGCTGGTTACAGGGCAGTTCATTGGCCGGAACCATGGAAATGGGAAAAGCAAAAGACGCCTTAAACTGGGCCGGTTACACTTATGTTGTAGCTGCTTTGGGTTCATTGGCAACCTTGATTTATTACATCATGTTATACATGAGTAGAAGATAAAAAAGTGCAAAATTTTCACTGAAAATCAGCGAGTTATGAAGGTAGCTCGCTTTTTTTTGTGCATTTTCCTTGTATTTTGAAAGGGGTACGGGTATCTTTGCTGCCCCGTAGATAAAACGGGCTTTTTAAACAGTTTAACAAAAACCATACAGTGGATACTTTAAGTTACAAAACCAGATCGGCCAATGCGGCAACAGTTACGCATGATTGGTGGCTGATAGACGCTGAAGGCCAGACATTAGGTCGCCTTAGCGCAAAAGTAGCTGCCATCTTAAGAGGTAAAAACAAACCGTATTTTACGCCTCATACCGATTGCGGTGATTACATCATCATTATCAATGCCGAAAAGGTGAAACTTACCGGTAAAAAAATGCTGGAGAAAGAAATTGACTGGTATACAGGATACCCTGGCGGCCGTAAAGTTGCCAATCCTAAAACCGTTCTCGCAAAACAGCCGCATAAATTATTGGAACGTTCTATCAAAGGAATGTTACCGCACAATAAACTCGGTTCTGCGATGTATAAAAAATTGTTTGTGTATGCCGGTACTGAACATCCGCATGCCGCTCAAAAACCTAAAACTTTAAAATAAATAAGGCATGGAAACAATAAATGCAGTTGGCAGAAGAAAAAATGCGGTTGCCCGTGTTTTTCTGAAAAAAGGCAAAGGAACTATTACCGTTAATGGTAAAGACTATAAAGAATATTTCGCAGCAAAACACTTATTGCACAATGTTACTGATCCTCTGGAAACAGTAAACATGGCTAACGATTTCGACGTTGTTGTTAATGC
Source organism: Bacteroidota bacterium (assembly GCA_016718035.1). Classification (GTDB taxonomy): domain Bacteria; phylum Bacteroidota; class Bacteroidia; order Chitinophagales; family BACL12; genus UBA7236. The sequence continues at coordinate 583,938 of JADKEK010000002.1, read as the reverse complement.
AACCGGCGGTGGTATCAAAGGTCAGGCAGAAGCAGTGAAAATGGGAATTTCAAGATGCCTCGTTAAAATGAACGAAGAATTGAAACCAGCGCTTAAAGCAAAAGGTTTTCTTACACGCGACAGCCGTATGGTGGAGAGAAAGAAATTTGGTCTTCATGGTGCACGTCGTGCTACACAATTCTCTAAACGTTAATCGAAAAAGCGAAATCAAATGGAAAAATTATCATATAACGAGTTATTGGAAGCCGGTGTACACTTTGGACACTTACGTAAAAAATGGAATCCGAAAATGCTTCCTTATATTTTCATGGAGAAAAAAGGTATTCACATTATCGACCTTTACAAAACTCTTGAAAAATTAGATGAGGCTGCTGCAGCTTTAAGAAACATTGCACGCAGTGGTAAAAAAATCATGTTCGTTGCCACTAAAAAACAGGCAAAAGAAACAATGGAAGAACAAGCACGCCGCGTTGGCATGCCGTTCGCTACCGAACGTTGGTTAGGTGGTATGCTTACCAACTTTACTACCATTCGTAAAAGCATTAAAAAATTGCAAACTATCGAACGTATGTTGTCTGATGGTTCTGCCGAAAACATGACCAAAAAAGAACGCCTCGTGTTAAGCCGCGAACGCGATAAATTGGAAAAAGTAATCGGTGGTGTGGTACAATTAAACCGCTTACCTGCAGCTTTATTAGTTGTAGATATAGGTCACGAACATATCGCTATTGCTGAAGCACACCGTCTCAATATTACCACTTTCGGTATGGTTGATACCAACTGCGATCCTAATAAAGTGGATTTCGCTGTGCCGGCTAACGACGATGCTGCTAAATCAATCGCTATCGTGATTAAATATTTAACCGATGCAATTGTTGAAGGTTTAGAAGAACGTGCTAAAAACAAAGAAGAAATGGAAGATGCACGTCACGATGGTAAAGATGAATTCGGCGATAAAGATGATGAAATCAGATTGGCAGGTGAAGATGATGCTGATGGTCAACGCAAAGGCCCAAGAGGCAAAGGCGGTCCTAGAACGGCAGACAGAAAACCTGGTGCACGTCGTCCGATGACTCAGCGTAAGAAATAAGTTTATCGATTATCATATTTCAAAATCATAAACCCTTCCACCTGAGGCGGAAGGGTTTTTTAAAATAAACAAAAAGGAGAATAATTATGTCAGTTACAATTACTGCAGGTGATGTAAACAAATTGCGTCAAATCACAGGCGCAGGTATGATGGATTGCAAAAAAGCACTTGGTGAAACAGGTGGCGACTTTGAAGCTGCAATCGACTATCTGAGAAAAAAAGGTCAAAAAGTAAGTGAAAAACGCGCCGACCGCGAAACTAACGAAGGTGTGGTGATAGCTGTGATCAATAATGATGGTTCTTTTGGAACAATTATGGGTCTTGGCTGCGAAACCGATTTCGTTGCTAAAAATCAAGCGTATATCGATTTTGCTAAATCAATTTCTGATGTAGCTATGGCCAATAAAGCTGAATCAAAAGAAGCTTTGATGGCAATGACTATGGATGGTATTACTATCGCAGAAAAAATTGCAGAACAAGTTGGTAAAATCGGCGAAAAAATCGATATCACTGATTATGCTTTATTATCAGCAGAAACCGTTGTTGCTTACAATCACTCAAATGGTAAAGTAGGTGTATTGGTTGCTATGAATAAAAAAGGTGAAGCAGTTGAAACCGTTGGTAAAGATGTTACCATGCAAATTGCTGCAATGTCACCAATAGCTATCGATAAAAACGATGTTCCGGAAGAGGTTAAAACCCGCGAAATGGAAATCGGTCGCGAACAAGCTCGTGCTGAAGGTAAACCTGAAGCAATCCTTGAAAAAATTGCTACCGGTAAATTAGAAGCATATTTTAAAGATGCTACTTTATTAAACCAAAAATTTGTGAAAGATAACAGCAAATCAATTCGCGATGTGCTTACAGCAGTAGATAAAGATCTTACTGTTACTGCATTTAAACGTATTGGTTTAGGCGCTTAATCCTACACGTAATATTGATATCTTGCCGTCTGAATGTATTTTCAGACGGCTTTTTTTATGGCAGCTGCCTGCAACTTTTAAGCTTTTTTGACAATCATTCTTATTAATAACACTATCTTTAATTTTAGTATTAACTTAAATTAGAAATTTACAGGCAACAGCAATGTTAATTCGTAATTGTTTAATTGTACTATTTTTTATTTGCTCCTCAGTTGTTGTGTTTGCACAACAACCTGACTATGTTGCCGATGTATCTGCTGAACAATTATTATTTGTCGCCAACAAAGGGCAAATAATTAATGAATATGGTTTACCTGCTGATGATGTAATCTTTGCACTTACCAATAACGGAGCCACCATTTTTGTTTATCGCGATGGGTTAAGTTATCAATTCACAAAGTATCATACCGGTGAACTGCAAAATGTAAATGCTTTTCTCTTCGACCTCGAAAAAGACTTTCCTTTGCAGGAACAAATTATCAGCACACATCGTATTGATGTGAAATTTGTTAATGCCAATACACAAATTGAAGTAATTCCCGAATCGAAGTCTTTGATTGTAGAAAATTATTTCGGCGAACAATATGGCGATGGAATAACCAATATTCCAACATTTGAAAAAATAACCTGCAAAAATATTTACCCGAATATCGATTGGGTATTATACTGTAAAAACGGAAAACTCAAATACGATTTAATCCTCCATCCCGGCGCAAATAAAAATGATATAACTTTTCAAATTACCGGAACTGATGAAGCGCATTTAGTTGATGCAACCCACATGCAAATTTCATCTCCCTTAGGAGAAATTAACGACAAGGGTTTGTTTTGTTTTGAAAAAGAATCAGCGGAAAAAATAAATGCTGCTTTTATTTTATCTAATAATTATTTGAAATTTGAAATTGATAATTATAATCCATTACATACTTTAATTGTTGACCCGGAACTTGATTGGTCAACTTTTTACGGTGGATTTGGTGAAGATGCCGTTAATGGAATTGATGTAGATGCTGATGGGAATATATATATTACCGGATATACAAGCAGCAGCAATGCAATGGCACATTTGGGATACCATAATAGTTATCAGGGTGGTTTTTTTGATGCCTATGTTGCGAAATTAAGTCCCGCAGGAAATAGAATTTGGGGTACTTATTTTGGCGGCAATAAAGGTGATTACGGAACGGAATTAGTTATAGATAAAAACAACAAAATTTATGTAACCGGTTTCACCTTTAGCAATAATTTCGAAACAACTCCCGGTGTGCATCAGGAAGCATTGGGAAATAATTACGATGCTTTTTTATTTAAATTAAATGACAACGGTACTTTAATTTGGTCAACTTTGTTTGGTGGAGGAAGTTATGATTATGCCAGAGGTATTGCAATTGATACTTTGGGTGATGTTTATATTTCAGGTTCAACTTCAAGTGCTATGGCTATTGCAGATGGTGGATGGCAAAATGAAAAAAATGCAGGCAACGACGAATTTCTCGCAAAATTTTCACCATCAGGTTTGCGCATCTGGGCAACGTATATGGGTGGTGAAGCTGATGATTATTCACGCGCAGTTGGTGTAGATTTAGATAATAATGTTTACCTGGTTGGGTATACCGAAAGCACTACCGGAATTGCATTTTCAGGTTTTGATAATACATGGTCAGGTAATTACGATTGTACACTCACAAAATATAATGCCGCAGGTGAATTAATATGGTCTACTTATTTTGGTGGTAATGGGGATGATAATGCAAACGGTATTGATTTCGATAACAACAACAATATATATATCGCCATTCAAACAGGAACAAATTCAGGATTAGCACACTTAGGTTACAGAGGTTCAAATGCCGGCGGACAAGATGCCATGTTGGCAAAATTTAATCCCGATGGCGACCGGTTGTGGTCCACTTATTATGGCGGTACTGCAGAAGACATGGGAAAAGCAGTTGCTGTTTCCGGCGAATATGTGTATTTGTGCGGGCATACTTATTCGCATTCAGGAATTGCAGCTTATGCTTATCAAAATACAATTGGCGGAAATGGTGATGCATTACTCGCAAAATTTGATGTGTTTGGCAATTTTTATTGGGCCACTTATGCCGGAGGTTTTTGGGATGAATTTGGCAGAACCATTCACATATTAAATGATGAAACCATAATATTCGGCGGTAAAACATTTAGCTGGGATTATCCCATCACTTTTGGTGCACATCAAATATTTTATGGTGGGGGAACGGCAGATGGATTTATTCAACGCGTATATGATTGTGCAAGTGCTGAAGTTTATTACACCGATGCAGATGATGATGGTTATGGAGATGCAGCAGCAAGTGACTTATTGTGTGAGCCAACAACAGGTTTCGTTGCAAATAGTAACGACTGTAATGATGCGAACGGACTCATTTATCCCGGTGCAACAGAAATATGTAATTCGATTGATGACGATTGTGATATTATAATTGATGAAGAGGTAATTACAGCATTAATCACACCAATGGGGCCAACCGTTTTTTGTAAAGGAAATAATGTGTTGTTACAAGCTACTTTGCATCCAACTTATTTTTATCAATGGAAAAAAGATGGTGTCAATATTGTCGGCGCTACTGCAGGCAATTATACTGTTACTAAAACAGGCAATTATACCGTTGACATTTCTACACTTGGCGGATGTAATGCCATTTCTAATAGTGTTGCGGTAACCGTTAACAATAAACCTAATCCATTCATTTTTGCAGTGGGTTCAACCGATATATGTTTAACCGGAAATGCGAAATTAAAAACAGTACCGTTTGTTGGAAATACGTATCAATGGTATAAAGATGGAGATATTATAACAGGTGCAACCTCAAATATGTATTTGGCAACAGCTATTGGTGGTTACAGAGTAAAAGAAACAAATGTTTTTGGCTGCTTTAAAAATTCAAACGAAATGATTGTTACTAATTCCTGCAAATTAGAAAATGATATTTCGGAAAATAATGTATTACAGGTCTTCCCAAATCCGGCAAGTAATTCGGTAACTATTTTAATGAGCGAGAATTTATTTAATTCCGAGAATGTTCAAATGATGTTATACGACAATTTAGGACAAATGGTATGGCAACAAAATTCACCAATAAATAACTTGAACCCGATGGTTGAATGTATATTACCATCGCAGCTGGCAAATGGAATGTATATTGTTGAACTCTCCGTAAATAATCAACAATACAGAACCACCTTGGTAATAAGCCGATAATTTTATTCTATAATTAATTCATCACAAAATATCCAGGTTTGGCCACCTTTTCCGGGATGCCATTCAGGTACCGTTCCGAAATTAATGGCTTTGAATTTGATATAACGTGCTGTGGTAGTATTTACTGTTGCCGTTAGCTTTTGAATTTCTTTTGAATCGTAATTTGTTGTTGCTACTTGATTGGTAATGGTTGTTAACAAAGAAAATGTTTTGCCATCTGTTGAGGTATAAATTTCCAATTGTTTTGGCATCCAAATCCAACTTCTCACATCCTGCAAAAATCCGGCTCCAACTTTTGTAAATGTTTGGTTGCTGCCACAGTCTAAAACAACTTCCATATCGGTGCCTTGCCAGCCTTGCCACATGCCTGTTCTAAAATCTGCGCCTCCATGTAAACCATCAATTAATGAAGTGGAACCTCCGGCAGCATATTGTTTGTCGTATGCCGTAATATATTTAATGGCATAATCATTATTGCGGAGTATAAATTTACCTGTAACAACGCCCGAACATGTTTCTGCTTTGGTATCAGGATTTACAACACAATATTGAGCAGTAATAATCGCATTGCTATTAAAGGTCAGTATAGCTGTAACGCCTTTTTCAGCAGGATACTGTTGATTACTGCCATTCACCGAAAATTTTAATATACCGGTATCATATTGCGTTGAGATTTCAATTGTTGTTTTATCTGTAAAACTATTGCCGGGACCGGAAATTACAGGTGCTATCAATCCCGCAGTTGGAATACTGTCTGATGATGGCTGAGCGTTTATTTTTTGTTCAGTAAATTCGAAAACCAATTCACCACCCTGCATTAATGTGGCATGTGGAATTTGAAGTGATGGAAATAATTGTTTGTTCCACGAAATACTTTTTAAATAAGGAGAATTAGCACTTTTGTTTTTAGTAATAATCCGAATTTTTTTATTGTTTTCTAAGGTGATTACAGCAGTATCAAAAATAGCAGAACCAAAATCATATTCGGGTTTGCCCGGACATACCTGATATAAACCTAATGCACTCATCACATACCAGGCACTCATTTGACCACAATCTTCGTTGCCAATTAAACCGTCTGGTGCATTGTGATAAAACGATGTCATAATCTCATTCACATAATATTGTGTTTTCCATGGCGTTGTGGTGCGATTAAATAAATACGCATAATTGTGACTAGGTTCATTGCCATGTGCATATTGTCCAATCAATCCGGTGATATCGCTTTGTTGCCTTCCGGTTGTGCCTGTGTTGGTGGTAAATAATTCATTTAATCGTTGCTCAAATAATTCACCACCTAAATTTCCCTGCGGATAAAATAACGAATATTGCCAGGCATTGGCTTCCGTAAAATTAAAATTCACTTCAGTGGGGTTGTAAGGACTGTACCAACCACCATTAAACCTTGGTCGTGCAAATCCATTTTCCATTACATTTAAATAATTATAACCTCTATTGGAATAATAATCTATTTCACTTTTAGGTGCATTAACCAGTTTCCCCATTTGAGCAATACACCAATCGTTATAACTATATTCCAAAGTTTTTGAAACAGATTCAGGTTCTTCGTTACTTTCAATAAATCCTTTTTCTTTATAAAATGATAAACCAAAATGATCAAGCATGGCGCTGTGTTTCATCGCCGTATATGCTTTTTGTAAATCGTAGTTGGTAATGCCTTTTACTGCAGCATCGGCAATTACACTTACCGAGTGATAACCAATCATACATTCGGTTTCGTTGCTGCTTAATTCCCAAACTGGTAATCGTTCACCTGCATCGTATTGCGCTAAAAATGTTTGAATAAAATCATTCGTTCTGTCCTGGTCTATTATCGACATTAATGGATGTAATGCCCTGAAAGTATCCCATAAAGAAAATACCGTGTAATTGTTGAATTGTTTTGACACATGTATGGTATTATCTCTGCCACGGTATTGGTCATCAACATCTTCATAAATATTAGGCGCCAGCATGGTGTGGTATAAAGCAGTGTAAAAAGTCACCAATTTATTATCCTCAGCTTGTAGTGATTTTTTCGCCTCTGAAACACTCTGCACATTAATCTTGCTCAATTCAAAATTCCATAAATAATCAGCTTCGTTTTTCACTTTCGTAAAATCCCAATGGGGCATTTCAGCAGCCATATTTTTCCATGCTCCGGCACAACTCACCGGTGAAAGTGCACACTTTGTGGTAATAATATTATTGCTGTTCGTATTAAATGTAACATAACCTTTTAATGACGTTCCGCTAATAATTACCGGTTTAAAATTATTTGCAGCTGTTTTATAAGTTTTATTATCATCAATTAGTCCCGCAATAGAAAATGGTTGAGAAAACTCAATGGCAAAATACAACCACTGATCTTTTGCCCATGATGATGACCTTCGTAAGCCCTGAATTTTTGTTGGGGAAATGATTTCAATATAACTACCTTCCAACAATTGGTCGCGATGATTTAAATCTAAAATAATATTGGCCTGATTAGTTGCAGGAAATGTATATTGATGCATACCAACTCTTGTTGAAGCAGTTAATTCCACTTGTATTTTTTCATCTTCCAACATTACGCTGTAATAGCCGGGAGCAGCTTTTTCAGAGCTATGTGAAAATGCTGAAGCATAACCTTGTTTTGGGTCATTGTTTACGATGTTAGTGGTAATAACATTTCCTGCTGTTGGCATTAGTAAAATATCACAATAATCTGCTACACCAGTTCCACTTAAATGCGTATGAGAAAATCCATATATAATGCTGTCAGAATAATGATAACCTGAACAACCATCCCAATCATTATAACCATCAGGACGTGTGTCGGGGCTCAATTGAACAAATCCGAAAGGTAAAGTAGCTCCAGGATAAGTATGACCATGACCACCGGTGCCAATAAACGGATTTACATATTGTGTAAAATTTTGAGCCTGACATAGCTGATAGATAAAAAGGAGTAACAGCGTATATTTTTTCATGCCATGAAGGTAAAAAATGTGACTGAACATTCTGAGTAACAGTTTGTTATTTGCTCAATGTGTGGATTTTATCTACAGTTTTTTTTGTAGTATTGTGAAAGATAATTGTGGACCCTCCTCCAAACTGTTGAATTTATTGAGGTTCACGATTTCGCTGGTCGTAGCACTGTTTTTGCAACTTACTGATTGTTAACACACAACTTAAGTTTAATGTTATTTACATATGAAAAAAAGTTTCACTCTAGGTATCCTCGTGTTAACAACATTTTATTTTTCATACGGACAAAAAGATTGTTCGTTTGACCACACCGGAAAAATTCCAATAAACGATTTGGCCGGTGGTTATTTTAATGGTTTTGCCGGAGGCCTGTACCCCGATGGCACGAATACACGTCCGCCGGGACACTTAGCTAAGTGTATTGAACACGTTTCGCAAATTCAACCATTAGATGTTGATGGTTCTCCTTCTCCTTCAGGAAAAATTGTAATGATGGGAATTGGAGCGTCTAATCCCATGACTGAATTTAATAAGTTCAAAGAGATTTCAGAATATTTTGAACCTTTAAACGATAACCTTGAAATTGTTAACGCTTGTGTCGGTGGTGTTGCTATTCAAAAAATGTACGAAGAAACCGACACATACTGGTTAGGCGTAGAAAATTTATTAGAAGATGCCGGACTTTCGGCATTACAGGTGCAGGTAATTTGGGTTGAACAGGAAAATACAAATAGTTATGATACGGCATTTAATTCGGCTACCATTGGTTTGGTTACCGATTTTTTAACGTTGTTGCGTGTCTTCAAAGATAAATTTCCAAATGCCCAAATTTGTTACGTGAGTGCACGGGCATATGCCGGATTTGCAGACCCTATCGATCCGGAAGTTTCTGCGGGTTTATTATATCCACGTGATTATTTTAATGGTTGGGCATTAAAACGTTTAGTTGAAAATGCCATCAATGCAGAAGAGGATTATGACTTTGATGGTCCTGATGCTGAAATTCCACTAATTACCTGGGGAACTTATCATTGGACAGACGGTTCAACACCAAGAAGTGATGGTTTGTTTTTAGACTGCGAAGAAGATTTATCTCCTGATGGTTTGCATTTAGCAGGTCCAGGCGAACAAAAAATCGGCACTTTTATGTTTGATTATTTTAAAACCGACACTACTGCTAAATATTGGTTTTATGATGAAGCCTATTCTGGTATTATCAATAATCCGGTATCAAAAAATACCATTCAAATTTATCCTAATCCGGTAAATGGAAATACAATTAATTTTTATGCCGGCACATTCGATAATTATGAAAATATTCAATATCAAATTTGTGATGCAGCAGGCAAAATAATCAGCAAAGGAATTGGATTCGGAAAAGATAATATTACTATTCAATTACAAGATATTGCACCCGGTGCCTATTACATAACTGCAATAGGGCAACAAAATATTGCATCAGGTAGTTTTATTGTAACCCAATAAAATTAATTCAACTCTTTCAAGATAAGTGAGGCACTACCCAAAATAGCTGCTTCACTTTCTTTTAATCCCGAAGGCACAATCGGGATTTTATTTTTGTATATCGGCAACAAATAACTTTCAAAACTTTTAATAGTAGGCTTAAATAATAAATCACCTGCTTGTGCAAGTCCGCCAAACAAAAATATTTTTTCAGGACGCGTATAACAAACCGAATTTGAAAGCGCAAAGCCAAGAATTTCTCCAGTTTTAGTGAATGCTTCCAACGCAATGGTATCACCTTCAACTGCTTTTTTATATACTTCGGCACTATCAATCATATTGCCAATGCTGGTTCTAAATTCATCTAGGTTTTGATGGCGAACTAGTTCGTAATATGTTTTTACAATACCGGGAGCACTTACATATTGTTCAAGGCATCCACGACGTCCGCAAGGACATTCCCGGCCATTGCGATAAACAATAGTGTGACCCACTTCTCCGGCCAAACTATCGTAACCATAGGCAATATTGCCATTTACCACAATGCCACTGCCCAAACCTGTTCCCAGCGTGATAAATATAAAGTCTTTCATGCCCTTGGCAGCTCCAAATATCATCTCACCAAGCGCTGCTGCTTTGGCGTCGTTGGTTAAAGCTACAGGTAAGGAAAATGCTTTTTCGAAATATTCTTTTAGCGGAATAACACCTTTCCAGGGCAAATTAGGTGCAAAATCGATAGTTCCTTTGTAATAATTGCCATTTGGCGTGCCAATACCAACTCCGATTGTTTTTAGTTGAAGCGCTGAACATTGTTCATTGCTCCATTTCAACAAATCAGCCGGCAGCATATCAGGATTGGGGTAACCCTTTGTTTTCGCCTTATCGCTGGCTACAATATTGCCTTCACGGTCTACTAATCCGAATTTTATTCCGGTTCCACCAATGTCTATACCTAAAACTACTTCCTTCATCCAGCTGTTTTGCGGTAAAATTAAATTATTTGTTCAATAGTCTGCGATGATAATTGATTTGTCCCAGGTGATAGTCTAAATGAGCCAACAAATAAACAAACACATAACCCACGGTTTTTCCCTCCCCAAATTTGTCAATCGGATAAACATTATTGAGGTCAGTATCCTTTAAACCCGAAAGGGTAGTGCTTAACATGGTATTAGTTGCTTGTAGTAAATTGACTAATTCTTGTTGAGGAATTCCTTTTGAACTGAACTCGGCATCTCTGTCGCGAACATAGCCGGTATTGCCTAAAATGTTGCCAATAAAATAATTTAAATTACCCACTATATGCAAAGCCAGATTTCCTGCACTGTTGTTAATCCCTTCTGCCGTTTTCCAAATATCCTCTTCGTTAGTAAATGCCGAAATATCGGTAATGGTCATTTGCATATGTTTGTTATACACTTCAAGTAATGCCTGTATCATGTAGTTTAATTTTTGAATAAAATTAAGGAATTATTTATTTGTTGCTTCGAACCCATTATAATGACGCCATCACCAACTTTGATTGAAGCTTCCGGACCGGGGTTTAAAATGTATTTATCTTCACCGGATTTAATACCAATAACGGTAGCACCTGTTTTTTTCCAGGTATCTACTTCTCCAACAATAACATTTTTTTGAGAAGTTATTTCCTGAATTAAAAATGAGTCACCGGTGGAGGTGGACATAATATCAATAAACTCTTCAATATCGGGATTATTCACCAACATAGCCATGTGCGCACCACCAATTTTATCTGGCATAATTACATTTTTAGCACCCGCATTTTTTAATTTTTTTATTGAGCTCACATGTGTAGCTCTGCTGATAATTTTTATGTTTGGGTTGAGTTCTTTTGCTGTTAAACAAACAAACACATTGAGTGCATCATCCGGTAGGGTGCTTATTATGGCGCTTGCCTGCATAATGCCTGCGCTTAATAAGGTTTCATCACGTGTTGCATCGGCTTCTAAAAAATAATAAACAGGATCAGCGGCTTCAGTGTGTAATTTACTTTGCTCAGTTTCAATAATCACAACCTGATTATTGGTTTGTTTTAAAACACGTGCTGCTTCTCTGCCATTTCTGCCAAAACCACAAATAATAGTGTGGTCTTTTAACTGGCTGATTTCTTTTTGCATTTTATAAATTTTAAAATAGCGAATAAATTCTCCGTCCAAAAAATACCTTGAAATTTGAGTGATAAAAAAACCAAATATGACAAGGCCTAACACAATTAAAAAAATTGTAAATATTTTCCCTTCAGGTGAAAGCGGATTTACCTCCGAAAAACCAACAGTTCCTAATGTAATGATGGTCATATACAAGGCATCCAAAAAATTATAACCTTCTATTACAATAAATCCGATAATCCCAATGGAAATCGCACCAATTAATAAATAAATGGCCAAATAGGTTTTGCGAAATGGATTATTACCACGTGTAGGAAAATTGCTCATGAACTGATAAACAATTATTGAATGCCTAAATATACTACTATAAAGGCCTATGTGACTACATACAAAAATCACCTTTTGTGAATTTATTGGTTGAAGAAATACATTCAGCTTGCCTGTTGGGAAGATGCTTCACAATTATAATATTAACTGCCAGATTTTAAATTAGGAACATGTCTTGAAAGTGCTTCAGAATAGGTATTATCGCTTCAAAAACAGCCTTTTTTACCGTTTTTGGCTATGGATTTCCGTGATAAATGAAATTTCGCCTCTCGCAGCATAAATTGGGTTTGTATTCGTCAAATACTAGTAATCGGGGTGTTAACGATTCACATTTTTGCAAAACCAGATATTATATTAGATTTTTGCACCTCAATTGAACTATATGGACTTATCAATATTTTTAACAGCTGATGCCTGGATTGCGTTGCTAACCCTTACTGTTTTAGAAATAGTACTGGGTATCGACAATATTATCTTCATCAGCATCCTTTCAACTAAATTACCGGCTGAACAACAAAAAAAGGCCCGCAGATGGGGTTTGGGGCTCGCAATGGGAACCCGAATTCTGCTTTTGCTGTCCATTAGCTGGATTCTGGGGCTCGAGGCTGACCTATTCAGTATTGCGGGACATGGAATTTCCGGCCGCGATATCGTGCTGTTATCGGGTGGTTTGTTCCTTATTTATAAGGCTACTGTCGAAATACATGCTAAAATTGAAGGCGATGAGCATGAAGATAGCCCAAACATGAAAAAACCATCGTTCACCTCTGTGATTTTGCAGATTTTAGTGCTGGACATCGTTTTTTCACTTGATTCTGTAATTACCGCTGTAGGTATGGTAGATGCCGACAAAGTAATCATCATGATTTTAGCCGTAATTATTGCAGTTGGCATTATGCTATTTGCTGCTGACCCAATCAGCGATTTCGTTCAAAAACACCCAACAGTTAAAATGCTGGCACTTTCGTTTTTAGTAATGATTGGCGTTAGTTTATTGATAGAGGGAAGTGGTGGACACGTTGAAAAAGGATTTATTTATGTAGCAATGGGCTTCTCAGTGGTGGTTGAAATGCTCAATTTGAGAATGTTGGCCAATGCGAAAAAACGCAGAGAAAAAAAGAATTTGGAAGAAAATGAATTTGGGAATTAATTAACCCTAAAACAATAGTTACAATCCCGGTATGAATATGCCGGGATTTTTTTTATTCATTTCTGAATAACCATTTTTGTCGGGCAGCCATATAGGCAGGAAAATAAGAGGCAATTCCACCAATGATTAATACGGTTAGAAATACATTCACGTAATCTTTCCATTCTAAAGCAATTGGATACGCTGTAACTACAAATGTACCTTGCCCGGGAATGGTTACTAAACCAAATCGGATTTGTAAATAACATAATACTGTAGCCAACGAAAAGCCTACCGCAATACTCACTAATGTTTGTAATACACCCTGGATAAAAAATATATTGCGCACCGAAGCTTCAGTTGCACCAAGTGAACGTAAAATACCAATATCTTTTTTCTTGTCGATTACCAACATCGCTATTGAGCCAATCATATTAAATGCAGCGACAATAAAAATAAATGTCAAAATAAAATATACTGCCCATTTTTCAGTGCGCATTACGCGGTATAAAAATTCATTTTGCATGAATCTGTTTTTTACCAAATAATCATCGCCCATAATGGCAGTAATTTCTTCCATAATATCATCAACCTGATTTTTAGATGATGTTTTTATTTCTAATGAACTTACTTCTCCATTTTGATAATCTAATAATCCTTGAATAAACTGCAAGGATGTAATTACGTATTTACTATCAAATTCCTGTTGAATTCTAAATACACCCATTGGCTGTATGCCTCGCTGTACAAAGGTGTTGCGAGGGTTGCTGGAGGATTTTACCCCTCTGCGCGGAATGAATATTTGCACCGCAGGATAGTCTAATCCCAAACTTACATTTAACGTAGATGCCACACCTGAACCCATTACGGCACAATCGAGATTGTAATTTAAATAGGCATAATCTAAAATGTAATCGCCATAATAAACACTGTCGTCAACAGCAGTTACATACCGATACATGGTGTCAACACCTTTAATGGTTGCGATATGTTCTTGTTTATTGTAGGCTAATAAAACATTTTCTTCTAAGGTTTTGGAAATGTATTCAACACCTTCAATTGATTGAATTTTTGCCAGTTTATTGCTGTCTATGGCAAATACTTTTCCGGTTGCAGGAGTTATGGTAATGTCAGGATAAAAGGTGCTGTATAACCTGGCAACTAAATTTTCGAAACCATTAAATGCAGATAAAACAATAATTAAGGATGCGCTGCCAATTATTATTCCGGACATCGAAATGCCGGAAATAATATTGATGGCATTAGTCGATTTTTTAGAAAAAATGTAACGCCAGGCTATCCTTAAGGTAAGCTTCATGCAGGCGGATTATTGTTGTCTTCCTTCGTTTTTTTAAATAATTCTTCCAACCGGTAAACGGTATCCAGTGTATCGTCGAGAAAAAACTGCATTTCAGGAATAATACGCAACGAATTACGCATAATGTGTCCAAATCGTCTGCGGATATCTCTGATATTACTATTTAACGATCTACTACTTTCTCTCCTTCGTTTTTATCGAAAACACTTACGTGAATTTTGCAATTTTGAAGATCGGAGGTGATACTCACATCTGTCACGGTCACAAACTTATTCCCGTAATAATTGGCCCCTTCTTTTTGCAAAAAAGTGCTCATCTCATCCTGTATCAGCTGCCCAATCTTCTTTTGTCGTCTGCTGTCCATATGGTGCTAAGTTAAGGTGTTTCAGCCAATCGTTTATAGCCAGAGGTAGATTTTGTAAATTTGTGGGGCTTATGAAAAGTTATCTGAGGATATTGAAATACGTGGGTAGATTCAGAATCTATGCAATTCTGAATTTTGTGTTCAATTTGTTTTATGCATTTTTCAACCTGTTTTCCATCCTGATGGTGATTCCTTTCCTGCAAATCATCTTCAAGATGGTAACACCACCAACATCAAAGCCGGAATTTAGCTGGAACATACGGGAAATGTTGGGTATTTTGAACTACCAGTTTGCCAGTTATGTCAATTCCCATGGCGCTTATTCAGGGCTTATACTTGTCAGTATCGGGGTGGTTTTTATGTTCCTGTTTAAAAACATTTTTCGTTACCTGGCCTTGTATTTTTTGGCACCACTCAGAACGGGTGTTGTGCGCGAATTGAGACAAGGGGTATTTGATAAAATCCTGCAACTTCCGCTCGCATATTTCAGTGAAACCCGAAAAGGAGATATCATAGCCCGCATGAGCAACGATGTTAAAGAGGTAGAAAGTAGTATGATGAATACCATCGAATCTACCTTCCGCGACCCGGTTACCATGCTCATATTTTTTATTGCTATGATGACGATGAGTTTCGAGCTGACCATCTTCGTCCTCGTTTTATTGCCCATTGCCGGGTTTGCCATTGGCAGAATTGGAAAGTCGCTAAAACGCAAATCGCAGAAAGAACAAGTACAGTTAGGATATTTAATGTCGCTTTTCGAAGAATCGCTTTCAGGTTTGAGAATTATTAAAGCATTTAATGCTGAACGATATCAAAAAGGTAAATTTTTACGTGAAAACAGAGAATTGGAATCCCTGGCAACTAAAGCAGTGCGCAGACTCCAGGTTTCAAGTCCGCTTATCGAATTTTTAAGTGTTTGTGTTGTTGCTGCATTATTATATTATGGTGGTAGCATTATTTTAGATGGTAACGGACAATTTTCAGCAGATTATTTTTTAGGCTATATTTTGGTTTTTGCGAATATGCTAGGGCCTGCGAGAAATGTGGCTAACTCTTATGTTTATATTCAGCGAGGAATTGCTTCACTCGAACGCATCGAAAGTATTATGGATGCAGAAATAAATATTAAAGAAAGTTTGCACGCTACCAATATCAAAACATTTGAGCGTGCAGTAGAATATAAAAATGTGTGTTTTCAATATGCAGAAAAACCGGTTTTAAACGGCATAAGTCTGAAAATTGAAAAAGGTAAAATGATTGCCCTGGTTGGACCTTCCGGCTCCGGAAAATCTACATTCGCCGATTTACTTGCACGATACCACGATGTTACCTCAGGCGAAATATTAATTGATGATTATAATATTCGCGATTTGCGGATAAGCAGTCTGCGCAATCAACTTGGCATAGTTACGCAAGAGTCGATTTTATTTAATGATACCGTGTTTAATAATATTGCATTTGGTATCGACAACGCATTGGAAGAGGATGTAATTAAAGCGGCAAAAGTGGCCAATGCGCATGACTTTATTATGCGATTAGAAAATGGTTATCAAACTGTTATTGGTGACAGAGGGAGTAAATTAAGTGGTGGCGAACGTCAGCGTATTACCATTGCCAGAGCAATTTATAAAAATCCACCTATTTTGATTTTAGATGAAGCTACTTCTTCCTTAGATACAGAAAGCGAAAAATTAGTACAGGATGCACTCTTTAAATTAATGAAGAACAGAACATCCATTGTTATTGCTCACCGCCTTTCAACTATTCAGTTTGCAGATGAAATTATTGTTATGCAGGAAGGACGAATAGTAGAGCGTGGCAATCATACTGCGCTAATAGCCAAAAACGGCTTATATGCAAAGCTGGTTGAAATGCAGGCGTTTTAATTTGCCGGATGTAAGCCGCAAAAATTGTATCCTTTATCAGGATTCCAAGTTTAAATTAAAATTAGAGCAAAACTTGAGGTAAAAACAGGGTATACTGACCACTTCCCACAAAAAAAAACGCCCATCAACCGATGAGCGTTTTTAATTAAAGAACTTTATCTATTAATAATCGCCTTCTTCGCTGGTATTTAATTCTTTTAATACAGCAGTAATATAATCAATAGAGGCTTGTAACGATTTTTGAATTTGCGGGTCTGTGCTTGATTCAAGTGCCGACTGATACTGAGGGATTAAACCACTAAGTATATTCATTGCCGAAAATGACATCCAGAAATTATCGTCATCAGATGCTATCTTTTTTAATGCATCAACACCTGAATTAATGATGTATGAATCGGTCATACGCATTAAATACGGTTCGTAATTCAACATGGTGAAATAACTATCATAACCCGTTGCCTTAGCAAAATTGTTGAGGAAATAATCGTTGTCGATAGCATCTCCGCTTTCGCCTAAAATGGTCATCACCGCATAACTAATACTAAAATTGTCTATTGCTTTACTTTTGCGTGCAATTTCTAAACCTGCTGTTTTGTCGAGATAATAAATTGCATACATAGCAGTTGAAACCACTGTGTAAGAACTATCATTTAACGCAGTGTTATAAATTGACAAATGATCAATGCCGTCAATAGCGCTTATTTTATCAATAGCACTTGCTCTTACATAACTACGTGTGTCATTTTTAGCCATATCCATTATTTTATCTTTAATGGCTTGTGACGTTGATTCATCAATTAATAAAGTGTCAAGTGCTGTTTGACGTATATACCAATGTTTATCGTTTAATGCATTTTCAATTGCCTTGCGATAAGCCGGGTACTCATATTGGAATGCAGCAATGTTTTCTATAGCCTCATAGCGGTCTAAAAATAGCGGCGCATGTTGTAATTGGAATAAATACTCTTCCAAAGATTTGTTATCCAATTTAGTGCATAACAACATTTTTTCTGCATCCACATTAATTAAATCAGGACGCGTTTCAGTTGGGAAAGTAAATATCTGAATGGCTTTGTCCATTACAATTTGTTTGCGCTCAACTTTGCCATTTGCGTAAATGTCAACAGCCATAGGCAATACATAAATCGGAGCAATTGTAGTGTCTTGAATCTGATAAATAGTTACCGATGTGGTTTTATCAGTTTCATTATAATCGTAATAAATACTTAAATCAGGATGGCCATTGTCGAAAAACCACTGATTAAAAAACCAGTTTAAATCTTCTCCGGTAACGGCTTCAAAGGCCAAACGTAAATTGTGCATTTCTACCGATGAAAATTTATTGTCTTCAAGATATTTTTTTAATCCGGCAAAAAATGCTTCATCTCCTAAGTATTTTCTCAACATGTGTAATACGCGACCACCTTTTGCATAAGAGTGGGAGTCAAACATATCCTCGCGTGTATCGTAATTAAAACGAATTAAATCTACCTGCTTATATCCTGCTTCATCCAAATAGGTGTTTAGGTCGTTTAAACCTGCATGGTCTGCATCATCACGGCCATATTTATATTCTCGCCATAAATATTCACCATAAGTTGCAAACGATTCGTTGAGCGGAATATTACTCCAGCTTTCAGTTGTTACTAAATCGCCAAACCATTGGTGAAATAATTCGTGAGAAATTACATCTTCGTAATTTTCATCCAATAAATCGCGTGAATGTTGTTGTAAAAATTCGCCGTGAATAGTAGCTGTGGTATTTTCCATTGCTCCACTTACATAATCGCGAACAATTACCTGGCTATACTTAGGCCAAACATATTTTGTACCTAACAAATTGCTATAAAATTCTAGCATTTCAGGCGTGTTGCCGAAAATGGCTTTGGCATCTTTTTCATATTCTTTTTCTACATAATAATTTACCGGCATGCCTTTCCATGTATCTTTTACAATAGCATATTCACCAATAGCCATCATAAATAAATATGGAGCATGAGGTAAATCCATTTTCCAGTTGTCGGTTCTGGTGCCATCTGCATTTTTTTTCGAGCTTACCAAAACACCGTTTGATAATGTTTGATATTTATCTTCAATTGTGATAAAGAAGTTATTGGTACAACGTTCATTCGGTTTGTCAATAGTAGGACACCAACAAGAAGTTGCTTCTGTTTCACCCTGGGTCCAGATTTGTTGTGGTTTGTTTTTGTCTTTACCTTCATTATTAATAAAGTACAAACCTTTATCTTCTGTAATTGCTGCGCTACCGCCTTTTGGTAAATCGTTAGGTTTTGCAATGTAATCGATATAAATCTGGTATTCTTCTGTTCGGGCAAATGTTCTGCCCAAATCAATTATCATTTGCAAAGTGTCAGGTATACTATCAGTATTGTAACTATATTTTAATGGTGTTTTGCCTGATGGCGTAATCAACGATACTTCTTTTACCGTAAAACCTTTAGCATCGAGTGTCAATGTTGAAGTTGGGTAAAAATAAGGTTTGAAAGTTAGTGTGGCTTTACCATACATCCAGGCTTTTTGCCAATCGAACGAAACTTCCAATTTGGTATTAATCAGGTCGTTTTCACGTTTTGCTGCTCCGCGATATATAGCGCTGCTCCATGGGCTAACTGCAGTGTCGGTTTGGTAATAGTCATATTCACCCTCACCTTCGTAACTGTAATCTTCGCCCTCGTAATTTTCACCGTCTGCATAATCATAGTCATATTCTTGAACAGCAGTTGTGTCGATGGTGCCAAGGTATTCTTCAGTTGTATACAATTTATTGGTTGGATTACACTGATAAAATAATACCGCAATAAGTGCGGCCATCATAACAATTTTAAATTTCATAGTTTTGCTTTTATAACTCGTTTAAGAGGCTGTAAAGTTAAACATTTAGAGATACCTTAAACGCACATTTCATTAATTATAATATCGCGATTATGTATAAAGTATCAGTTAATGGCAGCGGCAACTACGAAGTGAATGGCAATTCGGTGAATGGTGAAACGGTTGTAGCCGACATCGTTAGTCTGGAGGACCGCTTCTTTCATGTGCTTTCGGACGGCAAGTCATATAATATTGAAGTGGTAAAAGCCGATAAAATCACTAAACAGGTAACCCTCAAAGTGAATGGGAATCTGTATGAAGTGACAGCTAAAGATAAATTCGACCTGTTGATGGACCAAATGGGATTTTCTGCAGGCGGTGGAGCAAAAATCAAGGAACTCAAAGCGCCAATGCCGGGTCTCGTTATTGAAGTGAGGGTGAAAGCCGGTGATGCCGTTAAAAAAGGTGATGCCGTTATCGTGCTCGAAGCAATGAAAATGGAAAACGTTTTAAAAGCAGCAGGTGATGCTGTTGTTGGGTCAATTGCCGTGCAAAAAGGTGCAAGCGTAGAAAAAAATCAAGTGCTCATTATGTTTGAATAAAGAACACTTGATTAAATATTTTGTTTCACATGAAGGGTGTAAATAGTTGGTGTATACTTATTTACTTTCTAACCCATTCAGTACATTTTTCAGATATTCCAACTGATTATTTTTGATTCTGATAACGCGTAAATCGTTATCCACTTTGTAAGGGGGACGAGTAACCAAAACAAGTTCTTGGGTATTCAAATTCGTAATAAATAAATCTGCATTGTTCCTTATTCCGGCAAAATTGATTATTGCATATCCCTTGGCTTTGGATTTGACTAAATCCAAATATTCAGCTTCGGGTAATATTTCGTATTTATAGGGATACGCATCTTTAAATTGTTCTTTAGTGCAAAAATCTTCCTGCCATCTTTTTGGCATGAGGGTTAAATCTGCAAAATAAGTTTCAGGAAGGGCTAAGGTCAAATCTTTTAATGCATCTTTTTTTTGAGTAAAGTAAATTTCATCCGTTATAGTTTTATTTTCTTTTGCATCGGTAATACGATCATTCACATATTTTACAAGTGGGTTATACAAATCTTCGGGTGTAATGATATAATCCAAGGCAATTCTAAATATCGCCGGTTGTTTATATTCATATAATGTAGTACTCTTTTTAGTGAATTTTAATTTCTCCAGTGGGAATAAAGACAAGTAAGCACCACCAGCAACGGGTCCGTGGTGATAATAGTTTACACTATCAAACCACGACAAAGGTGTAGTACTTGGCATCTCATCGAGATCTAATGAAGAAATAGAATAGGAAATAGCTTCTTCAAATCGGGCCTCTGATCTTGGATTATCAGGAGTTCCCATCTTCTCTATGGTATATTGCCCAAACACCAAATAATTTGACGCATTATCGCCTTCAGCAATGGCTTTAATTTCACTGATTGTTTTGAATTCTATCTTTTCATTCAGTGTCCAGTGTTGTTGAACTGCATTCCATAAAATTGCGTTTTGCAAATCAACCAGTTTGCTACAATGTTCAAAAAATGCCTTTTTATTTTCTATCTTATATTTATTTATATCTTCTTCGTTAATTTCAATTTTTACTACGAGTAAGGTTTTGTTTTCAGTAACTAGGTCGTAATCTCTTTCATAAATGAGTGCTTCATTTTTATTCGCTGTTTGGCTTGATGCAGTATTCATTATTAGCAACAAAACCATACATGATAGCATAATGTTTTTCATAAAGTTGATTTTTGTATAAATAAATTTTAACCCTGATAAATATCATGTATTCTAATCAATCCCATGCAAATTTCATTCTGCACAACCGGCAATACCGATAATTGAGAACTGCGGTTTTCCATCATATCTACGGCTTCTTTTAAAGTAGCAAACATGCTGATAGCAATCGGATTTCGCGTCATGATATTACTCACTGTTAATGTATTAAAGTCAGTGCCATGTAATAAACTTCTGCGGACATCACCATCTGTAATTAACCCAATTAGTTTATTTTTTTCATCTACAACACAAGCAGCACCTAAATTCTTTTGTGTCATTGCGATAATTAACTCACGAAAGGTATGTTTTTCTGATACTAAAGCAACTTCATGTAATTCATGCATTACATCTTCGACTTTAAGTAATAAATTTTTACCTAACTGACCCCCAGGATGAAAACGTGCAAAATCTTTTTCAGTAAAACCACGTGCATGCATTAAAGCCACCGCCAGGGCATCACCAAGTGCAAGAGCAACAGTTGTGCTGGCAGTAGGAGCTAGGTTCAAAGCATCTGCTTCTTTGTCCACAGTGCCGTCAAATACAAAATTGGCATTACGTGCTATAGGTGAGTTTAAATTTCCCACTATGGCAATTACCGGAGAATTCGCTTGTTTGAAAAAAGGAATGATACGCAGCATTTCTTCTGTAGTGCCACTTTTAGATATCATTAAAATCGGGTCACCATCGGCATAAACACCTAAATCGCCATGTGCTGCTTCTGCTGCATGTAAAAAAACAGCCGGCGTACCTGTGCTGCATAAAGTAGCCGTAATTTTTTGCGCAACTGCCCCTGATTTACCTATGCCACATACTACTATTTTGCCCTTGGCTGCTAAAATTGCCTGCACTGCATCATCAAATGTATCGTCCAGCTTTTCCATGGTCTTGAGCATTTGCTCAGATTCAAAACGCAATACATTTTTGGCAATTTGGAGATGTGACATAAACGGTTAATTTAAATGTACTCCAAAATTACAAAGTGTAAGTCAAAAAGCAGTTCTATTTAAACAAAACAGGAAAAGTTTTGTGGTAGCCATCGTAGTTGATAACAAGCAGATAAGCTCCGGTTGCCTGTTGATTGATGTTGATGGAATGCGTTTGTGCATCTGTATTATTGGTGATAGATTGCTGAAAAATCAAACTACCTGTCATGGAATAAATGGAGAAGGAAAAATTGGTATTCGCCTGAAAACCGGTAGTAAGATACAATGTGGTTTCTGCCGGATTAGGGTAAACATTAAAAACTTCCGATGATAATAAATTATTATTGGATAATGGGATATAGGTGGTTTCCAGACAACCAATAGTATCTGTAGTTTGATAAAATGAAGCCGTTTGTGAAGAATAGGTTTTTAATAAATCTACGCTTTCAGTATTTGAAATAGTAGACCCTGCATCTGCAAAAACATAAGCATAGGTTGCACATGTTGAATTGCCCGGCGATAATTTATCTAAATAAATACTGCCAACTCCCCGACGCCAATAAGCTGTATTTGATTCAGTAATTTCAGTCCATTGTGTTGTGTCATTTACATTTCCATGGTACATATAATTGGTATAGTCAGTCGCTGATGTATTATACCCATTTCCTCCTGTTGTCATTTGCACCCCATCACCAAATTTTCCATCCAGTACATATAAAAATTGCTCCGAATTATCCGGATATCCCAAGGGTGAAAAGTCACTGTTTAAAAACATAAACGAATTAAGTGGATGCGATAATGGCAAACATCCTAATGCCGGTAAAGTATTGTAATGTGGCTCTGAAGGCCCATCAGCCAAATCGCCATTGTAGCCGTAAAATAAATTGAGTGTGCTGTCTGAACCGCAATAATCATCATCATTTGCACCAATTGCAAAATCCACAAATGAACCTCCATATAATGAATCGAAATCAAAATCTCCACGATTAAATATCGTATAATCAACAAATAAAGTATTACCTAAATAATCAGTAGGAGCAGCTTCAAACGCATACATTAAAACATGCACTTCAATGTTGGTATTGAGATTTACCTCAGCATCGGTTTCATACAAAATGTTATCATGATACATTGCAAAAATGGCTGCATCACCTTTAATGAGTGGGTAATCACCAAGGGTAGGCTCATAAATTAAATTATTATTGACATCAATAAATGGCGCTAATTGCGCGCTAAAACCATTATCGATATCACCATTACCAGGCCAGTTTAAAATGGCTTCCGGCATAATATAATCGTCGTCATTAAAATGTAATTGATGATACAGAATGTCCGCTTTTGATACCAACCAAACTCGATTATAAGGTGCATACAACAAATCGTATTCAATTTCAGTTAAATCATAATAATCATAATTAAACGGGCCAAATCTGCTTTCCGTTTTATCATCATACCAATCCGGTGTTAATGTTCTGGCTACACCTAATTCATCTTTTCCACCCACCCAGAAAAAACCGCCATACATGGCAGGCACATTGCCATTGGCAGGCACATGAAAATAAAAAGGATTATAATTACTATATCCAATTGCACCTGATGGGTCTAATGATACTTTTATATTGTTAACTGCTAAAATATAATCAGAACCACTTAACCGATTTTTGGTTTGAGCGGTTATGGTAATTACAGTACACTGCAAAACGATTGCAAGCAAACAGGGGAGTCGCATGGATTAAAATTACGGAACTGCTTACAAATTACCGTAATGATAATGTCAAAATTAAAATTGTTTACCGTCTATATCCTTATACAATTCTTCTTGCGGCAGCGATTTAAAGTATTGGTAGGTTATCTTCAAACCCTCAGCGCGACCAACTTTCGGCTCCCAGTTTAAAAGTTTTTTAGCGAGTGTGATATCCGGTTGACGCTGTTTCGGGTCGTCAACAGGTAATGGTTTATTAATTAACTTTTGTGAAGTGCCGGTGAGTTTAATTATTTCTTCGCCAAATTCATTTATTGTAATTTCATCAGGGTTGCCAATGTTGACAGGATAAGCATAATCGCTCAGTAATAAACGATAAATGCCTTCTATTAAATCATCCACATAACAAAATGAACGTGTTTGTGAACCATCGCCAAATACCGTTAAATCTTCACCTCGTAATGCTTGTCCAATAAATGCCGGTAATACACGACCATCGTTTAATCGCATGCGCGGACCATAGGTATTAAAAATACGTGCAATTCTTGTTTCTAAACCATGGTAGGTATGATAGGCCATGGTGATGGCTTCCTGAAAACGTTTTGCTTCATCGTAAACACCGCGCGGACCAACAGGATTTACATTACCCCAGTAATCTTCGTTTTGCGGATGCACTAATGGGTCGCCATATACTTCGCTTGTTGAGGCTACTAAAATGCGTGCATTTTTTGCTTTCGCTAAACCTAATAAATTATGTGTTCCCAGCGAACCTACTTTTAATGTTTGAATCGGAATTTTTAAATAATCGATAGGAGATGCAGGTGAAGCAAAATGTAATACATAATCTAAATTACCCGGAACATGCACAAACTTAGAAACGTCGTGAAACAAAAATTCAAATTGCTCTAATCCGAATAAATGTTCTATATTTTTTTTATCCCCGGTAATTAAATTATCCATTCCTATTACATGGTACCCTTCGCGAATAAACCTGTCACATAAATGAGAACCTAAAAATCCTGCAGCACCTGTAATTAATATTCTTTTCATACTTAATTGTTATAACAAAATTCAACCTTGCACTTTTGCTCTGCCTATGCTTTCGTAATAAAAACCTTGGGCTTTTAATTCATCCAATTCAAATAGATTTCTACCATCAAAAATCATGTTATTTTTCATCGATTGTTTCATGATGTCAAAATCCGGTGTGCGGAATACGCTCCATTCTGTAACAATAATTAATGCATCTGCATCTTTTAAAACTTCATATTGATTATTGCCGTAACGAATGGTATCACCAATTTCTTTTTTTACATTTTGCATAGCTTCAGGATCAAAAGCCTGAATGGTTGCACCGCGTTGTAACAAAGCATCTATTATATATAAAGCAGGCGCTTCGCGAATATCATCTGTATTCGGTTTAAACGCCAGTCCCCACATCGCAAATGTTTTTCCTGAAAGATCATTGCCAAACTGACTAATTATTTTATCTACTAAAATAACACGTTGTTTGTCGTTCACCTCCATCACCGATTTTAATACACTAAAATTATATCCCGCTGCTCCGGCCATTTGATTGAGTGCTTTAACATCCTTCGGAAAACAACTTCCACCATAACCTACTCCCGGAAATAAAAAACGTTTACCAATACGACTATCACTACCAATTCCTTTTCTCACCATGTCTACATCAGCACCTAGTCGTTCACAGAGGTTGGCTATCTCGTTCATGAAGGTAATTTTGGTCGCTAAAAATGCATTGGCCGCATATTTTGTCAGCTCAGCACTGCGCTCATCCATAAAAATAATCGGATTGCCCTGGCGCACAAACGGTGCATATAAGCGATTGAGCATGTCTTTTGCCTTTTCACTTTCAGTGCCAATTACCACGCGTTCGGGTTTCATAAAATCTTCCACAGCCATGCCTTCGCGCAAAAATTCCGGATTGCTTACCACATCAAACTCATGTTTACAAGTGGCAGCAATACGCTCGCGAACCAGGTCAGCAGTGCCAACCGGTACAGTACTTTTATCGATAATGATTTTATAACTGTTGATAATACCACCTAAATCCTCTGCCACCTTTAACACATACTTCAAATCCGCACTGCCATCTTCATTTGGTGGGGTTGGCAGGGCCAGAAATACGATATCGGTTTGTTCTACCGCGGCCTTCAAATCGGTGGTAAACTCAAGATTACCTTGTTTGATATTGCGGTGAAATAAAGTTTCTAAACCCGGTTCATAGATGGGAATTTCTCCCGCCTGCATCCGTGAAACCTTAGCAGCATCTATGTCTACGCAAATAACGTGGTTGCCTGTTTCGGCAAAACAAGTCCCTGTTACTAATCCAACATAACCTGTCCCAACAACTGAGATTTTCATGGGGTAAAGGTAAGAAGATGAAATGGAATAATGCACCTGCATCCAAGCGAGCTGCGAATTGCCTTAATAAGGTTTTTATACATAGTTGAATTGAAATGTATAGTTTTTTTGATTTTTTATACATAATAGTACCTAAATGTATAAATTTTACTGTTTTTTATACATAATCTTTATATTTGTATAGAAAATTCAATTTTTTATACAAAAGAATCGTTTATGTTGAAACCCCTTCCGGTTCATTTCGACCTCGAGACGAAACAGGTGCTGCGAAAGCTGCCTGCTGCCCATGCCGCATTGGCTGAACTTAAAGTGCTGGCTGAAACTTTGCCCGACCCCAATATTTTAATTAATACACTGGGATTGCAGGAAGCAAAAGATAGTTCTGCAGTCGAAAATATTATTACAACACATGATGAGTTATATAAATCGGAATTATTTTTCGAAGATTATAAATCATTAAGTGCAAAAGAAGTCCAAAATTATATTGCTGCTACAAAAACCGGATATCATTTGTTACAGCAGACAGGCATGTTAACCAATCGGACTATTTTACAAATTCATGAAATATTGGAAGCAAATAAGGCGGGCTATCGGAAATTGCCCGGTACGAAAATTAAAAACACACACACCGGTGAAATAATTTATGAACCACCACAGGATCCCGATACAATTATTGCGCTCATGTCTAATTTAGTGCAATTTATTAATGATAATGAAATTAGTGATTACGACCCGCTCATTACAATGGCAATTATACATTACCAATTTGAAAGTATACACCCTTTTTATGATGGCAATGGCCGCACAGGGCGTATAATTAATTTGTTGTATCTCATTTTACAAAACCTGCAAACAATGCCCATACTGTATTTGAGCAATTTTGTAATTAATAATAAAACCAGGTATTACCATTTATTAAAACAGGTACATAATCAACAAACTTGGGAAGAATGGATTGTATTTATGATTACATGTGTTGAAACTACTGCACGCGAAACAATCGAAAAAATAGTAGCAATTAAAAAATTAATGTTGCAAACTAAATTACAAATTAAGAATAACTACAAATTTTATAGCCCTGAATTAATCCATAATTTATTTAAACATCCTTACACTAAAATTGAATTTGTAGTACATGACCTTGGTGTAACCAGGTTAACGGCTGCAAATTATCTGAATAAACTGGCGGCTGATAAAATTTTAATTAAACATAAACTTGGTACCGGAAATTATTATATCAATCACCAATTGTTCGACTTGCTCACAAATGGAAAGTAAATAATTCGTTCACCCTGATTCATTTCCATGAGCCTAATTTTCGTATACGCTTACTACCTTAATGGGATTACATTTACAGAGACCTAAAACAAGTTTTTTAAAATTTTAACTAAAAAAATTTTGAGAAACCAATCGGTTGCACATATATTTGCAACCAATTGATTGCATAACTCCAAACAAAATACTAATGCGAAAACTAAAACTTCAAGTGCAAACTACCATAGATGGCTTTATGGCCGGGACTTCCGGCGAATTGGACTGGGCGGCAATTGAGTGGAGCGATGACCTTAAAAACTTCGTAATCGGGCTTACCGGTCCGGTGGACACCATTTTATTGGGCAAAAACCTCGCTATGGGGTTCATTCCGTATTGGACAGCTGCTTTAAATGAACCGGTACCGGCGGAAGGTGCCAAAATTTTTGTTGAAACACCCAAAATTGTGTTTTCATCTACACTTAATACAAATGACCCGATTGCCAAAGACTGGAAAAATACCAGCATTGAAAATGGTGATTATATCGAAAAAATAAATGCACTTAAAAATGAAACCGGTGGCGATATTATTGTTTACGGCGGAGGAAAATTTGTTGCCTCTCTTTTAAAAGCGAATTTGATTGATGAATTGAATTTATTTATCAATCCGGTTGCCATCGGAAAAGGAATGCCAATTTTTAGTGCCATCGAAAGTCAGCAAAAATATGCGCTCGAAAGTGCAAAACAATTTGTTTGCGGAATTACTGTACTTACTTATACTAAATTATAACATGCGACGAGATGTTTTCCAGGCTATAGCCGATCCAACCAGAAGAGCAATAATTACACTGATAGCAGTGCATGCCTTAACACCAAATGCCATTGCTGCACATTTCGATACAAGCAGACAAGCGGTATCAAAACATTTGCGAATTCTAACTGAATGTGAATTGGTTGAATTTACAGAAAATGGTAGAGAAATTTATTATCACCTCAATATCAATAAAATGAAAGAAATAGATAAATGGCTCGAACAATTCCGCAAAATTTGGGAAGGCCGCTTTAATCAATTAGACAATGTATTAGCATCACTCAAAAAAAATAAAAAATAAAATGAACAACAACTTACATTTCGACTTCTCTGTCGACAAACAAAATAGTACAATAAATGTCGTTAGAGAATTTGCAGCAGACCTCGAATTGGTTTGGGCTGCATGGACTACTCCTGAAATTTTAGATTTATGGTGGGCGCCAAAACCGTATCAGACAAAAACTAAATCGATGAATTTTACGGTAGGTGGCACTTGGCTTTATGCAATGATGGGACCTACAGGCGATACCCATTGGTGTCGTGCCGACTATAAAAGTATCGACCCATTAAAAAGTTATTCAGGGTTAGATGGTTTTTGCGATGAGGAAGGCAATTTAAATACGGAATTCCCACGCTCTTTATGGCATAATTCATTTGTGGTAAAAGGAAATAATACTGCAGTAAATATTCAGATTAAATATGATTCACTTGAAGATTTGGAAAAAGTTATAGCACTCGGATTTAAAGAAGGGTTCACCATGGCATTAGGTAACCTCGACCAATACATGGAGCAACAATTTAAACTCAGAAATATGATGAAAACTAATAATACTTCTCGTGTTTCCACGTATTTAAATTTCCCTGGGAATACTGAAGAAGCCATGTTGTTTTATCAATCAGTATTTAAATCAGAATTCACTGCTCCGGGTATTCAACGCTTCGGCGATTTACCTGCCGACCCGAACCAACCACCTATTGGCGATTCGGTAAAAAATATGGTATTACATGTTGAACTGCCAATAATGGGAAATTTTGTTTTAATGGCAACCGATGCACCTAAAGAGATGGGATTTAATGTAATTGCAGGAAATAATATGCATATACAACTCGAACCGGATACCAAAGAAGAAGCAATAAGATTATTTAATGAATTATCTGCCGGTGGTAAAGTGTCGATGGAATTGCAAGACATGTTCTGGGGCGCTTTATTCGGGTCATTTACCGATAAATATGGCATTAACTGGATGATAAATCATCTCAAAAAGTAACTCAACTACTACACAACAAAAAAAGCACGAAAAATATTCGTGCTTTTTTTATTTAATGAAATTGCTTTTTCGAAATATCAGTACACAAAATTCTTTTACCCTTCTCTCATCTTCTCTGCATTTTCTGCAACCTGTAAGGCATCTAAAATTTCATCAATATAGCCATTCATCGCCTCAGGTAAATTATATAAAGTCATATTAATACGATGATCGGTAATCCTGCTTTGCGGAAAATTATATGTTCTGATTTTTGCCGAACGGTCGCCGGTTGACACTAAAGTTTTTCGTTGTTGCGATAATTTGGCAAGATGTTCATTATGGAATTTTTCATAGACACGCGTACGCAACACCTTCATCGCTTTTTCACGGTTTTTTATTTGTGAACGTTCATCCTGACATTCCGCAACAATACCTGTGGGAACATGCGTCATTCGCACTGCACTTTCAGTTCTGTTTACGTGCTGCCCACCTGCACCACTCGCACGAAACACATCTACCTTAATATCATTTACACTTATCTCAATATCAAATTCTTCTGCCTCAGGTAAAACAGCAACTGTAGCAGCACTGGTATGTACACGTCCCTGACTTTCAGTTGCAGGTACTCTTTGCACACGATGTACACCACTTTCGTATTTTAATTTGCCATATACATTTTCGCCGGTTACTTCTAACACTATTTCTTTGTAACCACCTTTTTCACTCTGATTTTCATTCATTACTTCAACCTTCCATCCTTGTTTATTACAAAAACGGATATACATCTCACTTAAATCGCCTGCAAAAATTGCAGCTTCATCACCACCGGTTCCTGCGCGAATTTCAATAATGGCATTTTTTTCATCTTCAGGGTCTTTTGGAATTAATAATAATTTGATTGCTTCCTCCAGTCTTGTTTTTTCTGCTTCAAAATGGATTAATTCCGATTTCGCCATTTCGCGCAACTCATCATCTTTTTCGGTGTTTAATATATTTCGGCTATCAGCCAAATTACCCAAAACAAGTTGATAACTGTCGAAGGCTTCCACCACCGGCTGCATATCGCGATAATTTTTATTCAACGTTTTAAAACGTTTCATATCAGCAATAATCTCTGGGTCACTCAGCTGCTCCTGAATGTTCATCCACTTTTCTTTTATTGCCTGTAATTTTGAAACAAAATCCATTGTGATAAATTCGACTTAAAATTAAAATTTATTCCTGATATCTGATTTGAGTTTTTAAGCTTTGCTATTGATGCCTATTCATTTAACCTAATTACCGTGAAATGGATTCAAACCAATCACACCACATTTCAATATAAAATTATTGGAAAGGTTTTGGCAATTTAGGTAAATAAGTGGAGTACCTAACGTTCACCTAAATCATAAATAGTTATACTATCCTGATTTTGAACAAAAACAGATTTTCCGATTAATCGGGCACTCGTTCCGGTAATCGGGTAATTATAAATTTCTTGATTACTGAATTCAAAAAATTGGAGTGCTTGAAGGTCAATACCGATTATATAATTAGCTGTAACTTGCTGCACATCAAATGTAACCGGTATAGTTTTTTCAAAGTTAGCATAAGCATCAAATACTAAAACACCACTATTTTTGCTGCTAATAAATACTTTATCATTTGCACTATAAAGTGTTTCCACTTCTATTGGTTCGGTAAACAATTGATCAAATGCTTCACTGCTGGCGAGTTGATTACCTGTCTCATCTAAACGAAATAATTTCCTCGACAATTCATCATACATCCAAATATGGTCAGTGCCGGTATGTTTGCAAATGGCAGAAGGCTGAAAATTTTGCACACTAATATTTCCCCTAAGTTGTAATGCAGATAATTCGGCGAGTTGATTGTTTAAAATAACAATAGTTTGTTGGTCGGGATAAAACACCAAAACCTTCATTGGATTAGATGCATCAATTGATACAGGTCGGCCTAAATTTTTATTGCTGTAAGTAAATAAATCACCCGAACCACAGTGGGTTTTTACAATCTCATTGTGCTGATTGATATAATAAATATCCGATAATGCATCTGCCGTGAAATAACTGGCAGTCACACTTATTTTACATACCAGACTGTCAGCAGCGTAAACTGTGTTAGTTAGTAGTAATAATATTATCAGGTATTTATTTTTCAAAATATTTTATCTTACAGGTATTGCCATCAAATTCGGCATAAGTAAAATGAATCATCCAGTCGCCCAGGTTGATAAACGTTGACCTTTCGCCAATTGGTATATCTAAAACAATATGTCGGTGACCAAATAAAAAATAATCGAAATGTTCTTTTTGTAACACTTCTTTTGCAAAAATGATTTGCCATTCCTTATCCTCACCCATAAATTTTTCTTCCTCATTCATTCTGCGACTATTGTAACTAAAATAGCGAGCAATTTTAAAGGCAATATAAGGATGCAAAAAGCCATATAATATTTGTGCCAAACGACTTTTAAAAATGCGCTTCATGAATTTAAATCCGTAATCGCCGGGACCAATACCATCGCCGTGTCCAACGTAAAACTTTTTGCCGCCAAATTCAAATTGAATAGCTGCGTGATGCACCGGCACTTGTAATTCCTGTTCAAAATAGCCGTACATCCACAGGTCGTGATTTCCGGTAAATATTTGAACATCAATGCCTTTATCTTTTAACTGTGCAATTTTACCTAATAGCCGAACATGTCCGCGCGGAACTACATATTTATATTCAAACCAAAAATCGAATAAGTCACCAACAAGGAAAATTTTTGTTGCATCGTTTTCGATACTTTCGAGCCAGCGTACGATTTTTTTTTCGCGTTCCAGACTGGAATTATAATCGGGAATACCTAAATGAAAATCAGAAGCAAAGTAAATTTTATTTCTCTCCATCCCATCCGGCAACCGGCCAGTTTTCGATTAAAAATACATATACTTCTCGGGGGCCGTGAGCGCCTAATACGAGCGTTTTTTCAATATCTGCAGTGCGGCTTGGACCGGTATTTAAATTTACCATACTCGGAAAATTACCATCATATTTTTTTCGTATTGCCGCAAATCCTTCGTTAATATCCATTACTAATTGTCGGGTAGATGCTATTACAATATTTACTTCAGGAAATACCGGTAATTGTCTTCCACTTGCTTGTCGGCTCGAAATTAAAATGCTGCCTGTTCTTGCAATTAATGCTTCACATAACATAATTCCGGCATCAGTAGAAGTTACGGCTAAATCTGTTTCGTAATTAATGTATTAAAATCTGTCAAACATTTCGTGCAAAGCAACTTCGGGACAACTAATATTTTTCCAGCCTTTTTGAGTTACTAATTCTTTTAGGGTATCAACACATTCTTTCTCATTTTCACAGTACACAAACTGACCTGATACTTCTGTAAATTCAGAGGCAAAAATGATTTCCAGCGGCTCGTTTTCCAATGCATAAATCGCATCATTCGACTCCAGATTCGGATAGGGTTGTTTATTTTGATGATATAATGCTGCACGAACACTGCTCAGCATTTTTTCTTTCGATGATAATATTTTTGCCATTTACCTGTTTGTGTTAATCAATAATCTTCCAGAATCCCCAAATTTAGGGCTTTTACAGTAATTCCCCATATCATACTATGTTGGTTCTTCCCACCCCGACCCCCAAAGTGTCCACAAATCCTCAATAACCCACCACAACCCCCATCATCCGGCTGTTTCATTGGTACATCGGTACATCATTACATAAGTACATTAGTTGTTTCTCGCAAAGCTGCAAAGGGTATGGTTTATACTTTGTGTTAATTCAAGCGCGCTAAGCTTATAAACCAGTTTCACGCGGAGAAAAAGGGAAAAAGTCGGAGACATTACCACATCAGCATATCACCCGGCTGTTCCATTGGTACATCAGTACATCAGCACATTGGTGCATTACCATGCTCCGAGTTCCATTCCACCTCATCACCCGGCTGTTCCATTGGTACATCGGTACATCAGCACATTGGTACATTACCCACCTCCGAATTCCATTCCACCTCCTAACCCGGCTGTTAATCAGCACATAACCACATCAGCACATTAGCACATCATCCGGCTGTTTCATTGGTACATCGGTACATCAGCACATCGGTACATTAGTTGTTTCTCGCAAAGCTGCAAAGGGTATGGTTCATACAGTGTGTTAATTCAAGCGCGCTAAGTTTATAAACCAGGTTCACCCACCTCAGCGGACTGAAAGCGCGGAGAAAAAGGGAAAAAGTCGGAGACATTACCACATCAGCACCTCACCCGGCTGTTCCCGCCTCGGCGGACGGTTCGCATTGGTACATTCCCGCATTGGTACATCGGTACATTAATCAGCACATCAGCACATTAACATCCGCCGTGGCGGACACATCAGCACATTAAAAAAACCGATGCATCATCTACATCGGCTTTTTTCTAAAAAATATGAATGAAGAATCACTCCGCAGTTTTTTCTTCTTCAAACACGATAGCATCAGCTTTTACTTCAACTTCAGCGTGTTTTTCCTCAAAAGGTCTTTGTCCTATGAGGCGTTCCATGTCTGCTTTAAAAATGATTTCTTTATCTAAAAGTTCTTTAGCAATGATTTCCAATTGAGGTTTTTTCTCATTCAACAACACTTTCGTGCGGTTGTAAGCATTGGCAATCATTTTTTTAACCTCTTCATCAATAGCCTGAGCCATTTGTTCGCTATAAGGTTTTGAGAAACGATAATCTTGCTGAGGGTCGTTAAAACTAATATTACCTATACGTTCATTCATACCATAAATGGTAATCATTGCATAAGCCATTTTAGTAATACGTTCTAGGTCATTCTGAGCCCCTGTTGAAATTCTGCCAAAAATAATATCCTCAGCTGCGCGACCACCTAAGGTCATACACATCATGTCAGTAAGTTGCTCTGTGGTATATAAATATTGTTCTTTAGGTAAATATTGAGCATATCCTAAAGCTGCAATCCCTCTTGGTACGATAGATACTTTTACCAGTGGGTCAGCATGTTCCAGATACCATCCGCAAATAGCGTGTCCGGCCTCATGGTAAGCAACTATTTTTTTCTCATCCTGAGAAATCAGTTTATTTTTCTTTTCTAGACCACCAATAACACGGTCAACGGCATCGTTAAAATCTTGCATTTCAACGAATTTTTTTCCGCGGCGCGCTGCTATTAAAGCGGCTTCATTACATACGTTAGCAATATCGGCACCGGCAAAACCAGGTGTTTGTAAGGCTAATTTATGTGCATCTAAATCCGGTGCTACTTTAATAGGTTTTAAATGCACCTTAAATATTTGTTCACGACCGGCTAAATCCGGTTTGTCAATAGAAATCTGTCTGTCGAAACGACCCGGACGTAATAAAGCCGGATCCAATACATCGGGACGGTTGGTCGCCGCTAAAATGATTACCCCTTTGTCTGTTCCAAAACCATCCATCTCAACCAATAACTGATTTAACGTGTTCTCACGCTCATCGTTACTTTGAATCATATTTTTACCACGAGCACGTCCAATCGCATCTATTTCATCGATAAATATTACACAAGGGGCTTTTTCACGAGCCTGACGGAATAAATCACGAACACGGCTCGCACCTACTCCCACAAACATTTCAACGAAATCAGAACCGGAAATACTGAAAAATGGCACCTGAGCTTCCCCAGCCATAGCTTTTGCCAACAAGGTTTTTCCTGTTCCCGGTGAACCAACTAATAATACACCTTTAGGGATTTTACCACCTAATGAAGTATATTTTTTAGGGTTTTTCAGGAAGTCAACAACCTCCATCACTTCTTCTTTCGCCTCATCCAAACCGGCAACATCGTTGAAGGTTACGTTTACCTTGGTGTCTTTATCATATAAGTTAGCTTTAGATTTTCCAATATTGAAAATCTGACCGCCACCGCCCATACCACCGCCTCCGGTTACTCTGCGCATGATGAAAATCCAAATCGCAAGAATCAATATGATAGGTAATAAATAACTTAAAAGGTTCAACAACACATTGTGGCGGGTTTCATAAGATACGGTAATCGGCTTATCCGCTCCGCCCTGCTGCCACTCAGCCAACTGGCGCTCAAAAGTTTCGGTCGACCCGATTGTCCAGGTATATTGAGGACCCTTTTCAGGAACTTTATCGGTTTTATATGGCTCTTCAGTAAGTTTGTCTTCTTTGATATAAATCTCCGCAAACTCTTTGTTTATCACTACTACACGGTTTACATCACCCTGCTGCAACATCTCTGTTTTAAACTTGTCGATGTTTTTCAACTCCACCGGCTTGCCCTGAAATGGGAAAAATTGAAATCCTATCAGAATTACGGCGATTAAACCATAAATCCAGTAAAAATTGAATTTCTTAGGCGCACCCGGCTTGTTCTTGTTTTGATTGTTCTGTTCGGTACTCATTACTTTAAATATACGTTTTTAACTGACTTTCTTAATTGCGGCATCGTGCCATAGGTCTTCGAGCTGGTAGAAGTAACGTTTTTCTTTGTAAAACACGTGCACTACTACATCCGTATAGTCAATGATTATCCATTCGGCATTTTCGAAGCCCTCCTTTCCAAAAGGACGAAGACCCGCCTTATCTAACACATTTTGAGCGATATGGTTTCCAATAGCCATAACTTGTGTTGTAGAATCAGCGTGACAAATGATAAAATGATCGGCAACTGCATCGTTTAATGCGGTAAGATCAAGATGAACCACTTCTTCCCCTTTTTTATCCAGGATACTTTCAATGACGAGATCAGTTAAAGAATATTGTGTGGTTGTTGATTGCTTTGTTTTTTTTCTCACTTACTTTGTTCTGAATTACAAAATTACGAATTCTTATTGCGCCCTCCAATCAATACACTATTCATCGGTAAAAACCACCGGCATCTGCTTAAGGTGGAAAGTACCAACGCGTATATGCGTCAGACCCTCGACTCCTCATCAATAAGCATACCCGAAGGACTGCTCGTTACTACTGATGAGCAATTTTCAGGCAAAGGGCAAGGTGCTAAAAGCTGGCTTAGCGAGCCAAAACAAAACCTGACACTCAGTATTTTGCTCCGACCGGTGTTTTTACCACCCCGCTATGTTTTTTATTTGAACAAAGCTGTCGCTCTGGCAGTTCATGACACATTGGCTACTGAAATGCACGGTATTGCCATAAAATGGCCAAACGACCTGTATCACCATAACAACAAATTAGGGGGCATTTTAATTGAAAATGTAATAGACAGCACTTCAATACGCCAATCCATTATTGGAATTGGTATCAATGTCAATCAAACCGTTTTTGATACTTCGATACCTAATGCGACTTCAATTAGCCTCGTAACCGGTAGGGAAACCGATTTGTCGGCCCTGCTCGAAAAATTATGCGGACAATTGGAAAAATATTATCTCCAATTGCGCGCTTCTCAGTTTACCGCCATAGATGCACTTTATCATCATTATTTATTTGGCCATCAGGCAGAACATGAATTTTTATTGAATAATGAAAAAATAACCGCAACGGTAAATGGCGTTAATCCGGAAGGCAAACTCATATTATCAACGCCCGATTCGAAATTAACTTTAGCAGTTGGAGAGGTTACATGGATATTACCTTAACACAATCACAATTGTTTCAAATCGTTTTTCAGACTTCAGTTTTAACACCTTTTTGATTGTTTTCAGTTAATTATTATATCGAAGCTTCCTGACTTGTCATGATGGGCAAGCATAAGAAGTTGAAAATGATTATTTAATTTATACAAATCATAACCGCTTATTATCTACGCAATTAAGCATTTCCTAAAATCGTATGATTTGGTCGAAAAAACACGCTAAAAAATGCCTGTAAAATATTTGTAATCTTAAAAAATAATATATAGCATTGTCATATTAATTTATTGTTTAACCTTAAAAATGAAATGTATGAAGATGACATGCCGGGGTCAATTCCAAGACCCGAAGGCGGATGCAGTTGTATATAATACACTGGCATCTGCAAACAAATGGAAACAAGTTGTTAGTATTGTAATTGTTTTATTTATTTGGGGAAATGCTCAGGCAGTCTTTGCTCAGGGTGCAGTTAAATACTCCATTACTTATGTTACTGAGTCGAAAACTACCTTCCAGACAAACGATTCGTTAAACACTTTCACTATTGAAGAGCAGTTGCAATTAATGCCGGTTACTACACGAGATAGTATTATTAAATTGGTATATACCAATAACGACATTAAAACAACTATCTATCATCAGGTCAACACAGGCTTTCCTGAATGGGCTACTCAACCTGCAAAAACTATTATTGATAAAACCCGGATAAAAGTGTACGACGATCACGGGGCATTATTGATTAATCAGGCACATTCAGCCAAGTTTAAAAGTAAAAACAATCAGCTTAAATCTTTTTTAACCACCAACAGTTTTGATATTATTCCCGACTTTGTTTATTTAAGTCCTACCATGAAAACAGATTTCACCGCACGGGGATTTGTTATGACCAATTTAGGAGATGGCACTTTTCGTTTTGTAAAAGATTCTGTTACACTGTTTTATAATAATTCACGACGAACAAATGAATTAATTTTAACTGCAGCAGATGGTACCACTCGTTACGGTATCAAAAGAGCCTACCAAACAAATGTTCGAGGCGTTATTGTGCCTGCATTTGAAATTAAAACCAAAAAAGCAGAAAATTTTATTGACCACTGCGTTAATGAAGTGGCTTATACTAATTATGTGTATTACGATTATACCACCTTCGCCGGAGGTAAGTGGGAAGATGAAGATGCAATATCAACAGATGATGAACCTTTGGCATTACAAATCTCTCCAAATCCTGCCAATTCAACTATCACCATTCAAATACCTATTGCTGATAATACCCAAACACTAAACATTTATGACAATACCGGAAAAATGGTTTTCCAATCCGTTATTGACGCAGGTGAGTTTGAAATTCAATTTGATATAACCTATTTGGAATCGGGCATATATTACGCCCAATTGCAACACAGTGAAGCATTAATTACTACTTCCTTTATCAAAAATTAATACCTTAAAAACAGCAATATGAAAAAAATTATCTCTCTATATATTTTGCTTTTAATTGGCATACATATAAATGCGCAATTAGCTTTGGATTGTACTGATTTAGGTAAATCTATAACAATTAGTCCTGCTATTCCTACTGAATATATTCCGTCATTGTTTACCGATGATATTTGGGCAACACCTACTTTTATTACCGACAGACCTGTGTATTTTATCCATGGTTTAGGCGGTCAGGGCGATGAAGCCGGCACTGTCGGTATTAGTTGGAGCCAGGCTTCATTATGGTCGGAAGAAAATTATTACATCAATTCGCGTCGTCCCGATTACGCCGATGTTTCCCTCGACTTTGCAGCAGCGGAATTAAAAGGTGATTTGGAAAATTACATTACCGGCAGTCCCGATGCATTTTTAATTGCACATAGTCAGGGCGGAATTGTTAGTAGGAGAGTAGACAAAATGTACTCCCTCCATGAACTGGGTTTTGAACCAAGAACTTTTGGGGGACTGGTTACATTTGGCACACCACATCAAGGCGCAATGATTTTAAATAACAGAGACGAACTATTAGCATGGACAGGCACAACCTGCGATAAATTATCCGATGGTCCGGTTACGGAATTAGTTGAAGCTAATTTTTTCCTCGACCTGGCATTAAGCCCAGTTGGTATTGATACTTTTGAAAAAAAATTTTGTGATATTCTCGAATTTAACATAGCTCCTTTTTTATTTAAAGATTATTTTTCCGGCATTACAGAAAGTTATATGGTAGGTTCAGAACAACTCGCCGAATTAAATGAATTTGTTCCGGAAATTCCTTATGTTTGTTTTTACGGAATTGAAACAGAACCTGTTTTATGGAATACCCTGACACATATTTTTCCGGGACACGAACCTAATAATGTAATAACCTACGGTGAAGAACCATTCGGGTCAGGAGGAGATCAAATGCTGGTAAATTATGCCGATGCTATGATGGAAAAGTATTGGACTAAATACTATGCTTACGACTACCTTGCTGATATTTATGCTGATTTAATTTATGGGTTTGATTTAACTACCATCATTTGTTATATGACACCTCTCTGTTATTTTTCGGCACATAATTCTCTCGAAGAATGTGAAGATATAAGTGCTGCCTATTATAAAGGGTATACCTGGTTTACCGATGCGAATGAAGTATGGGAAGGCTTAATAGGAGCAGGTAGTTTACAACCTGAATCGGAAACTTGTTATTGTATAGACTGGGGCCCCCTTGGTGATGTAAACGATGATGAATACGAAATTGAACCTGGAGCATCATGTTATACAGATGACGCAAATACTGATTGCACTACAACCACAAATTATGCATGGGTTGTTAAACCAAATGATGGCGTTGTGCTAGCAGAATCGGCTAGTGAATGCGTGGGGAATGTGCTGGCGTTAACAGGTAAAGCAATGTATGGTAGTAATCACTTCAGTATGCGTAATGACCAAAATACACAATTAAGATTACATGAATTGTATGATGGTTTACATGGTGAATATTTTATAAATAATGAACGATAAAATGCAAATAAGTAAATTAATGGTATTGATTTTATTTCTTCTTGTTTATGCATGTAAACAAGAAGAAATAATTTCAAAAAATGGAGATCAAAATATTGAAGATCCATCTTTAAAATATGTGGAATTTTTGTGGAAATTTCCATTAGCAATGGATACGAGCGAAAGAGCATCAATGACACCTGTTTTATCTAACGGAAATGTGGTGTTTACTGCCAAAATAGTTTTGTCTCCTGATCCGGCACGTGTTAAGTGTATAGATACCGCATACAGAACAATTGTTTGGGAGGCTAATGATATTTTTATGGAGGATTGTAATGACATTTCTATGATTGATGGTTCCGGGCACGGAGTTTATTTGAATTATTTTGCAACATTATGTGACCTAAATCCAAGAGTTGTGGATTTAACAAATGGCGACATTTTATGGGACTATAATAAGTACAGGTGGTGATCTGCATATGTGTGTCTGGAATGATAAATTTTTTCATTCAACTGCGACCGGTATAAACCCATTCACGCATAGTGAACTGGTTATGTCTGATATATTAACCCAAAATTTCAGAACAATTTATGAAGTAGACTCAGTAGCAGGTTACAGTTGCCATTTATACCCGCCTGCAGTTCTGATTAACGATGAAAATGATACCTTGTTATTTTTTCAAAACAGACAATGGAAATCGCCACCTTATGATGGTAAAATTGATTTTTATGGATATAATATGTCTGATGATACTTTATTATGGAAACTTGACGACATAAATGAATCTGGCAACAGTGCTGTTTTTATTCCGTTGATACATGATAACAAAGTTTATTTCAAAGCCGGTTTTGAAGTGTTTTGTTTAGATGCTGAAACGGGTAATATTATTTGGGAATTTGATCCGCCATCATTTTCAGATATGTTACTCGGCAACCTAATAATTGCTGAAAATATGCTGATAGTGAAAACATCAGGGTCGGAGTTGTATGCTGTTTCATTGGAATCCGGTGGCATAATTTGGAGCAATTTGCAGGCTGGAGATACACCAAATAGTCTGGCTTATTTTGACGGTGTAGTTTATTATGTGGCCGATAGTGATAGTAAATTGCATGCTATTGAAGTAGCCACTGGTAAGGAATTATGGAGTATAATATCTCCAAATCGATATGAATCCGTATCTTTCGGCACCTATTTTTATAATGGTGTAGCAATTGACCCGGCTACAAGGAGACTTTATATAACGGACACACACTTTATAAATTGTTTTCAACTAAAATGACCAGATATGAAAAATTGTATTGTTTTGTCCATCCTCTTGAGCCTGTTCACAACAGCCCGAGCTCAGGAAAACACAGGTCCTACCCACCATTTTGGTATTTCTTTAGGTGCTAATTACCTCTTTCCATTCGACAACGATCTAAACGTCGGCGTAAAAGAAACAGGGTTCAATGGCAGTGTTACCTATACCCTTCAACAAGGAAAAATAGGTTTCCAATTATCACCATTTGGCAAACTACATTCAGGTGAGGATTTTGATGCAATGAAACAATATTATAAAGACAAAGGCGTAACACTCAATAGTTTTAATAGTGGTACATATTTGTCTACAGGTATGGATGCAGGCTTACAATTTGTGCTCGTTGACCATGGAAAATTACCGGTGATTAAAACTTATATACAATATGGTATCTCCAGCGTGCGCGTTCCTGAAATTAATTTTACCAGTGAATCAGAGCAAGATGGTAATGTAAATGTTCGTGCCGATGGCGGCTTAGGATTAGGTTCTAACTTGCAATTTGGAGTTATTTGCGATGTATTTAAGTCGAATAATACCATTTACAATATTAAGCTGG
The DNA here is from genome assembly GCA_016718035.1 of Bacteroidota bacterium. GTDB lineage: Bacteria > Bacteroidota > Bacteroidia > Chitinophagales > BACL12 > UBA7236. The sequence goes on along the minus strand of JADKEK010000002.1, from coordinate 541,685 downwards.
GTTTTATGCAAGAAACAGCAAATATCGCAGTTCCTACTTCAACTAATGTGGAATCACAATCCGAAACTATTCGTTCCGTAGAAATGTTTGAATGGAGATCTTTTTCTGCATTCCTCAACCTTTCTGTTTTCTTCGATTTATAAATGCAAGATATTTTAAATAAAAAAAGACTGTCGCGACAGTCTTTTTTAATTTATGGTAATAGGTGTATTAAAAAACTTCATCTACAATAGTGCGCATTGCATCAACATTACCCATTGTGTAATAATGAATACATGGGGCGCCTGCCTCTACGAGCTCTTGCGATTGCTGTATACACCATTTTACACCGGCAGCTTTTACCGCCTCAGGTGTTTTACAATTGTCAATTTCATCACTCAAGGCTTCAGGAATATCAACATGAAACGTACGTGGAATGCTATGAATTTGCGATGCTGCAGTTATAGGTTTTATGCCGGGTATGATAGGGATATTGATGCCCTCTTCACGACACTTCTTTACAAAATCAAAATATTGCTGATTGTCGTAAAACATTTGAGTAACAATATAATCAGCACCCGCTTCTACTTTCTGTTTCAGGAATCGTAAATCACTTTTTAAATTCGGGCTCTCAAAATGTTTTTCAGGGTAACCGGCAACTCCAATATTAAAATCTGTTTTGTAACCTTGTATACTGTCTTCCTCCAAATAAATGCCGTTATTCATATTCACAACTTGCTTCACCAATTCACTTGCATATTTATGCCCTCCTGGTTCAGCAATAAAATCGCGCTCATTTTTCGAAGCATCCCCACGAAGTAATAAAACATTGTCAATACTCAAATAACTTAAATCGATTAATGCATCTTCAGTTTCTTCTTTTGTAAAACCACCACAAATAATATGTGCTACTGCATCAATTTTATATTTAAATTGGATAGCTGCACATATACCAACCGTTCCCGGTCGCTTGCGAATAAAGACTTTGTCAAATCTATCATCACCGCGTTTCTTATAAATATATTCACTTCTATGATAAGTAACATTTATGAATGAAGGATTAAATTCTATTAAGTGATCTAATACATCATAAATCCCACTAATACTTTTGCCTTTTAATGGAGGTAAAATTTCTAACGATAACAAGGTTTTTTCTGCCTTGGCCAAATGTTCGGTAACTTTCATTGATACTAATTGCCTGTTTAATCCATCAGCAACACTGCTAATAAACCATAAAGATAGGAACGCATGTTTTTATATTCAAGCACTGCACAACACTTCTCTGCTATTTGCACAGTATCCCTTCTTGCTCCCGCAAACAAATGCCTATCTTTGATGCATGAATATCCTTCTTTTAGGTTCCGGCGGACGTGAACATGCATTAGCTTGGAAAATTGCCCAATCACCTGATTGCTCACAATTATATATTGCACCCGGTAACCCCGGAACTGCTGAGCTTGGAACTAATGTCCCTATAAAACCTACCGACTTCGAAGCATTGAAATCGTTTTGTTTAAGCAATCAAATTCAAATGGTAGTGGTTGGTCCCGAAGACCCTTTGGTGCACGGTGTGGTAGATTTTTTTGAACAGGATGCCGCTGTTAAACATATTCCGGTTATTGGACCTAATAAAATAGCCGCGCAAATGGAAGGAAGTAAAACATTTGCCAAAGCATTTATGTTGCGCAACAATGTGCAAACTCCTGCCTACCGCGAATTTAATCAATCAAATACCGATGAAGCAATTAATTATGTGAAACAACACAGCATGCCGGTGGTATTAAAGGCAGATGGACTTGCTGCAGGAAAAGGAGTAGTTATTAGCAATACACCTGAAGAAGCAGCACACGAACTACAACTTATGCTGAGTGGTAAATTCGGAGATGCCGGTAATAAGGTTGTTATCGAACAATTTTTACATGGCATAGAACTTACTGTAATTGTATTAACCGATGGCAATTCATATATAATTTTACCTCCTTCAAAAGATTATAAAAGAATTGGAGATGGTGATACAGGATTAAATACAGGTGGTATGGGTGCAGTTTCTCCACCTCCATTTGCAACTGATGATTTTATGCAAAAAGTAAAATCAAAAATTATCGAACCCACACTCGATGGATTAAAAAAAGAAAATATTCTCTACAAAGGGTTTTTATATTTCGGCTTATTTAATTGTAATAATGAACCTTATGTAATTGAATATAATGCACGTATGGGCGACCCCGAAACACAGGTCATAATGCCGCGTATTAAAAATAATATTGTTGAATTATTTACTGCTGTTGCAACCGGCACCTTAAATACCAAAACACTAATTACCGATGAACGTGTTTGCACAACTGTAATTCTTGCCAGCCATGGATATCCTGAAACATTTGAAAAAGGTTTCCCAATTACCGGTTTAGAAAATACTGAAAACTGTATGGTATTTCAGGCAGGCACCGGTTATGGCAACAACGGCGAATTGGTAACCTCCGGTGGAAGGGTAATGGCAGTATCAGCCTACGGAAACGATTTAGCAGAAGCATTGCGCAATTGTTATATCAATGCTGGAAGAATTTATTATGATTCTCGTTATTTCAGAAGAGATATCGGTTTTGATGTAATGTAAATTTGTTTCTGATACTTCATTAATAATTAATAATAATTGGGGCAACTAATAATTAAATCGGTAAATAGTTTCCCTCTTTTTTAAAGATTAAGGTTGCTAGCGGCATGTTTAGCTAGTTCCATATAAATACTACTAGCCTGATTCGAAATAGATTTAGGCCTTAATGCAATTTTTCTAGTTTGTTAAATCCGTGCATATACTTTCACCGTATATCTCTCCAACAAACAAACAAAATGAAAACTTTTTTATTCGCAGCAATCACAGCAATTCTTTTCGCAAGTTGTGCAAAACAAACTAACTGTATTGGAACCGATTGCGTTTTGCCGGAAGCAGCAATAGCTATTGACTCAGTAACAAACAACGGTATTTATGTGCGTTTACCCAACAATGAAGGAGGCTTTTTTGCCTGCACATTGGAACTGGCTTCCAACATTAATCAGGAAGAATTTATTGAAGCAGCTTCGGCTTACACTACTGCTTCACCTATTCTAGGCAACGAAAATCAAACAATGCCTATGCTTAAAGTATATTATGTTGCTGAAGACCAGTCGTACGTGCGTGAAAATGCAAGATATATTCATGCAACAAATAATAAACTGGAAATTATAAGTTACGGGAACAACCTGGAAATAGACTGATTTAATAATGATAGGTGTTTTGTGTTAATACAATTTTTAGTTTGGTTGAATTAGAAAAACCGCATTCCTCATGCGGTTTTTTGTTTTTTATATGTATTTACATACATTTTTTTCCGAATCTAGGTAAATCCTGTTACCTCTTGAAACCCTTATCCGACAAAGGTTTTGACTACATGTTGTTTCGCTGATTATTACCCTCTCCTTTCGGAAGTGCCATTTTTCTGTCGCAGTTTTCACGCAACTTTTCCCGGGTCACTGCCGTTTTACCTTTCAAACAATAACAAATTCAACAAACAAAAATTTAAACGTATGAAAAAAATAATCTTAATGTCCGGCATCCTATTCTCAGTAATAATGATGCCCTCTTGTTCTGACGACTCGTTAGATGATGTTACCGTAACCGAAGCAGAAGCACTTGCCGGTGGTTCTTGGAAAGTGGTGTATTATTTCGATAACGGAGATGGAGTGAGCAACGATTTCGATGGCTATACTTTTGAAATTAACGACGACGGAACCATATCTGCAACCAAAAGTGGAACAACCTACACCGGAACCTGGATGGTAAAAAGTAGTGATGATGATCCTGATTATGATAAAGAAATTGAATTTACCATAACTGGCAACAAACAAATGGACGACCTGGATGGTAGCTGGTTAATTGCAGAATTAACCGATTCGTCAATGAAACTCAAAGACGATACACCATCTGAAGAAATTCACTTCGAAAAAATATAATCCTTACTGTAGTTTACATAGGTCAATCACATTATTTTCACCTGAATACAATAAGTGACAAGCATAAACAGTTATTTTATCAGTCAGGAAGTTATTCTGAGTGTAAAATAAAGGAGGTGCTGATAATGAATTGAGTGCGAATGTGACATGCTGCCTTAGGCGCCCATGCAACGACATACCGCTAAAATCCATTTTATTTACAGACAACAAAACAAGCTTATTATGAGAAACTTAAGAATCCTTCCAGTAGCCGTAATTGCAATGGTATTAATTACCTCTTGCACAAAAACTGATATGAACACCATTTCCATTGCTGAAGCCCAAGGTATTATTCCGGGTTCTTATAAAGTCAACAATTTTGCCGGAACCGGTGATCTGGCGCAGTACCAGGACTATACATTTGAATTTATAAGTAATGGTGAGTTGCGCGCAACAAAAGGTGCCGAAAGCTATTCCGGTAGCTGGGATATTATTACAATTGCAGATGTAACCTACGACAAAGAAGTGTCTATTACGATTGCCGGTAATGAACAAATGGATATGTTAAACCATAGCTGGTTTGTAAAAGATGTGACAGATGTGACATTGAACCTTGTGGATGAGACAGCTACAGAGGAATTTCTATTTATCAAAATCTAATCTGACGATAACGTGAAATGGTTCGACCGGAGGGTTGAGCCATTTTTTTTGCCTTTTTAATCAAACAAACGTTTGGTAAATTCAAAAAAGCCAATATCTTTGTTCTATGCCGGTTAAAAAAGTAGAAAAATTCGACATCATTAAACAGGCCCTCAACCTGTTTAGAACCCAGGGTTATCATAAAACCACCATGGCCAATATCGGCGATGCCTGTGGTTTATTGAAAGGTAGCGTTTACCACTATTTTTCCTCAAAAGAAGATTTAATGCGCGAAGTGCTCGAAGTACTTCGTGACCATTATCGCGATAAAGTATTTATTTATGCCTACGACGATTCACATTCAGCCGCCGAAAGGCTCCGTATACTCGGTGAAAAAAGTATAGAAGTGTTTGTGAACGGAGAAGGTGCTTGTCTCATGGCAAATATTGCTATGGAAACAAACGATGTTGTGCCGGAATTCCGCAAACCTATCCGCGACTTTTTCGACGATTGGGTTAATGCACTTGCTTTTATTTATAGCGATAGATATAGTCAGGAAGCCGCCAGAATTTTTGCGCAGGAATCAGTTTGCGCAATTGAAGGTGCAGCTATGATGATGCGCATTTATAACGACAAAAGTTATTTGCTCACTGCACATGCTATGATTATGGGCAAATTCGAAAAAGCAGATAAAGAAGCATTAATCAGTAGTAAATAATAATACTGCGGTTAAATTAAAATAATAGGTAATAATTAATGTTGTGTTTTAAATATTAAATCAATGAACAGAATAATTAAAAAGGTTGCAGTTTTAGGTTCCGGTGTTATGGGAAGCCGCATCGCATGCCATTTTGCCAATATCGGTGTTCAGGTGATGTTGCTGGACATTGTGCCTATGCAACTAACCGATGACGAGAAAAAAAATCCAACCCTTCGCAATAAACTCGTAAATGATAGTTTGCAAGCGGCTATTAAACAAAATCCTTCTCCGGTATATGCACAAAAAGTAATTAAACAAATTACAACCGGTAACTTCGACGACGATCTGCAAAAAATTAAAGATGTGGATTGGATTGTTGAAGTAGTTATCGAAAATCTTGAAATAAAACAACAACTGTTCGAAAAAGTCGATGCGCTCCGTAAACCGGGAACATTAGTTACATCCAATACTTCCGGTATACCAATTCATCAAATGATTATTGGAAGAAGTGATGACTTCAAACAACATTTTTGTGGAACTCACTTTTTTAATCCACCGCGTTACCTCAAATTATTGGAGATAATTCCTACACCCCTTACAGATAAAAGTGTAGTAGATTTTTTAATGGACTATGGCGATCGCTTTTTAGGGAAAACCACGGTATTGTGTAAAGATACACCTGCATTTATTGCCAATCGTATAGGTGTATATAGTATTATGGCTGTGTTTAATGTAATGGAAAAATTGGGATTGAGTATTGATGAGGTAGATGCATTAACAGGCCCGATTAGCGGAAGACCAAAATCGGCAACTTTTAGAACTGCAGATGTAGTTGGTATCGACACCTTAGTGAAGGTGGCGAAAAATACTTATGCTGATTGTCCAAATGATGAAAGCAGAGATATGTTTATTGTGCCTGCTTATGTCGAAAAATTAATCGAAAATAAATGGCTGGGCGATAAAACCGGAAATGGTTTTTTCAAAAAAGTAAAAAATGCTGAAGGAAAAAGCGAAATACATGTGCTCAACTTAAAAACGTTTGAATACACACCTTCTGCTAAAGCCAAATTTGCAACAGTCGATGCGGCTAAACAAATTGATGATGTAAAATCAAGAATCAAAGCCTTACATCACGGCACTGATAAAGCCGGTGATTTTTATCGTAATGTTACAGCACTCGTAAATAAATATGTATCATTTCGAATTCCTGAAATTGCTGACGAATTATATAAAATTGACGATGCAGTTAAAGCCGGTTTTGGATGGGAATTAGGACCATTTGAAACATGGGATGTACTCGGCGTGGAAAAAACAGCACAAATGATGGAAGCCAGTGGTTTTGCTCCCGCAGCATGGGTAAAAGAAATGACCGCTGCCGGCAATAAATCATTTTATATTACGGAAAATGGGAAAAGAAAATTTTATGATGTAGCTACAAAATCATACAAAGATATTCCGGGTGCTGATGCATTTATTTTATTAGATAATTACCGAACACAAAAACCGGTATTTCAAAATGCAGGCGCTACGTTATCTGATATAGGAGATGGTATTTTAAATCTGGAATTTCATACCAAAATGAATGTTATTGGTAGCGAAATTTTGGAAGCTATGCATAAATCAATCGACATAGCGGAAAAAAATTATCGTGGATTAGTAATTGGTAACGATGCAGCCAATTTTTCAGCAGGTGCCAATATCGCAATGATGCTGATGCTCGCTATTGAACAGGAATATGATGAACTGGATATGGCCATTCGGTATTTCCAAAATACGATAATGCGTGTGCGATATTCCGGCATTCCGGTTGCTGTTGCACCACATGGATTAACACTTGGAGGTGGCTGTGAAATGACAATGCACAGCGATGTGGCAGTTGCTGCGGCAGAAACATATATTGGATTAGTGGAAGTTGGTGCGGGATTAATTCCAGCAGGCGGAGGAACTAAAGAATTAGCCCTTCGTGCAAGTGATAAATATTTTAAAGGTGATATCGAAATTCCAACTTTACAGGAAATGAGTTTAAATATTGCCATGGCTAAAGTGGCAACAAGCGCACGCGAAGCATTTGATTTGGGAATATTGAGAAAAGGAATTGATATTGAAGTAATGAATAGTAATCGTGTAATTGCCGAAGCAAAAAATGCGGTGTTGGAATTAGCCAATAATGGATATACACCTCCGCAACAACGCAGCGATATTAAAGTATTAGGACGTAGTGCACTCGGAAGTTTTTATACAGGCATCGCATCAATGCGCATGGGTAATTATATTTCAGCCCACGATGAAATGATTGCTAAAAAAGTGTGTTATGTAATTTGTGGTGGCGATTTAAGTGCACCTACCGAAGTAAATGAACAATATTTACTCGATTTAGAACGCGAAGCATTTTTATCGTTGTTGGGCGAGAAAAAAACACTGGAGCGTATGCAGTTTATTTTAAAAACAGGTAAACCCTTAAGAAATTAATTATAACAATTAATACCATTTATTATGCAAGAAGCGTATATCGTTGCAGGATTAAGAACAGCAGTTGGCAAAGCACCAAGAGGATTGTTTCGTTTTACCAGGCCCGATGACTTGGCGGTTGAAGTAATTCGACAGTTACTATTAAAAGTACCCCAACTAGATCCCTCCCGTGTAGAAGATCTAATTGTTGGAAATGCAGTGCCTGAAGCTGAACAGGGGTTGCAAATTGGTCGTATGATTGCCGTTCGTGCGTTGCCATTAACTACCGGTGGAATGACGGTTAATAGATATTGTGCTAGCGGCGTAGAAACCATTGCAATTGCAACTGCAAAAATTAAATCAGGCATGGCCGATTGTATTATTGCAGGTGGTGTAGAAAGTATGAGTCTGGTGCCAACAGCAGGTTGGAAAGTGGCATTGAATTATGAAACAGCGAAAGAACATCCCGATTATTATGTGGGTATGGGTTTAACTGCCGAAGCTGTTGCACAACAATTTAATATTAACCGCGCCGATGCAGACCAATTTGCTTACGAATCACATCAAAAAGCAATTCATGCCATCGAACAAGGATATTTTAAAGATGACATCGCGCCTATTGATGTAACTGAAGTGTATGTCAACGAAAAAAATAAACGCGCAGAAAAAAAATATACAGTTACTACCGACGAAGGTCCGCGAAAAGATACTTCACTTGAAGCACTTGCAAAATTAAAACCTGTTTTTGCCAATGGTGGAATTGTTACTGCCGGAAACTCATCACAAACTTCCGATGGTGCCGCTTTTGTTATTGTTATGAGCGAACGAATGGTGAAAGAATTAAATCTGCAACCAATTGCACGAATGATAAGTTGCGCTACTGTTGGCGTTGAACCCCGAATTATGGGAATAGGCCCTGTTGCTGCAATTCCTAAAGCATTAAAATTAGCAGGCATGCAATTAAGTGATATTGATTTAATTGAATTAAACGAAGCATTTGCTTGTCAGGCTTTAGCAGTAATTCGCGAAGCTGGTCTCGACCCGGCTAAAGTAAATATTAATGGCGGCGCAGTGGCTTTAGGTCATCCACTTGCATGCACAGGAACAAAATTAACAGTACAAATTACTGCCGATTTAAAACGTTTAAATAAAAAATACGGAATGGTAACCGCCTGCGTTGGCGGTGGTCAGGGAATTGCCGGAATTTATGAACGAATTAATTAATTGAATTTTATAAACTTATAAATATTAACTGTCATGGCTGAAATTACAGAAAAAACAATCACCCTTAAAGGCGGTGAATTCCTTATTAAAGATGCAACACCACAAGATATCTTCACTCCCGAAGAGTTAAATGAAGAACAATTGATGATTAAACAAATGACGAAAGATTTTGTGGATACAGAAGTTATTCCCAACCTCGATCGCATCGATAATCATGAACCGGGATTAATGGCTTCGCTTTTAGATAAAGCCGGTGATATCGGAATTTTAGGATTGCCAATTCCGGAAGCCTATGGTGGGTTTAATAAAGATTTTAATACCATTTCTGTGGTGACTGAAATGACAGGAACTGCTCATGCGTTTTCTGTTGCTTATGGCGCTCAAAGTGGAATTGGTACATTGCCAATTTTATATTTCGGGACTGAAGCACAAAAACAAAAATATTTACCGGGCCTGGCATCAGGAAAATTACATGCCAGTTATTGTTTAACCGAACCCGGTTCAGGTAGTGATGCCTTAGCTGCAAAAACGACGGCAGTGTTGAGCGCAGATGGTAAAAATTATTTGTTGAACGGACAAAAAATGTGGATTACCAACGCCGGTTTTGCAGATATTTTTACGGTATTCGCAAAAATTGATGGCGAAAAATTTACAGCATTTATAGTTGAAAAAGGTGCTCCCGGTTTTACCATTGGGGTAGAAGAAAAAAAGATGGGTATTAAAGGCTCATCTACTTGCCAGATATTTTTTGAAAACACACCTGTTCCGGTTGAAAATGTTTTAGGCGAAATTGGTAAAGGTCACCTTATCGCATTTAATATCTTAAATATCGGTCGATATAAATTATGTGTTGGTGTATTAGGTGGTGCAAAAGCATTAATAGATATTTCTGTAAAATATGCGAATGAAAGAATTCAGTTCAATGTGCCTATTTCATCCTTCGGAGCAATTAAATATAAATTAAGTGAACAGGCGGTTAGAACATTTGCTGCATTAAGCGCAACATATCGCACTAGTGATTATATAGACAAAAAAGAAAAAGAATTATTAGCTCAAGGAATTAGTTTTGAAAAGGCTTTATTAGGTGCCGCTGAAGAATTTGCGATAGAATGTGCGATGTTGAAAGTAATTGGTTCTGAAGTGTTGGATTATGTAGTTGATGAATGTGTGCAAATTCACGGTGGTAATGGTTATAGTGAAGAATATCCTGCAGCACGTTCTTATCGTGATGCACGTATTAACCGCATTTTTGAAGGCACCAACGAAATTAATCGACTGCTTACAGTTGATATGTTATTGAAACGTGTAATGAAGGGTCAGCTTGATATGATGGGCCCGGCTATGGCTGTTCAAAAAGAATTAATGGCTATTCCTGATTTTGGTGCTGCTGAAGATGGATTATTTGCTGCAGAAGAAAAGGCATTAAAAAATATGAAAAAAGCATTTTTTATGGTTGCCAGTGCTGCTGTTCAAAAATTAATGATGAAATTAAAAGATGAACAGGAAATATTAATGTGTGCAGCAGATATGATGAACGAAATTTATTTAGCAGAATCAATGTTGTTGCGTGTAAAAAAACTTACCAATACCAAAGGTGAAGCAGCCACTGCTATTTACAGCGATATGGTAAATGTATTTTATACCGATAGCATCGACAGGTTGAATAAAGCAGGTAAAACAGCAATCGCTTCATTTGCTACCGGCGATGAACTGCGTATGATGTTGCTTGGATTAAAACGATTTACTAAATATGAAATTCACAATACTACCGAAGCACGCAGAAGAATTGCGGATAAGATGATTGGAGAAGGGTTGTATTGTTATTAATGTAATAAAATACTTAGTGAAAGGCCGATGCAATTTTGTATCGGCCTTTTTTGTAATTAATTAATCAGAATGGGCAATTATGCTAACCTGTGAGTTAACACTTTGAAATAGTTTATTGTAGTAATCCATTTTTTCGATAAATTTCAATAAAAGGTTTTTTTTCTAACTTGCTCTCCACCCATGAAATCGCATCGAGATGTGCAAATTCCTGGGCTTCAAATTTGTCGGCCTTCACCGCTAATAATTGTTTTTGAAATTTTAATAAAACCTTCTTATCCATGGATTTGCTGCGAATTAGTCCGATAATGGCTTTGTCAAACTTTGTCAGGTTGCCTATTTTTAATAAAAATCGATAGGTGTTAATGGCCATATATTGCAATAACCGATAATTACCCATTTCTAAATGCACCATCAGTAATAATAATCGATAACCTCTTTGTAAATAATTATCTAATTTACCTGTTGATGATTCCGCGCTTATTAAATTAAGATATTTGATAGCGATATTATATTCAGCAAATTTAAATGCAGTATAAGCTACAGTGTAATAGGTATGAACTAAATACCGATAATCCATTTGTTTAAATGATTCGTTTAATTGTTTTTCAACCTGGGCAATGTAATTGAATGTTTCGGTTTTGGTGCCTCTGTATCCCAAGTATGTTAATGTATTCATTGCGAGACTCGAGTGTATTAAAACTTTACTTCGCTCCGGAATTACATTTGCGTACTGCTTTTCAAAGGCGGCTAATTTTTGTAAATGGAGTAGAGCTTCATCAAACTTAAATAACCTGATTTCAGTAACAGTTAAATTGTGAAGTGAACCAATATAATTGCCTATATAACCAGCAGTGATTATCATTTCCGATTCCATTACATCAATTAATTGCTTTCTATAGCTATAACTTTTGTTATCGTCGGCCAAAATGTGATAGCCAATGCCATTGATGGTATTGTAATAAATTTGAGCATACAGTGATAGGGCCATATTTCCATCCAGTAATAATGGATGTTGCAAAATAGCCTGAATCTTTTCCTGAGAATCGGGATGACTTAAATTGTCAGAAGTTCTTATGGTATTTAGTAACTGGCAATCCAAATAAATATATTGTCGTGTATTTAGGTACTGTGTAATTACAGCAAGCTCTTGGTTGAAATGTTTGTCTAGCGTTTGGCTGTATTTTTTTATATCAGGGGAGTTTTTATAAATCAACTCTTCCTGGAAATAAATACCTATCAAATCTAAATACCGATGATTTTTTTCCGCTATACTTTTGGCCTTTTTAACATATTTGCTTGCTTGTGCAGGTAATTGTTTATCGAATAATACATTCGCCATTCGTAAATACTCTCTTGCCTGATAAGCTTCTTTTGTTGCGCAATGGTAATTGGTAACATGTGTCAAGAGCGAATTGTATAAGTAATTTTTTAAAACGGCAAATTTCCCCCCTTTACCGACCATCCCCATTTTTTTTCTGATGGATGCTTCATCATAAGCAGATTTGCTGTCAATAGCATCAAACAAAGCGAGGTAATTTTTTGATGCTGCCTTGCTCAAACCTTTGGTATGTATCCTGAAATGTATCTTCTCCTCACGGGTCATCGATTTAATTAATTCAAATAGGTCGGTAGAGGGTATCATATTTTACTAATTATTGCCTAAAGTTAGCTAATGATAAATTAATCAAAAAAATATGTAACAAACTGAAAAAGAATGATATATGATTTTAAAATTAGCCCAAAAAATATTATCTAGCCTTATAATAAATAGATTTTGTCTATTATTTCTGTAGGGTTACCGATAGTTTTGGATTTTAATAGGGATAAACAGGTATGGGTTTGTCCAAATTTTTTATTTAACTCAACTAAACCGGTTTATTAATGAAAAAAAGTTTACTCCTCCTTTCCCTTTGTTTAATGCAACTCCATTTTTTAGCTGCACAGGTTTACCAGCAATGGGATTATAGCCATAGTGGCCCATTAAATCATAGCGACAATGGTCAGGATATTATTACCGATAACGATAACAACGTTATTGCTGTTGGTATTGAAGATGATGAAGATGCCTTTGTAGGTAAATGGACAAATAGTGGTACTTTATTATGGACGGCAACGCACAATGGTTCTGCCAATTCAACAGATGCATTTTATGCAGTGGCTATCGATAATGAAAATAATATTTATGCAGCCGGAATTAGCCATGAAGCAACATCCTCTTGGGATATTGTTACCAATAAATACAATGCAGATGGTGTTTTGCAATGGAGTAAATTAAAAAATGGCTCGTCGAATATTGAAGAAAATGCCACTGACATAGCTGTTGATCCCTTTGGTAATATTTATACTGCCGGGTACATTGACCAAATTGGTGAGGGACAAGATTATTGTGTAATTAAGTATGACACCGATGGCAATGAATTATGGATGCAAACTTGGGGTGGTCCAGTTGGTGGGAGTGATGTAGTGTACGAAATGGCCATCGACTTTGAAGGAAATGTGTTATTGAACGGCAGAATGGGAAGTGGTGGCGACTCATTAGATGATTTTGCAACAATTAAATATAACCCCGAAGGCGTGCTCCAATGGGTAAAAACCTATCACCAGATTTATGGAGAAACAGGATTTACGATTGATGTTGACGGTGAAGGAAATGTATACGCCGGCGGTTGGGCTGCCGACGGCCTTTCAATGGGAGAGTCGCTTATTATTAAATATGATCCGGACGGCAACACCCTTTGGGAACAGCGATACAATAACGGTTTAGGAGGTGTGTCTGAAGCATGGGTATTAAGAACATATGAGGACGTTGTGTATATGGCCGGCGCAAGTATTGATTGGGATTTAACAGGTCAGGATTTTATGGTTTTAAAATATGATGCCGATGGGAATTTATTGTGGGATATTGCCTATGATAACGGATTAAATATTGCCGATTATTTAACATCAATGACAATTGATAATGCAGGTAATATTGTTACAACGGGACTTATTTCTGATTTTACTTCAGGCGATATTTTAACAGTAAAATTTAATCCGGATGGCGAAGTGCTTTGGGCTATGACATATAATGGCGAGGCTGATAGCTACGATGAGGCTTGGGGAGTAACCACCGATAATGATGGGAATGTTTTCGTTACAGGTTTTGATATTAATGAGGGTGTATTCAGCGACTTAGTTGTAATTAAATACGGTGAACAGCAAGTTGAAAATATTCAAACTCAAGTTAACGACCTTCAGTTATATCCTATACCAACATCCGACATCCTTTTTGTTGATGCATCTATTGCATTTGGAGATATCGTTTTAATGAACACTTTAGGCCAAATTGTCCTTCAACAAAGTATTCATTATAATTCACAGGGTATTGATGTGAGTGCGATTCCGGCAGGCTCATACATTGTAAAATGTATATCCGGCGAAAAAATATTTGTAGGGAAATGTATAATTAAATGAGTAGTTAATTATTGACGTTGGTATGTTTTAATTCGACCGGCAATCAAATCAATATAATAAAATAGGCCAACTAATGATTTTATTTCACATGCTCAAATAGTGTAAATATGACAGTTTTTTTTAGTTATACAACGGCCGGAATAATAAAAGAAATAACAGGCGATTTAATAATGCCAATACAAAAATCGGTTATATAATGAATGGTTAGTTAAGAAACCCCGGTATAATGACGGTTATACCAGGTTGTAGTGTAATTAGTGTTTATGTGGGAGCGGAAAATTATGACGATTTTCCGCTCCCTTTTTTTTGAACAACTTAAAACACGTCAGTCGCCCACAGGTACTTGGCTAATTTTCAGTTTAAATTGAAAAGCGCACTAAGGTTGCCTGTTGTTTAACCTACAATTGTTATAAGTTGAAAATTTAGCGAGGGCTAAAAACAGTTTTACTCCTTGATAGGTTAAAATTTTTAACCAGATGTCAAATGGACCATGGAAAACCGGCCTGCAAACATCATTGTGTAGTTAAGTCATATGAAGAAATGAAATATTCGTTTACTTTTGGCTTTATATAGTTGATTTTCTAAAACACCAATTCAATTGAAAGCCAGTACCGATTTGTTCGACCTCGTTAAATCCATGTCCAGGTCGGAGATACTCAGTTTTAAAATAGCCTGCGGAGCAGATAACCAGATTTATTTGCAGCTATTTGAAGCCATTTGTGAGCAAGCCGTTTATAATGAAATAGCTTTAAAAAAATTGTTATATAAAGAACTGAAAACGGCAAAGTTTGCTGTTCTGAAAAAATACTTGTTCGACCGCCTGGATAAATTTTTGTCCGCACGATACGATGAGCAGGATGCCTATTTTATCATGATTAAACATTTTAAAATGGCTCAAATTTATTATGACAGACAACTACTTGATTTGTGCAAAAAAGAATTGCACAAAGCCGAAATACTCGCTGAATCAAATCATTGTTACGCAGAACAATTGTTGATTTATAAATTGAAAGAAAAACTCATCAGAGGGTTGCAAACACCTGCAGACTACGAAACATTGCATAACGAATTCATATTAAAAGAAAGTGAGACATTTAACCTGTATTCAAATTTGTCACACTTTAAACACCTCGATTCGGAATTTGTTGTTGCCTTGAATAAACTTAATGCAATTAGTTCAGATGTTGCCCTTAATGAGATAAAAAAGATTTGGGACCACCCATTACTATCTGATGAAAATCAAGCGCAATCTTTATTATCAAAATATTTTTATTATACGATTAAGGCTTCGTGTGCTAATTTGCTTGGTAAGGTGGATGAGGGTTTGATTTATAGAGAAAAATGTGTCGAACTTCTAGCAAATAATGCCTTTGATGGGGCTGATTATAATAGATTTTACATTGTTGCTACTCACAATTATTTAAAAAATTTGAGAACCTTACAATTGTGGGATAAGTTCCAGGTGGCATTTACCAAAATGGAACAATTTACGAAGCTTAACTATGACAAAATTGACCAGCGCAGTCGGATGTTCTTGTTTACCATTATCATTTTTAATAAACCTGACGAAATAATTTTATCTGGTAATAATTCAGATTTTAAAACCTATTTGAAATTTTTTGAATCTGAAATGAAAATTCATATCGAAAACCTGGATCCTTCCTATGTTGCATTTTTACATGTTTCGGTTATTTATAATTGTATCAGGTTCGCAATGCCTGAAAAAGCACTTGACTTGATAAACCGTATGAGTGCTTTAGGTTTGGATAAAAGGTTAGATAAGTTATATAATAAGGTATTCAGACTATTTGTGTTAATGGTGCATTTTGAACTAAAAAATTACCGTTTACTGCGCAACCTTGCTGAAGCGCATATGCGATACCTTCAACGCAATGGTAAACCCACCAGATTCGAAAAGTGTTTAACCCGGTTTTTCCAAGGTATCTCTTTTGACAAAGATGAACTTTTGCGTTTGCAACATGAATTAATTGAAATACATAACTACAACGAAGAAAAATTTCAGTTTGAGTATATCCAAATCTTAAGTTGGATTGAACACCATATAACAGGTCAGCCATTTGCAACTATACTAAGAAAACAACAATTAGGGAATTAGTTTTTGCAAAACACTCTTGAAGGACTTTATTCCTTGTTATTTTTTTACTCGTCATGAATAATCTAATTTGCATTTGCGTGCAATTGTAAAAGGAATGTCAGATTGATGACAAAATTGCCAAATTTATTACACCATATAGACCATTTTTAGCTAATGATGTATGGAAAACAGACGAAAATAAACTATTGAAAAACAATATGTTATAAATATATATTAAAATTATTTCTACTTGTTGTTGCTAATAATAAGCATGTACAATCTTTGTTTAATATCCGCCTGAATTTAAACTTTACACATCAATTTAATGTGAGGTTTGGTAAATTTTACTTTTATCTGAATTATACTTCGTGAAGTGTGCAAAAATTGTTTTATGCTTAATTCAATTATTTTATAGCAATAATCTATGCACTTCTTGATATAATGAGTAGATTAAATATTTTGTAAAATGAATCCATCATTGTATATACTTTAAAACATTATTAATCATGGGATTAAAACACACTTTTATTTCTGGCGTAATCATTTGTTTATTAGGAATATCCTTTTCCTACGGTACAAATTATGTATTGTATTTTGATAATTTTGAAATAGCTGATGACAGACCTGTCAATCCAATTAAAGAAATTACTGATTGTTTCGAGTTTCCCGATTTAATTAATACCTATAGTTCTCATGATGAGGTTTGTATCAACGAAAATTTCGCACTAAGCACCGATCATGAAACAGAAACCGGAGTAACTTATAAATGGTTTAAGTCCGCTGATGGATTATTTTATACCCCAATACCTGGTGCTATTAGCCCTGCGTTGATTACTAATCAACTAACTTCGTCGTATTATAAATGCAGGTTTATATGTGATTTTGGTGGCGATATAGTTGAATCATCACCAGTTTTTGTGCCTGTTAGGAGTCCGGAAATATGTGGTTATTGTAATGCTATTTATGCTGCCGGTTCTGCAGAAGGCGATTATATTTCTCAGGTTACACTCAATGAAATTAATAAAACCAGTGGCTATACCCTTGGAGATTCTTATGTTTTTTATGATGATGCCAGTGCCACTATTTTTAAAGGTCTGGAAGAGGAAATTACAATTGCAGTGGGCTCGTATTTTGAAGGTAATAGTTTTTGTGCTTGGATAGATTTTAATAAAGACTTCATTTTTTCAGGTGATGAAATAGTTGCTAATGGTTATAATCTAGCTCCATTTGCTACCATAACAAACAATTTCACTGTTCCACTTGATGCATTAACTGGTGAAACACGAATGCGTGTTCGTGAAGTGTATTTAACAGAGTTTATTGATCCATGTTTTATTTATCAGTTTGGCGAAACGGAAGATTATATGATTAATATAATTGAATTAAATGCACCAGTTGCTGATTTTAATTATGATGGCGACCCATTGGTTAATTTTACTGATAATAGCGAAGGAATTGTGTCAAACTGGATGTGGAATTTTGGTGATGGAGCTATATCTACATTAACTAACCCGAACCATTTATTTGTAGAAAATGGAACTTATACAGTTTGTTTAACTGTAGAAAATATTGCGGGTAGTGATTCCAAATGTAAAGAAGTTGTAATAGCGAATTTTTTAGCACCGGAAGTAAACTTTACTTTATCAGGCGACCCTGTTGTAACATTCACAGACCTCACATTGAACGAACCATATAGTTGGTTGTGGAGTTTCGATGATGGATATTCATCTACTGAACAAAATCCAACACATACTTATAGTGAAAATGGAATTTACTCGGTTTGTTTGTGGGCAAGCAACGATTACGGGTCGAACTCAAGTTGTCAATTGATTGAAATAAATGGCTTAATGGAATCACCTGAAGCATTATTCGCATTTGATGGTGAACCTGAAGTTATATTTACAGACCTGAGCAGTGGTATTCCATCAGAGTGGTATTGGGATTTTGGCGATGGCACCATTTCAACTGAACAAAATCCATTGCACTTGTTTTTAGAAAACGGAACTTTTGAAGTTTGTTTGACTGCATCCAACCTTATGGGCGAACAAACTTATTGTCAGGTCGTAATCATCGATAACTATTTGGCTCCCGTTTCTGCTTTTAGTTTTACCGGTGATCCTACCGTATATTTTACGGACCTTTCATCCAATGCACCAAATTCATGGTTATGGAATTTTGGTGATGGTAGTTTCAGTACTTTGCAAAACCCTATACATACTTTCATATCTAATGGTTTATTTAATGCTTGTTTAACCTCTGCAAATGGGGGTGGGGTAAGCACCAATTGTGTACCTGTTACTATAATTGGTTGCTTGCCAGCTCCTGTTTGCGCTTTTAACTACACTATAATTGATAATGTCATCTACTTTGAAGACTTATCTGATTATAATCCAGAAAGTTGGCAATGGTATTTTGGCGATGGTAGTTCATCAGAATTAGCATCACCTGCACATATATATGTGGAAACAGGCACCTACGAGGTTTGTTTAACGGTTCAAAACCAAAGTGGTGAATCAGTGTGTTGCCAAACAATTAATACAGCAGATGTTGCAGTGCCTGTTCAGGAACAAAATTTCGAGTTGGATATATTTCCGAATCCTTCTGATGGTTTTATACACTTGGTTATTCCTCAAAATATTTCAACCCGGGATGTAGCCTTTACTGTAGTAGCTATGGATGGAAGAGCGGTTTATCCTGAATATGAACAAATTAACCCAACTGAAATACTGATTTCGTTTCGAGATTTGCCAAGCGGTATGTATCAAATAAATTATATAGTAAACAATGGAGTATTCACGGCTCATGTGGTAATTAATAAATGATATTGAGGATTTTGCACCTATTAATATTCTGCTATTGTTAATGCTGATTGCTTAATATATTAGGGTAATAACTTAACTGCGATTTACAACTTGTAATTATAGAAGTAGTGTTTGTTCGAACTATGGGTTTGTACAATACATTAGTCAAACCACCAGGTTATCAAATAACAATTTTGACCAATTTGAGGGCTATAGATACCCTTTTTAAGCAATCAATCCGTATATTAAAGTATACACTCCGGTAAGAACAGCTAACTTTAAGGCGAAAATCACTCATCACAAAAAATTGATATTTGTTAATGTAATTTTAACTTGAATTTGCGCTATTTACAGGTACTTCAAGTACTTAGCGTAAGTTGTTGCCTTTTTTTTAACAATTTGCCTAAAATCCTCAATATTTTGCATAAACAGTGGGTTTCCTCACAGACACTGATTCACTGAAAACCGTTAATTTATTGTCATTTGCGATTTTTTTTTCGTCTGTACTTTGATTTTCAACAAGGGAATACTTATTTTTGACAGCTGATTTTACCAAAGTCACAAACACACACATTATGAAACAATTTTTTACACCCCTGTTATGCACACTGGTATCGCTATCTTGTTATGCACAACCCGCGTCGTATTTCACAAGCGACCTTGAAGGTTGGACGGGACTATGCGAATGCGCAAATGACCCTAATATTACCTGGGGTTCTGTAGCTGGCGCACCCGGCGGTGCCGCTAAAGGTACTGATGACGCCAACGGAACTTGGTATTTCAATAGTCCTGCTGCTTTCAATATCGATTTATCCGGCTTTTACGGCGGATACCTGACGTTTGATCAAAAACAGAATTCAAGTACCGATCAAACACATGTTGAAGATATAATGATTGAAAAAAGCGATGGTACTAAAATCGTGTATAACACTCCCTTGAATCCAGATATTCTAAGTTGGACTACCTATAATGTTCCCTTAATTGAAACTGGTTGGAAATATACTAATCTTGCCGGTGGGGCAGTTAGTTACACAGATTTTATGGATTACCTGACTAATATTCATGTAATTAAAATACGTGGGGACTACTCTAGCGATAAATTTGAAACTACCTGGATGGATAATGTGAGAATTATCACATCTTTGTTACCTATAGAATTAGGTGAATTTGGCGGTGTATTGCAATTTAATGCAACAGCTGTCATCAATTGGGAAACTATTACCGAACAAAATGTTAGCCATTTTGGCATCCAAAAAAGTACCGATGGCGGTAGAACATTTGAAACAATTGGAAAAGTAAATGCAGTAGGCAACTCAACAGAGTCAAATCTTTATACATTTTTTGATGAAGCTTGTTATGGTGAAACTTATTACCGTTTGTTGGTAGTAGATGCCAACAATTCATCATCCTTTTCTAAAGTAATTGTAGTTTCAGGAACTGAAATAAGTTCCAGCGACATTCAATTATTTCCAAATCCTGCTTCTTCTCAGATAGTTATTAATAATACGAATACAGCCTTTGCCTTCGAAACTATCATTATTGTTGATGCATATGGCAGAACAGTAAAAAGTATCGATGCTACCGGCACCGATAATTATACTATCGACTTAAGCAGTCTTGCCGAAGGATTCTATTTTGCAACCTTAAAAAACAAATCAACAGCTTACTCAGTGCCTTTTCAGGTAATTCATTAAGTATTAAAAATATTTATTGGGTTTCCTTTAAAACATTGGCAGGGTAACTTGTCCCATATAGTAAACACAATTTATCAAACAACTAATTTGTCTAAATCTAACACTTATTAAAATTATGAAAAAGTTCTCCTTATTAACGCTGTCAATCATTTTGGCCACGTTCTTTACCTCTACGGTAAATGCACAAATAACCCTTTACGAATACACCACTAACGTAAACGGCGAAGCAAATTATGTGGACCCAAACCTTACTGCTGAAAAAATCAGAAGAGTTAAGGGTGCATCCGGAACAGGTGCCGGTATTATTTGTCCTATTGGTTTTACCTCTAAAGGATTCAGCACATCAGAAATTTGGGCTGATAATATGCCAAGCGTTGTAGCAACCTTGATACCGGGAACCGGTGTTGATGCAGTTGTTGGCAAAGTTGGTATTGAAATGCGTATTTCTGAAACCGGACCTATTTATGCTCGTTTAGCGTATAGCACCGACTTAGGTGTTACTTGGGTTGATGCAGGTGTTGATGTAACTCCTCCTATTTCTGATTGTGGTGATATCACGCTTTATTATGAATGGGATATGCCTGATTTTACTGCAACCGATAAATTTTATATTCGTATTTATGCATTCGGTGCTGTTTTAGAAGCAGGTCGTTTTAATATCAGCCAACTTAAAGTTTATGGCGCATTAGATATGATTGATGCAGATGGCGATGGTTACGGTGAAGCTATCGATTGCGATGAAACTAATCCTGCCATTAATCCTGGTGCTGAAGAAATTTGTAATGCAATAGATGAAGATTGTAATGGTGAATCTGATGAAGTAGCTGTTTCAATTACACCAACTGGTGAAATCTACTTGTGTAACAATGAAGAAACAGTTGAGCTTTTTGCAACTCCTGGTTACGACACTTACCAATGGTATAAAAACGGTAGCCCAATTCCGGTAACTACTGAAAGCATTATTATTGAAAACCCTGGTTATTATCAGGTAGAAGCAACTCAAGGCCTTTGTACAGCTATATCTGCAGTTCAGGCAATCGCTTCTTCGGAATCGCCATTTGCTAATATCTATTACCCTGATGGTTTAGATCTTTGTGCTGATGATTCATTATTAATCAAAGCTAGTTACGATGAATTATATAACTGGCAATGGTACCGCGATGGTTCTCCAATTATGGATGAAACTAACTACAAAATGTTAGCACTCGTTCCTGGAACTTACTATTGCGAAGTAACCACAGTTTTAGGTTGCACTAGAAATACTGAAGAAATTGTAATCACTACTTGCCGCTTAGGAAACGAAACTGCTATCAATAATATGACTGCATATCCAAATCCGGCTAACACAACAATTTCATTTAATATTCAAACAGGAAACACTACAGCTGATGCAGTGTTATCTATTGTAAGTTTAAACGGACAGGAAGTTATTAATATGCCTGTTGAAATTGTAGATGGTTTATTTAATACTTCAATCAATATTGAAGCATTAACAAACGGAATCTATACTGCGAGATTAATTACAGGTGAAAATCAATTCACTTCTCGTTTTACAGTTGTTAAGTAATAGTAGCTCAACAATAAGGATCAAAGGGTCGACGTAACTGTCGGCCCTTTTTTTTATGAAAAAAAGACTTTAATAACTATAAAGTAGTATTGGAGTAACCAGAAAAGGCTGCATGTCAGATTTGGGCCAATAAGTATTTAGCAAAAAGTGTATTCAATTTAACTCAAACTTTTTAACCACTCAACAGCGGACAAAATATCCCCAAAAATTCGCGTAGGGCGAACCGGCTTATTTACTTTCAGATAAAAATTAGCCAAAACCCGGATTGGCCAGTTGTCGAGGGTAACTAAAGCATCGGCAGTAGTTAAATGGTGATTGGCGACTATATCTTTTGCCTTTTTGCTAAAACCAATATTCGTTTCGTACACGGCTATAAGTGGAAATATATTGCCTTTGCTAACCTTTTTAATACCATCAAGCACTTCGGTTACATCGGGCACATCGAAAAAATTATTTTGTTTAATTAAAACATAAACAATTAAATCGTTGCGTAAGTAAATGGTAAATTTATTATTATCGATCACTTCCGAGACCGGAATATCAGGATGTTTAATTTCATTTACGTGTGCGCTCATGCTGAGTTAAATGTATAAATATTTTGCAAACTAGCCAAATTAAAACACTAGCGTTTTGGGTAGTGATAAAAGTGTAGGAAAAAAATCAACCATAAGCCATCCCTCTGCAACTCCCTTCTCCGCGCTTTTAGTCCGCTGAGGCGGGTGAAACAAACTAATAAAGTAAAAAAAAACACCCCTGACTGGCAAGCCAATCAGAGGTGTGATTATTATTTTTTTAACAAATGTTATTCTATAATTACCTTTTCGGTATAAACACCTGTATTATTTACATCCACCAATCGCATAAAATAAATGCCGGCAGGTAAATCATTTAAATCAAAAGTCATTTTGCCACTTGTTGTTTCCCAATTGTATGAACGCACAACAAGTCCTGCAGTATTAATTATTTCAGCATGTTGAATGTCAGCACTAAAAGATGCAACAGCATTCACTACATTTTTAGCCGGGTTAGGATAAATTAAGAAGTTATTGTCGTTAATTGGTGTAACAATCAATGTTTTACAATCAACTGCTTCAACTCCTAAACGTGCATGAAATACACCTAATGCATTATACCCTGCGCTATCTGCGATACTATAAAAATTAACCTCCACAGTGCCACAACCCGGAATTGGATCAAATCCACCATCGTGGAAATTACGTGCATCAAATTTTACATATACAGTGCCCATAGTATCGGCCGGCGCATTAAAAGTATAATCAGGTTCATCAGCAAAATCGGCCCAGCATAAATTAAAATCACATACTGATGTTTTCCAACCTTCCGGAATATCATTTACTGTTCTCATCCAGGTCATTGGTTGACCATCGCCCATATTATGAAATTCAATATGTACTTCATTAATTGAACTTGGATCACCTTCAATTTCCGCTTCTGAAGGCATTAACATAATTTGCGCGAATGAGGTAGTAGCAATAAATAAAATTGCCGGTAGTAATATCAATTTTTTCATATTCTTTTTTATTAATGATGTTTTATTTAACAACGTTTAATTTTTCTGTTTGTGTGCGTTGTTGACCATCAGTTAAATAGTAAAAATACATTCCACTGCTTAGGTCTGAAGTATTTAAATTATAACTATCTGTTCCGGCAGTAATATTATCTTCTAATATAATTTTACCAGTGATATCTGTTACGTAAATTACATAATTTTTATCCAAGTTGCTTAATGTAATTGTTGTTGCATTAACAGCAGGATTTGGTTGGGCTGAGCCTAATAAACCTTTTACAATATTGTCATAAGCAATACCATCAATATTGCCTTTAAAGTATAAATAGGTGGCTTCCATAATTGCATTACGTATGTTGTTATCAGCAATCATTTCAATTCCAATACCTAAATAAACAGTTTTGTAATCGGCAGTTTCAGAACGAACACCACCAACTTTTGTACCTGCATTGTAGGTGAAAATGTCGAATGCATCTGCTCCGTTAGCTTCAATTTGTTCAGGGTAGTAATAGGTTGTACCGTAAGGTTTGCTTATTTCACTTTCTGCAATATCGCCATACCAGGTTTCGTCAACTACAGCTGTTAATGTTGTAGCTCCGGAAGCTGCATCGTTTACAAATGTTGCATGCAGATAATTTTCATAAAAATCAACTGCTTGAGGGTAAAACGCAGCATATTCATTCACTTCCCATCCAATATCTTGTCCTGAAATAAATAAGTTTCCACCGTTATCAAGGAACTCCATCAACTGTTCAATTTTAATTTCGTCATCTACTAAACCAGGAAATGTCCAACCTACATTATAATAAATGTTTTCAATGTCATCAAGTGAATTGCTGCTGAAACCTTTTTTCATTGTAAAATGAGATGTAGCTGCATATGTTGAAACACCTGCTGCATTTAATGCATCAGCATATAAAGATTCCCAATTGTAAGTGCCATAAGGTGTACCATCACCAAAGCTCACTTCATTATTTACAATTAAGTCAGTAACACCAGAAATTACATAATAACTTAAAACCTGCGGCATAAATTCAGGATTGTCAGGGAATTCAACTGTAATTGTATATTCACCAATTCCAGATGTAGCACCAACATTTACATTTAAATCAATAGGTAATTCACTTAATGCATTAATTGATGCAGAAGCGGTAGTCGTATAAGTGGTACCGTTATAAACGAAATCTGAACTCCAATCTGCAGGTTGAGAAGCCGCTAAGGTAATTTCAATATTTGCATTAGCGTCACCAATATTAATGATATTCCCTTCGAATGCATTAGCAGCTCCAATTGTTCCTTGTGCAAATGTAGCAGCTGTCATATTTACAACTTCTACTTGTGGATCACCACTTGCGCCAGAGTTAAGAATGTCTTTTGAGGAAACATTTTGAACCCATGCAATAGCATACATGTTTTCAGCAACATAATCAGCTACTAATTCATAAGAATAATCAAATGAAACAGAAGAACCAACTGCTGCTGGCGTAATTGCATCTCCATCAGTTCCGGTTAATGACTCACGAAATACATTTGGGAAATCTAGTTCACCATTTGTTCCAGGAGCAGATGCGTACTCGATGATGCGCTCAATAGCGGCTGCTTTAATTTTATATGTGCCTGCAGGGATAGTTCCTAAAGTTTGTACTTCAATATGAACATTCACGGTAGAACCAGCCACAGTTTCAGTTACTAATACACGAATTGGGCTTGATTCAGAAAGTAAATTGTTTACTACGTCCTGGGTAACTCCTGCGGGACTGCCAAATTCGGCACCATTAACAATCATATCAGGCACACCTGATACTCCATAATAATCAACCATTGCATCGCTTTCCGACATGTTGAAATTATACATCGGGTCGAATCCCGGCCAAGAAGTATGATAAGCGATATGATGCACATTGCTTTTGTTAGCCACATATACAGCTTGGAAAAATGGGTTTTGGGCTGCACATGGTCCACAAGAAGCTTGTGTAAAATGCTCAAATAATGGATATTTTTTTGCTTGTGCAAAAAGTGTATTCGATGAAAATAGAATTACACCAAATAGAAACAGGTAAATATTTTTTTTCATTTCTCGTAGTTTTGAGTATTAAAGGTAGCTACTTCAAATAATCTTTGCAAGGAAAACCTCCGTACTGACAAGTATCTGACAATTTTGGGGGATATTAAAAAGTTGATTTGTACCAATTGCAAATCCAATACCTTTGCACCATGTATCATCCAATAAGCCCAAATGTTATAAGCGAACTGGTAAATATTGCCGGTCAGGCTTATGTCTTAATAGATGGGGAGAACCTTGAAAAGTATGCTCACGACGAAACCGAAGACCTGCGCTACCAGCCTGAAGTAGTGGTAAAACCGGGCAATGCAGAAGAAATTTCTGCTATAATGGTTTTGGCCAACCAACATAATTTTCCGGTTACTCCAATGGGTGCCAGAACCGGACTGAGTGGTGGTGCATTACCGGTGTATGGTGGTGTGGCATTGAGTATGGAAAGGTTTAATAAAATTGTTCATATAGATGAACGCAACCTGCAGGTAACCACTGAACCGGGTGTTATAACCGAAGTTTTACAAAATGCAGTGATTGAAAAAGGTTTGTTTTATCCTCCTGACCCAGCCAGCAAAGGCAGTTGTTTTATTGGTGGAAATGTGGCAGAAAATTCAGGCGGACCAAAAGCAGTTAAATATGGTGTAGTTAAAGATTATGTACTGAATTTGGAAGTTGTTTTACCTACCGGAGAAATAATTTGGACCGGGGCTAATGTGCTAAAAAATGCGACCGGTTATAATCTGACACAATTGTTTGTTGGCAGTGAAGGAACATTGGGAATTATTACAAAAATTGTTTTGCGATTAATTCCTTATCCGCAAAAAAACTTATTAATGCTGGTGCCTTTTTCAAATGCTACTAAAGCCTGTGAAGCAGTGGCAGCAATATTTAGAGCCGGAATAACACCAAGTGCAATGGAGTTTATGGAGCGCGATGCCATTGATTATGTTTTACAATTTAATACCGATATTCAAATTGCCATAAAAGACCATATTAAAGCACATTTATTAATTGAAGTAGATGGGAATAACCAGGATGTTTTAATGCAGGATTGTGAAACAATTGCACAAATAGTTGAACAATTTGAATGCGATGAAATTTTATTCGCTGAAACAGAAAGAGAAAAAAACGACCTCTGGAAAATGCGGCGCAAAGTTGGCGAAGCAGTTAAACAACACTCCACCTATAAAGAAGAAGATACCGTTGTTCCAAGAGCAGAATTACCTGTTTTGTTAGAAGGGGTTAAAGCTATAGGGAATAAATACGGGTTTCAATCAGTTTGTTACGGACACGCAGGTGATGGTAACTTGCATGTCAATATTTTAAAAGGAAACCTGACTAACGAAGAATGGGAGACGCGATTGCCTCAAGGGATTACTGAAATTTTTCAGCTGGTTATCAAACTTGGAGGCACCATCAGTGGGGAACATGGAATAGGATGGGTGCAAAAAAAATACATGCCATTGGCATTCAATGAAATACAACTCAATATTTTTAGAAATCTGCGCAAAATATTCGACCCAAATGGCATTTTAAATCCGGGAAAAGTGGTAGATTAATTAACTTCTGTAAAAAAAATGCTTACTTTTTACGGAAAGTTCAAATTTTTGTCATAATTTTTCAGCAACATTTATCAAACGCTGCCGTTTATTACCTAATCCGGCAGTTACACCAACCAACTGTCGGCACACACAAACCTGAGCACACACACATAAACAGGTTTATTAATTTGATGATTTCCGGCTTATGCCAAGAGGAGTGCTGATTGCTATTTTATTTATTGTGTTTGGGTTAACCATAACTCAGGGACAGGAATTTATTGGTTTAAGGACTGATAATTATTCCGGTTCAAATGGTATGTTGCTCAATCCGGCTACTCCAATTGCAGGTAAATTACCTTGGGATGTAAATATGATGGCTTTTGGGGTAAATGAAGATAATAATTACCTCAAAATAGATGACCCACTTTTAAAATATGTTACCACTTCTGATAGTATAATTGATGTTGATTTTTATAATCCACATAAATTATATGGACATGGAAATGTATTATTACAATTACCATCGGCATTTGTAAAATTTGATGATTTTGCAGTAGGTACTTTTTTCACCGCAAGAACTGCCGGTTATGCATTAAGCACAAAAGATACTATGGCTGTTTCCGGTGTGTTAAATGTGCCAATTGATTCAGTTTTATATATGCCTCAATTTAATGCTGCTGCACTTATTTGGGGTGAAGTTGGTGTAAATGGTGAATTTACTTTTGAAAGTAATTCAATATATGCGTTGCATTTGGGTGCTAACCTTAAATATTTAACAGGTTTTGAAGCAGTTTCATTTAGAAATAATGACCCATTTAATTATGTGAAAGATACTGTAAATACTACAACTCCTTATTTTGATGCTGACTTCGATTATACCAGAAATTTGGGTTCTAATTTATTGTACGACCCAAACAATTATGCTTTAAATGGAAGTGGTTTTGGAATTGATATTGGCGGGTATTTTGTGCTGCATAAAAAATCTAAATTTAAATATTCAAAAAAACTGGATTATACCTGGAAATTTGGTGCTTCACTTATGGACTTAGGTGTAATTAAATTTAAATCGAATTCGGGTTCGTATCATTTATTACAGGAAGAGCCGTTGGTTGTTGCTAATCTGGTGCTTGATTCTATTGGTGATATTGATGAATTTAACAGAACAGGTTCAAGAATAATTTATGATAATAGTGATGCATCAAAAGATGCCAGCACATTTTCAATGTTTTTACCGGCAGCTTTGGTGTTAACTGCCGATAAGCCTTTGCCGCACAATTTTTATGTGCAGGCAATGATTGTGCGTCGAATACCCAATTTTGAAACAAATCTGATTGCACGTTCAAATTTATTTGCCTTAACACCACGATACGAAGGAAGAAAATTAGGATTTACTTTACCAATGGCTTTATATGAGGATAAAGAATTCAGGATTGGCGCGGCAGCACGAATTTTATTTTTAACTGTCGGTTCTGATAACCTGAGAACCTGGTTTCACGAGGAAGATTATGCCTCTATAGATTTTTATGTTGGGGTTAAACTAACGCCCTACTGGTTAGTGCCTGATACCAAAAAAAGATATTTGGAATGTTTAAAATGGTAATTATTTTTTTGCAGCAATTATAAGCACAAATTCACCGCGTGGTTCATGCTGCGTAAAATGTTGCAATAATTGTTCAGGTGTGCCGCGTAATGTTTCTTCAAATTTTTTAGACAGCTCCCTCGAAATACTTATTGTTCTGTCGCTGCAATAAATATTTAACTGTTCAAGTGTTTTGATAATTCGATAAGGGGATTCATAAATTACAATTGTACGTAATTCTTCCGCAATGGATTTGAATTTTGTCATCCTTCCTTTTTTAACAGGAAGAAACCCCATAAAAACAAACTCGTCAGTTGGGAAACCTGAATTCACCAATGCCGGAACAAATGCTGTTGGGCCGGGAAGGGTTTCAATAGTAATATTTTTTAATACACAAGTATGCACTAACAAATATCCCGGGTCAGAAATACCCGGAGTGCCGGCGTCAGAAATTAACGCTACATTTTTGCCATCTAAAATCTCCTGTGCAATTTTCTCAACCTGCGCATGCTCATTAAATTTATGATGTGCCGATGTTTTTGTTTTGATATTATAATGACTCAGCAACACATGAGAAGTGCGTGTATCTTCAGCTAAAATTAAATCTACCTCACTTAAAATACGCACAGCCCTGAAAGTCATGTCTTCCAGGTTGCCGATAGGTGTAGGTACTACATATAATTTTGCCAATTAATTGCAATTAAATATTTGTTGAGCAACATTACGATTGATGCTGCTAAATAATGTACAGTAAATAAATGGCATTATGCCTCATGTATCACCACTTCAAAGCTCTCCATAATTGGATTTGCTAAAAGTTTTTTACATGCTTCTGTTGCAATTTTTTCTGCTTCGGCTTTACTACCTGCTTCAATATGTAATTGAATGTGTTTGCCAATGCGTACATCCTGTATTGAACTTAAATCTAAATTTTTCATGCTGCCAGCAACTGC
The DNA here is from genome assembly GCA_016718035.1 of Bacteroidota bacterium. GTDB lineage: Bacteria > Bacteroidota > Bacteroidia > Chitinophagales > BACL12 > UBA7236. The sequence goes on along the minus strand of JADKEK010000002.1, from coordinate 511,635 downwards.
TTTTCCTTTAGGGTCGAGCAATTCCTTTAAAGGCATCACATTGATTTCTGCTTTATATGCCATTTTCTGATATGTTTTTAGCTATTGAAATAATAATATATAATAAAATTATTACCGGAATAATTACAAAATATACATGTAAAATAAATATACCGATAAATGCGATAATGAGCGATAATAAAACCAGGCTATACAACCATTGATTTTCTTCAAACTTCAAGGATTTTAATTTTAGGCTAAGCATACGAATATCGCTTACCATAAAATAACAGAGAGCTACAATAATTACGAGTAAAATCCAATTGTTACTCAGTAACTTGGTTAAACCCATTTCATCGCGTAAAATAATAAGCGGAAGGGCGACAATAAAAAATGCCATGCTAGGTGACGGCAATCCTCGGAACTCATTTAACTGACGGGTATCCAAATTAAATTTGGCTAAACGTATAGCAGCAAAAATGGATAATGCGAAACCGGCTGCGTAAAATAATATTGGGTAATCGAATGAATTGTAATTAGCATAATAAGCTCTGGCTAATAACTCATACATAATTAATCCTGGTAATAAGCCAAAGGTAACCATGTCGGCAAGCGAATCAAGTTGTTTGCCTAATTCACTTTGTACTTTTAACATTCTGGCGATAAACCCATCAAAAAAATCGATGATACCTGCCAAAAACACACAATAACAAGCCAGGTGAATCTGCCCCATGTCGATAAACATATCGCGCTCTGCGCTCATAATCACCATGTGGTCATTAAATAAATAAACAACACCCATGCACCCCAAAAACAGGTTGAACAGGGTTAGCAGGTTGGGTATATTCTTTACTAAATTCACCAGGTTACTCGATTATTATAAAGCGCAAAATTAAAACATCAACGGTTCATCTTATAAATAAAGTATCACACCGACCTCAAACCACCCGTAATCCGTTACAAATCATCAGTTCAACCAGTTGGTTGACCACTACGGTATCACTAAATGAAATTCCACCTCCGAACCCGGCTGTTTCCGCCTCAGCGGACGCTTCGCGAATCAGCACATTACCAAATCAGCAAATCAGCACATCAATATCCGCCTCGGCGGACGGTTCGCATTGGTACATCGGAACATTCCCACATTGGTACATAAATCAACTTCGTAATGCAATTGTCGTCAGGTCAACACGTGGGTTGACCACTACAGGATATCCAAATGTGATTCCACCTCATAACCCCGGCTGTTTCATTGGTATCGGTACCCCACATGTTAATCAGCACATTAACAAATCAGCACATCAGCACATCAATATCCGCCTCGCCGAACGGTTCGCATTGGTACATCGGTACATTCCCACATTGGTACATAAATCAACTTCGTAATGCAATTTTCGTTAGGTCAACACGTGGGTTGACCACTACAGGATATCCAAATGTGATTCCACCTCATAACCCCGGCTGTTTCATTGGTACATCGGTACATCCCCACATCGGTACATTAATCAGCACATCAACAAATCAGCACATCAGCACATCAACCCATCAACCCCTCAATCTCCTCCACCTCAACCGGACAATCCTTCATGAAATCATATTTTCCATTAGAGGTTATCATGATATCGTTTTCGATACGAATGCCAATATTTTCTTCCGGAATATAGATGCCCGGTTCACAGGTTAAAATCGCGCCTTCAGCAAGCGGCGCATAGTGATCGCCGATATCGTGCACATCTAAACCTAAATGATGGCCTGTGCCATGCATAAAATATTTTTTGTAAGCAGGATTATCAGGATTTTGATTTTTAACATCGGTATCGGTTATTAGCCCCAGACCCAATAATTCTTTCTCCATTACTTTGCCTACCTCAGCATTAAAATCTTTTAATATCATGCCCACGTGCATCATTTTTATAGCTTCACGTTGCACGCGCAAAACGGCGTTGTACACATCTTTCTGACGTTGGGTGAATTTTCCGTTAACCGGAATGGTACGTGTTAAATCAGCGCAATAATTGGCATATTCCGCACCAAAGTCCATCAACAACAAATCACCATCATTACATGGCTGATTATTATCTACATAATGCAATACACAAGCATTTGCACCGCTGGCAATAATACTTCCATAAGCCTGACGGGTTGCTCTGTTACTCAAAAATGTATGCATAATTTCAGCCTCGATTTCATATTCCATTACCCCGGGTTTAACAAAGGCTAAAACACGACGAAAAGCTTTATTGGTAATATCGCAGGCAGTTTGAATGAGTTGTTTTTCAAATTCGCTTTTGCTGGTGCGCAATTTTGCCATGATAGGTGCGCTGCGTTCGTAATTATGTAATGGGAAACGACTTTTTGTATCAGTAACAAAACGGGCATCTCTAGAAGTTACAATTATACTGGCTCTGTCGTTTTCATTGGTATTCAGATACACATTTTCGGCATGGTTCATTAACATATTAAATATGGCCGGAAATTCTTCTTTCCAATGCACAGTGGTAATGCCACTGGTAGCTGTAGCCTCTGCCTCTGTATATTTATGTCCTTCCCAAACAGCAATATAGGCACTGGTTTTTTTCAAAAATAGCGCCTCACGATATTTCGGGTTAGGGCAATCAGGATAAATTAACAGAATGCTTTCCTCCTGGTCAATTCCACTCAGGTAAAAAATATCGCTATTTTGTTTGAAAGGATGGGTTTGGTCAGCATTAAACGGCATTTCATCATTGCTGTTAAAAATGGCTATGCTGTTAGGTTTCAGGTGTTTTACGAAGTTGTTTCTGTTTTGGATAAACAACTGGCTGTCTATAGGTAAATACTTCATATGCTGTTAAAATTGCGGTGTTAAAGGTAATGAATAATGAGCTTTGAAAGCAACGTATATCTACTCCGTTTCGCTGTGTTAATTATACATAAGGGTTACTCCCCTGTTTGTGGTATTTATCAAACTTGCTGTTTCTGCCATCTTTACAGAAAAAAATAAATGAAAAGGTTATTACTTATTTTAATGCTCAGTTATAGCGTTCAATTGATTGCCCAACAATATGATGAAACTTTCAATGGAACAGGTTTACTAATAGGCCAATCCAATTATGATGGTGTTAATATGATTGATAACGCAAAGGATATTCTTTACGATCCTGCAACGGGAAATATTGTTATGTGGAATGAATTAGGATATTCAGGAGGTACATTACACCGATATTTGCCAAATGGTACGCTCGACCCTACTTTTGGTGTAGGTGGTAATGTGGAGATTCATATGGAATTGGACAACCGCTTCGAGAGTGTGTTTGCTACAGATGAAGGCTATCAACTTGCAGGCCATGTTTCACCTGAACACAACGTTTTTTTACCTGCTGTATTGGAATTAAATTATGACGGCAGTATAAATACCGATTTTGGCATTGATGGACTGGTAACCGAAGCTTCAATTGATTCATTTATTCCTTTTCATGCAACTAAAGGACCTTCCGGGAAAATAACTCTAGCTGGTTGGGATTATGATGCTTTGTTTGCAGATCCTGCAGCAGGAATGGCCCGTTTTGATGATGATGGAAATTTTGACGAAGATTTTGGATTCTTAACGTTTGGTGTCAATGTGCATACTGAATTTCGTTCAGCAATTGAATTGAGTGATGGCCGTGTAATCGGTTACGGACATACTTATAATGAGACAGCCGATTCAAATGTTGGATATATTGCTTGTTTTAAAGATAATGGCGACCTTGATATTTCATTTGGTGATAACGGAATCGTAATCCCAAAACCTGATACTACCGATATACATAATTACCAATTTTATCGAGCCATTCAGGGTAATGATGGCTCAATTTACATTGCAGGAATTCTTGCTATGATACCGGATTATTTTCTATACGTTGTTAAAATGGATGTGAACGGGAATATTATGGAAGAATATGGCAAAAATGGTGCTGTATTCACCAAAGCAACTGACATAACTGAATGCAAGCAAATTTTGGTAACTCCGGCTAATGAAGTGTATTTGCTCAGCATTGGGCATCCATTAGATGATGCAACCGTGGAAACACATATATTTAAAATTCTTGCTGATGGCACTCCAGATTATAGTTTTACAAATGGTAATCCGGGAACATTTAAAATAAATATTGAAGATGCTGAAGATATTATAGGTGCAAAAATGGTTATGCAAACTGATGGCAAAATAGTTGTAACCGGTTCGGTTGATGGAGTAGGAGGTAATAGAGATTTTTTTGTTTGCCGGATCACTTCAAATTCAGACCCGATGGCTATTCACCAAACACCGATACTTGATTTTAAGCTTTCACCAAATCCTGCTTTTTCTCAGTTGTCAATAACCTCAGAGCAAATGATTAATTATTATGAGATTGTTGCAACAACTGGGCAAATATTATTGCAAGAAATAATTCAGGCTACACAATTTGAGGTCAATGTATTCACCTTACCCAATGGAATTTATCTGCTAAATTTAACAGACCAGGCAGGAAATGTCACGTCACAAACATTCATAAAAAAATAACACTTAATCTACGTGTGCGTTTGCTGTCGAATATTTGTATTCGGCAGCTTTTTTTGTTTTAGGGTTGTTGTTTTGGTTTTTACCATCCAATTTTCTTATATTTAACACCTAAACAAAATATTATGAAAATCTTTAAATTAGCAATCCTGCTGGTGCTCCTCAGCTCCATCACCCCGGGATGTCAAAAAAGTATTGACATTTTAAAAGAAACACCCACAATACAATTAACAGATGAGTATCGTTTAATGACACCTGCCTATTATCGAGAGTCTGAAGATGGCGCATCCATTCAGGTACGTTTTTATGAATCACCACGTATTTATGATTTATCCAAAAGTCATAAAGATTTTGATGCCATAAAAACTTTAATCGATGAAAGCCGTGATGCTAAAATACCTATGCGGGTGGTTGAAGGAAATAAAGTAATGCCGTTTATTTCATTAACTGCAGCAGCAAAACCTTCTGCTCAGGAAATATTAGATGCAGCCACTAAATACGATGTAACACCTGAGCCTGATATTTTTAAAAAATATGTACCTAGTATGACAATTTTGAATGGCATATTTGATTATTGTGCATCGCAAGGTTGTGCAACAGGTACTTCTACTATCGATTATTGTATTCCTTTTCAATATGTGGTTGATGGTTGTTATGCGCGTGCACATAAAATGCGTCAAATCATGTTAGAAGAATATAACGTAAGTTGTGAAAAAGTTTTCAGCTACGAAGATGTAACCGGATTTTTAGCAGTGGATGCTGGTGACTGTTGTGTGTATTGGTGGTACCACGTTGCACCGCTGGTTACTTTAAAAGGTGCTGATGGTTCATTTACAAAATGGGTAGTTGACCCTAGTATGTTTAACGAACCGGTTAGTATTGAAACATGGACAGGCGCACAAGAAAACTTGAGTTGTTCTCCTGCAGCTAATTGGGGTTATTATGAAATTACACAAGGTAAAATTTATGGCCCTGGTGGCTCAACCGATAATTCATATACTTCCACAAACTGGACTTTACAAGCTTATGCCAATTTGGAAACTTGTGATTAAATAATTTTAAATTACAGACAATAAAAAATCCGCAAACATTTACGTTTGCGGATTTTTTATTTATTGTTTATTGTTATTTAACTACTGCAATTGATTTTTCAAAAATTGTATTACCAACTACAACTTTTACTATATATAAACCTTCTGAAAGATTATTATCAGGAGTAACATTAGCAAAAATAGTATTGTTATTTACTTCTATTGAAGATTGATAAACAATTTCGCCAATCATGTTATATAACATAATATCAGCAGTTGCTTCTTGCGAAGCGTTTATTGTCATATCAATTGTAAATGAACCATTGGTAGGGTTAGGATATACATTGAATGATGAGCTTTCAATAATTACATCTTCACCTTCTTTACAAGTTTGAGTAATAGGATACTTAGCAGATTTTGTAGTACAACCTGTTACTGTATTGGTAACTTCAACTGAATAATTACCTGACAATGTAACGTTATAGGTATTTGAAGTTGCACCAGCTATCATCGATGCACCACGATACCATTGATAGGTTAATGTTGCACCACCATTAGCTTTTAATTTAATAGGGCTTCCGGTGCAAAGATCTGTCCAACCTGTTACATTGGTAATAGTAGCTGCAGGACTAGCTAATACAGTTACTGTCACGCCATCAGACAAATCAGAACATCCACCAGGAATTGTTATTAATACTGTATAATTTCCTGGTTTGTTTGCTGTATAAGATGCAGCCGTTGCACCAGGTATATTATTGCCATTCTTCTTCCATTGGTAAGTATAACCTGCTCCTGTATTAGCATCTAATTGAACAGAATTACCTCTACAGAAAGAAGTAGAACCAACCGGTGTTGCAGTTGCAATAATTAAGTTGTCATCAATATTGCCATCACAATTATCATCAATTCCATTACATATTTCAGTTGCACCTGGATTTACTGCAATGTCACTATCATTACAATCGGTATTATCAACTACATAACCTGAAGGAATTACACAAGCTACAATTGAATCAGATGAATTACCATAAGTATCACCATCAACGTCTGCATAATAAGTAGCAGCAGTTCCTGTAACAGTTACTGTTTGAGCAACAGTAGCAAAATTACCGTTAACATCGGTTACAGTCCATGTTACTGTAGTAGCACCTAATGGATAAGTTGCAGGAGCATTATTAGTTACAGATGCAACACCACAGTTATCAGCAGTAATAGGAGTACCTAAACTAACTTCTGAAGCAGTGCAAGATGAGTCAGCACTTACAACTACTGCAGCAGGAGCAGTTATGGTAGGAAGAACTTCATCTGTAACAATTACAACTTGAGTTCCTGTTGTTGAATTTCCTGAACCGTCGGTTACAGTCCAAGTTACTGTTGTATTACCAAGAGGGTATGAAGTAGGTGCATCATTACTTACACTTGCAACTACACAGTTGTCAGAAGTCATAGGAGTTCCTAAAACTACTCCAGTAGCGGTACAAGCTGAATTTGTATTAACACGAACTGTATCTGTCGCAGTATAAACACCAGTTTCTGAATCAGGATTATACATCACCAATAATTGTCCACCTTCAACAACCGCACCCGGAATAGCATAATGTGCTTGGTCATCGAGTAACAACATGCCTGGGCCTAAAATCGATGAGATATCAATTACACCTGATGATTCTTCATCTTGTGTTAAGTAAGAAGGGGCACCTAAAATAAATCTGTTTTCGTCGTGCTGAGCAATTTCAATTAACTCGTCTGTAGCAATACGATATTCCCAAATACGAGCTAAATATTTTTGATTACCCGGATCCTCCTGAATAATGATGTTACCGGCATTATCTACAGTCATATTATCCATCATTTTTGGACCTTCTGTGCCATCTAATAATGCAGTAATAGTACCTCCTAATTCAGGATTATTAATATCAGTAAATACTAATTTCCATAAACGGCTTGGAGCTGTAAATGAGTTAGTTGTTACAAAATAAAATATTGAAGGATTTTGTGGATCCCAAGCACCGTCTTCCGGACGTAAAAAGTTGGTTACACCTGCAGTAATTGAGTTGGTGTTTAACGTTGCACCTGATAAACTGCTAACTGAACCAAGTGATGTTAATGAAAATGCAGTATTTGCCGCTGGGATGCTTAATGATGATTCAGTAGACATGCCATCTACAGTAATACCATATAAAATACCATTTGTTAAACCCGCTTTTTCAATTTCAAGTCCAGTGTTAGTTTTAGTTCCAACATATACATAAACCTGACCGTTTGTTGTATTATCATCTAATTCTACTACAACAGTTTTATCCTGCGCATAATAGCTGGCTACTGAATTTTCCCATCCGGCTTTTCCAAGCGCAGCTAATTCATATGAATTTCCAGCTTCAGCACCTGTAACAATATGTGCAAACTGACGACCTTCATTTCCTGACTCTTCGCCATTCATAAATATTTTTTCTGTTGAACCATTTCCACTTGCTGAATTATAAAATGCAGTTTGGGCTGGAAGGTCAGAAGAACAGAAACGACTAAATGCTGCAGTAGCAGGTTCGTAAGTGCTTGTTATTGCATTCCAAACAAATGCATTTTGCATTAAATCACCACCTGAAACAACTGATAAATCAGCTTTATTAATAATCCATTTTGAAACAAATGTTCCAATAAATCCATGGTCGCGAACTACACCTAATGTGTTTCCGATTTCATGGTTAATCAATACAGTAAATGTACCATCACCATTATCATATGCGCCAATTCCATCCATTAATCCAGAAGCTGTATAGTCGCCAAACACATCACCGGCTGTAAAAATAGAAGTAAACTGAACACCAGGTTTTAATGGAGTTAAATATGGAGATTGTGAACTTGAAGGTCCGGTTAAACCAGCAACTAATTCACTTGAAGCGAAAGTAATAATTGGATTAATAAATTCTTCATCAGTAGTTCCATCACAATTGTCATCTATTGAATTACATAATTCTGTGGCACCGGGATAAATTGCACCATCAGCATCGTTACAATCAGTACTATCAGCTACATAACCTGAAGGCATTGTGCAAGATGATTGTGTAGAAGCTAAATCACCATAATTATCACCATCTGCATCAGCATACCATAAAACAGGTGTGCAAGTTGCTTCTGGTGCCATTGAAATGCCACGAATAGAAGTATTTATAGCAGCAGTAAAAAGTAATGTTGGCACACCGGCAAATGCACCATTGTATCCTGAAGCATCTGTTAAGGTTACAATTTGACCACCACCTGTTGCGCCTGAACCACCCTTAATTGTGCAATACAATGTTACAGTAGTTCCACTAACAGAACCTGTAATACCACGATAATCATCAGCATCAACACCAATTGTTCCGTTTAAAGTCCAAGTACCTGCAACTAATGAATATTTTCTTAATGCATTTGCACCATCATCAGCAACATAAATAACATCAATTCCCGGAGCACCATCTAAATCGGCCATGAAATAACCATATGGAGAACCTGTTGCAGCAGGAATACCTGTTAAATGAGTTAATGTTTGTAAACCGCTGGTTGGTAAACCAGTTCCAACAGAACCAACACGATATGTTGTTCCGCTTGCAGTTGAAAAATACAATTGATTATCGAATATTTGTACTACACGAACATTTGCTAATGTTGCACTTGATAAATCATTTGAAGTTGTTGCGCCTAAAGTAGCATAACGAATTCCACCTGCTCCACCAGTCATCCATAAATCAGTTCCATTAGTAGTTGTAGCTGAACGTGGATTGTTTGCTGATGCGAAATCAGTTAATCCTGTAGACGTATTTAAGGTTCCATCAGCATAAATTAATCCTACTGTGCGGTTTACAGAAGCTGCAGATGTTCCACTTAAAGACGTTGCGCCTCCAGGTGCTGCATCGTAACCTGTTAATACTAATGCTGAACCATCAGCAGATCTTGATAAAGCACCCTCTGATGTAGCAGTGCCACTTAATATTAAACGTTTATTTGTTCCATCAACTGCAATAGGTAATGCAATTGATTGAACTAATGAACCAGTGGTGGTATACTCATCAAGAAATACGGGATTACCGGTATTTATTAATGAAGTGCTACCATCACCAACGCGAACAATAACTATATTGCCCGCTGTAAATGCCGTTTGCGCTTGCGTTTGTTGAAACAAACCCAATAACGAAACGAACATTCCGAAAATGTACATTTTGCGAATCATAAAATTGGTTTTAGTGATTAATTTGTTAATTGATTGCGCAAAATTCAAGACCAACTGTTGCGTTATTATTAAACTACGGGTATTTAAAGATTTAATAACAAATTCAATAATTTTTTTGTCAGGTACTAATAAATAGTATTACTCAGGTAAATTTTGTTTGAAGCTATTTCGGTGTGTTATTAGTATATCAATTTAATGTAATACTTTTTTGTTCTTTGTTAATTTAAATAACAGGACAACTTAATAATTGATTTTCAAAAAAGGTAGTCGCATTATTAAAAATAAAAAAGGCGATTCTGAATGAATCGCCTTAAAAAATATTTAAATTATTATTAAAATAATATTCCCGCTCTTAATCCCAACTGTTGTGGAAACATATTGTCATCATTCGCATTGGTAATAATCATATTTTTAGTACCATTTTGGAAAAACAACGTTAACATTAAATCCATTTTGTCGTTTAATGCATATTCAATTCCGGTACCCATTGTTAGACTGGTATTCAAACTTTCATAATCAAATTCATTACCGCCATTTTTTCCATCGCGTATATTCACATTACTTGCCATTGTAAATCCAAGGGTTAAACCATATTGTGCAAATAATACCGTTTTGCCTAATTCATCAGAACGTAATCGCAATAAAATAGGTAAGTCAATAGTTTTTACTGAATAGTCCCAGGCTTTTCCTGCAAAACTAGGTGATTCGGGATTTTGCTCGAATTTTCCAGGAGCAGAAGTAAAGTTTAATCCACTTTGAATAGCAAATCTTTCACTTTCGCCAAGGGTTAAATCAATTGTGCCGCCAACTTGGAAACCAATACTGTTTCCTGAAGTGATATATAAATCGCCTTCTACTATCCACCAGCTTGCTGCAGGTGCAATGTTAGCACCATAACGAAATTGCTGAGCACTTGCCGTAAATGAAAATAATACGAAGCAACTGATGAGTGTATATAATATATAATTAGATTTCATTTTATATGTTGATTTTGATGTGAGTAAATTAGAATAATCCGGCAATTTTAATTCCTGTTTGGTTGAGCTTTAATATACTTTCATCGTTGTTGTCTTCATACACTGAAAGTAATCCCTTTTGATGGAAAAAGCCTATTAAAATAGACGCCGTTTCAGTGATGGCAATTTCGGTACCTAAGCCCATAACTATACTTGCATTTTTTTCGTAATAGGTAATACCATTTCCATTTCCTTTATTATAATAATCAAAATCAGAATCTCTTCTAACGCCATTCACGGTGTAATCGCCAACAGCGCGTAACCCATGACCGTAAGATGCACCACCTTCACCATAAAAAATAAATTTTCCAATTTGACCTGTGCGCAAACGAAGGGTAAGTGGAATTTCTAAATAACGGCTTCTTACCGCCCATTCTTTCAAATCGTCACCCTGGTTTTCAACCACGCTGGTTAAACCACTATTGGTGTAATTTAAATTTAATCCGAATGTTAAAGCAATATGTTCACCTTTACCAATAGTTTGGTCAAGGATTAATCCATATTGAAATCCTCTATAAGCAGTCGGCTCACTATATAACTTAGTGTCAAAACTCAAAATGTTTTGAGCCGGTGCAATCGAAAAACCGTAACGGAATTGCTGTGCCTGAACAGCAAGTGTTACCAAAGAAAATACTAAAAGGAGTGTTTTTTTCATATTCAATTTTAAATTGGCTGTGAGGCGCAAATATATGTTACAAAATGTTACATTTTTGTCACAAGTGGGCATAATTCTAACACACGGTAAACCCAGGTATTTAACAAAATACTGATTGTCAATAAATTATAGCTGCCAATAAAATAAAATAGGCCTAATAACTATGTCACAATTAGACATGTATTGCAGTTTTCCGTGGTTATATGTAGATACATATACTGGCGGAATATCCCAAATGTGTAGTTAATTATTACTTAATACTTACCAGTGTAACAGGCCTTCCAGCCATACGAACACCAGGAGGAATTTCATCCAGATTAGCCTCAAAGGTTACTGCTTTTCCGTCCACCTGGAATGCTTTTGTCAAATTGGATGGTAAATAATCAGTGCCTTCAGAGCCTGCTGTTCTGATTACCCATATATCACCTTTTTGAACAATTGTTCCTTTGCCGGATACATCAGCTTTAACCACTGGTTTTTCTACCGGGGTGTCGGTTTTTTCTGCGATAGTATTTGTTGGAGGGGTTTCGGTAGAATTGTCGGTAACCTCAGGCTGAGTCGTAGTGGTTTGGACTAAGGTATCGGTATTTTCGGTTACTTCCGGGCTGGTGGTTTTTTTGTTGCCACAAGCCGTTAAAAGCATAATGGTAGTCGCTACAGCGATAATTTGAGTGGTTGTTGATTTGAACATATATATAAATATGGTGTAAAGGTAGGCAATCCAATCAACTGCTAAAGTAATTTAGGACTTAGCCCAGTTAAAATCACCCAACCCGGGGGATTAGGAAGAAATTAATCTTACCCCACAAACCCCTGTTTCCATAGGATTTAGGGGAGATTTGCACATTTAGTACACATTTTTTTAAGCCTTGGTTTGGATTGTTCGGTACTTTGCTTACCTTTGCAGTCCATTTTTAAGGCCGCGTGTCGAAATTAAGGGGGTAAACACCGATAGCGTTTACAATATTGGCTCGACTGCACTACTTCGCAAGATTTGTGCACACCGATTTGTTAATTACCTCCCTAACTTCTATCTTTGCAGCCCCAAAAGAAAAGTTGAAGTTTAACAAATGCCTACAATACAACAATTAGTTCGCAATGGAAGAGTAGCTATTAAAGCTGCCAGCAAGAGCCGTGCACTAGATGCATGTCCTCAAAAACGTGGTGTATGCACCAGGGTTTACACAACAACTCCAAAGAAGCCAAACTCTGCGTTACGCAAGGTGGCTAAAGTGCGTTTAACCAATCAAACAGAAATTATCGCCTACATTCCGGGTGAAGGTCACAACTTGCAAGAGCACTCAATCGTATTGATTCGCGGCGGCAGGGTTAAAGATCTTCCGGGTGTTCGTTACCACATTGTTCGTGGTGCACTCGATACTGCCGGTGTAAACAACCGTAAAAAAAGTCGTTCTAAATACGGAACTAAACGTCCTAAAGCAGGTGCTGCAGCAGCTCCGGCAAAGAAAAAATAATTTGAAAAAAGGTAGCAATTATAACCAATGAGAAAGCTAAAACCTAAAAAAAGATATTTACCGTTAGACCCTAAGTTTAATGATGCACTGGTTACCCGTTTCGTAAACATGATGATGTACGAAGGTAAAAAGAGCATCACTTTTGGCATTTTTTACGATGCTATTGATTTAGTAGAAAAACAAACCGGTGAAAATGGTTACGAAATTTGGAAAAAAGCATTAAGCAACGTAACTCCGGGTGTTGAGGTAAAAAGCCGCCGTATTGGTGGTGCTAACTTCCAGATTCCTACAGAGATTCGCCCTGACCGCAAGATTTCATTATCTATGAAATGGTTAATCATGTTTGCTCGCAAACGCAGTGGTAAATCAATGGCAGAAAAATTAGCCGCAGAAGTTGTTGCTGCAGCAAAAGGTGAAGGTGCAACAATTAAGAAAAAGAAGATGTTCATAAAATGGCTGAAGCAAACAAAGCTTTTGCACACTTTAAATCATAATAATTAGTTAAAGACAAATACAATGGCAAGAGATTTAAAATACACTCGTAACATAGGGATCGCGGCGCATATTGATGCCGGTAAAACGACTACCACTGAGCGTATTTTGTTTTATACTGGTATCACGCATAAAATCGGTGAAGTACACGATGGTGCTGCTACTATGGACTGGATGGAGCAAGAGAAAGAACGTGGTATCACTATTACTTCTGCTGCTACAACTACGCACTGGAAATACAGAAATGAAGATTATAAAGTAAACATTATCGATACTCCCGGACACGTGGATTTCACCGTTGAGGTTGAACGTTCACTCCGTGTATTAGATGGTGTTGTTGCGTTATTCTGCGCAGTTGGTGGTGTTGAACCACAATCTGAAACAGTTTGGCGCCAAGCTAACCGTTATAAAGTTCCTCGCTTAGGTTTCGTAAACAAAATGGACCGTTCAGGTGCCGATTTTCTTGAAGTTGTTAAACAAGTAAAAGAAATTTTAGGTGCTAATCCGGTTCCACTGGTATTACCTATCGGCGCTGAAGAAACTTTTAAAGGTATTGTTGATTTAATCACCAACAAGGCTATCATTTGGGATGATGAAACTCAGGGTATGACTTACAAAGAAGTGCCTATTCCGGATGATATGAAAGACCTCGTTGTTGAATACCGTAACCACCTCGTTGAAGCAGTTGCTGAATACGATGATGCATTATTGGAAAAATTCTTCGACAATCCTGATTCAATTACAGAAGAAGAGTTGATTACGGCTATCCGTAAAGCAACTATCGATATCGCTATTATCCCAATGTTGTGCGGTTCATCTTTCAAAAACAAAGGTGTTCAGTTCATGTTGGATGCAGTTTGCCGTTATTTGCCTTCACCACTCGATATCGATGCAGTGAAAGGTACTAACCCAGACACAGAAGAAGAATTGTCTCGTCAACCGGATTCTAAAGAACCGTTTACGGCTTTAGCATTCAAAATTATGACTGACCCATTCGTAGGTCGTTTAGCATTCTTCCGGGTGTATGCCGGTAAATTAGATGCAGGTTCATATGTATTAAACGTAAGAACAGGTAAAAAAGAACGTATTTCCCGTATCCTACAAATGCATGCCAATAAACAAAACCCACTCGATACAATCGAAGCTGGTGATATTGGAGCAGCAGTTGGTTTTAAAGATATCAGAACAGGTGATACCCTTTGTGATGAGAACAATCCAATCGCTTTGGAAAGCATTAAATTCCCTGATCCGGTTATCGGTTTGGCAATTGAGCCTAAAACTCAGGCCGACGTTGATAAATTGGGTATGGCTTTAGCGAAATTAGCAGAAGAGGATCCTACATTCAAAGTAAACTTTGATGAAGAAACAGGCCAAACTGTAGTTCGTGGTATGGGTGAGTTACACCTTGAAATTATCGTTGACCGTTTAAAACGCGAATTTAAAATCGAAGTTAATCAGGGTGCTCCTGAGGTTGCTTATAAAGAATCATTTACCAAAACAATTAAACACCGTGAGGTTTACAAAAAGCAAACAGGTGGTCGTGGTAAATTCGCTGATATCCAATTTGAAATTGGACCTGCAGATGATGGTGTTATCGGTTTACAATTTGTGAACGACATCTTCGGAGGTGCTATCCCAAGGGAATATGTACCATCTGTTGAAAAAGGTTTCAAAGAAGCAATGTCAACAGGCGTTTTAGCCGGTTACACCATGGACAGCTTAAAAGTTCGTTTGTTCGACGGTTCATTCCACGCAGTTGACTCTGATGCATTCTCTTTTGAGATGGCAGCTAAAATTGCTTTCCGCGATGCAGGTAAAAATGCAGGACCGCAATTACTTGAGCCTATCATGAAATTAGAAGTTATTACTCCTGAAGATCATATGGGTGATGTAATTGGTGACTTAAACCGTCGTCGTGGTATGATTGAAGGTTTTGATAACAAAAACAACGCAACTGTTATCAAAGCAAAAGTTCCACTGAGTGAAATGTTTGGTTATGTAACACAATTAAGAACCATCACTTCAGGACGTGCAACTTCAATTCTCGAGTTCTCACACTTTGCACCGGCGCCAGCGTCAGTGTCTGAAGAGGTGATATCTAAATCAAAAGGAAAAGTAACAGTTAATTGATAAAAGTAAGAATACAGTAGTATGACCTATAAAATCAGAATGAAACTGAAATCTTTTGACCACACTTTGGTTGACAAAACGGCTGAGAAAATCGTAAAGACCGTTCGCAACACAGGTGCAGTGGTTACGGGACCAATCCCGCTGCCTACGCAGAAAAAGATTTACACAGTATTGCGTTCTCCTCACGTTAACAAGAAAGCACGTGAGCAGTTCCAAATGTGTACCTATAAAAGGTTGCTTGATATTTACAGCGCAACCAACAAAACAGTAGATGCATTGCAGAAACTGGAGTTACCAAGTGGAGTAGAAGTTGAAATTAAAATCTAAAAGATTCTCAAGAAAATGAAAGGAATCATAGGCAAAAAACTCGGCATGACGCACTTTTACGGTGAGGAAGGAAAATTAATTTCCTGCACTGTAATCGAAGCCGGACCATGCGTGGTTGTGCAAAAGAAAACCGACGATACTGATGGCTATAATGCTGTTCAGTTAGGTTTTGAGGAATTGAAGGAAGTTCGTACCAACAAGGCTCAAACCGGTCACTTCAAAAAATCAGGCGCTAAACCAATGCGCAAGATTAAGGAGTTCCGCAACTTTGACCTCGATAAAAATGTAGGTGATAACATCACTGTTGACATTTTTGAAGAAGGTGAAAAAGTTAGTGTAGTGAGCACTTCGAAAGGTAAAGGTTTCCAGGGTGTTGTAAAACGCCACAACTTTAGCGGTGTAGGTATGCGCACACACGGTCAGCACGACCGTCATCGCGCACCTGGTTCAATCGGACAATCATCATATCCTGCGAGAGTATTCAAAGGATTAAGAATGGCCGGTCGTATGGGTAACGAAACCGTTAAACAACGCAACCTCAAAGTAGCAAAAATTATTTCTGACAAGAACTTAATCTTAATCAACGGATCAGTTCCGGGAAGCAAGGGTTCTTATGTAATAATCGAGAAATAAAATGAAAGTAGAAATCGTAAAAATATCAGGCGAAAAAACCGGTAAACAGGTTGAGCTCAACGAAGAAATCTTCGGTGTTGAACCAAACGACCACGCTATTTACCTTTCAGTAAAGCAATACCTTGCTAACCAACGCCAGGGAACGCATAAATCGAAAGAAAAAGGAGAATCAGCAGGTTCAACTCGTAAGTTACACCGTCAAAAAGGAACAGGTGGATCACGTAAAGGAAGTATTAAAAACCCTTTATTCCACGGTGGTGGTACTATATTTGGCCCACGTCCTCGCGATTACAGCTTTAAGCTGAACCGTAAAGTGAAAGAATTAGCACGTCGTTCTGCTTTATCTTATAAAGCAAAACAAAACAACATTGTTGTTGTGGAAGATTTCACTTTGGACACACCAAAAACCAAAGCCTTTGCCGGTATTATGAAAAACATTGGTGTTAGCGACAAAAAGACATTATTTGTATTAGGTGATAACCAAAATATCAGATTGTCATTGCGCAATTTACCAAAAACAGGTGCTTCTAAAGCAAGTGACCTTAACACCTACGACATCATGAATGCACAGTGTATCGTATTGAGCGAAAGCACAGTGAATCTGATCAATCAAATGGCAGAAAACAACTAATAAAATAAGTAAAATGGCAAAGAGAATATTAATAAAACCACTCATAACCGAGAAAACCACCAAGCTTTCTGAAGCTAATGGTACCTATGGTTTTGTAGTTGGTATGGATGCCAATAAAATAGAGATCAAAAATGCCGTGGAAAAAAACTACGGTGTTACAGTGGCGGCGGTAAAAACGATTACAGACAATGGTAAATTCGGCTGGAAAAGAACTCCGTTCGGGATCAGTCAGGGCACCAAAGGACGTATGAAAAAAGCTTACGTTACTCTCAAAAAAGGCGAAACAATTGATTTTTTCAGCACAATTTAATCTGAAAGATGGCTTTAAAGAAATATAATCCGGTTACACCAGGTACACGATTCAGAATAGGCAATGCTTACGCTGAGGTTACTACGGATACACCAGAAAAGAGTTTGACAGCCCCGTTTAAGAAAACGGGTGGACGCAATAGTTCGGGAGCATTGACCATGCGCTATATTGGCGGTGGCCATAAAAAGAAATACCGTATCATTGACTTTAAGCGCGACAAGCATAATGTTCCCGCTACAGTTAAAACGGTAGAATACGATCCGAACCGTACTGCATTTATCGCATTGGTTAACTATGCCGATGGTGAAAAACGTTATATCCTGGCGCCAAATGGTATTCAGGTAGGACAAACCATTGAGGCAGGCGACAATGTTGCTCCTGAATTAGGTAACGCTTTGATGCTCCGCAATATTCCGCTCGGAACTATCATCCACAATATCGAGATGCAACCCGGTAAAGGTGGTATGATTGCCCGCAGCGCAGGAAGCTGGGCTCAGTTATCAGCTAAGGAAGGGAAGTATGTTATCATTCGCATGCCTTCAGGTGAAACCCGTATGATATTAGACACTTGTTATGCAACTGTTGGTACGGTATCAAATCCTGATCACAACTTACAGCAACTTGGTAAAGCAGGTCGCAATCGTTGGTTAGGCGTTCGTCCTCGTAACCGAGGTGTATCCATGAACCCTGTTGATCACCCAATGGGTGGTGGTGAAGGACGTTCATCAGGAGGACATCCAAGGTCACGTAACGGTAAATACTCAAAAGGTATGAAAACCCGTCACCCTAAGAAAACAACATCTAAGTTTATTATTAGCAGACGCAAAAAATAATTAATAGTTAATGGCACGTTCGATAAAAAAAGGACCTTATGTGGATCATAATCTCGCCGGCAAGGTAGAGAAGTTGAATGAAAGCGGTAAAAAAACTGTGGTTAAAACATGGTCACGCCGTTCTACCATTTTCCCTGATATGGTAGGTCATACATTCGCAGTTCACAATGGCAACAAGTTCATTCCGGTATTTGTTACCGAGAACATGGTAGGTCATAAATTAGGTGAATTTTCACCAACTAGAAACTTTAAATCACACTCTGGTAACAGATAAGAATTATGGAAGCAGTAGCAAAACTTATAAACAACCCAAGAACCAACAACAACGCAGGTTCGCCGCGTAAAACAAGATATGTTGTTGACCTTATCAGGGGGTTGGATATTGATAAAGCACTCAATGTGTTAAGGTTTACTGATAAAGCAGCCGCAACACCAATTGAAAAATTGTTGAGAAGTGCAATTAAGAACTGGGAGCAAAAATTCGAAATGGATGCTGCCGACAGTAGTTTATATGTGAAAGAATGTTTTGTAGACGGAGGTAAAACCATGCGTCGTTTTCAACCGGCACCACACGGAAGAGCTTACCGTATCCGCAAACGCACCAATCACATTACTATTAAAGTTGCATCAAGAACTGCAACCAATAACGCAAATAACGAAACCAAAGAATAAAATAATTAATTCGAATGGGACAAAAATGTAACCCGATAGGCAACAGATTAGGTATCATCCGCGGATGGGACAGCAACTGGTATGGTGGAAAAACCATGGCAGAGAAACTGGTAGAAGATGAAAGAATCCGTCAGTACCTGAGCGCCAGGATATCAAAAGGTGGTATTTCAAAAATCGTGATTGAAAGAACCCTCAACAGAATCACTGTAACAATCCATACTTCACGTCCGGGAATTATCATCGGAAAAGGTGGTGGAGAAGTTGATAAAGTGAAAGAGGAATTAAAGAAAATCACTGACAAAGATGTACAAATCAACATCATCGAAATCCGTCGTCCGGAATTAGATGCTGCAATTGTAGGCGAAACAATCGCTCGTCAGTTAGAAGCACGTATCAATTTCCGCCGTGCCATTAAAATGGCTATCGCATCAACCATGCGTATGGGAGCTGAAGGGATAAAAATCCGTATCAGTGGCCGCTTAAACGGAGCTGAGATGGCACGTTCAGAAGAATACAAACAAGGCCGTGTGCCATTACATACTTTCCGTGCAGATATTGATTACGCTTGGAAAGAAGCACAAACAGTATACGGTAAACTCGGTGTAAAAGTATGGATCTGTAAAGGTGAAGTACTCGGAAAACGCGACCTCCAGCCGAATGTTGGTTTACAACAAGAAAAAGATCGCAATAACAAGAGAAGAAGAGCTAAACGTTAAAAAAATAAATCATGTTAGCGCCAAAAAAAGTAAAACATCGCAAAACGTTTAAAGGCAAGATAAAAGGTAATGCTAAAAGAGGCAGCCTACTATCAGCAGGATCATTCGGTTTAAAAACGCTTGAAGAAGGCTGGATTACCGACCGTCAGATAGAAGCTGCAAGGGTTGCATTAACGCGTCATCTAAAACGTGAAGGCCAGGTTTGGATAAACATATTCCCTGACAAGCCTATAACCAAAAAACCTGCAGAGGTTCGTATGGGTAAAGGTAAAGGTGCCCCAGAATATTGGGTAGCAGTTGTTCAGCCGGGAAGAATTATGTTCGAAGCTGATGGAGTACCACTGGATACTGCACGCGAAGCAATGCGTCTTGCTGCAGGTAAATTACCAGTTAAAACAAAATTTGTAGTCCGTAGAGATTACGTTTCATAAAACTAAAAATTTGGCAAATGGCTAAGTTAAAAAGAGAAGATTTAAACCAGCTCAGCATGGAAGACCTTAAACAAAGGCTTCATGACGATACTGATCGTTTACAAAAACTGCGTTTCAACCATGCAGTTAACCCAATCGACAATCCGTCGCAAATTACTTACGTGCGTCGTGAAATTGCCCGATTGAACACAGAAATTCGTAAACGTGAATTGGTTTCAGCCAAATAAAACAAAACCAGGATGGAACAGGAAACAAGAAATCTTAGAAGAACAATTACCGGAGTGGTAACCAGCAACAAAATGGATAAATCCATCACCGTTGCAGTTGAGCGAAAAATCATGCACACCAAGTACGGTAAGTTCCTCAAAAAAACAAAAAAATATCATGCACACGATGAGGCAAATGATGCTAAAGTGGGTGATAAAGTAGTAATAATGGAAACCCGTCCGCTGAGTAAACTCAAAAGATGGAGATTAGTTGACGTAGTCGAAAGAGCTAAATAACATGATACAACAGGAATCTAGACTAAAAGTAGCTGACAACAGCGGAGCACGCGAAGTGTTGTGTATCCGTGTATTAGGCAGCACAGGTAGAAGGTACGCTTCACTTGGCGATAAAATCATCGTTACCGTGAAAGATGCCCTACCGGGAGGTGGTATCAAAAAAGGTACTGTATCTACAGCAGTTGTTGTAAGAACACATAAAGAAGTTCGTCGTAAAGATGGTTCATACATCCGTTTCGATGACAATGCATGTGTGTTGCTGAACGCATCTGACGAGCCAAGAGGAACACGTATTTTCGGACCTGTAGCTCGTGAATTAAGGGATAAACAATTTATGAAAATCGTTTCATTGGCACCGGAGGTGTTATAATTATGGCAGCAAAAAATACAAACAGCCGTTTCAAACCAAAATACCACGTTAAGAAAAACGATACGGTATTGGTTATTACCGGCGACGACAAAGGCAAAAAGGGACGTGTAGTTGAGGTAAATTATACTACCGGTCGTGTTATGGTTGAAGGTGTAAACATCATTTCAAAACATACACGCCCAACTCAACAATACCCTAACGGCGGTATCATTAAAAAAGAAGCGCCAATTCACATCAGTAATGTTCAACTGGTTGATCCTAAAACAGGAAAAGGAATCAGAGTGAACCGCAAAGAAGTGGAAGGCAAAATAGTAAGAACTAATAAATCAGGTGAAATAATTAAATAATGGAAACTAGAACTCCACGTCTGAAGAAAAAATACAGCGAAGAAGTAGCACCTTCTCTTCAAGAGAAGTTTAACTACAAAAGCTCTATGCAGCTTCCTAAACTCCTTAAGATTTCAATAAATCAAGGGGTTGGTAAAGCTACTCAGGACAAAAAAATGATCGATGTAGCAATCGATGAAATGACTCGTATTACCGGTCAGAAATGTGTTGCTACCGTATCGAAAAAAGATATTTCGAATTTCAAATTACGTTCTGCCCAACCAATTGGTGTGAAAGTAACCCTGAGAGGCGAAAACATGTATGAATTCCTGGATCGTTTGTTTGCAGTGGCATTACCACGCGTTCGCGACTTTAAAGGTGTAAACGATAAAAGCTTCGACGGAAGAGGAAACTATACATTAGGTATAACTGAACATATCATTTTCCCTGAAATTGATATCGACAAAGTAACAAGAATCAGTGGTATGGATATCACTTTTGTTACCTCAGCTAATACTGATGCAGAAGCATACGAATTATTAAAAGGATTAGGAATGCCATTCCGCAAACCATAAAAAAATACAATGTCAAAAAAATCAATAATTGCAAGAAATACTAAACGTCAGCGCATGATTACGCACTATGCTGACTTACGTAAGCAACTGAAGGCAGAAGGAAAATGGGAAGAATTAGATAAACTTCCACGTAATTCTTCGCAGGTAAGATACCGCAACCGTTGTAAATTAACCGGTCGTCCAAGAGGATACATTAGTGACCTTGGTATTTCAAGAATCAAACTCCGCGATTTAGCCTTATATGGTAAAATTCCGGGAATGACTAAAGCAAGTTGGTAATAAATAAAATAGTAAAAACGGCAAATGAAAGTTACAGATCCAATAGCTGATTTTCTGACCAGAATCAGAAATGCTCAAAAAGCAAATCACAGAATTGTTGAGGTGCCTGCTTCAAATATGAAGAAACGCCTTACTGAAATTTTGTATGAGCATGGTTTCATCTTCAGATATAAATTTGAGGAAGAAGGTCCACAGGGTACTATCAAGATCGCGTTAAAATACGATCCTGTTACAAAATCCCCAGCCATCAAAGGTCTTACGAGAGTAAGTAAACCAGGATTGCGAAAATACGCAGGTGTTGGTGAAATGCCACGAGTACTGAGCGGTTTAGGTTTGGCCATAGTGTCAACTTCAAAAGGTGTAATGACCGAAAAAGAAGCTAAACGCCAGAATGTAGGTGGTGAAGTATTATGTTACGTTTATTAATTAAAACAGAAAGATTTTTACAATGTCACGAATAGGAAAATTACCCATTCAATTACCGGCAGGAGTTACAGTTTCGGTTGCTGACAACAATGTTGTTACCGTAAAAGGTAAACGCGGAGAGTTGACACTAAAGGTAGATAGCGACATCGCTATTAAACCTGAAGGTTCAGTTGTTAAACTGGAACGTCCAACCGAACAAAAACGCCACAAAGCTATGCATGGTTTATACCGCGCATTAATTGCCAACATGGTAAAAGGCGTATCAGAAGGGTTTAAAAAAGAACTCGAACTGGTAGGGGTAGGTTACAGAGCAGCAAACACAGGTCAGATTTTAGAAATCGCTGTAGGTTACTCTCACCCTATCATGATGATGATACCAAAAGAGGTGAAATTGTCAACCGTGAGTGAAAAGGGTAAAAACCCAACAATCATTCTCGAAAGCAACGATAAACAATTATTAGGTGCAATTGCTGCGAAAATCAGATCATTCCGCAAGCCTGAACCATACAAAGGAAAAGGTATTAAATATTCTGATGAAGTATTGCGTCGTAAAGCTGGTAAAACAGCAGGTAAATAAAAGCATTAGCTATGTTATCCGAAAAAGTAATAAGAAGACAAAAAATCCGCTATCGTATCCGTAAAAAAATTACGGGAACGGCTGAGCGTCCAAGATTGGCAATTTTCAGAAGCAATAAAGAAATTTATGCTCAGTTAATTGACGATGTAGCAGGCCATACACTTTGTTCTGCATCAACTACCGATACACAGGGTAAAACCATTACCGGTACAAAATGCGATAAAGCGAAGGCAGTAGGTACAATGCTCGCTCAAAGAGCGGCTGAAAAAGGAATCGTTTCTGTGTCGTTTGACCGTGGCGGTTACTTATATCACGGAAGAATTCTTAAACTGGCCGAAGGTGCTCGCGAGGGAGGTCTTCAATTCTAAAACAGAACTTGAGTTATGGCAATTAACAGAGAAATACAAAGAGTTAGAGCAAGTGAGCTCGAATTAAAAGAAAAGATTGTTGGTATCCAGCGTGTAGCTAAAGTTACCAAAGGTGGTAGAACATTCAGTTTTTCTGCCCTGGTAGTTGTAGGCGATGGCAACGGTATTGTTGGACATGGTTTAGGTAAAGCCCGCGAGGTAACCGAAGCTATCCAAAAAGGTATCGATGATGCTAAGAAAAACCTCATCAAAGTTCCGGTTCATAAAGGAACTATACCTCACGAACAACTTGGAAAATTCGGAGCTGGTAAAGTGATGATTAAGCCGGCTGCTCACGGAACAGGTGTAATTGCAGGTGGTGCAATGCGCGCAGTATTTGAAAGCGCAGGTGTAACCGACGTTTTAGCAAAATCACTTGGTTCATCTAACCCACATAACGTGGTGAAAGCAACTTTTGACGCATTGGCGCATTTAAGAACACCAATGACCATCGCTCAACAGAGAAATACACCATTAAAAAAAGTATTTAATAATTAATCAGTTATGAGCAAGATAAGAGTAACATCAGTTAGAAGCACAACTGACAGACCAAAAAGACAAAAAGCAACTATGAAAGCTTTAGGTCTTCGTAAAATGAACCAAACGGTAGAAGTGGAAGCAACTCCACAAATTATCGGTATGGTGAAAGCAGTTCAACATTTAGTTAAAGTAGAAAATATTTAATAATGGATTTATCAAATTTAAAACCGGCAGAAGGCTCGATTAAAAAACGTCACCGCATTGGTCGTGGACAAGGTTCGGGCTGGGGCGAAACTTCTAAAAGAGGTTTTAAAGGTGCAGGTTCCCGTTCAGGTAACTCTCGTAAGAGAGGTCATGAAGGTGGACAGATGCCTTTACAACGCCGTTTGCCAAAACGTGGTTTTAACAACAAAAATTTTGAAGTTAAATACGTTTCATTCAATCTTGATCAGATTCAGGCATTGGTTGATAAATATGAAATCACCAAACTCGACCTTGATATGTTAAAAGCAAACAGAATTATCAAAGGTGAAGAACGTTTGAAAGTTTTGGGTCGTGGTGAGTTAAAAGCGAAAGTAGAAATTTGGGCGCATGCATGCAGCGAAGCAGCTAAAAAAGGTGTTGAAGCAGCAGGCGGAACAGTTAATGTGATAGCTTAATACATGAAAAAATTCATACAAACATTAAAAAATATTTGGAGCATCGAAGATCTCCGTAAACGACTGACCTATACTATCGGTTTAGTGTTGTTGTTTCGTTTTGGGTCTTATGTTATGCTTCCGGGTATAGATCCAGCTATTTACGGTCAGGCCGCTAACGTTAACGGTCAGAGTGGTTTGTTGGGTTTAATTAACTTATTTGCAGGTGGTGGTTTCAGCAGAGCTTCCATATTTGCGTTGGGTATTATGCCATACATTTCGGCATCAATCGCAATGCAATTATTAGCCATTGCAGTTCCCTATTTTGCACGTATGCAAAAAGAAGGTGAAAGCGGTCGCCGCAAAATGAACCAGTATACACGTTACCTTACAGTAATAGTAACTGCTCTTCAGGCTTCCGGTTATTTTGCTTATTTGAAAAACATGTCTGAACAGGCCGACTTTATCGTTGCTCCTGAAGGATTGTTCTGGTTTATTTGTGTGATTATTTTAACCGCGGGCACTTTATTTACTATGTGGATGGGTGAACGTATTACAGATAAAGGTATTGGTAATGGTATTTCCATGTTAATCATGGTGGGTATCGTTGCAGGTTTACCGGCAGCCATTATTAATGAGATAACTAACCGCGGTGCTGATGGTGGTGGTGGATATATTCCATTCGTACTTGAAATCGCATTTATGGTTTTAGTTATTATGGGTTGTATTTTATTGGTTCAGGGAACAAGAAGAATTCCTGTTCAATATGCAAAAAGAGTAGTTGGCTCACGTCAATATGGTGGAGTAAGAAATTATATTCCGTTAAAAATTAATGCTGCGGGTGTAATGCCAATCATTTTTGCTCAGGCATTAATGTTTATTCCGGGTATTTTCGCTCAAATCAATGAAGATTGGAGTAGCTCACCGGTGTTAGCAATGTTAAACGATTTTCAGAGTGTAGGATATAATGTTATATATGGTTTGTTAATTGTAATATTTACTTATTTCTATACCGCAATTATCATCAACCCAACACAAATGGCTGATGATTTAAAGAAAAACGGTGGTTTTATTCCGGGAGTTAAACCAGGTAAAAAAACTGCAGAGTTCATTGATAATGTGTTGTCAAGAATAACATTGCCGGGTTCAATTTTCCTAGCACTTGTTGCGGTTGCACCTGTAATTACAAGAGTAATCGGAGTTGATCAAAGTTTTGCAAGCTTTTTCGGAGGAACCTCACTATTAATTATGGTGGGTGTAATTCTGGATACATTACAACAAATTGAAAGTCACCTGTTAATGCGTCACTATGACGGTTTGATGAAGTCGGGACGAATTAAAGGTCGCACCTCATCAGCAATAGGCGTACCACAAGGATGATTTATTATAAAACAACAGATGAGATAAAACTCATCAGAGAGAGTTCTTTACTTGTTTCAGAAACGTTAGCCCTGATAGCGGGAATTTTACAGCCCGGTATCACAACACTTGAGCTTGATACAAAAGCTGAAGCGTTTATAAGGGACAACGGTGCTCGTCCATCATTTAAAGGATATCGCGGGTTTGCACATACATTATGTATATCGGTAAACGATGAAGTAGTGCATGGTATTCCATCCAAACGCGAAATCAAAAACGGGGATGTTGTATCTGTTGACTGTGGCGTGTACAAAAACAGTTTTCATGGTGATTCTGCCTATACATTTTTAGTGGGAGAAGTAACAATGGATGCTGTTAATTTGGCTAAAGTGACCAAAGAATCTGTATACAAAGGCATTGAAATGGCGGTTGTTGGCAATAGAATTGGAGATATAAGTTATGCCATTCAAAATTATGCTGAATCGTTCCACGGTTACGGAGTTGTTCGCGAGTTGGTTGGTCATGGCTTAGGCAAAAGTTTGCATGAGGAACCAGAAGTGCCAAATTTTGGTGCGAGAGGAAAAGGGCCAAAAATTCAGGAGGGATTAGTAATAGCTATAGAACCTATGATTAATCTCGGAACAAAAAATGTGGTGCAGGAAAACGATGGCTGGACAATAAGAACGAAGGACAGAAAAATTTCCTGTCATTTTGAGCATACCATTGCAGTAACAAAAGGGAAAGCAGATATTTTATCAAGCTTTGAACCGATTGAAATTGCGGTGAAAGGAAACAAAAATTTATACCAGGAAGCAGAAACAGTTAGTTAATGTCGAAACAAGGGCTGATAAAACAAGATGGAACCATCACCGAAGCATTGAGTAATGCAATGTTTAGGGTGAAGTTGGAAAATGAGCATGAGATTGTTGCTCATATTTCAGGCAAGATGCGGATGAATTACATTCGTATTTTACCGGGCGACAGAGTAACAGTGGAGATGAGTCCATATGATTTAACAAGAGGAAGAATTATTTACCGTTATAAATAACATTTTTATGAAAGTAAAACCATCAATAAAAAAACGCAGCGTCGATTGTAAGATCGTGAGAAGAAAGGGTAGGCTGTATGTAATCAACAAAAAGAACCCTAAATTCAAACAACGTCAAGGTTAACATTTAAAATTTTTGAATTAATAATATGGCAAGGATTGCTGGTATTGATTTACCTAAAAACAAAAGAGGCGTAATAGGCCTTACCTACATCTACGGAATTAGTAATTCTACTTCCAAGAAAATTCTGGCTTCAGCAAACATTGATGAAAGCAAGAAGGTAAAAGATTGGAACGATGATGAAATTAATGCTATCCGCTCATTTATCAATAATGAGTTGAAAGTAGAAGGTGCATTGCGTTCAGAACAACAGCTGGCTATCAAACGCCTGATGGATATTGGTTGCTACCGCGGTGTTCGTCACCGTAAAGGGTTACCTGTTCGTGGACAGCGCACTAAAACAAATTCAAGAACCCGTAAAGGTCGCAAGAAAACAGTTGCCAATAAGAAGAAGGCACCTAAAGGATAATAATTAAACAGTAAGTTTTACTACATCATTTATTTATAAAATGGCTAAAACAACAACAGCAAAAAAGACAGTTAAAAAGAGGATAGTAAAAGTTGAGGCTGAAGGCCAGGCTCACATACTTGCTTCTTTTAACAACCTGATTATCACTTTTACCAATATGACCGGTCAAACCATTTCATGGGCATCGGCAGGTAAAGCAGGATTCAGGGGATCAAAAAAGAATACTCCGTATGCAGCGCAGGTTGCAACATCAGATGCAGCTAAAGTTGCTTATGATGCAGGATTACGCAGAGTAGAGGTATTTGTAAAAGGACCAGGTTCTGGTCGTGAATCAGCGATACGTTCAATTGTATCATCAGGAATTGATGTAACAGTTATTCGTGACATTACCCCGCTGCCTCACAACGGATGTCGTCCTCCTAAAAAGCGTAGAGTATAAACTATTAAACTTTTAAATCTAACAGATCAATGGCAAGATATACTGGGCCTACAACAAAAAAATCAAGATCATTTGGCGAATCCATTTTCGGGTACGACAAATCATTTGATAAGCGTAAATACGCACCGGGCCAACACGGTCAATCCCGTAAAAAGAAAAGCTTGAGCGAATATGGTGTTCAGCTTAAAGAAAAGCAAAAAGCAAAATACACTTATGGTGTATTAGAACGTCAGTTCCGCAAAACTTTTGAAGCAGCAACCCGTCGTCACGGTGTTACCGGTGAAGCATTATTGCAATTACTGGAAGCACGTTTAGACAACACAGTTTACCGTTTAGGTATTGCTCCAACACGTCGCGGTGCTCGTCAGTTAGTTAATCACAAACATATTGAAGTAAATGGCGCTGTTTGCAGCACACCATCAGCTTCTTTACGTCCCGGTGATGTAATTACCATTCGCGAAAAATCGAAAGATATTGAGTGGTTAAAAGAAGCGGCTTCTACAGCATCAAGAAAATTTTCTTGGTTAGAGTGGAATCCAACTCAAATGAAAGGCGTTTTTGTAAGCTACCCTGAACGTGATCAGATACCTGAAACGATCAAAGAACAGCTTATCGTCGAACTTTATTCTAAATAAAATATTTAAAAAACACCAATTAATATGGCATTACTTTCATTTCAGCGTCCTGATAAAATTACACTACAAAAAGCAACGGATTTTGAAGGTACTTTCGAGTTCAAACCTTTGGAACCAGGCTTTGGTGTTACTATCGGAAACGCGTTACGCAGAGTATTATTAAGTTCACTGGAAGGTTTTGCAATCTCATCAGTAAAAATAAGCGGCGTTGATCATGAGTTTTCTACTATCACCGGCGTTATGGAAGATATTACTGAGATTGTCCTCAACCTGAAACAGGTTCGCCTGAAAAAAGAATTAGGTGGTGATGAAAATGCAGTAGAAAAAATCTTCATTTCTTTAAAAGATAAAGAAGAATTCAGAGCCGGTGATATCGAGAAACATACCAATAGTTTCCGTGTAACTAATCCTGATTTACTTATTTGCAGAATGGAACCTTTCGTTAAATTGGATATTGAATTAACTATCCAAAAAGGAAGAGGATATTTACCTGCAGAAGAAAATAAAAACATTGATAAAACAATCGGAGTTATTCCAATTGATGCTATTTATACGCCAATTAAAAACGTAAAATACACGATTGAAAACACCCGTGTTGAACAAAAAACTGACTACGAAAAATTAGTAGTTGAAATTAAAACTGATGGAACTATTCATCCAGAAGATGCCATTAAAGAAGCTGCAAGAATTTTAATTCAGCACTTAATGTTGGTTACCGATGAAAACATTACATTCCATACCAGTGGTGAAAAAGAAGTTAATGTTGTTGATGAGCATACTTTACATATCCGTAAATTGTTAAAAACACCGCTTGAAGATTTAGATCTTTCGGTTCGTGCTTATAACTGTTTGAAAGCAGCTAAAATCAACTCATTGTCTGAATTAGTAAAATATGACACTAATGAATTGTTGAAATTCCGCAACTTCGGTAAAAAGTCGTTGGTAGAAATTGAAGCAATGGTATTAGACAAAGGTTTACAATTCGGAATGGACCTTGCTAAATATAAATTAGAGGAAGATTAATCAAGATGTTGTGAAACATCGATAAAAAAATTGAATAATGAGACACGGAAATAAAATAAACCACCTCGGAAGAAAGTACGCACACAGAAAAGCCATGTTAGGCAATATGGGTGTGTCGCTCATCATGCATAAACGCATAAAAACTACTTTGGCTAAAGCTAAAGAACTAAGAGTGTATATAGAGCCGATTATCAATCGCGCTAAAGAAGACAATACACATAACCGTCGTGAGGTGTTTTCACACCTTCAGGATAAAGAGGCTGTAAACGAGCTTTTTACTGAAATTGCAGGCAAAATTGCAGGACGTAATGGTGGTTATACCCGCATTTTAAAAATTGCTGAAACTCGTGTTGGTGATAGCGCTGAAACTGCTTATATTGAGTTAGTTGACTACAACGAAAACATGTTGAAAACAGCTAAAACTGCAACTAAAAAACGCAGTCGTCGCGGAACCGGTAAAACTGATAAAAAAGCTGTTGAAGCGGAAACTAAAACAGAAACAAAAGCTGAAGAAACTGCAGAAGACAAAGCAGCAGAATAAAGCTTTTATTTATATTACTCAAACGGGGGTGAGGATTTTCTTCATCCCCGTTTTTTTTTATTGTAGTAAAATGGTTTCGGATTTGGTTTGATTTTCGCAAATTACATATACAATATACATTCCGGCAGGTACATTGTCTACTAGTATTCTATTGTTACCGTTGCTTAATTCTTGTTCCAATATTTGACGGCCATTTAAATCATAAATTGTCGCAGAGGCATTTTTGAAATTTGCGCTGTTTAAATTAATGTGCACTGTATTTGCATTGGCGAAAATATCACAATTGAGTGTCGGTGATATTTGATTTATAGCCACCGGAATAAAGGTTGAAATAGCAGTTTCGGCAACTGTTTCTAAAGCAAAATCTCTCACGGTAAAAGACCTGTTATTTGTCGCAACATCTAATCGCAGCCAACCGTAGTAAATGCTGTCATTTGCATGCAGCTGGAGGCCGACATATTTTTTTGTTTCTCCAAACACCCAATCACCAACATTAATTAGCGGGTAATAAAAATAGGATTGAATTATAGCATAAAACTGATAAGCCATAGTTTGGATTGATTTATCAGAAAAATTGCCGGTAAGAGGGCCAATTGAAACGCCTTCTTCAATTACATAAGGATAAATATACGCACCATAACTTCCAGTAAAGGCTGCAATGGCGTTATCATTTTGTGGCAATGCGAATATTGCATTTAGTTGATAAAAATTAATACCGCCATAATAAGGGAAGTTGGCAAAATTTGTAGTTGAGAATAAAAAATTAAAATCTGTAATACCATCATCATTGATATCCAGAAGGAACATTTGCCCTGTATTATTTATAACAATATCAGGCTCTATATCGGTATAAATTACTTCTGCAATAGCATTTTTTTGGTGTAAAAAAACCGCAGCAAGTGCCGCATACTTTGTTATATTTAATTTATTAGACAGCATTGGAAATTAAATATACAAAAAAACCTCCGGGGTTCCGGAGGTTTTAACTATTGATTTGGTTAATATTAGTTTTGGATATTAACTGTTTTATTATAAACAGCATCTTCAACTGTAACAACTTGAACAGTGTAATTACCAGTTGCGGCTTGGTCTAAATTAATTTGCATTCCGCTGAGGTTCAATTCGTTTTGGAAAACGACTTGTCCTGCCATATTATAAACTTTTACAGTTGCACCGTTAGTTTGTAAGTCCTTTACTACCAAGTTGATAGTTGAACCGAAACTATAAGCAGTTAACTGGTTATTTTGAATTACAGAGTGAACACCTACAGTTGCACCAGTTTCAATTGGTGTATCTTGTGATTGTTTAAGTGCATAATCGTGAATGGTAAATTCATGTGAGTTATCATCAACTGAAAGTCGCACCCAACCATAATAGTCGGCTCCTCCATCCTCTAATCTGAGAGCTAAAAACTTTTCAGATTTACCCTCCCATTCACCCACGGGAGAAGTCCAGAATGGCAATGTTCCTCCTGAACTATAAAAATCTTGAATTCCAAGGTACAAAGCTAAAATCTGATTGCCAAAGGAAGAATTAGTATTAAAATTCATATCAGAACCAACTTCTACTCCATTATTTAAAGCATAAGGGAACAAATATGTACTAGACCCGCCAATAGCTCCATTATAAGAATAAACAGCCACACCGTTTACCACACCACCCCAAGTTAATGTACCACTATAAAAAAGACCCGGACCGGAGTAATTTATAACTTTAATAGAAAAGTCGATGTCGCCATCTTCGTTTAGGTCTAATTCATAAAATTCACCATTTTCTGAATAGGTTTCATCAGGGTTCACATCATTGTACAATACTTGCCCATTTGCGCTTGAGCTTAATGCAATAAAAGCCCCGGCCATTGCCATAGCTGAATAAGCTGTTAACTTTCCAGCTTTGTTTGATTTGTAGAGTTTTTTCATATCTGCAGATTGTTTTAAAAAATCCAGTGCGAATGTAACATTTTTTTTTGGATACAGCACGCTAACAGACAAAATTATGACGAAAAAAGCCGGGATTGTGGTCCCGGCTTTGGTGAGTTTATTTGGTCAAATTGACTTGTTTTTTGATACTTAATTCACCCTCAGTGACATATACAACATAGTTGCCTGATGGGAAGTCATTGCAATCTAGTGTTATAGAACCAGCAACACCGTTGTAATTTTTAACCATTTTGCCGGTTAAATCGAAGATGTTAACTGTTGATTCTGTTTTTACCTGTTCGGGTAACGCAACGAATACATTTGTGCCATTGCTGTAGATTTCTGTTGCCGAAAGCGGGTTTTCTTCAATAGCTGTTGCGGTTTGGCCTGTAAAAATGGCTTTATTGGCTTCATTTTCATATGCATAATCGTGTATAGTAATAAGGGTAGATTCTTCATTTACTGATACGCGCATCCAACCATAATAATGGTCTTTGTCGATATTAATGCGGAAGCCCATGTAACCCATGTTTATACCTGACCAATTACCAGCTTGATAATCGTAATATGGGAATCCGGATAATGACACCATTAAACTAACACCAAGTGTTCCGCCACCTTCTGCAAATGGGTCGCCGCTATTGATACCTTCGCCTGCAGGTAAAACAGGGGTATAAACAGCGCTATAACTAGAATAGGTAACTAAACTACCGAATAGTTCGTTGCCATTTTGAGCTGAAACTGCTGCTAGTTTGAAGTCGTAGGTAAAGTTGATACCATAATACGTTCCAACGCCGGTAAATGAATACACGAAGAAACCGAAGTCGTCGTTACCATCGCTGTTGATATCAATACTAATTTCTCCTCCTTCTCCACCCACCATTAAATCCGGGTCAAGATCGGTATATACAACTGTTGCCTGTAAATTATTAATCGTTAAAAATGCAGCTGCACTTGTGGCATAGTGCAATAATTTTTTGTTTGAGTGCGTATTACTTTTCATACTGTTAATTTTTATAAACGAAGATACTGGTTGTTGATTGTTTGATTTATTAAAACTTGTTAATGTTTATCAGTACTTCAAGATCGAAATTTTATTTGTTAGATTTTTCGCGGTGCAGACTTTTGTCTACTACAGCAACCATATCGTCAATGTTCAAAGTTTTACCAAGGAAATCGTTTACTTTTTGAAGTTCCTCCTTAGGACTATTAACCAAGTTGCGATGTGAAACAAAAATTATCTCCATATTGGATTGAGCCGGCACCCAACGATGAACGCGTTCAAGATTTTGTTTAAATACGTTTAATACTCTGATATTTAAAGCATCTTCTTTAGCCTTGCCGTCGCGCACTAACATTTTATGTTGACTTTGTATTACTTCATCTAAATCGCGTTCCATGAAAATAATTTTGTAATTATAATTGGCCGGAAGTTCAAATAGTAACTGACTAATTATTTTCACACATTTACCCTGAGCATCTTTAACCCAGTTTTTATTTCTCGCAAGTGATTTAACTAATTCGTGTTCGTAATAACCTTTAGGATTATTTTCATCCGGTTTGCGGATGCCATCAGTAAAGATTTCAAGACCGCCCTTATCCATCATCTGCATCATCATACTGGTGCCTGATCTAGGTAAGCCTGATACAATTACGATATCACCTTTAATGTAATCCTGAATTTTTGCTTTGTGATCCATCGCAATCTCAGGTTTTTGAGGTGTTCGCTATAAATTGTGCTCAGCATTTGGCGGGCTTTGTTAATACCCGGCGCCATTTTTAAACACACTTCAAATGCTTCTGCACTGCGTTCGTATTCACCTAAAAAATAAAGTGCTTCACCCAAGTGGTAATGTGCAAATGGAAAGAAGTAGGTAAGGCCAACTGCATTTAAGAAACAATCAATAGCCTCATCATAATTTTTGCGACGCAAGAATGTAACACCTAATCCGTGATGTGCAGATGCATTACCCGGGTCGTATTCTAATTCTTTAACAAAGGCTACTTCAGCTTTTTTCCATTTTTTTAATGCTAGATAACAACGACCAAGTTGCATATTAACGCGGCCAACATTCGGCATATCTTTTTCAATTTGCTCGAATAATTCCATCGCATCTTTAGGCCTGTTTTCAATTAATAATAAATTGCCTTCCATAATACGCATACTAATTGATTCGCGACCATGTTGAACGTTTTTAAGTTTAGATAAAACGTCACGTGTTTCGGCAACTTTATTGATGGATTGATATGCGTGTGCTAATCGCATTCCGTAACGCGTAGTAGTAGGATTTTCTTCAAACAACTTCGTCAGAATTTCAATCGCTTCATTATATTTTCTACCGTTCATATATGAACGGGCGAGGTAATAATTATTTTCGTTTACAGTACTCTTAATTGCTTTCTCGATATTTTCACTTGGACGTTCAATATATCCGAGTTCAATTAATTGTTCCATTGCTTCGGCTGCTGCATATGGATCTTCCTGTTTGTCTTTAGGGTGTTCACCGGAGTTACCTGGGATGTCGTCCCAACTATCGATTTTATCAGGAATAATTTGTTCTTCAAATGCATTAACCAAAACGTTGCCATCCATATCGGCTCCAATAGGAAGACCATACATGGTTAAAATGGTTGGTGTTACATCAAGAATTGAAGCGCCATAAATACGCTCATCTTTTTTAATGCCAGGTCCGTTTAATACAAAAATACCATAAGGGCTATGCTCTAAAGCAGGTGCAGCCGGTTCTTTAGGTAATTCTATCGGACGTAAGTGGTCAGGGTGGAAACCGTGATCGGAAATAAGCATTACAGTTACATCAGGACCAGCGAGTTGCAACAAACGTTCCAACATCATATCATGATATTTGTAACCACTGATTACCACATCTTTATACAAGTTATATATATCATCCGGTACCATTGGCATTTGTGGAGGATGGAACTTCATGAATCCGTGACAGAAGTGATCGATTGCATCATAATATACACCGAGGAAATCCCACTCTTCGTTTTCAAGGATATAAGTAGCTGCAGCATGGATTGTAGAGCAATCGGCAATAATTTTAGTAAGCATGCCCAAACGCTTGTCTTTCTCCTGGTCGATATTTTTAGCATCCGGAATAAAAGGCAAAATATGTGCAGCGGTTAATTCACCTGGATGAATTCGTAGTTTTTTATAGAATTCAGTTTTTTCAGCAGGGTGAACAGTGCCATCTAACATAGGCCAAGGCTCACCTAAAGGTTTTGAAGCGCGTTGGTATAAGTTAGAAACCATGGTGCCATTAATCGGTTCAGCGGGATGAGAAGGCCACCATCCAATAACGTGGCTTTTCATATCATGCTGATTGAAAATATTCCAGATTGCCTTTACTTTTCTGGAAGTGATATAAGCGGGACGAATACCTTTACCGGAAGGGTCTGGTTCGGTAAAGCCGATGATTCCATGTTTATAAGGACGCTTTCCAGTTGCAATTGATGTCCATAAAGTTGGTGAAAGTGGCGGATCTAACGTGGCGAAATTTCCCATAACGCCACCATTAACTAACTTTTCCAAAGTAGGCATATGTCCTGCATCCATTAGCGGGCTAATTACCTTCCAGTCGGCAGCATCCCACCCGATAAGGAGTACTTTTTTTGCTATTCTTTTACCCATGATGTTTTTGTGTCTTTATTAATACAGATGATTGTTGAGGTGTCCGCCGCGGCGGATGCTGATTAATCTTCAGTTTTAGTGTTTTCGTTTTGTGATTTGTTCGCTTCGCGAACTTTTTGGTATTGTCGGCGAACTTGACGCCATGCTATTAATCCTTTATAGCCCAGCGCTAATAAACCCAAAGAACCTTCTACCGGAACTTTAAAAGGCTGACCATCGGTTGTTGTGATGGTGATTTTTTTTCCTTGTTTCTTTTCCATTGATTTGAATTAGTAAAGAGTGCAAATTTAACAGATGACTTTCGGGATTACTAATTTGAACTGATGATTTTACTCAAAGATTAACTTTTGGTTAAACCATATCAATTAAGCTTTATAGCAGGTATTGCGCACTGGTTTTAGGTGCAGATTAACGAATGAGTGTAACGTTGCCTTGAATTTGTTGGCGAACACCTTCTTTTAATTCTACTTCTATCATATAAACATAAACGCCTTGACTGGCTTCAACGCCCTTGTAGTAGCCATTCCAGCCATCAGATTGAGTACTTGGGTCGAGGTTTTCAGTGCTAAACATCAATTCACCCCAACGGTCATATACCTGCATAGAAAGTATTGATTCTAGATCAGTTCCAAATGCAAATAAGTAGTCGTTAATATTGTCACCATTAGGTGTAAAGGTATTTGGGACAAAAATTTCAGTATCAAACACAGGCACTACAAATATTGATACATTGTCGAAAGCTACACATCCGTAATCATCCCATGAAGTAACGGTGTAAGTGTTTGAAAACAATGAATCGAATATAGGCGTTGCGCAATCCGTACAACTTAAACCTGCGGGTGGTTCCCATAAAAAAGTAGTGCCGCCAATAGCATAAATTAGCGTAGTTGTATATTCTTCAATATATTGATCTAATCCGGCATCTACAGTATTTTGAATAACTTCAATGGTAGCGGAAGCAGTGTTAATACAGCCGTTAGCGTCGGTATAGGTGTAAGTTGTAACATAGGTTCCAGTTGTGTTTGTTATACCTGGACTAAATTCATCACCAACAACGCCAGAGCCACTAAATATCCCACCAGGAGGGTCACCAATCAGCGTTACGGGTTCGGCTTCCAAACAAATAACATCAGGAGCTGTGAGCGTAGGTGTAGGCAATGGATTTATCGTAATTGTAAAAGTTTGAGTTTCAGGGCACCCCGGGCTGGTATATGAAATTGTATAAGGACCACCTGGTGTGCTGGCATTTAAGTCAATTTCACCAGTAGCGCCGTTTATTACAATTGCAGGATCGGCAGTGAAATTTCCACCAGGATTTAACACGTAATTTGGCAAGGTTTCACCCGTTGCACAAAACTCGGTGTTGCTATATGTAAATGTTGCATCGGTGAGTGGTAAAATTTCGATAATAATAGCACTGCTAGAACTGCAAGGACCTAAAGGCGTTGTATAGGTTATAGTG
The DNA here is from genome assembly GCA_016718035.1 of Bacteroidota bacterium. Taxonomy (GTDB): domain Bacteria; phylum Bacteroidota; class Bacteroidia; order Chitinophagales; family BACL12; genus UBA7236. Next base: position 474,389 of record JADKEK010000002.1, on the reverse strand, counting down.
TAAGTACTTCCTGGTGTGCCTGTAGTTAAATCTATTAAACCGGTTAGTGCATTTACAGAAAGTGTTGCAGGGCTTACCGTGTAGGTTCCTCCCGGAGTTGCAACTGCAACAATCGGTTCTGTTCCGTAATTACAAAATTCTGTTCCATCATAAGAGAATGACGGGTCATCAAGGGGGTCAATGGTAATAGTTGCTGTTGATGAATTTGAGCAAGGGCCTACCGGAGTGGTATAGGTAATGGTGTAAACGGTTCCAATATCACCGGTTGCTAAATTCACCATACCGGTTGCAGGGTTAATACCCATAGTTGCCGGTGAAATTGTGAAAGTTCCACCCGGAGTTGTTACAAACAAAGGTGATGTTGTTCCTGTGGGGCAATAATGTGTATCACTATACCCAAAATCAGGGTCATCAAGTGGGTCAATGGTTAAAGTTGTTGTTCCAGTTGATGTACATGGTCCAGCCGGAGTATTATAGGTTATAGTATAAGTTGTGCCTATGGTGCCAGTGGTTAAATCAACTTCACCGGTGAGTGGGTCAACATCTAAGCTAGCCGGAGCAACAGAAAATGTTCCGCCAGGGGTGCCAATAGTAGTTGGCGAAGTTGTTCCTGTTGGGCAATAACTTGCAGCACTGTAGGTAATTGTTGGGTCGTCGTCGTTTGTAATGGTGATGGTAACTGAAGATACACTTTCACATACAACACCAACTGTATAAGTAATTGTGTAAGTTGTTCCGGGTACACCTGTAGTAAGGTCAATTTCGCCTGTAGCGGGGTCAACATCCAAGCCTGCCGGGCTTACTGTAAATGTTCCACTGCCTAATGCGATATAATCAGGAAGTATAGTTCCGGTAGCACAATAGCTTGTTGCCGGATAAGAAAAAGTTGCATCGGGATATGTGATGATGGTAACCAGGTCGGAGGCGATTTCGGGGCAAAGTCCGCCTGTATTATAAAAAATAGTGTAAGAACCCGGAGTGGTAGCTGCAAGGTCAATTTCTCCTGTTGCAGGGTCAATAACTAAACCTGCCGGAGAAAAAGTAAAAGTACCTCCCGGATCGCCGGAGATTGTTGGTGTTGCAAACCCATCAATACAATAGAATAGATCGTAGTCGAAAGACGGATCGGGGTCTTCAACCGTTACCACAATCTCCTCCTCAAAATCAACTCCATCGCAGTCGGTTAACGCTGCTGTATATGTTGTTGTGGTTGTTGGGTTAACATACAATGTATCTCCATATCCGACAACAGCGCCTGTTAAATCGTACCATACAATACCGTTTGGCACAAACCGAGTACTTTCATTGGCAGCCGTCCAAGGGGTAGAGTTTCTTCCCGGAGCTGTAAAAGCGGTTAATCCATCAAGGCTATGAACCCCTTGAGTGGCAGTTCCACCAGCCCAACCCATGCAGTTGGGTTTATTAGTAATATGGTTTTCAATGATATTAGTTGTTTCGTTGAGCACAATTTGGAATTTACCTTCCAAGCCTGTGCAACTAAACATTGGGACATTATCAAAACTTGCTACAAATTTTCTGTTGGGTGCAGTACCAATTGTTTGGTACATAATACAAGAACCAACCGGTGTACACAAAGTCGGATACCAATCCTGCCATGGACCCATGATACAATTTTTAGGCACATCGGGGTCTGTTGAAGGAATGGCTTCTGAGGTATAGGTTGTAGCTAATGCGCCGGGACCGCCGAAGCTGAGCCAGCCATTAGAACCAATATAACATTGGGTATATTGAACGCCTAAAAAACAAAAAGCAAAACCAATATCAAGTGGTTTGCTGTAGGTGTCATCTTCTAAGCCGGGGCCGGCTACACCACCACCGGATTTAGGTACTTTTGTGCCACCGTAAACTTCCGGGCTATAAGGCATAGTTTCAAATGTATAACTTGAAGTGCCATAAGAGGGAGCTGAGTAAATAATTAGCGTAGCTGTTCCGCCCACACAAATAGTGGTATCAGGTGAAGCAACAATTTGTGATTGTGCTTTGCCGAAAAGGGTTAGAGCAATAAAAAAGACTAATAATCTCCTCATTATCAGCTATTCGGGTTGTGTGTTTATAAAAAGTGGTGCAAGTTAAGCAAATAATGAAATATAAAAAAGTGGGATAAAAACCCAGCGTGGATTAGCTAAAAGGGCTTTGAACACGCCTATTCGTGACCTACCAGGGCAATCAAGAGCCCGAACGAAACGCATTAAAATGCAAAAACCACCACCAATTGGCAGGTTTTTGCTCCCAACCTGTCCCGATAGCCATCAGGATTGAACCAGGGACCTACTTCTTTTTTTGGAAAAATGGAGGTGGATCAAAAACACATACAACATGAAACGGAAGGTGCATAAAATGCAAAAAACCCACCAATTGGCAGGTTTTTGCTCCCCAACCTGTCCCGATAGCTATCGGGATTGAACCAGAGACCTACTTCTTTTTTTGGAAAAAATGGGGGTACATCAAAAACACATACAAAATGAAACGGAAGGTATATAAAATGCAAAAAACCCACCAATTGGCAGGTTTTTGCTCCCCAACCTGTCCCGATAGCTATCGGGATTGAACCAGGGACCTACTTCTTTTTTTTGGAAAAAATGGGGTGTAACAAAAACACCAACAATATGTAATGGAAGTTGCATAAAATGCAAAAAACCCACCAATTGGCAGGTTTTTGCTCCCCAACCTGTCCCGATAGCTATCGGGATTGAACCAGAGACCTACTTCTTTTTTTTGGAAAAAATGGGGGTGTAACAAAAACACCAACAATATGTAATGGAAGTTGCATAAAATGCAAAAAACCCACCAATTGGCAGGTTTTTGCTCCCCAACCTGTCCCGATAGCTATCGGGATTGAACCAGGGACCTACTTCTTTTTTTTGGAAAAAATGGGGGTGTAACAAAAACACCAACAATATGTAATGGAAGTTGCATAAAATGCAAAAAACCCACCAATTGGCAGGTTTTTGCTCCCCAACCTGTCCCGATAGCTATCGGGATTGAACCAGAGACCTACTTCTTTTTTTGGAAAAATGGGGTGTAACAAAAACACCAACAATATGTAATGGAAGTTGCATAAAATGCAAAAAACCCACCAATTGGCAGGTTTTTGCTCCCCAACCTGGACTTGAACCAGGGACCTACTGATTAACAGTCAGTCGCTCTAACCAGCTGAGCTATTGAGGAATGTTTCTTTTGAAACGGGATGCAAATTTATTTTGTTATATCCATACAACAAAGAATTTTTGAAAATTTAATTAGAATATTTCTTTCAATGTTTATTTGGGGAGTGCAATAAGTGCCGGTTTAAAGGATATTAGACGATATTTTAAAAAAGGACTAAAAATTAAGGTAAAAAGCAAAATGATTAGTTGATAAGTGTTTTCTTTGCAGCAAAATTAAAACATGAGTTTATTAGTAGTTGGCACAGTAGCATTTGATGCAATTGAAACACCTTTTGGAAAAAGGGATAAAATAATAGGTGGTTCTGCTACTTATATCGGATTATCGGCATCGTATTTCTATAAAAAAATAAAATTGGTATCGGTAGTAGGTAGTGATTTTCCAAAGGCAACCATCGCACAATTCAACAAAAAAGGTATCAATACAGATGGTATAGAGGTAATAAAAGGGAAAAAATCGTTTTTCTGGTCAGGGCGTTATCATATGGATATGAATACGCGCGACACGCTTGTAACAGATTTAAATGTACTTGCTGATTTTAATCCGGTATTACCGGCAGCATCACGCAAGCCTGATTTTTTAATGTTGGGTAATATTGAACCTTCTTTACAAATAAAGGTGATAGAGCAATTAAAAACACGTCCGCAATTAATTGCCATGGATACCATGAATTTTTGGATGGATATTGCTCGTCCTAATTTGGACAAAGTGTTAACCATGGTTGACCTTTTAATAATTAATGATGAAGAAGCACGTCAGCTGACAGGTGAATATTCGTTGGTTAAGGCTGCGAAAAAAATTATGAAAACGGGACCTAAAACATTGGTAGTGAAAAAAGGTGAACACGGTGCTTTATTATTCCAGGGTGATCAGGTGTTTTTTGCACCGGCATTGCCATTAGAAGAAGTATTTGACCCAACAGGAGCTGGAGATACTTTTGCAGGTGGATTTATGGGATATTTAGCGAAAACAAAAAATATTTCCTTTACCAATATGAAACGTGCAATTATTTACGGAAGTGCAATGGCTTCGTTTTGTGTTGAAAAATTTGGACCTGAACGTTTATTGGATTTGAAACCATCACAAGTTGCGGAGCGTGTAAAAACGTTTGTGCAATTAACGAAGTTTAATATTAAATAATAATCAAATTAGTTTTCCAATGATGGGGAATCGTTGGAAAACTAATTCAGTATGCGGCGCATCGGCTAGTTCATGCGTGAGGTCTTGCCCAGCAAAGTGCTCGTAGTGTTGTCCTTTACGCCACAACCTGCTTGTGGTTACATCATAAATTACCCCTTTATAGGCCATCCATATTTCTTCGCGATCTTGTCCATTGCGCAAGGCTAACTGAAATTTATTGTATTCGGGAAGTGTTTCCATTATAACCAGATATGAAAAATATTTTCGGAGCTGATAATTGTGCCTCCGCATTTTGTATATAAATTATTTGCCGGAATATTTGCCAATTGTGTTGCCACATGTACATTTTTTAAATTGTGTGAATAAGCGATATAAGCAGCAAAATGTATAAGATTTGAAGCGATATTTTGTTTGCGATAATTTTCATGAACAGCAATTAATCCTATTTCTGCATAATCAGGATGAAATTGTAAAGTGACAAAACCTTTTATTAGTGTTTCGTTTCCGATATAATAAATACCATTTCCCATTGTGCCTTGAACAGATTGTTTGACCCATTCGGTGTACATTTTTTCAAAAATTCCATTGGGCATTTTAGGGTCGGTCTTGAACCGGGAAAATTCACCACTTGTAATACCTAGGCTGATGAGTTGTTCGTTTGGAGGTTGATTCCAACTGTGTACCTGTTGTTTTATTTCAGGCGATAAATTTGCAACAGCCGGAATTTGATATACCATTTTAGTATCACCTAAAAATAGATTTTCTGCTGCCGCCAATCGATTATTTGCTTCATTGCTTGTCGGAATTTTCCAATATAACAAACGGTAATTATTTTCAGATGCAATACGGAGCATTTGGTTAAACTCCTCTTTATTGCCACTAAAATGCAATTCACCGGTTATGAATCCAAAAAAATCAGAATCCCATTTTTTATCAACTATTTCCGGCATTTACGAAAAAAATTTGCTTTGAGTAATTTGCTTACTAAATTAATTAATACATTTACCATTTAATAACCGCTATGCTGAAGGTAAATTCCATCACCAAGACCTTTGATCAATTTAAAGCTGTAAACGGAATCAGTTTAACGCTTACGCCCGGTATGTTTTATGGTTTGTTAGGACCAAATGGCGCCGGTAAAACTACAACAATTCATATGATCAGTGCAATTATGCCTCCTGATACGGGGGATATACAGATAGCCGGAATTGATGTATATAAACATCAGCAGCAAGTTAAGATGCATATGGGAGTTGTGCCTCAGGAAATTGCCTTGTATGATGAACTGAGTGCCTTCGATAATTTACTTTTTTGGGGCAGTTTATATGGCATAACCGGTGCTGATGCAAAAAAACAAGCTAACTATTTATTGGAATGGGTTGGGTTGGCGGACCGGAAAAATGATGCGGTAAAAACCTATTCGGGTGGTATGAAACGAAGGGTGAATATTGCATCTGCGTTGATGCATAATCCGGGATTAATAGTTATGGATGAACCGACTGTTGGCATTGACCCTCAAAGCAGGAATAAAATTTATGAGTTATTGGATGAAATGCATACCGGTGGTAAAACAATTTTATATACTACACATTATATGGAGGAAGCAGAAAAAATGTGTGATAAAATTGGTGTTATAGATAGCGGTAGAATAATTGCTGAAGGAAGCCTGAACGAACTCAAAACAAATTATTCATTGGATGATTCCATAGTTATTACCTACACAGGAAATAGCGATGGCATAATTCCAGGATATGCAACTCAACATACCGCTGCTGCAAATGAAATAATTATTCAGATTAAAGACGCTAAAGGACATTTATCTGATATTGTAAACAAATGCTCGGGGGCTCAAATTGCAATTCATAATATTGATATAAAAAGCAGTGGTTTGGAGGCGATATTTTTACACTTAACCGGCAGACAATTACGCGACTAGTTATTTAAATACAAGCAATTATGTGGAAAATAACACGAAAGGATTTAAAAATATTTTTTACTGATAAAAGGGCTATAATTTTATCACTATTATTACCGATAGGATTGATAACACTTTTTGCATTGGCATTTGGTGGAGTTGGTGCTGATGATGAGGAAGAAGGTACACCGATAGCTGTGTTATATGCTGATGAGGATCAAACTACATCTTCAAAAAATATTATTACTGAGCTTGATGCTATACCCGGAATTGTTTGTATTGCTACAGATACACAAAGTGCAAAAAATCAAATTAAAAGCGGCGACCAAATTGCGAATATTATTATCCATAAAGGATACGAAGATGCGCTTAATAATGGCACCGATATACCTATTGAATTGCAATATGACCAAAGTCGTGCGATGGAAATAAGTGTGCTGCAGAATTTATTGGTAAGTAAAATATCTTCAGTCAAAGGTGAAAAAGATGCAGATAAAGGTGTTGACCGTATTATGCAAAATATGTTTTCAAATTTGCCTGCGCAAACACAAGATTCAATTCGCAACAATTTAAAATCAGGATTGAACAAAGAAAATGAACAGGAACAATTGATATCAATGACTAGTGTTGTTGGTGAAGAAGAAAGCAATTGGGGGTTAATTCAAGCTGTTGCAGGGACAGCAATTATGATGTTGTTATTTAGCGTTCGTTCTATTGGTTCAGGTATGTTGGAAGAAAAAGAAAACGGAGTGCTAAAAAAATTATTACAATCGCCGATTACGCCTTTCGAAATTTTGTTTGGGAAAATGCTGACTGCTGTTATTGTGGCTATTTTTCAACTTTCGGTCATGTTTGTTTTTTCCTGGTTGGCATTCGGGCTCGATATTTTCATGAATTTACCGGCGTTGATTATCATGATTTTAACAACAGCTATTGCCTGTTCTGCTTTTGGTGTTTTGCTGGCAAGTATTGTCCGTTCGAAAAAACAAGCGGATTCATTAAGTACAATTATTATATTATTTATGAGTGCTATTGGCGGCAGTATGATTCCTTTATATATAATGCCGGCTTTTATGCAAGATGCAGCAGTGATTTCGGTTAATTATTGGAGTATACAGGGATTTTACGATATTTTTTGGCGTGAAACCGGGGTTGCAGGTGTTACGCAAAATGCCATTGTATTAATAGCGATTACAGCAGGTGTTTTAGCAATTAGCGCCTTCTTTTTTAAGAAGAATATTCTGCGTATTTCTTAAATAGTTATTCGTCGGTTTTTTTAACGTCGAATTTAGGATGTGCAAATAAAAACCCAAACGCCTGGCCTTCTTCTTTGCTCATTTTTTTATGATGCACTTTGTGCGCGCGCATAATCCGCAACATATATTTGCTATGCGGTTTATAATGATGTTTCATGCGGCGATGAACAATTACATCGTGAAACAAAAAATAACAAAACCCATAAGCGGTAATTCCTGAGCCAATCCAAAATACATAATTATATTCAGGCGAGCCAATATACATTAAAACAATTGCCGGAGCAGCAAATATGATAGCGTATAAGTCGTTGAGTTCAAATTTACCATGGCGTGGTTCGTGATGGGATTTATGTAAAAACCAGCCAATTCCATGCATAACATATTTATGCACAAACCACGCAAAAGCTTCCATAAAAGCGAAAGCGCCAATAAAAGCTATAATGTTTATCAATATGGTAATTAACATCGTATTTGTTTTACAAAGTTACTGTTAATGCAATTATGCAACAATAGGTATTTGATTATGTTTTTTAAATCGGGATTTTAAATATTCCAAAATGGTAATATTCATCAGCATCAAACTAAGGCTATAGAGGCTGTCTTCAACCGGAATAGTACCCATTCTAATGCCCAGATTTTCGGTGTTGTTATACCACACTACTTCCTGGTCGATACCAGTGCCTGTCAAAATTCCGTTCACAATAAAAACGGGATTAAATGCCAAAAATAAAAACGGTAAAATTTGCCCATATATGCACCTTTTACAACAAACAATTGAAGGCTTAAAAGAACAATAGCATATCCACAATTTAAAGCGGTATAGGCTTTATCATAATTAAATATCAAAACAACAATTGCAATAATTAATATGGCATAAGAAATATACTTTTGAGCTTTATCTAAACGTGGGGTATTCGGCCACAATTTATTTACAAAAGCATATATGAAAATACTGGCATAAGGGACAGTAATAAAAAATAAAATCTCTTCAATTGGCAATCCGGCAACATCAATTCCTGTTGTGTAAGTTTCACTAAATCCCCAAACGCCACTAAGAGTAAAAAAGTAATCCCAGGTTAAAAATACGGTAGCGGTAATGAGCAATGAAGGCAATAAAAATTTCCACCAAGTGTAATATGCTACCCTTTTTTCGAAGCTGAACAGGAAGGGAAAAAGGATGGTTCCAATATTAATAATCAGATAGAGATATTGCTCTTTCATGGTGCATAGATACCTAAAACATTTGAACGGAGGTAAACCGAAGCCCAAATTCCTAATTTTTTAGGGTTAGACACTCTGATTCTGGTATGCAGCACTTTTTCGGCTTCTGTTTTACGTATTTTTTTAAAGAGATTCAGATAGTATTTATAAGCCAGGTAAACGCCGAATTTTGCTCCTTCGGGTAACATTTTAATGCCTTCGTATGCCTTTTCAAAATCGCTTTGGATGTCGGCTTCAATAGCATCTTTCTGATTGCGACAAAAATTATCAAAATCTACGTTAGGAAAATAAACGCGACCGCGCTCTTTGTAATCTGCTTGCATGTCGCGTAAAAAATTCACTTTTTGAAAAGCTGCACCTAAATATCTGGCTCCTTGTTTTAGTGATTCGAATTTCACATTATCGCCTTCGCAAAAAACTTTCAAACACATGAGTCCTACAACTTCTGCGCTGCCATATATATATTCTTCGTAAAATTCCTGTTTGTAATTCTGGGTAAATAAATCCATTTCCATGCTATGCAAAAAAGCATCGATAAGTTTATTGTCAATTTGGTATTTATGCACGGTTAATTGAAAAGCATGCAAAATTGGGTTTAATGATATTTTTTGGTCAATAGCCTCATAAGTGTCGGCTTTAAATCTGGCCAATAGTGCTGATTTGTCCCAATCGTGAAAGGTATCTACAATTTCATCCGCGTAGCGTACAAAGCCATAAATGCCATAAATAGCATCATGAAAACGGTTATCAAGGGCACGAATTCCTAGTGTAAATGATGTGCTGTAAAGCTCGGTTACCTTGCGGCTACAAAGAAATGATGACTGATGAAACAACTCAAGCATAGGTGAAATTGAGATATAATAACCCTATTTACGAGGATTTGTTCACAGGAGTTTAAAGTTTTTTAATGCCCGATAATTTTTTCTACCTCGCCGGCGGCTACATATCCGGAGATAAGTGAGGGTGGAACCCCTGGCCCGGGCACTGTCAATTGGCCGGCATACACCAGGTTTTTGATGTGTTTATTACGCATTTTAGGCTTAAAAATGGCAGTTTGAAGGAGTGTATTCGCCAAACCATAGGCATTGCCCTTGTAGGCATTATATCTTGAAACAAAGTCTTTTGGAGCGAAGGAGCGCTGGTAAACAATTCTGTTTTTAATCGATTCGCCGGTGAAATCCTCTATCCGTTTCATCACCATATCGAAATATTTTTCGCGAAGTTCCTGGGTGTCTTCGAGCCCTGCTGCAACCGGAACCAAAATAAAGAGGTTTTCATCTCCTTCAGGCGCAACACTTGGGTCGGTTTTAGAAGGTGCTGAAACATAAAATAATGGATTTGATGGCCAGCGAGGATTGGTATAAATTTCGTCTGCAAATTGCTCGAAACTTTGGTCGAAAAACAGGTTGTGGTGTAAGAGATTATTCACTTTACCTTTTATGCCTAAATAATAAATAATGCTGGATGGAGCGAAAACTTTTTTATCCCAATACTTGGCGTCATAATTTTTCGCTTTGGAATTTAATAGTTTTTCTTCAACGTGATTATAATCTGCTGCTGCAACAACTGCATCGGCTTTAAAAAAATTACCATTGATATAAACGCCGTTGGTAGTATTGCCGTTTGTAGCAATTTCGGTAACAGGAGAATTAAATAAAAATTCAACCCCCATTTTTTCGGCTACGCGCTGCATTCCTTCAATAATTTTATACATGCCACCTTGCGGATACCAAGTGCCTAATGCTAAATCGGCATAATTTAAAATAGAATATAAAGCAGGTGTATTGGATGGTAATGCCCCTAAAAAGTAAACCGGAAATTCGAGTATTTTTCTGATTTTATCATTTTTAAATTTACCATACACTTCTTTCCGCAGGGAAGTAAACAACTGCATGGTAAATAAAGCTTTCACCATTCTAAAGTCTGCGAATTCCATAATTGAATTGCAGGGTTTATATACAAGGTCTTTCATGCCTACCTCATATTTATATGCAGCATCTTTCAGGAATTTCTTTAATTGAATTGAAGAACCGGGTTCGAGTTGTTCGAACAAATCGTATAAAGCATCTATTGAAGCCGGAATATCAGTAATTTCATTTTTTGCGAAATAAATTCGATAAGCAGGATCCAGTCTAAGTAAGTCGTAATGTTCTTCTACACTCGAGCCGTATTCATTAAAAAACCATTCAAAAACGTCGGGCATCCAATACCAGCTTGGTCCCATATCGAACATAAATCCATCGGCTTTAAAAAAAGAGGCTCTACCGCCTGCGCATTCGTTTTTTTCTACTACAGTAACGCGATATCCTTTTTTTGCGAGGGCACATGCTGCTGAAATTCCGCTAAATCCCGAACCTATTACTACTACGTGTTGTGGCATTAAATCTTCATTAAATGTGATAGTGCAGGAACAGTTTGTTTTGTATAATGTTCATTACACAACTTCCATTAATGTTCTAAACGCGACAAAATCGGTTCCGAATTTTTCACTGTGGTCTTTTTGGAGCGCAGGTGCTTTGGTTAGCTTATATTGAAGGAAATCGTCCAAATCGTTACATGTGTATTGGATAGCGAATGTTATGCCTTCCATATCACCTTCATCTACCAAGCGGCAAACTCGGTTTTCAGTAAAAAAGCCGGTTGCCATCACATCAGGAATATGTTTTTCGCGCATCCAAACCAACCATTCATCTGCTCGGGATTGGTCGATTTTTACGATAACATTATAAATATACATGACTTTTTTTGTGACGAAATTAGGCAATAAAAAATTACCAGGAAATGTTCCATCAACATTTAGTAAGACTAAAGCAATGGCTAAATACCATTAATTCAAAGTATCACCTCGCAGCGAACGGTAACGTTTTCGTGCCTCATTTACGTAAAGCGAATCTTTGTAATTTAAAATGATTTGCTCATAACATAACTTGGCTTTTTCCGGCTCCTTCAGGTCAAACTGATAAATTTCGGCAAGTTTAAAAATGGCATCGTCTGCTAATAAATCAAAACTGTAATTTGATCTTATTTCTTCCAACAATTTAACCGCCTCGTTCAGGTTTTGTTTTTTTAATGCGATATCGGATTTTAAAAACAGTATATCATCTGCTAATTGATGAGCGGGAAATGTTTTATCGAGTGTATCTAAAGTTACAACAGCCTCTGACAATTTATTTTGGAAAACAAATAAATCGGCTTCGGCAAACAACATCATAGGTTCAACTACGGAGTCGAGCCCAAGATTTGAGGTAATGAATACTGACAACTTCATCGCGTCATTTGAAACTAATTCGCTGGTTGCTGCTTTTAATACATTAAGTTGCGTTTGAGCAAAATTAAAATCGCCGCGATAATAAGCCAGTTTAGCATTTTTGTATCGTGCTTCTTCACCAAGCGGTGCATCTTTCATTGCTTTGTCCACCTGGGAATATAATAAGGTTGCTTCCCAAACATCACCACTAATTAAATAGTAGTCGCCCAGGTCAAGTTTAAAACGTGATTTTTCTGTTAAATTCAAAGATGGCCATTCAACAATTGGTTCAAGCAATGTTATGGCATTGGCAACATCGTGAATATAAAATGCTTCCAGTTTAGATAAGTCGTTGGTGGCATTTGCAGCGCGAATATCTTTTCGTGCATATTCGTTTAAAAACTCCAGGTAACTGGCTTTTAGCTGATTGATATCTTCAATAGTATAACTATTGGTTTTAAATATTTTTTCTTTGCGACAATTCAGAATGCCATTTTTTGAACTGAAATAATACGGATAACTATCTCCTTTAGAAATGATGTAATTAAATCCATCAATGGCAGCATCGTATTCACTTTCCAGTCGCGCTGTTTCAGCCAGTTCATAAACACGTTCGCCGTTTTCTTTATTTCGTTTATCAAGGGCTTTTGTTTGAATAAAAGCACCTTCAAAATCTTTTAATTGAATATAATCCCAAATAAGCAGTTCGGTATATAAAATTTCATTATTCCCTTTTTGAATACGTTGGAATAATTTTTCCTGCAATAATTGATGGTCACTTTCTTCGTCTAAAATTCTGCTTAATGCTGAAGTTGTTTTTGAAGTTCCGTTATTATCGTTTTCACCATAATAAGTTAAGTAAGTGTCGACACTCAAATCCAGATTGCCCATGCGGTAATACAACCCTGCAAGATCGTAATTAAATGTATGGTTGCTAACTAATTTTTGTCCTTTTTCATAAACGGTAATTGCCCGTTCCAGATTATCGAGGCCAATAAATGCATTAGCCAATTGAATTACCTGTTGTTTATTATCTGAAATTTTTTGAATAGCGATATCAAATTGTTTTTCCGCTTCTTTTTTGTTGCCTTGTTTTATAAATGCATTCCCCAAATCAACATAATATGTGAGGTTGTCGGGATTTTTTTTCATTTGTTTTTCTGCAATACGTTCAATTTCTTTAAAATCGTTGAGCAGCATTAAACAATTATAATAAGGTTTGTAGTTGGAATTGGAATTTTCGTTAAACAGTTTTTTATAGATGTCTGCAGCTTTATCATATTCGCCATTACTCATAAATTGCTGAGCAAGCGTTGCATCTGTTTGAGCATTTGTGATGCAGGCAGTAAAAATTAGTATTAATATGCTGAGGACCTGTTTTTTCATATGAGTTATACAACGAAAATAATGCCTAAAGGATTGTAAATGTTCATTTTAAACACAAATTAACTAATTAATTGTCCTGCAGCTGAAAAACGATAGGCAATTTCATATAGACTGCAACTGGAACGCCACCTTGTTTTGCCGGTTTCCATTTGCGCATTTCTGAAACAATTCTTAGCGCTTCCTGGTCGCAACCGCCGCCAATACTGCGTTCTACCTTCGCGTTTGAAACTGAGCCGTCTTCGTTTATGATAAATGACACAGTGACAATCCCGGTAATGCCGTTATCACGCGCCACATCGGGGTATTTAAGGTTATCGCTGAGGTAACGATTTAAACCTTTGGTGCCACCCGGGTATTCCGGTTTCACTTCAGTGCTCAGGTAAACAGTTTTGCCATTCCCGGTTACATTGGAATTTGGATTGTTGCCATCGGTTTTGGTTCCCGTTGTTGTGCTGTCGGAAGGAGTGCTTTCGGTAGTTTCAGTTTTTTCTATCACTTTATCATCTTCCTGAACAACCAATTCTGCCAGTTCTTCCGTCGCAACTAGTTGTTCGGTGGGAGGAACTGCCGGAGGCATTGTTTCTAAAATTGGAGGAGGGTCAGAAAGTGTAACTTCGGTTTCATAAAGCACAAGCGGAGGGGTTTCCTTATTAAAGAAGTCGAAGTCTATATAATGGAAAAACAACGCGAAACCCACCAGATAGGTAGTAAAAGACAGGCCACGAAAGGTATTTTGTCTGGTTATTGACCGCAAATAATAGGACCCATATTGTTTATTGCGATTTTCAAAAACAATATCATCAAACGACTTTTGTAAATATGGGTCTAACTTATCCATTGTTATAACAGCTGTTACCAGACAAAAAACATTCCCAATACGAAATTTGCCACAATTTTATTTGAAAATAGTCAATTTGCCTCCAGTCCTTAGGCTCTTTTACCGGAAATTAACAAAATTATACCTCCGGCAATAAAGCATCCGACTGTATTAGCCAATGCATCTAGTATGTCAAATTTTCTTGTTGGTAAAACTAACTGTATCAATTCGATGAAAAAACCATACAAAATGCATAAAAGTATGGCCTGAAAAACCAATTTTTTGATAAAAACACCATTTTGGGGACGTGCAATAAAAATCAAAGCCGTAAGCACGCCATAAACGAAAGCGTGCATCACCTTATCCGGTTCCCATATAGATAATGAAGGTAAGTCCTCACCAGGGATAACCGAAACCACCAAAATGGTTAAAGCCCATAAAGCTGCTAGATACGGGGCATATCTGCGTAGGCTGTTCATTTATTAAGCTGAAACGAGTTCACTGTATTGCGCAGCAGTCATTAAGCCATCAATTTCCGAAGGATTTGAAAGCTCAACTTTAATCATCCAACCGCTACCATAAGGGTCTTGGTTAACAGATTCAGGTTTGCTATCTAAGTCAGCATTCATTTCTGTGATTGTGCCCGATACCGGCATAAAAAGTTCAGAAACAGTTTTTACTGCTTCAACAGTGCCAAAAGTAGCTTCTTTGTCCATATGGCTTCCAACGCCATCAATCTCAACATATACAATATCACCTAATTCGCGTTGTGCAAAATCGGTAATGCCAATAGTGCCTACATTGCCTTCAATTAACACCCATTCGTGGTCTTTGGTGTACTTTAAATTTTCCGGAAAATTCATTTCTTGTGATTTTGACACAAATGTAAGGGATTTGCCTGAACTGGCGAAACCGGATTGGTATTGCTTCTATGTTTGGTGTAAGGCTGATTAGTAATGTAGTGTTTGGGTGTATTGGCAAGATTTAATTACCAATATTTTCCTACTACCCGAAACGGTTTGTTGTAAATAAGTTAACCTAATGGCCGCTTTTTATGCGAACATATTAATATTGTAAAAAAAATATCAACACAAAAATAAATACATTATTGTCAGCAATATTTCGCGCTTAATATTTTGACATTATTTTACTTTGGAATTATTTTAATATTTCAACTTTTACCTGATGTTTTTTCCCATTTATATCTGCACTTAAAATGTATATACCATTTGCAATGTTGCCAATTTCAAATTGAAAATCATTTACACCTGAAGGTATTCTGCCATGATAAAATTGTTGTATTTTTTTACCATCAATACTGTGTAACGACAATACAGTGGTTGCAATAACCGGTGTGTTAATAGTAAAGTATGCATTGTTATTAAATACATACATATTTATATTGTCGGTTACAACATTTTCCTCAATTGGTAAATTAAAACATTCTAATACTTCTGCTGCTGCACGTGCACCACTTTCCAATGCGCCATGTACTGTTGAAGGGTGATTGTTGTTGGTAGCCTCACCTGCAAAAAACAATTTGCAATCTACCGGCAAACCTAAATCAATGCGGGTTGTGTCAGTTTCTGTGAAATAGGTATTTGGAGCAGGAAATGAATACGCACCTTTTACAAAAGGATCTTTGCCAAAATCGGAAATGTAACTATCGGCAAAATTGGCAGTGGCAGCGCCATCAAATAATGCATCGAGTTCGGCAAGGGCAACATCAACAGCGCCTTCGTTGAGTGCGCTCATGTATTCTGCATTTTCGCCCATGATAAAACAAATCAGCACGTTGTCGGTAGCTCCGGTTTTTCCTTTTCCGGGTGCCCAAATAAAAGTGGTGTATCCATCCATTGTCATGTCCTGAATTTCATCACCCCAAAAATTATTGGTAAATTTTAATATTAATTTCATTCCGGCTCCCATTTGTAATGCATCAATTGCAGATAATTTTTCAGCGGGTAAAGCCGGGGTAAATGCAATCAGATTTTCTTTAAGTATTGGTAGCGGAACAGTTACAATTACTTTATCGGTAATATAAGATGAGCCATCTGCACAAGTTACAATTGTATTTGCACCTGCATAATCAATACCGGTTACTTGTTTATTATACTGAATATCGCTTAAAACAGGGTTGAAAAACAAGGTATCTAAAATGTTGAGATAAGAATCGTCCAATAAAAAATCTTTGCCACCGGTTAACCACAACACCTCGCTAATGGCTATACTTTTCATGCCAATACGTTTTACGGTAGTGCCAAATTCGGAGCCAATCCATGCTTCGTATACATGCCAATAAGGGTGTGATTCATCTATGCCATATTCAGAAAATAAATAGTCACTCATTAAAACATCTTCTCCTGTATAGGCATACATATTTAAATAAAATTGCCAGGCGGCTTCTAAGTCGGCATTCCAATAAGGGTCTACTTCGTAGCCGGCTCCAATTTGATATAATTCTTTAAACTCGCCATATTCTAATAATAAATCAGCATTATAATCATTAATACTACTCCATAAAAATGAAGGAGGATCACCGGCGGTATTTCCTTTTCCATGCACAAATTCAGCACCCGCTTCTACATTAAAATCGGCAAAACCCGGAAGTGGGCGCACCCTTCCACCATGTGTAGCAGCAGCCTCTAATATGATTACATTAACACCTGCTTCTTTTAATACTTTAGCGGCATACAAACCTGCTGCACCTGAGCCAATAACTACTACGTTGCCTGCGGTTAGTTTTGGGGCTAATGTTGCCTGTAAAAATGAGGGTAACATAAATGTGGCAGGTACCAATGTACCCAGCTGTTTTACAAATTTCCTTCTGCGCATAAACTTTAGATTGACCGAAAATTATCACTTTTTTGGCATTCGACAATCATACAAAAGGCAAAATTTTATTTTTTCAACTGCAACTTTGTAAAAACCTGGTCGCGGTAAACTTCGCCAATTGGTAAAAAGGTGTTGTTGATTAAGATTCTGTTGTTTTCTATGGCACTTATTTTGTCAATTGCAATGAGGTGTGATTTGTGGATGCGCAAAAATTTATCTGAAGGAAGTGTTTCTTCGAAACTTCGCAAACTTTGTAAAGTCATTATTTTATCAGAAGTTGTGTGAATGGTGATATAATCTCTGAAACTTTCAAAATAAAAGATTTCATCAAAATTCACTTTGATTAAACGGTGCTCCGATTTAACAAACAAATAATGATTATATTCTTTGGGCGGTAATTGCGTATTTAACCGCTGAGTAGCTTTTTGTATGGCAGCATGAAATTTTTCGAACGAAATGGGTTTTAACAAATAATCAATTACATCAAATTCAAAACCTTGTAAAGCGTAATCTTTATAGGCAGTTGTTATGATGACACCACATTTGTTTTCGATAATTTTCATAAACTGAATGCCGGTTAATTCGGGCATTTGAATGTCAAGTAAAATCAAATCAACTTCACCCGACTGCACAGTTGCTAAGGCTTTAAATGGGTCAGTTGTTGCAAGTGTTAATTCCAGCAGTGGGGTTTTGGCAACATAGCCCGACAATAATTTTATTGCCAATGGTTCGTCGTCTAGTATGCAACACTTGAGCATTGTTAATTATAATTAATTGTTAAATTTACTGTAAAAATATTGTTTTCGACTGAACAAATAAGATGATGTTGAGCTGGATAAATTATAGCCAGTCGTTTTCTGATATTATCGAGACCAACACCACTGGTTTTGTCTTTATTGTAGGTGCCAATTTTATTTTTCACAATAATATGTAATTGGTTGTTGCCCGCATTAACACTTATAATCAGTGGTTTTTCCTTTTCCTTAAAATCGCCGTGTTTAAACGCATTTTCGATAAAAGTTACTAAAGTAAAAGTAGGTAATGGTTTGTTTTCGTAATTACCGGACAATTCATAGATAATGGGCAATTCGTAGTCAAACCTGAGTTTTTGGAGGTTGATATAATTGTCCACCTGAATAATCTCATCTTTCAATAGACACTCATTCGAGTTGTTATAAATTAAATACCTTGTCATGTCTGAAAGCCGCATAACAGCTTCACCCGCATTGTCCGATTTTTCTGTTACCAGGGAATAGATATTATTTAAACTATTAAATAAAAAGTGGGGATTAAATTGCGTTTGTAAATATTGTAATTGTGCTTCGCGATTTTGAGATTCTAATAATTTTACTTTTTTATTGTTGTGCATATTATAATCTAACATGAACAATAAAATGCCGAAAATCATATAATACAAAGCGTAACTAAAATTGTCGGCAATGTAATATTCAACTGTGGTAGTTTCTACATAATTGCTTCTACCTATTAAAATGGGGCATAAGGTTTCTTCTAATAAATACCGGAATGCTATAAAAGCAGGAATCATTAAAATGAATGCTATAATAAGCTGAGGTAATTTTTTAGGATATGTTTTTTGCATTATTAAACGCACTAACAAAAGTGTTGCTGTAATATAGATAAAACCGGTAATGTCAAATGGGGTGAACCTAAGCGCTCGGCTATAATCCCGTTGAAGGATTCCATAGGCAATAAAGTTGAAGCCGAATAACAGCATGAAAATGGTTAAACCATAGGCAAACCAGAGTTGTGATTTCGTCATGTGATAAAGGTATTTAAAGAAACCATGATAATTTGTGTTTGTCTGCAAACACCAGCAATTTGTCTGCAAAAATTTAAACCTTGTTTATCTGATAAAATCACCTGTTGAGCGAGATTAGTAGTTGGTAAATATTTGACATTTTACTTTTGAGGAAAACTATACATTATGCTATTAAAAAGAATCGCTATCTGTGTTTGTTTAACCTTTATGATACTGCATGTAAGTGCACAACAACAGGTATCTGTAAAACAAGCAATTTCACAATCCGACAGTATTTTATCCGGCAACAGGGACTTGCCTCAAATGCTCATTTTGGGGAGTTTTCATTTTGCGTATTACAATTTGGATGCGCATAAAACCGGTGAAGATGAACAGGTGGATGTTTTATCTGTACAACGTCAAAAAGAAATGGAAGAGTTGGTTGCGTATATCAGTAAGTATAAACCAACAAAAATTGCGGTTGAATCAGGGCCAATTACGGGTTATTTATTGCGTAATTATGAAGAATGGATAGCAGGTAAACGTTCGTTGGGTAGAAGTGAAACAGAACAAATCGGTTTCAGGCTGATGCGACAATTTGGTATGGATACCATTTATGGTGTTGATGCCATACCATTGATGTATGATTTATATGATGCCAAAGATTCTACAGTGTTGCGCCCCATATTGGATAGCATTTATACCGATTGGGATTTTAGAAGTGATGATAGTAGTTCGCAACTTTATACTGATTGGTATAATTTTGATGACCAATTAGCATTACAAATGTCGCTCAAAGATTATTTTATTTATATGAATGATGATTGGGTATTGGATAAAGGTTATGGTGCCTATCTTACGGGCGACTTTAAGCTAGGCTCATTTGAAGGTGCAGATGCATTGGCTATGCATTGGTATAGCAGGAACTTACGCATTTTTCGCAACCTGCAGGAAATTGTTACAAGTCCTGATGATAGAATTTTATTAATTATTGGTGCAGGGCATGCGGGCATTCTGACTCATTTGTTTGAATGTTCAAATGAATTTGAATTAGTAAAAGTCGGAGAAATAAAGTAGCCAGGTAACCGGGTATAAAAAAATCCGCTTTAAGCGGATTTTTTTTATGTTGTGTATTATTAATTCATTAATTCGACACTGCGTTTAACAAATTCGGTAAGGTCGGTTCCTTTCAACATACCTTGAGAAAGTAATGCAAGGTCATGAAGTTGTTTAACCGATTGCTCTTTTACATTTTCTTCTTGCTTTAATATTTTTTGAATTACCGGATGGTTTGTGTTTACAACCAAATTGTATTGGTCAGGCATTGATGCGGCGAAATCCATACCATTTAAATGGCTCATTTCTTTCATTCTGCGCATAAATTCCGGTTTGGTAATTGCGACTACATTATCATCAGGCGATTGCGGCGACAATACAATAGTGGCTGCATTTGCATCAGCAATTCTTTCGAATAATCCTTTTAAGGTATTAGATTCTTCCTCACTTAAAATAGATGCTGTTTTTTCGTCTTTGTCGATAAGTTGATCAACAGTATCCGCATCTACACGTTTAAATTGAACACCCGTAATTTTTTGTTCCATGAAGGAAATAAAATGATTGTCGATAACATTGTCTGTTTCCAATACATCGTATCCACGACCTTTTGCGGCATCAACATAAACATGGTGGTCGGTAGTATTATTGGTGTATAGCGCAATAATATTATTGTTTTTATCTGTTTGACCGGCTTTGATATGTTCTTTGTATTCTTCGAATGTAAAATATTTTTTATCTGTATTTTGTAATAAGCAGAATTTCTCAGCGCGTTCAGCAAATTTTTCATCGCTTAACATACCGTATTTAATAATAACATTGATATTTTCCCACTTGTTTTCAAATTCAGCTCTGTCCTTTTTAAATGTTTCCTCCAGTTTTTCAGCCACCTTTTTGGTGATGTAATTATTGATTTTTTTTACATTCTGGTCGCTTTGCAAATAACTTCTGGATACGTTCAACGGGATGTCCGGTGAATCGATAACACCGTGTAACAGGGTTAGCCATTCCGGAACTATTTCTTTCACCTCATCAGTAACAAAAACCTGATTACTGTATAGCTGGATTTTATTTTTTTGAATTTCGTAACTCTTTTTAATGCGCGGGAAATATAAAATACCGGTCAGGTTAAATGGATAATCAACATTTAAATGAATCCAAAATAAAGGTGCTTCTGTGTAAGGGTATAATTCGTTGTAAAAGTTTTTATAATCCTCATCTTGTAACTCAGCCGGTTTTTTTGTCCAAGCCGGAGACGGGTTATTAATTATATTGGGAATATTAACAGTAGTATCGGTTCCTTCTTCTTCACCTTTAACAGTTTCCTCTTTAACACCAAATTGAATTTCAACCGGTAAAAATTTACAATATTTATTGAGTAACCCTTCTATTTTAGCGTCTTCAAGGAAGGATTTATTTTCATCGTTTATAAATAAAATTACATCTGTTCCTCTTTCCGCTTTTTCCCATGGTTCAAGTGTAAATTCGGTGCTACCATCGCAAGTCCAACGAACCGGTTCAGCATTTTCTTTTCCCGATTTTGTTACAAGCATAACCTTATCGGCAACCATAAATGCACTATAAAATCCTAACCCGAAATGGCCGATAATACTTTTGCCATCTTCAAGTCCTTGATATTTTTCTAAAAACTCACTTGCGCTGGAAAATGCTACCTGGTTGATATATTTTTTCACCTCATCGGCAGTCATCCCGATACCTTTATCGGAAATAGTTAGGGTGCCTGCATCTTTGTCTATGCTGATACTGATATTGGTCGCGCCAATTTCACCGGAAATTTCACCTAGTGAGGATAGTTTTTTTAACTTTTGAGTGGCATCTACAGCATTGGATACCAGTTCGCGTAAGAATATTTCATGGTCGCTGTATAAGAATTTTTTGATAATCGGGAAAATGTTTTCCGTTTGAACGGCTATGGTTCCTTTTTCTATTGACATATTTAGGTAATTTTATGTAAGACCCCCTTTTCAAACCTTGTGCCATGTGGGTAAGGCTGACAATTTGTCGCTGAATACGAGCGTTTTTAGCAGGAAATGGCTAAATTTACGCCCTTGTTGATAGGAACAGATAATGGCTGGATTAAATCGCACATATATTCAAAAAACTAAAGCGGAGATTGAGGAGTTATTGCGGACCTCATGGGATTTGGTGTCGAAACGCAATTCTGAAATCGAAAATTATTCGAAAAAGGCGTTGAAGTTGGCCGATTCGATTGACTCCAATAATTACCGTGGTTTGGCCATTATTGAATCGGCTTTGTTTGAGTGTTTGGTTAAAAATAATTACTATCAATCCATCAAACTTTGCACAGAAGGGTTCGACTTGATGAAAGGCGAATTTAAAAAGCGATATGCGCCATATTTTCATTTAAACTTAGGTCGGAATTACCATTTTTTAGGTGATAATGTGTTAACCCAAAAACATTATCTGGAAACCATTAAATTATTAGAACATCGTCCTGATAAAAATTATTATGAAAAACGATGGCTGTCGCATACCTATTACAATATTTTTATTCTATTCAATTTTTCAGGAGCTGAATTTGCCCAAAGTGAATATTTGGAAAAGGCATTAAAAGCCTATCAGGAAATTGAAGATTTAGGTGGTATTGCCAATTGTTATAATTCATATGCTGTTTATTATTTCAAAAAAAATGATTTACAGCCGGCGCTTGAATATTTATTAAAAGCAAGAGATTTAGCATTAAAAGAAAACTCCGTTTCTTTTTTATCCATTTATTGTTCTAACATCGGTTTGGTTTACACTAAACTTGGCAATATTGAACTTGCAGATTCATATTTTGAAATGGCGCAAGCATACGACCGCGAAATCAAGAGCACTTACCATTCGGCGCATACACATAATCAAATGGGAGAGGCTCAAGCTATCCAAAAAAATTATCAAAAAGCCATCGACCATTTTAAGGTAGCAGAAAAGTATTTCGAATCTGTTGGGGTAAAGAAGTCGTTATCTACCTTATACGATAATGTTTCGTTAGCGTATTTAGGTTTGGGCGATTTTGAAAATGCATATGCTTATCAGAAAAAATATTCTGAATCGTTAAAGGATTTATTTAACGATGAAAAAACATTTGCAATAGCACGTGCACGAAACGAATATGAATTAGAAATAAAAGAGCAGGAGGCGCAAATTTTACGTTCTAAAAATGAGCAGATTGCCAAATATGCGAATCAGCTGGAGTTTTCCAATAATGAGTTGCGCCAATTTGCGCATGTTGCCAGTCACGATTTACGTGAGCCTTTGCGCATGGTTTCGTCATATGTGCAATTATTGGAAAGGAGTTTAAAAAATAAACTCACCGATGATGAAAAAGATTTTATGCGGTTTATTGTAACAGGAACACATACCATGCAAAACCTCATAAGCGATTTATTGACATTGTCGGGTATTAGTTTTGTGCGTTCTGCAGGACCTGTCGATTTGAATAATGTAATGAAAACAGTTGTGTCAACGCTCAAAACTCAGATAGAAGAGAAACAAGTGATTATCAACTACTCATTACTTCCTACGGTAAAAGGCGATGAAACGCATATGATGCAGTTGTTTCAAAATTTGATATCCAATGGCATTAAATACAATAAAAGCGAGCCTCCAGTTGTTGATATTTCTTTTAACCTCACCGGAAAAAAATACCACTTTGCCGTTTCGGATAATGGTATTGGGATACCGGATGAATTTGTAGAAAAAATATTCCTCATTTTCCAGCGACTGCATTCACGGGATGAGTATTCAGGAACAGGTATTGGGTTGGCAATTTGCAAAAAAATAATTGACCAGGCAGGCGGGAAAATCTGGGTAGAGCCAAATAAAGGCGGTGGATGTGTATTTAAATTTACTTTACCTGTTTCTCAAAATTAATCTATTATTGAAGCCTTAAAATGGGCATACTTGTTGTAATACAGCGTATATGAAATTGAAATCCGGTTATTTATTTTTATTTGTAGCGGTAACATTAACCCTCACTTCTTGTGCAACTTCTAAGGAAATGGAATACAAAGGGTTTGAAAATTTTGCAGTGAGTGGAATTACTTCTCAGCCTAAAATGAATGTAGATGTAACATTGTATAATCCGAATAAAATCGGGGCTACACTTAAATCAATGGAGTTTACTGTTTTAGTAAATGACAAACCGATGGGAAGCGGTGGGATTTTAGAACCGGTTAGGATGAAAAAACAAACGGAGTTTATTTTGCCGGTTGAGTGTTCTACATCCTTAGATAAAATGGGAGGGCTTTTAGCGGCAGGTTTAAAATCTTATTTAGGCGAAGAAAAAGTGCCTGTTGGGCTAGAAGGTGCAATTACAGTACAGAAATTTTATTTCTTCAGAAAGACCTATAGTTTTAAGTTTACCGACGAGCTCGATATTAAAAAAATAATGGGCAACTAAACTTTTTCGAGATAAGCTTTTGGGACAGATAAACGTAAAATCTGATTGATTACTGCTATACGCACAATAAAATGTTTTTCATTTTCAATTTCCAGTAATTCGCCCTGGTAACCTTTTAGTGGGCCGAAATTAATAACCACCTGTTCGCCTTTTGCAAAAGTGTCAGTTGAAGCAGATACAGGTAATCCGGACTCTAAAAAAGTGCGAATATCTTCGATTTGTTTTTCAGGGACAACTGCAATTTTTTTCTCCTGATAAATAAAATTAACAACACCTTCTACCATGCGCACTCTGGTGTAATCGTCGCCGGAGAGTTGTAAAAAAATGTAACCATTAAACAGCGGCACTTGCACTGTTTTTTTTCTATCACTCCATTGCCTTACTGTTTTAATTAAAGGTAAGAAAGCCTGAATCCCCATTCGGTCGAGTCTTTCTTTTACTTTTTTTTCGCTACGTGATTTCACATAAGCAACATGCCATAGTAAAGGTGAAGCAGGATTTTGTTTATCGGGACTGGCTGCCATTTACAATTATTTATTTTTTAATAAATAATCAGGTCGTTGCGCGTAAATTCTTTCAATTACACTCACTACTAATTTGCCTTCTTCAGCAGTAGTGGCAATTGCGCCATTATTATCAAGTACATCTACAATATTATCAATAATAAAATGATGATTCGCAGCTGAGCCGATATACGGGCCATAATTATTGGGAGCGGCAGTAGGTTTTAATTCGGGCATGGCGTAGTTTTCAACATGACAATATTTAACTTCATTCATGTATTGACCACCAATTGCAATTGTTCCTTTTTCACCGATGATGCGAATGCTGCTTTCGAAGTTTTGTTGATACACAGCAGATGAATAATGCACACTGCCAATTCCGCCATTTTTAAATGAGAATGTAATATTTCCTGAATCTTCGAAATCGGTTAATGATTGATGATTAAAATCGGCAAATTGAGTTTGAATATTTTCTATATCACCAAATAACCACACCATCGTGTCGATGAAATGTGAAAATTGCGTAAATAATGTTCCTCCGTCTAAATCATTTTTCCCATGCCAGGTATTTTTATGGTAATAACGTTCATCGCGATTCCAGAAACAATTTACCTGCACCATATAAATTTCACCCAACCTGTTTTCTGTAATCATATTTTTCAACCAAACTGAAGGAGGAGAAAAACGATTTTGCATTACACAAAATATCGATTTATTATGAATGGCGGCATTCGCAATAATACTGTCGCAATCGGCAACAGTTAATGCCATAGGTTTTTCGATTACTACATGTTTTCCTGCTAGCAGCGCTAAATTAGCATGTGTTGCGTGTAATCCATTTGGTGTGCAAATATGTACAACGTCGATATTACTTTCTTCGCTGAGTAATTGTTGAATGTCACTATAAAAATTACCCGGAAAATTGCTGATGTTTAAATTTTCTTTTGGTTGTACATCACACAAAGCAACTAATTGAGTGCGGCTGTTACGCATAATCATTTCTGCATGGCGTTTCCCAATATGACCACATCCAATTACAGCACAATTTATTTTGTTTTCAATCACGTGTTATGCTATTTTACTTACACGATTATTTATTAATTGATACGAAGCGCCTGAAATTTCACATGTCGCTTTTCCATTTTCATCAAAAATTAATTTCGCTCCATGTTCACTCATCCAGCCCTGATGTTTTGCAGGATTACCGGTAACTAAAGCGTAGTCGTCTATACTTTTTGTAACAACTGCACCTGCACCGATAAATGCATAAACACCAATTGTTATTCCACAAACAATAGTTGCATTAGCACCAATTGTTGCACCTTTTTTTACTAAAGTAGATTTGAATTCATTTTTGCGTTCAATGGCACTTCTCGGATTAATCACATTTGTAAATACCATACTCGGCCCTAAAAAAACATCGTCTTCGCAAACCACTCCCGAATAAATAGAAACATGGTTTTGCACTTTCACGTTAGCACCAAGCCGAACATCACCGGCAACAAAAACATTTTGACCAATACTACAATTGTCGCCAATTACTGCAGTGGACATGATATGTGTAAAATGCCAGATTTTTGTGCCCTTTCCAATTTGGGCACCTTCATCAACAATTGCCGATTCGTGAATGAAATAATTGTTATTTGTCATAATCCCGGTTAGGGCAAAGATAAGTGTTTAAGCAGAAGCATTATCTTCGCAGCAGAATGAACCGCTCTGCCATCAATACCATCTTGTTGTTTGCTGCAATACCACTTGTTTTTGGTTCATGTAAAAAAGATTTTGAAGGCACCGAATTGGGCAATATTGCTCCCGAAACCTATTTAGTTACCGACACCATTATCCGATTTGGCGATGACCGCCTCGAGAGTGAGGTAACATTAAAATGGTGGAGCGATGATGAAGACGGGTTTGTAACCGGTTATGAATATACTTTTGACCCTATAATTTCGGAAGCGACGGTTTGGAGTTATACAGAAGCTCAGGACAGCACTTTTATTTTAGCGCCCCCTGCGGGTGAAGATTCTGCTGATTTCGTATTTCAAATTCGTTCCATCGACAATAAGGGTTTAAAAGACCCAACGCCCGCCAGATTGGTAATTCCGGTAAAAAACTCACCTCCTGAGGCGCAATTTTTAGACGGCTTGGTTTCGCCGGTTAAGTCGTTCCCGGTACTAAAATATTTTTGGTCCGGCACCGATCCCGATGGGGAAGAAAACTTATTGCGGTTCGAGTTATGTTTTAACGATACAACTCAGACACCATATATAGTAGACAAAACTGTCACCAGCGCCATTTTTGAGGCAGTAGACCCAACGGCAACCGATATGGTTTGTAAGGTTTACCAAAATGCGGCAACCTTACCAAATGCCATAACCATGGATGGAATGGTTGGAAATGCCTGGAATGCCCTCTACATAAGGGCTGTAGACCAAAGTGAAGCAACCAGTTGGTATGTTAAGGCTGATTCTGTTTTTGTGAAAAAAGTGAATAGTACGGTGTTGATGGTAAATGGATATACCACACTTACCAACGAAACATTTTATGCTGCAAGGCTTGCCAATCAAGGCTTTTCGGTGGTTGATACCATTCAGATTTTCGAACAATCTGGTGGCAATTATACCCAGCAGTCCGCCGACAATATAACACAGGCCAAGGTTTTCGACTTATTTGATGTGATTATTTGGTTCAGTAATAGTGCCGATAACTCCTTTTCGCTGGCACAAAAAACAACCGGCGACTTTTTTAACTCAGGTGGCAAGATGCTGATGAGTGTATATATATCATCTACGTTTGACCCCTTGAGCAACTTTCTTGATTTTACACCAATTGCCGAATTAGTTAATCCGGTTGATACAACCTTGATTTTAGATAATGGCGCACAATTAATTCCTGTTGATGGTTCATGGCCAACATTGCAATCAACTGCTATTGTGGGTACGGTTAAACCTATCATATTACAAATAGGTGCAACTCCATTATATCACGCAAATTTGACTGCAAAGGACAATATCACGTTAAGTCTGACACCTTGGTTAGGTGAATCGGTTGTTATGGCTAAAAAAGAAGATGGTGTTGGCAATACCAATTTTGTGATATCTACCCTTGAGCTGAATAAACTGGATGGCCTAATCAATATTGATGAGTTTTTTCAAAAAGTGATAATTGATGAGTTTGGATTCTGACAAAAAAATTCGTCTGGCCATATTTGCTTCGGGAGCCGGTTCTAATGCTGAAAATTGTCTTCGGTTTTTCCACCAACATCCAGACATAACAATACCATTAATTGTTACCAATAACCCTCAGGCAGGTGTTATAGCTATTGCCGAAAAGCATGGTGTGCCTTGTCGTATTATTACCAATAAACAGTGGCAGCAACCTGAAAACGGGCTCGCTGTTTTAGCCGAATTCGCAATCGACTTTATCTTGCTGGCAGGCTATCTGGCGCTGGTTCCAGGGGAATTAATCAGGAAATATCCGCATCGCATATTCAATATTCATCCTGCACTTTTACCTGATTTTGGAGGGAAGGGCATGTATGGCAAAAACGTACATCAGGCAGTTTTTGACAAAGGCGTAGATGAAACCGGAATTACCGTTCATGAAGTAGATGAGGTTTATGACGAAGGAAGAATTTTATTTCAGATTAGTATTGACATCACCCCAAACGACACCCCTGAAAGTATAGAAAGCAGGGTAAGAGAATTAGAATATGCCTATCTACCCGGCATAGTGGAAAAACTGTTGCTAAATAATATTTAAGCGCATTTCTGATTAATATCATCCTGGCTTTGCTTCAAGTATTGATTGCTTAGGGGTAACTTTGCAGCATAATAAATAATTATAGTATGCACGCTCCAATTAAGATAAAATCAGCCTTAATTTCTGTTTTTTATAAAGACCAACTAGAACCAGTTATCCAAAAATTGCATGAGTTGGGAGTAGTATTATATTCCACCGGTGGCACACGTGAATTTATTGAAAAATTAGGTGTTCCGGTACTAGCTGTTGAAGATTTGACTACCTATCCAAGCATCCTTGGTGGAAGGGTTAAAACCTTACACCCAAAGGTTTTCGGAGGGATCTTAGCCCGTCGTGAACTCAAAGAAGACATGGCTCAGCTGGCTCAGTATGAAATCCCTGAAATAGATTTGGTTATTGTCGATTTATACCCTTTTGAAGAAACAGTAAAAAGCACTACGGTTGAAGCAGACATAATTGAGAAGATTGACATTGGCGGAGTATCATTAATACGTGCAGCAGCTAAAAATTGTAATGATGTTTTAATTATTGCTTCAAAAGATGATTATGCACCATTGTTAGAAATGCTCAACGAAAAAAATGGTGAAACCTATTTCGGACAGCGCAAGTATTTTGCTAAACGTGCTTTCGAAATTACGTCGCATTATGATGATGCAATCTATACCTGGTTTAATCACAACGAAAATTATGGTGTGCGTTATACCCCGAAAATAGCCATGCGTTATGGTGAGAACCCACATCAGGATGCAGCTTTTTATGGTAAACTGACTGATGTATTTGAGAAATTACATGGCAAAGAAATATCTTATAACAACTTGGTTGATATTGAAAGTTGTGTGTATTTGATAGAAGAATTTGCAGAAACAGCAAAAAAAGGCCTTAGCACATTTGCTATTATAAAGCATACTAATGCATGCGGCTTAACTACTGCCAAAACCACAGGAGAAGCGTGGGACAAGGCATTGGCGGCAGACCCGGTATCCGCTTTCGGAGGTGTGCTTATCTGCAATCAAATAATCGATTTAGCTACAGCTTATAAAATAAATGAATTGTTTTTTGAAGTATTAATAGCACCTGCATATGAACATGATGCATTGGTGGTGTTACAAACTAAAAAGAACAGAATCATACTCAAGCAAAAAATGTTTGAATTTCCGGCTAAGCAATATAAGAGTATGTTGAATGGTGTGCTTGTTCAGGACCGCAACAACAAGGCGACTGCTGTGCATGAGTTAAAGTATGTTACTGAGGTTAGACCAACAGATGCGCAATTGCAAGACTTATTGTTTGCTGAAATTGCAGTTAAACATTTAAAATCAAATGGCATTGCATTGGTAAAAAATGGTCAGATGATAGGATGTGGTACAGGACAAACTTCAAGGGTAGATGCCCTTAATCAGGCCATTAATAAAGCGCGTAGTTTTGGCTTCGATGTGAGTGGTTCGGTAATGGCCAGCGAGGCGTTTTTCCCCTTCCCTGATTGCGTTCAAATAGCCCATGAGGCGGGCATTTCAGCCGTTATTCAGCCGGGAGGCAGTATTCGGGATAAGGACTCGGTGGACTATTGTAATGAACATCAAATGGCCATGGTATTGAGTGGAACCCGACACTTTAAACATTGATATAATGAGCAATAAAATTGATAAACCGGTAACCAGATATTGCCGGTTTTTTTGTTGCCAAAAATTATAACAAGTACATTTGAAATATCGCACTTCAATAATGAGTTATATGCAACAATAATTGTTTGTAATATCACTTACAAAAACTAAAAATGTTCGTGTAAAAAAATAATTATTAAAATAATGCGCTCAGTATTTTTAGTATTGAAAAAAAATATTGAAGTTTGTAGAACTATTTATTGATTTTTCCCGCGCATATCCTTAACAAACTTTAATTTTGCACCTTTAGGTACATTTAAGAAACAACCATGGGTATTTTTAACTTTCTCACTCAGGAAATAGCAATCGATCTCGGTACGGCAAACACGCTTATCATAGCACATGATAAAGTTATGGTTGACGAGCCATCCATTGTAGCTATTGACCGCAAAACAGAAAAAGTGATTGCAGTTGGCAAACGCGCCATGCAAATGCACGAAAAAACCCATGAGAACATAAAGACGATCTGACCGCTTCGAGATGGCGTTATTGCTGACTTCCAGGCTGCGGAATCGATGATTCGCGGGATGATAAGTATGATTTTCCCTAAAAACAAGTTGTTCAAACCCTCGTTGGTGATGGTTATTTGTATCCCTTCAGGCATTACAGAAGTTGAAAAACGAGCAGTAAAAGATAGTGCTGAACAAGCAGGAGCGCGAGAAGCATACCTCATTCATGAGCCAATGGCTGCAGCATTAGGTATTGGTTTAGATGTGCAGGAACCTGTCGGCAATATGATTATTGATATTGGCGGTGGTACAACTGAAATTGCAGTAGTAGCACTTTCCGGTATTGTTTGCGACCAGTCTATACGCGTTGCCGGTGATGAATTTACAGCTGATATTGTTGATTATATGCGTCGTCAGCACAACTTGCTGATTGGTGAAAGAACAGCAGAAGCTATCAAAATAAATGTGGGCTCAGCTTTAACTGAGTTAGATGAAGCCCCTGAAGATTACCAGGTAAGTGGTCGTGACCTTATGACCGGTATTCCTAAACAGCTGGTTGTTACCTACTCCGAAATTGCACATTCTCTCGATAAGTCCATTTCAAAAATTGAAGAGGCTATTCTCAAAGCACTTGAAACTACTCCTCCAGAGTTGGCAAGTGATATCCAACGCAATGGAATTTACCTCACAGGTGGCGGCGCTTTATTGCGTGGTCTCGACAAACGTATCAGTCAGAAAACAAAACTGATGGTGCACGTTGCTGACGACCCACTTAAAGCAGTTGTTCGTGGAACAGGTATTGCATTGAAAAATCGTGAACAATATGCAGCATTGCTAATGAGTTAATTCCCCGGATGAATAATGCGTAGTTTCTTTTTATTCATCATCCGTCACTATGCCGTTTTCCTTTTCGGTTTACTCGAATTAATATCGTTATATTTTGTATTTACCTACAATAATTTTCACAATACCTTTTTTATCAATTCGGCAAATGGTGTTTCAGGAAATGTATTAAACACCTATGGCAATTTTCAAGAGTATTTTTCGCTGAAAGAAGTTAATGATAGTTTAATGCATGAAAATGCACTTTTGCGTGAGCAATTGTTGTTAAGTGCCATACCCGATTCTTCATCTGTTTTGGTAAAAGACAGTTTGGGCCAACCCTTATATTCTTATATCCCTGCTGAAGTAATTGGTAATTCATTTACCGAGCCTAATAATTACATCACCCTAAACAAAGGAAGTAATGATGGTATACGTGAAAATATGGGTGTAATTACTTCAAGCGGAATTGTTGGACGTGTGGTTAAAGTGTCGCCAAAATTCAGTGTGGTAATGAGTGTATTACATAGTCAGTTTGTTAGCCGTGTGGCTGTTCAAAAAAATAATTCACAAGGCCGTTTAACCTGGGAAGGAAAATCGCCTACGCATATCAGTGTAATTCAGGTTTCTGAACCGGGAACATTGAATAAAGGAGATAGTGTGGTAACCACCAAAATATCGCCTATGTTTCCACCTGATATTATGGTGGGCACCGTTGAAAGTTTTGGTAAGGACCCGGGTAGTAATTATTACACACTTAATGTTCGTTTGTCTACTAAATTCAGTTCGCTGCAATTTGTGTACGTGGTAAACGAATTATTACAAAAAGAAAGAACCGATTTAGAAAACAGCGCAACAGATGCAGGCAATTAATTGGATATTGAGGCTTGTGGGACTAATCTTTTTGATTTTGTTCCAGGTGCTTGTGCTGAATAAGCTCAATGTTAGCACTTACATACATCCGTATGTATATCCGATGTTCATCATTTTGCTGCCATTTGAAACTCCGCGCTGGATGATACTGCCTTTGGCATTTGCGGTAGGATTTTCTATTGACATGTTTAATAACACGGCAGGCATGCACGCTGCAGCTTGTGTGTTTATCGCCTTTGCACGTCCATGGCTGATAAAACGATATACACCAATAACAGGTTACGAAAATGTAAACGCCCCGTCTTTATCCGAACTAGGTGTGGTATGGTTTGCGTTGTTTACACTAACCGTAATTTTTATCCATCATAGTATTTATTATTTTTTACAGGTATTTTGGATGAATGATGTAGGATATTTATTATTAAAAATATTTTTAAGTACTTTAGTATCAACATTATTAATTGTAATTTTTGCTTTCTTGTTTGCAAAACGAAAAGTAAAACGTTAATTACAATTAATTCTGTAACAATACTGATGGTATTGTAAAAACATTTTCGAAATTTGTATCCGGAATTCGGAATCGGCATTCAACTTCACAGGCAATTTAATTTATGGCAATTATCGATAATACAAAATCTCGCAGTTATGTTATACAAGGCATAATTGTCGGCATTTTTGTCGTGTACCTTATCCGCCTGTTTTATCTTCAGATAATTGACGATACCTATAAACAAATTGCCGACGATAGAGGGATTAGAAAAGAGCAGGTGGACCCGGACAGAGGGCAAATTTTCGACAGGACAGGCAAACTGATAGTTTACAACGAGCCTAGTTATAAGTTAATGGTAGTGCCTTCGCAGGTAGAAAAAATTGACACCATTAGATTTTGTGAAATTATTGGCATTGATAAAGAACAGTTTATCAAAAAAATGAAAGATGCCAAATCATTTTCGCGTGTAAGAGAAAGTGTTTTTTTATCTCAAATTTCAGCAGAAGAATTTGGTCGCATCGAAGAGTATTTATATGAATTCAAAGGGTTTTATACTGCAATTAGTCCGGTTCGGAAATATGCTTATCCATCTGCAGCCCACTTATTAGGTTATGTTGCTGAGGTTGATTCCAACGATATTAAAAAATCGAATGGCTATTATCGCAATGCCGATGTAATTGGAAAAAGTGGCGTGGAAAAAAGTTATGAAAATTTGTTGCGCGGACAAAAAGGATATAAAAACATTGTGATTGACCGTTTTGGCCGTGATGTGGGGCGACTCAATAATGGTAGTGAAGATATTGCTCCTGTTGCCGGAAAAAATTTAACGCTGACCATAGACATTGAGTTGCAAACATATGCAGAACAGCTTATGGCCAATAAGCGAGGTGCTTTGGTTGCCATAGAGCCTTCGACAGGTGAAATTCTAGCATTAGTAAGCACACCATCATACGACCCAAATATGTTGGTTGGAAGTGCCAGAACAAAAAACTTTGCAAAATTGGCATTAAACAAAGAAAATCCATTGAATAACCGAGCGTTAAGCGGTTATTACCCGCCAGGGTCTACGTTTAAGCCGGTTATGGCTGCGTTGGGAATGGATATTGGCTCGCTCACTTCCGACCAGGGATATAGTTGTCCGGGCGGATATGTGATGAGCGGTCATAAAGTGAATTGTCACAATCACCCATACGCTTCCAATGTAGAATTAGGTATTGGACATAGTTGTAACGCATACTTCTGTTATACATTCCGATATTTTATGGAAGCACATGATTCGCCGGAGGAAGGTATGCGCGATTTTAATGAACATCTTGCGTTATGGGGAATTGGCACTAAAACCGGTGTGGATTTACCAAATGAAAGAAATGGTAATGTACCCGATGCAGAAGATTATGATAAAGTGTATGGCAAAGGAAGATGGAAGGCATCCAATTGTGTTACACTGGGAATTGGTCAGGATAAATTAATTATTACACCATTACAATCGGCCAACTCGATGGCGATTATTGCAAACGGTGGTTTCTTTTTTACACCTCACGTTTTGAAATATGCTGAAGATGCGGATACGATTTTAAATAAATTTAAAACAAGAAGAGAAACAGGTATTCCTGATAGTATTTTTCCATTTGTGCAACATGGAATGGCGGGTGCAGTAAATTTCGGTACCGCAAAAATAGCAAAGGTGGATTCCATTCAGGTTTGCGGTAAAACAGGAACAGCAGAAAATCCGCATGGTAAAGACCACAGTTGGTTTAGTTGTTTTGCACCGGAAAAAAATCCAAAAATTGCGGTGGCTATCATTATTGAAAATGGTGGTTGGGGTGCAAGTTATGCGGCACCAATTGCCAGTCTGGTAGTTGAAAAATATGTTAACCGAACCATCAGCGAAAAACGGAAACCATTAGAAGAGCGTATGATGAAAGCGGTATTAATTGATGCCCCTGAATTACTTCCACAGCCGGAACAAAAAACACCGGTTGACAGCAATAAACAAAAAATTACCGCACAAGCTGCAATTTTACCTAAAAAGCAATGAGAGAAAAAAAATCCATTATGCAGAATATTGATCAGTTCGCTATCGGACTGTATTTTGCATTATTGGTAATTGGATTACTCACTGTATTTGCGGTAAGTTATGACCCTGAAACAAGTCGCTTTTTTAATTTTTCGCAAACGCACGGCAAACAAATGGTGTGGATGTTTATTTCACTCATTGTTGGGTTTAGTATATTAACTTTCGACAGCACTTTTTTTACCAAATTCGCAATGATTTTTTATGCTGTTACACTTGGTATTTTTATTCTTACTTTTTTAGTTGCAGTTGATATTAATGGTGCCAGAAGTTGGTTGCAGGTGGGTTCATTTCAATTTCAACCTGCAGAGTTTGGTAAAACAACCACAGCATTAATGCTTGCCAAGTATATGAGTATGATTACCGGGCAGGCACGTACGTTTAAAAATAAATTAATTGCTTATTTAATTCTCGGAGTGCCAATGGGTATCATTGTATTGCAAAGTGATGTTGGTTCTGCGATGGTTTATGGTAGTTTGGTATTTGTTATTTACCGCGAAGGTTTTCCGGTTTATGAAGTTTTGTTTGTTTTGTTTATTGGATTGTGTTTTGTGTTTTCAATGATATTTGGCGGAGACCCAGTTGCTATTACTTTGTCAATTGCGATTTTGATTTATGTTGGTTTCAGTTCATTAAAACTCATACGTAAAGAGAAAGTAAAAGGCATAGCATTTCTAGCCACATTTGTCGGCGCTATATTATTGTTTTTATTGGGAGGCGAAGTAATGTCGCTCAACATGTATTTGATTTACGCAGGTACTTTGGGATTACTTTTTGCATCCTGGTATCTGGTTCGAAAAATTAAATATTTTAAAATCTGGTGGCCGGTTGTCATTTATGTTGCGTTATTAGCTTTTGTCATTTTCGGCGTTAAGTATATCACTACCAGTTTATTAGAAGATTATCAAGTACAAAGATTGAAACATTATTGGGCATGTCTGATAATGCCGATGCAGAATATAATGTAACACAAAGTAAAATGACGATTGGTTCAGGAGGTGTTGCAGGTAAAGGTTATTTACAAGGAACTTTAACACAATCGGAACAAGTGCCTGAACAAAGCACAGACTTTATTTTTTGCACCATAGGAGAGGAGTTTGGATTCCTTGGCACATTTGTATTTCTTGTGGTGTATTTGTTGTTTTTGCTGCGAATAATTTTTATTGCCGAACGTCAACGCTCTCCGTTTTCAAGGGTATATGCATACTGTGTTGCCAGCTTTTTCTTTTTACAAATAATGATTAATGTAGGAATGACCATCGGTTTAATTCCTGTAATCGGTATACCGCTTCCGTTTATTTCATATGGAGGTTCTTCGGTGCTCGCGTTTTCTATTTTAGTATTTATCATGCTTCGTTTAGATGCAGATAGATTATTGATTTTGCGTTAAGATTATTTATAAAACATCCACTTAAATACTTCTTTCACCTTTATTTTTTTACCATACATTAATATGGCAGTTCTGTAAATACGACCTGCCAAAAAGGTGGTGAAAATAAATCCGCCAAATAACAATACAATTGATAAAACAATTTGCCATGTCGGAACGCCAAATGGAATTAATGCAGGCATAACAATAGGTGATGACAATGGAATAATTGATGCCCAAAATGCAAGCGGTGTATGCGGTTGCTGCACTACAGCCATCATAATAAAAATGGAAACCAAAATTAACATGGTTACCGGGAATGCAAATGTTTGCACATCGCCCTCTTCGTCTCCTGCTAATGAGCCTATTGCAGCAAACAAAGAAGCATAAATAAAATAACCACCTAAAAAGTAAATAATAAACATACTTAAATAATAACCTATTGGTATGTTTTGCATACTTTGCATGGCTTCTGTTATTGCATTCATCTCAACTTCACCACCTGAAGCGCTCACTTGTTGCAAATCGCTGAGTTGTCCGGCAAACAGAACACCGATAATAATATTTAAGATAGTGATTAAAAATCCCCAGGCTACAAATTGGGTTAAACCAACGAGACCAATTCCAACTATTTTCCCCATCATTAACTGAAAAGGTTTTACACTGGAAATAATCACTTCGATAATACGCGATGACTTTTCTTCCATAACACCCCGCATCACCATTGTGCCATAGATGAGCAGCACAATATAAATGATAAATCCCATGCCAAAACCGAAAGCACTGGCAATTGCTGCATTACCTTCTTTTTGTGATTCGCCGGAAGTTACTTTATCATCAATATCTACTTTCGGTCTTAATTTGAGTAATATATTTTTATCTAAATCGTGTTGCTGTAAATTGATGGTTTCCAGTTTATCTGCAATAATACTTTCGATATACAATTTAGTAGTTAAACTCACTTGTTCGTTGCTATAAATTTCAATGCCATATGGTGCATCAGGTTGCATGGCAGGTATATATAAAAAAGCATCGTAACCTTCACCAATAGTGCTGTAATCAGTTTTTAAGGTGTTGACCGGAATGGATTGGTATTTATAGGTAAAATACAAGCCGGCGGTATCGGGTAGTGCCGGAATTAAGCCACTGTCGTCTTTTACCAATATATGCTGATCGCTTTTGTTTGCATTGGAAATTAAAATAGGCAACAAACTAATCAGCAGAAAAAAAACAGGCCCTAACAGCGTGAAAATGATAAACGATTTTTTTCTCACACGAGTAATATATTCCCGTTGGATAATAAGCAATGTTTTATTCATGGTTGGCCTTATTTACAATTGAAATAAATATATCGTTGAGCGATGGCAATATTTCATAATATGCATTAATAATGACATTGCGATTAATAAAATATTGTAAAACCTGATTTTGATCGTTTTTTGATTTTAGTTGAACGGTAACACTTTGGCCATTAATCTGGTCTACGGTAAATAAATCGTTATCTTCAATTTCAGGAAGTGTTTCAAAACTGATTAAAAATTTATGTTGTTTGAATTGTTGTTTTATCGCTGTTACTTCTCCGTTTAAAATGAGTTTCCCTTTATTGATAAGTGCTATAGTTTTACAAATTTCTTCTACTTGTTCCATTCTGTGTGTAGAAAAAATAATAGTTGTTCCCTGTTGATGCAATTGATAAATTTCATTTTTAATCATTTCCGCATTCACAGGGTCAAGACCGGAAAAGGGCTCGTCGAGAATTAATAATTTCGGGTTATGCAAAACGGTGGCAATAAATTGTGTTTTTTGTTGCATCCCTTTCGATAAATCCTCGAGTTTTTTGTTCCACCAGTCGCCGGCGCCTAATTTTTCAAGCCAGTATTTTGAGCGGTCCTGAGCTTCTGATTTTTTTAATCCTTTTAATCTGCCCAAATACACGAGGTGTTCACCCACTTTCATTTTTTTATACATCCCTTTTTCTTCAGGCATGTATCCAATATTGGCATATTGCTGGGTTTGGATATCGGAACCATCAAATACAATTTGCCCTGAATCGGCAGCAAATATTTTGGTGATAATCCGGATAAGGGTTGTTTTACCGGCTCCATTCGGCCCAAGAAGCCCGAAAATGGTGTTTTCCGGTATGGTAAAACTTACATCCTGCAAGGCCTGAACATCCGAAAATCGTTTGTTTACCTGCGAAAAGGTCATGATATCGCCCATGTTGCAAATTTAAATTTAAATTTGCCGCAGAAACAATTGTTTATGGATACTTATCATATTGGCTCACAACCTTTGTCTATTACCTTAATAGCTACCATTTTAAAATCGAAGGCAAAACTGGCGCTGGATAACTCGGCGAGAGAAAAAATTCAATTATGCCGAACTTACCTCGATAAAAAGATTGGCGACAGTGGTAAAGCTGTTTACGGGGTAAATACGGGTTTTGGAAGTTTGTGTAAGGTGAAAATTTCGGATGATGACCTGGAGCAATTGCAATATAATTTAATTAGAAGTCATGCATGTGGAGTAGGTCCTGTTATTCCGGATGAAATATGTAAAATATTACTATTACTTAAAATTCAAAGTTTGAGTTATGGCAATTCAGGAGTTAGTGTGGAAACAGTATGGCGTTTAATCGATTTTTATAACCTCGACATTTTGCCGGTAATTTATGAGCAGGGTTCGCTTGGTGCCAGTGGCGATTTGTGTCCGCTTTCACATATGAGTTTGGCATTAATTGGAGAAGGTAGTGTTAAGTATAATGGCGAAATTCGTCCAACTGCTGAAGTGTTGAAAGATTTTAAATTATCGGCACTCAAATTACAATCTAAAGAAGGATTAGCGCTTTTAAATGGTACACAATTTATGAGTAGTTATGCAGTGTATAATTTAATTAAATCGCAAAACATTATTCATCAGTCAAATAAAATTGCTGCATTATCATTAGAAGCTTACGATTGTAAAGCGGAGCCTTTTTTACCACAAATTCATCGTGTAAGAAATCAAAGTGGGCAAATAACAACTGCAAAAGAAATTATGGAGCTACTATCAGGTAGTGAAACTTTTTTTGCGGAAAAACAGCAAGTGCAGGACCCTTATTCTTTTAGATGTATTCCACAAGTTCACGGAGCATGTCGCGATGCAATTGATTATTGTAAATCGATTGTAGAAAAAGAAATTAATGGTGTTACTGATAATCCTAATATTTTTGTTGAAGATGATTTAATTGTGAGTGGTGGAAATTTTCATGGTGAGCCATTAGCATTAACCTTAGATTTTCTGGCAATGGCATTAAGTGAATTAGGCAATATTGCTGAACGTCGTGTGTATCGTTTATTGAGTGGGGCAAGAAATTTACCTGAATTTTTAACACCAAATCCGGGATTAAATTCGGGATTAATGATTCCTCAATATACTGCAGCGAGTATTGTTTCTCAAAACAAACAATTGTGTACACCAGCGAGTGTTGATAGTATTTCAAGCTGCAACGAACAAGAAGACCATGTGAGTATGGGTGCCAATGCAGCTACAAAATGTTTACGTGTTGTCGAAAATATTGAAAAAATTCTGGCAATCGAATTACTAACCGCGGCACAAGCATTCGAATTTAGGCGGCCTTTAAAATCTTCAATTGCAATTGAGAACTTTTATACAGCGTATAGATCAGTGGTGTCATTTAATGAGTCTGACCGGTTTTTACATTTGGATATAGATAAGAGTTTGTTGTTTATAAATGCGTAGGTTTCTCGCAAAGGCCCAAAGGTTTATTTAATTATATAGGTGCTTGATGTATTATGTAGATATTCAAGCACGCAAAGGTGGACTGCCAAAACATTTTTTATATCCGCTCAAAGCGAGTATACGCGGTTAATATTTTTAAATAGTTTCGAGT
Organism: Bacteroidota bacterium; assembly: GCA_016718035.1. Classification (GTDB taxonomy): domain Bacteria; phylum Bacteroidota; class Bacteroidia; order Chitinophagales; family BACL12; genus UBA7236. The sequence continues at coordinate 434,253 of JADKEK010000002.1, read as the reverse complement.
CGATTTATTTTTGCATAAAACAAAATGCTTGTGTTGGAACTTGATGAGAATGAATTGGCAAAATTGGTAGTTAATATTGCATTTGAAATACATGTAAAATTAGGACCTGGGCTATATGAATCTGTATATGAAGAGATACTGTTCAAAGAGCTTGTAAAATGTGGTTTACAAGTGGAAAGGCAAAAAGCAATCTACTTATATTGGGATAATGAAAGAGTAAACAAGTATGCTTTTCGAGCTGATTTGATTATCAATAATAAATTATTAATTGAAGTGAAGTCGATTGAGGCTCTTGCAGATGTGCATTTTAAACAAGTAAACACATACTTAAAAGTTACCGGAATTAAGCTAGGCCTCATTATCAATTTTAATGTAGCCTTAATAAAATACGGTATTAAGCGCATTGTAAATGGCTTGGAACTAAAAAGCACATGACAATGAAGGGAAAATTAATGCGTGGGTAAAGACTTAAATAAAAATCTGCAAAATTCAATTACAGAGGACCACATCCAGCTTTGCTTGCTTGAATCTGGTTTTTCACCAATCAAATTTCGCCTTTGGGCCTTTGCGAGAAACACAACTAACCAATCTCCGCAAACTCCACTCTCCGCGTGAAATGGGCTCACAACAATTTTACGCCAACAATTTTTAATTGCTCATTATCCACATCACCAGGCGCATCCATCATCATATCGCGGCCATTATTATTTTTAGGGAATGGAATTACATCTCTAATTGTATCGCCACCGGCCATTAACATTACCCATCTATCGAAACCGAATGCACAACCACCATGAGGCGGAGCACCGTATTTGAATGCATTCACCATAAATCCGAAACGTTTTTCTTTTTCCGCTTCACTAAACCCTAAAATGGTAAATATTTTTTCTTGTAATGTTTTATCATGCACGCGAATACTTCCACTTAATATTTCGTTGCCATTCATTACTAAATCGTAACTCTGTGCACGCACACGCAATGGTTCTGTGTCCATATATTGAAAATCGTCAGGATGTGGTGAACAGAATGGATGATGAGCAAATATTGGTTCGCCTGTATTTTCATCCGGTTCAAATAAAGGCATATCTACAACCCAAAATACACTCCATGCATTTTTATCAATCCAGTTTTCACGTTTAGCCATTTCTAAACGCAACTCACCTAATACTTTTCTTGTTTTATTTACTTTATCGGCGATGATTAAAATTAAATCACCTTTTTGTGCATTTAATTTATTGCCAATTGCTGTAAGTTGTTCAACCGAATAAAATTTATCAACGGAAGATTTTATGGTGCCATCCTGATTAAATTTGATATAAATTAATCCTCCAACTCCGCGATGTGGAGCTTTAACAAATTCAGTTAATTCATCAATTTGTTTGCGAGAATATTCACTGCAACCTTTTGCATTAATACCTGCAATTAAACCATTGCTGGTTATGATATTGTTAAATACACTAAATTCAGTGCCACCAACTACATCATTCAAATCGATAATCTTACAATCGAAACGTAAATCCGGTTTGTCGCTGCCATAATATTGAATAGCCTCTTTATAAGGTAATCGCAGAAAATCCGGTAAGTCGATATTTTTTGTTTGTTTGAATACATATTTAGTCATGCCTTCAAACATATTCCACACATCTTCCTGACGAACAAAACTCATTTCGCAGTCAATTTGTGTAAATTCCGGTTGGCGGTCGCCACGTAAATCTTCATCGCGAAAACATTTTGCAATTTGGTAATAACGGTCCATGCCGCTCACCATTAATAATTGTTTTAATATTTGTGGTGATTGTGGCAGAGCATAAAATAATCCCGGTTGTAACCTCGAAGGCACTAAAAAGTCGCGGGCACCTTCCGGTGTCGATTTAATTAAATTCGGTGTTTCTATTTCAACAAAGCCTTCTGCATCTAAATAGGTGCGAACCGCTTTTAACATTTGCGCACGCAACATCAAACGCTTTTGCATTTGTGGTCTGCGCAAATCAAGATAACGATATTTCATACGCAGCTCTTCGCCGCCATCAGTTTCGTCATCCATAGTAAAGGGAGGTAATTCCGCAGCATTTAATACAGATAGATTGGTAACAATTATTTCAATTTCTCCTGTTGGAATATTCTGGTTCTTATTAGAACGTTCCGCCACGGTTCCGGTAGCTAAAATCACGTATTCCCGACCCAATTTTCTGGCTTCTTCACACAAAGGCGCATTGGTATCCATATTGAAGACCAATTGTGTTATCCCATAACGATCTCTCAAATCGATAAATATCATCCCGCCCTGATCGCGGTTTTTATTTACCCAACCGGTTAAACTTACGGTTTTACCAATATCCGACATTCTTAATTCGCCACAATGGTGCGTTCTGTAATACGTTGAACTTTGCATTAACTAAAATTTGAACAGCAAAGTTATTGATTAGCAGCCATCTAAACGAAAACTAGCCTTATCTTTGCCTAAAATATAGGGGTTTAAGCCAAAATTTAATGCCTCTTGAAACTTTTAAGCCTATGCATTGGAAAACAATGACAATGACCAACACTCTTTTTACCTGTAAGATTTTTCTTTCAAAAAGTGCTCGCTAATTGCTCTTGACCCGCAACCTACAAGCGAAGAATTGATAATGTTATATGCGGATGACTATTTCGAAACTGGCCAACACGGTTTGAACCAGACTGCTCAAACATACGAGGAAAATAAGGACGCGTTGTCAATGGAAGCTAGAGCTACAGCTATAAAAAACAATATCTTACAAGTTAAACCGGATACAAATGGATTTAAATTGGATTTGCCATGGGACGTTTGTGACTGGCCTTGAGGTTTCGGTGTAGTTTTCGGAGACTGCAGTACAAAAAGCTAAAAATAAATTTAATATTGACGCTATATGTGGCAATTTTGAAGACCTCGATACAACTCCATATCTTAATAAATGGGACTGTATTTATGGGGGTGATGTTTTTGAACATTTTGGGCAACCAACCAAAGTTGTGAAAAACATGTTTGCCATGCTTGCTGATGGTGGGATAGCTGTTGTTATTGTGCCTTCAACCTTTAATTTATTCTCAACCTATTTTGCTATTTTATTTTATAGAATAACTGGTAAAAGGAAGAAATTTTATGATAACCCGTATCATTTAGTTGTTAATGCTTCGCATCTTTTAGAGTTACAGAAGATAAAACCTGCAGAATTAAATATGAAAGGAGGGGGGATAGAATATACAATAAAAAAAATGATTCATTATATCAACTATCCCTTCACTAAATTATTTAACCGCAATGGTGACAGACTGCTAGTTGTTGCACGTAAATCCGGTAGAAAAAAATAAATTATTTGCCGACAACCAGATTTTTTGTCGTAATAAAATTTTCACTTATTAGTATGTAACCCACCGGACAACTGATTTAATGTTTGATTAGGAATGGTAAATAGATGAAACAGCTTCTGTGTTCGCCAACAATATTGGTAATCATAATTTGTATTTGCTGGGCAGGTAAATCATGTATTTCAATTATAGCCTCATTAGTTGGAATTTGATAAACATTATACATTTTAATTTTTCGCATCTCTTCAACCGTATAACAAATTTCTAATTTCGGATAATGGGTAGGGTCTTCAAAATCGCTCATTGCAAAAACACGACGGCGATATTGATCTTCTACTTCTAACCGAAATTCAAACCCAAAACTATTTGACGTCTTTAACTAATTATTATTTAAATAGCATCTTCAATTTCTTCTTCAAATCCGGAATAGTTACCTGATTTACTGTTGTTGTAGCCGGTGCGGAATCCCATGTAACTAAATCTTCTTCCCATGGAGAAATTACTCTCCTGATAAACAAGTATTTGGTCCTGATAATGAACTATTGGTTTGTGATGAAGTAGTTGAATTGGCAAATAAACTAAGGTAGGCATAACAAATTTCTGCATTTTGAGGTATTTCAGATAAATCAAACTCCATAAATGAACGTTCAATTCCAGACTCTCCATCCCAAGTCCAAGCCATAATGCGAACTTCAGTATAATCACCAAAATTTACATTGTTTTCATCCTGATGGTACCCTTTCCCTCTTCAGGGCTGGTTGAAGCGTTAAAATGGTTTGTGCATTTGTTGTAAATGCTACAGCAATAGCAGCAGTAAGTAGTATGTTTTTCATAGTTTTTTATTTCAAAATTAATAAAAACTCACCAACCAACAGCAACATCATCACCGCGTTTATCAGCGGCGCCTTCCAATTTGCCATTTGGGTATACTAAAATGGCATCTACGCGGCCTATGGCTTCACGGCCTGTTATTTTGTAACCTTTGGCTTTTAATGCAGCTACAGTTGTTTCGTTAAAATCGTTTTCAATTTTAATTTCATCGGGTAACCATTGGTTATGAAAACGAGGTGCATCAACTGCTTCCTGCATAGTCATGTCGAATTCAATTACATTAATAATATTTTGAAACACACTGGTAATAATTGTTGAGCCACCGGGTGTTCCAACTACCATAAATAATTGTCCATCTTTTTCAACAATTGTAGGTGTCATACTGCTCAACATACGCTTACCGGGAGCAATAGCATTTGCTTCACCACCAATTAATCCATATAAATTTGGCTCACCCGGTTTTGCACTAAAATCGTCCATTTCATTATTTAAAATAAATCCGCATCCATTTACTATTATGCGCGAACCATAGCTGTCGTTTAATGTAGTTGTAATTGATACCGCATTACCATATTTATCTACAATACTAAAATGTGTAGTTTCTTCACTTTCATAACCGGTAAAAGTTCCTGCTTTAATTTGTGCTGCTGGAGTTACTGTATTCGTATCTACATTTTGCATGCGTGAAGCAGAATATGATTTACTTATTAATTCATTTTTCGGCACTTTAGTAAAATCAGGATCACCCAACCAGGTAGCACGGTCGGCATACACGCGTTTTTCAGCTTCTGTCATAATGGATACACTATTTACAGAATGGAATCCCCATTTTTTTAAAGGATAATTTTCCATCATATTTAGTAACTGCATTAATGCAATTCCACCACTTGAAGGAGGTGGCATACTTATAATAGTGTAATTTTTATAAGTGCCTTTTATGGGTTCACGCCAAACTGCCTGATAATTTTTTAAATCATCGGTAGAAATAATCCCATTGTGTTGTTGCATTTCTGCAGCAATTTTTTCCGCTACAGGTCCGGTATAAAATCCATCTCTGCCATTGTCGCGAATGGCAATTAAAGTCGTAGCTAAATCAGTTTGAATTAATGTGTCGTTCGCATTCCATTTTGATTTAATAAAATAATTTTTCCCTTTATTTAATTGTTTTAATTCAGCTTGTAGTTGATTAAAATCTTCAGCCTGATGCGCTGTAATAGGAAACCCTTTTTGGGCTAATTCAATAGCAGGTTGCAACAATTTTTTCCAATCCATGCTACCATATTTTTGATGTGCTTCCCACATGCCGGCTACACTTCCCGGTACACCCGATGCTAAATGCGATGTTTCAATCAGCTTGCGATTTACTTCGCCATTTGCCGGATTAATAAACATATCGCGTGAAGCTTTTGAAGGTGCTTTTTCTCTAAAATCCAAAGCATTGCTGCTGCCATCTTTCATTCTGGTAACCATAAATCCACCACCACCAATATTGCCCGCATTGGGATACACCACAGCCAAGGCAAATTGAACGGCAATAGCAGCGTCAACTGCATTTCCGCTCTGTTGTAATATGGCCATTCCCACTTTCGAAGCCTCAGGATGTGCACTAACCACCATGGCGCTATCGCCAATTACCCCGTGATTTCGATTGGAAAAATAATCTACTGTTTCTTGTTTCGGAGCAACTGTATTTTGATTCGACGATGGTTTACAACCAAGCAGCCATATAAAAAGGATTACGATTATTCGCATACTGTAAAGATAGCATATCCGCATAAACAGCTTTTTTACATTTGAACACTATTTGAAATAAATAGTATAAATTTGACAGCATATGCCAGCAGCGGTTAATTATATAGTATATGCGATTCCTGTTTTTTTCCTGTTAATTGGTATTGAATTGCTTATCGATAAGTCGAAAAAAACAGGTTACTATCGCTTAAATGATGCCCTCTCCAATATTAACGCCGGAATTACTGAACAGGTTACAGGCGCATTTTTAAAAGCATTTGTCGTAGGTGTTTATGCCTGGATTTTCGACCATTATAAAGTGACAACAATTCCGCCTACATTATTAAACTGGACCATTTTATTTATTGGAATAGATTTTTTTTATTATTGGTTTCACCGCCTTGCACATGAAATTAATGTGTTATGGGGAGGCCATGTTGTGCATCATCAAAGTGAAGAATATAATTTGAGTGTGGCACTTCGCCAGGGAGCATTTCAAAAGTTCGGTTCGTTTTTATTTTATTTACCACTGGCGATTATTGGCTTTGATCCGGTGATGTTTATTATTATCAGTCAGTTTCAAACTTTATATCAGTTTTGGATTCATACAAAAACTATTCATCTGTTGCCAAAACCTATAGAATATATTTTTAATACACCTTCACATCATAGGGTGCATCACGGGCGCAACCCAAAATACATCGACAAAAATCATGGTGGCACTTTAATTATTTGGGATAGAATGTTTGGCACATTTCAAAAAGAAGATGAAGAAGTAGTGTATGGTATTACCAAACCTTTAAAAACCTGGAACCCGCTTAGAGCACAGTTGGATTTTTGGAAAGATTTATTTGCCGATTTGTCTAAAACAAAAAAACTAACTGATAAACTTAAACTATTATTTTTCCCTCCTGGATGGTTCCCGCAAGAACTTGGTGGTCCACAAGCGGCTCCGGAAATTACACCTGATATTGCTGTTAAATACAATACGGTTATTCCTGTAAAATTAAATTATTATGTGCTGGTTCAGTTTGTCATTATCCTCGGACTAGCGTCGTTATTTTTGTTCACCTATGAGTCCTATGATTTAACAACCGGATTAATTTTTATGGCACTCATTTTATTTTCTATTACCAGCATAGGGATGATTTTAGAAGCAAACCGAAAAGCCTACCTGATAGAAATTGGTCGATTGTTATTTACTGTAGTTTTTTATGTGTTGATGCTGCAACAAAATATATTACATGACCCGAACTACTTTGGACTTTTTGGGTTGGTAGTATTTGCTTTGGGTTCAACTTTAATTTTCATCAGTATGCGCAAAACATTTGCTAAATGACGCTGAATAAAAACACCGGATTGCTTATAACTTTTCTTATTGTATCTGCCATTCATCTTATTGGTATAATAATTAAACAACCCTTGTTGGCAGATGTTACGAAAGTGCTGTTAATGCCATTATTACTTGGTCATGTAATAGCATTGCCTAATCGGAAGTTTATCGGGTTTAATCTGTTGGTTATAGCTATTCTTTTTTGTTGGGCAGGTGATGTGCTATTAATGTTTACAGAAAACAACGAATTATTTTTTTTATTGGGATTGGCAGCGTTTTTAATCGGGCACATTTTTTATATGCTTACGTTTAATAAAATGGCCGATAAAAACAGTATCGGAAAACCACTACAACCATTGTTTTACCTTATTCCGTTGCTATTTGCATTGTCGTTGCTTATAGTATTGTTTCCTAATTTAGGGGAGATGAAAGTTCCGGTAATAGCCTATGCAACTGTAATTTCCCTTATGTGTGTAGCTGCTATGCGCAGATGGCAACGAACAGATGCAAGTAGTTTTGTAACTGTTTTAACCGGAGCAGTTTTGTTTATTTTTTCTGATGCGCTTATTGCTATCAATAAATTTCATACGCCATTTAATTCGGCTTCACTACTTATAATGATAACATATATTGCTGCTCAGTACCTGATAATTACCGGCCTGCTTAAACATGTGCATCCAGTAAAAAATTAATCTAATCCGTGTTTGCGGTTCCGAATTACGTTTTCCAAATTCCAGATTACTTCATTTTCAAAAGGCGCCTGTCGTTGTAAGCAGTCTGCCTTTTTACAAATACGACACATTAATGGTGGAACACAAGCATCAATGTGAACGAACCATTCATCAGAAGTTTCATGATGTTTTTTAATGATGGTTTCTATTTTCTCTAATTCGTTATGGCCTTCTTTTACAGTAAAATAATAAGGGACTGTGAAGTGGCAATCAAAATGTAAGTTTGCGCCATATTTAATAACGCGCATATTATGGATATCAATCCAATTTGGTTCTCTGTTTTGTTGTAAGGTGCTAATTACCCCTTGTAACAATTCAGTATCAGCTTCATCCATAATTCCCGCAATACTTTGGCGTAAAATTTTATAACCTTCGTAACAAATGTAAGCACCAAATATTATCGCTACAGCACTGTCAATCCAGGGATATTGTAAAAAATACAATAAGGTTAAGCCAACTAGCAATCCTGCCGTGCTCCAGCCATCACTTTGTAAGTGTTTTCCTCCTGCAACTAAAGTGAGCGAATTCGATTTTTTGCCACGTTTCTCCATCACGTAACCCATCAAAAAATTGATAATACCGGCAAAACTCACTAGGATTATACCTGATTCAATATGTTGAATGGTTTGGGGGAAAAATAAATTGAATGTTGATTTTCCAATTATGAGTAAACCTGCAATTAATATTAAACTCCCTTCTATGCTGGCAGAAATGAATTCAATTTTACCATGACCATAGGGGTGGCTTTCATCTTTAGGCTTTGAAGCGAGAATGAGACTGTATAGCCCAAAAATTCCGGCGACCACATTAACGATAGATTCTAATGCATCCGTTAATACTGCATTAGAATGTGTAATAATATACGCAGTAAATTTTACCAGCAATAACACAATGGCTATTGCTACTACTATTTTTTGTAAACGTATATTATCTTTTTGCAAAATAAATATTTACTGATTAAGTTAATTTATTATTTAATGTGCTTCCAACCAATTAGCGCCAACACCAACTTCTGCTTCAATTGGCACATTCAATTTAATGGCGGTAACCATTTTGTCTACAACAATTTCACGCAATTCATCCAATTCAGGAATAAAGGCATCGAATACCAACTCATCGTGCACTTGCAACAGCATACGCGATTTTAATTTACGTTTGTTGAGTTCGTGGTGAATATTAATCATTGCCACTTTAATCATATCGGCAGCTGAACCTTGTATTGGTGAATTTACCGCAATGCGTTCAGCCTGATTGCGAACTGTTTGATTGGCAGAGTTAATGTCTTTAATATACCGTTTTCTGCCGCGCACTGTTTGGGTGTAACCATGTTTACGGGCAAATTCAATATTGGTATCCATTAATTGTTTTACACCCGGAAATTGCGCGTTGTAATTTTCAATAATTTCTTTGGCTTCACCTCTTGATATACCTAAATTTTGAGATAAGCCAAATGCAGTCTGGCCATACGCAATTCCAAAGTTTACTGCTTTCGCTCTGCTTCGCATTTCGCGGGTAACTTCATTTATGGCAACACCAAATACTTTTGCTGCAGTAGCACTGTGAATATCCATACCTTGTTTAAATGCATCAATCATTCCCTGGTCGTTACTTAAAGCCGCAATAACACGTAACTCTATTTGAGAATAATCGGCACTTAATATTTTGTATTCACTGCTGCGGGGAATAAATGCTTTTCTCACCTGCTGGCCGCGTTCGGTGCGAATAGGTATGTTTTGTAAATTCGGGTTATTCGACGACAATCTTCCGCTGGAAGCAACAGCTTGTGCAAATGTGGTATGTAATCGGTTGGTTTTAGGATTAATTAATGCTGGCAATGAATCTACATAGGTAGATTTTAATTTTCCTAATTCACGATAATCTAAAATTAAATTGGCAATAGGATGATTGTGCGCCAATTTTGCCAGAATATCTTCACCGGTTGATAATTGTCCGGTTTTAGTTTTTTGACCTTCGTAGGGGATTTTTAATTTGGTAAATAATACTTCACCTAATTGTTTTGGTGAATCAATATTAAATCTTACACCTGCAATTTCGTGAATTTTCTTTTCGAGTTCAATAATATCTTTTTCTAACACTTTGCTGTAATCTGCTAAAAAAGGCACATCGAGATTGATACCTTCAAATTCCATGTCAGCCAACACTTCTATTAATGGAATTTCTACTTCATTGTATAGCGCATCTAACTCTTCTGTTTTGAGCAGCGGCTTAAAGTGATTGTGTAGTTGTAAAGTGATATCAGCATCTTCAGAAGAATACTCACAAACTTTTTTTACATCCGCATCGCGCATGCTCAATTGATTTTTCCCTTTTTTGCCAATTAATGTTTCAATAGAAACCGGTGAATACCCTAAATAGGTTTCGGCTAAAAAATCCATGCCGTGACGTAATTCGGGCTCCAATAAATAATGCGCAATCATACTATCTTCAAATGGACCTTTTACATTAATGTCGTACCATTTTAAAGCGAGGTAATCATATTTTAAGTTTTGCGCTACTTTGGTTTTGGAAGTATCTTCTAAAATGTGTTTAAATTCATTTACAATTTGTCGCACCTCTTTTTGGTCTGCCGGAAGCGGAACGTAATATCCTTCATTTACTTTCCACGAAAAAGCCAATCCAACCAACTCGGCTGTGTTAGCATCAATACCGGTAGTTTCTGTATCGAAGCAAAAAATAGTTTGTTTAGATAAATCGGCAATAAGTTTTTTTCTTAATTCAGGTGTGTCTACTAATGTGTAGGTATGTTCTACATTATCAATATTTCTTCCTGCAACAACTTCATCAATAGTTTCCTGCACGGCAGTTTTGTTGCCACCTTCAACAGGGTTGCCAAATAAATCGAGTTGCTCATTTTTTTTAGCAGTGTTTACACTATATTCCTCGCCTAATATTTCTTTGCCTAATTTTCTAAATTCCAACTCCTGAAAAAGTGCAGAAAGTGCTTCGCGGTCAGGGTCTTCAATAATTAATTTCGCTTCATCAAATTCAACTGGAACATCTAACATAATAGTTGCTAAATGTTTACTCATGAGTGCTTGCTCCTTATTATTGACAACGTTTTCTTGTAGTTTGCCTTTTAGTTTATCAGTATTTTCATACAAGCCTTCTACTGAACCATATTCCTGAATTAACTTTTTTGCAGTTTTTTCGCCAACTCCGGGAACGCCGGGAATATTGTCAACGGCATCACCCATTAATCCTAAAATATCAATTACCTGGAGCGGATTTTCTATCTCCCATTTTTTTAATATGTCTTCCAACCCAACAGTGTCAAAACCATTACCTGTAAAACTCGGGCGATACATATAAATACCATCTTCCACCAATTGGCCATAATCTTTATCCATGGTAACCATGTACACATCGTAACCTGCAGCTTTGGCTTTTTTAGCCAGTGTACCAATTATATCATCGGCTTCATAACCCGGTTTTTCAATTAATGGAATATTAAATGCTTTTACAATAGCCTTGATATAAGGAACGGCAAATTTGATATCCTCCGGCGTTTCTGCTCTATTGGCTTTGTAATCGGCAAACACTTCTTCGCGTTGTGTTTGTTCTGCTGAGTCGAAACAAACTGCAATATGTGTTGAATTGGTTTTTTTCAGCAATAAATTAAGGGTGTTTACAAAACCTAAAATGGCAGAAGTGTTTTGCCCTTTAGAATTAATTATCGGATTTTTTGCAAACGCAAAATAGGACCTGAAAATTAATGCAAATGCATCTAGTAAATAGAGTTTTTTTTCGTCGGTTGAATTTGCCATCTTTTTGAGTTATACTGCAAATATAAGGCATATTGAGGAGCAGAATAAGTGCTCAAGTTTTAGTGGGTTGTTTTGATGCCATCTCAAAAAAATAGCCGGCAAAACTTGAAAAAGCTGCCGGCTACGCGTATAATGTTTCAAATTCTTATTCTGCTAAACTAAATCTCACTTTGATACCTGCATTGGTAGAAGTGATAGGGTAGCTGGTCGAAATTTTCGGAACTGTTTTTTGTCTGTCGAAATACAACTGAATATTGAATCTGTCGTTAACCACATAATCGATAGTTGGCGACAATGTGATACTTTTCATACCACCAGTAGGTTCATTTAAATCCTGGTCTAATCTGAAATTGGTAGTAATATCATCACGGAAGCTGAAGTCGAATTTAAATGTTAAATCGTTTTCAAGATTTGGACGACGACCTTTTATTTTGATTGGCAAGGTGAAGCCACTCATTTTATAACCGGCACCAATTGTAAATTCAGTTGAATGAATTTGTGTTAACTGATAATCGATGAAACTCATGGTTAATGTTCTTGATTTTTTGAAATCAAATTTCGATGTGATACCATTTATCCAGGTAACATCAAATCCAATTAACGGTGATAAAGCTTCATTAATAATAATATTAGGAATATCGTAAAGTGTTACAAAGTTTCCGGTTAATGTATCTACCACGTGGGCATAAGCATAATAGTTACCATCAAAATCGAGGTCAGTGGTAAAGCTGTTCAACGACAGTGTTGAAGTGTAAGCACTGGTTACAGTGAATGTAGAAAACAGTTTCTTAAACCCTGGTAATTTACTTAAGCCATTATAAGTAATTCTGTAGTTAGGTTTAGGTATTTGACTAAATGCATTTAATGAAATGTCTGCAGCAGATTTTCCGGTATATGCCGCTATAAATGCAGGAATTAATACATCCTGTGAATAAGGACCGTAACCTTCAGCATAGTTAGGTAACAATGTTGAATCGAGTGGGTTAAAGAATTGCCCTTCTGAGTAAACAGTATTTAATTCTGTTTGCCAGCGGTTAGAAATAATTTCACGATTTGCTTCAAACTGTTTAAACGTAGCAGAAACTTCTTTCGGGTCAAGTTTTTCGAAAACGGTTCCCATAATGCTATAGCTGATACTAAAACTTCCTGCATCAACTGCATTTAAATGTTCGAACAACGGATCGTCAACACTTAATGTATTTTTAAAATATTCAGAATGATTTTTTGAATAGTTTTTATTCATGTTCACATCTAATCTGAAATCTTTTAAAGGTTCAAAGTTGGCGCGAACATCAAGCACTTCACTATAAGTTTGTAAAAATAAATAGTTTAATGTTGTCGCCGTGCTCAAATAACCTAAACCGGAAACACTATCCAGCCATTTATAAGTTGGTTGATAACCAAAAATGAAATCAAATCCGGGAGCCATAGTTCCGGTGTTTAATCCAATGATTTCAGAATTTTGCATAAAGCCCGGCAATGTTGTTCCATAGTTTTGAGTGTAATTAATGGTAACACGTTTTAAACTGATTAATAAACGCAACATTGTTTCAACCGGAGCGGATACTGTAGGTGTTTTGTCTTTTTTAGGATCAACAGCTGCAACTTTATCATCATCTTCTTCCTCTTCGTCACCACCTTTAGAACCTTTGTTATTTGTTTTAGTTGGTGATGTGTTGGAGTTATATTGTTTTAAGAATTTAGATTTATTGTAGAGGTTACGGAAATTAAATTCACCGTTAATTGAACGCGATTGGGTGTTATTAATGGTATTTCCCAATGTATCTGCTAAACCAAGTGAACCTGCAATCCATGCATAACTGGTATTGTAATTAGCTTTAACTGTAACCCAACTGAATATTGGTAGTTTGCTGATTGGCAATGTGTAGGTTGCAGATAAAGTATGACGGTAATTGGTAGTTCTTCCTAAATCCATAAAACTCATCCAAACCGAGTCACGTTTTTCCTGTGAATCTAATTTACCATATGGTTCATCGATACGGGCATTATTGGTTGCACTGAAATCAATTTTAATCGATTTGGCAGGCTCCAGTTTTAAACCATAAAATCTATCCCAGGTAAAATATTTATCAAATGTTGGGTCAATTAATCCATCACCATAAATATCGCGCATTAATGTTTCACCAAATTGTCTGTTTAATTCGGTGCGGAAACTGTAACCTGTTGGTAATAAATTGAAATTGAAATCGCGGATTGGTGTTAACCATTTATATTTTTTATCGATTACTTTTTCAAATGGTGTAATATATTTTGCTTTTTGATTATAGCTATATCCTAAAGCTGCTTTATAACGGTCAACTACATCATATTCTAATGTTGGGTTACTGTTATATTCCTGAGAATAAGCTAATGTTAAATCAAAATTTTCTTTATCCCATAAATGTGGATTGCCACCTTTATCGCCACGTTCGAAACGGATATTAGATAAGTTAATACTTTTTACAGCGATATAATCAATGACCGAACGTTTGTAAACATCAGCCGAATCGGTGCCATAGGTTGTAGATATTTCTTCCAGTTTGTCGTTGAGGTCAACATCTAATTCATATGGGTCGAATTCAGGATTACTGAACGATTCAGAAATACTTGCATATAATGGCAAACGTAATTTTACATCCTGAGGTAAAAATTTACCTAACTCTAAACTTAAGGAAGCGGCATACTGATAAAAATTATCTTTATAACGTTCATCAATTTGTTGTTCCAATGTTCCAAAACCAGCGGTATGCATATTTCCGGAAACAGTAAATGTTCCAAGGTCAGCCAATTTTAAATCTGCTCTTGCTAATGCCGCCCATCCACCACTTTCATCAATACCGGTTAATCGCAACTCATTCACCCAAACTTCAGCACAATATTCCTGACCTGAGCCTGCAACTTCTTTTGGATTGCGAATACCAATCATAATTTCTTCCACATATCCTAAATCAGGATTACCAATTATGGAATAAGTAATACCATCGCCTGCATCAACCGAGTATGGCGTTAAAGGTGAAATTTCATCTTTATTACGTAATGTTTTAACGGCAACTAACGAGTCGAGTGGGAAATCAATTAACGTTGCCCAAATTGCTTCACGAACTGCTTCATCTTCTGTAGTTCCTGCAGGTAATGGTAATTTGGTTACAGTTAACGGAATATCATATTCGTAATAGTTATTGGTAAAGTCGGAACCTAAGCGAATAAATAAATGTAAGTCGCCATCATTTAATGTTGCTAATGGTGCATCAGGAAGTGGTTCAGCGTGCACGTTCATAATCATGCGGCCATAACGACGTAAATCAATATTCAATGATTTAAATACAGCTCTTGCATCACCATCCTGTAAAGGACAAACCTGCATGCTTAACGATTGTTCGTTTTGCTGATAAGTAGAAACTGAACTTCCGCTACCTAAAGTTTGTTCGCGTTCAACACCCGGAGGTAATGCATAAGGTATCGGTTGACGAGCACTATTTTCTTCAATACTCACAGATGATACGTTGAAGTCAGTTTCGTTACCATCATCATCCGGTAAATATTCACCTGGATTTAATAAACTGAACTGGAATCTTCTCCATTGATTACGCACTAATTCTAAACGTGCAAAACGCATTACAACAGGTTGTTCGAAATCTGTCATATACATTCTGATAAAACGAATAGATTTAAAATCCTGGATGCTTCCTACACGTGTATCATATTGGTCAATCGGAATTTTAAATTGATACCATTTAATTGAATCGGTGCTACCATCTTTAAATGAGTGAGGAGCAACAACAACATCGGTAATAAATGGATTTGATGCTTCCATTCCCGGTTCCATTTTAATACGATATTGGAAATACGATTCAGTTTCTGTTAATGTGAAATCGTCATTTAAATCTTCAGTTTCAGGAATAGTAGTTGCTGCTGTCGGATAATCTTCAGGAGATGATTCGGTAGTTGGTGAGTTGCCCTGAGGGTTATTATATTTTTTATAACGTTCAAGAATACTTATACCTGCATCATCATAATCACTTCCACGGTAATAATGATAGTCATCGGCAGAAGGGTCATTTTCAATTATATTTAATGGTGTGCCTGTTACAACAGCAGTTGCATCAGTTATAAATGCATCAAAAAAGTCTGCTTCTTCAACACTGCTTAAACCATCATAACCTTTATCCTGGTTTGCACGTGATTCTACATCATTATCAAATGCAGTGGTAATTGGTAACGTTCTTGGAACATTTCCCCAGCTGGTTTGGTCTAATCCATCATCACTGCCATCTTTTGGTAAACCATTTTCAAAAAACATACGTGAATCTTTTAATATGTCTTCTGAAACGTTACCTAAGTTTACATATAAATAACCACCGTCAACAACTTGTTCGCCATCAATAGGACCGCGGTTATCAAATGGGTCCATCACCCAAAATTCCACAAATTCGATATTAGCTGCTTCAAAGTCGTTGGATTCGAGATTACGCATAATACCACCCCAACGCGATGCAGGATTTGCTAATTTACCGCTACCATCTAAAGTTAAACCAGCAGATAAAGGGCCGCTATTTACATCGTAATTATAAGGACCACGTTCATCAGGATAATAAGCTAAGTCGAAAGTAGATAATTGCGTTAATACCGTAGTTTCAAAATCTGCTTGAGGGAAAATTTCTTTTCGTCAATTTGTATGGTATAGTGATTGGATAAATCTTCAGCAGTTAAATGGTCGGGTTTAGAAGGATTATTATCTTCATTAAATAATGGATCTATATTATACCACGCAATTTTCGCGCGATTTTTTCCGTATTCAAGACTATCGAATAATGTTGCTTCAGGAAATAATATATCACCATCTTCATCAGTTGCATTTTGCGGAGCACTTGCTAATACCCAACTTGCAAATGGAAATTTTAAATCGATAGCACTTCTGCTTCCTTCAAAGTCGTCGATATAAATTGTACCGGCATCATCTTTACCAATTGCTTTACTGTGTCCCGGTTGGAAACGTGCAAATTCACCGGTAAATGAAATGGTAGATGCTTCTTTAGTGCCGTAAAATGGTAATTTATCTAACGCTCTTGTCATCCAAGGCGCATCATCGGTATAGTTGATATCAAAACCATAAATGCTGTTAGAGATCGGGTCGTCACCAATATTTACTTTTTGGGTGTAAGGACGTTCACTTAAATGTAACCATGTAGCACCTAATGTGAAATTATCATTAATCCAATAATCTAATCGTGTTCCAATTAACGATTTTGTCTGGAAGCCATAAAATGCATTATTCTCAAATGTTACATTTATTTGCTGTCCGGAATTCAGAATCGCTTCATTAATAATTTTTAATCTACCCAAAGAATAATCGATGGTGTAGTCCACATTTTCTGTCAATAATTGCCCGCCTGCAGTTACCTGAACCGAACCTTTAGGTAAATTAAATGCACCTAAATAAATTTCAGAAGAAACACTGGATTTATATTCACCGGAAATTACATATCTGTCGTATTGCGGAAATTGAAGTGCAATTGTTTTTGTTTCGTTATACAATTCATCATACGCAAATTTCTCTGCTTCTAAATCTCCACCAAAAACGGCATCGTTGCGTAAATAACCACCAAATGGTTCCAGTACCGGAAAATATACACGACCGTTTTGTGTATTAATAGTTGTTCCATTTACAAAGTCAAAAATACCATCGCTTTGTGGGTCATTATTATTATTTAAACGGTCGAGGCCTAATAATTTAATTAAAGGTTTGCTGTTAACATTCGCATTATTAGCAGGAATAAATCTTTTTAATCCACCACCCGGATCTTGATATAAAACATCTAAACGGAATCCATCGCTGCTCACTTGGAATGCACCAAGTGAATACACGTTTTTCATCATCAAATCCCACAACGGAATTTGGGTAATTGCAGAAGTGCTTTTCAGCATTTTCATGAATAACACATTCGATGTATCTACACCCGGAGGAAGGTCGCTAGAAAATTCACCCACCTGATAAGTTTGTCCCTGATAAGTATATTCATAAGATACCGCTAAAACATCATCAGGTTGTAAGGTGGTGTTTAATGAAATAAAACCTAATTGAGGATTATAGATATAATCAGTTGCATCTAATTTGCGCATTCTTGCTTTCTCATAATCTTGCACAGCTTCCATATTAAATGCTGCGCCGGATAAAGTAGAGATAACATTATTTAAATCGCGTGTGCTTGGATTAGCACTTAATTTCTGATACAAATCATTCGCATAGTTAGAAGGTAATCCACCTGGCGTTAAACTGCTGATAGTTCCTGAAGGATCAATTACACCCGAATAAATTGAATCCGGTTCACCTAAATCGGCAAATGCCACAATGTCGCGTGTATTTTGTGTTTCTCCTGTAGTATTAGTTACCCAAACTTCCATTTTAGTAACATTAATCGGAGAGCTTACATAAGGTAAAGTTTTTAACCAACCTTCGTAACCTGAACGGAAATAATGTGACATAAAGAAGTGGCGATTTTCATCGTATTCATCTGCAAATATTTCAAACTCACGTTTTTGAGCACCACCTTCAATTTGTATACTTTGTGTTTGTGATTTTTGTTGAGAAAGAATATTGGTCATCGTTAAACGGCCAAATTGAAATTCCGTTTTAATACCAAATAAACTTTGTGTTCCGGGAATTAACTGAGTGGTTAAAGGTAAACTCACGTTACCGGCTTCAATACCCTGCACTATCTGATCATCTTTGCCTTTGTATTCTAATTTAATTTGATTTTCGAAATCGAATGTTGCCTGAGTATTGTAATTAAAATTCAGTTTTAGATTATTACCAATAGACCCTAACACGTTGGCGTTAATATCCATTTTAAAATCGAACCCACCCTGTTTACGCTGATTTTCGGTGAGGATTGGATTTTGAATATTTTGAAAACTTCCGCCAAAGGTGAGTTCAACGTTACCTTGAGGGCGAATTTCAACATTACAACCATCAAACAAACGACATTCTTTGTTGAAAGGAGTTAGTTCAATACCCTGACCACTACCACCTAAAATATTAGAAGCGTCGGAACGTTCCTGCCAATAATCATCAATTGCTTTGTCGCCTTGAGCTTCAATGTATTCTTCAAAAGTGATGTATTGCGGACTTTCATAAAATTCGGTCCCAAGGTCCGGCTGGAAAATATATTCATCTGTTTCCGGGTCGTAATAGATGGTTGGTTCAACTTCCGGCTCCAGGTCGAAGTTATTTTCGTCATCATAAAATGGGTCCGAACCATCGTTAGGGTCGATAGGGTAGGGTAATGTTGGAGGGGTGTCGAGCGGGGCAACCGGATTTAGGTAATAGGATTCAGATGAATTAACATGCTGAGAAACCTCCGGATCGGTATATAAAAATCCGGCCAGTGCCGCGGCACCAATAGTAGTTCCAATTATTATTTGGGGAAAAAATTTCGATACTGCCAAAACCTCTTGTTTACAAGTTCTTCAATGCTAATTTAATCAAGCTTTCTACATTCGTGGGTGTAGGGTTCAGTTTCATCGCACTTCCAATAGCCTTTTCGCCTTGTTGACGTGTAAACCCAAGCATCGCCAGAGCACTTAACGCTTCTTCTTTCATAGTATTGTGTCCAAACCCAAAAGAATTTTCAGTTGCGCCTGCTCCTTTGCCAATCTTGTCCTTAAGGTCGATTACCAGCCGTTTTGCGGTTTTGGGACCGACCCCTTTTATGCGCTGAATTAATACGTCGTTTTCGGTGCGAATTGCTTCTTCAAGGTCGGCGGGACTCATACTCGACAAAATCATTCTTGCCGTGTTGGTTCCAACTCCCTGAACGGAGATTAAACTGATAAACAGATTCTTCTCACTTTCATCCGCAAATCCGTACAAAATCTGCGCATCCTCACGAATATGCAAATATGTGTGTATTTTCCCTTTATCCAAAGTTTGAAGCTTAGAAAAGGTATTTAAACTGATATTTACCTGATAGCCAACCCCATTGCACTCCACAATAAAATAGGCTGGGTTTTTTACTTTGAATTCACCGTTTAAGTATGCTATCATAATTAGTTAATTAGCTAATTAGCAAATTAGCAAATGAGGGGATTGCGATGCAATCTCCGGTTTTTTGGGTTAAAATTATATTTTTTCTGAGGTTTTAAGGGCTTGAAACCCCTAATAAACCTCGCAATTTTCTTTAAATTCAAAATTCAACCCTCCGCTACGGCGGATGGTTGGTCTGAATGGTATACCACCACTAACGCGGTGGAAACATTATCATTCGTGACAAACAAATGTCAACACGTGGGTTGACGGCTACGGTTGCTGCGGATGACATTCCTACACCAACGCATCGGATACATTAACATTCGCGATAACCATGGGTCAACACGTGGGTTGACGGCTACGGTTGCTGCGGATGGCAGTCCTACACCAACGCATCGGACACATTAACATTCACGACAAACAAATGTCAACACGTGGGTTGACGCTACGGTTGCCCTGGATGTTATTTTGTTCAACCAATTGGTTTTTTGTCACAGAACTCCGAATTACATTCCACCTCCAACCCGGATGTTTCCGCCCCGGCGGATACATCGCCACATCATTGGCTGTTAATTGGTACATCGGTACATTGGTACATCCGCACATTAATCAGCACATCAACACATCAACCCATCAGCACATCAACCAACCTTCCTCTTCGCTTTCACCTGCGCATCAGTTACTGCAATTGCCACCATGTTCACAATTTCGCGAACGGATGAACCTAGTTGTAAAATATGCACAGAACGTTTCATACCCAATAAAATTGGTCCAATAACTTCACATCTACCCAACGAATGCATCAGCTGATAGCCGATATTGGCAGCATGCAGGTTTGGGAATACCAAAGTATTTACGTTTTTATCTACTACCGCACTGAAGGGGTAATTTTCTTTCATTAAATCGTTGTCAAAAGCAATGTTCACCTGCATTTCACCGTCTACAATCATTCCCGGAAACCGCTCTTTCAGCATACTCACCGCGTTGCGAACACGAATGGTTTCTTCATTTTCTACTGAGCCGAAATTGGAATACGATAACATAGCAACTTTTGGCTGAATGTTAAATTGGCGGACAGCTTTGGCAGTCAGCGCAGCAATTTCAACCAATTCTTCGCTGCTTGGATTGAAGCTCACGGTGGTGTCGGCAAAAAATATGGGTCCCTGGTCGCGGGTAAGCACAATATGCATACCGGCAACGCGATTGGTGCCATCTTCTTTACCTATAATTTGAAGTGCAGGTTTTATTGTTTCTGGATATTGTCTTGTTAAACCTGAAATAAGTGCATCTGCTTCACCGGTTTCCACCATCATGGCGCCGTAATAAGTGCGGTCGCGCATCATTTTTTTGGCTTCGTAAAGGTTGATTCCGCGGCGCATACGTTTGTTAAAAAACAATTCGCCAAACTGTGCACGTTT
Organism: Bacteroidota bacterium; assembly: GCA_016718035.1. Taxonomy (GTDB): domain Bacteria; phylum Bacteroidota; class Bacteroidia; order Chitinophagales; family BACL12; genus UBA7236. Next base: position 413,071 of record JADKEK010000002.1, on the reverse strand, counting down.
TTCGTCCTGTTCTTTTGCTCTGGTGTCAATAATCGGCACATTGGCAAGGTCGAGCTGATTATCTTCAATAATGGCTCTGATTTTATCCACCGGACCTAACAAAATAGGTTTGGCTATACCTTCTTCCTTAACAATTTGAGCAGCCTTTAAAATTTTAAAATTATCAGCTTCGGCAAAAACCACTCTTTTCGGATTTTGTTTTGCCTTGCTGGTAATGGCTTTTATCAGTCGCTCTTCAAGTCCCAGGCGGTTTTCCAGCGATGTTGCATATTCTTCCCAGTCGCCGATATTCTTTTTGGCTACGCCGGATTTAATAGCTGCTCGCGCAACAGCAGGTGCTACGCGTGAAATTAATCGTGGGTCAACCGGTTTTGGGATAATATAGGTTCTGCCAAACTGAATATTTTTTTCGCTGTAGGCCATATTTACAAACTCCGGCACAGGTTCTTTCGCAAGTGCAGCAAGGGCTCGCACTGCAGCTACTTTCATATCCTCATTTATTTCGGTAGCCTGTACATCGAGTGCTCCGCGGAAAATATATGGAAACCCTAACACATTGTTTACCTGATTAGGATGGTCGCTACGGCCTGTTGCTACAATTACATCTTCACGGGTTCTAACCGCTAATTCGTATGGAATTTCAGGGTCGGGGTTAGCCAAAGCAAATACCAGCGGGTCTTTAGCCATGGTTAACAACATTTCAGGTGTTACGATATTACCTTTCGATAAACCAACAAATACATCGGCGCCAACCATTGCCTCGTCGAGGGTGTTGAGGTCGGTATCGTTGATGAACTGACTTTTATATTCATCCAGACCTTCACGGTGTTTGTTGATTACACCCTGACTGTCCAGCATCATAATATTACTTCGTGTTACGCCAAGCGATACGAAGAGTTTGGCGCAGGAAATTGCCGAGGCTCCGGCACCTGAAACCACTACACGCACATCAGCCAGATTTTTACCGACTATTTCGGTTGCATTCAGCAAAGCAGCGCTGGCAATAATGGCAGTTCCGTGCTGGTCGTCGTGCATGATAGGGATTTTGAGTTCCTTTTTCAGCCTTTTTTCAATTTCAAAACATTCAGGCGCTTTAATGTCTTCCAGATTTATTCCTCCGAAAGTAGGCTCCATTGCTTTCACAATTTTGACAAAATCGTCAACATCGTTGCAATTGAGTTCTATGTCAAATGAGTCGATATCGGCATAAATTTTAAACAACAACCCTTTTCCTTCCATCACCGGTTTCGAGGCTTCGGGACCAATATTGCCCAATCCTAACACTGCTGTTCCATTGCTGATAACCGCTACCAGATTGCCTTTGGCGGTGTATTTATACACATTGGAAACGTCTTCGGCAATTTCGAGACAAGGTTCAGCTACCCCCGGCGAATACGCCAGCGACAAGTCGCGTTGTGTTTTTGTCGATTTGGTTGGAACTACTTCAATCTTTCCCGGTCTGCCGGATGAATGATAATCAAGTGCGTCTTTTTTTCTCAGTTTTTCGGGCATAAGCCTCCCTTTTTACCGCTTTCGGGTTGGTGATGTAATGACATTACGCTTCTTAGGGTTTCAAATTCAATTTAACTCCTAATAAGGACGGCAAAAATAGTGACTAAGAACGGGATTACAGATGATATTAAGCGGAAAATGACTTATTCCTTATTTTTCACATACCTCACACTAAATCCGTTTACCTGCAGGAAGGGTAGGGAAATCAATTACGCTATTATTAAAAACGCCCATTAAGTTGGTTGTTATTAATTAAATTTGGGGTTATCAATTCCACAAAATGACCTTTAACGATATTTTTTTACGACATTTTTATACAAGGCATTTCTTTGTACTGGCATTTTTACTTTCAACAAGCATTTTTTGTTATTCGCAAACAAATAAATATCATCCATTTTTGCATGAAGGTGGTAAATGGTCAATACTTGAAAGAGAATGGGAAACCGGACTGGAAGATACAGTCTTTCATTTTTACCAATATTGTACAGATGGAGATACTATTGTTGATGGGCTCAGTTATTTTAAAGTAAAAGATGTATTTGGTGATACTTGCTCTAATAGTTATAATGCACTTTTAAGAGACGATACTATCACTAAAAAAATTTATTATTACAGGTTTGGAATAGAATTTGATTTTGATACCCTTTTGTATGATTTTTCTGTAGTAGAAGGGCAAAGTTTAAGTCATTGTATAACATTTGCTCACTTTGATTCTTCTGAAGTATCTTCAATTGATTCGATTTTTTTAGATGGTAATTTTAGAAAAAAATTTAACATATTATTCTATGTTGACGGGATTAGTGATTCTACATTCTGGATAGAAGGAATTGGAGCAGTATTTGGGCCATCGCCATTCACCGGTCAACCAGATAATTTTGGATACGGCGTGTATACGCCTTATATAGATAAATCACAGATTATTTGTTATAAAGAAAATTTGGATGTAATATATGAAGAACCATATTGGATATATAATTGCGCTGCCGGGCAAATTTCAATAAATAATTTTTTAAATGATTTGCTAACAATATATCCTAATCCTTGCCCATCAGGACAACAATTAAAAATAGTAAATCAAGAAAACACTCGGTACGAGTGTGAATTAATTTCAATAACCGGAGAATTAATTGCTAGGTTTACAATTACCGATTATTACGAAATAAATACAAGCACTTTAACAACTGGTTGCTATTATATTGTATTTAAAAGTGAAAATAATGTTTATGCAAATGCATTCATTATTTTATAATTAATTTGCTTCTTAAGAAAGCAACTTACCACGATTTTATTTCTTGAGTTTACACTAAATATTGTCTTGACAGTTACTCGAAATGGTTCGCTGCTGATACTAAAGCATTAAACAAGAAATAATTTCATACCAATCGAATGTATTAACAATAACAGCAATAAATATAAAAGTAAATAGAAGTAATACTTTTTAATACTTATTCCTTATTTTTCACATACCGTACACTAAATCCATTAGCTCTTCTAAAGGAAGTAATATCAAATTCGCCGGTTGCTTTGGTTATGTGAACGGCGTAGGCAGTTTGTTCGCCATCGGGTGTTGCTGTCCAGTAAAATGCATAAGTATCTAAAAAGCCGAACAAGATTTCACCTTCATTAATGTTGGCACTTTTATATCCTCCGGCAACCAAATTTAATCCATAAGTCGGGTCAAACATTTTAAGACCGGCTTTGCTCAATCCGCCAAGGGTGTCAATTAATTCGTACCATTCATCTAAAGTTGGTAAATGCCATCCCGGAGGGGCAGCTGCCAAAGCATTACTGAAATAATACAAACGACCATATTTTGCATCCAATGTAGAATCGTTGTTGTAGAAAAAACTTTTGGGTGTTTTGTAATCCCAATTAACGGTCATCCACTCCTGATTGCCAATTTTTATTGAGGGAAAAGGTTTTTGAGCATTAACCTGTGCATGCACATCAGCACAAAAAAAGCTGATTACAATCAGTAACAATCCCGTGTGTATCCATTTTTTCATAACTTCCTGTCTGTTGCAAATATCGGGCTAAATTTTTATTCAATCTTTATTCCGGCTCCCGATATCGTGTATTCGTAAGTTGGTGCAGGAGGCCAATTGGTAACTTTGTATAAAACACTAAAATGCAGACTGTCATTTTCCCAATAAGTAGACCCAATTACGCGCTTTTCGGAAATGCCGGGATCTGAATGACTAAATAAATGATTAATGGAGAGGGCAGTTGTGCCGTTTGCACAAATACCTTCTGATTGAAACTCCAAAGGTGAGGTTATTTGATATTCATTAATATCAGTGCAAAAATGAATTCGAAAATTGACATCTATTTGATCAACTTCAATAAACTCAGGGTCAAAGCCATCTAGGTTTGGCATAGTGTATTTGTAATGCATGGCATATCGCCCTACAAATATGTCCTCCTCTGTTTCATTTTGTGTTTGAGTTGCAGCATTAGTGTCTTGAATTTCTACAACATTCATTTCATTACATGAGTAAAAAGAATAAGTAACCATAATCACTGTAATCCCTACCCAAAATGGCGATGAAGAAGTTTTCATAAGAGTAATTTTAATACTACTAAGATATTAAAATTTTGCAGAAGCAATTTATAGCTATCCCAAATAATCCAATCCGCGCCCATCTGCCGCCAGGCAGGTCCCCCAAAAATCCGTCCCCATCCGTTCACCCGTTCAATCCGTGTTCCTTTTAAAAAATCCGAGCCCCGCCGGGGTCCGCGTTCCCCCAAAAATCCATCCCCATCGGTTCCACCCGTTCAATCCGTGTTCCCCTTCAAAAATCCGCGTCAATCCGCCAAATCCGCGCCCCGCCCCGCGGGGTCCGTGTTCCATCACTTCCCTTTAAACTCCGGTTTCCTCTTCTCCAAAAACGCCGACGTCCCTTCCACAAAATCCTCCGTTTCCATGCACTGACCAAACTGCGTAATCTCACCCTGATAACTATCTCCCACATATCCACCACCTCTGTAATGAGCATTCACACACTGTATCACCTTTGCCACAGCCACCGGTCCTTTGCTCATTATTTTATTTAAAATTTCTTCGCATTTTGCCATCAAATCTGCCTGGGCAACCACATGATTCACCAATCCGAGTTCCTTTGCCATTGCAGCATTAATAGAATCGCCGGTCATTAATAATTCCAAGGCCTTTCCTTTGCCAATCAACTCAACCAATCGCTGAGTGCCACCATATCCCGGGATTATACCCAAATTCACCTCCGGTTGCCCGAAAATCGCGTTTTCGCTGGCTACACGTAAATGACATGCCATTGCAAGCTCACATCCACCCCCTAAAGCATATCCATTTACAGCGGCTATTACAGGCTTGGTATAGTTTTCAATTTTGTCAAAAGTATCGTGCCCGTTTTCACTCATGGTTTTGCCCTGTGCAGGTGTAAAATCGGCAAACTCCGAAATGTCGGCCCCGGCAACAAACGATTTTTCTCCGGCTCCGGTCAATATCACACCCTTCACATCATCGTTATACATATACTCCTCAAATACTTCGTCCAGCTCAACAATGGTCTTAATATTTAAAGCATTCAGGTTCTTCGGACGGTTTATGGTAATATATAGAATATTGCCTTTTATCTCGGTTGTTAAATTTTCCAATTGCATCATGATAATTTTTCACAAATATAAAGACGTTAACACAAACAGGTTTTAATACCTTTGAACAATGAAAGATTTATTTCATGATGTGAACCCCATTCCGGAGGAAAAATGGTTCGAACAGGTTACCAAAGACCTAAAGGGAGCCGATTTTAACGAAAAGTTGGTGAATACCATCGACCAAATCACTATTCAGCCCTTGTATACCCGTAAAAGCCTGCCCCAATTTACGGTAGACGCCGATGCTGAATTTATGCTGGATTTAGACCCCGAATTTGTTGAAGCTATTGCCGATCAGGGACAACAATCGTTAACCTGGAACATAACGGAAGATGTGTTGGTAACTGAAAACGATAACTTGAACAATCTTATATCGGCTGCGAGAGCAAGAGGCGCCAGTCATGTGCGTATTAGTGTATCTAGTGATGAGGTTTGGGACCATGTGGTGAATGAGATTATCAAACTTACTACACCGGCCAATTTTATTTTTAATGTGTATGGCGATTTGTCAGAAGGTGATGTGGTGAATAAATGGCGGGACAGGGTTGGACATCTTGGTGAACGCGACAGACTTTTATTTGGAATTGAATTTGACCCGATTGGTTATTGGCAACAATATGGTAACGATACTTATAATGGAACCATGTTTGCGCATTTGGCAGATTTATTTTTCCGCTTAAGTGGTCATTTACACGATTGCAAATTAATTAAAATTGATACTACACATTTTGCCAATCAAGGGGAAGATGTTGTTTCGCAACTGGTAAAAACTTTGCAAATTACTTCCACCTATTTTGATGAGATGGAAAAAAGAAATGTGCCTTTGGAAGAACTCGTTCAATTGTGTACTTTCCGTTTTGGTATTGGTTCAAATTTCTTTTTTGAAATAGCAAAATTAAGGGCATTCAAAATTTTGTGGCATAATTTAATCAAAGCGTATTTGCCTGAGATGGATTTTATAACCAATCCTGAAATACATTGTGTAACTGCTACGGCATCGTTTACCCAAACAGACGAGCATAGTAATTTATTGCGCACCACCACTGCGGCAATGAGTGCTATACTTGGCGGTTGCGATGTATTAATTGTTACACCATTTTCCAATAGTGGCGAAAATAATGCCATACAATTAGCAACAAATATTCAAAACATATTGCGATACGAAAGTTATATCGACCGATATCGCGATGCTGCAAATGGCAGTTTTTATATTGAAAGCTTAACACAACAATTTGGTCAGCAAGCCTGGCAACAATTTATCGATTCAAAATAATTGCCATAATTAACCGCAATAGCTACAACAAAATGAAACGCGATTTTAAACATATTCCCTACCAACATTTTTCAATTAACCACGATTTTGTGGCGCCAACTGATGATTTTAAAAATGTAATGGATACGCAACCCGGACTTGCACCTTTTTTACGTGGACCATATACTTCGATGTATGTAATGCAACCTTGGACAATTCGTCAATATGCAGGATTTTCTACTGCTGAAGCATCGAATGCATTTTATAGAAAAAATTTAGCTGCGGGACAAAAAGGATTATCAGTAGCATTCGATTTGGCAACACATCGCGGTTACGATTCTGATAATGAACGTGTGGTTGGTGATGTTGGCATGGCAGGTGTTGCAATTGATACTGTTGAGGATATGAAAATTTTATTTGATCAAATTCCGCTTGATCAAATGAGTGTGAGTATGACAATGAATGGTGCCGTTATTCCAATTATGGCATTTTATATTATTGCCGCAGAAGAACAAGGTGTGCAACCACATCAATTGGCAGGGACTATTCAGAATGATATTTTGAAAGAGTTTATGGTGCGCAATACTTACATTTATCCACCCGCTCCAAGTATGCGCATAGTTGCAGATATATTTAAATACTGCTCCTCCAATATGCAAAAATTTAATTCTATTTCTATTTCAGGTTACCACATGCAGGAAGCAGGTGCAACACCCGAAATTGAATTAGCTTATACACTTGCTGATGGCATTGAATACGTGAGAACAGGTATTAAAAGTGGATTAAAAGTAGATGATTTTGCTCCGCGATTATCATTTTTCTTTGGTATAGGCATGGACCATTTTATGGAAATTGCCAAATTGCGTGCCGCGCGATTTTTATGGTATAAACTGATGCAACAATTTGCGCCACAAAATGCGAAATCATTCATGTTGCGCACGCATTGTCAAACATCAGGATGGAGTTTAACAGAACAACAACCATTTAATAATGTTGCACGAACATGTATTGAAGCATTAGCTGCTGCATTAGGTGGCACACAAAGTTTACATACCAACAGCCTCGATGAAGCCATTGCACTGCCAACCGATTTTTCTGCACGAATTGCACGCAACACACAAATATATTTGCAACAGGAAACCCATATTTGTAAAACGGTTGACCCTTGGGGAGGAAGTAATATTGTTGAAGCATTAACAGAAAAAATTATTGAAGATGCCTGGAAGTTAATTGAAGAAGTGGAACAATTGGGCGGCATGCAAAAAGCCATAGAAACAGGAATTCCGAAATTGCGAATTGAAGAAGCGGCTGCAAAAAAACAAGGTAAAATTGATGGCGGTTCGGAAATAATTATCGGATTAAATGCATTTATTACAGACGAGCAATCTAATATCGATATTCTGGAAGTAGATAATAGTGCCGTGCGTTTATCGCAAATTGAAAGAATTAATCAGGTGAAATCACAACGTGATAATGCTGCAGTAGAAAATATTTTACAACAAATTACCAACTGTGCAGCAACCGGTGAAGGAAATTTATTAGCATTGGCAGTTGAAGCTGCGCGTAAGCGGGCTACATTGGGGGAAATTAGTTTTGCTATGGAAAAAGTATTCGGCCGATATGCGGCAAATATTCAAACTGTGGCAGGTGTTTATCAAAAAGAAGTTATGGATAACGAAAGTTTTATCAATGCCCGACAACTCAGCGACCAATTTGCTGAAAAGGAAGGCCGACGTCCGAGAATTTTAATTGCTAAACTTGGTCAGGACGGTCACGACCGCGGCGCAAAAGTTATTGCATCTGCATTTGCTGATATTGGATTTGATGTAGATATTTCACCATTGTTTTTAACACCTGCTGAAGCAGTGAAACAAGCAATTGAAAACGATGTCCATGTTATTGGTATTTCTTCATTAGCTGCAGGTCATAAAACGTTAGTTCCGCAAGTAATCGATTTATTAAAGGAACAGGGGCGTGGCGATATTCTTGTTGTGGTGGGTGGTGTAATTCCACAGCAGGACTACAACTTTTTACATGAAGCCGGCGCGGCATTTATTTTTGGCCCCGGAACAGTAATTAGTGATGCTGCAGGAGAGCTATTAACTAAAATGTTGAATTAATTTAGGTTAACAAATAGTCGAGGTGACTTAGTACTGCTCGTATTTCAAAATAGGAGTAATCATCACCCAATTTTTCCTTTATCGGCGTTATTTTTTTATCTGTAGAATGCTTAATATATCTGGTAATTACTTCAATTTTTTCAGGTGAAACAAACTGATTCACAGAAACATCACCGGTTAAAATAAATTCACACAAATGTCCTTCAATTGTGGAGATGGCAAATTTTCTTTCAGCTGCAATTTCTTCTATAGATTTGCCTGAACGAAACATATACAAGGTAGTTTTTTTAGTCTCAGCAATTTTTGCCGGTTTTGACCCACTGCTCTTTTTAGCCGCTCTTTTATTTATTAATTCCATGCGCGAAGTCAGCTTGTTTAAACGGCAGTGACTAACAACTATTTCTAATAATTTTTTACCATATCGCTCTATTTTTATTTCTCCAAATCCAGGAATAAACGGCAGGTCGCTTAACGATTGTGGTAAATAGGCTGCCATACTTTGTAAGGTAGCATCACCTATAACCATATAAGGTGGCAGGTTTTCGTTGTACGCAATTTTTGTTCGGAAACTGCGCAATTGTTCATATAAAGCAACATCATATTCAATATCAAGAACTGCCTTTGCACGCACTTTTTCTTCAACAAGCGAAAAATACACTTCTTGCCTGCCTTGTAAAACCAACTGACTTTTTTCGGTTAATGTCAGCCTTGGGTAATCACCGGATTCATCGCGATGTAAAAATCCCTGGTCAATTAATTCCCTGAAATATAAAGTCCATTTTTCTTTCGATATGTCCGCACCAATACCATAGGTTTTATATAACTTATGTTTATCCCATATTTTTTCACTTTTGCTTCCCCGTAAAAAATCGATGAGATAATTAACACCAAATCGTTCTTCAGTCCGCACTACAGCACTCAGTGCTTTTTGTGCAATAACCGTCGCTTCGAAACTATTCCGTTTGCTTAAGCAATAATCACAACTCTGACAGCTGTCCACTGAATAAGTTTCGCCAAAATATTCCAAAATCATTTTTCTTCTGCATTTTCTCGCATCACAAAAACCGGCCATTTGATCCAGTTTTTTAAACATAATTGCAGCCTGTGTTTTGTCTTCTACTTCCACAAATCGTTTCAGCGCCATTACATCTCCATATGAATAAAATAATATGGCATCACTTTTTAAGCCATCTCTACCTGCTCTTCCTGTTTCCTGATAATAACTTTCAATATTTTTTGGCATGTTGTAGTGAATAACAAAACGCACATCCGGTTTGTCTATACCCATACCAAATGCTATTGTTGCAACTATAATATTAATCCTGTCGGTTTTAAATTCTTCCTGCACTTTTGCGCGTGAGGTACTGTCCATTCCGGCGTGATAATATTTGGCAGCAAAACCGGCATCGCTGAGTTGGGTTGCTAAAGTTTCGGCACCATTGCGACTTAATGTATAAATGATACCTGATTTATTTTTGTGCGCATCAATATATTCTATAATCGCATCTAAAGCATCTTTTTTTCGTTCAATGATGTAATTAATATTCGCGCGATTAAAACTGGAAATAAAAATTTTCGATTTGGCGATTAATAATTTCTCTGCAATATCTTTTCTCGTAATAGCATCAGCACTGGCTGTTAATGCAATAACCGGAATGCCCGGAAATTGTTGTTTGAAAACGGCTAATTGCAAATATTCCGGTCTGAAATCATGCCCCCACATGCTTACACAATGGGCTTCATCAATGGCAAATAATGTAATGGGGAGCGATTTTAGAAATTCAATAAACCGACCACCTTCACTCATGATGCGTTCAGGTGCAACGTATAATAATTTTATTTCACCATTATTAATACGTTTATAAGCTTCCTGTTGTTCAACTGCATTCATGCTGCTATTTAATGCAATGGCCGGAATACCGATAGCATTTAAACCATCTACCTGGTCTTTCATTAATGCAATAAGCGGTGAAACAACTATGGTAATTCCCGGAAGTAACATGGCCGGTATTTGAAAACATACCGACTTTCCTCCGCCGGTTGGCATTACTACAACAGCATCTTGTTTATTTAATACATGTTGTATAATAGCTTCCTGTTTATCGCGGAAACTATTATAACCATAATATTTTTTTAATATAAGTTCGGGTGTCATAAGAGATATTTACATCAAAAATAAAGCTATTAGCTCGGTATCACCAAACTAAAAACGAACTTACTCGCTTTGAGCCATTTATTGCTTTAATTTTAGTGGGAAGAGGAAATAATTTTTTTTTCAGCGCACGGTGCTTCGTTGTTCTAAAATTTATATTTATCAGCATAAAAAGCAATTTACCACAAACAATAGTTGGCCCGATTAGAACAGTATCGTGATAAAATCATCCGGTTGCCAAACAACCACAGCGCAATACTAACAGCCTTCTGAAACGAAAAAACATAATTATTAAATAAACTTTCACTGTTTTTATTATCTTCGATGCTCAGGTAAGCACAGCTTAATATGGCAACTAAAAAATTTGTTCAGGCGCTTAGTCTCAAATCTAAAAATTATCGCAAAGTAGCGGTAATCGAAATTGTACTAATATTTTTAGTATTGATATTGGGAGATATTATGATTAAATTGGATGTAGAAAATCCACATACTCTCGTATCGGCAATTTTGTTAATTCCTGAAGCTGTTTATTTGATTATCCTGTATCAATTAGCCCAGTTGTTAAACCCCGATAAAAAGGTGCAGCAAATTATCAAAATTGCAATTATTATCGTTTTCCTGATTTCTTTTGTCGCCCTCAATCCTTTTGTAGATGTAACGCAATGGAAAACAAATTTATTAATCCTCACCCATGTGTTTTTATGTGGGATTGAATGTTATATTATTGCATTGGGATTAAAAGATATTTATGCAGAAAATTTACATATTGCCGAACGGTTGTGGGGTTCAGTAGCTGTGTATTTATTAATCGCTTTAGGATGGGCAAGTTTTTACGAAGTTTTTTTGTTACTCGATCATAGCGCTTTGGGTTTTGCCCTTGAACCGGGATATCAAACCTATTCCGAAAGTTTATATTTCAGTTTGTGCAGTTTAAGTGGAACGGGTTCGGCTTATCCAAATCCTACACACATAATTCGAAACCTGGCCTTAATTGAGTCGGTTTGGGGTGTTTTATTTTTGGTGATGTTAATTGGCCGATTGTTTTCACTGCCTGCCAAAGATTAAAAGCTATATCCACACTAAATACTTGTATAAGCCTGTCTCTTTGCCGTATTTTTAACCCGTGAAATTATTAGATACTTTAAACGAAGCTCAGTTGGCGGCTGTTACCAATATCCACGGCCCAACTATGATTATTGCGGGACCGGGTTCTGGAAAAACCAGAGTGCTTACTTTTCGTGTGGCGTATTTAATGCATTCGGGCATAGACCCGTTTTCGATATTAGCGCTGACTTTCACCAACAAAGCTGCCCGTGAAATGAAAAATCGTATCGAACAGCTTTACGGAACCGATGCGCGCAATTTGTGGATGGGCACTTTCCACTCCGTGTTTTCCAGAATTTTACGCAGTGAAGCCGATAAATTGGGATATCCTTCCAACTTTACCATTTACGACTCGGAAGATGCAAAAAATTTACTCAAAACCATTGTGAAAGAAATGGGGTTGAACGATAAATTGTATAAACCCGGATATGTATTATACAGGATATCACTTTGTAAAAATAATTTAATTGGTCCTGAAGCCTATGCGGTTAATACCGACTTAATTAGTGAAGATGTAGGAAACGGCCGTCCTAAAATGGCAGAAGTATATAAAAATTATACAAAACGCTGTTTCCGTGCCGGGGCGATGGACTTTGATGATTTATTATTAAAAACACACGAACTCCTCGAACGTTTTCCTGATGTATTATATAAATACCAGCATCGTTTTAAATATGTAATGATAGATGAGTTTCAGGATACTAACTTTTTACAGTATTCCATCGTAAAACGAATTGCCGATGTATTTCAAAATATTGCCGTAGTTGGTGATGATGCGCAAAGTATTTATGCCTTCCGCGGTGCAAGCATTGCGAACATTTTAAATTTCGAAAAAGATTTTCCGGAAGTAAAAACTTTCCGCCTCGAACAAAATTATCGTTCTACGAAAATTATTGTTGAAGCGGCTAATCATATTATTGGCAAAAATCAACATCAGTTAGCCAAAAAAATATGGACCGATAACGATGAAGGTGATACCATAAAGGTTATTCGCGCCATGAGCGATAATGAGGAAGGAAGAATGGTGGCGGACAGCATTTTTGAGCAACGTATGCGCGACCATGTTAAAAATGGAGAGTTCGCAATTCTTTATCGCACTAATGCGCAAAGCCGTGCATTTGAAGAAGGTTTACGCAAACTCAATATTCCTTATCGCATTTACGGCGGTATTTCGTTTTATCAACGCAAAGAGGTAAAAGATTTAATTGCGTATTTAAAACTGACCGTGAATCCGCATGATGAAGAATCGTTTAAACGCGTAATTAATTATCCTGCCCGCGGTATCGGGAAAACAAGTATCGAAAAATTAATGGTGTACGCTTCCGACAACGACAAAAGTTTGTGGACCATGTCGGAAAATATCGATTTACTGCAATTTAATTCCGGCACCAGAAAATTGTTCTCCGACTTTGTTACCATGATTAAAAGCTTCCAAACCATGCTCGATAAAAAGGATGCTTACGAAGTAGCTAGTCATATTGCCAAATCAACAGGTTTGTTAAAAGAATTATATAACGACCAAAGTGTTGAAGGCTTGAGCCGATATGAAAATATTCAGGAATTATTAAACTCCATAAAAGAATTTGTAACGCCCGATGACGTGGATTCGCCTGAATTTGTGCCAACATTTACAGATGAACTGAAAGAAGAAAAAACATTGACCAATTATCTGCAACAGGTAGTTTTATTAACCGATGCTGACGCAGAAGGCAATGAAGATGAAACAGTTAAATTAATGACCATACATGCAGCAAAGGGACTGGAATTTAAAAGCGTGTTTGTTGTGGGTTTAGAAGAAAATTTATTCCCGGGAACATTATCGGTTTCTTCGCGTGAAGATTTGGAAGAAGAACGCAGGTTGTTTTATGTAGCTGTAACCCGTGCGGAAAAAAAGTTGACCATTACGCATGCCGCAACGCGATATAAATACGGGAATTTAGAATATTGTGAGCCTAGCCGTTTTTTAGAAGAGCTTCCACAAAATTTATTGCAGTATGTAGGTTATAATTCAAAAAGCTGGACGGAAGAAAAAAGTAATAAACAATATGAAAACGGTACGCCTGTAACAAAGGTGAAACCAACTGTTCCAGTTAATAATTTCGTCCACAAACCATCCGAAAATTTTGTGGCTGCTTTCCCTGAAGAATTGCAGTCAGGCATGGATGTAGAACATCAGAAATTTGGTTTTGGGAAAATATTGGCAATGGAAGGTGCTAATGATGGTAAAATGGCAACTATCTTTTTTCAAAATGCGGGACAGAAAAAATTATTACTCAAATTTGCTAAACTGAGTATTGTAAAATCTGCCTAAGTTGTTTGTTTAACCTGAAAATAATTGTAAAAATTGAAACCGGCTCAAATAATTATTAATTTATGGTCAGGCCCGCGAAATATTTCTACGGCTATGATGTATGCATTTTCACAAAGAAAAGATACCCGTGTATTTGACGAGCCTTTATATGCCCACTATCTGAGGGTTACAGGGTTGCAGCACCCCGGTCGCGAAGAAGTAATGGCAGCGCAAAACGCTAATGGTGATGAAGTAATGGACGGTTTTTTATTTGATAATTTCACTCGTGATGTATTATTCTTAAAACAAATGACCCATCATTTGGTAGATATGGATTTGCGATTTTTGGAGCAGACAAAAAATATTATTTTAATTCGGGACCCTAAAAAAGTATTACACTCCTACGGGAAAGTAATTGCAGAACCTACATTGGAAGATATTGGTATTAAACAAAGTTTTGAGTTGTTTGAATATTTACAAAAATTACATTTGCATTGTATTGTAGTGGATGCTGATACTATTTTGAAAGACCCTGAAACGGCATTGCAAACAATTTGCAAATCGTGCACTATTCCATTTCTTCCTGTCATGTTAAGCTGGGCACCGGGTCCCAAAAAAGCGGATGGTGTTTGGGCGAAATATTGGTATCAAAATGTGCACACCTCGTCCGGATTTCAAGAATATGTTGAGGAAGAAATACACTTATTGTCAAGTTTACAAAAAGTATATACCGAAGCCTTGCCCTATTATGAAAAATTAAAACAACACGCCATTTAATATGCAACAGCAATATAATACCAAAAACGACAATATTCTTGTTTGGGTAAAAGATAAATTGTATCCACGCAATGAAGCAAAGGTTTCAGTATTTGATTCATCTGTGCAAGGTGGCGATGCTGTTTGGGAAGGACTGCGCGTTTACAACGGAAAGGTTTTTTGTTTAGCTGAACATCTTGAACGTTTGCAGGCAAGTGCGCATGCCATGATGTTTGCTAACGTGCCGGATAATGATTTTATTACCGAGGCTATTTATGCTACTTTAAAAGCCAATGGTATGTCTGATGGTGCACATATTCGTTTAACCTTAACACGAGGTGAAAAAATTACTTCGGGTATGGACCCGCGATTAAATCAATCGGGATGTACTTTAATTGTGCTGGCAGAATGGAAGGCTCCTGTATATCAAAATGCAATTACCTTAATTACATCTTCTATTCGCCGTAATGGTCCTGCTAATATCGATTCTAAAATTCATCATAATAATTTAATTAATAATATCCTCGCAAAAATTGAAGCCAATAATGCCGGAGCTGATGATGCATTGATGTTAGACAATAATGGGTTTGTTGCAGAAACAAATGCGTGTAATATTTTTATGATAAAAAACGGTATGGTATTTACACCAAATGCTGATGCGTGTTTACCGGGAATTACCAGAAAAACTGTTATTACTTTGTGTCAACAAAACAATATTCCCATCCACCTGAAAAATATTTCACTTACCGAAATGTATAATGCCGACCAGGTATTTACAACAGGAACTATGGGTGAACTTACTGCTGTTAAAATGATTGATGGCAGAGCGATTATTAATAGGAGTGGAACCGATTTGCTGCAACACATTAACGATTTGTTCCGCAATCTTACACTAGCTTTATAAAACTTTTTGAGGTTAATTTGCTTGCAAGCACTTAATAACTGCTTAATTGTAATTTATTAATATATATTGCTGATTGCATAAGGTGTCAAATTTTGTTATATTTGATAAAACCTTCCATATGAAATTAACAACTACCCCAAAACGCTTGACGGCCTATTCTACGATGGCTGCAACTGTTTTAGCTATTACAAATGAGGCCGATGCCCAGGTTATTTACACCGATATTAATCCTGATAAGGTGGTATTTACAACGGGACCTCTGGACTCTTTACATCTTGATGTAGATGGCGACTCTGTAACAGATTTTATTTTTAACGCATTTTATTTTTACTCTTCCTATACGGCTTCGGGAAATAATTACGACCATCTTGGTGTCCAGGGAGTTAATGGTGCGAGAATTGCCTATACCTTGCAGTCGACAAATATTTATACCTTTTCGAATGCATTATTTACTAACCTAAGCGCAAAATTTGCACAAATATTACCTGCAAATACACCCATCAATAACACATTAAATTTTGCTAATAATGCAGAATTTTTTTACCAGCAATGTTTCAATGCAATATTTTCAAGCTCGCCAGATTATTGTTGGACTCAGGGTATGGGTTTTGGCGTTGTAAAATATATTGGCTTCCGATTAAAAAACGGGCCACTGAAATATTATGGATGGATGCGAGTTTCAATTAGTAATACCACTCCATTTGTCCCTGTGCCAACTTCAATCAATATATTAGATTATGCTATCAATTGGACACCTAATACGTCAATTCTAGCAGGACAAGGTCTCATTTGTATTGTTACCGATCCGCTTGGAACCGGCACAACCACAGCGCATTGGGCTAAAGTATATTGGGAGCCTAAACCCGGAGTAGCTTATTATGAAGTGGCTTACCGTCAGCCCGGTGGATTTTGGGAAACAAAAATGGTAGCACCTGATAAAACAAATACTAAATTAAATGGATTAACCTGCAGCACCGATTATGAATGGCAGATTCGCAGTGCCTGTGCCGACGGCTCACTATCTGATTATTCAGAATCGCAGTTTTTCACAACAGCATCCTGCAGACTCGAAGGAGATGATACTGAAGAAGTTGATGAAGCAGTTTCTTTATATGCTAATGCCAATCGCGTGTTTATTTATTTTGATGATGCCGTAACTGAACCTTCGCAATTATTTATTTACAATATGCTGGGTCAATTAATGTTGGAAACAACAGTGCAAAATCAGCAAAATATTTTCGAATTGGCTATTCCTACTGGCATGTATACAGCCAAGCTGGTTACGCCTACCGGTGATATCGGAAAAGTAATTGCTATTAATCAATAACAATTACATAAAAATTAACCAAATAGGTATGATTGGCCAGTAGCCATAATCATACCTATTTTTTTGGGATATTGTTGAAATAAATTAATTGATATAAGGATAATCAACACGAATTAAAAACAATCCATGTGCTGGCGCCGAAAGTGCATATTTAAATCGCTCTTTATTTTTGATGCCTGTATCAAATTCTTCTAATGTCATTTTGTGTTTGCCAATTTGAATCATGGTGCCAACAATTAAACGCACCATACCACGTAGAAAACGGTCCGCAGATATATAAAACACTTTTCGTTCACCATCATCTTTCCAATAACAATCTACAATATTTACAATGGTTGTTTTCGAACCTTGATTGCTTTTACAAAAGGAAGGAAAATCATTGTATTTTTTAATAATTGCACAAGCTTGCTGCATCAAATCAAAATCCAAATCTTTAAAATGACGATAAACCATTAAGTCGTTGCCGAAAGGATTTTTTTGAAAGGTAAAAGTGTATTCATATGCACGCATTGTTGCATCAAATCGCGCATGTGCTTTTTCATGCACCGGTATATGTCGTTTCACTGCAATTCCTGCGGGTAAAAATTGATTGAGGCGTAAACTGAAATTTTCAGGCAAATTCACCTGGGTATCAAAGTGTAAAAAAAACTGTGAAGCATGCACACCGGCATCTGTTCTTCCACAACCTATACAATGTATATCGTCCCTCAAAATGGTGCTGAGTGCTTCATCAATTTTTTGCTGCACACTTATACCATTAGGCTGCACCTGCCAACCTACATAACTTGTTCCCCTGTAAGCTATTTCTAAAAAGTACCTCACACTGCAATATTAATTAAATATCACCTAAACCATTCTTTATTATTTGCGGTACCTTATTATCTTTGGCCAAAATACATCCTATGTGGCAACGAATCCAAACCCTGTTTTTAATCATTGCGGCAATTGCCGGAGCAGCCTACTTTTTTGTGCCAATTGCCGAAGTAAGAGGTGAAAATTTGCTGGGAAAAAATGATTTAATTACTTCTGCTGTCGCTGTTGCAGTTGTTTTGTTAAGTTTATTCGCACTCACTCAATATAAAAATCGCAAGTTGCAAATGATGATTTGCCTTGTAAATATGGTATGCGCTTTTTCACTAGCAGGAACGGCTGCTTTTACCGCTGTGCAAACTGGTGGAACACCACGTTACGAATTTGCCGTTGGAGTCCCTGTGCTGGCATTTATAGCCCTCTTTTTTGCCTGGAGAAACATCAAAAAAGATGATGACCTGGTAAAATCAATGGATAGATTCCGGTAAATAATTATTGCCTACCACATTTTTATTATTCCTCTTTTTCGCGAGTTGAATTGATTTTTTAACAATAACCGCTTAATATTCGCATAACCTGCCCGCTTTAATTTTGTGCCAAAATCGGCATAAAATGAAAAAGAAGGGATATGTACTTTATGCCTTATTGTTGACACACATTATTAGTCAAGCACAAGTCGCCCCCGGTGATATTGCTTTCGTAGGATACAATGCTGACAATAACGATCAGTTTACCATAATAACTACTAATTATCTGGAAGATGGCACGCAAATTTATTTTGTTGATGCAGGATGGACAGGAACGGCAATTTATGCCAGCGAAGGAGGAATATTGTGGACTGTACCTTCAGGTGGCGTGCCTACCAATACCATGGTTACGTTTACCGGTGGCGGTGCTGGCGGATTTACCACGTTTCCATCCGGGAATTTAGAAGCCGGTGTAACAGTTTCATCCGGAACAATTGCAGCAAGCGGAATTGCCGCCAGTATGGCTTTAACTACAAATGGTGACCAAATTTTGGCATTTACCGGCTCGGTTGCCAGTCCAACATTTATTGCTGCCGCTAATTTTAATGGTGCTTGGTCATGGACCGGAACAAATAATTCGGAACAATCTCTGCTTCCCCCGGGTTTAACCGCTGGCACAAACTGTGTGCTTTTAAGTGATAGAGATAATGGTAAAATAGACTGTTTATTATTACCCGACCCTGCTAGTGTAAGTGATTATAATAATGCTGCGTATTGGGTGTATAACGATGCTACGCGATATACATTACCCCCAACACTGGGCACATGCGAATTTTTATTACCGCTGGAGTTAATTTCATTTTACGGCACTGCTCATACCAACGGAAATACATTAACCTGGTCAACTGCACACGAAATGTTGTTGAGTGGTTTTGAAGTCCAACGAAGTGTAGATGGCAGTGATTTTATTCCACTCACTTTTGTTCCCGCAGTAGGAACAAGCAACAATGTAATAACTTATCAGTTTATTGACGATGTAACAACTGCTTCACAATATTATTATCGATTAAAGATGATAGACAATGATGATAGTTTTACTTATAGCGAAATAATTACCATCAGTCAAACACAAAATGATGCTGCTTATTTATTCCCGAATCCTGTTGGGCAAATGGTAACAATTGTAATACCGGAAAATACCCTTATTGAAACAATTCAATTGTTTACTTCAAATGGTAGTTTGATTCGTGAAATACAATATAATACAACCAACAATTATTTACAATTAGATGTCTCCGATTTAGCAAGTGGCATGTATATATTGCGCATAAATAGCACCAAGCAATATCAAAGTTTATCGTTTATGAAATAACATAAACGATAAACAAATACTTTAATAATATTACTTAGCCTCCGGGCGCATGTGCGGGAAAAACAACACATCCTGAATAGCATGTTGATTGGTCATAATCATCGTTAAACGATCAATACCAATTCCAATACCTGCTGTTGGTGGCATACCATATTCGAGTGCGCGTAAAAAGTCTTCGTCTAATTGCATAGCCTCTTCATCGCCGCGTTTACCTAACTCCAATTGCGATTCGAAGCGATGACGCTGGTCGATTGGGTCGTTTAATTCGCTAAATGAATTCAACATTTCTTTGCCATTACAAATAGCTTCAAAACGTTCAACTAAACCTTCTTTAGAACGATGTTTTTTAGCAAGCGGACTCATTTCAACAGGATAGTCGGTAATAAATGTTGGTTGAATTAAAAACGGCTCACATTTTTCTCCGAAAATTTCATCTATCAGTTTGCCTTTACCCATTGTAGCATCAACATGCACTTTGAGCGTTTTTGCAGTATTGTAAATTTCTTTTTCATCCATGTTCGAAATATCAATGCCGGTAAAATGTTCAATGGCTTCAAACATGGTGAAGCGTTTCCATGGACGTTTAAAAGAGATCAGATTATTGCCCACCTGAACTTCTGTAGTGCCATTTACTTCAATAGCAACTTTTTCTATCATCTCTTCCACAAAATCCATCATCCAAATATAATCTTTATAAGCTGCATAAAATTCTACTTGTGTAAATTCAGGATTGTGGAACCTGTCCATACCTTCGTTACGGAAATCTTTTGAAAATTCATATACTCCATCATATCCACCAACAATTAATCGTTTTAAATACAACTCATTGGCAATACGCATATATAATGTCATATCCAATGCATTGTGATGTGTTTTGAACGGACGTGCAGCAGCACCACCATAAAGAGGTTGTAAAATTGGTGTTTCAACTTCTATATATCCGAAACTATTTAAAAACGTACGTATGGTATTTACCAATTTAGTTCTTTTAATAAATACTTCACGCACGTCAGGATTTACAATTAAATCCACATAACGCATTCTGTAACGTTGTTCGCTATCGGTAAATGCATCGTGTACATTTCCATCTGCATCGGTTTTAACAATTGGCAGCGGACGTAAACTTTTGCTGAGTAAACTGAATTCACTCACGTGGATGGAAGTTTCACCGGTTTTGGTAGTAAATACATATCCTTTTACACCAATTATATCACCTATATCTAAATGTTTTTTGAATACCTCTTCATACAACGATTTGTCTTCACCCGGACAAATTTCATCTCCCTTCACATAAATCTGAATTTTAGATGTGCTATCCTGAATAACAGCAAACGACGCCTTTCCCATAATGCGTTTACCCATTACCCTTCCGGCTAAACTAACATGCTTGAACGAATCCGGTTGTTCAGGAAACTGTTTAAGAATGGTAGCAGCAGAGTGACTAATTTCAAATGATGCGGCAGGATAGGGTTCAATACCCATGTTGCGCAATGCCAAAAGGCTTTCGCGTCGAATTTGTTCTTGTTCTGAAAATTGTTGTGACATTGTATTAACCTGATAATTTGCGGCAAAGATACGCAGATACAACCGGAGATAGGGAATTTGTCCTTTTTTTTGAAATATCTTCCTTCGGTTTCAGGTCAATCAACTATTAACGATAGGTAAGTGAAACAATATTTGCCTTGCCTTCCTGACCTTCGTTGGTAATAAACATATCGCCGTTTGGTTTAAAGGTTAAACCTTCGGGTTTGTTAAATAATACAGGGTCTAATAGTTGAATAGCAATTATTTTGCTTTTGTCGTTCACTACAAACAAAGCATGATCTGCTGCATTCAAAATATATAAATTGCCCGAAATGGGATGAATGGCAATGGCGGAAATATTAAATTTAAATGTATTTTTATTTTTGCCTTTTTTGTTTGCTCCAACACCACTCATGTCCAAATTCTTTTTATCGGCAAACGCCATAGCATCTTCTACCCGCATTTCGAATTTGGCATTTTTATCCAATTTGTGTTCCGATAAATCAAATGCATATATCTGACGTACATCTTTTTCGACATCTGAACTGGTGGTTTTATTTTTACAACCAATCAATAATTCATTCTCCCCATAATTAAAACAAAGGCCTTCATTATTTGCAGCAGGTACATTGGTAGTATAACTTTTGGTGGTTATTTTTTTGCTGTTAAAATCGCTTATCTCAAATAATTTACCATCGCTGCGTAAAATATAAATGTAATTGTAAGCAGTGGTAATACCTTCATAATCGCCATCTGCATGAAACGGATGTCGCTCTTTTATCCGATTGTGCTGAATGTCGTAAACAAATAAAATCCCATTTTCATCCTGCACACAAACTACGGTGCTGTCGTTAATAAAAGCTATGCCCGAAATTTCTCGTAAAGAATCCGGTAGGGAAATAATATTGTCAGGTTGCTCAAAATGATAATGTTTAAGCTCTCTGCCGGAACCCAAGGAAAGTGATGCGATTAAAATTACCAGTAAATAATTCATCCTAACGAAAATAATCATTTTTCAACTAATAATCATTTTTGTTGGGAGAAGTATGAATATCTATTGCAATTAATAATGCAATAAATATAAATCTATGTAATTACAATAATCGGATTAAGCAATTAACGCTTCCCAGTATTCCGCACCTCTTCTGGTATGAGGAATTACAATGGTGCCACCAACAATATTGGCTACGGCAAAAATTTCATAAATTTCTTCGGTAGTAACACCTTCTTCAAAACATTTACCCAGGTGGTATTTAATACAATCATCACAACGAAGCACCATACTCGCAACCAAACCTAACATTTCTTTGGTTTTAACCGAAAGCGCACCCTCAGCATATGTGTTGGTGTCGAGGTTAAACAGGCGGTTAATCACTTTATTTTGTTTGCCCAATATTACTTCGTTCATTTTTGAACGGTAGTCGTTAAATTCATTTACTAATTCGCTCATAACTGGTATTTTGTTCAAAGTTCATATTTGAAGGAGGAAACTGCAAATTTTGGTTGAGATTATACAATATTTGAACTGCCAGGTCGTCCTACTGTTATATTATTTAACTATTAGGTTTATCTTTACAAACACAATTTAAAAAACAATGGCAACTACAACTCCCGCAGCTCCGGCAAAATCTAGAATCGGACTATTTATCACCTTAGGTGTAATCCTGGTAATTTTTTTAGGCGCAAGAGGCACGTATAATGGTATGGTAACAGCTGATGAAACTGCTAACGAAAAATGGAATAACGTGGAATCAGCATATCAGCGTCGTCTCGACCTTATCGACAATTTGGTAAATACCGTAAAAGGTGCTGCCGATTTCGAAAAATCGACACTTACTGAAATTATCGAAGCCCGTGCAAAAGCTACCAATGTTACTATCGACCCTTCGAAAGCTACACCGGAGCAATTACAGTCATTTACCGAAGCTCAAAACGGGGTAAACTCTGCATTAAGCAAATTATTGGTGGTAGTTGAAAATTACCCGACTTTAACTGCAACTCAGGCTTATCGCGATTTGATGAGTTCGTTAGAAGGCACTGAAAATAGAATAAACGTTGCCAGAGTGGACTATAACGAGGCTATCAAAAACTATAATACCCGTATCAGGAAATTTCCTGCCAATATTTTGGCGAGTATAACAGGCTTCGAAAAACGCAATGGATTTACTGCTGCTGAAGGTGCGGATAAAGCGCCTAAAGTTGACTTTAGCGATAATAAATAAAAGATGCCTCAAGCAAGAACCTTTTTTACTGCTGAACAACAGCAGGAGATAATTCGTGCCATCCGCACTGCTGAAATGGATACATCAGGCGAAATTCGTTTACACCTGGAAGAATCTTGTGGTGATGATGTATTAGACCGTGCTGCGGATATTTTTCGCAAACTCGAAATGCATAAAACGGAATTGCGCAATGGGGTATTAATTTATCTTGCCGTAAAAGACAGACAATTTGCGATAATTGGTGATGTGGGAATTAATGAAAAAGTACCGGAAAATTTCTGGGATGACATAAAAGAAGATATGGTAGCCAATTTTATACAAGGCAATTTTGTGAAAGGGCTTATCAATGCAATTGAAACTTCCGGTAAAGAATTAAAAAATTATTTCCCTCGTAATGCTGGCGATATTAATGAAATGAGCGATGAAATTTCTTTTAGAAATGATTAAATTCAAAACACTATTTGTTGTTGCTTCGCTGTTTATTTTAACGCCGATTACACTTGTTGCACAAAGCGATAAGGATTTGCTGAAACGCCCATCACCAGCGCGTTTGGTAAACGATGAGGCCAATGTAATTGACGATGCAGCAGAAGCTCAACTGGAAAATAAATTAGTACATTATAACGACACCACTTCTACACAAATTGCAGTAATTACCTTACCTAGTGTTGAACCTTTTGAAATAGGCGATTACGCTTATAAAATTGGTCGGTATTGGGGAGTTGGTAATGCAAATTTTGATAATGGTATCGTATTATTAGTTGCGGTTGACGACCATCGAATGTTTATTGCAACCGGTTATGGAACTGAAGCATATTTAACTGATATTCGTTGCAATCAGATTATTGATCAAATTCTCACTCCCGCATTTCAGCAAAATGATTTTTATGGTGGCATAGATAATGCAACCACTGAAATGATGAAATATATGACCGGTGCATACGAAGGTCAACCTTATGGCAATGCTAACGATGCACCACCAACTTTAATCATAATCATCATCATTATTTTAATCATCTTTTTTATCTCTCGCAGAACAAAAGGTGGTGGAGGAACCACATTTAGCAGAAGAGGACCAACTTATTGGGGTGGCGGAGGCTTCGGCGGTTTTGGAGGAGGTGGTTTTGGCGGCGGCGGAGGCGGTGGAGGCTTCGGCGGATTTGGTGGTGGCGGTTTTGGTGGCGGTGGAGCTGGCGGTTCTTGGTGATGCCCCAATGTTGCTTTGCTTTTTACTACATTCACTAAATTATACATGCATTTCACATGCGTAATTGTATATTTCACACGATTTTGTAAAGTGTGGAGCCAACAATACATATCTTTATTGGCAAATAGTTGATTTTGAATATTGCTTCGTGTACATATGGTCACTTATTTAAACAGTATTTACTACTTGGGTTAATTTACATTTTATCGGTTCACTACGCCTTTACACAAGTTCCCGGAATGTATCCGGATATCGAATGGCAAAAATGTAACGGAGGTTCTCAAATGGAATGGGCACAGAACATGGTTCCTACAGCTGATGGAGGCGTTGTTTGTGTTGGTAGAACCAAATCAACTGATGGTGAAGTTACAGGCTTTGTTGGGGAAGAAGATTGTTGGATTACTAAATTAGACAGCAACGGAAATTTAATGTGGCAAAAGAGTCTTGGTGGACTTGAATTCGACCACGCTGCATCAGTAGTTGAAGCTGCTGACGGGAGTATTTATGTTGCCGGATATACCGGTTCAATTGATGGCGATTTTGTTAGTTCGCATGGTTCAAACGATGCCTTCGTTGCAAAAATATCATCCACAGGTTTGTTACTCTGGATTAAATGTTATGGCGGGCCAGGGAGTGACACTGCAATAAAAATTGATTTCATTTCAGAAAATAAAATTTCCTTTCTTGGAACCTCCGGCACAGTGGGTGGTGATGTGACTTCAAATTACGGTATGTCCGATTTGTGGTTGGTAGCAATTGACTCTGCCGGAGCAATACTTTCCCAAAAATCATATGGAGGTAGCGATAGCGATAATGGAAAAGACATGGTGCAAACCGATGATGGCGGCTACGCAATCATATCTTCCGCACAATCTAATGATATTGATGCGACATATAACCATGGTAGTTGGGATTATTGGTTTTTAAAAATAGATAGCAATGGAATTATTCAATACCAAAATTCATTTGGGGGTTCAGGTGAGGATATGCCAAAAGCAATTACTAAAAGTTTAAGTAATGGCTATTACATTAACGGTCAATCAGCTTCAAAAAATTATGATGTTACCGGTCACCACGGTGTTGATTGGACACATGATTTTTGGGTGGTGCATATCGACTCTATGGGAGAATTAATTTGGCAAAAATCATTAGGCGGATTTGACGATGATAATGGTGAATCAATATTTGTTCAAGACGAGAATAATATTATTGTCGGTGGAAGTTCACATTCACATGATGGTGATGTAATAGGCAATCACGGATCTCCCGGATATTCCGATTATTGGATGATATGTTTAGACTCGTTAGGTTCTATTAATTGGCAAAAATGTTTCGGAGGCACTCTTACAGATTATGGAATGGCATATACCCTAATACCTGGAAATGGTTTTATGGCAACAGGCATGGGGGTTTCAAATAATTTCGATATTTCCGGTAACCATGGTTATGGCGATTTTTGGACGATAAAACTTTCAGAACCCTGTTTACATACTACTTATTATTTTGATTACGACGGCGATAACTATGGTAATCCTGTAAATGCGATAAGTAGTTGTGAAGATACCTTAGTAGGTTATGTGCTTAATAATTTAGATTGCAATGATTCCAATTTTGTAATTAATCCTGATGGAATAGAAATTTGTAATGATCTAGATGATGATTGCAATACTTTATATGACGAGGGATTTGCATTGAATGTATTTTATGCAGATGCAGATGGCGATGAATTTGGGAATAATGCTATTTTCATCGTTTCTTGTTTAACAGAAATTCCTGGATATGTTGAATTGGGTTGGGTAATGATTGCAACGATACCAGCTTTGTAATTAACCCTGACGCCATAGAAATGTGCAACGGTTTAGACGATAACTGCAACTTAGCAGTAGATGAAGGATTTCCGATGAATACATTTTATTTCGATGCCGATGGAGATTTATTCGGAGACCAAGAAAACGATACCACTACTTGTACAGCAGCAATTGACGGTTTCATAATAGATAGCACCGATTGCGACGATGCTAATTCATTAATATTTCCAGGCGCAGAAGAATTGTTCAATGGAATTGATGACAATTGTAATCAATTAATTGATGAAGGCGTTGCAGTAAATACAATTATCACAATGCCGTTTAATGTTTTTCCGAATCCTGCAAATAATGAATTATTCATATCATTTCAAGTTCCGGTAATTGGCAATGTTTCACTCTATGATTTAATGGGAAATTTGGTTTTATTTAAACCTATAGTTGAAATAAATTTCATTAAAATTGATATTGCATTACTCGCTTCAGGAAACTATTTTTTACAATTTACCTCAAATGCAGGCAGTGAATTTTTGGGAATAATACAGAAAGAATAAATTAGTTCTCAAACTTGCACTGAATATATGCTTTGCCTGTTTTTCACTTCTTTTTTGTAGGTGTAGGCATTTCGGGGTCCTTCAATTCGACAGCCGGGTCCCAATACAACAACTTATAATTAACTACTTGGTCGTTTTTAACTTCTATACCTTCCTTTTCTAACAAGGCTACCATCTTTTCGGGCGGATTAAAATGTGCTTTGCCGGTAAGTAACCCATTTCTGTTCACTACCCTGTGTGCAGGAACTTTTGGTTTGGCGTTGTGACTGGCATTCATAGCCCATCCAACCATTCTGGAGCTGAGCCCTGTTCCCAAATATTTGGCAATGCTGCCGTAATTGGTAACCCTGCCTTTAGGTATTAATCTTACTACTTGCCATACCTGATCAAAAAAGGTGTCAGGTGAATATTTTGATGCCATACCGCAAAATAATTCCATTTTATCGTAATAATCTCCAAAATCCTACCGAAAATTGCAGCATGTTATCCAAAATTGTTAAAGCAGGGTCTATCACCAATCTCACCGACGCACGATTTTTTGCCGCTTATGATGTAGATTTTATCGGATTTAATTTCGACCCAAAGTCACCGGATTATATTTCACCACAAAATGCACTCGCTATAAAAGGTTGGATTACCGGACCGAAAATTGTTGCCGAATTTGCTAATCAGGATATCGATAATATTAAAAATATTATTCAATTTTTTGAACCTGATTTTGTTGAAGTAGATGATAGTTTTATGGCAACTATTTTACCGGAATTACATCAGCTAAATATGCCGGTAATTGTCAGAACAAATCAATTATTTTCACCACAGGAAGATGTCATGTTTTATGTAACTTCTATAACCAATCTTCAGCAAATAAAAGATGTATCAAAATATATTTTCGACTTGAGTGAAACTACTGATGCGTTGCCTGAATTAAATAATATTCTTGCCATTCAATTAAAAGGCTCACCCGAAATGGAAGTAGGCATAAAATCATTCGATCATATTGCAATTGCAACAACCACTCCCTCTGCTTTAGCCGGGCGGAACCAACACCACTACAACCTTTGCCTTGAATAAATACAACCTACCACGCACATCCCCCCCCCCCCCCCCCCCCCCCCCCCCCCCTCCCCTCTTGGGGCCCCCCCCCACCCCCCCCCCCCCCCCCCCCCCCCCCCCCCCCCCCCCCCCCCCCTCTTAAAAAAACCCCCCCCTCGCTTTCCCCGGGGAAAAACTCTCCGCGCTTTTAGTCCGCTGAGGCAGGTGAACCACACACCACTACAACCTTTGCGTCCAATAAACCCCCCCCCCCCCCCATTTTTAAAACCCCCCCCCCCCGGCCCCGGGGGAAAAACCCTCCGCCTTTTTGTCCGCCGGGGCGGGTGAACCACACACCACCACCCCCCCCCCCCCCCCCCCCCCTTCCCCCCCCCTCTCCCCCCCCTTCTTTCCCTCCGCGGGGCGGGCGCGCCCCCCCCCCCCCCCCCCCCCCCCTCCTTTAATAACCCCCCCCCCCCCCCCCTCTTTTATATCCCCCCCCCCGGGCCTTTGGGGGAAAAAACCCCCCCCCCCCCCCCTCCCCGCGAAAAAAAAAAGTTGGATTATCAAATAGCAAACCGCACATACTTAATCGTCTTCTGCTCCGCAAGATGCATTTTTTCGTAATACGTTTTTATTTCCAAAAACGGATGTGGTAAAGGTTTGGAATAGATATCATCATCGGCGTATAACAAGGTGTAATTCCCTTCCTTAACCGTATCTACAGTAAACGCATATAAGGTTGGGTCATCAGTTTTTAAATTAATGATGGCACCGGGTTTTAATATTTTTTTATAATAACTCAGAAATCGTTCGCTAGTTAAACGTTTTTGGGTCCTTACCTTTTTTCAAATGCGGGTCAGGAAAAGTAATCCATATTTCACTCACTTCACCAGGCTCAAAAAATGTAGCAATAATATTGATATCTGTGCGCAAAAAAAAGGCATTCTCAATTTTTTCTTCTAACGCACGTTTTGCACCGCGATGCATACGATTGCCTTTTACATCAACGCCTATATAATTACTATTTTTATCAGCAAGGGCCATTTCACAAGTGTATTCACCTTTGCCACATGCTAATTCTAAAATAATGGGATTGTTATTTTTGAATATTGTACTATGCCATTTTCCTTTTGGGTCAACAATTTGTTTTTCGTGATTCACTACGACAGGTTGCAGGAAATTAAAATTCTGCAATACATTGGTGAATGTATCCAATTCGGCAAATCGCTTTAATTTACTTTTTCTCACTAGGTTTTTTATTTGCGTTGCAAAGGTATAAAATCAATAACCATGGTTTAACTGCTTTGCCCGAATTGCGATTTGCACTAAAAGGTTAATTCTTGGTTGTCGGCAGCGCTCAATTTGTATAAATCTTATAAACTTCCTACATTTCGACCTCAACTACAACCACTTATGAGCAGTTTATTCAGGAAAAAGTCAATCTCAAGTGTAATGCAAAACCTGGACGTGGCCGATGATATTAACCACAGCTCCGGCTTGCACAGAACCCTTTCAGTACGCGATTTAACCTTTTTTGGTGTTGCCGCTATTATTGGCGCCGGCGCTTTTAGTAGTATTGGAAGTGCAGCCGCAAGTGGTGGCCCGGGGGTAATCGTATTGTTTATGATTTGTGGTATTGCCTGTGGTTTTACCGCAATGTGTTATGCCGAATTTGCCTCCAGAATCCCGGTTGCCGGAAGTGCATACACCTACGCCTATACCTCATTTGGAGAAATAGTTGCCTGGATTATCGGTTGGGCTTTGTTAATGGAATACTCTATAGGTAATATATATGTGGCTTTTGCATGGAGCGATTACTTCGAAAACCTGCTCAACCTGATGCATATCCATTTACCTTCTTGGCTTACACAAAATTATCGCTCTGCACATGCCGAAATGGGTGATGCATGGAATAATGCTCCGGTAATTGGCGGCTTACATATTATTTTCGATTTCCCAGCCCTACTCATTAATTTTTTAATTACCTGGCTTGTGTATGTTGGCGTAAAGGAAAGTCGT
Source organism: Bacteroidota bacterium (assembly GCA_016718035.1). GTDB lineage: Bacteria > Bacteroidota > Bacteroidia > Chitinophagales > BACL12 > UBA7236. The sequence goes on along the minus strand of JADKEK010000002.1, from coordinate 383,006 downwards.
AATATCAGTAATATCATGGTGATAATTAAGTTATCCATCATTGTATTAGTGATAGTGGTCGGAATTTTTTATTTAGATATTGATAACTGGACACCAATAAATGATGAAGGTGTAGAATCATTTTTTCCGAACGGATTTAAAGGGGTAATGGCAGGTGTTGCCGCAGTGTTTTTTGCATACATCGGTTTTGATGCGGTAAGTACCATGGCCGAAGAAGCAAAAAATCCTCAACGCGATTTACCTCGTGGTATGATTTATTCACTAGTAATTTGCACCATCGTATATATTATTGTTTCACTCGTGCTTACCGGTATGGCACATTATAAATCTTTAGCAGTTGGCGACCCACTTGCCGAAGTATTTAAAATGCACGATGTGGGTTGGATGGAAGCACTTATTTCGGTGAGTGCAGTAGCGGCTATGACCAGCGTGTTGCTTGTGTTCCAGATGGGTCAGCCACGTATTTGGATGAGCATGAGCCGTGATGGATTATTACCTAAAAAATTCCAAACCATTCACCCGAAATTTAAAACACCTTCTTTTGCAACTATTGTAACAGGTTTAGTAGTAGGAATTCCCATTTTATTTACTGATGAATCTTTTGTGCTCGACTTTACCAGTATTGCAACATTATTTGCTTTTGTTTTGGTTTGTGGTGGTATCTTATTAATTCCACGTCGCGAAAAAGAAGCAGGAAAATTTCATATGCCTTATGTTAATGCTAAATTTATTTACCCGATAACAATTGTTGGTGCTGCACTTATTTTAATGTTAAATGGTGCAACTAAAAATTATTTCCCCGATTTATTTAACATCAATTTGCAGGCAGAGGAAGCAACATATAAAATATCTACCCTCATTTTTTGGGGTCTGTGTATTGTATTGAGCTTTTTCGCTTTTAAACGCAACTGGTCGCTTATCCCATTATTGGGGGTAACTACCTGTTCGTACCTCTTAACAGGAATGACCGCCAAAAACTGGCTTTGGTTCTTTATCTGGTTTGGTTTGGGATTGATTGTATATTTCTTGTACAGCCGCAAAAACAGCCGTCTGAATACCGAAAAGGCATGATTTTGGGTTGCTGCTAACAAAGTATAACACAAGGCACATTAGGTGCTTTGCAAAACCTTTATATCTTTAAGCACCAAAAAAAGGGAAAAGCATGAGTCAACCATCTTCACCATTACACCCAAAAGGGCTATACGTGCTCTTTTTTACCGAAATGTGGGAACGTTTCGGCTACTATCTGATGCTCGGTATTTTTTCGTTGTACATGATTGATGCATGGGAAAACGGAGGAATGGGCTTTACAGGTCAAAAAAAATCTGATATTTATGGCACCTACATCGGCCTGGTTTATTTAACACCATTTATTGGTGGTTTGCTCGCCGACAGGATTTTGGGTTACCGTAAATCTATTTTTATTGGAGGGTCATTAATGGCTGCAGGTTATCTGGGATTGTCGATACATCATGAATCGGCATTTTTTGTTTCCTTACTCCTCATCATTTTAGGTAATGGTTTCTTTAAACCAAACATTTCTACAATGGTTGGTAACCTATATAACGATGAACGTTACAAAGCAAATAAAGACGCCGGTTATAACATTTTTTACATGGGTATCAACGTAGGTGCATTTATTTGCAACTTCGTAGCAGCATTTATGCGCATCAACTACGGTTGGGGATTCGCATTTGTGGCTGCAGGTATTGGTATGATTGTAGGGTTAATCATTTTTGCAGCAGGAACTAAACATATTAAAGAAGCCGATGTATTAAAACCGGTTAAACCAGGCGATTTATCTACAGGCAAAATATTAGGCGCGGTTTTATTACCAATGTTTGGTTTCGGTTTATTGGGATACTTTATTAATGGTATTACCGGACCTGAAAATCCGAATGGTAATATTTTAGGAACAGATACCAACGATGCATTTATTTTTGGATGTATTCCTGTTGTATTGTTTTTCCTGTATTTGATGTTTAAATCAGATAAAGAAGATCGCAGACCAATTGCTGCATTATTAAGTGTATATGCCTGTATTGTAATTTTTTGGGCGGTATTCCATCAAAATGGTGATGCACTTACCGTTTGGGCAGAAGAATATTCTCACCGTAAAATGAGTGATGGTGTTGCCAATGTTGCTGAAGATATAGGAATGGCGCAAACAGTAAATTACCATCCTTCAGTGGAATATAATGAAGAAGAATTTAGCAGTTATTTAGCCGGTTTAGGCACAACACGCGACTCGCTAACTGCTGCAGGAAATGAAGAAGGCGCAAAAGCGATAAGCGATGAAATAGCTATCAGAACAGCTTCTCATCGTTACTTTGAAAATTTACCTGAAGAAAATCGTCCAGCTCCGGGCGGTGATTTAAAATTAGTTTCTACAGAGTTATATCAATCAATCAATCCATTCTGGGTTGTGCTTTTAACACCATTAGTAGTAGGGGTGTTTGGTTTCCTTCGCAAAAAAGGGAAAGAACCTACAACGCCAACCAAAATTGCTATTGGTCTCGTAATTACTGCATTAAGTGCATTAGTTATGGTGCTCGCAGTTAAGTCTGTAGACATAGCAAACGACAAAGCAAGCAGCTTATGGTTAATTGCCACTTATGGTGTTATAACAATTGGTGAATTATGTTTATCACCAATGGGATTATCATTAGTAAGTAAATTATCACCTCCGCGTTTAACTGCATTGATGATGGGTGGATTTTTCTTATCAACTTCAGTAGGTAACAAATTAGCCGGTATTTTATCAAGCAACTTTGAAGCAACAGATGACAAAGGCGGATTTTTCTTCACCAACTTTATTTTAGTAATGATTGCCGCAGCTTTGTTGTTCGCATTATTAAAATGGCTAAATGGGGTGATGAAAGAAAAAGGAGTGAATTAAATTAATATTTACCAATTCAAATAAAATAATCATTATGAGTGAACCAATAGATGAAATATTAGTCGACAATCATCGAAATGCTGCAAATGCTGAATTAGAAAAAATTCAGTCGTTTACAGGTAAATACCCAAAACAATTGTGGTATTTATTTACCGTTGAAATGTGGGAACGCTTTTGTTTTTATGGCATGCGCGGGATGCTCACCGTATTTATGGCAAGTCAGTTAGGATTAACAGATAAAGCGGCCAATTTACAATATGGTGCCATTCAGGCATTTGTTTACGCATTTACATTTTTAGGTGGTTTATTTGCCGACAAAATATTAGGATTTAGAAAATCACTTTTTTGGGGAGCTTTAATGATGATTGCCGGCGGATTTATTATTGCCGCAGCACCTGAAAAATTCTTTTACATCGGTATTTGTTTTTCCATAATTGGGACTGGGTTCTTTAAACCTAATATTTCAACTATGGTTGGGCAACTTTATAAAGATGGAGATTCAAGACGTGATGCAGGGTTCAGTTTATTTTACGCCGGTATTAATCTCGGAGCATTTTTAGGCGGGATTATTATGGTATGGGTTGGCTTACATGAATCATGGAGTTTGGCATTTGGTTTAGTGGGTGTAGCAATGTCTATAAGCATTGTGACATTTTGGTTTACTCAAAAATCACTCGGGCCTATCGGACTTTCTCCGTTAAGTATTACTATGCCGGCATCAAAAAAACGGATGTATGAAATTGCAACCTACGTGGGGTCATTAATTTCAATCCCGTTGATTTTGATACTTGTAAAAAACAGTAATTATACCGACATGGTAATGTACATTGTTGGCCCTGCTGCTTTTTTATATGTGTTGTATGAAATGAGAAAATACGATGGTGCAGCAAGAAAAAAATTAACAGCTGCTTTAATATTTATCGTGTTTTCTATTTTCTTCTGGGCTTTCTTCGAACAAAGCGGAGGCTCATTAGCGTTATTCGCATTTAATAATTTACACGATTCATTATTTGGTATAAATATCGACCCTAACGTAGTTAATAACTCAGCAAACTCTTTATTTGTTATTGTGTTTGCGCCTATACTTGGTTTATTATGGGTATGGCTTGCAAAACGCAAAAAAGAACCAAACTCAGGTGTGAAATTCGGTCTCGGATTTTTATTATTGGCTGCAGCTTTCTATGTATTTTACTACACCATTAATTTTGCCAACGAACAAGGTTTAACCTCTTTGGAAATATTTACTTTAGGGTATTTTATTATCACTTTTGGTGAATTGTGTTTATCGCCAATTGGTCTGTCGTTAATGACCAAATTGTCGCCTCAACCAATGCAGGGCCTTATGATGGGTATGTGGTTTTTAGCAAGCGCTTATGGTCAATATGCTGCTGGTTTATTAGGCGCCGGCATGAGTGTGGCAAGCGAAGAAGCTACTGCTTATGAAAAACTGGTATCCTATACCAATGGTTATCAGCAATTAGCCATTTATGCGGTAGTAGCCGGTGCGGCACTCTTATTACTGTCGCCTGTTATCAAACGTTTAATGGGAAGTACACGATAAAATACGGGCATGGTAACAATTGTTACAACACCCTACAATTAATAAACTTATTTTTGCACCGCCTCAGTTTTTACTTGAGGCGGTTTTTTTATGGAAATATTAGGATACATAGGGGCATTATTGGTGGGACTTACTCTCGGTCTTTTAGGAGCCGGAGGTAGCATCCTTACTGTGCCTGTTTTGTATTTTTTGTTTGGTATTGAAACAGAATTGAGCACGGCATATTCACTTTTTATTGTCGGACTTACTGCTTTGATTGGTGCGGTACCAAATATGAAAAGAAAAACAATCAGCTATAAAACAGCCATCATTTTTTCTATTCCCAGCTTAACAGCAGTGTATTTAACACGTTCTTATTTGTTAGGAGCGATTCCGGATAATTTATTGGAAATTGGTTCATACACCCTCACAAAAGATATTGGATTATTATTGTTTTTTGCAGTTATCATGATTATTGCCGCAATAAGTATGATTAATCAGCGCAAAATTGTAGACCCTGTTTACGACGAAAAACAACATTTTAATTACCCAATGATTATTGCCGAAGGATTAGTTATTGGTACTTTAACCGGTTTGGTTGGTGCCGGCGGCGGATTTTTAATTATTCCTGCATTAGTGGTTTTTGCAAAATTGCCGATGAAAATGGCAGTAGGAACATCGCTTTTAATAATTGCGATAAAATCATTGGTCGGTTTTTTAGGCGATATTCAAACAGGCCAACTCATAGACTGGTCATTTATGCTGCTTTTTTCGGCAGTAACCATTTCGGGCATACTTATTGGGACTTGGTTAAATAAGTATGTAGATGGTAAAAAGTTAAAGGGTGCCTTTGGCTGGTTTGTGTTATTGATGGGAATTTTTATTATTATTGAAGAATTATTTTTTGAAATATAATGTTATAACTAAGTGCTTAATCAACTTAAAATGAGTAAAAAAATGATTGTTGCCGGTATCCTGATTTTGATTGTAGCCCTTTTTGTTACATTCAAAAATGTGCAGGCTCAGGCACATGTAGAAAGCAATAGTTTTGACTTGATGTTATCTACATTATTATCGCACGATGTGCCTGAATTAGGTATCAAGGATATTCCTTCCGATTCTAATATTGTTTACCTCGATGCACGCGAAAAATCTGAATACGATGTTAGCCATATCAAAAATGCCATTTGGGTGGGTTATGATACTTTTAATGCCGACCAATTAGCAAGTTTGGATAGGGAAGCAACATATATCGTTTATTGTTCTGTCGGCTACCGCTCCGAAAAAATTACGCATCAGCTGCAGGTAAACGGATTTTTATTTGTATCTAACTTATACGGTGGAATTTTTGAATGGGTGAATCAAAATTTGCCTGTTTACGATAATACCGACAACGCCACAGCTAAAGTACATGGCTATTCTCCCAAATGGGGCATCTGGCTCAATAAGGGCGAAAAAAGTATGAGTAATTTGAAAAACATTTACGGGGTTATGTGATATTCGTCACCCATAGCTGCTCAAGGCCTGTATACCTTTGTAGTTCACCAGCACAAAATATAATATGGATAAGTATATTGATATTTTTTTGCAATCCTTTTCTGGTTATTGGAAATATCTTAGTCATGAAATATTAAACCCACATTGGGGAAATTATTTTTATTGGCTGATAGGCATTTCGTTATTGGTGTGGATGCTGGAAATTTTATTTCCTTGGCGCAAAGAGCAAAAAATTATCCGCGAAGATTTTTGGATGGATGCATTTTATATGTTTTTCAATTTCTTCCTTTTTTCGCTCATTGGTTTTTACGCAGTATCCAACGTTTTTGTCCAGTTGTTTAACGATTTCCTCGCGTTGTTCGGAATTAAAAACGGAATTGCCATCGAAATAAATGCTTTACCATTTTGGTTGAAAATTACCTTCGCATTTATATTAAAAGATTTTATTCAGTGGAATGTGCATCGTTTATTACATGCCAATAAATATTTATGGCAATTTCATAAAGTGCACCACAGCGTAAAACAAATGGGATTTGCAGCGCACTTGCGTTTCCATTGGATGGAAAATATTATTTATCGCTCCATTCAATATATTCCTTTAGCCATGTTAGGTTTTGGCATCAACGATTTTATCTTAGCGAATTTAATTGCATTGGTGATAGGCCATTTCAATCATGCAAATATTAATCTCCCTTTAGGGCCACTAAAATATATTTTGAATAATCCTCAAATGCATATTTGGCATCACGCAAAATATATTCCCGATACTAAACCAAATGGTATCAATTTCGGCATCAGCCTGAGTATTTGGGATTATATCTTCAAAACCGACTATATCCCTCACACCGGCCGCGACATCGAACTAGGCTGGCCAGGCGACGAACAATTCCCAAAAGATTTTATCCATCAGGAGATTTATCCGGTTGGGGAGGAGAAGGAGGGGTGAGGATTGAAACAGCCATTGGGCTAGATTGAAACAGCCATTGAGCACGATTGAGCAAAATTGAAACAGCCATTGAGCAATCTCGATAACTATCGGGAGAACAAGATTGGGTAATCCTGCCTGCTAAACTTATCCCATATTCCATTCCACCTCCGAACCCGGCTGTTAATCAGCACATAAGCACATCAACACATTAGCACATCACACTGCTTCGTCTTGGCATTTATAACAGGTCATCACGTTGATTGACCACAACAATAGCTCCGAATTCCATTCCACCTCCGAACCCGGCTGTTAATCAGCACATAAGCACATCAACACATTAGCACATCACCCTGCTTCGTCTTAGCATTTTTAACAGGTCATCACGTTGATTGACCACAACAATAGCTCCATATTCCATTCCACCTCCGAACCCGGCTGTTAATCAGCACATAAGCACATCAACACATAAGCACATCACCCCGCTTCGTCTTAGCATTTTTAACAGGTCAACACGTTGATTGACCACAACAATAGCTCCGAATTCCATTCCACCTCCGAACCCGGCTGTTAACCAGCACATCAGCACATCAGCACATTAACACATCAACCTGCTTCGTCTTGGCATTTTTAACAGGTCAACACGTGGGTTGACCTCAACAAAAGCTCCGAATTCCATTCCACCTCCGAACCCGGCTGTTAACCAGCACATCAACACATTACCGCATCAGCACATTATTCGGCTGTTTCATTGGTACATCGGTACATTCGCACATTGGTACATTAACATCCGCCGCAGCGGACACATTATTCGGCTGTTTCCGCCTCGGCGGACGCTTCGCGAATTAGCACATCAGCACATCATCACATTAGCACATTAAGTATTAACTTTGCCCCGATGAGTCTGAAATACAAACGAATACTCCTGAAACTCAGTGGCGAAGCACTGATGGGCAACCAAAACTTCGGAATTGACCCTACCCGTTTACAACAATATGCGAAAGACATTAAAACCGCTTCTGATGCCGGCGTTCAAATTGCAATTGTAATTGGAGGTGGTAATATTTTTAGAGGAATGAGCGGCGTTGGTTCCGGTATTGATCGTGCTCAGGGCGATTATATGGGTATGCTGGCGACTGTTATTAATGGCATGGCTTTACAAAGTGCCCTCGAAAATGTGGGGTTATACACAAGACTGTTGTCTGCAATCAAAATGGAACAAATTTGTGAACCTTATATCCGCCGTCGTGCGATTCGTCACCTTGAAAAAGGTCGTATCGTAATTTTTGGCGCAGGAACAGGGAACCCTTATTTTACAACCGATACTGCAGCAAGTTTAAGAGCAATTGAAGTAGAAGCAGATGTAATTTTAAAAGGGACAAGGGTAGATGGCGTTTATACTGCCGACCCGGAAAAAGACCCTACAGCAACCAAATTTGATACCATTACATTTAGAGAAGTTATTTCCCGTAACCTTAATGTTATGGATATGACCGCATTTACCTTATGCGAAGAAAATAATTTACCGATAATTGTTTTCGATATGAATAAACAAGGTAACCTTGAAAAATTAATTGGCGGCGAAAACGTCGGTACATTAGTAGCAGGAAAATAATTACAATTAAAACAGATAAATAAAACATTTAAGTTATGCATGAAGATGAATTAAGTCTGACGATAGACATGGCGCAGGAAACAATGCAAAAGGCCATCAAACATCTTGAAGTAGAATTGTCGCATGTTAGAGCAGGAAGAGCAACATTGGCTATCCTTGATAATGTGCGTGTCGAATATTATGGCGCTCCAACAGCTTTGCATCAGGTGAGTAATCTTTCCACCCCGGATGCAAGAACAATTACTATCCAGGCTTGGGATAAAAAAATGCTTGGCGAAATTGAAAAAGCTATTCTTGCAGCAAATATTGGATTAACGCCTGTAAATAATGGTGATATTATTCGTTTAATTATGCCACCACTTACCGAAGAGCGTCGTCGCGATTTGGTGAAACAAGTTCGACACATGGGTGAAAATACCAAAGTGGCTATCCGCAATATTCGCAAAGAAGCCAACGAGGATATCAAAAAATTACAAAAAGATGGTCTCCCTGAAGATATGGCAAAAGACGGTGAAGACCGCGTGCAAAAACTCACCGATAAATTTATTGCTGAAGTGGATAAACATCTTGCAGTAAAAGAACAAGAAATAATGACTGTATAACATTTGCTAATTTGCTAATCAGCTAATTGCTTAATTATGAACTATCGTAAAGAAAAAGACACCATGGGCGTGGTTGAAGTTCCCGCCGATGTATATTGGGGCGCACAAACTCAGCGTTCTATCATGAATTTTCCTATTGCTCAGGATATTAATAAAATGCCTAAAGAAATTATTGCTGCCTTCGCTTATTTAAAAAAGGCTGCGGCATTAACCAATCATCAATTAGGAGTTTTAGATAAAGATAAATGCGATATCATCGGAAAAGTTTGTGATGAAATCTTAGCCGGAAAATTAACTGACCAATTTCCATTGGTTGTTTGGCAAACCGGTTCAGGTACACAAAGTAATATGAACGTAAATGAAGTTGTTGCATATCGCGGACATGTGATGATGGGTGGCGATTTAATGGATGAGAAAAAATCTATTCATCCTAACGATGATGTAAATAAATCGCAATCATCCAACGATACTTTCCCAACGGCAATGCATATTGCTGCGTATAAAATATTAATTGAAAATACCATTCCCGGCATTGAAAAATTACGTGATACATTAGATGCGAAATCAAAAGCATTTATGCACGTGGTTAAAATTGGTCGCACCCATTTTATGGATGCCACACCATTAACGCTTGGTCAGGAAATGAGTGGTTATGTTTCTCAACTCAATCACGGATTAAAAGCTATTAAAAATACATTGGAACATCTAAGCGAACTGGCTTTAGGTGGCACCGCAGTAGGGACAGGAATTAATACACCGGATGGATATGCCGAATTAGTGGCAAAAAATATCGCAACATTAACAGGATTGCCATTTATAACTGCTGAAAATAAATTTGAAGCTTTAGCTGCTCACGATGCTATAGTTGAAGCACACGGCGCATTAAAAACAGTTGCCGTTTCGTTGATGAAAATCGCGAACGATATTCGTATGTTGTCGAGTGGACCACGCAGTGGAATTGGAGAAATTCATATTCCGGATAACGAACCTGGCTCATCAATTATGCCGGGTAAAGTAAATCCAACACAGTGTGAAGCGCTCACAATGGTTGCTGCTCAGGTAATGGGAAATGATGTTGCTATTAATATCGGCGGCGCTACAGGTCATTTCGAATTAAATGTATTTAAACCTGTAATGATTTATAATTTCTTACACAGCGCACGTTTAATTGGTGATGCATGTGTTTCGTTTAACGATAATTGTGCAGTAGGTATAGAGCCAATTGAAGCGAATATTAAAAAACATGTTGACAATTCTTTGATGTTGGTAACAGCATTAAATACCAAAATTGGTTATTATAAAGCAGCCGAAATTGCACAAACAGCACACAAACAAAACAAAACGTTAAAACAAGTTGCTGTTGAGTTAGGTTATCTCACCCCTGAACAATTTGATGAATGGGTGATTCCTATGAACATGGTAGGGAAAATTTAAATTTTAGAAAGTATTGCTTAAACCGGAAGTGCAGTTGTTGGACTTCCGGTTTTTTTTGCGTTACAAGGGAAAATATTTCGCAACAAATTGAAAATGAGGCGATTTTAATGTGGAACTATTTTACCTTTAATTTTGTTGTTAAATCAACAAAACAACTACAATGAAAGAACTAATCGAACAAGTTACATCAAAAGCCGGCATTAGCGAAGAGCAGGCAAAAAATAGTATATCTACAGTTGCTGAATATCTGAAATCTAAAATGCCAAAAACATTACATAGTCAAATTGACAATATGCTTAATGGCGAAAAATTTTCAGATAGTTTGAAAGAAACATTTATGGATGCAGCCGTTGAAGCCAAAGAAAAATCACAAGAAGTACTAAAAGATGTAGCTGAAAAAACGGAAGAAGCTGCTAAAAATATTAAAGAAAAAGTAGGCAACCTGTTTAAATAACAGGCTGCTATAGTTTCGGATTTAATTTTAGGCCATTCGAAAATCGCGGCACATAAACCAAACCTGAATTCCATTGGTTTGATTTATCCATGTTTTATATACTTTAAACCCAAATCGTTCGTACACTTTTTTATTTTTTTCAAGTGTAGTTTCTGCATAAATGGGAATGCGTTGTATTTTGGCTTTTTCAAATAATGCAATAGTTAAATCTCTTGCCGAAATTTTGGGCTGTTCTTCTGCTAGCACACCAAAAAACCAGAAATAATAATAATTCCCATCTACAGGACGCTGCGATTTGATAAAATTATCGTGGAGAAAAATCTGGAACAATTTGCTGATATGTATGGCTTTGAATACCATTTTAATCATGAGGCCAATATCCTTTAGTGTGAATGATTTTAAATTATATTGGTAACAAATGGCAACACCTTTGTTGTTGTCAGAAATATATACCCCGTCACGAGCAACTGCAAAGTCGAAGGCATATTCAGCAATAGCTGTTATTCTTTTATTCGTCTTGTTATCGTTTTTTACCATAAATTGTATGGTGGGGTTGTGTTTAAACATGGCAACAATAATGTTTACTACTGTTGCTCTGTCGGCAATAGTTGCTATTCTCATAGTTATTTGATTTTATTAAAATTCTTCTTTTAAACCTTTTATTTTGAGCAAAGTAAAGTGCTCACGTATAGCGGTAAGTAACGTTGGAGATTCGTGGTAGGTAATCCCAAATGCAGCGGTTGTTTGTTTTATAATTGGTGTAACGGCCTCATAATGTATATGTGAAATGCCTGGAAAAATATGATGGGCAACATGGTGATTAAACCCACCAAAAAACCAGGTGATGAATTTATTACCTGTTGCGAAATCTGCAGTAGTTTGTAATTGGTGTATTTCCCATGAATAGGGTAAATTGTAGTTTTCCATTGCTACAAATTCCTGATTTTCACCCACATGTGTACTTACCAATGCCAATGTTACCGTTAAACCTGCACTTAAATTAAATAGTAAAAAAGCAAGCAATGTAACTTGTAAGTCAACATGCTGAAATACAACAGGAACAACCAGCATGTAAAAAAGGAAAAATAATTTCGAAACAATCAATAATACAATTTGTGCGGGAGCGTGTTTGTCAATTGTTTTATTACCGAATTTGTGGCCGAAAATGTCTTTAATGTCTCGGTAAAAAAACCAGTTCAATGTATAAACGCTGAATAAAAAGGGCATGTATAAATATTGAAACCGGTGAAACGGTTTGCGTGCCTGTTGATCGTGTAGGCGAATGATGTTAGACTGCGAAATATCCAGGTCCCAACCAGGTACATTAGTGAAGGCATGGTGGGCATGAATATGCCTGAGTTTCCAGAAGTAAGTGCTGGTGCCAAACAGATAAAATACCCCGGAACCCAGCTTGTTGACAATCGGTTTGCCTGAAAAGTTATTATGGACAGCGTCATGACCAATGTTTAGGATGATAGGTAAAGCAATAATTCCTGTTAACACGTAGCTGAAATAAAACAAGCCGATTTTTTCGCTGGAAATAAGTGCTAATATCCTGATAATCAATAATAACACCATTAAAAACAACGCTCTAAAAAGCAACTTATTGCCTGCGTGTTTAGGCAATTGGTGAATTTTAAAGTACTGATTTACATTTTTACGCAATGTTTCAATAAATATTTTTTCTTCATTATTGGCATTGGCATACTTTGGTTTTGCGGACATACTTTTTTTTAACAAAGGTGTAGGTATGGATACTGCTGTTGAAACGGCTTTTTGCAAGTAATTTTTATTTCATTTGCATTTTTTGCAACTCCTAGAAAGGTTACATCTATTTTTCGCGATTATCGCAATTTAATGTCTGTATTAAATAGTAGAAAAACGAAAAAATAATTTGACGAAAAATTATATTTTGTGGATAAAAATCACTCTTTTCCTTATCTGCGGGTAATAACTTTGCACTTGAAACTAAAATTTATGAAAAACAAATTGTTACTTGTTGTTGCTACCATAATAATGGCCGCTTCAACCAACAAAACACACGCACAGGAATTTATGGCTGGAAATTACAATGTTAATTTAGGCTTAGGAGTTGGCGGGTATTTATCTTATACCACATTCGGAGATTACACAACTACACCACTATTAATTTTTTCTATTGACTATGGCTACATGGATGATTTAGGTCCTGGAACACTTGGTATTGGTGGTCTAATAGGATATAAAGCAACTTCTTATGAATATAACTATTTTGGTTATTCTGATAAGGCAAGCTGGAAAGACGTTGTGATTGGTGGCCGTGGTACGTATCACGCTTACCTTGACATAGACAAGCTGGATGTTTATGGTGTTTTTAATGCCGGAATTGTTGTTCAACAATACACTTTCGATTCAAATTCACCAGTAGCAGGGGAGTCAAATACAAGTTCTACGAACTTAAACATTTATGGGGGTATTTGTGCAGGCGCAAAATATTTCCTGACCGATAACTTGGCAGCATACGCTGAACTAGGTTATGATGTTGCCTGGATAAAATTAGGTGTTACTTTAAAACTTTGATGTTAACTCAAACTATTTAAAGCCGAAACATGTGAACTGTTTCGGCTTTTTTATTGCAGGTTTTGCTTTTATGCTGCATCTATACATGTATTTGAAACAAATGTATATCTTAGTAAACTGTTTGCATTGTTACAATTTATCTTGTTAAAAGCATGAAATCAACTTTAATGCAGCCAGCTTAAAGGAAAGTTTAATAAGGATTAACGATTTAAATGGGTAAGTTTTACAATTACTTTTGATTAATAATATGCATGTTTTTGTAATTCACGTAAAAGGTGTTGACCACAGATTAAAACATATGCAACAAGAATTGGTTAAAGCCAACTTGTCTGCTGAGTTTATATTAGAAGGCGATAAACACGAGTTGAATTCTGGAATATTGGCTAACTATTTTACCGGTAAAATGGCCGTAGTAAGTAATGCCAGTTCATGCGCATATAAACACATCAAAGCCTATGAAGAAATTGTGAGGTTGGAGTTACCTGAAGCCATAATTTTCGAGGATGATATTTATCTGGATAAACATTTTTCTGAAAAGCTGCAGCAATGTAAGTCTGAAATAAAAACCAGGCAACTAGAAAATTATATCATAAGCCTGGAGGAAACCAGCTTGCGATATGTAAAGGGCAGTAAAAGGAAAAAAGGAACTTTGTTATATCCCAACTCGCGAGGTAGAATGGCCGGAGCTTATTTGGTGGATTACAAAGCGGCAAGTAATATGTTAGCGGATTTGGCACAAAACAAAACTGATCAGGCAATTGACTGGTATCATAACAATTGTATCAATAAACAAATAATTAATATGTTTTGGATACATCCTACTATTGCTATTCAGGGTAGTATAAGTGGCAGGTTGGATTCCACCATCAGTAACAGACGTACCAATTATTTTAGAATTAGCTCGTTTTATTTGCAACGCTGGTATAAAAAAATATTGTGGGGGTTGAGGTAATTATTTTATTTCCTCATAATCTACATACTCACCATCGCGTTTTTCAGACTGCTGTTTTTTGGGGGTAGAAGGTGATTGCTGCCTGCCGGATGATGCCGACTTATTTTGCTCCAATATTCCTTGCATCATCGGTCTGATAATATACCAATAAAGTCCTAAGATTAATATTATCCAAAATATATCAGACATACCTAACTGTTTTATTGACTGTAAAGATAATAATCAATCCTGAATTGGTATTCATTGAACTGTAGCAGAATTGGAAGTGGTTTTAATAATTGGCAAGTAAATCTTAAGGTTCAAAAGTTATAACACTTCATAAATACTTTTTTCACCTCAAAGAATAAAAGAAACGCAAAGTTGCTCGAAGGCACTTAATATAAGCCATGCCGCATTTTTTTGTTGTAGGGGCGAATTGCATCCGCCCTTACATAAAGGATTTGCGACTGGTTTTGAAAAAATCGTAATGAAAAACATTAAATGTCAAGCTACGATAAAACCGCTCATTACTCATTACTCATCCCTCATCCCTCTTACCTGCTCAAATACATGCTCTTCTTCGAATACATTTCTCTGAAAGCAGGGTCGGTTAAGTCGGCAATAAAACGAATGGCTTCACCGGTCGATTTCATTTCAGGTCCTAATTCCTTATTTACATTCGGGAATTTTTCGAAACTGAAAACTGGTTCTTTAATTGCATAACCGGTTAATTTTTTATCGTAAGTAAAGTCTGATAATTTTTTAACGCCTAACATCACTTTTGTTGCCACATTCAAATAAGGTATTTGATATGCTTTTGCAATAAATGGTGTAGTTCGCGAAGCACGTGGGTTGGCTTCAATTACATATACTTTTTCATTTTTAATTGCGAACTGAATATTAATTAATCCGCGAATATTTAAAGCATGTGCAATTTTTGTCGTGTAATCTTCCATTTGTGCAATAACATGTGCGCTTAAATGGAATGGAGGTAATACCGCACTTGAATCACCACTGTGAATACCTGCCGGCTCAATATGTTCCATAATACCCATTACGTGAACATCAGTGCCATCACAAATAGCATCAATTTCAGCTTCTTCAGCACGGTCAAGGAAATGGTCAATTAATATACGGTTGTCCGGAAAGTGTTTTAAAATTCCTATTACACTTCGCTCTAATTCTTCATCGTTAATTACAATTCGCATACGCTGTCCGCCCAATACATAACTTGGACGCACCAATACCGGATAACCAATGCGATGTGCTACTTCTGTTGCTTCTTCAACAGTTGTTGCTGCGCCATATTCAGGATAAGGAATACCTAATTCTTTTAATAAATCAGAAAATCTTCCGCGATCTTCAGCAATATCCATATTATCGTAACTGGTGCCTATTATTTTAATTCCTTTTTCGTGTAATTGTTTAGCCAATTTTAAAGCAGTTTGTCCGCCCAACTGCACTATTACACCTTCCGGTTGTTCATGTTCAATTAATTCCCATAAATGTTCCCAGAACACCGGTTCAAAATATAATTTATCTGCAATATCAAAATCGGTTGAAACAGTTTCAGGATTACAATTTACCATGATCGCTTCATAACCGCTTTCTTTAATGGCTAAAACACCATGCACACAACAGTAATCAAATTCAATACCCTGACCAATGCGGTTAGGTCCTGAACCTAAAACAATTACTTTTTTCTTTTCGCTGCGAACACTTTCATTTTCATCTTCAAAAGTAGAGTAGTAGTAAGGAGTTTTTGCTTCAAATTCTGCAGCACAAGTATCAACTAATTTGTAAGTGCGTTTAATACCTAAACTGCGTCGGTGGTTATATACTTCTTCTTCAGTGCAATTGCCTAAATTATTTGCAATTTGTAAATCGCTATACCCTTTTTGTTTTAAGGTGAGCAATAATTTATGAGGAATATTATTTAACTGATAACGGCGAACTTCTTTTTCAATTTTCACTAGTTCCTGAATTTGCATCAAAAACCATGGGTCAATTAAACTTTGATTGTGAATGGTGCGTACAGGCACACCTAAGTCCATCGCTTTTTTAATATTAAATATACGGTCCCAATGTGGTTTCGCTAAACTGTCAATAATTTCCTGACTCGATTTGTAAAAACCTTTTTCACCACCGAGACCAATTTTATTATTTTCTAAACTTTGACAAGCTTTTTGTAATGCTTCTTGAAAACTGCGGCCTATACTCATTACTTCACCAACACTTTTCATTTGTAATCCTAATGTATCATCAGCACCCGGAAATTTATCAAAATTCCAGCGCGGCATTTTTACTACCACATAATCCAAAGCCGGTTCAAAATAAGCAGAGGTAGATTTTGTAATCTGATTACTCAATTCATCTAAGCGGTAACCAATTGCGAGTTTAGCAGCAATTTTTGCAATCGGATAACCTGTAGCTTTTGATGCCAAAGCCGATGAACGGGAAACGCGCGGATTAATTTCAATCGCAATTAATTCTTCTGTATAAGGATCCTGGGCAAACTGCACATTACATCCACCTGCAAAATTGCCCATGGCGCGCATCATTTTTATCGAAAGATTACGCATTTCCTGGTAACAGGTATCGCTCAAAGTCATTGCCGGAGCCACGGTTATCGAGTCGCCGGTATGCACACCCATAGGGTCGAGATTTTCCACCACACAAATAATTACCACATTGTCGGCAGCATCACGTAATAATTCTAATTCAAATTCTTTCCAGCCTAATACAGCCTTTTCTACCAAAACCTCATGCGTTGGTGAAGCGGTTAAACCTCGCATTAGAGCGGCATCCAGCTCATCTTTATGCTGAACAAAGCCACCACCTGTTCCACCAAGTGTAAACGATGGGCGAATAACCAGTGGGAATCCGATTTGCTGGGCAAATTCTTTTCCTTCTAAAAACGAGTTAGCAACATGACTTTTCGCCACCGAAATACCTAATTCCACCATCAACTGTCTGAACAACTCGCGATTTTCGGCGCGGTCAATGGCTTCTATATCAACGCCAATGAGGCGACAGTTATATTTAGCCCAAATGCCCATTTCAAAAGCCTCTTTGGCAAGGTTCAAGGCCGTTTGTCCGCCCATAGTAGGCAGTACAGCATCTATCGGAGTGCCTTTTTCGATGTTTTCCACCAAAATTTTTCTCAAGGGAACCCACGTTGAGGGGCCAAAGGTAAATTTGGTCTGCCGTAACCGGGTCGGTCATAATGGTTGCCGGGTTCGAGTTAATAAGGCTCACTTTGATGCCTTCCTCGCGCAAACTCCTGCTGGCCTGAGATCCGGAATAGTCAAACTCACAAGCCTGACCAATAATAATTGGTCCGCTTCCTATAATCAATACGTGCTGAATCGAATTATCTTTCGGCATAAAATGGTTTCTGATAAAAAATTTGGAAAATAGTGTGACCTGCTAAAAACTGTAGAAATCTATCGCGGGCCTGAAAATGCATTTCAGGATGCAAATATAAAGCAAAATTTGGAGCAGGGCAATTTTTCTTTCTATGACATGCACACCTGCTCTCCGCTGCAACTCCCGCTGTATAAAGGTTTCGATGGCTTATAACTTGTTAATAATTAACAAAATTCTCACCAAGAACGCAATATAGGACTAGCGGGGGTTTCCACTGCGATCAGGGCTAGGTGATAGTTTGAAGCGCTCATTGCCTTTAAACACCAGTTTGCTGGTAATTTGTACTTCCAATTTCCAGGCTATCTCTATATTTACAACATGAAATTTAATTGACTGGCTATAGAAATTATTGTATTTAATTAAGTATTGATTATCAGCATTTTAAACATTTTAAATATTATAATATTACCTTAATTTAATATTGTGTAACTTTTTTAAGTAATTTAGTTTAGTTTCAAAACAATTTGTAGTTTTGAGCACTTCAAAGAATAAATCAATTCAGTAATGAGAGAAAGAGATATTTATTCACTAAGTATTGTCTTGGATTTCACCCCCTTTTCAGGCGATCAGAAAAGAGGCAAAAGCGGAGGGGATGGAACTCGAAGTTACTAAATTTGAACTAGATTGGTTTTCGTTTGAATCAACCCAAGCTAGGATTGATTTTAAAACTAATCGAGAATCACACTTTAATATCCTGCGAGATTTAATCATTAGTATTTTTGAGCTCTTAAAAGAAACGCCAATTTCAGCAATTGGTATTAATCATTTATGTCATTATTCACTCAAAACATTTAAAGAATGAAACTTGGTTATTGGTTTCACCTGTAAAGGATTTAGCGAGGTTGCGAACCTAAACTGTTAAGCGTTCAATACGTTGAATCTAATAGCGATGACAATGGCAGTCTGAAATTGTCCATTACTCCATCAGATTTAATTCCTGATAATAAGTCAGTGCTAATCAACTGTATCTTTCATCATGAATAAACTGCGTTGGGTTTTTATTATTGTGCTCGTAATAGCTGCGGGAATTGGTATTCAACTCGTTTATTTTTATGCCCCTTATGAAATTGGAGAAACCAATTGACAGCCTAAATCACGTTCAGGTTTTTTATAATGGTTCAACATCAAATGTATTAGAGCGAAATACAACTTCCGATAATTATAATCTTGGTTTAAAATATCAATGTGTTGAGTTTGTAAAAAGATATTATTATGAATTTCTTCAACACAAAATGCCGGATAGTTATGGCCATGCAAAAGATTTTTTAATCCTGTATTGCTTGTGACGACAATTAAATAACAATTTATTCAATTTAGAAACGAGTAAATCGCAACCAAAAGTAAATGATATTTTGGTGTTAGATAAAAGTAGGACAAATTCTTACGGACATGTTGCAATTATTTCGGCGGTAGAAGGAGGGTATATTGAAATTATTCAGCAAAATGCCGGAAAATATGCTACCTCACGCGACATTATGGAACTGATTCAGGAAGAAGGCAAATGGGTAATAAAAAACGACCGTGTTTTAGGTTGGCTGCGAATTAAAAACTAACTATCAAACAGCGTTTTAATAGATTCGATTAATTTTGACTGGTATTTAATTAATGGGTAGCACAAATCTTTTTCAATATATAAATTCAACTTTTCACTATACCATTTATGGCGATGGAGCGGAGGTGTTGATTGCATTTCACGGATTTAGTGAAAGTGGCAGAAGTTTCGCCTCGCTTAAATCGGCATTGTCAGCGCGTTACACGATTTACGCATTTGACTTACCATTTCATGGCGCAACAAAATGGAATGAGCCAAGGCCTTTTACAACCAGCGATTTGGAAAAAATAATTAGCCAATTTACGCAACAACATAATTTTGAGCAATTCGCTGTATTAGGATTTAGTATGGGTGGAAAATGTGCATTACATCTCGCCCAAACAATGCCGCAAAAAATAACTGCTTTATGGCTACTCGCCAGCGATGGCATCAAAACAAATAAAATATATAATGTTGCTGTTTATCCGAGATGGGGAAGAAGTTTATTTAAAACAACTATTCAACATCCTGCCTGGTTATTTGCAGTTGTAAATATTGCCAACAAATTGCGATTGTTAAGCCCGTGGTTAAAAAAATTTACCTACAATCACATGGAGACAAAAGAAAAACGCGAACGATTATATCATACATGGATTAGTATGGCAGCGTTTAATCCTGATATTAATTTGGTAAAAAAACAAATCAATCAACATCAAATTCCGGTATTATTATTTTTTGGCAAACGGGATGAAGTGATACCGGTTGCAGTTGGCGAATTTTTTGCCGAAGGCCTATCATCTTGTTTACTCACTCGCCTCGAACGCGGGCATTATTTTATCGATGAAAAGATAAACCCCAGCCTTACTGCTGCCTTACAGTGGTTGAAATAATATTTTTACAGTTATTTAATGGCAGTAAATGCCATTTTCAGGCTTGAGATACCTAATTTTGCAGCGCATGCTCCTGCTCAACATACTTGTTTTTACGCTCATTGGCGGCTATGTGTTGCTCATCCTGTATTTTTTGGCAGGTTGGTTGCGACTAAAAGAATTTGAGCCGGGACAAAAAATGCCGACTACCAAAGTTACTGTTGTAGTGCCGGTTCGAAACGAATCGCACAATATTCTCAATCTGTTGAATAATTTAAAGGAGCAGCGTTACAATAAAAATTTATTCGAAGTAATTGTTGTAGATGATCATTCTACAGATAATACCCTCCAGTTAATCCGAAATTTTCAAATGCCTAATTTGCGTGTTATCGCTTTATCCGACGACCCGGAATTAGCATTGGTAAACAGAGTAAATAAAAAAATAGGCATCGAAAAAGCAGTCCGTGAAGCAACTGGCGAGTTAATCATGACAACCGATGCCGATTGTCACCCGGGCAGCAATTGGATTTTTACCACCGTAGCTTATTATGAGCAGCATAAACCGGTAATGATTGCCGGCATGGTAAGTTATTTTCATGACACATCGTTTTTGGGAAAATTTCAAACACTTGATTTTTTAAGTTTAGTGGGCATTGCCGCTGCAAGTATCCAAAATGGATTTTATAATTTGTGTAATGGTGCAAATCTGGCATATACTAAATCGGCATTTATTGAAGTGGATGGCTTTAGGCAAATTGACCATATTCCAAGTGGCGATGACATGATGCTGATGCATAAAATGGCAAAAAAATATGGTGATAAAATTGCCTATCTGAAAAATAAAGATGCCATTGTATATACTTCTACAGAAAAGGATTTTGTTGCATTTTGGAATCAGCGTGTTCGTTGGACAAGCAAGTCGACACATTATGAGGATAAAAGGATAACTGCAATTTTGGCATTTGTTTATCTGATGAATTTGCTCATTGTGCTTAACCTGGCTATAGGATTATTTTTCCCTCCCATGCTCAAACTGGCTATGTGGATGTTTTTGGCCAAATTGTGTATAGATACCTTATTCACCTATGCTGTTACTAAATTTTTCAGAAGGGAAAATTTACTTTGGTTATTTTTACCCGTGCAGGCAGTGCATGTGTTGTACATTATTCTTATAGCTCCTGCAGGTGTATTCGGAAAATACAACTGGAAAGGAAGAAGGGTTTAATTGAGTGCCTGCAAATTAAATCATGCGTAAACAAATTATTGGCATTATTATTTTTATGTTGGTGCTGGCCGGTATTATAGCCTGGTTTCAGCATGCAGCCTCCGGCGTTGGTTTTTTTGTGGCGTTGATTGGTGCTGTCAAAGTAATTGTAATAGTTGCTTTTATTTTATTACTGATATATTATCCTTTTATAAAGTTGATTCGATACATTTGGAAAAAGAGAAGCGCCAAACTTGATTTACAACACAATCAACAAGCAAAAGCAATCAACCGATTTATTAAAAATGGCAACGCACTAATTGGTTCGATAACTATTTTTTACGCCATTTTATTAGCCTTATTTGCACATTTAATTGCTCCGGATATTACCCCTTATGCCAACGACCAGATAAATGAATTACCATTTAAGGAGCCCGGTTATACCACAATGATATTGCAGCAACCACTGGAATTGAAACCTGAAAAAACGGGATTTATTCAATGGTTACTTAATGGTAAAAAAGTGGATTACCGACAAATTCCAATCACAGATTATACGGTTGTTGGCGACTCATTAATAGTTGAACGTTATATTGGTGATGGCATTGCAGGAAGAGAATTGCATTTTTTATTAGCAGATATAACAGGTGAAAAATTAACGCCCGATGAAAATCGGAAAATTATAGAAGCAGATTGGATACATCAACGAAAATTTATTTTAGGAACCGACGATTTGGGACGTGATTATCTCAGTCGCATTTTATTAGGAATCAGAGTTTCATTATCTGTTGGTGTGGTAGCTGTTTTAATTGCCTTATTTATCGGAATTCCACTTGGAGCTTTAGCCGGTTTTTACAAACAATATCCGCCATTTATTCAATTAAAAAAACGCAAGAAATTATTTTTCCCAGTTGATGGTGCTATCATGTGGCTGATTAATATTGTTTGGGCAATTCCTACTTTGTTACTGGTATTTCCAATCGTGTTTGCATTTGGTCAAAATTTTTACACCATATTTATTGCTGTCGGCATCACCATGTGGGTCGATATTGCCAGGATAGTTAGAGGTCAGGTATTACAAATTCGGGAACAGGAATTTATTCAGGCGGCTAAAACGTTTGGCTTTAGCGATGTAAGGACAATTTTCCGTCATATTTTGCCAAATATTACCGGACCGGTAATTGTGATAACGGCTGCAAATTTTGCATATGCTATTTTAACAGAAGCGGGATTGAGTTTTTTGGGTATTGGCGTTCAACCTCCAGCCCCAAGCTGGGGTTTGATGATATCAAAGTATAAAGATAATTTGATTACTGAGCCCTACCTCGCTTTGATTCCGGGCTTCGCAATCACTATCTTAGTGCTTGCATTTTTTATGATAGGCAATGGATTGCGCGATGCGCTGGATATTAAAAGCCGATTGTAAAATGAAATGCACAAAAAGATTTATTTTTAAAGTGAAATACAAGTAATGGCAATCGCAGGGTTAAATGTAATGGAAATGTTGCGCGACCAGTTGAAACTCAAACAACTGGAGATAGATTCATTATTGGAAATAACCAAAGCCATAAATTCGAATAAATCAGCTTCTGCATTGTTCGAATTATTTCACCGCACCTTAAAAGACCAAATTGGCGTAGAAAACATTTTATTGTATAGTAACAATGGTGATGATTGGGAACCGGTAATTGGGAATAAGTTTATTTCTGAGTTGAACCCGGGTTTAATTAATTCTTTATTGAAATACAATAAACTTACCGACTTAAGTGCACTGAATGGCGAATTGCCTGAATACTTAAAGCAATATGATATTTTAATTCCGGTATTCCATAAAGAAAAGCCACTTGCTTATTTACTCATGAGTAATCCGCGGGTAGAAAGTTATGAGCCGCTTGAAGACAAAGTGAAATTTGCACAAACGGTTACAAATATTATCAGCGTAGCAATTGAAAATAAACGATTGTTTAAAAAGGAAGTGGAACAACAATCGTTTCAACGCGAACTTGAATTAGCGGCGCAAGTGCAAAGTATGCTTATTCCTGACACCTTACCCAACGATGATAAAATTCAAATGGCTGCCATTTATTTGCCACATAAAAATATTGGCGGCGATTATTATGATTTTATCAAATTGAGTGAAGATGAAATGTTTTTTTGTATTGCCGATATTTCTGGAAAAGGAATTGCAGCAGCAATATTAATGGCTAACTTCCAGGCGCAAATTCGCGAGCTGACAAAAAGAAATCCTGTTACTATTGAAGAATATATGCAGGAGCTCAATAAAGGTGTGTTGATGAGCACCAAAGGCGAAAAATTTATCACCTTGTTTTTAGGAAAATACAATCGCAAAACACGCTTATTAAAATATGTCAACTCCGGACATAATCCTCCCATTTTAGTCAACACCAACGGCGCAAAATTTTTGGATAAGGGGACTACAATTTTGGGTATGTTTAATGAATTGCCATCAGTTAAAATGGGACAGGTGCCAATAATAGAAGATACGGCCATCATCTGTTTTACCGACGGACTTACCGATGTGGTGAATGAAGACAATCAGGTGTTTCCGTTAGATGACTTAATCGATTTGGTTAAGGCCAACTACAAAGGCAATATCGAAACACTCAACAAAAAAATCATTAACGAGATTATGCGCTTTAAAGGTGAAGATGGCGCTGTTAGCGATGATATAACCGTATTGTCTGTAAAAATTTTGAAGTAATTTCCTGATAATTACAAATTCACTTCCTTGCTTGTATCAACAGCGGCTTGATTTCGTTTATAATGCACATCTAAATTTATCAAAATTGCCATAAACATAAAGAAACAAGTGCCAATTTTATCAGCTTCAATTAAATCGGACAGCGAAATATTTATAATAATGGTGATAATGGAAAGGGTTATGGCCATTGCCATTGCCTTGTATTCTGAATCTTTGTATTTATTATACAATCGCTGACCTAAATATAAAATAGAGAGTAGTAATAAAACCCAGATCGTAATACCGATAAAACCTTGCTCAACAGTTATCTGAAGATAATAATTATGCACTGTTGACTGTTCCTCATTTCTACTGATATAAGTTTCGAATTTATTGACCGTATATTCTTTATAATTAAAATAAAACTGTCCCGGTCCAAAACCTAATACAGGTTTATCTTCAATCATGTGCACTGCAGCTACCCATCGATAAATCCTCTCCGCACTGGAAACATCTTCTAAACTGATGGTAGATTCCATGTGGTCGGAAAAATCACTGTGATAAATAGTTTTAGTGTATTCAGGTGCATAATCCAAATACTTGTTATCATGCATCATATAAAAAACAAAAATGATAACCCCAACAATGGCAATAAAAGCAGCCGGAATTAATTTATTGTTTTTAATTAAGTAGTAAGCAACTAAAGCACCCATTACCGATAGCCATGCAGAACGTGTGTAGGCGAAGTAAATACCTAACATTATAATAATTACACCCAGTTTCAATACCATTTTTTGCCAGGTAAAACGTTCATACCATTTGGTAGCTGCAATAGTTAGCGGTAACATGAGTGCTAAAAAAACCGCATAGTTAACGTGGTTTCTAAAAAACGGCACCATGGTTTTATTTACTTCGCTGAACCTAAATTGATAATGCATGTGGTTAATCAGCGTGTAAATAGTAAGTAGCACAGTTGGCACAAACAAACACCAGAATGCAG
Organism: Bacteroidota bacterium; assembly: GCA_016718035.1. Taxonomy (GTDB): domain Bacteria; phylum Bacteroidota; class Bacteroidia; order Chitinophagales; family BACL12; genus UBA7236. Next base: position 357,816 of record JADKEK010000002.1, on the reverse strand, counting down.
CTTTATAATGATTAATGTTTTTAATCACCATTCCGGCAACACAAAAAAATGCAACAATAAACCATGTTTTGGCAACCATGTATTTTAAAGAAATAACGATTTCATCTGCAAATATGGAAGTGAAAATCATCCATATAAAATGCAGGTATAAAACAAAGGCGAGTGGATGGGTGAAAAATGCTTTGTCCAGATTTTCTCTTTTCATCATTAAAAAAAAGAAAAACGTAAGCATGAGCACAATCATAATTGGCTCGGTGGGTAGGGTGGTGCTAAAACCTCCGGTGAAATAAAATTCGGTTGCACCGGGTGTTACTAATAATAATAAAAAGAAAATTATTTTATAATTGATTATCAATTGGTAGGCAAACAAAAAACCAACCGGAACTAAAAAAAATAAAGGTTCCTCCAGCATGAATCCTGCAAACATAGCGGCTATGGCAAGAACAGTTGCTGTCCAAAAAATATTTAATTCAACAGGTTTCGCCTGCAGATTAAGCATCTTTAAGTTTGGATTTTATTTTTCTGTAATTTTCGGTGAGTACTGCTAAAATTACCATGAAGAATAATGCACCTAATGTAACACCAATTACAATTAACGAACGCACCGGTTTATCTTTTCTAATTGCAGGATAAGCCTCTTCAGTGATATGCACTGTTGAAAAATCGGTGTTTACTGAGGTTTGATTTTGTTCAAGAATTTTTTTGTTGTTGTTTAAATCTTCAACTGCTCCTTCCAATTTGCTGTCTAAAACCAATAGCACTTCACTTGGAGCGCCTGATTTTTTCATAACTGCAATACTATCTGTTAATTTAGTTACTAATGCTTCTTTGTCCGCAACTTGTTTTTTAAACGTTTCAACAACTAGTTTTTTGTCGCGTAACAACATAGCTTTATTATGGTTGTCGATTGTTTCAACAATATGTGTTACCATATCCGCAGCTAATTGTTTGTCCTGATCCCAAACAGAAATTTCTATGGCACCATACTCTGTTTCAACAGTGCTATAATTGCTTAAAAATTCTTTTTTGGTATTGTAACGTGCCATTTCTTTGGTGGAATCATAATCATAATGTTCCATCAATTTGTATTTATTAATAATATAGTCAACAATTCCGCTGGTATTGGCAATAGTTAAAATGCGGTCAACATCACTGGCACTTCCGAAATATTCAATTTCAATTTCACCTGACGACTGGCTAAAAAGCACTTGTCTGTCGGTCATGATTGGATTGGAAGGGTAAAAATTTACAGTTGATTTGTAATAGTTTGGCATAAAAAACCAAGTGAAAATACAGGCCGCAATAGCTACGATAACGGTCACTGCAATCAGCGATTTACGCCATTTATAAATAATTTGTATCAACCTAACCAGGTCGTTGGATTGTTCCATGCTTAAAATTTAGAGTGCAAAGGTAGGAAAACTAGCTTATTGTTCACTTTTTGGATACTTCACCGCTCATAGTGCGCAAAAACTGTCGCACTTCCGATACAGTTAAAATAGTTGAAGGAAATACCGCCAGGAAACTCACCAAACCACTAATCACTAAGGCATACACCCAGTTAATATGCAGTTGGGCAATTAATAAATTAATGCCAACAACCATGGCGATAAACAAAGCACTTTTTAACCATTGTTGTAAGCTTTTTGTAAGCTGAAACGATTTCTCCGAAGCAATTACATGGGCAAACAACACTAATATCTGTGCGGCTACAGTGGCTATTGCACTGCCTAAAGCCAAATATTTAGGGATGAGTAAAAGGTTGAAAATCAGGTTAATAGCAAAACCCACCAATGAAATTTTGTTAAGGAGGGCAATTTTTCCGCCTGCGGTAAGCAAACTGCCATATATATAGGTAAGGCTTATACAAATAAAACTCACCATCAACCAGCCAAAAATGGAGCCTGAGTAAGCATCACCTGAAAGGTATAACAGCGCCATAATCTCATTCCGGTAAAAAATGGCCCCAACACTAACGCAAACGCTTATGATGAGCATTACCTTGAAACCAATATCCAGCAACGGTTGTATGGATTTATTTTCTTCCAGCATTCGGGCGAACATCGGCATCAACACACCGGCAATCAGGAACCCTGCAATAGCCAAAGCGTCCAGCAACCTGAAAGCCGAAGCATAAACCCCCGCTTCATAGGCTCCATTTTCGAGCATACGTTCCAGTAAAACACCGTCAATTCGGTAATAAGCCGTCATCAAAAATCCCAATAATGCATAGGGATAACTTTGACGGAAAATATCCTTTATCAGAGAGGGTTTAACCGTAAAACTTATGTGGAGTTTTTTGGCTGAAAGCACTAGTGTGGCAACAATTATCGCAATAATGTATCCGATAATCTGACTATATATAAATAAGGTAGCACTAATCGGAGATTTGATTACCGAGGTCCATAAAATAAGTCCGCAAATAATTGAGGTAAGCAGTTTGTCTAACACCGAAAGCATGGCATCGGTCTTAAATAAATGCAGTGCACTCACATTGGAGCGTAAAAAGGCATAAAACGACATCAAAATTTGCATCATAACCAGCAACCCAAGTAGTTTGAGCTGTTCTGCAGAAAAGTGAATGCCGAAAGCGACAACAAATACAAGTAAGGTGTACACCACACTTAAAATAACTTTAAGCACCAGTGTAGACATTAATGAAGTGCTTAACAACTCCGGTTTTCCTGCTATTTGGCGATTGTTATAATTGTTGATGCCGAAATCAAGCACCACCTGAAACAAAAAGGCAAAATTGAACAATGCGAAATAAGTACCATAAGCCTCAGCGCCGATAGCATTTTGCACCGACCTGTCAATACCTAAAATCCAAAAGGGTTTCACCAGCAGGTTCAGCAGCAGTAAAAATCCGATATTGGTGATAAAATTTTTCCGCATTTTTTTGTTGGCGCGCTAAAAATAGTTATTATTGCTTCAAATTAGACGCTAGCGACAAACTTCTACCTAAAGATTTAGTGATACGGCAAACTTCTACGCTTTTTCAGTTCATTATTAAAACAACTTGTATAACATGCTAATAGCTGTTAATACCCGTTTCCTTATTAAGGATAAACTGGAAGGCATTGGTTGGTTCACATATGAAACCATGAAGCGCCTTACACACAATCATCCTGAGCATACTTTTCTGTTTTTATTTGACAGAGAACCTGATCCGGGGTTTGTTTTTGGGAAAAACGTAAAACCAATTCGTGTTTGGCCTCCGGCGCGACATCCTTATTTATGGAAGTATTGGTTCGACTATGCACTTCCAAGCGTATTTAAGCGCTATAAGCCCGACTTATTTATTTCTACCGACGGATTTTTATCCTTAAAATCGGATATTCCAACATTGTTGGTAGTGCATGATTTGGGGTTTGAACATTACCCTGACCATGTTACAGGTTCGGCAAGTAATTTTTATAGAAAATACATGCCACTGTATGCGAAAAAAGCAACGCGAATTATAACGGTTTCTGAATTTTCGAAAAAAGATATCGTAAAACTATATCACGTTGCGCCCGACAAAATTGATGTTGCCTACAATGGGGCAAACGATAAATATATTCCCATTAGCCAAAATGAACAACAGGCAGTAAGAAATAGATATACTGGCGGCAAACCCTATTTTTTATACGTTGGCTCAGTGCATCCACGGAAAAATGTAAAAAATTTATTGCTCGCTTACGATGCATTGCGCAAAGAACATCTCACAGAACATCAATTGGTAATTGCGGGACGAATGGCTTGGAAAATCGATGAAACGAAACAGGCTTTTGAACAAATGCAATTTAAAAATGATGTAGTTTTTACCAATCATTTATTATTATCAGAATTAACCAAAGTAATGGCATCTGCTGATGCATTTGTATATCCATCTTTATTTGAAGGTTTTGGGATTCCCATTGTTGAAGCCAGATATTGTGGTGTGCCTGTAATTACTTCCGACCGCTCCAGTTTAACAGAAGTAGGCGGACCAAATGCACTTTATTTTGACCCGGACAGGGTGGATTTAATAAAAGATGCCATGAAATTGTTTTTGCTCGACAGAGAAAATTATCACGCAAAAGCAAAAAAAGATGTATCGGTGCGTGAGGTGTTTAATTGGGATAAAACAGTTAGTAGTATTGAGTCGGCTATAGCAAGTATGGATAGTAATTTTGTTAAGCCCAGGCAATCGGTAGAGGTGGCTTAACAGTTTGATTAAAAGGAATACCGTAAATTCGTAGCAAAATTTACCGGTATGAAACGTTTACTGTTGATCGTAACTTTATTAACTGCCATTCAATTTGTTCAGGCACAGGATAAAATTAAGGCATCCGAAAAACTGCAAATACAAAAAGTTGCCAGTGTTGTATTAAAAGATATTCATACCGATTTTAATCCGCAGTTGCTTACATTAGAAATGCCTGCTCCGGGTTCAGAAAGTTATCGCAGACATCTTATAGATTTAAAAGAAGCCTTATATGGCAATGGGAAATACATGCCAACCGCAGCTAGATTAAATGATACCGCATTACTTGCTGCACCGGAAATATTAACCGGTTGGGAAGGTAATATTATGGGTACAGGTGTGCCTAACGATAATGATATGGCAATTTCTAACGATGGTAAAATTATTTCAGTAATTAATTCTTCCATCTACATTTATAATAGCGATGGCAGTTTTTTATATTCGGTTTCATTAGCTGCTTTTTGTGATACACTGGGAAATCCTTACGGCAAATTTGACCCTAAAGTATTATATGACCCGCGTGCTGATAAATTTGTGTTGTTATTTCTTGCAGGATTTACACCTGAGCAAACAAATGTAATTATTGCTTTTTCTGAAACTAATGACCCGCTCGGCGAATGGAATTTTTATGCATTACCCGGCAACCCGAAAAATAATGACAGGTGGACAGATTTCCCCATGTTTGCTTTGACGGAAGAAGAATTATTTCTCACCATCAATTTAATTATTCCTGATGAACCTTGGCAAACAGGATTTAGTGAAACGCTGATATGGCAAATGAGTCTGGATAAAGGATATAATGGTGATACAATTGATGCAGTATATTATGATAGTATCTTCTTCGCAGGAAATCCAATTCGTAATTTGAATCCGGTGAGAGGTGGTTCAACTACTTATGGCCCTGATATGTATTTTTTATCTAACAGAAATTTTGCAGAAAGTAATGATACTATTTTTATTGTACATGTAACCGGTAAATTGGATGACCCGTTAACAGAAGTTACGGTGGATTATTCACGTGCTAATATTTCATATGGTGTACCTCCGCAGGCGAGACAATTGCCAACACATATTTTTGATACTAATGATGGCAGGGTTTTAGGAAGTTATTATGAAAATAATCAAATACAATTTGTCTCCAATACACTCGACCCAACAACCGGATTTTGTGGTGTTTATCATGGTATTATAACTGATTTGGAAGGTACAAAAAATATCGATGCACTTACTATTGGTGATGATACTTTAGATATCGGTTATCCGAATATTGCTTATACCGGAAAATTTGATGGCGACAATCAGAGTATTATTACATTTGATCATACAGCTCCAACAGTTTTTGCGGGTATGAGTGCAGTGTTTTATAACTGGGGTGCTTATTCCGATTTAGTAAATATTAAAACCGGCGATACTTATGTAAATGTATTGTCCGGCGCTTACGAACGTTGGGGCGATTACACCGGTTCACAACGTAAATACAATGAGCCGGGCGTGGTTTGGGTGAGTGGAAATTTTGGAAAATATATTGATGGATTTCCATTTATTCAACGCAATAATGCCACCTGGATTGCATCATTAAGAAGTACTGTTGAACCTAATGTTGCCATTCCATCTGCTACATCAGTTGCGAAATCAGCAATATATCCCAACCCTGCAGATAATTTATTTTACACCAAATTTACTTTAGCGCAAAGTGGTGTGATGGCATTTTATTTATATGATATGAATGGACGATTAATAAAACAATTACTCGCTCAGCAGGGACAAGTGGGAGAAAACATTTTTTCATTTTCAACTGACCCGCTTTTACCCGGTAATTATATATTAAAAATAACCCACAATCAATTACCATTCACCACCCATTCCATCATCATCAACTAAACGCTTATTATTTCACCACGAAGGCGTTAAGTGGCTCAAAGTAACTCTAAGAATTAAGAGCAAAGGTTGTAAAGTATAATAACTGTTATAATTACCGCAAGGTCAGTAACTACAATTCTGTTATTGAATATACATTTACCACTTTGAGTAACTTAGGGACCCTTTGATTCTTTGTGGCAATATTTAAGTATTGTATCCGAACAACATTTTCAAATTAATACGATTACATTAAGCTAAAAATAGACCAAAACATATTATCCCCCGCAACTTCCCGTCTCCCCGCCTTCCCGGCAAAACCTCTGTCAGCAGACAACATACACCTTATTTCCCCAACCCATTAAAAAAAACTACCTTCGCAATCTAATCATGGGCAGAGGTAAATTAAGAATACGCGAACAAGTAACCATCGACACAATTGCTGATGGCGGTGTTGGAATGGGAAGGGTAGAAGGCAAAGTAATTTTTGTAGAACAAGTAATTCCAGGAGATGTTGTTGATGTTCAACAAACAAAAAAATACAAAGATTATGAAATGGGTTATGTCACTAAATTTCATAGCTACTCACCACTACGCGTAACCCCTTTTTGTGAGCACTTTCAAGTTTGTGGAGGATGCACCTGGCAAAATGTAAGTTATGAAACCCAATTAGATTTCAAACAACGTTTAGTAGAAGATGCATTTCGCCGCATTGGGAAATTTACACAACTACCTGCTATAGAAAAAATTACCGGTTCTCCGTACGACAGATATTACCGCAATAAATTGGAATTTACTTTTACTAATTCAGGATATATTAATAATCCGGAATTTAAAAAAGAAGACCATGCGAATAAAAAACCCGCATTAGGATTTCACGTGCGCAAACAATTTGCAAATGTTTTCGATATTCAACATTGTTATTTGCAACCTTCATTGTCGAACGAAATCCGATTGGCATTAAAGGCTTATGGATTGATGCACAATTTACCATTTTTCGACCTGAGAGCAAAAACCGGTTATTTGCGTAATGTAATTATTCGCAATTCTTCGCTTGGTAACTTAATGGTGATTATTGTAGTTGCCGCAGACCAGCCGGAGTTGTTATTGCCATTAATGACACATATAAAGGATACTTTTCCGGAGATAACTTCCTTGTATTATTGTGTTAATGAAAAAAATAACGATACCATTTTCGACCAGGATGTTGTTTTATTTTCCGGCGAAAAATTTATGATTGAACAAATAGATGAGGTTAAATATCATCTTGGCCCAAAATCTTTTTTCCAAACCAATTTTGAGCAGGCCAAACATTTATATCATAAAGCACTGGAGCTCGCCGAATTAAAACCAGAAGACCAGGTATATGATTTTTATACAGGATTGGGAAGTATTGCATTACTGGCAGCAAAATATTGTAATAAAGTTGTAGGTGTTGAATTAATTGAGCCGGCAATTGAAGATGCAAAAATGAATGCAACATTTAATGGCATTCAAAATTGTACATTTATTGCAGGTGATATGGCAAAAATATTTACTGATGATTTTATAGCTGAACATGGTCGTGCAAATGTTGTTATCACTGACCCGCCACGAGCCGGTATGCATAAAGATGTATGTATGAAATTATTGGACCTGGAACCTGAAAAAATTGTTTATGTAAGTTGTAATCCGGTTACGCAGGCACGTGATATACAATTGCTTGCGGAGAAGTATGACGTTAAATTATTACCCCCGCTAGATATGTTTCCACAAACTTACCATGTAGAAAATATAGCACTGCTCATAAAAAAATCCTGACCATTACAGCCAGGATTCACGTTCTAATTAAGACTAAATTATGTTATTCAGCAGCTTCAAATAATGTTCCTGATTCTGCCCAGAAATACCACCAGCTTCCACCTGTTCCGCTTGTCCAGGTATTTAAATTAAATGTATTGGTTCCAGCTGCAGTAGCAGGAGTTTTATATACTCTGATTGCCTGATTGCCACGGTCCCATGTTAAAGGGCTACCTGATACAATTGTTTCAGGATTACCACCATGTTTTTTAAGGAAATAAGCATTGTTTAATCCATATACATGACCTATACCTAATTCATCAATACACACTGCAGTTTCTTCTTCAACACCAATTCCACGTGCATCAATACCGTAATCTTGAATAAGTCTTGCCATAAATGTAATATGACGACCTTTTCTGTCAGGACTATTATAATGTGAATCAGTAATTGTGTTAGTTAATATTGGCACATCTAAAAAGTTATTGTATTGAATACTTACTTTATTGCCATAAGGATTGCTTAACGCTTCAGCAGATAATAAAGTACCTTTTTTTGCATCAAAATATCCATCACCTAAAACAGCCAACCCTGCACTTGTTCCACCAACAGGAACATGTTTTACATTAATTAAATAATTAACCGCATCTTCTACTTTAGTATCTTTCCAATAATTGGCATAATCCCATTGATCACCACCAGCAATAAATAATGCTTCGGCATTCACAATAGTATTATAAACATCGATATCATTGGCATCTTTTTTCCCTTTAATTACCATGCTTTCTATGGAATTTACACCACCTAAATCTGTGTAAACATAAGGGTTATAACCATCAGCTCCAGTGGCGCGTATTACCACAAAATCACCCCCGCCACTGCGCTCAATCATCCATTCAAATGCAGCATCAACATCCGTGCTTCCTCCCATTAAAACAAATCCGGCTTGCGTTGTTGTAGTTACATCCGCAGCATCGCCGGTTAAATAACGAGTAACTTTTAAGTCTACATCTGAAATGCCAACTTGCTCCTCAACAATTGTCATTTCTGTCTTTGAACATGCCGATAACATAGCTATAGGCACAAAAAATAATAAAGCCTTTTTCATAATGGTTAAAATTTAGTGAATGTATATGGTTTGTTTTTAAGGCTTGTAAAAAGTCGCAATCAAATATACCTAATCCACTAAATAGCGGTGTATACATAGGTTAATTATGCCGTTTCTGTTTGTTGTAAAATGTGACATAACTGTGTAATCGTAGAAAAGGGACTATCCAGTTGAAAAGCTTAGCTGGGCTCATTAGGAATCTTAATTAATTTCCTAAAATATATGATTTTGTGTTGTTTGTAACTGATTGATTGTCAATACGCAAGTCTATTTGCCTTCAAGCTCTTTAGCCAAAACTTCATAAGCCTTTTTATTGTAGATGTTATTTACTGCATTATTGATATCTCGTTTTTCAAGAGAAGTAAGGTGAAAACTTAAGCTTGCCCGTTTGTTATTTTCTGAGGGTTGATATTCAAAAGTAATTACTTCTAATTTCCCATCGAGAATTACATTTAAATAATTGAGTAACTGGTCATTTTGATAGTCTTGAATTTCTACCCAATTGCTGTATAAACTTTCTACCGGACTGGCAAACTTTTGAAGCACACCATTGCTGATATTTGTTTTTATACCTAACTCTTGTTCAATAGCGCGAATATTTACAACAATTACACCACTTGTATTCGCTAAAATCCATTCATTAAATGTGGCAATAAACTGAGTTGAAGTTTGAATGCCATAATTATCTCTTACTCCTGCATCCATTACTTGAATTTCAGGTTCTGTAGGGAGATGTACTAATGGTAAAATATATGGGAAAGTGCAATTCATGCGCAGCACACTGGTAAAGTGCATATTGTTGGCATCAGCACCCAATAATTGATGTGCATCTACACCATCTATTTCAGGTGCAGTAAAATGCGCACTGCGAGAAACAGGTTGCGCTAAATAACTAACAGGCTGAGTTGCGATATATAATTTGCGTTCATCATTAATAATAGTTGGAGTAAAAATAATCATTGGAATTTTCATGGCATATTCAGCGTCGGCATATGCACCTAAAGTTTTGTCAAAAACATTTCCGGTATTTTCATTTAATAATTGCTCAAACATATAACCGCGGTCCTTGCGATGTTTAGTGTTGGCAGATGTAAATGATTGCATGGGATAAAACATATCGTTAACCACCATGGTAAATCCCAAACCATTAAGCAGGTCGGCACTCATGTTGTCTGCATATTCAGAATCAAAAATTTGAATATCAGCACCTTGTTTTTGTTGGAGATATAATTCCCGATAATAGGCAGCAGCTAACATCCCTCCTGAAGCTCCTGTAATTAATGGGGTATGTTCCATCAGCTGATGTTGTGTAACGCTATCGGCGTGCTGAAACACCTGCATGGCGAATGACATAGCGCGTAAACCACCACCACTGCAATTAATAACAATCATTTTAGGAGCAGGACCTTTTTCGGGAAATTTATTTCTCCAGTTTTCCAACATGTTTAAAGTATGTTGCATGTCGGCTGCTGTCCGTGCTGAGTCCGATAATATTTTTAAAGTATCAATGGAATAATGCTGAGGCGTTGTATAATCAAGACCAATTATTTTATTCTCATAATTCATTTTATCACTTTTCATTAGCCTGTCCGCGATAAAAAATAATACCACGAAAAAAAATAATTTCCATGCACCCATCCAATAGTAATAGGCACCTATTAATACAATTAATATAGAAAGTAATAAGGCAATACTTGCTCCGGCAGGAATTCGGAATACCGGATTTTCCATCAACAAACCAAGCAACAAAATGATTATTAATGACGTAATTTCAATAAATAGCGCGTTGGCGTGATGTTGTTTATACACCGAACGAATGATCGACTCCGGGTAGTGGTCCGCCGAGCGTGCGTGTTTCCATTGTAATTTGTTGTTGACATAATAGGAAGTATTAATGGGATGAAAGGCGGCAGCTTCTTCATGTGTTTGTTCATCTGGATTATGTTGCCGGATTTCCTGCTGTTTTTTATCAATTATCCCTATTATTTGAAAAATATCTTTATTGGTTCTGAAAAAATACAACATGGAAATAATAATGGTTGTAAAAATGCCACTCAGTACTCCGGCAATTAATAGGGCAATGGCTCCCAGCTCCAGCAATCCGTAACTCGATTGAAAACCCACTATCCGAAACAAATAAATAATGAGAAACAATGCGGGTAAAATGGCATTGTTCAGACAATAAACCCCAAATGGGCGATTTAAGGTTGCGAGAAAAGAATAACGATGAGCGTTTAAAATATAACTAGTAATATTCCAGACAATAAATAATCCGCCTAGTGCAATACCAATAATATAGAAACTCAAAAAATTAACGCGACCAAAATATTCCGGGTCAAGAAACAGCAAGGGGATGCCATATCGTGTGCCTAATAAGCCGGCAATAATGCTGATTAAAAATATCCAGATGATAATAAGAAAGTGATTCCGCTTTAAATGCATCACCAATAATTGGATGGGGAAAACCTCGATGAAATTTTTGAAAGCGGCTTGCATCATATACCATCTATACGTAAAAACGTAAATAAGGTTTTTTGCTAAAAAAAAGTGGAAACGATATAAAATGGAAATGCTGCATGCTCCTCATCATGCAGCATCCGTTTAGGGGTATGTTGCCTAACCAATAACCTGTAAAGGTTGATAGCAAAATAAAAGATTTACCTCGAGATTTGCAAATAAATTAAACAATATTTATAATCTTTGAGAAAATTTAAATATTTTTGACTTTCTATTGTTGATAATACAATAAAACCCAGCCCTTATGTCAGAAAATTACGAAATTGATAAAGTTGATATCCAGATTTTGCACCTTTTGATGCAAAATGCTATGATGCCATTTACCGAAATCGCACAAAAGATAGGGGTTTCACCGGGCACCATTCACGTCCGTATGAAAAAAATGGATTCAATTGGACTTATCAAAAGTAGTCACCTCATGGTGAACCCACTTAAACTCGGATATGGCATTACCGCATTTTTGGGTGTGTATCTCGACAAAAGTTCTATGTATGATAACGTAGTAAAAGAACTGGAAAAAATCCCGGAAATAGTAGATTGTCACTACATGACCGGAACCTACAGCATGTTCATCAAAATTATCTGCAAAGACACCATGCATCTCAAGCAGATTTTACACGATAGCATCCAGCAAATTGGCGGTATAGACAGAACTGAAACATTCATCTCGCTCGAGGAAAGTTTCAGCCGTTTAGCGGAACTTTGAGCTAGCTCTTCGTGGTAATTTGGTATCGTTTTACCCCCAGAAGTCTCAAAGGGGCGATAAGTTACACGAAGGACTATTGTCATATTTACTTAGCGGAACTTTGAGGCCTTTAGCTTCTTCGTGGTAATTTGGTATCGGTTGTTTGTAATGTTTTTTATCACCACGAAGTCTCAAAGGGGCGCTAAGTTACACGAAGGATTATTGTGATATTTACTTAGCGGAACTTTGAGGCCCTTAGCTTCTTCGTGGTAATTTGGTATCGGTTGTTTGTAATATTTTTTATCACCACGAAGTCTCAAAGGGGCGCTAAGTTACACGAAGGATAATTATGCTATTTGCTTAGCGGAACTTTGAGGACCTTAGCTTCTTCGTGGTAATTTTGTATTGGTTGTTTGTAATATTTTTTATCACCACGAAGTCTCAAAGGGGCGCTAAGTTACACAAAGGATAATTATGCTATTTGCTTAGCGGAACTTTGAGGACCTTAGCTTCTTCGTGGTAATTTTGTACTGGTTGTGTGTAATAATTTTCTAGCACCACCCATCCCTCATCACTCATCCCTCATCCCTCATCTCCAAACTCTGGTAGACAAATCAAATTGTTCTGGGAATGTAATCAGCCAGCGCAAACGCTCATAAAATTTTTCGATATTGGCTTCGTTGTGTAAATCGGTAAACACGCCCGGTGCAAATAAATCGTCGGGGCTTGAAATAGCGAGATAAATTTTATTTTGGATAAAAGATATATGTATATCCTGATAAAAATGTTGTTTCAATTCGGTGATGCGTTCAATTAATTTCGGAGATAAAATAAATCGGGCTTCCACGGCATCTGTTGAGTAAACAGCAAATAATTTTTCAAACACAGGATCCTCCATAATAGCCAGTTTCAGGGCAGGGCGATGAATTAATTCGTTGATGCGCTCCGCAGTATTTTCTCCAAATAGCATTCTTGCACTGTCAGGGAATACATAAGTTTCGCCCTGGGTTTGTTTGTTGAAATCGGTGACAAATAAATAACCTTTAAACAATTGCGAATATTTCGTTTCCGACTTTCCGTTGCTCTGAGTTTGTTCAATTTGCATCACATCTAAAAAACTGCCTTCAAAGGTTTTGTCTGCATTGGCAAAATAATCGCGACTTTTAAAAGTATCTATTCGCTGATAAGTAAATAATTTGCTATTGACAAATTGTTGTTGTGTAAGTCCACTACTTGCCTGATATTGAATTGTTTTATCAATTGCTGGCAATGATAAGCTGAATAATGTTTCTTTAAAATGATTGGTAAATCTGTCCTCTAATTTTTTGAGTAAAAAATAGGGGCCAAGGAATACAAATACTGACCCAATTGCGAGCATCCATTTCAACATAAAACTGAGGCCAAATTCAGACCCTAAAAATAAAGTCCCAATTAAATAACCACCACCAATTGCAATAGCGCTAAAAATTAACGTCAAAACGCTAACCCGTGTATTATTTAAAGCCAATTTCGGGTCAATTTCACCTAAACGTTTTTTTACTTGTGAATTAACCAATCCCACCACCACGATAGTCAACACGAAATACATAAAATACCGAATTGCCCCAAAAAAACTATCGCTCACACCATCCTGACTACTAAACATATCTAGAAACCCCAAAAACAAACTCACCACCATGGTGACAAAATACAATTCAAAAATGCGGCAAATAAATCCCGCTATGGTAGCTGTCTTGCGCTGTTTATTCAATCGCGCTATGGCAGGTTCTAAGGTGGAAATGTAGTGGGTGTGGAAGGTGGACAAAGTATATGTATTTGTTACAAAAAAATTAAGCAACAAATATAATAATGATTGTCATGAACTACAGCGATACTCACATCGCCTCATACTCAAACCTTCTCACAATAATCTCCTGTTCTAAACCATCAGTAGGAGTGGTGTCGATCCAAGGGAGCAGCCAGAAATTAATACGGGCATTGGTATTGGGGCCCGGGCCTGGAATTACGATGGCTTCAGATGAATTGCCACCTTCGTTTTTTACACGAGCCGGATTGTCGAGGTCGAAACTCCAGTAGGCTGTTTCATTAAGCGGGTCGGTAGAATCGCCTTTATAGCTGCGCCATTCAATTAAAGTATCTGTCCAGGTAAATACGTGGGTTGTTACGCCAACTAAATCACCTGGCTCGGTAAATGCATTGTGCGTGCGCTCAGGATAGGTAGGACCAAAAGCAACAGGTTGCACCGAATAATGTAAGGTAGTTGCTAAATCGGGATTACCCCATTTTGAAAATTCAATATCTACTTCGCTGTTCGCTTCTGCAAAAAATGATTCATTGTCCCAGGTAAATAATCCAACTGTTATATTTTCAGGAATATTTTCTAAATCGGCTTGCATCACCCAAGTGTATTTACCATAACCTAATGTGTCGCGACCAACAATTTCGCTGCTGTACCATTTGCCATCGTGTTCGGCAATGCGCATGTGTAAATAACCATTTTCATCAATATAGATATCTTCATAAAACCGCGAAAAATAATTCGGTCCGGGACCAACTGCATATTCGTTGTGTTTAACATCCCAGGTGTATCCTGAAAAATACACCACATCGCCATCGCGACCTAATACATCTTCAGGGTCTGATTGTTTACATCCATTCAACCACAAACTAATTACCAATAATCCGAATATTTTTTTCATACTTTTTATTTTGATAAATAAAACGAAGATTTTTCACTGCCTAACATAATATCAAACCAACCGGCTTCGCTAATCCATTTTTCATCGCGACCAACAAATGCAAGGTCTTTGGCACTTATTGTAAAAGTTACAATATGTGTTGCACCCGGCTTAATTTCAACTTTTTCGAAACCGCGTAATCTTTTTACAGAAGGCGTAATACTTGCATATCTGTCGGCAATATAAAATTGCACAACTTCTTTTCCTGTTGTTGTTCCTGTGTTTGTAACATCAACACTAATTTGCAAATTGCCTGTGCTAAGCGTATCGTTTGAAATTTTTAAATTGCTGTATTGGAAAGTTGTATAGCTTAATCCGTATCCAAATTCCCATTGCGGATTAAATGCCTTTCTGCCAAATGTTTGATCTAAGGTTTCAGTATGTTTATGGTCGTACCATAACAACGATGCTTCATGGCGAGGATAAGTAAATGGCAATTTTCCTGAAGGATTTACTTTTCCGTAAATAATATTAGCCAGTGCTAATCCGCCGTAATCGCCGGGTTCATAGACGAGCACAATAGCATCACATAATGGTTCAATATCATTTACAATTAAAGGGCGATTTTCTACTAGCACTAAAACAACAGGTTTTCCTGTTGATTTTAATAAACCTACTAATTGCTGCTGATTGTCAGGCATGGTTAACGCATCAATATCACCCACTTTTTCAGTCGATGGTTTTTCGCCGAGACAAATAATAATTACATCACTTGCTTTAGCTGCGGCAAACATTTTTTCACGTACATCGGTATCACTCATATTATCGGAAGCAATAAATGTTGTTGTTGCAGGATTAAATGCTTCGCGAATGGTGTATTTACTTTGGTCGTTCCAGATAGTATCCGTTCCCTGCCAGGTCCTTGTCCAGGCACCATTTAAATAGGTCATACTATTTGCAGCAGGACCGGTAACTAATATTTTTGCGGATTGCTGTATAGGTAAAACCTGATTATTATTTTTTAATAAGGTAATGGATTCTTCCGCCATATTTTGTGCAGCACGTGCAAATTCTGTAGAACCAAATTTTTTATAATCGGTATTGGCAGGTGTAAATGGTTGTTCGAATAATCCCAATTGTTTTTTTAATTCCAGAATTCGTTTTACAGAAACATCTAAACGCGCTTCTGAAATTTTTCCTTCCTTCACTAATTCGGTTAATAAAATGGTAAAATCATAATCATTGGGAACCATACACATATCGATACCGGCATCAATTGCCATGTAAACAGCATCTTTTAATGTTGGTGCAACCATATGAATATTATTCAACTTCATAATATCTTCCCAATCGGTAACTGCTACACCTTTAAATCCTAATTCGCTGCGTAATAAATCGGTAAGAATTTTTTTATCGGCGTGAACAGGAATACCATTTAATTCACCACTGTTAATCATTACAGTTGCAGCACCGGCATTTATAGCCGCTTGAAAGGTTGGTAAAAAATATTCGCGTAATTGAATTTCATCTATATAAACAGGAGTTCTGTCTTTACCTGTGCGTGGCATGCTATAACCTAAAAAATGTTTCATGCATGCAGCAACATGATAAGCATCAGCTAAATTATTTCCCTGATAACCTTCAATTGTTGCTAATCCCATTTCAGTAGCTAATAATACATCTTCACCATAGGTTTCAAATAAACGCGACCAACGTGGGTCACGACCTAAATCTAAAACCGGTGAAAAATTCCATGGTATGCCTGTTGCGCGTACTTCATAAGCAGTAATTTCACCACCGCGTTTCACCATGTCCGTATTCCAGCTGGCAGCTTGGGCAAGTGGTTGCGGAAATAAAGTTGAACCAAGTGTATAATTGGCACCGTGAATGGCATCAATACCATAAATCACCGGAATTTTCAATCTGGTTTCAGTAGTTGCAACTTGTTGAATCGTATTGATGATGGTATGCCATTGGTCTAATCCGTAAGCATGACCGCCACAATTTAATATTGAGCCCACATGATAATCCACCAATGCTTTATGCAATTTAGCGGGTTCAATATGATGGGGTTCAACTAAATTATAAATACCGCCTTCGCAAACTACATCTAAATTTAATTGCGTCATTTGACCAACTTTTTCTTCGATGGTCATTTTTGATAGTAATGCATCAATATCTACATTCGATTGAGCATGCAGGGTAGTGGTGATAAAAAAAATACCGATACTGTTTTTTATCTTCCTTACAACATTATTTTGTAGCTGTTTCATTGATTATTCGCATTTGACCCCACAGTTGAGGTGATGTGTGAAAACCTTCGTTATATGGATTGTTCCATCTATATTGTTTATCTCTGCCTTTTGTTGTTCCGGCATCGATGGCAATTTCTATCTGATAATTATTTCCTGCCACAAATGGTGCAGCAATAAATTGTTCCATTGGAATTACAGCTTCTATTACATAACCTGTTTTAGTGGTTTTGGTAATAACTGTTCCTTTTGCATTGGCACCACTGCGCCAGTTCCATAAAACCGGAGTGGAAGTTGCACGAATACCAAAATGCTGGTCGCTTAATAAAAATGCTTTTCTGTTTGTTCCTGCATTACTGTTTGTTGAAAATGCAATTTCCAATGCATCACCATTCCAGATATCTTTCCCGTTTTGATTATTTTGTAAAGGCGTTGCATCCTGAACATCTGCAAACAATAGTACATTTTTATCGTTAACAGCAACCCATACAGTACCATTTTCTAATTGAAATCCTTCACCTGTAAAAAACGATTCTTTAACACCGTCCATAGTTGGTACAGTATTTACATAAGGCACATCTATACTTTTAGATGCTATAGTCTGTGTAGGCACAATTTTTAATTCATCTAAAAATATTTCTCCTTCCGATTCAAATTGAATAATCAATTGTTTAATGCCCGATTTATCGGCATCAAACTGATTAAAATCAAATGCAGTTAATGGAATTTGCACTTTGGTCCATTGTTCGGTAATTTTTCCGCCTTCAATAAAATTGGAAAATACACCTGCCCATGCTTGTCCGCCGCCAAAATCTTCAAAAGCCATTGCCCAAGGTAATCCGGGCTGAGTGCCTTTTGGTGAACGCACCATAAATTGTATGGCCGCTTCATTATAAATTTCCGATAAATTTTTTCCGTTCCATCCATCCCAGCCAATACCCATTCCAACCCAATCGCAACCACCTGATGTTTTATTCCATTTGAGATATAAACCACCGGCACCAATCATGCTGCTGTCGAATTTATTTTGAACTTGCAGACAAGCATTGTTTTCAGTTTGCCATAATTCGCTGGTAACATAATCGCTAAAAATATTCACGGCATATACATTTTTAATATGCGGAATACTATCGCTTTTAGCCGTATCATAAATGCTCACCGATTTTGTTGCACACGAAAATAATGTTGGTGCAATTAAACCTGCCAACAATAATTTTATGATATTGCCTGAAGTAGTCATTATGGTTTAAATGGTTGGTTTTCGGTAAATAACATTAAATCCATGTAGGCTTGTGCATATCCGGAAACCGGGTTAGCAAGCATTAATATGGAAACCTGAATTAATTTTTCCGGTTCGTAAATACCATTGCCAATAGCATCTACAGGAGCACCATTTACTAAAGTTGGCATATCGGCATATTTGCTGCTGATTAATTGCCATCCATCTTCATTATTTAATGCTACTTCTATAGAAAATAAATCTTCTTCACCATCGGTATATACACCATCGCCATTATCATCTTCGCGGAATTGAAATAATACTAATCCATTATTTAATCCCGGAATTTTAGATAACATCACATTAAAATAAACATTGTTCGGATTGCTGTTTAATGCAAATGTAGTTGCACCATAAGCGCTGCCCGGAATATCAATTAATCCTAATAACCAATCCCAGTCAACTGTGCCACCCATGTCGTAATATTTTGAACCTTGAGCTGCAGGGTCTGAATCTGTAATTAAAAAACTCATATCAGCACCCGATTGAACAAATGTGTTCCATCCGGGATTAAATTCGCCTTCAAAATCTGATAATATTAATCCGGTTATCACTTTCGTGCCTAAAACAGCAACCGGAGCAGTTAATGTATCATCTTCGCCATCAATAGTTAACTGCGCAACACAATCTTCACTGCGAAACATTGGTAATGTTGTTGCAGAACCATCCCAAATAGCATTGGTAGCATCTATCAATCTCGAAAATCCTTCAATAGTGTAAACTGCACCTGAAGTATTTCCTGTTATGGCAATTTTCCAATTTACATTTTTCGAAAATTCAGCAGAAAAAGTGAGTTGCTGACCGGCACTAAAATCTACTGTTGCAGCACTGGCACTCAGGCTGTCTAAAATACTGAAATCGCCATAAATATCATTGAGCGACGGGCCATCAAAACCGGAATCATCTTTAGTACATGAAGCCAGGAATAAAACGGCTGAAAACAGAGGAAGAAATATTTTTTTCATATCGCTTAAAATTGCATACTGTAAATGAAAGCAAAATTGTTAATAGTGTATGATGGTAAAACATCATCAACCAGATTATTGTTCTGCGAAAACTGATTAAATTGTCCCATAAGGTAGGTTTTTTCTGAAAAATTCCATCTTAAACCCCCGCCAATCATTTGCTGACTGCCATCAACGGTAAATTCGGTAAAGTTGATAATCTGGTCGTATTTATCGGTTTGATTCACAAATTCAAATCCTGCATAAGTATGTTGTTGTAATCCCAAAACGATATCCAAATCGGAAACAATATTCGCACTGAATCCTAAACTTAACACATCGGTTAGTAGGTCAACTGAAGGAACACCCGCTTCGCCATCGCGAGTGGTATTATCGCTGCGCATACCGGCTGTTAATTCAATTGATTTTTTCCATTTTAATAATTTATTAATCGCGATTATTGCATTGGCATCCAAACGTGCAAAATTTCTCAAATTCAATGTACCTTGTCCGCGAATTTCAGATTGTGATAAATAGGATGCATTTAATTTAACTGCGTCTTTACATCCCACCCAATTTAAACCCACTTCAAAACCCTGGCGGTTCGGACTTGCTGCACCATAAGGTGTAATATTATCGTAGCGTGCATCAAAAGCCATTAAACCATTTTGTAATTGTAAATTATATAAATCAGCTTCGCGCAATAAATCAAACATTGTTGTTTCGCGTAAAATTTGATCGTTGGTAATACGCTCGTATGCAGCAGGAGTGCCATCGAAATTAATACGTTTAGTTTGCGCACCGGCACTTCTGAAATCGGCACCAACACTTTTCATTCCAATATAAATACCAAATTGCCAAGGCGTATATTTTGCTTCAATTTTGGTGTCAAAAAAATTGCCATCTAAAACTGGAGCAAGGCTGTCGTTTTTAATTTCATTATGCGATTTCCCCATTTCCCCATTTGCAGTTAATGCAATATCGCCAAATGTATAAGCCACCTGCGCATTACCTGTAACTACCGGATTTACATACTGTTCAGTAGTGCTGGCTGTTCCAGGAAAATCATAAAAATTCGCATAATTAACGCCCAGCGAAACATATTTACTTTGTATTAGCGTCATGTTCGCAGCTGAAAATAATCGTTCGGGCTGATTGCCACCGTTGGTTGCAGCAACGCGGCCGGTAAATACATTCCAGTTAATTTCTTGTACGTATTTATTAAATACTACACCAAAATCTACAGCAGCACCTTGTTGACGCCAGGTGTTATCACCTAAATAAAAATTATCGTAAGATACCTGGTCTAATAAATGCGAAAAAGCAGCGGGTGTATAATTACTTAATTCGCTGTCGTTATTATAAAAAGTATATGGTGTTAATTTATAATGCACATCACCAACCTGATAACGCACAACATCTTTTACTACACCTTTCACATATAATTCGCGAACGTCGAAAGTAACACCTGAACCCCAAAAACCACCAAAATCGTTGCGAATACGCACACTGCTTTGAATAGCAATATTATCTCCCGGGCGAATTAACATCCCAAGGTCCACCAATGTATGCGACGATAAACTTTTTGGCGCGGTAATGGTGTCGGCAACCTCAACATCTTGCGACAGGTTGTCTAAAAACGATAAGGTGCGTGCCGTACCGTTTAAACTGAATTTTTTTACTTCAGTTTGAGCTTGTATCGTTAATGCCGAACACAAAATCAAACCTGTAAAAATGGTTGATGTTATTTTTTTCACTAGAAAAATATTTTTAATTCAACTATAGTTTCCTGATTTCTAAAAGTATCGTCCGCAAAACTGGCATCACTAAAATTAGCCCAGCGATTGCGAATATATAAAATGGCATTACGCCCTAAATCAATATCTAATCCCGCTCCATAACCATTGCCTGTCTGGTTGCGCGGGCGACGGGTAACTTCATCAATATCGGTTAAATAATTGCCTATTGTGCGCTCATAACCATAATAACCACTTAATACTAATCCATCGGTTATGCTGTAATAAATTTCAAATTCGCTGGCATATTGTCTGATATACGCCTCCTCATTTAATACCGGAATTGCACTCCAGTCGCGTTGAGCTGTGCTGTAATATCCTAAATAAAAAATATACAGCGGGCGATTAAATGCTACAGTTTTAAATTTTATTTGCGGCTCAAATACCGAAAAATATTTTTTATTTACAGCCACACCTGAACTATCATCAGTTAAATTAACCGTTTCATAAACGTCGCGATAAATAACAGAATATCTGTCGTAAGGTCCAACGTTTGATGGAAAAGCAAAACGCCAGAAACGTGCACGTGTTAAACTATTAATAGGATGAGAATAGGTAATTACATTCGACATAGGTGTAATTTCTCCATTCATACCAAAACCGATATTAAATGAAATATTATCCCATGTTTGTTCAATATTTAAATCTAATCCTTTGCGGTTATTCGACATCATACCCATGCGCAACATGGCACTGCCTGTTGGTCGCAACACGGCGCTACTGCCAATTGAACCTGCTGGAATATCGTTGGTAGTATATTCGGTAACGCTACTGTTTAAAAATACCGAGTTGTTATTAAAAACTTCGGGCGCAATACTAAATCCGTGTAAACTTATTACCGGAATATTTTTTTTGATGGGAGATGTAATTGTTCCGCTCAACATTTGGCCCCAGCCTTTGTTGTGGAGGGGACTGAAATACTGAGCCATACCGGCTTCTACATGCAAGCCAAATGATTTAATTTTTTCGTTTACTTCAAAAGTGAGCGTGTTAAATCCCACTTTTTCCAATGCTAAGCTATCGGCGTAAGTAACACTGCTGATGGTGTTGATTCCATAATATCTGCCATTATTTAATTGTTTAACAAGTTGTCCTCCGTACGACATATTAGGTGTGCTGCTAAAGCCACCATTCAATTCTGTTTTGCCTATTAAAATTTTTGCTTTTAAGTCGGCAGGTAATTCAGCGCCTTCTAAAACAAAACCTTTAAAAGCGCGATTACCCCAACGCACATCCTGGTCAACAGCACCTTCATTATAATATTTATCATAGCGGCCAAAAACACTATTCGTAATAGGGTCCCAGGGGTTTCGTTCAAACAAGGTGAAACGGTTATATCCGCGAAACGAACCCATGGTTAAATCGCTCAGCACATGCCATTGAATACCACCCGAATGCAGTGTAAATGAGCCGAAGCCCGTTTCGTGCGTAGCGGTAAAATTGATACCCAGGTTTAAAATCATGCTGCCGCCCAAGCGAGTTCCTTCAATCGGGTTTTGGATGCTAGGGCGCAAACTGTCTACAACCTGCTGTCCGTAAGCACTTCCAAGCGCGCCATTTAAATATTGATAAGTATAAATATCGAACGACCATGATGTTTTTAAAGTAGGTCGGCCCGAAACATTTAGTTGCAGCGTTGGTAATTGAGTGTCGTCGCCAATAAACAGTTGGTTAGTTGGGGTAGTCTGGCCACCGGCGGTGCTCAATAAATAAGGGGTAAAATTGCGTGTTTGTGTGCCATAAAACCGGTAAAACCCGGAAACGGCAACGCGATACAATTCATCCGGAGCATATTTTGGAAAAAGTCCCACTTGCGGAGTAACCACATGGTAGCTCGAATCGGCTTGTCCAAACCCCAAAGCAGGCGCTAACGCACAACATGCAAACAGTCCAATTATTTTGTTTAATCTTTTCCCCAACATTTATAGGTTTTGCGTATTAAAACTACATATTTATCTTTCAAATGTAATACTTTTTGTAAAAATTACAATTAGTAGTAAGTTTTTTCCGAGTTTTTAGAAAGAAAACTGCTTTAGCCTGGATGATTAAGGCCGATGTCACTAAATTCCAAATCCTCAAAAAAAGACCCAAGTTAAGGTAAATGTCAGGCTTGCTGATAACCACTCATCATTCATTTCTCATTTCTCATCCAATGAGTTGTTCGCTGCGCTCACACGAGTGATGAGTAATGAGTAGCGACTGCAACACTTGAAATGATTTCTTTTTATTTACATGTTTACATAGATGAAAATTTTCAGCAGAAGAACTTGAGTCGAAATTTAAACCCGCTCATTATTCATCACTCATTTCTGATACGAAAAATTAGCAAATGTCATCGTGTAGGGGCGAATTGCATCCGCCCATACATGATGGCGTTTGCGGGATGTTTGGTTAAATTAAAAACATTCAACATCCCGAATTCTATTTTTAATTTTTCATTAAAGGTGGTGTCGCATTTACGCTCATCGCAAATTCCTTATCCGATGAAAGTTTCGCTAGGGTAGGTAATGAATAATCGGCTTATACTAAAACGTATTTGCAGAATTGTGTATATTAGCAAATATATTGTTATTGCCTATACCGTAAACACTATTCTATAAAAATATATGAAAGATTTACTTCGCCTTATTTTAATTCTAGTCGCATTTAACACTAATGTATTTTGTCAAGTAGAAACACTTGAAACATGGAAGACATATGAAAATACTCAAATAGAATTAAACAAAATTATAGGTGCCTGGTACGCTACTGACTCAATCGAGTATGCTATTAACTTTATTAGCATAAATGAAACAATAGTATATATTGATGGAATAGAGAGTGGAGTTGGTGGTCCTTACTCATTTAGGCTTGATCAAAATGGTGTTTTTGTTAATGGTTCGGCGGCAAATTGGCCCCCTTATTATTGTACCCTATTTTTGCGTGAAAACAATTTACTTGAAATAAAATATTGGAATTTTCTAGGTCCGGAATCAACAAGTATTTTGTATAAGAGAATGAAAAGTGATTAAAAGGTTACTTACAACTTATTCAGAATAGATTTTACATTTTTTTTGTAATGATTAACTTTTTTTGCTAAAAGTTTAAACGGATAGGCTTTAAAAACTTGTTCAAGTAATAAATAAAAATTGCCCAGCCTAACCTTTCTGTAATTTAATTACGCTCATTGATTCCAAGCAATGAAATGCAATATACTTAACTTAGAATGCTGCTAAAAAACAAATTGAGTTGGAGCAAGGATGTTCTTTGACTTCCACTCAATAAATTATGAAATTGTGGCATTTGGGAGGCATTAGGACACCCTTTTTACGTGTATTCGAGCATTATTACTTCTTTTTCAGATAATTTGGTAGTTTTGAAAAGATGAAGTGACAGGCTTGTTTTATTATAATTTGCAGTTACCAGGTAATAACAAAACCACAACCTTAAAATGATTAACAAACCATAAACCGTTGTTTCACCTATGAAAAAATATTTCTCCCAAAATCAAATATTCACTTTCCTGACAATACTATTTTTAGTTACATCCTGCAATAGCGCAATTAAAAAGGATTTGGTCAAAGGAAAGGAACAACCTAAACTTATTAAGACCTCTGGTAATGGTAATCTTTCATGTGGCCTGCAGGACAAAGCCGGTAATCTTTGGTTTGGAACTTCTAATAATGGGCTGTTTAAATATGATGGAAAATCATTTAATCAATTTTTAGTGACCAATGGACTTAACAGCAATAATATTGCTTGTTTGTTGGAGGATAAAGAAGGTAAAATTTGGATTGGTACTGACGTAGGACTTTGTTTATACGATGGAAAATCTTTTACCCAAATCCAGATTCCACTTCCTGCAGATCTGCCTCCTAATAAGAACCAAAATTATATCAACTCGCATTGGGTTTACAGTATTATGCAAGCTAAAAACGGCGATTTGTGGTTGGTAACTATTGATGGTGTTTATGTTTACGACAGCCAAACTTACAAGCTATTTATTATCAATGAGGCTGAAAATAGTTTTTTAGGCACTAACGATAAAATAGAGCGTATTTTAGAAGATAAAACAGGAAACATTTGGTTTGGGGGACGCACCAACGAAGGTGTTTTTCGTTACGACGGTAAATCAATAACCCACTTTAAACTACCGGAGATAACGCTTCAATTTGAGTCGAAAAAAGTTATACATAGTTGGGGATGGCCTCAGGTGCAAGATAAAAACGGAGATATATGGTTTAGTAATTGGGCTGGCGCTTATCGTTTTGATGGAAACACATTTACAAGTTATTCAACTAGCGATGGGTTAGCAGGTTATAATGGTATAGTGTCGAAAATTATAGAAGACAAAAGCGGCAACCTTTATTTTGGTGGGGATGGTGGTCTTTCACGTTATGAACCTACCCTGGGTAATTTAGTCGGGCAGAATAAATCATTCACAGTTTTTAATGATGGATTGATCAATCCCTGGATATGGATGATTTTAGAAGATAATGCCGGAAATATTTGGGTAGGTACAAGGGAAACCGGTCTCTACCTCTTCGATGGGAAATCATTTATTAATTATTCGGAAAATGAACAATAGCGGATTCCATATTCCGATGGTGGTTTTTCAGGTACAGAAAGTTTGTATCTTCGATTGAAAATAGGCGTAAAAAAATACTCTTTGTAAAGCTTCGAAATATAGTTGCTCATTTTAAATTATTAATAATAAATCATGTAAACGAAAGTATGAACGGTTTTAAAATAACAACGCCGGACAACCAAGAAATAAAATTTCAAATGTATCTAGACGAGGCACCCGTCACGTCAAAAGCTTTTGTCGATATATTACCATTTACACGGACTTTTCATCACGCAAGGGTATCCGGACAAGAGATTTGGATAGACAATGTCCCTCAACTGGATATTATTCAGGAGAATGCATCCATATTTACCGAACCTGGTGAAGTTGTTTTTGGACCAACAAAACCTTCCCGGACAAAAACAGCAAACTGTTTTGGAATTTATTACGGAGAAGGTAAAGGACTTGACGCGTGTAATATTTTCGCAAGGGTAATTGAAAGCGACCGACAAAAATTGATTGACCTTGGTAATAGTATTTGGAAAAACGGCTCTCAGGATTTGATGATTTCTGCTATTGATATTATTTAAAGACCGAAAATATAACGACAGAAGATAATTTATGATTATTAGAGAAGCTAAAATACCAGACATAAAACAAATTCAAATCGTAAGAAATGCGGTAAAAGAAAATATTTTGTCCAATCCAAACCTGGTGACAGACCAAGATTGTGAGGTGTTTATTACAGTGAGAGGTAAAGGTTGGGTATGTGAAATTGATAAACATATTGTGGGGTTTGCAATTGCGGACTTGAAGGAAAATAATATTTGGGCTTTATTTTTGGACCCTGAATTTGAAGGTAAAGGCATCGGTCAATTATTACATAATACCATGTTAGATTGGTATTTTTCACAGACAAAAACTACTGTTTGGCTTGGAACCGGTTTCAACACCAGAGCTGAAAAATTTTACAGAAAAGCCGGTTGGACAGAAGTCGGGACGCATGGGCCTAAAGAAATTAAGTTTGAAATGACATATGATGACTGGGTAAAAATCCGGAACCAATAATGTGGATTTTTCTTTATGTGCGTTGTTGCTATAAGTTATCTCTTTTCACAGGCTACCTAAAATTGAAGTTTGGACTACTATTCAACTTTTGTAAATTAGCTGAAAGTTTTTGCTGGCATTAACCTTAAAGGACACTAGCCAACAGAGTATGATCTTTCAGGTTTCAAAAATATTATAAATCAAAATCAGCCTTAAGTTATATTCATACAACACAACATGAAAATATTTACCTTTTTAATATTTTGTTCAACAATCACATTCGCTCAAAACTCAAAATTGGTGAATGTTTTTATTGGGACTGATGGAACAGGACATACATTTCCCGGCCCATCAATGCCATTTGGAATGGTACAACCGGGGCCGGATAATAAAGATTATGGCTGGGACCATACTAGTGGTTATCAATATAACGACACTATATTATTGGGGTTTTCGCAAACGCGTTTGAGTGGAACGGGAATTAGCGAAATGGGAGATGTGTTATTATTGCCGATTAATCCCAAAAAAGAACAACTGAAAAATGCTTATTACAAGAATACCGAAATTGGCAAGGTTGGATATTATGCATTGACCAAAAAAGATGATGTAAAAGTGGAACTCACCTGCTCAGAAAGAGTGGCATTTCATCAATATACATTTCCGGACAATGGTGCACAGGTTTACGTTGATTTACAACACGGTCTGCGGTTTTTATTTGATGAACAAAGCCAACAGGGATTAGTAATTGAGAGTGATGTTAAAATTGAAAACAATACCACTATTTCAGGCTTCTGCGCAACACAAAACTGGGTTAGCCGAAAATATTATTTTACGATTACATTTGACCAGCCGTTTATAAATTTGAATCATCTCGACCCTAAACCAAAAGATAAAGCGCCAAAATATTTACTGGATTTCACGCTTGCGAATAATAAAATATTGAAAGTTAAAATTGCCCTTTCTTCGGTTGCTGTCGATGGGGCGAAGTTGAATATGCAAACAGAAATTCCTCATTGGAATTTTGAAAAAGTGTATCAAAGCAATCTAGCAAGCTGGGAAACATATTTAGACAAAATAAACATTGAGGCGCCATTAAAACAAATGGAAATATTTTATACTTCACTCTATCATTTATTTTTGCAACCTTCCAATATTGCTGATGTAGATGGCAAATACAGAGGAGTTGATGATAAAATTGCCATCGCACCTAATAAGGCTTATTATTCTACCCTTTCTATTTGGGATATTTATCGTGGGGCATTTCCTTTATTACAAATTTTAGCTCCTGAAAGAATTGATGATATTGTCCAAACCATGCTTATTCATCATAAAGCCAAAGGTTTTTTGCCTATTTGGACAGCCTGGGGGCAAGATAATTACTGTATGATAGGTAATCACGCCATTCCAATGATATTATCGGCTTACCAAAATGGTTTTAACGGATTTGATGCAAATGAGGCGTTAAAAGCTATGGTGGAAACTTCAACTGTTTCACATATTAATTCAGATTGGGAATTGTATACACATTATGGATTTTATCCTTTTGATAAATTAGATAACGAAGCCGTTTCCAGAACTTTGGAAAGTGGTTATGATGATTGGTGTGTAGCGAAAATGGCGGCAAAACTAGGCGAAAAGGAAATCGAATATAAGTTTATACAAAGGGCTACTTACTACCAAAATATTTTTGATTATCAAACACAATTTTTCAGGGGAAGAGATAGTAAAGGCAATTGGCGCGCACCTTTTAATCCATTATTAGCCACTTCTCCAATGAACAATCCCGGAGATTATACCGAAGCCAATGCATGGCAATATTTTTGGACACCAACTCAATATGATATTAAGGGAGTAACTGAACTTTTATCAGGGAAAAATAATTTCACAACAAAACTGAACGATTTTTTTACAACCCATGCAGAAAATCCGAATAAGTTTTTAGGACAAGAAGCAATGATTGGTCAGTACGCTCATGGCAATGAACCAAGTCATCATATTATTTATTTGTATGCTTACAGCAATGAACCTAAAAAAGGGCAAACATATATTCATCAGGTAATTAATGAATTTCACAACAATACACCTGATGGCATGATTGGTAATGATGATTGCGGACAAATGAGTGCCTGGTATATTTTGTCCACCTTAGGTTTTTATCCCGTAAATCCTGCAAGCGGAGAGTTTGTGTTTGGAAGTCCCCAAGTAAATAAAGCAACTATTCATCTTTCTAATAATAAATCCTTTAGCATTCATGCCAACAACTTTTCCGAGCAGGCTATCTATAATGAAGTGCGTTTGTTAAATGGAAATACATGCAACAATCCTTTTATTACCTATCAGGAAATTATGGAAGGAGGGAATTTAATTTTTGAAATGACAAGCAAATGAAAAAATCAATACTATTAATTGTTATAATATTATCAATGAAAATGGACGCTCAGAACACTGCTGAAAAATTTACTGCTTTACCTTTTGGAAGTGTAAAACCTACAGGTTGGCTTAAAGAACAAATGCAGGCAGATGTCAATGGATTTGTAGGAAACCTCGATAGGATTGTTCCGGACCTGATTAACGACCCGATTTATGGTGCAGGCAGATTACAAAAGAATTCGCAAGCAAAAGATTTAGGCAACCAAAAAACCGGTGATGCCGCAGGAGATGAGCAATATAAATGGTGGAACAGCGAAACCCAATCTAATTGGTGGGACGGTTATTTACGCAATGTGTTTTTATTAGAAGATAAAGAAGGTTTGCAAAAAGTAACTGCATACGTTGAAGCGATATTGTCAACTCAGGATGCAGATGGGTATATTGGAATTTACGACAAAGAACTTCGTTATAATTTTAATAGTGAAAATGGTGAATTGTGGTCAAAAGCAACTTTATACAGAGGGTTATTGGCATTTTATGAATACACTAATGATGAAAAAGTTTTTACAGCAGTGAAAAATGCGGTAAATAATGTGATGATTAATTATCCTATCAATGCGTCAAGTCCATTTAGTTCCGGAACTTCTTTTAATGGGGGAGTTTCTCACGGATTAACCTTCACTGATATTTTAGAGCGAATGTATTTTCATACAAAAGATGAAAAGTACAGAGATTATGCTTTGTTTCTCTATAATGATTTTTCGAATACCTATCAATCCGAAGCGGATGTGCAATTAAAAAATATTTTGGATTCGAATTATAAATTGAAATCGCATGGGGTGCATACATTTGAGCATATCAGAACTTTGATTATTGCTAAATACGCTGCTCAAGATGCAACACTTTCCAAAGCATTAGATATTTATTTGGATAGAATAAAACAAGCTGCTACTATAAGTGGCGGTGCAATTGGTGATGAGTGGATTGCCGAACGAAATGCCGATGCTACTTTTACCGGTTATGAATATTGCTCATTACAAGAATTGCTTGATAGTTATTGCCTCTTGCTTCAAAAAACAGGCAATTCGACAATAGGAGATGAGATAGAAAACATTTTTTATAATGCCGCACAAGGCTCAAGAAACCCAAATCATTCTTGTATTGCTTATTTGAAAACCGATAATTCATTTGAAATGTTAGGTACTAAAAACGGAGAGGTAGAACCCGACAGAAAACAAACCCGTTACAAATATTCGCCGGCGCATCAAGATGTTGCGGTTTGTTGTAATCCCAATGCCGGAAGAATTTCACCTTATTTTATTCAGAATTCCTGGATGAGAGAAGGAGAAAATACTTTAGTTGCTACCTTATTAATGCCCAATATTTTACATGCACAAATAAATGGCAAGGATATCCAAATTGAAAACATTACTACCTATCCCAATCAAAATGATTTTATCCTTAAAATAACGCAATCAAAATCTTCGAAATTTATTATAAAAATCAGAATACCAAATTGGGCGATAAAAATAAATACCACCGAAAAAAATCGTTTGCAAGATGGATATATGGTAATTGAAAGGGAGTTTTCAGCGAATGACAGTATCCAATTCTCATTTGAAACAGATGTTAAAATCAAATCAGCTGCAACAGGCGCACATTATTTCACCTATGGTGCTTTACTGTATGCGTTGCCAATTGGCGCTAATGAAATTTCCGGTAAAACCTACACAGGTAATTTCACAGATTTCACCTATGAGCCAACATCAAACTTGAGATATCAATTTAATAGCAATCCAAAAACTAAATACATTAACGGGAAAATTCAAACGGAATTAATAAATCTGATCACTAAGCAAATGGAAGTTGTTGAATTAATCCCTTTTGGCAAGACGATATTAAGACAAACGACATTCTAGGTCCGCTTAGCTGTTCGAGTGGTTTGAAAATGGACTGAAGGCTGATTGATTAATTATTATATTTATACTTTGATATTGCTATTGAAGCACATTGACGTAATCCCCTATCTTAGTATATTAAAATACCATTATCCAGCATACAACGACATCGACAATTGTTACAAATACAAACACCTAACTAATGAAATACCTAATAACAAGTTTACATTTATTTCTGGTTCTTTTGACTGCTTGCAAGGGACAAACAAATTATTCGGCACAAACACTGGAAAAAATCAGAGAAGTTGAGAATAATGTTACAGGCAATCTTATACTTAATGACGAACCACCAAGCACTATTTTAGAACGTATGCAGAAATATAATGTTAAAGGAGTAAGTATTGCCGTAATTGAAGATTATAAAGTGGTTTGGGCTAAAGGATATGGCTGGGCTGATGAGGAAGAAAAACGACCTGTTACCAAAGAAACTTTATTTGAACCGGGCTCTATCAGCAAATCCTTAAATGCCGTGGGAATTTTGAAATTAGCACAAGACCAACAATTGGACCTATATACTGACATCAACACATACCTGACTTCATGGAAATTTCCGTACGATTCACTTTCGAACGGAAAAAAAATTACATTGGCTGATATTTTAAGTCACAACGCAGGGTTGTCCGTTCATGGATTTCCCGGACATGATATCAATGACCCATTTCCAACCGTTATTGATGTTTTAGATGGCAAAAAACCTGCTGTCACAGACCCTGTTCGCAGCATGTTCGAGCCGGGAGTTATGTTTGAATATTCAGGAGGGGGAACTACCATTTCTCAATTAATTTTAACGGATGTTACCAAACAGGCTTATGATACCTGGATGTATGATAACATTTTAAAACCCATTGGAATGGTGAATAGCTCTTATAGTCAGCCACCTTCTAAAAAAAATCAACCATTTTGTGCTACAGGATATTTATCTGATGGCACGCCAATTTCCAATAAATATCATGTTTATCCTGAATTAGCTGCTGCGGGACTGTGGATGACTCCAACTGATCTTTGTAATTACATAATTGATATGCAATTGGCTTATCAGGGTAAACAAAATTCAAAAGTATTGAATGATGAAATGGTTAAAAAACATTTAACGCCGTATAACAATGGACCAGCTTCTATGGGTTCATTTATTGTTGATCTGGACGGTGCTAAATATTTTGAACACGGTGCAGGTAATGATGGATTTAGTGGTGATTTTTATGGTAGTCTGGAAGATGGTTATGGTTGTGTTGTTTTTATAAATTCAGAGGAATATAGATTAATAGCTGAAATAATAAACAGCATTGCAAAAGCCTACAACTGGAAAAATTTCTATAGAGAACCTAAAAAGAAAACAAGTATCGCCGTTTCAGACGATGTAATAAAACCGGCAGAAGGAATTTACCTGTATGATCAGAGCTGGGCAGCTGTAGGCAAAAGAAACAATGAATATCATTTTTATACAAGTGGCACTTATGCGAAAATGTATTTTAGTTCTCCCAATACATTTTTTAACGAAGAATTTCCTGCGGTCAAAACCTTTATAAGTGACTCAACAGGGCATATTGTCGGTTACAAAAGAAATGTGGATGGTAAAGAATATCCAAATGCAATAAAAATCACCAATCCGGAAACGTTAAAATCGGAGAGTATGGTGTTTCATGAAATAAGTTTGTATTTGTTTGAAAATAAAAGATACGCTGAATCTGCTGCTTATTTAAAAAGAGCAGTAGAACTGTTTCCAGAGGACCTTGAATTATTATTGAACCTTGCAAATATGTATTTGTATAATAACGAATACGATAAAGCAATTGCTATCCACAAGGCACATTTAAACGACGATGTAGGAAACAATTATACGTGGACCAGCCTCTTACAGTTTTATATAGATTATTATCGTGATAAGAAAAATGATGTGCAAATTTTTGAAAAGCTTTATAAAGATTTGAATCTGGAATGGGAAAAATAGTATTATAAAAGCTCGGAATTTAAACGATTTAAATAATTACTGAACGCAAATGCAGTTTTCGAATTGTTAATACTTTTTAAAAGTGCAAGGGATTAGCAGAATTCTAAAAATTAATTCGCAGAAGGTAATTAAATATGAGTAAAATAAATGAAAAAAAGTATAATTATTTCAATTTTAGCAATAACAAGTTTTTGGTCTTGTGGGCAACGCAGTAATTCAAAATCGGTTGGGGGCGAAGTTGAGTTTGCCTCAGAGGACTCTTTAAATAATAATAACGGTCAACTATTACAACACAATGAATTAGCAAGATATATCTATACAGATACTACTTATACAACTTCAACAGGGAAAAGGATAACCATACAAAATAGTCTACCAAAAGGGGGGAGTATAGAACCTAATGGCAATCAATATTTTGACGCCTCAGGGAAATTTTTCGCATTTGCTGCATTTTGGACCAGGGTAATAAATGAGACGAATTTTCCATTAGAACTCAATATTAATTTCCCGGCTGATTCTTTTACAATTTTTTCACCAAAGGACTCCTATTTGAAACTGTTTTTGCCGCCAGATACATTTACGTATGACAAGATACCATTGTATAACTTTGGTATAACAGGAATAAAATCATTTTTGGATAACAATTTTAACAAGGCTACAACGTTGCATAAAACAATTAACCCAAATGATGAATATGTTTTCTATGTGGCAGCACTCACATACCAAGCATTAGGTACACCGAGGGCAGCACTAATCTTGAAAGAACAAAACCTTTATTATGAAATGAGCATATCACCAAATGACTCTGGAATTGTGCCTTGTGGAATGATAACGTTTAAAGAGAAAATGGGAGATTAAATTGGAATTATATTACCATTAACATGATAATTATAACGTTTTATGGAAACCTTAGCTTTTAATTATACTAAAAAGTCAAAAGCCACTACCTTGCTGATGCTCCAAATCAATTAATTAATAATCGCCGAATACAATTTTCCTTATAAAACCAGCCGTTTCATATCTTCGGACACTTCGCGAATTAGCCCATAATTACATTATTGGCTGTTAAATTGGTACATCGGTACATTGGTACATTCACACATTAATGGCTGTTAGTCAGCACATCAACACATTAGCACATCATCACATCATTGGCTGTTAAATTGGTACATCGGTACATTGGTACATTCACACATTAATGGCTGTTAATCATCACATCAACACATTAGCACATCATCACATCATGGCTGTTAAATTGGTACATCGGTACATTGGTACATTCGCACATTATTGGCTGTTAATCAGCACATCACCACATTAGCACATCATCACATCATTGGCTGTTTCCGCCTCAGCGGACGGTTCGAATTGGTATCGGCACATTAGTACATTCGCACATTAATGGCTGTTAATCAGCACATCAACACATTAGCACATCATCACATCATTGGCTGTTAAATTGGTACATCGGTACATTGGTACATTCACACATTAATGGCTGTTAATCAGCACATCAGCACATCCCCCCATCAGCACATTAAAGACTCTGCTTCTTCCACATTACCCCCGGCCCTTTATCTGTTGCAGCATCACCAGGTAAAACATAAAAAGGAATATTTTGATAAGCATAATGTCCTTCGCCATCGTAGATAAATAAATAGAGGCGATAAGGACCTTCTTTTTCGGGAGCAGTAAATGTTACGGTATTACCTTTTGTTTTAATTCCTAATCCTTTTAATGCGGCAGGTTTTGCTTCCACATCACCACCGGCTTTAATATCGGTACTTTCGTAAACGACTTCCCAAACATATTTTAATTTATCGCCATTGGCATCTGTTGCAGTTGCAATTGCGGAACAAGTGCTAAAAGGTTGTATTAAAACGGAATCACCTTTTTGTTGGCCATTTAATTTTACATCGGTTAAGACCGGAGCAGTATTAATTGGTTCTTTTCCGGTCCATATTCTTTCCAGTTCATCAACTGCCTGACTGGATAATCCTTTTTCATCAAACAAGCCATACCATGTTGCAGTTGTTTCTTGTTTTTGTCCCCATAAAAAAACGTATGAACCCATACACATTTTTCTATCGCCGGCAATATATTTAGCATAACGTTCTTTATAAGAAATTGCTTTTTCGCTGCTGCTTTGTTCAACAGGAACTTGCCAAATAGTTTTTTGCACTTCCCAATGTCCGTTTGGTCCCCATTCGGTAATCATATAAGGTTTATTCCATTTGGTAGTGCGTAATTGTTTAGCCACATTACCTAAATCGCCGTAAGTATTAATACCATAAATATCAATTTCGGGACAACGTTCCAAAAGTAATCTGGTTTCAATTGTATCTAATCCTGCTGTTACTGTCATGGTAGGATGATTCGGGTCTTTTTCATGAATCATTTTCGCAATATCATTTACAGCGTACCAAACATTGGTATTGGTATAAAATAAATCTACTTCGTTACCGACACCCCAGGCGAGTAATGCAGGGTGATTTTTATATTTTTCTACTACTTCAGTAAAATGGGCTAATTGTTGTTTTACTTTTTCTGCATTATCATAATCGAAACCATGACGTTCATGTTGTAGCCATAATCCTAATAATACAGTTAAACCTTTTTCTTGCGCAGCGTCAAGAATTTCACCAGCATTATCAATTCCCCATGTTCTTATAGAATTTGCTCCAATACTAACAGCCTTGTCGAGTTCAACGCTGCCGCCAACACCTTTAACATAATAAGGTTCGTTGTTGCGAAATAATGTCCAGTTGTCATCTGCATCTTGTTGTATCGTGACCGGAATTGCTTGTGAAAAAACAGGTTGTGTAAATGCCACAAACAATAGGGCTGATGTTACAAATTTGCAAAAGTTGCTAACTGGATTCTTCATTTTTCTGATAGAGTTTTTTGTCGAATTTGAATAATCGTGATGGGCGATAAGGCACATCTTTTTCAAACTCTTCGGTTTCTTTTACATATTGGAAAAGGTCAATTTTTTTTCTGAAATTACCTTTATCAAATTTTTTGTCGAGCACCGTTTCAAAAAACGATTGTAGTTGAGTGAGCGTGAATTTTTCTTCAATCACACCATTCCACAATGGTTTAGTCATGGTACTTTCTTTTAGCTTTTTATAGGAATAATCAATAATATCCCTGTGGTCGAAAGCTAACTTTGGCAAATTTTTAACACTGTGCCACTTCGCTTTGTCGGCCCAAAAAGCTGCTTTTGGGTTAAAACCCTTCATATTTACAATAGCATAATAGGCTACAGTAACCACCCTACCCAACGGATGCCTGTCTACCGCACCAAACGTATGCACCTGTTCAAAGTTCAAATCAGGCAGACTGGTAAGTGCTTTTAATACTCTTCCGGCTGAGGTATCGAGGTCTTCATCAGGGTAAACCAAGTCGCCCGGTAACGCCCACAAACCCTTGTAGGGCTCGGCTCCGCGCTGAGTTAGTAATACCTGTAAGTCCTTCTTTCCATAGCCGAATACCACACAGTCTATGCTGAATGCCAATTCGAAAAAAGAATCAATAGGCACATCATAAATTTGGTATTCATTTCGCCTTCTAAGGGTTTTGTTTGTTTTAGCCATACAAATCTCTATCCGGCAAATGTAAACAAGATTATAAAAATAATACTTATTGTAAAAATTACAAAAAGTAATTACATTTATCCCATTATTTCACTTTAACCTAAACGCTTTTCTATGAAAAATCTTACGCTTTTCTTTGTGCTATTGGGTTTCAGCCTTTTTGCCACGGCTCAAACCTACAATGTCACCTTCAAGGTGAACATGAATGAAGTTGCTGATCCTTTTACCACACCTGAGGTAAACGGCAGTTTTAACGGTTGGTGCGGTGGCTGTGCGCCGATGAGTGACCCGGATTTAGACGGAATTTGGGAAGTTACCATTGCCCTTTCACCTGGAATTTATGAGTACAAATTTGCTTACGACAGCTGGACTGGTCAGGAAAACCTTGTACCGGGAACATTTTGTACTGTTACCAATTTTGGCTTCACCAATCGCTCGTTAGTAGTTGATGCAGCTGACATAGTAATGGATCCGGTTTGTTGGGCAAGTTGTGATGATTGTGGAGCAGGCTCATTATATGATATCACTTTTCAGGTAAACATGAACGGAGTAGCAGAAACTTATACTACTCCGGAAGTAAATGGCAATTTTAACGGATGGTGCGGTGGTTGTGCTCCTATGAGCGATGTTGATGGCGATGGCATTTGGGCTATCACTATTACTTTGGCTCCGGGCACATATGAATATAAATTTGCTTATGATGCATGGACTGGCCAAGAAGCTTTAACTGAAGGTTCTCCTTGCACAGTTACCAACTTCGGATTTACCAATAGAGCTTTAGTAGTTACTGATAACGCAACACTTGATCCGGTAATTTGGGGAACTTGCGATTTTATTAATACTACAATTGCTCCTGCTGGAACTGTTACTATTTGTTCAGGAACAACCCAGGCTTTTGCAGCGCCAACAGGTTATACAGGATATCAATGGAAGAAAAATGGTGTAAGTATTCCTGGTGCAACTTCTTCAAATTATACTGCTAATCAGGCTGGTAATTATAGTGTTGTTATTTCTCAGGGAACTGCATTTGCACAATCTGCTGCAACCACTTTAGTTGTTTCTAAACCAAAACCAAAAATTCAACCTGTAGGCAGCCTTGACATTTGTGCAACAGGTTCAGTATTATTAAAAGGAAAAATTGGCGTTGGTAGCACATATCAATGGTACAAAGATGGTGTTGCCATAGTTGGTGCTCCATTAAATTTAGTTGCTACTTCAATTGGTAATTATAAATTAAAAGAAACAACACCTGCAGGTTGCACAAAATCAGCTACAGTTGTTGTAACAACTTCTTGTAAATTGGCAGGTGCAAATGATGATGTATTTGCTATCTATCCAAATCCTAACAATGGTGATTTCACTATTCAGGTTCAAAC
The DNA here is from genome assembly GCA_016718035.1 of Bacteroidota bacterium. Classification (GTDB taxonomy): domain Bacteria; phylum Bacteroidota; class Bacteroidia; order Chitinophagales; family BACL12; genus UBA7236. Next base: position 319,852 of record JADKEK010000002.1, on the reverse strand, counting down.
CGCTTCACTTACTGCTGATGCAATAAATATTGCTATTTATTCTTCAACAGGTGCAGTTGTTTATCAAACTACAAATACTATTGAAAATGGAAATCCTAAGCAAACAATTTCTTTAGGAAATACGTTGGCTTCAGGTATGTATATGGTTAAAATAAACACCGGTAATACATCAGTTACCAAAACTTTAATTGTTGAATAAATTGTGAATTTTAAGTTTAAGGGCGGGACTACTCCAAAAGGGTAGTCCTGTTTTTTTTTAATAAGTATGTCATTTGATTTTTTTATGAAGGTGGATTTGATATTTTAATCAAAAAAGTATTTGCTAACACCATAAGATTATTAATTGATGGAATTTTTAATAACTTTCAAAAATTAAAAGAAATCGTGAAATTATAATAGCACTCAGAATTAAGATTTTTTTTTATCGTAGGGACGAATTGCATGCGTCCTTACGATAAAAAAAATCGGCTGGATTGGATAATAATTAGATAGCAGGTTTAATTAAACTAAAAAATCTTTTGGTCAACTCAAAATTTAGAATTTGACCATTGTCGAAGGGGTGAATTTCATGCGTCCTTACAACAATAATCAAATTCGATTGGTCATGCAAAAATTAAGATTTCATCATTGTTAAAAGACTAAAAGAATTAATAAACCAAAACAAAATATTGCGAACCATTCTAAATATTTTTCAACTGCAAATTGGGTATATGTAATTGGTGAAGGCACCTATACCGGATATGTCCAACACAATTGTCACTACTTTGGTATGTAAGGACGCATGCAATTCGTCCCTACATACCAAAATAGTGACAACTTTGAGCTTCGAATTATAAGAACACGCAAAACTTAGATTTTGGAAGTTGAAGGGCTCTCTAGCCATAGGCTGTTATTTTGAAGCCCAGTTTTCAGGATTTTGAATGATATATTCCGAAATTTCTTGGTATTCAATTTTCGATTTTATGATATATTCATAATATCTATTTTGCCACTTGAAATCAATTATGTTTTCTATTGCAAACTTTGTGATTGCTCCTTTAAATCCTCTTATTATTGAAGGTAAGTTATTTGATATTGGTCCAAATTGGCTAGGTGTCGTTAAAAAATTTGTCGGGATATCTAACGGGTTTTCTTTTTGATTGTAGTGGTTATACAAATATTTATTGAAATCATTTTCACCAATTGTAATTATCCCATGGAAGTGGTCAGGCATAACTTGAGAAACACCAAGTGTGATGTTCATTTCTGGGCGTATGATCGGGATTTCTAACCATTGTCTTTTTATTTCTTTACCAATTAAACTTGGTATGAACTTGATTTCTTCATTTTCCTCAAATATTTCACCCAAAAAAGGTATTCGATTTCTTGTGCAAATTGTTATAAAATAGGATGCAGCTGCAGCATAATTCCAATTTTTCAACCTCGTTGTTTTCCGACCTGCCCACTCTCTATACACTAACGCCATAATATTATTAATTAAAGGGATTTTTAATAACTTTTCAAAATTAAAAAAAATCGAGAAGTTATAATAGCACTCAGAATTAAGAATTATTTTTATCGTAGGGACGAATTGCATGCGTCCTTACGATAAAAAAAATACGATTGTTTTAGATAAAAATTAAATAAAACCTTTAATTAAACAGGAAATCATTTATCAACTCAAAATTTAGAATTTGATTGGTGTGATAGGGACGAATTGCATGCGTCCTTACGACAACAATCAAATTCGATTGGTCATGCAAAAATTAAGATTTCATCATTGTTAAAAGACTAAAAGAATTAATAAATCAAAAGAAAATATTGCGAACCATTCTAAATATTTTTCAACTGCAAATTGGGTATGGGTAATTGGTGAAGGCACCTATACCGGATATGTCCAACACAATCGTCACTATTTTGGTATGTAAGGACGCATGCAATTGGTCCCTACATACCAAAATAGTGACAACTTTGAGCTTCGAATTAGAATTTACCATGTATTATCCTGAATACTTAATCATATTAAACAAATCATCACCTCAAATAAAAATTTAGAATTAACCGCTGTATTTGAGACGAGTTGAACATCCTTTAAATATGTTAAAATTCCCTTGTTTTATCGATTTTGTGCAAGCTGTGATTAAACAATTTCACCCCAAAAAAATTTAATTGATTTTGCTTTTTGTAATAATTACAAAAAGGACTATTTTTACTGTAAAATAATTTTACTATGAAACAAATATTTACTTATTTGCTGCTTTGCACCCTGGCTACCAGTGCCATGGCGCAAACCTACAATGTTACCTTTAAGGTAAACATGAACGAGGTGGCAGCAGTGTATACCACACCGGAGGTTAATGGCACGTTTAATGGTTGGTGCGGTGGTTGTAATCCCTTATTCGACGACGATGCAAATGGCATTTGGGAAGTTACAATTGCTTTAGCTCCAGGTACTTACGAATACAAATTTGCTTATGATGCGTGGGCAGGACAAGAATCTTTAACAGAAGGTTCACCTTGCACCGTTACGGCATTCGGTTTTACAAATAGAACATTCACTTTGGGTGAAGCAGACATGGTGCTTGACCAGGTTTGTTGGGGAAGTTGTGATGATTGTGATGGAGTGGTTTTAGCTCAAATGGATTTACCGGTAACATTCGACGAAGCTGGGGTAGACTATGGTTTAATCGGATTCGGTGGGGCAGAAGCTTCAACAATTGAAGTTGACCCTACTGATGCAGGCAATATGGTTGCCAAAGTAATTAAATCGGGAGCAGCTGAATTATGGGCTGGAACTACAGTTACTGATGGTGCTGGTTCAGGTTTTGCATCTATTATTCCTTTCACTGTTGATGCAACAACAATGACTGTTCGCGTTTGGTCTCCGGATGCAGGCATTCAAGTGAGATTAAAAGTTGAAGATCATCTTGACCCAACTAAATCTGTTGAGACAGAAGCAACAACAACTGTTGCCGGTGATTGGGAAACATTAACATTTGACTTTGCTAATGAAGCACCGGGAACTGCGGAAATTAATTATGGATATAATTATGATAAAGCTTCTATCTTCTTCAACTTCGGTGTAACCGGAGCAATTGCAGGTGAAAAAACTTATTATTTTGATGATGTGATGTTTGGTGAAGGTGGTGAACCTATGACATATAATGTAACATTCGCTGTTAATATGAATGAAGTTGCTCCCGGTTTTACTACACCGGAAGTGAATGGTTCATTCAACGGATGGTGCGGTGGTTGTAACCCATTGTCTGATGTTGATGGTGATGGCATCTGGTCAACTACATTACCAATTTTAGAAGGCAATTATGAATATAAATTCGCATACGATGCATGGGCCGGTCAGGAAGAATTAACACCTGGCGATCCTTGCACAATTACTTTAGGTGGATTTACAAACCGTCAATTAATTGTTGCCGGTGGTGATGTAACTCAACCAACAGTTTGTTGGGGAAGTTGCAGCGATTGTGGTGTTGTGGAATTAGCACAAATGGATTTACCTGTAACATTCGATGAAATTGGTGTAGAATATGGTTTAATCGGATTTGGTGGGGCAGAAGCTTCAACAATTGAAATTGACCCTACTGATGCAGGCAATATGGTTGCCAAAGTAATTAAATCTGGTGCAGCTGAATTATGGGCTGGAACTACAGTTACTGATGGTGCAGGTTCAGGTTTTGCATCTATTATTCCTTTTACAGTTGATGCAAATATTATGACTGTTCGCGTTTGGTCTCCTGATGCAGGTATTCAAGTTAGATTAAAAGTAGAAGATCATCTTGACCCAACTAAATCAGTTGAAACAGAAGCAACTACAACAGTTGGTGGTGATTGGGAAACATTGACATTCGATTTTGCCAATGAAGCACCCGGTACTGCAGAAATTAATTATGGATATAATTATGATAAAGCTTCTATCTTCTTCAATTTCGGTGTAACCGGAGCAATTGCAGGAGAAAAAACTTATTATTTTGATGATGTAATGTTTGGTGAACCGGTTGTAGTGGTAAATTACAATGTTACATTTAATGTAAATATGAATGAAGTAGTTGCAGGATTTACTACTCCTGAAGTTAATGGAACATTTAACGGATGGTGCGGTGGATGTAATCCATTATCTGACCCTGATGGCGATGGTATTTGGAGTACAACATTATCTATACCTGAAGGTACTTATCAATTTAAATATGCTTATGATGCTTGGGCTGGTTCAGAAACATTAGCAGATGGTGCAGTTTGTACTATTAATGATGGTGGATTTGTAAACCGTGTATTAGAAGTAAGCAGCGATATGGTAATGGACCCTGTATGTTGGGGAAGTTGTTTAGATTGTGGTGCAGCAGTTACTTACGATGTTTTATTTACTGTTGATATGAATGAAGTTGCCGCGGCATTTACAACACCTGAAGTGAATGGTACATTCAACGGATGGTGCGGTGGTTGTGCACCAATGAGTGATTTAGATGGTGATAATATTTGGGAATTAACTATTCCTTTAGAAGCCGGTACTTATGAATATAAATTTGCTTACGATGCATGGGCAGGTTCAGAAACATTATTAGAAGGTGATCCTTGTACTATTACTGCTTTTGGATTTACAAACCGTGCATTAGTGGTAACAGCACCGGTAGCTTTAGATACTGTTTGTTGGGGAAGTTGTACATCTTGTGAAACAGCAGTTCCTGCACACATAGTTAAATTCCAGGTAGACATGAGTACTGTTGCTGCAGCATTTACTACACCTGAAGTAAATGGTACATTCAACGGATGGTGCGGAGGTTGTGCACCATTGAGTGATGTAAACGGCGATAATATTTGGGAATTAGATATTTTATTACCGGAAGGAACTTATGAATACAAATTCGCATACGATGCATGGGCTGGTCAGGAAGAATTAACTTCCGGTGACGATTGTACCATCACTACAGATGGATTTACCAATCGTGCACTTACCGTTACTGGTCCAGCTACTTTAGATGCAGTTTGTTGGTCAAAATGTGAAGCTTGTGATGTTAGTATTAATGATATTGTTATTGGAGATGTTAGTGTTTGGCCACAACCTGCAAAAGGTGTTGCTTATTTAACATTTGAAGATCAAATATTTATTAATGCAAATGCAATCATTACCGATATTACCGGACGAATGATTCAACAATCAACCATTGTTGGAAATAATCATGCATTTAATCTAAATAATATGGTACCTGGTGTTTATCAGGTAGTAGTAATCAAAAACGGACAAATACTTTATTCAAACAGTTTATCTGTTCAATAAATAATTAGTAAGGTTAGTTTCAACCCCGGTTGTGTTTAACATAGCCGGGGTTTTTTATGTTCAATTAACTAACCCTTCACCAACCCATTTATGTTTACCTTCCGACCAAGCAGCGGTGACATAAATTTAACCACACAATTTCATCAATATACACACTCCAACCCCTTTTAGGGGTGATATTATTTTAACCAAGTAATGTCATCTGTGGACATCTCCCAACCCCTTTAGGGGTGACATTATTTTAACCACCCAATGTCATCAATAGACACGACCAACCCCTTTAGGGGTGACATTATTTTAACCAAGTAATATCATCCGCAGACACACACCAACCCCTTTAGGGGTGACATTATTTTATTCCAAAAACTCAAACAAGTATCTCTCATCATACTCTATCTCAAAATCCCTCAAAAACCCAAGATATTCTTCTCTGAAATTCATTTTCGCATGATGCTTTTCCTGATTTAGTATATAATTATAAATCTTAGAAACATCAGCAGATGAATAAGAAAAAAAACCATAACCACTCTGCCGCTCGAATTTACCTTGCACAAAATTCCGTTCATTTATGAAATTGGTAGAATTGTTTTTTACATCACGAATAATATCAGCAATCAATGTATTGGATTTCATTGAAAAAAATACATGTATATGATCAGGCATTCCGTTAACAATAAGTGACTTGACGTTTTTTCTTGTGATAATCCCCGATATGTATTTGTTTAACTCCTCTTTCCAAGAGTGGTGGATTAAATTCTGACGTTTTTTTACTGCAAAAACTGCTTGTTTGTAAACGTCTCCGTAAGTGTTTGGCATAGTTAATTTTTTAAGGGTTAACAATATTTTATTCCAAATATATTTTTAAAAAACTGAAATTATGGAATTTTTTTTTAAAAAAATTAGAGCAAATTCGGGGGTAATAATTATGGATTTTGTGGATGCATGTGATGGAGCTGAATTAGCCGTGTATGATATGGATTGAGAAAAAATATATAAAAATAATGTCACCCCTAGCGGGGTTGGTTTTAAGTAAGGATGGCATGGTTAAAATAATGTCACCCCTAACGGGGTTTGGTTTTGTCTAGGTATGACATTGCAGAGTTAAAGTAATGTCACTTTAGCGGGGTTGGTTTTAAGTAAGGATGGCATTGTTAAAATAATGTCACCCCTAACGGGGTTTGGTTTTGTCAAGGTTTGACATTGCAGAGTTAAAGTAATGTCACCCCTAACGGGGTTTGGTTTTGTCTAGGTATGACATAGCAGAGTTAAAGTAATGTCACCCCTAGCGGGGTTAGGATTGTTATTGGATGGTATTATTTGTTAAAATAATGCCACCCCTAACGGGGTTTGGTTTTGTTAATGGATGTAATTACAAGGTTAAAGAAATTTTAGTCATACATTTTTCGTCAGACAAATTGAAATGTATAGTTAAGGAATTGCACTTAGATAGATAAGTGTTTTTTTATTGATAACTTTTTTTAACTGGAAAACATGGTTATACAATACAATTGCATAAAGGCAAAATTATTTTATGCTACGCACAATAGCATAAATAATAAACCTACACACCTCATCCATCCTCCCCCCGAAACTCCCCGTCATCCCGCCTTCCCGGCTACATCACATATTGCGTCTATATTGCCCACCAACCTCAAACAGCGACTTCGTAATTTGTCCAAGTGAGCAGAATTTACAAGCTTCCATCAACGCCTCAAATAAATTGTTGTTCTGTATGGCAGTAGTTTGTAAATGGCGTAAATGTTTTGCAGTAAGCGCCGCATTTTTTTCATGCAGATTTTTTAGGGTGGTAATTTGTGCTTCTTTTTCTTCTTCCGTTGCACGAATTACTTCCATTGGTAGAATTGTTGGCGAACCCTTTGAATTTAAAAATGTATTTACGCCAATTATTGGATATTCGCCGGTATGTTTTAGTGTTTCATAAAATAAACTTTCTTCCTGAATTTTTCCGCGCTGATACATCGTTTCCATAGCACCTAAAACACCACCACGTTCGGTAATTCGGTCAAACTCGCTTAATACTGCCTCTTCAACCAAATTCGTTAATTCTTCAATGATGAATGAGCCCTGTATTGGATTTTCATTTTTTGCTAATCCCAATTCTTTATTAATAATTAATTGGATAGCCATTGCCCTGCGCACACTTTCTTCAGTTGGTGTCGTAATGGCTTCATCATATGCATTGGTATGCAACGAATTACAGTTGTCGTAAATCGCATATAATGCTTGTAAGGTTGTTCTGATATCATTGAAATCAATTTCCTGCGCGTGTAAACTTCTTCCGCTGGTTTGAATATGATATTTTAATTTTTGTGTTCTGTCGTCGGCGCCGTATTTTAATTTCATAGCTTTTGCCCAAATGCGACGTGCTACGCGACCAATAACTGCATATTCCGGATCGATTCCGTTGCTGAAGAAAAACGAAAGGTTAGGACCGAAATCGTTGATGTTCATGCCACGACTTAAATAATATTCTACATAAGTAAATCCATTAGCCAATGTAAATGCTAATTGTGTAATTGGATTTGCACCTGCTTCGGCAATATGATAACCTGAAATTGAAACCGAATAAAAATTGCGGACTTTTTGCTGAATGAAATATTCCTGCACATCGCCCATTAAACGCAATGCAAATTCAGTAGAAAATATACAAGTATTTTGCGCCTGGTCTTCTTTTAAAATATCTGCTTGCACAGTACCGCGAACGGTGCTCAACGTTTTTTCTTTAATTACTGCATACACATCTGCAGGTAAAACCTGGTCGCCGGTAACGCCTAATAACATTAATCCAAGGCCATTATTACCCGCAGGCAATGAGTCGGCATTGTATTTAGGACGGAGATGTTCACGGCCTTTATATATCTCCTGAATTTTAGCTTCAACCGCGGCTTCTAATTTATTTTCAATGATATATTTTTCACACTGCTGGTCAATAGCTGCATTCATAAAAAATCCAAGCAGCATAGGTGCAGGACCATTAATGGTCATTGACACCGATGTTTTAGGGTCTGCTAAATCGAAACCACTGTATAATTTCTTCGGCATCATCTAAACAACAAATGCTCACACCACTGTTGCCAATTTTACCATAAATATCCGGGCGATAATCAGGGTCATTGCCATATAATCTTAAACTCTCGAATCCCGTTGACAATCCTTTTGCCGGCATACCTAAACTCACGTAATGAAAACGTTTGTTAGTGCGCTCAGGACCACCTTCACCGGCAAACATACGTGTTGGGTCCTCTTCTTCGCGTTTAAAAGGATAAATACCTGCGGTAAATGGAAATTCACCCGGCACATTTTCCTGCAATTGCCATTGTAAAATATCACCCCATGCTTCGTATTTAGGGAGACTGATTTTTGGAATTGGTAAATGCGATAAACTTTCGGTATGTGTTTTTATTTTTAATTCTTTATCGCGCACCTTAAAAATGTAATATTCATCTTTATACGAAGCCAATTTCTTACTCCAAGAATGAATTAAATCCAGATTTTCATTGTCAATTTTTTTAGCTACGCGCTGATATTCTTCTTCGAGTTTATTTTTTAATTCCGCATCACTTACAATTGCTTTAGAAGTATGCAGTGCATATAAATTTTGCGCTACTGTTTTTTGTTCAATTACCTTTTTATCATAAGCGCGGTTGTTCTCAGAAATTTCAGCTAAATAACGCGTGCGTTGTGGAGGTATGATGAATATTTTTTTACTCATCTCATCCGTAATATGAAAATCGGAATGTAAGTCAACCTTTGTTTTTTCTTTAATGGTATCCATTAAATGACGATACAACTGGTTGGTTCCCGGGTCATTAAACTGAGATGCAATGGTTGCAAACACAGGCATTTTTTCGGTATCTACATCAAACAATTTATGATTGCGCTGAAATTGTTTGCGCACATCACGTAAGGCATCCTGAGCACCGCGCTTGTCGAATTTATTAATTGCAATTAAATCAGCGAAGTCGAGCATGTCAATTTTTTCGAGCTGACTTGCGGCGCCATATTCTGGTGTCATTACATATAAACTCACATTGCTGTGTTCGGTAATTTCTGTATCACTTTGTCCAATCCCGGAAGTTTCCAGAATAATTAAATCGAACTGTGCTGCCTTTAATATTTTCACTGCTTCATCAACATGTTTACTCAATGCTAAATTCGCCTGACGTGTTGCCATTGAGCGCATATACACGCGTGCGTTATTAATCGCATTCATTCTGATTCTATCGCCAAGCAACGCGCCACCTGTTTTGCGTTTACTAGGGTCAACCGATAAGATGGCAATTGTTTTATCGGTAAAATCAATTAAAAATCTGCGTACTAATTCATCAACCAAAGATGATTTTCCTGCACCACCTGTTCCGGTGATACCTAAAACCGGTGTATTAGAATTTTTAATTAATACTTCTACCTGAGTCATTATACCCGATGCATCAGGTGTATTATTTTCTACGGCAGAAATTAATTTGCCGATACTTTTCCAATCACGATCTTTGGTTAGATGAGTGAGTTCTCCGTTTAAATTAATTCCGGTAGCAAAATCACTTTTTTGAACAAGGTCGTTAATCATACCTTGTAAACCCATTGCTCTTCCATCATCCGGAGAATAAATTCTGGTGATACCATAGTTTTGTAACTCCTCAATTTCAGACGGCAAAATTGTGCCACCACCACCACCAAATATTTTTATATGCTCACAACCTTTTTGTTTGAGCAGGTCATACATATATTTAAAATATTCGGTATGTCCTCCCTGATAACTGGTCATCGCAATTGCCTGAACATCTTCCTGTATGGCACAATTAACCACCTCTTCTACACTTCTATCATGGCCAAGATGAATTACTTCTACCCCTGTAGCCTGAATTATCCTGCGCATAACATTAATTGCCGCATCATGCCCATCGAAAAGGCTGGCAGCAGTTACAATTCTTATTTTATGCTTTGGTTGGTATGGTTGAACGTCTGTCATAGCTTATAATGTAGCACAAAGTTACTTAATAGCCTTCAATCTACCCTTAAAAGGCAAACTACCCGGTCGCACTCATTCCTCAGCAAGCCGCATACGAACCGCTATAAAACGACAAAACCCCTCGACCAAGAAGGGGTTTTGAAGGCAGGATAGGAGTTTCCTGCAACGTTTAATCAAACAACTACAACCGAACGCTTTTGCTAAATTTTATTGTTTAATAAATTTAATCACCTGAACACCACCTGCATCGCTTATTACATGTATTAAATAGATGCCTTCAGGTAATGCATTAATATTGGTTTGGAAATTATGTTGACCGCTATACAATGTTCCTGTGAAAATTTCTTTTAATTGTTTACCACTTAAATCATTAATCACTATTGATGTATTAGCCGTAATTGCATTTTCCAGCGTAATATTGATGAGGTCATTTGCCGGATTAGGGTATGCGGTTAATAAACCGAAAATTGTTTCTTCATCAATTCCGGTTGGCGCAATTACAACTGTATCACATTGTGTATCTGTACAAAATGCAGTGGTAATGGTCAAACAAATGAGGTAAGTACCACCGTCTGCATATTCATGATTAGGTTCAAATTCGGTAGAGCTTGTGCCATCACCAAATTCCCACAAGTAACTTGCTGCTGCACCACCATCATAAGAATCGTTGGTAGTAAAAATGCCCCATGGTGTAATGCCAAAATCATAATTAAAGGCAGCATTACAATCAGTGGTATCATCTATTCCCGAAATCATTACAAAATCACAATAAGTTGAAACGCAAGAATCAGTGGTGTAAATTGTTAAACATACAGTATAGGTGCCCGGGATATCATAATTATGGTTTGGATTTTCCGCAATGGAAGTTTCTCCATCACCAAAACTCCACGAATACCCTGTGATATCAGCAAATCCACCGGTACTGGTATTGGTAAATTCTGCAAGAGTGCCGGAAACATCCACATCGAAATCTGCTGCGCAAAAACCTGAATCAATAATACCGCCAACATAAATTGTTTCGCAATATGTTGATGAACATGAATCGCTGGTAAAAATGGTTAAACATACTTCGTAAACACCTTCAGTGGCATAATCATGATTTGGATTTGGGGCGCCTGAAGTGCCACCATCGCCAAACGTCCAGTAATTACTGATAATATCACCACCAAAAGCCATCGAATTATTATCGAAATCGGCAAGCAAACCGGCGAAATCAACATCAAAATCGGCATAACATGAACCGGTATCAATGCCACCTCCTATGTATAATGTAGTACAAGATGTGGATGAACAGCTGTCATCAGTGTACATTGTTAAACAAACAGTATAAATTCCCTCGTCATACGTATGTGTAGGACTTTCTATAAGCGAAGTAGTTCCATCGCCAAATTCCCAAACATAACTGGCATCAAAGCCATCGGTGTAAGATAGATTTTCAAAATCCACAATACCATCCACTTCACTAAACGTAAAATATGCGCTACAACCGGTAGAATCGCCTATATCATAAATGGTAAATGTTTGGCAATATTCATCCGTACAACTGTCTTCGCCATAAATGGTTAAACAAGCTGTGTATGTTCCAGGCACATAAGTGTGCATTGGATTGTCTTCAACTGAAGTGGTGCCATCTCCAAAATTCCAGTAAGATTCAACATCTCCGGGTGTTGAGAGGTTATTAAATGAAATGAGGTCGCCAAAATCTTCTCTACTGAAATAAGCATTGCAATCGCCCCCACCTGCACCAGTTATTGCTAAGGTGTCACATTGAGAAGCAAAACAACTGTCTGCTCCATAAACATAAAAACAAATCAGATACCAGCCATCTGCATCATAAGTATGTTCCGGATTTTCTGTGTAGGCATAAGCGCCATCACCAAAATCCCAAACATAAGACGGAGAAACACCGGTTGCAATACCATCAAAAGCTACATCTGGTCCGTCGATAACGGCATTAAAATCTGCGGAGCAAGATTGCGCCGAGGTTGATTGGCCAAGTAGTAAAAACGCAAACATGGCAACCAACATTAAGGAGTAATACTGTCTTTTCATTGTTAAAAGTTGAATTGGATTAATATGAATTAAACCTAAACACGAAGGTAAAAATGAAAAGGTTGGGTAAGTGATAAAATTTTATCAACTTTTATTAAGAAGAATCTGCAAACTCATGCTAAATGTGGCATTTGTATTGGTGATTTGTTGATTGGTTGAATTTTGATAACCTAGGTCAATGTTAAACGACGAGAAGTGAACACCTGCACCTGCTGCCCACATTTGCCGTCCACCTTTAGAGTCGTCTTCGTAAAAATAACCACCGCGTAATGCAATCAAATTGTGATAAATATATTCAAGTCCTGTGCCTATGTTAATTTCATTTAATTCCTCTTCCAGTCCTTGGGGAGCATCAGCAAATGAAACAAACATACCCTCCAATGCAGAGTATTCCATATAATCAGGAATGGCATTAGCAGGGGAGTTGTCTTCGATGTTTGGTGTTGGGACTAATAATTTATTACACTCAGCTGTTAATGCTACGGTATTTCTTGGATTGACATCAATTGTTACATTCGCACCAATACCTAAATTGGTAGGCAGATAATCTTTGTTTATCGTGTTAGAATAAAATATTTTGGGACCTATGTTACTAATTACACCGCCAAGGGCAATACCAACTTTTTCACTGATTTGTTTTTGATGAAAAACGGAAATATCAGCGGCTCCTGAATTCACCGGCTTTAATCCGTTAGTCGACGCGTTGCCAATTGTATTTACATTGGAGTAAATATATTTTAATGTTAAACCTAAAGAAAAATGAGCTGCCAATTTTCTAGCATAGGCAACGTCCGCAGAAATTTCTGTCGGCCGGAATTCCTGTAGAACATTTCCGGAGGCTGATGTAACTGTTAAATTGCCCAAGGAAAAATATCGGCAACCAACACTGATTGCCTGCAAACTATCTGTTTTCAAGAATGCGCTTATATTGGCTAAATACAAATCGTCAACTAACTGACTTAACCAAGGTGTATAATTCACAGTTAAACCAAAAGGATTTTCGTTTGGGATGAATGCTAATTTGGCCGAATTATAAAAAATAGCAGATGCGTCAGGACTTGTTGCAATACCACAATTGCCTAGCGATGATGAACGTGCGTCAGTTGCTATACGAAGAAATGGAATTGCTGTTGTTGTAATATTAATGTATTCATCAGCAGGAACGGCTGGAGGGGTTTGGGCTGCAGCCTGATGGCAGATTGGCAACGCAAAAATTGCGCATACCAGGGCACGTGAAATTTGCATGTAGGAAGTTTAATTATTTAACGGCAGCAACATTATTTTATTGCCAATAGACATAAAAAAAGACGACACTTAGGTCGTCTTTTAAATAATATATTAATGAATATGATTATCCGTCAGAACCGGCATCTTCTCCGCCACCACCTTCATTTCCTAAAGCATCAAGGTTAAACTGCAAAGTAAAACGCAAGGTGTTATCCAATGGATTTTGATTGCTACTTGTAGGTACTAAATAAGAGAAATCTAATCCGAATACATTGTAACGTAATCCTAAACCAACAGTAAAGAATTGACGACCACCTTTTGTTGCATGCTCATAAAAATATCCTGAACGCACAGCAAATTTTTCATCATACCAATATTCGATACCTGCAGAATAAATAATTTCATGTAACTCTTCGCTGATACCGTTTGGTGCATCACCAAATGAACTCAACATACCACTCACCATACTTTGTTCTTTGAAATCAAGTATACCGTTTTGTGGATTGCTGTCGGCGCTATCAGGTGTTGGAACTAATAATTTATTTAAGTCTAAAGCGAATGTAAGTTTATTATAACTGTCGAAGTGGATGCCATAAGCAGCACCAATACCAAGGTTAGTTGGAATAAAATCTTTTTCGATACTAGGAGTATAGGTTACTTTATTTCCAATATTAGAAATATTTAAACCAATACCAATTTCAGAATCTTTATCACCTGTATCGAATTGGTTGGTATAAAACATCGAAAAGTCGGCAGCAACACCACGAGCAGGTTTAATTTCTACACCATTTACAACCTGGCCGGTTGCGAGGTTAGAATAAATATATTTTAAATCGAGACCTGCAGAAAGGTTATCAGCCAATTTGCGTGAATAGGCAAAATCGAATGCAAATTCATTAGGACGGAAATCCTGTAAAACATTTCCGGAAGCATCGGTAAAGGTGATATTACCTAATGAGAAATAACGCAATGAAGCGCTAACTGCAGACAACTCATCAACCTTCCAGTATCCGTTTAAGTAAGCCAGATAAATATCATTTACCAGATTTTTTAACCAAGGGGTATATGTAAGTGATATGCCTGTTGGATGGGCATCATCGATAAAAACTATTTTAGAGGCATTCCAAAAAATAGAGTTAGCATCAGGTGAAATTGCAATACCCACATCAGCCATACCACCTGAACGTGCGTCAGGAGTAATGCGTAAGAAAGGAACTGCTGTAGTAACCGTGTTAAGGTATTCATCACCGGTGTTGCCGATGGAGAGCTGTGCTTTTGATGAGGTTGAAACTGCAATTACCGCAACAACCATCCAGGTAAATTTCATAAAATTCCGCATATATAATCTTCTAAAGTCTAGGGTTTGCAAAAATAACAATTATCTATAACGTTTGGCAACATCATTTTAGTATAACCAGTTTTTGAAATTCATTTGCCTTTGAATTGTCGCTGGCGGCCTTAACCGTTAGTTTATAAACATAAACACCTTTACCAATGGAATCGCCAAATTCATCTAAGCCGTCCCAACTGATATCATCCACCCGGTAGCCATCGGTAGAAACCTGCTGCTGTATGGTTTTGATGCGTTTTCCGCTCACAGTAAAAATTTCCACTTTTACATCCAATACATCCCCTGGGCGGTTATGTTCAAACCAAAAAGTGGTGTTAGTTGTAAACGGATTCGGGTAGTTTAAAACATGACTCAGGGCCAAGTCTGCAGTTTCGGCAACTACAAATTCTGTATAACCATCCCCTGAGTTATTGTAAACATCCCAGGCTTTAACCGAAACAGTATGTCTTCCCTCGGCAATATCGCTCAAAGGATAAGCAACTACACCACTTTGATATTCGTCGAGGTCCGATTCGTAATAATCATTCAGTTTTATCAGGGTTTGCTGGTCTTCATCCAACGTTGCAGTAATATCGTGCCCAACAGCATTACCTAAGGCATTAATACCTGAGTTATCGTTGAGTTTTATCAGTAATACCGGATTTTCATCAGTGAGTCCGCCAAAAACAAATGTTTCATCGTTCATAAACACATCCACTGCAGGGCCATCTAAATCTTCAGGCGCATTATCGGCAGTTCCGCCAATTATTACACTTGCGCTATACCCATTGGCATCTTCTTCGCCGTTTTCAGCATAATAACTCAGTTTCCCTGAACCGTAATTGTAAGAAATATCTTTGGGAACAATAAAAGTAAATGAAAAGTCACCATTCGCCACACTTGCTTTACCTTTATAAAGCGCATTTTTTTGGAGTTCGAAATCAAATTCCTGACTTGGTCCCCAACCACCAACACCACTCGCGGTCGGGTCGTTAATTAAGGTATTAATAGTTACCGGTTTATCATAAACTGCGGGGTAAACAGTACCATTAAAATCTGATAATTTAATTCCGCTTTCATCAGTTACTTCACCGGTGATAGTTACTTTACTAAGTGCCTTGAGGGTGTCAACATAAACATTTACATCGTAGCCATTTACCGTTTTTGTCTCCACATTAAATTTCGGGTAATTTAAAACCAATGCAGGGTCACCTAATAAAATAAATTTGCGATTATTAGTTGCACCTGTTGTTACTGCATTTTTACCTTTTTTAACGGCATCTCCCAATGCAGGATATTGCCCGTCAGTTTTTACAAATAATTGATTTAATAAGTTTTTATTTAAATCATAATTACCTGATGAAATTACCAAACGCACTGTTGTTACCAATGCAATTCCACCACCTGTCGGATTTAATAAAACGAGTTCACCTGCAGAACGTAAATCAGGATTGTCGTATCGTGAAAAAGAACATGTTGCAGTAATAAACAATGGAAGTTTATCATAATTTTCCCAGCTGTTAATATCATCTACAGATAATACACGTTCTTGCGCCCAGTTTTGTTCGTTACCATGTCCAAGGTAATTCATGATAAAACTACCTGAATACATTTTTGTGTTAATGCTGGTTTCAACTTCCGGATAACGTTCGCCACCTGCTCCTGGAATTTGTTGATAGGCATCAAAATAAATTTTATCAATATTGTAAACAGGATAGTCGTCTTTAACTGTTGTTGCTAATAAATCGGCATCTTTCATGTGCTGATTATAATCCTCATCATCTGCTAAAAAACATAATCCATTTCGCCAACTGCCTAAACTTTCTTCCGATTTATAATGGATAATTTTATCTACCATTTGTGTAGCCTCTTCAGCTGTCATTACCGGTAATCTTCCTACACCTATATCTAATTTTTCAGCAGTGTCTTCAATATTATCACCTTCGGTAGGATCAAGAAACCCGAAAAAATCATCAGTGCCATAAGAAACACCACGAGACAATGATTCAACACTTTCGTAATTCGGAATTTTCAATGTGTTTTTTTCTTCATCAAAAGCTAAGTAGCGGTAATCAAATGAAGCATCACCAAATAATAATAAATACCTTGGCATTTTAGTAGCATCGGCGCCAGCGCGTTCATAAAACATGCGCATCATATCACGAATTGCAGATATGTCTTGTGCGCCGGATGAAAATTCGTTGTATACATCATAAATACTCACTACCATGGTATCAAGGCCTTGAGTATCATGGTGAAATCCGGCTAAACGACGAGCTTCTGAAAGAAACGCAGGATGTGTTACTATTACATAATCCGGTTGAGTAGTAATGCCATGTAAATTTTGATTGGCAATTTTTTCTACAAAAATTATTGATGAACTTGAAAAAACATCTGCATCGGTAAAGGCGATAAAATTGCGTAATGTATCAGATGCTGCACGGAAGACAATATCCCCACCTTCTTCAACAAATAATTGATTTTGAACATTTATTTGGCTGGTTACATCCCAAACTTTTACATCATTATCTGCATCTAAAATATATTTAGTGATATTGCCATCTGCACGAGTTCTGCTATCTCTAAAATATAATTGTGCATTGTTGTGTTTCAAATTCGCTCTACCTAATAATTCAATATAATTCATCCAGGTTGTATTCACTGCGGCACCGGAAAATTCTACACCTATTGTTATGTTTTCTGATGTGGAAGTAAACCCTGTTTCAATTGCACTTTCGTATGCATAGGTTTCATTAAATCCTTCCACTAATTCTGATACAACAATGTTAGTTGGCAAGCTATTTCCATTGGCATCCATTTTAAGAATCGTGCTTCCCGAAAGGCTTGAACCTGCTGCGCTTGCGCGGATATTTACAATTTCTGATGTTATTAAACCGGGCATAACAAAATTGTATGAACGATTCGGATTATAAATGTCAATTACTTCGGCATACCACTTTCTTCCTGAATTTAATAAATTGATTTTATCGTTGTCATAAAAGGTTAAATAATCGTACGAGGATGTGCTGATATTTTCAGTTGCTTCCGATGCTTTATCAGTCATGTATTTTCCACTACCTGCATCCGGTGTAATAAAATAATAAGTTTGGTCGCTATACAAATTATTGGCATGCGTAAATTTATTTGTAGCTTCATTATAATTCCAACGATGTGCTGCCTGACCAAAAAAATAAACATAATCGCCATCCTCAAATAAACCATTGCCATTTACATCTTTTTTATAAATAGCATTTTCTTGTAAATCATCATATCGGAATGCTGCATTACTTTCCGGTAACATGCCGCCGCCGTTGCCAAATACACCGAAATTATCAAAGGAAATCGTCCCGCTAATGCCATTACTGTTTAACCAATTGCGGTCGATTTTATAAATGCCTTCGCGAATTACACTCACTTTATACCATGATCCTGTTGCCAATACCGAACCATCTCCAAATTCATCTTCATCGGTTGTTTTATAACTGATATTTCCGGAAGTGGTAATTACTAAGGTAAATTGAATTAATTTTTCAATTTTACCTGTTGACGCATTTACACGCATTGGAACAAAATACACATCTAATTGCGGTGCTTTTTGCGCATAACCAATTTGATATTTTATATCGATTTGATTACTGAGTTGTGGTTTAATGCTTTCAATTAATTTGCCACCAATATTTGTGACAGGTTCATAAACTGCATTTTCGATGCGCACCTGAATTGATGCTGTGCTGGTTATGGCAAATGACTCGCCGTATTCAGGTAAAACGGAGGTGTTATTAAAATTAAATGCTGCACCATCAAAATGAAATGACTCGCCGCTGAATTGACTTTCGGTGGTAAACGTCCTCGTTTGAGCTGACCAATTGAGTGTTCGATCCACCGAAATTTGTTCACCTGCCAATACTGTAGTCGACGATAAACACGTTAACATTGCAGTTGAAAAAATAACATATAATTGTTTGCGAAACATTTTCATCGCTGATTTAGGATTTGAAACTAAGGTTAAAATTGCCACTTAAACGCAAATATCATAAGAATATTGCCATTATTCCGTCATTTTCGGGATTAATACCAATATGGTTGATAACCACCTGTTTAACGATTTTGTTCAGTATTAAATCGCAACAGGTTCAGGCTCAGGATTTAAAATATGGCCACTGGCATGCTGCTGAAACAAATTATAATCCCGCATTTGCCGGTTCATCAGGACAACCGCGTATTATTCTCAATTTTCGCGACCAATGGCCGGTTATGCCGCAAGCCTATGTGTCGTACAGAGCAGCTTTTGATGCCTATATCGAACCCATCAGGAGTGGACTTGGTCTTTATGTTAATCAGGATAATCAGGGCGATGGTGCATTACAATCTACAGATATCGGCATGCAATACATGTATCAGGCTAGGCTGGGATATAGCTGGGCTTTGAATTTCGGCATGCAGCTTTCCTATCAGCAATATCGGCTAAATTGGCTCGATTTGCAGTTTTTAGACCAAATCAATGTATTGTATGGGTTTAACGATATTTTTGGTAACCCTAACCCAACAGGGGAGCCGTTTCCGGGCAGTTTAACCACTGACTTTGTCGACTTGGGTGCAGGTGCAGTGCTTTACAGCGATAGATTGTATGTTGGAATGTCCGCTGCACACGTCACAACACCAAAAGTAAGCTTTTATAACAACCCGTCAAGTGAATTGCCAATGGCATTTTCGGGACAGGCAGGGATATTTTTTGGAGGCGAAAGAAAGGACGATTTAGTGTTTAATCCCTACATGTTGTTTACCACCCAAAAAGGTTTTAGCCAGCTTCAAACCGGCGCTTATGTTAAAAAAAGTGTTGTTTTAGGCGGATTTGCCGTCAAACACAATACTTCTAACCTTAGCGACGTTGTTTTCCTTGCAGGTTTGAGCAAGGGGATGCTCAAGTTTGCATATAGTTACGACATCAGTGTAGGACCCCTGGCAGGGCTGTCGGGAGGGTCGCATGAGGTGTCACTAATGTTGACTTTTAAGGACAATGAGGGCAGAAGTAAAAAGAATAGTCAAAAAAGTATGCTGGATTGCCCTTCCATTTTATGAATGTAAAAATAAGTTTTATACATTTGCGTTAACTCTGTAAAATAGATTAAAGTATGAAAAGAAATCTGCATCCTGTAATGCTCCTGGCAATTGCAGTTTTAGTTGTATCGTTTTCTGCTTCCTGTAAAAAAAGGTCGTCAGTTACCAATTTCAAGTATAACGACACCAAATGGGGAGGCTTTGAGGCTCACAAGTATGATGGGCAGGCTACCGGACCTAACCTCGTGTTAGTTCAAGGTGGTACCGTAACTCAAGGTGTAACCGAGCAGGACGTTACCTTCGAATACAACAACATTCCTCGTCGTGTGACTGTTTCTTCCTTCTACATGGACGAAACTGAGATTTCAAATCTCCACTACCGCGAATATGTTTATTGGGTAACTAAGCAGTTTCCCGATTTTCCTGAGGTAATCAAAAACTCATTGCCGGATACACTCGTTTGGCGCGAAGAATTAGCGTTCAACGAACCTTATGTGCAATATTACTTCCGTCACCCATCTTACCAAAACTACCCTGTAGTGGGTGTTTCATGGTTACAGTCAACAGAGTTCTGTAAATGGAGAGGCGATCGTGTAAACGAAATGATCCTTGCCGAAAATAAATATATTACCCCTAATACAATGGGAACCGGCGAAGATAACTTCACTTCTGAAACGTATTTATCTCAACAATATACTACCGGTATCAAAAAAGGTAAAAAAGATTATAGCCCTTACGCTGCTGACCCTAAAATGGGACGTTATGTGCGTATGGAAGACGGCGTGCTTTTACCTGACTACCGCCTGCCAACTGAAGCTGAGTGGGAATTTGCTGCTCTTGGTTTAGTAGGTAACCGCGTTACCGGTAATGAGATGATTACTGACAGAAGAATTTATCCTTGGGATGGAACTTCACTCCGTGAACCTTCATCTAAAGAAAAATGGGCTCAGGGTAAAATGTTGGCTAACTACAAGCGCGGTCGAGGTGACTACGCTGGTATTGCCGGTAAATTGAACGATAACTCTATTATCACTGCGCCTGTATATTCATTTATGCCTAACGATTACGGTTTATATAATATGGCCGGAAACGTGAATGAATGGGTTGCCGACGTTTATCGTCCTAATACTTATTTTGATATGGAAGATTTAAACCCTTATCGCGGTAACGAATATCAGGTTCGCGATTTGGATGAAGATAATTATCCTTTACTTGACTCATTAGGTCGTATTCGCTACCGCCCTGTGAAAGACGAAGAAGCTGTAAACCGTCGTAACTATAAAAAAGGTTATGTTGTAGATTACCTCGATGGTGACTCAACTTCTTATGTTACTTACGATTATGGCAAAACAACCTTAGTAAGCGATAATGCACGTGTATATAAAGGTGGTAGCTGGGCTGATGAAGCATTCTGGTGTTCACCTGGTTCACGTCGCTATCTTGAAGAAGATAAATCAACCTGTACTATCGGTTTCCGTTGTTGTATGATTCGCCTAGGTGGTGACGTTGATAACGAAACTAAAGGTGGTAACAACTTCAAGAAAACTAAAAAACAACAAAAAATGAATAAGACCAACAGAAATATGAATAAGTTCTGATGTGTTGGTAAAACATATTCTAAGCCTTCCGAAATCACGGAAGGCTTTTTTATTTTTACTCCATGATGTTAGCTACAGCGGATGAGTTATACCAACTTTATTTAAAATCAAGCGGAGTTACTATCGACAACCGCAAAATTACCGGCGGTGAAATATTTTTCGGACTTCCGGGCGAAAAGGTAAATGGTGGCGCGTTTGCACAAGCTGCATTCGATAAAGGTGCAAGTTATTGTGTTGTTGATGATAAGCAATATGCAATAAATGATAAATGTATTGTTGTGGAGGATGTGCTGATTACATTACAACAACTTGCCGCACAACATAGAAAAACGTTTAATTTCCCTGTATTAGCATTAACCGGTTCCAATGGTAAAACAACTACCAAAGAATTAATTGCAGCTGTGCTGAGTAAAAAATTTAATGTAGCTGCAACAAAGGGTAATTTAAATAATCATATCGGTGTTCCACTTACCATTTTATCGATTAACAGCGATAACAATTTTGCTGTAATTGAAATGGGCGCAAATCATCAACACGAAATTGAAGGGTATTGCACCTATGCTGACCCTGATTTTGCAATGATAACTAATATCGGTAAAGCACACCTCGAAGGTTTTGGCGGTGAAGCCGGAGTGCTGAAAGGTAAATCGGAATTATTTAATTACGTGCGTGAAAAAAATGGTGTTTTATTTATACATAGTAGTGAATTGCGTTTAATTGAAAACTTTGGCAGCTATAATAAAACGGTGCGTTATGGTTTTGATGAAAATGATTACGCAACAGGCAGATTAATTCAAGGCGATGAATTTGCTACGATAGTTTTAGATGACGAAGTTACCATTCACTCGAATTTAGTCGGCGATTATAATGCCAATAATATTATTGCAGCTGCATGTATTGGAAAATATTTTGATATTGGATTTCAGGAAATAAAAGATGCTATCGAACAATATTTTCCGGACAATAATAGAAGTGAACTCAAAGAGATAGGTGGCAATTATTTTATTTTAGATGCATATAATGCCAACCCTTCAAGTATAAAAGCAGCGCTTGAAAATTTTTCAAAATTAAAAGCAGCACATAAAGTGGCTATCATTGGTGATATGCTTGAATTAGGCGAATATGCTGCTCAAGAACACCTATCAATTATCGAATTAGTTTTGCAATGCGAAATACAACAAGTAGTCACAGTAGGACCTTTATTTTTTCAGCATCAAAAAAATAATATTATCGCATTTCAGCATGCTGCAGAAGCAAAAATTTGGCTGGATAATCAACACTTACAGGGGAGCACAATATTATTAAAAGGCTCTAGAGGAATGAAATTGGAAACTGTTGTTCAGTAATTGGTTTAGGATAATTCAGAATCACTTATCCTAACTTATGGAAAATGCGCAGCCATTTATCCGGCACTTCATTTTTCACAGCAGCTTCATAATCTTCATACGCACAAGGAACTAACTGGTGGCGCTCAAAACGTTGTTGAACAATAAAAGGAACTTCTACCCACCAACGACCTGTTTTTATACTTTTCCAAAATGTGAGGTCATATTCATTATCCGCAATGTTAACGATGTATTTTGTAAAATCTTTTTCTGATACAATTGGATAATCACTTTTGCGATTGTAATAGCCATCCACAAAATACCAAATCATTTGTGCAATTAACTGTGCCGTTAATTCCTGGTTGTCGAACATTGGATTGTATTCATATATACCAACAGAAGTAATTTTATCACTCATGCCGGCATAACGCATAATTTGACACATTTCTTCTCCAGATCAACCGTTTGGCGTTGCATGTGCATGTCCCGGTGCATCAGCTCCGCGAATAGCAGCAATATCTATACTCAATAAATCGGCATCGCGAACTTCAGGTTCTGCAAATTGGATATTCTCTTTTAATCGGCCTAAGCGTATGGCATCAAAATATAATGCATCAATTGCCTTTAGTATTTCCGGTGAATTAAAATGTGTTTGGTAGGCAATACCTGCATAATTAAATAAATACTTTGGGTCGTAATTAAAAATATTATTTATCCAGGTTCTTGCAGGTGGTAAATATTCCTGGTCGTCTAAATCGATACGTTCATCAATCACCATTAAATTAACTGCTTGTCCTAAAAACTCATATCCTGCATATTGGCCTATGGTGATATCCTGACTGCCACCTATTACAATTGGTAATATTTGTTGCCCTAAAAACCATTCCATTACCATTTTTAAATTGGAATAAGTTTCTTCAATGGTTTCTCCAATTAACACATCTCCGGCATCAATTACTTGCAATGGGTAGTCATTTACCGCAAGCCTGTAAAGATGTTGTCTGATGGTATCCGCTCCTGTAGCACAGCCACTGTTTTGTAAGCTGCCGCGACCTTCATTTACTCCGATTATGGCGATTAAACAACCATTCGTATCCGGCAACTCACCGGTGTTGATGCCAATTTTTTTGCCCCAATGATAGCTTTGGAGCGTCCAGTCATTTAAAAACTCTTTAATTCGAACAGGTGTAAGGAGTCTGTTAATCATGGTATAAAATTGAGGTTTAATATGGTACCAATGCAAAACAGTTTACACCTATACGGTTTTAGTTTGTCTATTTATTCAGTCATTTGAAGCTTTCGAAAATGCCTCCAGGCTACACTTTGGTCAATAGCGCCACGACCTGCATTTATTTTTCTTTAATTTTGTAGCATAATTTCAGGTAGCATGCAGGATTTTTTTAACTCAGAATTTCTCCACAATACCATTCGCCAATGGTGCTGGCTTGCCGGTGTTATTGTTTTTGTGATAATTTTTAAACGATATATATCAAAACTGATAAGTCTCTTATTGTTTAAAATTGTCCAGAAAACAGAAGCTGGTGAACTTACTGAAGAGTTTCTCAAGTTAATCCTGAAACCACTTCAATATTTTATTGTTCTCCAAACAATTTATTTAGGATTTAAAACACTTAACTATCCATTTATTGAAACTGATGAAGTTGTAAAAGGATATGTTTTAACTTTTCTGAATGGCACCTACCGGTTTTTACTCATATTAAATGCGGCATGGATAATTTCCAGAATCGGCGACTTTTTTGTGTTAGTATTAAAACACCGAGCTGCAAAAACAGAAGACCCGTGGGATGATCAGTTGGTGGTTTTTCTGAAAGATATTATTCGCGTACTGGTTTGGACGATTGCATTTTTGAGTATACTCGGTGTGGTGTTTGGCGTTAACATTTATTCTATTGTAGCCGGCGCCGGTATTGCGGGAATTGCCATTGCATTTGCCGCTCAGGAAACGCTGCAAAATGTTTTTGGAAGTATTGCGATTTTTACCGAAAAACCATTTGTTATTGGCGATTTAATCGAAACAGAAGGCATAACAGGTAAGGTTGTGAAAGTGGGTTTCAGAAGCACACGTATACGCACAATTGATACTTCTTACATGACAATACCGAACAAAAATATTGTCAATAATAAATTAAGCAATTTAACACGCAGAACTTCACGCAGGGTAATGTTGAATTTGGGACTTAGTTACAACACAACATCTGAGCAGTTGAGCACAATAGTTAAGCAAATAAAACAATATGGTGAAAATCATCCTAAACGCAATGATGAAATAAATGTTGCCGTAAATAATTTTGGAACATATGCCATCGAAGTAATGGTTGAGATGCATTTTCAATACGAAGAGTGGGAACTTTATGTAAATACGCGCAACGAAGTGCTGCTGAGTATAAATGATATAATAAAAAATAATAACGCCGAGTTTGCCGTTCAAACAGGTGTTGTAAAATAAAAAAAACCGCCGGTGTGGCGGTTTTTTTATGATTATCAATTATTTTCTGGAAATAATAAATTTTTGAAAAGCGGAAACATTTTCATTTTCCAGTTTCAGCAGATATAATCCCTGCATCACATTTTGCATATAAAATTCGTAAGCAATTCCCGGTTGTAAATTTTGTTGCACCATTACAACTTTACCAGACATATCTGTTATAGTTGCAGTAATATTATTTTCGAACGAAGGGGCTATATATACATAAACATATTCCTGCGCCGGGTTAGGGTACAACATCATGTCAATTTGATTTTGAACGTTGCCAATCGAACTGTAAGTAACAACCGATTCGGTTATTTCATTATGGCCTGAAAACTCACCTAGATTGCCATCAGGTACCACGCCTACATAACTATCTGCAATAGTATAAGGATAAGCAGGATTGCCTGTTTGATCTACCGTAACAAAATAAGCATATGTGCCTTCCGGATATTCCGGAGTAATACAAAACCTGCCGTTGTGTTTATCGAGGCTGCCTGAACCTTCAATAAATGCATAATCTTCCATATAAAAACCTATTGGATAGGTATTGGAAACTTTTGGTCCGCTTAAATCTGTATTTAACAATGTTCCATCAGGTAAAGTGGTGCGTTCAGTAATTTCTCGTATTTGATAAGAAGAAATCATGCGCACTATTTCACCACTGCCATCAGTATTAGCAAATGCATAAGGTCCATAAACGGGATAACCATCAAATGCATAACCTAAAATTGGCGAATGCACCTTACTTGCTGCCCCATCAAATAAACAAGTTGGAGCTACATAATTATAGTACTCACCAATTTCTGAAGCGGTGCCATCACAATTAATTGATGCAGGGTCTTCTTGCAGTGCACCATTGGTATGCCAAATATCCTGCCCTCGGTAGCTAACACCGGTTTTGCAGGAAAACATACTCACACCATTTGCCCAAATACCACTTCTGCCTTTTTCAAGCATAAATGGATTGGATGAATTTAATTGTGGGTGACGGGTAATTTTAAAAACAAAATTTTGATTAGGTACTAATGATGGATCTTCCCAAGGGCCTATGTCATACCCGGGAATAGCTTTGCAGGATATATACACATCATTGTCGGTGTATTGAACCTGCTCAACGTTGGTTTCCAGAATGTCGTGCCAGGAAGCCCCATTAGCGTTAACAAGCCAGGAGGTAACCTCCGGCGATAGCTGTGCATAGGCGTTCGCCATAGTACATAGCAGTAGTACTTGTAGTGTAGTTCTTTTCATCATACTTGAATATTTAAAAAAGGATAACTTTCATAAAAATACAGCTGGAGATAATGTAGAACAATCCACTGATTATCAATCAATAATGCAAATTGTAGTTAAAATGATACAAACCCCCAAACCTTCTACCGAAAAACCCCAATGAGACGCTGAATTCAATTAGCAAATTAGCTGATTAGCAAATTAGCTAATGGGGGTTCGTCGCCGGAATGACAATCTTGCTAAAATCCGTCTGTTTCCCCGCGGCGTTCAACAAATTAGCACATCAGCACATTAATTGGCTGTTTCCGCCTCTGCGGACGGTTCACATTGGTACATTCCCACATTCTGCGCCCTGGGTACATTAATTAGCACATCAACAAATTAGCACATCAGCACATTAATTGGCTGTTTCCGCCGCGGCGGATGCTTCGCACATCGGTAAATTTGTTGTTTCTTGCAAAGCTGCAAAGGGTATGGTTGATATAGTGTGTTAATTCAAGCGCGCTAAGTTTATAAACCAGGTTCACCCACCTCGGCGGACTGAAAGCGCGGAGAACAGGGAAAAATGTCGGAGCCTATAACCGGCTGTTTCCGCCCCGGCGGACGCTTCGCGAATTAGCACATCAATACATAGTCACATCAGCACATTAATCGGCTGTTCCATTGGTACATCGGTACATCCCCACATTGGTACATTAATTAGCACATTAGCACATCCCCACATCAGCACATCAAAATTCACATTCAAATATTCCTCTTTCCGCTCTCAACTCCGTAACTTTGCTTTTTAATGGAAAATTTCGAAAAAGTTCCGGCAGTTTTACTTCTTGCAGACGGAACCGCCTTTCATGGCTACAGTGCCGGTAAAATAGGCACTACCACAGGGGAATTATGCTTTAATACCGGTATGACGGGGTATCAGGAGATATTTACTGACCCGAGTTATTATGGTCAAATATTGGTGATGACCAATGCACATATTGGTAATTATGGCACCATGGCCGAGGAGGTTGAATCTGACTCAATTAAGATTTCAGGCCTCGCTGTGAAGAATTTTACTAACCAGTTTTCACGCCGTAAAACAACCCAGACTATTCAGGATTATTTAATCGAAGAAAGTTTAGTGGGAATTTCAGATGTGGATACCCGTGCCATTGTTCGCCATATTAGAAGTAAAGGTGCAATGAACTGTATTATCAGCAGCGAAACAACCGATATAGATGTATTAACAGCCAAACTGAATGAAGTGCCAGACATGAACGGATTGGAGTTGGCTAGTCGCGTTTCTACCACTACACCTTATTATATTGGTAACAGCGATGCTGAGAAAAAAGTAATTGTGTACGATTTCGGGGTTAAAAAAAGTATCCTCGAAAATATTGCCATTCGCGGATGTTATTTGAAAGTAGTACCGGCTAAAACAAAGTTTGAAGACACTTTAGATTTTAAAGCTGACGGTTATTTTATTTCAAATGGTCCAGGCGACCCTGCAAGTATGGGATATGCTGTTGAGACCGTAAAACAAATTCTGCAAAATGATAAACCATTATTTGGCATTTGTTTAGGACAGCAATTATTGGGTTTGGCAAACGGTGTTACTACATATAAAATGCATCACGGTCATAGAGGATGTAATCATCCGGTTAAAAATTTAATTACCGGTTTGAGTGAAATCACCACCCAAAATCACGGATTTAGTATTAAAGAAGAAGATATGCGTGCATCTAAAAATATGGAAATAACGCATATTAATTTAAATGACAATACTATTGAAGGATTTAGATTAACTGATAAAAAAGCATTCAGTGTTCAATATCATCCTGAAGCAACACCAGGACCACATGATGCCAGATATTTATTCGATGAATTTATTAAATTAATGCATTAACAATAAACGCTATCACATTTAATTTATAACTCATAACTTATATTTATGTCCCACATTATTAATATTTATGCTAGACAAATTTTAGATTCAAGAGGTAATCCAACCGTTGAAGCAGAAGTTACTACAGAATTCGGCGCTATTGGACGCGCTGCTGTTCCTTCAGGAGCAAGTACAGGTGTTCACGAAGCTGCAGAATTGCGCGATGAAGATCCTGATGTGTATTTAGGAAAAGGTGTATTAAAAGCAGTTGAAAATGTAAATGAAATTATTGCTACAGAATTAGAGGGAATGAATGTATATGACCAAAATCATATCGATACCTTGATGATGGAATTGGATGGCACCCCTAACAAATCTAAATTAGGTGCTAATGCTATTCTTGCTGTTTCTTTGGCATGTGCTAAAGCAGCTGCAATTGAATTAAATGTTCCTTTATATCGTTATGTAGGTGGTGTTAATGCAAATACACTTCCTGTGCCATTAATGAATATTTTAAATGGTGGTGCACATGCTGATAATAAAATTGATTTTCAGGAATTTATGATTGCCCCAATTGGAGGTGATAATTTTTCTGATGCGTTACGTATGGGTGTTGAAGTATTTCATCACTTGAAAAAAATATTAAAAAATAAAGGATACTCTACCAATGTTGGTGATGAAGGTGGTTATGCACCAAATATTCAAACCAATGAAGAAGCTATCGAAATTGTATTAAAGGCAATTGAAAGCGCTGGATATATTCCTGGTGAAGATATTGTTATTGCTATGGACGCTGCGGTAAGCGAATTATACGATACTGCTTCCGGCATGTACATCTTCAAAAAATCAGATGGCAGAAAATTAACATCTGCCGAAATGGTAGATTATTGGGCTAATTGGGCAAAAAAATATCCTATTGCTTCAATTGAAGACGGATGTGCTGAAGACGATTGGGCAGGTTGGAAAATGCTGACAGAAAAAATCGGCAGTAAAATCCAATTGGTTGGCGACGATTTGTTTGTTACCAATGTAAAACGTTTAAATAAAGGGATAAAAGAAAATATTGCCAACTCTATTCTGGTTAAAGTAAATCAGATTGGTTCCCTGACAGAAACTATCCAAGCTGTTGATATGGCGCACAGAGCAAAATATACCTCAGTAATGAGCCATAGAAGTGGCGAAACAGAAGATACTACGATTGCAGATTTAGCCGTAGCATTAAATTGCGGACAAATTAAAACCGGTTCTGCTTCTAGAAGCGACAGGATTGCAAAATATAATCAGCTCATCCGAATTGAAGAGGAGTTAGGTGCTTCAGCTGTTTGGCCGGGCAACGTGTTCATGAAATAAGCTGAAACGTTAAAATTTGTGCCGTGTGGACTGTTTTGTAAACTATCCACACGGTTTTTTCTTTTTTAGACGTTACACATTCATCAGGTGCAATGTATCTTTACCAATATATAATGGCTAAAAAATCAACATTCAGACAAAGATTAAAACAGTGGACAGTGCCATCCTTGTTGCTCAATAAGTATGTATTTACCCTATTTGTTTTTGCTGTTTGGATGACATTTTTTGACCAGAATAATTTTATCAGACAATACAATAGAATACACGAGTTAAATACCGCTAAAGGTAAAATGTCGTACTACATAGAGGAAACACAATTGGCTAACGAACAATTGGTTAAACTCAAGTCGGACATGCAGGCATTGGAAAAATTTGCCCGTGAAGAATATTACATGAAAAAACCTAACGAAGATGTATTCGTTATTTTGGAGAAGTAATATTAATAGCCGCCGTTAAATTTTCGAACAAACCATTCTATTCCCAACAAACCTAAAAGGACAAAACATATCCATTTTAAATTAATGATGGATTGTGTTCTTACAATTTCACGCATCACCGGTTTGGCTGCTGCACTTTCATTGATGAGTGAAGTAAGTGTTTGCATTTTATCCGGGTACACCATTTGACCGCCGTTTTGAACAGCTAATTGATTGAGTAATTGATGGTCAGCAGTGGTATTAATTGTTTCTAAACGCAATGGTGATACACTGAATGCACCATTGTCTTTAAATTCTTTGCCGTTATAAACCACTTTGCCTTCATAGGTGTAATTCCCCGCAGGGAAAAAACCTGCTCTTAATACATAACTCTTATTATTTTTCGAAAATTGAAAAGGAAAATCTTTACCCGACTCATTTTTTATGGTAAGTGTAGCATCCGGTTCATTGATTAATTCATAACTATCGTTATACAACTCAGCATCAAGAATTACCGGTTCATTTTCATTTATTACTGTACGCGTTTGATTTACCCTAAATTGTTTTTTGTCGTTTTTTGTAGAAAGATATTGTAATGTTTTGCTAACCAATTCGTTTGTAGCAACCTGATTGTTATTCATGACGTAATCATACAAACGCCATTTCCAAAAATTCTCAGCACAAAAAACGGCCATTTTCGGACCGCCTGATAGGCTGTAAACAAGTAATGGATTTTTAGTATTTACTGCACCTATTTTTTGATTTAATAATACTTGAGAAGCCGGTGAAACGGTGTATTGACCATATGGTGCATTTATTGCAGGTAATTTAGAAAACAAACTAATGGTGCTTGGCTCCAGGTTAAACAAATTAAAATTGTTTTGATAAATACCGGTTATCTCGTTTGCCGATTGGCCTCCTGAACTAATTGAAACTAATGGTTGTGCTTTGTTAAATGCATTGGTAGCTGTTTGACTACCTGCAAAAAACCAGGTTGGAATTTGTTTGTTTTTGATGTCGGCTAAAACTTGTGTGATATCATTTTTTGATGAAGGCAATTGATGTAAAATAATGATATCATAATCATTCACATTACCTTTTAATTCATTTGCTAACTGAAGGTCAATTTCATAATTGCGGTTCGACTCAATGGATTGACGTAATGCATTTAAATCAGGATGTGGTGCATTTGCCAGTAACAATACTTTTTGTCTGGCATCTAATACTTCGATAAATATATCCTGCATATTATTTACCGTTGTATATTCTCCATCAATAGATGTTAAACTCACTTGAAAATGTCTTATTCCGGGTGTGTTGGCATCTACTTCCCATGTTAGGCTGGTATTGAAATTATTATCCTTGATTTCAAAAACCTGCTCGCCAATTGTTTTTGTTGAGCCCGATAAAACTTCTATAATTTTACCTTTAGAAGATTTACCGTTACAAAATATGGCTTCTATATCTGCCGTCACAACAAACTTATCGTTCAAATAAACAATATTGTTGTGTAGTACTCGCGTAATCCGTAAGTCTTTTTTAGGTGTTGTGTCTCCTAATGCAACAGTATAAAATGGAGCACCTAAATTATTTTTTACATATACAGGGTTACTTCCTGTATTATATATTCCATCACTGGCCAGAATTACAGCACCAACATTTAAATTTTCATATAAATTATTTAAATCGCTAAGTGCTGAAGATATGTCTGTTGATTTTTCTTTAAAATTTAAAGAATCAAATCCTTCCTGTATACTACTGCCAAACGAATATGTTCTTACATCATACGTTTCGGAAAGTGATTCATATAAACTGTTTAATTTTTCGCGATAGCCAACACTGTCGCCAACAGCTGATTGTATACTGGATGAATTATCCTGCATTATTACCACAACGGGTTTCTCAGTTTCATTGGTTTTTGATTTTAAATACGGATTTAACAATAAAAAAGCCAAAATAACCACTCCGGCAAAACGCAATAGCGCCAATCCACGCAACCACCATTTATTACTGATTGCTTCTGACATTTTTTTCTCGCGGAAGTACATGGCAAAAGCATATATACCTCCGGCTAAAAAACACAGGAGCCAAAACCAGGATGGATAATCAGTAAATAATTGAACATTCATGCCGTTGCGAATATACAATGACTAAACGAGTAAGCGGTAGTAAAACTGATTTAGGATAACAGTTAAATTTCGTTACCAAATGGAAATGTGGGAATAGCTATTATTTGAATACGAGCAGGAAAAGTAAAAATCAGGTATGTAATGCACCGCAAACACTCAATACTTGTCCGGTTACATAACTGCTCATGTCGCTGGCTAAAAACAATGCTACGTCAGCTACTTCACTACCTTTTCCAAAACGACCCAGCGGTATAGATTTGAAATAAGATTGTTTCAATTCTTCAGGCAGTTCACCTGTCATATCTGTTTCAATAAAGCCCGGAGCAATAGCATTACAACGAATATTTCTGGAGCCTAATTCTTTTGCTATCGATTTAGTGAAACCAATAATCCCTGCTTTAGATGCTGAATAATTAGCTTGTCCGCCTTGACCAATTAATCCCACAATTGAAGAAACATTAATAATGCTGCCTTTGCGCGCCTTCATCATTGGCTTAATGGCAAATTTTGTCAGGTTGAAAACCGATTTAAGATTCACGTCAATTACTGCATCCCAATCTTGTTCGCTCATACGCAACATCAAATTGTCTTTAGTAATGCCGGCCTTATTCACAACAACATCAAGTGCATTGAAATCAGCCATTACATCATTAATCAGCTGTTCAGCTTCTGCATAAACACCTGCATTACTTTTATACCCTTTGGCTTTAATACCAAAACTATTCAGTTTTTCTTCCAGTGCTAATGCTTTTGCTTCGCTGCTTAAATAAGTAAAAGCAACATTAGCTCCTGCTTCAGCAAATTTGAGTGCAATAGCTTCGCCAATTCCTCTGGAAGCACCTGTGATTAGGGCAGTTTTGTTTTCAAGTAATTTCATGATGCGTTATTTCAAATATGTAATACAATCACCCAAAGGATGTTGTAAGGGTTTACTATTTCAAAAAAATTAAACGAGTTGGCCTTTAATTGCCTTTGCCATCATTTCGCCTAAAATTGCTGGGCTATCACATACGTGGATTCCGCAATTGCGCATAATTTCCATTTTGGCAGCAGCAGTATCATCTTTACCACCAACAATAGCGCCGGCGTGACCCATAGTGCGTCCTTTTGGTGCGGTTTGACCTGCAATGAAACCTACAACAGGTTTAGTGCCATGAGCTTTAATCCAATTGGCAGCATGTGCTTCCATTGTACCACCAATTTCACCGATGAGAATAATACCCTCGGTTTCATCATCGGCCATTAATAATTGAACAGCATCTAATGTAGTTGTGCCTGGAACAGGGTCACCACCAATTCCGATACATGTGCTTTGACCCATGCCGGCTTTAGTTACCTGGTCAACAGCTTCGTAAGTTAAAGTTCCTGAACGGGAAACAATACCAATATGCCCTTTTTTATGAATAAAACCCGGCATAATGCCCACTTTGGCTTCCTCCGGTGTGATTATACCCGGACAGTTTGGGCCTATTAAACGGCAATCTTTATTGCTGATGTATGATTTTACTTTAATCATATCCTGAACCGGAATTCCTTCGGTTATGGCAACAATTACCTTGATTCCGGCATCCGCAGCTTCCATAATGGCATCGGCCGCAAACGCAGGTGGAACAAATATAATAGTAGTATTAGCGCCTTCTTTTTTTACAGCATCTTCAACCGTGTTAAACACCGGTCGGTCTAAATGCTTACTGCCACCTTTATCCGGTGTTACACCACCAACTACGTTAGTGCCATAGGCAATCATTTGTTCTGCATGGAAGGTTCCTTCTTTTCCGGTAAATCCCTGTACGATTACTCTGGAATATTTTCCTACTAATACGCTCATGGTGCGAAGATAAAATGAATTTGTTTATTATGGCAGCTAAAAAAATACTTATTTGGCAATTTTTTGCAGAAAAAATGAATAGAATTAGCTGTTAAGTAAAAATTAACCATTTGGGATTCGTCAAAATTGCCTAGATTGGTTTGTTTGAACACTAAACCTTTACATGTTACCTGGCTACCAAAAACAATAATATGCGCAATAAACGCCTTCATGCGATTGATTACTCCAGGAAAACAATGAAACTGCCTGAAGTTAGTAATTAATTGTTAGGTTGTCTAAACGTGTTGACACCGATATTTGAAGGCTTAATCGAAAGCCAATTGAATTGCTTCAATAACTTATTTAGTGGTTTCGCATAGCAATTTATAGGTTTCACACATTTTTGTTGTGTTTTTCTAGAAAGTTGTCTAAATTTGGTTGGTAGAAAAAAATATTGCAAAACCATTCCCCAAATAAATACCATGATTAACACTAAAACAAATTTTGATAAACTGTGTACAATGCGGTTTATTTTGTATTCAACTTTTTTAATAGCATGTTTTTCTGTAACATCCTTTTTAAGCTATGCTATGAGCAGCAATGTCACTATTGCGGGGGGGGTAAATTTACTATTGCAACCTGATACCTTGGCAGTCGACACACTTCCGACTACTATTGATACGATTAAAACCGTTGAAATATATGAATTTGGTGATTCTGCAAAAATAATAACTGTAGGTTTAGATACTATTTTACTTTTTCATTCGGAAACTGCAACAAATTATATCGAAGAAGGGGGGATTAAAATGTATTACCTTGGTGAAGAAGAAACAACGTTAGATTTTAATTCGTTAATTGATACTTCCGAATTTTATGTTGCTGTCGATACTGTGTATTTTGAAAATACTACTACGATTGATAGTTTTGAAATTACGCTTGATACCAGTGTAACGCTCGACACAACAATTTCAGGATTTTTGGTAAACATTGATACAGTATTTTTTTACAATGATACTATTAACTACTTTTTTGCTAACGATTCAATGGCATATTACATTCCTGCCGGAGGTAAGAAAATATACAAATTAAATAGTCAATTAGATACTACTGCCCTTGTTACAGGTAAAATAAATGCTACATCAGCTACCCAAATGGCTATTGTTTCCACATTAGATATTACCCATAGTGGAACAAGAATTTTCTTGGGCGGAATTCCAAAAGAAATTAATAAAGGTTTGTTTGGTTTTACACTTGAGGGGAATTTTTTGCCTGGGCATCTTCCTGAATCTGAAGTTTTAGAGCCTGGTGCGCCTAATCCGGAAGCATGGAATTGGCTTGCTGATTTAAAACCGAGCTCACTTCGTTTTCCTGGAGGTGCCAACGGAAAATTTATGCACCTTTTACCGTATGATACAAATGGTGATGGTATAAACGATAAAACTCCAAATGGTTATGGGTATGATATAAATGAAATTATTGATTTTTATGATTTGTCAAATAACACAAAAGAAGTTGGTTGTGCAGCATGTAGTTACACTTATGCACAAGTAAAAGCAGACATAGCCGACGGAGATGCCGATATTTCTGGCGGTATATGGGAAACATGTGTAGATTTTATTGATAGCAAATATGATGGTGATATAACTTCTTTTTATAAAAAATGGGATACACAAGATGAATTGCCGCCTAGTGAAAAACCTTATATTGATGAATTTATAGATTTAGTAAACATTATTGAGTTAGCCAATAATTATAAAATTGATATAATTGTTGACATAAATATTTTAAGTGCATCGGCCAGTCAAAGCGCTGAAATAATTAATTACATGCGTAATGCCGGACTAAACGTTGTTGGAGTTGAAATTGGCAACGAATGTTATTTTAAATGGCTAAGCGAATTAATGTATATCTACGGGTTTGATGAATATTGGGACTATATAAATGGGGCAAATGTTACACTTTCAAATGCGGTGCCTGACTGGGTTGTTGCCGACCATAATTATTTAAATGCGTTTAGAACCGGCGCTTTTGCAACAAACCCCATTAAAATTGGAATACCTGCTGAGAACCCGGGTGAAGTAGATGATGATGGAAATGTTGTAACTTCTGATTGGAACCTCGCGTTAGGAAATAAGGTAAACAATGATATTGAAAACAATAAATTTGATGCAGTTATTATTCACAACTATTTTGATGCCCAAAAGCATTGGCAAAATATTCCACAGCAACACATGTGTCTTGAATACCCTAATATAGGCTATCCATCATGCAATACAGTTGCATGCGAAGCAATTACATATCCGTTATGGAGATATGATATTTACGATGGCCGACTTGAAAATGCATTTAATGGATTTTTAGGTGTAAATTCAAACCTTCCCGGCAATTTGCGGCATTATTTAAAGGAAGATTATTATACAGATTTTAATTTAATAAAAGAACAACTTAAAGTTGGAAATTTGTTACCAGGATTAACCAATAATGGCATTGAAATTTGGAATACTGAAAAGAATATTAAGGATAAGATATATATTCCCAAAGACAGTATCTATTCTGCAGACACCATAAATCGTATGCAAAATTTAAACTCAATTTATAATAATAGCTTTCCACATGGGCTGTTTATGCAGGAGTGGTTTTTAAATGATTTAAAGTTAAACTATAAAGGTATGTATGGTAATGACTTTATTACGTATGGCCATTATCACAATTTTGCTGGAGGTAGTTGGAGTGATATGCTAGTTTCAGCGGATTGCGGAGATTATAAAAATTTTGTAGATGAAAATGGATTATTTAACCCGATTAGCGGCTCCTTATATACCGGTAAAAATCATTACCTGCGGCGCACTACTTATTGGACAATGAAATTGTTAAGTGAAATCACCAAAAATGATTTAAAATATTTGCCTTCTGACATGCAAATGTCTAATCTCAATCCGAATTTAACGCCAACAATTTTCGTAAAACCGAATAATTATATTTACATATATTATTCGAACATGAAATTTACTTCAGATGTTTTGGAGGTGTATACAAACGATATTGCTGATTTATTTGAAGGTAACCGAACATTTGACAAACTTATTGGAAGAGGTATTTATAATATTAAGGTGGATTATAATTATATGTCATCAGGTAAGAACTCATTAATTACCGATGATAATGATAAATCAGTTAATGGATGTTACGATTGTAGTATTGCCAATTCGCACCCATTTGACATTTATGGAATACAGGTGGAAGCAATTGATATGATTAAGCAAGGTAGTGACCC
Organism: Bacteroidota bacterium; assembly: GCA_016718035.1. Taxonomy (GTDB): domain Bacteria; phylum Bacteroidota; class Bacteroidia; order Chitinophagales; family BACL12; genus UBA7236. The sequence goes on along the minus strand of JADKEK010000002.1, from coordinate 282,439 downwards.
TGGAGTATATAAAATAACCGTTCCGGGTAATAGTTATGGATATATTAAATTAGAAATTAAATGGAACCCTGTAACAATTGGTAAATCTGCAGATGCAAATAGTTTACAAGATTTTGACCTTGAGTTGGCTCCAAATCCATCAAATGACTATTTTAACCTTCAAAGTGAATATAATTTATTTAAAGCAAATGAGCCTATATATATTGAAGTATATAATTTAACAGGCCAGTTAGTTCTAAACACCAATATTTATGAAGATGAATTAGTAGATGTTTCAACTTTGCCATCAGGAGTGTATCTGGTGCAAATTATTAATTCCACATTGGCACAATCAATTTCAAAACAATTAATAAAAACAAACTAACGGTTATGAAAACTAGAAAAAACCGCCTGCACGACTATTCTTTATTCGCTACCGTACTATTGCTCAGTGTGAACAAATTAGATGGGCAAATAATTTACACTGATGTAGAACCGGATATTGAATTTGATTTTGGGTTTAAAAATTTAGATTTAGATGATAATGGTGTTAATGATTATAAATTTATTAAAGAATCTATAGATACTTCCAATACTTCTGATATAATTTGCTATTCTAATAAGTTGTTTGAAATCGGAACATTGAATTTGAATAATTATATTGCAGGGATTTCATATACATTTGATAAAGACATTATCACTCCGCTGGATTTTGGATTATTAATTTACGATGGAATGGAATTTAATGGTGATGCATGGCAATATCAGACTATTAAAGTTCGTGAAGAAACCTGTGTTTATGGAGCACCTAATTCCCCCTGGTTTTATCCCAACATTGGCGGCTGGCATGCCGATGAAGGTGAAGATAAATACATTGGTGTAAAATTTAAAGGTGACACGCCCGATTGTTATTATTATGGCTGGATACGTTGTGTAATTTCGGATTCGCTGGAGAAAATGACGATAAAAGATTATGCTTATAATGCCAATTGCGGAGAGGGCTTGCTGGCAGGAACCTTTATAAGTGATATTGATACGTTTAACCAACAGGAGCCAATAATTTCAGTGCAAAATGATGTAATAAGTATAAAAACTGCTTATAATGCCAAAGGTGCTGGAGTGATTGTAACAGCTATTACTGGGCAGTTAGTTCATCATTCAACTATAGCAGAAATTGAGACATTTATTCCAACTAACCACTTTTCAGCAGGGATGTATCTGGTAAGTATAAATATTACAGGACAGGTATATGTTAAAAAAGTGGTTATCAAATAACTTAATTTAGTTAAGGTGTAATTATTCAACAAAAATTAAGTTGCTGAACACATTATCAGCATTTTTCCCCTTTATTAAATAAAATCCGGAAGCAAAACGGGACATATTTATAGTAATACTATTACATGCGGTTTGGGTATAGAGAATATTTCTTCGCATATCTGATACTATAATATCCGTCTGAATACCTTTTTGTAATTCCACAAAAACCTGGTCATGGGCTGGGTTTGGATAGATTAAGATATTAGTAACATCATAATCCTTCACAGGAATATCAGGATATTGGTAAACAGCAAAATTTTCTGCCGGAACACCACCTGCTGCAGAAAAATTACCGGCTACTAAAATGCCATTTTCATATTCAATAATGGCTTCAATTTCACCTTCTACGCCACCTGCTAAAGTATCAATACTTGTGCCGTCAAATGATAATATGCTACCAGCATCGGTTGTTACACCATCTATAATTAACTGGTCAAATCCACCAGTAATGTATAATTTACCATCAATTGTTTTTAACGTATGCACAAATTCATGTAATGCAGTAACTGAATAGGCAATTTCAAAACCAGGGTTTTCCCATGACACACCATTCCATTTTGCAATGCGGCCAAGTGGTGTTGTTCCGCTCATAGTAAACTCCCCTCCGGCATACAACTCGCCATCATAAACACATACTGCATAAGCTGAATTATTAAATCCTTCGCCTAATGCATGCCATGTTGTGCCATCCCATCGGGCAATACCATTTACAATTGTTCCACCTGCTTTATAAAAATTACCGACCACAATTAAATCACCATCAAAAATGGTCATGTTGTGCGGGTATAAAATAGATGGCATACCGGGAATAAATTCTGTAAGCCCTTCACCTAATGGTAACCAAGTTGTACCATCCCACTGCATAATGCCATTTACCACAATATCACCTGCTATATCAAAATCGCCGCAGGCAATAACTTTACCATCATATTCAATGATGTCGTAAATAGTTGCATTTTTTGGAAATCCCGGTCCCGGATTATTTTGTAAAACTCCGTTGCCAACTGTTGACCACGTACTGCCATTGTATGTGTACACATAGTTTGAATCAGTAGTAAACTGATACAATGATGCATATAAAAGTCCGTTAATGGAATCAATTGCATGGCCTTCCTGATTAAACGTATTGTCTGTTGAATTCCAATTGCTGCCATCCCAACTGGCGACAAATTCGGCATCTGCATCACAAACATTCTGAAAAAAACCTGTGCAATAAATACTGTTATTGTAACGCGCAAAATCTACAACAAATCCATCCGTATTGCCGGTACAAAAATTGGCCCATTGTGCATTGATTTGGGAATAGCCAAATATGAATAAAAATAGCAGTAAACGCATTTTCATACTTTAAATTTGAGGGTAATATTAAAGAAAGCCACAAAAAATGTTGTAACAATAATGTCAGAATTTATTGCCGAATTTATTTATTTCGCGCTATCTTTTCCTTCAACGCATCACGCGCATCTTTCAAAAAATCGGATGCGAAAATGAAAGAATTCAGATTTTCATCTGTTACATCTAGTATTTGCGATTTATCACCTTCCCAATCTTTTACTCCTTTGTATAAAAACACAATTTTTTCACCAATTTCCATCACACTATTCATATCGTGTGTGTTAATGATGGTAGTCATATTAAACTCACGAGTAATTTCAATAATTAAATCGTCAATTACAATTGATGTGCGCGGGTCTAAACCTGAGTTGGGTTCATCGCAAAACAAATATTTAGGATTGAGCACAATTGCACGCGCTATACCAACACGTTTTTTCATACCACCCGATATTTCACCGGGAAATTTTTTATTTGCTCCGGCAAGATTTACCCTTTCGAGACAAAAATTAACACGGTCTAATTTTTCCTTTTTTGTAGCATTGCTAAACATATTTAAAGGCAACATCACATTTTCTTCCACAGTCATGGAATCAAATAAAGCCGAACCTTGAAATAACATGCCGATTTCGCGGCGAAGATTTTTTTGATCGTTGCGACTGAGTGCAAAAAAGTCGCGACCGTTAAAATGAACTTTACCTGTATCAGGTGTCATTAAACCGGTCATTATTTTCATTAATACCGTTTTGCCCGAGCCGCTGATACCAATTACCAAATTAGTTTTGCCTGCTTCAAATACAGTTGAAACATCGGTTAATACACGCTGTTCGCCAAACGATTTTGTGATATTTGATATTTCAATCATAACAATAAACTTGCAATAACATAATCAGCTAATAAAACAAAAATACAACTATATACTACCGCCTGCGTGCTGGCCTTTCCAATTTCCACTGAACCACCTTTTACATAATATCCCATATAACAGGAAATAGATGAAACAATAAAAGAAAATGTAAATGATTTGATAAACATTAATTGAACATCAAAAGGGTCAAATAACATTCTGATACCACGCACATAATCTTCAGTTGAATAATTACTCGATAAAGATGTAGCAATATACCCACCCATGATTCCTGAATAAGCTGCAATGGCAACTAAAACCGGAATAGTAATTACAGCAGCAATAATACGTGTAGCAATTAAATAACTTTCGGTATTTACACCCATAATTTCCAACGCGTCAATTTGTTCCGTTACGCGCATTGAACCTAATTCTGATGCTAAATTAGAGCCCACTTTTCCGGCAAGAATTAATGCAGTGAATGTCGGTGCTAATTCGAAAATAATGGTATTGCGGACAATTAATCCGATATACGAAGAAGGAACAAATGGTGTTCCGTATAATTGATAAGCAGTTTGAACTGCAGTAACAGCGCCAATAAAAATAGAAACCAACAATACAATAAACGCAGAGCCAACACCGATGTCGTTCATTTGGCGAAACAACTCACGCCAATACATTTCCCAACGCGCAGGTCTTGAGAACATGCGTCTGATCATAATCAGAAACTTGCCAAGATGCTCAAACAGCTTAAATTCAATTTTCATTTTCGTAAAATTATCATTTTAGCCTTAAGTTGTCGGCTTATGATGAAAATTATTCAATTAAAATGCTTCTCTAAAGGTAACATATAAACCGCCATTGCCGTAACCGTCAAAACCATAGTCTACGCGCAAACTCAGTTTGTCCTCCGGAACTATAAATAAACGACCTCCGGCTCCATACGAGTATTTAAGTCCTTTTGCCGAAAAATTGGAAAACTCATCGGCCACTTCACCTATACCTGCAAACACATTTATCCCGAAATATTTCCAAAAGGTAATGCGATACTCTGCCTGCATGGTTAAATAGTTTTTATCTCTAAACCGCCCTTCGAAATTACCACGCATATGTTTATCGCCACCTAATTGTGCCATTCTGTTAAAGGGTGGATTTCCCGGAACAAACTGTCCGTAAAAATTAAATCCTAAAACATCGTCCTTGCCAATTTTATTAAATTGACTTACCTCCAATAAATAATCTACATAATTATAACCACCGCCAATTACTTCGTTGTGCACTACTGCCGACACATCAACATTAATTCCTTTTAAAGGAAAATAAATATTATCTCTTGTGTCAAAAGTAAACCAGGGACCAATACCCGTATTGATTCCACCTTCCTCACCGGGAATGGTGTCATTTGCGAAAAATCCTGCAGTATCTACATTATACACTTTGGTGTATTCGAAAAATGTTTTTAAGCCGGCATAAATATTTTCTTTTACTTTTCGCTGTCCGTTTATATAAATATTAAAATAATCGTAATCGTATTTTTCTTTATCTTCTTCTTTAGTGTAATTACCAATGCCAAAAAACGAATCCGGAAATTTAAAATAAGAAGTGGAATAATTGAGTTTGAATAAATTATTGCGCAAATAACTATCACCACTTACATTGCTTTCTATTTGTTTATTTAAGGTGTAAACAAAAACACCTTTTAAAACAGAAGGGTAGGTGTCGGGATATTTTTTTGAAGGGGGTAAATACCAAACTAATCCTGCACCTAAATACAACCGCGTTTCAGGTGAGTATCCTACAACCGGTGAAGGAAAAAATTTACTTTTCTTTTTAACTGAATCTATACTTACGCTGTCCGACTGAGCTTGAACTGACGGTGTGCCTATAAGCATAATGGCAATTATTAAAACCGCCACTTTGGAATACCTCGTAAAAAAAAAGATGTGTTTATAAAATAATCGGACAACGTTCAAACGGAATGGTATCATCAAAAAGTTTTCTGTAGGTAATTAACGTTCTGTGTTGGGTTGCCTGTATGTGCGACACAAAATTCAACATTTTTTTATTGAAATCGCCAATCCATAAGAGTTCAATATGTGTGTATTTGTCACTATTGTTCACTATTTCATGCATATACGCTGCCATTCCGGCTTCCACACCTTTATTTTGAAATTCAGGAACTACCCCGAAAATAACACCATATATACGCTCAAGTTTCACAAAAGGTTTGTGTAATAACACATTTAACATGCCTCTTAAATTCAAATTACCCCCTGCATATCTCAATATCTGGTTGGCATCCGGTAAGCCGATAAAAAAGCCTGCAGGTTGCTCATCAACATAAGCGAAAATGAATAATTCCGGGTCCATAATCGGTTTTACTTCCCGCATCAGCGCTTCGCTTTGTGCTGAGGTCATAGGCGTAAAATCTTCATGATTAGCCCAGGCCTGATTATAAATACTCCTGAAATCTTCAGCAAATTTTGCCAGATTGCGTTTATCGGCAGTGCGAAACTTCACCTTATTTCTGCCTTCTAATCGCTGTTTTATCCTGTACACAATCGGTGGCATGTTTTTGCTCCGGTCTAAGACAAATGTGTATTGGTTAAAATAGGTTTTAAAACCATATTGCTCAAACAACGATTTATAATAGGGGTGATGGTAATTCATCCCATAAACTGGGGCATCAAAGCCTTCTACCAGCAGACCCCACCATTTATCGCGTTCGCCAAAATTGATAGGACCATCCATGGCATTAAAACCCTTACTATGCAGCCAGTCTTTGGCAGCATCGAATAAGGTATTGGCAATTTCCTGGTCATCTATACATTCGAAAAAACCACAACCTGCACTTTTTACCACATCAGAGCCAGGTTGTTTTTTGTAAAAAGCTGCAATACGCCCAATGGTATTACCTTCTTTATCATTGATAATATATCGAACAGCATCACCGGTTTTATAAAGTAAGTTCTTTTCAGGATCAAATATGCGGTCTATTTCTTGACGAATTGGAGCAATATAATTAGGATTGTCGCCATAAAGTTGGAATGGTAATTCATGAAACCATTTGGCGGTGTCTTTGTTGTTTACTTCTATTAAATGCATTTGGGGTAAAACTAATATATCTGCAACAAAATGTCGAAATGTAATGCTAATCCAGGACAAAAAAATAGGACAAACCTGACTTATTCTGCGGTTGATTAAACTGTTTTTGGCTATCTACCCGGGTAATTTCATGCCTCTTAAATTCATAGATATTTTTATAAATTATGCTGTTTTGTTGAGGTTCTGACCTGTTTCCAACTTTTCAAACCCAAAGGGGAATAGTAATATATGGTCGGAAAGCAGCTTAAGCATCAATTTTTACCAATTTGAATCTACAAATCTTTGTGTATAATACCTTTGAATTCCAAATTTCCCCCCGTATCTTTGCCGCCGAATTGAAAAACGTCCTTTTAAATTATATATATAATGCCAGGAAAAGGTAAAATCAAACAAATCATCGGCGCAGTTGTCGATGTGTCTTTCGAAGAAGGTAATCTTCCCGAAATCCTCAATGCCCTTGAGGTTAAACGCGAAACAGGCGATTCGTTAATTCTTGAAGTGCAACAGCACCTTGGAGAAGACAGCGTGCGCGCAATCGCAATGGACTCTACCGATGGTTTAGTTCGCGGAACTGAAGTAATTGACTTAGGTGCCAATATTTCGATGCCTACAGGTAACGAAATCCGTGGCCGCCTTTTCAATGTAGTAGGTAAAGCAATTGACGGTATGAAAGCCGTAAATTCTGAAAAACCTTATCCTATCCACCGCAAACCGCCGCTGTATGAAGATTTATCTACAGAATCAGAGGTGTTGTTTACCGGTATCAAAGTAATCGACTTGATTGAACCTTACGCAAAAGGTGGTAAAATCGGTCTCTTTGGTGGTGCCGGTGTGGGTAAAACAGTATTAATTATGGAGCTCATCAACAATATCGCAAAAGGTTATGCAGGTATGTCGGTATTTGCCGGCGTAGGTGAAAGAACCCGCGAAGGAAACGATTTGTTGCGTGAGATGATTGAGTCTAACGTTATCCGTTACGGTGAAGAATTTAAACATTCTATGGAAGCCGGTGGATGGGACTTAAGTAAAGTTGATTACAGCCAATTAAATCAAAGTCAGGCTACTTTAGTGTTCGGTCAAATGAACGAACCTCCTGGAGCGCGTGCCCGTGTTGCCTTATCAGGATTAACCGTTGCTGAATACTTCCGCGATGGTGACCCTAATGAAGCTAAAGGTCGTGATATCCTGTTCTTTATCGATAATATCTTCCGTTTCACTCAGGCAGGTTCTGAGGTATCGGCGCTTTTAGGTCGTATGCCTTCAGCGGTAGGTTACCAACCAACACTTGCTACCGAAATGGGTGTGATGCAAGAACGTATTACCTCAACTAAACGTGGTTCAATTACTTCAGTACAGGCCGTTTACGTACCTGCGGATGACTTAACTGACCCGGCTCCTGCAACTACCTTCTCTCACTTAGATGCGACTACGGTATTAAACCGTAAAATTTCTGAGTTAGGTATTTACCCTGCGGTTGACCCTCTGGATTCAACATCTCGTATCCTTTCAGCTGATATCGTTGGTGAAGAACACTACAATTGCGCTCAGCGTGTGAAAAGTATTTTACAACGTTATAAAGAATTACAAGATATCATCGCCATCCTTGGTATGGAAGAGTTAAGTGAAGATGATAAACTTGTTGTAAGCCGCGCTCGTCGTGTTCAACGTTTCCTTTCTCAACCATTCCACGTTGCAGAACAGTTTACAGGTTTAAAAGGTGTGTTAGTGCCAATCGAAGAAACTATTCGTGGTTTCAATATGATTATGGATGGTGAAGTGGATGAATATCCGGAAGCAGCATTCAACCTTGTTGGTTCTATCGACGATGCAATCGAAAAAGGTAAACGTTTGATTGCCGATGCTAAATAATACAATTAACCAGAATTAAGAATAATATCAATGCAACTCGAAATACTTTCACCGGATAAGAAAATCTACAGCGGAGAAGCTGTTGGCGTTCAAATGCCTGGTGTTACCGGCTCTTTTGAAGTATTAAATAATCACGCACCTATGATTGCTGCACTTGCTACTGGCAAAATGCGCGTAAACACAGGCAAAGAAAATGTGGTTTACAACATCAAAGGCGGCTTCGTTGAAATACTCAATAACAATGTGAGTGTTTTAGTTGAAGGTGTTGAGTTGGCTTAATTAGTTTTGAAAACATTTTTTGAACCCCGGTAATTACCGGGGTTTTTTTGTATATTTGAATAAATTAATTCCCGCTATGAAACCAATGTCCCCACATTCGTTATATCATTGCTACCAAAATTTTATAAAGGCTAAAATTATCGCCTGCTGCATTTTTTGTTATTTGTTATTATTTCATTTAAACCTTTCAGCACAAACACCCGATTGGTCTTGGGCGACATATATTCATGGTACTAGCAACGATGCCATACAATTTACTGATGTCGATAACAACGGCAATATACTACTTGCCGGTTCATTTTATAGCCCCGCTCTTCAAATAGGCGATACATTAGTCATAAGCAATTCCTATGTGTCAGCTTCTGGCAGTTATTTGGTAATTATTGATACCACCGGTGAAACAATTTGGGCAAAACAATTGTACGAGGAAAGTGAATATGGTGCATTTGTCAAAATAAATGATGTAATATTCGATGCAGTTGGAAATATTATTCTGTCAGGTACAAGTTATGGTGATAATATAATTTTGGATGACTTATATCTGGAAAGTTTAGAGGAAGGATATTTCTCCTTTATAATAAAATTATCACCTAAAGGTGAAGTCATGTATAGCCATGTATTTGAAAAAGGCGCCAATCCAACTTCATTAGTAAGCGATTTATTTGGTGGTTGGTATGTAACCGCACATCAATATTATTACAACGAAGGAGTCGATTTAGGAGAAATTCAATTAGCTGAAAATGCAGGTGAAAATAGGATGTTTGTTGCCCATTATACAAAAGAAAATATTGTCGATTGGGCAGAAGTATTTCAAGGTTCCAGTGATAATTTACTTGGCGTTGAAACTACAAATGGTGATTTGATTTTTTATGGTGAATTTTCAGGTAGAACTTATAGGGTTGATACCTTCTTGTTAATTGATTCAAGTTATCATGCATCAAATTTCTTCGGGAAATGCGATGTGTATGGAAACTTCAGTTGGGCTCGATTATTAAGCCCGCAATCAGTTTATGTAAAGGATGCTGTAACAATTCCAAATGGAATTATGTTAGTTGGCTGGCTGAACGATGAATTGGCAATTTTTGATAGTGATACCATTGTTCATGGTGAGGAAATTAACACCACATTCATGGCTAAATTCAACTTAAATGGTGAATTAATTTCAGCCACTGAATCGAGTAGTTTTTTTCCTGGATATGCAACCATCAATGTATCGCCTGATAATTTATTTTATGTTTCCGCACAGGTTTATAATTCTTTGTGGACCGGCGTGGATACTATTTTTAATGAAACAAACAGCGGTGCTGATTTAGCTGTTTTAGTTTATGATACAGCTCAATTGCCGATTTTCCAATTTGTAATACCGTTGGATGGAGACAATGATATGCCAAAAGTTGAGTGGGATATATTCGGTAATATTTTACTTATTGGTGCTTTTTCGGAAGACACCTTGATTTTTAATTCAGATACATTAATTAATATTCAGCTTTCTAATCAAATAGATTATTTTGTTGCACGATCGAACACCTGCACTACTCAATTGTTTCCAATTGCAATTGATGGCCTTGTTTTATCAGCAGTTGAAGGTGTATCTTGGCAATGGTACTTAAATGGTTTGCCAATCAAGGGTGCTAATAATCAAAATTACACACCTTTGCAAAATGGTAATTATGTAGTTAGTGTAAAACAGGCAAATGGTTGCACATTTTGGAGCGAAACTGCATTATTGCCGGAACAAATATTTAATAATAAATTTGATTTTACTATTTATCCTAATCCAACTATAGATGAGATTCATGTTTATATCCCATTTGCATATGAAAGTGCTGCTATTTATAACGCATTAGGACAATTAATTTATCAATTTGATGATACCAATCAAACCAACCTTAGTTATGCTAATGATTTAAAAGGGATGTATGTATTTGTTGTTTCGGCGAATGGAAAAACACAATCACATCAATTTGTTATTTTATGATAAGTAATACACAAATACGCTCCAAATTAAATAATTATGCTGCTTTTGCAACGGCATTTTTATTTACACATAATATAAATGCAGAAATTGTGTATACCGATATTGAGCCGGATGTTACTTTGGATAATGATGATTATTTTTATGAAATAGACATTGATAATGAAGGTGTAAATGATTTTCAATTACTAAGAATCAAAGGCGCTTATTATTCCTATTGGGAAAGTGTTTATAGAAGTTTTACAGCATTGTTTTTTTATAATTTAGCTGAAAACAAATTTTTTGCCGGAAGTTATTTTACTGTTGGAAGTGCTATGTATAGTTCCTATCAAACGTTTCGCCCTTATGCAATTCCTGTCGATTATTCTGTTGGACCATTGCTCAGTTTTCAATCAGAAGGTTGGCCAATTATGGTATCACACGTATTTGATGAGTCGCATAATTTGATAAAAAATAAAGGTCACTGGAGTGCTGTTGATGAAGGTTACATTGGAATCAGAATGGGTGTATTAGGTGAAGCACACTATGGTTGGATCAGAGTAACTATTATCGAAGAACCCTTATCGATGATTATACATGATTTCGCCTACGAAACAACATTAAATAAACCAATACGCACCGGAGTTACATTTACCAATGTTACTGAAATTGAATCCGGGTCGTCGCCTTTCTCTATCGTGCATTTAGGTCAAAATACTATACAAGTTCTTGCACCAAATCAATTACCATATACTATTCAACTATTTGATTTATCAGGCAAAATGGTGCTTACCTCAAATCAGCAAAAAGGAAATACAACAATTACAATCCCAAATCAAACTGGAGTGTATATTTTACAAATACAAAGTGATGGCAATCAATATGGGTTTAAAATCCAGATTTGAAATAGAATGCCTATATAAAATAATACGCTATTATGGTTATATCTAGTTGATAATCAATATGATACATTCAACTTTTGCCCTTCGAAATCTAATTTTACCCCCTTTTTTCATCCATTTGCCTTTTATAGCAGGTCTACTTTTGCTGTTATAAAACTAAAAACAATGAAAAAATTAACCGTATTATGTATTGCGATTTTGGTGATTCAGATTAGCCAAATCGAAGCACAGCAAGCAATTTGGGCGACTAATTTTGCTGAGGCAGAACTGTATGCCAGCACTGCAGACAACGAAGGAAATGTATATACCGGAGGTCTATTTTATGGCACTATCACCATGGATGGTCTTGAACTCACAAATGGAACACCAAATGCTGCAGGCTGGATTGCAAAACATGATAAAAACGGAATTCCCAAATTCCTCGAATTGGTGTACGCTACTGAATACCTCGTTGTGCTTGATATGGAATCACTTGTCGATGGTGGTATCGTCATCTGCGGAATATTTGTCGGAAAAGCCTGGTTAGGAGATTTTAATTTTGGTAATGAAAGCGATGAACTTTACCGTGGTTTTGTCGCGAAGTATAATGCCGATGGTGAGTGCACTGCTGCGTATGTTTCTGATGAAACACAATCCGTTTACTTTTATGCACTTTCACAAGATGAAGATGGTAACATTTTTATTGCCGGCGCTGCAGATGGCTTTTTTGAGTTTGGCGTATCCGAAGTTACTCACAGCGGCGAATCAGATGCTATTTATGGTAAAATGGAGGCTGATTTAAATCCACTTTGGATGAAATCAATTGGTGGAGCTGATTTTGATTTTGCCAATGAAATTACAGTGGATGTTGATGGCAACATAATTATTTCCGGCTCTCATGAAGGTATGTTCGAAGAGGATAGTTATTTTTTCGATAACTATGGTTACAGCGACATATTTGTAGTAAAAACGGATGCCAATGGTTTTATTGAATGGAATCAAAATATGGGAAGTGCTGAAAGTGATGGTTATTTAATTGCAGATTTAGAAACTGATGATGAAGGCAATATATATTATGCAACAATAATGGGGGAGACGTTAAATTACATAGGAGGATCAATAAATTCATACGGTGAAGCCGATATGGTTATGATGAAATTGGCTGCCAACACCGGAAATGTCAACTGGATTTTGCATGGCGGTGGTTCAGATTCAGATCCCATGAATAAAATGATTAAAGGCCATAACAATAATTTTTATGTGTGCGGATATTTTTATGGTGCAGCTGAATTTCAGGGACTGCAGTTATTTGCTGAGGTAGGTGCTGATGGTTATTTAGCGGAAATTTCTGAAGGGGGTTCAGTTAATGTGGTATCACAAACCGATGGTGATAATATTGAAGCTTATCAAAGCATCGCAATAGATCAAAATAATAACCTCCTTTTGTCCGGATACTTTTTTGGGAATTTGAATTTTGAAGGCATAGACCCTATTACATCAGTATCAGATGAAATTGACATTTTTATTGTAAAAATGGAAACTCCATATACCTTACCGGAAGTGGCTATTCAAAATTGGAATAATTTGGCTAATGCCATTATAACGCCTAATCCGGCTTCTTCAACAATTGTTTTCGAAATAGAAAATAATAATGATAATTTAAATATTGCTTTTTTTAATAGTAATGGGCAACAAATTGCAGTTGTAAACGCAAATTGTAGTAAACCTTTTAATGTAAGTAGTTTCCCTGCCGGAATTTATACAGCATTAGCAACTAATAGTCAGGGTGAGTTGATTGCCGCACAAAAGTTTATTAAACAATAACAAAATAATGCCGGTAAACTGAATTGCCGGCATTGTTTTTATTTTATCTCAAACTGCGCGAAAATTTCATAGCGCAGTTTGATTTTTTTAAAACCTATATCACTTGCATTTAAGTTATACGCTTCAAAGGCGACATTGGAAGATAAACTACGTTGACTTATTGTGTATGGTGAATCATAAGTTTCACGCTCCTGAATTAAAATAGGGCTGCCAACTTCCTCACCTATACTGCTCAACAAGTAACCTGCTTTATCTTTGGTTGCCATCATCGCATTTATTTTTACCTGCTTGCGATATTCTTCTATTTTACTATGACTTGTTTTCAAAATATATGCGTCTTCAGCATCAATTTCAACCAATTTGGTATAAACTTTCGAAACCAATGCTGCATCATGCACTAATACAACATAACTTTTACGTGCAAGTGCATCCTCCTTTTTCCATTTATAAGAAGAGAAGTCGGATTGAGCATCAGCTAAACTAATATCCTTGGTATCAATATTTAGAGATTGCATTCCGGAAATAAACAGCGCATCCTGTTTCTCCATCGTGATTTTCTCTTTGCCATTGTATCGTTCCTGTAATGTAACCTGAATGTATATTTCATCCGGAACAATTTCCATTTCGGCGCTGCCGTTAACTTCTATATAAGGTGTTTTTTTTGTTTCGTCAGCAGCTACTTGGGCGTGCAAAAACGGCGCAGCTAAAAACAAACAAGCGGCCAATACATAATTTTTTTTCATAGTAGTTTATTTTAAGATGAAGGGATAACGTTTTTATAATAAATTAAGTATGTTTAATTAAATAAAGATATCCTTTTTACCAATAATAGGCAGTTACCAAATCAATGAAAGATAATATACAACCCTGTTAGCAAATAGGCAAGCATTATTTGCAACCAGATTCAGGTATATTGGTAAACAACATTAAATATAATAACTTTATCTGGAAATAAATTAATGCAACTAGAATATAAAACTATACTGGAAGCGTAATGCTCTCGAAAACTGATTAACTTGCAATTTTTGTAATACAGGGATTGTAATTAAACACTTAGATAAAAGCAATGTTAAAACAGTGCCTATAGCTCAATTGTTGCTGTAGATATAGTGCTGCCTGCAAATATGCCGAATCCATTTTCAATATTAGAATAAATAATTACAGGTTCACCAAATGGGTTGCCTTCATTTTCCACTTGTTTTTCCATAGTAGTATAATATTGAAAATATTCTTTACTCACATGTTTTAATTCGAATTCGAATCGGGGTGCGGCAATACCAATTGTATTAATGGCATAAATATTTAACTCAATTGTTTTATTTGTTCCATTAAAAGTAACATCAGTAAACATTACTTCATCACAAAAAGTAGCTGCGCCCGCCTGGTTCTCAGCTCCGAAATTATATTCACCACTAACTGTAAATATTGGATCATTAGTGCTTACACAGGCAAATGATTCGTTGAAGATATCCTTATACATTACCGCTAAAGAATAATAATCTTCAGTTCCCGGATCGGTAAAAGTAATTGCCATTTTGAAATAGGGAACTAGTGTATCTATATAAATTACATTGCCATATGGGTCAATGCTACTGTAAGATATCGGTATTAAAAATGTATCTATAATGGCAGCAGAAGAAATGGGAATTAGCGATGGGATGGTGGTGCTGGCAGTCACTGTTTCTTTCCCGGGAGCACTCACTGTTAATTCAAACTCATCATTAGGTTCAGCATGCAACAAGTCGTTTTCAATATAATAATCACCATTAAATTCATGCGTAAAATTGCCGATAAATGAACCATTTTTGCTTATCGCAATTGTGGCATCACTCACACGCTCACTTTCAAATCCAATTGCCAATGGGTCAACACTCAACGAAACTACTGCACGATTAGTGCTATCAGGTTGTAAAAATGAATTCACTACTAAACGATTTTCTTTTGTTTCTACATCAAAGTAAACCGTTTTTTCACAAGCTGCTAAAAACACCAAACTTGAAATGGCAAGTATTGTTATGATATTATTTTTCATGCGCTATATTTAATGCTATCTTTAATTAAAAAGTAAACTCGTATGATACACTTGGTATAATTGGAAATAAACTAACTTGTCGATAGTTATTAGTGTTTGTTTTGTAATCATATGCCTGATATATGAAAAATGGATTCAGTCGGCTATAGGCATTATAAACACCAAAATTCCAAGTTCTGGTCCAATACTTTTTTTCTTTCGACAATGCAACATTGGCATCTAATCGGTGATAGGCATTCATCCTATAACCATTTCTTCCTTCGTAAGCATATAATGTTTGTCCGCCGGCACCTTCGTATTTAGCAATTGGCAAACTAACAGGTTGTCCCGATGTATAAATCCAGGTAGCAGAAAGTTCAATATGGTCGTTGATTTTATAAATTCCTGCAATTTCAAAATCGTGTCTGCGGTCATATTTGTAAGGGAATTTTTCTCCTAGATTAATTGTGGCAAATTGTCTGTTACTCCACGATAAGGTATATCCAATCCAACCACTTAGTTTTCCGGTTCTTTTTTGAATAAAAAACTCTGCACCATATGCCCAGGCTTCACCACTTTCAACTTTATCTTCCCAATTTTCAAGGCCATCGAAAAAATAATTAGCACCATCTTTATATTCAATAATGTCATTCATCTTTTTGTAATACCCTTCAATACTAAACTCATATTGATTGTTCAATGTATAAGCAACACCTAAAGCAGGTTGAATAGACGACTGAGGTGGAACACTATCGGTAGCAGGTACCCATAAGTCTGTTGGCAATCCAATTCCGGAATTGGTTAGCAAGTGAATATACTGCGTCATGGTACTAAATGATGCCTTAATCGAAAGATTTGGGTTTACTAAATACCTTGAACTAATACGCGGTTGCAACGATTTGTAAAAAATACCATTTACTAAAAAACCACTGGCATGTAATCCGCCATTAATTTTTAATTTATTGGTTACTTCCCAGTCATCTTCTACATAAACATCAAACTCACTGGCATAAACTTTTTCCGAACCAAACGAAAAGGCATCTTCAAATTCCTGAATGTTTTCTGATTCAAATTGTGTTGCACCAGGTTCAAATGTGTGATAAGTTACACCCGCACCGAATTTAATATAATGTTTTGGATTAGGCACATAATCAATGTCATATTTCAAACTCCAATCGTAAATGCCTGAAAAATAATCAAATCCAAAATACGTATCAGGGTCGTCTGTTTTAACTTCTGTTACTGAACTGTATATATCGAACTTGTAATCAGTAAACGTTGTTGTTAAATTACTGAAAATTTTATTGCTGAACATGTGGTTCCATCTTGCAACAGCTGTTGCATTTCCCCAATATATACCATTATCTTCAACACGTTGTGTAGTTTCATCAAATTGGTAATCGTAATTAAAATAGGCTTTATCGCGACCAAAATAACCGCTTATATACAAACGGTCTTTATCTGAAAATTTATGATTAATTTTTGCATTTAAATCATAAAAGTAATAACCTGATACACCTTCTTCATCTTGTTGCGATTTCATTATAGGTCGTGTAATTAAATCTAGATAAGTCCTTCTCCCCGAAATAATAAATGATGTCTTGTCCTTTATAATCGGACCTTCAATAGTTAATCTCGATGCTATAACACCAATAGAACCTTCTCCGTGATAACTATTCATATTACCTTCTTTCATCCTGATGTCAACAACACTCGATAACCTACCGCCATAACGTGCAGGAAATCCTCCCTTAACTAATGTAACTTTATTAATTGCGTCAGAATTAAATACACTGAAAAATCCAAATAAATGTGAAGCATTGTAAACAGGCACACCATCTAATAAAATTAAATTCTGATCTGGTGAGCCACCACGCACAAATAATCCACTTGAACCTTCTGAACCACCATTCACACCCGGTAATAATTGTAATGCTTTTAAAACATCTACTTCTCCTAAAAAGGCAGGTAAAGCTTTAATTTGTTCAATAGGTATTTCAATGGTGCTCATTTGTGTCTTTTCCTGAAATTGCTCATCACTTTTTGTACCTTCAATAACCACTTCTTTTAATTCATTAGATTGCTCTAATGCAATATTGAGCACGGTGTCTTTTTTTAACACGAATTTTTTTTGTTGCGTAATGTAACCAATATAGGAGTAATTAATTATTACTGAATCTCCCGGTAAGGTTAAACTGTAAAAACCGTAATCGTTGGTTGAGGTCCCACTAAAATTTATACTGTTGTAAACAGTAGCACTTAATAATTTTTCACCTGAACCTTTTTCTGTAACATATCCACTTATGGTATATGATTGTGCAAACAAACTGTTGCTTGACAAAAGAATAAAAAATACTAGGCAACTAAATAGAGCAAAGGGCTTGATATTCATAGAGCAAAGTTAAGATTTTGACTAAACTGCTTCGGTTAAGATGTATTAAAATGGGATAATGATACAATTCTGTGACAAAAAAAACCGGCTGTTAACCGGTTTTATCTTATAAGTTCAAATATTCATTGTTGTTGGCGTTGGTTATTGACCTCACCTCATTTTCCAACAGATTCACAGCATCTATCAACATCTGGTCATCATATGGAAAGGGTAGTGGCTTGCCACCTAGTTTTTCCTTCGACTGTGGAGTAAGGGCTTCGGCATAACCTGTAGCAGCAGCATAGTAGTTTTTGAAAACAGCATCTGCACGAACAGGAAACGAACGTATCACTTCACCGTTTTTGTTCAAATAAACAACTTCACCACTTACAGTTGCTACCTTTTCCTGCCAAGTTTCAGTTACATAAGCAGTAACGGTTTTATAATCCGGTTCTTTGATTGGATTACCCAAACTGTCCTTTACAATATTGCCCTGATTGTCGTAAACGTATTCGTAACCGTCAATAATTTGTTTCGACTCCTCATACTGGTTGGTGCTCACTTTTTCTGGATATGCCTCAATTTTGCGAATATTCACCTGGATGGTCATCTCAACACCTTTTTCAAATACACTGCTATGCACAATATACCAGGTACCACTAGATTTTGGGATGTTAATTTGATTAATCGCTTTAGTAACATCGTAGTTTAAACTGGCATTCGACATGTTTTCTACTTTAAATACAACATCATTAGTGCCAATTTCTTTTGCTTTTTTCAATAAATCGTCTGCGTCTTTGTAATCGCTGTAAAAACGTTCAATTTTTTGAAGTTCATAATAGGCTTCACGTGCTTTGTAAACGTCGTTGCTTTTAAGTTTGAGACTTGCATCAGCGTACCAATAGGCTGCAGCGTTCTTCTTAGCAGTATTCATACCATCAATCGCATCAACAAATTTAAATTCAGCATCGCGCTCTTCAGTGCCTAGATATAAAGGTAATAATCGGGTTATTTTTATCTGTCGGGCTGATATACGTTCATAAACGTTAAAAATCTCCTCCCAACGATCGGGGCTGCCTTCTGTGTTTAAAGCTTTTATATAATCGAGATCCTCACCATTTGCTCGCACAAACGCCTCCTCCAATAATAAAATATACTCTGCTTTGTCAGGGTTGTCGATTAGTTTTTTAATACAGATGTTTATGGCTTCATCATAATTGCCTTCCCTAAATTCTTTTTCGGCTACCTTACATCCGGAACTAATCACTAATAATAACATTGAAGCGTAAACCAATTTTTTCATAATTTCCTCCTGTTTAATCTTTTATAAATACAAAACTATGCCAGTTAATGCATCGAAACGGATATAAAAATGTGATAACCGTGTGAATAAATACGATTTTTAATTTAGAATGCGTCTAAACAGTGAATTATTTATCGATGAAACACTACTCCCAATTGAGTTTGAGCATGGTTGCATCTATTGAAAATTTTTTTAAAAGATTTGTTAAACTTTTCATGTTTGGTGTTTAGTTTTGCACGGGTTTATAAAACCCGAAATACCTTAACCAATAAAATCAAGGATTGTGCAGCATAAGAAGTCGACGACCATCACACGTTTCCTGAGCATTATTTTACTACTCGCATTGTCATTTACAGCAAATAACGTATTTGCGGGTGAAGCTGAAGGGAAAGTACTTTATCAATCCAAATGTCAAAGATGTCACTTAGTGGACAAAAAATTGACAGGACCCGCATTGCAAAATGTGCGTACGCGTTGGGCTGATAGCACTAATTTATACGCTTGGATAAAAAACTCACAAAGTTTTTTAGGAACTGGCGATAAATATGCAAACGACTTATATAAAGAATATAACAGCATCATGCCGGCATTCCCGGAATTGTCAGATGTTGATGTTGCGGATATCCTCGTTTATATTGATGCGGAAGCAAAACGTAAACAAGATATGGCTGCAACACCCGGCCCTGGTGGTGTTGTGACCGAAACAAAAAAGGATAATTCTACATTATACTGGATTTTAATTGTTGCATTATTATTTATAGCGGTTATTCTTGGACGCGCCGTTAAATACCTTGACGGATTAGTTCGTCAAAAATTTGATGACCCAACACCTGATACTACACCTTTTTATAAACAACGTAAGTACCGTCCGCTTGTTGGCGTATTAGCATTGTTGTTTTTATCATTATTAAGTGTTGCCATGTGGAACAGCGCAACTTCGCTTGGTCGTCAACAAGGTTACGCTCCGGAACAACCAATTGCATTCTCACATAAAGTACACGCAGGTATCAATAAAATTGATTGTAAATACTGTCACGTAGGTGCTGAACGCGGTAAAGCTGCGGTTATCCCTTCATTAAGCGTGTGTATGAACTGTCACTATAACATTCAGGGTGTTACCGGAACCGACCCTAATTATCCTAAGGCAGTTTACGATAAAGAAATTGCTAAAATCTATAGCTACATCGGATTCAATGCTGAATCTTTGAAATATGAAAGTGAACCAAAACCAATCGAATGGACTAAAATTCACAATTTACCTGACCATGTTTATTTCAATCACTCACAACACGTAAAAGTTGCCGGATTGGAATGCCAAACTTGTCACGGTCAAATCCAGGAAATGGACGTAGTTCAACAAATGGAAAATCTTTCAATGGGATGGTGCGTGAATTGTCACCGCAATACCAATGTCAACTTTACTACTAACGAGTTTTATAAACCATACGAAGTGTTGCATGAAAAAATTAAAAATGGTGAGATGGAATCAGTTAAAGCTGAAGACATCGGTGCAACAGAATGTCAAAAATGTCACTATTAATTTTTTAACAAAGCATCACTTAAACTTCTAACCATAACCAAATGGCAGAGAAAAAATACTGGAAAGGCCTTGAAGAATTAAATCAGGCACCGGAATCAGCTCAACTCACACAACCCGAGTTTGGCGAGGAAATTCCTGTTGAGTTTTTTGACAGCAACAACGATGGCTTGCAGTCAAACCGACGCGACTTCCTCAAAATGATGGGATTTAGCTTAACTGCAGCTACTGTTGCTGCCGGTTGCGAAATTCCTGTTAAAAAGGTTGCGCCTTACATTTTTAAACCTGAAGATGTAATTCCCGGTATTGCTACCTGGTATGCTTCTACATTTTATAATGGTGGCGACTACTGTAGTATAATTGTTAAAACACGCGAAGGCCGCCCGATTAAAATTGAAGGTAACCGCGATTCAAAAGTTACTAAAGGTGGAACTTCTGCACGCGTTCAGGCTAGTGTTTTAAGTTTATACGATACTGCACGTTTGCGCAATCCAATGGTAAAAGGTAAACGCGGTCATGATAATGCATCATGGGCCGATATCGACAAAGCTATTGCCGGTAAACTTGCAGCAAACCCAAATGCTAATATCAGAATCGTTTCTTCAACTGTAATTAGCCCTTCAACTAAAAAAGTATTCGCAGCTTTCGCTGAGAAATATCCTAATACTAAAGTTTATACTTACGATGCCTTATCCTATAGCGGTATGCTAATGGCTAATATGGCTTCAAAAGGAAAGTCTGAAATTCCTGATTATCACTTCGAAAAAGCAAAAGTAATTGTGAGTATCGATGCCGATTTCTTAGGAACATGGATTTCTCCAATAGAATTTACAAAAGGATATGTGGCAACAAGAAAGGTTACTAAAGAAAAACCTGAAATGAGCCGTCACTATCATTTTGAAAGCAGAATGTCGTTAACAGGTTCAAACGCCGATTATCGCGTGGCTGTTGCTCCATCTGAATTAGGTGTTGTTGCACTTAATTTATTAGATGCTATCACCGGTTCTTCAACTGCAGGTGGCGCTAAATTGAAAGATGAAGCAAAACAGGCTAGATTAAAGGAAGCTGCCGAATGGTTGAAAAAACACCGCGGCGAATCTTTAGTAGTAAGTGGCTGCAACGATGAAAATGTACAATTGGTTGTAAATGCAATCAACGACGCTTTAAATAATTATGGCAATACCATCACTTGGGATTGTGCAAATATGTTACGCCAAGGTTCTGATGCAAGCATCAAAACTTTAATCGGCGAATTAAAGGGCGGTCAGGTAAATATCTTAATGGTAAATGACTGTAACCCTGTTTTTGATCATCCAATGGGCGACCAGTTAGCTGAGGCTATGGCTAAAGCTGAAATGTCTGTTTCATTTGCAGGTAGCATGAACGAAACTGCTGCAAATTGCACCTACATCTGTCCTGATCATCATTTCCTTGAGGCTTGGAACGATGCTGAACCTAAACGTGGTTTATATTCATTGTCTCAACCAACAATCAAAAATTTATTCGACACCCGTCAAATGCAAGATTCTCTATTAACATGGAGCGGCAATGCAATGACTTACCATGACTTTATGGTACAAAACTGGGTTACCGGTCCTTTAGCTGGTAAAGCAGATGCAATGGGTGCTTTTAATAATGCATTACAAATTGGTTTATACCAACCTGAAAATGGCAATGTTATCGAAGCTGTTGTTGCTACTTTAACTGCTGCTACCGAAATGGCTCCAGCTACAACCGATGTTTCAAGTGCTGCTGCCAATATTTTGGGTATGGCTAAAAAAGCAAGTGGTGTTGAAATCCAGTTTTATGAATCTATAGCTATTGGTGATGGTCGTTATGCGGATAACCCTTGGTTACACGAATTACCGGATCCTGTATCTAAAATTACCTGGGATAACTATTTAAACGTTTCACCTGCTTATGCGCGTGAAAATAAAATCGAACACGGCGATGTTGTAACAGTTAGCGTTAACGGTAAAGAAGTTAAACTACCTGTTGCCATTCAACCTGGTCAAGCCAATAATACTGTTTCTGTTGCCGTAGGTTACGGTCGCACAATGGTAGGTAGAGGCGTTGTTGGCGTTGGTGTTAATGTTTATCATCTTTTAGATGCATCAGGAGCTTGTGTTAATTACATGGCTGCCAATGTATCTATTACCAATACAGGCGAAAATGTTAAACTGGCTCAAACTCAAACGCATTTCAGTTTAAATGACGGATTAGGTCAGCGCCGTATTGTAAAAGAAACAACTTTAGCAGAATATAAGAAAAGCCCTAACGCCGGTAACGAAGACCGTGCTGAAGCGCTTGCTTGGAAAGACATCACTTTTTATCCAGATTATTTTGGTAAAAAGAATGGCTTTAACTGGAGCATGGCAATCGACTTAAACTCTTGCGTTGGTTGTGGTGCTTGTGTTATTTCTTGTAACGCAGAAAATAATATTCCAATAGTTGGTAAAAATGAAGTTATTCGTTCACGTGAAATGCATTGGATGCGTATCGACCGCTACTATGCAGGAACTGAAGAAAATCCGGAAGTTGTTTACCAACCAATGCTTTGTCAGCATTGCGAAAACGCACCTTGCGAAAACGTTTGTCCGGTAGGCGCTACCAACCATAGCTCTGAAGGCTTTAACCAAATGGCTTATAACCGTTGTATTGGTACTCGTTATTGCGCAAATAACTGTCCTTATAAAGTGCGTCGTTTCAATTGGTTCGACTACGGTGGAGCTGATACTTTTGGAACAATGAACGATGCTAAGGAAACTGAAAACAGAGGTTTATTAGAAGACTTAACACGTATGGTGTTAAATCCGGATGTAACCGTTCGTTCAAGAGGGGTTATTGAAAAATGTTCATTCTGTGTTCAGCGTATTCAGGAAGCAAAATTGAGCGCGAAAAAAGATAACCGTGAATTAAAAGACGGTGAATTCAGAGTAGCTTGTCAAAGTGCGTGTCCTGCTGATGCCATTACATTTGGTAACAGCTACGACGATACAAGTGCAGTAGTTAGTGAAGCAAAAGATGAACGTACTTTTGGAATTTTAGAAGAATTCCACTGGGTGCCTTCTATTTTCTATAAAACTAAAGTTAGAAATAAAGACAAGGCTGATCATAAGAATGAGGAAGCATTGGATATCATGGATTTATATAATTATAAATAATTAAATAATTATGTTCGTATCACCTTTAAGGGAACCATTAATACAGGGTCATAAAACCTACAAACAAATATCAGATGATATTTGTGCACCAGTAGAAGCCGCACCTAGCAAGGCATGGATGATTGCTGTAACATTGTCAGGATTACTGGCGCTCACCGGTTTTACAATGATCGGCATCACAATCACCTATGGTATAGGTATGTGGGGTTTGAACAAAACTGTCGGTTGGGCCTGGGATATTACCAACTTCGTTTGGTGGATCGGTATTGGTCACGCAGGAACCCTGATTTCTGCCATCCTTTTACTTTTCCGTCAAAAGTGGAGAACCGGTGTAAACCGCTCTGCTGAGGCGATGACCATCTTCGCGGTTATTTGTGCGGGTTTATTCCCGATTATTCACATGGGTCGTGTATGGTTAGCTTTCTTCATTTTCCCTTATCCAAATACACGTGGTCCAGTGTGGGTTAACTTTAACTCACCACTCTTATGGGACGTATTTGCGATTTCGACTTACTTTACGGTATCATTAGTATTCTGGTATACAGGTTTAATTCCGGATTTAGCTTTAGTTCGCGATAGAACTACTTCAGCATTCAAAAAAAGAATGTATAATATTTTCAGCTTTGGCTGGAAAGGAACAGCTAAAAACTGGCAGCGATTTGAATCAATATCATTGGTGTTAGCAGGTTTATCTACACCACTTGTATTATCGGTTCACACCATCGTATCCTTCGACTTCGCTACCTCGGTAATTCCGGGATGGCACACTACCATCTTCCCTCCATATTTCGTTGCCGGTGCTATCTTTTCCGGTTTCGCAATGGTGTTAACACTGATGTTGGTGGTTCGTAGAGTATTTAATTTACAAGAATATATTACACTAGCACATATCGAATCAATGAACAAGGTTATTATTCTAACCGGTTCTATTGTAGGTGTGGCTTATATCACCGAGTTATTTACTGCATGGTACTCAGGTAATCAATATGAGCAGTATGCTTTCCTCAACAGAAGTACTGGTCCTTACTGGTGGAGCTATTGGGGTATGATGACTTGTAACGTGGTTTCTCCGCAGTTATTCTGGATTAAAAAATTACGTCGCAATATTGTGTTCACATTCTTCATGTCGATTTTCATCAACGTGGGTATGTGGTTCGAACGTTTCGTAATCATCGTTACATCAACACACCGCGACTTTATACCTTCAAGCTGGACAATGTATTATCCTACTATAGTGGAAATATTTATTTATTTGGGAACAATCGGATTCTTTATGACACTGTTCCTCATTTTCGCGAAAGTAGCACCGGTAATTGCAGTGGCAGAGGTGAAATCAATATTGAAAACATCGGGCGACCAATATACCGGGCCGGATGCTATTCATCATAACGATGATCACCATAAACATTAACCTTAACCAAGTATAAATAACGTTTGCACATGGCAAATAAAAAAATAATATACGGTTTATATGACGATGAAGTCATCTTAATCGATGCAGTAAAAAAAGTACGTGCAGAAGGATTGAAAATTCATGACTGTTATACACCTTTTCCGGTTCACGGA
Organism: Bacteroidota bacterium; assembly: GCA_016718035.1. GTDB lineage: Bacteria > Bacteroidota > Bacteroidia > Chitinophagales > BACL12 > UBA7236. The sequence goes on along the minus strand of JADKEK010000002.1, from coordinate 257,100 downwards.
TTAGATGATGCCATGGGTTTACGTATGACCAGACTGCATTCCGCCGGATTTATTTTCGGTGCGACTGGAACATTAACTGCACTCACGTTTATTTTATGGGTAACTACAAACAACTATCCAATTAACTACGGTGGTAAACCTTATTTATCACTTCCGGCTTGGATACCAATTACGTTTGAGTTAACCGTATTATTTGCTTCTGTAGGTATGTTTTTAACTTACTTGTATTTAAACAGATTAGCACCTGGTGTTAAAGCAGAAATAGTTGATGAGCGCACAACCAGCCACTTGTTCGCAATGACATTTGAGTTGGATGAGCATACTTCTGACAGCAAAAAAGAAGAAATCAGAAAAGTACTTGCTGCAAGCGGCGCAGTGGAAATTCATGAAAAAGAATTATAATACCATAAACAATAAATGAAAATGGTTGCATCAAAATATATTAAAACAGCGGTTGTAATAACAGCACTTCCGCTTGTATTTGCATCTTGTAAAAAAGCAGGTGGTGAGTATACCGGTGATTCATACACATGGGATATGAACTACTCACGTGCTTATGAAACTTACAGCATGATGCCTGACATGCCAAACGGTATGAGCGCAATTACACCGGTAGATGGTACAGTTCCTTACGTTGGAAATGCAATTGCCGGAGTAAAATCAGATAGCCTTACCATGGCATTAAACTTACCTTACCAGTTGCCTAATACGCCTGAAGGATATAACAGAGCAGCTTTAGAAGTAAAAAATCCTTTCTCTATTAACGATAAAGAAGTTGTTGCCGAAGGGAAACATTTTTATGATATCTATTGCGCAGTTTGTCATGGTGCTGCAGGAGACGGCAAAGGATTTATTGTAACTGAAGGAAAATACACAGCTATGCCACCAAATTATTTTGACCCGGTATACATGGCAATGACAGAAGGTACAATGTTTCATTCAGTAACTTATGGTAGAAATGCAATGCAACCATATTCTTATGCATTATCAAAAGAAGAACGTTGGAAAGTGGTTACTTATGTAAAACATTTACAAGCTGAATATGCTTCGAAACAAGCACCATCAGCAGCTTCAGATACAACAGCATCAATTAAATAATTAGTAAAAACGCTTTCGAATTAATACTAAGCAAATAACAAAAGCATGAACGGCTCAAACAAATTCGAATATAATTCAAAACTGAAAACCAGATTCCTGGGATTACTCATCGTAGGAATTGTACTTACAGTTGTTGGGATGGCTACAGGGGCTTCAATGGATCGCTTCTGGTCAAATTACTTGTTGGATACCATCTTATTCCTTGGCATTTCGGTGCTGGCAATTTTCTTTTTAACGGCACACCAAATTGCAATGTCAGGATGGCATATCATGGTTAAACGTGTTCCGGAAGCAATGAGCCAATTCTCAAAAGTTGGAGCAATCTTCATGCTGGTGATTATTGTTGGACTTTGGGCAGGTTATCATAATTTGTATGCACATTGGGACAATCCTTTTGTGAAAGAAAAAATGGTAACGCTTGAAGAATTAGAACACTACGAAACTGAACATGCTGATCACCTTGGTGGTCACGAAAAAGATTATTCCCGTGTTTGGCAGGAATTCCAATATGATGGTAAAGCTGAAGTTGAAGAACATCACGCAGACGAACATCATGCAACTGATCATAAAGTTGAATTAGTTGCCAATGATCAAGGTGAGGTTGTTAACCCTCATTACGATCGTTTGATTGCCGATAAACATGGTTATTTAAATAAAACATTTTGGACTATCCGCTCAATAGCTTATTTATTATTATGGGTTGGTGTTGCCATTACATTGCGCAAGTTTTCATTAAAAGAAGATTTAGAAGGAACTACTAAATGGTTTTTACGCACTAAATTCTGGTCAGCAATATTTTTAATTATCTGGGCTGTAACAAGTTCTACTATGGCTTGGGACTGGGTGATGTCACTTGATCCGCATTGGTATAGCACCTTGTTTGGCTGGTATAATTTCGTTTCATTATGGATTGCTTGTTTGTGCACCATCGTTTTAATCCTTATTTATTTAAAACGCAATGGTTACTTAGCCGAGTTAAATGAAAATCACTTACACGATTTAGGTAAATATATTTTCGGGTTTAGCGTATTTTGGACTTACTTATGGTTCAGCCAGTTTATGTTATACTGGTACGGAAATATTCCTGAGGAAACACGTTGGTGGTTAGATCGTGCAAGAACAAATTATAAAGGTATATTTTACGCAAACCTTATCATTAATTTCTTGTTCCCATTCCTGACACTATTACGTCGCGATGCTAAACGAAATTTAAATGTTTTAACTATAGTGGCAAGTGTTTTAATACTTTCACATTGGTTAGATTTCTTCCTGATGATTATGCCTCCAACAGTTGGCGACCATTGGGGAATAGGATTCCTTGAAGTAGGTTTATTCATGACCTTCGCAGGTTTATTCCTTTATCTAGTTTTTGGTGAGCTCGCTAAAGCGTCACTGGTGCCTGAAAAGCATCCTTTATACAGAGAAAGTCTTGATCATCACATATAAATTTATACAATGGCTACCGGTTGGTTGATATTTATTGCAATAGTTATGATTGTTGTGGTCTTGTTCCAGGTAACAAGAACACTCGACCTTGTTGGACAATTACGAGGCGGCGAACGCACAACAGTGGAAATGACCAAATTACATTCCATACTAGGACTCATATTTATGATTCTGGGTATGATTGGCTTTTTCTGGTCTTTTGGACATTACGAAGACAGAATGGTAGATCACCATTCATCAGATAATGGTTTAATGATTCACAAAATGTTTGTAGTTACACTTTGGGTAACCGGAATTGTATTCGTAATTACTAATGTGTTATTATTTGTATTCCCTTACTTATACAGAAATCGCCCGGGTAATGAAGCTGTCCACTTCGCACACAGTAATAAACTCGAATTTATTTGGACAATTGTACCTACTATTGTTTTAACAGGATTAGTTGTTTTCGGATTACAGGCTTGGACCGATATTATGAGTCCACCGGAAGAAGATGCTATAACAATTGAAGTTACCGGTCAACAATTTTTCTGGAGCAGTCGCTATACGGGACCTGATGGAAAATTGGGGCCACGCGATAACGATTTAATTTGTCCTGAAAATCCACTTGGTATTGTTACCAGAGAATGGATTGAACATAGAATGGTTTCCTTAAAAGGAAGTGAAAAATTGAACCAAAAAGGTGAGATTGTTAAATTACAAGAACGCGAAAAAGAAATCAATACGCAATTGGCTATTTATTATGATATTGTAAACAATTCGCCTAATAAATATCGCGTTGCTGTTGTGAAAGATTCAGTTGATTTATTGGAGACTGAACTGAATAAAATCCCGAAAAAAATCGACATCCGTGAAAAAGCGTTTACGCGCATTACAACTAAATACACAGAAGAATATATAGCTGCAAATGCTGATGAATTTACTTGGGGTTATGATGACCCAATGCCAAGTGAAATTCATGTACCTGTAAATAATCAGGTGTATGTAAAAATTACAGCACTTGATGTATTACACAATTTTTATATTCCTCATATGGATGTTAAAATGGATGCCGTTCCAGGTATGCCAACATCATTTACTTTCACTCCTTTAGTAACAACTGCCGACAAACGTATCGAGATGTCAGAAAACGATGCTTGGACTGTTATTGAAGAAGGTGATGATATGCCAAGATGGCAAAAATTTAATTATGAAATTGCTTGCGCCGAATTATGCGGAACAGGTCACAGTTCAATGAAATATACTTTGATAGTAGATAGCCCTGAAGATTATGAAAAATGGCTTGCAGAGCAACCTAGCAAATGGAGTCAGGTATATGCGTCATTGTATTTAGAAAATGGTGTGTCAAAATATGCACCTAAAATTGCAGCTCCGGCAGCAGCAACAACTGATACCGTTACAATTGCAAACACAGATGTAACCGTAGTAGTTAACAAAAATTAATTGGTGGAACGTAAATAGAAAGATATGTCAGTACAAACTTCAACTCATACAGCGCATGCAGATACACATGGTCATGATCATCACCACGATGACCATCACCATCATCAAAGCTTCATTCGCAAATATATTTTTAGTGAAGACCATAAAACAATTGCAAAACAATTTTTAGTTACCGGTATTTTCTGGGCAATTGTTGGTGCTTTATTATCTGTTTTATTCCGTATTCAGCTTGGTTACCCTGATGCTGACTTAACATGGATGAAACCATTTTTAGGAAAATGGATAACTGAAGAAGGACAAATAGCACCGGAATTTTACAATGCATTAATTACCATGCACGGTACTATTTTGGTATTCTTTGTATTAACTGCCGGTTTGAGTGGAACGTTCTCTAACTTTCTAATTCCACTTATGATTGGTGCGCGCGATATGGCTTCAGGATTTATCAATATGTTATCTTATTGGTTCTTCTTTATTTCAGGCGCTGTCATGTTTGTTTCATTCTTTTTAGCAACAGGTCCTGCATCAGGTGGTTGGACTGCTTATCCGCCATTAAATGCTTTAAAAGATGCATCATCGGGAAGTGTTGTTGGGGTTGATTACTGGTTGATTTCAATGGCACTCTTTATTGTTTCGTCATTATTAGGGGGCTTAAACTATATTACCACAATTATTAATTTACGTACCAAAGGCATGAAGATGTTCAGATTGCCTTTGCCTATATGGGCGTTTTTACTTACGGCTGTAATCGGGGTATTATCATTCCCGGTATTATTATCTGCAGCTGTTTTATTATTGTTTGACCGCAATTTGGGAACTAGCTTTTATTTAGATGCAATTAACCTTGGTGGTGAACCACTAGCCAACGCAGGCGGTAGCCCAATTTTATATCAGCATTTATTCTGGTTCCTGGGTCACCCGGAAGTTTATATCATCATTATCCCGGCAATGGGTATTGTATCGGAAGTATTATCTGTGCATTCACGTAAACCAATTTTTGGTTATACGGCAATGATTTATTCCATTCTCGCCATTACAGTATTATCATTCATTGTTTGGGCTCACCACATGTTTATGACAGGATTGAATCCTTTTATCGGTTCAATTTTCGTAATATTTACGTTAATCATTGCAGTTCCATCTGCAATCAAGGTATTTAACTGGCTTACAACCCTATGGAAAGGAGATATCCGGTTAAATCCGCAAATGTTATTTGCAATTGGTTTCGTTTCACTGTTTATTTCGGGTGGGTTAACCGGTATTTTCTTAGGTAACTCTTCTATTGATATTCGTTTACACGATACCTATTTCGTTGTTGCTCACTTTCACTTAGTAATGGGTGTGGCTGCGTTTTTTGGAATGTTTGCAGGTGTTTACCATTGGTTCCCTAAAATGTTTGGTCGCTATATGAACCAAACTTTAGGATATATCCATTTCTGGGGAACAATTGTTTCTGCGTATTTGATTTTCTATCCAATGCACTTTGAAATTGCATTACCACGTCGTTATTATACACACTCAGGTTTTGAAACATTTAGTGGTTTCGAATCATTGAATATGTTTATTTCAACTGTTGCTATTATTTCATTTGCATTACAATTGTTATTTGTATTCAATTTCTTCTACAGTATTTGGTACGGTAGAAAAATGAGAGATAAAAACCCTTATAACGCAAATACATTAGAATGGACAACACCTTTACGTCCGGGACATGGTAACTGGGAAGGAGATATTCCTGAAGTTCACCGTTGGCCTTATGACTATAACAAACACGGAAGAGAATTTATTCCTCAAACCGAGCCGTTAAGTCAATACGAAATTGAACATGGCGAGCATGGTGATGAAATGGACGGCGACCATATTATTGATGATAAGGATTTAAAATCATAATTAGCTTTTTCATAATTGCATGAGCAAAGAAACTTCTATATCTAAACAAAGCATAGGCAAAACAATTGCAGCCAAACTGAAAGATTACCACATGCTGGTAAAATTCAGGTTGAGTTTCATTGTTGTGTTCAGTGCAGGTATAGGATATTTATTTGCCGGTGGCGAACAATCATCGTTCTTTTTATTTTTAGCAGGTGGATTTTTGATTACAGCAGCATCAAATGCTATTAATCAAATAATTGAATCGGATACGGATAAATTAATGACACGCACCGCTGACCGACCTTTGGCTGCCGGAAGAATGCAATCAACAGAAGCTATAATTGCTGCAGGGCTGATGGCTGTTTCCGGTATTGCTATTTTATGGGTTTGGTTTAATACCTTAAGTGCATTACTTGGGGCTTTATCACTCATTAGTTATGCCTTTTTGTATACACCAATGAAAAAGGTTTCACCTATCGCTGTTTTTATTGGCGCATTTCCCGGTGCAATGCCACCACTTATTGGTTGTGCAGCAGCAGCAGGTGGAATTAACGATTTAGCAATATTGTTATTTTCAGTGCAGTTTGTATGGCAATTTCCTCATTTTTGGTCAATTGCGTGGGTTGCTGCAGATGATTATGCTAAAGGCGGATTTCATTTATTGCCTTCAGTTAAAGGACGTTCAAAAACATCAGCATTATATATTGTTATTTATACCATCTTGTTAATTCCGGTTAGTTTACTCATGTATTTATTAGGTTACACAGGATGGATTTCAGCATTAATTGTTTTTATAACAGGAATATTATTTTTATTACAAACAATTAAATTGTACCGCAGCAGTGAAATTAAAGATGCGCGCAGTTTGATGTTTGGTTCGTTTTTATATTTACCAATCGTGCTTATTGCATTGTTGGTAGATCAAATTTAAAAATATGGCATCATCATTACATAAAAGGTATATCGTACATCCCTACAAGTTTAACTTGTGGATTGGCATCGTGTCGATGGTGATGATATTCGCTGCATTTACCAGTGCTTATGTTGTAAAAAAAGGAGATACACGCACATGGGAACATATCCATTTGCCATCCATTTTTACTACGGCAACAATAGTAATTGTAATCAGCAGCCTTTTTATGCATGCCGCTTATATGGCATTTAAAAAAGGCGCATTAAATTTATATAGAGGGTTTATTGTAACTGCATTTATTTTAGGTGCAGGTTTTTTAACCCTTCAAATTCAAGGATGGAATACATTGGTTAATGAAGGTCACGGATTAACCGATAATGTTGCAGGTTCTTTTATTTATGTTATTTCCGGCGCGCATTTTATACACGTTGTCGGCGGTGTAATTGCACTTATGGTTTTTGCTGTTCGTGCCTTTACCAGATTAAAAACAACCGAATCGGATTTAATGAAGACAAATACTATTAATATCGAAGTAATGGCAACTTATTGGCATTTTGTCGATTTTTTATGGGTTTATCTTTATTTTTTCTTTTTATTGAACAGATAAAATTTTAGAATTTTGGAAGCAGTTGCTAAAACGAACGCAAAAGAACTTTGGGACGGTGGAGATTCCCCGTTTAGAGTTAGCTATGGCAAGGTGATGATGTGGTATTTCCTCATCAGCGATACTTTTACTTTTGCCGGCTTATTAATTTCTTATGGAGCCATCAGAATGAGCCACCCTGCTCATGAAGAAGGTAACATGATGAGTTGGCCGGATCCAAACGAAGTATTTAACGCCATTCCTTTTACTCATGCGCATCTTCCTTTGGCATTTGTTACGTTCATGACCTTTACCCTGATTTTTAGTTCGGTAACAATGGTACGTGCCGTGCAGGAAGGACATGAAATGAACAGAAAAGGCGTATTGTTCTGGATGTTTCTGACCATACTCGGAGGTTTAACCTTTGTTGGTAGTCAGTACCTGGAATGGTCCCACTTAATTCATGAAGGTCAAACTTTAACGCATAACCCTTTTGGAGCTGCATCCTTTGGTGCTTTGTTCTTCCTCATTACCGGTTTCCACGGTTTCCACGTGAGCGTTGGGGTATGTTTAAATACTTGGGCATTTATTCAAACTTACAGAGGCGTATTTCACCGTCGCGGTCATTATGAAATGATTGAAAAATTAGGTTTATACTGGCACTTTGTAGATTTAGTTTGGGTATTCGTATTCTTAGCATTCTATTTATTATAAAAAATTTAACTGAAAGATATGTCACACGGTACTCATGCAGAAAAAATAAAAAAAGTATGGACAATTTGCGGTGTTCTTGCAATTGTTACTGCTTTTGAAATTGCAGCGGCGCTTATGCACTGGAAATATATGCCGGAAAGCCCAAGATGGTGGCTAAATTTACTCTTCATTATTTTGAGTGCGGCTAAAGCTTATTATATCATGAGCGAATTTATGCACTTGAAATATGAACTTAAAGCAATGGCTGTAAGTATATTAGCACCATTCCTGTTTTTAGTTTGGGGTATTATAGCATTCCTTTGGGAAGGTGGCTACTGGTTGAGTCTAAAAGAATCGTGGGAGATTCTTAAATAACGATGGCAAACAAACGGGGGCGGGTATGGGCAATAGTAATGCTCACAATAATTGTTGTGCTCCCGCTTATTTCAGTTATTTTTCTTAAGGAAGGTTTCAAAATCAGAGAAGAAGCCCCTGCCAGCAGCAGGATGATTATTGATAATCCACCTCAAATTCCTGATTATTTTACTGTTTCACACAGAGGAGATACCATTACCAAAAAACGTATGCTCAATAAGGTATGCGTGATGGATTTTTCTACCTACAGCTGCGGCACTTCCAATGATGCCCGCGAGCGGAAATTATTTGAGATTCAGGAAGACTATTATGGGAAAACAAAAGCATTGCGACTAATCTCACATACGCTTAACCCTGAGCTTGACCAAACAACACAGATAGTGTCTATGGCTGAAAGGTACTCAGCACGCGAAATTTGGCACTTTGTTAGAACTGATGACAGTTCATCATTCAAATTTCACGACTTCAGTAAAAATATTTTCGAAAAAACAGGCGCTATTGAAACTGATACGCTTTGTCCACAGTTAGTATATCTTGTGGATGGGGATGGATTTCTCCGCGGCGCTTACGACCCTTTGATTGAATCCCAATTCCACGATTTATATAATGATATTCTGTTTCTTATAAATAAACTGGACCTGGATGAACAAGAGAAATAACATAATAATTGCCGGTATTGTCGGAGTTGCTTTTATTCTCTTTGTAATTTTTGTGTATTTGCCTTATGCCGACAAACAGGAAAATCTCAATAAGGTAAAACAATCGTATCAACATTCTTCCTTTTTACGCGACTCGTTAAACCATATTCCTGATTTTACTTGCGTTGACCAAAACGGAAAAACGTTTACTAAAAAGGATGTAGCGGAAACGGTTTTTGTAGCCGAATTTTTTTATACCGAATGCGATGCCTATTGCCCGGTTACATCTAAACACCTAGCGCACGTGCAGCAGTTGTTAAACAAGGCGATTAATTTTAAAATCCTTTCTTTTAGCTTAAATCCCGAAGCTGATTCAGTGCCTGTGTTAAGAAAATATGCCGATACTTATAAAGCCAAAGATAATATGTGGCATTTTTTGCGCGGGGAACAATCCGATATTTTTGATTTAGGTGAACAAGGTTTCTTCACCGTTGTTAAAGGTGCGGATGGTTCATTTAAAGGGCATTCTGATAAATTTACACTTGTAGATAAAAATGGTAATATCAGAGGGTTCTATAAAGGAACGGACTCAATTCAAATGCAAGCATTAATTCAAGATATCAATTATCTCGTTTTTAATAATGAAGTCAATGAATGAAAAATCAACCAATAGGATAATTTTTGCAATATCGGTGGCTGTGCCGGTTTTGGTTGCAATATTATTTTATACACCGGCATTGAACTTAAATATCAATGTTTCATTTTTACCAAAATTACATGCCATATTAAATTCTACTGTCGCCATTTTATTATTAATAGGTTTGTATTTTATTAAGGCGAAAAATATCAAGGCACATAAATTAACTATGTTGGGCGCGTTTTCTACCTCAGCATTATTTTTAATTTCTTACGTTATTTATCATTCGGCCTCTGAATCAACTTTATTTGGTGATAGCAATTTTGACGGCACAGTTAGCGCAGAGGAAAGTGCTGCAGTTAGCAGTATAAAAATGGTGTATTATATCATTTTGCTTTCGCATATTATTCTGGCAGCGGTAATTATGCCTTTTATTTTAATTACTGTTTCCCACGGGTTGTCCGCCAGGTTCGATAAACACAGAAAAATTGCTAAAATAACCTGGCCTTTATGGTTTTATGTGGCGGTAACAGGCGTAGTGGTATATTTTATGATTGCACCCTATTATCCGCATTAATGCTTAAATTTGTACTATGAAACTCCGTATCGTAATTGCGTTTGTGGCGTTTTTTCTGCTAACCTGCCTCAGCACCGAATTGAGTGCACAATGTGCTATGTGCAAAGCCGCTGCCGAAGAAGGTGCTAAAGATGGCAACCTCCAAAGTGCATCGTTAAATACCGGAATAGCTTATTTATTGGTGATGCCTTATTTGGCATTTATCGTAGTAGGTTACCTGTGGTATAGAAATTACAAAAAGAAAAAAGCTGAAGGCACCTATATCAACTAAGGATTAAATATCTCCTTCCATAGGTCGTATCAGTATTTCTTCCACAACAGTTCTGTCTGAAACCTCCCAGGCTTGGTAAATGAGTTTGGCAACATCATCAACATTAATAAATCTGGATGCCGGTAGTTGCGTACCATTCCATGAGTCGGTTAATACGGCACCGGGCAATACGGCAGTTACCCTAACTTTATGTTGTTTGAGCTCATGGCGGAGATTTTGGGAAAATCCATACAATGCAAACTTTGAAATGGCATAAGAACCACCTGCATCATAAGCGTTTTTACTGGCTACGGAACAAATATTAAAAATATGACCATGCTGGTGTTTAATCATATCCGGAACTAGTGCACGTGTCAGGTGATAAGCAGAATAAAGATTAGTATCGATGAGCTGCTCCAAAATACCTTCCGGTTCATTATGAATATTACCCGGCACAAAAACACCTGCATTGTTAATCAGGATATCGATTTTGGTAAATGCAGATTTACAAGTTGCTGCAAATTGTAATACCTGTTCCTTTTTTGAAACGTCGCAAACCGATGTAATAATTGTAGCAGATGGGTGCAAAGCAATGAGTTCACCCTTAAGTGTGTCTAAATCGGCTTGAGTTCGGGCACACGCGGCTACATTAAAGCCGTGTTTTGCAAATAAAAGCGCAATTGCTTTGCCCATTCCTTTAGTGGCACCGGTAACTACAATGTTCATCGTTAAGTGATTTAATTTAAATAGTTTTACAAAATAAAACAATTTACCCCGCAATGAATAACTTGTTTGCTGATGTGATTTTGCCGTTTGCGTTGGAAAAGAACTACACCTATGCCGTTCCGGATGAATTTGGTGCTGCTCTTACTCCTGGTATGCGTGTGGAAGTGCCATTCAGAAATAAAAGTTATACTGGGATTGTTGCCAAAATTCATACAAACATTCCAGCCGGATATCAGCCAAAAGCAATTTTAGCATTGCCCGATCATTTACACATTGTAAATAAGGTTCAATTGGAATTTTGGAAATGGATGGCAGGTTATTACATGTGTTCTACTGGTGATGTAATGAATGCTGCTTTGCCGGCTCCGTACAAACTTAGTAGTGAAACAATTATTGTGTTGAAGGCGGATGTAAATATTGATGCTGCTTTATTGGAGGATAAAGAATTTTTAATTGCAGAAGCATTAACCATCCAGAAGGAATTGAAGTTAAAAGATATACAACTTATTCTGCAACAAAAAACAATTCAACCTACTATAAAATCACTTATAGAAAAAGGGATTGTTTATGTAAAGGAAGAGTTGACAGAAGTGTATACGCCTAAAACTGAAAAGTTTATTGTATTAAATAAAAAGTACAGCGATGAAGCAGCTTTGCAACAATTGTTTGAACAATTACAACGCCATGAAAAGCAATTAAATATTTTAATGGTGTATTATCAGCATTCCCAAAATAATAATAAGATTAAAAAGTCATTTTTATTAAGAAAATCGGGAGCTTCAGCTGCAGTGCTTAAAACGCTGATAAAAAATAATATTTTTGAAGAAATAGATGAACAAGTCAGCAGGTTACAATTATATGGTGACGACCAGATTGATGATTTTGTGTTAAATGCTGAGCAGAAAAGAGCCATTTTAGAGACAAGAAATTTTTTAAAGGAAAAAAGCACGGTATTAATTCATGGTGTTACCGGTAGTGGTAAAACGGAAGTGTATATTGAGCTGATAAAGGAATATATTCAGGCAGGCAAGCAGGTATTATATTTATTACCGGAAATTGCGTTAACCACACAAATTATTTCGCGACTAAAAAAACGTTTTGGCAACCAGATTGGTGTTTACCATTCTAAATTTAATCAAAACGAAAGAATTGAAATTTGGCAGCGTGTTTTAAATAATGAATATAGAATTATTTTAGGCGCACGGTCTTCGTTGTTTTTGCCTTTTAATGATTTGGGTTTGATTATTATTGATGAGGAGCATGATTATTCGTATAAACAACACGAACCTGCACCACGTTATCATGCCCGCGATGCAGCTATTTATCTGGCTTATCTACATAACGCAAAAACAGTACTGGGAACAGCAACACCATGTATTGAAACTTATTTTCAGGCAGTGCACGGCAAATTCGGTTTGGTGAAAATGCTAAAAAGATATGCCGATATGGCAATGCCGGAAATTCGTATTGCTGATGTTAAAGAAGAAGAAAAAAATAAAACCATGCATTCGCATTTTACTTCTGCTTTGGTGGGAAGAATGAAATATGCATTGGATTTAAAGGAGCAAATAATTTTGTTTCAAAACAGAAGGGGATATGCACCATTTTTAATTTGTGAAGCTTGTGGGTGGACACCCAGATGTATTAATTGTGATGTAAATCTTGTTTACCATAAATTCAGTAATGAGTTGCGATGTCATTATTGTAATTATACAAATAATACTTATACGGTTTGCCCGGCATGTGGAAGTTCACGAATTATTATTAAAGGTTTTGGGACAGAAAAAATTGATGACGAATTACAGTATTTATTTCCTGAAGCAAAAACGGGCAGATTAGATTTAGATACGGTAAAATCAAAACATGGCCATGAAAAAATATTGCGCGCATTTGAATCCGGTGATATTGATATATTAACCGGAACCCAAATGGTTACCAAGGGATTAGATTTTGACAATGTGAATCTTGTTGGTATTTTAAGTGCGGACCAAATATTAAACTTTTCAGATTTCAGAGCTGCAGAAAGAGCTTTCCAAATGATAACACAGGTAAGTGGCAGAGCAGGGAGGAAAAACAAAAAAGGCCTCGTAATGATTCAGGCTATTCAGGTAAATCATCCTGTATTACACTATGTTATGCAAAACGATTATGCCGGATTCTACACCAAAGAAATTGCCGAGCGGCAGCAATTTGGTTATCCGCCATTTATGCGTTTAATCAGAATTACGTTGAGACATAATAAAGTGGAAACTGTAAACAAAACAGCATCCTGGCTGGGGTCAGAGCTCAAAAATCAATTAGGCGAGCGAGTGTTGGGACCAGCAATTCCGGGAATTCCACGTATTCGTAATAAATATTTATCGGAAATCATGATTAAATTCCCAAACAACCGAGTAAGCGGCGAATATGTGAAACAAATTGTGAAATTAGAAGTGGAAAAGTTGCAGCTAAATCCATCCCACAAACGGGTTGAAATTGTGATAGATGTTGACCCAATGTAGTATCTTTAAGGCCTGAATTATGTTATCTAAAAAAGCCAAATACGGGTTAAAGGCCATGTTTTACCTCGGTAAACATTTTGGAAAAGGCCCGGTGCTCATCTCAGATCTTGCGGAAGAAGAAAACATCCCCAAAAAATTTCTGGAGTTAATATTGCTGGAACTTAAAAAGAATGGACTGCTTTACAGTAAAATGGGAAAAGGTGGTGGCTATAGTTTAAGCAAGTCGCCCGAAGAAATTACTGTTGGTCAGGTAGTAAGAATTTTGGACGGGCCCTTAGCTCCCATACCCTGCGTTAGCAAAACGGCATACATGAAATGTGCAGAATGTGATAATGAAAAAACCTGTGAAATAAGGAAAATTATGATGCAGGTTAGGGATGCCTCGGCTGCAATTTTAGACCATACCAGCCTAATGGAAGCGCCAAAAGCGATATTTTCAGTAAATCGAAAATCTAAATAAATATCAGTGTTTAAAGGAGTTTATAGTTTAAAGAAATAAATATATAATAAAATAAACTACTAATTCGATAGAATATATAGATATTTGCAACCGTAAAACAAAAGTTATGAAATCAATATGTTTATTTATTGTAGCTGTAGGGTGTTTAATAGGTGGTGTAAACGGGCAAACACCTGCTCAAGAGGAAACCTACAATATTAAAGTTTCACAAAAAATTGAATTGCGTGGGTTAGTCCAAACGCGATATCAATTGTTTGAAGACTCAACTAAAATTGATGGGTTTGATTTGCGACGTGCGCGATTGGACTTTAGAGGAGACATTGCGCCAAAGGTTGGATATAGATTACATACAGAGTTGGCAGGTTCTCCTAAAATATTAGATGCCACTTTTGTTTACAAACCATTTGAATGGTTGAATGTTAATGTTGGTCAAAGTAAATACCCTATTTGTTATGACAATTTATATTCCCCATGGAATTTACTTTCCATTAGCAGAACTCAATTGGATAATAGTTTAGTATTTCGTGAAAGTGACTTATATGGCAACCAAAATGGCCGCGATATTGGTTTGTGGCTGAGCGGAAAATATAGTATAACTAAGGGTGAAGCTAAACGGCCAATATTAGATTATACGTTAGGTGTATATAATGGCTCAGGAATAAATGTAGCTGATAATAATCAGGATAAAGATATTTCCGCTTCATTGGGTATATCGCCAATAAAAGATTTGTGGATTTTTGGTAGGTTTTTAAATGGTGTTGGCAGAACAACTGTGCAACCAACGGTAGATGCAGACAGAACTCGTTTCGGTGGAAATATTTCCTATAAATATAAAGGCTTCCTTTTTGAAGGAGAATATTTATCGGCTTCTGATGAGAGTGATAGTTTGGCCTTATTAGAGCGCAGTGGATATTATATAACTTTAGGTTATACCCCAATTAAGGATAAATTACAGATTATTGCGCGAATAGATAATTATGATCCTAATACTGCTGCTGAGGATAACATTACCAATAAATACATTCTTGCTACGAGTTATTTCTTTACCAAAAACACCCGCATTCAATTAGAATATAATTTGGTATTAGAAGAAGCAGCAACACAAAAGAAAAACAACCTGTTTGCCATTCAATTCCAGGCCGGGTTTTAGAAACAAATATTTTTACCAATAGTAAATAAACGAAACCTACATCTGGTTTAAAAACGATTAAATCTATAGAACATATATAATATAGCACACTTTACCTAAAAAACTTATATGGAAATTTTTATTGTACTTGCATTATTAGTATTGGCTATTATTGCCTTTTCTACCGAAAAAATATCGGTAGATATTGTCACTATGACCGCAGTTTTGCTGCTGGTTTTGACAGGAATTCTCGACTACAAGGAAGCATTCGCCCCTTTCGGCAGCGATTTTATCATCATGTTGGCATCCATTTTTATTGTCACATCGGCAATTGATTCCTCGGGGGTGTTGGAACATTGGACATCTAAACTCATGCGCCGTTCAGGGGGAAGTCAAATGAAACTGATAATGCCTATGATTACTATTACCAGTGCGTTTTCCGCTTTTATGAATAACACTACGGTAACTGCTTTAATGATTAACCCTGCAATGGCAATTGCCAAAAAATCAGGCATTAACTTTTCTAAAATTTTATTGCCATTGGCATTTGCTTCAATTGTTGGAGGAACTTGTACATTAATTGGCACTTCAACTAACGTGGCTGTAAATGCTTATTTAAGTAAAAATGGCTACGAAGCGTTTGGCATGTGGGACTTCACTTTAATTGGTGTTATTATGGTAATTGTTACACTTGTCTACATGGCAACAGTTGGTGTAAGAATGTTACCTAACAGGCACAATGGTGACCTTACCGCAGAATATGGCGTTAGAGAATATTTGAGCGAAATTAAAATATTATCAGGGTCATCATTAATTGGTCAGGTAATTCACGACTCAGAAATAAGCCGCATGGGTTTTAATGTTTTGGCGGTAATAAGAGGAGACAGACAATTTGCACCCGGACCAAATATTTCTTTCCGCGAAGGGGATATTGTTTTAGTAAAAGGAGCAATGCAACAATTACTGAAAGTAAAAAATACAAAAGGAATTGATATTGTTGCTGACACTTTAGATTTTTATCAACCAAATGAAAAGGCACTTAAATTAACCGAAGTAGTAGTGCCTGGACGTTCCGATTTAGCCGGTTCAACAATTGCCGAAATCGATTTTAGAAGAAAATACGGTATGGTGATAGTTGCCATTAACCGCGAAGGAAAAAATATTACAGAGCAATTAAACAATATTGTTATTGAGGTAGGAGATATGCTACTCGTGCAAGGTACAGATGATGCTTTTAATAAATTAAAAAATCACCACGACCTTGTTGTATTATCTGCACATGTTCCACCTGTGAAAAATTTATGGAAAGGATATTTTGCATTAGGCTTCTTTTGTTTAGCAATAATTATTAGCTCGATTAAATTTTTTAATGTGCATGTTTCTGTTGCATTCTTAGCCAGCGCCGTATTAAGTATGTTGGTTGGTGCGGTTAAACCGGATGATGCATATAAGAGTATAGAATGGAAATTATTAGTGCTAATTGCAGGTATGACTGCATTTGGAACTGCAATGGGTAATTCAGGCGCAGATAAATATTTAGCTGAATTAATAGTGAGCTGGTTTGGTGGTTTTGGACCTACCGGCATCATGTTGGGTTTTATGGTATTAACAGTGTTACTTACTCAACCTATGAGCAACGCAGCTGCAGCATTAGTAGTGTTGCCTGTTGCATTGGAAGCGGCAAATACCTTGCATGTTAATCCATTAAGTTATGCAATTGCTGTAATGCTCTCTGCATCAGTTTCTTTAATCACTCCATTTGAGCCATCATGTATATTAGTATATGGGCCGGGTAAATATAAATTTATCGACTTTGTAAAAGTGGGAGGTATATTAACTGCCATTTTGGTTGGGATAATATATTTTGCTGTGCCTATCATGTGGCCACTCCAATAAAAAAATAAAATCATGTGAAATGCGGCTTATTATTAGGCCGCATTTTTTTTGCGTATAAAATATTTAAATACCTCGATCCATAATACAGAAATAATACTAACACCAAAACAAGCAACAATTTGGATGAAACCAAGTGGACTAAATTGGAACAACAAACGCACCGGTTCAACATAAATGGATACCAACAAAATTGTTGCAGCAATAATTAAAATAATGGGCACTAATTTATTTTTATATCGCAATGTTTCAAATATGGAATAAACAAACGAACGGTTTACCAATGTCAATAAAATATTACTAAATATTAATACCGTATAAATAATAGTTCGAATAAATTGTTCATCATAACCTTGCAGCATCAGCACGTATGCCGGAATTAAACAACCGGCAGTAATTACAAGACCTTGCATTATGCTAATGTATAATTCATGAATGGAAAAAAACTTATTTGACATTTTACGCGGAGCCTTTTGCATCGAATCCGGGTCAGAAGGTTCGTTTTCAAAAATAATGGAACAGGTAGGCCCCATAATTAATTCCAACATAATTACATGTATGGGGTTGAAAAAGTCGGTAAAATCCCAAAAAAATAAAAGTGGAATTGTAACGATAAGAATGATGGGTATATGAATACTGATAATATAACGAATGGCTTTTTTGAGATTTTCATATATCCTTCTACCTAAAGCAACTGCCTCAACCATGTGTTGAAGATTATCATCGGTTAGAATTAATGAAGCAGCTTGTTTGGCAATTTCAGTTCCTCGCTGCCCCATGGCAATGCCAATATGTGCTGCTTTTAAAGCAGGACCATCATTAACGCCATCACCAGTCATCGCAACAACTTCTCCGTTGCGTTTAAATGCTTCTATTACTTTTAATTTGGCTTCAGGAAACATGCGTGCATACACATTTGTTGCTTTTACCTTTTCTTGAATGGTGACTGCATCCATTAGCATAATTTCATCACCGGTTAATACGGCTTGGTGATTTTGTATGCCAATTTGTTTGGCAATGGCAATAGCTGTTGGGGCATAATCACCTGTAATCATTTTTACACCAATACCGGCTTGATAAAATGAGGTGATAATTGAAGCCGTATTTTTTTTAGGAGGGTCACTAAATGCAATTAATCCTAAAAAATATAAATGTTAATTCTGATTGTGCGACCGGGAAAGTTGTATAATTATTGGCTGATTTAGCTACTGCTAAAACACGATAACCTTGTGATGATAGTTGTTGCGTAGTGGTTACTACTTTTTGTTTTTGCTCTTCGGTTAATGTTGACTGGCGTAAAATACTTTCAACACCACCTTTAGCTGCAATTATAGTATCATTGGCTGCATTGCGAAAAACATGTGTCATTATTGGCGGTGTACCGGCTAGTGGATATTCATGTACCATTTTATATTCCAATCGTTTATCGGTGGAATATGATTTAGTATATAAAATATGAATAGATTTTTCCATAGGATCAAAAGGTAAAACTTCTGATGACCACATAGCATATTCTAAAACTATATTTGGTTGAGCTGGATTTTCGAGATAAGAATAGTAACTGTCGCTTGCTAAATCATAAACACCCGCTACTTGCATACTATTTTCAGTTAATGTGCCGGTTTTGTCTGCACATATTATTGTAGCTGCTCCCAAAGCCTCTACTGTTTGCGGAGTGCGGGCAATTACATTTTTTTTAATTAACCGAAATGCACCCAATGCTAAAAATGTGCTGAACGCAACAGGAATTTCTTCAGGTAAAACTGACATCGCCATGGTTAAGCCATGTAATAAACCTTGTAGAATGCTTCCGGTTGTATAATAATTAACTCCCCAGACAATAAAAAAGGCTATAACACCGGCTATTACCATGTGTAAGACAAATGCACTTATTTGAATTTGCAAAGGAGTTTTACTGGTCTCAATTGCAGCTAAACTTTTACCTATTTTACCTATTTCGGTTTGCACACCAACGCGAGTTACTTTTGCAATGCACGAACCTGTTGCAACTAATGTGCCCTTAAATATCATTACAGGGTCATTGCCAGTAGCTTTAAACACAGGAACAGATTCTCCGGTTAACATGCTTTCATTCACTGAAAAATCATGTGCATCCAATAATTCTGCATCTGCAGGAACAATATTACCATCTTCACAAAATATGATATCGTTTACTACAATATCATTTGTGGGAACCATTATTGTTTTTCCTGAGCGAGCTACTTTGGCACCACTATCTGTTAATTGTTTGAGGGCTTCTACGGCATTATTACTCCTATTTTCCTGATATATTGAAATACCTGCAACAAAAAATATTGCAGCCAACATGATAAATCCTTCAGCCGATTCGCCTAATATAAAATAAATGATAGCAGCAATTACTAATATAATAAACATAGGCTCAGCTACAACGCCTATAAGTAAATGCCATAATTTATTTTGACGTTTGTCTGTTATGCCGTTAGCGCCATACTGCTGACGCATAGCAATTACTTCTTTTTCGGATAAACCTGATGGGATATTCATTGTTAATGCCTAAATTAAGCATATTAAAGGTAATGCCTGATACGCAGTAGTAAGATGATTAAAATCAGCAAAAATTTGGGCAGTTATTTACCTTTTCCCTGAAAGATGATGAGCACTGTATAAATCATAATCTTAAAATCAATAGCCAGACTCATGTTTTCGATATACAATAAATCGTATTTCATACGTTGCACCATTTGGTCAACATTGCTGGCATATCCAAACTTCACCATGCCCCAACTGGTTAAGCCGGGTTTTACTTTTTGAAGATGTTTATAGGACGGGGCAATTTTGGTTATTTGGTCTATATAAAATTGCCGTTCAGGTCGAGGCCCAACTAAACTCATTTCGCCTTTCAGGATATTAAATATTTGAGGTAATTCATCAAATCGCCATTTGCGCATTACTTTACCCCAAGTAGTAATGCGTTCATCATTTTCGCTGCTTAATGCAGGTCCGTTATCTTCAGCAGTAACAAACATTGACCTGAATTTTATGATGGTAAACGGCTTGCTATTAATACCTACTCGTTGCTGATAATAAAATATTGGTCCTTTAGAGGATAACTTAACTTTAATTGCTATAAATAAATATAATGGCCATAAAATAAGTATTACAAAAATGGCAACCGCGATATCTATTCCGCGTTTAATAATACGCTGCCAGCGTGGCATTAGGTCAGGATAAATTTCAATTAAAACTGCTCCTAATACATTGCTCATTTTCACACTTCCTGATAATATATCATACATATCAGGAACAATTTTAATTACGATATTACCTTTTTCTGCCAATTTATCAATAATCTCATTTAATAAATGGTGTTCAGAAGTTTCTATAGCGATAATTACTTCATCAATATTTCGGGCATTTATTATGTCGTTTAGTTGAGATAAATTACCTAAACAAGGCATAAATTTATCCAGGTCAGAGCCATGATGTCCATTTGCTTCAACATAACCTACAAATGCGTAACCTAAAGATTTTTTATAATGGGTGATTTCCTGATGAATGGACGATGCACGTAAATCGCTCCCGATAATAATGGTATTATAAGCCACTACACCTTTTTGCAACTGGCCCTTAGCTCTGGTTAAAATTATTATTCGAAATAATACAGTTAATAAAAATTGACCAAAAAACAATAAAAAGAAAATTTGATAATAATCTCGGTAGTCGCTAATGTAATCATCAAGTAAAAGCGCAAAGAAAATAATCAATACTCCAATAAATGAAACCACAAAGGTTCGTGTTAATTCTGCTAAACGCGATTTACGGTAAATGTCGGTATAAGTGCCACCAATAAAATGTAATACTATCCAAATAATTGGAATGGCAAAAATGCCATAAAAAAAGTTTTTATCGTTGAGTACTTTATTGGTTATATCAAACGGTAAATCTTCAATAACAAATTTGCGATAGAAAAATAACCCCGCCCATACCAGCATTGCCGCGAAATAATCGAGCAGAATATAGGTGAGAATTCCAATTTTCTTTTTAAACCGCATTATTTCGACTGTATAATTTTGATATTATCAAACATGATGGTTGCTGTATCCAGTGTGTTAATTGCCCTAAATTCTAAATGATATGATTCCGGCTGAAATGAAGCAAAATATTGCAGCGTGGCATTTAAATTCACATAAATCTTATTCCAGTTCTCTTTTGAAGTAATGGTAAGTACTTCATCATACAAAGAGTTGCCTGTAGCTGTATTACATTTCACCCAAATATTAAACGGAATATCACATTTGTAATCTAACTCCAAAAATAACTGATGGTCAATTGTTGGGAAAAAAATTGGGTCGCTGGTTTGCACATAAAATGTATCAATAGCACCTGTCATAGTGCTTATTGCCGAACGGTTGCCTTCAAACACAATTGTTTCATCCGACGTTGTAGTTAGCGATGCATCTTCAATAACACTATAAAATGGATTACTGCTTTCAAATCGTTCAATCATTAGAAAGGTAATTGCTGCAGAATTTTTATAGGTAGTTGAAGGTGATAAAGTATCAGTTGCTCCTGCTATTAAATTTCTGGTAATTGTAAAAGGGTTATAAAAAGGATAAATCATTCCTGTTCCTGAAATACCGTTTTCTTTTATACCGGGGTAAACAATTATTTCTGTTTCACCATCCGCTAGAATTGGAATTGTTGTTGGCAATTCAAATGCGCCAATAAATTCATTATTCGCATACACCCATGCATCTGGCAATTTGGATGATGCATATCCTTGAATGTCTAAACTGGTTGTAAACGAAAATTCGTTGATATAAACATAAGATGGAATTTGTTCTTCGGGATTTATTATTTCACAACCTTGTATAAAGAGCAGCCCACTGCAACATAATATGATATTTTTTATTGTATTTCCCGGTTTCATCTCTAATTATATTTAAATGCTTATCAATTAACGGTAAGCAACATTTTTTTCAATTTTATGCAGAATCATATGGGCAACTTGTAAAGCGCGATAACCATCTTCAATAGTAACCGGTGTGTCAGTATCGTTGATAATAGCTTTGGCAAATTGTTCTAATTCCATTTTTATCGCATTAACCGGAGTAATTACCGGTTTGTCCATTTTAATTACGCGTTTTTTAGATGCATCACCTGTGTTAATCTCAATAGTAAACGCATCTTCATCGGGATTAGCATCACTCATCGTTAATATTTCAGTCATATTTTCCCAAAATCTACTGCAATATAGGCATCGCGTTGAAAAAGACGCATTTTACGCATTTTTTCATGGAAATACGACTTGCTGTAAGATTTGCCACACAACCGTTGTCAAATTCCAGACGAGCATTAGCTATGTCAGGTTGGTTACTCAACACTTTTACCCCGCTTGCACTCACTTTTTTGACATTAGAATGAACAAGATGCAGCACAATGTCGATATCGTGGATCATCAGGTCCAACACCACCGAAACATCTGTTCCTCTCGGGTTAAACGTAGAAAGACGGTGCGACTCAATAAACATGGGCTGAATATCAAGGTCTTTGATAGCCAAAAAAGCAGGATTAAAGCGCTCCACATGCCCTACTTGTGCTTTTACATTGGCCTCGTGGGCAAGCGACATGATGTATTTGGCCTCGTTAACCGTATTGGCTAAGGGTTTTTCAATAAAAATATGTTTGGCTTTTTTTAAAGCTGCTCTGGCACAATCGTAATGTGATATGGTTGGTGTCACTATATCTACTGCATCACATACCTCAATGAGTTTGTGGATGCTGTTGAAACGCGGAATCTGGAATGTTTCTGCCGCATATTTCGCATTTGTTTCATCCGGGTCGTAAAAGCCAACAAGCTCAAAGTCAGGAATTTCCTTCAATAACTTCAAATGGATTTTTCCTAAATGTCCGGCACCTAATACACCAATTCTAACCATACATGGATTTGTGGCAAATTTAATTTATTCGCCTTGAGCGTTATATAAAATGATGATATAAATGTCCACGTTTTATACAATATGTATATCAACCAACACAGTTTACCGAAATCTGACATGAAAAATGCTTTATCTTCACCTCGAAATTCAGGTATGACAAAAAGTAGTTTTTCGTTACCATTGGTATTACTACCCTTGCTTTCAGGTGTTTTGCTCTGGGCTGCCTGGCCGCCATTACCTTATACTTTTTTGGTTTTTATCGGCTTAGTTCCCCTGCTTTTAGGCGCTAAAATGGTAAACGAAAGGTTTACAAAATTTACCTCTTTCAAGGTTTGGTTAAGTCTGTATTTCGGCTTGTTGGTATGGAATTTACTTACCACTTGGTGGGTTAGCAATGCAAGTGTTGCGGGCGGTTTATTTGCGAATATGGCCAACCCGATTTTAATGACTGTTCCCCTTATGCTGGCGCGCAATACCGGAAAACGTCTTGGCGAAAATGCGGGCCTGTTGGCATTTATTGTGTATTGGATGAGTTTTGAGTTTATCCATCTTCGTTGGGAATTAACCTGGCCATGGTTGTCGTTGGGAAATGTATTTGCACTCAACCATACCTGGATTCAATGGTACGAATACACAGGTGTTTTTGGCGGCACATTATGGATATTGGTTGCCAATGTGCTGATATATAAAATTGTATCCAAATATATTTTTACCCAAACAGAAAACAATCAGCAAAAGAAAAAAATAGCTTTAGTGTTTGGAACAATTTTCCTCTTTTGGATTATAATTCCGATTGTAATTTCGAAAAACATTTATAACCATTATGCAGAAAAAGGAACATCAACAAATGTTACTGTTTTACAACCTAATTTCGACCCTTACACCGAAAAATTTACTATTCCTTATAGTATTCAAATGGATAAAATGTTGTCGCTTTCGCTAGATGGCATTTCCGATTCAACAACATTTTTAGTGTGGCCGGAAACGGCAATTCAAACTGAAATTTGGTTAGATAAACTGCCCTATGAAAAACCGGTACGAGATATTCAAAAAGCACTTGATAGTTTTCCGAATTTAACTGCCGTTGTTGGCATAAATGGATTTGAACGGTATTACGATAAAAGTAAAGTTTCACCAACTGCACGAACATTTGTTACGCATAATTCAAAACGCGATACAATAATTTACGATATATATAATACTGCGCTTGCCATAAATGAAAATGGCGCACAGGGTTTTTACCATAAATCAAAATTAGTACCCGGTGTTGAGCGTATGCCTTATCCCGGTTTTTTTGCTTTTATAGGTTCATGGGCAATTGAACTAGGTGGTATTTCCGGAAGTTTAGGTATACAAAAAGAACGCACTGTTTTTTTTAATAAAGATAGTATTGGTGTTGCTCCTGTTATTTGTTATGAAAGTATTTTTGGAGAATATGTTTCCGACTACGTGAATAAAGGTGCCGGATTAATTTTTATTATTACTAACGATGGTTGGTGGGGGAAAACAAATGGGTATTTACAACATAACGAATATGCCAAATTGCGTAGTATAGAAACAAGAAGAAGTATAGCGCGCTCTGCAAATACCGGCACATCATGTTTTATTAATCAGCGTGGTGATGTAATGCAGGCAACTGACTGGCGGGAGGATGCTGTAATTAATCAGTCGCTAAAAGTAAATACAACAATAACGTTTTACACCAAACATGGCGACTACCTTGCACGTATTGCATTAATTGTTTCAGGATTATTAGCTATCACCGCAATAGTGAGCAGGTTTAGGTCGAAAATAAAGTCAAATTAAAATAGTATGATGGAATATGCTCAGCTTGAACAGTTGTGTTCGTCGGTAAGGGATGTTGTAAAACAAGTTGGGCTTGACATTGCCATATCCAGAAAACGAATTGATGAAATTGTAATTGAAAAAAAAGGGGTGCGTGATTTTGTAACTGAAGTGGACAGGCATGCGGAACAAGCCTTAGTAAAACAACTGCAAAATTTATTACCTGAGGCAGGTTTTGTAACTGAAGAAAAAACAATTGCACAATCTGATAAACCTTACAATTGGATAATTGACCCATTAGACGGAACTATGAATTTTGTGCACGGAATTCCTGCATATAGTGTAAGTATAGGACTGGAATTTCAACACGAAATAATTTTAGGTGTAGTATATGAAATTGTGCATGATGAAATGTTTTATTCCTGGAAAAATGCACCTTCATTTTGTAATAATAAAATAATTCACATTTCTGATTGTAAACTATTACAAGATGCATTAATTGCAACAGGGTTTCCATACATCAGAAATGAAGAGCGAACAACAAAAATTTCGGCAACACTAAAATATTTTTTAGACAATGGTCGCGATATTCGCCGAATAGGGACAGCTGCTACTGATTTGTGTTATGTTGCATGTGGTAGAATGGACGTTTATTACGAAGGGTTTTTAAATATTTGGGATATTGCTGGTGGGATTATTATAGTAAAAAACGCTGGCGGATTTGTTTCGGATTTTTCTGGCAATAATAATTTTACTAAAGGAGAAATTGTGGCATGCAGTCCTGTTATAAAAGATGTTGTTTTAAAAGGTGTTGCATTAATGCCATAAAAAAAACGCAACCTTTAATAGATTGCGTTTTACTAATTATATTAATTTTCATTTACACAAAAAATGAAACGATATAATAAATTAATCCGCTCATAATCATTGCAGCCGGAATTGTTAAAATCCAAGCCCACATAATTTTAGTAACAACCGACCACCGAACAGCACTAACACGTTTGGCAGCACCAACACCCATTATAGAACCGGTAATAGTATGTGTAGTAGATGCCGGAATTCCCATTGCTGCGGTGCCAAATAAAGTTATTGCTCCGGCAGTTTCTGCGCAAAATCCACCCATTGGTTTTAATGGTGTTAAATTGTGTCCCATTGTTTTAACCACTTTCCAGCCACCAATTAAAGTACCCAATCCAATTACAGTATAACATGCGTAAAATACCCATTGTGGTGGTGCATCAATACTAGCATGCCCTGCAGATGCAAGTAATAAAATAATAATACCGGCAGTTTTTTGGGCATCGTTACTACCATGACCTAAACTAAATGCAGCTGAAGAAACTAATTGCATTACCTGAAAAAATCCATCTACTTTTCCGGGGCGTGTTCTTCTGAAAATCCACAGAGTAATTATTTGTAAGGTATAAGCGGTAAATAAACCAATAATTGGTGCTAATAAAATGAATATACCAATCCAGCCAATACCTTTGTGATCAGGTTCAAACCATAACAAAGCATCAGGGCCGGCTTTTACTAATGCGGGTCCAATTAATCCTCCAATTAAGGTGTGTGAAATACTAATTGGTAAACCAAATCGGGTGCAAATCCATCCCCAGATAATTGCACCAACCAGTGAACAAAATATAAAATAATTATCTCCATCTACTACTGAGGCGTCAATTACCCCTTTGCTCATTGTTTTGGAAACTTCGGTGCTTTGAAATATCCATAAGGCAGCGAAATTGAAAAATGCAGCCCAAACAACTGCTTTTGCAGGGCTTAACACCCGCGTAGCAACTATGGTAGAAATTGAGTTGGCTGCATCATTGGCTCCATTTATGAAGTCGAAAATGAGTGCAAGCACAACGGTAATTATAATAATAGGTGCAATACCATCCATAATTAAGTAGTTTTTACGATGATAGACTCTATTACATTAGCGATGTCCTCGCAACGGTCGCTGGCACTTTCCATTTTGGCAATGATGTCCTTAATCTTAATTATTTCGATAGGGTCTTTTTCATTGGCAAAAAGGTCAGTTAACGCTAATTCGAATATGGCATCACTCTGATTTTCTACATTGTTGATTTCGATAATCATTTTACGCAATTTCTCAATATTGCGCATATCGCGTAATTCTTCAATAGCTGCTTTAACTTTAACGGCACCTTCGCTTATTAATTCTGCCATTTTGATAACCGCAGATGGCACATTATTCGGTTTGTACAGTTTAATACGCAATGCAGCATCCTTTACGTGGTCGGCAACATCATCAATTGTAGAAGCCAGATAATGGATATCTTCCCTGTCGAACGGTGTGATAAATACCGTATTCAGGTTATTCATAATTTCATGTGTTATTTCATCACCAATATGCTCGGCATGTTCAATTTCTTTGATAATAGCCTCGCGCTTGTCTGTGTCGCTTTCTTTTACACAGTGTAAAAGCAGGTTTGAAATGTGCACAATGTTGTCGGCAGCCTTGCCAAACAGCGGGTAAAATGTCTTGTCCTTCGGTTGGAAGAATTTAAGTACTTTGTCGATTGACATACGTTCGTTGTTTAAGTTAATGTTAACAGGAGCTAAATTAATTGTTAATACAATGATTTTTTAACACGAAAGTCATTCTTCATATAAATATTACGTTGAATTAACATTGGCTTAATATTGCGGAAACCATTGCTGCGCCTCAATACCACCTATTTCTAAATTAACAAATCTTTATGTGAGTATAAAATAAACAATGGCTTAATAATTAATTAACATAGCCAAAATACCTTCGCATCAACAATTTTAAAGCTATGTTAAAACAAATCACATTCGTAGTGCTCGCAGCTGTAGGTTTAGCCTCATGCGGTGGCGGCAAATCTGAAGAAGCCGGATCAACTGAAATCGCCGGTAATATATCTATCGACGGTTCAAGCACCGTTTTTCCTTTAAGCGAGGCTATGGCTGAAGAGTTTGGCCTTAAAAATCCAAAAGCACGTGTTACCGTGGGTGAATCCGGAACAGGCGGCGGTTTTAAGAAATTTGGTCGTGGTGAAATCGATATTTGTGGTGCTTCACGCCCGATTAAGGATAGCGAAAAAGAAATTTGCGATTCAGCAGGTATCAAATATTTGGAATTAGAAGTTGCCTATGACGGTCTTGCTGTTGTAGTAAATAAAGAAAATACCTGGGTGGACAAACTCACTACAGCTGAGTTAAAAATCATGTGGGAAACTGCAGCACAAGGAAAAATTACTTCTTGGAAACAAGTAAGAGCTTCTTTCCCTGACGAACCACTTCATTTATATGGTGCAGGTACTGCCAGCGGAACTTTCGATTATTTTACAGAAGAAATTTGTGGTAAAAAAGGTGAAAGCCGTGGCGATTATACAGCTAGTGAAAATGATAATACTTTAGTAACCGGTGTTGCCGGCGATAAAGGTGGTTTAGCATATTTTGGTATGGCTTATTATGAAAATAATAAGGAACAACTTAAAATAGTACCTATCGACAATGGTAGCGGAACAGGTGTTATTCCAACTCAGGAAACTGTTCTTAACAAATCATATGCGCCACTTTCACGTCCATTATATATATATGTGAGTGAAAAAGCAATGGCTCGCCCTGAAGTGCAGGCTTTTGTTTCATTCTTTATTGATAATGCTCCGGTATTAAGTAAAGAAGTTGGTTATGTGCCTTGTGAAGCAAGTATTTATGAAACTCAAAAAGGTTTAATAAAAGCTAGCATGGAAAAAAATGCTCCGGCTAAATAATTAATTATATATCTGTTCAGGCAGTGTAATAACTGCCTGAACAATTTTTTTGTATTGTGAAGAAAAGGAACGAGAAAATAATAGAATTTTTTTTAGCACTTAGCGGTGCTATTACTGTTTTAACAACTATCGGAATTTTATGGGTGTTGTTATACGAATCGGTATTGTTCTTTAAAGAAGTATCGGTTGTTGAGTTTTTTACCGACACACAATGGACACCACTTTTTTCGGATAAACATTTTGGTATTTTACCACTTATCAGTGGAACCATATTAACTTCATTTATTGCCATATTAGTGGCATTGCCAATCGGATTAAGTATTGCAGTTTATTTAAATGAATATGCACATCCGAAAATCAGGCAAACAATTAAACCTGTTTTAGAAATATTAGCTGCTATCCCAACAGTAGTTTATGGATTTTTTGCCTTAACTGTTGTCACACCATTTTTACAAACACTTATTCCATCACTCGCAGGCTTTAACGCATTGTCGCCTGGTATTGTTATGGGTATCATGATTATCCCTTTAATATCTTCATTAAGTGAAGATGCCTTATACGCTGTGCCAAAATCATTGCGTGAAGCAAGTTATGGATTAGGCGCAACCCAATTTCAAACATCATTTAAAGTATTAGTTCCTGCAGCTTCTTCAGGAATTATTGTTTCAGTTATTCTTGCCATTTCACGCGCATTTGGTGAAACAATGATTGTTGCCGTAGCCGCCGGTTTAGAACCGCGATTAACTTTAGACCCAACTGTGCCAATTGCCACCATTACTACCTATATTGTTCAGGTTTCTATGGGCGATGTACCACAGGGTTCCCTGGAATTTAAAACAATATTTTCAGCGGGTATGATGTTATTTGTATTTACGTTTATATTAAATACAATATCAGCTAGAGTAAAAAAGAAATTTTATCATAAATACGAATAAATAAGCGCAGAAGGATGAATAATAGATTAAAAAATAACATTTTCAAATACTGGGCAATTTCCTGCACCTTGTTTGGAATTGCTATGCTGCTTATTTTTTTAATCAATATCGTAATTGATGGTGTAGGCCGATTAGATTGGAAATTTATTACCGATTTACCTTCACGTAAACCTGAATTAGCCGGTATTTATACCGCAATTATGGGAACAGTTTGGATTTTGGGATTAACTGCAATAATTGCCATTCCAATTGGTGTAGCTGCAGGTATTTATCTGGAAGAGTATGGTAAAAAATCACGTTTTGCCAATATTCTCGAAATTAATATTACCAACCTTGCCGGTATCCCTTCTATTATTTATGGTATTTTAGGTTTGGAAGTATTTGTGCGCATGTTTGGTTTAGGCAATAGTGTAATAGCCGGCGCATTAACTTTATCACTTTTAATTTTACCCATTATTATTGTTGCTACCCGCGAAGCAATTAAAGCCGTACCGAAAACAATTCGCGAAGCTAGTTTTGCATTAGGTGCAACAAAATGGCAAACCATATCGCAACAAATTTTACCCGCAGCCGGGGGAGGAGTTGTTACAGGCGTAATTCTTGCATTGTCCAGAGCAATTGGTGAAACTGCCCCTTTGATTGTAGTTGGTGCATTAACCTATGTGCCGTTTGTGCCTCAATCGCCAATGGACCAGTATTCTGTTTTGCCAATGCAAATTTTTAACTGGATAAGCAGACCTGAAAAGGAATTTGCAACCAATGCAGCGGCTGCAATTATTGTGTTATTATTAATCACATTTATTATGAATGGCTTTGCGATATATTTGCGTAATCGCTGGCAAAAAAAGGTTAAGTGGTAATTATATGAGCTATAAATTAACAGCAGATCATGTAAATGTTTGGTATGGCAATTTCCATGCTTTAAAAGATATTTCAATTCGCGTAAGACCTAATACAGTGACCGCCTTTATTGGCCCCAGTGGTTGTGGTAAGTCTACATTTTTACGATTGATTAATCGCATGAACGATTATATCGATGGTTTTAGAATGGAAGGGCATATTTTAATTGATGAAAAAAATATTTATGCCAAAAGAGTACGCGTTGAAGAGTTGAGGAAAGAAGTAGGTATGGTTTTCCAAAAACCTAATCCATTTCCGAAAACAATTTTTGATAATGTGGTTTACGGATTAACCATTCGCGGCGTAAAAGATAAACATACACTAGAAGAAGCATGTGAAAGTTCACTTCGTCAGGCTGCATTGTGGGATGAAGTAAAAGATAATCTCAAGAAGTCGGCATTGGCATTAAGTGGTGGTCAACAGCAACGTTTATGTATTGCACGCACCCTTGCTGTTAAACCAACCGTAATATTAATGGATGAACCGGCATCGGCGTTGGACCCGATTTCAACAGCTAAAATTGAAGACCTGATTGCTGAATTAAAACAGCATTACACGATAATTATTGTTACACATAACATGCAACAGGCTGCGCGTATCAGCGACAGGACTGCATTCTTTTATTTGGGTGAATTAGTGGAATTTGATACTACAGTAAATATATTTACAGCACCTAAAGAAGAAAAAACACAAAGTTATATTACCGGCCGTTTTGGTTGATTTTAAATTCATTCAAATTTTTTAAAAAGATGTCACAAATAGATAATCCTGTTCACAATCTCAAAGAAGAATTGGGGCAAATGTTTCAGTTAGTTTCTACGCAATTAACAAAAGCGAAAGAAGCCTTGACAAAATTTGACAAAGATTTAGCGCGTGAAGTAATTCAAATTGAAAAACGTGTAAACGGGCAGGAGTTACAAATTGACAGGATTGCTGAAAATTTCATCGCACTATATTCACCGGTTGCAATTGATTTGCGGTTTGTGTTGGCAGTTTTAAAAATCAACAATAACCTCGAACGTATTGGCGATATTGCTGAAGGTATTTCCAAATACATTATCGAATCAAACGGTCCTCTTGACCAAAAATTGATGGAGGAAAGTAATGTAATACCAATGTATGAAGCTGCTGTTCGTATGTTGGAAGAAACAAAAGTTGCTTTTGAATCAGAGGATACACTTATCGCCAGAAAAATATTTAAAAGCGACGATTACTTAGACCATATTAATATTGAAGCCATTCAAAATTTAACTGAAGGCATGAAAAGTGACCCTTCAAAAATAACCGACGCTTTGTATATTATTTCCATTATCCGTAAGTTGGAACGCATTGGCGACCAATTAAAAAATATTGCGGAAGAAATAATTTTCTACATAGAAGCGAAAGTGTTGAAACACGCGAAGCTTAAATAATACCTATTATAAGTTTGTTCGTTTTTAGGTTAATTACCTAAATGTAATTCGCATGCTGAATTGCAGTTCGCTGCTATTGCCATTTCAAATATTTATTGTATTTGATTGCACTTACCTGATTAGTGCTTGTTATGTTTTTTGTTTACTGAAAAACCGACTGCTATGTATCCTCGTATATAGCTTCAAACAATTTATTCAAACAAAAAAACATAACAATGAAAAAAGTAACTAAATTATTTGCAGTAGCTGCAATAGCGTTTGTGTCGAATGTAAGTATTGCACAAACCGTAACAGTAGGTGGAGAAGCCATGTATCCTAAAAAAGATATTATCGACAATGCTGTTAATTCAAAAGACCATACCACTTTAGTAGCAGCAGTTCAAGCAGCAGGATTGGTAGAAACTTTAAAAACAGCCGGTCCTTTTACTGTTTTTGCACCGGTTAACGATGCATTTGAAAATTTGCCTGAAGGAACTGTTACCACCTTATTAAAACCTGAGAATAAAGCAACTTTATCGACAGTATTGACTTATCACGTAGTTGCTGGTAAATTGGACTTTAATGCCATAGCCAAAATGATAAAAGAAAATAAAGGTGTAGCTACATTAACAACCGTAAGCGGAGGAAAGCTGATGGCAATGATGAACGGCGAACATAATATTCAGTTGAAAGATGAAAACGGCAGCCTTATCAATATTACTACTTACGATGTTTACCAAAGTAACGGTGTAATACATGTAATTGACAGGGTTGCTTTACCAAAATAAGTGTGGTTGCCTAACAAATAGAAGGGTTCCGGTTTCCGGGGCCCTTTTTTGGTTAAATGATGATTTATATCATAAACTGTTTGCCAATGTACCTTACCTTTGTTGTGGATTAGTGTATGAAAAGGACTTTTGCCATTTTTATAACCTTTTGTTACCTCTCAGGTGTATTTGCGCCCTTTTATACCTATGCCGGCTACTTTCTGAATAAAGATTTCATTATCGAAAACTTTTGTATCAACAAAAACAAGCCTGAGTTGGAATGTGATGGTAAATGTTACCTCAGCAAACAAATAGCCGAACAAACTCAAAAAACAGCCGATGCACAAGCGCCGGTTAATGAAAATATGAAATCACTTACAGCACATGTAATAGTGAGTGATATACAAACAATTATTTTCCCTTCAAACTTGCTGCTGAAACAATCCCTGCCTTTAAAAACAGCATCCTGCAACGGTGTTCCGGCCGTATACTCGCCTCCCGAAATTTTAGCGTAAAACAACATGTTTATCCCGTTGTACTAATTTATTTACGTTTAAAATTTTAACTAAATGAAAAATTATATTTTGGCTATTGCCGCTATTGCTGCTATTACATTTACTGCATGTAAAAATGATGATGATCCAATCGATGAACCGGAAGTTTACGATGTAACGTTTACAATTGTTGAACCAGAAGATGGTGCTGTGTTTACCTCGGGTGATGAGTTGCATATGGAAGTTGATTTCGAAGGAACTTTAGCATTAGGAAATGTTGAAATTCTTGCAATTAATCATACTACTGACGATACTATTGCACATATTACTGCAACTACTACTGAAACATTTTATATGATTCACGAACATGCTGATTTATCAGTAACTGAAGTTTCTGAATGTCATTTTATTGTTTCAGCATGGCAAACAAATTATGCTGACCGCATTAGCGAAGAGATTGATTTCACTATTAATCCTTAATTATGAAACGACTAACAATTGTAATTTTGATACTTATTGTCAAAATTACAATAAGTCCGCTTAGCGCCTGCGACCAATGTGGATGCTCGGTTGCCGGGTCGTATAATAATGTGACTGCCTATGCACATAATAATTATATGATGTTTAAGGCAGGTTATTATAAGTTTAGCACCGGAACAGCAACCAGCAAACTGCATAGCGAAATGTTTTCGGTTGATGCTATTGTCGGATATAACATAACCAATCGTTTACATATTTTGGCATTTGTGCCTTACCGATTGAATCAATTTTCAGGTGAGGACAATACTTATACAGTAAATGGTTTTGGCGATATGGGATTACTGGGAAATTATGTTGTGGCAACTAATCGCGACAACATGATGGCCAAGTATACTTATAGTTTAACAGTAAAGGCCGGGGTGGAATTACCAACCGGAAAATTTATAGATGATTATCGCGCTTTAGGGGTTCCTGCCAATTTATCGGCAGGGTCTAAAACCTTTGATGGCATTACAGGCTTGCGATATATTTATAAAAGAAAAAGTACCACTTTGATTGGTGATTTCACATTTAAATACAATCCGGAAAACGAAGCAAATTATCGTTTTGGGAATCAGCATACTGCAACAATTTTGGCTGCTCAACGATTTATGCAATCGAAAACAGTACTAACTCCTTATGTTGGTGTTACCGGCGAATTAGACGGTACGGATTTGTATCACGAAATCGAACAACATGGTACTAGTGGTGAAACGGTATTATTAAACAGTGGAATTGAATTAGGATTCGGTGATTACATTGCCGGAATTACAGCAGATTTTCCTTTATATGCCAACTTCGGCGAAGAAGCGAAATCATCTCCACGTTTCTCTTTGCGTTTTGCTTATATGTTAAATGACTGACACGTATCCATTAATAAAAAAGGTCCTTCGTTGTTGGGGGGCCTTTTTTGTTTTTTAGGATGGATGGTATCTTTTAATTTGTTGATGGCAACATCATTAAAACAATAATACTATTTTCTGTAAATGATATTTTTAATAATTAATGAACTGCATTTATTAAAATGATAATTTAGCAGTAATTAAATTATAAAAATAGGGAAAGGATGTGCATTAATTACTAAATTTTACAAAGATATGAGCCCGGATGGGAGCGGAAACTAACTAATGTGCTAATTTGTTGATGTGTCCGCTGCGGTGGATGCTGATTTGTGCAGCGGCCGGTGAGAAGGGTGAATTTAATTTTTAAGACGAATGCGACGGCGGAGGAAGTTTGAGACGGAAAATTTAATGAGTAGTTGTGTTAGTTGCAGCGGACAGCCGGTTCGGATTGTTTTGATAAGGAGGATGTTGATGCTCCAAAAAATAATACCATAAAAAAAAGGCCTCCGTGTGGAGACCTTTTTATGATTTACTGTTTAATTTATTTTGCAAAAGAAATTGCGCGTTTTTCGCGAATAACTGTCACTTTGATATGACCCGGATATTGCATTTCGTCCTGAATTTTTTGGGCGATGCTGAATGATAATTCTTCAGCAACTTTATCGCTCACTTTTTCAGCTTCAACAATAACACGTAATTCGCGACCGGCTTGAATGGCATATGCTTTTTCAACACCATCGTTTGCTAACGCGAGATTTTCCATTTCTTTAATACGTTTTAAATAACTCTCGAGAATTTCTCTACGAGCACCCGGACGGGCACCGCTAATAGCATCACAAGCCTGCACGATTGGTGAAATAACATATTGCATTTCAATCTCATCGTGGTGAGCGCCAACTGCGTTTACGATAGCAGCATGTTCGCCGTATTTTTCGCATAATTTGGCGCCGAGTAATGCGTGGCTCAATTCTGATTCCTCCTCAGGTACTTTACCAATATCGTGGAGTAAACCTGCCCGTTTGGCGAGTTTTGGATTTAAGCCTAATTCTGCTGCCATTACTGCGCAAAGGTTTGCAACCTCGCGGCTATGTTGTAATAAATTTTGACCGTAAGAAGAACGGAAGCGCATACGGCCAACCATTCTGATTAATTCAGGATGCACACCGGTAACACCTAATTCGATAACTGTGCGTTCGCCAATTTCGTTGATGTGCTCTTCCATTTGTTTTTTGGTTTTGGCCACCACTTCTTCGATACGAGCAGGGTGAATACGACCATCGGCAACCAAGCGTTGCAAACTCAAACGGGCAACCTCGCGGCGAACCGGGTCAAAACCACTTATGATAATTGTTTCAGGTGTATCGTCTACAATAAATTCAACACCTGTTGCAGCTTCTAATGCGCGAATATTTCGTCCTTCACGTCCAATAATCTGACCTTTTTGGTCGTCGCTGTCGAGGTTAAATACCGATACAGAATTTTCGATAGCTTGCTCGGCGGCTGTGCGTTGAATAGTTTGAAGAATAATTTTTTTAGCTTCTTTATTGGCTTTGAGTTTAGCCTCTTCCACAATTTCTTTAATGTGCGACATCGCCTTGTTGCGGGCTTCGTCTTTTAATGCTTCCATTAACTCGGTGCGTGCCTGATCGGCTGTTAATTTGGCAACATCTTCCAGTTTGCGAATATGTGTTTCGTAAGCCTTGTCTAATTCGCCTTTTTTCAAATTTACCACCTCAAGTTGTTTGGCTAAATTATCCTTAAGGGTATTGAGTTCGGCTTCTTTTTTACTGTATTGTTGTTGTTGTTGACCAAGTTGCGACTCTTTTTGTTTCATGCGCATTTCCTGCTCTTCCAACTTCAGCACTTTTTGCTGGCGTTCTTTTTCTACCTCGGATTTTTGCTGAATCATCTGGTCTTTAATTTCCAGTGATTTTTCTTTTTTGTAAGCGTCAGCGTCGTTTTTACTTTTTTGAATGATGAGTTCGGCCTCTTTTTTTGCTGCTGCAATCGTTTCTTCAGCCTCTCTTTCGGCGAATTGTTTCTGATTTTTCGATTGGCCGAAAATCAGTCGCCCTACAATAATTCCCGCTATCAGGGCTACTGCGCCTATGATAACGTACATCAAAGTGTCGTTCATATATATGGTTTTATGATGAAGGACCTTACTGACTAAAAACCAAGCTGAACTGGCGATTTGGGAGAAGATTAAGGATGCAAAGCTTTGCTTATCTGCTGATTGAGCTGCTCTAACTCGGCCGAAAAATCGGTTTCCGGTATTACCGGTTCCGGTTGTTTTTGCTCGGCCCCCAATTGCTCAACCATCATGGTGAGCACCGTCATTGCCAGATAATCCTGCTTGTCGTTACCGGCATGCTGCATCTGGAGGTCCTTTATTTTTTCAGCGATAATTCTTGCTGCTTTTCTTACAATTTCTTCTTCCTCAGGCTTTACTTTAAGCCTGTATGGCCTGTCGCAAATCGTAACATGAATATTTAACAATTTGCTTTCTTCAGTATCCATTGGTTTTTATGGTATTCAGTTTGTCCAATTGGGACTAAAGTTAACCAAAGATTACGAAAATGCTAATTGGGGTAAGGTAAGTTTTGGCTCAGTCGTTGAGCATAGCGATGCAGTTGTCTACTTCTTTAATCAGTTCGTTAATCCGTTTTTTCACCTCTGCTTTGTCTTCGGGTAATTCGTTGCCATTGCTAGAAATAGCGATGGATTGAGCGGTTTTGACGATTTCGAACTGCTTTTCAAGCTCTTCTATCTTCCGGTTTTTATCGGCTAAACCTCTGCGCTGCGCGTCTACCTGCTGTTTCAGGATTTCATTTTCTCCCTTAACAGCCTGGTAACTTCTCAACAACCGGTCTAAGTTGGTCCGAAGTGCCTGTAATTGTTCTTGCGTAGCGCTCATTGGTGGTTAAAAGTAAACATTTTTTATTTTCTTATCAGGGCACCGAGTTCAGTTTCGCAACGCGTCATCAATTTTTTCATAACACCATCTACATCCGAATCGGTTAATGTCCGTTCGTCGTTGCTAAAGGTTAAGCCAATAGCATAACTTTTTTTGCCTTCCAACTTTTCGCCTTCGTAAACGTCAAACAGAATCAAATCTTTTAATATCGGTTTGCCCTCTTTTTTAGCAATGGCAGCGATGGCATCATAGTTAACCGATTTGTCGATTACCAATGCTAAATCGCGGCGAACTTCAGGGAACTTGGTTATTTCTTTAAAGGTCACTTTTCTGGATGCCATTTTATCCAGCATCATATTCCAGTCCAGTTCGGCAAAATAAACAGGTTGTTTAATATCGAAATCGCCGAGTATTTGTTTTTTAATACTGCCGCAGCAACCTATTACTTTTCCACCTACTGAAATTGTTGCACCTTGCTCAAAAAGTGGTGCTAAATCATTTTGATTATCATTGCCAATTGGTGACCACTCACCTTTGCAATTCATTTTATTTAATAAAGCATCAACAGCTGCTTTGATATCATAAAAGTCTGTTTTGCGATTGCTTATTTTCCAGTTTTCAAGATATTTATTTCCTGAAATAAATAGGCCGATTTTTTCAGCCTCCTGATAAGTTTCAGATTTACTATATACTCTGCCAAATTCAAATAAAGCTAAATCAGTTTGTTTGTGATTGCTATTATATCCAATTACTTCAAGGCCGGTAAATGCCATGGTTAATCGCATGCTATCCAATTCGGCATTTAATGAATTTAATAAGTTTACCTGTTTTGGTGCAAATTGTGGCAAATAGTTTTGTGCATATTTAGAACGTGAAATGGCGTTGGTAAATATTTCGTAAAAGCCAGTGCTCACTAAATAATTAATAGTTTCCAGTTTTACTTTTTCTTTATCCGGTTTCGGACTTACCAAATAAGGTGTTTTTATGGTTGCCGGAACTTGAATATTATTAAATCCATGCATGCGCAATATTTCTTCAATAATATCAATTTCGCGAATTACGTCATTTTTATAAGTAGGCACTTTCAATTGTAAAACATCATCTGTTTGTTGAGCTACAGTAATATTCAGTGCTTCCAGAATGGTAATAATGTTTGCTGTCGGTAATTGTAAAGTGCTTAATTTGGCTAAACGGCTTAACCTTAGGTTTACCTGGTATTCAGGCATTTTATTTGGGTAGATGTCAATAATGTCTCCGGCAATTTCACCACCACAAATTGTTTGAATTAATGAAATAGCATGTTGCAATGCGACAACAGTTGATTCGATATCTGTCCCTTTTGCAAAACGCGCAGAAGCATCTGTTTTTAATCCATGCACCGATTCAGTCCTTCTGATATACGAAGGATTAAAATAAGCACTTTCTAAAAAAACATGTTGTGTTGTAGTTGTTACACCGGAATGTAATCCGCCATAAACTCCTGCAATACACATACCACCATTGGCATCACAAATCATTAAATCTTGTTCACTTAATTTTCTTTCTTTACTATCAAGTGTAATAAATGTTGTGTTTTGTGGAACAGTTTTTACAATGATGGTATTGCCTTCAATTTTATCTGCGTCAAATGCGTGTAATGGTTGACCGTAGAGTTGTAAAATATAATTAGTAATATCTACAACATTATTAATTGGACGCATACCAATTGCACGCAATTTATTTTGCAACCATTTTGGCGATTCTCCAACAACAATATTTTTTAATAATACGCCGGAATATCGAGGACATGCTGTGGCATTTTCAACTTGAACTTGAATAGCAGCAGGAAGTGAATTTACAGAGATATTATTTTGTTGCGTTGATATTAATTCTGATTTGCCTAAGCCACGTGAAATTAATGCAGCACGTAACTCTCTTGCTGTACCGGTATGCGAATTGGCATCAGCATGATTGGCAGTTAATCCAATTTCGATTATTGTATCATTATATACATCAAATAAAGTTTTAACGGGTGTCCCAGGTATAGTATTATCCGGTAAAATTTTTAAACCGTCGTGACTTTCACCAATACCAATTTCATCTTCGGCACATAACATACCGCTGCTTTCAACACCGCGTATTTTTGCTTTTTTTATGGTAAATGGCTCCCCTTTAATTGGGTAAATGGTAGTTCCGGGAATGGCAACAATTACTTTTTGTCCGACAGCAACGTTTGGTGCACCGCAAACAATTTGTAGTAGTTCATCAGTACCAATATTTACCCGTGTAACTTTTAATTTATCGGCATCTGCGTGTTTTTCGCAGCTCATTACTTCGCCAACAACTAGTCCTTCAAGGCCTCCGTTAATAGTTGAAAATGGATATACACCTTCTACTTCTAATCCGATATCAGTTAACAGAACGGCAGCTTCATTTGCTGTCATACTGAGTGGTAATAATTCATTGAGCCAGTTCCAGGATATTTTCATATCCCGCAAATTTAATAACAGTTGCGTTAAGGCTATATAATTTGGAAGATAATAGGAGCAGCTGACTTAAAATTATCGCCAGGTTTTGGCAAAATACGGTATCTGGTCGTGCGACTCAGTATCCTTTTGCTGCCAGTAGGCCATAGTTACCACTTTACCTGTGCGCGTGCGGAGCAGTCTGCCATAAATAGCATTGGTAGGATTAAAAGTGGCATCCGCAACACCAACCGTCCATGATGTTGGGGGAGGAGGTACTTCACCTTCAGCAGGCACTGGAGCACCTTTTGCAGGAGGTGTAGGCACTACCACAACGGTAAAGCCGTTAATAGATAGTAAGTCTTTTAAAAAATCAACACGTTCTTTAGAAGCATTTTTTTCTACTATAGCGCATTTTATACCATCCAGATCGTCGAAGGTGTGATTTTGATTAATTGCCATTTACTTACTATTTATAAATGAATGATTGAAAAAATATATTCGTAACAACCGCCAAATAAACCGGTGATTAATAACCCAGCCATACAAATAGCAAAAGCGAGACCTGCTTGAAATCCGGTATTCACTTTAGGAATTGCCATTTCGTTGCTATCCATAAACATGGCTTTAACTACTTTGAGATAATAATACAACGAAACAATCATATTGAGTGCTGCTATTACGATGAGTGCTGTATTGTTTTGTGCAGCACCTGACATAAGTAAAAAGAATTTACCGAAAAATCCGGCAGTAGGTGGAATACCTGCAAGTGAAAATAACGATAATGCTAAAATCCATGCTAATAATGGATTGGTTTTATGAAACCCTTTATAATCCGAAATATTTTCTTTTCCTGTTTTAGCACTTACTAATGAAATAACACCAAACGCACCTAAATTGGAAAATAAATAAATCAGAATAAAAAATATGGTAGCTGCTGCACCTTCTGCAGAATTGCCTGTTATACCAATTAAAATAAATCCTACCTGAGCAATAGATGAAAAGGCCAAAAATCGTTTGATATTGTTTTGCCTTAATGCAAATAAATTACCTGTAATCATGGTGAGCACACTTATCAAAAACAGGAAATTATACCAGGAAATAAAAATATGTTCGAATGCGGTATATAAAACGCTAAAGAAAACAAAAATGACTGCGCCTTTAGAAACTACACTTAAATACGCAGTAACAGCCACAGGTGCACCTTCGTAAACATCTGCAGTCCATAAGTGGAAAGGAACCGCACTCATTTTAAATGCAAACCCTGCAAGTATCATTACAAATGCTAATATGAGCAACGGCTGACCACTCATAGTAGCTGCTATACCTTCATAACTTAAAGTGCCCAGCGCA
Source organism: Bacteroidota bacterium (assembly GCA_016718035.1). Taxonomy (GTDB): domain Bacteria; phylum Bacteroidota; class Bacteroidia; order Chitinophagales; family BACL12; genus UBA7236. Next base: position 215,837 of record JADKEK010000002.1, on the reverse strand, counting down.
CCGTATAGCAATGAAATGCCAAATAATAATATACCTGATGAAAATGCGGAAGAAATGATAAACTTCATAGCAGCTTCACCTGATTTGCGTTTTGCTAAATCGAAGTTAGCTAATGCTGCAAGCGGAATAGTTGATAGTTCCAGCCCTAAATAAAACATAAACATGTTTTGAGCAGAAATCATAAAAAACATCCCAGACAAAGAAGCTAATAAAATAACATAAAACTCATGAATATGTTTATGCGTGCTGAGCCATTCGCGAGATTGTAATGAAATAACTAAAACGGCTAAGTTGAGAATGTTTTTTTCAAGATGAATTAATTGGGTGCTATGGAACATGCTGCCAAAAGCATCACCAACTGTGTTGCTGAAAAATCCGGCAATAAAATTTACAGCGAGTAATATATTCACAAGGTTGAGTAATGTAGATGTTGGCATTACATTTTTACCTAACCTTAGCAATAAAATAATGAACAGGATGATGGTAACCATCAACTCAAATTTCATTAGTAGTAGTATTTCACTCGTCATATGTTATCTGTTTCGACATCAGTAAATGTCATGCTGATTGAATGCTATTTTATTTATTGATGTACAATTATTTTTTGCATCATAACTTCCGTTCCGGGATAAATAATATCAGTAACCACAAATGGGGCAATACCCATAATTAAAATGGCAGCTAATAATACTATGGCAGCCAAACGTTCGTTCCAAGCGGCATCTGTAAAACTTAAATGTTCCTGATTAACAATTGGACCAAACATTGTTTTGCCTGCGGCGCGTAAAATATAAACTGCTGTCACCACAATACTTGCACAAGCCAAAATTGTTGCTACCCGATATAAGGTTTCCGGATTTTGCCAGCTACCCATAAATACAGTCATTTCTGCTACAAATCCACTTAAACCCGGCAAGCCTAAAGAACATAAACCTGCGAGAATAAATACGGTAGCAATAAATGGCATTACTTTTAATAAGCCACCAATATCTTTTACCATTCTGGTATGTGTGCGGTCATAAACCATTCCGATTGCAGCAAAGAAAAGGGCTGTCATTAATCCGTGTGATACCATTTGTAACACTGCTCCGTTTATTGCTGTTTGATTCAACATGCCTATTCCTAATAACACAAAACCACAATGTGAAACGGACGAATATGCATTGATATATTTTAAATCGGTTTGCATCAGCGTAGCAAATGCGCCGTAAATAATGGCAATGGCCGATAAAATAATAATAACCGGTTGGTAATAAGCAGCGGCTTCCGGCATTAAATACACAGCAGCACGCAAGCAACCATAACCACCAAGTTTCATTGATATACCTGCCAAAAACATTGATGCTGCAGTAGGTGCAGATGAGTGTCCGTCAGGAACCCAGGTGTGAAATGGAAATAAGGCAGTGAATATGCCGAAACCCACAAATAAAAACGGGAAAAATATTCGTTGTGTTTCTTCTGCAATTGAAGATTGTGCATTGGTGATTAAATCTAAGCTGTTAGTGCCTGAAAAATACACGCCAATCATACCTACTAATACTAAAGCACTACCACCCATTAACATTAATGCAAGTTTCATTGCTGAATATTCTTTTTTTCCGCTGCCCCAAATACCTATCAGTAAAAATTTAGGAATTACTGCAACTTCAAGGAAAAAGAATAGGGTGAATAAATCTAATGCAATAAAATAACCATATGCACCGGCACTTAATACCGTGAGTAATAAAAAGAATTCTTTGCTGAGTTTTTCCTGACGCCATGATACTAATACACCTGCCAATACAACAAATGCAGTCAATAAAATCATGGCAATTGAAATACCATCAACTCCGATATGGTAGTTGATATTTATGGATGGAAACCAGTTATAGGTTGCCTGGAAAATAAATTGTTCATTATTACCGGCATTTCGCTCCTGTTGAAATAAAAATAACAACACAAAACTTAGCACCAACTGAATTACAGCACCGGCAAATGCGACAAAACGCACCTGTTTCAATCCACTGCTGAACACAATTCCCAAAGCGGTAATTGCAGGAATTATTATAAGTAAATTTAAATTCATATTACTTCATCTTAATAAAATCATTATTTGTAACCCGTTGGATACAAATAATTACATCCATAAATAAATACCTATCAAACTCAACCCAATAACACCTGCAATAAAGTATAATGCATATTCCTGCACTTTACCCGACTGCATGTCTTTAAGTGAAGCTGAAAAAGATACTGTTGTATTGCCAAGGGCATTCATGAAACCATCCACAATATTTCTATCGAACCAGGCTGCAGGTCTGCCAATTAAATTAAAAATTACTTTTTTAGTGATAAACAGATATACTTCATCAATATAAAATTTGCGGTAAGCAGCTTTATATAAACCATTTAACTGTGTGGCAACTTTATCCGCTTTTTCGTTTTGAGATTTATAAAACATGGTCGCTACTGCAATTCCGACAACCCCAATAAGTACCGGTGCAATTGAAAACATCAAATCAAGATGCATTTCACCAGGTTTGCCTGTTGGTGTAATGTAGTGTGCAAATGGAATAAACCCAACTACAATAGATAAGGTACCTAAAATGATTAAAGGCAATTTCATACTTATTGGACCTTCACCATGAAAATCGTGTAAATGCGCATCTTGTTTATTCCAAAATATATTGTAATACAAACGGAACATATAAAATGCAGTAATGCCGGAAGTAATTAATGCGATATAATAAATGCCGGGATGAGATTCGTATGCAGCATGTAAAATGCCTTCTTTACTAAAGAACCCCGCAAACGGTGGAATACCTGCAATAGCTAAACACGCAATTAAAAATGTGATATGTGTAATAGGTAAATATTTTTTAATCCACCCATGTCCTTCATTTCGTTGCTATGCACTGCATGAATTACAGCACCTGCTCCTAAGAATAATAATGATTTAAAAAACGCATGGGTAAATAAATGGAACATACTGGACGTGAAACCCGCACCGTGCTCATAATCACTTACGCCGAGTGCAAACATCATATACCCGATTTGACTCATGGTTGAGTATGCCAATACACGTTTAATATCTGTTTGCGTGCAGGCAATGACAGCTGCAAAAGCGGCAGAAAAAATACCTACATAAGCTACAATTTCTAATGCTCCTGAATCGGTAACTGCAAAAACAGGAAATAAACGAGCTACTAAAAATACACCTGCAACAACCATCGTTGCAGCGTGAATTAATGCAGAAACAGGTGTTGGACCTTCCATGGCATCTGGCAACCAAATATGCAATGGAAACATCGCAGATTTTCCGGCTCCACCAATAAATATTAATACTAAAGCCCATGTTAAAACACTAAAGCCTAAAAACGTACCACCAAATCTAAAGTTTTCAGATGTCAGCGTTGATATAATGGTATTAAAATCAAATGAGTTGGCAGTTAAGCCCATTATTAATATGCCAATCAGGAAAAATAAATCTGCAAAGCGGGTTACAATAAATGCTTTTTTACTGGCAGCTACTGCTGATGGTTTATCATAATAATAACCAATTAACAAAAATGAAGAAACACCCACCAATTCCCAAAACATGTATATCTGAAACAGATTGCTTGATATCACCAATCCCAACATACTAAAAGTAAATAATTGTAAATGGGAATAATAAGTAGCAAAACGTTTTTCGCCGTGCATATACCCTAAACTAAAAATATGCACCATTAATGAGATGAACGTAACAACAACTAGCATCATTACAGAAATAGGATCCAGCGTTATGCCCATGTCGATAGACAAGGTTGATGTAAATTGCAACCAGGTTATCTTAACCGGCTCAAGATGCGGATAAACACCATTTATGGCACCATCAACAATAAAATACTGATAGGCAGTGGTAAGTGATAACACTGCTGCAATTCCTATAAATAACACTCCAATAAAGCCTGAAAGTTTTTCCGGTAACTTTTTTCCGAGTAACCCTAACAGCAAAAAGCCTATAAAAGGTAAAATCGGAATGAGTGATATATAATTATAGCTGTTCATGTTGTTATTAGTATTTCATTTCTTCATTGTCTTCCACATCAATAGAATGATGGTTTCTATAAATATGGATTATAATAGCAATGGCCACAGCAGCTTCAGCGGCAGCAATGGCAATAATAAATATCGTAAAAAATAATCCGTCAAGATTATCAGGATATAAGTATTTGTTAAAAGCAACAAAGTTGATGTTTACACTATTGAGAATTAACTCAACTGCCATAAGCATGGTAATCATGTTGCGACGTGTAAGTAAGCCGTAAACGCCGATAAAAAACAGCGCTGTGCTTAAAAATAAAATATGAGTGATACTTATTTCGTTCATGATTCTTCAACTTTAGATTTCATGGCAATAACTATTGCGCCAATCATAGCAGCCAATAATAAAATACTGATTACTTCAAATGGTAATGCAAATCCAACATCTTCATAATCCAGCATTTGAGTTCCTATGTTTTGAACAGAATCGTCCAACACTGCATCAGGATTATTGGTAAAACCATATTGACTAATTAATAAACCTGTTAAGCCGGCACCACATATTGCAGCGATACCTGAAAATATTTTTCTTTGTAAAGTAGCCTTAGGCATTTCTAAGCCTGATTGTTGTGTGAGGAAAATAGAAAAAATAATCAGCACCACAATACCACCTACATAAACAATAATTTGCACTGCGGCAACAAATTCTATCTGCATCCAAAAATATAAACCGGCAACTCCAATTAAAGTGAATAATAAAAATATGGCAGCCCTAAATATTTTAGTGGTTGTCATAGCTAGAATTCCGTTGCCTAGAATAAAAGCAGCTAAAAGGTAAAATATGATTTCGTAAGCGCTCAAGGTAATAGTTGTGTTAATTTAAAAATAGTTATTGTTTATTCCACATCATCTCTCACTTTGCTACCCGGTTTGTTTAATACCTTAGTTAACTCGGCACGATTAAATACACTGTGTTCAAAATTCTGTCCCATTTTAATTGCTCCTGTGGGACATGCTTCAATACACAAGTTGCATAATGTGCATAGTTCAAGGTGATAAACAAACTTATCGATAGCTTTTTTCTTTTTTCCTTCAGGTGTAATATCGAATTTAGTAACAATTTTAATTGTTGCATTCGGACAAGCCAATTCACAAGCTGTGCAACCGGTGCAGGCATGTTCGTTGTTTTGATCATGCAACATGATTACTTCACCTTTAAATCGCTCAGCCATAACCGGTATTTCATTCGGATACTGCTGCGTGATTATTTCCTTATGATGGGTAAAATAATATCCCGTTCTGCGCATGCCAATCAGAAGCGATTTTACTCCGGTGAAAACTTCTTTTATATATTGCGTTATAAACATAAGTTCAAAAATTAACTACAAATCCAATTCACTCAAATTTGTTGTGTTGCATTTGCAACTCATTAAAAATACCAACCTTGTATGGCAATTAAAGTAGCCAATAATAAATTAAACATTGAAATAGGCAACAAATATTTCCATTCAAGATTGAGTAATTGATCAATTCGTAAACGAGGGAATGTCCAACGGAACCACATAATTACAAAAATGAGGAAAAAGGTTTTTCCTACAAACCACAGCGATGATGGAATCCAGTCCATAATGCTGTTGAACGCTTCCCAATTACCGATATGCAAAGGCATCCAACCCCCAAGAAATAAGGTGGCGCCAATAGCACATACAATAAATATATTTACATATTCTGCTAAAAAGAACAACGCGAATTTCATTCCCGAATATTCCGTATGAAATCCTGCGGTCAATTCCGATTCTGCTTCAGCCAAATCGAAAGGAGCACGATTAGTTTCAGCAGTTACGGCAATTATAAAAATGATAAAAGCAATTAACATTGGGATATGCCCTCTGAAAATCCACCAACCAGTTTGTTGTGATTCAATAATTTGCGAAATGGATAAATCACCTGTAAAAATTACAACAACCAATATCGATAAACCTGCACTTAATTCATAACTCACAATTTGTGCGCCGCTTCGCATGGCACCTAATAACGAATACTTATTATTACTTGCCCAACCCGCCATTAAAATGCCAATCACACCAATAGATGAAACGGCACTTACATATAGCACACCTATATTAATATCCCAAATTTGAAAGTTTTTAGCAAACGCAATTGGTGCTAAAACCAACATAGCGGCAATCATTACAACAAATGGAGCCAGGTTAAATAAAAATTTATCAGAACCTGCAGGGGTAAGTCCTTCTTTAACTAATAATTTGAGCGTATCAGCAACCGTTTGGAACATCCCTTTTGGCCCAACACGATTTGGTCCTAAACGCACCTGCATATAAGCCGATACTTTGCGTTCCATCATAATTAATACTAAACCTAAAACGGCAAATAAGCCAATACACAAAACACCAACAATAACAAACTCAATAGTTAATGCAAGCCAGGGGCTAAACGTATTATTTAACCACTTATCAATATTATCTGCGATATATTCGAAACTTATCAAAGCGAATGCTATTTTATTTTATTTCAATCAATCCAATTCAAAAAAATCTTTTTCAATCCTCAATTTTGTTCAATCAACAAATCTTGTTCAATCCTCCATCCCCAAATTTTGTTCAATCTCCAAATTTTGTTCAATCTCCAAATCATTCAATCTTGTTCAATCAACAAATCTTGCTCAATCCACAAATCCCACCTACCTGTCAATATCCGGAATCACCAAATCAAGCGTAGCCATAATAGCCACCATATCGCCAATTTTTTGACCTTTGGCCATATGATTTAATGCGCTCAAATTTGAAAAACCCGGTGAACGGAATTTAATTCTATATGGTGTTAAACCTCCTTCACTCACTATATACACCCCTAATTCCCCTCTTGCCGTTTCAACACGTGTATAAAATTCTCCTTTAGGTAATTTTAAAACTGCTTTTGTTTTAGCTTGAAAATCTCCTTCAGGAATATTATCTATTAATTGTTCAATAATATGAATAGATTGACGCATTTCCTGCATCCTCACTAAATATCTGCCGAAACTGTCGCCGGTAGTTTCCAGCACTTCGTCAAATTGTACTTTATCGTAAATACTGTAAGGATGCGTTTTTCTGATATCACAACTCACACCACTTGCTCTCGCTGTTGGACCTGAACAGCCGTAAGAAATGGCATCTTCTTTTGAAATGATGCCGATATCTTTCATCCTGTTCTGGAAAATGATATTGCCAGTTACCAATTCATCATATTCAGGTAACTTATCTTTAAAAAAGGCTAAAAATGCTTTTGTTTTACGCTGGAAATCCGGATGAATATCTGCCATAACGCCGCCGGGAACATTATAATTCATAGTAAGGCGGGCACCACAAGTTTCTTCCATAATTTCATTTATCATTTCTCTTTCGCGAAATGCATGAAAAAATGGCGTTAAAGCACCAACATCCATTGCTGCAGCACCCCACCACAATTGATGAGAAGCCAAACGGGTAAGTTCATCCATAATTACCCGGATATATTGCGCACGTTCAGGAACTTCAATTTGTAAACCTTTTTCTACGGTCAAAGCACATGCGTGGTTATTGATGTGAGATGACAAGTAGTCCATCCTGGATGTTACATAAATAAACTGTCTGTAACTCAGGCTTTCGCACATTTTTTCGATGGAGCGATGGATATAACCCAGATTTGGGTCGATGTTTTTAATGGTTTCTCCATTTAAAGTGATAATCAAATGCAACACACCATGGGTGGAAGGGTGCTGTGGTCCGACATTGATTATCAGATCACCGGTATCATTTACTGCAATTTCTTCTAACATTGGTTCTAACCGGGTATTATTTATTTAAAAATTGAAATAGTGTTACAACTTAATCATATTGATAGGATCTTCGTAATCCTTGCGCAGCGGCCAACCTTCCCATTCGTCAGAAAGTAATAATTTTCTAAGGTCAGGGTGATTGATAAATCGCACACCAAATAATTCGTACACCTCGCGTTCCAGCAATTCAGCTGTGCGCCAAATGTCACTCATTGTATCTATTTCAGGGTTTTCTCTGTCTAATTTTGATTTAATAACTACAACATGTCTGTGTTTTGTCGACTCCAGATGATACACCATAGTAAGATGTGTTTTCCAGTCCACACAAGTCAGGCAAAACATATAATCAAATGCCAAGTCGTCCATATTATGCAGTGTTTGCAATAAATCGCGACACTCTTTTGGGTCCACAAAGGCATTCAGCATTTCGCCACCTTCTTCGAAGGTAACATTCGCATTAATTGCGGTAATTTGGGCTTGTAATGCTTCGCGTTCCATCATTCAGTTACTTTATCGTAAAATTTCTCAATTACCATTTTTTCCCGCTTGCCACCGGATTTTATCTTGGTTTGCAACATCATCAGCGCATGCATAAGTGCTTCTGGGCGCGGAGGACAGCCGGCTACATATACATCAACCGGTATAATATGGTCGGCGCCTTTCACTACACTATAGGTATTATAAAAGAATGGTCCTCCACTTGTAGCGCAGGCTCCCATAGCAATCACATATTTAGGGTCAGCCATTTGGTCGTACAAACGCTTAAGCACAGGCGCCATCTTGTTTACAATGGTTCCGGCAATAATTATTACGTCTGCCTGTCTCGGTGTTGCTCTGGCAACTTCAAAACCAAAACGGCTCCAGTCGTATTTTGCACTGGCTGCACTCATCATCTCAATGGCACAACAGCTAGTCCCGAAAACCAGCGGCCACAAAGAGTTTGAACGTGCCCAGTTAATTACATCGTCAAGTTTTGTAACTAAAATTCCACCGTCTGCAGAGGGATGAACATCTCCCGGAAACGCTTCTTGTTTTGGGATTTGATTGTTTACATCCATTTTAGTGCACCTTTTTTGTGAGCATATAAAAAGCCCGTAAATAATATAAAGAGGAAAATCACCGCTTCAAAAAAGGCGAACATGCCTAGTTTTTGAACGGTAACAGCCCAAGGGTATAAAAAAATAAGTTCTACGTCGAAAACCAAAAAAATGAGGGCAAATAAGTAATACCCAACATTAAATTGCACCCAGCTATTGCCGGTAGTTGGCACACCACATTCGTATGGCTCGCCTTTTACCTCTGATTTAGAGGCTTTTAACACAACTTTTGACAGCAGAATACCGGCCGCCGAAAAGGCAACCGCTGCCATTATCAAAACCAATAATGATGAAGGTCCCATAAATGTGCGGCTAAAATAGGGCTTAGACAGTGATATGCCAAATTGTAACCCAAAGTTTTTGCACATTATGTTTTCAGATGATTTTCACTTTAAAAGGGCAACTGACTTTAATCCTTTGCGTTGTGAAGTGATGGTTTTTCACAAATAAATTATACAGTTGTTATTGATTGCAAACTGATGAAAAATCCACTGAAAACGTGACATATCAATTATTTATACATTTAACTGTGCGGTAATACTGCTTAACTATAAGTTCTAATTATAATAACATAAACCTTATAATCGGTCAAAAACAGCTGATATGTTAATTCAGCATAAACAATTTGCAAACTTATCATAAACACAAAATAAACTTAACATTGGCTTAATATACTTGCAAAACCATATAAATACCTTTGAGGCACAAAATCTTACAATATGCATCTTAAACAAATTGGACTCTTAGCTATATGTGCTTTATTAAGCGCATCAGCAATTGGTCAAACTACCACACCTGAACAAACTTTTACACCAACCATTAAGGTTAAAGCTTTAGTGCATTCGCGATTTGAAGCTTCATTGACCGATAGCGTTGATGTTCAAAATAAATTCAGTGCTGACCCATTAACTAATAACTTCAGATTACGTCGTATCGAAATACGTACCGACATTAAATTAAATGATAAATTCAGCGGCGTTGTTCGTGTACAGTTACCTGAGTTAAAAGGAACTAACCCTGGTCGTGTAATTGAGTTAGCATATATGGATTATAAATGCAGCGATTATATTCAATTCCGTGCAGGTCAATTTAAAATGCCTTATGAATTAGATGAATTAACCAGCCACGAAGATTTACGTATGATTGATCGCGGAACTACAAGTGCTTTATTTGTTTCCAATAGTTTGTCTTCATACCAACCGGGTGCCATGTTATTCGGAACATTTATGAAAGAAAAAATGCCTTTAAATTATTACCTCGCAATTGCGAATGGTAGTAACCGTGCAGTTACAAATGATGACAACTCTCAAAAAAATCTTGTTGGTCGTTTGGAATTTAGTCCGGTTAAAGCAATTAGAATTGGTGCCAATGCACAAAATATTTATGTAAAAGATACCAGTGGGGTTTCTTATGGTGTTGATTTAAGTGTGCAGCAAAAAATTGGCACTAAATCAAAATTGATTGTTGAAGGTGAATACATTCAAGGTGTAAACTCCACTTCATTTATTGCTGATACAAACGGATTATTAATAGAAGATTTTAATATGACCGGTTATTTTGCACAGGCATTATTAAAAGTAGATATCAATAAATCATGGTGCAAAACTTTAGAGTTTGGTGGCAAATTCGAAAATACTGACCCTAATACTTCTAAAGACGAAAATGATTATACTACAATTACAGGTAATATCGGGTTTACATTTTTACCTGAAAATACCGCAAGATTGCAATTAAACGTAATCAACACAAATTGGGCTAGCGCTATTTCTCCCGGAGGAATAACTTCAGCAAATATGTTTGTTGCGCAATTCCAACTTAAGATTTAATGCTGACAATTAAATAAATAAAAAAGGGCTTCAAACGAAGCCCTTTTTTTATTGCAGTTTTATTATAAACTATATATTTCTTTACATTCGATTATTCCACAACTTCAACTTCCGCAACTTGTAATACTTCTTTATTATCAGTTTCTGCATTATGCACAAATGCTACAACATGCATGTTGTCAGCATTCCAATCGTCATTTAGTGTATATGTATATTCAAACTCATATACTCTGCCGGCAATATTTTCTTCCGGTAATGCATCTCCTGCGTAATAGGTTAACATTTTCCTTAGCATGTGATTATGTTCGTAATCAGGCACTTCACCGCCAACATTATCATCTATTTGTGCTGCAATAATACCACTCTCTGTTAAAGCGATACTTAAATTATTTGTTGCCGTAACATCATCTGTATATTTAATTGTTACATGAGTAGTTAATAATCTGGTAGCAGCATCGTAGGTATTTTCAACATACAAATTAACCGGGCTGCTTAAGCTTAATTGTTCATCAGAAAAAGGTGCCACATTTTCAGGTAACTCAGCAAGATAGTCGTCACCACCAAAATCTTTTCTGTCAATAAAAATGGCAGGCCATCCGGTTACAGGTCCTAATAAATATTCATCGAGACTATATGCTTCATCTGTTACAAATATTTGATCACCATATAATGGATCACCAAAATAATTATATTCTGCTATTGCTACTACTTTGCCTGGATTAGCATCAATCACATCTGCAATGGCAATATGTCCATCAGGGCAATTCGGACATGCTGCGCCGGTAAAATCTTCTAACAATATTATTTTTTGTGAGGCAGCTTCCGGTGTTTCTAAATATGTTATGTAATCAGTTTCAGTGAGGTTAATTTCTGGTCCAACTTCTTTACATCCATTAAACGATATCACTATAATAGCAGCAATGGAAACTGTTGTTAAAAATTTATTTGTTATATTTTTCATAAACATATTTTAATCAATTAAAATGTTGTTACTAATCCGGCTTTTAATCCGCTAAATGCAGGTTCGTAACGGCAAACACCTCCTGTGCAAACTATACCGGCAATTTGTTTTACATAGTTTAACGTAAATCGTGACGATTTATGCGTGTATCCTGTAAATATGGAATAATAATGTAATGCTTCTTCTGTGCGTAAAGGTTCATAATTCCACATATCGCTTACTGCAAAACTCCATTTTGGCGCAATATTATATTCTAATAATCCATACACCCAGCTGCCATAATCTTGCTCACATTGTTGATATTGTAACTCTACACGCATTGATTTTTTTCTGTCGAATTTATAAGTTAATTCAGCAAATGGTGTTATGGTTTGAACCATCGGACGATCAGGTTCATTTTCATAAACTTCCTGATTGTAATTAATTAATTGTCCGCCTAATAATAATTTATATTTCGTTTTGCGCATTTCGAAATCAACAAAAATCTCCTGAAATAAATCTAAACTATCGTTGGAAACATTCGAATAATTCGCATTAAATGTATATCCTTTTTTAGGTGTAAATGTGGCATTCACCTGATATGCAAGTTCACCTAATTCCTGAGCTACCGCCTGGTATCTTGCAGTCAATCGCAAAGAATTTTGTTTGGTTAACGAAGGCAGGTAGTCCATAATACCATCTAACAAAGTTTCGTTCGGCGAAGTTCGCATTACCCAATTGTCTACCATACGTAACTGACCGGTAACGCCAAATCCTTTACCGATTTTGGAGGTGGAATAGGAGAGAGAGGTATATAAAACACTACCATCTTCATCCACTAACTGACCGGTAATATCATTTATGGCCTCGCTACTTTTTTTCGCATATTCTACATACCAGCTCACATCCTTAACAGTTAACGTATTAAAAATTGAACCGGCATACATATTATATTTAGGTACAAACCTGTCTTCTAAATCATAACTGTTTATTTGCCCAACAATAATATCCATGTTGTCCTGGTCCATTGTCCTGTTTAAAAAGGTAGCGCCCGGAGCAATCACAATTTGTTGATTTTCTGTAGGAATCATCCCTTCAATGGTTGCGCCTTTAATAATTGGGTCAAAGCGACTGAACAAATCTTTCATTTGCCCACCAAGCACTTTAACTGTCCAGTTTTCATTTAATGCATAATCGATTTCCATTCCAAACAATGCATTGTCTATTCCCAATGGTCTTTCTTCGTACGAACGGTAAACAATCCCGCTACCGAATTGGGAATAAATATGTCCGCCTGTTATGGTTAAAGCATCTATTTTTTTAGAAATATACCAACGCCCAATACCTGCATCGGTATATGGAATTCCGGGATTGTGCAAGTTGGCATTATTAAATATATCTAATCGAACACCAATTTCAAGGCCTATAGGTTCGTTGCGGTAGTAGGTACTGAGCCATCCATAAGCTCCACTTAACAGGTTGTCGTAATGAGCTGTGCCCGTTGCTCCAATAGCAGAGTCGCTTTGGTAAAACTCAGTGTTTAACTGTAAATCACCTGAAAAACTGCCCTGACCATACACGAAACCGGTGCTGAAAACAATACATAAAACGCTTAAAATTTTTCTCATATCGTTGGATTTCCGGGCACTAAGTTAAAAATGTGCTGCCATATTCTTAACAGTTCTTTATCGATAAGCCACTTCTTATTCGAATAAAGTCTCAAAATGGACTATAGGACAACTTTATTTTTGGGTGAAGTGCAAACGCATGAGGCTATATATGTTAGCTGCAATTATTGCCATTTTTTTGTCAAAATCTAACCCTACTGTGAAAAAACGAACCTATCGGGTAGTGACTATGGCATAAATATTGACAATCAAAACCTATCTTTGAACTGCTAAATCATCAAAAAATGAAAAAAATCGGTCTCTTATTGGCTATTGCCTGTTTTGGTTTAAATAATCTGCAAGCACAAGATGCATTGCCTGATTTGACACTTTATGATATTAATGGTAATAAAGTAAACATAGCCGACTTTGGTAAAGACGATAAAATTCAGGTTTTTAGCTTTTGGGCAACCTGGTGTGTTCCTTGCAAAGAGGAGCTTAACAATATTGCCGAAATTTATGAAGATTGGCAAAAAGACTACAATGTTGAACTTATTGCTGTATCTATAGATGACGCTAAAACTAAGGCTAATGTGAAGGCATATGCAGAAGGTCAGGGCTGGACTTATACCGTGTTGTTAGATACTAACAAAGACCTGCAACGTATACTAGGTGGGCAGTCTGTTCCATTTACTGTGGTAACAAACAAGGCAGGCCTCATAACCGATAAACATACCGGTTATATTGAAGGAGATGAATATGAACTTGAAGATAAATTGGTGGAACTTTCGAAGTAATCACCAGTTTTCTTACCAAATATTTGAAGGAGACCATTAGGTTTCCTTTTTTTGTGCCCGCTGTTTTGTGTTAAACACTGTTAATGATTCATGCTTTTATGGATTTTATAACATCTATTTGTCGTTAAGCAGAATAAATTTGTTGAGATTATGTTTGGATTGAGAAGAAAATGGAAGTTTGGATTAATGGTATCTATCCTCTTGGCAGTAGCCGGAGGAATTACTATGGTGAGTATTTCAAACTGCTCAAAAGCTAATCCCGAACATTCTGCCAAAGTCGACTCCATTGAAATACAACGATTAATTGCGCTCGACAAAGGCACAATTCCTGTCGAGGCATTTTTTAAAAATCCCGAAAAAACAGCTTTTACTATTTCTCCTGATGGTGATTATATTGCTTACCTTGGTCCTTATAATTCACGATTAAATATTTATGTGCAACCGGCTGATATTACAGCAGCACCCGTGCGCGTAACTTCAGGAACTGAAAGAGATATTACCTACTACTTCTGGAAAAATAATACCACATTATTATATATCAAAGATGCAGCAGGTGATGAAAATTATAAATTGTATGCTATCGATAGAGATGGCACCAATAAACGTGATTTAACTCCGGAACAAAATGTCAGAATTGAAGTAATTGATGAGCTTACCGATTTTCCGGATGAAGTAATTATTGCAATGAATAAAAATAATCCGGCATTATTTGAGCCGTATCGATTAAATATTAAAACAGGTGAAAAAAAGCAACTTGCAGTCAATAAGGATATGTCGAATCCGATTACCATTTGGAAAGCGGATAACGAAGGAAAATTGCGCCTTGCTGTGAGTGTTGAAAAAGGTACTAAAACGCATTTGTTATACAGAGAAACAGAAGACCAACCATTTAAGTCGTTACTGGTAAGCGATTGGAAAGATATGGTGGAACCGCTGTTTTTCGACGAAAACAATAAATACATTTACGCATTATCAAATTTAAACAGAGATAAAACAGCACTGGTAAAAATTGACCCTGCAAATCCACAAAACCCGGAAATAATTCTTGAACATCCTGATGTAGATATTACCTATGCAGAACGTTCTCCCAAAAAACATAAGCTGGTATCTGCTTATTATGCTACTGATAAAAAACACCTGGTATTTTTCGATGAAGATTTGAAAAAAATATATGAGCAACTGGCATTAAAATTCCCTGGTGATGATATTTATTTTAATGGTTTCGACAATGAAGAAAAACATTTTATTGTAAGAACTTACAACGATAAAACACCTGGTGATTTTTATTTATACCATGCTGAAGAAAATAATATTACCCATCTCGCTACAATAAATACCAATATTCTAAAAGAACAAATGAGTGCCATGTTTCCTATTGAATATAAATCGCGCGACGGTTTAAATATTCAGGGTTACTTAACTGTTCCTTCCGGCACTTCAGGAAAAAATTTACCTACCGTAATTCTTGTTCACGGTGGCCCGACCAGTCGCGATTATTGGGGTTACAGAGCAGATGTGCAATTGCTGGCAAGCCGCGGTTATGCCGTTTTGCAGGTCAATTTTCGCGGTAGTTGGGGTTATGGAAAAAACTTTACAACCGCAGGATTTAAACAATGGGGCAAAAAAATGCAGGACGATATTACCGATGGTGCAACATGGCTGGTTGATCAAGGTGTAGCAGATAAAGATAAAATTGCCATTTTCGGTTCTTCCTACGGAGGATATTCGGCATTGGCAGGTGTTACATTTACGCCCGATGTTTATGCATGCGGAATTGCTTATGTTGGGCCGTCTAATTTATTTACTTTATTAAATAATTTACCGTCTTATTGGGAGCCTGAAAAAGAAATGCTTTTTGAAATGATTGGTCATCCCGTTGCTGATAGCGTATTATTATATAATGCTTCTCCGGTATTTCATACCGAAAATATTAAAGTACCTTTATTTATTGCACAAGGTGGTAACGACCCACGAGTACGAAAAGAAGAATCTGAACAAATGGTGGACGCATTGCGAAGCAGAGACCAACATGTTGTGTATATGCTCAAGGAAAATGAAGGTCACGGATTTAAACTGGAAGAAAACCGATTGGAATTTTATAAAGCCATGATGGGATTTTTGGCGGAACAAATGCCGGCAACTTCAATAAAGCCCTAATCGTCGAAAAATAAATCACTGATAATTCCATCAGCAAGAAATTTTCCTTCCGGACTAATTGTTAAAATGTTTTCGTTGGTTATTAATAATTTATTATTTTCTGCAGATTGAATGTTATGCAACAATGTGCTCGTATGCTGTTCACCAAATTGCTGTTTAAACCTGTTCAAATCTAATCCCCACATGGTTCTCAGCGATGTCATTATGAGTTCGTTCATTTGCTGAATTACAGTAAGTATTTCTATTTCACTATAAGGAAGTTTATTTTCAACAGCCTGGATATATAAAGCATTATTTGCAATATTCCATTTTCTTTCTATGCCATTATAAGAATGTGCAGATGGGCCAACACCTAAATAATGATTGCCTAACCAATAAGATGAATTGTGTAAAGCATAAGCACCATTTTTGGCAAAATTGGATATTTCATAATGTTCAAATCCATTCGCATTTAATTGTTCGGTTAAAATGGCAAATTGTTCAGCACTGTGTTGATCGCTAATGCCAGCTGTTTTGCCTGATGCAATAAAATGTTGTAATGCTGTTTTCGGCTCTACCGTTAACGCATAACAGGATATATGATTTACGCCAAATTGGATTACTTTATTAATATTACCTATCCATTCCGAATGTGATAACATCGGAATGCCGTAAATAAAATCTGCAGTAATTTTTTCAAACCCGGCTTCAGCAATTAATTGCAAACATTTTTCAGCCTGCTCAGCAGTATGTGAGCGGTTCATCCACAATAAGTCCCTTTCATAAAATGATTGAATACCAACACTCATTCTATTAACACCTATCGATTTTAATTCCTGCAAATAGGTTGTATTAATATCATCAGGATTGGCTTCAAGTGTTATTTCCGCATTTGCATCAACATGGTATGTTGTATGAACAATTTCCATAATAGCAGCTAATTCTTCCTGCGACAAAACAGATGGTGTGCCACCACCAAAATAAATGGATTGAATGCTTTTGTTATTCAAATAAGATTTTTGTTCCTCAAGCTCTTTGTGCAATGCCTGCAAAAAAGCTGCTTTTTGTTGCAGCGAAGTAGAAAAGTGAAAATTACAGTAATGACAAGCCTTTCTGCAAAAAGGAATATGTATATATATACCGGCTTTATTTTCGTTTATTTTCATACTGCAGGTGCAAATGTATCTGTAAATTTGCAATCAACTGATGAAAAGGGCTATTCACGTTATCTTCCTGATGTTTTCATTTGGTCATGTTGCTTTGGCACAGGATACTACATGGCTCATTGTTGAACATCCTCTATTATCAAAAAAAGATGATGGATTTGATGCACCTATTGCATTTGCAACCAAAGTTGAAGTAGAAAAGTATTTACAACAATATTTGGAGCCTTATCAGCAAGAAGGGTACTTAACTGCAACCTGGAACTTTAACAAACAAGATGCTGATACCCTTTATGCAACCATATTACCGGGTAAAAAAGTGTATTGGGCTACTTTAAATACCACAAATGTGGATGAATTTGCACTCGCCGGAGTCGGATACAGGAAAAAAGATATTGAAGGCAATGTATTTAATCATCAAGAGGTTGTAGGCCTAATGCAAAAAATGTTAACCTATTCCGAATCTGTTGGTTATCCATTTGCAACCCTTCAACTGGATAGTATAATATGGGGAGATTCAGTGATTAGTGCAGATTTAATTTATCGCAAAAATCAATATATCGTTTTTGATACAATCCTTGTAGTTGGCAATTTAAATGTGAGTGCCAATTATTTAATTCAGTATACCGGAATAACACCAGGCGCTCCTTTTAATCAGCAATTACTCAACACCTTGGAAAATAGGTTGAAAGAAATTCCTTTTGCTACCAAATCAAAAAATACTAAAATAGAATTTTCCGGCAATCGCGCCAAAATAATTATGTATTTGGATGAAAAACAATCCAGCACTTTCGATTTCCTTATTGGTGTTATTCCCAACGAAGCTATAACAGGTCGTTTAATTATTACAGGCGAGGGTAGATTACAATTACACAATGTTTTTAATGCAGGTGAATTATTCAATTTCCATTTTTCAAAACTGGAAAGCACCTCAAAAGAATTACAAACTTCATTAGTTTATCCCTATTTACCAAAATTACCCATTGGTCTGGAAGGTGCATTTAGCCTGTATTTGAAGGATTCAACATTTTTAGAACGCACTACATCAGCCGGCGTGTTATTTCAAATGACCGGGAATAATTATTTCAAAGCATTGGCTAATTTTTATAATTCTGCAGTGCTGGCAATTGACACTGGATATATCTTAAGTAATTTACAATTACCTCCATCGTTAGATATGGTAGAAAGAGCTTATGGTTTAGAGTGGAATTATGAAAAACTGAATTATCGTTTTAATCCATATAAAGGTTATGCATTTACAATTGGGGCGACAATCGGTAATAAAACAATAAAAGAAAATGCTTCAATTGTTGAATTACAAGACCCATTAAATCCGGAATATGATTTTAGCACCTTATATGATTCAATAGACCTAAAAAGTTTATCGGTAAAATATCATTATCAACTCGGATGGTATATTCCATTGTTTTCGCGCGTTACATTATTATTGCAAACAAGAGGTGCTGCTATCATCAATAATTATTTGTTGCAAAATGAATTATATCGCATAGGCGGCACAACTTTATTGCGGGGATTTGACGAACAAAGTATCGTTGTTTCTCAATATCATATCGGAACATTTGAGTTGCGTTATTTATTATCACAAAATGCCTATGCCTCCATTTTTGCCGATGGCGGATATACTGAAAATGCAGCAGGTGCTGTTTTAACTGCCGATTGGCCCTACGGTTTTGGTGCAGGTATAAATTTTGAAACAAAAGCAGGTATCTTTGGTCTAACTTATGCACTAGGCAGCCGTGAGGGCAACCCTGTGCAGTTTAAAAACACCAAAATACATTTTGGTTACGTGAACTATTTTTAGGTGAAACAACAACTACTGTTAATATTATTATTGGTTACCTGTATTTCATTTGCGTCTGCGCAATCTGATACTGGTGCTGCTGTGCAACAAAACCAGTCAGTACCATTTTCACCACCACCTCCTCCACCAAAGCCTGCAAAGATTTACCCGGTTGATACACAGGCTATTCTTGAAATGTTGAAGTTCGATAAATTAGGGTACGACAGTCTGTTCAGCATAGAGAGTGGGCCGGTGATGATTCAAAAACCAGAGGTGCATCACGTTACCGTGCGCGATTTCATTTTACCCATTTTGCTGCTCGTTATGCTGGCTTATGTAACCTGGCTGCGATACGTATTTGCTAAGGAGTTAGGCGAAAACCTCACAGTAATACTTAACAGCAACCTGGGCCAGCAAATTTATAGGGATAGAGAGTTTTCCGCCAATATTTTTAAATTGTTAACCTTTGTCAACTTTGCCTTTTGTGCCGGTGTATTTGTGTATTTGTTGACCCAATATTTTGAACTGGAAATGCCATTTAAACTGGCAATTTATAATATCGGCCTCTGTATTGGAGGTTTATCGGTTTTATATTTGTTGAAAGGGTTATTATATCGCATAATTGGCTCAGCTTTCAAGCTTTCAGCCCCATTACAGTTTTTCAGATTTAATGCCCTGGTAATTTACCATTTGTTGGGAATAGGTCTCCTGCCATTCGTTATTTTGGCTGCTTTTGCCGAACCGCCTGTTAACAATTGGGCCATTTTTGGAGCACTTATCCTTATTGCAATTGCCTTATTGATAAGGCTTGTTAAGGGTTTTGCCTCACTTCGACTTTCCGGTCGGTTTCATTTCGTGTATTTTTTGCTGTATATTTGCGCCCTCGAAATAGCTCCTTTGTTGATAGCCATTAAGGTTTTCACTGATTGGGCTTAGGTGAAGCAAAAAAATTTGCCGATGAATAACAGCCAACAACCTGCATTAAAACCAGTAAAGTCAATTTTAATTTCACAGCCCAAGCCCCCTGAAATTCCTAAATCACCGTATCAGGATTTGGTAGAGAAATATAAAATCAAAATCGACTTTCGTCAGTTTATTCAGGTAAGGGGTCTCGCGGCTAAAGATTTCAGAAAACAGCGTATCAATATCCTCGATTACACTGCTGTTATTTTTACCAGCCGAAATGCCATCGACCATTTTTTTAGAATTTGTGAAGAACTCCGCATTCGTATGCCGGAAATGACCAAATATTTTTGTGTTACCGAAGCCATAGCCGTTTATCTTCAAAAGTACATTCAATACCGCAAACGCAAAGTATTTTACGGCGCAGGTAAAGAAACCGAGTTATTTGATTTGCTGAAAAAGCACCTGACAGAAAAATTCATTTTTCCTTGCACTGTTAATCATAAAGACGTTTACACCGAATACCTGAAAAATAATAATGCCGATTTTGTTGAAGCTATGATGTATGAAACAGTAGCTGCAGACCTTACCGACATGAAAGGGAAAATCGGATATGATATGATTGTGTTGTTTACACCAACAGGTGTTGCAAGTTTATTCCAAAATTTCCCTGATTTTGAGCAAGGTGACCTCCGCATTGGTTGTATGGGCGGTGCTACATTAAAAGCAATGGAAGAACAACACCTGCGTATAGATGTAAAAGCACCTACACCTGAATCTCCATCTATTATTATGGCTATAGATAATTATCTTGCCAAAGCCAATAAGAAAAAGTAATCCTTTTTTATTTTACTTTTAATTTATCTTGCTGAACTTACGGCAACCTAATACGTTTGCACGTTTAATTACACTACTATGCAGCAACAATATTCCAATCATCTTATCCACGAATCTTCACCCTATTTATTGCAGCATGCGCATAATCCGGTGGAATGGTTCCCATGGGGAGAATTAGCTTTTGAAAAAGCCCGAAAAGAAGATAAACCGATTTTAATTTCGATTGGATATGCAGCTTGTCACTGGTGTCATGTGATGGAGCATGAAAGTTTTGAAAATGTTGCTACCGCGGGGTTCATGAATACGTACTTTGTTAATATTAAAGTTGACAGAGAAGAACGTCCCGACCTTGACCATATTTATATGAATACCTGCCAACTATTAACTGGTGCCGGAGGATGGCCATTAAATGTTTTTCTTACTCCCGAATTATTGCCATTTAGTGCAGGAACTTATTTCCCACCAAAACCGGGTTATGGAAAACCTTCGTGGTTGGATGTTTTGATGTATATGAAAAATGTTTTCACCAACGAGCGAGATAAAGTTGAACAACAAGCACAATCGATTCGTGAGCATTTATTTAAAATGGACCAGTCGTTTATTGAGAAAATAAATATACCGGAAGGAATAGCGTTGTTTACTAAGGAGGAATTAATTACCACTGTTACACAACTGAAAAAACAATTCGATACAGAAGATGGTGGATTTGGTTCGGCGCCTAAATTTCCGGGTAGTATGTCGTTGCTTTTTTTGTTGAGAGTTAATTTTTTTCATAAAGATGAAGCTGTTCAACAACATATCCATTTATCGCTAAACAAAATGATGTTTGGCGGAATATATGATCATATTGGTGGTGGCTTTGCCCGCTATACTGTAGACAAAAAATGGATGATACCACATTTCGAAAAAATGTTGTACGACAATGCTTTATTAATTTGTTTGTATGCGGAAGCTTATCGGGAACAACCAAATAATAACTATAAGCGCGTAATAGAAAACACCCTTGCTTTTGTTGAACGTGAGTGGATGACAGCTGAAGGCGGATTTTATGCATCTTATGACGCCGACTCAGAAGGAGTGGAGGGCAAATTTTATACATTTACTTACAATGAACTTCAATCCATATTAAAAGGGAATTTTGCACTCGCTGAAAAAGTATATCAAATAAAAGAGGATGGCAATTGGGAGCATACCAATATTTTGTTTCGCAATAAAACTAACGATGAGCATGCAGAAGAAATGGGTATATCTGTTGCTGAATTAAATAAGGAGTTAGATGCAATCAACAAGCAATTATTTGACTATAGAGAAAACAGAATTAAACCTGGCTTAGATAATAAAATTATTTTATCATGGAATGCATTGATGTGTTCAGGTTATGTGCAAGCATATAAGGCATTGGGTAATGAGCACTATAAATCAATTGCTATAAAAAACCTGAATTTATGTTGAGTGCTTTTGTCGATCAACAAAATGCAGGTGTGTTGTTGCATACTTATTCCAATGGTATAGCAAAATATCCTGCGTTTATCGATGATTATGCTGCGCTTATTTGTGCTTTATTGGATGTATATGAAATTACCAATCAGAATGCCTATCTCACAGACGCTATTCAATATACCGCCTATTTGCAAACAGCATTCAAAGGAGCAGATGGTATGTATTTTTTTACACCCCAATCGCAAACAGATATTCCGATAAGGAGTAAAGATTTTTATGATAATGCAACACCATGTGGTAATTCCATCATGGTAAATAATTTAATTCGATTAGCAGTATTAACCGGAAATAAAAATTATTACGAACAAGCAGAAACGATGTTGCAACTTATTAAAAACAGTATGCTGAAATATGGCAATTCGTTTGGCAATTGGTTAAATGCCGCATTAACTTTTGTTTTTCCAATTGCAGAAATTGGAATCACCGGAAATAATGCCGCTGCTTTACGAGATGAGGTATTTGGTAAATACTATCCAAATAGTATTATTCAAATAGATGAAATAGGAGATAGTAAATTTCCTTTACTTGAAAACCGATACACACACAACCAAACCCAACTATTTTTATGTCGCAACAATACCTGTGCCCTGCCTGTCAGCAATGTGCAAGATTTCACCGAACTGTTAAATAAATTTTGAGTGCTGCGATAGTTGAATTAACTTTAGCTTTTATACGAAATGCCGATTGTTGGCGTTTATGAAAAAATGCTGTAGCTGAATGTTGCGAAATTGTATTGTAACTCTCCTCTTAATTGTTAGTGCTGGACTTTATGCCCAAAGCACACAGTTGTATAGTTACGGGCAACAAGATCCACAGTTTACACAGTACATGTTTAACCCTTCCTCATTCAATCCTGCTGTAGCCGGAGAAATGGATGCATGGGTTTCAACACTCAATGTGCGTAATCAGTGGGTAAATCTACCTGGTGCTCCCATCTCACAAATTTTCACTTCTCATATTCCTATTTATAAAATTTCAAGTGGTGCGGGTTTGGTGGTAATGAACGACATTGCTGGTCAGCAACGGAATACCGGGTTAACTGCAATGTATGCATTCCATAAGCGTTTCAGGACATCAACCCTGAGTATGGGCGTAAGTGGAGGGTTTGTTCAACAGCAGCTTAATGGCGGTAAATTGATAACGCCAACAGGCAATTATGAGGGTATTGTAGATCATAATGACCCCAATTTGCCTGTCACAACAAAGACCGAATTGTTACCCGATGCCGCTGCAGGGCTCTATTTCTTTGGGAAAAATTTAAAAATCGGTGCTTCGGCTACCCATTTACTGCTTCCTTTGCAGGCAAGTAAGGAAACTGCCGAAACCGATGTACAATATAATCCGAATGCTTACGTTTATGTGGGATATGACATTGATGTGACAGATCGATTGATTATTACGCCGAGTGTTCTTTACAAAACCGACCTAAAAGCATCGATTGTGGATATCAATACAATATTCACTTTCAACCAAAATATTTTGGCCGGTGCGTCGTTTAGAGGTTACGCCAACAGTCGCTATGACGCAGCAGCATTGATTGCCGGCTTAAACGTAACAGATAATTGGCGAATTAGTTATTCATACGATATTACCTTATCGGAGTTAAATTCGGTAAGTGCAGGGTCGCATGAAGTGGTGTTGAGATACAGTATTCCGGTGGCGAGGCCACGTGCGGGCAAGATGATAAATAACCCGCGATATTTGTATCATTAATAGGCTGAAACTTTGCAATTTTGCAGAAAGTTGGTAATTTCAGCCCGCTTTTAAAATTAGTGTGTGTATAAACTGTGGTAAAATACTATTGAAATTCAATAAAAAACCTATTTTTACACGGATTTAATTGTACAAATCATATCAAGTATGAAAAGAAACCTGCCATTGTTAACTTTTGCATGCGTAGCCATCATTTTTGGAAGTGGTTGTAGCTCCTCTGGTTGGGGCGATTACCGCGGACAATTGTTAGGTATGCAAGACCGTCCTGAGTGGGAACCGGTAAACCCTTTTGGAATGGTTTACATCCCTTCGGGAACTTTACACATCGGTCCGAGCGACCAAGATGTGAACAATTCTCTCTGGCAACGAACGAAATCCATCTCTATTCAAGGGTTTTACATGGATGATGCAGAGATTACCAATAACGAATACAGACAATTCGTATTTTGGGTTAAAGACTCCATCTCTCACGTATTACTCGACCACTATCAGGAAGAAGAGGAAGGTCAGGAAACTGAAGTTCCACTTTTAGACTGGGATGAGGAAATTGATTGGGATGATGAGGAAACACGCTCCCGCCTGGAAGAACTCTATTTACCTGCAAGCGAAACCTATTACGGTATTAAAGCAGTTGACACCCGTCAGTTGATTTATAACTACCGTTGGGCTAAATGGAAAGAAGCTGCAAGTAAATCTAACCGCGATAAAAATATTGCCGACTTCATTGTTGAAGAACCGGTAATGATATATCCTGACACATTGACTTGGGTGCATGATTACACCTATTCTTATAATGAGCCAATGACTCGTCAGTATTTTTCACACCCTTCATTTGATGATTATCCTGTAGTTGGTGTTTCCTGGAAACAGGCAAATGCTTTCTGTACATGGCGTTCTGATTTTTGGAACGACTGGAGAAGACAACATGATGAAGTTCAGGTGGACGATTTCCGTTTACCAACTGAACACGAATGGGAATATGCCGCTCGTGGTGGAAGAGACCAGGCTCCTTATCCTTGGGGTGGACCTTATGTAAGAAACACTAAAGGATGTTACCTTGCTAACTTTAAACCTGGTCGTGGTGCCTACCCTGAAGATGGAGGTTACTACACCGTTAAGGTTTATTCATATGCACCAAACGATTTTGGTGTATATAATATGGCCGGTAACGTTTCTGAATGGACTTCAACAGCTTTTTCTGAAAATAGCTACTCATTTATACATGATGAAAACCCTGATTATCGTTATGATGCAGAGGAAAGTGATCCACCGGCATTAAAGCGTAAAGTAATCAGAGGCGGTTCATGGAAAGATATTAGTTACTATATCCAGACAGGTTCACGTCACTGGGAATTTCAGGATACAGCTAAATGTTATGTTGGATTCCGTTGTTGTATGACCTTCCTCGGTCGTTCAATGAGCGATTTCTAAAATAAATTCCTAACCAATTCTTATTGAACACAGCTATTTGTTAACAATCATTTAAAAACTTAAAATTTAAAACAAAATGTCAGCATTTTTCGAATCCGATCGTTTTAAACGAATTAAAAACCTGATCATTGGTGTTGGTGCTTCCGTAGTATTAATTGGAGCGCTCTTCAAAATCATGCACTGGGAAGGCGCCGATTTCATGTTAATGGTTGGTATGCTTACCGAAGCAGTTCTCTTCTTAATGCTCGGTATCCTTCCTCCACACAAAGATTATTACTGGGAAAAAATTTATCCGGATCTGGATATCGCACCTGAAGTTGAAGAAGCTAAATCAGGTAAAAAAGCGGTTCATAAAATGGAACCACGCGAAAGTGTTACTCGTCAGTTAGACAAAATGTTGGAAGACAGCAAAGTTGAGCCAGTTATGATTGAACGTTTAGGTGAAAACTTAAAACGTTTAGGCGAAAACATTGAAAAACTTTCTGATGTTCAAGATGCTGCTGTAAATACTAATGAGTATTCTACAAAAATTAAAGATGCATCTATGGCTGTAGCTGAAATGCGCGATGCTTATTCTAATGCTGCTAAAGCAATGGAACAAATTACTGCATCTTCAGTAGATACAACTAAGTACCATGAGCAAGTTCAAATGGTTACTAAAAACTTAGGTCAATTAAATGCAATCTATGAATTAGAATTGCAAGACACTAACAACCACCTCAAGGCAATGAACAAATTCTATGGTAGCCTTAACAGCGCTATGGATAATCTTCAGGATTCAGTTACTGATACTGCTAAATACCGCGAAGAAATTGCTCAATTGTCTAACAACCTCGCAGCATTAAACCGTGTTTATGGTAATATGTTGAGTGCAATGAGCATGGGTGCAAACCGTTCATAATTAATTGATTGAATAAAATTTACTTAACCAATAAAATTTAAATACTAATGTCAATACCTAAGGAACCACGCCAGCTCATGATTAACCTCATGTACCTGGTGCTTACAGCCCTTCTGGCATTGAACGTATCTGCGGAAATTTTAAATGCTTTCAATACTGTTAATAAAGGTATTGGAGATAGTAATGAATTACTCAACAGCAAAAATGAGCTGATGATGAAAATGATTACTAGTGCAGCCGGTAAAGATGGTAGAGCTGAAACGCAAACCATTTTAAAACAAGCTACCGAAGCTCAAAAATTAAGCGCTGAGTTCGTTGCTTATGTTGAAGAATTAAAAACTCTGGTTAAAGAAGCTGCTGGTGGACCAAGCGAAGAAAACCCTGAGAAATTAAAAACTGAAGGTGAAATGGAAAAAACCAGTAACCTCTTTTTAAATCAGGGTAAAGGCGTTGAACTCGAGAAAAAAATTCGTGAAACTCGTGATAAATTCATTGCCATTTTAGGTAAAGAATCTGGAATCGATGTTCCGTTAAAAGTTTCTGAAGTGCCTGCTGGCGAACATGCTAAAAACTGGGAAGAATATAATTTTGATCGCGTTCCGGCAATTGCTGTAATGACTATCTTAACTAAATTCCAACAGGATGCGAAAAGTGCCGAAAGTACAATCTTAGATCACTTGCGTCGTAAAATCAATGCTGAAGATTTTTCAGTAGATAAATTAGCGGCTCAGGTTGTAGCTCCT
The DNA here is from genome assembly GCA_016718035.1 of Bacteroidota bacterium. Classification (GTDB taxonomy): domain Bacteria; phylum Bacteroidota; class Bacteroidia; order Chitinophagales; family BACL12; genus UBA7236. The sequence continues at coordinate 188,623 of JADKEK010000002.1, read as the reverse complement.
TCTGCCTATGTGCGCAAAGGTGCTGAATACACTGCAGACATCTTTATTGGTGCAACATCTGAAGCGATTAAACCTAAAGTATTTTTAGGTTCGTTTACAGGTGCTGTGAAAAAAGATGCAACTGACCCTAATGGTAAAGCTTTTGAAACTATTGAAGGAAAAGATATGCCACTGTCAGGTGCCCGCGAAATTGAAGTAGTTGGTGGTATGGGTAAAATCAAAGAATCGGCATCAGGTGAACGCAAGTTCCAAGGTGTGATTCAGATTCCTCACCCAAGCCGTGATGGTGAATTCAAGTTTTATCCTTTCGAATTCGGTTACGAAACCTTCGAGGTGGGTAAAGCCGTTGTTTCTCCTACAGCAATGAACGTACTTTATATCGGCGTTGATAACCCAATCAAAATTTCTGTTCCGGGTTATGCTTCTGATAAAGTAAGTGCTTCAGGTTGTGGTATCGTTAAAAAAAGTGGTGAAGAATATAATGCTAAACCTACAACAGTTGGTGAAGCTGATATTACCGTAACAGTGAAAACTGCAAAAGGCACTGAAACTTCAGCAGAAAAATTCAGAGTACGTCGTATTCCGGATCCATATGCCTACATTTTAAATACAAAAGGTGGCCCGCTTAAAATCGGAGAATTTAAAGCAGCTGAAGGTTTAATTGTTAAAAATCCGGATTTCGTATTCCAGATTCCTTATACAGTTACCAGCTTTGAAATGATTTATGCACCTAAAGTAGGTAACGTTGTTTCTGACGTTTCTAACTCTAGCAAATTTTCAACTATCATGAAGGATATCCAGAAAAAAGCAAAACCTGGTGATACTATCGTGTTACAAAACGTAACTGTTAGAATGCCTGATGGTAGAAATGTTCCGGTAAATACATCATTTAAATTAATCGGAGGTTAATTGTAAATTCAAGTAGTATGAAAAGATTATTTGTTTTATCATTTGTAATGTTCATAGTCGCTACAGCAATGTATGCGCAACCTACCACGCCTAGCGCGCCTAGACAAGATGGTATTTATAAAAGAACATTACTCGGAACTCGTGAGATAATTCCTTACGATGATATTCGCGAAGCAGATATTTATTGGGAAAAACGCATCTGGAGAAATATTGACTTCAGGGAAAAAATCAATCTTGCCTTTACATGGCCGGTTGACCCTTTTGTTCAAATTGTTTATGATGCAGTTGTTTCAGGTGAATTGAAAGCTTATAGCCCTCTTTATGACGACTTTAGCGAAGGCACTGAGCTTCCTTTGGAGCAAATAATAATCAAATTTAATCGTACCGATACTACATGGATATTGGACGAAGAAACTTACGAGGAAAAACCGGTAATTATTAAAACTGAGTTCGACTACCAAACGGTACAAAAAATTCAGATTAAAGAAGACTGGGTATTTGATGAAGAAACATCAACTATGGTTGTTCGCATCATAGGGCTGACAATGATTCGCGATCGTATCGACCCTACTACCGGTGAAACTTTAGGTTCTGAACCAATGTTCTGGATTTATTATCCTGACCTTAGAGGTATTATAATTCGTCACGAAGTTTTTAATGAAAAAAACAGTGCCCGATATTTAACATTTGAAGATATATTCGAAATGCGTTTATTCAGCAGTTATATCGTAAAAGAAGATAACGTGTATGACCGCTTTATCGAAAACTATACTTCAGGTATTGATCAGGTACTCGAAAGTGAACGTATCAAACAACAAATATTTGATTTCGAACACAATCTTTGGGAATTTTAATCAACTTTCTTTTCTATTCATACTTGAACCGAAGGCCGGCATTTATTGCCGGTCTTCACTTTTTATACCATTCCTGATTTCGGAGTCGTATAAATAGCTATTCAATAAATGAATAAAAATATTATGCTGAAGTAGTGCTATTGAAGTAATTTAAAATAATCTGCGTTTTAGCAGCACCTACCGCTGCTTCCAATGCTTCCGGTGTAGCCGTTTTTACATTTTTTACAGATTTAAATGTTTTCAGCAATTCTTTCACAGTGCTGGGCCCAATACCTTTGATATTATTTAATTCAGAGCCTATAGCAGCTTTACTTCGTTTTAATCTATGGAAGGTGATGGCGAATCGATGCGCTTCATCACGCAGCTGCTGAATTACTTTTAAGCTTTCACTTTTTTTATTGATATACAACGGAAAAGGGTCCTCTGGGAAATATATTTCTTCCAGTTTTTTGGCAATGGAACAAATGGCCACCTTGCCATATAAATCAAGTTCCTTTAATGCCTGCACAGCAGCTCCTAACTGCCCCTTGCCACCATCAATTACAATGAGTTGTGGCAATGGTTCAGCTTCATCTAATAATCGTTTATACCTACGTGTTACGATTTCAAACATGCTGGCAAAATCGTCGGGGCCAACAACAGTTTTAATATTGAAATGTCGGTAATCTTTTTTACTAGGTTTGGCATTTTTAAAACATACCATACTGGCAACAGGATTTGTCCCCTGAATATTAGAGTTGTCGAAACATTCAATATGATATGGCAATTGCTGTAATTTGAAGTCTGCTTTTATGGTTTCTAAAATTCGTAAGTTCTGATTGCGTGCGTCTCGTTTTTCTTTTCCTTGCGACTTTTCTTCGCGCACATATAATGCATTTTTGTATGCGAGTTCAAGTAACTTCTTTTTTTCTCCGGCTAGCGGCACGGTTTGCACAATAGTATCATCGCTTAATTCAGTTTTAAATGGAACAATTATTTCGCGTGCATTCGTATCAAATTGAATGCGTAATTCTGTAATGGCAATTTGTAACAATTCCTCCGGAGTTTCATCCAGCTTTTTTGTAAGCACCAATGTAGTTGCCTGGGTAATCATACCCTGAATAATTTTTAAATACCCGATTACACAAAAACTTTCAGCATCTGAAAATGCAAAAACATCAACGTTGTCAATATTGGTATTTACAACTGTGCTTCTGCCTTGATAGTTTTCTATATTTTCCAATCTGACCCGCACTTCCTCAGCTGCTTCAAAATTTAATTGTTCAACGTGTTCCTGAATTTTTTGTTTGAAGGCATTTTTTACAAAACTCAAATTACCTTTTAAAATGTAAACTATGTTCTGAACGTTTTCCATGTAAGCGGCCTCTGTCATCAATCCTTCACAGGGTCCTTTACAATTGCCTAAATGATATTCTAAACAAATTTTAAATTTTTTGTGTTTTATATTGCTTTCAGAAAGCAGATAATTACATGTTCTAATTGGGAAAACCGATTTAATAAATTCAAAAATTGATTTCACTTTTCCCACCGAAGTAAATGGACCAAGATATTGGGAGCCATCATTTATTTTTTTTCTGGTGAAAAATATTCTCGGAAATCGTTCATTTTTGACAACAATATATGGATAGGTTTTTCCGTCTTTTAAATTGACATTGTATTTGGGCTGATGCTGTTTGATTAGTGTATTCTCTAATAAAAATGCATCGGACTCGGAATTTACAATGGTAAATTCTATCTGGTTAATTTTTTTAACCATTAATTTAATGCGGGCACTATGGTCGGTTTTTTGGAAATAGGAAGATACTCGCTTTTTTAAATTTTTCGCTTTACCTACATATAAAATGGTATTGTCGTTATCGTAGTAGCGATATACTCCTGGTTTATTGGGCAGGTTAATTTCTATGTTTTTAAACGCCTCGATATCCATCTTACAAATGTATAGCACAAAAAATAAAAAAGGACAGCTGTTTAATAACGGCTGCCCTCGAGAATCTTTTTTTTACCAAGCACTAATTGTATCCTTCCATTAAATCTTGATAGTCGTCGTTTTGCATATCAATATATTTGCCACAATCTAACTCAATTGTTGGCGTACCTTCAAAGAGCGGGAACTTGGCAGCCGGGTCAATTCCCAAAGTTTTATCTGCGTACACCCGTTTCATAAAGAAACCATAAATAGGTAGTGCCATATTTGCACCTTGTCCTAATGAAGTCGACCTGAAATGGACAACAGGATCGTCAGCGCCAACCCAAACTCCGCATACCAATTGAGGAACCATACCCATAAACCAACCATCAGTATTTTCCTGAGTAGTACCGGTTTTACCTGCTACCTGACTGGTTATTCCACCATATTCTGGCCTGCGTAACCTTTGACCTGTTCCATAATCAACTACATATTGCATCATGTCAACCATAACGGCTGCAATTTCTTCTCGCATTACTTCTACACGTTTTGCAGGGAATTCAGCTATAATATTGCCATTTTTATCTTCAATTCGTGTTACAAAAACGGGACGCACAGCAACGCCTTTATTGGCGTAAGCAGAATACGCTGCTGTCATTTCATAAACAGTTACTTCCGGTGTTCCTAAACATATGGAAGGCTGGAAAGGAATTTCAGATTCGATACCCATATCATGTGCCAAATCAATTACCGGTTGTATACCGACTTCGCGTAATAAATATGCAGTTACAGTATTTACTGATTTACCCAATCCTTGCGACAAGGTGAGCATTCCACCATATGAACCATCCGAGTTTTTTGGTGTCCAGTCGCTAATTAAACTCCATTTTTTACCTTTTTCAAACGTTACCGGTAAATTGGGAATTTGGTAACAAGGAGAAAAACCTTTATCTGCTATTGCAGCGGTATATACAAATGGTTTAAATGTAGAACCAACCTGACGACCTTGTGCAGGTTTTACGTGGTCCAATTGAAAATAACGCATATCTACACCACCAACCCAGGCTTTTATTTCACCGGTATGTGGGTCCATTGCCATAAACCCCGGATGTAATATCTTTTTTACATATTTAATAGAATCATAAGGCGTCATTACTGTATCTAAATCGTAACCTTCTTTATACCATGAAAAAACAGTCATGGTATCCGGTGTATTAAAGGCCTTAGTAATTTCATCCTCACTGGCACCTGCCTTTTTCATTTTGCGATAGCGTTCAGTTTGTTTTATTGATTTTTCAATCAATTCAGGATTTGTTCGGCCGCTATACGGATAAGCCCAGGGTTCATATTTATTTCCTTTCCAGTGACCATCAAATTGTTTCTGCAATTTTGTTAACCATTGTGAAGAAGCAGCTTCTGCATAACTTTGCATGCGGCTGTCAATGGTGGTATATACTTTTAATCCATCTTTATAAATATCCCACTTTGTTCCATCAGGTTTTTCATTTTCTTTAACCCAATCGGCAAGCCATTGTCTTAAATATTCTCTAAAATAAGTACCGTTTCCTGATTTATGATCCTGACGTTTAAAATCTAAAACCAACGGCTTTGCTTTAGTAGCTTCATAATCTTTATCACTTAACTTTCCTGCTTCATGCATTTCATGTAATACAATATTTCTGCGTTCTAAAGTGCGTTCAGGAAAACGAACAGGGTTATAAAATGCAGGATTTTGCACCATGCCAACTAATACAGCGGCTTCTTCAACCGTTAAATCACTTACTGATTTATTGAAAAAGGTTTTAGAAGCTGTTTTAATACCACTCGCATCATAAATGTATGGGATGGTATTTAAATACATCACAATAATTTCCTCCTTCGTATAACGACGCTCCAGTTTAGATGCAGTAACCCATTCTTTTAATTTGGTAACAGCTAGTTCGAATTTATTACTTACCGTTGGACGACCATATAAATTTTTTGCTAATTGTTGTGTTAATGTACTACCGCCACCAGATTCAGATTGCTGCAGGATTAATGTTTTAAAAATAACCCGCATCACACTTTTGGCATCAATACCGCTATGTTCGTAATAGCGCCTGTCTTCAGTGGATACTAATGCATCAATAAGATGTGTTGGCAATTCTTTAAACGTTGCATTGGTTCTATTCTCGCGATAAAATCGGCCAAGTAATTCACCATCGGATGAAATAATTTGGGTAGATAAATTACTACGCGGGTTTTCGAGTTCTTCAAAAGATGGGAGTTTACCAAAAACACCAAGAGATAATAATATGATAAACAACATAACAACTCCGGCGCCAATAAAAAAGATACGCCAAAACCATTTAATCTGTTGTTTGTAAACAGCAAATTGTTCTTTGATAGACATTAAGTTTGTTTTATTCCTTTAGGTAGTTATCCTGAAAATATACATCGTAAGCTTCTACATCTTTCACTTTAAAAAATTGAACGTAATTCGATTTGGATATGATAAAAGGTGTAAATGCTTCTTTTGTTAATTCTTTGAAAACGCCTGGGTTATCTTTAATGGCAAAATAATACACCATGGCTTTCTCAACATTGGTAAACGATTTCACTAAAATTAAACTATTGTCTTTACCTAACAAGAGTGAACTAATTTTAAGATTATCGGTGCTGAAATTTGAACCATTAAAGGTGGCAATATTACTTTTCATGGTTGTGGCATTTTTCCCTGTTGAGTTCATTACAAACATAAAAAAATGTTCTTCTTCTGCATTCATTGTATACGCTGCAACTGGTATTGTTTTGCCTGCATCTTCCATTACCGAGCCTCGGCGCAGATAATCCAGCATTTCCTGAGCTCTTATGCCTACTTCATTTTCAGGATATTTTAAAGCGATTTTTTGTAATGCATTTTTGAATGCATCAATGCTGTCCACTTCTGCTAGTGCAGTAAGCATATCGAATTTTGGCTTTAATGTATTGGGTTTAAACAATGAATCTGCAGCGATTGCTCTTGATTTAACCTCAGCAAAGTTTTTAGCCTGCAGAGCATCATAGGTAATTGTATAATAAGCTTCAATTGCGTTTTTACGTTCCTCTTCGCGTTTAAAGTAATCAGGGTCGCTAATGATTTTTGCGTAATCGGTTTCAGGGTATTTGGATAATAATAAATTCTTGTATTTATCTTGTTGAGGGTTGAGCGTTAATCGATATAAGTAATAAAGTGATTGCACTTCAAATGTATTTGCAGGATAATTATTTACATTTTCCTCAAACATGGTTACTGCATTTGTTTTATTGCGGAAATTGTCTTTGTAAACAATACCTGCTCGATATAATGCCCCGGCTATTTTTGCATTCGAAATAGCAATTTGTTCAGGTGTTTTTGGTAAACTCGCAATAATTTTTTCTGTAGTAACATTTTTAGCATTGAGGTCAATTGTTTTTTCTTCGCCTACTAAAGGCTCTGTTGAGCCCTCTTCACTGAATGAACCTTTTTCGCTACGTCGCCAATTGTCTTCCAGTTTTCGAGTGCCCCAGTTCTTTTTAAATTCCGAAAAACCTCTTGAGCGTAAATTTGTATTGTAAAAATAAAAATCGCCTTCAGTTGGATTACCGGTGAGCGGTTTTACGTTATTAGGATTTAATACATCGGTAGCCAGTGAGTCTGTTTCTTCCTTCTCCGGAATTAACTTAGCTAATTCTTTTTCTAATTCTTTTTCTGATAAACTAGCCCAATATTGTAACTTCTTTTCTGTTTCAATAATTGAAAGTTCGTCAACTAATAATTTTAAATTATCTCGCAGTCCGCGCACTTCAGTGTATCGTTCATGTTCGCGCTGAATTTGATTAATTGTGCTGTCGTAATAGGCGTATGCAACTTTATAATCCAAATCAGCATAATACAAGTCGGCAAGTCTTAAATATGATTGTCCTTTTTGTTTGCTATCGTTAGTGCTTCTTAACGATTTGTTTAAATAATCAATGCCGGTTTCTTCATCTTTATTTGCCAATGCAATATCAGCAAGTGTATAATAAATTAAGCCATAAAAATCTTTGTATTTTTCATCTTTAAGCAAAGCCATTAATTCCTCTTTTGATTCACCACCTGATACACCAAAATTCGCAAGACTCAATTTAGCGATATTTAACTGCGCATAAAATTCCATGTCATAAACCGGCTTGCTATCTAGAACCAACTGATAAGTAGCCAATGCTTTATCGATATTTTTTTGTTCAGTATACAATTGGGCCAAAATAAAATTGTATCTGTTAATTAGTGCTTTATCAGTAGTGTTTTTTAAAGCATTAATTAAAGGTTCAATTGCATTGGCTTGTTGGCCTTCTTTCATGTATAGATCTGCTTCAACCGCATATAATTCTCCAATTAACCATTTAGGAAAATTTTCACGGCTTTTTAATACGCTAATTACGGTATGAGCGTCACTGTATTGTTTTTTTTCTACCAAGGTTCTGGCTACCCAAATACCCGCTTCCGAAGAAACAGGTTGATGTTTAAACTTTTCAAAAAAAGTAAGTTCTCCATCTTCATCCTCTGCAACCCGCTTAGTTTTGGATTGTTTTTCAATCAAGTTGCTGTATTCTGAGATAATAAACTGGAAGGTTGTTAAAGACTCGTCATAATTACGCTTGTAAAACTGTGATTTGCCAATCAAAAAGTAACAATCATCTACCCACTTGCTTTTTTTGTGCATTTGGATGACAAAAGAAGATTTTTTTATAACCTCGTCCATGGAAGGCTGAACCGAAGTAGCTTGTTCCTGAGAGCCATATTTAAAAATAGGCAGTGTTTCTTCAAAATTTTCGGCCTGGTCAGTCCATAATGTACTCTCCGTTTCTTTCATGATTAACCTGGCGTTAAAGTAGCCATTATCACGGGCTATAAGGTCGTCAACACTGCGTCCGATAAAGCTTTTATCTGCATTTTTACTTGATGAACATGCGGATACAAAAAAAAGAGCTAAAATTGTTAGTGTAAATATGACAGAATTTCGTTTCAAGGTAGTTAGTTTTATGCCGGATATATAACAGCTTTTCAGCAAAAATATTTTAAATAACGTAAAAAATATAGTGTTTTAAGGACTAATGGCGAAAGGTAACAAAAAAACAAGAAAATGGCTGGAGCGGTTACGCACCAAATATAAGCTGGTGCTTATGCATGACAAGACTTTTGAGGTCCAGGCATCGTTGCGTTTAAGCCCCTTGAACGTGATAATTTTGTCCAGCACCCTCTTTGTTGTGATCGGGTTTTTGGTATATCTGGCAATTGTATTTACGCCGTTAAAGAATTTGGTAGTGGGATACAGCGAAGTTTCTACCACCCGACAAATTGCGGAAAACAACAAAATTACTGACAGTATGCTTACTGCGCTTAGGTCGTATGAGGTTTACTTTGCCAACTTGCAGAAGCGTTTGAACGGTGAAATTGATACTTTACCTCCAATTGATAGCCTAAGTAAGCAGGATTACAGCGATATTAAGGTGGGTGAAGCGTCGGAAATAGACAAAGCAATGCGTGAACAAGTGGCAAGAGAAGACCTGTTTAATTTGAGTTTGGCTGACCCAAGAGACGCTACTGGCGAGCAAAACCTGGAATCATTGCACTTTTTTCCCCCTGTAAAGGGAACAGTTACTGCTTCATTCCAAACCAGAGAAGGTCACTATGGAATAGATGTTGTAGCTCCCGAAAACACCCCAATTAAGGCTTGTTTGGATGGCACTGTGATAGATTCCTATTGGAATCTTGAAAGTGGCAATGTGATTATTATTCGCCACGACCATGGTTTGATTAGCATTTATAAACACAATAGCCAGATTTTAAAAAGGCAGGGTAATATCATAAGAGCTGGGGATGTTATCGCAATAATTGGTAATACCGGCGAAATGAGCACCGGCCCACATTTGCATTTTGAGCTGTGGCATGAAAAAACACCCCTTAATCCAAAAGATTTTATTAACTTCAACTAAAATTTAATACTGATATGTTCGGCAATAAACAATCTAACCCCCAGTCTGCACCAGGTTCTTTCATTTCCAACAGGATTAACCACGGTACCACTTTTGAGGGAAGTATTACCAGCGATGGCGATATCAGGATTGAAGGCATAATTCGAGGAACTTTATATACAAAAGCAAAAGTAGCAGTTGGGCAAACCGGTGTTATTGAAGGTGATGTTCATTGTAAAAGTGCAGATGTGGAAGGGAAAATCATTGGCGACCTAGAGGTAAGTGAAGTACTTACCTTAAAATCTACCGCTGTTGTGGAAGGAAACATTTATACTGCAAAAATTGTTATAGAAAACGGAGCTCATTTTGATGGTATTTGTAATATGGGCACCAAAGAAAGAAAACTAACCAATGCCTCAGCGCAATACGAAGAAGCCACAGTTTGATAGTTATTTCAAGTATTCCGGAATGGCATTTCAATTGTTTGCCGGAATTTTCCTTGGGGTTTGGGGCGGTATGAAATTAGATGAGGTGCTACACACTAAACCTTGGTTTACAGTAATTTTGTCGTTGTTTGGAATAGCAGCAGGAATGTATGCTGTACTGAAAGATTTTATTTTACCGAATAAAAATAAAAAGAATAATAAGCAATAATTTATGATAGATTTTTTGAAACGTTTTCTTCCGTTTTCTGCAGTTGTGGCAGTGGCTTTGTTTGGACTAGGTAAACTCGAAATGTTTTCAAGTGCAATGGATTTTGTTTGGATTTGTTTTGTGTTATTTTTTGTGTTGGCAATTGTCACATATTATTTTTCTGCCAGCACAATGCGTCAAAAATTCAGCAACTTTATGGGCGTATTTTTTGTCAGCATTTTTGCTAAATTAATTTTATCGGCAATAGTTGTAATGGTTTATAAATCCACTAATGATGTTGGGGGAATTGCATTTATTGCCCCGTTTGCGCTCATCTATTTTTCTTTTCTCATTTTCGAAACTTTGGAATTAGTTAAATTATCAAAAGCGCTAGGTAATAATGCTCCTCCAAAAAATCCGATTGTGAAATAATGTGGCTTCGTTTAAAATGGTTATCGGTTTTGATGTTTGTAGCAGTTGTTACATCTGCGCAGCAAATAAACTTTGAACAATTTTATAACGATGTGATAAAAAAAGAATTAAATCAGGCGGCATTAAAAACTACTGCATTTGATGCAGCACCAACTGGAAATTATGATATATTTTATCATAAATGCAATTGGAAAATTAATCCCGATACACTTATGATAAGCGGGAGTGTTGAAACACATTTCACCCTTACTCAAAATGCATCTTCTGTTTTTTATGATGCAGCTGATAATCTAATTATTGACTCAGTTTGGCTCAATGGAATAAACACCGGTTTTGAACGCAGTACCAATGCTGTTGAAGTATTTTTAAATGATGAAATAATAACAGGAGAGCAATTAAATACGACTGTTTTTTATCATGGAAGTCCCACTTCAACAGGATTTGGTTCATTTGTAAAAGGGACCAACGTGGGAGGAAATGTGATTTGGACTTTATCGGAACCTTATGGAGCAAGCGATTGGTGGCCATGTAAACAAACACTCAACGATAAAATTGATTCTATTGATGTATTTGTTACTTCTCCCGAATTGTATAAAGTCGGCGGACCGGGATTATTGATTGATGCAGTGACAACCGGTGATAATATTACATGGCATTGGAAAAGCAATTATCCGATTGTTACCTACCTGATCGGAATAGTAGTAAGTGTTTATAATGTTTATGAATTTTATGCTCCCCATCACGAAGACTCTGTGTTGTTTTATAATTTAATTTATCCGGAAACTTTAGTTGATGCCATTTCAGGTATTAATGCCATTGTACCCTCATTTGAATTATTCACTGATATTTACGGAAATTATCCATTTGAAGAAGAAAAATATGGACACATGCAATTTGGCTGGGGTGGAGGAATGGAACATCAAACCATGAGCTCAGTAACACATTTTGGATATGAATTATTAGTTCATGAAATGGCACATCAATGGTTTGGCGATAAAATTACTTGTGCCAGTTGGCGGGACATTTGGCTGAATGAAGGTTTTGCTACCTACAGCACTTGGATGAGTTACGATTTTTCAGAAGACCCTAATAATTATTATGAAGGATGGTTAAATGGAACGAGAAATGTGGTTGTGTCGCAACCGGGAGGCTCTGTTTGGGTGGATGATACTACTTTAGTTAGTCGGATTTTTGATGGCCGATTATCCTATTACAAAGGTGGATGGTTATTGCATATGCTGCGGAAACAATTACGTGATGAAGATTTTTTTCAAGGGATAAAAAATTATATTACCGATGCTGATTTGAGTTATGGATTCGTAACAACTACCGACTTAGTTCAACATTTGGAGTCGGCTGCAGATACTTCCTTATCTGAATTTTTTAATGATTGGTTTTATGGAGAAGGATTTCCAACCTATCATGTATTGTGGACACAGGATGATAATGGTTTTGTTACCATTGCCTTAAGTCAATCAACATCTCATCCAAGTGTCGACTTTTTTGAAATGGATGTGCCACTCCGAATTAAAGGTGAAAATGATTCATTAGACATACATCTAAAACATACACAAAACGGGCAATTGTTTTCTGTTCCAATTCCGTTTGAAGCAAACGCAGTTATTTTAGATCCTGCAATTGAGTTGCTACATGGTGAGTCGATAGTTACCAAAACTGAATTGTTAGAAAATACAGTTCAGTTAGTTGTGTATCCAACATTAGTACAAGATAAAATTAATGTTCAGCTATTTGCTTTAACTGAAGATGAATATGAAATTGTGATTTATTCAGGCTCGGCAGATTTGGTAATGCAATCGAAATTTGTTGCCGATTCACAGACAGCGAAATTTGAAATTGATGTAACTACATGGCCTTCTGGACTATATGTTATTGTGGTAAAAAACGGCAGCACAGACATCGTGCAGAAAGTGATAATTTTGTAAAGATTTTTAATTAAAAATTAATTGTTATTGATGAAAAAAATAATGTTATTAGGCAGCGGTGAGTTGGGTAAAGAATTTGTTATTGCCTGTAAACGTTTGGGGCAATATGTTATTGCTGTAGATAGTTATAATGACGCTCCTGCTCAGCAAGTTGCAGATGAAAGAGAAATTATTTCGATGTTGGATGGAGATGCCTTAGATGCAATTGTTAAAAAACATCAACCCGATATTATTGTTCCTGAAATAGAAGCTATTCGCACCGAACGATTTTATGATTATGAAAAATGGGGCATACAGGTTGTGCCAAGCGCGCGTGCTGCAAATTTTACTATGAATAGAAAAGCTATTCGCGACTTAGCTGCAAAGGAACTTGGATTACGTACTGCAAAATATGCTTATGCTACCAGTTATGAAGAATTAGCTGCTGCCGTGCAAGAAATTGGTATGCCATGTGTAGTTAAACCTTTAATGAGTTCTAGTGGAAAAGGGCAATCGGTAATTAAATCGGAATCTGATATCATTAAATCATGGGAATATGCACAAAGCGGAAAACGCGGTGATATTGCAGAAGTAATAGTTGAAGCATTTGTTCGTTTTGATTCAGAAATAACACTATTAACGGTAACACAGCAAAACGGACCAACGTTATTTTGTCCGCCAATAGGACATAGGCAGGAGAGGGGTGATTATCAGGAAAGTTGGCAACCGGCTTATATTAATCCCGAACATTTAGCAGAAGCACAATTTATTGCAGGTAAAGTAACAGAAGCATTATCCGGAGCAGGTATTTGGGGTGTTGAATTTTTTCTGGCACCCGAAGGTGTCTATTTTTCGGAATTAAGTCCGCGGCCTCATGATACAGGAATGGTGACATTAGCGGGCACACAAAATTTATCGGAGTTTGAATTACATGCACGTGCAGTTTTAAATTTACCAATACCTGAAATTACTTTATTGCAATGTGGTGCCAGTGCAGTTATTTTAGCCAGCGAAGAAAGTAATGAGTTTCATTATGAAGGAATACAAAATGCTATCGCAGAGCCCAAAACTGATATTAAAATATTTGGCAAACCAACAACCAGAAAATATCGCAGAATGGGTGTGACATTAGCATATGATGAACCTAATACTGATGTGCAACAAGTGAAACAAAAAGCAATAAATAATGCGGCAAAAGTTCGTGTTGTAAACGGTAAATAATAAAAAAAGACAAGCTTTGCGGCTTGTCTTTCTATTTCGTTTAATGATTGTATTATTCTGGTAAATCAGATAAGTCGAAACTATTCATAAATGATGTATCAAATACACCTGCTCTGAATCTTTCGTCTTTCATTAATTTTTTGTGAAAAGGAATTGTTGTTTTAATTCCTTCAACAATAAACTCATCTAAAGCGCGTTGCATTTTTAAAATTACTTCTTCGCGAGTTCTTGCTTTACAAATTAATTTAGCAATCATACTATCATAATATTGCGGAATAGTATATCCTGCATAAACAGCAGTATCTACGCGAACACCATGTCCTTTAGGTGAATGGAAGCTGGTAATTTTTCCAGGGCTTGGAGAGAAATTTTTTCTTGGATCCTCAGCATTAATACGACATTCCATGGCGTGTAATTCAGGGAAATAATTTTTACCTGAAATTTTATCACCCATTGCTATTTTAATTTGTTCTTTAATCAAATCAAAATCAACAACTTCTTCTGTAACAGGATGTTCAACCTGAATACGGGTATTCATTTCCATGAAATAGAAGTTGCGGTGTTTATCGGTTAAGAATTCAATTGTTCCAACACCTTCATATGCGATAGATTCAGCAGCTTTAACAGCAGCATCACCCATTTTGCGGCGTAATTTATCATCTAAAAACGGAGAAGGAGTTTCTTCAACCAATTTCTGATGGCGACGTTGAATAGAGCAGTCACGTTCACTTAAGTGGCATGCTTTTCCATAGCGGTCGCCTGCAACCTGGATTTCAATATGGCGAGGTTCTTCAATGAATTTCTCCATATATAATCCATCGTTACTAAACGAAGCTTTTGCTTCCATGCTTGCAGTAGAAAATGCGCTTTCCATTTCAGATTCCTTCCATACAATACGCATTCCTTTTCCACCACCACCGGCAGTTGCTTTTACAATAACGGGATAGCCAATTTTTTTAGCTTGTTTTTTAGCGTCTGCCACATCTTTTAACAAACCATCGCTACCCGGAACAACAGGCACACCTGCTTTTTTCATGGTGTCCTTAGCGGTGATTTTATCGCCCATTTTGCGAATCTGATCAGGCGTTGGTCCGATAAATTTGATACCGTATTTTGCACAAATTTCAGAGAACATATCGTTCTCACTTAAAAATCCATATCCCGGATGTATAGCATCAGCATTGGTAATTTCAGCTGCGGCCATAATTTTTGGAATACTTAAATATGATTCTTTAGAAGATGGAGGTCCGATACATACGGCTTCATCTGCAAAACGAACAGGTAAACTGTCTTTGTCAGCAGTGGAGTATACAGCAACGGTTTTTATACCCATTTCTTTAGCTGTACGAATAATGCGAAGCGCAATTTCACCACGGTTGGCTATGAGTATCTTTTTAAACATTTGTAAGTTTATGGATTAACTAAATAGCTGAAAAATAAATAGCTCCCAAAGTAAGGGAGCTAATGCTAATTATTTAGGTTCAATAAGAAACAATGGCTGGTCGTATTCTACCGGACTAGCATCATCAACTAAAATTTTAACGATACGACCTGAGTGTTCGCTTTCAATTTCGTTGAATAATTTCATTGCTTCAATGATACATAATTTAGTGCCTACACCAATTTCATCTCCAACTTTCACGAATACATCTTTATCAGGTCCAGGAGAACGATAAAAAGTACCTACAATTGGCGACTTAATAGTGATGGTATTTCCACCGGATGCTTCTTCAGATTTAGCAGATTCCTGAGTGGTTTGCGGCTTTTCAGATGTTGCTGCCTGCTGCATTTGCGGCATGGCAATCTGTTGAGGCATTTGTTGCATTACTACCGGCGCCTGAGTGGAGTAGGTAGCGGCTAATGCCGTTTTAATTTTTATACGAAAATCCTGATTTTCGATAGTAAGTTCAGCGATGTTGTTTTTGTTCACCATCCTGATTAACTCCTGAATTTCTTTAAAGTCCATAGTAAGGTTATTTTACACGTTCAACATATTCAAATGATCGGGTGTCAATTTTAATAACATCCCCTTCTTCTACAAACAAGGGCACCTGGATATTGGCACCTGTTTCAACCGTTGCGTTTTTATATGCATTGGTTGCGGTATTTCCTTTTACCCCCGGTTCTGCATAAGTAACTGCTAAGATAATATGTGCAGGCAATTCGCAAAAGAGTGGTTTTTCGGTATCAGCGTGGAAAAGGATGTCAATTTCCTGTCCTTCTTTATAAAACTCTTTACCTTCTACCATGTCGGCATCCAATGTTACCTGGTCGAAAGTTTCATTATTCATAAATGTATAACCGGTTTCATCGTTATACAAGTATTGAAAAGTGCGGCGTTCAACGCGCACAATTTTTAAATCTGCACCAGACGGGAAAGTGTTTTCCAATGTGCGGGCAGTGGTTAAACTTTTAATTTTTGTGCGGACAAACGCGTTGCCTTTACCTGGTTTCACGTGTTGAAAATCTACAATTTGCCAAACATCGTTGTTGAGTTCGATGCAAAGGCCTTTTCTAATATCTGCAGTAGTTGACATAACTGTTAATTAGTGATTATTAGCGAATCGGCAATTTATTGTATTGCCTTGTTATTTATTAGCTTACTGAAACTCAATAAGCCCATTTAATTAATGTTGCACCCCATGTAAATCCACCACCAAAAGCGGCCAACACAACGTTGTCGCCTTTTTTTAATTTCGGTTCCCATTCCCATAAACATAATGGTAATGTACCTGCTGTGGTGTTGCCAAATTTTTCAATATTGATCATCACTTTATCTTTTGGCAGCCCCATTCTTTCAGCTGTTGCGTCAATAATACGTAAATTAGCTTGATGAGGAACCAGCCAGGCAATGTCTTCACTTTTCAGATTATTGCGTTTCATGATATCTTCCGCAACATCTGCCATGTTTTTTACAGCAAATTTGAAAACAGTTTTACCTTCCTGGTAAACGGTATGTTCATTTGCAGCAACTGTTTCGGCACTTGCCGGTTTTAATGAACCACCTGCTTTTTGATGCAAATAGTGACGACCTGAACCGTCTGATTTTAACACAGAATCAATTATACCATTACTATCAGTACTTGCCTCCAGTAAAACGGCACCGGCACCATCACCAAAAATCACACATGTTGTGCGGTCAGTATAATTAATAATGGAAGACATTTTGTCTGCACCTACTATTACCACTTTTTTATACATGCCAGTTTCAATAAACTTGGCACCTGTGGTAAGGGCATACAAAAAGCCGCTACAAGCGGCACTAATGTCGAAGCTTAAAATATGATTACAGCCTAATTTATCGCAGGCAATATTTGCTGTTGCAGGGAAAGGCATATCAGGTGTAGTAGTTGCTACCAATAACATATCGATGTCGGTAGCCTTATTACCTGTTTTTTCGAGTAAACCTTTAACGGCTTCCACAACCATGTCGGAAGTGGCTAAACCTTCGCCCTTAAATATCCGGCGTTCTTTGATGCCGGTTCGTGTCATAATCCACTCGTCGGAAGTGTCTACCATTTTCTCGAGTTCGGCATTGGTAAGCCTGTATTCGGGAACATAACCGTAAACACCGGTAATTGCTGCGAGCGGTTTATTCATACTGTGGGTATTGATTAACTGAAAATCCCTTTAGTGGATTAAGCTTTTTTCTCGATAGCAATTTTACCTCTGTAATTTCCGCATTCTGAGCATACGCGATGACGTAACACCGGTGCACCACAATTAGGACAATTTGCAACATTTGGCATGTCTGCTCCGTGATGGTTGCGGCGCGTCAAAGTTCTTTGCTTGGAATGGCGTCGTTTTGGATTTGGCATTGTATTAAATTTTAATTTGTATTTAAATTATTCAAAATATCCCAACGGGGATCTTTATTACTATTATCATCTTCACCGGCAACTTCATCTTCAGATGCCAGTAATTTTAATATTTCAGGGTCGCAACCCGGTTTCCCATCCCTTAAATCAGGGTGTGTACGCTGAATGGGTAAGGTTAAATGCACAAACTCATAAATGATTTCTGCAAGGTCTAAAACCGATTCGCTTTCCGGTATCCATATAACTTCCTCATTATCAACGTCTTCTTCTCGTTTGTCACCGAGCTTAACATATAAAGTATGATTGCCATGAATGGGTAAATCAAACTCCTGTCCGCAACGGTCACATTCAGTAGTTATACTTCCTGAAACATCAAATTTAAGAACAAACAAACGCTCCTTTTTATCAAACTCAAGGTCGATGAAAACCTTGCCCTTGCTAACTTCGCTGCCTTCAAAATGGCTGAAGAATGTCTCCTCCAGTTCGAAGTTGAAGTGGTGCAATCCCAACTTCATGCCCACAAAGGGGATTTGATATTCCCTCAACTCGTTCACTTCCCGTGTTTTTTAAAAAGGCTGACAAAGGTAAGGAATGATAACTAATTATGGAAGTTTACAGTAAGAATAGATATAGAAATAGGGTGATTTACCCTGCTTTCGACTATATTTTACATTACTTTACCCCTTTCTGCTTCCACGTAAGTCCGTTTTAGTGGATTTTTTGTGCTTTCCAGGTAATCGGCCCGGTTTTGACAAATATCGATTGCTGCATAAATGGCGTGTAACATACTATCTGCTGAAGCTGTGTTTTTCCCGGCAAGGTCGTAGGCAGTGCCATGGTCGGGTGAAGTGCGTACAAATGGCAAACCGGCTGTGAAATTGATTCCGCTGCCAAAACTCAAACTTTTGAAACCAACCAAACCCTGATCGTGATACATGGCCAAAATCGCATCAAACTGCTGATAATTACCACTCCCAAAAAAACCATCTGCACTAAATGGACCTACTGCTAAAATCTTTTTGTCCTGTGCTTCTTTGATTGCAGGGATTATAATATTTTTTTCTTCCTGCCCCAGTAGCCCGTTATCACCGGAATGTGGATTTAAGCCCAAAACAGCAATGGTTGGATTAAATAAAGCGAAATCTTGTTTTAAGGTTTGATATATGATTTGGATTTTTTGTAAAATCAACTCCCTGGTGATTGCACCAGCCACATCCTTCAACGGCAGATGATTGGTAACTAACCCAACCCTGAGATTTTCGTTCATCAACATCATTACACTTTCCTTGTTGTTAGCCCTGGCATTAAAGTATTCGGTATGTCCAGGATATTTAAAACCAACTGTGTGTAAATTATTTTTGTTAATAGGGGCTGTTACCAAAGCATCGATTTTTCCATTGATTAAGTCATCGGAGGCTGCTTCCAGACTTACTAAAGCAGCTTTCGCACCTACTTCAGTTTCTTGGCCCGGAGTGAGAATTATTTCTTCTGTGATGCAATTGATAATGTTTACAGCCTTCGAATTGGCCTGATCTGCAGTGGCACAGGTAGTGTAACTAAAGCCTTCTGCATTTATCATTTTTTTATAAAATGAAATAATTCGGTTTGAACCATAAATAACGGGAGTGCAAATGCCCAGTATACGCTTGTCTTCCAAGGCTTTAATCAAAACCTCAGGTCCAATGCCATTCACATCGCCAAGAGTAAACCCAATTTTTATTTTATTGTCCATCAACCCGAGTTTATTGTAAGTGCGAAATTAAACATTTGAAGTGAAGTTGTAATATGTTAAATTCACTATACGAACTAATTTTTGCGTTAATTGCAATTAATTGTTAATTTGAGAATATGCTTGGTGATATTCGGTATTGGCAGTGCAGGTAGGTGAAAATGACTACATCATTGGCCTATAAAAATCAGTTTGCCAACAATATTGTGCCCAGTTTCATTCTCCTTTTTTCTCTTAATAAATAACCTATTAGTTGTAAAAAAAACGACTCATACCTTATCTATGATCCTAAGTAAATTGAAACGAAAATATGTATTTTCAAAAGCTGCGTATTTAGCAGAAAACAGCAGATTTATAACGAACTGTTTTCCATATAAACAATGTAACGAATTTATAAAAATGACGTGTAGTTGACTAAGCGAATTTTTTAAAACGGCATAGCAACAGGACAGGTTTTTTTAATTCGAAATTAACCATCTATATCACAATATTGCGATATTGGTTATGCCTGTTTTGGAATTGACAAAGGAAGGCAAATTTGACTAATTGAAAAGGCTGGATTTTATTTATAATCACGTAAAATAAAAAAAGCATTTATTTAAAAATAAATGCTTTTACAAGTTGTTTATTTAAATTATTCAATAACTAATAAAGTCGATGCATAAGCATCGGGTTTTCCGACCTTTACAAAATACATTCCTGCTGCAACATTTAATTCAATTGGCAAATTGTTGTTGATGGTTGTTAAATGATGCGATTGGGAAGCAATAATTTGTCCGGTAATATCGGTAATTGTTACAGCAATATCACCATTTATTCCATTTATTGATAGGGTGAAAATGCCATTTCCTGGATTTGGAAAAATATGTATTGTTGCGGCATTAATTGACTGTAAATTTAAGCCCTGGCAGGTGACGTCAAGTGCCTCAGATGTTGCAATACAGCCCATTGCATTAGTTGCAGTAACAGTATAGGTGCCGTTTGCTAAAACAGTAGTGGTATTTTCATTTTCACCTGCAATTAAAGTGCCGTCTAAATACCATTGATAATTTAATCCATCAACTAATTCTACACTTAAAATACAGTCAGTATTTACAATTACAGGAACTGCTGGTTGAGGGTTAATGTTTATTGTTTTACTCACACAGGTAGTTGTATTACACTCACCAATTACTTTTACATAATAAGTTGTAGGAGTTGTTGGGCTAACAGTAATTGTTTCTCCGGTTCCAACTGGTGTGCCTGTGCAACTGCCACTATACCAATTCCATGTACCGCCATCACCTAGGGCACCGCCTTCAACAGTTAGTGTTGTGCTTTCACCAATGCATATTAATGGGTCCGTTGTATTAATTTCATCTGCAGGATATGAACTAGCACAATCGGTATATGCACATATTGAAAAAGAACCAAATGCATCGTTGCCAACTTCCCATAATCGCAAATAATAATTAACTCCAGGAGTTCCGGTTAAGGTTATCCCTGGCATTAATGGAGAATAGGTACTTCCATTACTGACACATCCATCGGGATATGATGTTAAGGACGTGCAAGAGCCAGAATAAACTTTCATTCCCATATTATGCACAATAGCGCCATTGTCTGTATCAATAATTACATAACCTACCGGTGGCATTGTTACTTTAAACCAAACATCTCCTTCACTTATTCCGTCGCAAGCAACGGTAGCAACAACAGAATTAATAGCACCAATATTACTTCCGTCAATAAAAATACATTCTCCATTAACCGGCAAAATAGTGGCATCGCAAGGCCAATCGTTTGCAGGAGGTAAATCACAAGCATCCAAACAGCCTACATCACCATAAGTGTCTCGAATCAAATCGCCAGGTAGTGGGCCAAAACCATTTGCAAAGTTGATACCTGTAGGTGATAAATGGCAGTAACTCATGATAGTTCCACCATCAACAGGTGCAGGTCCGGGTGAACAAGCTCCTTCTGTTTCATAACAGTTGTCAATTGCGCCACCTGGCCAACCGCAGTTTTGCGTATGTGGCGAACCCAAATTGTGACCAGTTTCATGTGTAAATACATATGGTGTCCAGGAAAAGGTTGGAAAATCTGCAAAGTAATTATCAATATTACTATAAGCATATTTATAGGAGGTGCATACACCTGGTAGGTAAGCTATACCACCAAGATTTTCAACATCGTAGGTTACCAAATGAGCTAGGTTGCCATCAAATGTAGGTCGATAATCCCTAAAATATTCTAATGCTTCGTCCGATGATCCATGGGGATAAGGGTCTTCAGTTACCCAAACATATATTTCTGATATAATGATGGTGATTTCCTCATTATAATATAAAGTTGAAACAACATTAAATAAATCAACAATCTGATCGGCAGCTTGAATTATTCCACCTTCTTCCTGATAAAGTTGATAATCAGTTTCAATATAAACACGTAAACAAGGGTCAATAGCTGCAACTCCTTCTGTGGCATCATTCAAATCAATTAATATATCTTCATCGTTAGAAGTACAAATAAAAGGATTGGTAATTAATAAATCTCTGTCCTGATAAATTGTATGGATTGGCGATGAACGCAAATTAGCAACAACAATATTTCCGTGCTGTTTGGTTGATATAATACCTTTAATTCGGTTGTTATAAAAACTCATTGCAACAAACGATGCATTATCGCCTTTTACGATGCCTTTGTAGTAGGCACCACCTTCATAATGAATAAATTCGTTTTTGGAATTTTTTATTTTGAAATCAGGTGCAAATAATTGAGATGGAATTAATTGTAATTGCAACAATTCACCTTTAAAAGGTATAGCTATTTCAATAAAACCAAAATGGTTGGTTAGTATACTGTTCAGTACACTTTCGTTTACTTCAAAGTAGGTAGCATTTTTAACAATATCTTCATGTTTTGGCACCTCAAAATCCGGTTCCTCAAATGGTGCAAAATAAGTTGGCGTCTCGTTTAATTGGAGCAGTGTATTGATTTTTTGCGCTATTGGGGTTATGTTCTCTGATTGTGCATTTGCAACCGAAATGCCAATAAAAAGGCTTAAAATGGTAAGGTAAAACAGTCTCATTTTTTTGTATTATCCCACAAATATAGCAGAACTGTTTGGCACTTGCATTTTTTAACAATTTAGCCCTGGTTTAATTTAACTAAAGTCAATCATCCATCCTGAAAAATGGAAAATACCCTGTCACGAATGTTTAAAAATAGGTATCTTAAATGCAGTTGTAAAAAATAAAAAAAGACGAACCTCGAGAGATTCGCCTTGTTGGTTGTCTAATTAAAAACTTAATCGCATGAACTTGTGCTAATTGAAATACTATCACCTTTTTTGGCAAATTCAAACGCATAATTTCCATTCAATTGCATACATGAATTATCAATAAGTAATTGATAATATTTGTCTCTTGCTGCCACGCCTTTTTGATCGCCATCAACTGAAAAACCCTTTGAAGTAATTTCGTATTTATATTTTTTATCCGATTTTATGTAACCATCCGCTAATAAAGCTTGTTCAATAATAGCTTCAAATGCATTTCCTTTTTCACAAGGATAAGTTGTAAAATTATATACCACATTTTCGTCTTCATTATTATTACCACTATAACTAGTAATGTAAGCGTTATTGCCACTAATAACAGATGTTGTGCATGAAGAATTTGCAGTTCCGCCTACCGAAACATTTGAGTAGGAGTAACCTGAACCTGAACTAACCGCTATACTTGTTTTACGTTTGGTAGTATCATCAAGTTGTAGGTTGCCTGCTATATCAGGGAAAAGCATATTTAACGGATTTGCCAATGCAATTTGAGCAGTAGTGTTTGACTGTTTTTTTTCTTGTGTAACTGGTGGGATGTTTTCTGCAGATTCTTGTAGTGTGTTTTGTGGAATATTAACCATAGGTTGTTCAGGGAATATTTCTTTTTTTACGGTTAAAGTAGTTGCCGCAGTTGGTGTTTCAGATTGAGTATTGGTAGTAAAAAATAAAACTGCTGTTGTTATAATTGTTGCTATACCGGTTGTCATAAAAATAATTTTTGTAGGTGAAAAAATAGTTTTTAATGTAAACACAGTTGCAGGTTGCGACATAACAAAATGTTCAATACCCGAATAGTCGATTTCAACAGGCAAATTTTTAATGCTGTTAAACATTGAATTGATGTCCGGATGTGGTTTCATTAGTTACATTAATAAAGTGAATAATTGTCCTGCTTTTGCCAATTTTATTTGGTGTTCAGGCTCCTCTTCCAACAAGGATTTTAATTTTTGTCTCGCTCTGCTTAACCGTGTTTTGGTGGCATTCTCATTTGACGACTGAATAGCAGCAATTTCTTTTATAGAATAACCGGTAATTTCGAAAAGGATGATAGCTTCTTTATCTTTTTCTGCGAGCATATTTAATGCTTTATACAAATAATGGATATCCATGGCAACGTCTGCATTGCCCGACATTGCAGTGAGTTTACTAAATGCCTTTTCGTCATAAACGCCTCTGAATTTTCTTCTTCGTAAAACATTATGCATAACATTGTTGGCAATACTTATCATAAAAGGCAATAACTTTTCTCTGTCCTTTAATGTGTTAAAATGTTGCATTGTTTTTAATAATGTTTCCTGAACAAGATCTTCAGTTTCCATAATACCATAAGCATGACTACTGCAATATCTTACAAACCGTTCATGAACCGGTTGGTATAGTGCTAAAAATTCGTCATGTGCTTCTGATCGCATCTATTCAATTTATGTGATTGCTGTTCCTATAGAAACATTAAAATACAAAAGGTTACACGATGGTAAGTTTATTATCCTTTTCTTTGCAAAAGTAATGCGTAATCAATTCCGACATATCAAGGCATTTGGCCAGCATTTTTTACGTAACGAAGAAACTGCGTTACAGATAGTGCAGGCGTTGCAACCATTGACCCTGGCCGACAATATTTTGGAAATAGGACCCGGTCTTGGTGTTTTAACACAACATCTGAAAAAAATTACGGACAAAGAATTGTACGTATCGGAATTAGACAATCGGATTATCGCATTATTGAAGTCGGAAGGTCAATTTGATGATGAACACATCCTGGAAGGTGATTTCCTGAAATCTTCTCCGGAAAAACACATCAAAGGACCATTTTTACTCATTGGCAATTTCCCTTACAATATAAGTTCACAAATTTTGTTTAAAATGCTGGACCATTTGGAACTTGTGCCACTCATGGTGGGCATGTTTCAAAAGGAAATGGCATTGCGCGTTGTAGCGGGCCATGGAAATAAAGATTATGGCGTAATCAGCGTATTGATCCAGGTGTACTACGATTGTGAGTATTTGTTTGAATTGCCACCTGAAGCATTTGACCCGCCCCCGAAAGTACATTCTGCAGTTATTAGATTAACCAGAAAACCCAACCCTGAAAAATTTAATCCAACCTTGCTTAAGCAGGTGGTAAAAGCAGGTTTTAATCAGAGACGTAAAAAATTATCGAATTCATTATCACCGGTTCAAGGTGCCAAGGAAGCGGCAATTCGCCTTAATTTTGCCGATTTAAGGGCAGAACAATTAAGTGTTAGCGACTTTATTCTGCTCAGTAATGCTATAGAAAACCCATAATTGTATATGCATCAAAAGAAGGTTATTGTAACTGATTTTCTACATCCGTATTTAGCCGATTGGCTGGTAGATAAAGGTTTTCAGGTTGATATACAGGAAACAATTACTAATGATGAATTATTCTCCATCATCGAAAACTACGAAGGTTTGGTGCTTTCTACCAAAATCAAGGTAACGCCAACCCTTATCGACAAGGCGAAAAACCTGGAATTTATTGCAAGAGCAGGAAGCGGAATGGAAAATATCGATGTTGCCTATTCAAAAAGTAAAGGAATTCATGTGGTTAATTCTCCTGAAGGCAATGCAAATGCAGTCGCGGAACACGCTGTAGGCATGACTTTGGCGTTATTGAACAATATTGTAAAATCGGACGCGGAAATACGGAATGGGGTGTGGCAACGTGAGCCCAACAGGGGAGAGGAAATAAAGGGGAAAACCATTGGTATTATCGGATATGGCCATACCGGTAGCCGATTCGCGGCTAAATGGGGAACATTTGGAGTCACAATTCTGGCCCATGACAAATATAAAAGCGGATTTGGAACTACCACTGTTGTAGAGGCTTCAGTCGAGGATATCTGGGAAAAGGCTGAAATCATTTCCTTTCACCTCCCACTTAACGCAGAAACACAGTTTTATTGTAATGCAGCCTTTATAAACAATATGAAACGCCCTTTTTGGCTAATTAACACATCAAGAGGTAAAATTGTAAATACTGCAAATTTGATTGAAGGATTAGACCAAGGTAAAATTTTAGGAGCTGCACTTGATGTTTTTGAAAATGAGAAATTTTATCAGCTCGAAGGCACCGATTTAGCCCAAATGCAAAATTTAACCAAGCGACACAATATTATTCTTACTCCGCACGTTGCAGGCTGGACGCATACTTCGCATCTTTATTTATCAAAAATTTTAGCTGAAAAGCTTGATGCACTTGGCATTCAAAGTGTTAAGTGACAAAAATATGGCAGTAATCTGACGGGTGGATGACGCTAATTTTTATTTGTTGTTATACTTTTGTTTTCAATTATTTACATAATTTAGCGACTCTTAACAAAATTTTAAACTTTTGATCTATGAATAAACTCCTTTACGCACTCGTCGTATTAGTAATGTGTGTGGGTTCTGCAATCGCTCAGTCGGGTGAGATCCAGGGAAAAGTTATAAACGGCAAAGGCGAAGGTATACCATTCGCCAATGTGGTTGTTTATAAAAACGGAGTGCTCGAAACAGGTGCAACCACCGATTTCGACGGAAAATACTCTATTTCTGCCCTCGAACCGGGAACTTACGATGTGGAAGCATCCTATGTTGGCTTAAAACAAAGGCTTACCAATATCGTGGTTTCAAACGGTATCGTTTTTTTACCTGATTTCTCTCTAAGTGACCAGATCCTCGAAACAGTTGTGGTTAAATACCAAGCTCCATTAGTGGATAAGGGTAATACCAGCACAGGTGGTGTTGTTACCAAAGAAGACATCCAAAAAATTGCAACCCGTAACGTTACCTCCATTGCTGCTACAAAAGAAGGGGTTTATCAAAGTGATGAAGGTGGTGGTTTGAACATTAAAGGTTCACGCGGCGACGCAACCGAATACATTGTTGATGGTGTGCGTGTTTCAGGTTCATTGAAATTGCCACAGGATGCTATCGAGCAATTAGAAGTAATTACCGGTGGTGTTGACCCTAAATACGGTGATGCAACTGGTGGTTTCATTACTATTACCACTCGCGGTCCTGCAAAAAATTATAATGGTAGTGTCGAATTGGCAAGTTCTCAATTCCTCGACCCTTATGGATATAACCTGGCATCAGTATTCTTAACCGGTCCATTTATCGTAAAAAATAAAGGAACAGATTCTGCTCAGGCAAAATTTGGTTTCTTCCTTGCCGGTGAATTGGAAATGGAAAAAGATCCTGACCCATCATCAATAGGTAACTATGTGGTAAAAGATGACGTGTTAAGCGAAATCTCATCAAACCCGCTCCGTCCTTCGGTTAGTGGTTTAGGATTTAACAAAAATTCTGAATTCTTAACCATGGATGATTTGGAAGAAATTGCCTACAAGCCAAACACCAATAATTATGGTGCATCCGTTTCAACAAAATTTGACTACAAGTTTTCTAGAAATACTAACGTTCAACTTGGTTTAACCTGGAGAAAATTCCATGCAAATACCTATAGCAGAAACTTTGCATTGATGAATTCCGAAAATAACCCTGTTGATGATCAAAATACTTACCGAGGTTACCTTCGTTTCACTCAGCGTTTCCCTGAAAAAAGAGCTACTGAAGGTGAAGAATCAGTTATCGGTAATGCATATTACTCAATTCAGGTGGATTACACCAAATTCTTATCAACTCGTCAGGATGCTGACCATGGGATGAACCCTTGGGCTTATGGATATATTGGTGCATATAATACATATAAAGCGCCGGTTTATTTTTATACCACGGATGAAACAACCGGCTTAACTGGTTGGACTTTAGTTGGTTATCAGGATACTTTAGTAGAATTCACTCCTGGAACTTCAAACCCTGAACTGTCTGAGTATACTACTGAATTTTATGAAGGAAGTGCTATAAACCCATCAAGTTTATTTGATATTCAGTTAGGTGGTGGTTTATTAAACGGTGAATCAGCTTCATTATTTTTATCTACATATAATATGTGGTATAATAATGGTGTGCCTTGGTTCAATTATTCAAAAACAGATCAAGATCAATACAGCTTAAACTTTGGCGCTTCGTTAGATATTAAAAATCCGAATTCTAAAAATATTGGTAAACATGCCATCGAATTTGGTTTTGAATTCCAACAGCGCGTTGAACGTTTTTACGGCGTAAACCCAATTAACTTATGGACAATTGCCCGTCAGTTAACCAACAAACATATTCTCACATTAGATACCGACAATCCAATTTTAGTTATAGATGGTCAGGAATATACTTATGAAGAATATATCAGCACACCTGGTTTATACTTTGGTGAATTTGACACCATTAGTTATGATCGCTTATTATTAGCAGATGATCAAGCTTATTTCGATCAGCAATTACGTAATAAATTAAATGAATTAGGTTACAACATTGGTGAGTTAGACTATATTAATATAGATAACCTTCCTTTAGATGTATTCTCAATGGATTTATTTAGCGCTGATGAATTATTAAATCAAGGTAGTTCATTAGTATTCTATAATGGTTTCGATTATTTAGGAAACAAATCCAATGATTTAATCTCATTTAACGACTTCTTTACACAAGAAGAAAATGGTATCAAAACCCGTCCAATAGATGGTTTCCGCCCGGTTTATACCGCCGGTTATATTCAGGACAGGTTTAACTTTAACGATATCGTATTCCGTGTAGGTGTGCGTGTTGACCGTTACGATGCTAACCGTAAAGTACTGAGAGATAAATATTCATTATATGATGTTTATTCTACTTCAGAAGTGGATGGCGCTTATAACCCTAATGGTGCTCACCCTGGTAATATAGGCGAAGATTATGTTGTATATGTTGATGATTTCAATAGTTCTTCTCCTACAATTTTAGGTTACCGCGATGAAGATACTTGGTATAATGCCGATGGTCAGGAAGTTGCTGACCCTAACGTTATTGCCGTTACTTCTTCTACAGGTACTATTACTCCATATGTAGTAGATCCTGATGCCGATATTAAAGATGATAATTACGATCCAAATTCTTCATTTGAAGATTATACTCCGCAAATTACCATCATGCCTAGGATTGCTTTCTCATTCCCTATTTCTAAACAACAAGATAGAGAAGCGTTATTCTTTGCACATTATGATATCTTAACTCAGCGCCCTCCAACTGGAACAAGCACAACTCCGGCAGATTATTATTTCTTCCTGGAAAATGCTGGTGCTTTATTAGATAACCCGGATTTGAAACCTGAAAAAACTATCGATTATCAGGTAGGTTTCCAACAACAGTTAAACTCATCATCAGTAATTAAAATATCTGCTTTCTACAAAGAATTGCGTGATATGATTCAAATTGTGAATGTGCCTTATGCATATCCACTTACTTATACTACTTATGGTAATATTGACTTTGGAACTGTAAAAGGTTTATCCATTTCTTATGATATTGCACGTCGTACTCGTAACCTTAAATTATCAACCAGCTATACATTACAGTTTGCTGATGGAACAGGTTCAAGCGCTACATCGCAAGTAAACTTAGTAGGTGCAGGTCAACCAAATCTTAGAACAATTATTCCTTTATCATACGATTCACGTCACAGCTTAAAATTAGTGTTAGACTATCGTTTCGAAGATCCGGATGGTTCACAGCCTACTTGGTTAGACAACGCAGGTTTAAACGTTACATTTAATGCTCGTTCAGGCGAACCTTATACTCGTCAGGCAAATGCTACTCCAACAGCACAGTTTGGTGTTCAAAACCGTTCAACTTTAGATGGAGCAATTAACGGTTCTCGTTTACCATGGCACTATCGTACCGATATTAAATTGGATAAAGCATTCTACTTTGGTTTAGGTAAAAACGACAGGCCTATTTCAATGGATGTTTATGTTTGGGTACAAAATTTACTTGATGCTGAAAATATTATCGCAGTATATGGTTACACAGGAAACGCTTTAGATGATGGTTATTTAACATCTGCAGAAGGTGTTGAAGCAATCTCAGCACAAGTTGACCCTGCATCATTTAGCGATTTATATACAGTTAAAATGATGAACCCGGATAACTATAGTATTCCAAGACGTATTCGTTTGGGTGTTTCATTCGATTTCTAATAAAAGTTAAACTAATAGATATGTATAAATATAAATTTAGTTGGATTTTAATTCTGTTCGTATTCATTGGTTTGAATGTACAGGCCAAGGAAAACCTCGGTATAACAGGAAAACGAACCAATAACTATGCAAAATTATCTGCCGGTTGTGCGGATGCTACAACTCAGGTGGACCTCGACATCAATAACGTAAGATGTCGTGTATTGGGTGCCGGCGATTTCTGGTGGGACCTTGATAATGATGCGAAATATGAAATTCCTAAAGTAGACCCAACTACAGGTGCTATTCCGGTAAGTTCAAGCTTTGCCGGCGCATTGTGGATTGGTGGTATTGATGCCGGTGGACAGCTTAAAATTGCCGCTCAAACTTACCGTCAAAGTGGTAACGACTTCTGGCCTGGTCCTCTCGATGCAGATGGTACTATAGAAGAAGCAACTTGTAACGCTTATGACCGTCACTGGAAAATTAATAGAACTGATATCGATAATTTCTTTGAAACTATCATTGAGTATGGTGGTGTTCCAGGTGTTTCTACAACGCCTGCGCTTATACCTGAAGGTGATATTCCAGCTATTATTCGCGAATGGCCTGCAGTAGGCAATCAGTATGCTACTGGTAAAGCCGGCGAATTATTGGATGTAAATAAAGACCTTGCTCCGTATGTTGACGTAAACTTTGATGGCGTATATTCACCTGAATTAGGTGAATATCCAAATATTGATGGTGACCAGGCGATCTTCTGGGTATATAATGATAAAGGTAATATCCACACCGAATCTGGTGGTGATGCTATCGGCGTTGAAATCCAGGCATTGGCTTTTGGTTTCCAGACAAATGATGAGATAAACGATATGACTTTCTATCGTTATAAAGTAACTAACTATGCAACAACTACATTAGACTCTACTTATTTTGGTCAGTGGGTTGACTCAGACTTAGGTGCTTTTGATGACGACTGGGTTGGTTGCGATACTGTATTATCATTAGGTATGTGTTACAATGGTGACCTTACTGATGGTCCTACTTCTCCAAACTATGGTGCTAATCCACCAATTTTTGGTACAGACTTTTTCCAGGGTCCTATTAAATATATTCAGGATGATGGTGTAATTGTGGATAGCGTTCGTTTAGGTATGTCTGCTTTCCTTTATTATAATAATGACTTCTCAGTAATTGGTAACCCTGAGGTTGCTGCTCACTATTATGGTTATATGTCGGGAACATGGAAAGATGGTTCTCCATTTACTAAAGGTGGCAATGGCTACGGTGGTACCGAAAACTCAAATTATATTTTCCCAAGCGATCCTTCTGATCCTACAGGTTGGAGCGAATGTACTGAAAGCAATCCAGCGGCTGACCGTCGTTATTTGCAATCTTCAGGACCATTCAAGTTATTGCCTGGTGCAAAAAATGAAATTGTAATGGGTGCAATTTGGGTACGTCCTCCGGTTTCAGGTGGTTGTCAAACATCTTTTGACTTAGCTCGTTTAGCTGACCAAAAAGCACAGGCTTTATTTGATGCAGACTTCCAGTTAATTGGTGGACCTGATGCACCGGATATGGATATTCGTGAATTAGATCAGGAAATTGTTATCTCATTAACAAATCCTATCACTTCAAATAATATTGGTGAGTCATATCAGGAAACTGACCCACTAATTGTAAGTATTGTAACACAATTACCGGATAGCGTTATTGAAGCTAATCCAGGTCTTTCAGATACCACTTATAATTTCCAGGGATATAAAATTTATCAGTTAGAAAATTCACAGGTTTCTCCTTCTGAATATACTGACCCTACTAAGGCAAAATTGATTTATCAGTGTGATCTTAAGGATGATATTATTAAAATTGTAAACTATAGTTTCGATGTTACCATCGGTAGCGATGTGCCTGAATTAATGGTTGAAGGTAATAATGAGGGTGTTAAACATACCTTCCAAGTTACGGACGACGCATTTGCTGAGGGATATACTAAACTGGTTAACTTCAAAACATATTATTTCTCTGTTGTATCCTATGCATTTAACAATTTCAACCCTTATGATCCATCAGATCCGAACGCGCAAAA
The DNA here is from genome assembly GCA_016718035.1 of Bacteroidota bacterium. GTDB lineage: Bacteria > Bacteroidota > Bacteroidia > Chitinophagales > BACL12 > UBA7236. The sequence continues at coordinate 156,778 of JADKEK010000002.1, read as the reverse complement.
ACGTCCGTACTTAGAGGGTAGAAAAAATATTAAAATCTATACAGCAATTCCGCATAAACCGGATCCTGAAAATGGTGGTATGGTGTTAAATGCAGAATATGGCGATGGACCGGATATTACTAAAATTGAAGGTGTAGGTAACGGTGGTAATTTCCAAATGCTTACTGATGAAACTGTTACAAGTTTATTGACAGCACCTACAATTAAAGAACCTATTTACAAAGGTCGTCAGGCACCTATAGATGTTATGGTGTATGACCCGGTTCGTTTACCTGCTGCTGAATTTGAATTAAAATTAGTTGACTCAACTAATTCAGCACCAATGAACCCAGATAGTACATGGTGGGTTTTAACTAATCTGGACGATTTAAGTTTTGTTATATCTGACTTCCCTGTCAATTTTGTTAATGAGCAGGTAATTCCTGAATGGGGATTATCAGTAACTGTTACCAATGTTTTTGAACCAGGTGGTCAGTCAGTTAGCGGAACCTTTGTTGAAAAAGAAGAAAATAATGGTTTCATAGATGCAACCCTTACTTATGCGGATCCAAATAAACAATGGTTGACAGGTGTTCCTGACAACGATGGTACCATTTTGGACTGGATTAGATCTGGTATTGCTGCTGATGGGGCATTTGTTGATGTGCTGCCAAACCCTGATGAAAATCAGATATTTGAAGGCGTGTTAGGTGGAACATGGGCTCCTACTGAAGTAGTAGCATTTAATACTGGAGATGTGCCATATATGCCGTTGCGCTCAATTACTGGTTTACGCCCTCAATGCCCTATAGAAAATACACCGGGTATTGACGTAGTATTTACTTCCGAAGTATCAAAATGGTCACGTTGTGTTGTTGTAGAAAGTGGTGAGTGCGCTACCGTTCGTGATGAAGATAAATTAGACCTCCGCCAATTACCTTCTGTTGATACAAATGGAACAGTTGAAGGTGGTGGTGAAGTTGGATATTCTTGGTTCCCGGGTTATGCAATTGATGTTGAAACCGGCCGACGTTTGAATATTTTCTTTGGTGAAGACGGCTGTGCCGGTCAACCTGAAGGAAATGGAAAAGACATGGTTTGGAACCCTACATCAACTTTCTTTGATGATAACTTCAATCCTGTATATGGTGGTAAACATTATATCTATGTTTCAAGAACTACCTACGATGGTTGTGAAAATATTCATGATTCATTGTCATGGATTGGTGGTGTAAAACCGGAAACAGCTATTTATAAGGATATTTACAAAAACATAGTTTGGATTTCAATGCCATTCCTTTTAGAAGGTTATGATTCTGAAATTGGTAAACCATTTGCCATACCAACTGAAACTACAGTGAGTTTACGTGTTACACGTCCTTATCAGACATATTATGTAACAGGTGAAAACTTCGGTGCTCCATTATATCGTTTCAGCACTGCATCACTCGCTCCAACGGTTAACGATGCCGCAACAGCAAGCGCTGCACTTGATTTAATTCGTGTTGTGCCAAATCCTTATTATGCCTATTCAGCATATGAAACCAGTTCACTTGATAATGCAGTTAAAATAACCAACTTGCCTTCGAAATGTACTATTTCGATATTTACACTCGATGGTACGTTAATACGTCGTTTTGAACGCGATGTTACTGCCGATAATACATCAGGTGGTTCATTGAACTCAAAAACAAATAATCTGGATTCATCTATTGATTGGGATCTTAAAAACGAGAAAAATGTACCTGTTGCAAGTGGTATGTATATTATTCATATTGACGCAGGTGAACTCGGCGAAACTACTATTAAGTGGTTCGGTGTAATGAGACCTATTGACCTTGATACATTCTAAAACCTGAAACACATGACCAAAATGAGAAAGATATTTATAGCTCTAACGATAATGATGCCTGCAGCCTTGTTTGCAGGGAACCCTGATCGCGCAGGTGAGGCAGGTGCTTCAGAATTACTAATTAATCCATGGGCGCAAAGCAGCGGTTGGTATGGATTAAATATATCATCTGTTCGTGGTGTGGAAGCACCAAATGTTAACGTTGCCGGTATGTCGTTCCTCGACGGCTCGCAATTGGAATTTTCAAGAACAGAATGGTTGGTTGGTACAGATATCAGCATCAACACTTTTGGATTTACCCAAAAAGTTGGTGACGGTGCCATCGGCTTAACCTTAACTTCTATGGACTTAGGTGAAATTGAAGTTACTACTACTGAAAATCCGGACGGAACTGGTGCTTTTTACAAGCCTCGTTTTTCTAACCTTGGATTATCTTATTCGCGCAAATTTGCCGACTACTTAAGTGGTGGTTTAACAGTACGCGTTATTTCTGAAAGTATTTCAGACGTAAAAGCACTCGGTGTTGCCATGGACATCGGTATTCAATATATCACCGGTTCTGATGCTCACCCTGAGCAAATCAAAATGGGTATTACCTTAAGAAATGTTGGAACTCCAATGAAGTTTTCAGGCGATGGTCTTAGCTTTAGAGGTTTAGTACCTTCTGGTGATTATTCAATGACTCAGGATTTCCGTTCAGAAACATTCGAATTGCCTTCATTGCTTGCAATTGGTGGTTCTTACGACTTTTATTTCGGATTAGCCCACAGATTAACCATGGTGGGTAACTTTACTTCAAACTCATTCTATAAAGACCAATTTGGTGCTGGATTAGAGTATGCTTTAAAAGTAAAAAATACTGAAATGTTTATGGTTCGTGGCGCCTATCGCTACGAAGCTGGCATCACTAGCGACATTGACCGCACCAGTGCTTCAACAGGTATCGCTGCCGGTGTTACTTTCCAGTATCCAATTGACGAATTGGGTCAAAATTTAGTAGCACTTAATTACTCTTACAGAACATCATATCAGTATGAAGGCTCACATTGTTTTGGCCTTCGTCTGAGCTTCTGATAAAATTCTTTTATAACTTTGCGGAAACGTTTCTGAACAAGGAACGTTTCTTTTTTTTTGTATTTTAAACTTTATCGTATGGCTGATATTATTTATCTGAGTAAAGAGGGGATGGAAAACCTTAAGGTGGAGATCCAGGAATTGAAAACAAAAGGTAGGGCTGAAATGTCGCGACAAATTAAAGAAGCACGCGAAAAGGGTGACTTGTCCGAAAATGCTGAATATGATGCAGCAAAAGAGGCTCAGGGCTTAATGGAAATGAAAATAGCCAAACTTGAGGAACTCCTCATGAATGCCAGACTTTTAGATGAATCAAAAATTGATACATCAAAAGTTTCTGTTTTTACCACTGTAAAACTGCACGATACTAAGTTTAAAAAAGATATTAAGTACACCTTGGTTTCTGAAAAGGAAGCAGATATTAAAACAGGGAAAATTTCTGTTACTTCCCCAATTGGAAAAGGATTGTTAGGGAAAAAAGTAGGAGATACAGTAAATATTACTGTTCCTGCCGGTGTAATTGAATTTAAAATTCTAGAAATAACCGTTTAATCATGCCTACAATATTTAGCCGGATTATAAGTGGCGAAATACCTTGTCATAAAATTGCTGAAAACGAAACCTATTTTGCGTTTTTAGATATTATGCCATTGGCACCAGGACATGTTTTAGTTGTGCCTAAAATGCCTGTTGATTATATTTTTGATGTTGACGATGACATTTTAGCAGGTATGTTACCATTTGCTAAACGAATTGCACATGCTATGGAAAAAGTAATTCCGTGCGAGCGAATCGGCGTTTCTGTTATTGGTTTGGAAGTTCCTCATGCACATATTCATTTAATTCCTTTACGCACTATGGACGACATCAATTTTAGTCGACCAAAACTCAAAATGTCTAATTCGGAATTAGCTGAAATAGCTGCGAAAATTGTCAGCCACCTCCAATAAATTACTTCACTTTACCCGGATTTGCCTGGATAAAATCATTCCAGTTTTTAAATTGTTTTCCGGTTACGGCTATTTTTTTGGAAGCATTAATATGACAAACTGCTACTGCTAAAGCATCAGTTTCATCAAAATATTTTGGCAATGCTGTCAGTTGTAAAGTAGATTGTAACATTTTAGCAACCTGCTCTTTACTGGCATTTCCTCTGCCGGTTATACTCTGTTTTATTCTTCGGGGACTGTATTCAATTACTTCTAAATTATTACTTGCACCTGCTACAATAGCAGCGCCCTGGGCACGTCCAAGCTTAAGCATTGATTGTACATTTTTACCAAAAAAGGGTGCTTCAATAGCCATTGCCGTTGGTTGGTATTCTTTGATTAAAGCACATAATCGCGTATAAATAATACCTAACCGAATAAAATGATCATCAGTTTTTTTTAACTGAATTACTCCGTTAATCAATATTTTGATAGTATTTTTATCCGAAGATATAATACTGTAACCCAATATATTCGTTCCAGGGTCAACACCCATTATAATTTGTTGCTTAGAATTAACCGACATTTTTTTACCAATTGAAAAGCCGAAATAACAAAACGATATTCTGGTCTGTTGCCATAAAAGTAACGGTTTTTCTATTATTACTTTTTGCGCTTTATAAACAATTGTACCTGAATAAAGAGGCGCAAACCATACCTGATAAATTACTTAATGTTGGTGCGGCTGAATTGATAGGTTATGTTTTGCTTCTTACCTTACTCATGTTATTAAACTGGGGTATCGAAGCTTACAAATGGCAACAACTGGTTATTAAAATTACCCCTATCCGTTTTTTTAGAACTTTTAAGGCAGTATGGACCGGTGTTACATTAGGATTATTTACACCAAACAGAGTAGGTGAATTTGGCGGGAGAATTTTATACGTTCCGCGGAAGTTTAGAATAAAAGCTGTAATCGTATCGCTAATAGGTAGCTTCAGCCAAAACCTGGCTACTATCATAATTGGTATCATTGGATTAATTATCTATCTCCACCAGGTTGAACAAATTACCCTTTCTGTAACCTTTGCTGTTGGTTTGGTGAGCGCAATTGCCATTACCTTGCTGTTACTGGCCTATTATAATCTGGATGTAGTAGTGCAACTGTTTAAACGCAGCAAGTATCTGAAACGCATTTATCCCTACACGGCTATTCTAGCAGAATATCATTCCCGCGACTTAACAAAGCTACTCCTGCTTGCATTTTGGCGGTATTCGGTATATACGGCACAGTATTTGATTTTCTTAAAAATGTTTGGTGCAGAGATAAATATTGTGAGTGGGATTTCAGCTATAGGCGTTATTTATCTGGCTCAAACAGTAATACCAAGTTTTGCAGTTGTAGAACTGTTGACACGTTTGCCGGTGGCCACATTAATTTTTTTTCGAAATATGGCATTCCAATTGGAACATCGCTGGCAGCAACAACAAGTATCTGGATACTGAATTTGATATTACCGGCAATTTTGGGATATATATTTATTATTAGATATAATTTTTTTAAAAACAGACAATCATGATAAAACCATTGTTAATTACGTCGCTATCATTTGGTACGTTATTATCCGGAAATGTAGAAGAAACTATGCCTTCGCGAATAATGCCGGCAAGTGAAACCTGCGAAATTCCTCATATGGCTTTTCAGGCAGGTGAATCGTTAACTTATAAAGTTTATTATAACTGGGGCACTGTTTGGTTAAGTGGCGGTGAAGTATATTTTAAACTTACTAAAGAAGATTATAAAGGAAAACCTGTTTTGCACGCTTCCGGTGAAGCAGTAAGTTATAAATCGTTCGACTGGTTATTCAAAGTGCGTGATAAAGTAGATACCTATATGAACGAAGAAACATTGCAGTCATATAAATTTAGCCGTGATGTATATGAAGGTGGTTATACCTTCTATCGATCATACGATTGGGACAGAGAAAAAAATATTATTTATTCATATCAGGATAACAGAAAAGGTAAAAAAACTTCCAAAACTATTACCGATGTTGATCCATGTGGGGTAGATTTAATGTCAACTTTTTATTGGATGCGTACGCTTGATATTGCCAATGCAAAAAAAGGAGATAAAATTCCGGTTAAAATGGCAATTGATGATAAAGAATATGATATGTATGTGCGTTATGAAGGTAAAGAAGTGTATGAAACTAAACTGGGTAAATTTAATTGTATCAAATTAAAACCATTGTTACAGGAAGGCGAAATATTTAAAGAAGGTGAGGGGATGACACTTTGGTTAACTGATGACGATAACCGCATTCCGGTGCGCATCGAATCTGAATTAAGAGTTGGAAGAATAACCTGTGACCTAAAAGCATACGGAGGAAATAAATATCCGTTTACTTCTAAAGTGAATTAAGTTCTGTCGTGATTATATGTAAAGGTTCATCAGCAATGGTGAACCTTTTTTATTGGTAACTTAATAAGGTGCCTTTTGAAGTTATTTGTAATTGAACTTTTCTTCCAAACACCATTGCGCGATTATCGTCAATATGCCCTGCCGGAAATCCATAACATACCGGAATATTATAAGGCTGAACATGTGTTGCGATAATTTCTTCCGCACTTGTTCCGAATTTTACTTTGTTGTCTTTCATGTCTGTCATGCCACCAACAATAATGGCTTTAACTGCATCTAATTTTCCTGCAAGTTTGAGACTAATCATCATGCGGTCGATATGATAAAGGTATTCATCAATATCTTCAATAAATAAAATTTTATGCGCCGTTGAAAATCCAAAACGAGTGCCTAATAATGAATATAAAATAGATAAGTTACCTCCAATTAATATTCCTTCCGCTGTGCCAAAATTATTTAATGGATGAGGTTCAGTCTGAATATTTAATGCATTACCAAATAATGCATTTTCTAATGTTTGTTTCGCCAGCATACTATTTCTGGAAAATGAAAATGGCATGGTGGAATGAATTGTTGGCAATCCTAATTTATCGTTGATATGTGCATGTAAAACAGTGATGTCAGAATAACCACAAATAAATTTAGGATTAGCCATAAATCCGGTAAAATCGATGCGGTCAATAATGCGAATGGTACCATAGCCACCTCGTGCACAAATAATGGCTTTAATTTCAGGGTCATCTAAAAATGCTTGCAGGTTTTCAGCCCTCAAACTATCTTCGCCGGCAAACTGATTAAATTTTGCACCAATCGATTTTCCGTAAACAGGAATCAGGCCCCAGCTGCGCAGTAATTCGTTTGCTTCTTCTAGTTCTTGTTCTTCAATCCAACGCGCTGTTGAAAGCACGCCAACTTTATCTCCTTTATGTAATGCCATACGATTGAGCATATTATCCTTATTTTTGCGCATAAAATTGAGAAAAACTTGCAAGTACCTGAAAGATATTTAATAACATCTGCCCTTCCTTATGCTAACGGCCCTTTGCATGTTGGGCATATAGCCGGCGCATATTTACCTGCCGACATCTATGTGCGTTATTTGCGTAAACAAAAGCGCGACGTATTGTTTATTTGCGGGAGCGATGAGCATGGTGCAGCAATTACAATTCAAGCGAAAAAAGAAAATACCACTCCTCAGGCAATTATCGATAAATATCATAAGGTTATTGAGACTGCTTTTAAAGGTTTGGGAATTAGTTTTGATATTTACCACCGAACTTCATCTCCAATTCACCATGAAACATCACAGGAGTTTTTTTTGAAACTCTATAACAATCAAGTGTTTGAAGAGAAGGAAAGCGAACAGTATTACGACGAAGCCTACAATCAATTTTTAGCGGACAGGTATATTATGGGAACCTGCCCGGTATGTGCAAACCCTAATGCTTACGGTGATCAATGTGAAAAGTGTGGGACCTCCTTATCGCCTAATGATTTGATTAATCCGGTTTCAACTTTAAGTAACCAGCCACCGATTAAAAAAGCGACCAAACATTGGTATCTGCCATTAAATAAATTTCAAAATTGGCTAAACGACTGGATTATCAAAGGCGAAGGTCAAACTGAAGAATGGAAAAAAAATGTGCTTGGCCAATGTGCAAGCTGGATTAATAACGGTCTTCATCCACGTGCTATAACCCGCGATTTGGATTGGGGAGTAAAAGTGCCTCTTGCCGGCGCTGAAGGGAAAGTGCTCTATGTATGGCTGGATGCACCTATTGGTTATATCAGCGCTACCAAGCAATGGTCGCTCAATACCGGTAAAGACTGGGAGCCTTACTGGAAGTCGAATACCAGCAAACTCGTACATTTTATCGGAAAGGACAATATTGTTTTTCATTGCCTCATTTTCCCATGTATTTTAAAAAGCCATGGCGAATATATACTGCCTACCAATATTCCGGCAAACGAATTTATGAATATGGAAGGCGATAAAATGTCTACTTCCCGCAATTGGAGTGTTCAATTGCATACCTATTTAGAGGAGTTCCCGGGCAAGGAGGATGTGATGCGTTACGTATTATGCGCTAATATGCCCGAAACCAAGGATAGTGAATTTACCTGGAAGGATTTTCAAGCCAGAAATAACAATGAGTTGGTAGCGATTTTGGGAAATTACGCCAACCGGGTTATGGTGCTGACTGCTAAATACAATGATGGTAAGGTTCCTGAACTCAACGAAGCACTGCTTAGTGAGCCTTATGTGGTGGCTTATCAGGCACAAATTAAGTCCTTGATAGAAGAAGTTTATTGCCCTGCTATCGAAAACTATCGATTTAGAGATGCACTATCAGCTATGTTGGACGTTGTGCGTTTAGGCAATAAGCTGCTTACCGATTATGAACCTTGGAAGCTTATCAAAACAGATGAAGCTAAAACCCTTGGTATACTTAGGTTATGTCTGGAAAGTTTGGTTGATATAGCGATAGTCTGCGAACCATTTTTACCTTTTTCAGCAAATAAAATCCTGGGCTATTTCAACCTGAGTGACCCGGGTTTCAACTATTTAAACATAAAACTTTCAACCGGTGCAGCTTTAGGTGCTCCGTTTTATTTATTCGAAAAGGTTGAGGATGAGGTAATTGCAAAAAAATTAGCGGAATTGGAAGAAATCAGAAAATCGAGAATGGAAAAAGAACAAAGTATTGATAATCAGCAAGTTGAGAAGGTAAATCCATTAAAACCAACTATTGCATTCGAAGACTTCTCAAAATTGGATATACGTACGGGTAAAATTACCTCCGCAGAAAAAATACAAGGAGCCGACAAACTACTAAAACTCAATGTAGACTTAGGTTTTGAACAAAGGGTAATTGTTTCGGGTATAGCCCTACATTTTACACCTGAGCAACTTATTGGTCAGCAGGTCGCTGTTCTTGTAAACCTGGCTCCACGTAAGATGCGTGGTGTTGAAAGTAATGGTATGATTTTGATGGCAGAAGACGCTCAAGGCAAATTACATTTTGTTCAAACCCCTGACAGCACTGAGTCGGGCATGCCAATTAGTTAAACATATTAAATATTTTTCATAAGCAACTAGGTTGTCTTTTGCTTCGTCTAACGGTGGTTGTCTGTCACAAAACAAGCTTGTAAAAATGCAAAATTGTTTTTGTCAGATAGCATTAGATTGCTTTATTAATCCTATCTTTGCACGAAATTTTAAAAAAGTTATGAAGAACCTTTCTTCGTTGTTATTGATTGTTTTCACGCTTAGCGTGGCTGTAAGTTTACAAGCACAAACTCCTCCGGTTGTTCCCCCGGTTTCATCAGGTACATTAGAATCACTTGGATTTGATACTGAAGAAATTGATGCCATTATGGGCACCACTGGAACCTCAACCGCGATAGACGCAGCCAGTCAAATACAAGACGCACAGCAAACTGCTGTTCAGAATGCGATGAACCAAGAGGCTACACTTGCTCCTAATACATCTTCAATCCCACCAGCAGTTGTTGCTGAAGTAATTGCAGAAGCAACTGACGGCGGTTCAGCTCCTGCAGCGTCTTTAATCTGGGGACATGATTTCTTTAGAACAGGTGCCGTTGACTTATTTGACAAAGTACCTAATCAAAAAGTAAGTGATAATTATATTATTGGTGAAGGAGATCAACTTACTGTAGCTATTTGGGGATATGCCTATTATAATTACAACTTTACAGTAAACGATGAAGGTTATATTACCACTGTAGAAGTAGGTCGTATCTATTTAAAGGGTTTAACCTTCAGTGCTGCAAAACAATTATTACGTCAACGTTTTGCTTCAGCATTTGATTTAACCAACTCTAAATTTGATGTGAGTTTAACCTACTCAAAAAGCATCAAAGTAAATATTGTTGGTGAAGTAATGAATCCAGGCTCTTATAATATTTCATCTTTAAACACAGCTTTTAATGCACTTGTTGCAGCAGGTGGTGTTACTGAAATAGGTTCAGTGCGTAACATTCAAGTAAAACGTAATGGTAAAGTAATCAAAACATTAGATGTTTATCAGTTTTTAATGAATCCAGGTGCTACAGACGATACTTACCTCGAGGCAAATGATTATATCATTGTAAACGGCGTTGGTCGTATTGTGGAAATGCAAGGTGAAGTAAATCGCCCATTTAAATATGAATTAATAAAAGGTGAAAACCTGAATGAAGTAATTGCTTATGCAGGTGGTCTTCGTTCTACTGCATACAAACGCAACGTTACTATTTTCCGATATTTTGAAAATGAAAATATCGTTATGGATATTAACCTCGATAGTCTTGAACGCGAGCGCATTAATTACCCGTTATTAGATGGTGATAAAATCGTTTTTGCGCGTATTCCGGAGGTTATCGAAAACATTGTTACCATCCAAGGTTCATGTCGTTTCCCTGGTAATTATCAGTTAACAGGTGGCATGCGTATTTCTGATTTAATTATCAAGGCGAAAGGTTTAAACTACGAAGCCTATACAGACCGTGCCTATTTAATTAGAAAGGATGCTAAACTTAACGACGTTTATGTGCCGTTTGATTTAGCAGAAGTTATGGAAAACCCAAATTCTCCATTTAACTTCGAACTTAATCGCTTTGATGTAATCGACATCTTTTCTAAACAAGAATTTAAAGAAACATTTAATGTTGCTATTAACGGTGCAGTGAAAGTTCCCGGAACTTTTCCTTACTATGAAAAAATGACATTAAAAGACTTATTATACTATTCAGGTGGATTAAAAGTTGAAGCTGCAAACAGCAAAATTGAAATTTCACGTATTGTGAATTTTAATGAAGCTAATAATAACAATGAACCTACAAGAGTAATTGTGCAGTCTGTTGCAGTTAGCAAAGAACTTGAAATAGAAGATGCTGCTAACACATTCCAACTTCAGCCTTACGATCAGGTTTTTGTGCGTAATACTCCAGAATTTGAATATCAAAAAAACATTACCATTTTAGGCGAAGTAAAATATCCTGGTGTTTATACATTAACATCAAGAACTGAAACTTTAGCTGATATCGTTGAACGCGCAGGTGGTTTAACGCAATGGGCTTATGCCGAAGGTGCAACGATGAACCGTCAGGATGTTTCATCCACATTAGTTTTCTTGAAAAAAGCTATGGAAGATCCTTCCTCTAAATTTAACTATGTAATGCGTGAAGGTGATGTGCTTACTGTTCCTAAAGCTGGGGACTTAGTTGCATTAAAGGGAGAAATTAAATATCCATTTGTTGGTGATCCTGGAACTGTTGTTGTTCCTTTTGAAAAAGGAAGAAGTGCACGTCATTTTATCAGAAAATATGGTAAAAACTTTGATGATGATGCCAAACGCAGTGAAACATATATCGTTGAACCAAACGGATATGTTCGTCGTACACATAATTTCTTATTTATCCATTTTTATCCAAGAGTAAAAGTGAAAGGTTGCCAGATTGTTGTTCCACAGAAACCGGAGGAAAAACCTGAACAGGAAGCACCAGAGGCACCAAAAGAACCATTTGATTGGAATACTTTTGCTACCACACTTAGCGCAGGTATCCTCAGCTTTGCTACAATCTTTGTATTGTTACAACGAGGTAATTAATCTATTAAGTTAAAAGGCAGCAGAAAATAAAATTATGCAATACGATCGTCCATATAATGATGAAATAAATATTGGTGATCTCTTTACCAAATTTGGAGAGTATAGAAGGTATGTATTAAAAAAATGGTGGGTAGTGCTAATATTTGCAATCCTCCTCGCTTTTTTACTACGGTTTTATGCTGTTTGGAAAAAAGAGCAATATATTTCTCATGCCGATTTTGCGGTAAAGGGAACTGAAGGATCCTCTACATCTTCATTAGCATCATTAGCTAGTTCATTTGGTATTGGTATCACAACAGGTACTGAGTTTACTAATGAGTTGTTTTTAGGTATTTTGCAGTCAAGGTCTGTAGTAAAAGAAGCGTTGATGCAAAAACGCACCATGTCCGTTAAAAAAGGTGTTGCTCCTCGTGAAGATTACTTGGCGAATTTTTACACCGAGATGTACCCTAAATGGACAAAGAAGAAAAAATTAAAAAATTTCACATTAGAACATGGTTCTCTTGACTCAATAACTGTCTATGAAGATAGCTGTCTGACCATTATTTATGATGAGTTAGTAGAAAAAGACCTTACCGTTGAGTTTAGTGATGATGCCGGTATGAATCAAATGGAATTCGCATCACTGAGCCGCGATTTTTCATTCCACTTTGCTGACTACATTACCTACGCCAGTTCTGATTATTATATAAACGCACAAGTTCAAAATGAGCAGAAAACAGTAGCGTTGATGGAATCCAAAGCTGATTCACTGAGAGGTTTACTAGAATCTAAAGAAGAACAATTGGCAAGAATTCAGGATGGTTCCAGTTTTCAGGTTAAGTTTGCCGGTTACGTTTCTCAAAACAGATTATTACGCGAAATAGGATTAATTACAACTGAATATTCAACTACTTTCGCTCAGTTGCAATTAGCTCGTTTCGACTTACAAAATAAAACACCATTAGTTGATATTATCGATCAGCCTAAATATTCAACCATTAAGGAAAAAGAACAAACAACTATGTTCATGATTATTGGTTTGATTTTAGGTGTAATTTTCTCGTCAATCGGATTGAGTGTGCGTAAATACATTCGCGATAGCGTTGAAGAATCTAAACAAAAGCAATTAGTTATTGAAAAATATAATAAGGAAAAAGATAGTCAGTCATTAATTGATGCTGACAGTAATAAAATCTAATTTTCTGTTTTAACGATTACAACCAATAGGGATGATATTCAATTCATTACACTTTTTAATTTTTTTACCGGTTGTAATTTTCCTTTATTATGCATTGCCGTATAAATGGCGCTGGCTCATGTTACTTTTTGCCAGTTACTATTTTTATATGTGCTGGAAAGCTGAATATGCTTTCCTTATCGTTTTTTCTACTACAGTAGATTATTATACTGCTAATAAAATGTCGCGAATGAGCGACAGGAAAGGCAGGCTGCCCTATTTGATGATTAGTTTGATTTCAAATCTGGGTCTCTTATTCTCCTTTAAATATTTCAATTTCTTCAACGATTCTGCCCGGGCAGTTTTTGAGCAGTTTGATATTTTTTATAATGTCCCTGAATTTAATTTGTTTTTACCTGTAGGTATTTCATTCTATACATTTCAGGCACTTAGTTATAGTATAGATGTTTATCGGGGCGATTTTAAAGCTGAGAAAAATTTTGGCTACTTCGCTCTATTTATATCGTATTGGCCTCAATTAGTTGCCGGACCAATCGAACGACCGGGTGATTTGCAGCCACAGTTAAAACAAAATTTTGATTTCGATTACGATAGAGTTAAACAAGGGTTAATCCGGATTTTATATGGCTTTTTCAAAAAGGTAGTTATTGCGGACCGGCTTGGATTATTTGTTCAACAGGTATATGGTAATACCGATGGTCATGGAGGATGGGTAGACCCGTCGTATGAACATGGAGGTTTCGCTATCATTTTGGCAACATGGATGTTTGCCATACAAGTATATTGCGATTTTGGTGGTTATTGTGATATTGCAATTGGTAGTGCCAAAATTATGGGGCATAACCTTACAGACAACTTTAAAACACCTTATTTCTCAAAAACAATACGTGAATTCTGGGAGCGATGGCATATTACGCTTACGGTCTGGGTGCGCGATTACCTCTACATTCCTTTGGGAGGTAGTAGGGTTTCGTTTGGCAGGATGTTATTTAATAACTGGTTCACCTTAACTATTATGGGATTGTGGCATGGTGCCAACTGGACCTATGTCATGTTTGGTTTTATTCACGGCTTCTTTATAGTCATGAGCCGGATTTGGGACCGGTATTTTCCTAAACTCACATTACCGCAATTATTGCCGGGTATGAAAGCATTTACCGGCGTATTTCTAGCATTTTGGATTTTTAACCTGACTTGTATTCCGGATATTTTCTTCCGTTCTAATACAGTGGGTGATGCCTGGGGAATTATTCAAAATATTTTTTCATCGGATACAACCAATTATTTAATCCATAACAGTGCAGCTAAAGGTGCGGTGCCAAGTGTAATTGAGTTTTGGGTTAGCATTGCATGTGTTGCTTTATTATTGTTTACTGATTATAAATTATACACCAATAAGAGTGTAGGTATTGATAAATTTGTAGTAGCTAAACCATTTTATGCCCGTTGGAGCTTTTATGTGGTATTTTTAGTAATCGTAACCTTATTTGCCTATACTTCTAAATCGGTGTTCATTTATTTTGCGTTTTAAACTATGAAAAAACTCTTTTTAAGAATCGGCATTTTATTAGTGATTGTTTATGCAGTCTGCCAGATAGCCATATCTAGCATGCCGTTTTCATGGGGTAATACCAGGTTGAACACAAAATTTCAATCATATAAAGAAAATCATGAGCAGTACAACACCTTGTTAATTGGTGCGAGTACTACTTATCGTCATATTAATTCAACAACGTTTGACTCAATTGTAAATGCACAATACCCGGAATTGCAAATTAAATCCTACAATTTTGGTATTCCTGCAAACAGAACACCACAGTCGCTACAAATGTTAGACGCATTACTCGATTATGACATGAGCAATATTAAACATGTTGTGATAGATATGTCGGAATTAACTAAAATGGGTGCCGACAACTTGCATAAAAAAGAAATGTTGTATTGGTACAACTGGGGTAATATAGGTGATGTAATGAAGGCCTCTTACGAATCAGAAAAAGGGGTAAATAAATTTGGCGTGCCAATGTTACATGCCTTTTCATTTGGAGAAAAATCGTTATTATTTGGCAACGGCCCAAGTGTTATCATGCAACACGCAGGTTTAAACATTGAACCACTTTCAGTTGGCCCTGATAACAATGGATTTTATTCCTTAGACCAGGAAATGCATGATGACCCGGAAGGTGATTTAGCTATTCGTTATAATGAATTACGCACACCTGATACTATTGCCTACAGAACAAAACGTTGTCAGGAATTAGTTGACCATTATAAAACGGCAACAAAAAACCCGAATAAAACGATAGAAGATAATTTAAAAGATGTAATTGAATACTGTGAAAAAAATAGCATCTCAGTTACCATCATGTTATCTCAGCGATTAGGCGAACGTTATGAATATTTAATTCCTTTATATAATCAGTTACCTGAAAAAAACAGAATTGGTTTTCAAGACCCAAGTGCATATCCGGCATTAAACGACCGTGATAACCTTTTTGACTTGGCTCACTTAAATGAAAACGGTTCAAAAGTATTTACACAAATTTTTGCGGGCGAGTGGTTACAACGTCTGGAAATGCAAAACATTATCCAGCCAAAGCCAACTCCTGTAGTTGAACAAGATACTCTAAACCTGAATACAACTGCGGATGGAAGTGGCATATGATCTCCAAATTAAAAAAGAAATTTAATAAAAAGTTTAAGGACGAAGATTTTTCTGAAATCCTGAAAAAAGGCTCTGGCGCTTTCGGAATTAGTATTGTCGGTAGATTTATCGGTTACCTGTTACTAATGGTAATTGGTTGGATTTACGGTCAGGAAGCTATGGGCGTTTACACCGTAGGTTTAAGTATTTTAAGTATTGTGGGCATTTTTGGTCGCTTTGGTGTCGACATGGCATTATCACGATTTGTTGCACAGTATGGTTCAATTGGTCGCTGGGATTTAGTGCAGCATACCTACCGAAAGGCACTTGTAATAATTATACCACTCGGTATATTTTTATCAGCGGCTACCTATTTTATTTTACCATATTATACCGATAATTTATTTGACCCTGCTGATGCAGATTTTGATAGATATACTTTTTACATGCAGTTATTTGCAGCTTCCATTATTTTTTATGTATTGGGAGGTTTAAGTGAAGAGTGTATTAAGGGCCTGAAAAAAACAGCACAATATAATTGGATTGCGCATGTGGTTAATCAGTTAGTAGCTATTTTGTTTTTGTTGATTTTCGGATTGTTTTCTAAGGACCAGCTTTGGGTGAATTTATCTTATTGCCTTGGTATTTTTGTAGCCTTTTTAATTGCACAATTATATTGGTTGCATTATTTAAAAAATCCTGAAATTGCAGGAACTGAATTTAAAAGCAGAAAAGACAAAAAGGGGAAAAATAAAACATTACAAGTTGAAGGTGCAAATAAAATAGTTGCCCCTGAAGAACCTATAACTACAGCTGAATTACTTAAGGTTTCAGCACCAATGATGTCTGCTAAATATCTTACCATGATTTATACGTGGTTAGATATTCTGATTTTGGCATGGTATGCTGCAGAAACCAAAGTGGCTATTTATAGAGTGGCAACACGACTAACTTCATTAGCTACTATTCCTTTAATTTCTATCAACTCAATTGCAGGACCTAAGTTTGCAGAGGCATATGGCAAAAACGACCAGAAACAATTGAAAAATAGTGTTAAACAATCTACGCGATTAATATTTTGGTCTTGCATTCCAATTCTAGCTATATTCTTAATTTTTCCGAAATTCAGTATGTGGACTTTCGGTAAAGATTTTACAGGAACAGAAGCTGTTTTAGTGTTTGTTATCGTAACTTTAGGTCAGGCGGCAAACGTATTAACAGGCCCGGTTACAGTTTTACTAAATATGACCGGCAGGCAAAAAATTACTATGTATTATGCATTTGCCACTGTAATTATTGATGTGAGTTTAAACTTAATTTTAATTCCGCTTTATGGAATTATTGGTGCTGCAATCGCAACATCGGTAGCCAGAACGGTATTAAATTTTGGCTTGGCGTTTCAGATATATTATACAATGGGTATTGTTACCATCTATAACCCATTTTCTGATATTCGGGTTATGCTTAAACGTGGTAAGAAAAGGAAAAATAGGGCGGACATAAATCAAATCGACGAAAACGAATAAAATGAACAGGTGGCCTAATTTTTTGATAGTAGGTACTGCACGCGCAGGAACAACATCGTTGCACGAGTTTCTCGGCGGGCATCCTGATATTTATATGCCATTGCAAAAAGAACCTTGTTTTTTCACTTTTTACAATGAACAACCTTCTTTTAAAGATTCTAAACACAGATATACTACAACAGTAGAAAGTTATTCGGAATTATTTGATGGCCATCAGGAAAAAATAATGGGTGAATCATCAACTCCTTATTTGTATTTCCATCAAAAATCAATTGAGCATATTAAACAATTAGTTGCTGACTACAGAAAAGTAAAAATACTCATTGTTTTACGCGACCCGGCAGAAAGGGCTTATTCGCAATACATGCACAACCGCCGCGATTTATTGGAAACAGCAACTTTTGAAACGGCTATTGCTGAGGAAAAAAAACGTATGGCAGAAAACTGGCATTTCGATTTTTTTTATGTAGATAAAGGATATTATTACGAACAAGTAAAAAGTTATTTGGATAATTTCGATAATGTAAAAATTGTATTTTACGATACGCTTGAAAAAAATCCGGATAAATTGTTGTCGGAAATTTATGAGTTTTTAGATGTGCCTCAGCAGGGCCAAAAAGAAATGGTAAAGCGCAACCAAAGTGGTGAAAT
The DNA here is from genome assembly GCA_016718035.1 of Bacteroidota bacterium. Lineage (GTDB taxonomy): Bacteria > Bacteroidota > Bacteroidia > Chitinophagales > BACL12 > UBA7236. Next base: position 138,906 of record JADKEK010000002.1, on the reverse strand, counting down.
GAAAGTGAAATGGTTTAAGCAGATAATTACCACGCGTAAAAACCCCATATTAAATTTTTTCAGAAAACTCATGAGCCGCGAAACCAAAAAGAAATTGCGCAATTGGGTTAAGGATAAATTGCTGAGATATAATCTCAAAAAAACAGAAATGAATCCTGAAACCAGGAAACAATTAATTGAATTATATAAAAACGATATTATTAAATTACAATCACTGGTGAACAAAGACCTCAGCGATTGGATGAGAATATAACTTTATGCAACAGAACTTTGTTTGTATTGGCGCTCAAAAAGCAGGAACTACTACGTTGGCAGAAATACTCAGCCAGCATAGCGATATCTGCATTCCGCCAATAAAAGAAACAAAGTATTTTTTATTTGATGCTGATTATCAAAAAGGGAAATCATTTTACGACAGCTATTTTACCAATTTTAATAATCAAAAAGCTGTTGGAGAATTCGATCCTGATTATTTGTTGTTTCCATTTACAGGTCAACGCATACTGGATACATTGGGAGCAGATGTGAAAATTATTGTGGTGTTGCGCAATCCTGCCGACAGGGCTTATTCGCATTATTTGATGACTAAACGCAAAGGTTTAGAACCATTAGATTTTATGGCAGCAATTAAAGAAGAGGCGAATAGAAAGTCAGATATTAAAACACAGAAAATTTTCGCTTATAAGGAACGCGGTATGTATGGCCAACAGCTGAAACAATTTTTAAATACGTTTAAGCCTGAAAATTTCCTGTTTCTCGTTTTTGAAGAGGATTTTTTAAAAAACCGCCAGGCTACTATAGCCAAGGTGCAGGAGTTTTTACAAGTTAAGGAGCAAAACCTGAACCTCGATGTACATAGCAATGAAGCAGGTGAAGCTAAAAGCGAATCGTTGAATGAGTTCGTAAGAAAGCCTAACTTTGTTAAACGGGTTTTAAAGGACATTTTGCCTTCTAAATCGTTTAGAAAAACGGTGCGTAAGATGTTTATCAAGCAAAATATGCAAAAAGTGAGTGCGCCAAAGCTGGAAAATGAACAACGCAGTCAGCTTATTGCAGATTATTATTTTGATGATATTAAATTAACAGAGCAATTAATTAACCGAGATTTATCGGTGTGGTATAAATAATATGAGTATATTATCACAGGAAAAAGGAATGTTTAAGGAACCAATGTCGGTGTTTGGTAAAACACTGATGCTGGTGGTGTTTATCCTTTTTACTACCCGATTGCTTACCAGAACACCTTTGGTTGATTTTTATACGCCCTTTGAAATTTTGTGGTATACCTTCATTATTACATTCACTTTTATTTATGCGTTTTATTTGTTTTTGGTACGTAAAACAGTGGATGAAATCCACTTTTATTATGTGCTAATTATCCTCATGCCCATTTGGGCCGGATTTTTTGCTGTATTAAGCGAAGGGCAGCCTTTTATGCAGGGTTTATCATCACAAAGGCACTGGTATGGTATATCAGGAATTTTTGTAATGATTTATATGCTCCAAACACGCTTTATTACCATCGGCGATTTGTTTAGAGCTATGAAATGGCTGGGTTGGGGCACCATGGTGTATTATTTATTGTGTTACATGTTTTTGGACCCGAAGCAATATTTGGATTACTCATTTGTAGGTTATAGTGATATTAAAGGTGGATACCGTTTTAAATTTGGTATCGACTTTATAGCGTTTTTATCTGTGTATTATACCGTTAAATATGTAAAACAACGCGACAGTTCAAGTTTGTTTTATTCAGGACTCAATTTATCCTATTTATTTTTCTTACATCAGGGACGTTCTGTAATGTTGTCGGTTGTTGCAACACTGGCGGTATTTTATATGTTTGAAGTTAACTGGCAAAGAGCATTGCGAATTTTTATAACCATTGGCGTTGTATTTATGTTTGTTATGGGTGTGTTATTCGCTATTATGCCGACCCGTGTTAATGATTATATTGTTCAATATACCAGTTTGGCAACAGTGGTTTTTACCGGTAATGCTTCCGGTGAAAGTTCCGTTGATGCCCGATTGGAGGAAATAGGTATTCTGTTAATTTACTTACAAGATTATTCCATTGGCTGGTGGGTAGGTGTTGGAAAATTAGGCGCAGAATCGCAAACTGTTGGTACAGAACACGACATCACAACAGTGCCACCCGGTGATATCGGCATATTAGGGTCAATTATGACTTATGGTATTATTGGGTCACTAATTATTTACATGCAATTTTTAATTGCATTTAGAAGTGGGAAGTTTATTAGACGATTCAAACATGAACCGTTTATGATAGCCTCCAAATATTTTTTAATATTTAGTTTTTTATCTTCGTTGGCAAAGGGATATTTGTTTATGCAACCCGGTTCAACGGCGATATTTATTATGGTTATTTACGCCTATAAATTATTAGAGGTGCAAATGGATAAACAGGGATTACCTGAAAATTTAGTTATTAAAAATTCATTTTAAAAAAATTAATTATACCATGCAATTAATTAGTGCAGATAAACGAATACTGGTAATTGGGTCTTTAAATGCCAATCCTGCCGATAGAGCAATAAGCAGAGATAATATTAGGAGTATGCAGGTAATTGATGAAAATCAGCAAATATTACCACTCAATTATTTTAACTCATGGGGCGAGTTGGGCATGAGCAGCTTATGCTGGCATGAAACAGACCCTTATACTATTTACCTGGCTTCCAGTAACGAATTGTTTAAGTTTTATTTGAAGGAAAACAGGTACGAAAAATTGGATATTCCCAATTTGACTGACATACATGAAATTACCATGATTGGCAATAAAGTATGGATTTCAAATACGAAACATGATGAAATTGTCAGCTATGATATTGAAGCCAATAAAATAGGAGAACGAATTAACCTCACGGACTTTAAATCAAATTCACCTGAAGAAGGCGAAGGTGATGAGGACGTAAGTTGTAGATAAATTTCATTGTAACTTGGTATTTGAAGGATATGAAGGCGACTTATATATTTTAGTGCATCATACTTCAGGTCGTCAGTTAATGAAAAGAATTGCACAAAAATTTATTAAAAGTCAGGGCAATGGCGGTGTAGTAAATATCATTAAAAGAAAACGACATCCACTCAATTTCAAAGCACCACACAGTGTTAGAAAAATTAATAATCAGTATTGGGTATTTGACAGCGGCCATTTCGAACTAAAAATATTCGATAAAAACTGGAATTACCTCCGTACCATGGATACAAAAGGTTTTGGTCGCGGTGGCGATTTAGATACTAACCGTAATATTTATTACGCCGGAGTGAGTGAAACAAGAAAACGTTATCTCGGTCTATTCCCAGGTGGTGAAGCAGTGCCTAATATGGTTCAGGTATTTGCCGTTGGAGAATACAAATTATTAGGTTCTATTAAAATTCCAAACATTGAACAAATTAACAATGTATATTGCATGCAAAAAGATGTAGTAGATTTATTGTTAAACTTTAAAGGTTAATGCAAGCCAATACTTCCATATTACCCAATTTTATAGTAGTCGGCGCAAATAAAGGTGGAACCACTTCTATTTACCATTACTTGCGTCAGCATCCTGAAGTGTATTTGTCCCCGGTAAAGGAACCGCATTATTTTTCAAAAGATATTGATGTAGATTTATTCAAACGCGAGTTTGCCCAAAATAAATTGCAGGATATTGAAAAATATGTGAATGGGGATATGAGTGAAGAATATCATGCAGCTTTTATCCGCGATGAAACCCAATACAGGAAGTTATTTAAAAACGTAAAAGGTGAAAAAGCAATTGGAGAGTTAAGTACTTCTTATTTGTATTCTACAGTTGCTGCAAGCGAAATAAAAAAGTTAGTCCCGAATTGCAAAATCATCATTTGTTTGCGCAACCCTATCGACAGGGCTTATTCACATTACCGCATGAACTTATGGACAGGTAATAGCAACGAATTTGATTTTCATAAAGCTTTACTTGACGATTTTAATCACGACCCGAAAGTGTGGGGCAATGCACATTTGTATACAGAAATAGGAATGTATTACCAACAGGTGAAACGCTACCTGGATGCATTTGGGGCAGAAAATGTAAAAATTATTTTCACTGAAGACATGAAAAAAAATGCTTCAGGGGTTATCAAAGAATTATATAATTTTATTGGTGTGGACAGCCGTTTTGTTGCCGATACTTCTAAACAATACAACGAAGTATATACACCAAAATACAAAAACCTGACCTGGTTTTTAAATAAGTCGGGAATTCGCCCATTGATGAAAAAGTTTTCACCAAGATTTATCAAAAATATAATTGTTAAAGCTTTATATAAAGGTAAATCAGACAAAGGTGAAATACCAGCTGCTGCAAAACAGTTTCTTAAAGAAAAACTACAAGCAGATGTAACGCAGTTAGGTGTATTGTTAAATAAAGATTTATCCAATTGGTTAAAATAAATTGCCATGAATCCTAAAGTTTGTATCGTTTTAGTAAATTATAAAACATGGCAGGATACGCTGGAATGTATGGAAAGTATATTGCGCAGCGATTATCGCAATTATCAGATTGTTGTTGTTGAAAATGGCGGTGATGATGATAGCTGGGAGCAAATGCTTAAATGGTCACGAGGTGAAAATGTAGTAGCAATTGAAACTACTAATCCGCTGCATAATTTGAGTTTCCCGCCTGTTCCGAAACCGGTTTTATATTTTAGAGCAGATGTTGGTGAATCGGATACTATGCGCTTAGGCCCATTGGATGGTATTATGCCTATTTTATTTGTTAAAAGTAAAATTAATCTGGGTTTTGCCGGAGGTAATAATGTGGGTATTCGTTATGCGTTAAACAGCAATTTCGATTATGTGTGGTTATTAAACAACGATACCGTAATTGAGCCTAATGCCATTAGTGAATTAGTGCATTATTGTGAAAACAAAGCTGCTAAAAAAGAAAAGGTGGGTATTGTGGGCAGCAAACTCATGGTATATCATCAGCCGGATAAAATGCAGGGTGTTGGTGCAATTTTTAATAAGTATTCCGGAAAATCTAAAATAATTGGCGCGCAGGAAATTGACCGCAAACAATATGACAATACTGAAATCGCCTGTAATTATGTGATAGGTGCTTCTATGTTCGTGTCTAAACCATTTTTATTGGAAGTAGGGCTAATGAGTGAAGAATACTTTTTGTACAATGAAGAAAACGATTGGAGTGCAAGGGCTAAACTGAAGGGATGGAAAGTAGGTGTTGCTTTAAAAAGTAAAGTTTATCATAAACAAGGTGCTTCAACCGGCAACAGCCCGAAAAAAAGTAAATGGCAGATTAAAGCACTTAATTATAAGTATCGCGGAAAAATAAAATTATATAAAAAATATTACCGGGCACAATTGCCATTTTTATACCTTCATTTAGTTACCCGAAGTTTTAAATATATTGCCAAGGGGAACATGAGTGAAGCAAAAGTTATTTATGGTGCCATTTTTAACACAAAATTTTAATTATGATTATCAGTCACAAGCACAAATACGTATTTGTTGAATTACCCCAAACTGCAAGTAGTGCAATTGCTAAGGAATTGAAAGCTAATTATGATGGACATGAAATTTTATTTAAACATGCCTTGTATAGCACCGACTTTTTAAAACAGGCAAAACCTGAAGAAAAAGCGTATAAAGTAATCAGCGGCATGCGCAATCCTATGGATATTTGTGTAAGTAATTATTTTAAATTTAAAACAGACCACGAAAACAGATATTCGAATCCTCGTTTAATGCAACATGGCTTTTTGCGTAAATACATTATGCGTTGGTGGAATGTTCGTCAGTATAAATCAATTGTTGAAAAAGGCGAAACCTTTGAACAGTTTTTTACACGTGCTTACAGCGTTCCTTACGCAAGCTGGAGCATTATTGAACACAAGCGCATGGACTTCATTATTCGTTTCGAAAATTTGAATGATGATTTTGCACAGGCCTTAAAGGTAATTGGGGTGGATAAAGTAAGAGATATTCCTGTTGCCAATAAAACTGCTGAAAAAACGAAAACATTTTGGGAATATTACGAAACTGATACTGCAAAACGCAGAGCGAAATATATTTTTGGACCATATCTCAAACGTTGGGATTATGATTTCCCTGAAAGCTGGAATCATATTCAGGTGCCTTGGTATTCTTTTTTTATGTATCGTATGGTAAATATTGCCAGAGTAATATTTTGGAAATTTTTGCGCTAAATGAAGCAATCCCTTCCCACATTTTTAATTGTAGGCGCTGTAAAGGCCGGAACTACTTCACTGCATGAGTATTTACAAATGCACCCTGAAGTGTATATGTCGCCTGTAAAGGAAACGAATCACTTTAGTGATGGTGACATGTTGTTTGAGCATTTTAATGTGGATTACAAACAAGATGTAAATGTGAATTTGGAAAAATATCTGGAAGGACCAATGGATAAAAAAATCCATATTGCGCATGTAAGGACTTTCCAGCAATATATTCAGTTATATCGTAATGTTACCAACCAGAAAGCAATAGGTGAAGTAAGTAACTCTTATTTATATCTCCCCAATACAGCAACTGCCATTAAACAAGTGTTGCCTGATGTAAAAATTGTGATGATTTTGCGCAACCCGGTTGAAAGATTGTATTCTCAATATTTGATGAATCTTAAACTGGGAAAAATTATCGAACGCGATTTATTAAAAGAAATAGCTTCCGACCAGGCTAAACCAATTAAAGGTTGGGGTGTTAGTCATTTATATTTGGAAGTAGGCAATTATTATGAGCAGGTAAAACGATATTATGATAATTTCCCGGCTCAAAATATTAAAGTAATATTGTTTGATGACTTTAAAAAAGATGCGGCAGGGACTATGCGCGATTTGTTTCATTTCTTAGGTGTAGATGAAAATTTTGCACTAGATATGAGCCAGCGATACAATGAAGCCGGTATGCCGCGTTTTGGGAAATTAAATTACTGGCTTACACAAATTGGTGTATATGGTTTGGTAAAAAAAATATTTTCACCTGAACTGAAAGAAAAAATTAAAAGTATCATCTATACAAAAGATAATATCCCCAAAATTACGCCACAGGAGAAACAACATTTACAAAATTATTATCGCAACGATATTGAGGCATTAGCCAAATTACTCAACCGCGATTTATCTGCCTGGTTACAATAATATTATTGTTGTAATAACATCTTCCGTAATTTGACACCATCGAGAGGATATTCAAATAAATATTTGGAGACTGCAAAACTAAGTGCAGATACAATCATAAGCGGAACAATTAAATCATAACCTCCCGTTACTTCTGCAATTAAAAATATTGCGGTAAGCGGAGCATGAAATATACCACTCAAAATACCCGCCATTGCTACAATTGTAAAATTACTTACCGGCACATTTACCAAACCGGTCAGGTTGATTATAGAAGCAAAAACATATCCTAAATAAGCACCTGTAAATAATGATGGTGCAAAATTTCCACCATTGCCTCCACTTCCTAATGTAATTCCGGTGGCAATTACTTTTAATAACATGATAATCACCGAAAATAAAATTAAAGCCCAAGGGTCATTATAATTCCCATCTAAAATACTACCTGCAAGTGATGAGCCAGGATCGAGGTCTGCAATGTTTTTAATTGCAATATATCCTTCACCAAAAAGAGGTGGGAATAATAAGATTAATGCTCCTAACAATAACCCGCCAATAATAGCTTTGTGCAAATAATATTTTTGTTTAACCCGTTTTAGCAGAGATTCAATTACAATAAACATACGGATATAATACACTGAAACAACACCGGCAACAAGTCCGAGTAAAACATAAAACGGCACATTTCTATAATTAAACGGCTCCAATAAATCGAAGCTTAACAACACATTTTCATTTAAAATAATATCAGATAAAATAGCGCCTGAAGCAGCAGCAATTAAAATGGGAATAAAAGCAACTACCGATATTTCACTGATTAATACTTCAATGGCAAACAACACACCGGCAATCGGCGCATTAAATGTAGCTGCTATTCCTGCTGCAACACCACATGCCAACATGATGGTTCTTTCTTCCGGTTTCACTTTATATGTTTTGCCGTAATTAGAACCAATTGCAGCACCTGTGGTAACAATCGGTGTTTCCAATCCGGTAGAACCACCCGTTCCAACCGTTATTGCGCTGGTAAAAATATGGGCATACATGAGGTGAAAGGGCATTTTACTTTCCTTCCGTTTTATCGAATAAATAATGGCGCTATTGCCACCTCCGAGGTTGCCCCGAAAACGGTATTTTACAATTATGGCTGTTGCAACAATCCCCACCAGGGGAAATAAGGCATATAAATATTCTGAAATATGGCCGGTGCTAACCTGGTTAAATAAAAATCCATTGATATAAAACACCATACCTTTTAGCAAAATGGCGGCAAGGGCAGAAGTAATACCAATCAAAACCCCCGAAATAATGACAAATTGCTTGTCGTTCAGGTGTTTTTGGGTAAAATTTATCAGCTTTTCATGCCAACGAATCCACCGTAAAGCGCGTTCTGATAAGTTTTTTCCAAATGGTTTCATAGCCTGTAAGGGGCTAAAGTAAGCAAATGTTATGGTAAATCATGAAGAATTTGTATCTTTGCACCCCAATCTCAAACCTCCCGTTTATCGGGATTGATTCTGAGACATTTTTTAACTAAAAAAACATGTTTTAACATGGCAACTAAAATCAGATTACAGCGTCACGGTAGAAAAAAAGCGCCTTTCTATCATATCGTGGTAGCAAATGTTACCTCACCACGCGACGGTAAATTTATTGAGCGCCTTGGAACTTACAACCCAACAACTGTTCCTGCACAAATTACAATCGATGTAAACAAAGCGGTAGAATGGCTTCAAAAAGGAGCTCAACCTACAACAACCGCTACGGCAATTCTTCGCTACAAAGGTGTTTTATACAAAAAACATTTATTACGTGGTGTTAGCAAAGGCTCGTTTACTTTAGAAGTTGCAGAACAAAAATTTGTTGAATGGCAACAATCTCACGAAGGTGCAGTTATGGACCACGTGAAAAAAGTTGAAGCCGGTGAAGCTGCTAAAAAAGCTGCTGAAATTGCACGTATCAACAACAAACGTTTAGAAGAAGCATCTAAAAAAGCTGCTGCTGAAAAAGAAGCTGCTGATGCCGCTGCTGCTGCAAATGCAACTGTAGAAGCAACTGAAGAAGCTACTGCAGAAGTAGAAACTGAAGTTACAGATAACGCAGCTACAACTGAGGAAACTACAAACGAATAATATCGTGAGCAACGAACTGGTTCAAATCGGTTACGTTATTAAAACTCACGGTGTTCAAGGACACCTCAGAATTGCGTTTGATGAAAATATTAAAGAGCTTTCCGAACAGGAAGCTCTTTATTTTTTGGTAAAAGGCAACCAAATTCCGTTTTTTATTAAAACCATCAGCTATTTTAAAAATGGTGACGCCCTCGTTTTACTGGAGGAAATTACCAATAAAGAAGATGCTGAACGATTTACCAAAAAAGCGGTTTCAGGCCCTGATTCTTATGTTGAAGAAGAAGAGGAGGAGTTTGAGGATCCATGGGTCGACTTTATTGTCACCGATGAAGTGATTGGTTTGCTAGGCAAGGTAAATGGCTCAATTGATATGGTAGAGTATGTTTTGCTGGAAATTGACTACCTTGGAAAAACCATCATGATTCCGGTGCATGATGAAGTTATTGTTGCACTTGACGAATCGAAAAAAGAATTGATAACCCGCTTGCCGGCAGGAATTCTGGACATTTAACCAATAGTATCACATGCGTATCGACATTATTACTGTTTTACCCGAATTGCTGGTTTCACCGTTTGAACACAGTATCCTGAAACGCGCTCGTGAAAAGGGTTTGCTGGAGGTTAATGTGGTGAATTTGCGCGATTATTCCACGTTTAATCACAAACAGGTAGACGACTATCAATTTGGTGGGGGTGCAGGTATGGTGATGATGGTTGAACCCATTTTTAATTGCATTCAGGCACTGAAAAAGGACAGAACCGTTGATGAAGTCATTTACCTGACACCAGACGGAGAACGATTTAACCAAAAAACGGCCAACCAACTTTCCTTAAAAAACGACCTGATATTATTGTGTGGCCATTATAAAGGGGTAGATGAAAGGGTGCGCCAGCATCTGATAACCCGTGAAATTTCTATTGGCGATTATGTGCTTAGTGGGGGAGAACTGGCTGCTGCTGTTTTAGTAGATGCCTTGGGGCGACTGCTTCCCGGGGTGTTGAATGATGAAACTTCGGCTTTATTTGACAGTTTTCAAGACGATTTATTAGCCCCGCCTGTGTATACCAGACCGGCATCTTTTAACGGCTGGGAGGTTCCTGATGTGCTTTTAAGCGGACATGCCGCTAAAATTGAGGATTGGCGCCATGAACAGGCCTTATCTAAAACCCTTGAAAGACGCCCTGATTTACTGCATGAAAACTGATGCAAAAAGTTTGTATTACAACGAATTTCTCCTATCTTTGCAGTCCACTTTTAAAAAATAAGGTTATGGACTTTATAAAATCGCTAGAATTAGACCTGATTCCAGGTAAAGAAATCCCTCAATTTAAAGCAGGTGATACTATCACTGTTAATTATAAAATTATTGAAGGAGACAAATCAAGGATCCAGGCATTTAAAGGCGACGTAATACAGCGTAAAGGTCAGGGTAGAACTCAAACTTTTACAGTACGTAAAATTTCTAATGGCGTTGGGGTAGAAAGAATATTCCCATTATTTTCGCCAAACATCGATAGCATTGAAGTAAATAAAATTGGTAAAGTTAGAAGAGCTAAAATCTTCTATCTTCGCGGTTTAAAAGGTAAATCAGCAAGGATTAAAGAAGCTAAATCTGCTGTTGCCCATTAAGATAGTCTGTCGTGATTATATGTATATCAGGATCCCGGTTCGTAAGGACTGGGATTTTTATTTAATATAATTCAGTAATATTTTTCACACCAGGAATACGGCTGGTAATAAATCCTTCACCATACTGAAACTGAGCGCTGCGGCCCATTTCGCGAGCACGTGCTTCAATACCGTCGAAAAAGTTTTTGGATGCTATATACGTTTGAGGTTCGTTACTGTTTGGGTCGAAAAATTGCGATTTATGTGCTTTTATACTCTCCATTCTTTTTTCCCAATAAGGTGTAATATCCACCACAAAATCGGGAGTTAACCAACGGTCCTGAATATATTTCAAAACCATTTTTGGTCGCCAAACTTGTTGATTTACACCATCTACTTCGGTAGTAATTTTTACCAATCCCGATAAAAATGCAGCTTCTTCAACCAATTTGGAACCTTTGCCATGGTCGGGATGTCTGTCTTCCGGTGCATTACAAAAAATGTAATCCGGTTGATATTTTCTGATGGCTTGAATAACCAGCATTAATGAAGCGGTGTTGTGCTCAAATAATCCATCTGCCAAACCCAGATTTTCACGAATACTGCAGCCTAAAATAGTTTTAGCGGCATCGGCTTCATCAGCTCTGATGGCAACTGTGCCTCTTGAGCCCATTTCACCCCTGGTAAGGTCTATAATACCTGCCGTTTTACCTTGTGTGGTAAAAGATAAAATAGTTCCGCTACAACTGAGTTCTACGTCGTCGGGATGGGCACCAAATGCCAGCATGTGCAATTTCATGCAGCAAAGTTAATGGATTAGGTTTAAGGCGCAACCGTTAAACAGTAACAGGCACTTTTGAAAGCGCTTTTTCAATGGCAGACACTATTTTACTACTATCCGGTTTGCGATAGGTCCAGTAATAATCTATTACTTTTCCATCGCGACCAATCAGATATTTGTAAAAATTCCATCGCGGACTAGAAGAAAATTTTCCGTTTTGTCGCGCACTGGCAAAAAACTTAAATAATGGATGCGCTTCTTCTCCCTTTAATGCTGTTTTTTGCATCATAGGAAAACTTACACCATAATTTACACTGCAAAATTCTGTGATATTTTCACCATCCAATGGCTCCTGAGAAAACTGGTCACTTGGAAAACCAATTATTAATAAGCCCTGGTCTTTGTATTTATCATACAATTTTTCCAGTGCACCTAATTGTGGTACAAAACCACATTTAGTTGCTGTATTCACTACCATAATTACTTTACCTTCAAGCGTTTCCCGCGTTAAGTTTTTTCCACTGATGGTAGTAAATGGAAATTGATAAATAGTATTGTCCAATAGAATAAGTTTATGCTATACTAAACAGCAAATAAACGTAAATGTTTAAATTACGAATAAATTAATGAATATCTTTTTCGGTAAGGTAACGTTCAGCATCTAAAGCAGCCATACAACCTGTTCCTGCTGCGGTAATTGCCTGACGATAATGTCTGTCCTGCACATCGCCCGCTGCAAAAACTCCTTCAATATTTGTTTTGGCCGAACCACTTTTTGTTACAATATATCCTTGTTCATCCAAATCAATTTGTCCTTCAAATATTTTTGTATTTGGTTGATGTCCGATTGCAACAAAAAATCCGGTAATTGCAACTTCTGTAATTGCTCCGGTTAAAACATTTTTAATTTGTAAACCTGTAACAACAGTATCACCTAATATTTCGGCTGTTTCACTATTCCAATACACATGAATATTTGGTGTATTTAAAACCCTGTCCTGCATAATTTTACTTGCTCTAAAATGGTCTTTACGCACCAGCATGTGTACGTTTTTGCACAATTTAGATAAGTATAATGCTTCTTCACATGCAGTATCACCACCACCAACTAAAGCAACTTCCTGATTGCGGAAGAAAAATCCATCACAAACCGCACATGCACTTACACCATTTCCATTCAGGCGTTTTTCCGATGGTAATCCAAGCCATTTTGCACTGGCACCTGTAGCAATAATTACGGTATAGGCTTCAACTGAAGTACCATCATCAAAATGAACTACTTTAATATCTCCCTTCAACTCAACTTTAGTCGCAATACCAAAACGGATGTCGGTGCCAAAGCGTTCAGCCTGTTTTTTGAAGTCTTCCATCATCTCAGGTCCCATAATGCCTGTGGGATATCCCGGAAAATTTTCAACATCTGTTGTTTGCATCAACTGCCCTCCGGGTTCGATGCCGGTGTACATTACAGGTTTAAGATTTGCCCGGGATGCATAGATAGCTGCTGTATAACCTGCAGGTCCTGAGCCGATTATGAGACATTTTATTCGTTCCATTTTATTGTATTGAATTGGGTTAAAGGTGTGCAAAGTTAAATAACATGCGCACAATTTATAATGCTGTTTTTTTTTATGGTTAAATTCATTTCGGGTGCAAAACTTTATGTTGAATAAAGGGGGTATTAATTTTAATTAACATATATTTATCGTTCTAATTTAACCTCAAATTCAACAACTATGAACAAATCTTACTCATTATTCCTTATGCTGGTGTTAAGCGCACTAACCATGTGGGCTCAAAACTCCGACCATCCTTATAAATTCGGTTTTGGGACAAGTTTAATCGACTATAACGCTGAAGCGGAATCATATTTTAAAGATGTGATTGATACCGGAGATATAGAATTCGGACCTGCAGTAAGCCGATATACTTTTGGCGGAACATTGAATAAATCATTTTCATTAGGTGCTGCTTTAAGCTTAAACTCCATTAAAGTAAACGCTAAAACCGGTAATACAAGTTCCAGTTTATTTGTTGATGGCGAAATAAATTTAAACTACCATCTCGCGAACGATTATATCCTAAAAGAAAGTAGTTGTTTTGCTCCTTACGTTTTTGGCGCAGTGGGAGTTAACTATCTCGAAAACGAAAATCCCGATGTAGAAACCATTTTCCCTGAAGGTAAATTGGGTATTGGTACTGATATTTGGGTTACACCATTATTTGGATTCAATTTACAATCTGCTTATGTGCGTCAGTTTAATGAACAAGGAAACGACTATGCACATCATTCAATTGGTTTAGTAATGCGGTTTGGAAAAGGTGCAGATAATGATGGCGATGGTATACCAAACTGGGAAGATGCTTGTCCGGATAAAGCAGGTATTATACAATTTAAGGGTTGTCCTGATACCGACAATGATGGTATTACAGATGCAGCCGATGCTTGTCCTAATCAGGCAGGGTTGGCGCTATTCCAGGGATGTCCTGATAGCGATAGTGATGGTTTGGCAGATAAAGACGACAGTTGCCCTAATGAAAAAGGATTGGTGGCATTTAATGGTTGTCCTGACAGTGATAGCGATGGTATTATGGATAAGGAAGATCGTTGCCCACAAGATAAAGGAACAGCAGCATTTAAAGGATGTCCTGATAGCGACGGTGATGGTATTGTTGATTTAGATGATAATTGTAAAAATGAAAAAGGACTTTCACAATTTAATGGTTGTCCCGATGGTGATGGCGATGGCATAATGGATAAAGAAGACCGTTGTCCGAAAGAACGTGGTGAATTGGCATTAAAAGGTTGCCCTGACAGCGATGGTGACGGCACTGCTGATATAGATGACCGTTGTCCTGATAAACGTGGTATTAAAGCCAATGGCGGTTGCCCGGTTTTAGATGATGTTGAACGGAAAAAAATAGTGGAGAAAATTAATTACGCAGCTAAATCAATTCAATTTGAATCAGGTAGCGATGTAATTAAGGCTTCATCGTATTCTACCTTAGATAATATTGTAAGTATTATGACCTTATATCCAACAACAGCATGGTCAATTGAAGGCCATACCGACGATCAGGGTGATGATAAAATGAATCAGGAATTATCTGATAAACGGGCTGCTGCGGTTAGAAAATATTTTATTACAAAAGGTGTAGCTGATACCAGATTAAGCAGTGCAGGTTTTGGTGAAACAACACCAATTGCTGATAATAAAACTTCTGCAGGACGTGCACAAAACAGAAGAGTAGAAATTAAATTGGTGGAACAAAAATAAAAGAACATATTAAAAATAAAAAAGGGAATTACTTGTGTGGTAATTCCCTTTTTTATTTAATTAATTATATCCAAAATATTTTAAAGTGCGATCTTCATTTTTCCAGTTTTCTTTCACTTTAACAAAAAGTTCTAAAAATATTTTACGTTCTGTAAATGCTTCAATATCTATCCGGGCTTCAGTGCCGGTTTTTTTAATGGCGATGCCACCTTTGCCGATGATAATGGATTTATGTGTATCGCGACCAACATAAATAACTGCGCGAATGGCAATTAAATGTCCTTTGTCTTTATATTCTTCAACATTAACTTCAACGTTATATGGAATTTCCTGCTGGTAATTAAGAAATATTTTTTCACGAATTATTTCAGCAGCAATAAATCTTTCGGTTTGGTCGGTTATTTCATCTTTATCGAAATAAGCCGGATGTTCAGGTAATAATTCCACCAAACGATTAAATAAAATGGCAGTATTTGTTTTTTCCAATGCAGAAATAGGAATTATTTCTTTACCCGGTAATAAGGTATTCCACTTTTCTAAAAATTCACCAAGTCTGGCTTTGTTAATGGTATCTATTTTATTGATAACAATTAATACAGGTGTTTGCATTTTTTTTACCTGTTCAATTATTTTATGTTGTTCATTTAACATGTCCCATGGGTCAGTCATTAAAATCAACACATCTGCATCGGTTAATGCCGTGTTTACCTGTTCGTTCATCCATTCGTGTAATTTGTATTCCGGACTGTCAATTATTCCCGGTGTATCGGAAAATACCATCTGACAATCATCGTTAGAAACAATACCTAAAATACGTTTTCTGGTAGTTTGCGCTTTTGGCGTAATGATGGATAATTTTTCTCCAACCAGCACATTCATCAAAGTTGATTTTCCAACATTGGGTTTGCCTACAATATTTATGAAACCTGCTTTAAATCCCATGGGTCAAAATTACGCTAATAAGCCGGAACTCGGTTCAAAAAACTTATGGTGTCGCTTTGGCAGGTATTTTTAGTCTCGATTATAGGTAAAAATGTAATGGCATGATAACACCAAATTAAAACTTAAACCCGATAGGATATATTACTTCATAATCCATCTAAATTTCCAATTGCTATGTAAAGTCAGGAATAAGGCGTATCTTTGCACCTCGTTCTGAAATAATTTTTAACAAGATATATCGCGGGGTGGAGCAGTTGGTAGCTCGTCGGGCTCATAACCCGAAGGCCACAGGTTCGAGTCCTGTCCCCGCTACAACGAAAGGCTGGAAATTTCCGGCCTTTTTAATTTAACTGAATATGAGTTTTACTGTAGCCATTATTGGAAGACCCAACGTAGGGAAATCGACACTGTTCAACAGACTGACCGGTGAACGCCAGGCTATTGTCGACGACATGAGTGGGGTTACCCGCGATCGCCATTATGGTATTGTAGATTGGAACGGAAAACAATTCGACATTATCGATACTGGTGGGTTTGTGGCACATAGCTCCGATGTTTTTGAGCGCGAAATCCGTCGCCAGGTGCAAATCGCCATTGATGAAGCTTCTTTGCTCATTTTTATGATGGATGTAACTACCGGTATTACTGATTTTGACGACGATGTAATTAGAATGTTGCGCAAAACCGATAAAACGGTATTTGTGGTGGTTAATAAAGTAGATAATGCTACCAGACAGTTAACTGCTACTGAGTTTTACGCCGCAGGGTTCGAAAATATCTTTTTTGTTTCTTCCATTACTGGAAGTGGTTCCGGCGAATTGTTAGATGCCATTACCGCTGAGATTCACGAGGAAGACGCCAGTTTATTGGCATCTCAGCAAAGTTTACCGCGTTTCGCCATTGTAGGGCAGCCAAACGTTGGAAAATCTACCTTACTGAATGCACTTACAGGTCAGGAACGCACATTGGTTACCGATATTGCCGGTACAACCCGTGATGCCATCCACACCCATTACAAATTATTTGAAAAGGAATTCATCTTGATTGATACTGCCGGTATCCGGAAAAAAGCATCAGTTAAAGAAGATATTGAATTTTATACGGTTATCAGGGCAATTAAAGCCGTTGATGAAAGCGACGTTTGTTTATTGTTGGTTGATGCCAATACTGGGATTGAAAGTCAGGACATGGCCATTCTTCAAATGATTGAAAAGAAGAAAAAGGGGCTGGTAATTCTGGTAAATAAATGGGATATGGTGGAGAAAGAAACCAATACCCTCCTTAGATACGAAGAAACCATCCGCGAAAAAATAGCACCTTTCCGCGATGTGCCCATCATTTTCATCTCCGCAATAGAAAAAACACGCATTTTTAAGGCTATGGAAATGGCGTTGCAGGTGTATGACAACAAACATCTTAAAATTTCTACATCTAAACTGAATGAGGTAATGCAATTGGCTTTAGAAAATTACCATCCACCGGCAGTGAGAGGTAACTATATCAAAATCAAGTATGTAACTCAAATGCCGGCTCAGGTGCCAACTTTTGTATTTTTCACTAACTTTCCAAACGATATACGCGAACCTTACCGCAATTACCTGGAAAATCAGCTAAGAGAACATTTTTCGCTGACAGGAACGCCGGTAAACATTTTCTTCAGAAAGAAATAAGCGTTAATATTTTTTATAATTTTGCATCATACCACTAAACAAAATCAGAACAAAATGAAAAAAGTATCTTATTTAGCTATCGCCCTAGTAATCATGGGTTTTGTTGCATGTAAATCAAACAAAGCCGGTGAAGGAGAAACAACCACAACCGATACACTTACTACTCAGGTAGAAAACGGTGCTTCTGAAGCTATTGACAACGCTGCCAAAGTTGACGAAGTGCTTAATCAAGAATCAGATGACGAATTATTCGGAACTGATGTTGATGATGCTGCAGTAGAAGGTGCTACTACAAAATAATAAAAGACCTAAAACTAAAAAACCCCGAATTTTCGGGGTTTTTTTATGCTTGTAATTTTATCAATAATTATTTGACTTGTTCAACTGCTTTGTTAAACGTATCATCTAACATATTCATATTTAAATAATAACCATTATCACCCCATTGTTGACGCGATAAATAGGCTTTAATGGCAATTTCAATTTTTGGTCGCGCTGCAATTATTTCACTTTCACTTACACCTTTGTCAGGGTCATGTGCAATTACAAATTGTTTGAATTTATTAAACATGGCATCTGTAACTACATAGGTTGATGCAAAGTTGCGCATGTCAGTATAGGCAGCAAATGATTTTGGATTTGCTGAATATGTAGAATAGGAAAACTGCTGAACATAAGAACGGTTAAGCAAATAATTTAATGTTTGATTAATTGGTGTTGTATCAATTGGCACAAACACATCAGGATGAATTCCCCAATCAATATTTTTATTACCTTTTAAACTGTCAGGTAATTCTCCACCATTCATAATGATGCTCATGTATTGATCGTAATATGCATCTACACCATCATCGTATGCGCGTTGAATACTCTTGCCTGAAGGTGTATAATAACGGGCAATGGTAAGGCGAATTGCAGAGCTGTCGTTGAGGTCGTAAACCTGCTGTACAAGCCCTTTTCCGAAACTTCTTCTACCAACAATTTTGGCGCGTTTATTATCTTGTAAAGCACCTGCTAATATCTCACTTGCAGAAGCAGAATATTCATTAATTAATACTACTAAATTGCCACTTTCAAATAATCCGTTTTTTCCTGCATTGTAATCACTTCTGCCAACCGCTCTACCTTCGGTATACACAATCAACGGTGTGCCTGCTAAAAATTCGTCGGCAAGGGCAACGGCTCCTGTTAAATATCCGCCGGGATTTCCTCTTAAATCTAATATTAATTGTTTCATGCCCGAATTTTTCAAATTCATTAAGGCATCATCAAATTCAATAGGTGTTTTATCTGAAAATTTATTTACTTTAATATACCCGATTTTATCGTTCACCATATAAGCAGCATCTACGCTCCTAATTGGAATTACATCACGAACAATGGTAAATGGCATAAGATTTTTTTCACCCTGACGTTTGATATCTACTTTAACTTCTGTGCCTTTTTTTCCGCGCAATTTTTTAATTACTTTTTCACTGATAATTTTTTGCCCGGCAACCAGACTATCATCTATTTTAATAATTTTATCACCTGCCTGAATACCCAATTTAGCAGAAGGGCCACCGCTTGATGCAGCAACCACCAAAATGGTATCATCAACAATATTGAATTCAATACCTATTCCATCGAAATTGCCGTCGAGTTCTTCATTAAAACCTGTTAAGTCTTCCTTATGAATATAAGAGGAGTGAGGGTCCAATTGTTTAAATAACTCATCTATCGTTTCCGGGTCGTTGAGATAGTTGGAGATGAAGGTATCCATTAACGAATCCACATTAAGGGAGTCCACATACCGTTGACTGATAAAATTGAGGATATCGTTGATACGTTGGTTAGAGGTGTTCTGACTGGCATAAGATGGTCTGCCTGACGTAAAAGGGGATATTTTAACCCCGATAATCACCCCAAACGCTAATACGGCTGCAAAAGCGACCGGTAATAAATATTTGTTATTCACCTGAAAAGTTTAAAGTTTGCACAAAATAACTACATCTAAACCATACCTCCCTATATCCGGACAACTTCTTTTGCTCATACCTAATTTAGGGTATATTGGATGGAACAGACTTTAACGCTTTTTCCAACAAAATTAGTGCAGTATGTTTGCACCTGTTTAGAATTGTTCTAAATAAATTAAGCCAACAGCAATATGAATGAATTTATTATCACCTTCCGTGAAAGCCTTGAAGCTGCGCTAATTGTCGGTATTATATATGCGGTGCTAGATAAAAACAACCTGCATCACTTAAAAAAATCGCTTTGGACCAGTGTAATAGCCGCTATAATTGCTTCAGGAATTTTAGGGATATTACTTTACAATGTGCTAGAAAATGCGCCTAAAGGCACTCAGGAATTATTAGAAGGTGTGTTCATGTATATCACCGCTGCATTGTTATTTTACGTGATATTCTGGATGAGTAAAACACTATCCAATCGCGATGTAATTACGAATCAGACAAAAGATGCCGCTGCAAAAAATGGCATGTGGGGCATATTTTTTCTCGTATTTTTTGCTATCGTCAGAGAAGGGTTTGAGACAGCATTATTTTTAGTAGCCAGCACAAGCATCGATAATAATTTTTCTTATGGTGGATTTTTTATTGGGATTTTAATTGCTGTATTAATTGGTTATATCATTGTAATTCAAGGTAAAAAAATTCAATTACGTCCGTTCTTTAAATATACTTCATTGTTGCTGGTGTTTTTTGCTGCAGGAATGGTTGCTTATGGTACGCATGAAATTCATGAATATATAGAAGAACGCGAGCATGCTGAAGCAGAAGCTGTGGTTGAAACTACGCTGACGGATGCAGCTGCTGCGCCTGAAGTACATGCTGAGGAAGAAGAATATGTTTACAACATTTTTAAACCAAAATCAGCGGAAGAAAAACCGGAATCAGTTTGGTATGTTGAGGATAAAGAATCCGGTGATTATATTCACTTGCTAAATGATAAAGGTTTAATTGGTTCTTTTTTCAAAGGCTTATTTGGTTATAACAGTAATCCGATTTTGATAGAAGTTATTTTATGGTTTGTAGCATTATTTTTCGGATTATTTATCTGGAGAAAAGCATATAAATAAAATTATCGTACAAATAAAAAGCGCTGTAATTAATTCAACTACAGCGCTTTTTTTTATTAATTATTTGCTATTAACGTTCTACCAATGTAAACGCGAAATTAGGTCCTTTACCAAGTTTATAGGCCATTGTAACCCATAACTTTGCTAAGTTCTCGAGCATTACTGCATTTTCTATTCCGCCTACATCAACTACACGAAAACCTAAATCCTGAGCAAGTGTTGAAACTGTTTGTTTAGATGCAACTTCATCTCCGCAAATAAATGTTTCAATTGCTTTACCATTATATTCAGGGTTAGTCATATTGCCTACACCGGTTGTATTAAATGCTTTTACAACATCAGCACTTCCTGTCCATGCACTAATTGCTTCGGCAGCAGATTCAAAAGGTTCGGTACTAACAGAAATAGGATTGGTAGCATCTATAATAATTTTACCATCCCATTCAACATCAATACTTTTTAATACTTCATCGGCAACGCCAAAAGGAATAGCCACTAACACTACTTCAGCATCGGTCATTGATTCCTGAAATGTGGTAACTTTTGCTCCGATATTAATTGCATTCCATGCTTTTTGACTTTGAGGGTCGCGCACGCCGAAGGTAATATCGTGACCTTTTGCTTTCCATTTAGTTCCTGCAGCTAAGCCAATATTACCGGCTCCTAAAATTGTTATTCGCATAAATTGGGTTTGGGATTATTGAATAGATTCAATAGTATAAAAATTATGCCAGGAGTGATGCGGTCATGGTAATTTCAGTATTCAGCAACTTAGAAATAGGGCAATTTAATTTAGCCTCTTCAGCAGCTTCGGCAAAACTGTCGGCAGTTGCACCCGGAACTTTAGCCGTTACTTCTAAATGTGCATTGGTGATTGCACCGTTGTCTAAAGTAATAGTACAAGTGGTATTTATTGTTTCCGGTGTAAGGTCTTTAGTGCCTAATACAAAACTGAGTTTCATACTAAAACAACCTGCATGCGCAGCAGCAACAAGTTCTTCAGGGTTGGTGCCAATACCATCAGCAAAACGAGTGCTCCATGAATATTGGTTTTGGTTTAATACTCCTGATTGTGTAGAAAGATGACCTGAGCCTTCTTTACCTGAGCCGTTCCAAACGGCAGTAGCGTTACGTTTCATTTTTTCTTCGAATTTTAATTGTTATATGCACCGCAAAGGTAGTGCTTAGCTTGTTTAACACCAATTTTAAATAATGGTTCGGAAAGGCACATGCCATGGTTCCTGCTGCCAATTCGAATAAAACCTAATTATGAGGTGGTTAAGTAATAGGGTTCGATTCAACAAAATAGCATTTTAAGGCTAGTGTTAAATATTTATTTGTTGACAATAAATTCTTTCACCAAATGCATGTTATCATAATAAATATTACAAAAGTACAAGCCACTTGGAATATTGATGAGTTGCATATTTTGTATTTCTGTTTCCATAACATTTTGAGTGTAAATAATTCGACCCAAATTATCAGTAATGGTAATTTGTATCAATGAATTGCTTGATGGTAATTCGAGTGTAAAAATGCCATTATTAATAGTTGGATATAATTGATATTCATCGTTATCAATAATTGTCGGACTAATTATACTGCCATCTGCTAAACGGCCATCACCACAACTTGCCCATTTAGGTCCGTCGTTATACCATATTTCAGCAAGTGTATCTGTTTTGAAAAAATTATCGATAATTAATGCGAGTTTATCTTTTCCTTCACCATTTAAATGAAAGCCTCCACCATCAACTCTGAAGTCATCTTCACAATCCCAAAATAAACTATCATAAGTGCGAGGCTGATCACCATCGGTCCATAAATACGGCCCCCATAACATAAACGGCACCACTTTACCGGGAGCAGTATATTTATACATTGGATCACCCATAATTTGTTTTTCTACAGCAGCTTTAAATCCAAATCCACAACGATAAGAACCTGGTTCATGTATACTGGTATACATTTCATAAGTAGGGTCAGCATATCCTGCATAATATGGACTACCTACATACACTAATTTTAAATTGGGATATTCAATCAGCATTGCAGCAAGTGCAAGTTGTACTTTTCTTTCAATGCTATCGCGATAAGCAGGCATATCAAAAATAGTATCAGCACGTGAGCCATTAAATAACCAGGCAATTTGCACTTGAGCAGGTGTTAATCCTTTTGGTCGAATTCTGGTATCTTCAATATAATCCCAATAATCAGGATGGTCAACATTCATACTTTCCATTCCTTCTCCTGAATTGGTAGCATTTAATAATTTTAAACATGGATTTACAGTTGCATCAAAGTTGGTAATTTCAATTAAATGATTCCATGGTTCACCGGTTGTTGAGCCACCAAAACCTGCTAAAACAATTTTACCGGTTTCATAATTTACATTACCTAAAGTGTCGAGTGGTTTAATTGTTTTGGCAATTTTTAAACCTTTTTTAACATGCCCTGCCGGAGGAAAATTTTTACCGGAAGGATATAAGCCTCCCTGGTATTCACCAAGGTAAAAACCGGCTTTTAAATCTACCAGTGGCACTAAACCAACAGAATCATTATCGCATTGAATTTGTGCCTTTAATCCGCTTGTAATTAGGCAACATAAGGTTATCAGGGTGATGATACGCATAGGGTAATTTTAGTCAAATATAAAAAAAATACTACAAAAAAAGCCGGCACAATGGCCGGCTTAAAATGATATCAAAATAAATTATTTGGCAATTTTTAATTCATTGATCAAATTGCTTGCACCAGCATATTTATCAATAATAAATAACACATAACGAATGTCTACAGAAATGGTGCGGTTTAACTCAGGGTCTACAATGTAGTCGCCTGGAGTGCCTTCATAGTTGCCGTCAAAAGCTAAACCAATAAGTTCACCTTTGCCGTTCATAATAGGGCTTCCACTATTACCACCAGTAATGTCGAGGTTAGATATAAAACAAACCGGAACAGTACCTGATTTATCAGCGTAGCGACCGTAGTCTCTTGCTTTATATAAATCATATAATTTTTCCGGAACCTTAAATTCATCATCGGTATTATCGCGTTTTTCCATTACACCATCAATAGTAGTTTGCCAGTGGTAATGAACAGCATCACGTGCTTCATAATCCTGAACAGTACCATAAGTTAAACGCAATGTTGAGTTAGCATCCGGATAGAAATTTTTCTTCGGATCTTTTTGCATTAATGCTGCAGTATATTCACGCTGTAACTTACTGATTTCAGTATTGGCCGCTCTGAATACAGAACCTGCAGTTTGAGCATCAGTATATAATGAAATGTAATAGTTATATAAAGGGTCTTTAGTGAGTTTCTTTTCACTTGGATTAGCTAAATAAGCATCAAGTTTTGCTTTGCTGGTAAATACAGATTTTGCAAATGCATTTTTACTCCAGGTTACAAATTTTTCTTCAGCACTTGCACCTTTAGTTTTAGCTAATATATCTTTAATAACCTGTGGTTGTTTTGCTTCAGGTAATTTGGTGTGCATTAAGTTTAATAAAGCCACCATTTTCTTTACCTCAGTTTCATAATTATAACTTTCCCACATGCCATCTGCTGATTCTTTTATTCCATCAATTACAGCAGTACGTTCAGCACCTTGTAAAGCTTCATCACCAAATAATGATTCAACTTCACTGAAATCTAATGCAAAACTACCAGTAGGTAATAATACCACAGAATAAATTTTATAATAAAATTCAGTATTAACAGTGCTTAAGTTTTTATAAGCATTTTCAAAATTATTAAACATGGCCTGGTATTTCTCCTCAGTGCTTTTGCCTTGAGTTTTAGCCCACTTCATGAATTCTTTTTCCTGCGCTTCTTTAATACCAACAGCATCCATTCTGCGCATACCATCAACCTGTGTTTTGTATAATTTTAAACCATTCATTAATTGCGCATAATCAGCAGCTAATTGAATACGAACAGCTTCATCTTTGTCACTTTCGCTTTTCATTACATCGGTAACGGCTTTAAATACATCTACCTGAGCTGGATTACTTTCATTTACCACTTCAGCCATACCAAAACTTGTCAGGTATCTTTCAGTTGAACCAGGGAAGCCCATAATCATGGTGAAATCGCCTTCTTTATATCCGTCCAAAGAAATTTTCAAGAATTTTTTTGGTCTAAAAGGCACGTTTTCAGCACTGTATTCTGCAGGGTTATTTGATTTATCGGCATAAATTCTGAAAATACTAAAATCACCGGTATGACGCGGCCACATCCAGTTATCAGTATCACCACCATAATTACCAACTGATGAAGGTGGAGCTCCTGTTAAACGAACATCGTTATAAACCTGATACAGGTAAACATAATACTGATTACCGTAATACATTGATTTTACTTCAGCTTCATAACCTTGTTCAGCATAACGGGCAATAATTCTATTTTGTATTTCTGTAATTTTTGCTCTGCGTTGTGCCATATCCAATCCTTCCACTTTCGGAGCAATTGAATCGGTAATATCTTTTGCATCATATAAAATGCGAATAGCTAAACCCGGAATTGGAAGTTCTTCTGCATAACTTCTTGCCCAAAAACCGTCATCAATATAATTGTGTTCGGTAGTAGACTGAGAAACAATTGCTTCGTATCCGCAGTGGTGATTGGTGAACATTAATCCGTTAGGAGAAACTAATTCGCCGGTACAAAAACCACTTCCGCCCTGATACAATTGAACAACTGCATCTTTTAAACTGGCGTTTTCGGTATTATAGATTTCCTCAGCAGAAAGCTCTAAACCCAATTGTTTTAAATATTCAAAATTTAGTTGGCGAACCATGTTGGCTAACCACATTCCTTCGTCAGGATTTGCTGCTTTTGCAGGCTGTACAGCTGTTACCACAAAAAACAGGATGGCAGCAGCATAATAGCTCAAATTTCTTTTGATCATGTTATAAAATTGTATGATTTAAAATCCGGTGCAAAGGTACTAAACAAAAGCCTTAGGCATGGCAAAAAACAAAAAAAGCAGCCATTGGCTGCTTTAAAAATATCGTAAATATTGCTTATTCTTCTTTTAAGAACTTCTTGGTAATCAATGTGTTACCTTGTGAGTAGGCAGCCAGGAAGTAAACTCCGGGTTGCAAATCAACTAAACTTACCTTCACTTCCTGTTTTCCTGGTTCAGGTGAAACTGTTTTGATTTCTCTGCCGACAATGTTCAGGATACTGATTTTGTCAACATTTTCGTAGGTAAAGCTGATTGTGGCAAAACTTTTAACCGGATTAGGGAAAATGCTAACGGTGCCTTCGTCGTTGTTTAAACTCAGAGAGAGGTCCTCGTTGCCTTCTGTACCTTCGGTAGATACCATAACACAATCCTCACCGGATAAGTCTTCTAACCCCTCGGAAGAGGCAAAAGACCAGGTCGATATCGCAGAGACCAGTAGTAGTGTGTAAAGTTTACGCATAGGCGGTTTTCCTAAAGGTAAAGATATAAATTTGTTTTTAGTATAACAAAATCAAAAAAGTGTTAATAAACGTATTTAACCTGCTTTAACACAATTTTGTTCCCTTGTTAGGACAGGTTTAACGTAAAAAGGCTCTAAAGGTTTCAGGTCAAATGGTAAAATCCTCATCGTCTTCTTCCAAGCCAGCCAATGGGTTATCGGTAAAAACACTGGAAAATAAATCGCTGAACTGCATACCTGAATGCAACAAATGTTTGCTCAATAACGAATATTCAGATAATCCATGTAAAACGAATTCCATTAAAAAATACATTTCATCAGCAGCAACTCCGGGATGTAATTTTTGAACGAGTTTTTTTAATCCTGGCACACGATCTAAACTGCGACGGTAATCAATAGCACTGCTTTCATTTAATAGGTCCACTGTATTTCCTTCATTAAACCAGTCAATTATTTCCTGATAAATATTTTTTCGTTTTGGGTCTTGTTGTGTTTCTGTTTTTTTACCAATTGGTTTTTTTGCTTTTTCAGGTGCCGGAAAATAATTGGTGAACTGTGAACGAATGGCTTTACCAATTAAATTAACAGCAACTATATAAGGTCCTTCCTGTTCACCTTCATACACTAATTCAATTTTACCGGTAATTGATGGAATTACACTCCAAAAATCGCTTACACGCACAAATGTTTTGGATTCATTACTTTTTAATGAGCGACGTTCAGCACCGGAAACTAAATTTTCTAATGCCGTGATAGTCATACGCGCACTCACACCACTTTTTTGGTCTACATATTCACTTTTTCTGGCTTCAAAAGCAATTTGTTCGATTAAATCTTTTGCTATTTCATTTAATTGCACACTGTTGTTTTGCGAACTATTAATATTTGCTTCCTGATGCGTAATTATTTTTGAAGTCGCAATGTCTTTTGGATAATGGGTTAATATCTGACTTTCAATTCTGTCCTTTAACGGTGTAACAATAGAACCCCTGTTGGTATAATCTTCAGGGTTTGCTGTAAATACAAATTGAATATCCAAAGGCAAT
The DNA here is from genome assembly GCA_016718035.1 of Bacteroidota bacterium. GTDB lineage: Bacteria > Bacteroidota > Bacteroidia > Chitinophagales > BACL12 > UBA7236. The sequence continues at coordinate 111,788 of JADKEK010000002.1, read as the reverse complement.
CGGATTCTGAATCCGCGAATTTGAATATCTCCTTCCTGTAAAATATTAAACAAGGCTACCTGAATTCTTGCTTGTAAATCGGGCAATTCGTTGATGACAAAAATACCGCGATGTGACCTCGGAATTAATCCGTAGTGAATTACTCTTTCGTCGTTATAATTTAATTTTAAATTCGCTGCTTTAATAGGGTCAACATCACCAATTAAATCTGCAATACTCACATCAGGTGTTGCCAGTTTTTCAGTGTAACGGTCGTCGCGGTGCATCCAACTGATCGGTGTATCATCACCTTTTTCTGCAATTAAATTTTTAGCATAAAAGGAGAGGGGTTGAAAAGGATCATCGTTTAAATCGCTGCCGCTAACTACCGGAATGTATTCGTCGAGTAAAGTGGTAAGTAAACGCGCAATTCTGGTTTTGGCCTGACCGCGCAATCCGAGTAAAATTAAATTGTGACGCGATAAAATGGCACGCTCCAAATCCGGTATTACCGTATGTTCAAAGCCGTGAATGCCTTCAAAAAACGGCGCGCCTGAACGCAATTTTATAATGAGATTTTTGCGTAATTCTTCTTTAACCGATAATGAAGTATACCCGGCTTTTTTTAATTCGCCTAATGTTTTTATTGTTGTTAATTGCATAAATATGGTAATGTGAAATTTTAATAAACCTGTTTGTTATCGAACGTTACGTCTTCTGTTGCGCTCGTAATCTTCAAAAATATAATCGCCTAATCCTTTTAATGAAGTGTAAAATGCTTTACCCTGATTAGTTTGTGTGAACTCTTCTACAAATTGTTGTAAATAACTATCCTGAGCAATCATAAATGTGGTAATTTTTATACCCAACTTTCTGCAATGTGCTGCAAGGTTCAGTGTTTTATTTACAATAATCCGGTCTAAACCAAAACTGTTTTTGTAATATTTTCCATTGCGAACTATGCAGGTAGGTTTGCCATCGGTAATCATAAATATTTGTTTATTCGGATTTTTTCTTCTCCGCAATAAATCCATCGCAAGTTCTAATCCTGCAACTGTGTTGGTATGATAAGGCCCTACTTGTAAATAAGGAATATCTTTAATTTCAATTTGCCACGCGTCGTTACCAAATACTATCACATCTAAAGTATCTTTCGGATATTTGGTTTTAATTAATTCACTTAATGCCATTGCTACTTTTTTGGCCGGTGTAATTCTATCTTCCCCGTACAAAATCATTGAATGCGAAATGTCAATCATCAATACCGTTGATGTCTGCGATTTAAATGCTTTTTCTACAACCACTAAATCATCTTCCACCATTTGGAATTCATGAATGCCGTGATTGATATATGCATTTTTTAATGACTCATTATAATCTATTTGTTCATGCGCATCTCCAAAATTAAAATTGCGCATGTCGGTGGAATTTTCATCTCCGGTTCCGGTATGAGAAGTTTTATGACTGCCTTGTTGTGATTTTTTTAACTTGCCAAAAATTTGATCAAGTGAACTTTTGCGAATTGATTGTTCCATTTTGGCGGTAATTTGCATAACCCCACCTTCCTGTTCATCATCTTTCAAAAATCCACGGTCTTTTAATTCTTGAATAAAATCACCCATACCATATTCCGGTGTGGTGATTTGATATTTTCTGTCGAGTTGATTTAACCAATCCATAGCCTCGGTCATATCACCACTGGTGTAAACCAATAACTCCTGTAACAATTCGAAAAGTGTATCGAATGTTGACTGTGGTTTTTCTGTAAATTGTGAAAATCTATTTCCGAGCATATGTATTAATAACCTCTGTGATGTATTTCCAGTTCACCTAATTTGCCTCCGAATAAAATATCTCTTACTCCATCTCCTTTCAGAAAATCGTGAGGGAATCCCAATTCTATTTTACTTATTTCATTAAGTCGATGTAAATGTTCCGGTTGTAATTGTATTGAAGTAGCTCCCAGGCTGTCGTTTAGTTGTCCCAGATGTCGTGCTCCAACAATAGGAATTACCTGCTGATGTTGTTGCATAACCCATCTGATGGCAACCTGTGCTGCTGAAAAGCCTGTTTCTGCGGCAATATTAACTACTTCCTGAGCAATGGCGCGGCTTTTTTCATTTAATCTTGCGCTGTTGGGTTGCAAACGTTTTGCGTCATCGTTTTGTTGGAGATATTTTCCGGTTAAAGCACCGCCTGCAATAGGAGCCCAAGCTATGATGCCCATATCAAAAGCATTGGCCATAGGAATTAAATCGCGTTCTCCGGTTCGTTGTAGTAAAGAATATTCCAGTTGCATACCAATAAATGCATTCCAACCGCGTAACTCAGCAATGGTATTTGCCCTAGAAACAATCCAGGCTGGAGTATCAGAAATGGCGATATAAAATATTTTCCCCTGTTGAATCAAATCGTTCAGTCCACGCAATACTTCTTCACTATAAGTCGTAAAGTCCCAAGCATGCAAGTACAACACATCAATATAATCGGTTTTGAGACGTTTCAGACTGCCTTCAACACTTTGTATCATGTTTTTGCGGTGATTGCCCGCTAAATTCAACCCCCTGTCGTGCGTAACCAAGGCATATTTGGTTGCCAGCACTAAATCTTCCCGACGACCGCTTTCTGTTATAAAATCGCCTAAAAAGCGTTCACTGGTGCCCTCAGTGTATCTGTTGGCGGTATCAATAAAGTTTCCCCCGGCTTCAAGAAAGCCGAAAAATTGTTTTTTACTTTCCTCAAAATTGGCTCCCCAGCCCCATTCTTCGCCGAATGTCATAGTGCCTAAGCAGATTTCAGAGACGCGTAAACCGCTTTTGCCTAATAATTTATATTTCATATTTGCAGGTTTTTGGTGATTCGGTTTTTAAGGTTGCTAACAAGATTGTTACTTTAAAACTTAAATGAACTGAATAGGTTCATTATTTTAGAGCAAAATTCAAATTTAATATAATGATTAAACATTTTATTGCCGGAGGATTAAGTTTGCTTTCGCTGGCGGTTCAGGCACAACAAACCGACAAACAAGTTTTTGAAAAAATTTTCGACGAAACCATGTTGCATGGTGAAGCTTACGATAATTTACATGATTTATGTAAAAATATAGGACATCGATTGGCGGGTTCACCACAAGCCGATATGGCAGTTAGATGGAGTTATGAATTAATGCAAAGTTATGATTTAGATTCGGTGTGGTTGCAGGAAGTAATGGTTCCACACTGGGTGCGCGGCGCAAAAGAATATGGTGAAGTAATTAATTTCGGTCAGGTTAATATGCTTGCTTTAGGTGGCAGTATTGCAACCCCGAAAGAAGGTATTACAGAACAAGTTATTGAAGTAAAAGATTTTGATGAATTAAAAGCATTAGGTGCAGAAAAAATAAAAGGGAAAATAGTTTTTTATAATCATATTTTTCCGCAAAATGTTGTGAATTCATTTGATGGTTATGGTGAGGCCGGTCCTTATCGTTGGAGAGGTGCAAGTGAAGCAAGTAAGTTAGGTGCAAAGGCCGTAATTATCAGAAGTGTGGGTTCTGCACACGATGATTTTGCACATACAGGAAGCACCGGTTTTGCCGATGGTGTTAAAAAAGTACCTTGTGCTGCATTGAGTGCTGTTGATGCTGATTTTTTGCACGACGCTTTAATTAAAGAGCCATCGCTTAAATTTAAAATGGTAATGAATTGTGAAATGCTTGATTCAGTAAAATCATATAATGTTATTGCACAAATTACCGGAACACAATTTCCCAACGAAATAATTGTGGTTGGCGGACATTTAGATAGTTGGGATGTTGGTGAAGGCGCTCATGATGATGGTTCAGGATGTACACAAAGTTTAGAAGTGTTGCGCACGTTAAAAGCTATTAATGTACAACCAAAACGCACCATTCGTTGTATATTTTATATGAATGAAGAAAATGGCAACATGGGTGGAAAAACATATGGTGCCTATGCGAAAGGAACCAATAAAGAAAAACATATTGCTGCATTAGAAAGTGATGCAGGTGGATTTTCACCAAGGGGATTTAATGTAGACACTACCTTTTTATCACATCCTAAATTTGATGAATTAGTTGAACTGATGTCATTTTATGGTGCCTACAAATTCGAAGTGGGACATGGTGGAACGGATATTGGACCATTGGAGGGAGCAGGCACTAAATTATTTGGCTTATCACCTGACTCGCAGCGATACATGGATTTACATCACACAGAAAATGATACTTTCGACAAAGTAAATAAACGTGAATTACACATGGGCGCTTCAGTAATGGGGATGTTATGTTGGTGGTTGAGTGAATATGGGGTGAAATAATAAAGTCCTAAAGTATATTTCTTTACCTTTATAAAAAGGCATAATTCAAATGAAACAACTAACACAACTTTTATTCTCACTATGTTTTTTGTGTGTCACGCAAATTACTATAGCACAAACTGTTGGTGGTAAAATTATTGATGCACAAACTAAACAACCTATTATAGGTGTAACAGTTGTGTCTGAAAATAATACAGGTGTTGTATCTGATTTGGATGGTAATTACCAATTAGCATTATCTCCCGGTAATCATACTGTTATATTTTCTTTTATTGGATACCAGAAAGTTACCAGAAATATTCAAATTAATGATGGCACATCATTATTATTACCAATTAGTTTAACAGCTCAGTTTGCAGCATTAGATGTTGTTGTTGTAAGTGGTAGTTTGTATGCAAAAAAATTATCCGAAGAAACACAAAGTATAGAGGTAATTAAATCAGGATTAATTTCCAATACCAATTCTACCAATTTATCAGATGCTATTACCAAAGCACCGGGCGTTTATATGATGGACGAACAGGCTAATATTCGCGGAGGAACCGGATTTACTTATGGCGCAGGAAGTCGTGTGATGTTGGTGGTAGATGATCAGATTATGCTGGCAGCGGATCGCGGCGATGCAAAATGGAATTTTGTTCCAATGGAAAATGTGGAACAAATAGAAATAATAAAAGGTGCATCGTCAGTTTTATACGGTAGCAGTGCGTTAAATGGTGTTATTGCGGTTAGAACTGCATGGCCAAAATTGGAACCAGAAAGTAATATTACTATATATCACGGCATCTATGATAAACCTGCCATAAAAGAAGCTGCATGGTGGGATAATGCACCAACCAATACCGGAATTAATTTCAGCCATAAACAGAAATTTGAAAAAATGGATTTGGTTGTGGGTGGACATATTTCTCAAAATAATAGTCATTTATTAGGTCAATATTCCGACAGGGCAAGATTAAATTGGAAAACAAGATTTCATCCTGAGGAACATAAAAATGTTACCTGGGGTGTTAATGGTAATGTGATGAGCGACAGAGAGGGATTATTTTTTTTATGGGAAGATTGGGATACTGCAGGCTTCAAACCATTTCAGGGATATTTAGATACCAGCACTACTACTTTATTAAATTGGCAATTTAAATGGATGAGTGTTGACCCATGGTTAAATTATTACGACAGGTTTAAAAATGAACATCATTTTAAAATGCGTTTTTATAACAATAGTGTCGATTACTCCGATTCAACAAATGGTGATGCGTATTTAGTAAATTTAGATTATCAGTTTCACCGTTCATTTAAACACAATATTGTGATAACAGCGGGCACACAAGGTTATTATTTTAATGTGCGCGATTATGAATTAGGCGACCATTCAGGCATTTCTGCAGGTGTTTATTTTCAGGCGGACAAATCGTTGTTCGATAAATTAATTTTAAACGTGGGCGTTAGGGAAGAATTCTACCAGCTAGATACCAGCGCAGGTTCTGCTGTGCCCATATTCAAAGGTGGTTTAAATTATAAAGCCGGACAATTAACGAATATCCGTTTATCGTTTGGTCAGGGATATCGTTTTCCGAGTTTAGTTGAAAAATTTGCTAAATCGAAATTAGGTGCCTTATTCATTTTCCCTAATCCTGATTTAGTGGCTGAGTATGGATGGAATGCCGAGCTGGGGATTAAACGTGCAATTAATGGTGATGTCATAAAAGGATATGCAGATATCGCATTTTATGTGACCGATTATTACGACATGACTGAATTTACTTTCAATTTTTATCCGGGTGAAGGGGCAGGATTTAAATCGCTGAATACCAGCAGAGCCAGAATAGGAGGAATGGAATTTACGCTCGGTGGTGAAGCAGTATTAGGCAACGGAAAATTAAATTGGCTGGGAGGATATAATTATATTTATCCTGCAGACATAGCAGGTGATTCATCCAATCTTGATGCGGGAACATTCATGCAAAATTTTATTGATGGATTTACTGCCAAATCTACAGATTCTGTTTTTTTAAGTGCGGTGTTAAAATATCGTTTTCGACACATGTTAAAAATGGATGTTGAGTATGCCATTCAAAAATGGATGTTCGGAGCTGATATTAATTATTTTAGTTTGATGGAAAATTTAGATGCCATCTATATCTCATTTATTCCCGGAATAACCGAATATCGGGAAGGCCATTTTGATGGCGACTGGATTGCAGATTTCCGTGTTGGTTATTACATCAAACCGGACATGCGTTTGCAGTTTATTGTAAAAAATGCATTTAATAATATGTATGCACTTCGCCCGGCAAAATATGACCCTCCCAGGAATTTTACGGTGCAGTATAAGATTGATTTTTAATTAGCTAATTAGCAAATTAGCTGGTTAGCTAATGGAGGTTGATTGATGGGTTAACAGCTATACCTATTACCCGCAGTTTTTTGAAATTGTCGAATACGGATGCTTGGCGCATCCTTGGTTTATTTACAATTATATTAAGTCAACACGTGGGTTGACGGCTACACCACTCCGAATTGTATTTTTTTAAATTCAATTTTTCCGCTGCTGCGGAAAAAGCAATTAATCTGCGTCCGCCGCGGCGGACACATTGGTACATTAATCGGTTTAGTGGGCTAATATTTATTAGCCCCAACAGAAGATCTAAACGTAAACCGCGGTCAAAATTTCGACTATTTCCGCCTCAATGGACGCTTCGCATTGGCACATCGGTATCCGCCGCGGTGGACACATTGGTACATTAATTAGCACATCAACAAATTAGCACATCAGCACATTAATTTCCGGCTGTTTAATCGGTACATTGGTACATTCCCACATTGGTACATCCAAGGCTGTTTAATTAGCACATCAGCACATCAGCACATCAGCACATTAATCACTTACGTCTAAACAAACCAATTACCAATAAAAAAACAACAGAGCCTACAACGGCAGCGGCGAGGCTGTAGAATAAATTTTCTTTCATGATGCCGAGTTGGTTAAAAATCCAGCCGCCTAAAACGCCTCCTACAATACCAACAATTATATTACCTAATAATCCAAAGCTTTCACCCTTTGTTAATTTACCTGCGGCCCAGCCTGCAAGTGCACCAATTAATATAAAATAAAGGAAGTTCATAGTGGTTTGATTTTATGTTTGGTTATCGGGTTTTTTAGCTTTCGTTAAATTGTAATTTCAATAAATTATTAAATACGCCATTTTCTATTTTTGACAGGGCCTCAAAATTACCTGTCTCAACAATTTTGCCATTATTTAATACAAAAATCGTGTCAACGTTTCGAATAGTAGAAAGTCTGTGAGCAATAATTATAGTTGTGCGATTTTCCATTAAAATTTCCAGCGCATCCTGCACTAATTTTTCGCTTTCTGAATCTAGCGAACTGGTTGCTTCATCTAAAATTAAAATAGCAGGGTCTTTTAAAATGGCTCTGGCAATTGCAATTCGTTGTCGCTGACCACCTGATAATTTTACACCACGTTCTCCAACAACAGTGTGTAATTGTTCCGGAAATTGTGCAATAAATTGCCAGGCGTTTGCTTTTTTTGCGGCTTCAATTATTTCATCATCAGTAGCATTGGGTTTCCCGTAGGCAATGTTTTCTTTTATAGTGCCGCCAAATAATAAAACTTCTTGTGGTACCACTGCCATATTATATCGCAATTGTCGTTTTTCAAATGTATTTCCGGGTTTATCATCAAAATAAATACTGCCACTATCGGGAGTATACATTTGCATAATTAATTGCGCAATGGTGGATTTACCGGAGCCGCTATAACCTGCCAATGCAATTTTATCGCCGCGATTAATCGTTATAGAAATATCATTTAAAACAGTAATATCTTTTCTTGTTGGATAAGAAAATTTAATATTGTTCAATTGGATATTGCCGTTTAATTTAACAGTTGCTTCCGGCGACTTTTGTAAATCAAATTCACCTTCTTCTTGTAAAATATCAAAAATACGTTCAGAGGCACCAACTGTTTTTTGCAAACGACCATATAAATCGCCAAGACCACCTACAGCACCGCCAATAAATCCGGTATACAACACAAAACTAAACAGCTCGCCTTCCATGATTTTGCCTTGTTGTAAAAGTGTTGTCCCATACCAAATAACTAATACGAAACCACCGAATAAACCCAGTATCAAAAAGGTAGTAAATCCACCTCTGTTAACAGCACCTTTAACACCGGTAGCAACAACACGTTCCATAAATGAACGATATCGTGTCGATTCGTAATTTTCGTTGGTAAATGATTTTACGGTATTAATATTTTGTAATGTTTCCTCTACAACAACATTCGAGTTTGCTAATGCATCCTGTCTGTCTTTGGATATTTTGCGAATAAATTTTCCGTACAACACAGCCATAATAACCAGTATCGGAAAAGTAGAAATCATTAGTAAAGTAAGAGGAGTGGAAATGAAAAAAATAAAACTAATACCAAAAACTATGGTAACAAGTTGACGCACAAATTCAGGTAAAGTGGCGCTCAACATATCTTGTAATTGATCAACGTCGTTTGCCGACCTGGAAGTTAATTCTCCAACTCTGCGTTGCTCATAAAATGGCAGGCCAAGCGTTAACATTTTATCGAAAAACGACATCCTTACATCAGCCATTGCCCGCTCAGATGCCGTAGCAAATAAATACACTCTGAAAAACGACATGATGGACTGCACTAATAAAATACCAATAAGCAACAATGCCATGGTATTGGTATTATTCATCCAGCTAAGTGCATTTGCACTTTTGGCAGAGTCGATGAGCTTGCCCATAAAATAGGGGAAGGTCATGGTTGTTAAACTCGAAAGCAATAAAAAAACAGAACCAATTATAAAAGGTGTTTTATACGGTTTTAGGTAGCGAAGTATTTTAACCGCTACTTTCAAACTTTCTTTCGATATCCGCTTTTTATCTTCGGGGTCAACAGGTGAGTACTTATTTCTTCTTTCTGCCATATTGGGTCACAAAATTATCCTATAAACAGGTACAGACGGCTTAAAGTTGTAATAATTTTGCAGGGAGATGGTAAAACAAGTAAATATCACATTGCCTGCTTTTGAAAGAGGTTTTCACTTAATAGATACATATATCAATAGTGCTTGCGGAGAATTACCGCAAACCGGTATTATGCATGTTTTTATTTTACATACTTCAGCAGGCATTTGTATCAACGAAAATGCCGACCCAACTGTTTTAATGGATTTCGAGACCGTATTTAACAAACTGGTTCCTGAAGGAATGTCCTATTACAAACACGACATGGAAGGCGATGACGATATGCCTGCACATATTAAAGCAGTAATGGCGGGTACATCGGTTACTATCCCAATAACTAACGGCAAATTACATTTGGGCACCTGGCAGGGCATTTATCTATGCGAGTTTCGCAATAGGGGAGGTAATCGCAAATTGGTGGTGAGCATTTACAGCTAAAAAAAAATCCCCTGTCTTTCGACAGAGGACAAAATAGATTTATTGGTTCAGGATTTATTTTACCTGAGCTACAATTGCATCAAAAGCAGCAGGATTGTTAGCAGCTAAATCCGCTAAAACCTTACGGTTGATGTCGATATTCTTTTCTTTCAGTTTATGCATAAAAGTACTGTAGTTCATGCCATGAGGACGAACAGCAGCGTTGATACGCACAATCCAAATTTGACGATATTGAGATTTTTTGTCTTTTCTACCAACGTATGCATATCCAAGCGCTTTATCAACGGCATTTTTTGCAACGGTTAAGACGTTCTTACGACGGCCCCAATAGCCTTTCGCAAGTTTTAACATTTTTTTTCTGCGTGCCCTCGAGGCAACTTTAGGTACTGACCTTGGCATAATTTACAATTTTATCAGATTGCTAATAATCTTTTAATGTTATCGGAATCAGCAGGATGAACTAAACCTGCATGACCTAAGCGATTTTTACGCGTTTTACTCTTTTTAGTGAGGATATGGCGTTTGAAAGCTTTGTTACGTTTTACTTTACCGCTACCGGTTACCTTGAAGCGCTTTTTTGCGCTACTGTTGGTCTTCATCTTCGGCATAATTGCTCTGTTTTATTAGTTTCCCCGAAACTTCGGGAGCGCAAAGATAGGAGAAGTATTGGAAAGTTCAAAGTTCCGGACTAAAAGTTATAGTCCGGAATAGGTTTTTTTATTGTTACACCGGCTTTTTGACACCGGAAGTTTTAGGCATAAGGGTGATAAACATCCTTTTTCCTTCCATTTTAGGGAGTTGGTCCGGAACGCCAACTTCTTCGAGGCGTTGGGCAAATTTGAGTAAAAGCACTTCACCCTGGCCTTTAAAAGCGATGGCACGGCCTTTAAACATTACGTAAGCGCGCACTTTATTGCCTTCTTTCAGGAAATTTTCGGCGTGTTTCGATTTAAATTCGAAATCGTGCTCATCCGTATGCGGCGTGAAGCGGATTTCTTTCATCTCCTGCTTCTTGGTTTTCGCCTTGAGTTCTTTTTCTTTTTTCTTCTTTTCGTAAACGAATTTTTGAAAATCTACGATACGACAAACAGGTGGATCGGCATTAGGGGAAATTTCCACTAATTCCATTTCCAGGTCTTCAGCCATCTTAATGGCTTCTTGTATGGTAAAAATGCCGGATTCTATATTTTCTCCAACCACCCTTACTTTGGGATGGCGGATATCTCTTCCGATTTTGTACTGACTTCTTTCGTCGTTTCTCCTAAAATTAGGATTGTAAGGTCTTCTTTGATTTTGCAAACGGTATAAATTTTATTGAAAAATGGTTTTTATTTCTTCGTTAATCATATTCGCCAGCTCCTCAGCAGTTATGCTGCCTTTGTCGCCTTCGCCATGTTTACGCAATGATAGTGTTTTTGAATTCATCTCCTGCTCACCAACAATAAGCATTAATGGAATTTTTTTCACCTCGGCATCTCTGATTTTGCGGCCGATTTTTTCACTGCGAGTATCGAAGTAAGTGCGAATTTCGTTATTTTTTAAAACATTTATTACTTCCTGGCAATATTCGTTGTATTTATCGCTGATTGGCAATATCGCAACCTGAACCGGTGCCAGCCAAACCGGGAAATTACCGGCATAGTGTTCCAGTAAAAAGCCGATGAAGCGCTCATGTGTTCCCAAAGGTGCACGGTGTATTACCAGCGGCATCTTCGGTTGATTATCGCGATCGGTATAGGTTAAGCCAAAACGCAACGGTTGTCCAAAATCCACCTGATTGGTTGCTAATGTAAACTCACGACCAATTGCGGAATAAATTTGAATATCAATTTTTGGTCCGTAAAAAGCCGCCTCATCAGGTACCTCAATGTATGGAATATTGGCATTGTCCATCACTCTGCGCACCATATCTTCGGTTTTTTTCCATAATTCCGGATTATCCAGATATTTCTGTCCGAGTTTTTTAGGCTCGTGGGTCGAAAACCGCATCACATATTTATCAATGCCAAAAATTCTGAAATAATTCAGATACATATCATTTACCGCTTTAAACTCATTTTCGAATTGTTCTTCGGTACAATAAATATGGGCATCGTTCATATTCAATCCTCTTACACGCATTAATCCAAATAACGCGCCACTTTCTTCATAACGGTAACACATACCGTATTCAGCAAAACGCAACGGTAAATCGCGGTAACTGCGCGGTGCAGCACTGAATATTTTGTGATGGTGAGGGCAGTTCATGGCTTTGAGGTAGTATTTCACCCCTTCCATTTCCATTGGCGGATACATACTATCAGCATAATATGGCAAGTGACCACTGGTTAAATAGAGGTCTTCTTTCGCAATATGTGGTGTTTTTACGCGCATATAGCCAGCTTGTTCTTCTTTCTTTTTAGCCAGTTTTTCTAATTGTTCGATAATTGCAGCGCCGTTTGGCATCCATAAAATCAAACCTTGACCAACTTCATCATCGGTAGTATATATTTCTAATTCCTTGCCTAATTTGCGGTGATCGCGTTTTTTCGCTTCTTCCAACATCACCATATACTCATCTAACTCGCTTTGTTTTGGGAAGGTAATGCCGTATAAACGAGTAAGCATTTTATTTTTTTCATCACCTCTCCAATACGCACCGGCAATATTCAACAACTTCACCGCTTTAATCACACCGGTTTCAGGAATATGCGGGCCTCGACATAAATCCACGAAGTTGCCTTGCGAATAGAAGGTGATACTGCCATCTTCCAGGTCGCTAATTAACTCCAGTTTATATTCATCCCCTTTTTGAGTAAAATATTCTATAGCATCAGCTTTTGAAACTTCTTTGCGGATATAAGCAGAATTGGTTTTTGCCAACTCTTTCATTTTGCTTTCAATTTTAGGCAACTCTTCTGCAGTTAAAACTCGTCCGCCTAAATCGATATCATAATAAAATCCATGGTCAATAGCGGGGCCAATACCCAATTTAACGCCCGGATATAGTGCTTCCAACGCCTCAGCCATAAGGTGAGCGCTTGAATGCCAAAATGTATTTTTACCCTTCGGATCATCCCACGTCAATAATTTAACCGTTGCATCACTTGTTATTGGTCTGCTCAGATCCCACACTTCGCCGTTTACTTCGGCGCTTAAAATTTTTCTGGCCAATCCTTCACTAATTGACTTGGCAACTTCCATTGAAGTTACGCCCTCCTGATACTCACGAATATTCCCGTCAGGAAATGTAATCTTAATCATCTTTTATTTTTCATTTAATATTAATAATCGCTCTTCTGCAACTTTCAAATCGGGGTCTAAATTTAATGCCTGATTATATAATGAGATAGCTTCTTCCTTATTTTTTAATTCTTCGGCACATAATCCTTTTCCATAATAACCCATTGCCTTAGCCGGCGCCTGTTTAATAGCCAGTTCATAAAACCGATAAGCCTGCTGTATTGAATCAATGCCAAAATAAATAGTGGCTAAGTTATAGATGGCATTGGCATCTTGCGGGTCGGCAACTATCATCTTTTTATAAAAACCAATAGCTTCTGAAATTCGGCCACGATCCTGATAATACTTGGCTTTGGCATAATGCGCTTCGTTGCTGCCGTCGTTTAATGCAATGGCATTATCGAAATATTTGATGGCAATATCATTATTCTGCTCAGCATATAAAAGACCTAATTGCATGTATGCATCGTAATAATCAGGGTCTGCTTCAACAGCAGTCTGAAAATTTGAAATAGCTTTGGTTGTATCGGTTGTTTCTTTATAAATCATGCCTTTATAAAAATAGGCTTCACTATTTTGCACATCAACTTTTAATACATCGTTTAAAACTTCAATGGCTTTTTGATATTGCGGTTTAGGTAATAAATAATAATCGATAGCCAAATTGAGCATAATGTCGATATTATCAGGATCGGTTTTTAAATAATCTTTTAAAATGCCAATTGCGCCATCTGCATTGTTTAATTCGAATAAACAATCACTTAAACCCAGCGCAAGTGTAGCATTGGTTGAATCCAGCAAAAAAGCTTTTTTATAGTCATCCAACGCAAATTTCAAATTGCCAAAATTGAAATATTCGTTGGCTCTGGCATAATATAATCCGGCATTTTGAGGGTTGCCGTTAATTTGCAGCGATAAATCCGCAATTTGAGGTGTAAGTTGTTCAGCCATTTCGAGACTGTCGACCGCCACTTCATTTTTATTTCCACCTTTAAAAACGTTTGATTTCGCCAATAAAATTCCGGCTGTAATTACAGCTACGCCAATAATTCCGATTACAAGCCCTTTTTTGGAAATCATACCGCAAATTTACGATTTTAGTCATATTTAACGGACTAATGTTCGGCTAAATGATGCGATGTGCTTAATTTTGCCCCCAGATTTACCGAAATATGATAAAGATTACTCAAATAGTGCTAATTGCTGCAATTACTATAGGCGGAATTGCAGGTTGCAAACAATCTTCAAAAGTTGAAAAACCACAAGAGGAAACAGCTGTTGCGGTTGATACCATCACTTATCCGCAGGAAAAACATCTCAAAAATATGCGCCAGCTCACTTTTGGCGGAGATAATGCGGAAGCGTATTTTAGTTTTAACAGCGAAATGATTGTATTTCAGCGCCGTGATAATAAAGAGGTTCCTTGCGACCAGATTTATTACGGTAAAATTCCAACCGACAATTCGCGATTTGAATATAAATTATTGAGCACCGGAAAAGGCCGAACTACCTGTTCTTATTTTTTACCGGGAAATGACAAGGTGATTTTTGCATCTACCCACGCCAAAGTGGACAGTTGTATTGCTGACCCAGATAAAAGTAAAGGATATTTATGGGGTGTTTACCCTAGTTATGAAATTTATGTAGCCGATTTAAATGGCAAAATTCTGAAGCAATTAACTGATAATGATTTTTATGATGCTGAAGCTGTTGTATCTCCAAAAGGGGATAGAATTTTATTTACCAGCGATAGAAGTGGCGATTTAGAATTGTGGACAATGAACCTCGAAGGTGGCGACCTCAAACAAATTACTCGCGACTTAGGTTATGATGGTGGTGCATTTTTTTCACCTGAAGGTGATAGAATTGTTTTCAGAGCCAGCAGGCCTAAAACACCTGAAGATGTGGCTACGTATAAATCGTTGCTGAAGGATGGTTTTGTTAAACCTACTGCAATGGAATTATTTACTTGTAAAGCAGATGGTTCTGATTTAAGACAAATTACGCAATTGGGCGGCGCCAACTGGGCTCCGTTTTTCCATCCTTCAGGTAATAAAATTATTTTTTCCAGCAATCATACCACTAAACGAGTGCCATTTAATTTATATATGATTAACTTGGATGGAACAGGATTAGAACAAATTACTTTTGATACTGTATTCGACTCGTTCCCGATGTTTAGTTATGATGGCAAAAAACTCATTTTTGCAAGTAACAGAAATACCGGTGGTAATCGCGATACGAATTTATTTATTGCAGATTGGGTAGAATAATTTTGAGTGCAATTTTTTGTTTGTATTTGAATGAAAACCGTAATTAAAAATACGCGAATAGTTAATGAAGGTAAAATTGCCGAAGGCGATGTATTGATTAACGAAAATCGTATTGTTCAGGTTGGAGGTATCATTCAAACAAATGGTAACTATACAGAAATTGATGGCGAAGGCAAATATTTAATGCCGGGAATTATTGACGACCAGGTGCATTTTCGCGAACCTGGTTTAACACATAAAGCCGATTTATTTACCGAAAGCAGAGCTTGTGTTGCAGGTGGTGTTACGTCATTTATGGATATGCCGAATGTAAATCCGCCATCACTTACACAAGAATTGTTAGAACAACGTTATCAATTGGCTGCAACAAAATCGTTGGCGAATTATTCATTTTATATGGGTGTGAGCAACGATAATGCTGAAGAAGTTTTGCAGACTAATCCTGCCAATGTTTGCGGCATTAAAATATTTATGGGGTCTTCTACAGGTAATATGCTGGTAGATAATCGTGCTACATTGGAATATATTTTTAAAAATGCACCGGTTTTAATTGCTACCCATTGTGAAGATGAAGCCACAATTTTGCGCAACCTTGATAAGGCAAAGGAACAGTATGGCGAAAATATTCCTGTTCAAATGCACCCAATTATCCGAAACGAAGAAGCATGTTATTTATCATCTTCGTTCGCAATTGAATTAGCAAAAAAGTGTAATACAAGATTACATATTTTACATATTAGTACAGCTGAAGAGTTGGCGTTGTTTTCTAATGCAGTTGCTTTGGCTGAGAAAAAAATTACTGCAGAAGTTTGTGTGCATCATTTATTTTTTGACGCAGATGATTATGCCCAACTAGGTGCAAAAATAAAATGGAATCCTGCAGTAAAAGATAAACGTCATAAACCGGAATTACTCAAAGCGCTACTGAATGGCACCTTAGATGTAGTGGCTACAGACCATGCCCCACATACCTTGGAAGAAAAAGCAAACCTCTATAGTAAATGTCCCGGCGGCGCACCAATGGTTCAGCATAGTTTAATGCTTATGCTCGATTTCTATCATAAAGGTCAGATTACTTTGCCGCAAATAGCCGAAAAAATGAGCCATAATGTGGCTACTTGTTTCCAAATTAAAGACCGTGGATTTATTCGCGAAGGATATTTTGGCGATGTATTTTTATTGGATGCGGATAAACCTCAATTAATCACAGCCAATTCATTGAACTATAAATGTGGATGGAGTCCACTTGAAGGATATACACTCAAAGGAAAAGTTGAAAAAACATTGGTAAACGGAAATTTAGTTTACGACAATGGTGTTTGTATTGAAGGAACAAACGGTGCGCGATTACTATTTAACAGATAAATAATTCAAGCTTCATCGGAACCGGTATCCTGCTGATTATTTGCAGTTTGTTCAGTATCCAAATTCAACCATTTTTTTAACTTGTCGATGTGTTCGGACAAATCGTGCTCCTTAATATATTTTACACCCTGATCTAATGCATAAGCGAGTAATGCTTTCGCCAGATTTTTTTTGTTTTGATGTAATATAAATCCTCCCGCCGAAACAGCAGTCATAATTTTCATTGCTGAGCTTAACCAACCACTGTCATTTTTATCTTCATTACTTCCTAAAGCAGAATTAAACAATCGATTGCCCGAAACAAAATTGGCAATTTTTAAAGCGGGCGCAATTTGTTGAGAAAGCGTTTTATAGTGTTGTTTTAAATCTTGCTCCTTATTGCTAATTTGTTGACGCAACTCGTTTTTTGCACGCTGTAAATCTTCAACTGAATTTATTTGAATCGGTTCCATGGTGACAAATTAGTCGTTATTAAACTGTTTGATAAATGAATTAATGAGTGTTATACGCAGTTTACCTTTGCCAACTTTGAGCATAATAATTCCGAGTAATAAATAAAATCCCGCCATTACACCAAAACCTGCTGCAGTGTTGTTAAGCCAATTGCCAATCAAATACGAAAGCGCAAACGAACCGAAAATAAAACATAAAACAAATAGTATTAATGCTATTCCACCGGCAATTAAACTGGCAAGACCAATACTCACTTTTTCTGTTACATTGAGTTGTATTAATTGCATGCGCAAATTGACATACTCCTTTACATCATCAATAGCCTCATTAAGATTTTCACTTAAATTAGGGTTGTTTGATTTTTCCATAATATTGAATTTAAGCATTGTCATCCTCACCGGATAACTGTATGATTTCGTTTCTGTTTTCGCGATAAATTTTTGCCAAAATAATAAACAAACTTATAATGAGCGGGCCATATAATATTCCTAAAATACCAAATATCGGTATACCAATTACCACTCCAATAATGGTAATTAATGGATGTGTATTAGCAATCCTTTTACCAATCGCCATGCGGATAAAATTATCTACCATGGTTACAATTAAATAACCGTATATTATAATTCCAATTCCGGCTACCATATCGCCGTTTGACATTTCAATAATTCCTGCAGGTAAAAAAATCAGCGGTGAACCAAATAACGGTATCATGCTTAAAAATGCACCTATCACACCCCAGAAAAAGGGGTCGGGAATACCGAATATCCAAAATCCTAAACCTAAAAGTGCACCTTGAATAATAGCAATACAACCTTGACCTAAAATATTGGAATAAGTCATATTGCGCAATTCTTTTCCGATGCGAATTGAATTGCCGCGTCTAAATGGTAAGTATTGTGTTAATCCGCTTTCAAACTCTCTGAAATTTTTAATCGTAAAAAACAAGGTGAAATACATCACAATAATTTGTATAAAAGTATTTGCAGCGCCATTTACTACAGTTGAAACAAAAGCGCCTGCTCCGGCTTTAAGCGTTTCGAGTAAATTGCCAACTAAATCAGGTTCATTAAATTTTTCCTTGGCAAATTTGTTTAGGTTGCCAAACATCACATCGGTTAGTTCGGGGTGATTTATGTAATACAGCGCTTTATCTGTAATTAAGGAAACCAGTAAAAATATCGGAACAATTAAACAAAAGAAGGAAAGTATCAGGATAATACTTGTGCCTAAACTTTTATTCCACTGCTTTTTTTCCTGAAAGTAAATATTGAGTGGCCTGAATAACACATAAATAATGATGGCACCTAACAAACCACCTAATATGCGGTTTAGTCCCAGTAGAATGATTATTCCAAGAATAATGGTTACAATTAATACAACATTGTTTCTTTGCTTTAAACTCGTGAGACTTAAGGGCATAATATCATTTTAGGTAAATATAATGCATATTCACCCAACTTAGTTCGTTTACACAAACAAAGTAGGCAAACCCATTAAGGATGAGCCAATTGCGCCTTGAAATTATTTTTTCTTTTTAGGCTGGTTCTGCTGCACTTCACGCATTTTTTGCTGCTGCTTCATTGCATCTTCCAGACGTTTTGCAAATCCTGATTTTTGTTTTTCAGGTTTAGCTTTGTTTTCTTGTATTTTTTTGTGAATGTCATCATCGTTAATAAAGAAGCGACGAATAGTCCATTGCTGACCAAATGTTACGATGTTACTTACAAAATAATAGTAAGTCAAAGCAGCAGGTGAGCTATTTAAGAAAAAGAAGAAAAATACCGGTGTGAGGTACTGCACTGTTTTCATTGGCCCTTGAAGTTGTGCCGTATTTTGCATATTCATACGAATATATAATACCGAACTCAAGGTCATCAGAATACAGAAAATACTGATGTGGTTGCCAATTAAAGGAATGGTGCTTCCCCAACTAATAATATCATCATAAGTAGAAAGGTCATCTGCCCATAAAAATGATTGCTGACGTAAATCGATTGTTCCCGGAAATAAACGGAACATGGCAATTAATATTGGCATGGATAATAAAGTAGGAATACAACCACCCATTGGATTAACGCCTGCTTTTCTATATAACTTTAATTGTTCCTGTCCTAACCGTGCCTGATCATCTTTATATTTTTCACGAATTTCAGTTAACTCTGGATTTAACACGCGCATTTTGGCCATCGATAAATACGACTTATAAGTCAGCGGTGTTAATGCCAATTTGATAATTAAGGTCATTAATAAAATAATCAAACCGTAATTAGAAATCATGCCACTCAACCAGTTAAATAGCGGGATAATAGCATGTGTGTTAATCCAGCCAATAAAACCACTACCTGTCGGGATAATAGTTTCCATACCCAAATCCATGCTGTTCAGCGACTGGTAATCGTTAGGTGCGATATACCATTGCATAGGAACAGTAAAATCTTTTTTGCCATCATAAGTAAGGTATAATTCGGTATTACAGCTTTTTACGAAAGCAGAAGTATCATCTGCAAACACTTCAATTTTACCTTTTCTATCAAAACTTTCTTTTGCAATCAGCGTAGTATTAAAAAACTGTTGCTGACAGCTTACCCATTTTACAGGTGTTTCAAATTTTAATTCACCATTAGTGTTTTTATAATCTACATCACCGTCAACATCACTAAAGTATAATTTTGAATATTGGCGTTCATATTTCAGGGCTTTTTCCTGCTCCTGCATCACATTTTTCCAATTCAAAATAATAATAGGGTCCTGGCGGGAAATAATATTTTCGAAGCCTTTGAAATTAACGTTGTAATCAATTAAATAATCGGTAGCTGTAAATGCATAAGTTTGCTCAAATACACTTCCTTCACCTAAATCGGCAATAAATTTAATGGACTTACCATCTGATGATTTGGAGGCAGTAAAATATAACTCCTCCGAGTTAATCATCTTGTCGTTGTTATACTTAAAATTATAATTGAAACGGTTGTCATTTCCGCTCACTAAATCTACAGGACCGCCATGGTAATTTTTGTATTTCTTTAATTCAGCTTTAACAATATGACCACCCTTATTGGTAAATACCACTTTAATTAAATCATTTTCAATGGAGTCTAATTTTTCAGTTCCCTGAGCTACAGCTGAAAATCTGCCAAACACATTTTTTTTCTGTAATTGTTGAATGGAATCTTCCATTTTGGCAATCGCATCAGCACTTAAAGTACTTTTTAAGCTATCAGGTATTGCAACAGCTGCATTCGATAAGGTGGTTTCCTTTTTTTCCTCTATAATTGGATTTTTGAGCAGATTTAAGGAATCTTCTACGCGTTTGATGGAGTCTTCCGTCGCTTGTTTTTGGGCTTCGGCAACTCGCTGTTGATTGGCAAAACGGCTTTGCATAAAGAAGAAGGCGATGATTAACACCCCTAATAACACGAAGCCTATTACATTATTACGATCCATTGATTATTGATAATTGAGCGGCAAAGTTAGGTTATGCGCTCCCATTGGCAAAGAAAATTCAAAATGTTATGTGCTCGCTCCATCTATGACGATTGGAAGCGAGCCCATATTGTAGTCGGAAAGCCTTTATTTCAGGCTATCTCGGGTTTATTGTTCAGCAGCTACTGTATCCTGCTTTTTTTCTTTAAAGTCGATGGCAGCCTTCACAAACCCAACAAAAAGTGGGTGTGGGGTTTCTACCTTACTCTTTAATTCTGGGTGAAACTGAACGGCCAGAAACCAAGGGTGGTCCTTTAATTCGACAATTTCAACCAGGTTTTGCTGAGGGTTGAGCCCTGTTGCCATCATACCCTTTGCTTCGTAATCTTTCAAATACACATTGTTAAATTCATAACGGTGACGATGGCGCTCAGTGATATGTTGTGATTTGTAAATTTCGTAAGCCTTGGTTTTTTTGAATAAACGACAATCATAACTTCCCAAACGCATGGTTCCACCTTTTTCGGTTACTTCCAGCTGTTCTTCCATCATGTGAATTACCGGATGTTTGGTTTTAGGATTCATTTCGGTGCTATGTGCATCTTTGAGTTTAAGTACATTGCGGCCAAATTCAATAACAGCGCACTGCATGCCTAAACAAATACCGAAAAACGGAATTTTATTTTCGCGAACATATTTAATTGCTGTAATTTTTCCTTCTATACCACGATCGCCAAACCCAGGTGCAACTAGCACTCCGTCTAAATCGGCTAATTTTTCAGCAACATTGGCATCGGTAATATGTTCACTTTGAATAGAAATCACTTTTACCTTGCACTCATTAGCAGCACCGGCATGAATAAACGATTCTAAAATCGATTTATAAGCATCTTGCAGCTCCACATATTTTCCAACCAAACCAATTTTCACTGAGTTAGTCGGATTTTTTAAACGGGATAAAAATGCTTTCCAATTTTTTAAATCCGGTTCGTTCCTTTTAGGTAATTTGAGTTTTGTTAAAACAATCTCATCTGCATTTTCTTCCAAAAGATGTAATGGCACATCATAGATGGTTTTTACATCTAATGCTTGAAACACAGAGTTCACATTCACATTACAGAAAAGGGCAATTTTCCTACGCAATTCTTTTGGTAAAGGATGTTCGGTGCGACATACTAATATATCGGCCTGTAAACCGCTCTCCAAAAGGAGTTTAACCGAGTGCTGCGTTGGTTTTGTTTTTAATTCGTGTGCAGCATTCAAGTAAGGTATTAAAGTTAGGTGGATGATGATACAACGTTTTTCTCCCAGCTTCCATTTTAGCTGACGAACTGCCTCAATATATGGCAGCGATTCAATGTCACCAACGGTTCCACCTATTTCGGTAATAACAATATCAAACTCACCAGATTCACCCAAAAGCAACATGCGGTGTTGAATTTCATCGGTAATGTGTGGAATTACCTGAACGGTTTTGCCTAAAAATTCTCCTGCACGTTCGCGGTTGATGACATTCTGATACACAGCACCGGTGGTTACATTGTTTGCCTGTGAAGTCTCAATTCCTAAAAATCTTTCATAATGACCAAGGTCAAGATCGGTTTCGGCACCGTCTTCGGTTACATAACATTCACCATGTTCATAAGGATTCAATGTTCCCGGGTCAACATTGATGTAAGGGTCAAATTTTTGAATGGTTACCCTGAAACCGCGAGCCTGTAATAATTTTGCTAATGATGCGGAAAAAATCCCTTTTCCCAGCGACGACGTTACCCCACCCGTAACGAAGATATAGCGAGCTTGATCATTCTTCATAACGGGCTATAAAGGTAAGGTAAATAAATTTGGGGGATATTAACATCGTGTTGGTAAAGCAAAATATTTCGGGGATTTGTTGAAGAATGCCAAGCTGACAGAACATAAAACATTTGATTCCCTATACGTTGGATACCAATATTTATTAAAATTCGCCAATTTTACTACCTGATATGTCTACCAATACCATTCAATATTACATGCCCGGCAACCGGCTGGCCAGAGCAACTGTATATAATAATACCATCTACTTGTCCGGAATTATTGCCGACGCTGATGCCATTGATTTTAAAAGTCAGATGGAAAGTGTTTTGAAAAAGATAGAGAACACACTTGCCGATTTAGGTAGTAACAAAAATAAGCTGTTGCAGGTGACCATTTATTTACCGGACATCAACCAATTCGATTATATGAATGTTATTTGGGATAAATGGATTACACCCGGATATGCTCCGGCACGAGCAACAGTGGAAGCGAAATTGGCTCATCCTCAATATTTGATAGAAATAATGGCGACGGCAGCTTGCTGAACGTTTTTACATTTAACTAAATCAATAACGAATATATTTTTATGCAATCTATTTTTAAAACTATTTCAGTTATTACCATTTCACTCCAGACATTAGTGTATTTGAATCTTTCAGCTCAAATTACGCCTGCAAATAATATCATCAGCGTGGATATTAGCACATTTCCGCAAAATGCGGCCTTTACATATGATTCTTGTTTTCAAAAAGGTGTTGATGCAGGTATTGGCTCTGTTGGGTTATATCAAAATTGGACAATGATTGAAGTTGCACCGCTCACTTATAATTTAAGTTTATTTGATATTGCCAATATTTATTATCCTGCCTATAATATGCCACTCGATTTAACTATTACGGCAATTCATACCAACAATTTGGAGGTGCCTGCCGATTTAGTTGCAACTCCATATAACAATCCAACATTTATTAATCGATTTAAAGCTATGTTGGATAGTGTCCATGCACATATACCTGATGTAACTTTAAATTCTTTAGTAATAGGTTCCGAGTATGATGTGTATTTAGGAAGTAATAACACGCTTTGGAATAATTATGCTGAATTTTATAATGATATTGCCATTCATGCAAAAACATTATGGCCTGATACTAAAATTGCAACTGAAATTACATTTGGCGGTTTAATTGCATATAATACCAATGCACAAATTGTAAATACAAGTTCAGATTATATTGGTGTTTCTTATTACCCTTTAAATCCTGATTTCACCGTAAAACCTGTCTCGGCTATTGCTGATGATATTGAAGCATTAATTGATTTATATCCCGGCAAACCTTTGTTTTTTTATCAATATGGATATCCTTCAAGTGCATTATGTAATAGCTCTGATTTTTTGCAACGCGATTTTATCACTAAAACATTTGAGATTTGGGATTTGCACCCGGATGCAATTAAAGGATTTGATTTTACCTGGTTACACGATCTTGATCCGGTAATGGTAGATTATTGGGGCGATTATTACGGATTGACTGATGAAGTATTTTTAGAATACCTGCGCACAATTGGCTTGCGCACATTTGAAGACATGGGAACTGATAAACCCGCTATGCAGGAATTATTATGCCAGGCTGTAATACATGGATTTAGTGATGTTGATGTGGAATGTAATACATCAATTTCAGATGATAATTTATTAGCAACATTAACTATTAACCCAAATCCGGTGAAGGATTATTTCTCGATAAATGGATTACCAGATAATGCAACAATCGCCATATATAATATGTATGGTGAAATGGTATCAGTTATTTCCCAACCTAAAGATAAAATAATTGATGTAAACCATTTAACAAATGGCACTTATGCAGTTATAATCAAAAATGAAGATAAAACAATCGCCATAGACAAATTAGTGGTAATAAAATAATATAGGATTAATGTTTGAATAAATTACGAATATTTATATTTGATATAATAAAGTCGGATTACAACCTTAATAATTTATGCAAACAACCCAACTTACCAACGAATTTTTACAACACAAAGGACAGCTCAAATCATTTTTACTGCGGCTTACAGCCAGTGTCGAAGATGCTGAAGATATTATGCAAGATACCTATATCAAAGCGGCAGAAAAAATTGAATCATTTCGTGCAGAATCATCTTTAAAAACATGGATATTTACTATAGCCGCTAATTTGGCGAAAGATAATTTGCGTGCAAAACGCAGATGGACAGAAGATGTCACCGACCAGGGTAAAGCTGCTGCATTAACCGATAAAAACTTTTTTGCAGAGGCCATGCAAATTCGTATGACTTCACCTCAGGGTGCATTTGAAATAAAAGAACATATCACGTTTTGTTTCACCTGTATTGCTAAATCGTTACCACTCGAACAACAAATATGTATCCTGCTTAAAGAAGTGTATGAATTTAAGGTAAACGAAATCACCGAAATTGTAAATACTACCGAAGCTATGGTGAAATATTACCTGCACACCGGCCGGGCTAAGATGATTCAGATTTTTGAAGGCAGCTGTGCCCTTATTAATAAGGAGGGTATTTGCCACCAATGCACCGAGCTCAACGGTATTTTTAACCCCAAACAGAACCATCAGGAAGAACTGAACAAAATTGAGATGGCCAAACAGGCAAATAATCCCGATAAGGAACATTTGTTCGACCTCAGGATGCAAATTGTGCAGGGAATTGACCCTTTTGAGAGCCCTTCAGCCGAGCTTCAACTCCACCATTATGCCCATAATTCAAGGGTTATGGAAAATTTTTTGAAAAAAAATGAGGTTTAGCCTATCGTTTTTCTCACCCCATTCGTCAAAAGGTAAATTCAAACAAAATGAAACAGTTCATCACAATTTTAACCTTTATGACAGTAGCAAACATTTCAATGGCTCAAAACGGAACAGCCACAACCACTAAAACAACTTTTAGCAGGGAAACAACCGTTAGTATCAATATTCAGGCAAATCAGGCAATCGTTTGGAGTTTGCTCACCAATGCATCCGATTTTCCTCGCTGGAACAGCACCATTGTATCTATAGATGGCAATATTGCTTTGGGCGAAAAAATTCAATTAAAATCTACCCTTGATACAACACGTACATTTAAACTAAAAGTAAAATCATTTGAAAAAGAAAGTAGCTTAAGTTGGGGAGATGGCAAGGGCGACCGCACCTACACTATTACACCAAACGGAACAGGTGGTGTAACATTTACCATGACCGAAAAAATCGGAGGACTGATGTTTCCGATGTATGCAAAATACATTCCTTCATTCGACGAATCTTTCGAACAATTTGCTGCAGATTTAAAAAAGGAAGCAGAAACAATTCATCAAACTAAATAATTAACCAACACATAAAATTTTAATAACATGAAAAATAAAATTGGCACCAAAGACAAACCCCTTACACTCAAAACACCACCACTTTCGTCGGAATATACCATGCATGTAGATGAAAAAGATGGTAAAGAAATTTTGGTATGCACAGTAGGTAAAACGATTTTGCATTACGACATGCGTTGCTTGAACGACCTGCATCAAATGTTAAAAAAGCATGGCGACTGGATGGAATTGGGAAGTGCCGATGAACAAAAACCGGCTAAAGAAGGAACAGTAGAAGCTTGGGGACGTTCAGAAAAAAATCCTGTTGGTGGCTGGTATGGCTTAAAAAAAGGATTTCGTGGTCGTTTTGGGATGTATATACCACCACTTATGGAAGCGCTCGGTTTGGCAGAAGTAACTCACGATGCCAAAGGAAATAAAATGCGGGCAAAATAAATTTAACACGAATTAACAGGTCTTGCAATTTTTTTTTTTGGTTGTTTTGTCCAATACTAAAAGTTCAATCGTTATAGGTGTAAATATTCAATTAACAAACAAAAACAATCATTATGAATGCAAACGTAAACGCGCTCAACTGGTTCGAAATATCGGTAACAGATATCGCCCGCGCAAAAAAGTTTTATGAAAGTATTTTTGGTATCCAAATGCATCAGGAAGAAATGATGGGCATGCAAATGGCTTACTTTCCTTATGAAGATATGAATGGAAAAGTGTCAGGTGCGCTTGTTCAAAGCGAATTCCACAAACCAAGTGCCGATGGTGCCAAAATTTATTTAAATGGTAATCCCGATTTAGAAAATGTATTATCAAAAGTGGAAGCAGCAGGCGGACAAATTACCATGCCTAAAACATTTATTGCCGATAATGTTGGGCACATGGCATTTTTTATCGACACTGAAGGCAATTCAGTAGCATTACATTCCAACAATTAATTTTAAAAACCTATAACGATTATGAACGATTTTTTATTAGTATTCAGAAATGATGTTGCGTTATCGCAAACACAAATGTCTCCCGATCAAATGCAGGCACTAATGTCTACATGGCAAAACTGGATTGGTGGTATTGCAGCACAAAATAAATTGGTGAGCCCTGGTAACCGTTTGGCACCTGCCGGAAAAGTATTAGCTACCAATAATGTAATTACCGATGGTCCTTTTGTAGAAATAAAAGAAGCAATTGGCGGTTATATAATTGTAAAAGCTGAAAATATTGACGAAGCAACAACGCTGTCAGAAGGTTGCCCCATTTTACATGTTGGCGGCACTGTTGAAATAAGAATGATTATTCCAATGAATTAACCAATTATAATATCTTTATAACCTCCCTGTAAAAAGGGAGGTTATTTTTTTTATGGAACAACCTGCCTTGTTACCCGATTTATTTAGAACCGAATACAGTAAAATTGTTGCTGTATTATGTAAATATTTCGGTATGCCTTTTCTCGAGCAGGCAGAAGATATTGCATCGGAAACATTTTTATTGGCAAGTAATACCTGGGGACTAAAAGGATTGCCAAATAATCCTACAGCATGGTTGTACACGGTTGCGAAAAATAAAGCAATTGATTTTATTAAACATAATCAGGTATTTAAACAAAAGGTTTATCCGGAAATAATTATTTCGTCTCAAACAAGTTATGTTCCTGAACCTGACCTTTCTCCTTCCAACATAATGGATAGTCAGTTGAAGATGATGTTTGCGATTTGTAATCCCATTATTCCTGTTGAAGCCCAAGTTGGTTTAGCATTGAATATTTTATGTGGATTTGGTGCAGATGAAATTGCAGAAGCATTTCTTACGAATCGCGATGTTATTTATAAACGATTGCAAAGGGCAAAACAAAAGTTGAGGGAAGAAAATATAACAATTGATATACCGCCACAAAATGAAATAGCAGTTCGTTTAGATGCGGTACTAACTACAGTTTATTTATTATTTAACGAAGGTTATTTTTCCAGTTCACAAAATAATGCCTTACGCAAAGATTTATGTATTGAAGCAATGCGACTAAATGTGTTACTGTTGGAAAATGCAACAACCAATACCGCGGAGTCAAATGCACTGTTAGCGTTAATGTGTTTTCATGCCTCACGCTTTGAAGCGCGCATCAACAATAGTGGTGAAATGGTGTTATACGAAGAACAAAATGAGCAACTCTGGAATAAAGAACTCATTCATAAAGGTGAATATTATCTAAATAATTCCGCAGGTGGCAATCAAATTTCCACCTACCACTTAGAAGCCGCTATTGCCTATTGGCATACCCACAAGCAGGATACGCAGGAAAAATGGGAAAATATACTCCAATTGTATAATAAACTCTTACAAGTCAACTATTCGCCAATTGCGGCATTAAATCGAACGTATGCCCTCGCCAAAGTAATGGGTGCAGCTATTGCTATCAAAGAAGCGGAAAAACTAAAATTGGAGCAAACTTTACAATATCATATGCTTTTAGGGCATTTGTATGCGCAAGTTGACTTGAATACAGCCTTATCTTATCTTCAAAATGCCGAAAATCTGACCAAACGCGAAAGTGAAAAGCGACTTTTGGCAGATTTACAAATTAAATTGCAGCACTTACCATAATCTGCATAAATAGTAATTATATCTTAAATGTGATATTTATTCAATTATACAGGTAATCGCCACATGCATAACTAGTTACAGGCAATAAGTTGATTTTTTATTTTGTGTTATATCAGATATAAATAACTAATAACTAGGTAATTCGATTTTTGTACCTTATCTTGTCTAAATCTGCTTTTACGGCAACTGGAATTTGATTAAATAGTTCAATTTTAATTTAATGTAATTTAAATAAGTATCTTGGTATTGTATATGTTAAATATATGGTGAGTATTCGTTGTAAAATGTTGGTAAAAGCTGAATTAGAAGCCCTTAACCTGCATTTTCGCACTGTAGAGTTAGGGGAAATAGAAATAATTGAAAATATTACACCTGAGCAGCGAATACAGCTAAAAAAAGCACTGGCTCTCTCCGGTTTGGAGTTGATGGATGACAAAAAAGCAATTTTAATTGAACGAATTAAAGGTGTTATAGTTGAAATGGTACATTATGCCGAAGAACAGCCAAAATATAAGTTTTCTGAGTACATAAGCGAAAAGTTGCAATACGACTACACCTATTTGGCCAATTTATTTTCTGAGGTAACCGGCACCACAATTGAAAATTATATTATAAGTCATAAAATAGAACGCGTAAAAGAGCTATTAATTTATGATGAACTCAATCTCACCGAAATTTCCTATTTATTAAATTACAGCAGCGTAGCGCATTTGTCTATGCAGTTTAAAAAAGTAACAGGTTTAACACCAACTTTTTTTAAAAAGTTGAAACACCGTAAACGCACAGCGCTTGACAATGTGTGAATAATATAACCCTTTCTTTTAATTGTGTAATGGTTTAATTATGCGTTGCATGCATCTTTGCATCATAATAAAACTATAATATGAAAAAATTGAATAAAGGAATTAAAATCATGGCGATTGTAGCAATACTTGTTACAATGAATGCGACCATGCTTACGGCACAACAAGTTGAATTTGGTGCCCGCTTTATGCCAACTTTTTCGCAATTTGATGTGCAAACATCAGAGGGAGGAACGGTTGACGGTACAGTTACTTTAGGTTACGGCGGCGGCATATTTTTAGGCTATCACTTCAATACGAATATTGGTGTGCAGGCTGAAGTAATTTACAGTTCAATCAATCAAAAGTATAAAGAGTTAGATGTTGAAAAAAAGGTAAATCTGCGTTATATAAATGTGCCTTTATTATTAGTATTAAATACAGGAGTAACTAACCCTGTTAATATAAGCCTGGTAGCAGGACCACAAATTGGTATCAGTGTTGGAAGTAGTTTTGACAATGTAATTACTGGCGACAGCCTTAATCTTGACCCGATTTTATCGGTTAAAAAAGGTGACCTTGGTATCGCTTACGGTGCAGGTTTCGACTTTGGTTTAGACCCGGATAATAAGTTTCGTTTAGGTTTAGGTTTCAGAGGCGTATACGGTCTTATTAATATCAGCGATGATGCTAAAACTCAAGAAACCAATAGTTATTACATAATTGAAAAAACGAATATTAAAACGTATTCTGTGTATATGGGTTTATCGGTATTGTTTTGAAGCACACACAACATAACAATTCATAATATCCAACTTTGCAAACGCCTGTATTATTTACATACAGGTGTTTTGTAACTTTTAATATAAATGATTTTATTTTTCCTTATTAACCTAACTCTAATCAGCACAAAAAATTGCTATCTACCATAACAATAATAAAACATAAAATATTCTAAATTCATCAACTTATTTTTGATCGTTATACTTATAACCTTTGTTGGATGCCAAAATGAAGCAGAACAAAATCAAGATGCAATTGATGAAGTAACCAAAACGCAGGAGGATTTACGAGAAGCCCTTGAAGATGCAAAAGTTGCTGAACAAAACCTCCTTGTGTCCGAAGAGTGGATATTGTTTAAACAGGCTGCCTATCTTCAAATTGCCAAAAATAAAGCGGACATTGAAATATTAAGAATTAAAAAAGCGAAAACCGGTCGCTCATTTGATACCCTTTATGAAAAAAGAATAGACCAATTGGTAGTTGATAATGATAAATTAAA
Source organism: Bacteroidota bacterium (assembly GCA_016718035.1). Taxonomy (GTDB): domain Bacteria; phylum Bacteroidota; class Bacteroidia; order Chitinophagales; family BACL12; genus UBA7236. Next base: position 81,484 of record JADKEK010000002.1, on the reverse strand, counting down.
CCAAAGATTAGCAGCATTTGAAAAGACCAAAGCAATTGGGAGAAATTTAAAATTGAATTTAAAAACGATTTGTCTAACCTGGGTAAAGCCATCGATAATCTCACAGTTGATAATGCTAAATAAATGTCAGAAATTGAAGGAAAAGAAGTCCAAAAGGGTAAAATACTGATTACCGTTGAAATAATAGAATATATGCCACACGCCGTGGTTATAAAAACCATTCTAAAAAAATCGAGTGGTAATATCAGTGTTATGTCATTTGATGCGGGTGAAAGTTTAACAGAAAAAACAACCCCATTTGACACTTTTGCTCAAATTATTGAAGGCAAAGCTGAAATAGTTATTCGAGGTGAATCCAAAATGCTGGAAGCCGGTCAATTTATCGTAATTCCTGCTCATGCACCTAGTTGGATTCGATCAAATGGCAGATTTAAAATGATATCGGCAGTTATTAAAAGTGGCTACGAATAAGTATTAAATTTTTGTTTCATCTAAGCGGTTTCATTTTTGCATAAGCATTTGTAAAGGTATTGGGTATTCCAACTGTTTGGAACAGTCGTTTATAATTAATTAAAACCCGATGTGTGAATTGTATAACAAGCAATCAATAGAATGTAACGCAGCAAGTATCATTACTGTTTAATTTTAAAGTGTAACAATTAAGTTACAAATTAAACTAAAAGTGTATGACTGATTTAAAAAATACTACCGTTCCGTCTACAGGTAGCTGGGAGGAACAAAAACTAAAATTAAAATCTAAATTCAGTACTTTAACTGATGAAGATTTAGTTTATGAAGTGGGCAATAAAGATGCTATGTTCGAGCGGCTTGAAAAAAATTAGGCAAGTCACATGAAGAATTTATGCAAATTATTACCGTACTATAACCTTGTTGTGATGTTGACAACGTCGGGGTGAATACCGGCGTTGCTTTTAACTTTTTCAAATTAAAATAATTAAAATGGGCAATTTATTATACATCGTAGCTATTGTGCTATTGATACTTTGGGCACTGGGATTTTTTGTGTATAGCTTAGGAGCTGTAATTCATATTTTACTCATACTGGCTATTATTTCAATTTTGGTGCGTATTATTCAAACAGGAAAAATAATTAAATAAATAGTATGAAATCGAATAAAATTGTGTTAGGTGTTGCTGCTGGGTTGGCAACAGGATTATTATTGGGTGTGTTGTTTGCTCCTCATAAAGGCTCTAGAACCAGAAGAAGAATTGTTCGTGCAAGCGGCCAAATGGGAGATGATTTAAAGGAAAAGGTAGATGCCGCTATGGATAAGGTTCAGGAAAAATATGATGCTGCAATTAAAAATGCAGAAGTCAAACTGAGAACTATTGTTGCCGGTAAACCTGATAATGATAAATAAATTGGCTGACTAGATGAAATCCGTACAGCGCAGGTTGTGCGGATTTTTATTTTTGCAGCATTCCATATTGTTTTTGTCCCTCTTTGGTTAAATAGGGTAGAATCAATGCAAAAAACAAGTTTAAATAATAATCTACCCGTTTATCTTTTTTGCCATTATAAACCAACTCACTACTCGAAATCCAAAAGTCACCAAATATGGTAAGTGATTGTATGAGCTGACCATATTGTTCGTCGCTGAATTTGGAGGAAAGTATATTGTTTGACTTCAATAACATCAACAACATAAAAAACTCAGCGGCTCTTTTTTTCTGCAAAGACAAATAATGTTTCCGCAACTTAGGAATAGACCTGCCAATTGCAACAAAATCGATAAACAAAAACCGATACTCGTAAAATTTGGTGAACATAATTTTATTGCTGTCGTACACCAATTGTAAGTGTATGCCCGAAAATTGCATACTGCCGATTACTGCATCCATTTCTTTTACCAGTTGCTCATACAGCGCATAAATAATAAGCTCCATGTTCGCATAATGATAACCTAGGTTACCATGCGAAATACCCATTTCAGCTGCAATATCACGAATGGTAACCGATTTAACTCCATGTTCATTCAATAGCTGCAGGGCGGTGACTAATATCTTATCTTTAGTGCGCATTGTTCAAAGGTAAATAATTTAGGGCAAATGTGCTAATAAATAGGACAAATGTCCTAAATTTGCCACATGAAGGTAATTATCATCGGCGGTGGTATTGGTGGATTGTCACTGGCTATCGCATTACAGCGCAAAAACATTCCTTTTGAAATATATGAAGCAACCCCTGTATTGCAGGAAGCAGGCGCCGGCATTTGGTTGGGTGGTAATGCCATGAATGCCTTGGATGCGTTAGGTGTTGGCGAAATCATTAAACAAAAAAGCAACCGTCTGGGTAAAGTGTTTATTAAATCACAGTCGGGCAAAGTGCTGCAAACTGTTGATTGTGATGTACTGGAAAAAAAATATGGTAATGCGACCTACGGCATTCATCGTGCAACTTTGCAACTTACATTGGCTGCATGTTTAAATCAAACGATTAACACCGGACATCGCTTATCAAGCATTCGACAAATGGACGATAAAGTGGAAGCTGTTTTTGAAAATGGAAATGTGGCGGTTGGTGATATTATTGTTGGTGCTGATGGTATTCGGTCTGTTGTGCGGGAACAATATGTGACTAAAGCAAATTATCGTTATTCAGGACAAACTTGCTGGCGGGCAATTATTGATACACAATTGCCACCTGATGAATTTTCAGTAGGCGCAGAGGTGTGGGGCAATAAAGGTGGATTACGTGCATCTTACACACAGTTAGGAGGTAATCAGGTGTATTTTTGGACAACCATGAAAATGGCTGCCGGCATTCAAGTAAAAAACGAAGATGCACTTACCCTTATTCAAAAAGAACTAAGCCCATTTAGTGGATACATGCAACAAATAATTCGAATGATTCAGCCGGAACGATTAATACATTCCGATTTATTCGATATGCAGCCAATTAAAAAATGGTATCACAACCGAATTGTTTTATTAGGTGATGCGGCACATGCTACTACACCAAATTTAGGACAGGGTGCCAGTCAGGCAATTGAAGACGCATGGGTATTAGCTGATTACATAGCTAAATATGATTATACAAATGCATTTGCCAATTACCAACAAAAACGTATAACCCGCGCCACAAAAGTGGTAAATACTTCTTACCAGTTAGCACAACTCACCAACCTCGGAGGCCCAGTCTTCAGCACAATAAAATCCGCACTCTTAACGTTAACTCCCGACACACTCGCCCGTAAACAATTCGATTTTTTGTATAATGTTAAATTTGAGGATTGATTTTTTGATTTAATTACCCAATTATTGATACATGCGGAAATATTTGTTGTTATACTTTTTTTGTTTAGCAGGACTTATAACCAATGCCCAGTCCAATTCCTGGTGGTCGTTTGAACTTGCAGGTAGCGGAGGTTTGGGCTCATTTAATTATGAAAAAACATTTTTCGATAAACCCAAAACCGACCTCAATTGGCGGGTGGGTTTCAGTGTAGCGCCAATAGACAAAAACAATGGAGCAGTACTTATTTTTCCTGTAATGGTGCACAGCATTTTCGGCGAAGGCAATTTTAAACCGGATATTGGTATAGGCCAAACAATTTCCATTACCACAAAAGGTAGTCCCTTTTTTATGATGCCAGCCGAGGCGGGATGTCGCTATCAACCTGTTGATAAAAATTATTATATTCGATTGTCATATACACCCATTATTTCCTATTTAATCGATTTTCAAATTCAACACTGGGGTGGATTTACTTACGCATATTCATTTCAAAAACAATGAAAAAAATATTCTTCATTACCGCAACGCTACTTTTTGCTGCCTGCAACAAAGAAAAATATTTTGATGGCCCAAATCAATTTAGCGATGATTTCGAATCGTATAATCAATTCGATGAATTGTTTGGCGACGACGATGTGTTATGGTCTTTTTACCAATCTACATTTACCGAAAATAATATCGAAGTTGATACAACCTTCGCTCATACCGGAACACATTCTATCAAATCCACAGCAATGGCATCTAATGATGAATTAGGTGCATCAAAATCCAGCTATTCAAAACAAAATATGGCATTTTGGGAGGGTGAAATAATGGTTGTATCTGCCTGGTATTATTTAGTGGGTGAAGCAGATGCGCAATGGATATTTTTTATGGACTTGGAAGAACAAGCCGCCATCGGTGCTGGACCGGGAATGCGTTTGGCTATGGTTGATAATGCGATACGGGTAGAACATAAATTTCTAAATCCTGATATCATTCAACCTGAAGGGCAGGAAGTGTTGTTTCCAAGAAATCAATGGGTACAATTAACTTTCGAAACTAAATTATCACAGAAAAAGGATGGATATGTAAAAATATATCAAGATAATCAGCTTATTATCGAACAATATAACTGGAAAACATTACCTACCGATTTATTGTATTTTCAACAAGGTACAAAAGGTATGTATTCATCTATCGAATTTGGTATTACTGCCAATTCTTTCGATAATGACATGGTATTGTATGTTGATGATGTTGAAGCGTATGTAAAATAAATCAATGAATGGTATTGTTTTTTAATACCATCAACCGATATTGCTTCGGCGTAACACCTTCTAAACGTTTAAATTGTCGGTCGAAATAATTTAGTGATGAAAATCCCGTTTCATAACAAATGTGAGTAACCGTTAAGGTTGGGTCTGCTAAAAGGGTTTTGGCTTTTTTAATTTTTTCGCGTAATATATATTCCAGCGGACTTAATCCAAATTCATTTTTAAATGCACGATAAAAAGTAGGCACACTCATACATGCTTTGTTACTTAATTCGGTAACATTAATTTGCTGATTAATATTGATACGAATATATTGCATCACAAAAGCCAATGGATTGTTGCCGACATTATAATTTGCTCTGTCACTGCTGTTTAGGTTCTGACTTTGAATTAATCGCACCACCAATTCTTTTAATGCGATATCTGCCAAAATATCTTTTTCTCTATCACCACCGGAACATACATCTATAAGCTTATTGATATTATTGGCCAGTTCATAATTATTTTGAAAATGGTATTCATTGTGTTTTAACTGCCAGTAATCTTTAGTATCGTTTTTCGGATAATCTTCATTAAGTCTGTTTACAATAGTTTGTATTTTCTGACTCTCTAAAGCTAAGGCGATACATTGTGTGGGATTGTTTTTTGTTGCTTCAGGGAAATCAATTTTCATTGTAACATTGGCAGGCACTAAAACTGTTTCACCGGGTAAATAATCAAAACCGGGATTGTCATATAAATGCATTACCTTTTTTCCACGTAACATACTAGTCACTACAAAATCGCCAAAAGTTAATGGCACCAAACTCGATTCCTGAAAGGTTTCAAAAATATTTAATTCGCAAAAATTCAGCGAAAAAATTTTCCTGTTTTCCACCAGCGTTTTGAGCGATTTTTCGCTGCTGGGTGTTATGGCTTTGAGTTTGTATTGCTGCGGCATGTCATTAACTGTATAGACAAATATATACGCTTTTTCCATACTTCCAAATGACTTTTGACCAGTTTGATAAAAATGTCCTATACTTTGATAGGATGGTTACAAAAGTACTAGCACGATTGTATCAAAATTGTCCTATAATTTAAAACTCATAACAATTATGGCACAAAATCGTCCTACTTTTAAGCCTCGCTATGACAACTTCATTGGCGGGCAATTTGTTGCTCCGGTAAGCGGAACTTATTTTGATAATGTTAGTCCAATTGATGGAAAAGTATTTACCCAGGCCGCGCGCTCAGGCAAAGAAGACATCGAATTGGCACTTGATGCAGCTCATGCCGCATTTCCTTCGTGGAGTAAATCTTCTCCAACATCGCGTTCTATTTTGTTGAACAAAATTGCAGATGTTATGGAACAAAATCTCGCTTATCTTGCAACTATCGAAACTATCGATAATGGTAAACCATACCGTGAATCATCATTGGTGGATTTGCCTTTGTGTATTGATCACTATCGTTATTTCGCAGGTGTAATTCGCGCCGAAGAAGGTACTATTTCTGAACACGATGAACATACCGTTAGTATTTGTTTAAACGAACCTATTGGTGTTGTCGGACAAATTATTCCTTGGAATTTTCCATTATTAATGGCTACCTGGAAAATTGCTCCGGCTTTAGCTGCCGGTTGTTGTGTAATTGTAAAACCTGCAGAACAAACACCAACTTCCATTATGTGTTGGCTCGAATTAATTAAAGATATTTTACCGGCTGGTGTATTAAATGTAGTTACCGGTTTCGGTCCTGAAGCAGGAAAACCACTTGCTCAATCACCACGTGTTGCAAAAGTTTCGTTTACAGGAGAAACAACAACAGGCAGATTAATTATGCAATATGCTTCTGAAAATTTAAATCCGGTTACCATGGAACTCGGCGGTAAATCGCCAAATATATTTTTCCCATCTATTGCCGATGCTGATGATGAATATTTTGATAAAGCTATTGAAGGTGCAGTTTTATTTGCAGTTAATCAGGGAGAGGTTTGTACTTGCCCATCGCGCATTTTAGTACATGAAAGTATTTATGAGAAATTCATGAGTCGTGTAATTGAACGCACTAATGCAATTAAAATGGGTGACCCTTTAGATATGAATACAATGATGGGTGCACAAGCTTCTAACGATCAGTATGAAAAAATTAAATCATATTTAAATATCGGTCGCGAAGAAGGTGCTGAAGTATTATGTGGTGGCGATGTAAAACAATTAGATGGTGAACTTGAAGGTGGTTATTATATTCAGCCAACCATTTTTAAAGGTCATAATAAAATGCGCATTTTCCAGGAAGAAATTTTCGGACCTGTTACCTGCGTTACTACGTTTAAAACTACCGAAGAAGCCATTGCTATTGCCAACGATACCATGTATGGTTTGGGAGCTGGTGTTTGGACTCGCGATGCACATGAATTATATCAGGTGCCACGCGCTATTCAAGCCGGTCGTGTTTGGGTGAATTGTTATCACGCTTATCCGGCACATGCACCATTTGGCGGTTATAAAAAATCAGGATTCGGTCGCGAAAATCACAAAATGATGCTTGACCATTACCGTCAGACAAAAAATATGCTGATTTCTTACAACAAACAAAAATTAGGGTTTTTCTAATTTAGATGTATAATTTGTTAGCAACCTCCGGATATTCGGAGGTTGCTTTTAATTTTTTTTATGATACCACGAATATTAATAAGTCCTGAAGCACAACAATTAATTGCACAATTAAAACAGCAACACGGGCCACTGATGTTTCATCAAAGTGGTGGTTGTTGCGACGGCTCTCAACCGATGTGTTTCGAAAAGGGTGAATTTCGTGTGGGCAACAGCGATGTGTGCCTTGGAATAGTTGACGACTGTGAATTTTGGATGAGCAAAGACCAATTTGAATACTGGAAACATACTCAACTCACCATGCACGTAACGGATGGACGTGGCTCCAGTTTTTCGCTCGAAATTCCTTTAGGCAAACGGTTTATAATTCAATCGCGTTTGTTTACAGATGCGGAGTTGGCACAATTGCAACCCGTATGGTTTTGTGAAGATTAAAGTTTGATATGTTTACACTAAATTTGTTGTAAACATAATATCTTGAGACTTATTGCAATTGTAACCGACCTCCACCTTGGTGATGATTTCCCCAGAGCAAATAATGTTGATGCTGCAAAACGCTGGAATATTATTTTTGAAGATATAAAAAAACGCAACGTTAATCAGATTGTAATAAATGGGGATATTGGAGACCGACCTTCCAATTTTGTGTTTTTTAATGAATTAAAATATACCGGTATACCTTTTACACTCACATTAGGTAATCACGATTTTTACGACGAGGCGATAAAATATTTTTATCGCAATAATCCAAATAACGATTTGGAATTATATTATGCGGAAGAAGATGAAGAAACACTATTTATTTATTTGGATTCCTTAACGGGTACGATAAGTAAAAATCAATATGATTGGTTAGCCACCCAGCTTCGTTCGCCAAAAAAAATATTTATTTTTATTCATCACCCTATTTTACCTGTTCCCACTATAGTAGATACTTTATATCCTTTAACAAATAGAGAGGAAATTGTCAATTTATTGTTTCAGCATACAGGACCAATAACGATTTGTTGTGGTCATTATCATATCGAACACGATCAAACTGTTGGTAATGTGCGACAACTGGTAACCCCTGCCGCTTCTGTGCAAATTCAACAAGATGATAAAGAGGTGATTATCGATACCACTAAATTTGGTTACCGATTATTATTATTGCGCAACAATGTAATTCAGACAGATGTAATTTGGTTTGAAAACGATTAATTCATTCAAATGCTAAAAAATATAACAAGTCTGATTGTTTTTATCGCCTTGCTAGTTTGTCAACAAACGCAGGCGCAGCTTCCAACATCTGTTGATACTATTTATCAGGTGATTAAAACAAATTCAGTTTTTACAGCTTCGGCAAACTGGCAAACTATAGATGAAATGTTTGAAACTCAATTGACAGCAGCATCAAACGATATCGATTCGATTAATGCTTTAGTTGAAGTATTTAAAAAGTTGGATGATGTACATTCTTCTATTACCTATAATTTCAAACAATATGGTCATTACCATGGTATGGCCGATTCGTTGCGCGAAATTGTGTTACCTGTTTATCAATACGGACAATCGCAAATCAATAAATTAGCAACAGCTGTCCTGAATGGCGAATACATGTATATTCGTTTGCCAGGTTATCAGGTTTGGGGAAATGATGTGCATCAATATGCGCAGAATATACAAGATAGTATTTGTAAATATGCAGCATATCCTATCAAAGGTATTGTGCTGGACTTGCGTATTAATACCGGTGGGCAAATTAGTGCCATGTTAGGCGGATTAGGTTTGTTATTGGGAGAAGGTAAATTCGGCGCTGCTTATACGGAAAACGGAGTAATACGATATCCGTTTGAAATACGCGGAAATGATTTTTTTATGGGAGATGTGAGGAGTGCTGATATAACATCCAATTGCACAACAGGATATCATGAATTACCAATTGCGGTATTAATTGGTCCGGTAACTTCTAGCTCAGGAACAATTACTGCTATTGCATTTAAAAACCGACCACATACGCAATTTATTGGTGAAGCAACTGCAGATGGTTATTCCACAGGAAACGATTATTATGTATTTGGTGAAAATTTAACAATGAATTTGGCTACTACCTATTTTGGCGACAGAACAGGTGTAGTTTATAAAACTGTGGTAAAACCAGATGTGGTAATTTCAGGAAAAGATGAATTCGTTAATCTAAGTGCTGACAGAAAAGTTAATTATGCGCTGATGTGGTTGAAATCTATTCAACATTAAATGCAAGTGAAACACCTTTATCTGTTGGGTTTCATCGGATTGTGTTTTAATTGTTATCTTTACTTTTAGTATGGATAATCAGTACTTAAATATTAATAAACATTCATGGAATAATAGGGTAGATGCACATTTTAAATCTGAATTTTATGATGTGCAGGGATTTATTCAAGGTAAATCTTCATTGAATGAAATTGAATTACGACTGTTAGGTGATATAAAAGGGAAGTCTATTCTCCATTTACAATGTCATTTTGGTCAGGACACCATTTCATTGGCAAGATTAGGCGCAACAACTACAGGTGTGGATTTATCGGACAAAGCGATAATGCAGGCAAATGAATTGGCTCAACAAACCAATGCCGCTGCTAACTTTATTTGTTGTGATATTTACGATTTACCCAATCATTTAAATCAACAATTTGATATCGTATTTACTTCTTATGGCACTATAGGATGGTTGCCCGATTTAAATAAATGGGCTGCAGTAATTCAGCAATTTTTAAAACCCGGTGGACAATTTGTTTTTGTGGAGTTTCATCCTGTTGTTTGGATGTACGACGATGACTTTAGTAAAGTAGGTTATAATTATTTTAATACAGGGCCAATTGTAGAAAACGAATCTGGCACATATGCCGATCGCGATGCAGCAATTCAACAAGATTACATCATGTGGAATCACGGATTGGCTGAAGTGTTTACTGCGTTGTTACAAAACGATTTAACCATTACAACATTTCAGGAATTTGATTATTCTCCTTACAATTGTTTTAAACACACTATCGAAATCGCACCCGGAAAATTTCAAATTCAACATTTAGGAAATAATATTCCAATGGTATATGCCTTAGTTGCTAATAAAAAATCCATCTAAACTTCTATCTAAATCGATGTCAACAAATAAACGGCAACAACAGGCAAGCACCTTACGACTATTTAGAAAATTACATCGGTTTACCGGAGCAGCCTTATTTATATTTTTTTTCATCGTGGCAGTAACAGGAACATTATTAGGATGGAAAAAACATAGTAATGGTGTCCTTTTAGCTGAGACGCAATCCGGCACAACCAGTGATTTGAGTAAATGGTTGCCGCTCGACACATTGCAACAACTGGCAATTGGTTACGCCCATATGCATATTGATAAAAATTTATCTACCGACCTCGATAGAATTGATGTCAGAAATGAAAAGGGAATTGTAAAATTTGTTTTTGCAGAAGGATTTTGGGGTATTCAGGTTGATGGGGCTACCGGAAAATTATTATCCATCGAAAGGCGACGTTCAGATTTTGTCGAAAAAATACATGATGGTTCAATATTAGATGAAGTATTTAATACTTCTAACGGCCAGATTAAATTAATTTATACCAGTATCATGGGACTGGCCTTACTCATTTTTACCATTACCGGTTTTTGGTTATGGTATGGTCCTAAACGAATGCGCAAACAATAATACCACATGTGTTTGCATTAAAAAATTGATAAAATGTTAACTCCTGAACAAGAAAAACATATCAGTAAATTGCTAAGTCTGGTTTTACGTCATCAGCCTGATTCATTAGGGATAATTTTGGATGAACAAGGTTGGACCGATGTGACAATTTTAATAGAAAAAATTAATAATAAAGGCATTCAATTTAGTTTTAATGACTTGCAATTATTGGTAGCAAACAATAATAAAAAAAGGTTCGCGTTAAACGAATCTGAAACATTAATTAGAGCAAATCAAGGACATTCAATCGAAGTAAATTTGGGATATGAACCGAAGCAACCACCAACAATTTTGTTTCATGGTACCGGTCATCTTGCGGTTGATAGTATTAAAAGCACCGGTTTAGATAAAAGGAACAGGCAGCATGTGCACTTGAGTGTCGACATTGAAACGGCAGTTAAAGTTGGACAACGTCACGGCAAACCGGTCGTGTTTACAGTAGCTGCTCAGGTTATGTTTGAACAAGGTTATCAATTTTATGTTGCTGACAATGGTGTTTGGCTTACTGAACATGTTCCGCCACAATTTTTAACAATACAATGAACGGAAAAAATATATATAAAGGTACGCTTACTACAGCAGCTAAATCGCAAAACGATTGGCGTAAATGGCTGGAAAAGAACCACGTAAAAGAAACTGCCGTTTGGCTCATTATTGCTAAAAAAGACAGTGGCATTCTTTCAGTAAATTATGCCCAAGCAGTAGATGAAGCATTGTGTTTTGGTTGGATAGATGCAGTTGCCAATAAAAAAGATGACGATTCATATTATCAGTATTTTACCAAACGCAAACCTAAAAGTAATTGGAGTAAAGTAAATAAAGAAAAGGTAGCGCGATTTATAAAGGAAGGTAAAATGGCACCTGCAGGAATGGCCATGGTTGAATTGGCAAAAGCAACAGGAACCTGGGAGGCACTGAATGAAGTGGAAAAACTCATTGTTCCCGATGATATGCTGAAATTGTTCAAAAAGAATAAAGTAGCATTTGAAAATTGGAAAACATTTTCACGTTCGATACAAAGAGGAATTTTGGAGTGGATTTCAAATGCTAAAAAAGAGGAAACAAGAAATAAGCGTATTGTAGAAACAATTTCGCTGGCTGAAAAAAATATTAAGGCCAATCAATACCAAAAAAAGTCCGGCTAAATTGTACTTTTGACACATGGAAAAATATATTGTAAATACAATCGAAATACAAGCAACACCTGAAGCTGTTTGGGATGCTTTGGTAAATCCGGAAAAAACTAAAATATACATGTTTGGCTGCGCAACTGTTTCTGACTGGCAGGAGGGAAGTACTTTGCTTTGGCAAGGAAGTTATGAAGGAAAGGAAATGGTTTTTGTAAAAGGTTTTATTATTAAAATTGAAGCACCATATTTATTGGAGTATTCTGTTTTTGATCCTAATTCAACTATGGAAGATGTGGTAGCTAATTATCTGCATGTAACTTATAAATTAGCAGCCAACGGCAATACCACATTACTCACCGTAACACAAGGCGATTATACAACAGTTGCTGATGGTGAACGACGTTATAATGAATCATCCAATAATGGTGAAGGATGGAATCCGATTCTGCAAGCTATTAAACAACTGGTAGAACAAGCATAAAAAAACCGGCAAAAGTTAATTTGCCGGTTCGGGATTAAACCCTGAGTAATCAAGTACTCTTCTGCACCCAAGAGCTTTAGTGGGTTTGTGTTTGCATAGTTCTAGCAGATGCAGCTTTGATGATGTAAGATTACGGCGGGATACAACGGCTACAAAGCAAAATGGCCGTTATTATTAAATGTCATAAATACAAATAAATGGCGTAAAATCCTTTAAAATAAGGAGTTTAGAGTTGAAAAATATTAAATGTCAAGTGTTTAAAAAGGCTCAAGGGTTACCCCGAAATTTTATTCAAATCCTCAGGTGTATCAATGCCAATTGTTTCGATTTCAGTTGGCACTACGGTTATGCTAAAACCATTTTCCATCCATCGGAGTTGTTCGAGCGATTCGGCTTGTTCAAGTGGAGTAGGAGATAATTGGGTGAGTTGATGTAAAACGTCTTCGCGATAAGCATAAATGCCGATATGTTTGTAGTAGTGCGAAGAAACATTTCTAGCAAACGGAATTACACTTCTTGAAAAATATAATGCTTTATGGTGATTGCTAAAAACAACTTTTACCAAATTGGGGTTCTCAATTTCTGCAGGTGATGTAATTTGTTTTACCAATGTGGCAATTTGTGTGGTATGGTCATGAAATGCGGATAACAATAATTGTAATTGCTCCGGCTGAATAAAAGGTTCATCACCTTGAATATTTACAACTACATCCGGCGAGTCAGATAACCTGTTTAATACTTCACCAATACGATCGGTACCTGAAATGTGGTTGGGACTTGTCATCACAACTTCACCACCAAATGCCTGTACATGATGAAATATACGTTCATCATCAGTGGCCACAATTACGGATGAAAATTCGGCTACTTTTTTCGCCTGCATATACACACGCTGAATCATCGACATACCCTGAATATCCACTAATGGTTTTCCCGGAAATCGTGTTGATGCAAATCGTGCAGGTATTACCGCAATTATTTTCATGCTGTAAAAATAAATATTATTTTAACCTTACAATTAAATAGGCATTCATAACGCCTACTACTTTTATTTCAGCCCCTTTCATAATATAATCACCATCGCTTTGTCCATCGTACCATTCCCCATCAATCATTATTTTCCCAGAAGGTCTTAAATCGCTCATAGCAATACCTGTTTTGCCTTTCATTGATGCCGGTTCGGAAAATATTGTGGAGTTATATCCTTCGCTGTTATTTTCACTGGTTTGCAGCGACAAAGTTTTAAATAATTTCGAATTTGTGAAACGACCAAAAAATGCAAACATGACGGCTATCGAAATGACAAATGAACTGAGCACCACTAATACACTTTCGGTAATGGCACCATTGCCACTCATTTCAAAATTAAATCCAACATTTTTCACCATGCTTAATACCAGGCCGATAAACGTGAGTAAAATTCCGGATATACCGGTTATCCCAAACCCGGGGACGACAAATATTTCGAGTGCTATTAAAATGAGCCCGATTACAAATAATAATATTTCCCAGTTGGCTGCTAATCCTTCTACATACAATGGAGCAAAATATAATAAGGCAGCAATAATGGCAATTACTAATGCAAAACCAATTCCCGGGCTTTGTAATTCGAAATAAATACCAAGAAAAATAAACGTAATACATAAACCCCGCAATACCGGATTTAATAAAAATCCCATGAGCTTGTCTATACCCGTTTCCTTGTATTCGGTAATAGTGGCATTTTCGATATTCGCGAGTTTGAGCACTTCGGTTAAACTATTTACTTCGCCTTCACAATAATTATTGGCGATGGCTTCGCTGGTAGTGAAGGTTAAAATTTTGCCCGAATCTATTACTCCCGGCACTGCACCACCTCCCTGAACCATAGCCTCGGCAATTTCGGGGTTGCGATTATTAGCCTCTGCGGTCGAACGCATAATTCCACGCATATACGCCTGATACTTTTCATCAACCGGATTGCCTGTTTCATCTACTACACTGGCAGCACCGATTTTGGCATAGGGCGACATATATATGGAATCACAACTAATGGCAATAAGGGCTCCGGCACTGGCTGCATTGTTGGTAACATAACATATTACCGGTATGGGACAGCGCAAAAGCTTTACGTGGATGGTGTCTCCGGCGTCGAGCAAACCCCCGTAACTATCCAAGCTCATTACGATGTAATCGGCATTCATAGCCAAAGCTTCCTCTAGCGCTCGGTCCACTATTCTCACTGATGATGGACCTATATCTTCATGTAATTCGAAGAAGTAGACCTTGTTAGTTGGTGTTTTATCCACAGCAGCCGGGTTTTGGCCCTGTGTGCATAGTAGTACACTAATGAGTACAATGGTGAATAAAATCAATCTGGATAAGCCTCTACGCATGATTTACAGGTTTACTTTTGCATGTGAATAATTTGTTAATAAACAATAGCTCCACAAAAATACGCGTTAATTATGGAAGCACTTTTACAAGATAAAAATATGAAGAGAATTTGTGTATTAATACTCATGCTCATTTGGGTTTGGAGTGTTGTAGGAAACAGCTCGGTTCCGGGCGATTCGGTTGGTGTCAAAGTAATGGATGGCAAAACCCTGATGGTATATCGTGTAAGCGCCGGAGAAACTGCCTATGCCGTGAGCAGAAAATATGGTGTGCCTTTTAAAGACATTGCTGCCGTAAACGCAGGTGTCGATATGGGTGGATTAAAAGCAGGTCAGGAAATTTTTGTTCCAACCAATTTTGCTGCCACCACTGTTACCACTGAACCTGTTGTAGTAAAAAAGGAAGAAAAAACGATTTACCCTACACAGGAAAAAATTACTCCGGTAGTAGCAACAGAAAATAAGGAAGTAATTGTGAAAGAAGCGCAAACAATTTCAAATGAAGAACCTGTTGAATCAACCAATAGTACTTCCGTTTTGTCAAACACCGATTTAAGCAAAGAACCGGCAGCACCTAACAACAACAAATCAAAATCGTTTGCACAGTTATATGCCGAATATTTATCAGGTGAAATGATTGCTGCTTCCGAAAAAGGTGTAGCTACCTGGATTGAAAACAATACCTTCGAAACAACGGGTGATCGTTTTTATGTTTTACATAATTCAGCACCTGTAGGTTCAATTGTAAAAATTCGTAATTTGATGAATAACCGCACGATTTATGCAAAGGTGATTGGTAATTTAAGTGAAAGTGAAGTGCAGGAAAAAGTACTTGTTAAATTAAGTTCAGGGGCAGCAGAGCGATTAAATGTATTAGATAATCGTTTTGTAGTAGAAATTACTTACTACATTCCTGACGAAAAAGCGATGAAATAAAAATTGTTCGTTAATAAGTGTGAAAAGCGATGAGGCGTGTCTTGTCGCTTTTTTTTGTGATTTAATTTTAAGTTAAATCGTACTTTTTCTTTATGTCATTATATTTATCAAATGCATCTGCAGGGAACACTAATCCGAAATCATCATTCAATTTTTTGATGGCATTGTTTTTTAATTCCGAACCTTCTTTATAGCCGTTTTCTTCAGTTAATTTATGGAAAATTTGCTCCAGGTATTCTTCAAATGGTTGGTTAAAATACATATCGTAAAAACGTAAAGGTTTGTCTGATGCATTCCAAAATGTATGCTGAATACCTCTGGGACGTAAATGCCATCCACCGGCCTGCACCTCTACAACATCATCACCAATTAAAATACTGGCAGTTCCTTCAGCTACATACATTAATTCATCAAGCGCAATATGCCAGTGTGGTGGTGGGCCCATTTTTTTGGGTGCAACTGCACATTCAATATTGGAATATATGCCACCTGTCATTGCTGAACGCACCCAAACTTTTACAGCCATTCCATCATTATGTTCAAGCGGAGCTGTTGCCGGAAGAAGAAACGGCTGTAAATTCGATTTATCTTCAATGTTTAAGGTTGCAAAACTATTTTGTGTAACACCGGCGAATGCTGAAAAAATACCTGCATTTAGTAAAAACTTACGTCGTTCCATGGAGCTTTTTTAAAAATTTGCTCCAAAATACGGTTTTTAATTTTAGCAAGAGCAGATATTTTTTTATTCAAATTACCTCTTGTACTCAGCCATTTCGTATCAGGCGTATGGTAAAACAGTTTTACTATTTATCAGGAATTGAAAGCGTTAAATCTTAAAATCTTTTTTACAATCTTTACAATAATAGGTAAAGGTATTTCTGCCCATTGGAACCAAAGTTATTAAAGAGGTAACTATTTGTGCAATTTTAATATTTCGTTCAACACCTAAACCGAATGCTATATTTTTAGATTCGCAATAGGGACAAACTAAATTTTCTTTTGGCTGTATTTCTTCAAGTAATACCTGTGCTTTTTCCAAATCGGTTTCATCAATCATAACTTGAATACCCGAACCTAACATGCCGTTATAAATGGGTAACAATGTGGTGAAGTTTTCGTTGGTGACAAAACATTGAATGCCTTCACTTTCCAATACATCAACTATTCGATGTGATTCGAAATGGTCGTAACAAGTGGTTAATCGAACAACTGCCATACAATGTAGTTATTTACTAAAGTAACGAAAAAATAGGCAGATTTACTAATGCTTAAAATATAACCAGGCGGCATAACTGATATCGGCAATAATTTTTTCATTCGTTTCAAACGCCTCTTTTGAATTGCGGACAAACACACAAATAATGAGATGGTTGCCATTTGGTAATGTTACAATCCCGATGTCATTTATTGCTGCCGTTACCCCATTATTATCTTCACCTGCTGTTCCGGTTTTATGGGCTACGGCAGTTCCTGCAGGTAATTGACCTTTTAAACGCAACGGACCGGTAGTAGTAGCGTATAAAGTTTCCAGTAAAAACTTGTTTGTAGTTGCTTTCAAAATTTTACCGGAATACATTAATTGTAATAACGATGTAGCAGCATCCAATTTTGTCCAGTTGGTATACAATGTATCGGGATGTTGATGCATATCTTTTTCATTTACACGAATTTGCACGGCATTAACACCAATTTCATGCATGTAATTTTCTACAACAACGGGTCCCCCAATTAATGATAGTAAAATATCACAACCATTATTATCACTACCGGCTATGGTATACTGTAAAAGCTCTTTTATGGTTAGCGTAACATTGCCTTCAGGATATTTCACCCGAATCGGACTCCAGGTATTTTCCATCAGGTCGCTTTTTTTGAATAAGCACACCTTGTTCAAAACTGAGTTTGCCTTCGTCGATGGCGTGGAGAACAGTTACCCCTAAATGTAATTTAAACACACTCATCAATGGATACTTGTATTCCGGATTAAGCGTTACCGAAGCTCCGGTTTCTATTTCCGTAATCTGAACACCAACAACAGCACTTTTACCGGTGATGATGCCTGATATGGTTGCAGTTAAAGAATCTGTTTGTCCTGACAGCTGTAACTGAATGACCAAACACAGCACTAATAAATAGGATTTGTTCATGTTCTTGAATTTGAGCGGAATTGAGCTAAACAAAGGTATATTTTTTATCCAGCAAAACCCTCTTTTTACGGAAAATCGCAAAACCTGAATGGGGTAAGCTACATTTTTGCGGAAATTCATAAACGCCGATACGAGCTTTCTTATTTTACCCGTATAACCAGTTTTTGGCAATTCTACATTTGCATCATAAATACATAGATATGAAAAAAATTACGATTGCTGTTTGTTCTATCCTATTCCTTATTAAAAGTTTATCTGCTCAAGAAATTGATGTGGCTATTGGCGCAGGAACCATTTTGCCAGGTGAAAATTATTGTGCTAAACTTCGCGCGGATTTATTAATTGAAAATCATTTTTCTGTTGGCGTGCAGACTAATTTTTATGCAGATAAATTTACCACTTCAGGTTTTGTTCTTGAACCTAACATGCGCATTTATTTTAACAACGTTCATCAAAAAAATGTTTTTTATTGGCAACTCTCAGGTTTTGCAGGGCAGGTTGAACATGTTCAACTTTATGCGCATGAAATCGAGGATGATGTGTTGGAAACAACCTTTTATCCATATTTAGATTTGTTTACGCAATTGTTTTTTGAAACAATTGAAAACAAAGAATATATATTTCATACCCGCACCTATGATATTCAAATTTCAGGTATGGGTGCTGCTTTTGGATATAAACGCGATTTCGGTTTAAATAATAATTTGTTTGTTGATATGAATTTAGGATTTAAGGCAATTCAACAACCTGATTATATTGCTGAACACGTAACATTTGAAGGTATCTCATTTGGACGTGCCGGTGAAACTATTTTTAACGACAACGTACCCGAACAATATCGTATAGTGGAAGATAGCAGGGCTTTGAGAACGGTTACCGGATTTTTAGGTATCGGTTACAGGTTTTAATTTTTTTATGGTTTGGTTTGGCCGCAATCCTTTATTGGGTTGCGGCCATTTTGTTTTTGGCTAAATACTAAAGCAATACAATTTTTCGTTTTCCCCTCAAACACATGAGATGAAAACAATAGTTTACCTTGTTTTTTCTTTATTTGTACTTTCTGCGAACGGTCAACAAAAAATATTTAGTGTTTATTTTCAAAATGATGAATATCAGCTCGATGCGGATGATATTCAGATAATTCAGGAGGCAGCTGCATTTATGGCACAGCCCGGAATTACTGCTTCTGGTATTCAGATAAATGGTTATACTGATGCGCCTGCAACGGCAGATTATAATGTAGCCTTATCACATAAAAGAGCCTTAACTGTAAAGGAATTATTCCAATCTAAAATCAAATCGGATATTAAAATAAGTTTAGCCTGGCATGGTGAATTAATTCCCGAGGCTACAACCGATTTACACTACGGACAACGTTGTGCAGATATTGTTATTACTTATACAGAACAAAAACAAATAGTTCAGGTACCGAAATCGGACATCAACGATTTGTGGAAACAATTGAGGGAGCCTTCACAGGTATTTACCATCAACCCTCAAAAAGATACATTAATAATGGGAGAGGAAGGCACAATTATTAATATTCCTGCGGGTGCATTTATTATTCCTGATGAAAAACAAGGCAGGCAAGTGAATATTGTACTGGAAGAATATTACGATTATGCCAGCATGATAATTAATAACATGACAACAATGAGTAATGGTTTACCATTAGAAACCGGAGGTATGATTTATGTAAATGCATTTTTAGATAATCGTGCACTGACGGTGATGGAAGACAAACCATTAACATTTATGTTTCCCGGTGATACAATGGTTACGGGTATGCAATTTTTTACCGGTAATACTAATCCAACAGGGAATATGAATTGGTTACTTACAGAAACGGATTTAGAAACGTTAACACCGGATGAATATCACAATTTAATTTATCCAATGGGCTTTACTAAAAAACGATATCGTAAAAATTGCCCTTATTTATTCTGCGGATTAAGGGAGGACTTAGGTGCAGACAATAAAAAATATTATGAAAAACGTGCTTACATGGCGACCGACTGGAAAGCTTATAGAAAATATACGGATAGTTTATGTTTGGTATATGGTGTTCGCAATTTTGGGATATTAAAACGAATGCTGTTGCAACAGGTAAAACAAACTGAAGACCCTTTTTTTTATGTTGCAAAAACCAGCCGTTTAGGTTATATGAATTGTGATAAGTTCTACAAATTACCACCTGAAAAACTTACCCTACTAGCAGTAAATGAAGCTCCGGCGGAAAATGTTAATTCCTTTTTAGTTTTTAGCAAGTATAAAAGTTTAATGCTGCCGAATACAAATAATCCCGAAAAGGCTGAATTTAGCAATATCGCCAAAAAATCTAAATGTAAAGCTGTAGTAATTAAATATGAAAATAAAATTGCGTATTTAAGTGTGCAGGAACTTAAAGCCGGAGATGTGCCTGAAGTTACGCCTGAGTTTGTTGCAATGACACCGACTCAATTAAAAACTGAGTTGAAAAAGTTGAAGTAACAGTGTTAGGTGTAATGATGGCAGGTTGATATAAAAGGCCTTTACTATTTACCAATTCATTCAAAACATGTAGACTAACCAATAAGCAGCATGTGTTGCCTGTTAAAAAAAAGAGGTTGAAAATTTTCAACCTCTTTTTATGTTATGCTGCTGAAATTATTTTGTGAGCATCATTTGTTTTGTTGCGATTATTTTTTCGTCAACTATTAGTGAGTAGGTTAACAGGCCTGAATTTAATTGTGTAGCATCAATTTCAACATTACCTGAACCAGTCGTCAATTGAATGGTTGAAATAATTAAACCTTGCTGATTTACAATTTGTAAAATTGCTGATTTAGCAGAAGCCGGAACAAAATAATTAATGGTAGTATTACCTGTAAACGGATTAGGTTTATTTTGGAATAAAACAGGCATGTCCGATTCTTCAGCCAATATGATGTATTGAGCATTACTATTTTCGCTACTTGTTGGATTACCGCTTATTAAATTTTCTAATTTTTCAATACGTTCTTGTAATAATTTGTTTTCTGCAGTAACTGTTTCTACAACACTGTTAAGTGATGCTAATTTCGATGATAATTCCTGAATACCAATGAGTGCAACACCTGCTTTATCCATTGCCGCAATAGTAGTATCATCACCTAAACCAAAAGCAGCATAAAAATCCTGAGCCATAGGGCCAATATGTTTTATGTTTGGATCATCGGCTATATAATTCCATTCGGTGACAGACAATTTATTTATTTTATCTAATATTTCTGTTTTGTTTAATTCAGTAATATTTCGTTTCAATCGTTTATCACTCGCATCGGTCCAAACACCACCTGTGGTTAGTTTTGCCGTTGTTGCCTGAAATTCCATTACACTGCCAGCTGAAGCATTACGCCCTATTCCTAATTTATTAATAGAGGAATTACCTAAACGAATTGAATTGCTTTGACTTATAGAAGTAAAATAACCAATTGCAATCGCATTTGTTATGGTTGCTGAGCTAACATCGGTGCCATATCCCATTAAAACACATTGTTCATTGTCTGCATAGCTGTCGCCACATTTTGAACCAATATAAGTATTATAAGCACCTTTGGTATAATAACCTGCATCTGTGCCCATATATACATTGTATCTGCTTGAAGTCCCGCTACCACCAAAATTATAACCGGCATTTTCTCCTACAAATGTGTTGGCATATCCATCAACTTGTGTGTACCCTGCATTTCTCCCGATATAAACATTATCATATCCATTTACTGAACTAAATCCGGCATGAGCACCGATATATACATTGTAATTCTGCGTATTACCATGCCCTGCAAAAGCACCAATTAAAACCGTCTCAGAACCTGCATTATAACTTCCTGCTCTATTCCCTACAATTACATTTAATGAATCATTGCCACCAATGTCCGTATTAGAATGAGTTACAGAACCTATACATATATTTTTATTACCGGTAATATTTCCATAACCTGCTGCCTGGCCAAGAAATATGTTTTCATCACCGGTGGTAGTTAATTGTCCTGCACCTGCACCAAATGATAAGTTGCGTCTACCTGATGTATTTGCAAAACCGGCTGAGGGGCCAATAAAAACATTATCATCGCCGTCATTATTACTAGTGCCTGCATATGCACCGATCGCAATATTATTAAATGCAGTAGTTGTGGCGGCGGATGCTGTATTTCTTCCTATGAAAATATTATCATTACCAATAAAAGTATCATGGTCAGTAGGTCCAATAAAAATACTTGGATATGAAGCGTCACCATCCAGTTTGAAAGCAGGAATAGAGCTAATAAATAATTGATTTTCGATGTAGAGATTATCCCAGCTTTTTGTAGTGCTGCCCAAATCGTGTATCCCATCAATATTCGGTATTAAGTCAACATTTATGGACGTGCTTGTCAAATTAGATAAATCTGTAGCTACATCACCACCACCTCCGCCGCCGCCGGATAAACTGGTCCAGCTAATACCGTTATACCCTTGAAAGTCTGTGCCATTCCAACGAATCATTCCGGCTTCCGGTGTGCCAACATAATTGCCAAGTTTTGCTGTGCCTAAATATCCGATGCCATCTACATATAAATTTTTCCAGCTTTGTGCTGCTGAACCTAAATCAATGGTATTATCTGTTCCGGGTTGTAAGTTGATGTTCACTGCTGTTGTGGTTAAATTATTCAGCGACTTACTTGCATCCTGCGACGAAATGGCTGTCCATGTGGTGCCGTTAAAATAGAAAAAACCGGGGTTCACATTTGTCTGGTAAATTAATAACCCTGTTGCCGGCGAAGCAATTGCATCACGTTGCACCTTGGTCATACGGGGAACTAATATTCCTTTTGAGGTGCTCACCATATCCAATAAAGCAGAAGGGTTGGGGTCTGTAGTCCCAATACCGGCGCTGCCTGTAGTCGGAAATAGGTTGGTTTGAGCAAATATGGCCGTCGTGGTTAATAATACACACAAAGCCAAAAGTAATTTGTTTGTCGGTTTCATATTATTTGAGTGTTTTAACAAAGGTGCCAAGCTTGGGTTGCGCTCACAATCCAATTTTTTGTAAAACTTAGAAACGTCCCAAATGGCTTAGAAGAAACTTGTGTGTAATAGCTGCTCTATTATAAGTTGAAGCACTGCAATAAACTATTGTTGGTTACGGTAGTCAGTTAATTCGCAAAATGCCAAAAAAAAGACCCTGCCGAAACAGGGTCTTGAAACCAATTTATCAATACTATTTATTTTACAAATAACAATTCACGATATTTCGCTAAAGGCCATTTGGTATCAGGTAAATAACGTTCTAACATATCGGCATGTTCGCGAATTTCATCAAACAATGTTTTTACATTATTACAATAAGCAAATGCCTTTTCGCGTGCATGTTCAATACGATTTGCGCGTTTGCGTTCTTCTACCATACGTTCCAATGCAGCACGTAAATGATTTAAATGCAAAGTGATGTTTGTAGCTAAATCAATTTGTTCTTTGTAATGTGCTTCGTTTAATCCTACAGCTTTTAATTTCATTACATTGTCTAACAATGCATTTTGATATTCGACAGCGGCAGGTAAAACATAGTTATAAACTAATTCTCCATAAATACGCGCTTCAATCTGGATTTTTTTCGCATATTCTTCGAATTCAATTTCCATACGTGCGTGTAATTCGCGTTCGCTCAGGATATGATTTTTTACAAAAATGTTTTTTGCGCGTTCTGTTGCATAAAAGTCGATAGCTTCAGGTGTAGTTTTTACATTGTTTAAGCCACGGTTTTCGGTAGCTTCTTTTGCCCACTCTTCACTATAGTTATCACCTTCAAATAAAATGTTTTTGCTTTCGCCGATGTAACGGGTTAATACTTTTAAAATGGCGTTGTCTTTGTTTTCACCACCTTTAATTAAACCGTCAACTTCTTCGCGGAATGCTTTTAATTGTGCGGCAACAATAGTATTTACGGTTGTCATTGCCTTACTGCAATTGGCACTTGAACCTACGGCACGGAATTCGAATTTGTTACCGGTGAATGCAAACGGACTGGTGCGGTTACGGTCGGTATTATCTAATAATAAATCCGGAATTTTATTGTGAATATCTAAACGTAAATCAGCTTTATCTAAATCGTCGAATGTTTTTGCATCAACTCGATTTTCGATTTCATTTAATACAGAACGTAATGCTGTTCCAATAAATGCAGAAATAATTGCAGGTGGCGCTTCGTTGGCACCTAAACGGTGATCGTTGTTGGCGCTTGCAATACTGGCACGTAATAAATCAGCATTGTCGTGCACCGCTTTAATGGTATTAATAAAGAAGGTTAAAAATTGTAAGTTGGTTCTTGGTGTTTTTCCCGGACTTAATAAATTTTTTCCGGTGTCGGTACCCATACTCCAGTTATTATGTTTACCTGAACCGTTTACACCTGCAAATGGTTTTTCGTGGAATAATACACGTAATTTATGATGACGTGCAACTTTTTCCATTACATCCATTAATAAACAATTGTGGTCAACTGCAATACTTGCTTCTTCAAACATTGGAGCACATTCAAATTGTCCCGGTGCAACTTCATTGTGACGGGTACGAAGTGGTATACCTAATTTATGACATTCCATTTCGAAGTCCACCATATAATTAAATATACGTTCAGGTATTGTTCCAAAATAATGGTCTTCTAATTGCTGACCTTTTGCAGGGTAATGACCGATTAATGTTCTGCCGCAAATACTTAAGTCGGGGCGATTTAAAAATAATGCCTCATCAACTACAAAATATTCTTGTTCCCAACCTAAAGTTGCAGTAACGCGGGTAACGTTTTTATCGAAGTACTGACAAACAGGTACAGCTGCTTCGTCGAGTAGGTGTAATGATTTTAATAAAGGTGCTTTATAATCTAATGCCTCACCGGTGTAGGAAACAAAAATGGTAGGGATACATAATGTACTTCCGCTACCTAATTCCATTATAAATGCAGGTGATGATGGATCCCATGCTGTATATCCGCGTGCTTCGAAAGTACTGCGAATTCCACCACTAGGAAAACTGGATGCATCCGGTTCCTGTTGAACGAGTGCGCCACCGCTAAATACTTCGATACCTGCTGCAGGTCCGCTTGGTGTAAAGAAACTATCGTGTTTTTCGGCGGTTGTTCCGGTTAAAGGCTGAAACCAATGTGTATAATGTGTGGCTCCTTTGCTCATTGCCCAAGCTTTCATACTCGCAGCTACCTGATCGGCAATTTTGCGGTCAATTTTTTGGCCTTGCTGAATGGAAGCTTTTAACACTGAAATACGCTTCTTCACTCAAGTGTTTTCGCATAATTTCTTCGCTAAACACATTCGAGCCATAATAATCAGAAATTTTGGTGGAAGGGACCTTTACCTCAATCGCTTCGCGATTAAGCACCTGTTCCATAGCAGAGGACCTGTTTGATATCATTCCGGTTAATTTTTTTACAAAATTATCGGGAATTTTCGAAAATGTACATCAATTGTCCACTTTTTATGTGGAAAATCGTCAAGAGGCTTAAAATTTCTGTGTTATTTTCTGGATAAAGGAGAAAAATGAAGCATTGATGGTGAAATAGTATATATATAAATAAATATAATATGAAATTGAAGATATCACTAAAGCGCTTCTAAAAACTTGATGAGGTTAGCCCTTTCTGTGGCACTCAGGTTTTTGAACGCATCCGCAGATTTTTGAGCTTCTCCGCCATGCCAAAGTATAGCTTCTTCCAGGTTGCGGGCTCTGGCGTCGTGCAGGAAACGGGTATGACCATTGGCTAGTGCTGTTAGCCCAATGCCCCAAAGCGGTCGGGTTTTCCATTCATAACCATTTGCCAAATAATCAGGACGGTTATCGGCCAGGTCGGGACCCATATCGTGCAGCAACATATCGGTATAAGGGTAGATGGTTTGATTACTCACCTCAGGAATATCTGCTAAAACACCGGTAGTCCATTTTTGGCGATGACAATTTTCACAACCGATTTCGAAAAACAATTGTTTGCCTTTTTGCACCTGAGGGTTATCGAGATTTCTGGGAGCAGGGACTGCCAAAGTTTTGGTATAAAAAGAAGTTACATCTAAAAAAACAGCATCAACTTCCGGATCATCGCCTAAACCGTCATCTTGCACCTGACCACTGCATGATTCCTGTGGGAACAACGGAGTGGTTATACCCATGTCGCCACTAAATGCACCTGCCGTTTGCTGGTCGAGATGAGGCTGATTGGCCTTCCATCCAAATCGACCTACCTGATTGGTTCCGCTAACAACATCATATACAAAGTTTACTTTTCCGGAAATGCCATCCTGATTATTATCATTTTCATCAGCGCTGGCTATTATATCAAAACTGTTTATAGCTTCTAACAACCCAAGTCCAAAAACCGGCGGAGCTGCCCGAACCGATAACATGGTTCCTGGCGGGAGTGGCATATACGTATTATCAATCGTATAAATTGGTCGCAACAAACTATAAGTTGTGCCATCGGGGTAACTATAAAATTCTTCTATATAGGTAATAGTTACATTTCCCTCCGCAAGGGTTCCGAAAACGGCTTTGTCCTGTAATTGACCTCCAAAACCGGGTGCCGGGTTTGGTCCTCCATTTAAATCGGTGCCCGGAATACTTAATCTGAATACACTGGGTTTATCGCCACGTCCATCGAGGGTATGGCAATTTACGCAACTCACATCATTAAATATGGGGCCGAGACCTGCATTATTTGGTGCAGGTGCGGTAACGAATGTTGCTTCAAATGTAACGTCACCTTCCATATGTTTTTGAAATGCACTTGCACTCAGGTTAGGAGCAGGTGTTGAAAATGCAGCAGAAGTTGCTTCGTATAAAGTTGTTGCACCACCGGCGGCATATTCATCCGGATTATACCAATTGATAATTTCCGGGTCAGTGGCGCAACTATAAATAATTGCAGAGAAAGCAAGTATTATCACCGAATAAATGATAATACTTGTTGTAGTTATTTTTGAATTGTTGCTATTAAATGGCATCAATTAAAGGTTTTACTTTACTTTCTAATTCTTCCTGTAAATGACGAACAGATTCCTGAGCGGCTTCAATGGCTGCAGGATTGTCGAAAATGGCTTGCGTAAAAGTCCCAGGAATTGCATCAATTAAATCGATGCTTGCCTGAATTTCTGCTTTAATATGTGCATCTAAATCGGCATCTTTTGAAAGAATAAAATCACTGATACCACTGCCATCCATTAAATATTTTCCTTCATATAAATTTTGGATACTTCTGATATTATCTTTAAAATCTTCTTTGCTGTTGGCACTAAATCTGCTTTCTTCTAAAGTGATATCCAACTGAGAAAGTGGGTCGTAAATTTTTCCGTTTGCTACTTCATCTGCAATGGCGATCATACCATTAATTATTTCCTGCATGGCAGATTTCTGACTGATATACATGCTGCCTGATTCGCCGGCCATGGCAATTTCATTTTGGAAATTTTCGCCTGTTGAATTCCAGCTATATTGTAAATTATAGGTATCGCTTTCTAAGCTTTGTGAAGTTGCAATTAAATATTCAAATTCACGAGCGTAAATGTTTCAATTGTTTTATCACCATTTTCTCCCCATAATAAAAATTCAATTGTGTGGAACCCTTTTAAAGTACCTTCTAAACCATCGATATATGCTTTAGTTAATACGGCGCCACTACTTAATACGGCTTCCAAATCAACTACATTCACCGGCCAGCTATCAATAGATGGGTCGATACCATTCGTAGAAACAGGTCCAAATAAAAATCCTTCAGACTGCTCCCATGGCTTGCGCGTATTACGCCAGGCCTGACGTGCAGCTTCAAGATTTGATGAAGTAGCATCTGCCTGTAAACTAGTTACTGCGTCAACTAATAACTCACTTTTTGTATGTAAATCAATATAGGTTTCAGTAATTACATTTTGAGATAAATGCCCTAATATTGGTTGGAAATCATAGGTATTAATATCAGTTGGATTATCATCTTTACAAGAAGAAAATCCAAACAAAGCTGCAATAAATACTAGCGATGTTAATTTTATTTTTTGAGAAGTATGCATGAAATATATATTTTAAAATTTAAAAATGATAAGCTAATGCAAGTGTGAATGTGTTTTCTTTATTTAAATCAGGGATACCAATAGTGCGAAAAGTATAATCGGATTTAATGGCAATATTTTTATTCCAGCAATAGTTTAATCCTGTGCGAATTTCTGAACGCTCCCAACGCGGATTATCGAATATTTCGCCGGATGTTTTATACATAGAATCATAATAATAATAACCTGCAAAAACATCTAAACGATGGATGTCTTTTTCGAGACAGGATAAAACATTGTAACCGGCTTCAGCAAAATAGCCAAGCACTGCGCTGGCAATTGGTGTTCGTTTTACATTTAGGTTATTGGATAAATTTCGGTTTGCTTCTGAAATGGTAGCAGCATTTTGTAATGTGCCGCTCAAAAACATAGCATTGAAGGTGAAAGCAGAAAATTGTGCATGTAAGTGGGCATCTACTATTTGCACAACACCATCGGCAGTGATATCCGGTTTTGGTCTGTTTGGCGTGCTATTACCTGTATATGAACTTAAACCAAAAACTACATCATCCTTTATTGCATAGTCTAATCTTGCAGCTAAAGCAAAAGCTTCAGCATTCACATATTCAAAACGAGATTGATTACCACGCTGGATCCAGTTTGCCGAACTAAATGCAGAATTGTCTAATCCGCTGATGATGGCTAATTCAAAAGCCAATTTTTTCCATTCAACCTCAGCGCCAATTCCGTTTTCGTACCATGCGGCAGGAATTAAGTTGGCTTCCATATTATTATAGGTGGAAGTCATATAATCGAGGGGTTCGCCATAAGCCGCAATATGCCCAACCGGTACTGCAATTCGACCCGCTTTAAGTTCGAGCCAGGGTTTTGCCTGCCAGGCTATTTCCAGTTCCTCAATAATTACTTCCCCGCCTTTTTCTATTTCCATTTCAAATTCACCAAATTCTTCAAACTTGTCGAATTCCATTGTAGCACCTGTTCCACCGTGTTCAAATTCGATTTCCATTTCAAGTTTCACCTTTTCGGAAAAAGCGTATTCCGGCTCAAATACAATGCGGTTTAGGTCGATGTTGTTGCGTTTGTCAGGGTACGTTTCCCAGTCGAATACGTTAAATGTCATCTCCCCATAACCATGCAGTTCAAACTTGTCAGCAAATGGTTTTTTTGGCTCTTCGGCAGTTTGTGCCGCAAGCTGAAGGCCCCAAAAGGCAATGGATAAGGAGGTTATGACGTGTAGTTGCATTATTTAGATTTGTTCTAAACAACGCAAAAGTAAGTGCAGGGAAGTGAACAAAAAAGGAATGGTGTCAAAATACCCTATTTAGGGTAGGTGGAAAAGTGTGTAGACATATATGTAGCTACTACTATTTGCTATGACTACCAAAAATTGGCTTATTTCAAAAAACTTAAACTGTAGAATGTTTAGGTTTATGCAGCCACATAAACAATAAAATAAAAAACAGGGGAATACTTCTGTAGCGACTCAGGGTATCGGCGTCGGTGACCATTAATCCATAAATGCCTAATAATTCGATTGCAACTATGATCATAAACAAAGCAGTTGCAGAAAATGGGTGTTTTGGCGCAACATTTTAATTGCCAGGAAAACAATGATTAACCAGACAATAATTAATTCAACACTTTGGTATAATCGAAATACACTATCACTGTGCATTAGATTGGGCCTGAAAAAGATATTATTGAGTGCATAAGGAATTTGTTTAATAACGGCAATGCCATCTCCACCAATAGCAGAAAATTTATAATCCGGGTCAGGTTCTCCGTTTAAGAAATAAGTTTGTTCAGATTGTGCGTAATGAAAATAATTCAGCTGAGGAAATACAATTGGAACAGCAAAAAATAAAACTATAACCGTGATGGAATTGATGATAAAAGTTTTGTTGAGGAATTGTGGTTTTACAATAGTTCTGGCAAAAAACAATAGTAATAAATTTAAGCTGACTAAAATTGCCAGGTAGTCGCGTATTAAAAACAAAGCATAAATACATACAACCAAAATCAACAATGGTTTAGCCGGTGTTTTGTTGCGGTTGGGGCTGCTTTCAATAGTAAACAATTGGATAATTATTACACATAACAGCATAAACACAGGAGCCTCTTTGAGTAGTCCGCCTGTCCAAAAAACAATAGACGGTAAAAAAAATAGGAACAGAAAAATTCGGTTTTTTTTGTCTGCATCAATAACCAGAAAACGTTTGAACGATTTGAATAAGCCCATAGTAGCGGCATAACTACCAAAAGCAATTAATACAATATTTGCCCAAACATTTCCAAATGTAAACACATTTAAAATGGCCAGTAAACGCACCATGTGATATTCGTTTACATGCCATTCGATAAACAATTCTTTTTGGTAAGGGATTAAATGAGCAGGTATGTTTTCAAGTGAGCTTCGCGTAATTAATTCAAAAAAATAAGTCGGATTGTCGAATAAACTTTGATAAACAATTTGGCTGTCGTGAAAGTACCTGAGACTATCGCCGTGACCAATTATATTGAGCCAGATATAATAATTAGCAAATCCCAGCAAGAGTTTAAATAGGAAAGCAGCATAAGGCCAGGCCGGATTTATTTCTTGTATTTTGAAAAAATCGAAGCGATAAATAAAAAATAATAAAATAGTTGCCCAGACTGCCGGAATCAGGAATTCTTGCATGGTTCAAAGATACTGAATAAGCTACATCCTCAATTCAATTGGTAAACAATAATTTATGTGTCACTAAACCATAAGGCATATTGAGAGATAAAACATACCATCCATCGGGTAGTTCGGGTAGGTTGTAAGTTGATTGGCCGGGAGGGGAGGTAAAAGAAAAAAGTACCTGACCAAGTGCATTAAAAAGATGGCAATTCACATCAGTAGTAGTAGTATTTGTTATATAAATTGTTTTATCATAACTCCAAATTTCAGCTTGTTCATGCTCAACCAATGTATGTCCCGGTGGAATTAATCCGGCATCGGCTCGCATTGCAATCAAATAACTATGTCCTTCACTACTGGCATCGCCAACCATTATTATTTTGCCATCAGATTGAAGCGTTAACGTAACACAATTATTTTTCTCAAGGCCGGAATGGAAATTTTCATATCCATCATCTCCTATTGATTCGTCTAAAATGCCGTGTTCATCTAATCTTGAGAGTGTTAATTTATACGGACCATTACCAAAAGGTTCACCCCCTGATCCACCCACTAATATTTTATTGTCAGATTGAATTAATAAATTATTTGCTTCTGAAACACATGAACCTGCGAGATACTGATTGTAACCTGAAGTTGAAAAATCACCTGATAATACACCATCCTGTGTTAGCCCTACCAACAAATTTCTATAATAAGGAGAACAATCCTGATTGCCTAAATACAATCCATATCCTGCCAAGATAATGGTATTATCTTTTAATTCTGCAATCGCATTTAATTGATATGCATTTGCCACATTAGTGGAAAATTTCCCACCATTTGCAAAGGTAGTATCTAACATGCCAAAATGATTATATCTTACCACAGCAAAGTCGTTATTTAATTTACCCCCTAAAAGTATTTTACTATCGTGCTGTTGAAAAATGACTTGTGCTTCACAATTCGAACCATCAAAGTATTCAGTTACTATACCATTATTGCCGAAGTTCGGATCAGGGCTGCCGTTCGGTAAACATCGTCCGATAAAAAAATGGTTAATATCAGAATTCCAGAAATCATTGAAATAGCCACAAAACAAAATGCTGTTATCGCTCTGAATAAAAATGTCATTTAAAGTTGCCATATAATTCGACTCAGAAACAAATTGTTTGGCAAAACCATTTTCACCAAATGTAGAATCGATTTGGCCAAATTTATTTAATTTAATTAAGGTAGGTTCTACCGGGTGATAATTGTCATACGGGTAACAATCTAATCCGGCAATAATACTTCCGTCTTCGTTTTGGGCTACTGCATTCATATCTTCAATACGCAGATTAGTATTTCGGCTGATAGTAACCATACCATTTTCGCCATAGGTACTATCAATGTTGCCATTTTCGGTTATACGTATAAATAATAATTGCCGGTCACTATAATTAAAACCTGAGATTATTATTTTATCATCTTTTTGAATCAAAGCACCGGTGCAGATTACTATAGGATGTTGGAATGAAAATTTAAAAAATCCGTCTTCGCCGAAAGTGTCGTCTATTTGAACACCCTGACTTAAACCTGTATGTAATATACCGAAAAAAAGGCCTAATGTTACAATTGCCTTAATGAATACTTGAGTTAAAGGAGTTTTTTTGAAGTACATGTTAGTCTAGTGCTTGTCAATAAATACTTGAATAACGCTTGCATTTTGATTATATTGTATAAAATATACACCGGGGGCTATGCCGTCAAAATTGCTGATTACCCCGGAACCTGAAATAACCCATTCAGCAATAATTCTTCCACTGATATCCAATAAGCGAATTGTTTGATTATCGTTATTGGGGAAAGCATAATAAATAGCATTATTGTTAAAAATTAATTTAGGTGTTGCATTAACTTTCCCATCGTTTAGTGTAAAAGGTTTTGAAGGATGGGATAACGTTATATAAGTGTTATAATAAGTCAAGCCTGAAAGCGCAACATATACAACATAAGTCGTTTCCGGATTAGGTGTATGACCATATACATCTTTCAGAAAAGATGGGAGGTGGGTAGCAATATCTTCTCCGACTGGCATTATTTGATAGTAATTTGTTGCAGGTAATTCATCTGCGTCAGTTGCACTAAATGAAGTGGTATCATCTGCAGGCACTAAAATAATTTCATATTCATTTATTCTTTGTTCGATAGGTGACTTTGGAAAACTTACAAAGATATCATGAGGCGTTTTAGTGGTGTCGTCCAAGATTACAAGTGGTGTTTCCGGATAAAGTGGTGCAGTGTAATAAAGTGTATAAGCGCCAAAATTTAACTCGCCTGTAGTTGCGGCTATTGAATCCGGAATTGTTAATACTGCTGCCCAGTAAGATTCAAAAATAATTGGACCATCATCGCCCACCGTTTTTTTATTTGTTGGAAATTGGATTTCATAATTGAATTCGTTTGTAGAAGGAATCTCCACAAAATAATTTTCATCTAAATTATAAAGTGTGTCATAGTTTAAGTCGGTACCAAACTTTGCTATATAAACCCGATAGGCAGCTAATCCATATTCGTTTGCGGGTTTTGTAAAAATTACTTTAAAATCACTTGTCGTGCCGGAGGTTCCATTTTTATAAAGTTTAATATTTTGCGCTTCACCTGTAGAACGCAGTATGATTTCTTCTTTATTACTTACAATGGAAACATTGGCGATATTGGTTTGAATACCATCCGGCATTGACACTACTCTGGCTTCAAAAGTGGAATTTGAAGCAAGAGGATTCCCATCTGTATCAAGTGTTGTTGCATTAAAATTTATTACATGGTTCGTCCCGTCCGGAATAATACTGATATACCTGTCGGCAGGTAAAGCAAGTAATGCATCTAAACTATTATAAATCGCATCAGGAATTCGGTGCAAGAATACCCGATATTCACTTACAAATGATTCATCATCCGCTTTATTAAAGGTTAATTGTAAATCATTAGCAGTTGAAGTTTCACCAATATCATTCAGCACTAAATTTTCTGCAATAGATGCTGTAACGTGCTCAATAGTAATAGGCGTGTTAGGCGTAGCTTCATAAGCATAATCTTGAATTATAAGTTTAGGGAGTTCTGCAACATTATTGGATAAATTGTCGATACTTAATCGCACCCAACCATAATGAGTTTGGCCATCAGCCTGAAATTTAAAACCTATATAATTATTTTGTTTGTTCCAGCCTTCAATAATTTCTACATAACTATATGTATTCATATTAAGGGCGGCGAAATTAATTTCATTGTTGGTATTCCATAAAGCACTTTCCCCAATAATATCACCGGGTTGTAAGTTAGCTGCTAAATTGGGGTTTACCGGGGTGCCTACTATTGCAGAAAAATTATTGGCATAAAAATAAATGCCTAAAGTTGAAGTTGACCAACCTTGATAATAACTGTACGTAAAGGACAAAGCCAAATGGGCTTCAATTCCAATATCAATAAAACCATCATCATTGAAATCTATTTGTAATTGGTCGTATGCGTATAGATTTTCATCTGGGTCAATGTTAGTATATAATACTTGGGATGAAACATCATTATTTAAAGTAATAAAGCCTATAGCTGCAGAAGAATAAGCAATTAATTTTTTATTTTTATTTGACTGCATTTTTATGCGGGTTATTTTATGAGTGTTATGTTCCCTTTAAGCTGAGTTATTATCCCACTTAAATATTCAATTTCTGCAGTATAAATATACACACCTTCTTGCACTTCTGTACCATTAAACTTGCCATCCCAGCCTTGGTTTGCTGATTCAGGTGTGATGTTTTCTTCGCTATATATTAACTCTCCCCAGCGATTATACACCTGAAAATGGACGATTTTGTTTATGGCTAAGCCTAGTGGGATAAAATAATCGTTAATGCCATCTCCGTTAGGGGTAAAAGTATTCGGGACAAAAACACTGTCCGGGCCTTCATGTAAAACAGTAATGGTCACTTCATCTGCCGCATAACATCCATATTCATTTATCGACTCCAATAAAAATGTGGTGGTTTGGTTAATTAATCCACTTGGAGAATCACAGGTGTTGCAACTCAAATCAGTATCCGGCGACCATTTTATTTCTCCGGCTGTAGTGCCATGTAAAATAAATCTCTCGCCAAAATTTATGGTTTGGTCGGTGCCTGCCATAGCTAAGTTTTCAATTACGGTAATGGTAAATTCTTGTATGAATGAACATTCATTCATAATCAAAGTGTAACTCAACGTATAAGTGCCTTCACCTTCTGCTAATTGCGGATTAAAATTATTTTCGATAATACCGGGACCTTCGAAAATACCACCTGATGGAAATGCTTCCAACGAAATGGCTTCCGCATCGGTACAAATATAAACAGGTGCCAAAACGGTTATTTCAGGTGCTGTGGAAATGATAATTGTCGTAACAATGGTAGAATCACAACCTCCTGCAGTGCTGATTACAGAGGTATAAATGCCTTCGCTATACGCATAATTACCATCGGGTAATACATAACTTGTTGCTTCGCAAATTTGGACAGTCTGCTCAACTACTACTGATGAAATAAAAGTAACATTTGAAATGATAATAGAATCGGCACCATCTGCTCCCGATAATATAGTTGTGTCGATGGTGGAGGAAAAAATTTCACTTCCATCGGGTAAAAAATAGCTGGTACCTAAACAAAGTGCAGTATCAATTACAATGGTTTCAGGTTCGGGAACAAGACCTACGTAAATATTATCTATAATATATTCACTGCGGGTTGGATTATCGGCGAGTTCATAAAATATATTTGTTTCGGTATTTACATCTTCAAAAAAATTGCCAATAGTGATTTGCGAAAAATCTTCAGTAGCTGTATAACTAAATTCAAAATATTGCCAATCGGTTAGCCAAATAATATCGGTAATATCAACTTGTGGGGTAACATTTATAGTATTGGTTGCACCTTGGTCGGGCATGGCATTACTAAAATAAATGCCGATATGATTTGTGCCGGTTCCGGAATACCAATCCGATTCACCATTAGTTAACCAAAATGAAACGATGTATGTTTCGCCTGTAATTAATGGCGAGGTTAATTCGGTGGAAATATATTCTCTGTGTTCAAAATCGCTACGATAGGTAGAAAAACCCATGGCGGCATTTCCGTCGTAAGGGTAAATTTGGGCTAATCCACAATCCGGTAAATTGGCAACACTGGTACCGGAAGTGTGCAAATAATCGGGACTACCATCGCCTGAGCAGTTATACCATCCGTGACAAAAATTCCAATCTCCATAACTATCCGGAAAGTGCATATAGCTCTCGAAACCAGGGTTAGGTACCAGATTTTGAGCCATTATCTCAGTTTTGCTTCCCAACCTTAAAAGCAGGAAGCAAATGCAGATAAAATGGGGTGATTTGGAAAAGTTGGTAAGGTGCATGAATAGGATTATTGTGTTTTCGGAGACCAAATTAGGGCTGCATTATTGAGGTGAAAAGCGGTAATTAGCGGAATGCGTGTTATTCGGGGCGAAATGGTGGTTTGGCTTAGGGAGCTGAAAATTGTCAACATAAAATCTGAATAAATCGGCAAGAGTTTAGGTTTTCGGGATTAATTTTGTGCCTCAATCAAAAAATATGTCCGAACAACTTGCTACAGTAGAACAGGCCAGGCAACTAGGTCTGCTTGCAGAAGAATTTGAACACATCAAACAAATACTAGGTCGCACGCCAAATTTCACTGAACTCAGTATTTTCAGCGTAATGTGGAGCGAACATTGCAGTTACAAAAATTCCATAACCCTCTTAAAAACCTTACCAAGAAAAGGCAAAAAAATGCTGGTAGAAGCCGGAGAAGAAAATGCCGGACTTATTGATATTGGTGATGGTTTGGGCTGCGCTTTTAAGATTGAAAGTCACAATCACCCTTCTGCCATTGAACCTTATCAAGGTGCTGCTACGGGAGTTGGCGGTATACATCGCGACATATTTACGATGGGTGCCAGGCCTATTGCTTCATTAAACTCTTTACGTTTTGGAAATATCAACAATAAAAAAACGCAGCATTTAATGCGCGGTGTAGTAAAAGGTATTGGCGATTATGGCAATTGTTTTGGCGTGCCAACTGTTGCAGGTGAGGTATATTTTGAAGATTGTTATAACACCAACATATTAGTTAATGCGATGAGTGTTGGTATTGTGAAGGTTGGTGAAACGGTTTCGGCAATTGCTGAGGGAAAAGGTAATCCTGTTTACATTGTTGGTAGTGCAACTGGTAAAGATGGAATTCACGGTGCCAGTTTTGCTAGTGGCGATTTACATGATGAAAGTCATGAAGATTTACCATCGGTTCAAGTTGGTGATCCGTTTCAGGAAAAATTATTATTGGAAGCTACATTAGAAGCCATTAAAACCGGAGCCATTGTTGGTATGCAGGATATGGGCGCTGCGGGTATTACCTGTTCAACATCTGAAATGAGCGCAAAAGGTAAACACGGAATGAAAATTTATCTCGATAAAGTACCTACCCGTCAGAAAAATATGAAAGGCTGGGAAATATTATTGAGTGAAAGTCAGGAACGTATGCTTGTAGTAGTGAAAAAAGGAATGGAGAAAGATATAGAAGCAGTTTTTGATAAATGGGATTTACATTGCGAGATTATAGGTGAAGTGATTGAAGGTGAACTGTTACAATATTATATGCACGGTGAATTAATTGCTGAAGTGCCTGCCGAAAGTTTGGTATTAGGAGGTGGTGCACCAATTTATCAGCGTGAATCAAAAGAGCCGGAATATATTAAAGCAATAAAATCGTTTGATGCCAATGCTATTGCAATACCAACTGATTTAAAAGCAGTGGCAAAAAAATTAGCTTCGAATCCAAATATTGCCAATAAAAGATGGATTACCGTACAATACGATTCAATGGTTGGTGTAAAAAATACATCTACTAATTTAAAAAGTGATGCATCGTTAATTAGAATTATAGGTAAAAATAAAGGCTTAGCAGTTACTACTGATTGTAATTCGCGTTACGTATTTTCTGACCCTTATGTAGGGGCGATGATTGCGGTGAGTGAAGCTGCGAGAAATATTGTGTGCAGTGGTGCAGAACCTGCTGCTATTACCAATTGTTTAAATTTTGGAAATCCTTATAACCCTGAAGTTTATTGGCAGTTTAGCAATGCTATTAAAGGTATGGGCGATGCGTGCAGAAAATTTGATACACCGGTAACTGGTGGAAACGTTTCATTTTATAATCAAAGTGAAGAGGGACCTGTTTATCCAACACCAACAATTGGCATGGTAGGTGTGTTGGAAGATTTCAAAAATCAGATGACATTGGACTTTATTAATTCAGGTAATGTAATTATGCTGATAGGTAAAGCAACCGACGATATTGCTTGCAGCGAATATTTGAAAGATATTCATGGCATTACTAAATCGCCGGTGCCACATTTCGATTTAAATGATGAATATGCGTTACAACAAACCATAAAAGATTTAATTCGCAATCAGTTAATTTATTCAGCGCATGATGTGAGCGAAGGTGGATTATTTACGACACTGTTAGAAAGTGCTATGGTTAATAGCCTTGGATTTGAAATTGAAACTGATGCAACTATTCGTAAAGATGCGTATTTATTTGGCGAAGGCCAGAGCCGGGTTGTTGTTTCAACATCAAGTGAAAAAGCTTTTGTGATTGAAAATATTTGTAAAGAATACGGCGTACCGGTTAACGTATTAGGAACTGTTACAGACGGAAAAATTAGTATTGACGGTGAACAGTTTGGCAATACGATAGATTATAAAAATTTATACGACAATGCCATTGGGCAATATATGACTCAGGAAGTTGCCGTTTAATAAAAATCATACTTTATAATACAAGGCAGTCTGAACAGACTGCCTTTTTTGTTTATATGCTTAAGACAGCAGGTTGTTTTGCAAATAAAATAACCTTATTTTTGAAAGCCTGATAAAGGTTTAAACATAATTATTCAATTGCCGGAAATTCAATCTTTATATCGCAAATACGGATGGTTTACCATTATTTTGGTGCTGTTTATTCTGGCTAAACTGCCCGCTATGCAACTGCCTTACTTTTGGGATGAATTAGGTGTTTATTCGCGCGCAGGTTTGTATTTGCACGACAATGGATTAGGGTTGTTGCCTAAAAATTTACCTCCTGAACTTTCTCGTGGGCATCCTTTATTATTTTCATTTATTCACGGCTGTGGTTATTTTATTTTTGGCGATGGGGTAGTGGGAGGTCATATAACAGGATTAATTATTGCCCTGTTTTTATTGTTGAGTATTTATAAAATTGCCTATCATCATTTTGATCAAAAAACAGCGTTGTTGTCTGTTATGCTGGTTATTGTGCAACCGGTATTTTTTGCACAATCCATTTTGGTGTTGCCGGAAATTTGCCTTGCACTGTTTATGTTATGGGCAATTCATTATTGGTCAATCCGCAAATATGGATGGTATGCACTAATGTCCACTGCAGCAATATTGATAAAAGAAACGGCCATCATAATTCCGGTAGTTGTAATTACGGCTTCAATTATTAATTGGTTAGTTCAACGGCCTAAAAAAAGCTCAGGCTTTCAATGGAAGCAGTTATTGGTGGTGACACCGTTTTTGATTTTCGGATTGTTTTTAATTATTCAGCGTCAGCAAAACGGCTGGTATTTATTTCCGTTACACGGTGAAAATGTAGACTTTAAAATTAAAAAGATAATTGAATTTGGCATCGATTTCATGTCGTTTACATTTATAGAGCAAGGACGGTTGGTATTATTGGCAGCAGGATTGGTAATTGCAATTATTTTATTATATAAAAAATTAGGGCATTACCATAATTTCACAACATACCTTTTCATGTTATTTGTTGGCGGCATTTTGTTCAGCTCACTCAACTTTTTTATGAACCGGTATTTAGTGTTTGCCATTATCCCTTTGATAATAGTATTTGCACATTTACTCATTACAGCAGTAGCGACTTACAGATGGTTATATGTATTTGTTCCATTGGTATTTTTTGCCGGAATGATTTCCATGTATGGATATGAGCTTTATCCGGTGAGTGATGAAACAATGTCGATGGAAGCGAAATTTCACTATGATGAGGATATGAGTTATATCTATTTTCTAGATGCGCAAATTGAGGCTGTGAATTTTGTAAATGAAAGAGCAAACAACACGACGCAGTTTTTTGTCAATTTCCCTATGGTGTTTGCATTTAATGAACCGCGATTTGGATTTCCGGTTTCAAAAACAAAAACAATAATTCAAGTGAAGACAAAACAAAAGGGTTTTGAATATGCCATCATAAGTAATCCCGGTTCGTATGATTTTAAATTGCCGGAGGGCGATAGTTTGCGACTGGTGAAAATGATTAAAAATGAAGTAGTGGAAATTCCAATCTACGAACCAAATTTTGAGTGGTAATGGAACTTTTTGGCAGCTATTATTGTTTAATTTTCACGATTAATAATGGTTTAATATAAAATACTTCTTATGCGTATACCTGCTTATATTACTGTTGTATTCACACTGGCACTTTTGGTGAGTATTCAAGGTTGTCAGCAAACTGCCAACGGCACAAATGATAATACAAAACAACCTTCCGGAATGGCTGCACCGGTATCACCTTATACTACTGATGCTGCCTGGAATAATTACTGGTATGGCGGTAAAGCTGAATTAACCAGTTATTACCTCAAACAAAGCAGATACGGAGAAATTCATGAAGGCACTGTTGTAAATGTTTTTGTAACCGAAGATTTTTCTAAATCGAAACAAGTTAAGTTGGATAATCCATCTGAGGCAGGTGCAGATAAATTGCCAATACTAAAATTAAATCAGTCGTATAAATTTAATACCGGTATTTATCCTTATTCAGTAATGATAAGTGCTTTTCAACCAATTGATATTAATAATTATCCGCATGCAGTGAAAATTACGGGTAGTATGCAAGAATGGTGTGGGATGGCTTATTACCAAATGAATTCGGGAGTGAATGGATTTAATATTGAATCAAGAAGTTATTTCGAATCAGAAGGCGATAAACAACTTACTATCAAAACAATAGTGCAAGAGGATGAATTGTGGAATCTCATTAGAATTAATCCTGATAAATTACCAAAGGGTGAGATGCAAATTTTACCTGGCGCTATGTATTTGCGTTTGAGTCACCAACCATTGGAACCTGTAAAAGCGAATTTAGATTTGCGCGATGAAAATGGTATTATGGTGTATGTAATTGACTTCCCTACTTTAGAGCGACAATTGAATATCCGGTTTGAAAAAACCTTCCCATATAAAATTACAGGTTGGGACGATACCTATGCCGGATTTGATGGGAAAAAATTAACCACCACTGCTGTGCGTTTGAAGGATATGATGTTAGACTATTGGTCTGCGCATAACAATGATGATAGAGTATTACGCGAGCAACTTGGCTTGCCAAAGGATACTCAATAATTGATTTATTCTAAAAATGGTAATTCGTAACGAGTAGAAAATCTTTTTTGTGTTTCCATAAAAGATTCCGCTTGTTGCTTTAACATGTTTTGGTTGGAACGCAATAATTCCTGTACTCGAATAGAATCTTCTTTTAAAAATAAACTATCCGATAACATTTTGTGTACGGTATCGAAAATGGCAAAAGCATTGAGATAATTTTCTATCATAGATAAGCCCGCCAAACGCAATGTGTCATCATCTTCCAAAGGTGTCAGGTTATTTAAAGAATCCTGCATATTGAGTAATCGCGTTACGGAGTTTTGTTTTTTGATGGTGTATTCCTGCATAAAGTTGGTGGTATTCCAAACTTTCATGGTGCGTTCACTTTGTTCGATATAACTCACTACTTTGTCGTTATAGGACGTTACTCGTTCATATTTCTTTTTATTGCAAGAAATAAAAACAAGGGAGGCAAGCATTAAAACGAGTCCGTATCTCATAAAAAATTGCTTTAGATTTGTGCAAATTTACACAAATGGCAACTGATTTACATACCGACAAGCCGTTGATACTGGTTACAGGTGCTCTGGGATTTATAGGCAGTTGCCTGGCATTGGAGCTATTGCGCAGTGGAAAGTATCGCGTTGTTATTTGTGATGACCTGAATGCAACTCAAAAATTTCCCAATATTGCTGATGCGGCGTTTGAGTTAAGTATTGACAGAAAGGCATTAATTGCATTGCTGCAGACAGGAGGGTTACCTGATTTGAAAGGTGTATTACATATTGGTGCACGAACCGACACAACTGAGTTTAATAAAACTATTTTTGATGAATTGAATTATGGTTATTCGCAGGCCATGTGGCAAATTTGTACCGAACGCAAAATTCCATTGGTATATGCCTCGAGTGCAGCTACTTATGGTGATGGCGCTTTTGGTTATAGCGATGATCATGCTGTGATAGAAAAATTGGTTCCTTTAAATCCATATGGCGATTCGAAAAATGATTTTGACAAATGGGTATTAACACAAAAAGATACTCCGCCACATTGGTATGGTTTAAAGTTTTTTAATGTGTATGGCCCAAACGAATATCATAAGTCGCGAATGGCATCGGTAATATTTCATGCTTATCATCAATTTAAAAATACCGGAAAAGTAAAATTATTTCGCTCGCACAAAGCCGAATATAAAGACGGAGAACAAATTCGCGATTTTATTTATGTGAAAGATGTAATTCGTGTAATTGAATGGTTGATAGAAAATCACCCAGAATCGGGTATTTATAATTTAGGCACAGGAAAGGCACGTTCATTTTATGACCTTGCAGCAGCTACTGCAAAAGCCATGGACATGCCTTTAGTAATAGATTGGATAGATATTCCCGAAGATATAAGAGAAAAGTATCAGTATTTTACTGAAGCTGATATGCAGAAATTACTATCTGCCGGATATAACAATACCTTCTACAATTTAGAGGAAGGTATTGCTGATTATGTAAAATCGTATTTAATTCAGGCAAGACATTATTAATTACAGTTCGATAATTAAGCCGATACTTGGTAATAATGTACCTGAGGTGTTTTCTAGTTGGTATACTTCATAACGCGTTGGGTCGGTAGCACTTATGATGGGGTTACCGATATCATCTCTCACAACATCTACATAAGGTTGTAATGT
This sequence comes from Bacteroidota bacterium, assembly GCA_016718035.1. Lineage (GTDB taxonomy): Bacteria > Bacteroidota > Bacteroidia > Chitinophagales > BACL12 > UBA7236. Next base: position 38,742 of record JADKEK010000002.1, on the reverse strand, counting down.
AGTTTGGAAATTGTAGACATTCTGAATATCGATGTAAACGTCTAAATTCCATTTATTAAAGAACCATTTTTTGTCTACCCGAATATCTAATTGATGGTAAGGGTCTAAACGTTTTTGATTTAACTGATCAAAGTCTAAAACACCCTGACGATTAATATCCCAAACATAAATTAATGAACTGTAATCTACATCGTATGGTGTGTAAGGCAAACCACCACTAAATCGCCATTTTAAACCCGCTTCCCAATCGTGTTTGAATTTTTTACCGGCAGTTAGCGATATGATTGTTCTGTTGTCCCAAGAAGAAGCTGCATAATTACCATTTTTATCTTCAAATTCGCTGACAACATACGTCAATGATAAAATGCCATAAAAATTTTTATTTAATTTTTGTTGCGCTAAAAATTCGATACCATAACTTCTTCCATTGCTTGTTGATGTAACAGGTTCATCGCCAATAACACCAAAGTCAGCACCTAAATTGGCCAGCGAAACAGAATCGCGAATGCTGAATGGATAATTATTATATGTTTTATAAAAACCTTCTAATGTAAATCGCAAATAATTACTAGGACGGTATTCCAATCCACCTACCAAATGATTGGATTGGATGTAAGTAATATTATTCGCTTTATTAATAAAATTATTTTCATCTTCAGCGTATCCTAAAACGGTATAAGCAGGAAGCTGATAATATATGCCGGTATTAAAATTGGCACTCCATGTATCGGTCAATTTGTAACTGGCAGAAAAACGCGGCGACAACTGGTCGAGCAAATTTTGCATACTCGTTGAATAATTATTGGCATCAGCACGTAATCCAAACGACAAGGTTAAGCGATAATCAAAAATTGAAGTGCTGGATTGCACAAATGCTCCCCATTTTTGTAGAGGAAGTTCAGATTGATAATCTACAGTAATTACATCTGTGCCTACCGGAATTAATTGGTAAGTATTATTCGTGTAACGTGCAAGTTCATAATTAATTCCGCCCTTAACTCTAAAACGTTTGATATCTAAAGTTTCTTCATAACGAAATTTATTTTCCATTTCGCGACTGGTATAATCGAAAATGAGATTTGATTCCTTGCTATCATCGTTGTCAATATATTTATAAGCGCGATTATTCAACATATTTCTGCTGGCAACAATAGTTGAATATCCGCGTTCGCGATAATGTTTGTAGCTGGCGCCAATGGTATAGTTCCATTGTGTTTGAAAAGGTAAATTGCCTAATATATATTGTTGAAACGCGCTGGTATCGTCCTGTAAATTAAGGCCAAACTCATCAATTGCACCTAAACCAATAATGGTCAGTTCATTTTTTTGATTGATTTTAATTTTCTGTTTGTATTGAAAATCATTGTATGTTGGCAAAAATGGCAAACCAATCGCATCAAATAAAAATTGTAAATAACTTCTGCGTGCAGATAATAATACAGAAGATTTTTCGCCAAGTGGACCTTCGGCGGTTAAACCAATATCACTTGAACCTACCGTAAAATTACCTCCCCATTTGTCTGTTCTACCATCACGTTGTTCAAATGAAAATACACTACTTAGTGCATTGCCATAATTAACCGGAAATGCACCGGAATAAAATTCCACTTCACGAATAAAATCTACATTTATCATTCCCACAGGACCACCACTTGAACCTTGGGTAGCGAAGTGATTGATATTTGGCACTTCAATACCATCTAAATAAAATCTATTTTCATTTGGAGCACCTCCGCGAATAATAATATCGTTGCGAAAAGATGGCGTGTAAGTAACACCTGGTAAACTTTGAATTACGCGACTGATATCGCGGTTGCCGCCAGGATTACGTTGAATTTCATTGGCGCCGATAGTGCGCAACGATAATGGTGATTCTTCTGTTTTATCGGTAATTACAGCTTTTACTTCAACTGCTTCAAGCACATTATTATCTTCATCGAGAGATGCATTTAAATACACCGATTTTGCATTAGTTACCTGAACTTCGAAAACTGTTTTTTTCTTAAATCCAATAAAGCTGAATTCGACATTGTATAGTCCCGGAGCAAGGTTATCAATGGTGTAATTTCCATCTATATCTGTTACAGCACCAAAGCCTGTTCCTGTTAATATTACATTGACAAATGGCAAGGGTTCATTATTAATGGAATTGGTAACTGTCCCGTAAATTTTTCCTGTTTGGGTATGACCTATGGCTGCAAAACAAAGAAGCAGCATTACTAAAAAACTTCTCATGATTGGATAAACATGTTTTTGAATAATTTGTTTAAAGAAAACATCTACATTTTTTTACTTTTTGCCTTGTGGATTAAGGCATCAAACTAAAAGCAGGAGGTTATTTATTTTTTTGTTCTTCCCACATTTCCTTAGTCATTACACAACGGAAACCCGAGTGATCCTGACCGGTATCATAACTTGTTGCCATGCGGGCTGCAACGCGGTACGATGAGCAATATACTTCATTACATAAAAAAGAGCCACCGCGTTTTGAACGAACAATATTATAAGGTTGGTTAGGGTCGTAAGGTTTTACCGGCCCTTGCGGGTTTATGCTAACATCTTGTTTTGCACACGATTTATAATAATCTACATGATAAAAATCGCTGCACCATTCCCAGACATTTCCGGCCATATCATATAAACCAAATTTATTTGGTGCATATGATTTAACCGGTGCAGTAGTTTTGTAACCATCTTCTGCGGTATTGAGATTAGGGAAATTTCCTTGCCATGAATTGGTATGTTTAGATAAATCTTTATCGTTTCCCCAAGGATAAATGGCTCCGGCTACTCCACCGCGAGCAGCATATTCCCACTCGGCTTCAGTTGGCAATCGTTTTCCGGCCCATTTGCAATAGGCAACTGCATCGTCCCAGCTAACCTGAACAACTGGATGCTGTTCTTTACCGATAATAGTAGTGCCTGGTCCTTGCGGATGTCGCCAGTCAGCGCCAGGAATAAAACTCCACCAGTTTAAATAATTATTCAGGTCGACAGGTTCAGTCGTGGTGGTAAATACCATACTTGCAGGTTGTAATAACTCATCTGCAGGTTTTGGGGTTCCCGGCGGAACCTGTTGCTTCAGTTCTTCCCAATCAATAGGACGTTCGGATGTGGTTTTATAACCGGTTGCTGCAACAAATTTGGCAAATTCTGCATTAGTTACTTCTGTTATGCCTATCCAGAAACCATCCACTTTAACTTTATGTGCAGGGCTTTCATCACTTCTGTGCTGAGGGTCGGTATCGGTGCCCATAATATATTCGCCACCAGGTATCCAAACCATGCCCGGAGGGCCGTCCGAAGGTGTTACTAGTGTGATAGTATCCGGCGCGTTTTCAGGAATATCCGTTTTTTGGGTGATGGTATTATCATTTTCGGCTTTTGTTGTGCAAGCAGATAAAAATAATCCCAAACCCACTGTTAAGAGGAATAAATATGCGCGCCCTAGTGTATTCATTTATACAAAGATAATTACAATTTTTATGGCAGTTACCTGTTCACACCATTGATTTTAATCATTCCGGAAATATGACTGCTTTAACAGTTGTTAAGTGAGTGTGTTGCTGGATATACCTATATTTGAAACTTAAACGTTACATTATGAATTACAAAGCACTACTGTTTTTATGTATAACTGTTGGTATATTTTCCTGTAAGCCAAAGGAAAAAACGGCTGCGGTTAATTACGATAATTTTTTAAATGAATATATCGATTCCACTGTAAGTCCCGGAGAAGATTTTTTCAAATTTGCCATGGGGAAATGGTTGAAAAATAATCCCATTCCAGAAAGCGAACGCTCATGGGGTATTTGGACTTTGGTGAATGAAGAAAATTATTCTCGTATTCGTAAAATTAACGAAGAAGCGGCCGCTAATACAAAAGCAAAAAAGGGGAGTAATGAGCAAAAAATCGGCGACTTTTGGTTTACAGGAATGGATACTGTTACTATTGAAAAACAGGGAATAACACCATTAAAACCTGAATTGGACAAAATTGCTGCCATCAGTGATCCTCAGGGTGTAATTAAAATGGCATCCTATTTACATACCATGCAGGTGCAGCCATTGTTTGGTAATTATATTTTCCAGGATGAAAAAAACAGCAGCAAATTTCGTTTGCATTTTTATCAGGGTGGTATAGGGTTGCCTGACAGAGATTATTATTTTGATAAAGATGAGCGGACAGTAACAATACGTAATGAATATGTAAAACATATTTCAAAAATGTTTCAGCTAACCGGTATTGATGCAGCAACGGCAGATACTTATGCGCAAACCATTATGAAAATGGAAACAGATTTCGCTGGAGCGTCAAGAAAGTTAGCAGACTTGCGTGACCCTTATGCCAATTATAATAGTATGGCCGTTGCAGATGTAAATAAATTATGTCCGGCTATTAATTGGGAATCGTTTTTAGCAGATGCAGGAATAAAAAATATAGATACCATTATAGTTGGTCAGCCCGAATTTTTCAAACAATTAAATACTTCTTTAACTAAGGAGTCGGTGGACAATTGGAAAATTTATTTGCAATGGAATTTAATTAATGCATATGCCGACCGTTTGAGCAGTGATTTTGATAAAGAACATTTTCATTTTTACGGCACCATTTTAAATGGCACTAAAGAACAAAGAGCCAGATGGAAACGGGTGTTAGACGCAGAGGAAGATGCAATGGGATTTTTATTAGGCCAATTGTATGTTGAAGCATATTACCCTCCGGAAGCAAAAGCGTTATGAAAAAATTGTTGAAAATACAATGGCTGCTTATAAGGTAAGAATCCAACAGTTAGACTGGATGAGCCCTGAAACAAAAGAAAAAGCCTTATTGAAATTAAGTACGGTTATTAAAAAAGTGGGTTATCCGGATAAATGGAGAGATTATTCTGCATTAACAATAACACGCGATTCGTATGTGCAAAATGCAATTAATGCGAATAAATATTTACATGCTTATGAAGTTGAAAAATTATATAAGCCTGTAGATAAAACCGAATGGGAAATGACTCCACAAACCTGGAATGCTTATTACAATCCGAGTAATAATGAAATTGTATTACCTGCAGCAGCATTTATTGTTCCTGGAGTGCCTGATAAATATGTAGACGACGCTATTGCTTACGGTTATGCAGCAGGCTCTACTATTGGACATGAAATAACACATGGTTTTGATGACCAGGGAAGTCAGTTCGATGAAAAAGGTAATTTATCAGAATGGTGGACACCTCAGGATAGAGCACAATTTTTGGAGCGGACAAAATTGATTGTTGAACAATTTAATAATTATATTATTATCGATACCATTCATGTAAATGGTGATGCTACACAAGGTGAAAATATTGCTGACCTTGGTGGTATGCTGATAGGATTAGAGGCATTTAAAATGACCGACCAATATAAAGAAGGAAAAGTAATTGGCGGATATACACCAGTGCAAAGATATTTTCTCGGATTTGCATTATCATGGTATGGAAAATATCGCGATGAAGCAATGGTGTTACGTGCAAAAACTGATGTGCATTCACCTAATTTCTTAAGGGTAAACGGACCTGCAAGTAATATTCAGGAATTTTATGATGCCTTTGGAATAAAACAAGGCGATAAGATGTATGTAGAAGATAGTTTACGTGTCAAAATATGGTAAAAAATAAAGCCCGATATAACGTTATATCGGGCTTTATTTTTTTAGTAATAACTTATTCAATTACAAAAGGAACTGTAGTTAATTGTTTGCCTGTTTGAATAACGGCAAAATACACACCTTTACTTAAATGTTGAACATCGAATACGGTTGTATTATCACCGACATTTAGTTGTTGTTGTGTTGAATAAATAATCTCTCCAAGAGCATTCGTGAGTTTAATTTCTGCTTGCTGAGTTTGTAAACATTCTGTTGCCAAATTAAAGTATCCCTGATTAGGATTTGGAACTATAACAGCTGCTACCTGTTGTTCGAATTCAGTAATTGGAATAAAATTGGCATTAATATTTATGTTATCAATGTATAATGCCTGTCCCCAATAACCAATATTTTTAAAATATAAAGTTAAATTATCTGCACCGGCAAATGAGGTCATGTCGATGGTATGTGTTTCCCATTCATCTGCTTCAGGATAAAAAACATCGGCTGTGTAAACACCACCGGTAGATAAATCGTTGCCACCTGCATAAAATATTTCGGTGAATGTTGCACCACAATCGGTTGAAGCTAATATCTGTAATGTATCCATATATATGCCACCGTAAGGGCGATATGCTACATCAAAATTTAATGTTGCGGTTATAACATCTTCCATATTATATTTTGCAGATATTTCTTCTACAGCACCACCTTGTAAGTCGGTATAATAATTATTGAAATACATGCTCGAAGTACCTATGGCATAAGCACTTGCAAAATCCGCAATTGCCCAACCACCCGACTCGCCACCATGCCAGCCTGATGCAAATGTTCCTGTTTCAAAATTTTCAGCTAAAGGAAGTGTTGATTCAGGTAATGAACTCACAATTGCAGTTTTGGTAATTGAGGCTACACTTGCACCATCGTTAATAGTTAATGTAACATTAAAACTTCCACCTGTTGGATATGTAACAACAGGATTTTTTTCCATAGATGAAGATGGTGTTGCTCCCGGAAATTCCCAGGCATAAGTTGCTGTTGCTGATGCTGTTGAACGGTCGACAAATTTCACTTCATCACCACCACAATAAAAATAAGGTGAAGCAGTAGAAAAATCAGCAATTAATGCAGAAGGTTCAAATAACGGTGCTTCCCAAATACCAATATTCCAACTTGCCAGACGCAATTTATTATCGCGATAAAATGGAATTGTTTTTAATGCATCAGTAACCAATGGTAAATCATCACCATGTTGAATCCAATCAATAAATGTATTGGTGCGATAAAACACTGCTGCTTCTCTTACAGTTAAATACACACCACCATCGGTGCCAAATTGATGTACAATTGCAGCAGGGTGTAATCCATTCAATGTTCCGCTTGTAATATTATCCCAAGATGTTCCGCCATTGGTACTGTGATAAACTTTACTGCCATCTGCACCAAACGTGTAAGCAATCCAAAGTTCGTTAACATCATCGCCACTTAAAGTAAATATTAAATCGCGTTTATTTTGTGGTAAATCAATATCTGTCCATGAAACGCCACCATCGGTACTTTTCCATAATTTACAATTTGAACTACCAATATTTTGTGTAAGATAAATTACTTTGGTATCAACGCGACTTTGTTCTACCCATAACACTTTATTCCAGGTTGTAACGCCAAACGTATAAATAGGAGTGAATGAACTTCCGCCATCGGTGCTTTTCCAAACACTATTATCGCGACCCATGTAAGCGTAGTTATAATAATTCCAATCGAAATGAATTCTTGAACTCGAATTATACCAATAACTTTCGTTTGGCGTATTGGTAAACGATAAAAAGCTGGCAACACCATCTAATTCTTCAGGTAATTCAACCCCACCAATATCACTTAACAAACATATATTTTCATCACTTGGTTTAACGTAACCGGTTGCAGCTTCACCACCACCTAAAGCAAGGAAAGTTCCCGCAGGATAATTTTCATTGTAGCCACCATTACCATTATGATATCTGCCACCAACCATCACATCCTCTTGCCATCCCTGATCAAATCCCCAAAAATTGGAAGCTTGTAATCCATTACTTCTGCTTTCATGTGTCTCCACCCAATCGGTAGTATAATTCACACCACCATCTGTTGCCATCCAAATTTCTTCTGTTGTTGGAGAAGTTTTATAAATTTTAGTCTCCTGATTATCCGGATGGAAATAAGGTAAATAACCAATATAACCTCCAACTGCATCATAACTTGTTGCACCATCTTCGCTTTTCCATAAATTTAATCCACCCACTAAAATTTTATTTTCATTTAAATGTGAAACAGCAAGTGTAGTATTATAATAAATTTGGTCGTAGTCGCTGGAATGTCCGTCAAAATCCATCAAGTTAGGATGTGTATCCACGTTGTAAGGCATACCTAATAATTCGTGTGGGAAATTCCAACTTTCTCCACCATCATTACTCACATAAACGCCAATTGTTCCGCGCAATTGCAAAACGGCAGTTGCATTACTTTCTCCAACCAACAATACATAAACTTTATCCGGATTTGCTTCTGTTACGGCAATACGTCCGCCCAAACTTTCTATTTTACCGGCATCAACAGCAGGAACTTCGAACCAACCTTCATTGTATGTTGTAAATGATACACCATAATCAAATGATTTTTTGAAATACGGTATTTTAGTAACCGGGTCGTATTGTAATGTATAAATAATTGCAGGATTATCGGGTTTAACTGCAACTGACATACAAAAATGGTCTAATATCTCTGTCCAGTTTTCGCCACCATCTGTACTTCTAAAAAATCCTTGTTCGCAACCTGCATAAACAATCGAAGGATTTTCGGGATTATATACAATATCATAAGCAGTAATATAAATTGCCTGAAAAGATGCATCGCCTGTAATATACCATGTTACTCCACCATCACTTGTTTTCCATAATTCACCTTCTGAGGTAGCAATTACTTCATCAGGATTATTCGGATTAACAGCCAATGCACGAATGGTATTCATATAATACCCTTTGGTAACATGTTCCCAGTTTAATCCTTTATTAATTGTTTTATAAACGCCACCTGTTTCACCACCGCAATATAAAATATCGGGATTTGATGCACATTGATCAATGCTATGAATATTTGCATGATCTGAAATCGGGATACTTGGTGCTCCGGCATCGTATTTTGTAGTATAATGAATTTCCGGTCCTGCAAAAGTCCATGTAGTACTTCTACTGCCTTCTTCACTGCGTAAATTTTTGCGCAGGATAATATTATTGTTTAGTGTTTGGTTATCAGGAAAAATAACATCGCCATTTTCCTGTGCATGTTGTCTTGCAACAATTGCCCAATGACTGTAATATCTGGTATAATTATCTTCAGTGTAAGGATGTTGTTTGTAATAGCTTTCAAATGCAGTTTGAATTGCAAAAATATTAGGTGTTTCAGCATATAAAAGATGCACCCATTCAGGAGCATCGTTTTCAAGAACCGGTTGAATGGGACCGTTTTGACTAAATGTAAATAAAGGCAAAAAACAGAGAAGGGTAAATAGTATTTTTTTCATAACAATCAATTGGACACAAATTTCGTGTTCCCAATTGATATTTTATGGGCAAAATCATTTTTTTACATAAAAATAGCTTAGCCACTTATGACGCGACCTTTACGAACCAAAATTTCGCTGCCGCAAGCCATGATGACGGAATGTGGTTGTGTATTGTTAAGCGCGGCAAAATCGGCTCCGTATATGGCTTCGAAGTTGGTTTGAATGGTGTAATCCCGTAAATTATGCACCAACCAACGAGGGTGTTCAACAGCATATTCATTGGTGCTTTTATTGTCAATAGCCGCATAACCCCAATAATGTTCTGTAATAAATTCTTCAAGACTGCCATCTTTCATGGCTACTTTTTGCGTATCGGCAATTGCAGAAAACACATTTGCTTTTCCCCAAGTGTAATTGGCATAAATGGCATCTTGTTTAATTGCTACTTGTTGAGCCATTGACATGGTTTCGTAGTTTTCATTAAAGAATGTATTTGCCACAAATGTTATCATTGTTTTAGGGACAATTTCTTTGATAAATACAACTCCTCTTTTCCATGTACCTTTATCATTATACTTTACATAAAAACGCAGATTAACTTCAGGGAAATTAGTGTGGAAAGGAAATTTAATCCCTAATACTTTTGTTTCTAAAAACTGGAAAGCAACTAGACTAATTAAATGTTGGCCATTAAACGTATCCAGTTCGGTATGTGCAGGCAGGTATTTTTTTAAAATTTCCTCATTACAGGTGTAGTTTGCAATTAATAAATTACGCCAGGCTGCTTTTAAAAATATTTTTTGTTGGGACATACTATAAATAAAAAAAGTATCAGCATTGCTACTGATACTTTTTTACATTAATGTTAAATGAATAAATTCATATTAATTATTTCTTTTTCCAAGCCTCAAGGTCGGTAGCTACTGTTTGTGCAAAACCACCATTTTTAGCTTCTGTAGCGGCAGTATGTGATTTGGTGCCGTATTCAACAGCTTCTTTATACATACCGTTAGCAGCATATGCACGTGCTAAGGTATATACATTCCAATAACGTTCTTTTTGAGCTACTGATTTTTGAGCCCATTCCAAAGCTAATTTAGCATCTAATTTATTGTCGAGATAAAATTCTGCGGCATCATTATATAAACCCATTGTATTTTCTGCTGCAGCAATTGCTTCTTCAATATTTTTTTTGCCCTGTTCTACAAATTCGTTTTTGATTTCAAAACTTACTTTTGTTGTTTCCCAATACATTTCGAGGGTAACTGAGTTATCTTTAACATTAGCAAAACTCATGGTAAAAGATTCAGTAGAACTAGTTGTCGTTGGCGTTACGGTAAAACGAACAACATCCTCTTCCTGTTTGTAACCACCTGTCCCCCATAATTCGGTGTTTTTGTTGATAATAATAGTCCATTCAGTCGCACCGGGAATAGTAAATAATGAATAAGCACCGGCTTCAACTTTTTGGTTGTTGATCATAACGGTACCTTCAATTTTTAATTCGGTAGCCTTATTAGCACCTGTTCTCCACATTTCGCCGTAAGGCACTAAACCGCCAAAAATTTTACGACCTTTCATTGCCGGACGTGAATAGGTTAAAGTTGTTTGAGCCAACCCAAATTTTTGACTAACCTGTGCCCAAGGGCTTGGTTGTGGTAATTCAAGTTCTTGAGCTTCAATGGTTTGCGTAAAAACTGCCACCAGAGCTAGACATAGTACAAGGTATTTCTTCATCGATTTCTTATTTTTATGTTGTAAAGTTAAACAAAACACCTCCACTATTGTTTAAAGGCAGTATTCAATAATTATGATAGCCATTTTCAAGAGTAAACTCAACGCCAGCCTGTTTATATCAGCCATTTATTTCGTTATTTGGAGTTTGGTGGTAATAATGTTCCCTTCCATCCTCAATTCTGTGGTAATTGAGCAAGGCTTTACCCCGGTGGTGTTTTGGGACTTTATGAGTCTGGTTACTTTCATTTTGGGTATAGGTTTATTTATTGCAGCTGGAAATCCCCATCGTCATTGGCCTATTATTTTAATGGTATCGTTGTTCCATTTAGCTATGATTGGCGGTTTTGTGTTTGGATACACTATTGGATTTTTTAATAATCTCTTTATTCGTTTTATCATATTGAATCACCTTATTTGGCTGATTCCTAATGCCATAGTGCTTTACAAGGTATATCGCAGAAGTTTTGAAACTGATGAAATGTTGATGGATACCTTTAGCAGTGAGCAATATCCACTGTCGTTGTTTGACACTACTGATGGTCGTAATTTGGGGGAGATGCATGAGGAAAAACCTTTAATGCTCGTGTTTTTGCGCCATTTTGGGTGCCCTTTTTGTAAAGAATCATTACTTCAACTGGCTGAACATCGCCGTCAGCTGGAAGCAGAAGGAATAGGCATCGTGTTAGTTTATATGGTTGATGACAAAACTGCTGAAGCCTATTTGACTGAATATGGTTTAAATGATGTAGCCCAGGTAAGCGATCCTGAAGAAATATTTTATAAGTCGTTCCGCCTCAAACGCGGCAGCTTCCTACAGTTGTTTGGCTTAAAAGTATGGGTTCGTTGGGTAGAATTAGCATTCAGGAAAAAACTATTTAATACCAAACCTGCTGGTGATGTAGCTCAAATGCCCGGTATTTTCCTGTTACAGGAAGGCAAAGTAGTGAAGGAGTTTGTGCACAAATCAGTAGCCGATTCGCCGGACTACACCTTCTTTCTTAACTACAGAGAGAATTCCAGTTACAATTGACAAGTGTTATTTTTGTGCATTCACAAATTGACTGCTCAAAAAAAATATGACTATCGATTGTTATTCAGAAGGTATATTCTGATAACAGTTGATGTATTGCTCATACTTACTGCATTATTTCTGTATATCAGATTTTTTCACCCCAATGCATTACAATCGTACCATACATTTTTAGATAATGTTTTATGGATTGCCGTAATTGTGGTGTTGTGGTTTTTCTATTCCTATTTATTTAATTTATACAAACTAGCCAATGTCGACAGGATTAGTGCGACAGTAAAAAATACAGTACTCACTGCAGCACTTACTGCATTGACTTATTTATTTATGCCGTTTTTGAGCCCTACGTTTCCTGAAAGCCGTTTTCCTGCTTTTGTGTTGATGGGGGCTATGATTGTTTTAGTGTTGTTGTGGCGGTTATGTTATGCAGCATTTTTTATTCATCCCATTTTAACTAAAAAAGCAATCGTTATTGGTGCGGGATATACCGGCAGAGAAATTGTAAGAACATTATTACATAACCCTGCAATCTATCATAACACTGGATATAAAATTTATGGTTATATAGATGATGATGAATTAAAACAAGGCAAAATTTACGACGAATTAAAAGTGTTAGGCAACGGTAACGACCTATTTAAGTATGCACGCAGATTGGATATTGATGAAATTATTATGGCCATTCCTGAACAGGAACATCTCTCACCAGCGTTACATCGCGCACTCATTGATTGCGAAAATGCAGGAATAGTTGTAGAGCATGCTACTAAAATATATGAAGAGCAAACCGGAAAGGTGATGATTAAAATTAAAGCCAATGAATATCATTTAACCAATCCATATAGTATTGTGCACAAGGATAATTTTTATGCTTTTTTTAATCGCGTAATTAATATCAGTTGTGCGCTTGTTGCCGGTGGATTTTTTTTATTGGTGTTACCTTTTGTCTGGTTAGGAAATTTATTTTTTAGCAGAGGCCCATTGTTTTATACGCAGGAACGTGTTGGCGAAAACAATAAAATTTTTCATATTATTAAATTCAGGACCATGATTGTGGATGCGGAAAAAAACAGCGGTCCGCAGTTTGCACAAAAAAGTGATCCACGAATTACCAAGGTGGGAAACATACTGCGCAAAACACGTTTAGATGAGTTTCCTCAATTTTGGAATATTTTAAAGGGTGATATTAATTTAATAGGACCGAGACCGGAGCGACAATACTTTGTTGATGAACTCAGTAAACAAATTCCTTTTTTTAAGTTGCGCAATGCCGTTAAGCCTGGTCTGACCGGTTGGGCACAGGTGAAACATCATTATGCTTCCGACTTTGATGATACCCTGATAAAATTGCAGTATGATTTGTATTATATTAAACACCGTTCACTCTTACTCGATTTTATGATTATCTTTAAGACCATTGCAGTGATGGTTAAATTTAAAGGCACTTAATTAACTATAGCTTGGATTTATTAAGGAGAAATATTCCTGAGAAGGTGGTATTCGGCATGATTTGTTTCATTGCCATGCTCATACCATTTCACAAAACCCTGGCATCACCTGTTTTATTGTTATCTTTTATTGCCATTTTATTAAGCCTGAATTATGCCTATAAACTGGAAAGGTTGTTAGCAAACAAAAGGTATTTGTTTTTTGCATCCATTTTTCTGTTGTTTGTTTTTGGCTATTTCTTTTCCGAAGATAAACATACTGCCTACCGAGATTTGGAAGTTAAATTTTATTTACTGGCCATTCCTGTTTTTTATGTTGTAATTCAACCGTTTACCATTAAAGAACGGAAACTGATTAGCACTTTATATGTAATATCCTGTTTATTATTCATCCTGGTAGCGTTCAGTATAGCCTTTTACGACTTTTTGGTATTGGGAGAAAATCATTTTTATTACAAAGAATTATTAGCGTTTACTTATTTACACCCATCGTATGCCGGAATGTTTCAGGCCTTTGCTGCTGTGTTAATTGTTATGCATTTGCTCACCAACTGGTTTGAAATACCCAAAAAATGGCGATTTATCTATTTATTGTTATTGGCAATTATTACCTTATTTATTTTTCTGCTGACAGCAAAAATGGCGATAGCCAGTATATTTATCTTATTAAGTGTAGCTTTTTATCTGTTGGGCAAACAAATTCTGGGCAAGTCGAAGACTATCTTCATTATTGTATTGGGAAATGTAGTTGCTATCGCTATCATGTTAAGTTTACCTTATACCCGCGAACGGTTAAAACTATTGCTTACTTATAATGAGGTGAGTTATGAAAATAGTGTGAATTCCAGACAGGAAATCTGGAAAGCAGCCATAGAAGTGGCGCAAAACAATTGGCTTGTCGGCACAGGAACAGGTGATGCAGAGGAGGAATTGATTGCAGCCTATCAACGCAATAATTTTCAATTAGGGGTAGATGAAAAGTACAACGCCCACAATCAATATTTACAAATTCTGGTAGAAACCGGTATTGTAGGTCTTCTCCTATTTATAGCCTATTTAATATGGTGTTTGCGCCTGGCAATCAGGTCCCGTAACCACCTTTATCTGGTATTTCTTTTGTTATGGATGGTTAATATAACTACCGAATCGATGCTGGAAACCCAAAGTGGGGTAGTTTTTTTTAGTTTCTTCAATGTCTTGCTGGCTATGGATTACAGCCGAAAATAAGGGTCATTTAAGCACTTTTTTACAATTTTTTTTAGCCTTCCTGTAACTTTTATATGGGGTCATCCGCCTAATGTTCAGAACGTTAATTAAAACAAATTAAATAATCACTCCAAAATCAGATATTATGAAAAACTTATTTACAATTGCAGCTATCCTTTTAAGCACTTCTTTATTCGCAGGAAACGAAAACAAAAATGTTTCAGATAAAGATAAAACTTCGGTAATCGATAACATTTCCAATTTAGTTGGTGATGAAACAATATTAAGTCAATTAGGTGTAAAAGGACAAGCAGATGTAACTATTACAGTTGATGAAAACGGTTTAGTGCATGTTGCCTCAGTAAACAAATGATTACTTGTTGGCATACCACATTAAACAAACCGTTGAAGATGCAAAAATGATTGTTAATGATTCGTTAGTAGGTAAAACAGTTTCGTTTATCATGAACGTAGTGCAATCGAAGTAACATGTCATCCACTTCGTTTGCGTGAGGCCTCCTGAAAAGGGGGCCTTTTTTTATGCGTATTAATATTCGTTAAATAATATTCACACTTTTTAAGCAATATTAATGTAACCTTTTTGTCATTTTCTCCTCATACAGTAGTAACAATTCAAATAGACCTTTGCGTTGTGAATTTATAACGAATGTATTTATCTCATTAATAAAAAATATGTATTATGAAAATGGTAACCTTAATTGCAGCATTATTTTTAACAACAAATTTATTTGCAGGCAACGATGAAACATGTTCATCCAATTCGATAAAAGAAAATATTATTCATTTGATTGAAACGGCACCTCCTTTTTCCGATTTTGATTTGGAAGGAATTGTAACCATTCAGTTTGAAGTTGATGACAATCATCATATTCATGTTATGCAGGTAAGCAGTGGCAATACTTTGCTGGCTAATCATGTGATGAGTTCATTGCAAAATAAATTACTTAGTTGCGACTGTGTTATGCCCGGTACAACCTATGTATTGAGATTACAATATGTGCAGTATAGCTAATAAGGAAGCACCTTGAGAATAGCTATAGCTTTGTTATTTTTGCATAATAACGTAACCAAATGGCTATTAAAAAGAAAACGGTTATTATAGTTGCAGTAATCATTGCATTTCTCGGTATTATCGGTGTAGGTTCAGGTTATACCGTATACTTAAGGGTTATGGCGCCCAATGTGGCTGTTCAGGAAGATGTGTCGTTATATGTGAAGCCTACATTTAATCTGGATTCCATTTTAGTGCAAACACAAAAATTGCAACTTTTTAAAAATGATGGTTCATTTGAGTGGTGGGCTAACCGACAAAATTTGGGTAGTCACCTTACAGCCGGACGTTATGTTATTACTCCGGGTATGAGCAACAGGGCAATTGTTAATCTTTTAATGAGTGGCAGGCAAACACCTGTGAATGTTACATTTAATAATATCAGGACCAAAGCAGATTTTGCCGGAAGAATAGGAGAGCAGCTCATTGCAGATTCATCTGATTTTGTGGCTTACTTTGATTCTTCCGCTTATTTTTCAACATTGGGATTAAACAAGGATAATTTCATGACGATATTTATTCCAAATACGTATGAATTATATTGGAATACCGATGCTGAAGGTTTTGTAAAACGAATGGCCAAAGAACATGATAATTTTTGGACGCAGGCGCGAAGAGATAAAGCTAAAAAAATCGAATTGTCGCCGGAGGAGGTGTATATTTTAGCATCAATTGTTTATTCCGAAAACGACAAAGCTGCAGATGAAGCACCAAGAATCGCCGGTGTTTATATGAATAGAATTAATAAAGGCATGAAACTGGAGGCAGATCCAACCGTAAAATTTGCCATTGGCAATTTTGCCATCAAACGAATTTTATTTGCAGACCTGGAAATTGAATCGCCATATAATACCTATAAACATGTGGGACTGCCACCCGGGCCAATACATATGCCGCCAATTGCTTATATCGATGCTGTGTTGAATTATGAACTTCACGAATATATTTTTATGTGTGCCAACGGCGATGGTTCAGGATATCACCTTTTTGCGAAAACCTTAGCAGAACATAACCGCAATCGCGATATTTATATTGCCACATTAAATAAGCAGGGCATACGACGTTAATAATTTACGTCAAATGAGCCCGGAATTATTTGATTGATATGATGTTGTAAATGTTGGATATAATCTTCTGCCAACCATAATAAGGTATGTGTATTGATGGTTTCTTTTCCGGTATCAATTACATTGGTGTAATACCCTGAAGGCATTGCTTCCAAAACTGCAACTATTCGATGATTGAGCAATTGCCATAATGCAATAATAGATGACTGGGTCATTTTTTGATAGTTATTGGCAGCAACCCAAAAATCCTGCTGATAAATAATTTTATCATGGGTTTGATATTGCCCGACAATAAACCTGCGTAAATTGGTATGTGCGGAATCAATTAGATGCCCTACAATTTCTTTTTTGCTCCATTTTTCAGGATTGAGTTTTTCATCGAAAATGGATGGTTCTATTTGTTGGAATTTAATGGCAAATTCATCAACAATAGTAAGCAAGCGAGCTGCAATTGGTTTCATCATAATCATTCATTTTAACTATTGCAGAAAAAATAATCTCCCCAACTTAACCCACACCAAGCCTTTTCTGCATCACGGTTTCAACAAGTAAGGCGAGTGCCTGAGGTTTGTATTTTCTCCAATTGAGGTTGTTAAATGGTTCGCCAATCAGCATGTACCGATCAACATGTGCGCGTATCATTTCATCCTCCACATGTTCTCTGAAATTGATTGCTGCTATCCAGCCATCTTCAATATCATCGAACCACTCTTCATAATAATCTTCATCACCACCATGAAAGTTTAACACATTTTCGCCAATGAGAATAAATTTGGTGATGCCATTATGGGTAAGTTCATCAATAACATCCCGTTTTAAAAACATAATATCATTATACAGGCAATCGTTCCATTCACCAATAAATTCCATAATTACTACTCCTGCCTCATAATCGGCAAAAATTATTTTTACATATAATGTAGCTGAACCAAATTCATCCCATTGAGGATGAATGAAATAGTTATAAATAGTATTCGTAAATTCAAACTCGTTGTATTCCCTTCCATAAAAAGGACTCAATTCATCTTCCTCTGAAGCGTAATATTCACGCCAACTATAAAATGGTTCTATTTCCTGCATATACCTTGTAACGCCGGAAAATTATTTTGTATTTCGGAAAGAAAAAAATTTATTTTATGCAGAAACTACCAAATTAATTTGCTAAACTTCACTTTCCAAAAGCCATTAGTGCTTTTTTCACACTGCCTTCCTTCAACAACAAGGTTTTGGCTGCATCATACGATAAACCGGTTTGATCTACAATCATGTTAGTTCCACGGTCTATTAATTTATAATTACTTAACTGCATGTTAACCATTTTATTATCTTCAACGCGACCTAATTTTATCATCACTGCTGTTGAAATCATATTTAAACATAACTTTTGTGCAGTACCACTTTTCATTCTGGTTGAACCCGTCACAAATTCGGGACCTACTACAACCTCTATTGCATAATCTGCATTTGCTGCAACCGGAGAACCGGCATTACAAACTATACATCCTGTAAGAATATTATTTTCGCGACATGTTTTTAATGCACCAATTACGTACGGTGTAGTGCCACTTGCTGCAATACCAATTACTGTGTCGTTGGTGTTTATTTGATGTGCTTCTAAATCTTTCCAGCCTTGTGTTGTATCGTCTTCAGCATGTTCAACTGCTTTGCGAATGGCTGCATCACCACCGGCAATTAATCCAATTACCAGTCCCTGTGGAACACCAAATGTTGGCGGACATTCGCTGGCATCTACTATACCTAATCTTCCGGATGTTCCTGCACCAATATAAAATAAACGACCACCTGATAACATTCTGTCCGCAATTTCATCAATCAGTTTTTCCATGGTGGGAATAACCTTTTCGATGGCCAATGGAACAAGATGGTCTTCTTTATTAATATTTGACAATAATTCACTGGTAGACATTTTTTCCAAATGTCGGTAATTCGAAGTTTGTTCTGTTGTTTTTTGCATGGTTGTTATTATCGCCACATATTAAAATATAAATCGAGCCCAAAATAAGTACTACGGCCGGGAAAAGTAAAAAAGTCGGTGGTATTGGTTAATTCTACAAATAAATCATCGTAAGGATGCGTATTTAATAAATAAGTATAGCTCGGTCTCAAAGTAATAGCATAATCGCCAAAGTTTGCTAACAATAAAACGTAAACATAAAAACCTGAGCTCATGTTGTTGGTTAGTCCGCCAGTAAAAGCACCATATACACCATTATTAGTTATGTCGCCATAAATTAATTCCGAGCCTAAATCAAACCCAACACCTGGACCTAAATTAAATTCTTCGGAATTGTAAATTAAATAATTGAATTCGTATAGAAAGGATAAATTGTAAATAGCAAGTTTAGTGCTGCCAATATCATTGTTTTGATCGATAGTTTCTCCGTAATAGGACGCATAATTAAGTTTGAATGCAGCGCCCATATTAAATTTACCTAAAGCAAATGAAGTATTAAGCGCACCTCCATGCATAATTTTTACTTCTTCAAAAGGTGTAATAACAGAGTCGAAATTCTTTTCGTAGGCATGCAGCATATCCATGATTGCGCTTGAATGCACAAAACGCGGAGTGTAACCTATTCCACTATACGAATCAACTTGAGCCAAAGCTGATATCGACCAACCTAAACAAATAATGAGCAATAGTTTTTTCATAGTGGCTAATTTGGGGTATAAAATTACTTTTTTTAAATAGATTTGTATAAACAGGCAAAAACATGGAAAAGTTAACTTATACCAACGGCGAAGTAACCATCATTTGGCAACCTAAACTTTGCAGCCATTCAGGCAATTGCGTGAGAGGATTACCACAGGTATTCAACAGTAAAATACGGCCCTGGATAAATCCGCAGGGAGCTGACACGGCTCAAATAATTGAACAGGTGAAAAAGTGCCCGTCCGGTGCGTTGTCGTTTGTAATGAATGCCGACCTGAATAAATAGGTTTTAGGAACATTCAGTTGCTAAATGTAAAACGATTACTTTTACAAGATGTACGAACAGGTCCGATTACTTAAAACCATTACATTGATAAATGGTTACGATGGTAGTATATCATTACAACAATATTTAAAAAACTGGTTCAAAGAAAATAAAAATGCCGGGAGTCGCGACAGGAAAATTTACACGGCACTGGTATATAATTATTTCAGAATAAAAGGCGCTGCCACCAATTATAATCAACAGGCTTTAGTTGTTGCTGCAGCTGCAATTGATGAAATCACACAACCTCTGCACGAGGCGTGGAAAGTGGAAACACCGGAGTGGCAAACTGCTATATCCAATGAAATTAAATTCCCGCTTGAAGACCATGTTGCAGCAGCTGTCGATAAGGAAGCATTATTTGCTGCATTAAAAAAACAACCTGCTGTTTTTATTCGTGTAAAACAAGCTATGTTGGGTGAAGTAAAACAAGAGTGTATTAACAAAGGATACGAATTTACGATTGATGGCAATACCATGCGATTTGCAAAAAATCACCCGTTAACGGATATGAAAACATTTGCAAATGGCGATTTTGAAATACAAGATATTGCTTCACAACAAACCATACAATTAATTCAGCCAAATAAAAATGAAGCCTGGTGGGATTGTTGCGCAGGCTCAGGAGGGAAATCACTGATGCTTTTGGCACATCAACCACAAGTGCAATTATTCGTTGCCGATATTCGAAAAAGTATTTTAGATAACTTGAAGGAACGTTTTAATAGAAATGGTATCATCAATTATTCGGCACTTATTGTAGATTTGACAAAAAGTGAAACATTTCAGCGATTACCGTTATTTGACGGCATTATTGCGGACGTGCCATGCAGCGGTTCAGGCACCTGGACCAGAACACCGGAATGGTTATCGTTTTTTGATGAGCAATTACTTTTAGAGCATGTAGGCAGACAACGCACCATTGTCGAAAATATTTGTCAGCAATTAAAACCTGGCGGTAAATTAATTTATTTAACCTGTTCGGTGTTCAGCGATGAAAATGAAAGCAATGTCGCTTATTTCACACAACATCTGCCTTTACAATTGGTTGAACAAAAATATTTTCAATATTCTTCGGAAGGAGGGGATACACTTTTTGGAGCTGTTTTGAAAAAGAACTAAGCAGTTGTATTAAAACTATAAGTGATTGCTTAGAGCATATTTTATTTATGGGAAGCCCATCAATTATCTGTGTAGATAATATCATTCATGTTTAAAAACCTGCCATTAAATCGCATGGGTACCATTTTATTTACGCCATTAAAAGTTTGATAAGCTTGTATATGTAAATGAGGTTCGATACTGAATCCGGTATTGCCGACTAATCCAATAACATCACCTGTTTTAACGGTATCTCCTTTTTGTGGTTGGATAGAATTTTTTTGCATATGGCAAATTAATATTTTCACTTCGCCATTTTTTATTACAATATGATTTCCGCCTCGAACTTTGGAATTAGTTGTTGGTGGAATATTTTCATCAACCCCATCTCGATAGGTAATAATAGTGCCATCGCATGGGCTGTAAATGGTGTCGCCATAAATGGCATAATCCGAAATATCTTTTGAAAATAGTTGATTGCCTCTGCGTTTATGCTCATTTAATTTAACAATATCTATCGCATAAGAATCAGGCGTTTGATAACGGTGAACGGCATTGCCAATTTCCGAATCGCCTCCCTGCATTACGGCATAGGAACCATTATGTAGCGGAAATGATAAATCAATTGCCTGTTCTTTATTATATCCTCCCAACACCACTTCAATATTCGTGTAGGTGAATAACAAAACAAAAATGGTAATAATGGCAGATTGTCCATAGTGCTTCGAATTTATAACCGGGACTTTGGATTTTATCCTTTTTCTGAATATCAGTAAAGCGAAAAAACCAACTACTAAAACGATAATATATCTCCAGTTAAAACCGATATATGGCCAGGCGCCGGTTTGATAAATAAATACAACAATGAGGAGGAACAGTAAAACTGAACTCCACCAATTATAGGTATTCGCAGATTGTTGTTTTACCAGATTGAATAATGCGAGTAAAGGCAATAACAAAGTTAAAATGACATACCAATAAATGAGCATGTTATTTTATTTTGCTGTTCACAATAGCCAATATTTCTTTTTCCAAATTTTCAGCTTGTGTTACCAGTAATTCGCCATCAGCAATTTTTTGAGCAGCAGCAGCTTTATCGCTCAATCCGCCCGCATTTATTTTCACATTTAAAAATGCACCAATAACAGCAGTGCGCGCACAAAGTGCTCCAACACCTGCGTCGGTAACAGAATTCGGATTGCCTATGGACGCCATGGCTTTAATTATTTCCATACTTGACAAGCTCAATTCCATTACTTTATAAGGAATATTGATGGCATTTAAGGTAGCATCCTGAATTGCTTTTTTGCGATTATTTTTTTCTTCCTCATTAGATTTTGGCAAAGCAAATGCAGCCATAATTTGGTTAAATGCATTCGTATCTTCATCTACCATTTTCAGCAACTGGTCTTTTAATTGCTGACCTTTTTCAGCATAGTCGGAAAATTCTTTCCAACGATCGTCCCATCCTTTTTTATGTGAAGAAAGATTGGCCACCATTGTTGCGAGTGAAATTCCAAGTGAACCTACGTAAGCTGCTATACTGCCACCACCCGGAGCAGGACTTTCGCTTGCCGTTTCGTTGGCAAATGCACGCAAATTCATCGAAATTAATTTGCCAAATCGTTCCTTGCCATATAATTTGTATTCAACAATTTTTTCTTCAGGATTAAAATCCGCCAATTCATCTAATCCCATACTTTTAATAGCAATGCGAATAAGTTCTTCATCGCTAACACCAATGCTACGTTGTTGTTGTTCTAAAAAATATTTGCCGGCATCGAGCATACATTGTAATGGAATTAAACCCACCAATTCACTTCCGGTAACACGGATACCTCTTTTTGTTGCGCTTTTATTTACTTCATTAAATGCAATATGCACCGGCGTGACATTTATATTCGTCAGGTTCATCGAAATTTGTGCAATACCATATTCTTCAATAAACCATCCAATGGCTTTTACACTTTTACAGGTTCCGGGAATACGCAATGGTTCACCATTGGCATCTTTTTGTCCTGATGGGTCAACACGACCATTTTCGCGGACATCAAATGCGATGGAGTTAGCGCGACGCACGCTGGTAGTATTAAGATTTACATTAAACGCCACCAGGAAATCGCGGGCACCAATAATGCAGTTTCCGGATTTAGCATTAAAAACCGCTTTTCCGAAATCGGGTTGCCATTCGGGTTGTTGTAATTTTTGTTCGATACCCTCGTATTCACCGGCGCGCACATTAGCCAGATTTTTACGTTCGGGTTGAGTTGCAGCGCTTTCGTATAAATAAACCGGAATTTGTAATTCGTTGCCCACGCGTTCACCCAATTTTTTAGCACAGGAAATGCAGTCCGCCATAGTTACATTGGCCACAGGAATAAAAGGACACACATCGGTAGCGCCCATACGCGGGTGTTCGCCTTTGTGTTTGCGCATATCTATAAGCTCTGAAGCCTTTTTATTGCTCTAAAGGCCGCTTCAACAACGGCATCAGGCGTGCCCACAAACGTTACCACAGTGCGGTTAGTAGCCTTACCCGGGTCTACGTCCAGCAACATTACACCATCGACAGTCTGGATAGCATCGGTAATTTGTTTGATGATGGCCATATCTCGGCCTTCGCTAAAATTGGGAACACATTCTATAAGTTGCTGCATGATGAAATTTTGTCCAAAGATAGGGGGTAAAAATTTGAGTTTAGTGAAAAAAGTTGGTGGAAATGCGCGCTGCAGCCCAATGTTTGCGGGGAAAAAAGAAAAATTTTCAATATCATTTGTGCAGAAACAATTAAACCAATTATATTTGCACTCCCGTTGGTAAAATAATGGGGTAAAAAATGCGAGAGTAGCTCAGCTGGTAGAGCACGACCTTGCCAAGGTCGGGGTCGCGGGTTCGAATCTCGTCTCTCGCTCAAAAAATGGCACGGTCCTCAAACCGTGCTTAATTTTTCCGGTTGCCCGGGTGGTGGAACTGGTAGACACGCAGGACTTAAAATCCTGTGGGCAGCAATGTTCGTGCGGGTTCAAGTCCCGCCCCGGGTACAAGGTTCAGAGGTTTCTGAACCTTTTTTTATTTTAAGAAGTACAACATAGGTACAACTTTTTACCAATCTCATGATTTGCTATATTTGTTCTATGGAAGTCATTTGCCTTGAGGACGAAGCTTTTTATGCCTTGGTGGAAACAGTGGTTCGCAGGATAAAGGACAAAGAAGGTATAAAAGAAGATCAATGGATTTCTGGTGAAGAGGCGATGCGAAAATTACGTATAACTAGTAAGACCACATTACTGAAGTTAAGGGATGAGGGCAAGATCCGGTTTTCACAACCTGAAAAGAAAATTATCCTTTACGACACGCATTCAATAAACTAGTATTTAGATAAACATTCAAAAAAACCTTTTTAGATGGAACACAATGAAAAACAATATATTGCTGGCTTCAATAACGGCTACATTTTGGCAAACCATGAACCATTGACACTTTCTAGTGTCGTGAAGGGTTTACAATCTGATAATTCTTACATAAAAGGTTTGCTACAAGGGCAATTGGAATTTGAGAAAGTGCAGTCAAGATACAGGCTAAATGAACTTAGCCGATTGAGAGATAAATCAATTGATAAGAAGAATAGGGATATGGAATAAACAATAAACTAATGATGAACGAACAACTTTTTATAATAACTCCTTTGTCTCTGTTTGGTTGTATGTTTTTATTTCACAGGCTCTCATAAAGAAGGGTGCTATGATGGGGATACGATATTATAGTGACTTCAAAAACCCTACTCTTTCTCTATACAACCACGAAATGAAAAAGCTGGTTCCGTAGGGAGCTGCGCAAATGTTAAAGGTCTGATTTCCATTTACAACCCGCAGGTACTCTCGTTTTGAGGAAAATATGCCGGTTTGGTTAAGGTTAATCCGGGAGGCCTTGGCTTGTGGAATTACCCTAGCGTTTAGGGCAGATTCGACCTCTGCATAGAACTCTAATGCAGAGAGTTTAAGGTTTGGAAAGTCATGTAGCTAGTGGGATGTGGGTAGTGGGATAGGTTGTGCCATCTTAATACATTTAAAATTATTCGTAAATTTAACATATAATCAGAATTATTATCTCGTTATGAATTTTTACCGTCACACTCAGTTTAAACAAAAAAGACATCTTTTATTTACTTTAATGTTCGTGTTTTTATTAATTGTTCTTGGTAGTTGCAATTCTTATAGTCATTACTTTAATAAAATATATAAATGCAACAAAGAAATCCAGGAGGGAGATTACGTAGATGCATCAAAAACTTTCCAGGATTTTGAAAATGGTAATAATGCAAAAATTATCACTGAACACAAGATTGCTTACAATTATGTCAAAGCAAGATTACTTTTACAGGAGGGAAAAATAACCAAGGCAAAAGAATTAGCTGATAATTTATTAGAAGAATATAATCTACTAGACTCAACAAAAAGATCAAAATTAAGTAGACAAAATATTAATCAACCTGAAATCGAGAAATTAATCAATGATATTCTCGCAATCCTTCCGCCACAAATACCAGAACCATACAGTTATATTTCCTCAAGTGAACGGCTTAACGCAACTAGAATTGCGGACTCTTTAAATGAGATTGAGCACTATAAGGAAGTTGAAAAGAATTTTGAAAAAAAAGTTCAAAAAACGGGGAAATTTCCAACAATTTCAAATTTCGACATTGAACGAAATGGGGGTGATATTAAATTAACTTATGAATATGGAGATAAAAATAATGTAAATGTAAATATTGCTGCCTTCCCTCCAGGTAAATATATTACGGAAACAACTCAAAATGCTTTGTATGTGTTTAAAAGCATTTTGGAGACATTTGTTGAAACAGAAAAAAATATTAACTATAATGATGTGACTATAACTTTAACTGGGATGGCTGATGGCATTCCAGTTTCCGGTGATCTTTTGTATACCGGAGAATTCGGCAGCATTGAAAACCAATTAGCCTATTCAATAAACTCTAAATCCTATTTTCGTTTAAATAGATTATCAGATGGCGATAGAATTAGAAATCAAGAATTGGCATTTCTACGTGCATATCACCCTAAATATGAAATTTTAAAAATTGATTCATTTTCAACATCGAAGGTAAATATTATTACCGAAGAACTTTCTACCAAAGGCCCGGCTTATAGAAAAGTTATTATTGAAATTTATATGAAGAATGCTCACAAATTGTTACTTGATCGCCTGGACCCATTTACTGCTAATTATATATATAACACCGATAGTAAAAAGGGCCTTCCAAAAATTCCAGTCGAAAAAATATCTTATTATCAAGGTAAAAAAATTGCAATAATTATTGGTGTTGCAGATTATCAGAATTTAGAACCAAGTCTATCTGGTGATAAAGCATCGCAAGGCACATCATTACATGACCTAGAATATGCTGATAATGATGCCATTGATTTTGCATCACTATTAGAGAACGAGATATATTCTGGAGGTGGTTGGGATATTAAAAAGTTGATTAATTCCCAGGCAAAAATTGTCGACATAAAAAAAGTAATAAATCAAACACTTCAGCAGTCTAATGAAGATGATTTGATTTACATTTTCTTTTCAGGTCATGGGATTTCTGACCCTGATGATTATAATAAAATCTATTTGCTTCCATATGATTACCGACAAGATTATGTTTCTGGCTCTTCATATAGTTACACAGAACTTCTAGATGCTGTTAGCAGTGCTAAAGCAAAACACATAATATTGTTTATAGACGCATGTAGAAGTGGTTCCATTGCGATTTCCTCTTCCGGTTCAAAGGGTGAAAATATCCCGGCTCCTAATCTCGAACCCGATGTTTTGAAATCGAAAATTAACTCTTTGCCAGAAACTAAAATCATTTTTTCATCTTCTAAGGGGCGCCAAATATCTTATGAAGAAGGGGGTGAAATTCAAAATGGATTGTATACTTACTTCCTTATTAAAGGCTTATATGGTAGCGCACCGAACCTAATTGGAAATAACTTTGTTGATTTGTTTGAAATTTATAAATATGTTCGAGATAAGGTTGAATCACACACTAAGGATAAATTATATGGACCCCAGATACCTGATTTTATAGGATTCAAAGGCAGTGAAACACAAGCTTTTCCAATTACCAATAGATTACCTAAATAACGAATTTATGAGTTTTCAACTTCATTTTTTCCGACGACTTGCAAGATGGTTTTCTAGTTTAAAAAAATGGCAAAAAATTGTTTCAATTATTTTGTCCTTTCTAATTCTATTGATATTTGTCTTTTTCGCAGGAACTTTCGGATATTTTGGGTCAAAATTCCAAAAAATGTGTAATAATATATTTTATATTAAAATGATTGAGTGTGATCAAAATATCCATATTCCCGTTACAATGGAAATGCGTGTAAATGGGGAAATTGAAGGAGGTAGTGATATTATATGTAAGAGTGGAGATACAATTGAGTTTGAAATCAATACAATTACCAATGTATATTTTTGCTTGGTAGGTATAGATGTGAACGGCATAGAATATATTTTACCAAGTAGCCAGGATTTGCTTTATAATAAGTTTGAAAAACCAATAATAGCAACATTTATTTTGGATAACACTGAAGGTAATGAGGTTTACTACGCTATTGCAAGTCCATGTAGATTAAAATACAAAAAAGACATCTTATCTAAATTAGAACCTGTTCAAAAAGGAATGAAAGGTATAGCAAACTCACCTTTTGATTTATACAATACCGAATTCTTTTATTATTACATAAATTTCAAGCATGTCAAGTAGCACTTGTTGAGTATTTACAAATCATTAGAATCATTATAGGATTGTTGTGAATGTTCATTTCACAAATAAATCAATCCTATATGCGAAAGTTAAAAACCTTTTTTAAAGTAGTTTTCTTTTTTCTAGTCTCAGTTACTTCGACAAATGTTGTTGCTCAAATTATGGCGAATTGTCCTGAGTTTAGAGTGGATAGCTCCTCCATAGCTCTAATATTAAAAATTGGTTCAGGCGACTCTTTGAAATATTTTATAACTCAAAAAAACATTAAAATCTCTCTTTACGAATCGAGTATTATATTTCAGGATGTTGATAGCTCTAATTATTTAATTGAAACCGATATGGATGGTCTAGTTAAAAGGATTCACTACTTTGGATTAGGAGGTGCAACAATTGATTTTTTACTCGATGGGGCATGTATTGTACAATCCCAGGTAGATTACTCATGTAAGTGCGAAGTGCCAAATATTTATTTTATTGCACTTCAACAGAGCATAGTTATGCTGAATTTTCAATTGCAAGAATACTAAACAAGTTCAAACACAGGCTATCTAAAACAAATAGATAGCCTTTTACTTTTCTTCTGAAGTCAGCTGGTAAGTTTACCTATATTCCTTAATAATAGGACTTTAAAATCTTGACAGGTCTCATTTCTTTTAAATTGTAAATATTAAATTTAGGCTATTGCAGAACTAAATGGTGTTGAACTTACACCATCAATCATTATTTTTAAATACATCTCGGATTTTTGAAGCTTGATTATATCTTCTTTTGGTATTTCCGGCTCAAACTCCTTTTCCAAATATTCTGCATCATTTACCCTCACCCTAAAACATATCAACATTCCCGAAAATTACGGTTCTGACTTCCTCTTGTAATTGTTCAAAGTTTATATTGATTAACAAAAAAAAGGATTATGCATATTTTCATCGCTACCACTAACCCATTACTTTTTTCTTAAACAAATTATTAACATAATTATCCCAGTCATTTACAGATGGACTCCCTGCCTTTTGAGACGATAGAGCCACTATATACTTCGGTAATTGAAAAATTAAGGTAGCTAGAGCTGCTCTGGTTAATTGTAATGTATCAAGCTTTTCTTTTATTTCTTTATAAGTGTATATAATATATTCTCCAGAATGAATGAAATTATTTCTGGCGTGGTAGGTTGAATCCAATACTTCTGCAAGTTTCCTGCTACTTACATTTTCAATTTTTACTAACATAGGCAAAACCGCTGCTATCCTTAATCGTTTTTCATTCCTTTCACGTACTAGTAAGCTCTCAGCAACAGTCATAAATAGTAAAGTAGAAATTGATTTAGACTGATTAATCGCGTCGTTAAACAACCACAAAGCATTTAAGAATCTATTTTGCAGGTCATTTGAATCCTTTTTAAAATAAATTACATTAACAAATTTAGTAAATTTTTTTTGGTGTTTTATATCGGTTAACCATGTAGCATCAAAATTGCAATCCCCATCGAAAAATATTGGTTTATGAATTTGCCTCCAAATGTCCTTCGAGTAAATTGCAATGTGAGAAGGCTTTGGCATCTTCTCAATTTGAATTGAATTAAAATTCAACTCTGGTGAATTAATTTTCCAGACCATTGAATAATAATAACAGCGCAGCGAATATAAAACAGTCTTTACTATATTTGTAGAATTGAAGTGGGTATAATTTGTATGTTCTTTAATCTTAATGCATAGTAAATTGTATCGAAAAAACAATTTCGACCGTGATATTTCTGTGTGCTCAAAGGTCTCGGCGAGATCGGGACGGGACTTTTTAATTAATTTAGCTATAATATTTTGCTTACGTCTTTTAGAAAAATGCGAAGGTATAAAAGTGAAAATATCGAAACTTACAACATCATTTAATTTTAATATTTTAATAGGCAGAATGATTAAATGGTCGTTAATCTCCCTTTGTAAAATTTCTATTGCCTTACTTAAAATTTCATCAATATGTTCCGGTAAGATATGTATTGGATATTTTTTATAAGTTCGATTGATATAATGAACAATTTGATTCATTAAAATATCTTCATCATATACTTTTTTGATTTCTGGCAATTCGTAAAGGGAATCTCTAAGGTTGTAGTATTCACTCCGCTCATAGTCAATAATAACATTGCCCATTTCATTATTGGAATTAGCAAATGCATTCATTAATTTACTAAGCTTATTAGTTTCCTTTGCTGCAAGTTTCACATGTTTATATTATATTTCAAATATATACAATTTTTATTGTTAGGAACAACTATAACTTTGCAATATGCATGTTCAATTAATGTGTTTTTGCACTAAATGCATCGGAGTGGATATTCCAACCAAACAGACCCCACTTCTGCAATCTAAACTGACCCCTCAAAGTTGCCTTTCATTTTTGATTTAATAATTGTTGTTTTTAGCAATGTTTAGGCTAAGTTAGTTTTAATTTTTTAAATCAAATTTTTCATCGGTTTCCACGTGTCTTTTTTTCCTTAAAGATTCACCCTTCATTTCAACTCTGTGAGCATCATGCACGATGCGATCTAAAATGGCATCAGCAATCGTTTGTTCACCGATTATTTCATGCCATCCACTTACCGGCACTTGAGAAGTTATTATTACGGATGATTTGCCATGCCTGTCTTCAATGATTTCCATTAATGCTGACCTGCTTTGTGCATCGAGGGGTTGTATGCCAAAATCATCGATTAATAAAAGGTGTTGTTTTTCCATTTTTGAAAGTTCTTTTAAATAGGACCCATCCGCTTTTGCTATTTTCATTCGTGCAAAAAAGTTTTGTGCTGTGTTGATACATATTAATGATACCCCAATGAACATGCCTGGTGGCCTATTGCAGAGGCTAAATAACTTTTTCCGATTCCTGTACTTCCTGTGATAATAATATTTTCATGGCGTTTAATAAAATTACAATCTGCTAACCGGTGTATTTGATTTTTATCCACCCGATTATCTTCAAAAGTAATTTGTTCGATACTCGCTTTACCGGAACCGGGCATCCTTCACTGTCCGATCTATTTTTCTGTTGTGTCTGTCATCCCATTCCGATTCGATTAGATGGGTAATCATTTCATCGGATGTAAACTTTTCATTCTTACCCGATTCCATTGATTGTTGGAAGGCCTGTGCCATTCCAAGAAGTCGCATAGACCTCATTTTGGTTAACATTTCCTGCATTATTGTTTTTTTTGATTTTAAATGGTGATTAAATAAATGATTTCGATTTTCTTTAGTTTCTTTTATTGATAATAATTTCCTCCGCGTATGTTTTCATGTTGTGGCATATTATCTGGCGAGGGTTCATCGGTATAATCATCCATATTATTTTTTAATATATCCTCAATAATCCTGTAGTTATAATAACCCATCTCCATTGCACGTCTGCATGCATTTATTAATCTGGTATTACCTACACGTTTTGCAAAGGATAAAATACCTGTGCAGGATTTATACGATTGTTCCGGGTGCTGTCTTTTAGCAAGAACTTCTGTAATATATTTTTCCAATATAGGATCAATAGCACGCGCCTGCTCTAAAAATGATGTGGGGTTCCAGTCCGCTAGGTAACGATGTTCAGCTCTGAGATGTCCTGCATCAGTAGTATAATGATAGGGTTTACGTATTCTCTTGTGTGTAGCGACAAGTTCGTATTGGTGAAAGAGTTCAACAATTGACCGGGAGTATTGCAACCTTAATTTTTCCCAATTAATTCAAAGGGCGCACTATAATAATGTTGATCTTCGGCAAGTCGTATATGCCCATCCTTTGAAACGGTAACTTGTTTTACGGTGCGCATCTCGCACTATCAATATGCAACGGATATAATGTTGTTTTTTCAAATAACATTTGATCAGCCCTGGAATAATTTTTTCCGGTGAGCAGGCCATTATTTAAATCCTTCAGATATAATAGGATTTGTTCATTGAGTTTTGTTAAAGATGTAATTTCATTTTCATAAATATGCGTATAAATATCTTTGTATACGATCTTCACCATATTTTCCACATGAGCTTTGTCCTGTGGCTTTCGGGAGCGAGCAGGCAACACAGTAAATCCATAATGATTTGCAAAGGATTTAAAATTGTCATTTAAATGTGGCTCATATTTATCTGTTTTTATTACGGCTGCTTTCAGATTATCAGGTACTAAGGCAGAGGGGACTCCATCAAAATACAACAGTGCATTTTCGCAAGCTGTAATAAACTCTTCATTGGATTGACTTAACATCGCTTCAACATAGGCAAATTGACTCCAGCCTAAAATGGCAACAAATATTTCTGCTTGTTTTATTTCTCCGGTATCCGTATCCACATAGGGCAAATTAACCCTGGCAAAATCTATGTAAGCCTTATCTCCAGGTGTATGTTCAATATGCATGCTGGATTTACTGCGCTTACAATATTGTCTGTAGTAAAAATAAAAACGTGATTCTTTGTAGGTATCTGGATGTTCCTCCAAAAACTTGCGGTATTGAATTGCTATCGTCATACCCCGTTTACGTAGCTGTTTTTCCATCGCCGGAAAAAATCAAATACATCTTGGAGTTTATTAGTCGATATAACCTCTTTAACGGGATTGAATAATTTATTTAACTCAAAGTCCGTCAAAAGAGAAAGCTCCTCCCAGGGCCTTTGTAATCGATGATAGGCATCGATATACAGCTTTACAGTGTTCTTGGAAATAGATAATCTGGTTCCAATCCGTTTTTTGCCCATTCTTTGCGAATAAAGCTTGATAATTTGTCTGATTTTGCTCATACTGATTGTTTTATTCGCCATGATTCCTTATGTTTACTGAATCGACATATTACGATATTGTAAACGATAAAAAATCAACATGCTAAAACAGTATAATCAAATCAAAAACACAGGGGTCAGTTTGGATTGCAGAGGTGGGGTCAGTTTGCTCCGCAGAAGTGGGGTCAATTTAAATTGCTCAGGTGGGGTCAGTTTGACTGGAATTTCCAATTATCATTAAGTAATGTAAAAATTTGTTTTACTGATTTAAGTGGTAAAGTAGTATTAACTACCGATTTTAATAATGTTAGTAATTCGGAAAATTTAAATTTTGATGTTAGTCACCTAGCCGCGGGAATGTATAACATCACTTTAACAAGTAATTCATTCATTAAAACAATTAATTTTATTAAAAACTAAAGAATGAGAATTAAGGTTTTAAATACTTTATTGCTTTGTTTTTTTCTTTGGTCATGCAAGCCAGATGAACAAATTATAATTGATGATGATCCATGTTTTTTACCTGATATTGAATATGGTATAAATGGCCCACTTGTAGATTATGAAGCAATTCAGTATTTAAAACCTTGTTTTAATCCATCAAATGAAGATGAAATTGTATATATTGAAGAGCAGCCAACTTCCGGAATTTCACACCTCTGTGTATTAAACATTGTTGACCTTACAAATACATATATACAAGACAATGTATCTGGATCACCTAAATGGAGTAAAACAGGCTGGATAATATTTAATAAAGCTGATGATATATGGAAAATCAAACCTGATGGTGATAGTTTAACTTTGCTTTTTTCCAACGGAACTAACTATTCACCGGAAATTAATCCACGTGGTGATAAAATTATTTTTAAATATCAATTAGATAATTATATCGCAATTAAAATTTCTGATCTTAATGGAAATGTGATTGATAGTTTAGAAGACCAAGCTCTATTTTGTCCAAGCTGGTCTCCTGATGGTAAAAAGATTTCAATGAGAAGAGCAGGTGAACCGTCTTCATTTGGTTACTATGACACCACCTTATCTTTATTCACACCTATCATTACAAATAATTCAGATGTACCTTTTGATATGATTAGTGACACTAGATGGTTTCCTGATTCAGACCACATTTTTTGGTTTAGCTCAGGATTTTATAGTATTACTAACACGTCAACTTTAGAGACAGAAATATTTCGTGATTATTGCCCTAAAAATTCCTTATTATATCCAAATTTCTCACCAGCACTAGATATTATCATTTGGGAAAAAAACACCATGAAAATGCTAGAAAATAATTCGGGCTACATTGTTTCCAGTTCCATAGTTTTAACAGATTTGGATGGGACAAATGAAGTAGTTTTGCTCGAATAAATAATTTGATGATGCAATAAAAAAATTAAAATAAGGATTCGAGTCGAAAACAATTAGAAAAAGATTTACTCAAAACTCTTAATTCAATAAAACAAAAATATAAATTATGGCAATTGCAGTTTTATGCAGATGTGAAATTCATGCACCATCAAGTAAGAAGTTACACAGATACACACATAGAGCCGAACCAATGGGTTTTCCTGATACATCTTCCATTTGTGGTCGCTGGCAGATAGGATGTCAAAATCCTGGATATATTTATATGACTGATGATGCTGTAGACGCATTTAAGAAGGGCAAAAGAATATTTCGCTATGCAACAAATGTAAGCCAAGTACAGTTAAAAGATAACTCCCCAAAAAAAATAATAATGGATTCTAAATTGCTTAAATAAGTTTCCAATTAAACCCAGATTCAAATAGAATCTGAAATTTTACAAGCATAATATTTATAAAATGGTCGAAGAAAAAAGGGATGGGGAAATTCAACTGAATTGCACTAATATGGAAGCGGATTATAAAAAAACAACAAAAGATATTTATATTTACGAATTACGGAATCAAGAAAATAGGCCTGAATAGAAAAAATTATATTAAAACAACTATATTTAAAGCTTGTGTTTTCATGGGATACCCGGCAAAGTCGCTAGATGGAGCCGGGTTTTTATTTTACAAGTACAGAAAAATCTACCCTAAACGTATAGTTTTAAAAGAAAAATAAAAAAGAGAAAAAAATAAAAAGAAAGGAACTTGCTCATTATGTCCGGAACATATTTTTCAGGAGGAACGGAATAAAGCGCTGGCCTTTTGAGCGCTGGCTTTTGAGTTTATGCCGTAGTTCCTGAAAAATATGTGCAGGGCATAATACTTTTGTGGATTGAATGTATTTTTTGAATTACCTAAAATTATA
Source organism: Bacteroidota bacterium (assembly GCA_016718035.1). Lineage (GTDB taxonomy): Bacteria > Bacteroidota > Bacteroidia > Chitinophagales > BACL12 > UBA7236. The sequence continues at coordinate 4,101 of JADKEK010000002.1, read as the reverse complement.
TATACTAATGAACAAAACGTATACGATAGAAAAAGTGCTTGCCCTAATTGGAATGCAAGAATCTGGAACCTTAGAATTTAAGCAGGAAGTAAATATTGAGAAAGACAATAGGAAAGAATTCCTGTATGATATAGCTTCATTTAGTAACAACCAAGGAGGCACGATTATTTACGGTATCATAGAAAAAGAAGGTGAAGCTATAGGTATTAAATCCGTTGATCAAAACCTCGATGCACTCATTTTAAAAATGGAGATGTTAGTTAGGGATGGAATTAAGCCAGTGATTAGTGGGGTTATAATTTATGGGATTGACACAGGCAGTGGTGTTGTTATAGTTGTTGAAATCCCAAAAAGTTGGAATGCACCACATATGGTTACAATTGGCGGAACTAATAAATTTTATAAACGTGGCGAGAAAGGAAAATACTTAGTTGATGTATTTGAGTTGAAAAATATGTTTCTTTTACAAGGAACAATTGAGCAAAAAGTAACGGACTTTATACACGAAAGGATAAATAAAATACTAAACAATGATACCTATGTTGATCTTGGCAATGAAGGGTTAATAACAATGCACCTAATACCAACTAGTTCATTTGGTGCATATCCTTCATTTAACCTTCCTTCAACGTTAAAGTATGGTTATCCGATGAAATCATTATCAAATAAAACGGATAATGATTCCATTCCAAACCTTGATGGCATTATTGCTATCTCTAGAGGTAATGGTCAATTAGGGGCAAAAAATGCCTATACACAACTTTTTAGGAATGGAATAATAGAAACCGTTAGCGGTCAAAATCTGGTTTCAGATGACAAGTGTAAAGGCATACCTTATTATGTTAATCCCCCGGAACCAAATTATGAAGGAGACATAGAATACATGATTGAGGAATTTGCACGTATACATAGTGAAGTAAAAGTGTCAGGACCGCAAATACTATCTGTAAGTTTAATAAACATTAAAGGTTACAAACTTGAATTAAATAGTAACGATATAACGAGGTTTAACGCCAAGCCAATTCAACAAAATGTGATTGTGCTACCTAATATCTATATTGAAGACTTAAATACCTTCAATCGCGGGAATCTAAAACCGATGTTTGACACTGTATGGAATGCCTCCGGTTTACCAGAATCTCGCTCGTTTGATAAAAATGGTGACTGGCATTTACACTGGTAAATAAATGCTTTCGTTTTAATACATTATTTATCTACACAAGATAATTAAAAAATCAATCTGACTTAGTTGTATTGTCTTGTTTTGGTGGAGGAGGGGGTGGTGGTGTAAGTTTATAATCAGGTAACTTGTTATCATTTAATTTATCCGGCTTGATACTCTTTTGAACATCTTTACCAGTATCGGGATGGTTGTTTGGTTTTTCTTTGTTTGGCATATAATTTATTTAAGGTGTTAATCCATAATTTGTTTTCAAAAAGGTCTCCATGCGCTTATTGGCTTTCGATTCGATGCTTTTGTTTTCAGTAAATATAAATTCATCAGTAAAGTGAAGTAAGGTAACTACTTTTTTCCTAATTTCAAAGTAAGTTTCTGAGGCACCCTCATTTGTTATTCTTTGATGTTGTAATTCCTCCCATAATTTTTCTACCTCGATGTTTAATAATTCAAGATTCACGGCTTTTGCGGATAGTTCTTTTATATACTTTACAAAAGGAAAGAAAGGCTTAATGACGGTAATAATTTGTGAGCAAATAATTATACCGCTCCAAAGTAGTGGAAATTTATCCCAAATAATCCACGCACCCACGCTTGTTGCGGATGTTATTGCTAAAAAAATGTTTATGTTTCGTTCTCTACGCTGGTATTTGTCAATTAAAAAAATCAAATAATAACTTTTAAATTTCAAATTACAAAGCATCCCCCAAATTTTCTCCCTCATAATTAATGCTCTTTGCTATTTCTTAATGAATGTGTGCGTTAGTATCCCAAATTCTGTTTGAATGATTAACAGATACATGCCAGAAGCATAATTTTTAACATCAATGATTACAATTGAAGTGAAATAAGTTTCATTCAATAAAACACCTCCTTGAGTAGTTGAAATACTGTAGCTTGATTCTAATCCCAATGTATTTGAAATGTATATGAAATCCTGTGTTGGATTTGGGTAAATGTTAAAGCCGTAATCTAAATTTTCAATACTCAAACCTTCATCTGCTAATTTGTCGCAGTCATCATCAAGACCATTTAACACTTCTTCTGCGCCTGGATAAATGTCTCCATTCGTATCATCACAATCTGTGTCATCTTCAACATATCCTATAGGCAATTCACAAGAAAGTGAGTCAATTAAGGGGTTTCCATAATTGTCACCGTCATTATCTTGGTATGATAAAATATAGGTTAAATTTTCATCGGCTAACCCATCACAATCATCATCGAGGTAATTGCAGAGTTCAATTGCTCCGGGATATATATCTGCAATTGTGTCGTTGCAATCAAGGCTATTATTTACATATCCGGCAATTGTTTCAATACATGTATCAACTGCTGCGTCCGGATTACCAAAAGTATCACCATCTACATCAGCATACATGGTATAAATTGTTAACCCTTCATCAACTTCAATATTGCAATTATCATCTATACCATTACATACTTCACTCATTAAAGGATTGATTTCAGCATTTACATCATTACAATCATCACTATTTTCAACATAACCAACTAAAACATTACATGAAGTGGAATCAAATAATATATCACCAAAAAAATCTCCGTCGTTGTCCAAGTAGTATGTAATGAAAATTGCATCTTCGTCTGTTGCTCCGTTGCAGTTGTCATCTATGGTGTTACAAAAATCTAGAAGTAAAGGGTGGATATCAGGGTCTGAGTCATTGCAATCGGTGGAGTCGAAGACAAAACCAGTTGGCAAACTGCAAGCGGTAGAATCATTTGTAGATGTTCCATAACCATCGCTATCACTATCCAAATAATAGATATTATTACATTCAGCAACTTTGATAATTATCGCATCCTCACTACCGTAGTTGTCAGTAATGTCAAAGTTTGACGATCTACTCCAACCAGTCATAACAAAGTTATTTATGTTTGAACCAATAATACACAAACCTGCATCCTCATTAGACCCTCCTATGCTGATAGTTGATAAAAAATCGCCGTCAGAATTAATTTCTGCTGCAAAAAAATCATTAAAACCATTGTTATGGTTTAAATTCACATTGGAGGACCTAGTAAGTCCTGTAAATAGTAGAGTATTAGAATTAGTTATAATTATATGATTACCTGATTCTGAATCCGTTCCACCAAACATTTTTCTCCAAATTACATTGCCATTTATATCAAGTTTAATAATTATACAATCTTTTAATCCTCCAATATAACCGGGTAGCTCAACAGAATAAGTTTCGCCCAATATTACAATATTAGTGTCTAAGGTTACTGCGGCAGAGTATCCAATATCAGTAAAAAGCCCACCATATCCATATTCCCATGACAAATTTAATAATGAATCTATTTTAACACCCCAGATTCGAGTATTTGCATCATAGATTGACACATCTCCATCGTTAGACTCCGCATAACCTACACAAAAATATTCGCCTGTTGGTGTAATTATTATTTGGTGAGGCTTATCATCTTCTGTCCCACCAAAACAATTTTGTCTAATCAATACAAAATCAGGGTCTATTTCAGCCACCCAAAAGTCATAAGTTCCAAATAAATGATTCCCAGAAACATCACCGTCATTAGAATTTGTTTCACCACAAATAACATAATTACCATGTTCATTAATGATTATGCTTTTAGCGGTCTCATTAATACTACCACCATAAGTTTTTTGACTTAGAATTTCGCCATCACTATTGACCAATAATAGCCAAACATTTTTTAGCAATTGTGTTGCCGTTACGTCTCCATCATTGCTGAATGATTCACCAGCCAACATATAATTACCCTCTGGTGTTTCAACAACTGAATAGCATATATCTGACAATGAGCCACCATAATTTTTTTTCCAAATAATATTACCAATTGTATCAAATTTCACTGCAAAATAATCAAATTCACCGTTATTAACCACAATGTCAAAATCATCAGATGTAGTAAAGCCTACA
>JADKEK010000001.1 GCA_016718035.1 Bacteroidota bacterium | reverse complement strand
GAAGAAGGCGTGATTGGTAAAAAATTAAGGTTCATATAGTGGATATGGACGCTACTAAATGGAGTAAAGATTTGAAAATGAGGATTTATTTTCACCGGAATATGCTTTGGGCTAGTATAGTTGGTGTAAGAGGCGGTAAAGATTTTAAGCTTCAACAGTTGATTAAATTATTGGATAATAAAATTACAAACCCATTTAATTTGTCAAATAAAAAAGCAATAGTATTTACAGCATTTGCTGATACAGCAAACTATCTATACGAGAACATGCAAGATTATTTTAAATTAAATATGGGTACACAGCCAAATTACAGGCCCCAAAAAAATCAGTAATTTAGAAATATTCCCAAATGATTTAAACCCAATTTTAAAACTTGTTTTTCACCAATATCTAAAGACAAGGAGCTCTTATATCCCAAAAATTCTTGATGAAATTGATTTGCTAATAGCCACAGATTGTATCTCTGAGGGCCAAAATTTGCAGGATTGTGATTTTTTAATTAATTATGATATCCACTGGAATCCAGTACGCATCATACAGCGATTTGGTCGTATTGATAGGATTGGGTCTAAAAAATAACACGATTACATTGGTTAATTTCTGGCCTGATGTTACATTGGATAACTATATCAATTTAAAGCAAAGAGTTGAGAGTAGAATGTTGATTAGTAATATGGCAAGTACAGGAGATGATAACATTTTAAATACTGATGAAAAAGATTTAGGAGTATAGGAAAAATTCAGTTGAAAAACTCCAAGAGGAGTTATCGATCTAGAAGATTTAAAAGAAGGTGTAAGTATTACCGACTTAGGTTAAACGATTTTCGTGTTGATTTGACCCACTTTATTAAGTCGTTTGGCGAACTTCAAATTATACCGGAAGGGTTGCACGCTACCGTTAATTCTTCTGACCTATTACCACCGGGGGTTATATTTGTTTTGAAAAATGTTAATACAAGTGTCAATATTAATAAACTAAATAGACTTCATCCATACTACCTGATTTACATAGATAATAATGGTAAGCTTTTTCAAAGCCACATAGAATCAAAAAAAATACTTGATGCAATGCGGTTGCTTTGCAAAGGTATAAAAGAGCCTCTGTTCGATATATGCAAGGTATTAAGCGAAGAAACTGATGAATACCATAAGATGGATGTATATTCTTCGCTTTTAAAACAAAGTATTAGCACAATACTTCAAACGGAGGAAGAAAAGGAAGTGCTAAGCTTATTTAAAGGTGGCGGAACGATTTAAAATCGAACTGAAAGAGAGAGAAGAAATAAAATCACTACTTGAAATAATGGATAAATCAATTCCTTATAATATAATTTTTATTATTGAAGAATCAGATAGTATTTATTTGTCTACATCAATAAAATATCCCCATCCTAATAAGGCTGATATCTCAGTAATAGATTGGACTTTCAAAACGTCATGGTTTTTACAAAATGAAAATAAATATACCTTAAATTTAAAAAGTAACCTTGATGTAGTTTTATTTGACTTTTGTTTACAGATAACCTAAGGTTAATAATATGCCTAAAAAGTCACTAACTGATTTAGTTAATTACAAGCAAGCGTATTGATGAGCTGGAGAAAGAAATTTTGGCAATTAAAGACAAAAATTACGAATAGTAATCAGTATAAACATAAGCTGAATTGAATTGTTATTGAATTTGCGTATAAGCGAACTGGCAAAACTGACAAGCCAATAGGTTGCTCCTATTTATTAATTTAGCAGTCCGAATGTCGGGTATTTAAGAAATAAAATACTCCATTTTTAGTTTGATATTATCAAAATAATAATTACTCTTCATCCCACTCAAAAAAATTAAGTTTCTTGGCTTTTAACTTCCTTCAATACTACTTTGGAATATTTTCAGCAGGTTGTCATTCCGAAATTGGCCATCTGTAATTGAACATTTTGACTCAGCTGGTATTTTGCGATAAAATCATTGTGGAGGAGATCTTCCAAGCCTTTCCAATAAAGCTAAATGAATTATAAGACAACAACAACTGTCTGAAACTTGTAAGTTCCTTTAGTGTTTGAGATAATTGTATTTCTTTCATTGATATAAACTGTTTCATCATATTCTGAGACAAATTTTACTAATTGGAACAAATGTCAATAATAGTGTCCCAAGCGATGAGCATGTCCATCAAAAGGAATATAATAAAATGTTATCTCATTTTGATCTACAAGTGTCCCGCTAGTAATTTTAATGAAAATTTTATGTCTCTTTGTATAACTTTGAAACTGAATCATTACCTTAATTCGAATTGATTTTTTAATTCCCCAATTTGTTTTCTTAAATAATTTATAAACTCAGATGATGCAAACCTGCGTAAACTTGGAATTAATATTATATCAGAATTTTCACCAATGCCATAATAATAAATTAAGTAAGAAATATTAAATAAGGTTAAATCATCAAATTTGTAATCTAATTTTGTATCTCTCTCTTTTTCGGTATAACTATTTGATAATATATTCACATTATAAAATGTATATTTTAACTCAAGAAAAAGTTTTGGAAATATTTTTTATTGAGATAATTTGTTGACATTTTCATTTCGGCAACGTTATCTCGATGGATTTTTAGCATTTCATAAAAATTATTCTCAAACCTTTCTATTTGAATATCCTTTCTTTGGCTCCTATTTGCTTCATATTGAACCCAAAATGCAATAAAAGTTACAAATGCCCCAATTATGGCAATAAATGGCGTCATAATTCCTCCAATGGTATCGCCTATTTCGCCTGTATTTGAAAAATCTCTATCCAAAATAGTTTTGCTTGTAAACCATGAGGGGAAAAAACAGACTATACTAATTAAAACCCAAAATAACACCACATAGAACCACAGTGCTCTATAAAAAGGAGTTACGGAATGAGATTTTTTTTCCTTTGTCATTCAATTAATCTAATAAATCATGTTCATCAATTCTCTTACTCCAACCGCAGCTTTCACAAGTTACCATTGGAATAATTATAGGCGAGGCAACTAATTCACCTCCATCTCCAGCTTCATAATCAGCATCAACAAATGGATTGTTATTTAAGTCTGTTGATTCACATTTTGGGCACACCTTATACCCTAAATAATCGGTATCGGCATCGTTTTTAACTCTTGCCTTCAAAAGTGTTATTAAATCCGGCACGTTAAGGTTTTTCCCGTTAGAATCCAACAAAATATCCCTAACATCTGATGATAATATTTTTCTAAAATTATCATCATCTTCTTTTTTAATTTATTGCCCTTGATGTAGTATTTATGTGTAGTAAACCAAACCATAATACAAGCTAATTATACTTATTCCTATATTTAAAAGATTTCTGAGGTTCATTGAGTTCAACTGGGGTAAATAATATTGTGTTTTAAGAACAGGCCTATAAAAAAGTGATAAAGTTTAAGCTTAATAGATAATTGGTGAAATTAATTAATCTTGATTATTTTCTGAGTTATTTCATATTCTATTCCAACTAATTTTACAAAATAAACACCGTTTTCAAATTTGCTCAGATCAATCTCAATACAGTTTGTTGAATGTGAAAATGACTTCGTTAATATGATTTCCCCATTAATATCAGAGACACGGATTAACCCTATTGAAACATTGTCACTAATTGAAACTGTAAAATTGTCCCTTGTAGGATTTGGGTAAATAGAAATAATATTTTTCGCAATTACATTATCAATTATTACTACCCCTTCATCAATCAATTCATTACAATTATTATCTATGCCATCTAAAATTTCTAAGATCCGGATTAATTAAAAATTGGTGTCATTGCAATCTAAATTATTAGTAACATATCCAAGTGGTGTAATGCAACTAATAACTGAATCAGAATCTGATCCGTACAAGTCCCCGTCAAAATCTACATACCATGTAGTCGGATCAGTACACTCTAATTTTACTACCCAATAATCTGAGCCTCCATTAAACCCTGAAATGTCTCCATCGCTTGAGTTTGTTATCCCAATAATAATTTCTGAATTATCATGAGCGAGTATCATTTGAGTCGCGTTATCAGTAAAAGTCCCGCCTAAACTTTTTTGCCATAAAATATCGCCAATCGAATCTATTTTAACTACCCAATAATCACTTTCCCCTTTGTTTTCAGTCAAATCCCCATTTGAAGATTTAGAAGATCCACAAATAATAAATCCATAGTCATCTGCAGGATAAATTGTAGAAGGACCATCATCGAGAGCACCACCATAACATTTTTTCCAAATAAAATTTCCAAATATATCTAATTTGGCAACAAAAAATCAGTAGCTCCATGGTTACCTTCTATATCGCCATCAAAAGAACCTGTAACACCCGCAATCATATAATTTCCATCCAACGTTTTACATACACTTTTTCCTACATCACCTCCACTACCGCCGATACATTTTTGCCAGTTAATATTCCCTATCGTGTCAATTTTAATAACCCACATATCTGATTCACCGTGATTTCCGCTAACATCAATATCGTTTGAATACGTACTTCCTACCAGTAAATACCCATAATCCCAGGCATTAATTACTGAATATCCGTTGTCAGACATAGATCCACCATAGCATTTTGTCCATTGAACTTCACCTGCCTCATTTTGCAATGTGAGCCAAACGTCTGTATTTCCATTATATTCAATGACATCATAATCATTAGAACTTGTATATCCCAGCGTAATTATTTCATTTAAATCATTATAAATAATTGAATGAGGGACATCATCATTACTTCCTCCCAAACTTTTCTCCCATAAAATATTTCCAAACTCATTAAGTTTTACAATCCAAAAATCCCTGTTTATATCGCCTCCATAATGCACGCTAACATCTCCGTCATTCGACATTGTGTAGCCACCGATAACAAAATTTCCATCCGGCATTGAGATCATTGATCTTGCATCGTCGAAACTTGTTCCCCCAAGGCATTTTTGCCATTCTATATTTGAATTACTGTCAATCCTTACAACCCAAATATCGCCGCCTCCATGATTATCCGTTACATCTGCATTTGTTGATGAACTATTTCCTGCAAATACATAATCGTTATCATTTGCAAGTCCTATTGCAAATCCTTGATCACCATTTGAGCCTCCATAACAATTTTGCCAATCAATATCAGGAATTACTTGTCCGTAACTTACATTCGTTAAAACAAGAATTAAAAATGCAATTAGAAGTCGAACCATGTGAAATTTTTTATCAAAAGTAAATATTTTTTAATAAAGTTGATTTGCTTAAAATGTTCACCCATGTTTGACCTAAAAGCAAAAACCCTCACAAAGTCTTACTCTGTAAGGGTTTCAAGATGTTAAGGGCGGAGCGGACGGGACTCGAACCCGCGACCCCGTGCGTGACAGGCACGTATTCTAACCAACTGAACTACCACTCCGTACTATTCTTTTGAAGTAGTTCATTTTTCAAAAGAGATGCAAATATAAAATGTTTAAGTGGAATTAAAGAAAATATTTTGGAAAATAATATATATTGAAATCGATAAATTGTTCAAAAGGCTTGTGGTGACAGCATTACAGCTGTGGGATAGTTGTGCATTAATAATTTTTTGAGCGAAAATTTTTAAGGTTTTTGGGCGATGAGGATGCGGGGTTTGCCCTGGAGGTCGTTGCGGAGGGTGAGGTTTTGGTAGCCGAGTGTTGTTAAGCGGCTTTGGATTTCGGTGGCGCGGGTTTCGGGGATTTCGAAGTAGAGGTGGCCGCCGGATTGCAATTTTTGTATGCCAAACTCGCCAATGCGGCTGTAAAACACCAATGGGTCAGGGTGGTCTGCAAAAAGTGCAGACTGTGGTTCGTATTGTAATACGTTAGCATGCATGGTTTCCTTGTCCGCTGGGTCGATATACGGCGGGTTGGATACAATGACGTCAAACAGGGGTAAAGTGGCTGCAAATGCCTCAAAATGCAAAATATCGGCATGCTGCGTTACCACTTTCGCTCCCAAGTTGGTGTTATTCTGATTGGTTACCGCTAAGGCCTTTTCGGAAATGTCGATTGCAAAAATTGCAGTCTGAGGTAATTCGAGACTCAGGGTTATAGCAATACACCCGCTTCCGGTCCCAATATCGAGTATTTGGGATGTCGGTTGGGGATTGGATTTAATAATGGTTTCAACCAATTCCTCGGTCTCAGGGCGGGGGATGAGGACGGAGGGGTTCACCATAAACTGCCTGCCATAAAACCAGGCGCTCCCCAAAACATACTGCACCGGCTCGCAGGCAATTAAACGCTTACAAGCGGCTTCCCACCAAGCCAGTTGCGCCTCATCGAGGGTCGGGTTGGAGCGGACGAAGGGCTTGCCAAAATATTCTTCGGCGAGGTATTGGGCGATGTTTGACGCCTCGCGGGGGCCATAAATTGGTGTTAGATTTTGGGATAGAGATTGTATTTGGTCGCGTAGCATTGGAATGCAAAGATAAAAGGAACACGGATTGAACGGGTTGAACGGATATGGGACGGATTTTTTTAGGGAATCTGCCTAGCGGCAGACAGGCACTGATCCCGATAGCTATCGGGACGGGTTGAACGGATATGGGACGGATTTTTTTTAGGGAATCTGCCTAGCGGCAGATAGGCACTGATTGAACGGATTTAATCTGTTCTAACCCGTTTAATCTGTTTAATCTGTGTTCCATTAAATTTGCGGTGTGGAAATGTATATGCAATACTGTTTAAGCCTGGCATCTCGTGGCGCGGGGAATGTGGCTCCGAATCCGATGGTGGGGGCGGTGGTGGTGGTTGAGGATAGGATTATTGGGGAAGGATGGCATCAACAATTCGGTGGGGCGCATGCTGAGGTGAATGCGTTGAATGCTGTTAAACCCGAAGATTTGTTTCTGCTTCCGAATGCAACCTTGTTCGTCACCCTGGAACCATGTAATCATTTTGGAAAAACACCACCTTGCACGGAAAAAATTATTTCCTCCGGAATTAAAAAAGTGGTGATTGGTTCTTTAGATCCTAATCCGCTTGTTGCAGGTAAAGGTGTGGAACGATTAAAAGAAAATGGGATAGCAGTAACTACGCATGTGCTAGAAAATAAATGTCGCGAGCTCAATAAATACTTTTTCTGTTATCACGAAAAAAAACGTCCTTATATAACCCTCAAATGGGCACAAAGTGCTGATGGTTTTATTGCAGGAGAGGGAGGAAAACCGATACATTTTACCAATGCGGCATGTGATCAAATAGTCCACAAACTGCGCGCGGAAAATATGTCCATATTAATTGGAGGCAACACCGTAATTACCGACAATCCCAGACTCACAACCAGATTGTGGCCGGGAAAAAATCCGACACGTATTATTCTTGATACCAAAAATAATTTACCAACCGATGCGCATATTTTTAATGATGAAGCACCGACATTGATTTTTAATTTTTTGGAAAATAAAACTGTAAATCAGCATACCTATATACAAATTCCTGCAACAAATTATTTACCTGAATTATTAACTCATTTACATCATCTGCAAATAAATAGTGTTTTGGTAGAAGGTGGAACTAAAACATTACAACAATTTATTGATGCACGATTGTATGATGAAATTATCTATTTCGAATCAAAACAGCCTATCCAAAAAGGCATCAAAGGTCCGGTAGTTGAGGGTAGCTTTACTACGACTGAATTGGATGGGGTGTGGGTTCACGCGGAGTGAGGGATATGCTTTTAAACCAAGGGAGGGGGCGGAGGTTGAATGGTGGTTCTGCAAAAAAAAAGGGATTATTTGGAGTTGGATCAATTGTTAAAAGTAGGCCTGGAAAGTTGAAAAAATTGAAACACATCATGTGAAGCTTTGGAAAGAATTTAAATTACGAACAAAATAGATACCAGTTTTATGATGTTGTATTTTGATGATATTGTATATATTTGTTGATAAACCCGGTTTATTATGGATGTTCAAATTTTAATTTCGATTATAACAGGATTTTTGGCTTTAGTAATTAGTGTTATTTCAATTATTTATCGGTTTAACTATGATTTAAAACTGACAAATATTAGAGAAGAATTGGATAAAAAAAAACAAACTGATTTAGAAATAATTAAATTTATCTTGTCATATGAAACCCAAAAGGCAAATGAGATAGTAGTTTGTTTGAAGGAATATTTGACTTCAACACAAATACTTAAAGATAAATTAAAGCAAATTGCCAAATTGAAATCTGCAATTACAAAAAAAGAATTAGAATTGCGCTTGAATGAGCTTCGTGAATTTATAATTAACAGTTATTCAAAAGCCATATATTTTTTAGACAGCAATGATGTAGACAGAAACGCGCATAGTATAAAAAATACTTTTCTTGAAATGACTGAACTTTTAGAAGAAGGTGTTGTGAACCAGAATAAATTTGAAGCCTGTTTGAACAGTATAAATCAAAAACAAGATGCGCTTCGCGCTGCATTTAATCTTGAAGTTGCAAAAATAATAGAAAATTATAAAACTACATGAACGGTTTAATATATATACCAAATGAACCATTAGGCCTGTATTTGGTATCGCGGCTTGAAGAAGACAAACATGTAGCTTGCCTTATTTTTAATTATGACGAAATTGTTCAATATATAATTGACCATGATGTTGACTTTGTAATTTTACATTGTCATTTTTTCTCGAATGTTATTAAAACTTATGGTTCAATTAATGAAAGTTACCAGCTAATGCGTGAATTATCTGAAAGGATAAGGCAAGTTTCTTCAAAAATATTTATTCTTATTGGTTATAATGCAGCAGAAAATGATTTTGAATTTCACAGAAATAGGTTACACGGATATATATGTGATGCTTATGTTTCTGAACAAAACTTAGAGTCTATGGAACTTCAAATTAAAAACTGGATAAAATTAGCTGAAATGGCGAATAAAATTTCCCGCAATAATTTATAAGAACTTTAATTGTTAATACTTAAGTAGGGCTTAAATACCCTACTGATTTGAATGCATAACAGCAGGTAATTTCGCCAATTATTTGTAACTTATAAAAATTATTAAGTTCAGAAAGAAAAAATTCGATTCATTTTTTTGACTTTAGCTACTTAAAATTTAAAAATCCAACCTAAAATCTGGTTGTTTTAAGCTTTTTGCACGGACAAAACTGCAATATCCACCATCACAATTCGGTAACTTGGCACTGCACACTGCACACATCAACGAGCCCGTCAGGGCGGCATAATACCAATTGTTCCAGCCAAGCGAAACCCATATGTCGCCCTACCGGGCTTGTGAGGCATATAACCATTTTGTTACCGAAAATTTCGCCCTACAGGGCTGAATGATGCAACAAGCATACAAAGTTAATCAGCCCGTCAGGGCCCTGGCCTAATACCAATTCGGCCCAGACAAGCGTATCCCATGTGTCGTGCTGTCGGGTTGGTTGTGGACTTCAGGGTGAGGTGGAGACGGGCTGGCAAAAAAAAATCCGCCAAGAGGCGGATTACAATATAGGTTTGGTTTGGTTTTAGCCGATAATGCCGGTTGCCCAGAAAATGGCAGCGAGGGCGATAATGCCGATGATGCTAAAAGTTAGGGTGCGGTTTAATTTTTTGTATTTGGCCAGTTCGTGAATTACCTGGCGATGTTTAAATAGTTTTTCGAATGCCTGTTCGGTGCGCACAAAAGCTGATGGGCCTTTTACTACGTAATCGAAAGCACCTTCGCGAACACATTCAACGGCAACATCAATTTTGTCCTGACCGGAAATCATAATTACGTCGATATGGTCGTATTTCTTTTTAAGATGGATTAATGTTTCCAAGCCTGTGCGTGCGCTTTTATTTACCGCGTCGAGGTGATAATCTAAAACCACAATAGTTGGATGTTTGTCCATATTGTCGTTACATTCCTCACCGGTGCTGTATTTGTAAATTTTGAAATTAGGGTATTTTGATGCAAGATGGTCTTCCATCATTTGAGCGTGCATAGGCTCGTCGTCAACTATAAAACTACTTCTTTGTTCATATGGTATTGAATTGGATTTAGATATGCAATATTAAGCTATTTTTTCAATTACGGCTCTTAACTCCACAAATGCCTCATTGCAGCCGGCTTCTACAGTTTGTATGAGGCCACCAATGGCTTCAGGGTTTTTGGCTTCGCCTGCGTATTCTTCTATGCGCAGAATGGTTTCTTTCAAACTTTCGATGCCCATATACGCCAATTGTGGTTTTAATGAATGGGCAGTGGTTCTGAGATTATTCCAGTCGCCACATTCGTGTTGTGTTTTCATGGTATTAATACTCACCGGAGCCAGGGTTAAAAACATATTGATATATTTTGCCATTTGGGCATTGTCATTTTGCGTAAAACTTTGCAGAAATTCCAGATTGATTTTTTTGTAATTGTCCATTGTTAATCGTTTATTGTCTTGCTAATAATTTACTCATTTTTTCTAATAATTCGCCCACCGAAAATGGTTTGCCTACAAACTCGTTCATGCCGCTTTCAAAACATTTGTCTACTTCTGCTTTTATCACACTGGCTGTCATGGCAATAATTGGAATAGAATTAATTTTTTCATCGCTATTGGAGCGAATGTTTTTAGTGGCTTCGTGTCCATCCATTTCAGGCATTTGAATATCCATTAACACGATATCAAAGGTATTGTTTAACAGCATATCAATAGCAATTTTTCCATTTCCTGCTATTGTTACTTTTGCACCTTCAATTGAGCGTTCTAATGTATCTACTGCTACCATTTGATTAAACTCATTGTCCTCAACAAGTAGGATGCGTACATTTTTCATAGTCGCTACTACCTGTTGTTTGTGGTCGTCTTTAGCATTGTTTTCAGCAATATCTTTGCCAATAGCAAATGGTATGGCGAAACTAAATACAGAGCCTTTACCCGTTTCACTTTCAACGGTAATATTGCCACCTTGTAATTCGATTAATTTTTTGCAGATGGCTAAACCTAGTCCTGTTCCACCAAATTTGCGTGTAGTGCTGCTGGTTTCCTGCGTAAACATGTCGAAAATATAATCGAGTTTGTCTTTGGCAATACCAATACCACTGTCAATTACACTAAACTTTACGACAACCTGATCATCTGCCGATGTGCAAGTTGTTTGTATAGTTACATTTCCTTTTTCGGTGAATTTGATGGCATTGCCTGTCAAATTTAACAGGATTTGACTCAGGCGATAAGGGTCGCCAATGATGGTTTTGGGACAAGTTTCGTCGACAGCAGTGAGCAGATTTAATCCTTTGTCGTCTGCATTTACTTTCATTGTTTCATAAACGGCATTGATTTCGTTGCGGAGGTTAAAAGGAATTTTTTCGAGATTAATTTTTCCTGCTTGAATTTTCGATAAATCGAGAATGTCGTTGATAATTACCAATAAATTATCTGATGCATGTTTTATGCTGTTGAGATATTTTAACTGGTCGGTTCTAGGTTCCTGTTCCAACAATAAACGTGTCATACCTAAAATGGCATTCATTGGCGTTCTAATTTCATGGCTCATATTAGCCAGAAATTGTTCTTTTGCTTTTTCCGAATCTTCGGCGCGTTCTTTTTGTTGTTCGAGCTCTCGTGTTTTATCGCGTACTTTTTCACGCAATATCCGCTGGTCGTCAGCAGCATCGCTCATGCGTTTGCGAATATAATAATAAATAGTTAAGGCAGCAACAATTATACAAATACTATAAATCCACCAAGTTTTCCAGGATGGTGGTTCTACAATAAGCGGCACACTATTTATTATTTGGTTGAGGAGTTGCATATTTTAAAATGAGGTTAATTAAATTTTCTGCGTCAAAAGGCTTCCTAATGTAATCATGTATACCCGCTAGTTTAAATTTCTCAATTTCGGCTTCATTGACGAAACTAGTCATAGCGATGATTGGAACATTTTTGGCAAAATCATTATTCTGGCTACGTATTTCTTTAGAAGCACTGATACCATCAAGTTCAGGCATACTAATATCCATTAAAATTAAATCAAATACTTGAGTTTTTAATATTTCTAAACAAACAAGACCATTTTCTGCTATAGTGACTTCTGTATTGATAAATTTTGTTTGGATTATATCCGGTGCCACTAATTGATTGAAAGTGTTATCATCTACCAAAAGAATTTTTAATGGTATCTCGAAATTTGTGTTGTCAACCTCATTTTCTGAAGAATTGGTATTATTTATTTTTGGAATATAAATTTCAAAAGGTAAAACGAATGTGAATTTGGAACCTTTGTTTATTTCGCTCTCCACAAAAATCGCTCCGCCTATTTTTTCAACTAATCTTTTTGAAATGCTTAAACCGAGTCCAGTTCCACCAAATTTGCGTGTAATAGATGCATCTTCCTGCGTAAATGTATCAAAGATGTAATTTATATTTTCTTTTGCAATCCCGATACCAGTATCCTGTATTTCAAATTTAATTTGTGCGATATTATTTTCTATACTTATGAGACTGCAAGTAACATTTACGGCACCCTGCTCAGTAAATTTAATGGCATTTGCAACAATATTTAATAATATTTGATTTATACGAACAGCGTCTCCAATAATCCAATCTGGGATTTTGTTATCTATATTTAATTCAAAAGCAATGCCCTTTTCATCTGATTTTTGTTTCATTAATAGCAATAAATTTTCAATTAATTTACGTAGTTCAAAGGGGTTTTGTTCAAGTTGAATTTTTCCTGCCTCTATTTTTGATAAATCTAGGATGTCGTTTACAATAACAAGTAGATTATCGGTCGCATTTATTATTGCATTTATATATTTAAAATTACTTTCTTCTGCAGACTTTCCTATTAATATACGAGCCATACCCATTATGGCATTTAGCGGAGTACGAATTTCATGGCTCATATTGGCCAGAAATTGTTCTTTTGCTTTTTCGGAAGCTTCGGCGCGCTTCTTTTCCAATTCTAGTATGCGCGTTGTTTCTCGCACTTTTTCA
Source organism: Bacteroidota bacterium (assembly GCA_016718035.1). Taxonomy (GTDB): domain Bacteria; phylum Bacteroidota; class Bacteroidia; order Chitinophagales; family BACL12; genus UBA7236. Next base: position 1,141,595 of record JADKEK010000001.1, on the reverse strand, counting down.
AGTAATATACGTTGATTGCCAGCGGCTCTAACCATTCTGTTACCAAAATAAAAAATAATAAAATACCTATAAATAAAATTAAAATAGCATAAAACCACCATGTTTTCCATAATGGCAGGTCCACCAATAGCGGCACATTAATTATCGCTAGGTTGAGGAGTTGCATATTTTAAAATCTTATTACGTAAATCTTTTGGTTCAAATGGTTTGGCAATAAAATCGTCCATACCATTTTCATAACATCTATCCACTTCACTTTTAATTACCGAGGCAGTCATGGCTACAATCGGAATTTTACTTTTTTGTTTATTTTCCAATAAACGAATTGTGCGTGCGGCTTCATAACCATCCATAACCGGCATTTGCACATCCATGAGCACTACAGCATAATCGCCGGCACTAATTTTTTCTACTGCAATTTTACCATTTTCCGCTATATCAATTGTCACGTTGGCGAACATTTTTGCAATACTATCGGTAGCTACCATTTGATTAAACATATTGTCTTCTACCAATAAAATTCGAATAGGTAAATCGGTTCCTGCTTTCATGGCAGCTAAATCGGCAGCAGATTCTTTTTCGGTTTCCATAGTGCCAATAGGGAAAGGTATTGTAGCTGTAAATACAGAGCCTTTGCCTAATTCGCTACTTACCGATAAAAGCCCTCCGGATAATTCTGTTAAACGTTTACTGATGCTGAGGCCCAAACCTGTTCCACCAAATTTGCGTGTTGTAGCAACATCGGCTTGCGAAAAACTATCGAAAATGGTATCGATTTTATCTTGTGCAATTCCCACACCGGTATCTTCCACATCAAATGCAATAGTTACCTGATTATTGTCGGAAATTACATTGCGACAACGAATATATACATGCCCTTTTTCGGTAAATTTAATGGCATTACCTGTCAGGTTAATGAGAATTTGATTTAATCGCACCTGATCACCTACAACACATTCAGGTAAAGTTTCGTCGATGATAATTTTAAAATCGATGTTTTTTTCATCGGATTTAAATTTCATTATTTCACCTAAATTGTTGAGTAAACTGCGGAGGTTAAACGGAATTTGTTCTAATTCCATTTTGCCCGCTTGTATTTTTGATAAATCGAGAATATCGTTAATAATGACTAATAAATTATCTGAGGACATACGAATGGCGTTCAGATATTTCATTTGTGTTTCGAGAGGTTTGTCTTCCAATAACAGTCGTGTCATACCCATGATAGCATTCATAGGTGTTCTGATTTCGTGACTCATATTGGCTAAAAATTCTTCTTTGGCTTTTTCTGAACGTTCGGCACGTTGCGCAGAAGTTTCTGCCATTATTTTTTGTTGTTCTAATTGTGCAGTTCGTTCAGTTACAATAGATTCCAATTGAACGGCTCTTCTTCGCAGGCGGCGATTGCGCAATACGTTAATTAATACAATTAATCCCAAGCCTAAAATGCCGGCAGTAATTTGGAAAATGAGTGTTGCCCAAAATGGTTTTTTAATGGTAAACGAATAACTCACCGGGTCGCTCCAAATACCATCTGCATTTTGTGCTTTTACATTAAATGTATAAGTGCCGGGTTTTAAATTGGAATAGGTCATTGACGTATTGTTGTCAATATTTTGCCAGTCGTCTTCAAACCCTTCCAACATTACCTGATATTTTATTTTTTCATGTATGGAAAAAAATATGGCGCTAAAATCGAAGGTGATATGATTTTGATTATAGGGCAGTTTTACATTTACCGGTAAATTATACCATCCTGCTGTGGTGTCGGAATATAAACCCCAGTCTGTAGTTTCAAAAAACAAACGAATATTTCGTAATTCAATAAGTGGTTTTGTTGCAGTGATAATATCTTCATCAGGATTGTAGCGGAATAATCCATCTACAGTACCCAACCAAACATGTCCCGTTGGGTCGATTAAAATGGTATTGTTGGTGTTTTTAATACCCAAAAATCCATCGTAAGCATCAAAATGTTTTGCAGTAACAGTTGAGTCGGCATTAAATGAAACATAATCTAATCCTTCATTAAGTCCCACCCATAAACCTTCTTTGCTATCGAATGCAAGTGAGGCAACATTGTTGGATGTTAAAACATCGTTTTCGGTATAAAATGAAAATCCTTTGCCGTCGTAACTACACAATCCGGCATCGGGACTACCAAACCAAATTAATCCGGATTTATCTTCGGTAATACAAGAGATATGATTACTGATTAATCCATTGTCGAAATAGGTATAACGGTCAAATGATTTTCCGTTGTAGGTCATTACGCCATTGTTTTGTGTACCTATCCAGAGCAAACCCTGACTGTCTTTAAACAAGCAGGTAATATTATTGGAACTGAGTGAATCGTCTTCCGTTAAATGCATCCACGTTGCATTGGTGCGAATATAAACGCCCTGATTATTCGTGGCAATCCATAAATTACCTGCTACATCTTCGCTGAGCGCAGTAATTTGTGTATTTGGTTCTAGGGTTGTAATAGTAGTAACCGCATAATTGCCTTCGTAATAAATGATATTATTATTTTCATCTGCAGCGTACCAATTACCATTTGGATTTTGGTAAATACAATTAATTCTGGATGTAGAAATAAAACCATTAATATTCAAAGGTGCTTCATAATATTGTTTGGTAACAGTATCAACTAATACTTTTTTAAGTCCCGATGTAGTTCCGATTAATAATGAAGTAGGTGTTGCGCCAATAGCAGTAATATAATTATTGCGCAAGCCGGGAATATTATTAAAATTAGAAAAAGCGCCATCGTAAAATAAATACAATCCGCTAAACGCGGTGCCAATCCATATATTACCTTCACGATCCTGCATAATAGTGGTGGCGGGCTCTTCGGGCTGTTCAGGATTTAAAATAAATTGCACACGATAGTCAGTCGCATTTTCTAAATCCACATGTTTTTTATCAATGGTATAAATACCTGTATGTGTGGCAATCCATTTATTTCCCTGCTTATCTATAAATGAACGAATCGCTTTTGGTCCACCTGCCCTGAAAAAATTAATTAATCCGGTATTACTATTGTTTTCAGATGCAGCAACGATACTATCACCACTTACTTTAAATAAATTCGGGAAACTATAAATTAAAATATTACCGCTGCTGTCGCTGTAAATTTTTTCGATGTTTTTCACTACATCATCCCCATATTGAAAAAATTCGTAGCCATTAAATTTGGTCACTCCATTATTTTTGGTGCCAATCCAAATGTTACCTGTTTTATCTTCAAATAAACAATTAATACTATTATCACCAACACCATCGCGTTTGGTATAGTTGACAAATGTTTTGCCGTCGAAACGAGATATACCACCATCTTCGGTGCCAATCCAAACATAACCGCGAGAATCTTGCAATAAACTGGTAACAGAAATACCTGCCAGTCCGTCGTCTATACTATAATTTTTTAAGTGATATTGTTGAGCGTGTAAGCGATTGCCACAGCATAATAATAATACGGTAAAAAAAACGAGCAGGGTTCCTTTACGATGCATGTGGTTGAACTGTTGCTTAGCTGTTTGGTTGAAGTGTAAAGTTAATGGTAATATCGTGTTCAGGAACATATCCCTTTTCGCGATAGGTCACGTTTCCGTCATTGTCGATACGTACAAATGTAGTTAAACGTGTGCCATAATCCGGTGAAGTTATAAACATTGCGGACAGCTTTTTCTCCCATTCGAAACTAACGCCGGTTTGGGGTAATAAATTGTCAGGAGCCAATTCGGGATTTTGTAAAATGGGTATAAAATCGCTGCTTTCAGTGGCTTGGCTGAGGGTTTGTGTAAACTGTGTTTTGCTGTTTACCAATTTCGGCCATGGGGTATCCAATAAGGCATTGCTTAGTCCGTAAATGCCCGGGTAAAGATTACGCACCTGGTCGGTAACATTCGAATAATAGTATAACATGTCAACCGTGCCGTAAATGATATTAAAACCATTGTATAATTTCCCCTGCGTTTTTAAAAAACGAAACATTTCTTCGTCCGGCAATTCTCCGTTCAGATACCGTTTTACGATATGTCCGCGAGATGGTGCTTTATCGTTGATATTAGCTAAGTCGCGATAATTGGTTAAAGCTGCAAATTGCCCTTGTTTGTTGATGCCCATCCAGGTGCCACCTTCCTGTAAATCTTTGCCTGCCAGCAGGTCGGGATGTTCATCTTCCCACCATTGTAACATACGTGTTGGCCGCGCATAAAATTCGTCGCGGTTGGCAACTAAAATTAATGGGTAGGAGGGATGTTGCCTGAAAGCAAGGTTGATTAAACACATGTTTAAAATTACAATTAGTTTTTAGGATTAACAGGAATAAAAAATCCATCCGCCGGGGCAGATGGATAAATAACGTTGTTGTTATAATTTATTGAAAAGCTAAATCGCCGCTGTGCGCATTGTTTTTATGCATACGTTTGATAGCGCGTTCCGCTCTTTTTTTGGCGATAGATTTTTTGAGTTCAAACCATTTATTACCGAAGGTAAAACGCAACATATCATCGAGTTTGCGTTGAATGGTTAAATTGTAAAAACCTTTTAATTTAACCGAAAACTGTGTAGGTAAACTGCGCACACTTAAACCGTATCCGCCTTCTACATATTCAATATGATGCCAATAACCGGAAGGCATAAACAAGGTGTCGCCATATTCCAAAATTCCTGTTAATCCTTTCGCATATTTTAATGCCGGATATTCTTTGTAATCCGGTTTGTCGATATCGACAGTTGAATGCACATTAAAGGGCAGTCTATATAATAAATCACTTTGGTCGGGAGGAAATAATACCACACGTTTTTTTCCTTCAAACTGCGTTAAAAAAACATTGCTCATATCTATATCCTGATGCATGCGGGTGATGGCATTTTTAGGACCAAAAAACATGAATGGTAATTTCATGTAATTTTTTGTGATGGTAGGATAATCGAAATCTTTTAATAATTCCGGTTTGTATTTAAAAATGGGAAATAAAAAAAGCCGCAGGTCGGTGGGTTCTTTTTCGATAAGCTGAAGATATTCACTAAACTTCATCTTAACGGTAGGTTCGGACATTGTTTTACTCGGGTCGGCTTTGGTGCTGCTGTACAGGCCCACTTCCACATCGCCCATTGTAGTTTTAAAAAAGGCGTAATTCCATTTAGCGTAGGCCGGATACTGCTTCCACAAGCCACGGAGTATGACCGGTTTTTGTGGTTTTACATAATTTTTTTCAAATTCCTCGCGGGAAATCTTTTGTCCGTCCACTATCGGAATAGGTTTCGAAACATCGATTGACATAGCATCGGATTTTGGTTATAAAATTAATTTGTGAATCGGGTGCTTGGGTTTTTTTAATGTGGTTATTTAATTATGTTTCTATTAATTGCTAAAGTTATTCAGTATTAAATACTTAAAATTTCAATTTCGGTTCTGCGGTTATTTGCTCTGCCGTTTTCAGTTGTATTTACATCAATCGGTTTGCTTTCACCATATCCCTGATACGTTATTCTTGATGCATCAATTCCCTTGCCAATTAAATAATTTTTCACGCTGAGAGAACGATTTAATGATAATTTTAAATTATCAGCTTCTGCACCAACATTATCGGTGTGTCCGTTCACCTTAATTTTCATATTGGGATTTTTTTGCATTAATTCCACCACTTTATTGAGTTCGGGTTCTGATACACCTAATATTTCGGCAGACGCAGTTTCGAAGAAAATATTTTTTAATGTTAAGATTTCACCAGCGTTGATAGGTTGTAAACCAACTTTTATCAAATAAGGTGCGTCGGGCATTACATTTTTTAGTGAAAAATTTTCGGAGTGAAATAAATAGCCTTCGCGTTGCACAAATAAACCATAATCGTTTCCACTAGGTAATACGATTAAAAATTCGCCCGTTTTTGGGTCAGAATTAGAGGAAGCAACAATTTCACCTGTGGCAATATTCATCAATTGCACTGAAGCTTTAAGTGGTTGTTTTGTTTTGGCATCGGTAACAATGGCATTTACCCAGGTTACTTGTTCGGCCTGAACGGCAGGAGGCAATTCGAAAGAATAAATATCGAGGTCGCCGAGCGTTTTATCTCTGTCGCTAGAAAAATAAGCGGTTGTGCCATTTGAAGATACCGACAAACTGATTTCACGGTTTTGGGTATTGATTGGGTAGCCGAGGTTAATAGGTTTCGACCAAACGCCATTTTCGTCTCTTGTTGAATAAAACAAATCGGCAGAGCCCATTCCGGGATGACCTTCGCTGGCAAAATATAAGGTTTTACCATCGGGGTGAATAAACGGACATTGCTCCAGGTAAGGCGTATTGATTACATCACCTAAATTTTCAGGTTCCATCCAATATCCATCTTCTCCCAATTTGGCATGCCATAAATCGTAGCTGCCTTTGCCACCCGGGCGACCTGAGCTGAAAAACAACTCACGTCCGTCGGCAGTTACCGAAGGCTGTGATTCCCAGTCAGCTGTATTAATAATGGTACCACAGTTTTCAGGGTTAGACCATATATTGCCGATTTTTAAGGAATAGTATAAATCGCAGCTGCCATATCCATTTTCAAGGTCCTCGCAGGAGGTATAAAACAAAAATCGGCCGTCAGCTGATATACTTTGGGCCCCCTGGTTCATTTTAGTGTTGATAGGCGCACCCATATTCTGTGCAGGCGTCCATGTCCCGTTTTCCAAAAACGAGATGTAGAAGTCTTCCTGTTCAATTTTACGGCTATCGCCGGGCCCTAATGATATTACATCGTCAATTCTGCGTGTCATAACCATTGTTTTACCATCTACACTCAAAGAAGGGAAATATTCAGGAAAATCGGAGTTGATTTCGGTTCCCATGTTGTAGGGATTAAAATTCACGGGGTTTTTGACCGCTTCTTTAGCAAATTCGTAGTTTTTGCGCAGTTTGATGGCTTTTGTCTTTAAATCTCCCTTAACATCGGGGTTTTGAAGAAATACGACCATATGTTCATAAGCTTCTTCGTACATGCCAATATTACCTTCCGATTCTGCCAATTTGGAATACAAAATCGCATCGCGGTCAGGGTCTAGTTCCAGTGTTTTTAAATATGCTTCCACTGCCAAGGAGTCGTTTTTCATGTTGCGGTAGGTATCGCCTAAATATTGCCACGCTGTAACAAATTCAGGCTCTTCCTTGATAGCATTTTGAAAGCTGATCAGGGCTTTGTCGTAATATTTCGCCATAGCACGTTGAACACCCTCATCAAGGTATTTCATTGCCTTGTTGGAAGCGTTGGCTTCTGTTACGGGTTGCGCAATTGCAGCTGTTGTGCAGCACAATAAAAGGGCAATCAGCAGTGGTTTTATCATTTGCATTATAACGTAAAGATGAAGGTTAAATGTATATCTACAAAAATCGTTCTATTTTTTGGGTTGTGCAGATGAACAGGTGTGTATAGTGTTCATCTACCCACAAAAAAAATAGGTTGTCCTTTTGAGACAACCTATATATACGTTAAGCGGAAAAGTAATTATTTCATTACGTCTTCTGCTGCTTTGTTGTGATCATCTTTTTTATACATATCCACTGCAATTGCTGATGCAATAAATACAGATGAATAAGTACCAAATCCAATACCTACAAACAATGCGAACGCGAAGCCTTGAATATTTTCATTTCCAAAAATCAATAATACGATAATGGAAAGGAGGGTAGTACCTGAAGTAATCATGGTACGACTCAAGGTATCGTTAATCGCTTTGTTAAATATTTCAGGAACAGTACCTGCTTTACTTTCGCGTAAGTATTCACGAATACGGTCGAATACCACCACGGTATCGTTGATGGAGTAACCAATCACCGTTAATATGGCGGCGATAAACGTTTCGTTTATTTCTAGGGAGAAAGGCATTACGTTTTTCAGCAAGGCAAACATGGCGAGTACCATAAATGCATCGTGAATTAATGATGCAAGTGCACCGGCACCAAACTGCCATTTACGGAAACGAATTACAATGTAAATAAAGATGGCAATTAAGGCCAAACCAATCGCTTTTAACGCTGAAGCCTGAATATCGTCAGCAATGGTAGGTTCCACCTTCATTTGGCTTTCTTTAAATGTTGAATCCCATGTTTTGAAATCAACACCTGTATATAAACCTGATAATTCTTTATATAAAGCTTGTGCAACTAATGAATCGGCACCCGGATCCGGATTATCGATCATATAGCCTGTTGTAATTTTTAATTTGTCGGCACTACTGAATGTTTTTACCTGAACACCGGCGTCAAAGTCGGATAACTCACTACGCACCTTGTCTGCATCAATTGCCTGCTCAAAACGCACAGTATAAGTTCTACCACCTTTAAAGTCAACACCGAAATTAAATCCACTGGTAAACATTACAATTAAACCAATTACTGTTAATGCTGCAGAAAACATATACCCTTTACGGCGATTGCCCATAAAGTTGAAGTTTAAGTTTTTGAAAGCATTTTTAGTAAAGTTGGTATAATATTTTACCGGTTTGTCTTTTTTCACCATACGGTCGATTACTAATCGGCTGATGAAAATTGAACAGAACATAGATGAAATAATACCAATCATCAGCACAACTGCGAAACCTTTAACTGGTCCTGTTCCGAAGTTAGCAAGGATGATGGCGATAATTAATGTTGTTAAGTTACCATCAATGATAGCAGAGTAGGAGCCCTGATAACCATCGGCCACCGCTTTAATCATGCTTTTGCCTTTAGCCAGCTCTTCACGGATACGCTCGTAAATGATTACGTTGGCATCCACCGCCATACCCATGGTTAATACCAAACCTGCAATACCAGGTAAAGTAAGTGTTGCACCAATAGATGCTAATACTCCGAAAATGATAAATAAGTTGGCAAACAATGCAAGGTCAGAAATTAAACCTGCAGTTGAATAATAAACGGCCATAAAGATGATAACCAACAATAAACCGGCAATCATCGAAATTAAACCGATGCGAATAGATTCAGCACCTAAAGATGGTCCTACGTTTTCTTCCTGCACAATGCGGGAAGGAACAGGCAATTTACCAACTTCAAGAATATTAGATAAGTCGATTGCTTCTTCAGTAGTGAAACTTCCTGAAATAGATGACCTTCCGCTAGGAATAGGTTCATTTACTCTAGGAGCAGAATACACTTTATTATCAAGTGTGATAGCAACGAATTGGCCTACGTTATCAGTAGTGATTTTTTTCCATTGACGCATACCTTCAGTATTCATTGTCATACTGATTTGTGGATTACCCACCTGGTCGCGGTCAGGAGATGCAGATTTGATTGCAGAACCATCTAACAAAGGTTCATCAGAATCGATACCTGTTTTAATGGCATACACATGGAAGTTTTTAGTGCCTTCCAATGGTTTAGATGCCAACATGAATTTCAGGTTCGGTGGAAATACACCTAATACTTCATCCATGCGGAGGTAACGCATCAATTTTAATGTATCAGTTTCAGCAACCATACCAATAGCGGCAGGGTCACTTGGTTGGAGTAAAATACTTGAAATAGGACCGCTAATTTCAGCATCAGCGTCAACAGCAGCAGTATCTTCAGCTAATTCAGCTAATGTGTCCGCCGCGGCGGATGATGCAGTAGAAGCGGTATCATTTGTTGCAGTATCGCCAGAATCAACAGGTACTACATCAGCAATATCAGTTTCAATAGCTTCTAATTCAGTTAAAATATTGTTAGCCTGATTAATAGAACCACCAATTTCCTGGTATTGCCAAACTGTCCAAAACTGCAAGTTAGCAGTTGATTGGAGGAGTTCTCTGGCGCGTTTAGGGTTGTCTACACCAGGTAATTCAACCATAATACGGCCTGTATTTTTTTGGAGGGTAACGTAAGGTTGGGTTACACCAAACTTGTCGATACGTTCCTTTAATTTAGTATAAGTTGATTCAACGCCTTCATCAGCCATGGTTTTTAACCAACTGATAACGTCATTGTCAGAGGAAGTTCTTGGTAAATCTTCCACATTACTTTGATTGCTGAAAAGGGCAACTAATTGTGCTCCCGGATTAGCAGCAGCGTAGTTAGCAGCGAAATTTTCGATTAATTCGCCTTCGCCTTTGATTTCGTCAGCACGGGCTTTATCAAGTGCAGCTGTGAATTTTGGATTTTTCGGGTCCGTACAAAGCTGTTTTAATAAGTCGTATTTCGATACTTCAAGCACCACGCTCATCCCACCTTGAAGGTCGAGACCGAGATTGATAGCTCTTTTCTTTACTTCGTCATAATTGTATTTGGCAATTCCGAGGTTATAAACAGTCTTGTCAGCATTTTGGGAGAAATACTCACTTTTTTTATCGGCAATGGCGTCTTTGCGTGCTTCACCGGTTAATGACTGATCAATGCCTGAAACTGCGTAATTCTCTGCTTTTTTCCCCTCACGGTTGGCCACCCATGTAAACGAAAGCTGGTAAATACATACCAGAACCATAGCGGTCAAAAAGAACTTTACTAGACCTTTACCCTGCATATAAATTTTGTGTTGGTTATTGAAAAAATATAGTTATGCCTATTTTACAAGCGGGTGCAAATATAGGTGGAAGGATTGAAGTTTCAATGATTTCGATGTGAATTTCGGGAATATAAGCAGCAATTGTGATGAAAATTTACATTCCGACCTGTTTTCGGGTGAATTTGCGGGAATTGGCAAAAAAAAATGCCATCCGGTTAAGATGGCATTTTGAGGTATATTTTTGAATTGAATTATTCAGCTTTTACTGCTTTTGTGCTACCTACCGTTACCCCGTTTTTAATGAGGTTGATAAAATAAACACCAGCAGACAAATTAGTTCCGATTGCGATAGTATTTACACCATTATGCAGTTCGATAACACTTAATTCACGACCGGTAATATCGGTTAGTGTGATACTTTCAGCATTAACCGTGTTGGTTAAGGTGATAGTAGTAGTGCTAAAGAATGGATTTGGAGAAAGGCTCATCAAACCGGAAAGGTCTTCATCGTGAATGCTATTGCAGAGTTCTGCAGTAACGTAAGCGGTCGTAGTCACGGCTGTTGAACCGATATCGTTTGATGCAGTAAGCGTTACATCGTAAGTTCCCGGAACATTGTAAACCACTGTAGGATTTTCGAGGGTAGATGTTGCCGGAGTTCCACCAGGGAATTCCCATGCCCAAGAAAACGCACCAACAGAAGCATCGTCGAACACCACAGTCAAAGGTGCACAACCGGTTGTTTCAGAAGACCCGAAAGCTGTTTCCGGAGCTGCTTCCACATCGTCGTAAACATAAAAATGGTCAACACCTGCTTCTACTAAGTGTCCGGTTGCAGATTGGTCAGCAGTATAAAACCGCACCTGCATATTATCTGTTAAATCGAGGTAAGGTTCAATATTAATTTGCATTGGTACCCATGCGCTTAAATCGCCAACATGTGTGATTGCATCAACCATAACTTCTTCAATTCCATTGCTGACAAATATTTTGAGCGTATCGTTTGGCGTTCCGCCGCCACCGCCATTATAGAACCAACGGTAATACGTTAAAACTGGGTTAGCGAATGTGGATAAATCCATAACAGGCGAAAGCAGATTTACATTGCCATTATCAACGTCATCATCACCTGCAGCGCCGCCAAGTTTATTGCCGGTCACATAACATTCATCACCATAATCACCACCTAAATCTAATTCAGGGTTAGCGTAGTCCGGGCCAGCAGAAGTTCCATTTGGCTCCGCTTTTTCCCATAAACCAACATCGGTGGTTGTAGTAGTTGTCCATCCTTGGTCAAAAATGAAATCATCGTAATATCCTTTCCATATTTCAAGTGAAAGGTCATCACCTGCTGTTACATCAAAGTCTGCATCATTAGTAACATATCCCCATTTTCCGGCATATAAGGTATAGCTGTCTTCAAGAACTCCAATAAGGGTAAAGTTACCTTCAGCGTCTGTAATACCTTCAAAACTGTATATATCATTTGCTAATAAAACGTTGGCATTTGGCACGCCACTTCCTGTAGCCAAATCAGTAACCATACCACTAACTTCATAGGTAGGTAATGCTTCTAATTCCGCATTTACAGTAGTTGAAACGCCATTTGAAAGCGCCACACCAAAAATGGTGGTAGGTAAATAACCTAATTTAGAAAAAGTAATATCATAAGTGCCTGCAGTTGGAGTACCTGTCATGTAAGTACCTGTTAATGCAGTAGTTGCATCAATAGCACCAACAGCAGTAAAACTTACTTCAGCCCCAAACAACGGTGCTCCGGTACCTGCATCAGTAACCAATCCATCCAGGTAACTAGCTTTTACATAGGTAGGTCCCAAAATGAATAAACCTTGTTCCATATCGCTCACAATGATATTTCCTGAAGGTAAGTACGGCCAGGCTCCCCAAGCACCGTTAAATCCGTTTCCAGCCAATGGAGAAGTATCATATTCACCGGTTTTAATCATATTATCAGGATGAGTTGCATCGGTAATTACAACGCCATCGCGGTAATAAGCGGTTACCAGGAAGTCGCCACGAACAAATGTATTATGCGGAATAGAGTTTGTGCCGGGATTAGCGCGAAACTGGTCCAATTCTTTGATATCGGTAAGGTCTGAAACATCATAAGATGCTACCACGGCATTAGTTACCTCATCTGTTGAGTATAAAAAATTGTTATCGTCTGTAAGCCACACATTATGTGTAAAATTGTCAGGTGTGCTTTGTTGAGCCATTAACTCAGGTGAAGATTTGTCGCTGATATCCCAAACTGAAAACCAGCCATCATAAATATTACCTGCCCACAAAGTATCACCTCTCACAAATCCATCGTGGATATACCATTCTTCAACCTCGCCGGCAAAAGGTGGGTCCATTGGGTCGATATTGGCGTTAAAAATTTGGTCTCCACCAACACCTCTATTTGAGCCAAATACGTGCACATAACCGTTTTCATCACAAAATACAGTATGTCCGGAGTTTAGACCAACACCACCATCAGTGAAGTTGAAGTCTACAGGCCCAGGCAATGTAGATAAATCGATACAAAGTAAGCCACCACCTGCTTCAGTAACAACATAGGCATAATGGCTCCAAGTTCTTACTTCTCGCCAAATGCTGTTATTGCCGTCAACAAACTGTACCTCAACAGGGTCGGTTGGGTCGGTGATATCAACAATTGAAGTACCGTCTTCAGTACCAACAATAGCATATTCATGACCTGCACCATCTGACCAGCCGGTAAGGTTGGACAATTGATCATCATATTCCAGTTGTCCAAGAAAATCGATGTTAAATTGTGCGCTGACTGTTGTTGTAAATAATACAGCGACTAAAAAAAGAGGAGTAAAGATGTATCTACACATATTTTTGATTTGTAATTTCAAAGATAGGTAAAATAAAAACGTTGGGCAGGAAAGGGAGTTGAAAAGCTGAGCGCCAGTCCTAAATAAAAAAACTGTTAAACAGGTACAGCATATCTGTTTAACAGTTTACATCCGAGCTAAAATTGTTTAATTATTTTTTAGCAGGGCAGGTATTTAAACCAAAAATCGAATAGAGCGGACAAAATGAAACCAGTGAAGTCAGCACAAATACTGCTCCGAGGATTAATAATACCAGTCCTAATGTTCCTGAAACGGTTCCGGTAAAATAGAGAATTGCAATTACTGCAGCAATGATTATGCGCAGGATGCGGTCGGTTGAGCCCATGTTCTTTTTCATAATAAATAGTTTTAATGTTTGAATAATTGGATACAAGCAGCAATTAATGCCGCAATAGCAATACAGGATATACAAACTAAAATTAATTTCTTTGCCATTGCCTAAATGTTAACACAAAAGTAGAACATGGGTCAGCTTAGTTTATGTGATATTGGTCACATCGTTATAGGACTTTTATCCCATCGCGGGTTTGGACGATTTTTTTGTCGGCTTCCAATTTCTTTAGTAAGCGGGTAACCACTTCTCTGCTGGAGGCAATTTCTTCAGCTATTTGCCGATGTGGGATATTTACTAAACCGGAATCAGAAATGGCTACCCGTTGTTTTAGATAATTATAAATTCGGGTGTCCAGTTTTTCGTAAATCAGGTCTCCAATGGTATCTACCAAATCTTTATACCGATTGTTATATTGGTTTAGAAATAATAAATTGATACTCGGGAAACTCATGATCCATGATTTTACGTCTTCAGCATTTAAAATGAGCACACGGGTTTCTGTTTCTGTAAATGCCGCTATGTTGCTAGGTTCATCGGACATGCTGAATGCAAATGACATAACACAACTTTCGGAGGGTTGTATATAATAGAGTAATATTTCTTTGTCGCCGTGGCTGGTAATAACTTTTAATAGTCCACTAATTACTAATGGAATGGTTTTAATGTATTGACCTTCGCGTAATATTTGTTGATTGGGAGGTAAGGTTACGTCACTGGATTTTTCAATCATTTTATCAATGAGTGCATTTTCAAGATAAGGTAACTTTTCTTTAATTATTTCGAATAATTCGCTCATTTTTTTCGTGATTTTTTACGCAATAGTTTTAATTGTTCTTTTTGTTTAGTCGGTAATTTTTCTGCTGCAGCTGCAAAAGCAGTTGAAGTAATTACATGGTGATATTCGGTTAAAAATACGAATGTTTTTTCCGGATAAACAATTCCTGTTTCCCGCAAACACCAGCCCACACCTTTTTGCACGTAATAATCGGGATCGTTGAGCAGTGGTTTTACCAACGCGATAATTTTATTGAATGGCGGTTTTACTTTTCTGGAACGGGCATAACATAAAGGGCTTAACACCGATTGTCGGCGCATCCAGGGGTTGTCGGATTTATTCCATTCCTGCAAATGCGGATAAACTAAGTCAGGCCGAACTTCGTGCAGGTAGGCAAAATGTTGAGTAAGCATATCGCTATGCGCCCAGTTGTCGATGCGACTTATCCAATCAATCAATTCATTAAAAATATATTCAGGTTCAGCTTGTTTTACATATTTTTCGCAAAAAAACAACGATTGTAACATGGCATCAAATACTTCGCTGTTAAAAAATAGATATTTATAAATTTCAAATTGTTCTGGTAATGGTTTGTTGCTAAATGAATATCCGTGTTGGAATGCTTTGCGCAATTGCGGCATGGATAATCCGGTAACATAAAAATGGGTGCCGATATATTTTTGTAAATCGAAATCCGGACTCGGTTTTCGTGTAGATTTAATGGAACTCAAAGTTTGTTCCACTTCGTTTTTGAATTGTATCAGTGTTTTATTATTCATTTTCTAAAGGTTCAGCAATGCGAATGGCATATCCATTGATGTCTTTTATGGTAAACTCGCGCATCCCCCATGGTTTATTTTCGAGTTCACTTAACAATGTTAAATCTTTTTGTGTGTATTCCGCATAAATGTCATCTACCTGTTCAACAATCCAAATAATTTCCAAAGGTGCCGAGGCAGCTAACATGGCATCCAAAAGTGTTGGATTTAAATTAAACAACATAAATAACTCATTTCTGCCACAACCAGCATCGGTATCTTCCCAAAACCACTCCTCAGAAAAGCCTAGTTTTGTTTTGTAATACTTAATGGTGGCCTTTAAATCGGCAACGGGTAAAACCGGAATTTGGCGATGAAATGCTGCATTTTTCATAATTATTTGAAAGGGTGCTTAACAAGTATTAACGTATATTAATTTCTCATCAATGATAATAGAAATATTTTTAACACAAAATAGATGACATGAAAAAAATGATACAAAATTTTTGCACAGGTTTATTATGCTTTTCAATAACTGTTGTGCAAGCGCAATTAACCCTTCCACCTAGTGGTGATAATCAGGTTGCTGAGGTAACACAATTTATGGGGCCGGTTAGCATAACGATTAATTATTCTTCGCCAAATGTCCATGGACCGCAAGGGGAGGACAGAACAGGCCATATTTGGGGTGAACTCGTGCCTTATGGTTTGGCTAACCTGCAATTTGGATGGTCAAATGAATCGAATCCATCGCCTTGGAGAGGTGGAGCTAATATGAATACTACTATTGAGTTATCGCATGATGTTTTGGTAGAAGGTAAAAAGCTTAAAGCGGGTAAATATGGTTTACATTTTATTCCTGGGCCAACGGAATGGGTGGTGATATTTTCTTCCAATGCCGATTCTTGGGGAAGTTTTTTTTACAAAGCTGAGGAAGATGTGTTGCGCGTTACCGTAAAACCAGCTGCTAATAATTTTCACGAATGGCTTACATATGAGTTTACCGATAGGCAGAGTGATGCTGCGGTGGTTGCGTTGATGTGGGAATATTTACAAGTGCCAATACAGTTTAAGGTAGAAAATATTACAACTGTTTATATTGACCAAATCAGAAAAGAATTGAGAAGTGATATTGGGTTTAATTATATGTCGTGGGTAGATGGCGCCAATTATTGTGTGCAACAAAATACTAATTTGACGGAAGCATTAACTTGGGCTAATTATGCCATAGAAGAACCATTTTTCGGAAGAAAAAACTTCACCAGTTTAAGTTGCAAAGCAAATGTATTAAATGCCTTAGGTAAAACAACCCAAGCCGATAGTATTATGCAGGTTGCTATCAATGACCCAACAGCATCGATGATGGATATTCATTATTATGCAAGAGGATTACAGGCGCAAAAGAAAAATAAAGAGGCTTTAGAAGTGTTTTTAATCAATTACAAAAAGACACCAACTTCTCCTGTAACCAATTTAGGTTTAGCACGAGGATATTCAGCTAACGGAGATTATAAAAATGCATTAAAATATGCTAAAGCAGCAATGCAATTAAATCCTGACCCTCAGGTAAAATCCACCTTAGAAAATGCGGTTAAATTATTAGAAGCAGGGAAAGATTTTAATTGATAAAACTTTTGTTCAATAAAAAAGCCCGCAAAATAATTGCGGGCTTTTTTATTGGCTTTATAATTTGATTATTTAGTGGCGATTTTCATTTTATTAAATGTGTCATCACTTAAACTTTCCAAAGCTTTCAAATAAGCTTCGTCAGTTGAATTGGAAACCACCCAATATGCTTCGAAGTCAAATAAATCACGTGCAATTACTGCTTTAATTACCTGGCCTAACTTTTGTTCGCATAACGCAAATTGAGCTTCATCTTTTTTCACACTGTCAGCTTCTGCATAGGCGAAAAATTCGTTCCACAATTTAGTGTCAACATTAAAGTTTTTATTAAACGCAAATGCATCGGCATACTTACTGTTTAATTGGTCGCGATTTTTATTTACATAAGTAATGGCAAATTGATTTACAATTCCTTTTCCAACCACTTCAGCATAATAGTCAGTTGCCCAGCTGGTATCTAAAGCAATGTAAATATCAGGCATAATACCACCACCACCGTAAACAATTCGTTTTGCGTTAGTATAAAAAGTGAGTGAATCGGGATAATGAAAAGTTGTATCCGCAGTTAATTCGCCATCGCGATAACGTTCGTTTAATTCATTGTGGTAAGCTTCCAAACCTTCTTCATAAGATTTTTGAATGGAACGGCCGGAAGGTGTGTAATAACGAGAAACCGTTAAACGCATTGCCGAGCCATCAGGCAAGTTGAATGAACGTTGCACTAAACCTTTTCCAAAACTTCTTCTTCCAATAACTAATGCGCGATCCCAATCTTGTAAAGCGCCTGTAACAATTTCACTTGCAGAAGCAGAACCTTCGTCAATTAAAATAATTATTTTTCCTTCCTTCATGGTGCCATTTCCAACCGACATTGCATCCTGACGTGGATAGGCTCTTCCTTCTGTGTAAACAATTAATTTATTTGCAGGTAAAAATTCGTTAGCCATATCAATTGCAGCATTCAAATAACCACCACCATTGCCACGTAAATCGAGAATTAAATTTTTCATTCCCTGTTTACCTAATTCAGATAGCGCCAATTTAAATTCTTCAGTTGTTGTTGCTGCGAATTTACTCACACGAATATATCCGGTAGATGGCTCTGCCATATATTTAGCATCAACACTATAAAGTGGAATTACATCGCGTGTAATTTTAAACTCCAGATTCTTTTTGGCGCCATTTCTTTCAATATATACTTTTACATCGGGCATTTTCCACGTAATCTATCAGTTACACCTTTGTTGGACATGCCAATTCCGGCTACCTTTTCTTCATTAATCTGAACAATTTTATCACCCGGCATTAATCCCACTTTTTCACTTGGTCCACCAGAAATTACACCAACCACAATGATGGTATCATTCAACAAGTTGAACTGAATACCTACACCTTCAAAGTTACCTTCGAGTGGTTCATTGGCTTGTTGTAATTCTTCTTCTGTAAAATAAACAGAGTGCGGGTCGAGTTGCGTTAATACTTCAATAATGGCATCTTCCACTAATTTTCCTGCATCCACATCGTCCATATACCTGTCGTCGACAATACTCAAAAATCTTTCGAATTTGAGCATAGCCTCTTCCTCAGTAAGGGTTTCTTCAGGTTTGGTAGTTGTCGCAGTTTGCTGGCTGTAACCGGCATAAAATCCGGAAACGGTGAGCAGGAAAAATAAAAATTTCATTTTTATTCATGTTCTTAGTAAGCGTTTAGATATGAGCTAATTAACAATGATTTTAAAGATAAACGAGATTCGTGCCAATTTAGCTTTGCATTAACAAGATTTAACTGCTTTGTCGGATTTTACAGGTAAATGGCTAAACTAGCGCAAATTTTCAATTCGAATATGCCTGACAAATATGGTGTAATTCTGCCAAATTTGGAACCTATTAACAAGTTAGCGTTCGTTTTTCTCCATATTAAGCGATCAATCCACATTAGCCAAAATAAACAAAATCGCGGATGATATTCAGCAAAATTCCCCAAATTGCTAGGGTGTTTTGTTCATATGGTGATAACTCAACCCTTATTCCATAAAATTTCGCGATTATTTTGCACTAAATGCTAAAACCCAATGTTAGGTTGAGTACAGTGCAGGCAAATACTCACGCAAAGGCAATATATTTCATGATTACCTCTACTTTTTTGTTTGGTATCATGAATGTGTTAGTGAAAATGTTACAGCGCATTCCTTCCTACGAATTAGTACTTTTTCGCTCCCTGGTCATGTTGTTGGTTAGTGGATTTTTATTGTATCGCAGCCGTATTTTTCCGTTTGGCCGCAGTCATCGTTGGGTTATGATTGGCCGTGGAGTTTCAGGGTCAATTGCCTTGCTCATTTTCTTTTTTAGTATTCAGCATTTGCCTTTAGCAACTGCTGTCACTATAGGTTATTTGTCGCCCATTTTTACCATCATTTTTGCTACAGTTTTACTCAACGAAAATATGAATTGGCGGCAGTGGATATTTTTTGCTGTTTCATTTACGGGTATCATTTTTATTAATGGATTTGAAAAAAATGAACATACCGATTTATTGATGTTGGGTATTTTAGGAGCAGCGTTTTCGGGATTAGCCTACAATGCGCTGCGCAAAACGGCAAACCATGTCCCGGCGCTTGTGATGGTATTTTATTTGCCCCTTTGCACCATTCCAATTGTGACCCCATTTTGTGTAAATAATTGGGTAATGCCGATTGGCAGAGAATGGATGTTAATTATCGCAATGGGTTTAGTAACTCAGGTTGCTCAAATATATATGACCAAGGCCTATCAGATGGAAAAGGCCGGTACCATTGCCAATTACGCGTATTTGGGTGTTGTGTTTGCGTTAGGTTTGGCTATATCTTTTTTGGAGAACGATTTAATATGGTTGCCATCATCGGAATGATTATCGTAATAGTAGGGATCATTCTCAATTTCTTTTATGTGAACAGAGTTACCTCTGCCAAAAGATTCAAGGCTTATTTTCGTTATTTCCCGAGCTGGTAATTAATATTCAAAAATACCATGTGCTGTATGCATGGTAACTTTTTTATTTGCTGCAGCTTCAACGTGACCGATAATTTTTGCTTCAATATTAAATTGATTGGCAATTGCAATAATAGCTTCAGCTGTTTGTTGATCGGTATAAACTTCTAAACGACAGCCCATATTAAATACCTTATACATTTCTTTCCAGTCGGTTTTAGATTCTTCCTGGATTAATTGAAACAGGGGAGGGGTTTCGAAGAAATTATTTTTGATGATATGCACATTATCTACAAAATGTAAAACTTTGGTTTGGCCACCACCTGAGCAGTGAATCATACCTGAAATTGCAGATTTATGTGCTGCTAATATCGCTTTTATCACTGGTAAATAGGTTCTGGTAGGAGAAAGCACCAATTTACCTGCTGTTATTTTGTTACCATTCACTTCAATTAAATCAGTCAGCTGTTTATTGCCGTTATATACCACTTCATCCGGAATTTGCTGATTATAACTTTCAGGATATAATCCGGCGTATTTTTTTGCAAAAACATCATGTCTCGCGCTGGTTAACCCATTGCTGCCCATTCCACCATTGTATTCGGTTTCGTAGCTTGTTTGTCCAAAACTTGCCAGCCCGACAATTACATTACCCGGTTGAATATTGTTTACCACCAGTTCATCGCGTTTTATACGACCAAAAGCGGTTATCCCAACATCAATGGTGCGAACGATATCGCCCACATCAGCAGTTTCGCCTCCGGCATGGTGAATAATTACGCCTAATTCGCGCATGTTTTCTATGAAACGGTTGGTGCCATTGATAACTGCAGCTAACACTTCGCCCGGAATTACACTTTTGTTGCGACCAATTGTTGATGAAATTGTGATGTTATCGGTAATACCCACACAGGCCATATCATCGAGGTTCATCACCAGGGCATCCTGAGCAACACCTTCCCAAACACTGATATCACCGGTTTCTTTCCAATAAATGTAGGCTAAAGAAGTTTTGGTTCCTGCTGTGTCGGCATGCATCACATTACAATAAGCAGCATCGCCGGCGGCAAAATCAGGTAAAATTTTACAGAAAGCATTGGGATACAGTCCTTTATCCATATGAGCAATGGCTTTATGCACTTCTTCTTTCTGTGAGGAAACCCCACGTAATCCGTATTTATCCTGATTCATGGTGCAAAGTTACTGAAATGCTTAAATCTGCTTATTTGTTAGGTGAACAATTAATTAACAATTAATTAATCAACTTTACACTCGCCCTTGCTGAGCATGCTAGTATTTTAGCCAAAGATTAAATTTGCTCTGTACAAGGTGAGTATATGAGCGCAAAAAAGAACAAAAAATTGAAACTGAAGTATATAAACAGGGATATCAGTTGGTTGACATTTAACGAAAGGGTATTGCAGGAGGCAGAGGATAAAAATGTGCCCTTAAATGACCGAATTCGTTTTTTAGGCATTTTTTCAAATAATCAGGATGAATTATTTCGTGTGCGAGTTGCTGTGCTGCGCAGAATGATGCGTGTACAAAAATCGCAGTTAAAAGTATTTGATGTAAATCCTCAAAAAACGCTGACACAAATTCAGAAAAAAGTATTGGTGTTAAAAAACAGGTTTGACAATGCCTATCTGGAAATTCTTGAAGATTTAAAAAAACACAAAATATTTATCCTCAACGAAAAAGAAATTAATAGTCAGCAGGGTGAAATAATTCGTCAGTATTTTAATGAAAAGGTCCATCAGCGTTTGTTTCCAATCATGCTGGACAACAATAAAAAAATGCCTTTGTTAAACGACAAGGGTATATACTTAGCAGTGCGTATGGTGAAAAAAGATAAACCAAATGCCACTAGGTATTCGCTGATTGAAGTGCCGGATGGTGATCCTTCGCGATTTTTTATGTTACCGGATGATGGCGATAAAAAATTCATTATTTTATTGGATGATATTATTCGGTATAACCTGGATGCGATGTATTATATTTTTAATTATGATTACATCGATGCGTATACAATAAAAATTACCAGAGATGCTGAATTAGATATTCATACCGATTTATCGGAAAGTTTATTAGAAATTATTCAGAAGAGTGTAAAAAGGCGCACGAAAGGTGAAACAACACGTTTCATTTACGATGCGCAAATGCCTGAAGACATGTTGCAATTTTTCGCCAAAAAAATGAAATTGCAACGCAACGATGCTATTATTCCGGGAGCGCGTTATCATAATTTTAAAGACTTTATGAATTTTCCTGATTTGGGTCGTAAAGATTTGCAATATCAGCCCATGCCGCCTGTGCATCATCCGTTATTAAATACCAATTCAAGTATAACGAGTGTGCTGCGTCAGCGGGATATATTTTTACATTTTCCGTATCAGAGTTTTCACCATATTATCGATTTACTGAGAGAAGCGGCAATTAATCCGAATGTGACCAGTATACATATGACTTTGTATCGCGTTGCCAAAAATTCGAGCGTGGTAATGAGTTTAATAAATGCTGCCCGCAACGGAAAACAAGTTACGGTAGTTATGGAATTGCAAGCGCGTTTCGATGAGGAAAACAATATATTTTGGTCCAACAAATTGCAGGAGGAGGGTGTAAAAGTTTCTTTTGGTGTCAACAACCTCAAAGTGCATTCTAAACTATGTTTAATTACGCATGTGCATGAAGGCAAACAAGTGCAATATGCCATAATTGGAACAGGCAACTTTAATGAAAATACAGCAAAAGTTTATACCGATATATTTTTACTGACTGCAAGACCTGAAATTACCAAAGAAGTAAAAAAGATATTTGAATTTTTCGATAATCGATTTGAAATTGGGAAGTATAAACACCTGATGGTTGCGCCATTAAATATGCGCGCCAAAATGAAACAACTGATTAGTCGCGAAATAAGAAATGCCAAGGACAAAAAACCTGCGGTATTGTTTTTCAAGTTGAATAATCTGGTGGATAAAGAAATTATCAAAAAATTATACGAAGCAAGTAATGCAGGGGTAAAGGTGAAGCTCATTGTTCGTGGTATTTGCTCTCTTGTTCCGGGCGTTGAAGGATTAAGTGAAAATATTGAAGCGATTAGTATTTTGGATCGTTACCTTGAACATCCACGTATATTTTACTTCTACAACAATGGCAAAGAAGAAATTTACATGGGTTCTGCCGATATGATGGAACGAAATATTGACCATAGAATAGAAGTATTGGTGAGTATTTTAGATAAAGACATCAAAAAACAACTCAAAGAAATTTTAGAGCTAACTTGGAAAGACAATGTGAAGTCCAGGACATTAGTGCATGGACATTTGAACGATTACGTTACAAAGCCTAAAAATGCAGAATCGTTGCGTAGTCAGTTGGCGTTATATAATTATTTTAAAAGTTATTACGAGAAATTAAAAACTAATAATTAATCAGATTAAGAGATGAAGTTTGCAGCTATAGATATAGGAAGTAATGCAATCAGATTGTTGATTGAAAATGTATACGAAACACCAAAGGGTCCGGTTTTTCACAAAGATTCGTTGATACGTGTTCCGGTTCGTTTAGGGGAAGATGCATTTATTGATGGTGTAATTTCTGAAGAAAAAACACAGATGCTGGTAAAGGCAATGATTTCTATGAAACATATCATGGAAATTCACAAAGTAACTGCTTTTAAAGTGTGTGCAACATCAGCTATGCGAGATGCTAAAAACAGTGATGAAATATTAGCTCGTGTAAAAAAAGAAGCAGGACTTGAAATTCAAATTATTTCGGGCGACCGTGAAGGAAAAACAATTTTGGGTGTACCACTGGATCAAATTGGATTAGAGCCAAATGATTTTTATTTATATATAGATGTTGGCGGTGGAAGTACCGAATTAGGTTTTTTGGGTAATGGTAAATTAATTGCCAACCGTTCGTTTAACATTGGAACCTTACGTTTATTAAACGACCAGGTGAATGATACTGAATGGCGTGAAATGCTGGAATGGATTAAAGCGACGAAAAATATCAACTTCGAATTAAGTGCCATTGGCGTTGGGGGTAATATCAACCATGTAATGAAACATTATGGCAAAGCCGGTAAACCTTATCTGAGCATCAGTATATTAAAACGTGTCATGATGTATATGGACGATTTAAGTATGGGAGAACGCGTTCGTGAATTAGGCTTAAAACCGGATAGGGCAGATGTTATTGTGCCTGCACTTAAAATTTATATCAATGTAATGAAATGGGCCGGTATTGAAAAAATATTTGTCCCTAAACAAGGTTTAAGTGATGGATTGATATCTCAACTTTATCATGAATGGAAGAGCAAAACAATTGAAGTTTAGTGCTGATTTAGAATAGTGTAGATTACCATATGTTTTTCTGATTCATCTACGATAGCTTGTTTTTCTAACTCGAAATTTCTGGTAAAACCCACTTTTTCCATTAATCCTATTGATGCTTCATTTAGTTGGTGTGTCCAGCCATCAATTTTTGTAAGGTGTAAATCATCGAAACCATACTGAAGGACACATTGAAGCGCTTCCTGCATATATCCCTTGCGCCAGTAATCTGTAAGCAGCGTAAATCCTAATTCCGCTGTATTGGTATTGTCATCAAAATTCCACAAACATATTGAACCAATCAACTGAGGATTGTCCTTTAATCGTATTGCCCAATATCTGCCTTTATTTTGTAAATTGTAATCGTTTACTTTATGAATAAAGTTTGCAGCCGCGGCTTCATCCGGTGTTTCTGGTAAATCGACATACTTGTTTACTAATTTGTCGTTACGTAAGATAAACACTTGCGGTGCATCCTCAATTTGAACCTGATTGAGTATTAATCTTGATGTAATTAATTCGGGTAAAGTGGTAGCTGGAATTGACATATTATTAAGAAGCTGATTTTTGCATAAAAGTATGTAAATTTTTCATTGCTGTTTTGCGCACTTTATTTTTTACCATTGGTGTCCAACCGAGTAAGGTCCCGCTCAATCCTAATGCCTGACTTGACCATTTGTAAAAATTAAAATGGTCGACATGGTTCACTATTTTTTTATCTACAATGGTAAATTTAGAAGTGATATAATTGGTGACAGGTCTGCCGGTTGCAGAAAATGTATAATTCGGAATCCAGGTGGCATGCACATATTTATCATCGGCATGTTGAATGGAAAAAGTGAGTTGCATGTCCTTTCCACGCTTACAAAACATTTCCCACATTGCCCTTACTTCTTGTACTGATAAATGCTGAAATACAGGATCGGAAAAAGTTGCCTCTTCAGCATAACTATTTTGCATAGTCTGATAATCTTTATCCAAAAAAGCGGAATAAAAATTATGGATTAATTGTTCGTTAGCGTGCATAAAAATTCTTTGAGTAAAGTAAATTTACCGGAATGCACTGAGAAAATCAAACGATTGGAATACTTAGCGTGTTTTATCTTTTGGCAATCGCTTAGGGCGGCGGACTAATTCGCCGGAACAATTTGGGCAAATATGCTGAAACTGAGTCGCACAATTACTGCAATAGGTGCATTCGTAGCTACAAACATAGGCTAAACCTTCGGGTTGTAACGGGACGTTACAGTGTTCGCAATTAATTTTCATTTTCATGTGCGAATGTGTTTAATTCTCCACCTTTTGGGCCATAGAATATGACCCAGGTAGCAAAGTCATCAGAAAAATCAAAAAAATGGTGAGGGTCACCTG
Source organism: Bacteroidota bacterium (assembly GCA_016718035.1). Classification (GTDB taxonomy): domain Bacteria; phylum Bacteroidota; class Bacteroidia; order Chitinophagales; family BACL12; genus UBA7236. Next base: position 1,116,059 of record JADKEK010000001.1, on the reverse strand, counting down.
CAGGGACAAATAAAAAATCGCCGGTATTTACTGAAACGATAGTATTGTTGTGATTAAATTGTCCATGGCCATTTGTAATCACATATACTTCATCGCGGTCGTGTGGCTGTTGTAAGTCTACTTTTTGTGGTTGATATATTTCCACAACTAAACTGCCATGTTCAAACAACGAAATAAATAATTTATTCGATTGATGTAAAGTTTGTAATGCGTTTGCAGGTGTAATATGCATATTGTTTGTATTTACAATTAGCACTCATCTCAAAAATACCTTTGGCGTCTTTTCTTCGTCTTCGCTCTTTATCCTTCGTTGCTTGAATTGCCCGTACTTCCTCCAGTATGAGCTGCTTCAAGCGCCTCGGCTAAAGAGCGAATACTTGAAAATACTAAAACAAACCTATTTTTGAGATGAGTTCTAGTTACAAAATTACACATGTAGGTACAAAAAAAAAGGCCACCTCGCGGCGACCCCTTTCTTACAATACGAAAACTTATTTAGCTATGATTAATTGTAATGCAGCGTTTTCGCCTGCATTAGTAACGTTTACAAGATATACACCTGAACTTAATGTTGAAGTGTTGAAAGTATACGAATTATTTCCGCTCATTAAATTGGCTGAAATTGTCGGTAATATCACTCTTCCTGTCATGTCGGTTACAGTAATATCAGCTGTTGTATTCGAAGTAGCTGAAATTGCAACTGTGGCTGCATTTTTCGCAGGGTTCGGATATACACTTACACTGTTGATATTATTGAAATCAGTAATAGCAACTGAAAGGTCTAATGATTGTGATGTAGTATTTTGATCAGCACAAGTTCCTGTTGCAGTTAACACAACATTATACACACCTAAAGCAGGATAAGTATATGAAGGATTAGCTTCAGTACTTACATCTTCAGTTGTTGTTTCATCACCAAAATCCCAAGAATATGATACGGCATTACTTGATGTGTTATTAAATGAAACTGTTAAATCAGCATTGGAAATATCAAATGATGCAATAGCAGGAGCAATAGTTCCCGGTACTTCACCATAGTTAGTATTTTGTGGATCCCAGTTAGCCCAACAAGAAGTCCAGTCTAAATTACCGAAAGCACCTTTGTAAGTTGTAGGAATCAAACCAATTAATTCTGCTTCAACAAATGATGCACCGCTTAATAATGGTGAACCACCCATAGGTATGAAGTTAGGAGAAGTAATATTATATGCATCTGTCAACATTACATCGCTGCTTAAATCTAAAATGCTGTTGTTATAAGCTGCAGTAGTAAACCATGCATTCGCATCAAAACTACTACCAACAGCAACTTCAAAATCGTTGTTGTGTCCGGCAATAATTGAGTTTTGAACTTTTAATGAATTAGCAGTTGCACTAGCTTCACATAAAGCACCGTCAACCATAATTCCACTTGGGTAACCGATTATAACCGAATTAAAAATATCAGTATTGGTATTTCTGCGTAAGTGTGCACCACGTTTGTAATTCACATTAATTACATCGCCTGCATTTTGAATAGGACCAACTACAGTCATATTGCTAAAAGTAGGATTGGTTTGTGGTGAATTGGTGCTACCAGTTGCATCATTATCACTTTCAAAACCATTAGAACCTGAAACGTCAGCAAAATTCGGGTCGCGTTTTACTAATCCGAATTGTATTTTGCCCTGAAAACCAAAGTCAGTATCAAAATCATCGTCATAAGTATTATGCGCAATTAAATATTTACCATTTACAGTTCCACCAAAAAATTCGAATGCATCATCACCTGAACGGCTAACCATAATATGGTCTAAAACTGTGCTTGAACCAACACCACCGCAAGTTAAGCCGTTGATTTCATTTCCAGGAACAAATGCGATACCAGGATATTCGATACGCACATACGTTAATGAACCTGAATTGTCTGAGGCATCAGCTCCACCGTAAGATGCATCACCTTCAGGTGTATCCACTCCACCTTCGATTACTGCAGTTCCGCCGGCAACGTTAATTGGCGCATCACCTAAAATGATAATTCCACCCCAGTCGCCATAATTACGTGAACCTTCCGGTTGATTACTGGTGAAAACAATTGGTTGATCAGGAGTTCCTAAAGCATAAATTTTAGAACCTTTAGTAACGATCAAACTTCCTTTTGTGTCTTTATCTCCGCGAATAATAGTACCCGCTTCGATATTTAAAGTAGCACCATCTTCAACATAAACGAATCCTGTTAAAATATACACAGTATCGTTTACGAGATTGCGCGTAATGCCTGATATTTCACCTGTCAGGGCTTTTGTTGGTAATTGTGCATGGGCAACACTTGTTAAACCCAGCATAATTAAAATTGTTAAGATTGATTGCAGTTTTTTCATAATTTGAAATGTTTATTTAGAATTTATAATTAACAGATAAAGAAATTTTTGCACCGCTGTCAATTTTGCGGATAGTATTATCAATTGTTTCATCATATGCTCCGTCTTCATCTAAGTCTTGATAGAAGATGGCATATTTGCTCAACATATCGCTAAAGTTCATTTTTACGGTACCGTTACCTTTATTAAATGGAATTGAAATCTGACCATCTAATAATGGACGTGGGTTTTCGTATATATCATCATATTGCGCATTACCATATTCAGAAATTCTGCGGCCAATCTGATTAAATAAAACGGTAAACGACATGCCTTTCATAGGTTCGATATAAGTTAAACCGAAATTCACAACGTAATCGCTTTGACCTTGTAACTGGCGTTCAGCAGCACCTGCAATAGCAGTGTCAGCAACGTGTAACAGCGTATTTGAATTAATTAACGCGAGGTTAGTATTAAATGTAAAACGTTCAAGGAATTTTACTTCACGTGCAATAAATCCTAAATTTTTACGCAATTCAAATTCAGCACCATAAACGGTAGCTAATGAATCGTTGATAGGTTTTAATTCACGAACAGTTCCGAAATAAAAACGTTGTCCGATTGGGTCAATAAACTTTTTGTAGAATACACCAGCAGAAATTACTTGTCCTGCACCAAAAAAGTGTTCTACTTTAACATAGCCATTATAAATATTAGTAGCTAATAAACTTGGGTTACCGGTAATGCTTGAGTTTGTTTCGATATCATAATAACCAAATGGTGCTAATTCTCTTAATTCAGGACGAGCAACAGTTTTATATGCTGAAACACGAATATTTGTTTTTTCAGTAGCAGCATAAGTAATATTTACAGATGGTAATAAATCAAATTTTAACCCTACGCTGTCTGTTTCTTTTGTATCTACTTCAACAGGAGTAGGAGTAGTGCTTGCACCAAATTCGAATGAACTAATTGTTTGATTAAAAAATTCGGCTCTTGCTCCCCAAACTACTCTTAATTTATTGCCAATTTTATTATCTAACATGGCATATACTGCTTTGTTTGTTTGAGTAGCAGCATAAAAATCACTTGGGTTTGTAATTTCATCGATATAAAATAAACTGTCAGCAAAATAAGCAGGGCTTAACAATTCACCAACAGGTAATACGACAATTTCATAATAATCAGGATTAAAATAAATATCGTTTGAAGCAGCAATACCCATGTTTCTTGCGTTGAACGTGCGGTCTTTTGCTAAATAACTTCCGCCAATGCCTAAAGCCTGTTTGGCATCACCTATTGAAAATGGAATGGTAACATCTACACCACCGGTAAATGTTTTTTCATCCATATAAGAGTAGAACATACCTAAGTTATCAGGTGAGGCAAATGGTGAAGGTGACATTTGAAACATGGTATCACCTTCAAATGATGGGGTAATATTTTTGAAATAATTTACGGTGCGATAATTAGGTTGGTCGCGTTTTAAGGTATTGATACCCGCTGACCATTTTATTTTTGTTTTTGAACCGCTTAAAAAATGGTCGCCACCTACAATCGATGACGTTAATTGGTTAGAACTAAACTCATAATATTCGTTTTGTACTTCTACTGCTTTCGAATAGTTTAATCCGCCACGCATAGTGGTAATATCCGAAGAGTTTACTGAATAAGAGTTTTTGAAACTGAATTTATTATTGTCGTTTATTTTATATGATAAGTTTAATAACCCACCCCACAATACATTATTTTTATATTGATCATCGGTGTATTCGTAAATTGGTGTTATTTCGTTATCGTAATCGTTGCGTTCAATATAATTTGTTGCGTAAGAATTGTTGTAAGTAACAGCACCAATTACACCAAATTCGCCAATTGCACCTACTTTATGTACATATCCTGCCGATACCTGATAACTTTGATCAATAGGCGTAGAAGCCTCGCTGTATGCGCCCCAAGGAGCAAACGATTTACCAAGATTAGCTTTTTCCTCAACCGATAAATCTACAAATAGGTCTCTGTTTGCCGGAAATGCATCAGGTAATTGTCTGATACCATCATCAATACCCAACCAATCTTTTGTTCCACCGGTATAAGTATAATATTCTTTAAATGTAGAAACAGCATTATAACCACCACCAATAGATATGCTCACAAAATTTTCATCAGGAATATCACGTGTATTCAACATGATAATACCACCGGCAAAATCGCCGGGTAAATTGGGTTGTGCAGCTTTTATTACAATTAAATTATCCAACATGGCAGAAGGAAATAAATCGAATGCAAACGATTTACGGTCCGGTTCTGTGCTGGGTAATACATTACCATTTACTAAAGCAATATTATATCTGTCGCTAAGTCCGCGAATAACAGCAAACTTGCCATCGGTAATCGTAGTTCCGCTCATACGTTTCAGTACTTCACCGGTATTCTTATCAGGACTTCTGCTGATAATATCACGTGAAATAACTTCTGCGGGAGCAATATTTTTTTGTTGGAAAGCTAAAACGGTATTGAGGTTTTCCTGACGAGGGCGTGCTTTAATTTCTACCACCATTGAATCGCCAAAAACATTTTGTGATTCTGTTTCCAGAGCTATATCTAAACTGGTTACTGTGCCTTTTGTAACTGTAACACCAGGAATAGTTTTAGTTTTGAAAGAAATGTAGCTGATTTTAATCGAATAGGTACCTTCAGTTAATCCTTCTATTCTGTAGCGTCCGTCTATATCGGTGCTAGCTCCTTTTCCCGGAAAATTTTCCACTATAACAGTGGCTCCAATTAAAGTTTCAGCATTTTCGCCATCAATTACCACACCTGCAATTGAGCCAGTTTGGCTCCAGGCGGTAGTTGTAGCGCATGAAATGAGTAAAATAAATAAAATTCGGATAGTCCGTTGCATATTGTAAGATTTATATGCAAAGGTCTCGCCGGTATGTTACCTAATCTTTATTGTAACATTAGATTAACTTCAAACCAATGTAAACAAAAAAGCCCTCCCCGTGAATTGGGAGGGCTTTAAATTAAACTGCAATTAAAGATTTATTTACTTATAACTAACTCTTTGGTAACATTGATATTATTACCTTGGATATTAACCAAATACAATCCTGATTCATAACCTTCTAATGAAAGGTCAATAGTTTCAGCACCATTAACCTGAACATTTTGCATATTGTAAACAATTTGTCCAACCATATTCGTGATAGTAACAGTTACAGTTGCTTCAGCAGCAATAGTAATTGATACATTATCAGCAGCAGGGTTTGGATTAACTTCTAATGAAGCAGCGTCAACAATAAGTTCGTTTTCTGTGCGTAATAAAGTTGTAAAGGTTTGGAGTGGTAAATAGGTAGAAACACCACCACCGATACAATTTGTGCTTATTTTATATTCATAAGTAGTATTAGCGAGTAAACCGGTAATAGTTTTAGAAGTTGGAACTACTACAACAGTTGTCCATGCTTTTTGAGGCACTTTACGATATTGTAAGTTATAGCTAACTGCATCACAGCTATTCACCCAGCTAATAGTAGCAGAGTTGCTGGTAATACCAGTTGCTGTCATTGAAGTTGGAGCACCACAAGCTGATGTAGTGGTTGTTTTTTTCACATAAGCGCTTTTTTCTGCACCACCGGCACAAACTGAACGCACTTGGAAGTCGTAAGAAGTTGTTGCATTTAAACCTGTAAATGTATAATTAGTAACAGCGCCTACGTTAACCGGTGAACTATAAACACCACCTGTAATACGGTAACGAACTTCGTAAGAAGCTGCACCAGCAGCTGCAACCCATGATAATTTAGCGCTACAATTTGTTACTGAAGAAAGTGCTAAACTAGTAGGTTTTGCAACTGTAACATCATTAACAGTGTATGATTTTACAACTGAACAACCATTGCTGGTAACTGTAACAGTGTAAGAACCTGCGTTTAAGAAACTACGGTCTTGTGTTGTTGGACCATCGCTCCAAGAATAAGTATAACTTCCTGCACCACCAGTTACTGATACGTCAATTGCACCTGTTCCTGTACAACTTGCGTTAGTTACTGAAGCAGTTACAACAGGGTTGTTATTAATACCTGCAGTAGTGTAAGGTGTATTTTGTGGGTCAAAATTTACCCATGATTCATCTGTCCAGTTGTCTGAAGTTGAAAATGCACCAGTATAAGATGTTGGTGTAAAGAAAGGGTCACTTAATAAACCTGTAAAATAAGTTCCAATTGTAGTAGGAGCAGAACCTGCAGTTGGACGTGGATCAGGATTACTTAAATTAAATACATCAACTAAACCTACTAAGTTGTTGGTTAAATAAGTTTGGTTGGTATTTGAAGCCGCCCAAGTATCAATATTAAATCCAACATCACATGTTGTACAAATATAATCGTCAACGTTTCCTGAAAGGATATTATTTTTAAATTGTAAGCTATCGTTCATCGCATTTTGTGATGTATTAGTACCTTCAATTTTTAATCCTGTTTCAGGGTAACCCATAATAATTGAGTTATAAATAGAAGCTTGTGTATTTCTTCTGTCGTGAGCTCCTCTTTTGTAGTTAATGTTTACAACATCACCGGTATTTACTTTTGGTCCGGCAATAGTGTAATTTGAAAATAATGCTTTTGAATAAGGTGAATTAGCAGAACCTGTTGCATCATTATCTTGTTCAAATCCGTTTGAACCTGAAACGTCAGCTACGTTAGGGTCACGTAAAGCATAACCAAATTGATTTTTACCTCTGTAACCAAAGTCTGTGTCAAAATCATCATCAAATCCACGGTAAGCAATTAAGTATTTGGTATTAACGCGACCACCAAACCATTCAAATGAATCATCACCTGAATAAGATACTTGGATATGGTCGATAGTAGTTCCACTACCAACAGCACCTAATGTTAAACCGTTAATTTCATTACCAGGTAAAAAAGGAATACCAGGGAACTCAATACGCACATATTGTAATGTACCGCTGTTATCTGAAGGATTGGCACCACCATAAGTACCGTCACCTTCCGGTGTATCAACACCACCTTCAATAACTGCTGAACCACCGGCAACGTTAATTGGTGCTTCACCTAAAATGATGATACCACCCCAGTCACCGTAATTTCTTGTACCTGCAGGTTCGTTAGATGTAAATACGATAGGTTCACATTCAGTACCTGCTGCCTGAATAGTTCCTGTTTTGGTTACAATTAATGTACCTTTAGTTGCTTTGTCACCTTTAATTAAGGTTCCAGCTTCGATGGTTAATGTTGCACCATCTTCTACATAAACAAATCCATTTAATAAATAGATGTTGTTTTTTGTCCACGTGGTATTCGTGTTAATTTCGCCGCTAACAGTAACGGGTACTTGTGCTTTAACCGACGTAAATCCCAGTGCGACGGCAAGACAGCTCAGTAAAATTTTTTTCATTGTTGATTGCATTTAGCGTTAGAAAATATTAAAGTGCAAACCTAGAACCGTTGTATTAAGCACTGATTGACAGAGCGTTATAATAAAGTGATGAAATAGCGGCAATTATGTAAATTGTGTGTTAGGAAAATTGTGCTTTGCATATTTATTGTTAATTCCAGCTAAAGTTAAAAGCAGTATAACATGAATAATTTTAAACAAAATGATGTAATGCGGCTAAAATGCAGGAAAGTTGTAGATGAAAATTAATTGCAGTCAGTATTAACACTAACTTGAAGCGCTAACAATTAATTTACATAAAATGAAAGTAGGTATTTATTTAATAACAGCAATTTCCCCAACTAATTCGATACTTACTTTTTTGATGGCCTCGCGAGTTGCACGAAATGCAGTCAAAACTTTTTCATAGTCGTTTAAAACCAGTGGGTCTTCGAAATTAAATTGCTTTGCGTTTTTTCCTGCGTTGGCTTTGGTATCAGGAAAATTAATATAGATATTATGTGTCGAATTGGATTTACCTGTCGGTTTTGTCGGTTTTTTGTAATCAATACCATCCTCTTTTAAAACCTGTTCGGCTAAGGGATGGATGACAGGTGCTTCAGATTTAAGGGTAATGTCGATGGTATTGTTGCTGTAAAATTGCAAATAACCGCTCATGATCTCAGCCAGGCTTGACTTTGTATCACTATGTATAATGATATGAATACGGTGGTCCATTTGAGCAACAATCATTAAATTAACATTGTTTTAATATACGTGCACGAATGTGCATGTAAAAATAAAATTATAACAGTAAATTGCAAACTTATTCTTAAAAAGTAATATTAAATATGAGTCAGTTTCGGACAATTGTGCATGTTGACCCATTACCATCACCATTGCAGGTGGAAAGTAAAGCGTATTTTGCCGGTTCCTGTTTTGCAGAAAATATGGCAGCAAAAATGCAACAATTGCGGATGGAAATATTACTTAATCCTTTTGGCATTATTTACAATCCAATTGCGTTGGCCGAAATGCTGCACATGCAGAAAACGAATACACAAATACCCGTATCTGATATCTTTTCCGCAAACGGTGTTTACCAAAACTGGCAGTTTCATAGTAAACTTGGAGATGTCAATCCCGAAACGGCATTACAAAATATGCAACAAGCTGTTTTAAAAGGCCACCAATTTTTGCCAACAACCAATTATTTGATCATCACCTTCGGGACTGCCTTTGTATATGAATTGCCCAATGGGAAAATTGTTGCCAATAATCATAAAATGGCAGCCGGGAATTTCAAAAAACGAATGCTTTCGGTTGGGGAAATTTCGCTTTCTTGGAACACTGTTTTAGCCGAACTCAAATCGGTTAATCCCAATCTTATTGTAATATTTACAATAAGTCCGGTGCGACATCTGCGCGATGGTGTTGTAGAGAATAACTTAAGTAAAGCAACTTTAATACAAGCCGTCCACCAAATAATTGCTAAAAATGCGATGTGTTATTATTTTCCTGCCTACGAATTGATGATGGATGACTTGCGTGATTATCGTTTTTATGCTGCCGATTTGTTACATCCCAACCAGGTGGCAATCGATTATATATGGGAAAGATTTGTCAGTGCGTATACATCAAAAGATTTTGGTGATTTCCAATTAGCTATGGAAGTTTTAAATGCAGCAAAAGCGCACCTGCCATTTCATCCGAATTCAGAAGCGCATTTGTTATTTAAACAACAACAATTGGAAAAAATAAAAAAGTTTCAAATTAGCTGGCCCAATATTCCGATGGATGATATGATTCAACATTTCAGTTGATTAGCTCATCATCAGTATCAGCATCGTTGATAATTGTACCTGGTAAACTCTTTTTACCCTGCACACCAAGTCTGCGTAATTTTTCCGCCTGACCAATTAAATTACCCGAGCCATCTTTGAGTTGTTTCATGGCTTCGTCATAACTTTTTTGCGATTTACCTATACTATCTCCAATAGCTTGTAAGTTTTCTACAAAGCCTACAAATTTATCATACAAAGCTGCACCTCTGTCGGCAATAGCAATAGCATTTTTATTTTGTTCTTCTTTTTTCCATAATTCAGCAATCAATTTTACTGCAGCAATTAAATTGGTTGGAGAAATTAATAATACTTTTTTGCGATACGCGTATTGCCAAATATCATTATCTTTTTGCATGGCCAGCATGTATGCCGGTTCAACAGGAATAAACATCATGACAAAATCCAATGTTTTGGCAAATTTCTGGTAATTCCTTCTGTGCAATTCATCAATATGTTTATACATCGCATCTAAATGCAAATTCAATTCTGAATTTTGTTCTACTTCATCTTCCGATGAACTATATCTTTCGTAAGCACTTAATGACACTTTGCTGTCAATAATTATTTCCCGTTTGTCGGGATACATAATTACGAAGTCAGGTTGCATTTTTTGGTTCTCGTCATTAAACAAGGTATTTCCGGCCTCATCGCGCAGGAATTCCTGTTTCACATATTCGCGACCTTCGGTAAGTCCCGATTGTTGTAAAATGTTTTCTAAGATCATTTCACCCCAGTCGCCCTGGGTTTTGCGCTGACCTTTTAATGCTTTGGTGAGGTTATTAGCTTCTTCGCTAATGAGTTTATTTAAACTAACCAGGTCTTTAATTTTTTCTTCGAGCGAAAAACGTTGTTTGTTTTCTTTTTCGTAAGTTTCTTCTACTTTCTTTTTGAATTCTTTTAAATCAACACCTAATGGGTCTAAAATTAAACGAATATTTTTTTGATTTTCTTCTGTAAATCTTTTGCTTTTATCTTCTAAAATTTCTGAAGCTAAATTTTTAAATTGTGTAGTATATTTTTCCCCTAAATCTTCTATTTCTTTTTTGATGGTATTATTTTTTTCTTTTAATACATCATTTTCACCGCGCAATTTGATGATATAATCTTTTAATTCATTATGTTGATTTTGTAATTCATCAAATTGTTGTTTTACCAATTTGTAATCAATATCGAGTTTATCCAACGTTGTTTTTACACTTGATAAGGTAATATTAGCAGTTTCTTTTTCCTGCGTTACTGTATTGAGTTTGAATTCGGTGTCGCCGGCAGTTTTTTGTATATCGTTAATTTTTTCCTGTAAAAATTTATTACCTGAATTGGCTTGCATCAATTCATTTTGTAATGCAGTTAATTCATTTCTATTAACCATATTTTTCCCTGCAACAAGCTTGCTGATTATCCAGGCAGCTATAAATCCTACCACTAAACCAATCACTAAAAAAAGGATATTTTCCATATTGTAAATTAACTGAACTAAACGGTAAAATTAAAGTGAATACCAAAAAAAAAGCAACCTTGTTGGTTGCTTTTGTAGCGTGGGGGAGGCTCGAACTCTCGACCTCAGCATTATGAGTGCTGCGCTCTAGCCAGCTGAGCTACCACGCCATTGGGCGGCAAAGATAAGCACTATGCTTTTGAAAATAAAATAAGTTGATAAAAAAAGCTTCAAAAAAGCGCGTTCACAGGAAGTTCACTAAGCTGATAGAAGTTTTTGGGACGTATACCTTTGTCCGTTTTTTCGAGACTGCAACATTCATACTGGCTGTCATGTTCAAAAAACAGGAAATACTTTTTGTCGCAAGCCTCTTTCAAAAACGATTCCTTTTCTTTTATGGTAATTAAAGGACGCACATCGTAGCCCATTACGTAGGGTAGGGGAATATGTGCATGACTTGGCAGGAGGTCGGCGCAATACACTACTTTACTGCCATTGTATTTGATTACAGGCAACATCATAGCTTCTGTATGTCCATATGTCCACATGGTACTGAACCCCGGAAATAACTCCTCATGTTCTTCTATAAAATGTAATACACCATGTTGCTGCAGCGGAACAAAGTTTTCGGTTAAGAACGATGCTTTTTCTCTTGCATTGGGATTATTAGCCCAGTTCCATTGCCTTTCGTTGGACCAGTAACGGGCATTTTCATAAGCCGGTATCAGTTTGCCTTTATCGGTACGTTTCACCGCACCACCGCAATGGTCGAAATGTAAATGGGTTAAAAAAACATCCGTAACATCTCCCGGCACCATGCCCAATTGTTTGAGGGAAGCCTCAATACTAAAATCGCCATGTGGTTCATAGTGGCCGAAAAACTTAGCATCTTGTTTATCACCCATGCCGCAATCTATCAACACCACTTTGCCATTGCCGACAGCCAACATACAACGCATAGCCCATGTGCAGAGGTTGTTTTCATCAGCAGGAACTAATTTGTTCCATATTTTTTTTGGCACAACACCAAACATGGCACCACCATCTAATTTAAATAGGCCGGCATTAATCGAATACAATTGCATAAGGCTAAAGTAATAATTATTGTAATATAATTGGTAATTGGAGAAAGAAATTGCTGGTTGAGATGGCATTCGGCGGCCAAATCACAACATTAAGCCATTAACTAAACGATTGATACCAGGGAATGGATTTGTTGCCCTTAGCAGCCATGATAATGCCGTAATTTTTTTTGCCATAAATCCATTTGCGTTTCATCAGTGTATTCACGATAAAACCCCACCAAATTAATTTATGTATGCGACGAAAACGTGTTGTAAATCCGTATTGTTGCAATAATTGTTTAATCACTTTAAAATCAGGTTGTCCGTTTATAGTTCCTGAATCATCATATCTTCCTGCCACAACAGTCAGTGATAAATTTTTCGATTGCGATAAAATTTGATGCATACCTTGTAATGCAAAATATTCTGCACCATTTATAGTAACATTAATATGACCTATTGTAGCGATGTCGATTTGTGCTTGAGATAAAATATTATCCAGCGTGTCCATCTCCACAACAACTTCACTGCCATTATACGACACCGTAGTATCCAAAGGAACATTTTTTAATTGGTTCCAGCTCGCCTTTTCACCCAAAATTAATTCCATTGTTCCGGCTGTATTAAACACCGCTTTATGCATTAATTGTATTGGATATTTTTGACGCTCCACAATTAAATGTGCAGCAGCAACATTTCTTGGGTCGGGGTCAATACCAATTACCAATCCGTTTTTTCCAACCCTGTTTACCAATAAAAATAAATCGGAGGTAACGGGAGCACTCATGTCGAAACCTAATTGAATGGCCGTTTCACCTTTTTGCAAAGCAGGAAATTTTAATCGCTCATCGATAGCGTTAAATAATTTCCAAAATAATTTTTTCATAAGTGAAAGGCTATGCGATTAAATTAATTTTTCTCGCAAAGCAGCCATTTTAAGTGCAGTAATTGCCGCTTCATCGCCTTTGTTGCCATATTTTCCACCTGCGCGATCGACAGCCTGTTGCATATTTTCGGTGGTGAGTACTCCAAAAATTACCGGTGTTGAATAATCAATGCCTAAATTCATAATGCCATGCGCAACTGCAGAAGCAATATGTAAATCGTGAGATGTTTCACCTTTAATGATACATCCCAAACAAATAACCGCATCTAATTCCTGCGATTCTAATAATAATTGTGCTGCTTGAGGTAATTCAAAACTGCCGGGCACATAAACACTGATAATATTTTCAGATTTTGCCTTGTGTTTAAGCAAGGTATTATAACAACCCTGATACAGTTTTTCGGTAATATCAGTGTTCCATTCCGACACAACAATGCCGAGTCGGAATGAATCACCGTTTGGTACAGTTTCTTCCCTATACAATGAAAGATGCTGATGTTTAGAAGCCATTATTTCCCACCGAGTTTGGTTTCGGCATAGGTAATATCGAGATCAATATTTTGACCTTCCTGAGAAAGCGGATATAATTGTTTGATTTTGCGATACATATCTAATGCACCTTTTAAATCATTTTGCTCAGCCATTAAATCGCCTGCGTATTTATAATAAGTTGGGCTTTGTAAATTGTTATCAGCTGACTCACCCGCTTTTTTATATAATTCGATTGCTTTTTTGTAATCTTTTTTGTCCGCATAAGCATGACCTAAAGTAACATAAGTAAGACCTGCTAATTCATCAGTTCCCGGTTTGTAATCTTCAAGGTGTTTGATGGTATTATCTAAATCACCTGTTTTTAAATAACAAATACCTGCATAATAATGCGCCATATTGCCTGAAGGTGTATTGCCATAATTTTCAATTACAGCTAAAAAACCTGAAACAGCGCCATCGCCGTTTAATGCGAGTGCAAATGAGTCTTTATTAAAATAAGCTTCGGCTCCGGCAATTTTATCCTGAGCAGTTATAACGCGCGGTTCCATGTATAATTTTTTGTAACCGAAATAACCGCCAATTGCTAAAATAAGTACACCTAGTGCACCAATAATCATATTGCGATTTTTGAGGAAAAAATCTTCTACATTTTTATATGAACCTTGTTCCTCTACCTGAGCGTCAACTAATGGTTTTTGTTCTTCTGACATAATAGTTATTGTTGAAATTAATCTTTAATAAATGGGTAATCTTGTTGCACATAAATATCTTCAAATACGGCATCGTCTTCCGGATATGGTGACTCTTCCGCAAATTTCACACATGCTTCAATTTCTACTTCGATACGCTCCTGAATGTCTTCGATTTCTTTCATGGTAGCATATTTTTTATCGAGTATTTTTTGCATCGTAGTTTCCAGTGGGTCACGCATTTTGTATTCTTCCACTTCTTCTTTGGTGCGATATTTTGCCGGGTCGCTCATGGAATGACCGCGATAACGATAAGTTCTAATTTCAAGGAATGTAGGACCTTCATTATTGCGCGCTTTTTCAACTGCTTCATAAACAGCTGCATGCACTGTTTCAGGTTGCATACCATCAACTGGGTAAGAAGGCATATCGTAAGCTAAACCGATTTTATACATGTCCATTTGGTTAGTAGTGCGCTCCAGTGAAGTGCCCATTGCGTAGCCATTGTTTTCGCAAATGAATACCACCGGAATTTTCCACAACATAGCCATGTTAAAGGTTTCGTGTAATGAGCCCTGACGAACAGCGCCATCACCGAAATAACAGATACAAACATTGCCTGTGCCTTTATATTTTTCGGCAAACCCAATACCTGCACCCATTGGAATTTGAGCACCTACAATGCCGTGGCCGCCAAAAAAGTAATTTGCTTTGCTGAAAAAGTGCATCGAACCACCTTTACCTTTGGTGCAGCCGGTAACTTTACCATACAATTCAGCCATAGCCTCATTGCAGGTAACGCCCTTTGCAATGGCCAATCCGTGGTCGCGATAAGCGGTTATGATTGGGTCCTCATGCCTGATGGCACTGATTGTTCCTGCAGCAACAGCTTCCTGACCAATGTATAAATGGCAAAACCCTCTGATTTTTTGCATGCCATACATTTGGCCTGCTTTTTCCTCAAAGCGACGCATTTTATACATCAGTTCATACCAGTGCAGGTAGGTTTCTTTTGTTATTTTTGAGCGGTCCATGAATATCCTTCGAAAAATCGAACGGCAAAATTAAGAAAAGCAGACCACAATCAAAACTAGCAGTGTTACTACAGCGACTCAATTTACTCAATTATAAGAACTACGGCACCATAACCGTGTCGTTTGAGCATAAATTTAACCTGATTAATGGCTTAAACGGCTCCGGAAAGACCAATCTAATAGACAGTATCCACTATTTATGTTTGTGCAAAAGTTATTTCACCCGCTCCGATAATAATGTGGTAAAACATGGTGAACCTTACTTTAGGGTAGATGGATTTTTTGAGATCGATGGAAAACCTACCCAAATAACCGGCAAAATAACCGGAGTTGCCAATTCCGCCGGAACAGGTGTGAAAAAAGAGTTTTTACGCGATGGAGAGCCATACGACAGGCTTTCGGACCATATTGGGGCAATTCCTGTGGTGATGATTGCGCCCGGCGATATTGCCATTATAAACGATGGCAGCGAGGAAAGGCGCAGGTTTTTAGATACTGCCATTGCGCAGGTTAACCGCGAATACCTTACCCGCCTGATGCATTACAATAAATTGTTGTTGCAGCGCAATGCACTTTTAAAACAAAATTTGGTGTTAGGTCACCTCGATGCCACCCTCATGGAAGTGCTGAATAATCAACTGGCGATTGACGGCGATTACATTCATCAGGAACGGAAAATTTACCTGGAACAATGCAGTAAGGTTTTTGGTGAACACTATTATCAGATTTCAGGAGAAAATGAACTTGGAGAGGTGATTTACCTTTCGCAGGCGAACGAAAAAAGTCATTTGGAACTGTTTGCAACGTCGAAGCGCGATGATATTGCTGCAGGCAGAACAACATCCGGTATTCATAAAGATGATTTGCGCCTGACAGTCAATACTCATCCGGTGCGAGAAACAGGCAGCCAGGGGCAGATTAAATCGTTTTTAATTGCTTTGAAAATTGCACAATGTAAGCTGATGCGAAATTTACAGGGGAAAAATAGTATTTTGTTGTTGGATGATGTTTTTGAAAAACTGGATAAAAAACGTTTGGCGACATTATTCACCATTTTTAAAGAACCTGTATTTGAGCAGGTTTTTATTACAGATGCAGATGAAAAACGCAGTAGTGAATTTTGTGCTTCCGTATTTAATAAATTTGGTCATTTCCACGTTCACGATAATATTATTGAATAACTTTAAGCCATGAAAAAAAGTAACGAGCAGGGGATAGGGGCAGCCATTAAACAATTGTTTAAGAGTTATCGCTTGGACGAAAAAGTGGCTGAAGTGCAGATTAAAGAGTTGTGGGGAAAAATAATGGGTGTAAGTATTAAAAATTATACCACCAATATGCATTTACATAAAGGTGTGCTCACCATCTACATTGAGTCAGCACCTTTAAAGCAAGATTTAAAATTCTCAAAAGACACCATTATTCAGCGAATTAATGAGGAGCTGAAGGAAAATGTGGTGAGAGAGGTGGTGATACGGTAAAGTGTGTGTGGAAAAGGAACGCGGATTTAACTGATTTAACGGATTTAAACGGATAAATTTTTCGTTAGGGTTTAAATTAAATTTCAAATAGAAGTCCACTGTATATTTAATTAAAGCAAAATAAATCCGTCTCAATCTTTTCCATCCTTGCTTATCTGAAGCTACGCAGGTTCCCTTTTTAAAAAATCCGTCCCTATCCATTCAACCCGTTAAATCCGTGTTCCTTTTCAAACACATTAACGCCAATTACCCCCAAAACCAACTTCGTCCTTCATTTCCAAAATGTGTAACCTTTGTTAATATTTCTATCATATTAACATTTGATGCATGCAACCATACCCTAAACACCGTATATTAGCCTAAATATTAACGAAGAAATGGAAAACAGCCTCCTCACAGAAAAAATGACCCAGGATTACACAACATATACACCTGAACACTTTAAAGTTTGGGAGATATTGTTTGATCGTCAGATGGCATTGCTCAAGGATAGGGCTGCAACTGTTTTTATGGAAGGGATTGAAGCGATACATTTTCACGCCAACGCCATTCCTAAATTCGATGAGTTTAATATCAGATTAGAAACGATTACCGGATGGAACGCAGTGGTTGTTCCCGGTTTAATTAATAACAAAGAATTTTTCGAATTATTAAAAAATAGAAAATTTCCTGCCTCTACCTGGTTGCGTTCTATGGAGCAATTAGATTATTTAGAAGAGCCGGATATGTTCCACGATGTGTTTGCGCATTTACCTTTGCTCACCAATAAAACATATTGCGCCTATTTATATGGGTTAAGTAAAATTGCATTAAGTTATATTGATAATCCTGTTGCCGTAGAATTAATTTCCAGAATTTATTGGTATACAGTAGAATTCGGTTTAATTCGCGATAATGGTTTATTGCGTATTTACGGTTCAGGAATTTTATCTTCACAAGGTGAAAGTATTTATTGTTTGAAATCAGGTATTCCTTCAAAACGTATCGATTACAACGTTGAAAAAATATTAGATACGCCTTATATCAAAGATAAATTCCAGGCACAATATTTTGTGATTGATACTTGCCTCGATTTATTCGAAAGTCTGCCGGATATCGAACAAGGAATTATCAAACGTTTAGAACATCCGGAGCTATTTGTTGAAGGATAATTTTACTGGTTTCTACCTCATTTTTAGTAAGTCTGATTTTAGGTTTTTTTTGAAACCCTGATTAACTATTTGCGCTAAGCTGTCAACCGTTTGTTAATTCAATTTGCTAATAATACCTTTACACCTGTCATGTTATTCGATACCCTCCCTTTAGCTGAGCGCCTGCGTCCGCGCAATTTGGACGAGTATATCGGTCAGCAACATTTGGTTGGTGAGGGTCAGGTGCTGCGTAAAATGATTACCGGTGGCAAACTGGTGAGTATGATTTTTTGGGGCCCTCCGGGAATTGGAAAAACTACGCTGGCTAATATTATTGCCAATGCAGCCAATCTGCCATTTTTTTCATTAAGTGCTGTTGCTTCAGGTGTTAAGGATGTGAAGGAGGTAATTGAAAAAGCAAAAAATTCGGGGAAAATTGTGTTGTTTATCGATGAAATTCATCGTTTCAATAAGGCACAGCAGGATTCCTTATTAGGCGCTGTTGAAAAAGGACTCATCCTGTTAATTGGTGCAACAACTGAAAATCCTTCTTTTGAAGTAATTAATGCATTGTTATCGAGATGTCAGGTTTATGTTTTACAGGAATTTACCAAAGAAGATTTTGAAGTATTAATAGAAAGAGCCATCACCAAAGATGTGGTGTTGTCGAAACGCAAAATTGTGGTAAAAGAAAATGAAGCATTAATTAAATTAAGTGGTGGTGATGCACGTAAATTATTAAACTTACTCGAATTAGTTGAAGAAACTATTGATACTGACCCGATTGAAATTACCAACGATTTAATGACTTCTTTGGCGCAGAAAAAAACTGCTGCTTACGATAAAAACGGAGAAAATCATTACGATATCATTTCTGCATTTATTAAGAGTATGCGTGGCAGTGACCCTAATGCTGCGATGTATTATTTAGTGCGAATGATAGAAGGAGGAGAGGACCCGAAATTTATTGCAAGACGGATGTTGATTTTAGCGAGTGAAGATATCGGCAATGCCAATCCCAATGCGCTTTTACTGGCGACGAGTTGTTTTCAGGCGGTGACGATGTTGGGATATCCTGAATGTGCTATTCCGCTGTCGCAAACAGTTATTTATTTAGCTACATCACCTAAAAGTAATGCTTCGTATGTTGCATTAAATAATACTTACGAATTAGTCCGCAATACCGGCGACTTGCCTGTTCCTTTGGCAATAAGAAATGCGCCTACCAAATTAATGAAACAATTAAATTACGGTAAAGATTATCAGTATGCGCACAACAATCCGGGCAATTTTGCTGACATGGAATTTTTACCCGATGCTATTAAAGGCAAAAAAGTATTTGAACCCGGAAATAATGCCAAAGAAAATGAAATCCGCAAATTTTTGCGCGAGCGATGGAAGGATAAATATGGGTATTGATTGAGAGGTATGATTTGAATTTATCGTTGGCAATTTAATTCTTCGAATGGTTTCTCGCTAAGGCGCAAAGTGAATTGTTTGTTGTATATTTTAAACCATTTCAAGCACGCAAAGGTTTAACTGATTTACTGCTCCGCGTCTCCGCGCTTTCAGTCCGCTGAGGCGGGTGAACCAGTTAATAAAAGTTTCACGCGGAGACGCAGAGTTTGCGGAGGATTACAAATATAAAATCAATGATTAATTAAATTGGTTTCCCAGCTTTGCGCGCCTGAAAACATTCCATATCACACAATCTATAATCAAAAAACTTAGCGCCTTGGCGAGAACAGCTCCGCGCTCTCAAAAACAAACCACATCTTACACCATACAATAAACTTCTCCGCACCTCCGCGTGAAACAAATACACCATAAAATTGACGAAAGGTTTCACGCAAAGGGCCAAAGGTTTTTTTATATGTTGGTTTAAGTCTACCTAAAAACCAATTCAAGCGCGCAAAGATACTAGGCCTAACAGCTTTGCGCACTCAAAAACAAACATTATCGCATATACTATATTCCTTTTAACTCCGCGTCTCCGCGTGAAACAGTTAATAAAAGTTTCACGCGGAGACACAGAGTTTGCGGAGGATTAAAAATATAAAATCAATGATTAATTAAATTGGTTTCCCAGCTTTGCGCGCTTAAAAACAACCCATATCACACAATCTATAATCAAATATCTTAGCGCCTTAGCGAGAACAGCTCCGCGCTCTCAAAAACAAACCACATCTTACATCATACAATAAAATCCCCGAAACTTCCTTTCTTCCTTACTTCCCGGCGTAAAAAAATTAAGTAATAAACTCCTCTACTTCTCAATCTTGAATCACCAACGATTGTGTCCAGTTTTGATTAGCATTTTGAATCTGAATAAAATACATGCCATTTGGCAAATCGAGCTGTAGTGTGATATAATTCGAATGCTGCACAGATTGTACATCTTCCCAAACCATTACTCCCATTTCATTTGCTATTTTAATATGTATTTCACCAACCATGTCAATGGTATTTTTTATCACAATATCGCCAATTGAAGGATTTGGATAAATGAGTAACGAATTTGTTTTTGTTGGTATGTTTGATTGTCTTAATGTATCCTCAGGACACAATGCCCACAGCGGACCATCCTGGTGCCAGATAGTTGTCACCGCATCAAAAGAAAAAAATGATTTGAGCATTTGCGCTTCAAAACCAAGCGAATTAACTGAATCTTCTAAATGAAAACCACCTCCGGTTTCATCATCACGAAATTGGTCACAATGCCAAGTTAAACCATCATAAGCCCTTGGATTTTTACCATCTGCCCAAAAATTAGGCCCCCAGCTAATCCACGCTGCATTTGGATGTGGACCCGTATATCGCAATGCAGGATCGCCCATAATTTGTTTCGCGATTAATTCTTTTATCACAATATTTCCCCAATATCCATGCGGTTCAACAAATGCATCATAACGAAAATGTAAAGGGTCCATATAACCCATATAATGCACACCCGATAAAAACACTTGTTTTAAATTGGGAAATGTATCTTTTAATACCTGCATTAAAGTCACAAATTTATTAATGACACTATCGTAATACACATTAAATTCGGCAGTAGTATCTTCAAAACTTTGTTGTAATACCCAAATTACCTGCACTTGTTCATAGGTATCCCCGCGAGAAATCATTTTATCGTTTACACTTTCCCAATAACTGTTGTTTTCAAAATCAATCATCTGATCTAAATCTTTTCCACCAAAAAACAATCCCTTCACATCGAGGCAATTGTTCATGCCTTCAAAATCATAAATTTTTACAGAATCGATATAAGCATTAAATGCATTGGATGCTAAAGAGGCGCCTAATCCCAAAAAAATAATTTTCCCTTCTTCATAATTTACATTGCCTAAAGTATCGAGCGGTTTAAGTGCTTTGGATATGCCAATACCCTTTTTTTTATGAGCAAGTGGAATGGTGTTATTACCACCCGGAAACAAGCCGCCCTGATGACCCATGTAGTAGCCTGCACCTAACTCTACAAGTGGAATTAAACCGGTTGAATCGTTTGAACATTGAATCTGGGAGAATGCCGTACAGGTTGTCAGGCATGCCATAACAATTAAAAGTGTGCGCATAGTGGGTGTGTGTTTGTTTCAGTTCTATCCAAAAAGGCTCACGACAGCTTTTTTGGGTTTACAATATTAATGATTTTTTACAGCTTTTAATATGTTCTATGAACAACGATTTTGTGGTTTAGGATTGGTTTTATAAGGGGTTAATGGTCAGTAAGTTAAGTCCCCACCAAAGCTACCCAAAATGGATATTGCCAAAATGTCACATTAACACAAATGGCAGTTTCTCCTGAAAAATAGCCTAAATCGGCATGTTGACTGCCAAAATAGCCCAATTTAACCGACAAAATTGCCCAAAGTAGGGAAAGGCACAATTTATGACAAGGGCGGATTACATAACATCTTAAACGATTAAATCAATCAATATGGCAAAAAGTAAATTAACGATTAAACCATTAGCTGACCGCGTGTTGGTTCAGCCTTCTACACCTGAAACTGTTACAAAGGGTGGTATCATTATTCCTGATACAGCGAAAGAAAAACCACAAAAAGGTATTGTTGTGGCAGCCGGTCCCGGTAAAAAAGATGAGCCGGTTACTGTTAAAGTTGGTGATTCAGTATTGTATGGCAAATATGCCGGAACTGAAATCACAGTAGACGGACAAGAATATTTGATTATGCGTGAGGCAGATATCTTCGCGATTTTATAATCACAAAAAACATTTTTTACGGTAGAAATAAATATTTAAAAATCTAACTATGGCAAAAATTATAAAATTTGATGTTGAAGCTCGCGAAAAATTAAAAGCGGGTGTTGATGCATTAGCTAATGCAGTAAAAGTAACCCTCGGACCAAAAGGCCGTAATGTGGTAATTGAAAAAAAATATGGTGCTCCAAATGTTACTAAAGATGGTGTTTCAGTTGCGAAAGAAATTGAATTAGAAGACCCAATCGAAAACATGGGTGCACAAATGGTGAAAGAAGTAGCCAGCAAAACCAGCGATGTTGCCGGTGATGGTACTACAACTGCAACCGTGTTAGCACAAGCTATTGTGACTGCAGGTTTAAAAAATGTTGCTGCCGGTGCAAATCCTATGGATTTAAAACGTGGTATCGACAAAGCTGTTGAAGCTGTGGTAATCGAATTAAAAAAACAAGCTCAGCAAGTTGGTAACGACAATAAAAAAATTGAACAAGTAGCTGCAATTTCTGCAAACAACGATGCTGAAATTGGAAAATTAATTGCTACTGCAATGCAAAAAGTTTCTAAAGACGGTGTTATCACAGTTGAAGAAGCTAAAGGTACCGATACTTACAGCGATGTAGTTGAAGGTATGCAATTTGACAGAGGTTATTTATCAGCTTATTTTATCACCAATGGTGATGACATGGAAGCTGAAATGGATCGTCCTTACATTCTGATTTATGATAAAAAAATCAGCACTATGAAGGACTTATTACCTATTTTAGAAAAAGTTGCTCAACAAGGTTCTCAGTTATTAATTATTGCTGAAGATGTTGATGGTGAAGCATTAACTACTTTAGTTGTAAATAAATTAAGAGGCACCATTAAAGTATGTGCTGTAAAAGCGCCAGGTTTTGGTGACAGAAGAAAAGAAATGTTGCAGGATATCGCTATTCTTACTGGTGGAACCATGATCAGCGAAGAACAAGGTAAAATGTTGGAAAGTGTTGAATTGGCTGACCTTGGTCGTGCTGAAAAAGTTACTGTAGACAAAGATAACACTACAGTTGTTGGTGGAAAAGGTAAAAAAGACGATATCAAAATTCGTGTAAATACTATCAAATCACAAATCGAATCAACTACTTCAGATTACGACCGTGAGAAATTACAGGAACGTTTAGCTAAATTAAGTGGTGGTGTTGCGGTATTATATATCGGAGCTGCTACAGAAGTGGCTATGAAGGAGAAAAAAAGACCGTGTTGACGATGCTTTACATGCAACTCGCGCTGCAGTAGCTGAAGGTATTGTTCCAGGTGGTGGTGTTGCTTATATCCGTGCTATTGATGCATTGGAAAAATTAAAAGTAAGCAACGAAGATGAAAAAATCGGTGTTGATATTATTAAACGTGCTTTAGAAGCGCCAATCAGAACTATCGTTGCTAATGCAGGTATTGAAGGTTCAATTGTTGTTCAAAAAGTACGCGAAGGTAAAGCCGATTTCGGATTTAACGCCAGAACTGAAAAATATGAAAACCTGCTTAAAGCCGGTGTAATCGATCCTGTTAAAGTAACCCGCGTAGCATTGGAAAATGCTGCATCTATTGCCGGATTATTATTAACAACCGAATGCACTATCGTAGACAAACCTGAGAAAAAGGATATGCCTATGGGTGGCGGAATGCCGGGCGGAATGGACGGTATGATGTAATCATATTCGTTAATCCGATACAGAAAGAAGTGAAAAATAAAGTCCCTGTTGCTGCAGTAACAGGGATTTTTTTGTATATTAGTCGTTCATTAAATTGATAAACGATATGCGCTTTATCCTCCTCCTGCTAATATCGGTTTTAATGCAACAAATAGTTGCACAAACCTATTGCCGTTCGTATGGTGATATCGGAACCGAATATTCCGGCAAAAGTATCCAGACTTCAGATGGTGGCTTTTTAATTACCGGAAATTCCAATTCCTGGTCCGGCGATTTTTTTGATTTTTATATTGTAAAAACAGACTCTGCGGCTAATCAAATTTGGAGCACTGTGGTATACACCGAAATGGAAGATATTGCCAAAGCTGCTGTTGAATTAAACGATGGGTCTTTTTTGATTGCAGGTAGTGCATATACCGAGGTTGGTGGTTATGATGTTGCTTTGGTTCAATTAAATGCGGCAGGTGAATTAATTACATCCAGATTTATTGGCGATGAAACAAATAATATCGGAAATCAACTGATTAAAACAATTGATGGTGGTTATGTTGTGGTGGGTTATACCGATACTGTTGGTGCTGCATTAATAACCTATCAACCTATGATTTTAAAATTAAATGCAGCGCTTGAAGTGGAATGGAGCCGTCGTTTTACTTTTTGTGGAACGTGCAGCGGTGAGGCAATGGATGTAGTCCAATTGCAGGATGGCAATCTAATTGTAACCGGTTATTTGCATACCGGATTCCCGGTGACTACAGGTGATATGTTCGTCGCGAAATTCACATCTACAGGGACTTTGAGCTGGTTCAACAAATCGGGAAAAAACGACAAATTTGAATCGGGGAACAGTATTGTTGCTGTTAATAGCGATAAGTTTATCATTGCTGGTTCATCGTTTGAAGATAATTATGATATTTATTTAAGTGAGATAGATGGTGATGGTAATACTATATGGCAAAAAATAATTAATTCGGGCACTTCAGAAATGGCGGCGCAAATAATTCAAACACATGATAATCAATATGCCATTGCCGGTACAAGAGACACAGGGGAAGATGATTATTATCTGCTTAAACTGGATACGGCTAAACAAATTGTATTTTCCGCATTTGCAGGTGGAGATGAAATAGAAGCTGCCAGTGGATTACTGGAAACGAAATCTAACAATTTTTTACTCACCGGTCACGGTATTCCTATCGGAGAATTCTACGATGAGATATATGTGCTGCAATTCGATGAGACCGGTTATAACTGTAGCAAAACAGATTCAGGAGGCACCGTTGAAATTTATGATGGCGCATATACCATTGGTGGTTTTGCCATGCCTATCACATTTGCAGTTGATTCCGGAGCTGAATGGTTTAGTGGCTCAGGTTTTACTACCATTTGCGCAGATACTGTAACTGAAGACACATCAACAATTAGTTTAGATGAAGTAAAATCGCTCGCAAATTGTCGCCTGTATCCCAATCCTGCTGCCAGTTTTGTTGAAATCAATAATGTGCCAAGTGGCTTATTTACAACCACTATAAAAGTGTTGAACAGCAGTGGTCAACTAGTTTACGAAACAGTTATACCTAAGGGCCAAACTTCTTGTTCTATTGATGTTTCCGGCATGTCTGATGGCCTTTATCTGGTGAATATTAGTAATGGTGACGATTATAAAGTGTTTCAATTGGTGGTCACTCATAACTGATATAGTGCATCTTATGTGCTTAACATTTTCCAAACATGATAATCAAATGAATTAAAATTTATTATAATTGCATTATAAAATGTAACTACCATGGCAAAAGGAAAAAATGCAGTAAAGGAAACTAAAAAGAAACCTGAAAAATCTAAAAAGGAAAAGAAGGCTGAAAAAATAGCCAAGAAAAATGCTAAATCATCGCAATAGCAGATAAAAACCGGAACATAACATTCCGGTTTTTATGTTATACCCCTAAAACAGATTTTAATCGCTGATACCCACTTTTACTCACTTGCACTTTTGCACCTGTAGTAAGTATCGCAACATGTGAATCTTTTTCATATACTTCGAGCCTGTTAATTAATTGCACGTTTACAATAAAACTGCGGTGACACCGCACATAAATATTTTTATCTAAAGCGTGTTCAAAAAAGGTCATGGTTTTATGTTTCATGAATCGACCTTCGGTGGTATGAATAAAAACATAATCTTCAGCAGCTTCAATAAAAATGATATCGGCAAAAGGAATAATTTTTATTTTATTATTCAACTTGATTACTACGCGTTGCGGATGTTGTTCCTGTTCGTCAATTGTGTTTAATAATTCAGGTGTTTTATCTGCAGCCGGTTGCATCGCTCGCCAACGTTCCAATGCTTTGTCGAATCGCTCTTTATTAAATGGTTTAAGTAAATAATCTACAGCGTGAATATCAAATGCTTTTATGGCATATTCGTCAAATGCAGTGGTAAAGATGACAGATGGTCGTTTGTCTAACAATTCGAGCATTTCAAATCCATTTATTTTGGGCATTTGGATGTCGAGGAAAATCAGGTCCGGTTCGTGTTGTGTTATAGCTTTTACCCCTTCAAATCCATCACCACATTCGGCCACAATGTTGATATCCTGGTGTTGTTCGAGATACTCTCGAACTATACTGCGCGCTAATGGTTCATCATCGATAATAATTACCTTCATCATAATTTGGGTTGTGGAATTTTAACTGTGGTAATAAATTGGTTGTCGGTTTGTTTGGTATCTAATAAATCGTTGCGTGAAAATAATAAATATAACCTGCGTTGAACGGAGGTGAGCCCAAATCCCGTTCCTTTTTTTGGGGGAGATGAAGTTTGGTCGTAAGGATTAGAGATGCTGATGCTCAAATAATTTTCATCACAAGATGCAGTAATTACTATCTGCACATTTTCAAGTGTATCGTATAACCCGAATTTAATGGCATTTTCTAAAATGGGTTGTAATAATAAAGAAGGGATTTTTTTTGTTTGACAATTTTCATCGGAAACAATTGCTGTTTCCAGGCGATGCCCGAAACGCACTTTTTCAATTTCTAAATATAAATCGAGATGATGAAGCTCTTCTTGCAAAGGAATAAGCTGCAGGTTATCTTTTTTAATGGTGCCGCGTAAAAAATCAGATAACTGTTGCACCATTTTCCGCGCCTGCTCAGGTTTTGAGCCGGCTAGTGCGCTGATGGAATTTAAACTGTTGAATAAAAAATGTGGTTGTAACTGACTGCGTAAATTATATAATTCCGCTTCTTTAGATAATTTTTCCGCTTCGAATGCGCGTGCACTATTTGTTTTTTGTTCTTCTAATCCTTTCACCAACATACTTATCATGTTAATGATGGCCACAAATAAAAAGGCTACCCCAATGCGCACAGGAATAGATTTGTTGATAAATGCATAATAGGTTTCATCGAAATTAAATAGGCCTAATAAAAAACGACTAATAAAAGTAACAGATGTTGCAATTAAAGTTCCCGCAACTACGATATATGCTGTTTGGTCTTGTTTCGGTTGATAAAATTGCATGACAAATAATTGTGCCAGACAAAAATCTGCTAATAAAAAATTAAATGCTGCTGCGTCGGCTAATGCTATTTTAATATCATACCCCAACCAATAAATAAAACTGGCATGCAACACAGTCCAAATAAATAAACTCAGCGATGCAGCCTTAATATATTTACTGGTAAATAAGGGGTTGGTCGCCATATTAAAGCTTAATAACTTTTTATTTCAATACCACCGAATATGGAAGTGCCTTTTAAAATCACCACCTTGTTTGAATCAGTAACAGTAGTGCTTGGACGGTTATCTTCACTTCCGCCAAATACAGAAACAAGTTCTGATTTTAATTCCCAATGCGGAGGAATAATTAAAGTACATCCACCAAAAATTTGCGTGAGTTCTAAAATTACTTTCCCTTCAAAATCAGCCTGCATTAAATTAATTTCTGTACCACCAAAAATACTCACGGCTTCGCCACCTTTAAATTGTTTGGTAGTAACTTGTTTTTGCACACCACCGAAAATAGAAACAATATCTATATAGTCGTCAGACAATGAATTTTCGCTTGCGAATCCTTTTTCTACGGTATGGCGGTAATTTTCGTATCTTCTGTTGCGACCTGCACGTGACCTGCGGTAGCGGAATGTTCTGGGACCTGCTAAAAAATATATCCCTAAACCAATTAAAAATAATGGGCCGAAATAAAATCGCAAATCAAAATGTGGGAAAAAATCATCGAGTAAAAAGTAGGCACCTATTCCAATACAGGCAATCCAACTCATACCTGTGAAGCCACCTTTTTCACCCACATAAATACCGGCTATAATGAGCATAAATTCCCAACTGATAAGCGGGAAAGGTAAATCATAGTCAGTTGACCTGTCCAGAAAAAACAATATACCTGCCGCCAGCAATGCCAAACCTGTTAAATAAAACCTGCGATGTTCCAACGGCCTTCTTTCCTCAGTTACCGGAGTTTTTGGCTTATTAGGATCTTCGATGATTGTCATATTGTATAATTTTAATCCAAAAGTAGGGGGCTTAAAGCTCTGTACCATGCGCTGTACCACAATTAGGGCCATTTTTTCGGTGAATAGGGATAAATTGAAGATGAATGCACCTACAGGCAACCAACAATTCTCAATATCTTTGTTGTAATTAGTAACTATGAAAAAGATATTCCATCTGGCATTTGCCTTTACTATTGTTTTATTTGTGAGCTCCTGCAAAGACGAAAAACCACAACCCAAGAAACCGGCCACACTCACCGATGGTCAGCCTAAATTTACTAAAGAAGGCGAACTCGACTTTTTTAAACCGGATGGAACTAAAGTAATACATATCAATATCGAAATTGCTGATGATGATAGTCAGCGCCAACAAGGTTTAATGAACCGTTCATTTATGAATAATGACCAAGGGATGTTGTTTATTTTTGATAAAGAAGAACGTCAGGCATTTTGGATGCGTAATACCATTCTTCCTTTAGATATAATTTATGTGAACGCAAAAAAAGAAATTGTGTCTATTGCTGAAAATGCAGAACCATTTTCTGAACAATCACTTCCATCAAAAGGACCTTCCATTTATGTGGTTGAAGTAAATGCCGGTTTTTGTGTGCAATATGGCATTACTGCAGGTTGTAAAATTGATTTCACACGGAATTAATTTGTGTTAATTTATTGATTGTAGTGGAAATACATTGTATTTTAGCTAAATGAAATGGCTGTGTACACTGATATTATTTGCTGCTATGCAGGTTGTCACAGCGCAACGAGTTGAGTATAAGACATTTGCTGAAGTGGACAGCTTTTTTGAAACTTCCTATGATACTTTATATGTCGTTAATTTTTGGGCTACCTGGTGCAAGCCATGTATAGAAGAGTTGCCTTCTTTTGAAAAAATTAATGCTGAATATAAAAATCAAAAAGTAAAAGTTATTTTAATTTCTTTAGATGCTCAAATACGCTGGGAGAGTGGGTTAATCCCATTTTTACAGGCAAATAATTATTCCTCATCGGTGTGGGCAATTTATAAGGACAGGCCTGAAGATTGGATCGACCGTATTGATAAACGCTGGCAGGGAACAATTCCGGCTACAATTATGTTTAACAAAGCACGTGGTATTAGTTTCATCCACGAAACAGAAATCACCTACGAGCAACTTGATCAAAAGATAAAGGAATTTATTCAATAATAAAAAAACACTTTGCGTTCTTAAAAATATATATCACAAATTATTTATTCCCATCATCTCCGCTTCCTCCGCGTCTCCGCGTGAACTAAACGAACTTGTTTCACGCAAAGGCGCGGAGAAAACGGAATATAGGGTGTGCGATATGGTAAGTTTTCAAGCACGCAAAGCTGATAAACCAATACCACCTTTGCTTGTTTGAAATGGTTTTTCATTTAAATATAACACATTGTGTTAATCCATTTAACTTTGCGCCCGATAGCTATCGGGATTGCGAGAAACCTATAGTAAATTATATAACTATGGTTCACGCAGAGACGCGAAGTAAACGGAGTATATGATGTGCGATATGGTATGTTTTCAAGCACGCAAAGCTGAAAAACCAATACAACCTTTGCTTGCTTGAAATGGTTTTTTATTTAAATATAACACATTGTGTTAATCCATTTAACTTTGCGCCTTTGCGAGAAACAACACAAGAAACAACACGAGTAATATTTTCATTAATTAAAATTATAACATATGTTTTCAATTCTAATCCCGGCTATTGCAGCCTTACTTTCCCTCCAACCACAATCAACAACAGGTTATGCCGTTGGTGATGAAGTGAAAAACTTTTCGTTGACTAATATCGATGGAAAAAATGTGTCGCTAAATGACTACGCATCTCGTGAAGGTGTAATTGTAGTATTTACCTGCAATCACTGTCCCTATGCCAAAGCGTATGAAACGCGCATTATGGAGTTGGATAAAAACTTCGCTTCAAAAGGATATCCCGTTTTAGCCATTAACCCGAACGACCCAATTCGTGAACCTGAAGATTCACCGGAAAACATGAAAAAAAGAGCCGAAGAAATGGCTTATACATTTCCGTATTTATTTGATGCCACTCAACAGGTAGCAAAAGATTTTGGAGCCACCAGAACACCACATGTGTATGTATTAAAAAATAACAATGGCAAATTTACAGTTGAATATATTGGTGCCATTGATGATAATACCGATGATCCAAATGCTGTTACTGCCAAATATGTGGAAGGTGCAATTGAGGCATTAAAAAGTAATCAAAAACCTGGGATAACTTTTACAAAAGCTATAGGATGTACCATTAAATGGAAAAATTAAATTAGTAGAAAATAAAAGGAAGTTGGAATGATGTCATATTTATTCCAACTTTTTTATTTAGAACTCATCTCAAAAATAGGTTTGTATTAGTATTTTCAAGTATTCGCTCTTTAGCCGAGGCGCTTAAAGCAGCCCATACTGGAGGAAGTACGGTCAATTCAAACAACGAAGGATAAAGAGCGACGACGCAGAAAAGACGCCAAAGGTATTTTTGAGATGAGTTCTAGATAAATTCCACATCCATACTCATGCGGTACTTCATTAAATATTCGATGCCGGCTTGCACATCTAATTCTTCGAATATACCTTGGGCAAGCGTTTTAATAATTGGGCAGTTTACTTTATAATAATTGGCAAGTCCGTTGGCAATACGAATGGTATTAATCCCTTCGGCTACTTCTTCCATGGTGTTTCTGATATCAGTAATGGTTTCACCTTTTGCCAGTCGGTAACCAACGGAGTAGTTGCGACTGTTAGGAGAGGAGCAAGTGGCAATAATATCACCTATACCTGCCAAACCTAAAAACGATTTTACATCTGCGCCAAGCGCTTCACTTAATTTGATGATTTCGGCCCAGCCTTTGGTGATTAACAAGGCTCGTGCATTTTCGCCTAAATTTAATCCGCTCACAATACCGCTGCCGATAGCGAGAATATTTTTTAAAACACCTGCTAATTCCACACCAACAATATCGTAGCTGCCATAAACTTGAAACCTCGGACTTTTAAGTGCCATTTGGCCCTCGTGAATTACTTCGTCGAAGCGACTGGCAATTACGGTTGCTGCAGGTAAGCCTGCTGAAATTTCTTTGGCAAGGTTAGGGCCTGCCATACATCCTACGCGTACCACCACACTTTCGGAGCGGATGAGTTCACTCATGGTGAGCACATTTTTTCCTGCTATACGTGCTCGTTGTTTTAATTTATCTAAACCCTTTTTCTTTACCGCTAATCCTTTTGTGCCATGAATTAAAATATGGTCGGGGCGAAGAAAAGGCGCCATGGTGCGAATCATATCTTTAAATCCATCGCTGGAAACAATGGGAAATATTAAATAACATTCGCGGGTCAATAAACCAATATCGTTGGTAGGCGTAATATTTTCGTGAATTTTTTGGTTAGATGAAGTTTTCGAGCGAATAATTTCATCTACATTTTCTGCTCTGCGGGAATACAAATACACATGGTTGTTTTCAGCCAATAAATTGGCAACGGCAGTACCAAAACTACCGGCTCCAACAACACCAACACTGTATTTTTTAGACATGTTTTTCTAATCCGTATCCTTCTAAGCGGTTGTGATAAAATAACAGGAGTTTCATATCCTGACATTTAATCATCCCTTTTTTTGTTTTTAATAATGGTCGTTTTGCATGGTAAACACCGAGTTTTTTAACAGCATAATCAATGAGCTCATCGGTATCTTCTGCCTTTACAATCGGGTCAACACGAATTTCTTCTTTGTGCTCCAGCTTAGTTAATTCTTTTACCACTTTGCGCACCGCTTCACGCAATTCATCTTTCGATAATTCGCGGAATTCTTCAGGCATACGCAAAACAGAATATAAATCGCTGGTATGATGTTTTTGCTGAAATAATTTAAAGGCAGCGTAGGCTATAACATGTTCAGGTAGGGCAACATTATTGCGCTTAAATGCTTTTACAATGCCTTCACTGAGCATTTTAGTATAAACGGCATCTCTTTGGGTGTCATATTTTAATTCGCCTTTAGATTTAAAGTAATCGCGAATATCGATAACATTCCCATTTTGATACAGGCTATTACCATTGTCGTCGACAGGGTTGCCAAAAATATCCATACATCTGCCAAAAGCAATGGTGAAATCGGCATCAGCAGTTATAAAGCGATATAAAAATTTCAATATTTTATACGAAGAAGAATATTTATCGGAAGGCACAAAATATCGTTCTTTACCAACGTTCCGTAAATGTTCATCAATTAATTCCGGTGCTTCTAATACAAAACCATAGTTTAAGGTAACGGGCACCACATATACTTTTTTAAATCCTTCACCATTGGTATTAATAATTTGGCGACGTTGTGCCTCAAGAGCAGTACCCAGCAAACCTAATTTCAATTGTGTTTCCACCACGTTGCTGCGCGAACGCGTTCCTCCCGGAAAAAATAAACTATGTCCGCCCTGATAAATTGTTTGAGTGCTATAAGTTTTTAATGCCTCTAGATAAACTGCATTTTTTTTGCGTCGGTCAACACGATAGGCGCCGAGGCGATTCATAAAATACGCCAGGAAACGCACCGAAAATAAATTCAGACCAGCGCCGTAAAAACAAGCCGGCAAACCAATTGCCGATATTCCCCAACCAACGGTAATGGAGTCAATATTACTGGTATGTGTTGGCACAACAACCACAATACCATCTTTAGCAAGATTGCGCAACTGGTCAATTTCACCAATTACGTGAATACTTTTGAGTAAATCTTTTTTGTTGCCGAACAAGCGAACAAAAGCGCGACTATGCGAAGCATTTAATAAACGATTAAATGCAAATGGCACAAAACGTTCAGAAAACTGATAAGTGCCTTTATTAAAATTGCCGACAATTTCGGTTACGTAACGCGTAATAATTCGGCGTAAAATTTCTTTTTCTGCTTCAATATTTCCGTCCGGGTGACTTTCAAATTCTACCAATTTATTTTTTACTTCGGTCCAGAATTTTTTATCGTCAGGCGGGTCAGTTTTCCATGGGCGTTCAACACGAATTTTTTCGAGATAAATCGCTTTAGCCAATTCATTGTGCACGTCTTTTTCCGTTGCATTTTTATTGATGATATTTTGCAGTGTTTCTTCCACTACACTTTGAATCACCTGCTCACGGTTTTTGCTAATGATATGAATTGGCCAATCCTCAATGTCCGGAATTATCCGTTTATAAGGGCTGGTAGTGCTTTGCGAATTATCTTGTTGATCTGCCATTATGTGCAAATATATAAGTTTAGGCATCAAATTGAACTTTTCGGCGTAGTTTTGCATTGGTTGTGACAGGTAAAATGGCGAAACTGAAGGGTTTTGCCGGGAAATTAGCTGTTACCTATTGGGGTTGACAGGAATCGACAGCATCGTTCATTGACAGGTAAGCATGCAGCGCATTGTAGATTTGGCGCTTTAATCTCAAACTACGAAACAATTTTTACACGGCGAGTCTAACTACGCCATGGCAGCTTAATTCAGAGAATTAAGTAGCCTTCGTTCCCGATGTTGGTTGTCCGGTACAACTTCGGTGAACGTCATCTCATCGGGCTGGCTTTACTAATTTCCGGAGTAAAGTGAGAAAAAGGAAATAAGGAGGTTCTCAGGTTCGGTGTTTCACCCTGAACTTCCCGACAAACAAGAAGCATCTAAGCATGTAGAAAGCTTGCTAATGCTTTGTCTGGACGTGGGTTCAAATCCCACCAACTCCACCCTAAAGCAGAAAAACCGCCCTGGAGTGAACTTCGTTCTACTTTAGGGCGGTTTTTCGCTTTAGGGGAGATTTTATGATTGAGCAAAATTTGTTGATTGAACAAAATTGGGATTTTGATAAATGGCGGATTTGTATCCACCAATTTTGATGGGAAGGTTTATTTTTTGATTGAGCAAGATTTGTTGATTGAACAAAATTGGGTTTTTGAGGATTGGCGGATTTGCATCCACCAGTAATGATGGGGATGGTTATTTTTTTATTGAGCAAAATTTGTTGATTGAATCAAGATTGAAAACGATCATAGGGGCGGATAAAAATCACTAACAACAAAATGTATTTATAGAATCGATATCTTTTTTAACGCTAGCAGTGTACCGTTGCGATAAATACACGCAAAATACAAACCAGGATGATATGATTGTAAATCGAGAATGGAATTATAATTTGAAATAGGCGAAGCCAGTAGACTTTTACCAGATATAGAAGTTAGTTGAAATTGTAGTTCATGTATACTAATATTGTTGTTAATATTAATGCTTAGTTTGTTTTGAAAATATATAAACTCAATTGCATTCGAATTTAAAAAATCTGAATTTGAAGTTTTTGCTGAATCGACGCCAACTTCATAGCAGGGTAAATCAAAGTAATAACCGTCACCATTGGCTGCAATTATTGGAGTATAATATTTGTCATCAGATATGAGATTGCCTTCGGCATCATAATTAATTCCTGCTAAATTTGCGGTATACATTTCTGCACCGGTCTTTGGGATTTCTATACTGTATCCATCTAAAAATAAGTTATTAATATCATAGTTATCAGTTTCACTATTAATTAGACCTATTCTATAACTTTGAATGTCATTTTCATCTTCATCTCCGATAAAATTAACAGTAAAATCTGCAGCAATACCTGTATTATTACTTTTATAATTTCTGCCTCAACATTTAAATTACAAGCTTGTTTAATCGCTTTTATTAAAGGACAGGGTGTAGATAAAGTTACATGAGAGGTGTCTTCATCTAATGGTATTTTCATATAAAATGCACTATAATATTTATCTAAACTAAAAGATTCACCATTGATAGTTTTGGTTGTTTCATCGAAATGGGCATAGATTGCAGTGTAAGGTTCTATCGTATCGCCACTTATAACCGAATAATTATCTGGGCTCAAATTTAAGGCATCATTAACAGAAAAATACTTTGCATCCGAATAATTATCCACAATATATATTCTTAATTCCGAATAATCTGTAATAGACGCTGAAGTATATCTGTAAACAAATTCAGAAAAATCGTCACCATCTGTAGAATGAAGTAATACAGGATCAAAATTTTCTTTTGGGACATTGGTTTGGCAGGATATACCAGTATTTGGTTGTTGCTCATAACCAATATCATAAACAACTAACGAATAGTCTACGGGATCATTCATCCTCAATGAATTTTTTCCCCAAAAGGACGATAGTCAAACCAGACAGCCATAATGCAATGGATCTTCAAATGTTTATTTCAAGCCGGTACCTTCCCCGTTTGGGTCGAAATTTCCAAATGATTTTAATAATACCCTGCTCTTCCACCCTTAAATTGGAGGCAGATGCGATATTTTGTCCGTCATCTTTCAATGGATATTTTTCATCTACTATCCATGACAGTTTAAATGCATAAACATTGTATGCCCAAAATCGTAGTTTTCTTCTGCCCCAATACCTATTACCATGTCATGCAATTTCCAAGCACCAACGATTGCATAATCGCCTAAACTGATAATCAAATTTAAGGTCAAATAATTTGATACGTCTCTATCGATTTTTACCGTGTCGTAATTAACCGTAGGTCATCATTTTGCAATTCTTAATTCGGATCGAAGTGGTGATTACTATTGAACAAACGTCTCTATTTTTGATGTATTAAGGAATGCCGAGCTAAAAACGGCATATGCCTTTAGCGTAAATTTAGGGTTTTTCATTTGAAACAGGATTTCGAAGTGAAATTACAATAAAAGTCTGATTCGAATAACGGTTTTGAGTGAAATCTACTATTTTGCTGATGAAATGCTGAATTAACTTAGTTAAACCATTTTATATTTTAGCATTACCGGCAATTTTAGGTTAGATTTACAATTAGAAAGTTTATTTATTAAAAACAAAACATCTACCTTCCCCATAGCCCCGATTGCAGCGTAAATCCTTTGCGCATTTCAGCAAAGATTGCAGCGAAAAGCGGGTTGGGAATTATTATTCGGAGCGGGAAGGCTGATGCTCCAAATAATACATTTAATTATTTCAATTTATTTTCTCAAAACGAACAACCTTCAAACTATTTGTCACCACAAAGTATAACCCATTTGAAAAAGCACTCATGTCTAAATTGTTTTCGCCAGTTATGAGTTGACCTTTATATATATTTTCACCTGTGATGGTGATGATATAAAAATCAATATTTTCTGTCCCGCTGTAATTAATTTGTAAGTTGGTGGTTACAGGATTATTGATATGAATAAATGCATCAGGTAACAACTCATGAACAGCTACACCTTCATCAATTAATTCATCACAATTGTCATCTAAGCCATTCAATATTTCTGTTGCACCGGGATAAATTGCTGCATTGGTGTCATCACAATCGGTGTTGTTGGCAACATAACCAGTTGGCGTTAAACAGGCTAACGAATCTATATCTGCATTGCCATAAGTATCGGAGTCGGCGTCTTCGTAATAAATAATGAAAGGTAGATTTTCATCAGTATATCCATCGCAATCATCATCCAAAGAATTACAAATTTCATCTGCAGCTGGATTAATATCTGCGCTACTGTCATCACAATCTGTTGCATCAACAACATATCCTGTTATTGCTGCATAACATGATGTAATATACAAATCTGCATTGCCATAGGTATCGCTATCAGCATCGGCATATAATACATATTCAGGCAAACTTTCATCGCTGAGACCGTTACAATTATCGTCTAAATCGTTACAAATTTCTGTTGCATCGGGATTAATAGATGCGTTACTGTCGTTGCAATCGGTATTGTCCAATACATATCCAAAAATACTACTGCATGTTATAGTATCCATATCGACATCACCAAAACCATCATCATCATTATCAAAATAATAGGTTGTAAAAACTACATCTTCATCAGTTAATCCATCACAATCGTCATCTACTGCATTACATATATCTGTATTGCCCGGAAAAATACCTGCGTTGGCATCGTTGCAATCATCAGCATTGGCAACATAACCACTTGGCATATCACAAGCAGTCTGCATACTTAAAACATTACCGAAACCATCGTTGTCCGCGTCAGCATACCATGTTAATTCCTCGCAATTATTGCTGAGTTTTACCACCCAGAAATCGAAAATAAAAATATGGTCGGTAACATCACCATTGGCTGATGCTGACCAGCCTGCCACGATATAACCATTATCAGGTGTTTGTTGAAGCGTATTTAATTCATCAGTTGACGTGCCACCTAAAGAAAGTTGCCAAATAATATTTTGACTTGCATCTAATTCGACAACCCAATAATCGCCTGAATAAGCACCTCCGTGATGACCAACAACATCCCCATCATTATCGCTTGTTGCAATACCGGCTAAAACATAATTTCCGGAATTATTCATTATTACATCAGTGCCAATTTCATCTGCAGAGCCGCCGAAACATTTTTTCCAGATGATTGCTCCGTCGACATTAATTTCCATTGCCCACATATCACTTGCAACTCCATGCAATCCTACAACATCGCCATCAACAGAATTCGATTGTCCATTAATAATAAATCCACCGCTTGTATTTTCTTTAATGGCATAAGCAATATCATTATTTGTTCCGCCATACGTTTGATTCCAAATTATATCACCGTCAGCAGATAATTTCATTAATCGATAATCGCCGGCACCTGCAATATGCCAGGTTAATATAAAATCGCCTGTGCTGCTTTGCACAATTGCATCTCCAAAATTTTCACCGGCATCACCGTACGATTTTTCCCAAATGATATCGCCATCAGGATTAATTTTTACCAACCAAATATCTGCACCGCCATAAGTTGTTGATTTATCGCCATCGGTGGAGTAGGAGTAACCATACATTACATAGTTACCATCGTTGGTAGCTACAATTGCTTTGGCTTGTTCAAAATTGGAACCACCATAACTTTTTTTCCAAATGGTATTGCCATCGCTATCTACACGAACAGCAAAATAATCATCAAATCCATGATTGTCGGTTGCATCGCCATCATTAGATTGTGATTTGCCGACTAAAATACAACCATCGTCGGGTGTTAAAACTGCGCTTAATGCATAATCATAATTGGAACCACCGTAGGTATTTTCCCATATAATATCACCTGTGCTATTGAGTTTAATTATCCAATAATCCATTGACCCATTATTAAACGCAACATCTCCCGAATTTGAGCTGGTATATCCAACAACATAATAGCCTCCATCAGCAGTTAGTAAAACTTTATGGGCAATTTCAGAACCACTGCCACCATAACTTTTAGCCCATTCAATTTCAGGAGCTTGTGCATGTAAGTGCAAACCTGTATTTAACAGCAATGTGGCTAGTAGAAAATAATAAGTAAAATTTGTTTTAGAGCAGATAAAAAATTGGGATAAATCAAACTGAGGTTTTGTAAATGTTTTGTGCATGTTTGAGTGTTTACAATATTAAAAATACTATTTTCTGCGGGATAGCAGGCGGCATCATCTCCCATACACCGGATTTCCAATGCTTGGGATTTTACAAATCATTTACACTTGAGCTTATGCAAAGTGAACTACCATGCATCTCATTGGCAAACAATCTATTTCACTTAAACCAATTATTATGCCACGAAGTTTATTTGTATACATGCTGGTGTTAGGCCTGGGGCTTACTGCATGTGACCAGAAAAAAGATTTTACTGATAAATCACTCGAACCCTCGGAGGTGGAGATTTTAAATGCGAACGGTAATAAGGTAGTGTCGGCTCAACAAACTGCACAACAACCTACTACTCCAACAAACACTTATGCGAGCGAAAGAAAGGTGATTAAAAAAGGGAATATCAGTTTTACTTCCGATAATCTCGATGCCACTGAAGTGGTAATTAAAACAGCGCTGTCCGCCAATGGTGGGTATATTTCGGAAGAAACATCTAATGAAAGCGACTATAATGCCTCTCGAAAAATGATAGTGAGAATTCCGGCTGCGCAATTTGATGTTTTTTAAAGGACATTTCCGATAAAGCCGGAAAATTGGAATCGAAAAACATTACCACGGAAGATGTCACCACCGAATTTTTAGATTTAACTGCGCATATTCGTATTAAACAAGCATTGGAAGAGCGGTATTATGAACTCTTAAAACAGTGTAAAACAATGGATGCCATTATTCAAATGGAAAAACAACTCAACGAAGTGCGCACAGAAATTGAAACTGCACAGAGCAGATTAAATTATTTATCTGGGCTTACCACATATTCGACATTGACTATTTCATTTTATGCACCAAATACCTATATCGCTGAAAAACCAACATTTGGTGCAAAAATTAAAACTGCATTTGGCAATGGATGGAAGTTTATTTTACAATTTATCATTTCTATCACAACCATTTGGCCTTTATTTATTTTTGTAGTATTAGGTTGGTATGGATATCGATTTATAAAACGTAAAATGGTGATGATAAAATAACAGCACATTTTTTTCAACTTTAGCAAATATTTTTCAAAGTAACCTTTGTCACCAACTCCACTTTGGTGTACTGTTACTTTTGCTTAAAATTAAAGAAAATGACATTAGAAACTATCTTAAAATCACCAACAGTAAGTATTGTTGACGTAAGAACGCCGGCTGAGTTTATGGGCGGACATGTTGCAGATTCAGTAAACATTCCATTAAATGAAGTGCCACAAAATTTAGCTGAATTTAAAACCATGGCGAAACCAATTGTGCTAATTTGTGCTTCAGGTATGCGCAGTGCACAGGCAACACAATATTTGGCATCTCAGGGTATTGAGCAATGTTATAATGGTGGAAGCTGGTTAGTAGTTAATGGTTTAGTTTAAAATATTGATATGTTCGATTTTATAAAAAAATTATTTGGAGGCAGCACTGTTAATTACAGTGAACTCATAGAAAATGGTGCCGTAATTGTTGATGTGCGCACCCCACAGGAATACCGTTCAGGCAATATTCGTGGTTCGTTAAATATTCCATTAGACCAATTGAAAGGCAATCTGAAAAAAATTAAAAAAGACAAACCTGTAATTGTGTGTTGCGCTTCAGGCATGCGCAGCGGAGCAGCTAAAGGTGTGTTGCAAAGTAATGGATTTACACAGGTTTACAATGCAGGCAGTTGGCATAAACTCACTAAATATGTCAATTAACAGCTTTTTCGACAACTGGAAATATTTTTTACTGTTTTGTTTTACGTTGGGTTTGGCACCTTTTGCTCCTGAACCGCATATTGTAGGTAAAATCCGCTGGATTGCGGGTGGTGCTGTCGGCATGACGGGCATGGATTGGTTCGACGTGGTATTACACGGCACTCCCTGGGTTTTATTTATAGTCAGCGGGGGAGGTGCATTACTCAGGTATTTCAAACAAAAGGGCAACAATTCTGAAATCTGATTTAATTTTGTCCTATGGACGATATTAAGGAAGGGCTACTCAAACGTTTCCCGCATTTTGAACCTCAGCTAATTGATAAAATTGCTGAGGCTAGTACTATGCGTACTTTTAACCGCGATGAAGTGATCATGCATGCCGGTGGTTATTTTAAAACTACCATTCTGGTTGTGGACGGTTTAATCAAATTATATCGCGAAGGTGATGATGGTGGTGAATACTTTATGTATTATCTGGAAGGTGGTGAAGGTTGTGCTTTATCCATGATTTGTGCAGCCAGAAACAAAGCCAGTGAAGTTACCGGTGTTGCAGTGGAAGATACTGTTGCCATTTTAATACCCCTCGAATTGATGGATATTTTAATGCGCGACTACAAAACCTGGTATTATTTTGTAGTGCAAACTTACCGCTCCCGTTTTGAAGATTTATTGAATGTGATTGATCAAATTGCATTTAAAAATATGGACGAAAGGCTGCTCAATTATTTGGATGGTCAGTTTGGAGAATTTAATACTACGATGCTGCAAATTACGCATCAACAAATTGCAAGTGATTTGAATTCTACCAGAGAAGTAATTTCTCGTTTGCTAAAAAAGATGGAACAAAATGGTGTAATTAAGTTGCACAGAAATGCAATTGAAAAAATAAAATAATGAGCGATTTTTTATCTGCAGATTATTGGGAAGAAAGATATAAACTTCATGATACCGGATGGGATATGGGCGAAGTATCACCTCCTTTGAAAGCTTATTTCGACCAGTTAACCAATAAAGATGTTGCCATACTTATTCCGGGTTGCGGCAATTCGTACGAAGCGGAATATCTGGTGCAACAAGGGTTTACCAAAGTTACCGTTATCGACATCGCAGAAGGTCCGGTGGAACGTTTAAATAAGGTGTTGGGAGAAGAAGGACGCAAATGTTGCAGTGTAATTCATGCCGATTTTTTTAAACACGAAGGACAATATGATATCGTTGTTGAACAAACATTTTTTTGTGCGCTCGACCCGCAATTGCGCAAGCAATATGTTGAACACATGTTTACCTTGCTGAAACCCGAAGGTAAAATTGCAGGGGTAATGTTTAAGACCCATTTCGAAAAACCGGGCCCTCCGTTTGGTGGCACTCAGGAAGAATATTTGGCCTTATTTAAAGATAAATTTTTTGTGCACACCATGGCAGGTTGCTACAACTCTCACGAAAAACGACTTGGCAACGAAATATTTGTCATTTTTAAAAAGCTGTCGTGACAAAAGTCACAATTTTGGATAGAACGAATAACGAATTTTGTGTGTTATAAAAGGTATGGCACAAAGAAGCAGTTTTACGGATATTATTCAGTCGGAACAACCTGTTCTTATCGACTTTTTGCTGAATGGTGTGGGCCTTGCAAAACCCTTGCGCCAATTCTGAAACAATTTGCCGGAAATTATGCGGAGAAAGTGCGTGTGATAAAGGTGGATGTTGACAAAAATCCTTCGGTAGCGGCACAGTATCAAATTCAAGGCGTACCAACCATGATTTTATTTAAACAAGGTAAACCTGTCTGGCGACAGTCAGGTGTTGTGCCTTTGTCTATGTTAACGCAGGAAATAAATAAACATATTTAAAACAGAACTATTATGACAATATTACTGGTAATTATTGGCGGCGGGCTTGCAGGCTTCTTATATTGGAAAGTTTTTGGATGTGCATTCGGGATTTGTCCCTTGAGCCAAAATAAATATATGAGTACATTGATAGGTGCTTTATTGGGATTGATGGTATTTACATCGTCAAGCTGTTCGGCACAAACAAATGAAGAACATCGCGAAGTAAATCCAACTACAATTCAATCATCAATAGTAAATGAGGATGTAAAACCTGAAGTTTTTGCATCTAAAATTGGAACTGAAAATACGGTATTAATTGATGTGAGAACACCTGATGAATATGCGGAAGGTCATATGCCAAATGCATTGAATATTAATTTTAATGCGCCTGATTTTGTTGAGCAAATGGAAAAAATGGATAAGTCGAAAATATATTTAGTGTATTGCAGAAGTGGTGCAAGAAGCGGTCGCGCGGCGGATTTAATGTCTTCTTCAGGATTTAATACTATTTATACATTGCAAGGTGGGGTGTTAGGTTGGAATCAGCCACTGGTAAAATAAATTATAGTAGTGTGTTTTTTTTTCACGCGAAGCCGCGGAGGTTTTGTTAATGTGGGGTGTGTGATGTGGTTTGTTTTTGAGAGCGCGGAGCGGTTCTCGCTAAGGCGCAAGGGGAAGTGATTATATGATGAGAGATATGGTTTGTTTTTAAGCGCCCAAAGCTGGTAAACCAGTTCTACCTTTGCGTGCTTGAATTGGTTTATTTATTGAAATTAAAACAAGTAAATAATTCAAACAACTTAGCGCCTTTGCGAGAAACATTTCGTGAATTACATGTATGATTTGTTTCACGCGGAGGGGTGGAGAGCTTGATTGTATGATGTAAGATGTGGATTGTTTTTGAGAGCGCGGAGCGGTTCTCGCTAAGCCGCAAAGTTTTTAATGATTGTATGATGGGTGATATGGGTTGTTTTTAAGCGCGCAAAGCTGGTAAACCAGTTCTACCTTTGCGTGCTTGAATTGGTTTATTTATTGAAATTAAAACAAGTAAATAATTCAAACAACTTAGCGCCTTTGCGAGAAACATTTCGTGAATTACATGTATGATTTGTTTCACGCGGAGGGGCGGAGAGCTTGATTATAGGATGTGTGATGTGGATCGTTTTTGAGAGCGCGGAGCGGTTCTCGCTAAGGCGCAAGGGGAAGTGATTATATGATGAGAGATATG
This sequence comes from Bacteroidota bacterium, assembly GCA_016718035.1. Lineage (GTDB taxonomy): Bacteria > Bacteroidota > Bacteroidia > Chitinophagales > BACL12 > UBA7236. The sequence goes on along the minus strand of JADKEK010000001.1, from coordinate 1,072,634 downwards.
GTTTGTTTACAAGCGCGCAAAGCTGGCAAACCAGTTCTACCTTTGCGTGCTTGAATTGGTTTATTTATTGAAATTAAAACAAGTAAATAATTCAAACAACTTAGCGCCTTTGCGAGAAACATTTCATGAATTACATGTATGATTTGTTTCACGCGGAGGGGCGGAGAGTTAAGTTTTTAATAGAAATAATATCACTTAGTTAATACCGAATTTGGATTTTAAAAATATGAGTGCTTTATTATTCGCGTTGGTAGCTGCTTCATTATCAAATTTGGGATTACTTGGATTAGCAAATGCATGATCGGCATTATATTCTTCTACAAACAATTTTTTATCGAGAGAAACCATATTCGCTTTGAATGTATCCACAACTTCTTTATTAATCCATTTATCCTGATTAGGCCAAATCATTAATACATCAGCTTGTAAAGTTTTTAATCGCTCCGTATTTGATTCAGGCATGCCATAATACATCACACATCCTAATGCTTGTTGTTGCAATTGTAAACTAGCCTGCATGGAATATCCACCACCCATACACCAGCCGATAGTTGCAATTTGAGCACTATCACCAACATGCGTAAGAAATCCATCAATAATCACATTGGCTCTTTCGGGAGATAATGCACTCATATAAGCTTTTGCACTATCGCGTACAGCCGCAACTTTACCGTCGTATAAATCAATTGCAATAATATTTACTTCACTGTTTAAGTCCTTAAATAATTGCTCACTTGTTTGTTTGATATAATCATTTAATCCCCACCATTCATGAAACACAAACAAAAATTTATTGGAAGGATTGGTAGCTTTTAGCGCATAACCATTGGCCGTTGTGCCATCATTACACATAACAGTTACAGCAACACCCATTTCGCTGATATAGGTGAAAGGAACCGGATTTTCGTGTTTATTCACAAAAGTTATATCGCTCGACAAAGAAGCAAATTGTTCGGGAGCTGAGCAGCATGATTTAGTTTGAGCCTGCGCAATTTGAATTATGCCTGAAAGGGCAATTAGTAGTAATAATTTTTTCATAATGATAAATTTAGGTTACAATTCAATATTGTTAAAGCGAATACTGTAGCACAGTTATAATATCTGTAACACCAGTCCTTTTAAATAGTTCGTTTCCTCAACGCCCCACACAATTGGATGGTCTTTCGATTGTGTTAAAAATTGCACTTCACGAACTGTGCGTTTGGCATCTGTGGCTGCTGATGCAATGGTGTCATAAAATAAATTCACATCCATAAAATGCGAACAACTGTAAGTGACTAAAAATCCACCGGGTTTTACGAGTTTCATTCCGCGGAGATTAATTTCTTTATATCCTTTAACCGCATTTTCAATCCCTTTTCTGTTTTTTGTAAATGCAGGCGGGTCCAGAATTACCACATCAAATTGTTTTCCTTCTTTTGCCCAAACAGGTAAAACATCAAAAGCATTTTCGCAAATAGTAGTAATATTAGTAAAATCGTTTAATCCGATATTTTTATTTGCCAATGCTATAGCATCTGCTGAAATATCTAAGGCTGTTACATGTTTGGCACCATAATAGGCTGCAAATAATGCAAAAGAACCGGTATAGGTAAAACAATCTAATACCGTTTTGTCCTTTACTATTTGTTGAATAGCCATCCGGTTTTCTTTTTGGTCGAGGAAAAATCCTGTTTTCTGACCATTTTCTATATCTAGAAAAAAATTAACGCCTTTTTCGTTGATGACAAATTGTGTTGCAGTTACGGGAGATAAAAATCCTTTTATTTCTTCCAATCCTTCCAATTTACGGACAGGCACATCGTTGCGTTCATATACTCCTGATGCGCCAAAATCTTCCATCAAAATTTCAGTAATGATTTTTTTCCAACGATCCATTCCCGCACTTAATGTTTGTATGACATACACATCATTAAATTTATCAATAACCAATGCAGGTAAAAAATCTGCTTCTCCAAATACTAATCGATAATTTTCAATATAGTTTAAAGTTGTTCGGTAGGTTTTACAAGTTAATAATCGCTCCCGAAAAAAGGATTTATCAATGTTTTCTGATTTATCACGGGTAAGCAAACGCACAGTAATTTGGGAAAGTTGATTGATGTACCCCTTGCCAATAAATTCATTTCTGAAATTATACACTTCAACAATATCTCCCGTTTGGGGATTGCCTTCAATTTTATCAATTTCATTGCCGTATACCCAAGGGTGACCATTTTCAACACGGCGCCCTTTGCCTTTTTGTAAAATTACCTGCACCTTTTAATTAATTTTGTGTGAAAATACTATAAAATCCTGAAGCCTATACTACATCATATCATTAACTGGCTGTTATTCAGTAATTTGTATATTGGTATTGGCGCTGCATTGTTTACCTACGAGGGTTATTACCTTTTACATCAAACACCCAAATTGGATGTGTTGTTACTACTAAGTGGAGCCGCCACTATGTTTGTTTATTTACTTATTCGAGTTGCAGCTGTTTCGCGTATTAAGGAATATGCACCTGAAAAACGATGGGACTTTTTTACACGCAATTTATTCCTAATGCAAGTACTTACTGTAATTACATTTTTAATTACAGTTGTTACCTATTTAATGTTGCCGAGATCAATACAAGTATTATTGTTTTTCCCGGGAATAATTTCTTTGTTGTATGGAATTCCAATTCGTTTTGGTAAAAACATTTTCGACTACGAGATATTGGGGTGACTAAAATTTTTATGATTGCATTTGTGTGGGCATTTATTGGCAGTTTTTTACCTGCTACAAATAGCGAACTCCCTATTGTTTCAGGTGATGTCATACTATTATTTTTTGCCCATTACTTATTTATTTTTGGCATTACACTTCCTTTCGATATTAAAGATTTGACAATAGATGCGCAACACCAGGTGAAAACAATTCCTGCTATAATTGGTATTCAAAAAAGTTATAATTTATCGTTTTTGTCCCTGCTGTTGAGCACCCTATTATATGTTGTGATGCAACAGCTCACTACTTCCGCACAAGATTTTAGTCTGCCCTTGTGTATAACCACGTTGTTAAGTAGTTGGAGTATTTACCTCTCCCGTAAAAAAGCAGATAATTATTTATATTTTGGATTGATAGATGGTATGCTCATCATCCAATCACTTTTAGTGATAGTGTTTGCATTAAATTAACTGCAATTGCAGTCCGCTTCGGTAATATTTAAAGCTCGTAATTGATTGCCTTCTTCACCAGAATCTAATTTAAAACTAACAGCTTTGCCATTGTCCAGTTTGCCTTCAATGGTGTATGAAGTTAAGTGGCAGTTTCCTGCATCGCATTTACTGTAATTTACATTATCAATATCAAATAATGCACGGAGTTCAGTTTCTTTAATGGATGCGCATTCCATTAAACATTGAGTATGCTCATCAATTGTAATTTCCTGCTGCTTTAAATCAGAAAGGAGCATGGCATCCATTTTTTTACATCTTCAGAGGGAGCATTACTTGCCGCTTTGTTTTTGCGGTTGATAGCAGCGCTGCTTAACAATACTATAATCAGTAAACCAAATGCTTTGTTTATAGTCAAATCGGTGCATAAATGCCATATTGTAAAAGTTTGCTCCAAAATTACGAATTTTGCCCAAAAAATATGTTAATGGGAGAGATACGCAACGACTGGACAAAAGAGGAAGTAGCAGCAATTTTTAACCTGCCAATAATGGAATTGATGTATCGCGCAAGTGTTGTACATCGCAAGTTTCAGGCTACAGGTGAGGTTCAGGTTTGTACCTTGTTATCGGTAAAAACCGGTGGTTGCCCTGAGGATTGTGCTTATTGCCCTCAGGCTTCCCGCTACCATACAGAAGTGGAACGCCACAATTTGTTAGGATATGATGAAGTACTCACCAAGGCGTTAATAGCCAAAGAAAATGGGTCTACTCGTTTTTGTATGGGTGCTGCCTGGAGAAATATTAAGGATAATGAGGATTTCGACAATGTGCTCGAAATGGTGAAAGGGGTTTCAAATATTGGGTTGGAAGTATGTTGTACCTTAGGTATGTTAACCGAAGACCAGGCTAAAAAGTTAAAAGATGCCGGTTTGTATGCTTACAACCACAATTTAGATACCGGCGAGGAATATTATGAAGAAATTATTTCTACGCGCAACTATGGTGATCGCTTAAAAACGATTGAAAATGTGTCCAATGCTGATATTTCAGTTTGTAGCGGTGGAATAATCGGATTAGGCGAATCGCAGGCGGACAGAGTTGCTATGTTACATACGTTGGCTACGATGAAAAAACACCCTGAATCAGTTCCTGTAAATGCATTAGTGCCTGTAAAAGGAACACCTTTAGAAAATAATACACGTGTGAGCGTTTGGGAGATGATAAGAATGATTGCAACGGCAAGAATAATTATGCCGGGAGCAATGGTTCGTTTAAGTGCAGGAAGAAATGAAATGAGTGTGGAAGAGCAGGCTTTGTGTTTTATGGCCGGAGCCAATTCCATTTTTGCAGGTGAAAAATTATTAACCACTCCAAACCCTGATGTTAACGAAGATAAAGCGATGTTTGAATTATTGGGATTAAAACCGCGTGAGGCTTATAAAGAAGTATTGGTGTAAACCCGTTGCAACGATGTTTGTCTCATTTTTTATTCCAATTTAGTTGTTTATTTATTCGCAGCAATTAACCGTAAAAAAATATGTCGATACAAGAGCGGTTGAATAATGCAATTTTAAAACGCCGGCATGAAAATGCACTGCGCGAATTAACTGTCACGAATAATCTGGTAGACTTCTGTTCTAACGACTACCTGGGTTTTGCCCAAAATGCCGAAATACATGATTATTTATTGCAGGAATTGCCTAAGTTGCGAAAAATTGGTTCTACCGGTTCGCGATTATTGAAAGGCAATTACTCATTGATTGAAAAAGTAGAAAACGAAATAGCTAATTTTCATCAAGCACCTGCTGCTTTGTTTTTTAACAGTGGGTTTGAAGCTAATGCCGGATTAATTGCTTCGGTTGTATCTCGACATGATACAATCATTTATGATGAACTTTGTCACGCTTCATTGCGTGAAGGCATTCGACTATCAGCTGCAACTGCATTCTCATTTGCCCATAACGATACGGCAGCGCTGACCAATAAATTGCAGAAAGCAAAAGGCGAAAAATTTATTGTAATTGAATCGGTTTATTCCATGGATGGGGATTGTTGTCCGCTAAAAGAAATTGTCTCAATTGCCAAAACATTTAATGCAGCTATTATTTTAGATGAAGCGCATGCAACAGGTGTAATTGGAAACAAGGGGCAAGGTTTAGCGCAACATTTAGCATTACAAAATGATATTTTTGCACGCGTACATACCTTTGGAAAAGCAATAGGCAATAATGGCGCAGTTGTAATGGGCGATGAGGTTTTGAGGCAATATCTAATAAATTTTTGTAAACCATTTATTTATACCACTGCACCTAATTATTTGCAGGTTTTAGCGGTGAAAAAAGCATATACTTTATTGGCCGGTCAACACGAGTCGATAGCTACATTAAACAAAAATATCCAACATTTTACATTCCTGATTTCCCGATTTAAACATATTCAAATGTTGCCGAGTGGCTCTGCAATATTTAGTATTATTATTCCCGGAAACGATTCGGTGAAATTAGCTGCAAAATATATACAAAACGCAGGCTATGATGTCAGGCCGGTATTATCGCCCACAGTGCCCGAAGGGAAAGAGCGATTGCGCATTTGTTTACATAGTTTTAATACCGAATTGGAAATTGAGCGATTTGTAAAATTATTGGAACAAATTACAGGGATAATTCAATCCGACACTACAGCATAATCAACACCATGGAAAAAATAATCGACTTAATTGTAACTCCTGAAATTGCTGCTGATATGTCCACAGTAAAAAAAGTAGTTGCAAAACAAGTTGGTTTGCCCGATACAATTTTTTGTGAAATTATTAAACGTTCAATTGATGCCCGCTCAAAACAGGTGAAAATAAATTTGCGGGTGAAATACAGCACAGAAAAAATTCATGTGCAACATTGGGATATTCCGCAATATCCGAATGTGAAAAATGCTAAACCTGTTGTTATAATTGGCGCGGGTCCTGCAGGATTATTTGCAGCATTAGAACTATTGGAACAGGGTTTAAAACCCATCATTTTTGAGCGTGGGAAAGACGTGCGGGAGCGCCGTTTCGACTTAGCTGCTATCAATAAACAAGGTATAGTTAACGGAGAAAGTAATTATTGTTTTGGAGAAGGAGGAGCAGGCACTTATAGCGATGGAAAATTATATACGCGTTCCGATAAACGTGGTAATATTCGTAAAGTATTGGAATTGTTTGTTCGCTTCGGTGCAAGTCCTGAAATATTAATTGAGGCACATCCGCATATCGGGACCAATAAATTGCCAAAAATTATTGAACAAATACGCACCACTATTATTGAAGCAGGTGGGGAAGTGCATTTTAATCATAAGGTGACTAATTTTTTTACTGCTTTTAATAAAATTACCGGTGTTGAATTAAATGGCACAACTACATATGATTGTGATAAAATAATATTAGCAACAGGACATTCTGCTCGTGATATTTTTGAATTATTACATCGCAATAATATCCTGATTGAAGCAAAACCTTTTGCTTTAGGTGTGCGTATTGAACATCCACAACAAGTGATAGATAAAATGCAATATCACTGTGAAGTGCGTGGTCCACTTTTACCTCCTTCATCCTATAGTCTGGTGCAACAAGTGCAGGGGAGAGGCGTATATTCATTTTGTATGTGCCCCGGTGGTATTATTGCACCATGTGCTACTGCTCCGGGTGAGGTGGTCACCAATGGCTGGAGCCCAAGCAAACGTAATAATCCTTTTGCTAACTCCGGATTTGTGGTGAGTATTACATTGGAGGATACACAAACATTTAAAAAAATGGGACCGCTTGCTGCTATGGCATTTCAGCAGCAGACTGAACAATTATGTTTTGCCGCTGCCGGAGGAAAACAACAAGCACCTGCTCAGCGTTTGGTAGATTTTACATCGAATGTAGTTTCTAATGCATTGCCTGATTGTTCCTATCAACCCGGAATTGTTCCAATCGCATTAAAAGAAGTGTTACCTGCATTTGTCGCTGAACATATTCGCGAAGCTTTATTACAAATTAAAAAAAGTAAACCCAGTTATTTCACCAACGAAGCAGTTTTGGTTGCACCTGAATCCAGAACGTCATCACCGGTTAAAATTCCCAGAAATGCGGAAACATTCGAGCATATTCAAATTCAGGGTTTATATCCTTGTGGAGAAGGTGCCGGATACGCAGGTGGTATTGTAAGCGCAGCTATGGATGGCATGCGCATAGCAGTGGCGATAGCGGCTAAATAATTCGCTAATCATTTCAATCTATAATAAGTATAGGAAATTAAAATAAACTCAAATTTTTATTAGCAAATTCAAAAGTCCGGATAGGCGTATAATATGCAGATGTGGAAGTTTTAATGAGTTTTTTCCAGACCAAACAATTACATTCAAAAGCAGCAGTGTAATTGCGACCGGTAAAATATTTTCTGGCCACTTTATATTGGTCTTCAACCAAACCGCGTGCAATAGTGATATGCGGTGTTTTGCCTACATTAAAATCCACTAATTCATCATACCTGCTTAATTTAATTTCAGCAGATAATTTTTTTCGAAATGCAGTTATTGTTTGTTTTGATGATTCATCTATATCTACAAAAACTGTTTTATTATTATAAAACTCACCAAAGTTGTCGAGCTGCACGGTAAATGGGAGTTGATTTCTACAAATCGTCACCAATTTTTTTTCTAACAAAGCAGCACGTGTTTCATCAGCCATTGCAGCAAATAAAATAATAGCAGGGTCAGCATTCGCAGCAGGGAATTTGCCAACTACGGACTCCAATCCCTGCTTGAAAATTTTTACGGTTTCCACAATTTCATTTGTGGGAACAATTACTGCTGCATAAACCTCATCCATTCCTATAACTTTGTAAATTCATACGGTAAGAAATCGATAAAATCGTTGATAGTAATAGTTACACTTTTAACTTTGCCATCTTCAACAACAAATGGAATTTCTTTAACTCCCCAGCTTATTGGGTCATAATAACAAATAAAAAGATTGTTGCCTGCAGGTTTTAAAACACCCTTTAAATGGCTGTGATGCTCAAAAGAAATACTCAATCCTTTGTCGGCTTTAGTTATGGTGATATTACCATAAACCGGGTTTTGATAAGTTCCGGTATATGCTGATAAGTCCAAAGCAGGCGAAGGATTTTTACCGGTTATTTTCTCCCAATTTTGCATTTGTTGTTTTGTTTCTTCAAAACCAGGGGCATAAAAACCATAATATATTTCCGATAAGTTGCGGTAAGGTAAATTCAAATAGGATTCAATTATTTGATAGCACAATGCCTCGTATAATCCATTGGCATCGGTATTAGTTAACACAACTACACCTAATTGTGCTTCCGGAATTATGACAGTATTGGTTACAAATCCGTTAGCTCCACCGCTGTGTGATAAGGTTTTTTTTCCATCTAAATCTTTTATAAACCAACCTAATCCGTATAAATTAAAATGTTGCGATTTATATAATCTCGAACTGCCTGAACCGGCAATAGACCTTGGTGAGCGGGTGTTTTGAATAACATCAGCAGGTATAATTTGTTTGCCTTTGTAATTACCGTTTCCTACTTGCATCAACAACCAATGTGATAAATCATTCACACTGGAATTAATACTTGCTGCAGGTCCAATATTATCTACATTGTCGTAATCAATTTTTTGTATACGACCATCAAAATAGGTATAAGGAGAACATTTATTGTTATCTTTTAATAATGCCGCTTGAGTTGTGCTGCTGCGTTCCATTTGCAAAGGGTTGAAAAAATGGTATTGCACATAATCATCCCAGGTGGTGTCGGTTACTGCGTGAATTACTTCACCGGCAACTAAAAAACCCATATTACAATATCCGTAAGTATCGCGAAAGTCATAAACAGGAATATTATTTTTAAAGTTTTCAATTAATTTTTTTCTACCCAAATCACTATCCCATGTTACAAAATCGCCTTGAAATGTTTCCAAACCTAAACGATGTGATAATACATCTTCAACTGTCACCATTTTGGTAATTGCCGGATCGTGCATAGCAAAATAAGGTAGATAATCAATCACTTTATCATTTAAATTCAATTGTCCGTTTTTTTCCAGTAATGCCAGTGAAGTTCCTGTGAATGCTTTTGAATTGCTGGCAATCATGAATAATGTATTGGCATCCACAGCTTGTTTGGTATCCAAATCGGTAACACCATACCCTTTGGTTGCAACAACTTTATCACCTTTAACTATGGCAATAGCCAAACCCGGAATTTGCCAGCGCTTCATTTCGCGTTGAATATAGCTGTCCAGACTATCAGTAATAAATGCCGGTTGTTGTGCATGGAGCAACAAACCATTGAGGAGAAGAAAAACGACAATAATTTTTTTCATTAGTATTTATATTTCTGCAAGGTCAAATTTACCTTTATTAAAAATCATATCAATAATACTCAAATTTTCCATAAAAGGGAAGCGGTCCGAAAAAACCTGATTATAAGGTTGGAAGGTATAATCGAGTGGCGTGCTATTTTTTGGTGTAATCATATTCCGAAAGTCAGCATATCCTGCCGTATTGGGTTCGATGTAATCATTGGTAAAACGGATTTCCGGTTTTAACCCTAATATTTTAAATACAACTGTTAATGCTGCCAAATTAAATTCCATTAAAGTATCATAATGCGTATGATAAAGCGGAGCAACCATATCTTCAAAATATTCGAAATAAGCAGACCGACGATAAGCACTTGTGAGGGTCATCCAGTGATTTTTTTGCCAGGCCATTTCATAACTGATTTTAACATTTCCAAGGGTATTGCGTTGTTCGCGACCATGAACAAGTGGCACACTTAATGGCAATATACCGTTGGCGCTTAAAATATGGCAGCGGTTGCGATAGCTGGCCTTTATAAAATGTGCAGATGTGTCAAAACAAATAACAGGATAGTCTTTGATCAGTTTCATCCAGGCTGTCGGGGGCAGGTAATGAGCCTCGGTGAGCAATATTTTGGATGTGTTTTCTGACATTAATATGATAGATATTTTATAACTCAATTAAAATAAAATGTAATTTTAACATAATTTTCGTTCTATGAAAAAAAATCTACTTGCGACTTTAACATTTTTACTTACCATTTGCGTAGTTCGGGGGCAATCCTTAGAAACAAATACTACTGCAAGAGCATGTATGTTTTTACATCCTGTTGAAGGTGCTTACTTTGAAGTTTACCTGGTAGCAGGAGCAAATGCCATTAAATATGTCCCGACAAAACCACGCGGTTATACAGCCGGAGTTGATGTGCAAATTACCATCACACAAGGTGATAAAGTATTGAATTTTGATAAATATCGATTGAATACACCGTTGGTTTACGATACCACTAAAATCGACTTTAGTATTTTAGACCAAAAACGTTTATTTGTGCCCAATGTTTCGGCGGTTGTAGAAGTAATTATTACTGATATTAATGATTCACTCAATTCATTTAATTATACAGAAGTTTTCAGCTCGTTTTTAAAGGAAAATGTACAAATTTCAGATGTGCAGTTTGCTGATAGTTATAAAATGACATCTCAGGAAAATACATTTACCAAAAATGGCGTAGAACTGCAGCCATATCCAATTAATTTTTTCCCTTCAACACGCAATAATATTATCTTTTATGGCGAAGTGTATAATGCTGATAAGTATATGCAGGACGACCAATTTATGATTACCTACGCCATTCGAAATGCTTCTACCGATGAGTTTAATCAGGAGTTTTATCAATACACCAAAGCTGATAAGCAACCTGTTTTTTCGTTTGTGAAAGAAATGGATATTACTGATTTACCCGGAGGCAATTATAATTTGGTAATAGAAGTGCGCAACAAAAAAAATGAATTAATAGCGCAAAAAAAAGTATTTATTCAACGTGCAAATACCGGAGCCATTAACAGCTGGGAAAATATCAAAATGATTAATACCTCAGGCACCTTTACCGATGCGTATAGTGAAGAGCAACTCAATTATTTTTTAGATATCATTAAACCGGTAGCAACAGAATCGGACCGTAATTTAATAGAGTCCTTGAGCGCTAGGGTAGAACCCGATATGAAAAAGAAATTTTTATACAATTTCTGGGTGGAACGCGATCCGAATGACCCGTATAAAAAGTGGCTGCAATATCTGGAGCGTGTGAAAGAGGTAAATAAAAGTTTCGGAACACCATCGCGTGCCGGATACAAAACCGACCGTGGAAGAGTGTATTTACAATACGGTCAACCTTATGATATTGTGTCCAGTGTTAACGAACCTGGAGCGTATCCGTACGAAATATGGTATTATACCACTTTGCCGGATAGACAGACCAATATCGGTTTTGCTTTTTACGAGCCTTCTATGGTTTCTAACGACTATATCTTGATGCATTCCAATGCCCGTGGAGAATTACACGACGAGCGCTGGAAGGTAAAACTTTATGAAAACGTGGCATCGCCTTCAGAAATGCTGGATTTTGACAACACAGAAGTGGAAGATAAAATCGGCGGCTATAGGGCAATCGACATGTATGAATTTTAGTATATCTTTATGCGTTCATGCATCAGGAAGATATTCTACAAAAGCCGCTGGTTGCAGTGGTTATTCTTTCGTGGAACGGTCAGCAATACTTAGAGCAATTTCTGCCATCTGTAGTAAAGTTGACCTACCAACCGCTGGATATTTATGTGGCTGATAATGCTTCAACAGATGGGACTTTAGATTTTTTGAAGATAAATTATCCTGCTGTAAAAATTATACGTATTCAAAAAAATGAAGGTTTTGCTAAGGGATATAATGTTGCCTTAAAAGAAGTAATTGCCGATTATTATTTATTGCTCAATCAGGATGTAGAAGTACAACCCGGTATGATTGAACCATTGGTTGAAAAAATGGAAGCAGATGTCAATATTGCTGCAGCTCAACCGAAATTACTTGCCTATCACAACAAACAACAATTTGAATATGCCGGTGCTGCAGGTGGGTATATCGATAAACTGGGCTATCCATTTTGTAAGGGAAGAATTTTTGATGTGGCAGAATTAGATAGTGGCCAATTTAATACCGCCGGTGAAATTTTTTGGGCAAGTGGTGCTGCGATGTTTGTCCGCGCGGAATTGTATAAAAGATTTAAAGGATTTGACCCTGACTTTTTTGCGCACATGGAAGAAATTGATTTATGCTGGCGATTTAAACGCGCAGGATATAAAATATTTTACGTTCCGGAGGCCGTAGCATATCATGTTGGTGGTGGTTCTTTACCTAAAGAAAATCCTTATAAAACGTATCTAAATTTCCGCAATAATTTATTCATGATTTTTAAAAATTATGAAACACAGGAATTAATCTGGAAATTGCCTGTGCGTTTGTTGATGGAAAATATTGCATTTTTCAAAGCCTTGTTGCAAGGCAAATGGAAAGAAGCATTTGCAATTTTCAGAGCAGATTGGCATTTTGTAATTTCATTACCACTCCAATTAAAAAAGCGATACGATAATTGGAAAAATTATCATCGCAACCGAATTGACATCACACGTGTTCGCAAATCAGGTTATTTTTCAGGCAGCATTGTATGGCAGTTCTTCATCCGCAAACGCAGCCGCTTCAACGATTTACCAAATGAGTGATGAGGAATTTAGATGTGCTGATGTGTTTATGTGCTAATTAACCCAAGTTGTCGCAGACAACGTTGTCGTGGAGTCTTTGACTCCAGACGCCACCCCGGTCTCCCGACCGGTGTAAAAAAATGCGCAAAAAGTGGAACATCATGAGTGATTGAGTTAAATACCAAATTACTTGTATTAATTTTTTTGAACAGCCGAAACCACAGAGGAAATACAAAGAGAACAGCCCACTGAGCGCACAGAGAAATTTAGATGTGCTGATGTGTTTATGTGTTAATGTGCTAATTAACCCATATATCATCGCCGTATTTTTTCTTTTTTCTCTGCGTGAAATTGGTTTAAAAGCTTAGCGCACCTAAAATAACACAACATACAAACCTTAATCTTTTGCGACTTTGCGTGAAATTAATTAATATGCTGATGTGCTAATTCGCGAAGCGTCCGCTGAGGCGGAAACAGCAGGTTGTCGTCTCCGACTTTTTCCTTTTTTCCGCGTGAAATTGGTTTAAATGCCTAACGCACTTCAAACCTGTAAAAAATAATTGATCGCGAGCGCGTAACCATCCAAACCCAATCCAACAATTAAACCCTTACATTTTGCAGTTAATACATCATTATGCCGAAAAGCTTCGCGGGCGAAAGTATTTGAAATATGCACTTCAACAACAGGCGTTTTAATCGAACTAATTGCATCAGCAATAGCGATAGAAGTATGTGAATATCCACCAGCGTTGATAATAATACCATCATAACTAAACCCCACCTCATGTAATTTATCAATTAAAATACCTTCTACATTACTTTGGAAATAGGCCAATTCAACATTAGGGAAACGCAATTGTAATTTTTGAAAATAGGTTTCAAAAGTTTCGCTGCCGTAAATTTCCGGTTCGCGCAATCCTAATAAATTGAGATTAGGTCCGTTGATGATGATGATTTTCATTAGTGGACAAATTTACGATTATTCACAATTGATAATAGCATAATACTTAAAAGCGTTGATTAAAATGCATCTATCTTTTCACCGTGAACTGGTCCGCATCTATCAAAGAATTTAAAAACTATCTCCAACTCGAAAAGTCGCTTTCCGGTAATTCGGTAGAAGCTTACCTGCGCGATATTGGCAAGCTGGATAGTTTCCTGGAAAAAAACTACCCGAATACCAGTCCCGAAAATGTTAATCGCGAACACCTGGAAGGTTTTCTCATTCACCTCCACGAAATAAACATGAACGACAGGTCCCAAGCCAGAATTATCAGCGGTGTAAGGGCGTTTTACAAGTTTTTGCTCATGGAGGACCTTATAGACAACGATCCGAGTCAGCTGCTGGACTTGCCCAAACTACGCAGAAAATTGCCTGATACCCTTTCTTATGACGAAATAAGCAGCATTATAGCCGCTATTGACCTCAGTACACCGGAGGGGCAGCGCAATAAAGCCATCTTTGAGACTTTATACAGTTGCGGACTGCGGGTAAGTGAGCTGACCGGTCTTCGCATTAGCGATATGTTTATGGATGATGGTTTTGTGAAAGTAAAAGGCAAAGGCAACAAAGAGCGTTTGGTGCCAATAGGGGATAGTGCGATAAATTACATCAATATCTATAAACAAACCGTTCGCAGTCACATAGGTGTGCAGCGGGGTTTTGAAGACCATTTATTCCTGAATCGAAATGGCAGAGCACTTTCCAGGGTTTATATCTTCATGCTCATCAAACAACTGGCCGAAAAAGCCGGCATCAAAAAATCCATTTCCCCCCATACCTTCCGCCACTCCTTCGCCACCCATCTCATCGAAGGCGGTGCCGACCTCCGCGCCGTCCAGGAAATGCTCGGCCACGAATCCATCACCACCACCGAAATCTACACCCACATCGACCGCGAATTCCTCCGCGCCACACTCATCCAATACCATCCCCGATTCAAGTAACTAAAAAGGAACCTGCCTGGCGGCAGACAGGCACAGATTAAACAGATTTAACGGATTTAAAAGGATTTATTTTTCTACTTCAATAGCAAATTGAGTTAAAATTTAAAAAATCCGTCCATACCCGTTTAATCCGTTTAATCCGTGTTCCTTTTCTCCACCGAACATTCCTCCCAAAGCCCCCCCCCCCCCCCCCCCCCCACCCCCCCCCCCCCCGCTTTCCGCTCCCCCCCCCCCCCCCCCCGAATTCGTATTACCTTTGCACCCGCCTTGCCCAGGTGGTGGAATTGGTAGACACACTAGCTTGAGGGGCTAGCGCCCGCAAGGGTGTGCAAGTTCGAATCTTGTCCTGGGCACTTCTTACCTCCCAAAACAAAGTTTTCTATAAAGTTCTGATTAACAAATAATTAGGTAGGCTTACCTATTATAAATCCCTAACCGGGTCAATTTTATCGCGCAAATAATTTTTGAGGTTAACCCAAAACGCAATAATCATATAAATGATTACCGGTGAGCCCAATGCGAGAAATGAAGCATAAACAAAAAATAAGCGCACACGACTTGAAGCAATGCCCATTTTTTCTCCCATCCAGGCACAAGCACCAAAGGCGCCGGTCTCAATAAGGTGTTTAATTCTGTATAGCATTGTTGGTTGTTTTTACAAATTTATCATTTTTTCCCAGTTTTCAAAATTCGGTAACCCACACTACATTCCAAACAGCGTTTATTGCTGCAATATTGTTTTTTTAATTCCAGCAGCGCCTGACTATCTCCTGCATGTTTTGCGGTTAATCCTAAGTTTGCCCATTGTCTGGTTATGGTATTATTTTCCGGTTCTAAATGTTCGAGCAAGTCAACAGCTTTTATACAAAATTGTTCATCACCCATTTTTTTGCCATACAAAAACAGGAGAGGAGCAATAGTATTTATCAGAATTAAATTAATTGTGTCCTTGCCTAATGTAGCCGATTTTACAGCGGCTGCTTTTTTAAAATGATAATGTTCTTTCCAGTAGGGACTGGCTTCCGCACGAAACAATTGTTTAATGGTATTGCTATCAGGCGCATGAATAATATGTGAAAATATCCTGTCATGTGTTGCCAGAAATGCAGCCAGCTGACTCATTCTGATGGTCGGAAAATTAGCGGGCCGCATGCGTAAAAACTTCCATTCCAAAGGTCGAATGCCTTGTAACTGATATTTCGTTTTCAAAAATTTATATTCAGCTTGTAATTGATGTGGATATATTTCACGAAATGAACCTTCTAAAAAACCGGCCTGACCAAATAATAATGCTTCTATTTGTTTGGGCTGATTTAAATGTTTTAAAATCGTTTTATAGGGTAAACTTCTCGCTACACCTTCAAAAGGGTCTGCATTAATATTGGTGCCAAAACTGCGTGCAATTAATTGATAACAAGTTGCTTCCCAATCGTTATTATTTACTAATAATCTATTTTCAACGTGTAATGCTTTTTGTTCCAATCTTTCCGATAATAAGCGGTTAAGTTGTTGCTTGATTACAATTTCCTCCACTTGATGAATACTTTTTTCACAAGGAATCCATGCTGCGGTTTGCATCATAAGTTTATAATGCTGAATTAAATCATTGTCAATTAAATTGTTTAATTCCAATGTGGGCATCACACTTTTTTTATCATCGTGCACATACACAACGTGTAATATCACATTGTCGTAAGCCCTGTCGCTGCTGTGTTTGTGCTCATTCCACTCCGAGGAGCGAATATGCAATTCCACATTACCGGCCCAGGTGGTGTCACCAATTTTTATACGTGCATTGGTAAAATCCGGACCACTATGTGTATTGTGTTCGCCGTTGTGAATAATGGTGACAGGCTCACCTTCAGTTGTGTAAATACCGGTAGTGGTAAACAACTTCATCTTCCAGATAAACTGGAGAAATGCTTCGTTCATAAAACAAATTTTTAAGGGTAAAACAATAAATTTTTAATTATCTTGCGATAATGAAATGCAAGTTATAAAAATTTATTTTCCAATAAAAGATTTTCCATTTCTTTTTGCACATCTTGTGCTTTTTTAGAAGCTGCTTCAGCAAAGTCCGTTCCCTTGCTTGCATAAATAATATCGCGTGTAGAATTAATTAATAATCCGCAATCTTTATTTATTCCGTTCCGTGTAACCGCGGCTAAGTCCCCGCCCTGTGCACCAACTCCCGGAACCAGTAAAAAATTATCAGGTGCAATTTTGCGAATACGTGTAAAATAATCGGGATGTGTTGCACCAACAACAAACATCAAATTTTCTGTATTCCCCCAGGTGTTCGCTTTTTTTATCACCCGTTCAAATAATTGCTCATCATTTTCCTGCATCAGCTGGAAGTCCTGACTGCCTTTATTAGATGTTAATGCCAACAATATCACCCACTTGCCTTCAAATTGTAAAAAAGGTGTAACGCTGTCCTCACCCATATAAGGCGCAACGGTTATGGAATCAAATGGCATGTTTTTGAAAAAAGCTTCCGCATATCGCGACGAGGTATTACCAATATCACCACGTTTGGCATCAGCAATGGTAAAATGTGTTTTGCCGATATACGCTACCGTTTTTTCCAGACTCATCCAACCCTTAGCCCCATAAGCCTCATAAAACGCCACATTGGGTTTATAAGCCACACAATAATCGCGCGTAGCATCAATAATCTGTTTATTAAACTCAAAAATCGGATCTTCCCTATCCAGCAAATGCGCCGGAATTTTATCTAAATCAGTATCCAAGCCTACACAGAGGTAGCTTTTTTTATTTCGAATTTGTTGTATGAGTTCAGCTTTGTTCATAATGGTAGTGCAAAGTAAAGGAATTTTAGGCTTTTTGTTCGCAGATTGATAGAGCTACTTTCTTTTTCTTTTTTCCGTTTTTCTTTTTTTTGAAAATATTTAAGGGGAAATTAAAATAATAGATAAACTCCAGTTCCATCCAAAGAATTCACTGTATTATCTCCTAGAAAACACGAGTTTGGATTAATTTAAAATTATTTCTTCATTTTCACCATTTTCGTCAGTTATAACAATGGAGGTTTTTACATGATAACCATCACAGGTATTTAATACTTCTCTTTCGGTCTTTTCCCAAAGTATTTTATTTTCATTTGGTGAAAAAGAAGGAAAGAAATTATAATTTCTTTCGCAATATTTCGAAAACACTGTTGTTTCACCTGAAATAATGTTTGTTATGCTATAGCTACCACTTGCATACCATAAAATACGTTTAGAATCCGGATACCATTCTGTATCTAAAATAAAATTTTCCGGATCGGTAGAATTGTTTAATATTATATCTATAAAATTTGTTAATGTAGAGTCGTAGTAACCGAACGATGAACCTTGATAAAATCCACCATCCAATTTTCTTGTCGCAATTTTATTGCCATCTTTCGACCAAGATCCTTCACCAAAGTAGCTATCATTTAAATAGTCGATAATATTACCATTAAAATCACATAAAATTAAATCATAATAGTCATCATATCCTCTACAAATTATTTTTTCTCCAAAAGGATTGACTTCTACAGCATGATATTCACCTTCAGGAATCAGTATCATCAACGAATCACCTGAACTTTTAATTTTCCACAATGTGGAACCTCGATTAAATACTATCCAATCATTTTTGCTCCACTTAGGTGAATAATCCACTTGATCTGCAAGAAATTTTCTTTCTTCTGTAGCTATATTGTAGATGTATAGATCAGATTGTGATAGCTCTGGCCTTTCCTCAATATATACAAACTCATTGCTGTTGTTAGGATTAAAACAAGGTGCATAATACATTATGCTGTCATATTCATATTTAGTATAACCAAATGGCCCGATTGTGATATCAGGTAAATCACATGAATCAATTGTTTCGTAAATACAATCATCGGGTTCTTGTAAATGATTATAATTGCACGAATAAACGATTAAAAATATTGCCAAGAAACAAAACCATTTAGCCCTAACCATTCTTTTAAAATTTTATTAGTTTTCCCACGTATGCTGAATCAAAATTATACACAGATACCTGATACACTCCTGCTGGGTGCTTGCAACCCCTAAAAATAAACAAATACGGCAAAACCTTGCGATTGAAAAAGAATTTACCTTCCCGTACCTTCCTTTCTCCCCGTCTTCCCGGCAAAAAAACACATCGCATCTAAAAATTTACTTTCCCCAATTAGCCACAAAGAACCAAAGGCCTCCAAGGTCCGCGAAGGAATTAGTTGCGCATTTGAGCAAATAGGTATGAATTGTTATTTACCCTAACTCAAACATGATTATTTTTACATGCATCATCTTAGCGTACCTTAGAGCTACTTCGAGACTTTGTGGCTAAAGTTCGCACATTGAAATATTGCAAAATAGTATATGCATTTTTCTGCCAAATTTTATTTTGCATGGGAGCAGACCATTTAATCGGATTTGTTTATTTTTAGGGGCAGCAAGCACCCTGCTCGGACTTTGAG
Organism: Bacteroidota bacterium; assembly: GCA_016718035.1. Lineage (GTDB taxonomy): Bacteria > Bacteroidota > Bacteroidia > Chitinophagales > BACL12 > UBA7236. Next base: position 1,053,465 of record JADKEK010000001.1, on the reverse strand, counting down.
AGGAACCCTGCCACGAAGGAATGAGCAAGTGATTAAAAAATTAATTAAAGCAAATTAATTTAATGAAATTTAAAAAACAAATACAATGGTATTCTGCGTTTGCAACGAGCTATTTGTTAACGCATAGCATTGCAAATGCAGATGCCGTTTATGTGGATATTGAGCCAGATATTACATTAGACAATGGTGGAGAGTTCACTGCATTGGATCTGAATGATGATGGCATTCTGGATTTTGGTTTTATGAATACTGATTTTACTTGGTATGACTATCCTTATGGGGATGTTCATTTTCAAAGAATAATGGTTAACCCATTTCCAGGGAATAAAGTTGCTGGGTCTTCGAGTTCTACTTTATACAGTTATTTTTATTTCTACCCTTTTGCTTTAAATGAAGGAGTTCCAATTAATGAGTCTTTGGAGTTTCAGGTTTATTGGTATCAAGGCATGGCGACTAGGATTTATGACCCCAACATTTTTTCTACTGCAACGGCAACATTCACTCAAGGCAATTGGTATCCAGAAATGTTAGACCACTACTTAGGAATTAACTTCAAGGACGAATTTGGGCATGGCCATTATGGATGGATACGATGTGATGTAAAAGATGAAGGAAGAACTTTGGTTATTAAAGACTATGCTTATGAGAATCGAGTTAATGGCCAACTATTAACCGGGGATACAATTGGTGATACCACGTTTGTAAAAGAACATGTTATTAATTTGGACAGCTTGAACCTAGTTGTAGAAACTTCTGCAAACATATTTAAAGATTTACACATTTATAGCTTTAACAAAACTGTATACATAGCGAATGTAAATTTAAATACAGACACTCAGGTGTTAATTTTAAATTTAACAGGACAAGTTGTTTACTCAGGGGAGATAAAAAACAATAATACAGCAATACAATTAGGGGAAACTCCAAAAGGTAATTATATAGTTAGAATTCAGCAGGGTGATGAGGAAATTTCCAAGCAAGTTTATATAAATTGATTTTTATATGTATTCTGCAAACCAAAAATAATATCACTTCACAAAGGTGATATGTCCGGAACATTTTTTTCAGGAATTTCCGGCATATGTCTCGTCCTAATTTAGCTGTGACAAGCTATATCAGGACGAGACAAATAAATCCTGCCTTTTTTATAAAAATCGAAATTATTTATATCACCCTATTGCGGTATATCCAGCAAACTTCGCCTCATTAAATTTGTAAATTGTTTTTTTTAAATGAAATAAGAAAACAGTTAAATCTTGAGAGAATGAATAAAATACTAACATTAATATTTGTGCTATTCGCTTTGATAATGCCAATTGCAGCACAAAGTTTTTTACAAATGGGATTAGATATTGATGGGGAAGCAGCTGAGGATGAATCGGGGACTTCGGTGTGTATGCCTGATGGTAATACGATTGCAATAGGTGCTTATCTTAATGACGGAAGTAGTTTAAATGTTGGGCATGTTCGAATTTATTCGTGGAACGGCAGCGAATGGTTGCAAAAGGGCGACGACATTGATGGAGAGGCGGATCAAGACCGTTTGGGTTGGTCGTTAGATATGCCGGACAATAATACGATTGCAATTGGTGCTTATTTAAATGACGGAAGTGAAATTAATTCTGGTCATGTAAGAATTTACAATTGGAATGGGAGTGCCTGGATACAAAAAGGCGCAGATATTGATGGAGAAGCAGCCGATGACCGCTCAGGTTGGTCAGTAAGCATGCCCGATGCAAATACGGTGGCAATTGGTGCTTATCAAAACGGTGGTAACGGAAATGATGCAGGACATGTAAGAATTTATGTTTGGAATGAGGTTGCATGGATACAAAAAGGTGGCGATATTGATGGTGAAGTGGCTGAGGATCTTTCAGGCCACGCTGTAAGTATGCCTGACGCCAACACAGTTGCAATTGGAGCGCATCGCAATGACGCAGGAACTTACCATGCCGGACATGTGCGCATTTATTTTTGGGACGGATTAAATTGGGTGCAAAAAGGTGATGATATTGATGGCGAGGCGGCAGACGATTATTCCGGTTCAGCAGTAAATATGCCTGATGCAAATACAGTCGCCATAGGAGCTTGGGGGAATGACGGAAATGCTTCAAACGCCGGCCATGTTCGCGTTTACACCTGGGATGGCGTTACATGGACACAAAAAGGAATAGATATTGATGGAGAAGCTGCAAATGACGAATTTGGTTATTCAATTAGTATGCCTGATGCCAATACCATAGCAATAGGCGCTCATCGTGCAGATGGAAGTGGTTTAGATGCCGGCCAAGCGCACATCTATAAGTGGGATGGCAGCACATGGATGCTCCTAAGTAGTTTTGATGGTGAATTGGTTGGTGATGAGTCTGGCTGCTCAGTTAGTATGCCTAACGCAAATACCATTGCTATTGGTGCTCGTTATAATTCAAATTCAGGATATCATGCAGGCCATACGCGAATTTATTCATCAGCTGATGAGGTAGGTGTTTTAGAAACAAATTTTTCTAATACTATAGTAGTTTATCCAAACCCCACAAAAGGTGAATTGTATATCGACTTAGGTGAAAGTAATAATAACCCGACTATAACAATAACCAATTTATGGGGGCAACAAATATTAAAAACAAAACATAATGATATCAATTACTTGCAACTCACCATACCAGGGCCTGCAGGTATTTATTTTATTGAAATTCATTCTGGCGATAAAAAAACAATTTTTAAAATTATTAAAGAGTAGATTTTTAAATTAGATATAGTTGGTCGATGATTTAATTCAGTTTTTACCGGTCTTTGGTTTGTGGGTTGGTTTAAAAATATTAAGCAATTTTGAAAAGGTAAATTTTTAGGAGGTTTTTTCATATTGCTCAGCGTCCTGTCCTGTTCGGTTAAATTAACCTTAATTGATTAAATTAAATAGGCTACTATTTAATTTATTATTACACAATCTAATTTATTATCGGCAGCACATTTTGTTATCTGCGTGTTATGTTATTTCAAAAGTGATATAATAAAGTCAATCCCCCACCATAAGGAACCGTATAAGGAGGATACGCAGTGAAATCGCGATTAATTTGATAATCAAGATGTACTTGTGCGCTAAAATGATGTAAAAAACGGAAGCCGCCAAAAGCACCAATCATGTAATTGCCATTGGTATTAAATTGAGTAGTTGCACTCAAATCATTTACCGGATTTTCAAAATTAAATGTGGTGAAAATATTATTTTTATATCCAATTTCTGCACCAGCAAACCAAACGTTTTTATTGATTCCTCCCTGCAGAGAAAGATCTGCTGAAAGTCCCATGCCGTTGGCCATTACATCTTCATAACCAAATATGTTTACCCCTACAAGGCTGTTCACAAACCAATTGTTTTTATTCCATTGGCGACCAAATTGGGCATGCAGATTTTTGTTGCCTGTGTTTATTAAATACATTGGCGTGCTAAGCGATAATTGCATATAATAAGGTGCTTCATGTGTAGCATCACATTTGAAATGTTGCACATAATGAATATCCCAATAAATGGTGTTTTCATACCGAATTCCTGTTCCTAAAGCGGGCGTTTCCTGTCTGTCGGGCGCAACTAATTGAGCCTGTAATTGTGCGCAGAATAAATATGTTATAATTAAAATAACTTGTCTCATTTTCAATTAGTTTAAAAAGAATTCGTCAATTAGCGGTAAAGCCAGTTCGGGATTTAATTCGATAAAAAAGTGTCCTTCATTTTCGATTTTTGTGATACCACAATTATTGAATTTGGGCACATGAAACTGCAGTTGAAAATCGTAACCCAGTCGCTGACTTTTATCTGAAGCTAAAATCAATGTTTCGCCAAAATAATTTTCTTTTATTCCTGAGGTAAAATCATAATCATAAGTGCCATCAAAATTGCCCTGCCAATCGTTTACAGCATATCCTGCAAAAAAGCCAAAACGCGTAAACGACAATTCCTGCAATTCTTCCGGCGATGCAAAATCGCGGTAATCACCAACATCTGAATTTACAAAAACTGACATGCGATAATCGGCAATATTATCATTGTCGAACGATAAATAACTGCCGGAATTTAGCATCTCATGTAAACCTTCTGAAGAAAAAATAAATGCTGTGGTATTAGCTACTTCTGCAGCTGCACCATAACATGCGCCCGGTTCTGCTAATAATAATTTGGCAACTTTTTCGGGATGTTGTTGCACATAATACGTTGCTAATGCGCCTCCCCATGAATGGCCTAATAAATAAATAGGTTTGTTGTTTGAATAGGTGGTAACTATTTCATTGATGTCCTCAACAAATTTTGGAGGCGTAAGCTGCCCAATAGGCAAACGTTGCGATAAACCACTGCCGCGCTGATCAAACAACACAACAAAATAGTGATTGCTCAAAGTTTGTAAAACAGAAAGTCCTTCATAATCGCCACCGGGTCCGCCATGCAATACCAATAGCATCGTGCTGTCCGGGTCGCCAAATGTTTCAAGATGTAAAATGGTTCCATCTGAAAGTGTAAAACGTGGTAAACTGTTGTCTTCTATTACCGTCGGCCTAACCAATTCATTAAAATCATCCTGCTGCACACAAGCGGTCATCAAAGTAACGCAACACGCAGCTAAAATCAGGTTTTTATTAGTCATAAATTCTTGTAAATTAATAAAACGCAAAAGAACTGTTTTTTATGATACAAATTGGTGACTTAAGTCGCACAAATGACGAATGTGCAACAATGTTTGGTTCACGCGGAGGTGCGGAGATTATTTTATTGTAATTTGTGTGATATGGTTTGTTTTTGAGCGCGCGGAGCTGGTAAACCAATTGATATAACTCCGCTTTCTCCCGTCTCCGCGCTTTCAGTCCGCTGAGGCGGGTGAAACAACTCGTGTATTATGATGTTTGTTTCTCGCAAAGTTGCAAAGTTGAAGGGTTTGTATTGTGTGTGATATGGATTGTTTTTAAGCGAGCAAAGCGATAACCAATTCCACCTTTGCTCGCTTGAATTGGTTTTTTATTTAGACTTAAATCATCCAAACAATTACTTTGCGTCTTGGCGAGAAACAACTCGTGTATTATGATGTTTGTTTCTCGCAAAGTTGCAAAGTTGAAGGGTTTGTATTGTGTGTGATATGGATTGTTTTTAAGCGCGCAAAGCGATAAATAATTCCACCTTTGCTCGCTTGAATTGGTTTTTTATTTAGACTTAAATCAACCGAACAATTACTTTGATCCCGATAGCTATCGGGATTGCGAGAAACAAATATCCTTCGAGCAACTTTGAGGCAATTAGAGCCTTCGTGGTTATAATAAAGGCTGTAGGTTAACAATTATATCTTCGACGGAAATTACGAAAATACACCACTAAGTCTCGAAGGGCCTCTAAGAAACTCAAAGTTTTATTTGCAAACCATTATACTCCTTAAGTAACAATTTAATATCTTTATCATCTCTTATCTAAAAAAAACATCTATGAACACGACCATATTGATTTTGATTGCGACAATGCTTGTAACTGTATTGTCTTTCTACACTGTTTTCAAAACAAAATTTACATTTAATGTATATGCCAATATTATTATACTGGTATTAGTAAGTTTGTTTTTGGGATATCATATTTCAAATATGTCCGCCCAGGGCGCATGGTATCAATATTGTTTGATTGGAATATTTGTCTACGGAATTTATAATGTGTTGATTAGGGTTAAGCAACAGATTGAATGGAGAGGGTAGGAGATTATGGGAGTGATAGCTTTTTGTGTTGAATAATTTTATATTAAATGAAATATTTATTCAAAATAACCCTGCTTGGACTTTGAGTGGAAGCCTGCCACAAAACAAATGTAAATAATATCGATTTACTGATATGCTAGCCCGGGGTGTAGCGGAAAACCCGCATCCGCCGCGGCGGAGAGGATTTGTAGCGAAACACCGGAACAAAGTTCCAATCGCAAGCGCAATGTTGCTGCTCCAAAAGTTTATAAAATAAAAATTGGAAACAAAAATGTCAACCGTTACGATAAATTAATCCGTCAAAATCCGTCTAATCCGTTAAATCTGCGTTCCTTTTAAAATTTCATGCAACCGTCTCAATCCCCTTAATCTCCGGTATCGCTTTTTTGATACTTGCTTCAACCCCGGCTTTCATGGTCATGAAACTCATTGGGCAGTTTTCGCAGGCGCCCAGCAGTTTTACTTTTACAACTAAATCGTCGGTAATTTCTACCACTTGAATATCACCACCATCCTGTTTGAGATAAGGACGAATGGTGTCGAGCGAAGTTTCAACCTGCTCCATGATAGATGTCATATTCGTTGTCATAACTAATGCAAAATTAATCAATTTAATCAATTACCCTCTCGTGATTTCCACTACCTTGGTAGCAGCTTTTTCATCGTTGCGTATCGAAATAAAACGCGCTGTATTATTAATCACCTCATCGAAAGCGGCCTGTAAAATCGGATTACTATCGTCCAAAATTGCCGGTTTACCACTATCTCCACCTTCACGAATACTTTGAACCAGCGGCAATTGCCCTAACAATGGCACCATATATTCTTTCGCGAGCAAATCGCCTCCGCCTTTTCCGAAAATGTAATATTTGTTTTCAGGTAACTCAGCAGGTGTGTAATATGCCATGTTTTCCACCACACCGATTATCGGGACATTAATATTCGGCAACTTAAACATACTTGCCGATTTTCGCGCATCGGCCAATGCCACTTCCTGAGGTGTGGTAACTACTATTGCACCTGTAATCGGCACTGTTTGCACCAATGTTAGATGCACATCGCCAGTTCCGGGAGGCAGGTCGATGATGAGGTAATCTAATTCGCCCCAAATACAATCCGTGACAAACTGACGTAAAGCGCTGCTCACCATTGGGCCTCTCCATACCACCGCCTGGGTTTCGTCGACCAGATAGCCAATAGAAAGCGATTTAAGGCCATAAGCCTCCAGCGGTATCATCATAGCCTTACCGTTTTGTTCCACAACTTTCGGTTTAGCGTCTTTGAGGCCTAACATGAGCGGTATACTCGGACCGTAAATATCTGCGTCCATAATGCCCACTTTGGCCCCCGTTTTGGACAAGCCAAGTGCCAGATTGACTGAAACGGTAGACTTTCCAACGCCACCTTTTCCCGAGCAAACGGCAATAATATTTTTAACACCCGGCAGCAAAACCTCATTATTGCCCCGTACCGACGATACCCGGGAGCTCATATTGATATCCACAATAGCTTCTTTATCCACAAGATGTTTTACGGCATTCATGCAGGCGCGGTGAATTTCTTCCTTCATGGGACAGGCAGGTGTGGTAAGTTCAACGGTAAAACTTACTTTTTTGCCCTCAATCTGAATGTTTTTAACCATTCCAAGGGTTACAATATCTTTGTGCAGGTCCGGATCATCTACATTCCGCAGCGCGTCTAAAATCCTTTTTTCGGTGATTTCCATATATATAATAAGGTGTAAAGTTACTGCCTGCAGAACAAAACTAAAGGGATAATGGTTTGAAAGATGTAGATAAAAAAACAGGGATTTGACTTGTATGTGCGGCAGAAAATTATCTTTGCACCGAAGTAAACCGTTGAGATGGCAAAAAATTTAATGATTGTGGAGTCGCCTGCGAAGGCAAAAACTATTGAAAAATTCCTTGGGAAAGATTTCGTTGTGAAGTCCTGCTATGGCCATATCCGCGACCTGGAGAAAGCGAATTTCGGTATCGATTTTGAAAAAAATTATGAACCTAAATACGTCATTTCGCCCGACAAAGAGGCATTGGTGAAGGAGCTGAAGAAGTTGGCGAAAAGCGCAGAAGAAATTTGGTTAGCAACGGATGAGGACCGCGAAGGTGAAGCCATTTCCTGGCATTTATGTGAGGTTTTGGGATTAAATGCTAAAAATGCCAAACGTATCGTTTTCCACGAAATCACTAAAAAGCCATTCAGGATGCCGTGGCCAAACCGCGGTTTATTAATATCGATTTAGTTGATGCTCAACAGGCACGCAGAATTTTGGACCGTATTGTGGGTTTCGAATTGTCACCACTTTTATGGCGCAAAATCAATATGAAAACTTCCCTCTCTGCGGGACGAGTACAAAGTGTGGCAGTGCGGGTTTTAGTGGAGCGCGAGCATGAAATCAATGCGTTTAAACCTGTTGCTTCTTATAAAATTACCGCCAACTTTATTGTTAAAGATGAAAATGGCAGAGAATATACTTTAAAAGCGGATTTACCTGAACGTTTGGAACAGGAAGGTGATGCAGAAAAATTTGTCAATGATTGCAACGGTGCAAAATTCGCTGTTGCCAATATTGCGGTTAAACCTGCGAAAAGAACACCATCTGCACCATTTACTACTTCAACATTACAACAGGAAGCTTCTACTAAATTGGGATTTTCAGTTGCAAGAACCATGATGATTGCCCAGAAATTATATGAAGAAGGGCATATCACATATATGAGAACAGACTCAGTGAATTTAGGTGATCAGGCAATGGATGCTATTAAGTCCGAAATTGTAAAAAATTACGGCGATAAATATGCTAACCCACGCAAGTTTAAAACCAAATCGGCCGGTGCACAAGAGGCCCACGAAGCCATTCGACCTACTTACATGGAAAATCAGGAAGTAGAAGCCGATTTTGATGAAAAACGTTTATATAAACTCATCTGGAACGCACCATGGCATCGCAAATGGCTGATGCAGAGTTGGAAAAAACAGTAGTAGACATCAACATTTCTTCCCGCAAAGAAAATCTTGTTGCTAAAGGAGAAATAATCAAATTCGACGGATTTTTAAAAGTATATACCGAAGCGCTTGAAGATGTTAAAGATGAAGATGCTACCTTATTACCACCATTAAAAATTGGTCAGGATTTAGCGTTGGTTGAAATGATTGGCGCACAAAAATTTTCAAAACCGGGTGCGCGATATACGGAAGCAAGTTTGGTGAAAAAATTAGAGGAATTAGGCATTGGCCGACCATCTACTTATGCACCAACAATTTCTACCATTCAGAAAAGAGAATATGTAGAGAAAAAGGATAAAGAAGGAATTGAACGTGCTTTTATTCAATATACCTTATCGGGAGGCAAAGTGCAAAAACAAACGCTTACCGAAACATTCGGTGCTGAACGTATGAAATTATTTCCTACCGATTTAGGCATTTTAGTCACCGATTTTTTAATTACCAATTTCCCGCAAATTCTCGATTATAATTTCACTGCAAATGTGGAAGAACAATTTGATGAAATTGCAGTTGGTAAAATCGACTGGCATAAAATGATCGATGATTTTTATAAACCATTTCATGCCCACATGGAAGTTACCACCAAAACAGCTCAAAAGATAACAGGAGAGCGGTATTTGGGCGTACATCCAAACGGTGAACCACTTAAAGTGATGATGGGAAAATACGGTGCCATGGTGGTAATGGGAGAGACCCTCGATCCGAAAGAATTAAAAAATAATCCTGACGCCAAAAAACCAAAATTTGCCGGTTTACTCAAAACACAAAACATGGCAGAATTAACTTTGGAAGATGCCATTAAATTATTTGAGTTACCAAAAACAATTGGCACTTATCGCGAAGATGATGTAGTTGTTGGTATTGGTCGTTTTGGTCCGTATGTGCGCAATATGAAAAAGTTTTATTCTATACCAAAAGGTACGGAAGCAGCAAGCATCACGTTAGAAGAAGCCATTGAATTAATTTTGGCTAAAGATGAAAAAGATGCGAATAAACTCATTCACGATTTTCCTGAACATGAAGTGCAGGTTTTGAACGGACAATACGGTGCGTATATTAAAAAAGGAAAAGAAAATTATAAAATTCCAAAAGATAAAGTGGCTAAAGATTTAACGCTTGATGATGTATTGGATATTATAAAAAATACCGACCCTTCCGTAAAAGGTAAAAAACGGTTTGCGAAAAAGAAATAATTTTAGTCAGGCAGTTGAGTAAATAATATTCCAGTGAGCAACGAAAGTGAAATAGCCGCGCTAATTGCATTGTTAGATGACAGTGATCAGGAAGTATTTGACCATGTTGCTGCGCGATTAATTGCCTTAGGGCCCATGGTAATTGATAAATTGGAAGATGCCTACACTTCTATCCCCAACCCTGTAATGCAGGAGCGTATTGAGGAGCTCATTCATCATATCCAGTTTACACGAGTTGAGCACGATTTAAAAATTTGGGCAGAACATGAAAATAACGATTTATTAAAAGGTGTTTTAATTATTACCCGACACCAATATCCCGAATTAGATGAAGAAAAATTATTAAAAACAATTTCACGTATTCAAAAAGATATCTGGATTGGTATTAATAATTATTTGTCCCCACTCGAGCAAATGAATGTGGTGAATCAAACTTTATTTTCGCACTATCAGTTTTTGGGACTCAATAACGATGATGATGAATTGCGTTACATGTATATTAATAATGCTGTTGACGCACTAAAAGGTAATCACTTTGCCATTGGTATTTTGTATTTGTGTTTATGCCAGCAGCTCGATTTGCCGGTATATGGTGTTTGTTTGAGTGCGCATTTTATTTTGGCTCGCGCTAAAGATTATATTACCGATTTCGACAATAAAGAAGAAAATAGGGAAGAGGTATTGTTTTATGTAAATCCTTATAACAAGGGTTTGGCATTTAGTGAAAAGGAAATCAATATTTATTTAAATAAAATTGGTGCTCAGCCAAGCGATAAATATTTTGCACCGGCTTCTAATCGTCAGGTGTTATTTGAATACGTGCAATACCTGATTTCACTGCTCAAAAAACCATCGGAGCAATACAAAGCCGATGACCTTCGTCGCCTGGAAGACATACTGGCAGGGGAGTAGTGGCAAATAGTATACATTCATTGTAAATAGGTATTTTTGTTTATGCGTATTTCCGGATTCACCTTTATTCGCAATGCCGATAAGCTCGATTATCCCATTAAGGAATCAATTCAAAGTGTATTGCCGTTATTAGATGAATTTATTATTGCTATGGGTGATAATGATGAAGGTGATACTACATTTGAATTATTACAAAGTATCAATTCGCCTAAAATAAAAATTATCAATACCGTTTGGGATACGGTTGCATTTCCAAAAGCGCAGGTTTATGCGCAGCAAACCGATTTGGCAAGATCACATTGTACGGGCGACTGGTTATTTTATATTCAGGGAGATGAAGTAATTCATGAAAAGGATTACGCAACCATTCGAAACAGGTGTGAAGAATTATTACCGAATACAGCAATAGAAGGATTATTATTCAAGTATTTTCATTTTTGGGGCGATTACTGGCATCAGAATCGTTCGCATAGTGCTTATGGTCAGGAAATACGCATTATTCGCAATCACCCTGATATACATTCGTATGGCGATGCGCAGGGGTTTCGACGTATTCCGAATTTTGATGGAAAAAATTTCCGGCTGAAAGAAGGTGTTTATAAATTAAATGTAGCTCGTGTAAATGCAGGTATTTATCACTATGGTTGGGTGCGTCCGCCGGATTTTATGATGCGCAAACGCAAAATGAGTAATACTTTACATCACGGTCAATCGACAACTACAGAAAATTTTGCTGCTACTATTTTTGATTACGGTCCTGTTGGAAGAAAACCAATTTTAAAGGCACACATCCGGCCATCATGCAAACGCGAATAGCGCAGTTCGATTGGGGTAATATGCTTAATTATTCCAAACATCAAAAAAAATAAATCGCCCATTACAAAAACACGAAAAACTCAAGTATCGTATTTGGAGTTGGTTTGAAATTTATGTATTTAAAAAACAAATTTTCACGGCTGCGAAGTATGTGGTGAAAAAGGTTTAGATGAATGCATATACTTACAAACCAGTTTCGCGCGGAAAAAGGGAAAATGGCGGAGTCGACAACCGGCTGTTTAATCAGCACATCAGCACATTATCAAATCAGCACATTGATTAGTTTCTCGCAAAGCTGCAAAGAGTTAAGATTTATATGATTTGTTATTTCAAGCGCGCTAAGTCGTTAAACCAGTTTCGCGCGGAAAATGGGAAAATGGAGGAGTCGACAACCGGCTGTTTAATTAGCACATCAGCACATAACCACATTAGCACATTAATTGTTTCGCGCATTGGTACATAGGTACATCTTCTCAATGGTACATTAGTTTTTTTTTAACCACGGAGGGCGCAAAGAAAATACACACAAAGTTCACAGAGGATATTTTCTACAATTTTATATTTTAGTATTTACTGTCAATTAATATAAATATTTTAATCTTATTATGAACCCCTCTGTGTATTCTAAGACTATTAAACTACCAAATTTTCTTTATGCTGCGGCTAAATAATTTTCAACAAATGGTTTCTGGCGCTTGATTACAGCGAACATCCTGGCAATAATTTTGTTTCTAATAATATTAATTGTGCTCATTTTTGACTTCCCCTTTGCTAAGCGACTTTCATAATAATTTTTAAGCTCCTTATCATATAACAGTGCACTTTTGGCACCTTGATCCAATAATGCTTTCATTTGTTTATCAGCCAAGTGGCTAATTTTAGTTCTCTTTTTTATGGATGAACCGGACTCATTGGGGAACGGCGCTGTTCCACAAAAACAAGCAAATTTTCTAGCATTCTCAAAACGTTGAAAATTATGTGTTTTGATAATGGTGGTTATTGCTATTACCGGTCCAACTCCTTTGATTGATGTTAATAATTGGTAGCTGTTATTAAGGGATAAATTGGTTTTGATAATTAAATCAATTTCTGCTTCTAATAAGTCTATTTGCTTTGTTAATTCTTTAATTACAACTAATTGTGCTTTTAAAATTAAGTCCTTATCAGATAATCCAATGTTTTGATATTCCTTAGTTGAACATAATAAAGCAGCTCGTTGTTTTACCAAAAGATTTTTGCTGGACATTAGCATCTGTAGGCGTTTCACGTCTTTTTCAACTGGTTGAGATAGTTTGAGTTTAGTTATTTTTTCATTTCCAAAATGTGCAATTTTTTTTGCATCAATTTTGTCTGACTTCCCTCTAAATACCCCCATCGATAGTTTAATTTCTAATGCAGTTACTTTTGTGAATTTAACATCATTTGCATGCAAAAATTCTTCAAAACAATAACTGTAAAGGCCGGTATGTTCCATAACAATGACTACATCATTTAATAGAATTGATCGTTGAACAATCCACTTAACCATCGATTTAAACCCGATCAGGTTGTTTGAAATCACAAAATGGGTTTTAGTGTCGTGACAATGCAAATCAATCGTTTTTTTTGAGAGGTCAGCTCCAATGATGTTTGTTTTTTTCATAGCTTTGTTTTAGAACATTTTAAAATAAGTTGCATAGCCTAAGACCTTTATTTAGTCTTCGAGGACTTAAAATTCTAACTGGGCCTATTGCAACCAGAATGGAGAGTGGGGACTAATACACAAAATAGATCTCGAATCTATGCCTCTGTTAAGTTCACCCCACTTTCCTTCTTTAAAACTAAGAATCTTTAAATTGAAAATTTGGCCTTTTGTAGTCTAAAGGCCTCAGTGGGCTGTTCTCTTTGCATTTCTCTCCGTGGTTTCGGCTGTTTAATTAGCATCCGCCGCGGCGGACACATTATCAAATCAGCACATTAATTGTTTCGCGCGGAAAAAGGGAAAATGGCGGAGTCGACAACCGGCTGTTTAATTAGCACATCAGCACATAACCACATTAGCACATTAATTGTTTCGCGCGGAAAAAGGCGGAGTCGAAAACCGGCTATTTCCGCCTCTGCTGATTCTTCGCATTCCATCACTAAGCTTGTAATCCTGCTAAAAAATGCAATAATTCTTTTTCGCCTTTTTTAGAAGTATAGGGTTGTATCGTTTTTGCCGTTAATATTAAATAGTGATGAATTTGATTTTCTACACTCAACCTACTTTGTGAGACAGCTGCTTCTGATATCCAAAAACGGATAATTAACGAAAGTGAAGAAACTAAATACTCAACATCCGATTTATCTTTGAATTTGAGAAACCCATTTTTTATAAGATGCGAAATATTTGCGCTTATGGCCATATTTCTGCTCGAAGCGGTTTTTTTATATTGGGATTTAATTACTTTGTTTTGTTCCATAAGATGCACAAAACTTAATAACAAACATCTATACTTTACGTGATTGTGAAAAACCTGTTTTAACATGTTGAGAAAGGCTAGTAAAGTTATGTTATCATTTTCAACAACTATTTTCGAGTTGGCTTCTTTTAAACCTTGTGAGATTGCAAATACCAAGTCATCCTTCGTTGGATAATAATAGGTGATATTACTTACGCGCATGTTCAGGTGGGCGGCTAATTCGCGCATACCGACATATTCCACCCCTTCGTTATTAAATAATTCCAGGGCTTTAGTAAAAATTTTTTCTTTTGTGGTCATAAAATTTGGACAATGTCCAAATTTAAGTATATTTGTTTAATAAAATCAATTTTATGCAACACACTTATCCACTTACCATCCAAAACTGTATAGGCGAACGACTCACTTTTACCGGAATTGAAAAAACACCGAATGGCGATCGTGTTTTGGTTACCGGCCTATGTAAACCCGGCGCAGGGCCTGCCATGCATGTGCATTTTAAACAAGATGAATCACTTACCGTGGTGTCCGGCCAATTAGGATATCAGGTACTAGGGAAGGAGCCACAAATGGCGGGAGCAGGGGAGACTATCCTCTTTAAAAGAGGAACTCCACACAAGTTTTGGGCTGCCAACAATCAACCTATGGAAATTACAGGATGGATTGAGCCTGCTCATTCAGTAGTCTACTTTCTTTCAGCGCTTTATGCTGCACAAAATAAGTCCGGTAATGCACAACCCGACCCGTTTGACGGAGCGTATTTAATAACAAGATATAAAACAGAATATGATATTGCGGAAGTACCCGGGTTTGTTAAAAAGGTAATATTCCCAATCACGGTGGCAATCGGTAAATTGTTGGGAAAATACAAACATTTTAAAGATGCACCTGAGCCTTTAAAATAAATGGTTGCTTCCGCCCCGCATCCGCCGAGACGGACACATTAATTGTTTCGCGCATTGGTACATAGGTACATCTTCTCAATGGTACATTAGTTTTTTTTTAACCACGGAGGGCGCAAAGAAAATACACACAAAGTTCACGGAGGATATTTTCTACAATTTATATTTTTAGTATTTACTGTCAATTAATATAAATATTTTAATCTTATTATGAACCCCTCTGTGCCCTCAGTGGGCTGTTCTCTTTGCATTTCTCTCCGTGGTTTTGGCTGTTTCCGCCCCGGCGGATGCTTCGCATTAGCACATCAGCACATTATCAAATCAGCACATTAATTGTTTCTCGCAAAGCTGCAAAGAGTTAAGATTTATATGATTTGTTGTTTCAGGCGCGCTAAGTTGTTAAACCAGGTTCGCGCGCAAAAAGGGAAAATGGCGGAGATTTTATAACTGATAAACCAACAGCCGAAACCACGGAGGGAAATACAAAGTAACCCGCACAGAGCAACACTCAAAGATTGTCCTCCTTGGGAGCTAGCTTTTAAAGCAATCGTGAGTGTATGTTTGTTATGATGAAGGTATTGCGCTTTCAGAATTATACAATCCTGTTTGCATAAAACAACTTGAAGAGCGCAATTCATCATTTTAGGTATTACTTTTTCCACTTTGAAAATTTGAAAATTAAGGGCGGTTTACGCTGTTTTAATGTAACATTTTGGTCATTAATTTAGGTTTTTTGATGAGATTTTTGATGATTAATTAATCGTAAATAATTGAATGTCAATCTTATATGCATAACAAAATGAAGCTATTATTAGTATGATAACGGAATGTGTAGATTAATTTTTCATACCAATATTAGTAGCGTTGCCGTTAATAGTTGCTTATTTTGAAATTTTAAAACCTATATTAAATTAAATGAAAAACCTTTTATTAATCCTATCCCTGTTAGCTCAATTCGCTTTATCCGCACAAGACGTAAACTTTTTTACCGGAACCTGGGAAGAAGCTAATGCCAAAGCCAAGGCCGAAAACAAAATGATAATGGTAGATGCTTACACTTATTGGTGCGGTCCGTGTAAGGTGATGGACAAAACTTATTTTCACAACAATCAGGAAGTGGCTGATGTAATTAATAAGTATTTTGTCCCTTATAAAATTGAATGTGAACACGACTTTGGTATTGTATTTTCCAGGAAATTTAAAATAAACGGATATCCGAGTTTATTATATTTTAATTCGGAAGGGCAGCTGGTGCGCAGGCAAATGGGTTATGACAACAACCAAAAAACATATATTGAAGGGTTGTATAAAATTATCAATATGGACCAGCATGATACCTATGGTTATGATGCTACAAAATTAGATATGCCCTGGCCAGATTTTTATGCAAACGATTTTCGTAATGCTGCTGACAGCACATGGAAACGCAACAAAAATGTTGACCCCAATGCATGGTTAGACCAGCAGCCTGATTTGTTTGCGGAAATGAGCTGGGCAGTTATGGCGCGATTTTCTCTAAATGATAAGTATAATACATACTTCTTAGAACATTATGACGAATACAACAAAAAGTATAAGCTGGAAGCAGATGATAAACTAACCAGTGTATTATATGCTAATGTGCAAAAAGCTGCCGAGCAAAAAAATGTCGATTTGATGAATGTAACTGTTGAGCAGTATAAAAAATTTATACCAAATGATGACATAGGATTGCATTATTTATTGAGTTATTATTATGAATTAAGCAACGACTGGCAGGCATATGCCAACCATTTTGAAAAACGGTTGAATAACCCCGCTAACAATGTAAATATTAATGAAATTAATAATACAGCTTGGTTGATTTATGAAAGCACCGATGATAAAGCGTTAATTGAACAAGTATTGCTTTGGTTTAAACCGTTTTTAGCCACCATGAGTGGTTATAACGAATTAGACACTTATGCGGCATTACTCACAAAAGTAAATAGATATAAAGATGCTGAACCATGGGCGATTAAAGCAATTGAAGCCGGCAAATCGGCTTCGTTAGATGTAAAAGCTACAGAAGCTTTATTGGAAACAATCAAAAAAAATCTATGATATGCTGCTTTTTTAGTTTGGAACAAAAATAAGTTATCAGTCAAATACCGCATAAAACCTAAATACAGCAAGCCTTTCAGGTAAATTTGATTTATAATAATTTGAACTAGTATATTAAAGCAAATGGCAGTTTCAATTTTGAAGCTGCCTTTGTTTTTTACAATTATTAGGTATATTTGGTTTCATTAATTTATCGAATATTGCTATGAAAACACCATTATTAGTACTATTTGTTTTGTTTATTGGGCATATAGTTAAAGCTCAAACCCTCCCTGATTTTTCTTTTGAAGATGTGAATGGAAAAGTAATAAACAAACTGTCCCTGCCAACCAACAAACCGGTTATTGTTATTTATTTCGACCCGTTTTGTGAATCATGCCTTGGACAGGCTGCTTTAATTAGCAAAGAAATTACGGCATTTAAGGATATCACTTTGTTATGGGTTACTACCAATGCCGACCGTGAAAACAATGCGTTCAAACAAAAGTATTTTAACAATGCTCAAAATGCAATAGTAGCTGTCGATACACAATTCCAATTTGATACATGGTTCGGATACAGCGAATTTAATGCGATATATTGTTATAACAACAAACATGAAAAAACGAAAAGCTTCACATCAACGCAATCTGCCACAACCTTGTTAGAAGCGACAAAATAAAATTTATAATAATTTAAATTTACGTTTACAGTTAATGCCTTTTTCATTTTAACTAATCTCTATTTCCAAATCACATATTAATAAAAACCTATGAAAACTTTAAAACTTGTTATTTTTTGTTTTGTACTTTCAAGCACCTCCTTTTCCGTTTTTGGCGGCAATTCAACAGGTGAGACCATTACTTTTACTGTAGATGCGAATGGTTACACAGGTTTATTACAACTAAATTCTGGAGGTGAGCCTCAATTCGGCGGAACAGAAGATATTACTTTCGCTTTTCCACTGAAAGATGCCTACAGCTGTACGTTAAATACTGGTGCATCTTTCGAAGATGTAATTAATGGAAGGACTTCAGATATTTCTATTTATTTTAATAAAGACCACAAAATAGACAGCGTGCTTCCAAAGTCGGCTGCTACAATTATACTTTCAAACACAGGAATTGTTTTGAATACTAGTCAAATTACAATTAATCCAAAAAGATTTAAAAATTCCTGGTATACAACTGCTGAATATAAGGAGTTCCCATACCATAAGTATTATACAGGAAAAAGCACCATTACGTTGGTAAATGGCCTTACTTACCAAATAGGTGGTGGGACAGACAGTGATTTATCGCATGGCCCGGCAAGTAATGATTTGGTATCGAAATACACTAATGTTTTTAATTTTGAAGTAACGGAAAGTGGAACTGTATCTGTTTATGACCACTTTAATACTAATGCAAAAACAAAAGGGAATAAACTTATTTTCAAAACCAGCAAAGTTAAAATAGACCCTGATGAAATATCAGGAGGTAAGGTGTTAACTTATCATACTGGTACTGAAATTATATATATCAATAAACCAACCAAATTAAGAGTAATTCGCTCAACAGCTGGATTTGTAACTTGGGAACTTGCACCAGGTAAAACAGGTTATTATTATTTTTTACCGCTTTAGCGTTTTTGTGTTTTAAGGTAAAGCAGGTATTGGAACCTCATGTAATTTTGGCACGGAACTAAATTACCTGGTGCATTTTGTTTCGACACCTTAACGCAATTTGTTTTAGGAATTCACTAAATAGGAATTCCTTGTTTTAGTTGAATTAAGTAATTGAGA
Source organism: Bacteroidota bacterium (assembly GCA_016718035.1). Classification (GTDB taxonomy): domain Bacteria; phylum Bacteroidota; class Bacteroidia; order Chitinophagales; family BACL12; genus UBA7236. The sequence goes on along the minus strand of JADKEK010000001.1, from coordinate 1,034,609 downwards.
TAACATTTTAAGCCTTTCTAGACACACAGATCTTTGTTTACTCGTTATGACCCTTAGGTTAATTTTAAGTTCCGTTAACAAGCTTTAAGATTTAAAACCAATATTACCATCTGTTTAAGCCTACTTTTGTAAATATTGAAACTAGGATAGTGAAAATTTTACAGCATGGATATTAAACCTGAAGATTTAGTAACTAATGGTTACCAATTGAATGCACAAATGGAGCATAATAATATTGTTCCGTTTATCGGGTTGTATCTTAAAAAGAAAACTACGGTTACTATTTGTTATAACCTATTTTTAATTGGTTTAGCTACAATTTTGGGGTTTTGGATTTATGTGGCCATGACTAAATATGGTTATGAAATCTCTACATGTTTGAACTACTTATCCTATGGTATTGCTTTGTCGTTTGCACTTATTCCGCTACATGAATTTTTACATGTTAAGGCATACCAATGGCAAGGTGCTAAACATACTGCTTACGTTGTAAAACTCAAGAAATTGTATTTTTTAGCAGTTGCAGATAAATTTGTTGCCAATAAAATGGAATTTACCAAAGTAGCATTGGCGCCATTGGTTATAATTTCTTTGTTAGGGATACTAGTCCTATTTTTCACTTCCATGATTTGGTCTGTCGCAATTTTAGGATTGTTACTTACACATGCACTTTTATCTGCAGGTGATATTAGCCTGGTCAGTTATTTTCAGTATTATGCATCTGCCGAAGTAGTTACCTACGATGATACCACTTTACAGATTTCCTATTTTTACCATAAGCCATTGTCAGTTTAACATTTTATGCCATTAACAGGAAAAGGGGAGTAGATTAAAAGGAATATACATGTTAACACCGTTGAGGCATAGGTTATCGGCAAGTACAATACTAATAACCACTTTGGTGTTCGTTTAGATTAGGTAATCTGACTAATTTTGCTAAAATTTGATGGTCATTTATATTGATTTCAATTAACTACAGCTTACTATGAAAAATTTAACCTTTATAGCTTTCCTCTTTATTAGTTGTTCAATTTTTGCTCAGGATGTAAACTTTTTTCAAGGTACTTGGGAAGAAGCCAATGCAAAAGCAAAAGCTGAAAATAAATTAATCATGGTGGATGCCTTTACTTACTGGTGTGGGCCATGTAAAATGATGGATAAAACATTTTTCCATAACAATGAAGCTGTGGCTACCATGATTAATACGCACTTTATTGCTTACAAAGTGGAATGTGAACATGATTTTGGAATTCAATTTGCCCGCAAATTTCGCGTTATGGCATATCCAAGCTTATTGTTTTTTAACGCAGACGGTCAATTACTGGACCGCAAAATGGGTTTTAATGCAGACCAAGATGAATTCCTATCTCAATTAAAATCATTTGTTGATATGGATCAAACTGCAGTCTGCCGCTTTGATGCCAAAAACATGCATGTGCCTTGGCCCGATTTTTATATCAACGACTTTCGTGATGCAGCAGATAGCACCTGGAAAAGAAATAGAAATGTGGATGTTAATGCCTGGTTAGACCAGCAACAAGATTTATTTTCTGAAGCTTCCTGGGCAGTATTGGCAAGGTTTAATACGAATGAAAAATACAGTCAATATATTGTAGATAATTATGCGACGTATAGCAATTTGTATAAAAGTGAAGTAAACGACAAGTTTAATAACATCCTTTACAATATGGTAAATCGGGCTGCAAAAGAATCTAAACCAGAATTGTTCAACGATGCTGTTAAGGCGATGCAAACACAAAAACCAAACGATACCCTTAATTTATTTTACATGCAAAGTTATTATTATGAATTAACGGGCGACTGGAAAAATTATGCTGCAACAGTGAATGCAAGAATTACGAATCCTGCTAACAAGGTTCAATTAGGCGAGATAAATAGTTTTGCCTGGACCATTTACGAAAAGGCAGAGGATGAACAAATTGTTAAAATGGCTATCGGTTGGTTTACACCATTTCTTGCAACTATAAATGATTACGCTGCTATGGATACTTATGCTGCACTTTTATCTAAAGCCAAACAGTTTAAAGAAGCTGAAGAATGGGCAATTAAAGCTATTGAAGTAGGGAAAGCTGAAAATACAGATATCAGTGGGACTGAAAAATTATTGGAATCAATTCGCGCTTCGAAATAATAAATAAATTTCAGTTTTTCACCTGTTTTAGTCATGTTTATTTCTGGCTGAAGGTATCTTTTTAATTCTTCAAAGCTGGATCTTTTATCTTTTTTAAATTTCAAAACCTGATTTGGAAAGAGGTTTGTTGTACCCCCTCATGCTTATCAATTCCAACTCATTGAATTAAAAATATATCACAAAATCGTCAACTTTATGTGTTAGAATTGGAATTTTAAGGCTATTTAGTTACATTTGGTTAACCACATAATTGTAAATATTTTAATATTATTAATATGTTGACAATTGCCTCACCTAAATTGATGCTTTCGTTGCGCATCAATTCCTTAATAGAGCTGATTAAGAAACAGCTTTTTGCTATCCTGGTTATTTATTGTTGCTTAGGTTTGCCAACTGTAATTTCGGCACAATCCAATTCAACACTTGACCTTAGTTTTGGAGATAATGGTATTGTGCGCACTGACTTCGGCAGGTTATATGAATATGGTACAGGAATGCTCATTCAAGAAGACCAAAAAATAGTTGTTGTGGGTCGAAGCTGTGAGGAAAAATATACTGTTTGTGACGCAGTTGCTGTTAGGTATAATACAGATGGAAGTTTAGATGCAACATTTGGCGAAGCCGGAATAGTAATGCTGGATTTTGGTAATGATGAAAATGTTTATCATGTGGGTTTGCAAAGTGATGGTAAAATTATTTTATGTGGCTTTTCAGAGGATAAAAACGAGCACAACGATTTACTATTAATCAGATTAAACACCGATGGTAGTATTGATTCTACTTTTGCCAATAATGGTGTTATGATTAATGAAAATCATTTTTTTACCTATGAAGGTAAAATGGTTATGCAGCCTGATGATAAAATAGTAACACTGGGATATTATTTTGAATCGTCCAGCGCTCAATTTATGGTAAATCGTTACACGGCTGACGGTTTTCCAGATAGCACTTTTGGTAATGCAGGGGTCAGCTATCCTTACCAGAGTGTAAATGGCGTTAATTATCCCCATGATATTGTGATGCAGGAGGATGGGAAAATACTATTTTGTGGGGAACATGGTTATTATATTTATAAGAATGCATGCATTGTACGTTTATTGCCTGATGGTTCACTTGACACCACTTTTAGTGATGATTACAATGGTGTGGCTGAATATAATTTGGGGAATGGATATTGTTATAATTATGCGCTGGCAGTTCAAAGCGATGGGAAAATATTAACTGCAGGTATCGCTTCTTATGATGCACCGCTTGGGCGACAATTATTTGTTATAAGAACAGATGAATTTGGTGCATATGACAATACCTTCAATCAATCCGGCCTCTTAAAATTTAACTACGATGGACTTGGGTTAAATTTGACTTTAATTGATATTACTTCAGATAATAAAATTATTGTTGCGGGGATAATTGACTATAAAGGACAACGTGGTGTAGACTGCATTTTGGCAAGAATTACCGAAGATGGACAGTTGGATAAAACCTTTGGCTATAATGGCATTGTTACACAACATTTATTTACATTAAATGATAATCCATATGCACTTGCGCTGCAGGCTGATAATAAAATTGTACTAAGTGTAAATGGTGATTACAACCCCGGCAATTTTGACTTCAACCTTATTCGTTTTAATCCCGATGCCACTATTCCAAATGCTGAAGATGAAGAAGTTACCATCTTTACTAATGGAATTGTTAACAACGAATTAATAATTACGAATACCACTAATGAGGGTATGTTGTCTATGTACAATATGCTAGGCCAATTAGTATTTCAACAAAATGCATGCATTTTCCAAACAGTTATAAATACAACTAATTTTGATTCCGGTGTGTATATAATCCACTTCCAAACAGGTGACCAAACTCAGGTTATTAGGTGTATAAAAAATTAATGTTGCTCATTCTGAAAGATTGTATAAATATTCCTTGGTGTTTTCCTCAATGCAATTGATTATATTTGAGTAATCAATATACATTTATGTTGAAAAGTATTGGGATCTTATTGACATTAATTATCAGCCTGTTAGGGAAAAACACCATCTCCGCCCAGGCAGTTCCAACATTTGGCCCTGAAATAAAAGTTACCATTTCCGGATTAACATTTGATGCCATGGAACCTTTTATTTCGCCGGACGGAAACACGTTTTTTTTTAATTCACTGAATGCAGGTGGTAATACGAATATATATTATGCGCTAAAAGAGAATGATTCTACTTTCACTTTTATGGGTTTGGTAGACGGTTGTTATGACCCTTCACCGGAGCATTTAGACGGAGTGGCTGCAATGGATAAGGACAATCATTTTTTTTGGATATCGCTCAGGAATTATCCTTTTGTTTTTGAAAATTTATTTTCAGGTTGGTATAGCGATGGCGCGGTAACGGATATTTCAAGAGTGTATGGCGATTTTTATATTTATGAACCCGGTTGGCTGATTATGGATGCTACCATTAATTACGAAGGCGATTTGTTGTATTTTAATAATGCTTATTTTAATAATTGTTTGTTTGGAATGCCTTGTGACGCAAGTATAGGTGTTGCCGAAAAAATAAATGACACAACATTTGCAAAATTGTGGAATTCAGAAACGCTCTTTGCGAATGTAAACGATACTAATTATATCGTTTACGCGCCTCAGGTAACCGAAAATGGACTTGAATTGTATTTCACCAGAATATTAAACGGAACCGTAAATTCTGAAATTTGTATTAGCACCAGAGCCAATATAAATGATGCTTGGAGCCTGCCAACCGTTATTTATGCAAACCTCGGATTCGTCCCAGAAGCAGCTACTCCAACTACAGATAAAAAAATAATTTATTACCACCAAAAAGATGAAACCGGATTATTCCATATTTATATGCGTTACCGAGAAATTGCTGATGATATTCAGGAACAAGAGCTACAACTAATTGTGTTTTCGCCCAATCCGGTTGTAGATGATTTGTATTTGCAAAGCCTACCGCAGCAGAGTGAAAACAAGGTTGAAATATTTAATATGCAAGGCAATAAAGTCCTGCAATTCAATAACTGTAATCCGTGTTCTGTGAGCACTTTGGCAAGTGGTGTGTATGTTTTATCTGTAACACATAACAGAGTTAAAAAGCAGACCTTATTCATGAAAAAATAAAAAAAACATTAGGATAGTAATTTTTTTTAACTTTGTTAACGTTATATTACAAATAATAATGAGCTTAGAAGAGAGACATGCGTTTGGAAACACACTTTAATTGTTTATTTTCAACTCGCTCAACACATAAAAACACACTATTATGGTACATAATCGATTCGCCAATAAACTAAAAGCATATTCCATTTTGGCCAGCAGTATAGTTGGCTCTACAACAGCATTACAAGCTGATGTTATTTATACAGATATAGATCCTGAAGTAGAACTCCCTATTACTGAAACTGAAGATTATGTTAACTACACACTTAGTTTGAATGGAGATTCATCTGCCTCATTTTATTTTCTTAACCAAGTACATAACCAATATTTATATATTGATTATGAATATGTAAATTCAACGATGTTTAATTATTTTTTGGTGCGTGGATTATATGGCGGTTCTATTGCCGGTGTTTTTACCGGTGGTCTACTTGGGAATGTGGCCAGTATGTTTGATTCAGGCGCTACATTGGGACCTGATAATAATTGGATACAACCAATTTCATCATGGTATTATGGTGCAATATTCTTCGTGCATGACCATAAACATTTTCCGGATGGCACTATTTCTGATACGTTTTCTACTGGTGTTTGGTTAGGTGCTACTGATAAATATGTTGGGTTGCGATTTACAAAAGATGATAATTTTCATTATGGTTGGGTACGTCTTAGCATTGATGCTACTACCCGTACACCTACTTTGACCGGATTTGCATATGAATCTGAGCCTAACATAAGTTTGAAAACTGGGACAGAACAAATTGCCATTCAAAATCTTTTTACACTTAAAGGCAATGTATACATAGAAGGCCAAAACATTTATATCACTATGGATAAACCACTTGACAATGGTTCAAGGCTTAAAATTATTTCACTTGATGGTAAAGTGCTTATGACTAGAATGGTAAATGGAAGCGAAATCCAACTTGAACAACCCCCTTACAATGCCGGCGTTTATTTCATCACCATTCATTCATCTGAAGGTGATTTTATCCATAAAATGATTTTGAATTAATTTTTGGCTGCTAAACAAAGGAAAGAATTATCTGGGTTATATTTCCATTTTATGCCAAACAACACCTCACAGCATATCTTAAATACAGCAGCAAACCTGCTTGGATTTTGTTTGTTTGTAATCACCTCATTGCATATCACCAGTAAGGCTGAAGCACAAATAATAGATGAGTTGACTTCAATAATAGCAGTTATATTGACTGTGTCGTGTTTATTTTCATTTTTTGCAATTCGGACGGTACATCCAAAAAGAGAACTAAAACTGGAGAAAATTGCCGATTATTGTTTTGTATCGGCATTAATAGGAATTTTAATTATCATCTTACTGATTACCTTAAATTTTATAAAGTAATCAGCAAGATGTTTATTAATTAGACTACTCAATAATTACCGTACCGGTATTTATAAAAATATCCTGAGCGTTAAATATATCTATGAAGTAAGTACCGGGTTCTTTAAATTCATATTTAAAATGTAAATAATCCCAATCCGGTTGCATGGTGATGGTATAACTATCCCACATTTCTTCATCAGGACTTTTAAAAATATCCACGTAAACAAAATCAGATAAAATAGGCTTTAAGTAATTATCCAAATAAATAGTAACTGTTACAGATGCATTGCCATTTAAATAAAAGGTTTCTGCTTCACCAACTAATAATCCTTCTGCTGTTACTGATGTTCCGGCTGTAACTAGGGAGTTTTCATAATAAAAAGTAGTTAAGGTATCAGTTCCGGCAATTGATGTAGAGGTAGTAGGCGTTACTTCGATACTATATTTAAATTCGGCCATTGGAGTGTTGTTAAACATCACTGAAACCTTGAAACTTCCTGCATCGAGAAATTGCTGGTCATGCGCATACCAAGTTGAATTTGCAACAGGTGTTATCGGGATAGTTTGATAGGCAATATATTTACCTTGTGCAACATCATATTCATCAATATATATATACCAACTGCCTTCCTTCATCGCTGTTGGTTGATTGTATAAAATGTAGATATAGGATGCAGTTGAGGTAACTGTCCAACTATCGTAAACACCACTTGCTGTGCCTTGTGTATCATATGATTCACAAAGTACCACCGATTGGGCTTTAGTTGCAAATGCTGTTATTACAAGGAATAAAACAGATAGGAGGGTGTGTTTGATTTTCATAATATCAATTTTGGCTAAAATTAACCAATTATCATGCTAATAATCAATGATATAAGTCGAAAAAAGTGTTCAACTTTTCAAAAAAGCACAAAAAAACCTGAATAATTAAGCTTATTCAGGTTTTTAAATGTATCGTTAAAGGTCTTATTCCATTAATAAATAGGCTTTGATAAATTCGTCCAAACCTCCGTTTAGAACAGCATCTGCATTACCTGTTTCATATCCGGTTCGGGCATCTTTTACCAATTTATATGGGTGTAATACGTAATTCCGTATCTGACTTCCCCACTCAATTTTCTTTTTGGTACCTTCAATTTTATCTTTAACCTCCTGGCGTTTTTGTAATTCCAGGTCATACAATTTACTGCGCAGCATTTGCATCGCCATTTCACGGTTTAAACCTTGGGTTCGGTTTACCTGACAGGCAACAACTATACCGGTAGGTAAGTGGGTTACCCGCACTGCCGTTTCCACTTTGTTTACGTTCTGACCACCGGCGCCACCACTTCGGAAGGTATCCCATGTTAAATCCGAAGGAGAAATATTAATCTCAATGGTATCGTCGATTAGTGGTGATACAAACACGCTGGCGAAACTGGTATGTCGCTTCGCGTTGCTGTCGAAAGGTGAAATTCTCACCAAACGGTGCACGCCATTTTCACTTTTAAGCAAACCATAGGCAAATTCACCTTCAATTTGCAATGAAGCACTTTTAATACCTGCAACATCACCGGCCTGAAAATCTAGCTCTGTTACTTTAAAGCCGTTTTTAGAAGCCCACATATTATACATGCGGTATATCATACTCGCCCAGTCGCAACTTTCCGTGCCGCCTGCACCCGAGTTGATAGTAAGAATGGCAGGTAGCTGATCTTCCTGTTCTGTGAGTGTGGATTTAAATTCCAATTCATCTAAAACTTCTTTTGTCTTAGTGTATTGCGCTTCCAACTCCTCTTCAGTAGCTTCGCCGGCCTGTGAAAATTCATACAACACTCCCAGGTCGTCAACAGCAGTTGCGGCATCATTGTAGCTATTAATCCAGATATTGTTAATCTTGATTCGCTTCAGTACAACCTCTGCATTTTTAGGGTCGTCCCAAAAGCCCGGCTGGTGTGTAATTTGTTCGTCTTCGTTTACCTGAATAACCTTGTCATCGAAGTTAAAGAAACCTCCTCAAAACAAGCAGTTTTTCTTTTAAATCTGTTAAATGTTCAAATGTCATGCGGCAAAGATAGGGAAATTAGGCAATTAGACAATTAGCAAATTAGCTGATTAGCAAATTAGCAAATGATGTGCGTCTGCGACGGCACATTGTTGTTTATATGGATGGATGGGTTATTTTTTTTGCAAAAAAATAATGTTTGTTGCAAAAACCAAAGATTCTATGGTCTGCAGTAATTCTGTGCATTACTCTAAATGTAATCCAACTACCAAACCCCATTTGCTAATTTGCTAATCAGCTAATTAGCTAATCAAATGCTCATTCCCTGCTTTACTCAAAATGTACTCCGAATACAAACCCGCATTTGCTAATTTGCTAATCAGCTAATTAGCTAATCAAATGCTCATTCCCTGCATTACTCCAAATGTACTGCGAATACAAACCCCCATCAGCTAATTTGCTAATCAGCTAATTACCTAATCAAATGCTCATTTCCTGTATTACTCCAAATGTACTGCGAATACAAAACCCCATTAGCTAATTTGCTAATCAGCTAATTTGCTAATTAACTAATTTTTTTTCCACCTTTGTAAAAACTACCTTCTTGCCACTAAACTCACTACATAGAACAAAAAATATCCAACAAGCAACACAAGCGCAATTCGATGTTATCATAATTGGCGGTGGCATAACAGGTGCAGGAATTGCTTTGGATGCTGCATCAAGAGGATTAAAAGTGTTGTTACTGGAAAAGTACGACTTCGCAGGAGGAACATCTTCCAAATCGACAAAGCTGATACATGGCGGATTGCGATATTTAAAACAATTGGAGTTTGGGTTGGTGCGTACGGTTGGAATTGAAAGAGCTGTTATTCATAAACTTGCTCCACATTTAGTGGAACCGATTAATATGGTGTTGCCGATTTATAAAAATGGCAGCCTGGGAAAATTTTCTACCGGAATTGCGCTCCGCATTTATGATACTTTAGCAAAAGTGGAACGCGACGACCGCTATTATATGGTGGAGGCTGCGCATTTACATCAATTGGAACCATTATTATCGACACAGGATTTAATTGGTGGGGCTATTTATAAAGAATTTAGAACCGATGATGCACGTTTAACAATAAGTGTAATTAAATCCGCCGCTACATTTGGCGCATGTTGTTTTAATTATATGAAGGTGGAAAATTTTATTTTCTCCAATAATGTTATAACTGGTGTAGTTGCTCGCGATTTATTATCCGATACGACTATTACATTCAACGCAACACATGTAATTAATGCTGCAGGGCCTTGGGTAGATGATGTAAGGAGTTTGGAAACATTACCTAAAGGGAAAAAATTACATCTTACCAAAGGCATACATATCGTAGTGAATAAAAACGATTTTCCTGTGCAGCATGCATTATATTTTGATGTTGACGGCGATAACCGAATGATATTTGTAATACCTCGCTTAAAATCCGTGTACATTGGCACAACCGATACTAATTATGTTGGCGATAAGGATAATATTTTACTTTCCAGAGAGGATGTCAATTATTTATTGGATGCAGTAAATAATAAATTTCCCAAAGTGCAGTTGCAATTTAGTCACGTAATTTCCGGTTGGGCAGGTTTGCGACCACTTATTCATGAAGAAGGTAAATCGCCTTCAGAATTGTCACGAAAAGATGAAATATTTATTTCTGATAAAGGGCTGATATCTATAGCCGGCGGTAAACTAACCGGTTACCGAAAAATGGCGGAGAAAGTAGTAAATATGTTAGCGAAATCGCTTAAAAAATCCGGTAGAAAAATTCCTGAGAGCACAACACATCAACAATTATTATTCGGCGCTGATTTTGATTGTAGTATTCCCGAATACATAACGCGCAGAACAGGTGAAGCCAAACAGATTGATGTAAATGAAAGTGTTATACGGTATTTGGTGTTTACGTATGGCACTGCTTGTGAAACAATTATTAATACCGCATTTGATATTGGAAATTCAATTAAAAATCCTGCGATACGATTGCTAACTGCTGAAATTATGTATGCGATAGAACATGAAATGGTTACCAATGTCAGCGATTTTATTATTCGCAGAACAGGACGTTTGTATTTTGATATGGAGCAAACCAAACAACTGTATCCGGAAATCGCAAAAATTATAGCTGCAAAATTAAGTTTAGATGAAGTGGAAGCCGCTCAACAATTAGCCTTTTTTGAAACTGCGCTTGTACAGGCACTTCCAGCCTGAGCTGTACGCTTGTACAGACAATTATCAACATGTATGTGGTATAACCCTGTTTGTTTTATTGTGTACTTCCGCTAATCTTGGATAACAAACCACGATATGGCATTGAAGAAAAAGGCTAAAGTGCAGGAAGAGAAAAAAATTTTCATACTCGACACATCGGTTATTCTGCACGACCACAATTCGGTAAATAAATTCGAAGAACACGACGTTGTAATTCCCATCACAGTGCTGGAAGAATTAGACAATTTTAAAAAGGGTAACGAAACCATCAATTTCGAAGCCAGAGAATTTATTCGTTTTCTTGATAATAAGTCGAAGGAAAGCACTTTACAAGAGTGGCGACCGATTAACGGACGAACTACAGGACGTATGCTGGTAGCCATGTATGCACATACAGGACTCAATGCTGAAGAGGTGTTTGGGGAAGAAAAACCTGACCACAAAATTTTGAATACGGCTTTAGTTATGAAACAAAAATATCCTGAGCATAAGGTTATTTTGGTGACGAAAGATATTAACCTGCGACTAAAAGCTAAATCGCTTGGTTTATATAGCGAAGATTATAAAAACGATAAAATTGAAAATACCGATTTATTAAAAGAGCCAATAGAAACGATTGAAGGTATTGATCACGAATCTATTGACAAAATTTATAGCGACGGATTTATCGGATTTAAAAAAATATTAAAACAAGAGCCGTTTGCCAACCAATGTTTTATTTTAAAAAATGGCAGCAGCAGTGTTTTAGCAAGTTATAATTCTGAAGAAAAAGTTTTTGAACGTATCAATAAAGCAACTGCCTACGGAATTAAACCGCGCAACGCTGAACAGGTTTTTGCATTAAATGTATTGTTAGACCCGGATATCAAACTGGTGGCGTTGCAGGGACAATCAGGAACCGGTAAAACCTTATTGGCATTAGCTTCTGCGCTGGAACAACGCCGCAATTACAAACAAATATTTTTGGCCAGACCAATTATTCCATTGAATAATAAAGACATTGGTTATTTACCGGGTGATATTAAATCCAAATTGAATCCATATATGGAACCACTTTGGGATAATTTAAAAATGATTCAGAATCAGTTTGAACAAAACGACAGCGAGTACAAGGCAATTGCTCAAATGATTGAACAGGAAAAACTGGTCATACAACCTTTAGCTTATATTCGCGGAAGAAGTATTTCCAACATTTATTTTATTATCGATGAAGCTCAGAATCTCACACCACTCGAAGTAAAAACGATTATCACCAGAGCAGGGGAGAACACCAAAATTATTTTTACCGGCGACATCAATCAAATTGATACACCATACCTCGATACGCATAGCAACGGATTAAGTTATTTGATTGATAAAATCAATAACCATCCTATGTGTTCTGTCATTACACTGCAAAAAGGAGAGCGCAGTGAGCTCGCCAATTTGGCGAATGAGTTGTTGTGATGGTGAGTGGTTGGTAGTACTATTATACTTCACGTCGGGGTGAATGATTATTCACCCTTACACCCTTGCGGGTGGATGGGTTTGACTTTTAGGTAAGTTTTACAGGCATGGCTACGATAGGAGGCTGATGAATCGATTGCGGTTTTACTACGTACAAACCGGAGGATGTGCATATCATCTTTGATATATGCTGCCCAAATCTCCTATTTTCGCCCCATGGCTACTACCAATTATAATTATTCGGAAGATCATATCAGGACCCTCGACTGGATTGAGCACATGCGCATGCGTCCTGGGATGTATATTGGTAAACTCGGTGATGGTTCTTCGCCAGATGACGGTATTTATATCCTTGTAAAAGAGGTTATCGATAACGCCATCGACGAATACATGATGGGTTACGGCAAAAAAATTGAAGTAGAAATTGAGGATTATAAAGTTACCGTTCGCGATTACGGACGTGGTATTCCGCTGGGAAAAGTGATAGAATGTGTTAGCGTGATGAACACAGGTGCCAAATACGATTCCGCTGCATTCCAAAAATCGGTTGGGTTAAATGGCGTAGGTACCAAAGCGGTTAATGCACTTAGCCACTATTTTCGTGTTGAAGCATTCCGCGAAGGAAAAACGAAAATGGCTGAATTCGAAAAAGGCATTTTACGAAAAGACAATGCGATATCTAAATCGGACCAAAAGGATGGCACATTAGTAACATTTATTCCGGACAATACTATTTTTAAAAACTTTCATTTTATTCCGGAATACCTCGATAATCAGTTGTGGAATTATGTGTTTTTGAATGCCGGCTTAACCATTCATTATAACGGTCAGAAATATTACTCACAAAACGGCTTACTCGATTTATTAAAACGCAAAACAAATGAAGATGATTTGCGTTATCCGATTATTCACTTAAAAGGGGACGATATTGAATTGTCGCTCACACATAATAATGAATATGGTGAAGAATATTATTCGTTTGTAAACGGACAGTTTACCACCCAGGGTGGAACACATTTAGCCGCTTTCCGCGAAGGTATTGTGAAAACAGTGCGTGAGTTTTACAAAAAAGATTTTGATGCTTCCGATATCCGTCAGGCTATTGTTGGCGCTTTAGCCATTCGTGTGCAGGAACCAGTATTTGAATCGCAAACAAAAACTAAACTTGGTTCTATTAATATTGCTCCTGATGGCATTACGGTTAAAAGTTTTGTAGTAGATTTTATTAAAAAAGAACTTGATAATTACCTCCATAAAAACACCGCAACAGCCGATGCGTTACTTAAACGTATCCTTCAAAATGAACGCGAAAGGAAAGATATAGCCGGTATTAAAAAATTAGCGAACGAACGCGCCAAAAAAGCAAATTTGCACAATAAAAAATTGCGCGATTGCCGCTTTCATTTAGGGGAAGATAAACACGAAAAAACAATCAATTCTACGTTATTTATTACAGAAGGGGATAGCGCCAGTGGTAGTATTACTAAGGCCCGCGATGTAGAAACACAAGCTGTGTTTTCGTTGAAAGGTAAGCCACTTAATGTATACGGACTTACCAAAAAAATTGTGTATGAAAACGAAGAATTTAATTTATTGCAACATGCACTCAATATTGAAGATGGTATTGAAGGGTTGCGTTATAACCAAATTGTAATAGCAACTGATGCCGATGTGGATGGCATGCATATACGTTTATTACTGCTCACTTTCTTCTTACAGTTTTTCCCTGATTTGGTAAAAAATGGTCACGTGTATATTTTGCAAACACCCATTATTCCGTGTGCGCAATAAAAAATCTACCATTTATTGTTATTCTGAAACGGAAAAACAAAATGCTGTTAACCAATTGGGTAACAAGCCGGAAATTACGCGCTTCAAAGGTTTGGGTGAAATTTCTCCAGATGAGTTCAGCGGATTTATTGGTGAAAGCATTCGTCTCGAGCCGGTAATTATTGGGAAGGAACAAACTATTCAAAGCACCTTAGAATATTACATGGGAAAAAATACACCTGAACGCCAGGGATTTATTATTAAAAACCTTCGCGTAGAAAAGGATGTAATTGAAGAAGCTGAAGTAGTAGCCGAAGTTTAATTTGCAGTGTTTTTCTTAACTACTTTTCCGGTTAATTATTTTGCTTGCCATCACCATGCGTTATTAAAATTCAACGCGCAAACCAACCTGTATGCCATATCCTGAATATTGTTGTTGGATGTCCGCATTCTCTACAATTGAGCCTAAATTCCATCTGAACATACCATTTATCCCAAAACCAATATTGTCGGTAAACATATAAGTAACCGATGGTTTGGCTATCCAGTTAAAATAACTGTTTTTGAAATAATCAGGTTGCAAAGTTTCTGTTGTTTGCAGACTATAATTCGGATAGGTGATTTTGGTGTTGCTTAATTGCGCAAACGACGGACCTGTGCTTAATCCAAAACGCCAATTGCCTGCTTTGAACTGATAGCCAACCAATAATGGAATCTCCCAATAACTTAAGGTGTTATTCCCACTAAAATTTTGTTCAACTGTATCATTAGATATAATGTAAAACGAATCAATTATTTCAACCATTAAAGTATCATAAATGTATTCTACAATAGTGTCAACAGTAATGGTGGTGAATTGATAATCAGCTTCACTCGAATAATTATACAAATTAAATCCGGTGCCAACGGTAAATTGTTTAATATTTAATCCCGCTTCGAATGAAACCCCCAATGTAGGAATTAATGTTTCTCCTGCAGTGCGATAATTAACCCAATCGGTTAATGAAGGATTGGTACTTGATAAAGCAGTAGACGTAAAATCAGCACCGAAACTTAAAGCACCATACCAGTTTAAATCAATGTTGGTCGACTTTTTAGGAAGTGTTTTATTGGATGTTGAAACATTGTTTTGTGTACTATCTGATTTCTCTAAAGTAGTAATCTGATTGCTGTCAATTGATATAATTGCTTTTTCTTCAGCAGTAATATCATTGGAATTATTATTAGCGGCATCACCTGCATCTGCTTTTTCGTTTTCATTATTAATTATATCCTCCTTCGGTGTTACTTCATTGTTGGCTAAATTTTGGTCGATAGATTGATTTTCATTTTTTCGTACAACATCGTTGTTTGATGCCAACTTATCCTCGGGTTTTACATCAATTTGTTTCGATGCACGATCACTTGTTGTATTATTAGCAGCAGTTGTTTTATCGTTATTGTCTGTTGCCTTATTACTGTTTTTGGAACCTGTATTTGCCGGTGGGTTCTGATTGTCTTTCTTCCCCTTAGAACCCTCATTTTTGGACTGCTTGTCAGCAATTTGCTGTTTATTTTCAATTTTATCTGATTGATTGTCAGCTACTTGTGATTTATTTTCAATTTTTTCATCATTTTGGGAACTTATTACAGGAGATTGCTGTTGTTGTGGTAATTCTGCTTTCTCCGCAATTACATTTTCTGTCGTTTTATTTTCAGTTGTTATTTCTTCTTTTTGTTGATTATTTGATGTTGTTGATGCAATAGGTTGTGTTTCCGGTTTTAATAAAAACCAGGCTAAAAAGCCGATAACTAAAAGAGCTCCGCCAAGCATCCAGAAAAGACCTCTGTTGCCACCTTTACCGCTTTTTTTAAGTTGATCAAACTGACTGAGTGTGCCTTGTGCCTGTTCCCAGTATTTTTCATCAAACTCAAAAGGACGGTCGTGCAAACCATCGCGAAAGACTTTGTCTATCGGATTTTGCTTGTTGTTATCGTTCCTTTTATCTGACATAACGTAAAAACTTAATCAAGTTCGTTTATCATTTGTTTTAATAATGTTCGGGCATTGTTTACATGCCATTTGCTGGTGCCTTCGCTCATTTGAAGCATTTCAGCAATTTCTTTATGGGTAAACCCATCAATAGCAAAAAGGTTAAATACCTTACCGGTTACTTCAGGTAATTTATTCAACATGTGTTGTAATGTTTCACTTTGAATATGGTGTTCATATTCATTTTCGGTGGAGTCGTTATTTACATCTCCAAAAGTTTGATCGGAAAAATCCTGTAATTGAGTTTGCTCTTTATATTGTTTGTTTTTTCTATACGCATCAATAATGGTATTAATCATTATACGGCGCATCCACAACTCTGGCGGCACGTTGCTTTTGCGCTTATCGGCGTGTAGTAAAATTTTTAGAAAACCTTCATTCAGCAAAGCCATAGCATCATCAAAATTTTTGACATAACGAGCACATATACTCATCAACAAGCTATAACTCTGCTTGTATAATAAATATTGGGCTTGTTTATTCCCCGTTGCTGATTTGGTTAATAATTCCGGCGTTATGCCCATGTTATGACTACAGACAAATGTGTTGTCTTTAATTGGTAAAGTTATACGCTCATTATGAATTTGTTTTATGGTGTGCACGATTTTTTAACTTGAGCAATGTATGATTAGTGTAAATACAAAATCCATCCTGCACAATTTGCACAGGATGGAACCTATCAGCATTTACGGAATTGAATCTTCATAAACCGAATCTTCAGGCCAGTATATAGAATCCTCAGGCCAGTCGATGGTGTCTTCCGGCCAATCGATATCCGTTGAATCATCCGGCCAGTCTATTCCAGTGGTATCTTCATCGTCAACCCAAATCGAATCAGTAGGGTCATCAAAAATGGTGTCTGTTACATCGGGGTCTACATCATCAAATCCTCCAAATGGGAAATCACCGCATGACGCATAGGCAAAACCTAAGAGGAGAAAAAGGACAACATACAGCTTGCTCAGTTTACTGTTCATCGTGTTGAAATTTAAAGGTTAATTAAATAGTTGAAAGCGGTAATCGTAATATTTGCTTTCAATAACCTACACGAAGATTAATATGCCGGGGTTGGGTTGCAACTAATTTTTTTATTAAAGAAACAGTTAATCACGCTGATGGTAGGGATAACAGTTTAGCTAAAACGCTTATTGTTTCACAAAATAAGCATGTTGCAGGCCTTCCGAAGTTTGTGCTATTATGAGGTAGGTGCCGTTTGCAAGCTCTGAAATATCGATAGCCATGCTGTTTGTTGTCAAATTGCGTTGTAACACTTTATTACCTTGTAAGTCCGTTACCGAAATATTATACGCCACAATATCCTCATCAATATTTATTGTAATAACATTTGTTGCAGGATTTGGATAAATCAACAATGATGCTGTCAACGGCATGTCCCCAATTTTACAATCAATGGTAGAAATTGTTTGAATAGAAGTAAAAGCTGAAACAATCCCATCACAAATACTTGCGATTTGATATTCATAAGTGGTATTACAATCCAAACCTTTTATAATGCGTGCCGTTTTGGGAGCCAATGCAGTTTTTGTTTCCCATGAAAGTGCTCCAACAGGGCGATATTGAATTTTATATTCTGTTGCTCCGTCTGCTGCATCCCAGCTTACCTTAATAGCAGTTGCCGCAGCTTCTGCATCAGGATTTTCAGGCGTGTCGCAACCCACCATTCCGGCTGCTATTGGTGCGTTTGGCGTATTTTGAATGGCATAATCATGCACAACAATGGTGAGCGCATCATATAAGGGCAAGGGGCACACAGGAGATTGTGGTACACTAAGTCGCACCCATCCGTAATAATTTTCACCGGCATCTTCGATCTTGAATGCCAAAATCCCATTGCTGACATCCACAAATTCACCGTAGGGAAAATATACCAGCATATCTTCACAACTGTAATAATCGAAAAACAATAATCTCCCTAATAAATCGCCAAAAAACGGCGCAGGTGTTTCCCAGTTGGCGGCGCTGTCAATTATTTCACCTTCCGCAAAATTCTTTAAACCCTGAGCACCGGGCAATAATCCGTTGGTAGCCAGTTGCACATAAGGATTTTGATTGCCTGCATAGGCAGAGGTGTATTGAGCACCAAAAAATCCACTGTGAAATAAATCGAACCAAATGTCAAATTCTCCATCAGCATTTACATCTAAAAAAATACGTTCATCATCAGTCACCAAATCTGGATCTATGTTTTGGTAAACAATTTGCCCCTGAGCGGCATTGGTTAGGGCAATAAATGCAGCAGCTGAGGTAGAGTAGGCAGTGAGTTTGCGCATAAGGTAAATTTTCTACGTTAAGTTACTTAATCCAGCCTACATGTGCAAAAAATAACGTGGAAAACTTGTGGTTTAGGCTCTGTTACTAATGTTTACTTTTGGGGTTTACGTTAATTGCAATGGCAAAGAAGAAGACAGACAACAACGAAGAGGAAATAGAAAAATCGGAGAATATTACTCCTGCGCAGGTTAAAACGAGTGTAACGCATGTTTCAGGCATGTATAAGGATTGGTTTCTCGACTACGCGAGTTATGTCATCCTGGAACGTGCCGTGCCCGATATCCGCGATGGGGTAAAACCCGTTCAGCGCCGCATCCTGCATGCCATGCGCGAAATGGACGACGGTCGTTTCCACAAGGTAGCCAACGTGATTGGTCAAACCATGCAATATCACCCACATGGTGATGCAGCAATTGGTGATGCCCTTGTGAATATGGGCCAAAAAGATTTGCTCATCGAAACACAGGGTAACTGGGGTGATGTAAGAACCGGTGATGATGCAGCTGCACCTCGTTATATCGAAGCACGTTTGTCGAAATTTGCGTTGGAAGTTGTTTTTAATAAAGAAACTACCGAATGGCAATTGAGTTACGATGGCAGAAAAGCAGAACCTGTTTTTTTGCCGGTGAAATTTCCTTTGGTGCTTGCCATGGGTGTTGAGGGTATTGCTGTTGGTTTATCTACTAAAATTCTTACCCATAATTTTTGTGAATTGATATTAGCGAGTATAGAAGTACTCAAAGGCAATCCAACAAAAATATTACCTGATTTTGCAAACGGCGGTTTTATTGATGTTACCGATTACAATAGTGCAGAAAGAGGAAGCAAAATTCGTTGCCGCGCAAAAATGGAAGTGGCGGATAAAAAAACAATTTTAATTAAAGAAATACCATATGGTACCACCACTTCGTCGTTAATTGATTCTATTATTAAAGCCAACGACAAAGGGAAAATAAAAATTAAAAAAGTAACGGATAATACAGCGGCAAATGTTGAAATTGCCATCGAATTAGCAGCAGGGGTTTCGCCTGATGTTACTGTAGATGCCTTGTATGCATTTACCGATTGTGAAATTTCTATTTCTCCGTCTACATGTGTTATTGAAGATGATACACCATTATTTTTAACGGTAGATGAAATTCTTCGCCGTTCTACAAAAAATACGAAAAACCTCCTTAAACTGGAGCTGGAATTGCGACTTGCCGAATTAAACGAAAAATGGCATTTCAGTTCTTTGGAAAAAATATTTATTGAAAATAGAATTTACCGCGACATTGAAGAATGTGAAACCTGGGAAGCGGTAATTAAAACCATCGACAAAGGATTAAATCCATTTAAAAAATTGTTGGTGCGTGAGGTTACTGAAGAAGATATTGTTCGACTTACTGAAATTAAAATCAAACGCATTTCCAAATTCGATGCATTTAAAGCGGATGAATATATAAGAGCACTGGAAAATGAGATGAAAGAAGTGAAACACAATCTTCGTCACCTCACCGATTATGCGATAAAATATTTTGAAGATTTATTAAAAAAATACGGCAAAGGTCGCGAACGTAAATCGGAAATCCGCAAATTCGATACCATTGAAGCCAAAGCGGTTGTTGCCAACAATGCTAAGCTGTATGTCAACAGGGAAGAGGGTTTTGTCGGTTTCGGTTTGAAGAAAGATGAATTTATTTGTGATTGTTCCGATATAGATGATATTATCGCATTTACTGATGATGGTAAAATGAAAGTGGTGCGAATTGCGGATAAAGTATTTATCGGTAAAAAAATATTATACGCTGCTGTCTGGAAAAAAGAAGATGAACGTATGACTTATCATATGTTGTATTCCGATAGCAAAACAGGAAAAGCTTTTGCAAAACGATTTAATGTTACAGCCATTACTCGTGATAAAGAATACGACCTTACTCAAGGCAATCCGAAAAGTAAAGTATGGTATTTTTCTGCCAATCCGAATAGCGAAAGTGAAGTTATCAATATTCAGTTGCACCCAAATGCTAAGGCCAAAATAAAAATATTCGATTTCGATTTTGGTGAACTCGCTGTAAAAGGGCGCTCCAGCATGGGGAATACCGTTACCAAATATGCATTGCGAAAAGCAGTCCAAAAAGAACGCGGAACTTCAACTTTAGGTGGAAGAAAAATCTGGCTGGATGAAACTGTGGGCAGATTAAATATTGATTCTAGAGGAAGATATCTTGGGGAATTTGATACCGGAGATAATATTATTGTTGTTTACAAAGATGGTAATTATGAGCTGACGAATTTCGAACTGAGCAATCGTTTTGAGATGAGAGATGTAATGATGGTGGAGAAATTTAATGAGAACGATGTAATTTCTGCAGCTTATTGGGACAATGCTCAAAAAAACATGTATGTAAAACGTTTTTACATAGAAGCGATTGTTCCTGATAAAAAATATTTATTCATTTCCGAATCACCAGGTTCCAAATTATATTATGCAACCAATCATCCATTCCCGGTTTTAGAATTAGTATTGGTAAAAGGAAGAAAAGGAGAGGAGGTTACCGAATTAATTGAGGTGGCTGACTTCATCGACATAAAAGGATGGAAAAGTCAGGGCAACAGATTGAGTCAGTACGAAATCAAAAAAGTAACCGGAAAAAAAGGGGAAACAACTGACGATGAATCATCATCTCAACCCGAAACCCAAAAATCGAATGTAAAAATTGGCACTCAAATGGAGTGGGATTTAGAGGAAAAAAAGGGGAAGGATAAAGGGGAGCAGACGAAGCTTTTTTGATGCGCGTAGCGTCCGCTGGGGCGGATTAATGTGCTGATGTGCTAATTCGTTGATGTGCTAATTGAACAGCCCTTTGATGTACCAATGTACCGATGCGCGAAGCGTCCGCGTTAGTGGATACCAATGCGCGAACCGTCCGCCGGGGCGGAAACAGCCGAATTTGAGATGAAATTTAATTTTGAGATATTGTTGATGGTTGCTCTGCAAAATCTCTGATTCTGCAGCACCTTACTTAGTACTCTGTCCGACGCACACCATAAAAAACCGGCTCAACAAAATCTCTAATTCCGCAGCACCACTCCAACACGCTATTTAATACACACCATAAAAAAACTCTGTGCCCTCCATGGGCTGTTCCTTCTGCATTTCCTCCGTGGTTTCGGCTGTTCATCCAAATTACATTCCAACCACTACCTTCTTTGTAAAATCACCTATTCCGCAGCACCATTCCAAGACGCTGTTTAATACACACCATAAAAACTTTGCGTTCTCCGTGGGCTGTTTCCTTTGCATTTCCTCCGTGGTTTCGGCTGGTCATCCAAATTACATTCTAACCACTATATCCCAATTATAACCTCGCGCTAAAAATCTATTTGAACAATTCACAACACTTCATGTTTTATAACAAATCTTAATTATGCAAATAGTAATCGCCACCTTCCTGAGTTTAATGCTCATTACTTCATCCCCTAAAGATTATACTTCATTTACACTTCGCAACAACAGCGCAAAATCAATTCCACTCAATATTCCATCTGTAATGAACCCCAACCTTTCCCCATTTTCCAACAGTGGTGTTTCATTAAAAATTGGCCAAGAAATATTCTTTTATGAAAATAAAAAGAAACAATTATTATTAACCGTAACATCTGACCTCGAAGGTGATACCTTAATTGTAAATGAATTGATAAAACAACGCCGAGAAGAACTGAAGTTGGAAGATCAATGAGGCATAAAAAAATTCACTTACCCACTAAATTGTGTCCTATTTGCAACCTGCCATTTACCTGGCGAAAAAAATGGGAAAAAAACTGGGGCAATATCATTTATTGCAGCGAAAAATGTCGCCGCAACAAATCAACCACATAAAATGAAAACCTATTTAGTAATCGGAGGCTCTTCCGGAATTGGTGAGGGTGTAGTGAAAGAACTAGCGCATGATAATGTTGTAATAGCTACTTATTGTAAAAATTACAAAAAGGATGAAACGCAGGTGCAATATATACATTTTGATGTGATGTCCGAACAGGATTTGTCTTTTATACCGCCAACTTTAGATGGTTTAGTTTATTGCCCAGGAAACATCACACTCAAACCATTTACACGATTTACTACGCAGGATTTTATACATGATTATCAGTTACAAGTGGTTGGTGCAACAAAAATTATTCAGGCCGCAATCCCGGCTTTAAAAAATAGTCCCCACGCAGCTGTAGTGCTATTTTCAACCATTGCCGTGCAACATGGATTTCCATTTCACTCATTGGTTGCTGCATCTAAAGGAGCCATTGAAGGATTAACAAAAGCACTAGCTGCAGAATATGCACCGAAAATCCGCTTTAATTGCATCGCACCATCAATCACCAATACCCCTTTAGCCGGTAATTTATTAAACACACCTGAAAAAATGGAAGCTAATGCACAACGTCATCCTTTAAAAAGAATTGGAACAGTTAGTGATATTGCAAAAATGACTGCATTTTTGTTGTCTGATTCAAGCAGTTGGATGACAGGTGAAATTTTACATGTTGACGGCGGCATGTCGAGTATAAAATAAATTTATGGGCGTATATACAATTACAACAAAACAACAAATTCCCATCTCCTTACAAGAGGCCTGGGACTTTTTGTCTTCTGCAGATAATTTAAAAGTGATAACACCTGATCATATGGGTTTTCATATTTTAACCGAAAATACTAATCAAAAAGTATATCCGGGAATGATTATTCAATATACCGTCAGCCCTGTATTGAATATTCCTATTCGTTGGGTTACGGAAATTACACATGTTAAGGATTTACAATATTTTGTCGATGAACAGCGTGTTGGACCTTACCGAATTTGGCATCACGAACATCACCTGAAACAAATTGAAGGCGGAGTAGAAATGACCGATATCGTCACCTACCAGCCGCCAATGGGCATTTTAGGCAGTTTGGCCAACATTTTATTTATTCGCAAACAACTCAAGTCGATATTTGAATTCCGTGAAAAAAAGCTGATTGAACTATTTGGTGTGATGCGATAAATGGCAATATCTGTTTTTGTCCCTTTTGTTGCTATTTGGTTATATTTGATAAAAATCAGCCAATGCACACTAAACTACTCCTCTTATTATGCGTTTTGGTTAAGGCAGGAAGTGCAGTAGCACAATACAATCTTGTAGAAAATTATAGTTTCGAAACTTACAACGATTGCCCTGTATCCATTTCAGGTTTTACTTGGGATGGCGATTATTATTGTGACGACTGGTATGCAGCAAGTGGCGGAACACCTGATTATTATAATGCCTGTGCTCCGGGGTTTACGCAGGTGAGCGTGCCAACAAATTTATTTGCAGCAGATCAACCGGCAAGAACAGGTGATGCTTATGGTGGATTTTGGACAGATTTATACGATAATAATTCGTTTTTATACCGCGAATATGTGCAACATGAATTGGCGGAGCCCTTGGTTGCAGGAACATGCTATTATGTAGAATTCTGGAGTGCGCCCGCCGTTCAATCCGATTTTCTGGAAGCTGAGCATGCAACAACAGATGCGATAGGCGCATATTTTGCAGTAGAAAAAATTGGTAGCCCCGGAATTAGCGATGTGTTGGATGTTACACCACAAATTGAAAATAATGGAACCGGTAACTACATCAACCCTCCGGGTGAATGGACGAAAATTTGTGGATTTTTTGAAGCAACAGGTGGTGAATCTTGGGTAGCTATCGGCAACTTTCATCCTGATGATGAAGTTGAAGTTGTTGCCTACGATGGCGGCGAATTAGGGGCAAATCCATTAGTTTATTTATTTATTGAAGATGTACTAGTAAGCCCTGTAGATAGTATGTTGTATTTACCTGATACCGTTGTATGTAATCCATTTGTATTATCCGCACCAAGTTGTGCCAATAGTTATTTATGGAACACAGGTGAAACAACAGCTGAAATAACCGTTTATGCAACTGGTGAATACTGGTTACAAATGGAAACTAGTTGCGGCACTATTTATGATACCGCATCGGTTTTATTTGTAGAAGATTCTTTATATACCACTTCCGATATTACAGAGATTTGTTTTACCGAATTACCTTATACATTAAATGGTTCACCTTCTTATGATTCCTATTTATGGAGCACAGGTGAAACAACCGGTTCAATTGAAATTGATGCAGCCGGAACTTATTATCTGCAAGGATTTACTGATTGTGCATCATTTATTGATTCATTTACCATTGATGTAATTCCACCAATAGGGTTATTTCCTGAACTAGGAGATGATATATTATTTTGTGAACCTGTTTGGGAAATTACATTAACAGTACCAGAAGGCTTTCAATCTTACAATTGGAGCAATGGGGAAACTGATGAGAGTATTACCGTAAATTCAGCTGGTACTTATACGATTACTGTTGAAAGTTTGTGTGAGACATTTACCGATAATGTAACAATATCTGAAGACCCTTATTTAAATGCAACCATAAATTTAGGTGAAGATTTAATTTTATGTCCCGTTGGTGGAATAGATGTCTTATTAATTGATGCTGGTAATGATTTGCCTAATTATACTTGGAATACTGGTGAAACAACTTCTTCAATTTTGGTAACCACTCCGGGCACCTATTTTGTCACTGCTGATTTGTTGTGTAAAGATGCATCTGATACCATACAGGTAACTTATTGTGAAGATATTGCTGTTGCTAACGCATTTAGTCCGAATGGTGATGGATTTAACGACAATGCCTTTGTAATTGTGATGGACCCTAACAGGGTTTTATCGTTTCAAATTTTTAACCGTTGGGGAGAATTAGTGTTTCAAGGGAATGCAAACCAACTCGGTTGGAATGGCATATTTGAAGGTAAAGTACAACCTATTGGCAGTTATGTTTATGTTTTACAATACCTTTCTACATCAGGAGCAGAACAAGTTATGCAGGGAAATATTACCCTTGTCAGGTAATTAAGGCATGAAATCTTTATAAAATCTTTATACTGTTTGGTATTGGTTTTACACCATACTTACAAACGGGGAAGTAACTTTGCGGCATAAGTTAAACTACTGCTTATGGCCGGAACCAAATCATCGGGCAAATCGAAAGCGCAACAATTTTTTATCAGTGTAATCACTGTTCTCTTAATTGCCGCTATTTGTTACACCACATCTGAATTGATTGGATATAAAACAGTTGCACTTATTTTATTAGCGACAGTTTCAGTATTGGCCATGTTTTTAAGCATTTGGCCGGTATTAGCAGCAGCAGTATTAAGTGCACTTATATGGAACTTCTTTTTTATTCCTCCGCATTTTACTTTCCATATTAATAATACCGAAGATACTTTGATGTTTCTCATGTATTTTTTAATTGCATTGGTTAATGCTGTGCTCACCAATAAAATCAGAACTACTGAAAAACAAACGCAACAAAAAGAAGGAGAGGAGAACACCTTAAAATTGTATAATACCTTATTAAATTCATTATCACACGAATTAAAAACACCAATTGCCACTATTATTGGCGCTACAGATAACCTGCAAACGGAAAATATCAAACTTACCGAAACCAACAGAAAAGAATTAACAGCAGAAATTGCGCAGGCAGCATGGCGATTAAACAGGCAGGTGGAAAATTTGCTCAACATGTCGCGACTTGAATCCGGTGTTATTGCACCTAAACGCGATTGGTGTGACATTAACGAAATTGCCTACGAAGTAGTGAATCGATTAAAAGATGATTATGTTACGCATCCTTTTATTGTAAGTATTAAAGAAGATGTTCCCTTATTTAAAATTGATCACGGTTTGGTTGAGCAAATTATTTATAACCTGGCGGTGAATGCAGCGGTATATACACCAAAACATGCCATTATCACGATAAAAGCATTTTCTCAGGAAGAACATTTGGTATTAATAGTGCAGGACAATGGCAATGGATTTCCTGAGGAAGCTATAGAAAAAGTTTTTGATAAATTTTATCGCGTCAAATATTCAGCAGCCGGTGGAACTGGTTTAGGTTTATCAATCGTAAAAGGATTTGTCGAAGCGCAAGGTGGTTCCGTAACATTATCGAATATGCCTGAAGGCGGTGCAAAATTTACGATTGTAATTCCTGCTGAAACTACTTATCTCAAAAATTTGAAAAATGAATAATCCTGAGGTGTTAATTATAGATGATGAATTGCCAATTTGTAAATTATTGGTAATCACACTGGAAAGCAGCGATTATAAAACTATCGTCGCTAATTCTGCTAAAGAGGGATTGATAAAGGCTGCTAATCATCCACCTGATATTATTTTATTAGACCTCGGTTTGCCCGACGCCAGCGGACATGATGTATTAAAACAGTTACGTGAATGGTATAATAAACCGATCATCATTTTGTCGGTTCAGTCTGAAGAATCTGATATTGTTTTGGCTTTAGATGAAGGGGCAAACGATTATTTAATTAAACCATTTAGAACAGGAGAATTGTTGGCAAGAATGCGCTCAGCATTGCGTAACATGTATGCTGAAAATGAAAGTAATGTATTTATTTCCAATCACATGGAAGTAGACTTGGTAGCCAGAACGGTGCGAGTAAATGGTGAATTGGTTAAATTGACTGCAACAGAATATACATTGTTAGCCCTTTTTGTAAAAAATGAAGGTAAGGTATTAACACATCAATATTTATTGCGCGAAGTTTGGGGGCCTGGATATATTCAACAGTCACAGTATTTACGTGTATTTATCGCACAACTCAGAAAAAAAATTGAAACAGATCCAAATAACCCAACTATTATTGTCACAGAATCCGGAGTAGGGTATCGATTATCGGGAGAATAAAAAAACAGCTATGCAAACAGAAAAAGGAAAACATATTGATAAAATAACGGCGGCTTCATTGTTGATAGCATTGGGGATTATTTATGGTGATATTGGAACCAGCCCTTTATACGTGCTCAAAGCTGTTGTATTAGATAGAAATATCGAAGAAGTTTTAGTACTTGGTGGTGTATCCTGTATTTTTTGGACATTGGTATTTCAGACTACATTAAAATATATCGTGCTTACGCTACGTGCAGATAATGAAGGGGAGGGTGGTATTTTCTCTTTGTATTCACTCGTGCGACGATATGGCAAAAAATTAGTTATTCCTACTATTTTAGGCGCCACAACATTGTTGGCTGATGGAATTATTACCCCACCAATTTCAGTGTCATCGGCAGTAGAAGGGTTGGAAATTGTTCCGGGTTTGGAACATATTCCACTATTCCTATTGTAATCGCAATTTTATCGCTCATCTTTTTTATGCAGCGATTTGGTACTCAAAAGTGGGTAGTGCTTTTGGTCCTGTGATGGTAATATGGTTTTCGATGTTGTTTGTTGTGGGGTTAAGTCAAATTATACATTATCCTGATGTATTTAAAGCATTAAATCCAAAATATGCTTACGAATTATTGGTTTTATATCCGAAAGGGTTTTGGTTGTTGGGTGCAGTGTTTTTAGCAACTACAGGAGCGGAAGCTTTATATTCGGATTTAGGACATTGTGGAAGAAAAAATATTCGAATAACTTGGGGTTTTGTGAAAACATGTTTAATGATTAATTACCTTGGACAAGCAGCTTGGTTATTACATGAAGGCGGTACAACCCTTGATGGCAGAAATCCATTTTTTGAAATGATGCCGCATTGGTTTGTTTTACCGGGTATTTTAATTGCGACAGCAGCAGCTATTATCGCTTCACAGGCATTAATTAGTGGAAGTTATACATTAATTAACGAGGCGATGAACTTAAATTTCTGGCCAAGAGTACTTGTGCGTCAGCCAACCGATTTAAAAGGACAAATTTATATTCCGAGCGTAAATATTATATTGTGGTTGGGATGTGTGGGCACAGTATTGTATTTCCGTTCATCAGAACATATGGAAGCAGCTTATGGATTTTTTATCACCATTACTATGATGATGACGACAGTCTTGCTCACCTTCTTTATGTTATATAGATTGAAATGGAATAAATGGTTGGTATTTGCAATTGTTTCATTTTTCGCGACGATCGAACTTTCGTTTTTTGTTGCTAATGTGGTAAAAATTAAAGAAAGTTGGACATTTTTGTTTTTCGCAATATTTATTTTCCTTACCATGTATGTTTGGCATAGTGCAAGAAAAATTAATAACCGATTTACCAAATTTGTTGATATTGGCAGACATACCAAACAATTGATGGAATTAAGTGAAGATGACACCATTCCTAAATTTTCAACTCATTTAATTTATTTGACTAAGGCCGATTATAGGCACGAGATTGAAGATAAAATTGTTCGTTCCATCTTCTCCAAAAAACCTAAACGGGCTGATGTATATTGGTTTGTGCATATCAACCGAACAGAACATCCTTACACATTAAATTACGATGTTTCAGAACTCGTTGATGATAAGGTGATAAAAATTAATATCCATGTTGGATTCAGAGTGCAGTTGCGCACGGAATTATATTTCAAAAGAATTGTACAGGAACTAGTTGCGAATAAAGAACTCAATCTACATATTCGTCCGGACGGTTCATCGAAATATAATGCAGAACCTGATTTCAAATTTATTGTTATTGAAAAATTCTTATCCGTTGAAAATGAGTTTTCACTGAAAGAAGGGTTGCTTATGAATACTTACTTTTTCCTCAAACGTATTAGTCAGCGCGATGAACGTGCGTTTGGTCTTGATAAAAGTGATGTATTGGTTGAGCAGGTGCCATTGGTATATTCACCGGCACAAACAGTGGAACTTACACGATTAAATTAATTTAATTATTCCATTCACTATTGGCAATATCCTGTTTCAGGGTAAACGGGGAGTTATTGCCCTAAAAAAAATGTTATGAAAAAAATTATATGCATTGCGTTTTGTTTGTTTACCTTAAATGCAGTTGATGCAAAACCACTAGTAGATGATAGTACTATCCAAAGAACTGAAACATCTCTGACAGATACTGCAGTGGTAAAAAAAGCTGAGCCTTTTGCTTTTGGTGATTTTACCTGGGTGCAGGGAAATAATCGTCAAAAATCAGCATTATTAGCAGGCAAATATTTTACCGGAGGAATTACACTCGACTGTAATTATAATTATGCTTTTAACAAACCTATCGACCACACGAATAGTGGCAGTACAGCCACTTTTAGGAGTAATGAGTTTAATATTTCATATATCGAAGTTGGCGGCGAAATAAATGAACCCGAAAGTGGTGCAAGGGGAAAACTGATGTTACAGTTTGGTTCAAGAGCTACAGGAATTCCACGTAATGATAATACACCATTGCGCGGACAATTTGATTTATATAATGCATTGCGTTATGTAACCGATGCTTATGCAGGCATTCATTTGAATAAAATGCACGGAATTAATATTGATTTTGGTTTATTTAAATCGTATGTAGGTTTATTATCCTATAATAATTTCGAAAACTGGAATTATCAGCCTTCCTTTACGAGCGATAATACACCTTGGTTTTTTACCGGTGCAAGAGCACAATTATTTCCAAGTGAAAAATTAAAAATTGAATTGTGGTTAATTAATGGCTGGCAAACGTACGCTATGTTTAACGAAATGCCCGGTGTTGGATATCAAATTCAATGGCGGCCAAATGAAAACACCAGTATATTAAGCAGTTCGTATGTTGGTCACGATACACCTAATACGCCTGACCGTTTACGTTTTCATACAGATAACTCAGCCGTAATTAAATATATCGATAAACCGGCAAGTAATGGCGTTTCAAAAGCAGCATTTTCTTTTACTGCTGATGCCGGGTTTGAATCCGGTGGAGGAGTGGTGGCATTTAACGGTGATAGTATAACACCTGCACAAAACTTTTTGAGTTTGATGTTGTACAATCGATTTTGGTTTGGGCAACAACAAC
This sequence comes from Bacteroidota bacterium, assembly GCA_016718035.1. Classification (GTDB taxonomy): domain Bacteria; phylum Bacteroidota; class Bacteroidia; order Chitinophagales; family BACL12; genus UBA7236. The sequence goes on along the minus strand of JADKEK010000001.1, from coordinate 1,004,291 downwards.
ATTGGGCATGGACTTTTGGAGGAGGAACGATTAATAACCCGGGACGTTATTTAGCATTATTGCCTGCAGGAAATGGAGTGGTTACACAAAACCCAGGTGATACTTTTAAAGGTTGGGATGTTTCAACAGGTGTGCAGTTTATGCCAAATGAATACATGACATTCGGCGTGGAGTATGTGAGCAGACATACCAATATTCCCTATTTCTCAGGGCCGGGAGGTGTTACATCGCCAAATGGCTGGAATGCACCAATTGGTGAACCTGCTGGTTATGTTGCCGATTTGGTGAAAAACGAAGAAAGAATCATTTTTTCAACCATATTTCGATTTTAAACCGATGGTTGTGATTCTGCAAATGCCTTAAAATCTTCAAGATATTTTTGTGATTGTTTTTTAAACGCACCTGGCATTAATAAAGCAATTGTTTTCATCATCAATCCTGAAAATTTAAATTCAGTGGCTGAAATATAGGTAGTAGTATTATCACCATTGTCGATGAAGCTATTATTGACGTAATTCCAAACATTTTTCGCCTCATAAATACCGGCAAATGTTTTGGGTAAATCGCGTTCGGTAATAGTTTCTTTCATTTCAACCATACGGTTACCCATTTTATATATCAATTTAGAAACGGCACCCGGTTGTCCTGGTGTACCACTTACATGCTCAAAAGACTGTAATCCCTTTTGCCAGTATTTCATATTATCCGGATTGTCGAATAATTCGATAACACGTGCAACAGGTAATTGAATAACAATGGAGTTTTCGTATTTCATACGGCTAAAATAATCAACTTCTAGTAAGGTAAAAAGTCGTGAATTTACATAGGTATAAATTACTAAAACCACTCCTAGAATTTGCAATTTTCGCAAAAACAGGTAAATTTAACATTGTATTCATCTAAACTTAACACACCAAATATGTCGCTAAAGCTCCTCCCAATTGCGCTTTTCATCAGTTTTGTTACCACCATATGGCAACAATCGCATGCCGAACTGGTTTGGATCGAAAAGGCCAATTTTGGTGGTGAAGCGAGGCACAGAGGTGTTGGATTTTCGGTTGGTGGCCGCGGTTACATGGGTTTGGGCCATTACAATTCCATAGTTGACATCCTCTTTGAAGATATTTGGGAATACGACCCGGGTTCAAATACCTGGACGCAAAAAGCCAATTTTATGGGAGGGAAGGTTATTCAGGCTGTTGCTTTTACCATAGGAGATATTGCTTATGTGGGCACCGGCCGCAATCCTGGGTTTGTGGAGCAAAAAGATTTTTATGCCTTTGACGCAAAAACCAATACATGGTCAGCAATTGACGACTTTGGTGGTTCTGCAAGACATGGCGCTGCGGCATTTGCAATAGGCGATAAGGGTTATGTTGGTACTGGTACCGATGTTACCGGTTATAAAAAAGATTTATGGGAATATGATCCTGTAACTAACGATTGGACACAAATGGCCAATTTATTAGGAGCTGCCAGAATAGCCGCAGTAGGTTTTGCTTTAGGCGATAAAGGATATATTGGCACCGGCAATGCATTTGGTTCTACCAACGATTTTTATGAATACGACCCTATAACCAATACCTGGGCAACCAAAGCAGATGTTCCCGGTCCAACAAGGCAGGAAGCTTGCGGTTTTGCGATGAATGGTTATGGATATATCGGTACAGGAGATGACTACTCAAGTGGGACTAATTATGATGATTTCTGGCAGTATAATCCCGGCACTGATACATGGGATACCGTTCCGGAATTTCCGGGAATAGGTCGCCGATATATGAGTGCATTTACCATTGGCAATCATGGTTATTGCGGTTTGGGCACAAGTGGAACCAATCTCAAAGATTTGTGGGAATTAAAGGAGATTTAATACCGGATAAACTGCCCTTTATACTGTTTACGTGCTGTTACAATAGTTGCATAATAAATGCCCTTCGATAAATCAGGAATGGAAATGATTTGGTTATTTTCCCCTTCGTTTAATTCGAGATTTTGTTTAAACATTAACTGACCTTTAGTATCCCAAATACTGAAAACACCATCACTTCCGCAAGTGGTGTGCATGTGTAATTGTAACTGTTGATTATTGATTTGATATAATTGAAAATCACCATCATCAAAAATAACAGGTAATGTTATGGTGCCATAAGGTGTAATATTGCCTTGAAAATCGACACTTGATAATGCATAATAATATGTACCTGAAGTAGCAATATAATCGTAATGAATATAATTAGTTGAAACATTATTATCTCCTACTGAAGGAATAGAACCATTCACTGTAAATATTTCTCCATCTACCGATTTTTCTATCAGATAATAATCAATATTACTTTCACTTAAGGTGGTCCATTTTAAATGAGTAGTATGATTATTAATTGTGCCATTAAAACTGATAATATCTACAGGCAATTCGCAAATAATTGAAATATCTCCAGTGGTAATATTACAATCTGCGTCAGTAACTGTGACGGTATAAACATCCGGGCATAAACCATAAGCGGTTGCAGTTGTTTGACCATCTGACCATAAATAATCGTAAGGTGCAACACCACAATCCGGAATAGCAACTGCTGTATCTACACAAAAACATAAATTGCTGTTTTCAGTTGTTAATGTTAAAGGAACAGCTTCGAATTTACCAATGAATGCTTCATTATCGCCGTTATGTGTGCCATCGTAATAGGCAACACCTCCTGGATTGGCCATTGGTACCGGAGCACCCGGGTCATATTCATTATACAGACCTGTCATATACAACGATTTACCATCAATTAATGAAGAGCCTATACAGGCATCTAACTCTTCTGCATCATAACCATAATAGGTAGCCCAGGTAATTAGCGCTGAATCGGTAAATCGAACAATAAAAATATCTCCATATGCTTCATAAGAGGCATCAAAATAACTCGAACAACCGGCATCATAAACAGGCATACCACTCGAAAATGTGGTAAATGCCAAATAAATATTATTACAAAAATCGTTAGCTAAAATATCCCATTTATACGCATTTTCTATTCCAGGTCCACCAAAATAGGTAGACCATAATAAATTGCCACTATTATCCAGTTTGACAATATAGGCATCTGATAAACCACTGAGAGATGCCTGATAATAATTGCCCAAATCTAAAGTTGGAATATCTGATGAACGTGTCCAGCCGGCGAAATAAATATTATTTTCTAAATCGGTGATAATGCTATTGCCATACTCTGCATCAGTGCCACCAAAATAAGTTGAAAATGTTCTTACGCCTGTATTTGAAAATTTAATTACATACACATCAGTATCTCCATTCATGGTACCATCGTAATATCCGCCTCCATCTAAAACAGGAAAATTTGTCGAACGTGTTTCACCGGTTACAAAAACATTACCGGATAAATCGCAGGTAATAGCATTGCCAACATCATATAATGTTCCGCCATAATAAGTGGCCCAAATACGTGTTCCTGTATTGGTAAATTTTAAAACAAATGCATCTTGCACTCCCGACATAGTTGCCTGATAAAATGTACCCGCATTTAATTTCGGGAAATCGGTTGATTCGGTATATCCGGTGACGAAAATATTACCACTTGGGTCTGTTGCAATGGAATATCCACCTTCTTTTTTATCTCCACCATAAAAAGTTGCCCATAATCTTGTTCCTGCACTATTAAATTTTAAAATGAATACATCTTCGTCGCCATTTAATCCGCCCTGATAAAATGTGCCGGCATTATAAACAGGAAATGTGTTAGAAACAGTTTCTCCTGAAACAAATATATTTCCACTATTATCAGTCGCGACACTATAAGCCCAATCCTCATGATTTCCACCATAAAATGTTGCCCACAATCTTTCTTCATCCGGCGAAAATTTTACAATCATTGCGTCTTCGTTGGTAGCTAATGTTCCTTGAAAATAGGTGCCTGCATTATAAACCGGGAAACTAGGTGAATCTGTCCATCCAACCACGATTAAATTGCCATCTAAGTCGGTGGTAACACTATTAAAACACTCTTCTTTATTTCCCCCATAATAAGTGCACCAATACAATTCAGGGTCAATAATTATTGTTTGCGTAGCATCGAAAGATGTAATATTAAATTGAATGCTTGCACTCGTATCGCTGGTTGTATTTATGGCATAATTGGTAGTAATTGGTTTTTCACTTTCGGCATAAAAACTCACAGGAGCATTATCTAATAAATCCCCTAATTGGGTAGGAATTTTTATTGCGCCTTCAGATGTTATAGTGATACCATTTTGTGCTAAGTAGTTTAATTGAATATCATTTGGATTAGCTCCGGGAGCAACTACAAATTGATATTTTAATCCGCTTGTCCCATTATTGCTAAGCTGCCAATCAATTCCCGGATAAATATTTTTGATGGTCAATGCACTAAATTCATCTGCATGAATACCGTCAGGAAAATCTGCAGTGAAATAATTAAATCCTGTTGAAACAGGTGATGACGTATTTATGTTTGCTTCAAGAATTAACGCATTTTCCAATTTAATATCTACACGTTCCCAATTATATATTTTTTCCTGAAATTCATTTAATGACGGCTCCAATAACAACATGGTTAACCCCGATGTAGTTATAAAAACATCCATATAAGGATATTCTGCATAAAACAGCACATTATCAGCAAGTTCACCATTCATATCTGTCAACTGTCCGTTGTTGCGAATAAAATTGTTGCCTGAAGCAGAATAAGGGAATTCAATGGCAGCTTGTCCCATAATTTGCAATGGCAACAGCATTACGATTAAAAAACGCAGTAAAATTTGTGTGCGAAGTTCAGGAAGGGTTTGTGGGTTAGGTTCCATTTACTTCGATTTGAGCCAAAGGTGGTAACATATCAGCAGGAAATCAATGACAAAATGCCGTAGTTTCCGAGTGCTAAAAGTCCTATTTTAGTAAACCGCGATTCAAATTTGTTTATTTATAATATTTCCAAATAGGCTGAGGGTTTTAAGCAATGGGTGTTGCGAGCACATATAAGCTGAAAAGTGGTCAAATAGTATGTATCTACATATATTTTTTTCGTTTAAAATTTCCACAAAAAAGTGCCTGACGTTTTGAGTAAGATTTTCAAGCGATTTGTTTATTTAAAGTTAAGCTAAGGTTAACTAATTTGAATTTTATTTGTAATTTGGTGTTAAAATCAGGATTTGTTGATGAAAATTACTGAAAACTAGATTTTTCCACCTTATTTCGGTTGAACTTTAATTTATAACACACAGTAAATCAAATATATACATATTGAAAAAACTTTACTTCTCCATCTTTTTTGCACTATGTTTTTTTCAACTTACAGCCCAAAACACTTGGAGCTCAATAGCACCATTTGGTGGTGGTGAACGGGAGCGAGGCGTAGCCTTTGTTATTGGGGGTAGAGCCTATGTTGGTACCGGCATTGATTCTGCAAATTTGTGTAGGTCTGATATTTGGGAGTATGACCCCGGAACGAATAGCTGGACACAAAAGGCAAACTTACCAGGCCCGGGAAGGAGAGATGCCATTGCTTTTACAATAGGTAGCAGAGGATATGTTGGCACGGGGATTAATACTATTTTGGCATTTACAGGAACTAAACGCCGTGATCTTTATGAATACAACCCAATTACCAATACCTGGACAGCAAAGGACAATTGGCCCGGGAACTTTAATGGCGGAGTGTATTACGCATCGGCATTTAGTGCAGGTGATAAAGGGTATCTTGTTTGTGGAAAATATGGCCCAAGCTATTATTCTGATGAATTATGGGAATATAACCCAGCGGTAAATGATTGGGCACAAAAACAATCTATACCCGGAGGAACACGATACGGTGTCACAGCATTTTCAATAAGTGGTAAGGGGTATGTTGGTTGTGGTTCTGATGAAAATTATTTCCTTAATAATTTTTATGAATACGACCCTCAAACTGATGAATGGACGGAAAAAGCGTCATTTCCCGGTTCACCAAGATTTAATGCCGTTGGATTAGCCATTTCCGGTAGAGGATATATTGGAATGGGTACAGATGGTGGTTATCAGAAGGATTTTTATGAATATAACCCGGCTACCGACACTTGGTTGCAAAAAGCCAGTCTTCCCGGTAGTGAACGCAGATCTTGCGTCGCGTTTACCATTGGTGGTTATGGTTATGTTGGAACAGGCAAAGGTCCAGATGGGGTTAAACGCAGTATGTATAAATACAAGCCTTATTTTTTGTTTGATAATCCCAACGATAATCAAAGAATTGTTGCAACAGTTTCCCCAAATCCAATTCAACAACAAGCAAATATTACCTTAAAAAATATCATCCCTGAAAAAAGTACACTCAACGTTTTTGATATGAACGGAATTTCAGTTTATCAGGATGAAAATTATGCTGCAACATCATTTACATTTAATCGAAAGGGATTAGCAGATGGCATTTATTTTTATGAAATAACTGTTATGGAAAACAATGAAAAACATTATTTAAGTGGAAAATTATATTTACAATAATCCGCACAATTAAAATACATACATGAAATCAACTTTATTATGCTCCTCAATTTTTTGTTTAACGTTGGCTAGTTATGCTCAGCCAAACTGGGAAAAAAAGGCCGACTTTCCGGGCGATGGCAGAAGCGCCACCTCTTCATTTAGTTTTAACGATTTTGGATTTGTGGGACTCGGTTACGATGGTGAAGATTTTAGAAGAAGTTTTTACGCTTACGACCCCATTTATGATACCTGGACACAAACTGAAAGTCTTGGTGGTGCCATAGGTGAAGGACAGGAACGCAATACTGCAGCATCGTTTACAATTGGCAATTTTGGATATATTGCTACTGGTCAAAGTGGGGACCCTTTTTTAAATGATTGCTGGAAATATGATTATACTTCCAATATCTGGACACCTGAAGCAACTGTCGGAGGAATTGACAGGAGAGGAGCAGTAGGTTTTTCAGTAAATGGAAAAGGGTATGTTGGATTAGGTCAAGATGCCACCGGATATAAAAATGATTTATGGGAACTAGATACAGCAACTGGAACATGGTCGCAACAGGCCGATTTTACAGGAACAGCAAGGCGATTTGCTATTGCTTTTGTTATAGAGGGCAGTGCATATGTTGGCACAGGAGATGACGGCGGATTCAAAAATGATTTTTATGAATATAAAGCAGCAACTAATTCGTGGATAGTGAGAACAAATTTTGGTGGTTCACCACGATATAGTGCTACCGGATTTGCATTAAACGGCAAAGGATATATTGCATGTGGATATGATACCACTTTTAACAATCAAACAGATTTTTGGGAGTATGATCCGGATGGTGATAACTGGATACAATTAGCAGATTTCCCAGGCGGGCCACGTGCAAATGCCGTTGCGTTTACCGTTGATACATTGGCATTTTTTGGTATGGGATACGATACTTCATTTTATTACGATATCTGGTTATGGGGCGACACAACAGATATCATTATTCAGGATACTACTATTGCTATTCAATCATGGCAAAATGCAGATGCTGCTATTCAAATTTTCCCAAATCCTATAACTAATTATGCCATTGTTGAAGTAAGTATTCCTGATTATCATGGCGATTTAAATATCACCATTATTGATATGTTTGGGCGCGATGTTAGCAGTAGCTTCAATGTTATTAAAACAGGATTTGCAAATGGTAAATATCAATTTAAATTGGAAAACACCTACTTAGCACCGGGTAATTATCAGTTTGTTGTTGCTGATAAAAAAGTGTTAGGTGCTCAACAATTCCTTGTTTTATAAAAGCTATTTTATGTCTTTGAGAATTGTAATTCTGTTATTAATATCGGTAACTATATCATGCTCAAAAACAGAGCAACAACCGACAAACAAACGTGCCACACATCATCCTGTTGAAGCGGAAAAAATAGTTCGTATTGAAACTTTTAAAATTGACAATGGTTGGGGATATGATATATATTTAAACAACGAAAAATATATACATCAACAACATATTCCTGCAGTAAATGGTATGCATACCTTTGTTTCAGAAGCTGAAGCTTACAGGGTGGCAGAATTAGTAGTGGAAAAAATAAACAACAATTTAATGCCGCCAACCATCTCCATCGATGAGCTTAATTATTTAAATATAGTTGTGCAATAAATAATTGTTTTACTTTTTTACAACTCCATTTTCATGTCAGGTTCAACTATTCATTAAATTCCCGAATTAAACAGCCGAAACTTCAATCCCGATAGCTACCGGGACTCAAAGAAACCCGCACAGAGAATAAGAAAGAAACAAACAACCGGCTCTGCAAAATTTCCGATTCTGCAACATTGTTCAAGGATCCGTCCGATCCAAACCATATTTAAATTATAATCAACTCTGTGCGCTTCGTAGGCTGTTCCCTTTGGATTCCTCAGTGGTTTCGGTTTTTCTCCGCTACCAATTATTTTTCGCAGCGAGATTAACTAATTGCACTTTGTTGCTTATTTGTAGTTTGGTATAAATATTTGCAATATGCTTTCTCACTGTGTTCGGACTAATAAATAATTTCTCAGCAATTGATTTATAGTCGCTTCCCTGCACTAACAACTTTAGTATTTCCATTTCCCTCACAGATAAATCACTCTGTTCAACAACCTGTTTTTCCTTAGCAATCGGATTAACCATTAGCTGTAAAGTTTTACGGGCAATACGAGGCGACATAGGTGCACCTTCTTCAAAAATAGCTTGCTTTAACCCTTCTAAAATGGTTAAAATTTTTTCATCCTTCAAAAAATAACCCGAAGCCCCCGCCTTAATTGCTTCAAACAATTTATCATCATCATCAAAAACAGTAAGCATGATAAACTTCACCTCAGGATATAAAATATTTCCATTATAAACAGCTTGTATACCATCCATCTCAGGCATTTCTATATCCATTAAAACAACTTCAGGTCTTGACTTACCAGATGAAGTTTTCATTTTATCTAAAAAATCTTTTCCATTAACTGCAGTAAATACAATCTCCACCTCATTTGAATAGACAATCTTTTCAGCAAGTGAATGCCGGTTCTGATATTTATCGTCTACAATAGCTAGTTTAATCATAAGATGTAAATTTAGGTCAGGTATTTTTGTTGTGAAATACTACATTTGATGTATTTTATTGGTTGAAGTGGTTAAGGTAATTTGTGTGCCTTGTTCAATCCCCGATTGTATGGTTATTACACCACCAATTTCCTTAGCTCTCGCTTTCATATTTTCAATACCGTAATGTGTTTGATTATCAACCATTAATGGGTCAAAACCTTTGCCATTATCACTAATACTAAGTGAAAATTCATTATTCAGCGTGGTGGTTATAATTACATCAACTTTGGTTGCATGCGCATATTTCAGACAATTGGAAGCAATTTCCTGACCTATCCTGAATATGTGTAAAGCAACAGATGGTGTAAACGTATAATTAACCATTATCTCTTCCTTAAATACTAAACTAATTTCGGGATTAAACTGCATATGCTTTTGGAAAAATGCTTTTAGCTTATCGCTTAAATCTTCAACCTCAATAGTTTCCTTATTTAAAGCCCAAATTGTTTCCCGTAAATTACTGATTACATGTTGAGCAGTTTTGTGATTTCATTAAGCCGTTGATGTTCCTCTTCTTCGGAATTGACCTTTACCGGGTTAATTATCCAGTCAATATTTGAGTTGATAAAACTTAATTGTGCGCCAACATTATCATGTAAATCGCGCGATATTCGCTCCCTTTCATTTTGCATTTTTGTTGAATTTCTGCTAGCCTTCGCTGTTTTCTGGTGTTGAATCGGTTTTATTTGAAAAACAGATAATGAATAGTGTGATAAATAATTACTATCAGTGATTTAAACCTAATTCCCCAAAGGTGGATTAATGTTAATATACAGCTGAGTCGGAACCATATTCCATACATTATCATTATTACTGGAAATTACTTCAAACACATAATTACCCGGAGCAAGATTAGGGTATCTTACAAATCGCTGATTATGTGCATCAACCCAGTTTTTGTCAATGCCAACAAGGCGATATTTGTATTGATTTAATAACTGATTGGTATATTCTATACCTGCAAATTCAATAGAAATGGTATTTTGGTCATAATTTAAATGAAGTGTTTTTAAATAAGCATAGCTGGTGTCACTTTTATATAGTTCATCATTTACCAAAATTTTATTTATCAAGGTGAATGGTAAAACCGGATTGTCTTTAATGGCTTTTGGGTTGAAATAATTTATTAATTCCCTAAATAAAAGTAGCCATCAAGGTCTCTGTAAAATGCCCCTGTATTAAATTCGTTTGATTGAACACCATCACTTTTTGTGTAATTCCTAAAGGTCAATTTGCTGTAATTAAACTGCGAAATGCCTTTGTTGTGGCTCATCCAACAATTTCCGTCAGCCTCAAACAGTATGCCGTAAACATATTCATTTGGCAAGCCGTTAGTGGTATTAAATGTATTTTTAAATTCCCTTGATTATCTAAAACAAACAAACCTTTATCGCCACAAATCCAGATATCGCTGTTTGGATGTTGAGCAATACATTTCACATTCAAATCTACAGGCAAATCAAGCTTATACCATTTTTCACTTTTTCAAATATGCTGCATTATAACTCCCAACCCAAAGCTTATTCTGTTTATCTGAAAAAATATAAGTTGTATTTGTTCAATTTTGGTTTTGTTTTTTGAAAACGTGCCTCGATAAATAAATGCATTTCTGATAAACAGAATCGTTGAGTCGTTTAGTTTAGAAAAACTATTTGTAAAATTTTCATTAGAATAAAAATCAGATTTAATTTCTGTTAAATTGGCAATTACGCTTTCATAGCGATTTGTCCTCCAATCTAAAATACCTATGTCGTAGGACAAAACAAAACCAACTAAAATTTTATTTTCAGAAATGGCCATAATTGAATTTACTCTGTCTGATGGTAGATGAATTTTTACTATCTATATGTTTGACAAAAACATTATTATCAGTATACATCAATTCCTCCTTCAAAATAACCAACAAACAAATTATTTTCACTTTTTTTATTGCCTTCACAATGGTGAAATCTTCATTAAACGGTTGTAATAATTCGAATTTTTTGCTACTCATCAAAAAATTCCTTACCCCACTGGCTGTTGTGCCGGCCCAAAGGTTGCCGCTTAAGTCTTTAAAAAGACAATCGCCAATAGCATAGTTTTCTGACGGTTTTTGCTGAATGAAATCTTTTGTAGTAAGATTTGATAAGTTTAATATAAATACCATCGGTGGTGCCGAGTCTCTAAACGGAATTATACAATTTACAAAAACTAATTTATCAGGAGCGCTTAGGATATCTGGAACTATAATAAATTCGTGTAATGTTTCTCCTTTTTCATTAACATATAACAAACTCTGACTTTGTCCCGATATAATTAAATTGTTTTCAGGTGTAATGCAAAAGCCACCTAATTGGGGCGAAAGGAATGGTTTATTTGTTTTGTTTTTAAGTCTAATTTAAATATTCCACTGCTTTCAAGTGCAACATAAATATTGCCTTCATTATCAAACTTAGCTGTAACACACTTTTCATTTTTTATATCGGGTAAACTATATTTATTTACAATTTTACCACGATTAGTAAATTCAACTATTCCTTCACCATAAATCCACGCCCAAACATTGCCATTTTTACTTTCGCCAATAATCCTGTTAATAACATCTCTGTTTTGTTTAGCAGCATAGGTGTAAATATTATCAAAACGTGATGTGCGCTGATAAAACTTGCTAATACCACTTGTATGGGCAACCCAAAGGTTATTTTCAATATCTATATAAACATCATGCCTGCAATTTTCTGAAATGCTCGATGAATCTCCGGGTATATTTTTGTAAGTAGTGATGTTGAACCCGTCATAACTACATAATCCATCTAACGTTCCAAACCAAATTAAACCGTTTTTATCTTGAGTAATTGTCCAAACACTATTTAATGGTAAACCATCATCAACGGTTAATTGTGATGAAGGTATCTGCGGAAATGCTATAACCCTGGTGAATATTAATAATATGGTGAAAAGTGATTTTACCATTTAGTAGTTAGGCAAACACGGTGTTGTGTGTTATTTGATTGTTAATATGGAGGCACCACATATGTTTCATTATTTCAAAAAAAACTTTAGCCGGTGAAACCTTGCTTTAAAATTACTCTTTTTCATTTGTTTTTGGGTGAAACACTGAAAATACTACATATGTATTATTGATTGGAAGTGCTGACGGCTAGACATTTGTGTTATAAATAAAACATTATGAAAACAAAACTAAGTTTACTTCTTGTCTATTTGTTACTGCACTTTCAGATGCTTAAAGCTCAATGGGAAAGTACGGCTTTCGGACCATTTGGCGCAGCAGAACTTACTACAGTAGATGACGTATTACACACTTATGGCATAGCAGCCGATTACTCATCAATAGATAATGGTGACACATGGATGAAAGATACATTATTAGGATTGGGGGTCATACCTTACGTGACTGCTTTTACAAAGTCTACGGATACCTACTTTAGCGGTGACCCTTATGGGCATATATACGCGTCAAATGACGGCATAAACTGGACGTTGAATTATGATTTTGGTATGGTGGCTTCTATTCCTTACATGACTGCAGATGGAAACAAAATTTATGCTGCAATTGATGGTTTAGGAGTGCTATATTCAAATGATAATGGAGCAAATTGGAATTTGGGCAATGGGGGATTAGGAGGCAATAGCCATTATATTAGTCAAATTATATTAGTTGGAAGCGATTTATATATGTCAACTTTAGGTGGCGTGTTTACATCATCCGATGGTGGTGCTAATTGGGTTGCTAAAAATAACGGACTGCCGGATTTAATGCAATGTAACGGCATTGCAGTTTCGCAAGGTGCTTTATTAACTTCTGGTTATGGTCTTGGTGTATTCAGGTCTACTGATTTAGGAGAATCATGGACGCAAATAACCGAAGGTTTTGATGGATTTTATTTGTAGGTGGATTTTATACCAGTGGTGATATAGCTGTGGTTGGTGGTTCATTATGTAAAGCCCATTTCTCAACAGATGGAGGACAAACATGGACATTGATACCACAAGGCACAGGGGGAAGTTTCGATGTATTTAATGGATTTTTAATCGATAATGGATATTTATTTGGTGCAACCACAACTTGGGTAATTAGAGTTTCATTAGAGAACTTAGGTATAGAGGAGGTGAGTATTCAAAATGCAACTTATTCGGAAATAAAAATATATCCTAATCCAACAACGGATATATTGCATATACAAATGGAAAGTAGTGACAAATTTCAAAATACCTTCATCCAAATTGCGGATATCAACGGTAAAGTAGTAAGCCAATTTACATCTATGGATAACGAAATTGATGTTAGCAAATTACCAAATGGCATTTATATGCTTATAGTGCAATTGGAAGGCAAAAAATGGCATCAGCAATTTATAATAGCGAAATAAATTAATAATTGCATATAGATTACCAAAAATAAAGTATTGTATTTTGGTTTATCAATTGAATTTTGTGTCCTGATAGTTATTAGGACACAAAATTTATTTTTGTTAAACTACCTGCTCTGCAAAATTTTCGATTCTGCAACATCGTTCAAGGACTCCGTCCGATGCAAACCATATTTTAATTATAATCAACTCTGTGCGCTTCGTGGGCTGTTCCCTTTGCATTTCCTCCGTGGTTCCGGCTGTTCAACAAAATGAAATGTTATAAAGCAAATGGCATTAAAAATTCACCACAAGATTCACCACCTTAACCTCATCAACATTCCCCGTACTAATATGTAGATTATTATATTTATGTAACATCGGCACCCCCAATCCTATTGCAGCACCAATAATATATCCTCCCGCAACATCAGTGTAAAAATGTTTCCCTGCTTCCGTCCGCAAATAACCGGTAATTATTGGAATTGTTGCAGCAGTTCCCCAGTTAATAATCTTTAACCACTTAGCATCATTAGCAATATAATAGTAATCAATTAACGAAGCCGCAAAAAAACAATTGTAAGCAGTAGAAGAAGTATGTCCACTTGGAAACGAACTTGTTGGATCTTTACGCAAACGGTAATCCGCGCTGTAATTATCATTATAAGTATACGGCCTATTCCTGCCAATTGCGCTTTTTAATACCTCAGTAACACCATAGGTCAACACAGCACCTTCTGCATAAACAATGGCATTTTTAAAAACCTGCCTCTCTTCCTTATACGATGAAAAAATTGCAGCTGCACATGCCCCAAATGAAAGCGCATTAATGCCATCACTCCAAATTTCCGCAACCGCAGCCTGCGCACTGTCGAAATAAATAATATCGCGTTCAAATGCCGGAATATCATTAATATCCAAACCCGCTAAATCCTCAACACCTAAAGTAGGAGGGGGGAGAAATAAATCTGTTGTGACTAATATTACCGCAGGAGTAATAATAGCCAATTCGCGTTTCCACGATACATTATATCGTAAACTATCCCGGTCATTTTGTGCTCCCGGATATGGTGTCTGACCAAATGAAAAGCAAAACACAAAAAGTAATGGCAAAAAACAAAAGAGATACTTTATTTTATTCATGCTCTTACCATTAATAATCATAGTCATAATCGTATCCATAAAGGTCATCCGATAAAGTAGTGCTCACCCTTGTCCGGCCAATCAAATGATAAGTATCAATAATTTCAGTTATTTGTTCCTGCATTTGTTCCTCATCGAGAATAATTTTGCCAAAATATACAAATTCAGGTTCAAGTGTGTACTCTCCATCGGTTAATGGCTGCAAACCAATACAGTCTAAGTGCCAGGTTTTATCATCATCCAATTTACTTTTATAAAAATAGATGTATCCTTTTCCTATAACACCGTCAACTTCTCTGCGTTCAATAAATTGTATGCTATCCTCGTCATCGGTAAAGTCATATTGATATAAACACGCCTCTGTGATACTCAGTTGATTGGTAAAACTGCTATCTATTAATTCAGATTTTTTAAATTCTGTCAGCTTTTTCATGATAATATACCGCCATTCTCTGCTTTTTTGCAAGTTCAACCAAACCGAATCAGGAACCGGTTTGTTGGCAGTTTGCAAGGTTAATGCAGTGGTATAAATCAGCTCCTCATCTTTACTTTGTAAAATTTTGTCAAAATATTTTTTTACTGCAGGGTCATCATAAAATGTAGTTAATAGAATACTATAATAATCTTGTAATGTATGCGCCCATGGAAATTTATTCAAGGAATCCGCCTCTCTATACAAATTGTCATAATCAAAATAATCCGAAACATCATAATCTTCATAACTATATCCATAGTCATATCCATAACTGGTATAATTTTCAAATTCATCTGGCCCCGTATAATTTTCAAAATAATTAAAGGTGCGTCCTCCAACCATACTACTCAATGATGGGAAATAATATTTATTCTGATAGTCACGATAACTTGATGAATAATCGTCCTCATCTATAGTTACCATATTTCGCTTGTATTCAGCAGTTGCTTCAGTTAGAATTTGTTTTTTGAGTACACTATGTGGCTTTGCTGTAATGTTATCGTTTGCACTTATAGTCGATAAAAGATTATAAATACCTGTTTTATATTCAGGGAAAGAAATGAAATCCAATAATGCCGGAAATAATTTTGTTGACAATTCGATAGTGTCTTCAAAATGGTAAAACAAATAATCTAGCGTTACGCCTTCTTTAGCTAATGGCGTTTCAATGTATAATAATTCCATGAATGCAGCTAATGCGGTATCTGATTGTTGGCTCGACAGTGTGCGTAAAGCAGCCAACTGGTACATGGACGTATCTCCGGCTGCTAAATATATTGATTTAAGAAAAGGGACTATGTCAGGATGTTTTAATGCCCCTAATTGATAAATAAAGGTAGCCCTGTCATCCGCCTTCAATGTTTTAAACCGTGGAGATTGAATGAATTGCATCAAGTCAGCTGCATCTGTATTTTTTAAACTCATCGTAATCAATGAATTTATTGCCTGCTTGCGCAATACGCTATCTTCACTGTTCAGCTGTTCAAAAAACATATCTGTTGTAGAGGTAAATATGCTGCGTCCTTTTATACTATCACCAGGTGCAAATGTGTTAAAAAATGTATCGACAAATAAAGACGGCCCTTTTAATGTGTCTATAGTGGTAACTAATGAAAACAATACGTCTGCCTTTAAAATAAACTTGCGGTAAATAGCCCTGGTGCTGTTGGTATCTGTAATATAAAACGATAACTCCTGCAAACTATCGCGTTCTACAAATTTCTGTCTGCTTATATGATAGTTGTTATATTTCGCGTATACACTATCAAAACTTGACCAAAATTTTTTCGAATCATCCTGGGCATAAAATTTATTGTATTTATGAAAACGCACTAAAATATTTTCCGGAGTTGCTTCCGAAGAAAATAACATTACTTTACTTTTAGATATGAAACTAATATCCTCCTTTTCTTCTTCCTCATCATAGGTGTAAGGGTAATAATTGCCATAACTTATTTCATCAATCGTAAGCAGTGTATCCACCTTTGGCACTATAGTTTTTACTGTAAAATCTAATGCTGTATCTACATAAAATTCAAAAGGTTTAATATAATTGAATTGAGATAGCTGAAAACTATTCATAAACTTTTCAGGGGCATTGGCTTGTCGGGTAAATGCTGCCAGCAGGAAATAATAAGGTCCATTAATTATTACTTTGGTGTGTACATAATTATCATTACTTTTTGATGTTCTGGTATATGATGGATAGCCATTTTGATTGCTAAATTTATCTGCAACCAGTGTATAATTACTTTTTTTAAATTGTTCAGTAAACATATCTGAGAGTTGAACCAACTCAAAACTGTCTTCTTCAAAATTGCTGGTCTCATTTAAATAATAACCTTTTAAATAGTAAAAGCCATTGTTATCTCTTGCCTGCAATTCAACAATACTTTGTTCGTCTTCAATGCTCGAATATTCACCTACCTCTGTGCTAATGCGCAGGTCCGGAGCACTTACACTAAATAGTCCCCATTTTGGCTGAAAGGTTGACCACGCATTGGCATCGTTTTTTTTGAAATTGATACTCGAAAAAAATGTTTGCATTTCTTTCGATTTTATAACAAAATCACCAATACCTGAAGCTTTAAATACAATAGTTTCCAGCGGTGTTACATATAATTTTAAACGCATATAATTGCCGCGTTTTGTTTTGCTGGTTATGTCGTAACCAATATAACCATTTGGCAACGAAATAGGTGTTTTATTAGTGATATCGCCCGGAATATTCTCAAATAATAATTTATCAATATCATTTAAAATATCTTGTTGCGATTGTTGTTTAATATCACCTTTATGTGCTATTCGCATTACGCTATAATATGCGCTATTCGACATGTCAGGATATAAATAATATTGGTTAATCGTATTCCATGTCAATGGATATAATTTCCCGGGTGTTGACACTGTAAATAAACTGTCAGTTGCAGTTTGCAATTTTGGTGTATGCGCATAATGTATGCCATCAATTTTGTTTTTTTCTTTAGCACTTTTATTTGTAGTTTTTCCCTTAACCGGTTTAACGGTATAACCCATTTCTCGCAATAAGGTTAACGCTCCGCGTTGTCCCGGTAAATGCGCTGCACCAATGCCGGTAAACACCACCTTACCACTGCGTAAAATTGAGTCCAGGCGGTTCACCATATTCACATTGCGTTCTTCAATAAAATATTTATGAAATTGCGAAGAAGGAGATGTTACACGTTCCAGCGAATCTAATTTGTCTAAGTCACCATCGCGATATGCCTGATCTATTTGTTCACTGATACTAATACCATCTTCTTTAAACGCTTCTTGCATCCGCTTTTTTTCTATATACTTTTTTTCTTCATCCTCATCTTTGGAAGGTTCATATGCTTTTTGCAAAAGTTTTAATACTTCTTGCTCTCCCTCAAGTGCTGCCACTTCTTTAGATAATTTTTTACCACACTGGAAAATAAATAAATCAAGATAGGTTTCCTCTTCATAATCTGTACGTTGTGCATCGTAACGATATAAATATCCGTTAATCAACCAACTGTAATCAACAAACATACCCGCATACATATTGGCATCCGGAAATTCGATTTTAGTAGCTGTTGTGTAAAAATCAGACTGGTTATACCCGTATGCATAATCCATTTCATCGTATTCGTAATTGTTGGTCGGCGATTTATCCGGATTGCCAAAATCATTTTCTATCCATGTTTCCGGATTACTTTCCAATGCAATTACATCCGCACTTTTTAAAGCAATAAAAAAACTATCGGTTAAATGAAAAGCAATTCTATCGCTTACATGCATGGTGCCGTAGATATAGGAAGGCGCTATTAAACCGTTACCGCTGATTTCATAGAGTAAAGAATTTGATTGTGCACGAACGCCGCTGTAAGCAAGCAGAACCAGAATGAGGATACTAATTTTTTTAACCATGTTGGGTGATTTACCTATGTTGCAATGTTAAACATAAATACGCATTTTAACCCCAATTTGGTATCCATACTGGTACAATTAAATGTCACAAATTACCGGCCAGGTGATCTTCACTTTGTTATGTTGATGAATTTATCTCTATAGGTTCATTATAAATCATATCCCTAACTAAATTTGCAGTATGGAGTCCACGCTTAAATACGACTATTCGAAATTTACCGACTATGATATTCATCTATTCCGCGAAGGCAAACATTTTAAGCTATGGGAAAAATTTGGTGCATTTGTATTAGATGAACCTGCACATAGCGGTGTTTATTTTGCTGTTTGGGCTCCGAATGCCAAAACGGTGCATATAAGCGGCACATTTAATAATTGGGACAAACAGCAACTGATACTAAAAGTCCGCGACGATGGCTCCGGTATTTGGGAAGGTGTTGTAACAACCGCTCTTCCCGGCGATTTATATAAGTTTATCATCTTAGGTGCCAATAACGAAATTTACGAAAAAGCCGACCCCTATGCACGACGCTCAGAGCCGGCTCCAGGGACTGCTTCAGTAATTTGGGATAACAGCTACACCTGGAACGACAACGTGTGGATGGTAAAGCGCAAACCCTTTGGATTTAACAAACCCATGAGCACCTATGAAGTACATTTGGGATCCTGGGGACGACAACCAGATAATCCCGAAGGCTTTTTAAGCTACCGTGAGCTGGCCGAAACCTTAGTGCCATATGTAAAGGAAATGGGCTTCACCCATGTGGAACTGATGCCGGTAAGCGAACACCCTTTTTACGGTTCATGGGGATATCAAACAACCGGTTATTTTGCACCTACCAGCCGTTATGGAACACCTCAGGACCTCATGTATCTCATTGAATGTTTTCACAAAGAACATATCGGCGTGTTGCTCGATTGGGTGCCATCGCATTTCCCTGATGATGGCCATGGATTGATATTTTTCGACGGCACACACCTGTATGAGCACGAAGACAAACGCAAAGGGTTTCATCCCGACTGGAACAGTTATATTTTTAATTACGGTCGATTCGAAGTCAAAAGCTTTTTAATCAGCAGTGCACTCTATTGGCTCGAATGTTTTCATATTGATGGTTTGAGGGTTGATGCCGTGGCCAGTATGTTATACCTCGATTATTCGCGTAAAGAAGGAGAGTGGCTGCCCAATATTTATGGGGGCAACGAAAACCTCGAAGCCATCCAGTTTTTAAAGGAACTCAACGAACGGTTATACACCGAAATCCCTTCTACACTTACTATTGCCGAGGAATCGACCAGTTGGCCAAAAGTGTCGAAACCCACATACGACGGTGGCTTGGGCTGTGGTATGAAGTGGATGATGGGCTGGATGCACGACACCCTCAATTACTTTAAAGAAGAACCATTTTATCGTAAATACCATCAGGATAAACTCACTTTTAGCATGTGGTATGCGTTTAGTGAAAATTTTGTGTTGAGCCTTTCTCACGACGAGGTGGTGCATGGTAAGTCCTCCCTCATCAACA
The DNA here is from genome assembly GCA_016718035.1 of Bacteroidota bacterium. Taxonomy (GTDB): domain Bacteria; phylum Bacteroidota; class Bacteroidia; order Chitinophagales; family BACL12; genus UBA7236. Next base: position 984,279 of record JADKEK010000001.1, on the reverse strand, counting down.
AAATGCCCGGCGACGAATGGTTTAAGTTCGCCAATTTGCGATTGATGTATGGGTATATGTTCACCCATTCATTCCCAAAACTCATATTTATGGGCGGCGAATTTGGTCAAACCAAAGAATGGAACCACGACCAAAGCCTCGACTGGCATTTGTTGGAACATACACCTCATAAAGGTTTACAACAGTTTGTAAAGGACCTTAACCACCTATACACCGGTGAAAAAAGTATGCACGAAAACGATTACAATCAAGAAGGTTTTGAGTGGATAGACCTCAACCATCGCGACGATTGTATATTAGTTTGGAAGCGCCAGGGCAAAAATGCCAACGACCATTTGGTGATTGTGGGCAATTTCGACCAGCAAACACATATCGACTTTACCGTTCCTGTTTTTCAAAGGAACCATTATGTAGAATTACTGAGCAGCGATGCAGAAAAATATTATGGTTCAGGGTTGCTCAACACAGGACTGCTGAAACCGGATACTAACGAAGAAACAATTACCGACGAAGACGGTAATACTACAACGGTGAAAAAACATAGTCTGAAAATCACCATTCCACCGCTCTCACTTATTGTGCTGAAACCTGTGCTAAAACTCAGACGCAGCAAGCCTTAAAAGCAAAAAGGGAACCAGTTTTTCAACTGATTCCCTTTTTTGATAATGATGTTACAGATATAATTTACGCAAGTTTTACGTTCACTGCATTCAATCCTTTTTTGCCTTCCTGAAGGTCATAAACAACATTGTCGTTTTCGCGAATTTTATCGATCAGGCCTGAGGCATGTACGAAATATTCTTTTTGTGTTGATTCATCTTTAATGAAACCAAATCCTTTTGATTCATTATAGAATTTTACTGTTCCTGTATTCATTGTATTTTTTAATTTATGTAAAGGTAGACATATTTACCACATAAACGCCATTTTTTGTAAATAATCGTTGTTTTAGAAAGGCTTAAACAAAATCCGGACAACCATCCACCAAAGAAACTAGGAATTAATAAAAAACGATATGTGCAAAAAAATATTTAAAATATTTTTGATAATGCAAAAAATGACTAAATAGGTATAATAAATGCAACAAATATTGCAAATACTTACCATTCAGGTTATTTAATTTCATTGAGTTTCAGGCAAATCGCCGCATTCAAAATAAATTCACTTTTTTTTAAGCAAAGCCGCCCTTTTCCTTCAAAATGTAGCACATCTGTCGTTTTCAGTTGAGCGGTTTGGCATAACACTTGGTTAATGCAGACTAACACATGCGATATTGGATGTGTTAGGCAAAAAAAATTACTGCTATGAAAAAGATGTTTCAATTAATGCTCGCTATGGTAGTTATGGTTACTATCACATTTACAGCAAAAGCACAGGAGTATACTCCGGGTTCCTTCACCATTTCAGCCGGTTATGGTTTTCCAAGCATCACAAAAACCATATTTAATATTGTGGACGGCGACAAGATTTCATCCAGCTATTACGGCCCTTTTTACGGAAAAGCCGAGTATAAAATCAACGAAACAGTTGGCTTTGGTGTCAATTTTGCCTACGCATCCGGAACATCCACCTATTTAGCGCAGGACAAAGAAATAGACACCTTGTTTTACGATGGCGCCGTGAAATACACTGCCTATAGCATCTTAGCCCGTTTCAACTTCCATTTCGGGAATAGCGAAGTGTTTGACCCTTATGCCGGTATCGGTTTAGGTTATCGTCACAACAACTATAGTTATTCCGGTGGCGACCCCGACAATCAGCCTTTAGACGTGAGCGGTTTATTAAACACCGGCCTGGACTTCACCATCGGTGCCCGCTTTTACCTCACCGAAAACATTGGTCTTTATGGTGAAGTCGGCATAGCCAAAACCCCTATTCAGGTAGGTCTGGTAGTCACTTTATAAGTCACCACCGCATAAAAAAATGAAATATATAACACCAAAAGGCTGTCGCACAGGCAGCCTTTTTTATTGCCCAATCATCAACGCTAAACCTAACATCATCGCAATTTGGAGCATCACCATCCCGCTCCGCCAAAACAATCCGCACCGGCTATTCGCTGCAACAAACTGGTCATTTCATTAATACCTAAAGTCGACTGTTTCATTTGCACATAAGCACATCAACTCATCAGCACATTAGTTGTTTGTTTCCGCTACTATCCGGGCTATGCCGAAAATTTATCAAAACCAATAAAATTGAGTTGTTGCTTAGGTTGAAACCCGGCTGTTTCCGCCACGACTGATATTTTGCATTGATACATTAATATCTTGATTTTTACATTTTCGAAATCGGTCTGGAGACCGGAGTGGCGTCTGGAGTTGGAAACTCCACGACAACTCGTAGCCTTGAGGTTTTGTTGAAACCAGAAAATGATTAGCAGTAATTTAAATTCGAAGCTGCTGTTGTCGCAAAGTCTCTGACTTGCGACGACGTGAGTAAATATTGGAAATTAAAAATGCAATTAAACAAATAATGAAATGGCTTCGATTGTACGGCTAACTCAAAACAGCGTCTGCGACAAAAAGGACGAACACCAACATTCGAAGCAAACACACAATCGGTCTGGAGACCGGGGTGGCGTCTGGAGTTGGAAACTCCACGACAACTCGGAGCCTTGAGGTTTTGTTGAAACCAGAAAATGATTAGCAGTAATTTAAATTCGAAGCTGCTGTTGTCGCAAAGTCTCTGACTTGCGACGACGTGAGTAAATATTGGAAATTAAAAATGCAATTAAACAAATAATGAAATGGCTTCGATTGTACGGCTAACTCAAAACAGCGTCTGCGACAAAAAGGACGAACACCAACATTCGAAGCAAACACACAATCGGTCTGGAGACCGTGGTGGCGTCTGGAGTTGGAAACTCCACGACAACTCGGAGCCGTTGTTGTGGTAAAAAACCAAACGCATCATCATAAAGTTTTCACTTTAAAATGATGCGTTTGGATGTTTAGGTCTAAAATTATTTCGACTGCATAAAGGTGGCTTTGTCGCTAACCTTTACAGGCTGAAGTCCTGCGCGAACTATGCCAGCGTTATAGTTGGCCAAATCCCCTTTGATCAGGATATCCAGTTCACTTTGCATAGCCTTAACAGCATCTACATAAACCGAAAGTGCTGCTAACTGGAGGTCGGTTGGTTTACCTTCGTAACTGCCAATTGCGGAATACACCTCAGCAATTTTTTCACGCAAACGAATTTGACCGGCAACCCCGCCTTCACCCGGTTGTGTTGCAGAGATTTTTTCATGCATAGCAGCCATTTTATCGGCATATTTGAATGAATTGGCTCTCAAACCCTTGTTTTTAACACTGTCTGCCAATGCTAAAGTCTGCTTGCGGATTTCAATTGCCTGGTAATCAACATAGGCGAGTTCTTCCAATAAATTGTAAGCCTTTAACAACGACTCGCGGCGCAATTGCCTGTCTGCAGCACTGTGGTTAACATCGGGATTGTTGTTGATGGTAAGTTTGGTACTAAGCGTATCCTTGCCTTTAATCAGTTTGATCAGGTAATCTCCGGCTTCTAGTTCAGGCCCAAAAGCGGCTTCGAACAATGGGTTAGGGGAGCTCGGCACTCTTGGTGGTGGCAACATAGTTTGAATACGAACGATGTTCAAGCCCTTGCGCGTGGTGGCTGGTTGCTTTTTGATGTAATTCCCCTTGTTGTCATAAATCTCTATATACATTTCACCAATCATATGGCGCTTTTTCATAAAATAGGCGACTACAGCACTCCCATTCGGATTGTTACCCACAAACTCATCATCTCCCGGGAAATCCTGAACAATGCCACCCGAGGACAGGTAATATGGTCGGGTTGGTAAAAAGGTAACATCTGCTTCCAGCATCTCCATCTTAAAGTTGCGAATAGGTGTAATATCATCAATGATAATGATACCTCTTCCGTGTGTCGCCAAAACCAAGTCGTGGTCACGCGGATGAATCGCCATATCAAATACCCCAACCTGCGGAATATTGCTCTTAAATTGAACCCAGGTAACACCTTTGTCGAGACTAACATACAACCCAAACTCAGTCCCTAAAAAGAGCAAATTTGAATTCACTATATCTTGTTTTATCACATGGCAATAACCATTAACTGTTTCATTTACAAGGCTTTTCCATGTCTTACCGTAATCATTGGTGTAGAACACGTAAGGTTGCATATCGCCATTGCGATGGGCGTCTACGGTGACATATGCTGCGGCTTTATCAAAGTTGTCGGACTCAATTCCTGAGATAAACGCCAGCGGCGGAAGTCCACTAATTTGTGTGCTTACCAGGTTCCAGGTTTTACCGCCATCGGTTGTTACTTGCACATTGCCATCATCGGTCCCAACCCAAATCACATTGGCATCCAATGCCGATTCGCTGATGGTGAATATGGTGGTATTATTTTCTGCAGTAGTGTTATCGGCGCTCACCCCACCACTTTTTTCCTGCTGCTGTCTCAGCGGGTTATCTGTTGTTAAATCTCCGGAAATACGTTCCCAGCTATCGCCTTTGTCTTTTGAACGATACAGGTATTGTGCGCCGATATATAACCAGTTCGACTTTTTGCCGAAATGGACAGGTGTGTTCCAGTTATAACGCAAATCTTCAGTGGTTGCGTCAGCAAAGGGTTTTATGAACTTGTTTTCACCGGTTTTAGTATTGGAACGGTAAACCCTTCCGCCCTGATATTGCCAATAAACCAGGTCAGGGTCGCTTTTGTCAGCAAATGCATTAAATCCATCTCCAATACCTATGGTTTCCCAATCTGCGTTTTGTATGCCTCCAGGATTGCTGCTTGGGGCTTTCCAACTGCCATTATCTTGTAATCCGCCATACACATTGTAGGGCTTTTGCATGTCGACACTCACATGATAAAACTGCGCTACCGGTAAATTTTCGCAATGACTCCAGGTATTGCCCTTATCGCGAGAAACGTAAACACCACCATCTGTCCCTAAATACATAAAACGATTGTCCTTAGGACTCACATAAAATGCATGGGTGTCGCTGTGGTAAGCACCACCTTCAGTTGATGCTCCCTGGAATATTTTACCACCATCGTTACTCACCAATAACACAAAACCCGGTTTGTAAATGCGATCGGCCTCAACAGGGTCAGGCGATATGTTGCTAAAGTAAAAAGGACGTTCACCCATTGCGTTTTGGTCGCTCATTTTCAACCAATTAGCACCGTTATCTACAGACTTATATAATGCAGATTTTTCCGATTCAACTAAGGCATAAACACTATAAGGAGCCACTTTTGACACAGCTACGGCAATCCTTCCTATCGTTCCTTCAGGCAATCCGGCACTCAATTTAGTCCAGTTTGCTCCTCCGTCTGTCGACTTATACAAACCACTTCCCGGACCACCTGAACGGAAATCATAAGCGGTTCTGCGATGATCCCACATGGCTGCATATAATACCTGTGGATTATTAGGGTCCATGGCAAGACTGGCACATCCTGTTGAAGGATTTACATAAAGCAACCTGCTCCATGTTTTACCGCCATCGGTAGTCTTGTATACACCTCTTTCTTCACTGTCGGACCACAATGCCCCTTGCACTGCTGCATACACATTATTGCTATTGCTTGGGTCGACAATTATTTTGGATATGCGCTCGCTTTTCGCAAGGCCCATGAATTCAAATTTTTCCCCACCATCTGTGGTTTTGTAAATTCCAGTGCCTATACTAACGCTGTTTCTTGTCCAAGGCTCACCGGTACCAATCCATACGGTATCCGGATGTTGCTGGTCAATACAAATAGTCCCAATACTTTGCGTATAATCATCAAAAACCGGCTTAAAGGTAGTTCCCTGGTTTTTCGATTTCCATAGTCCACCTCCTGCTGCCCCAACATAAACCAAATTGGGGTCCTTGTCAGAAGCATCTATGGCAACAATGCGCCCGCTTGTTCGCGCTGGTCCGATATGTCGACCTTCAATAGCGCTGAAAGTAGCATCGGTAATAACATTTTGTGCATACATTCCTGTCAGCGACACGGAAAGTAAACTCAGTATTACCTGTTTTTTGAGACTTGTAAATAACATCATATAATATAGTAGTTAAGTTGTATAATTAACAGATAGACAATAATTTATAAAAAAAAGAGACACCTAAAAGGTATCTCTTTTTTAAATGATTTGGTGATTAATTATCTCCTGGAGTAACCGGTGTTTCGGCTACAGCTGGTTTGTTAAAATCACTTTGGGGGTAAGGGGTGTCTACTTCGTAACGGTCAATCACTATGAGTTCGCCGGTAACACCATTATAACGGTTTTCGATTTGGCCTGGTAATATCATACCCTCCACATCTTTGTAGTTGCTATAATAAGTATCACTTTCAACAGCCTGACCACTCATAAATACCTTTGCGTGCGATTTTATCAATAGATAACTTTCTGTATCAATGTAAAATGTATAAACGTCGTTTGAATCAATAGTTACGTCAACTTTGAAACATTTAGTGCCTTCAACATCTTCAGTTGAATCTAATACTGCACTATAGCCCTTATCTTTCCAATCCCATAACATGCCATCCATATCAGCTTGAATTTTAAGCGATTTAAGCTGGTCTGCAGGTATTGGTTGAGGCTCGGTTGAACCACTAAATGGGTTCACAGTCCACGCTTCGGTACCATTAAATGTTTGTAAAAATGTTAACCCTTGAAAAGTTCCTTCTACTCTGAAATTAGCAGGTCGGGCTGTAATTTGTTTAAATGGAATCTCAAGTCCGCCCTGATTTATTTTACCAAAGGTGGTTAAGGTTTCTACTTTGAGTATCTTTTTTTGTCCGGTTACGTCGAAGTATTCGTTTAATACGTCTTTGAGGTTTTGAGCTTTTAAGGGCGATGCAGCAATAAATAACATTAGGATTGCTGCTGAAAGTAGTTTTTTCATAATTTGATGTAATTTGAAGTGTTAAAATTAGACAGATATTTTGGTTATCAATTAACCTGTGATGTTAACATCAGGTTAAAGTTTGTCATCACTTGCAAACTACGCGCCAAATTGTGTTTATATGATAATGATAGATTTATATAAACGCTGACCGTTTGCGGTAATCAAAAGGGTATAACTTCCCTTGGTTAAACCTGAAAAAGTCAGCAAAACCTCATCAAATCCAGATGTAGATGTTATTGCAACCTCGTTCCCTTCGATGGAAAATAGCTGATAAGCAGCAGCTTGAGCATCTATTCCGCTCACCACTAGATTATTTTTTGCAGGGTTAGGAAATACATCAAATGCCACATCAATCTCTACCGGAGCCATTTTTTCCTGAAGCGTACGACCCAATTCATCTTTAAGCTTTAGCTGATAATAAGATTTACCCTGCAGTGGATCTGTGTCAATCATTTCGTAATCGAGCGATCCCGAAACAGATATAACCGAAATGAGCTCCCAATCAGTGCCGTTTTTTGACCTTAATAGTTCAAAATAACTGCCTGAATCGCTGTTTTCGAGCCCCCAATTTAATAATGCGCCTCCTGCAAATGTTTGTGCTTTGAAACTCAGTGCTTGTTCCGATAACAAAAGGCCACAAACCACATACATATAACTATGCATATTTTGCCTGATGTTTACACTTTCGGTTTCAGGCCAATGCCAGCAGGCTGTTGTCATCCCCCCAAAAAAGACATGCCCTAAACCCCAGTTTTTTTCTGCAAGCACCAACTGATCCTGATTATATGTTTCGGTGATAATAGGGGTTAATCCTGATCCGGACACATAGGCATGGGCATAAGCGGGGCCAAACATGTTGGTGGCGGTTGGTAAAAACGGACCACTCCAAATCATATGACTTGCTCCTGCAGGATCCTGACTCACATCAGTAGGAAAGGCATAAGGATACCATAACCAAACATCTCCGAAACCAAAACTCAATCCATCTCCAACATTAGGTGCAGCATTAATGAACAAACTGCCTCCATTATAAACCCAATCTTCTATTAGTGTTTGATTACACGAAAAAAACCACTCCATCATATCAGCATGGCCATCTCCGCCTTCCATAAAAACATAACAGGTGTTATCATTAAAAATGGCATTGGCGTCTGTGTATTCATAGTAATGTAAACTCCATCCGCCTGGTCCAAATACCTCGGTAAGATTTAATGGATTAGAAAATTCGTAAGGCGCCCAACCGCAACACCATGGCTCATCGTAATCAGCACGCATGTAAATAACATCACCGGACTGGGCAAGGCAGTAGCCATGCAAAAGTAATAACAAGGGGATGAGCAAAGTTTTGGGAAACTTACTCATAGTGTGGTTGATTAGGTTAAGAAAAGTCGCTAATCAAATTTAACCACCATTAACCTAGGTTAAGTACCTGAGTAAGAATTGTTTAGAAGTAAGCGAAGACTTATAAATGCACTGCCACCCTGAATGTGTCTGCTTCAAAAGCCTTGAGGTTGGAAAGGTCAACGGCAATGTTATCATTCCACTTCTTTTGTTCCACTTTATTCTTGCTATAATCGGTTGCCACCTCATAAATGCTATCTGCAGTATTCATATCATTATGTGCTTTTCTTTCTAAATCACGCATTACCGATTGGTAATTTTTGTAAGTAAGCGAAGCACTCTGAATTGATTGCTTTAATTTGCGCGCGTATAATTCTGTAATATCAAAATGAAGTTGTTCATGTTTTAAGGCATAAGCAGTAGTGTCCTTTTTCACCCAAGAATTTTGTTTGTCGAAAAAAGCTTCTACAACAACAATTAATGAATCTTGGCGTGCAGTACCTTTATATCCCATCCTGAAACCTATTGATGTTAAAGCCGTAATATTAGCATCTTCTTCAACTGTGCCCTGATAATCTTTCCATTTTAGTTGCACATTGTTATCGTGGTAAATTAAATGTTCCTCAGATTGTGGTGTTATCCATGCAGCGCAGGCTGTCAAAACAATAACCAAAAAAAATAGATTTTTCATTTATTCAATTATTAATTTAAAGTTTGTGTTTTTCAAAGAATTGTCTGTTATATTTAAAACATACAATCCTTGTGGGATGCCATCTAAGGGTAATTGATTATGTTGAATAATACCGGATGTAATTGTTGCGCCAACTAAGTTATAGATAGTATATGTTTTTACATCAAACATTTCATCTGATTGAATAGTAATAGATTGACCTTGTGCAACGGGATTAGGAAATATTGTAATATTATTTGCACGAATATCCATCACCGCATTTGCCGTTGGATTCAGATTCACCACATAATTATCCGTAAAATAACAAGAGTCGATAACAGGAGATAAGTTATTTAACCATAGTTGAAATGTAACAGTATAATTAGCCGGAACAGGCATTGCAACATCGTAATAAATACGGACAAGTGCAATGGAATCGATATTCCAGGCAGAAGCAAATACCATCCAATCCAAATTAACTGTAGCTAATGACATACCATCGGGTAAAGCAGTTATTGGAATTAATTTGGCTTGAGGATAGGCAAAAAAAGAAGTAGCATGCTGATTGATTAATTCAAATGATATCATGCTGTCACCATAACTGATAAAATCACTTGCTTTAAATTGAAATGATTCACCAACCAGTGAAATAGGAATATCGTTACATAACTGTGCGGATATATTACTAGAAAACAAATAAAAAAGACTAAACAGGAGAGGAGTAATTATTTTTTTCATTGTAATTAATTTATTGATGTATGCCGTAAAAAAATTAAATATTACGCTTAAAAGCGTTATCAAAACTAATCAATAATTTGAATTAATTACTTAAAATTTCCAACTCAAACCGGCCAAAATATGCCGTTGTTCGTAATATCTTGCTGGATTATCAGGTGGTGTGCCGTAAGATCGCGGATCGCGTGGGTCGATAAATGATGGATCGCGCCATTCACTTGGAACCGGGTCGCCATATTGGTAAGCTTCACCGGTGACAGGATTTACAATGGCTGTATTTAATGTATTCAGAAGGTTAGTAATTTCAAATGTAAATGCCAGCTGAGTAGTTTTTAAATCCCACCATTTTTTATAAGTAATATTCAACCAAAAATTACTTGCTCCAATTTCACTGTATCGCTTCTCAGGGTCAGAAACAATTTCATAAATCGGTCTGCCCGAAATTGCTTCTGTGCCTTTTAAGGTATAAGGTGTATATCTTTTTCCGGTGCGATAAATTGCCTCGGTATATAATGTCATTTTATTTATCCATGGTTTATTGAATAATCCTGTGGTATTATCCAATAAAAATATGGCGTATGTTTTTGCATCAATCGGACTATCCCATGCTAATGGTGTTTCCACCGATGTTTCGGAATTACCTGTCGCCAAAATATCTCCTAAAGCCTCAGATGCTGATGAGCTCTGGCCTGTAGCAATACTATAACTTAAAGAAATACTTCCGCTAAACCATTTTTGTATACGTTTTAAATATGCAATTTCGATTCCTCGAACACGTGCATAATCGGAATTAATTCGAATAGTACGCGCTACTTCTCTACCGGTTACATCTTCTATTAAAATTGTACTCGATGTAATAAAATCATATTTATCTTTCCAAAATGCAGTTACATTAATTGCATCATTAGATGTAATGGACGATTTTAAGCCTAATTCATAAGCAATATCAACTTCAGGATTTAAATCCGGATTGCCAATAAATCCGAGTGTACCTTCTATCAGCAAAATAAGGATCCATGCCGGTATATACATAACTCGGATGCGGCATTACTGTGCTATGACCGTAATTAAAAAACAATACCTGATTTTCTTTTATTGGAAATGAAGCCGAAAATTTTGGTAATAAACGCATTTTAAAACGGCGTTCACCAAGTCCATAACTGTCGGCATAATATGCATCTCTAAAAGCAGGAGCAATAGTAGTTGTGGAGTCTGCGACAGCATCATCCAAAAATTTTCCCGGGAACCAATATTCTAATCGCAAACCGGCTTCGGCAATTAATCCCAGGTATTTTAATTTATCGGAAATAAATAAAGCACCCGATAATGGATTTACCTTCCACACATCACTTATATCTCCCAAACGATACGATTGAGAATAGCTGCCATCTGCTAATTGTATTGGAGCGCCAATCCATGGTCTGGTAATATCTATCCACTGATATTCCTGTGGTTTTAATTCAGTCCCGAAAAATAATTTATTGCGTGTGTCTTTCGAATAAACATTTGCTGATGCACGAATAGTATATTCCAACACATAATGATCATGCCATAGCGTTGCAATACCGCCATTATTGTATAAACCCGGTCCCGGATTTACAAATACGATACTATCATCAGGATTAAATACAGTTGCAGGATAGGTGACAATACTTTCAGGGTCAAACTCAGTATTCACCACATCAGGTCTCCACGGCGCGCCATTGGCATCTGCACGCAATTTCACATACAATCTTGAACCAGTTATTTGATAACTAAATGTATTACTAATGGTTTGACTCCACTTGATTGTTTCAAGATTGGTATCATGTGTATAAGTATTGGCATTATCAGGTTGTAAAGCGAACAAAAACTGATAACCGGGATTAAAACTTACATCATTGCCTGTAACGCGCAACATATTGTAATCCTGATTTATGGTTATACTTTTTAAATACGTAAAACTCAGTCTTCGTTTTGGGTCAAATTTATAATCCAATTTCAACATACCTGCCCAGCGATTATCCTGGTAGGGCGACCACTGTGTATTGGGGTAAAGTGATGAAACTACCTGCTCTGCAGCATTTCCTTCACCATTTGGAGAATTTGGAATAAACGTATCGCTGAAATTCGTTTTAAGGGTAGTATAAAATGTCAGTTTCTTTTTAAAAGCTAACGGACCACCCATGCCCATTTCCATTACTTGTTGATTCCAAGTGCTGCCTGCATTTTTATTAAATCCGAAATTATCGCGTTTATATCCGGCGTTAAATTCAAATTTATCGTCACCCGATTTTGTCTGTGTATTTACTATACCAGCAGTTGCATTCCCAAATTCAACACCTGCACCGCCCGTAGTAACGTCAATTTTTGAAATACTATTGGTCCCGATGTCAATCCCGAAACCAGTTCCACTCAATGGGTCGCGAGCAGAAACATCATCGATATAAAATCCCGTTTCGTAACTTCTTCCGCCTCGAATATGCACACCATCGGAACTTTGTACAACACCGGTTTGCATATTAATTACACTCTGTATTTGTCGCACCGGTTGTAACTCAATTTCTTTGGCAGTCAGTGTTGAGCCAGTTTTGGCATCTTCTACATCAACCAAAGGTTTTTCACCAACAATTACCACCGCTTCATCAAAAGTGAGCACTGTAGATTTTAGGGCAATATCCAATTTTTTCTTTTCGCCGGCGCTAAATTTTTGAGCGGTAAAAACTGTTTTTTCATAGCCGATATAAGTAAACTGCACATTGTATTCGCCGGGAGGAATATCAGCTACCACGTAGTTCCCGTCAAAATCGGCAATGGCACCAAATGTAGTTCCGGTAAGGATAACGGGGGGGGGGCCCGGGGGGGGGGGGGCGGGGGGGGGGGCGGGGGGGGCTTTCGCATTTTTTTTCCAACCGTTTAGTTATTTTTATTTACGCCTGGCAACGTTTCACCTGTGGTAGCATCTGTTACCTTGCCACTTAATGAGGCAGATTGTCCATAAAAATTATGGACTGCAAACATCAATACAAACACAAGTAGCAGTTGCTTCATTGCCTCAAAGTTGATGATTTTAGGGCAATTTGTAAAGTAACTATGTGGAAAAACAACTAATTCATAATTATCAATTGAAATTCCGCGCTAATTTATTTTTCATTTTATTTTTTGGTTAAACATTTATTAACCAATACAGCTATTAAAGTAAAAACGTAGCATGAAAAATTCCAGCAACAGCCGAAACCACATAGGGCCAAAATGAACCCACGCAAATAATACAAAATAAAATGGTATAAAATTTTGCTTCTGCTCTGCTAAATCTCTGATTCAACAGCACCGTGTGCAGGACTCCGTCCGATGCAATCCACAATAAAACTTAATTATAATCGACTCTGCGCCCTTCGCGGGCTGTTCTCTTTGATTTCCTTCTGCGGTTTCGGCTGTTTTCCCCTCTACCTCAAACCTTACTACCACAAATTTAACACCCTCCAAACCCTTACCAATCAAGCCTTTACAGCGATTATGTCACAAAATGCCGTTTTTTCACCTCGTTTTTTGGTAAAACGCAGGTACTTGTTTACTTTTAGTACCGAAACACCCCATAATTTCCCTGCTCATGAAAACAGGAGAAATGTTGGATTTTTTTAACGACAACAACACACATTTATGATTAAATTTCTCCTCTCGAAAAGGGCAACCTTATTATCAATTCCATGCGTAATAGCAACCTTTACAGCTTTTGGGCAAGCGCCTGCAATTGAGTGGCAACAAAGTTATGGCGGCACTGAAGCCGATTTTATGAATGTGGCGCTCAGCACTAGCGACGGCGGATATTTTTTTGCCGGGGATTCATATTCTTCCATCACAGGTAACAAAACAGAAAACTCTAACGGGGCAACCGATTTCTGGGTGCTAAAAACGGATGCCAATGGCACTATTGAATGGCAAAATGCTATAGGCGGCTCTGCTTACGATGTGTTATACGATGCCCACCAAACACCCGATGGCGGTTATATCATCGGTGGGTACTCCAGCTCAGGCATTTCCGGCGATAAAACCGAAAGCAACTTGGGTGAACAGGATTATTGGGTGCTCAAACTTAGCAGCACCGGCACAATTGAATGGCAAAATTCATTGCGAACCAACAAAAACGATATGTGCACCTCCTTACATTTCACCGATGACGGTGGTTATATCGTGGGCGGATTTTCATCAGGTGGGGTAAATGGCGATAAAACCACTGCCAGCAAAGGTCTCGACGATTTCTGGATTTTAAAATTGGATGTTTTTGGCAATATCAGCTGGCAAAAAACGATTGGTGGTAGTTCTACCGATATGTTGGTGACTATTCGCCAAACTACCGAGGGTGGTTACATAGTTGGTGGTTCTTCAATTTCCAATGCTTCTGCAGATAAAACTGAAAATTCCAATGGCGCTTACGACTATTGGATTATGAAATTAACTTCAACAGGCACAATCACCTGGCAAAATACTATCGGTGGAAGTGATATGGATGCACTAAGTGATGTAATTCAAACGAACGATGGCGGATATTTATTAGGCGGTTATTCATCATCAGGTATAAGTGGAGATAAATCAGAAGCAAATTTAGGCTCTGATGATTATTGGGTGGTAAAATTAGACCCATCAGGCAATATTTCCTGGCAAAATACTATCGGAGGTTCTGGTCGCGATGTATTGACCGGCTTACATCAAAATTACGATGGTGGATATATCATTAGCGGTTACACACCGACAGGTATTTCAGGCGATAAAACAGAAGCTACTTATGGTGGATTTTCTTATGGCGATTATTGGATTTTAAAATTAGATAATAGCGGTAATTTAATTTGGCAAAAAACAATTGGTGGAAATGGTGAAGATTTATCCGGTGGACTGGATATTACACCTGATGGATCAATTATTATTTCCGGCACTTCTATGTCGCCCATATCAGGAAATAAAACAACACCGTTTTATGGCATCGCAGATTTTTGGGCAATAAAATTAGTTGCTAATTGTACACCAACTGAAGAAGTGTGTAATGCAATTGATGACGATTGCAATGGAATAATTGATGATGGTATGATAATTTATGCTACTGCAATTCCTTTAGGACCCACAACTGTATGTCAGGGAAATACAGTAATGTTTACTTCAGATTACAATGGTGATGGTATCCAATGGCAACGCAATGGCGTAAACATAGCCGGAGCAACCAGTATGAGTTATACTGCCAATAAAGCCGGTATGTATACTTGTGTTACAACCAACGACTGCGGCACAACAACATCCGAAGCAATTAATGTTACTATTAATAAAAATCCAAGTGCAGCTATAACGGCCGCGGGACCTACTTCGTTTTGTGCAGGTGGAAGCGTAACATTAAATGTTACCCCGGTACCAGGTTGCACCTACCAGTGGTATAAAGGCGGAGGTTTAATATTTGGCGCAACAGGAACTTCTTATGTGGCATCTACACCCGGTAATTATAAATGTTATGTCACCAAAATAGCAACAGGTTGTTATAAAAGTTCTAATTCAATTCCGGTGACTATTACCTGCAAGGAAAATAATAACGAATCGCAAAATGAATTGACTGTTTATCCAAATCCTGCTAATCAAAGTATTGCTGTTCTAAGCAATTTTGTTGGTGAAAATACCATCACCATTATTGATGCAGTTGGAAATAATGTGATGCAAATGAATACTTCAGAAACATTATTAGAAATTAATATCAGCAATTTGCCTGCAGGTATGTATAGCGTTTTATTGCAAAATACAAATGGACAAAACAGCACGCATTTTATTAAAAACTAAAAATAATGTATGAGAAAATTATCCCTCATTGTTTTATTGACATATTGTAGTGCAAACATATTTGCACAGGCACCGGATATCGAATGGCAGAATACCATTGGTGGTACCTCTGCTGATTTATGTTATAATGCACTTGCAACAAGCGATGGTGGATTTCTATTAATAGGCAATTCGAATTCATTTATTTCCGGAGATAAAACGGAAAATAATTTAGGCATTGCGGCTTCTTATGATTATTGGGTAGTAAAAGTTGATGCCTCCGGTAATGTTGTATGGGATAACACCATTGGTGGATATAAATCGGATGATTTACGTAGTTTAATCGAAACATCTGATGGTGGATATTTATTAGGCGGATGGTCCGATTCAGATATCAGCGTCGATAAATCTGAAAACAGAATTGGTGGTGCCGGTTATGGAGATTATTGGGTAGTGAAATTAGATTTAGACGGCAATATCCTTTGGGAAAATACGATTGGTGGAACTAAAAGTGATGAATTATACGACATTGAAGAAACGGCATCCGGAACTTATATTTTAGGTGGGACATCTTATTCACCTGCCGATTTCGATAAAACAATCCCTTCTACTAACCATGATATCTGGCTGGTTGAAATCGATAATTTAGGTACCGTAATTTGGCAAAAAGTAATTGGTGGATCATCTACCGACCGATTTGTTGAAATGGAAATAACTTCAGATGGAGGATTGTTAATTGGTGCTTCATCTTTATCCGGAATAAGTGGCGATAAAACAGAAATTAATCACGGTGGAAATGATTTGTGGGTAATTAAATTGGATGCAGCTCGTAATATACAATGGGAAAATTCTTTTGGCGGAACAATTAGTGATTATATGCGCGATGTTATCGAATTACCCGAAGGTGGCTATATGATACTTGGTGCATCTCAATCCAACATGTCTGCCGATAAATCAGATAATGCATTTGGCGTTATGAATTATAACGACTTTTGGCTGATTAAATTAGATGAAGATGGCAATGCTTTATGGGATACCATTTATGGCGGTGATGGGGAAGATTACCCTGCAAGTGTAATGCTGTCTACTGATGGCAATATATTATTACTTGGCAATTCAAATTCACAAATTAGTGGCAATAAAACAACTAATACCTACGCTAGCACCTATGACATTTGGGTAATAAAAATTACTACCACTGGCGTAAAATTATGGGAAAAATGTATGGGTGGCGATAGTTATGATTTCCCTGCTGAAATGGTATTAGCTAATGATGGAGGCGTAGTAATTGCATCTCAAAGTTATTCAACTGTTTCAGGTGATAAAACTGAAGCGAATGTTGGTGGTGCAAGTTCTGACTTTTGGGTGATTAAATTGGAAACCGATTGCGAACCTACCGAAGAGGTGTGTAATGAAATTGATGATGATTGTAATGGACTGATTGACGATGGAATGGCCATGTATGCAGTAGCAATTCCACTTGGTCCCACAACAGTATGCCAAGGAACAACTGTTGAACTTACCTCCGAATTTAGCGGTGATGTTATTCAATGGACACGCAATGGCGTAAATATTGCCGGTGCAACAGATATAAATTATGTTGCCAACAAAACTGGTTTGTATGCATGCGTTACCACTAATTTATGCGGCACTGCAACCTCAGCAGCGGTTAGTGTCACTATTAATAAAAATCCATCGGCTACTATTACGGCAGCGGGTCCAACCTCATTTTGTGCAGGAGGAAGTGTTACTTTAAATGTAACTCCTGTAGCTGGTTGCACTTATCAATGGTATAAAGGTGCCGGCTTGCTTGCAGGTGCTACCGGAACAGCGTATATAGCAACCACTGCCGGAAATTATAAATGCCGTGTCACCAAAACAGCAACTGGTTGTTATAAAAATTCGAATACAATTCCGGTGACTATTACCTGCAAGGAAAATAATAACGAATCGCAAAATGAATTGACTGTTTATCCAAATCCTGCTAATCAAAATATTGTTATCCTAACCAATTTTATTGGTGAAAATGCCATCACCATTATTGATGCAGTTGGAAATAATGTGATGCAAATGAATACTACAGCAACATTATTAGAAATTAATATTAGCAATTTACCAGCGGGTATGTATAGCGTTTTATTGCAAAATGCAAATGGACAAAACAGCACGCATTTTATTAAAAATTAAAAATAAATGTATGAGAAAATTATCCCTCATTGTTATATTCACATATTGTAGTGCAAACATATTTGCACAGGCACCGGATATCGAATGGCAAAATACCATTGGTGGAAATAAGGAAGATGTAATTTATAGTTGTAAAAAAACTTTAGATGGTGGTTTTATTTTAGGTGGAACAAGTACTTCTGCAAGTAGTGGTGATAAATCAGAAAATAACATGGGTTTATCTGCTACAACTGATTATTGGATTGTAAAAACAGATGCAGCAGGCAATATTGAATGGGAAAATACAATTGGTGGTAATAAAGATGATGTGCTCCGCGATGTAATTCAGACCGCCGATGGGGGCTATCTTGCCGGTGGGTATTCCGTTTCAGGCATTGGAGGTGATAAAACGGAAGGCAGACTCGGACCTCCATTTTATTCCGATTATTGGGTAATAAAACTCAATGCATCTGGAGAAATAATTTGGCAAAATACAATAGGCGGTATTTTTGATGACCACCTGATTTCATTGATTGAAAATGCAGATGGTACATTTTATTTAGGCGGTGAATCAAGTTCAGAAGCCGGAATTGATAAAGCAGAATATTCTTATGCCAATGATATTTGGATTGTTAAAATTAATAGCGTCGGAAATATTATCTGGCAATCAACCATAAGCGGATTGCAGGGTGAATATTTTCAAAAAATGAAAGTCACAGCTGATGGTGGTTTAATTATAGGTGCTTATTCCTATTCAAATGCAGGTCTGGATAAATCGGAGGGCAGTTATGGCACATACGATTATTGGATTGTAAAATTAGATACATCCGGAAATATAGAATGGGAAAATACGATTGGGGGTAATAATCCGGATTATTTAAATGATATAACCGAAATTCCAGGCGGTGGATATCTCCTTATTGGAGCCTCGTCGTCTGATGCCTCAGGTGAAAAATCTACAACTGCCTTCGGCGGACTTGGTTATGATGATTATTGGATAATTAAATTAGATGCGAACGGTAATGTGTTGTGGGAAAAAATTTATGGAGGCGATAGTGGCGATTATGCCACTTGTGTAACCATCTTGCCAGATGGTAATTTTTTAATTGGTGGAAATTCCTCATCACAAATTTCCGGTAATAAAACAACCAACACATTTGAATTCACAACAGATATTTGGATCATTAAAATAGACGGCGATGGAAATATTATCTGGGAAAATTCAATTGGCGGAGATGGCGACGATTATGTATTAGAAATGCCGCTTACAGCTGATGGCGGTGTTTTACTGGGTGGATTCTCGTTTTCAAGTCTCTCAGGAGATAAAACAGAACCGAATGTCGGAGGAACCAGCTCCGATTTTTGGATGATTAAACTTGAATCTGAAATTTGCCCTGCGCCGGTAGGATTGTACGCTGATAATATTACACCAAATAAAGCAACACTACATTGGGATAATATCACCACTGCGGAATCCTATCAAATTTGGTATCGTCCAATTGGTGATGGTGCCTGGCTGAAAAAATCGGCACCAACAAATGTGAAAACAATAAAATCATTGTTGCCTGCAACTACTTATGAATATAAAATAAGAACGAGTTGCAACCCCGGCGATTACAGCGAATTTTCTGAGATTAATAATTTCACCACATTACCTGTGAGAGCAGGTGTTGATTTACTTGAAAGTGATTATCAAGTGTATCCAAATCCTGCCATAAATGAATTGGTAATTACCGGTAATTTCTCTGGTGAAACACAATTACAAATTGTAGACCTAACAGGAAAATGTGTGCAACAAATGATATGCACATCAAATAGCAACGAACAATTACTGGATGTATCATCACTACCTTCAGGTATGTATTATATCACAATAAAAAATACAAACTCAATACAGACTATTCAGTTTATTCATCAATAACGTTCAACTATGTTTCAGACAAAACACGCAGGAAAAGCCTTAACTATCATGTTAAGCACAACATTGTTATTCAACAATAAATTAATGAATGCTCAATCACCCGGCATTGAGTGGCAGGGGGTTTATGGAGGAACCGCTTCAGATTATTTGACTTCATCACGCCAAACAGCAGATGGCGGATATATTATCGGTGGTTATTCCAATAGCGGAATTAATGGCAATAAATCGGAAGACAAAATTGGCCTTTACGATTATTGGATAATTAAAACCGACAGCGCCGGAAATATTGTTTGGCAAAATGTAATTGGAGGAACACAAAACGATTACCTAAATAATGTGGAACCGACTGCAGATGGCGGATATATTTTAGGAGGTACTTCTTTCAGCGATAGCACTGCCGATAAATCGGAAAATAAAAATGGTGCGCAGGATTTCTGGATTGTAAAAACAGATGCTTCCGGAAATATTGTTTGGGAAAATACTATTGGTGGTGATGCATATGATTATTTGCATATCATTCACCAAACACCTGATGGAGGATATATTGCAGGTGGTTATTCCGACAGCGGATTGAGCGGCGATAAATCAGAAGCCGGACAAGGTTTTATCGATTATTGGATTGTGAAATTAGATGCAACCGGAAATATCGAATGGGATAATACCATCGGCGGAAGTGGTTCTGATAATTTATTTGATATCAGCTTAACAAGTGATGGAGGTTATATCGTTGCAGGTTCATCTACAAGTGGTATCAGCGGCGATAAAACGGAAGCTGCAGTTGGAAATGATTATTGGATTTTGAAATTAGACGGCAGCGGAAATATCGAATGGCAAAATACTATTGGTGGCAGCACTGAAGATATTCCTGCAAGTATTGTTCAAACAGGAGATGGTGGTTATATCGTTGGTGGAAAATCTAACTCTGCAATTAGTGGCGATAAAACAGAAGCTGCTGTGGGCGGTAACGATTATTGGGTAATTAAATTAGATGCTTCCGGAAATATCGAATGGCAAAATACCATAGGTGGAACCGGTTCAGATATCGTAAATAAAGTAATGCAAGCCAGCGATGGTGAATATATGATTGCAGGAACTTCTGCAAGCCCATTAAGCGGCGATAAAACAGAAGCATCTATGGGTTTAGATGATTATTGGTTAGTAAAAATCGATGAACTCGGTGTTATTACATGGGACAATACTATCGGAGGAAATAAAAGCGATAATTTAGTAGATGTGCAGGTAACTGCAGATAATGGTTACAAGCTTGGTGGTTATAGCAGTACCGGAATTAATGGAGATAAATCAGTTGCCGGTTTTGGTGGTATCGATTTCTGGACCATCAAATTATTACCTGAAATTTGTCCTGTTCCTTTTGGTGCTTATGCAGATAATATTACTGCTATAAAAGCAACTGTTTATTGGAATCCAATACCAAGTATCGAATTATTTCAAATCTGGTATCGCCCTGTAGGTTCACCAACCTGGTTGAAAAAAACAACGACAACAAATTCTAAAGTATTAAAATCATTAACACCTGAAACTACCTACGAATACAAAATCAGAACAAAATGTCTCGATGGTGAATTTGGGGAGTTCACAGCATTAAACAATTTTACGACTTTAACCTTACGTGAAGCTGATATGAATGAACGTTCATTCATAGAGGTGTATCCGAACCCGGCGAATGCTCATGTTATGGTAAGTGTTGAAACAACATTTGTGAATGGAATGGTGGTGCTTATGGACATAACCGGTAAAGTTGTTTACAGCCAGGTGTTGGAAGGGGCAAATACCACCATTTATATCAATAATTTAACTTCCGGATTATATATAATTTCATTAAATTTGGATGGTAACATAGTTACTGAAAAATTAGTTAAAGAGTAATTAAACTAAAAGCTGTAATGTATGTAAACAATCGGCGAAAATCTAAACTAGTGGCCTACTCAGCAATGGCAGTGCCACTCATTTTGGGAGGTAATCTCTCAGGACAGGTTGTGTACACCGATTTAGACCCGGATATTGTCCTTAACCCTTTACCAGCCTGCATTCCTGTTCCGGGTGAGGAGTTTTATTGTTCCGATTTTTTGTTTTACGAATTGGATATTAATGCAGATGGTAATCATGATTTTGGCATCATGGCTCAAGTAGCTTATTGGAGTATCTGGCCATCGAATTACAATACCAACAGAATGGAATTGTTTGTTTACAACGATAATTTTGTGGGTGGTAATGATGGATTTGTTGATTTATTTACATCATCTCAAAATATTGGCCCGGGTATCGACCTCACCAATAGTGTTAATCCGTGGATGGCATATTGGAATTTTGAAAATGTGGTCGCTGCGGATGGACAATTTTTAGATACGGAATATCAGTTTGCTGCATTGCGCTTAAAAGTGGGACCAAATAAATATTATGGTTGGCTACGGGTAAGTATTGACAGCGTTGCTGATAAAATAACAATACATGATTATGCATATAATGCCAGTAACCTTGCACCAATTTTAGCAGGTGCTACAGGTGGTTGTTATCCGCCTTCTATAGCCGGTGTTACAAATATTACTGCAAGTTCAGCGAAACTGCTTTGGGCACCAAATCAGGAAGCAGATAAATTTCAATTGTGGTATCGCCAGGTTGGTGTAGGAGGGTGGACTAAATTAAATGTACTCGGTAATGCAAAACAGCGAACCATAACCGGGTTAAATTGTGATGCAGATTATGAATGGAAAATAAGAACAAAATGCGGTGGTGAATTTTCTGAATTTTCCGCTTTGCAAAATTTCACAACAGCAAGTTGTAAATTGGAAGGTGAGGCAAGTGATAACGCTGAAGGAATTATGGTTTTTCCAAATCCTGCAACAAATAGTATAATTATTTTTTCACAAGAAAATATAGCAGCAGGAACTTATACAATTAGTGATTTAAATGGTAAGGTGATATTATCCGGAAAATTATCAGGAATAGCTGTTAATATTTCATCATTACATTCCGGTATTTATTTTATCGCTGTTTCAGCAAATGGAAATACTTTTTTTAAAAAAATATTTAAACAATAAATCAGCTTATGAAAAATATTTTCAATTGCGTTGTTGGTTTATTACTGAGCACTAATATTATACACGCCCAACTACCAACCATTTATTGGGACAATACCATCGGTTCAAGAGACGGTGATTATTTATATGCCATAGATGTAGCTGATGACGGTAATATTTTTATTGGAGGGGAATCAGGTGGCGCAGCGTATGGCGATAAAGCTGAAGACCAGGTTGGAGGTCTATTGGTATATGGTGATGCATGGGTATTAAAACTAAATCCTGCTGGAAATATCCTGTGGCAAAATTCAATTGGTGGCTTGAGCAGTGATGACGTTGATTGTATTGAAGCTACTCCGGATGGAGGTTGTATTGTTGGCTGCTCTTCAGGTTCATTAATTGGCGGCGATAAAACAGAAAATTGTTTTTTAACGCCCGGTGGTGTGCATACCAAAGATTATTGGGTTGTGAAATTAAATTCGACGGGTGACATTGAATGGCAAAATACCATCGGTGGAACTGGCGACGATTATATTCAGGCAATCCGACAAACGCCTGATGGTGGTTATATCCTAGGTGGATATTCGTTTTCAAAAATATCCGGTGATAAAACTGAATTTAACATTGGGGGTTCGAGTTATTGGATTGTAAAAATTGATGCAGTTGGGAATATTATGTGGCAAAATACCATCGATGGTGTAAATGAAGATAAATTGACCAGTTTAGATTTAACTGCTGATGGCGGTTATATTTTGGGCGGTTATTCAAAATCAGGAATATCAGGTGAAAAAACAGAAGCTTGTTTTAACAATAGTTTCGATTATTGGATAATAAAAGTAAATGCAACAGGTATTCCTGAATGGCAAAATACAATTGGCGGAAATAATGATGATGCTGTTACAAGCATACGACAAACTATGGATGGTGGATATATTGTTGCCGGAACCTCTAAATCAAATGTTACCGGAGATAAGACATCACCTTGCAGAGGAATGGATGATTTTTGGGTAATTAAATTAAATAACACCGGTTCAATTACCTGGCAAAAAACAATTGGCGGTACAGACAACGAATCATCTTGCCAAATAAGAGAAAAACCTGATGGCGGATATTTTCTTGCAGGATATTCCACTTCAGGAATTGGTGCTGAAAAAACGGTAAGCTATATTGGTTATAGTGATTTTTGGTTATTAGAATTAGATGCCAGTGGCAATATAACCTGGCAAAATGTATATGGCGGATTGAGCTATGAGAATTTCGCATCCCTTGAATTAATGCAGGATGGTGGTGTAATTATGGGAGGTAATTCTAATTCAGATATTTCAGGAAATAAAACCGAAAATGCATTTGAATATTATGACGGTACGAATAGGGACGATTATTGGGTAATTAGATTGGCAGGCGATTCATGTGTGCCTTCTACTGAAGTTTGTAATGATTATGACGATGATTGTGATGGCAACATTGATGAAGGAGCAGCACCTAGCATATCAATAGAAGCAACTAATACTACAACATTTTGCGAAGGTGGTTATGTGCCTTTGTATGCAACGTATACCGGCAACGGAACATTACAATGGAAACGAAACGG
Organism: Bacteroidota bacterium; assembly: GCA_016718035.1. GTDB lineage: Bacteria > Bacteroidota > Bacteroidia > Chitinophagales > BACL12 > UBA7236. Next base: position 960,137 of record JADKEK010000001.1, on the reverse strand, counting down.
AAATAATATTACCGGAGCACATTATGCTGTTTATAAAGCTACTACAAAAGGAACCTATAGTTGCAGAATTACAACTGATTGCGGCTCTGCATTATCGTCAGACATTGTAGTAACCGTTCCAAAAAACCCCGCAGCCGCTATCACAGCCGGTGGACCTGTTGTGTTTTGCGCAGGTGGTAATGTTGTACTTACCGCTAATACCGGTGGGGGATTGTCTTATCAATGGTATAAAAATGATGTGGTGATTGCTGCAGCTACTTCAATAAATTATACCGCTTCAACACCTGGAACTTATACTTGTAAAGTTACCAAAACAGCTTCCGGTTGTAGTACAATATCTAATCCTGTTTTAGTTACAGTTCCTTGTAAAGAATTTGAAGAATTAAATTCAACCGAGGCGTTTGTTATTTTCCCAAACCCTATAAATGGCTATGTAACCATTCAAAGTAATTTACCGGTAGTTGATGATCAATTGACTCGCATAATTATTACAAATTCATTAGGACAAATTGTCTACAATGAAGTGTCGAATTTTAAACAACTCGAAAATACTCAAATCATTAATTTAATTGCTTTTCCAAATGGGGTGTATCAAATTTCTATTTTGAATGGCAATTATTATAACACAAAAACAATTATAAAACAATAAAAAAATCATCTTTTTAATCCTATTCATTCATCTTTTTAAAAAACCTAATGAAAAAAATTACAACACCCTTTTTATTGAGTGCCGGTTTATTGTTATCAACTTTAAACATCAACGCACAAGCTCCCTCAGTTCAATGGCAAAACACCCTTGGCAGCACTTCGTATGAATTCCTCAACACAATCGACCAAACTTCCGATGGAGGTTATATTATGGGTGGTTACACCGATAGTAATATTGGCGGCGATAAAAGTGAAAATTCATGGGGTGTCGAAGATTACTGGATTGTTAAAATGGACAATGCCGGTAATATCGTTTGGGAAAATACTGTCGGTGGTGGCAACTACGACAAGTTATATGCAGTAGAAGAAACGCCCGATGGCGGATATATTGTTGGTGGCCAATCACTAAGCGGCGGTGGCTGGGGCGATAAATCGGAAAGTAATAAAGGTGGTTACGACTACTGGATTGTAAAACTCGATGAAGATGGTGTAGTGGAATGGGATAGAAGTTATGGTGGACTTGGCAACGACCAGTTGTATAATGTGCAACCAACTTCTGACGGCGGATATATTATTGCAGGAACTTCTGATTCAGGAATCAGTGGCGACAAAACTGAAAATCGTGTAGGTAATTCCGATTATTGGGTAATTAAAACCGATGCTTCCGGAAATATTATCTGGCAAAATGATATTGGCGGATTAATGTTCGACAATGTATATTCAGCTTATGAAACTGCTGATGGCGGATATATTTTAGGTGGTACTTCAACAAGTGGAATTAGTGGCGATAAAACTGCCGGCAATTATGGTGTTGTAGATTATTGGATTGTAAAATTAAATAGCGCCGGAACAGTAGTTTGGGATAAAACTATAGGCGGAACATTAAACGATTATTTATATGCTGTAATTCCAACTGCCGATGGTGGTTCTATTGCTTGCGGTATGAGCGAAAGTGGTTTAACCGGTAATAAAACTGATAACACCAACGGATTATATGATTATTGGGTGGTTAAATTAGATAACAGTGGAAATATCACTTGGCAAAATTCAATTGGTGGAACAGGCAACGATTATGCTTTTGTAAATGCTATTGACCAAACATCAGATGGTGGGTATGCCATTGCAGGTTATTCGCAAAGTTTAATCAGCGGTGATAAAACAGAAGCAAATACAGGCTCATGGGATTACTGGATTTTAAAAATAAATAGCACAGGCAGTATTTTATGGCAAACTGTTTTAGGCGGAGTTTCCGGCGATTATGCCAATGCCATTAGCGCAACAACCGATGGCGGATTTATTGTTGGGGGTTTTTCTTATAGCAGCGCGGGTGGCGATAAAGATGAAGATGCCATAGGTGATGCCGATTTTTGGATTATTCGTTTAGCCGGTGATTGTGTACCTGCTGAAGAAATTTGTAATGATATCGATGACGATTGTGATGGTATTATTGACGATAATAATTTAGATATCGATATTACTGTTTATTCAGGTACTACTTTTTGTCAGGGCGGCAGTGTTACCATGGAAGCTTTTCATAATGGAACAAGTTTACAATGGAAAAAGAATGGTGCCAATATTCCGGGCGCTAATTCCGCTTTATATACAGCAAATAAAGCAGGTGTTTACACTTGTGTAACAACCGGGTCTTGTTCAACAGAAGAATCAATTGGAACAACAGTTACTGTAAATAAAAATCCTAAAGCTGTAATTACTGCAGGCGGACCAACTACATTTTGTGCAGGTGGATCGGTGACATTAAGTGTGACACCTGTAGCAGGTGGTATGTATCAATGGTTCCAGGGACCAAGTGCAATTGCAGGCGAAACAGGTTTAAATTATGTGGCGACAACATCAGGCAATTTTAAATGCAGGGTTACCAAAGCGGCAACAGGTTGTGTTAAAATGTCGACCCCGATTCCGGTAAGTGTTACTTGTAAAGAAGGTGAATTTGTTGAAAATAATATGCAAGTTTATCCAAATCCGGCAAGCACTGTAATAACCATTTCTACACTAAACAATAATGAAAAAACAATTCATTTAATTGATGCACTTGGTAGTGTAATAGCAACTCAAATTACAACTGAAAATGTATTACAAATGAATATTGAACAATTACCTGCAGGCGTATATTTTGTGCAAATTGTTGAAAATGGTATAATAACATCTAATAATTTTATTAAACAATAATTATGTTTAAGCACCTCATTTTATTGCTATTTGGCGCATTGGGAAGTTTACTTCTCAATGCCCAAATTCCTGCAATTGAATGGGAAAATACTATTGGAGGAACTGGCACAGAAACAATCCCCAAAATCAAACAAACTCCAGACGGTGGATTTATAATTGGTGGTGCTTCTGACTCTGAGATATCAGGTGACAAAACGGGCGTTAATTATGGATATCCTGATTATTGGGTGGTAAAAGTTGATTCTAATGGCAATACACAATGGGACCTCACTTTAGGCGGCAGTGGTAATGATTTTTTAACTTGTTTAGATAACACAACTGATGGTGGTTTTATTTTAGGTGGTTGGTCAGAATCAGGTATATCAGGTGTTAAAACATCGCCAAATTACGGATTCGGTGGCGATTATTGGATCATTAAACTTTCCGGTGCAGGCGTAATAGAATGGCAAAAATCAATTGGCGGAAATAGCATTGATGAATTATACTCAATTGAACAAACTCTCGACGGCGGCTATATTTTAGGCGGTACATCAAGCTCAGATATTTCTGGTGATAAATCAGAAAATTCGGATGGTTATCGTGATTACTGGATTGTTAAATTAAATAGTTCCGGTAATATCATGTGGCAACACACTTATGGGGGCAATCAACAGGATTATTTATTTGATATTGAACAAACACCGGACGAAGGTTATATTGTTGGAGGTCAAACGTATTCATCTATTTCCGGCGACAAAACCGAAAATTGTTATGGTCAATATGATTATTGGATTTTACGGTTAAATAAATTCGGTAACATAATTTGGCAAAATAATATTGGTGGATTGGGTGATGATCAACTCCGCAGTATTCAACCTTGCCCTGACGGTGGATTTATTGTTGGTGGTTTTTCTTTTTCTAATATTGGAGGGGATAAAACCGAAAAATCCTGGAAAGGCCCAGGTTATAGCACTTATGATTACTGGGTAATTAAATTGAATGCATTTGGAAATATTGAATGGCAAAACACAATAGGTGGTACTAATCATGATGAATTATCAAATGTAATTGCTACTGCAGATAATTCCTACATGGTGTTTGGAAATTCCTATTCATTCAATACTGGGGATAAAACTATTGATACACATGGTGGTGCAGATTATTGGTTGATAAAATTGAATTATTCAGGTGAAATATTATGGCAAAAAGTTATGGGTGGTATTTATAGCGAATTCGCGGGTAATATCGTCCAATGTAACGATAGTAGCTATGCTATCGCCGGAAATTCAACCTCACCAATTTCATTCGAAAAAACAGAAGATGTTATTGGATTTAATGATTTTTGGGTTGTAAAACTATTACCTGATGGATGTTATGCAACTACCGAAATTTGTAATGCAATAGACGATGATTGTAATGGGTTAATTGATGATAATGTCGAACATATTTGTGAAATCATTTCTGTCGGACCAACAACATTTTGTCAGGGTGGTTCAGTTGAATTAACTGCAACATATACAGGAACAAATGTTCAGTGGAAAAAGGACGGCATACCAATTATTGGAGCAACATTTTCAAATTATACGGTAACAACCAAAGGAACTTATAGTTGTGAGACTTTCAGCACTTGTGATACAGTGCAATCAAATGAAATTTTTGTAAATGTCAACAAAAATCCTTCTGCATTTATTTCACCCGATGGGCCAACAATTTTTTGCGCAGGTGGCAGCGTATTATTAAGTGTAACACCCGTTGCGGGATGCACTTACCAATGGTATAAAGGCGCAACTCCAATTGCCGGAGCAACATCATTAACTTATACTGCAACTACCTCAGGTAATTATAAATGCCGAGTTACAAAAGCTGCAACCGGTTGTTTTAAAAATTCGAATGCGATTGCGGTGAGTGTGACTTGTAGGGAGGAAAATAATATTATCGAAAATACTTTTTATTAACAATCATCTTAATGATGATATGTTTCAATTCATTTGGGCAAGCTCCTGATATTGAATGGCAGAATACAATTGGTGGAAATGAGTTTGATGCATGTAAAGGAATCGTTGAAACACCTGACGGTTATTTTCTGGGGTCACTTAGTTATTCTGGAATTAGCGGAGATAAAACTGATGTTTCTAACGGACTCAGTGATTACTGGTTACTAAAACTTAATAAAGAAGGAGTTATCCAATGGCAAAATTCTTATGGCGGTGATGGTTATGATCATTTGTATTCGCTTGGTTATTGTAATGATGGTGGTTTAATACTAGGAGGAAGTTCAAGCTCTACTATTTCCGGCGATAAAACAGTTAGTTCTCTGGGACAGGATTACTGGCTCATAAAAATCGACAGCATTGGAAATATTCAATGGCAAAACAGTATTGGAGGAAGTGGTTCGGAACAGCCTTATTCAGTTTTTCAAACATCAGATGGGGGGTTTATTATTGGAGGTGATTCTATTCAGGTATATCAGGGGATAAAACTCAGGCATCACGTGGTGATAATGATTATTGGGTGGTAAAAACAGATGCATCGGGAAATATTGAATGGGACAAAACTTTTGGAGGTAGTTCAGTAGATTTTTTGCACGGAATTGCACAAGTTGCAGATGGAGGTTATTTTTTATGTGGTGAGTCCTACTCTGTTATTTCGGGCGACAAAACCGAAAATAAAATGGGCCTCAACGACATATGGATAATAAAATTAAATGCATTTGGTGTACAAGAGTGGCAAAATACTATCGGAGGGAATAAAGATGATTATGGTGCTTCAGTTGTTGCAACTGTTGATAATGGTTGTGTTATTGGAGGACACTCTGGCTCTTCAATGTATGGTGATAAAACAGAAGCAAATCATGGTCCTGTTGGAACATATGATTTTTGGATATTAAAACTAGATGAATCTGGAAATATAGAATGGCAGAATACAATTGGAGGTTCTGGAGATGAATATTTACATGTAATTAGCAAGACAGCCGATAATGGTTTTATTTTGGGAGGATCATCATATTCTGGAATTTCCGGCGATAAAACAGAAGCTGGTTTTGGTGAGAGTGACTATTGGATAGTTAAACTTGATGCTGCTGGACTTTTAATATGGGACAAAACAATCGGAGGAAATGAAAGTGAAGGTGTAAGAGCCATGATTGAAACCAGTGACTATGGATTTATGGTTTGTGGTAATTCAGAATCTATAATTTCCGGCGATAAAACAGAAGTATGTATCGGCGAAGACGATAACTGGATTTTAAAACTAGAAGGAATTTGTGAACCTGTTGTCGAACTTTGTAATACCCTCGACGATAACTGCAACGGCTTAATTGATGATGATATCAATTATATAATTAATATTCTCCGGCCAGGTTCAACTCATTCTTCTGGCGTAACTCCGTTATTTTAAGTGCCACAACCACCGGTCCAAATTTCCAATGGAAAAAGAACGGCACAAACATTCCGGGTGCAACTTCCTCATCCCACACAGTTACAACTAAAGGAACTTATACATGTGAAACATCCTCCGCATGCGACACAGAAATATCCGCTGGCATTTTCGTCAACGTAATTAAAAACCCCAACGCAAGTATTTCTGCCGGAGGCCCAACAACTTTTTGTGCAGGTGGCAGTGTGGTATTAACAGAAGTTGCGGTTGCAGGTTGTACTTACCAATGGTATAAAGGCGCAACGCCAATTGCAGGAGCAACAGCATTAACATATACAGCAACTACCTCAGGTAATTATAAATGTCGTGTTACAAAAGCTGCAACAGGTTGTTATAAAAATTCGAATGCGATTGCGGTATCTGTTCCGTGTCGTGAAGAAGACCCCACGAATAATAGTATAATAAATGTTTATCCAAATCCGGCAACAAGTAGTGTATTTATTTCGATTAACCAATTAACAAATTGTAATTCTCAACTTACGATTGCTGATTGCACTGGGAAAATAATTACTTCCTTTGAAAACGTTTCATCTTCATCTGAAATAGACATTTCCTTTTATCCGGCTGGAATGTACTTTATTACTATACGGGTAAATGATGAAATAGAAACAGTAAAATTTATGAAAATAAATTAAAATAATATGAAACCCAGTTTATTTATTTCGCTTATCATCTTCAATACTTTCAAATGTTTTGGTCAAACACCTGATGCAGAGAGTATTGTGGAGGGAATTCAATCTAGCGCTTATTTTGGAAATGCTGTTTCACATGCGGGAGATGTAAATGGTGATGGTTACGACGATGTGATTGTCGGAGCATATATGTATGATAATGGGCAAATAAATGAAGGTGTAGCATACATTTTTCATGGTTCAGAATTTGGAATAAACACGAGTCCCGCGTTGATTTTAGAATGTAATCAAGCTAGTGCAAATTTTGGTGCCTCTGTTTCAACAGCCGGTGATATAAATAATGATGGATTTGACGATGTTATTGTTGGTGCAAATTTTTTCGATAATGGACAATCCAATGAAGGTAGAGCGTTTGTTTATCTTGGATCGCTCACCGGTATAAATCCAATCCCCAATGCCACCCTTGAATGTGATGTTGTAGGAGCAAATTTCGGCATAGCTGTTTCGAACGCGGGCGATATAAATGCTGATGGATTTGACGATGTTATTGTGGGCGCCAATTTATCTGTTAAGGCATATGTTTATCTGGGTTCGTCTGATGGAATTGATACGGTTGAAACCGCAACGTTATCTAATTTTCAGGGGAATTCGCAATTTGGATTTTCTGTTTCAGATGCCGGAGATGTAAATGCAGATGGATTTGATGATGTTATAATTGGTGCTTACAAATTTGATGGCGAAGGTTTAAATAGTGATGGCGGCATTGCTTATTTATACCACGGAAATGCACTAGGTTTAATTACATCACCAGCTACAATACTCGAAGAAGGTTTTTATTCGACATATTTTGGTTATTCAACTTCCGGAGCGGGAGATGTTAATAATGACGGCTTTGATGACGTAATAGTTGGTGAATATCAAGCAGACTTTCTAGAATTTGATGCAGGAAGTGTTTTCATTTATCTGGGCAGTGCATCCGGAGTGAATACAACTTTTTCAACTAGAATTGACAATGAACAATACTTTGCACATTTTGGAAAGGCAGTTTCTTCAGCAGGCGATTATAACGCAGATGGTTATGTTGATATAGTAGTTGCAGCTTCAGATTTTGATGGAGGTAGCAGTAATGAAGGTAAAGTATATATTTATGAAGGTTCTGCATCTGGAATTGATGCAATTCCGGATGCTACATTCGAATCTAATCAAGAATCATCTTCTTTTGGAAAATCAATTTCTTTTGCCGGAGATGTAAATAATGATGGTTTTAGTGATCTCCTCATAGGAGCAAGCTTTTACGATAACATGGATTCAGACGAAGGAAGAATTTATGTATTTCATGGAAATGACTGTCCAACTTCAACATTTTATCCAGATCATGATGACGATGGTTTTGGAAGCTCAATTTTGAGTGCAATTACCTGTAATTTACCTGATGGACATGTTTTGGATAATTCTGATTGTAACGATTTTGATTCTTTACAGCATCCATTAACAATTTGGTATTTTGATGCAGATGAGGATTTTTATTATAATGATGCAATACCTACTTTAACGCAATGTAGTTCTCCTGGCATCGGATATACTTTTAATATTCTTGGTGGTAGCGATTGCGATGATAATAATAATCAAAAATATCCTGATGCTGAGGAGCAACCGGATTACTACGATAATGATTGCGATGGATTTATTGATGAATCATTAAATTTTCAGTTTGATGGATTCCTTAGTATCACAGATGATGGAGTTGTTAATGATGTTTCAAAAGCTGGTGATATAAATGGTGATGGTTTTGATGATATTATAATTGGTTCACCTGACTTTGACATCCCGAATATGGGTATAGCAATGGTATTTAATGGCTCAATTGATGGGATACAATTAGTACCCTCATTCGTAAGATCCGATACCCAATCTGATAGTGATTTCGGTAGTGTAGCTGGTGCAGGAGATGTGAATAATGATGGGTATGATGATATTATAATTGGAGCACCTTTGTTTGATAATCCAAGTTATAGAGAAGGGAAAATTGAAATATTTTATGGTTCAAGTACAGGTTTACCTGCAATTCCAAATCTAAAGATCGAGGGTTCAATGTCAGATTTGGGTTTAGGAAATTCAGTTTCCAGTGCGGGGGATATTAATAATGATGGATACGATGATATTATAGTCGGGGCTTCGCTGTATAATAGCGGTAAAGGGAGAATTTATGTTTATTACGGAAGTGCAGTTGGAATTACTAATTCTCCTTTGATAATCAATGGAACTTTATCAGGTGAGCATTTCGGATATGATGTCTGCTCAGCTGGAGATGTAAATGGAGATGGCTTTGACGATGTTGCAGTTGGCGCTCCTTTATCTAATAACGGGCAATATAATGAGGGTAGAGTATATATTTATCATGGTTCAGCATCTGGACTTGCCATAAGTCCCGCAACAATTTTAGAAAGTAATCAGGCTATTTGTCAATTAGGCTTTGCCGTTGCAGGTGGCGGTGATATTAATAATGATGGATTTGATGATTTAATTGTCGGTGCACCAAACTATTCAAATGGTGAACTCTATGAAGGAAGTGTTTTTGTGTATTTAGGCTCATCCACAGGTATAAATTCCGTGCCAGTATTAATTTTAGAAAATAATATACAGGATGGAAGATTCGGAAATTCTGTTTCCGGGATTCAGGATATGGACAACGACAATTTTGATGATATTATAATTGGATCCCCAAATTATTCAGGTAATTTTCATTATGAAGGAAAAATATTTGTTTACCATGGAAATTCTTTCGCTCTCGATGTAGATAACATCGAAACTATTGAAATAAATCAATTAGATGCAAAATTCGGTATTTCAGTTTCAGGCGCTGGAGACATAAATGGAGATAGTTATGCTGACATCGTGGTAGGCGCGGGAAATTATTTTGATGGTGAAGATATGGTAGGAGGAGCATTTGTATATACCAGTATTCCATGCGCGCCATCCCCCGAACTCTGCAACTCCCTCGACGACAACTGCAACGGCCTCATCGACGACGGCATCACCGAAACAATTACCATCTCCGCTGGCGGACCAATTACGTTTTGTCAGGGCAGTAGCGTGTCACTCACTGCCACCTACTCAGGTGCAACTGTGCAATGGAAAAGAATGGCACAAATATTCCCGGTGCAACAAGCGCAACATATAATGTTACAACAAAAGGAAATTATTCTTGCGTTACCACAAGCGCATGTGATACAACTGAATCAACCCCAATTTTTGTCAACGTAATTAAAAATCCCAACGCAAGTATTTCTGCCGGAGGCCCAACAACTTTTTGTGCCGGTGGAAGTGTGGTATTAACAGAAGTTGCGGTTGCAGGATGTACGTATCAATGGTATAAAGGCGCCACACCAATTGCAGGTGCAACCTCATTAACATATACAGCAACCACATCCGGTAATTATAAATGCCGAGTTACAAAAGCTGCAACAGGTTGTTATAAAAATTCGAATGCGATTGCAGTGAGTGTGCCGTGTAAAGAAGGCCTGCCTGCCGGTGAGGCAGGGGAGATGCTGATTGATGAAAATGCTTGCTCCATTTATCCAAATCCCAACAATGGAACATTCACAATCGAAGCGAACGTAACGACGCAAGATTTTGCTTCACCCGAAACAACAATTGAGATTTATAATAACCTTGGACAATTAATTTATTCTGAAAAAACCAATTCTCAGGATGGAATAGTTAATGAAATAATTAGTATCGGAAATGCTGTTAGCGGTATTTATTTGTTGAAAATTAAACAAGGTGATTATTATATTGCCCAAAGTAAAATTGTAATGGAATAATTTAATGTATTAATTGCTGACCATGAAAAATTATATAATATTATTTTTTTGCTTTTTGTTTGGGTTTGAAATTTATTCCCAAGTTCCTGTAGAGGAATGGTCTCAGTTTATTGGTACATCAGGCAATGATGATACCAGATCGGTTGTTTCTACTCCGGATGGTGGATGTCTCGTATTAGGAACTAGAAGTAGTAGTTTTGATGGTGATGCTACTTGTTTTAATGGATTGTCAGATATTTGGCTCTTTAAATTTAATAGTCTCGGGGCGATTGAATGGCAACGATGTTATGGAGGAAGTCATGCAGAAGAAGGTCGCTCTATTATAAATGTGGGCGACGATTATTTAATTGTAGGTACTGCTAATTCTGAAGATGGAGATTTAACTTCCCATTATGGTCCCAATAGTCTCGGCGACATTTGGGTAATTAAAATCGATTCTGAGGGAAATATTCTGTGGCAGAGAACTTATGGAGGAAGTTCTTCTGACTGGGCAAGGGCAGTAATTGCAACTTCTGATGGAGGCTTTGTAATAGGTGGAATGAGTAATTCAACAAATCATGATGTAAGTGGGTTTCACCCCGGTGAAGGGTTTGATTATTGGGTATTTAAAATAAATTCTACCGGTGTATTACAATGGCAAATTTGTTTAGGCGGAAGTGATCAGGAATATTTGTTTGACCTTATTCAAATAACTACCGGTGAATTTATTATTGCTGGTGATTCTAGATCTGTAGATGGGGATGTAACTGGGTTACATACAACATATGCGCCAGACATGTGGATTGTCAAATTAAGCGCTTCAGGAAATTTGATTTGGCAAAAATGTTTTGGCGGCTCAGGTGATGATCAGTGCTATAGTTTAATTCAATCTGGCGATAATGCTATAATTCTTGCAGGAAAGACATCTTCGTATGATGGAGATGTTTCAGAAATGAATGGTTATTATGATGGTTGGTTAGTTGAGATTGATTTTGATGGAAATTTAATATCTGATAAATGTATTGGAGAAAGTGGTGAGGAATTATTTTCTTCTATTATTGAAAACAATGGAGAGTTTGTTTTGTCAGGTGAAAAACAAATGGGGTGCGTTGGAAGTTGTGATTATTACATAGTAAATATTGATGAAGATTTAAATCTTATCTGGGATAAATGTGTTGGAACTTTAGCTTGTGATGCAGCATGGGACATATCAAAAACCGATGATGGTTTTTATGTAACCGGTAATTTATATGCAGATGATTCAGCTTCACAATTTTATGTCGTAAAATTAGGTGACGGATGTTTACCCTCCCCCGAACTCTGCAACTCCCTCGACGACAACTGCAACGGCCTAATCGATGACGGCATCACCGAAACAATTTCCATCTCCGCTGGCGGACCAATTACGTTTTGTCAGGGCAGTAGCGTGTCGCTCACTGCAACCTACACAGGTGCATCTGTGCAATGGAAAAAGAATGGCACAAATATCCCGGGTGCAACAACTGCAACATATAATGTTACAACAAAAGGAAATTATTCTTGTGTAACAACAAGTGCATGTGATACAACTGAATCAACCCCAATTTTTGTCAACGTAATTAAAAATCCCAACGCAAGTATTTCTGCCGGAGGCCCAACAACTTTTTGTGCAGGTGGAAGTGTGGTGTTAACTGAAATTGCTGTTGCAGGATGTACTTACCAATGGTATAAAGGTGCAACACCAATTGCAGGTGCAACATCGTTAACGTATACTGCAACTACATCCGGTAATTATAAATGTCGTGTTACAAAAGCAGCAACAGGTTGTTTTAAAAATTCGAATGCAATTGCGGTGAGTGTGCCTTGTAAAGAAGGCTTGTCTGCCGGCGAGGTAGGAGAAATGATCAATGATGAAAATACATTCTCAATTTACCCGAATCCCAATAAAGGATCATTTACAATCGAAACAACCGTAACGACGCAAAATTTTGCGTCTCCTGAATCAACAATTGAGATATACAACAACCTTGTACAATTAATATTTTCTAAGAAAGTTATAGCTAATGGTGGAATAATAAATGAACCCATTGAATTAAAAAATATTACTCCTGGAATTTATTTAGTAAAATTGTGGAATAACAATATTTACAATGTAAAAAATATAATAATAGAATAATTTAAATTTTTCCTCATGAAAAAAATTTTAATATTAACCTTGCACTTACTGTTTTTCATTAATTTCTCTTTTGCTCAGGCCCCGGAAATTGAGTGGGAAAAAACTTATGGAGGAACTAAATTAGATGATCCAGATGATATTTTAGATTTGGGTGCAGATGGATTTATTGTTATTGGGGATTCCTATTCCAACGATGGTGATGTTTCCGGCCATCACGGATCAACTGCATATTATGATGTTTGGATTGTTAAATTGGATGTTGACCATAATATTGAATGGGGGAAATCCTACGGAGGTACACTAGATGAACATCCATGTTCAATTATACAAACTCCTGATGGATTTATTGTAGGCGCCATGTCTACATCAAATGATGGGGATGTGTCTGGCAATAATGGATCAGTTGATTTTTGGGTATTTAAAATTGATACGTTAGGAGAGATTATTTGGAGTCATTTATATGGGGGAACAAATATAGATAATGCAAGATTTCTCAAAGCAACTCCCGACGGGGGCTCGATATTTATTGGAGAATCACGTTCAACAAATGGTGATGTTTTAGGGCATCACGGCGTTGATGGATCCATAGATATATGGGTATTAAAGCTAGACGCGCTCGGAAATATTGAGTGGCAGCGTTCCTTAGGAGGCACAAGTGGTGAAGACGGTTATACCGTGGATATCTTAACTGATCTTAATTATATCATTGCAGGACATGCCTTTTCAAATGATGGTGACGTAACGGGTAACCATGGACAAAGTGATTATTGGATAATTAAATTATCAACTGCAGGAGAAATTATTTGGCAGAAATGTTTGGGTGGTACTGACTATGATTACGGATTCTGTGTAAATGCAACATCTGATGGTGGATGTATCGTAACCGGAAGCTCCGAATCCATTAATGGCGATGTAACAGGCCACCATGGAACAGGAGCTCGTGATGATATGTGGATTGTAAAACTTGATTTCAACGGCATAATTGAATGGCAAAAATCCTTTGGTGGAACAAAAGATGATTATGGGCGTCAAATAATTAATACTACCGATGGTAATTATATCTTCACAGGGTTTACTTATTCAAATGATGGTGATGTAATTTTTAATCATGGAAATTCTGATGCATGGGTAGTTAAAATAAATCCATTAGGAGAAATAATTTGGCAAAAATCTTTAGGTGGTTCAGAGGATGATTATGGTTCTAATATAATTGAATTAAACGATCATAGTTTTGCTGTTTTGGTTCAGACATATTCAAATGACGGGGATGTTTCATTTAATCACGGAAGTATGGATTATTGGTTGGTCAAACTGTTCCCGGAATGTTTACCCTCCCCCGAACTCTGCAACTCCCTCGACGACAACTGCAACGGCCTCATTGATGACGGCATCACCGAAACAATTACCATCTCCGCTGGTGGACCAATTACGTTTTGTCAGGGCAGTAGCGTGTTACTCACTGCAACCTACTCAGGTGCAACTGTGCAATGGAACAAGAATGGCACCAATATTCCCGGTGCAACAAGCGAAACATATAATGTCACAACAAAAGGAAATTATTCTTGCGTTACCACAAGCGCATGCGATACAACTGAATCAACCCCAATTTTTGTCAACGTAATTAAAAACCCCAACGCAAGTATATCTGCCGGAGGCCCAACAACATTTTGTGCCGGTGGAAGTGTTATATTAACAGAAGTTGCGGTTGCAGGTTGTACCTATCAATGGTATAAAGGCGCAACTCCAATTGCCGGAGCAACATCATTAACTTATACTGCAACTACCTCAGGTAATTATAAATGCCGAGTTACAAAAGCTGCAACCGGTTGTTTTAAAAATTCGAATGCGATTGCAGTGAGTGTGCCGTGTAGAGAAGGCCTGCCTGCCGGCGAGGCAGGGGAGATGATAGCAAATGAAATAAATGTTTATCCGAACCCAGCAACTACATTTATTACTATTGAAACAAATGAAAGTGATATTGAATCGGTAACTTTATATGATGCTTTGGGACGATTAATTAATAATGTTTCGTCACAGGAAAATAGTGTGATAATCAATGTTGCAAACCTATCAGCAGGTATTTATTTCGTAAAAATTAAAACTAGTAATGCGTTTAGTATCACAACTTTTGTAAAAAAATAATTCATTTATATGAAAAAATTTTATTTTTTTATCCTTGGAGTAGTTGCTACTACTGCTATGCATGCCCAGGCTCCCGCCATCGAATGGCAAAAAACACTCGGTTCCACCGCCGATGATTATGTGTCAACAGTTAATCAGACTGCCGATGGAGGGTATATCGTTTGTGGAACTACCTACGGTGGTTTTGGTGGAGATAAAACAGAAGGTAAAAAAGGGGAAAATGATTACTGGATTATCAAATTAACTGCAACTGGAAGTATAGAATGGCAAAATACTATTTATGGCAATCTGCAGGAAACTGCAAAAATTGCTATTCAAACAACTGATGGTGGTTATTTAGTTGCTGGTGAATCAATTAGTTCAGATCAATTCGATAAAACAGAATCATCTAATGGTTTCGATGATATTTGGATGTTAAAATTAGATGCTTTAGGAAATATTGTCTGGCAAAATACTATTGGTGGTGGTAATGGTGAAACCATGCGTGATGTGATTCAAACCGAAGATGGTGGATTTTTATTAATGACGTTTAGTGTGAGTGATAGCAGTGGCGACAAAACAGAAAATACTTTTGTTACAGATGTATGGCTGGTTAAAACAGATGAGTTCGGTGATATAATTTGGGAAAATACTATTGTTGGTATTTCACGCGATTATGGAACAAAAATAGTAGAAGATGGAGCAGGAAATTATTTTTTAGGATGTTCTTCAATGAGTAATATCGGTTACGATAAAACTGCAACAAACAAAGGTTGGATGGATTATTGGGTGATAAAAATTAACTCCGTGGGTGAAATTTTGTGGCAGGAAACTTATGGTGGTACTTTCGACGATTCGCTTGAAGATTTATTGCTTACCAGCGATGGCGGATTTATTTGTGTAGGTACTTCAACAAGTGACGCAGGTGAAAATAAAACCGAAAATGGTTTTGGCGAATCGGATTGGTGGATAATTAAAATTGACGAACAATTTAATATCGAATGGGATCGCTCTTATGGCGGTTCAAGTTTCGATAATTTAAACAGTGTTTTGGAAACACCCGATGGTGATTTTTTATTGGCAGGTATTTCAGCAAGTGGAATTTCAGGAAATAGAACGGTGCCAATTTCCGGCAGTAATGATATTTGGTTAATTAAACTGGATGAAAATGGCAACGAAATCTGGCAGGATGGTATTGGTGGAAACGGCGTGGATCAGGCTTGGGATATTATCCATACTACTGATGGCGGATATTGTATTGCCGGTAATTCTGATTCAAATATTTCAGGCGATAAAACGGAAAACAGACGTGGCCAATATGATTATTGGATTATTAAATTAATGGCTGACGAATGTATTCCTTCACCCGAAATTTGTAATGAAATAGATGATGATTGTAACGGAATTATTGATGATGGTCTTGCTGAAACAATTACCATTGCCGCTGCAGGCGATACGGTATTTTGTCAGGGAACCTCAGTTGATTTAATCGCAACATATACAGGAATAAGTGTGCAGTGGAAAAAAAATGGCACCGCAATACCAGGCGCAACAACTTCAACCTACACTGCTAATAAATCTGGATATTATACCTGCGAAACTACCGGTGATTGCGACACAACTGAATCATCACAAATACATATATTAGTCAATAAAAACCCCAACGCAAGCATATCCGCAGGAGGTCCAACAACTTTCTGCAGTGGTGGCAGCGTTGTATTAACAGAAGCCGATGTTGCAGGATGTACCTATCAATGGTATAAAGGCGCAACACCAATTGCAGGAGCAACATCATTAACTTATACTGCAACTACCTCAGGTAATTATAAATGTCGTGTTACTAAAACAGCAACAGGTTGTTATAAAAATTCGAATGCAATTGCGGTGAGCGTGCCTTGTAGAGAAGGAGAAGTAATGGAAAATGGTGTAAACATATATCCTAATCCTGCCACCACAAATATTACAATTGAAATTGATAATAATGAGACAAATTCTGTAATTTTATTCGATGCGTTAGGTCAGGTAATTGATATAATTTCAACAAATAAAAATAATACAATATTTGACGTGGAAAATTTACCTGCAGGTATTTATATTGTAAAAATAAAAAATGGTAATTCTATCATTACACAAAATTTTGTTAAACAATAATTCAATTTGATGAAAAAAGTTTTATTCTTTATATACGCCATAATCATTACTCAGCTGCTTACAGCCCAAGCTCCTGCTATTGAATGGCAAAACACAATTGGTGGTAACGACTATGAATATTTATATGCTGTAGAACAAACAACTGATGGCGGTTATATTCTTGGTGGTGAATCAAGATCTGAATTGAATGGCGATAAAACCGAAGTAAATGTTGGTTCCACATCTTCATGCGATTTTTGGGTAGTGAAAATAAGTTTAACAGGTTCAATTGAGTGGCAAAACACAATTGGAGGCACTGGACAAGATCACCTTTATTCTATTAAACAAACGTCAGATGGCGGATATATTCTGGGAGGTAATTCTACCTCCGGAATTAACGGTGATAAAACTGAAGCCTATTTTGGTGGATCATTTTATGGAGATTATTGGGTTATAAAATTAAATAGTGCTGGTATTATTGAGTGGCAAAATACTATTGGAGGTCCCGATGAAGATAAATTAAAGTCAATTATTCAGACAAACGATGGTGGATATTTATTAGGCGGATTTTCGGAATCAGGTGTTGGGGGAGATAAAACAGAACCCTCCAATGGTTTAGATGATTTTTGGATAATTAAACTCAACAGCGCCGGTTCAATAGAATGGCAAAATACAATTGGTGGAAGCGGTGATGATCAGGTTTCTGTTGTTTTGCAAAACAATGATGGTAATTTTATTGCTGCAGGACATTCTATTTCCGGTATTTCAGGAGATAAAACAGAAGGCGTTGTTGGCGGTACTGTTTATGCTGATTATTGGATTTTAGAATTAAACAATGCTGGGGATTTAATTTGGCAAAAAACTATTGGGGGAAGCTCCACTGACAGGTTAAAGTCGATCAAACAAACCTTGGATGGTGGTTATATTATGGGGGGATATTCTACTTCCAGTATCTCACCAAATAAATCGGAATCTAATTATGGGTATGGAGATTATTGGATCATTAAATTAAATGTTGTGCGCGAAATAGAGTGGGAAAATACTATTGGTGGAACTGATATTGAAGAACTTAGTGAACTAGAACAAACTACTGATGGCGGATATATTCTGGCAGGTTCATCAGAATCCCCGATTGGATTTGACAAAACTGAAATGAATTTTGGCCCAACAAATCACGCTGATGATTATTGGATAGTAAAATTGGATGCAGCTGGAACGGTGATGTGGGATAATACTATAGGTGGAAATAAATCAGATTATTTGCATGCTATCGCGGAAACAGAGGATGGTGGATTTATACTCGCAGGAAATTCTGAATCCTATGCATCAGGAGATAAAACTGAAAATACTGTTGGCGGAGGTTTGGAAATTACTGATTATTGGGTGGTTAAAATAGAAGGTAACTGCATGGTTGCGCCCGAAATTTGTAATTCGTTAGACGATAATTGCAATGGATTGATTGATGATGGTATCACTGAATCAATTTCTATTTCAGCGGGAGGTGACACAACATTCTGTCAGGGAGGAAATGTTATATTATCTGCAGCATATTCCGGTACTTCACTGCAATGGAAAAAAAATGGAGTTAATATTCCCGGAGCAACCTCTTCAACATATATAGTTAATGTAAAAGGTACATACACATGTGAAACAACCAGCCCTTGTGATGTTGCTTTATCATCTCAAATAATTGTAAACGTATTAAAAAATCCAACTGCAAGTATTTCAGCCGGAGGCGCCACAACATTCTGCGCAGGCGGCTCTGTAACATTAACAGAAACTCCGGTGGCAGGATGTACCTACCAATGGTATAAAGGCGCTTCACCAATTGCAGGAGCAACATCATTAATGTATACTGCAACTACCTCTGGTAATTATAAATGTCGTGTTACAAAAACCGCAACAGGATGTTATAAAAATTCGAATTCGATTGCGGTGAGTGTGCCTTGCAAGGAGGGCTTGCCTGCAGGCGAGACAGGGGAGATGATGAATGGGGAAGATGCATTTTCTATTTTCCCAAATCCGAATAATGGCAGCTTTAATATTTCAGGTTCGATTTCAAATGAAACTGTAATTGAAATTGTTAATTCACTTGGTCAATTAATATATACCAAAAAACTTAATTCTTTAAATTACTTCACAGCAGCAATTTCAATTAATAATTTTGTTACCGGTATTTATTTTGTACGGTTGACTAATGAAGTTACGATTACTGAGCAAAAAATGATTATTGAGTAATCACTTGGTGTAAATTGAATTACATAAAGAGCAGCTCAAATAAATAATCCTAATGAAAATACGAAATCAATTTTTGAAAAGAAGTATTAAATTCTTAGTGATGAGGCAAAGTATAATTATCATTTTAATTATATTTATAACTGAATTAAAAGCACAAGAGCCGATTATAGCGTGGCAACAAACTATTGGTGGTTCGGGACTTGATTATTTTATATCTTGCAATCAGACTTCCGATAATGGATATATTATTGGCGGATATTCGTACTCCGGAATTTCGGGTGATAAAACTGAAGGTAATATCGGCTCAGCAGATTACTGGATATTAAAACTGGATTCGGTTGGCGATATCGAATGGCAAAATACAATTGGTGGCACTTCGTCAGATTTTCTTGCGTCAGTTGAGCAAACTTTTGATGGTGGTTATATAATTGGCGGATATTCTAAATCAGGTATATCCGGAGATAAAACGGAATTAAATATCACAGGAGGTGAAGGTTACGATTATTGGATAGTTAAACTGAACGCCCTTGGAAGTATTGAATGGCAAAATACCATTGGTGGCAATAATGATGATTTCCTAGTAAGTACACATCAAACAATGGATGGAGGCTATATTATCGGAGGTTATTCTTCATCAACACTATCCGGCGATAAATCGGAAGGAAATATGGGCGGAGCCGGCACAAAAGATTATTGGATATTGAAATTAAATTCATCAGGTAGTATCATTTGGCAAAATACAATTGGCGCAGACGGAAATGATGTTCTTGCGGAAATCAGAGAAACTGCTGAGGGTAATTATATTGTTGGCGGTTACTCCGATTCGAAAAAGAATGGAGATAAAACAATAAAACGATGGGGTTCATTAAGCGATTATTGGGTTATGCAATTAAACAGCTCAGGAACTATTATGTGGCAAAATGTATTCGGAGGATTAGATAGTGATTTGCTTACTTCCGTTATTCAATTAGCTGATGGTGGTTTTTTGTTCGGTGGATATTCTGATTCAGATATTACTGGAAATAAATCAAAACACCTTTATGTAGGTTCTCATACCGATTATTGGTTAGTAAAAACCGACGCTTTAGGAAATATAATTTGGGATAAAGTTTTAGGTGGAAGCGAAAATGAAATCATCACCTCAATGACAGAAACGGCAGGGCAAAATTTATTAATTGCAGGATATTCTATTTCTCCATCTTCATTCGATAAACTTGAGCCTACACAAGGTCTGGAAGATTATTGGATTCTTGAATTAGATAATTCTGGAAAAACGTTGTGGGAAAATGATCTTGGTGGTATACTCAATGAGCGGCCATATGCAATTGGAAATACGCAGGATGGGGGATTTTTTGTATTAGGATATTCTGCTTCTCTGATATCCGGCGATAAAACAGAAGTTGGCTCGGGAAGTATTGATGGCTGGATGTTAAAATTTAATCCATCGAATTGCATCTCAGGTCCTTATTATTTCGATTTTGATATGGACAACGCAGGTGACGTTACTACTGCTTTTAATGCATGTGAATTAACTTATCGTTATGTAGAAAATTCCGCTGATTGTAATCCTTTGCATTCCAACCAAAATCCTTTAGCCCCTGAAGTTTGTGATGGAATAGATAACAATTGTGATGGGCTTATTGATGAAGGAATTTTTGGATGTAATCCCGGCCCTGATGTTATATGGCAAAATACAATAGGTGGAGTTGAATCTGATAATATTGCAGACATTCATCCCACATCAGATGGTGGATATATTTTAATTGCAGGATCGGATTCCGATATTTCGGGTGATAAAAATGCAAATTCAAAAGGTGCTATCGATTACTGGATTGTTAAACTTGATGCTATTGGTAATATTACCTGGCAAAAAACTATTGGAGGTTCAGGAAATGACTGGCCAAAGTGTATTAGTCAAACTACAGATGGCGGTTATATTGCAGGAGGGTATTCTAGTTCCGGAATTTCAGGAGACAAAAATGAAGCAAGTTTGGGAGGTGATGATTTTTGGATTATTAAATTGGATGCGTTAGGAAATATTGAATGGCAAAATACTATTGGAGGGAATTCTACTGATTTATTAAATGATATAAACCAAACTTTGGACGGAGGATTTATTGCAGGTGGAAGTTCATTTTCCGGTATTTCAGGTGATAAAACTACACCCAACGCAGCAAATGATGGATGGATATTAAAATTAAATGCAACAGGATCAATTGAATGGCAAAAATCAATTAGAGGAAATTTGTTTGATATTTTGGATAATATTAAACAAACAACTGATGGCGGATATATCGCAGGATTGTATTCTGAATCAGGCATTGGATTAGATAAAACTGCACCATCTCAAGGCGCTTATGATTATTGGATTGTAAAACTTGACGCATCTGGAAATATCATGTGGCAAAATACAATTGGAGGGGGTGCCGGCGATTATCTTTATGCTGTAAGCCAGTTAAGCGATGGCAGTTATATTGTAGGTGGAACGTCATTTTCTTCTGCATCTGGTAACAAAACTGAAGTACTTATTGGTGGTAGCGATTTGTGGATTGTAAAATTAGATATATCCGGAAATCTGGTTTGGCAAAACACTATTGGAGGTGCGGATTTAGACGGATTGAATGCTATTCGTGCTACGCAGGATAATGGATTTATTATTGGCGGATTTTCTTGGTCGGATATATCAGGAGATAAAGTTGAAAATAAAATAATTGGGGGTGTTGAAGACGCCTGGATCATGAAATTAAATTCAGAAGGAGAAATTGTTTGGCAGAATGCTATTGGTGGTAATAACAACGATTTTTGTATAAATATCGAACAATGTTTTGATGGGACATTTATAGCGGGAGTTTCTAGCGGATCTGAACTCTCCGGCGATAAGAATGAAAATACTCCGGCAAATGTTGATAGCTGGATAATTAAATTTGATATTGATTGTGTCCCTGTAACTGAAATATGCAATTCCATTGACGATAATTGTAACGGAAACATCGACGAAAACATCACCGAAACAATTTCTATCTCCGCAGGAGGACCAACAACTTTTTGTCAAGGCGGAAACGTATTATTAACAGCAATTTATTCCGGTGCAACAGTACAATGGAAAAAGAACGGTACAAATATTCCCGGTGCTACATCACCAACCTATTTAGTTACAACAAAAGGAACTTACACTTGCGAAACAACCAGCATTTGCGGTACTGCAACATCTGTAGGAATATTTGTAAATGTCAATAAAAATCCTCCTGCAACAATTACTGCAGGTGGCCCAACAAACTTTTGCGCCGGAGGTTCCGTAATATTAACGGCAAATACAGGTGGTGGATTGAGTTACCAATGGTATAAAGGTGCAACACCAATTGCAGGAGCTACATCATTAACATACACTGCAACTACCTCAGGTAATTATAAATGCAGAGTTACAAAAACTGCAACGGGATGTTTTAAAAATTCAAACCCAATTAGTGTTTCTGTGCAGTGTAAAGAGGGTGAAGATGTGCTGTTTAACACCACCTTTAACATCCAACCCAACCCCAACAACGGCGCATTCACCATCTCCGCTAACTCACTTTCTCCGTTGGAAACTACAAAACTCTTAATTTACAACACAACAGGCCAACAAATATTTTCCAGTGTTTTAGACCCGCAACTAGATCTTTTTGAAATCAACTTGCCCGAAATTCCTACCGGTATGTATATCGTTAAATTGGTATCAGGGACAAGTATTTATGAGCAGAAATTAATTATCGAATAATAATATTTTACAAATTTTTATGTAGGGATTCAACATATGAATGAACGTTCATTCATATGCAGAATCCCTGCTTTTTTCATAGCTAGGCTTTAAATAGTTGGTTTCATTCGCTAAGTGAACACCACATTTCACACCAAAAAACCTCGATTTCGCTCAATTCTCGCTCTAAATCCAGCTGTAAATTGGTATTTTTATGGGAAACATTCATCATGAGAAAACGTTTCCCCGGTTTAATTTTAATTTATTTGATATCTTGGGTATCAATCCCAATTTTGTTTGCCCAGGACCCGACAGTGCAATGGGATAATACCATTGGCGGCACAGCAGATGATCGTTGCATGTCATTGTGCACCACAAGCGATGGCGGATATTTGATTGGGGCTGAATCAAGATCCGGTATTTCAGGTGATAAAACAGAAACACAAATAGGTGGATGGGATTTTTGGATTTTAAAACTAGACGCATCTGGTAATATCATTTGGCAAAATACGATTGGCACTACCGCAGATGATCGTTTGGTAAAAGTATTACAAACTTCGGATGGCGGCTATTTACTTGGTGGTTATACTATTGGTGGTATAAGTGGCGATAAAACAGAGGCATCGCTTGGACTTGAAGATTATTGGATTATTAAACTCAATAGCACCGGTAGTATCGTATGGCAAAATACAATTGGCGGGGATGCAGCAGATGTAATTACTAATTTAGAGTTGCTTCCATCAGGAAGTATTATCGTTAGCGGGTATTCATCATCCGGAATTTCTGGTGATAAAACCATGGCTAATTACGGCGGTAAAGATTATTGGGTGATGAAATTAAATACAACCGGCTCAATAATTTGGCAATTTGGTTATGGAGGATCAGCAGATGATTATTTAGTTAAAACACTGAGAAGAAGTGGTAATTTTTTCCTCGCTGGATATTCTGCATCAAATATCTCCGGAGTGAAAACTGAAAATAGTAACGGATGGATTGATTTATGGATAATGGAAATCACAGAAAGTGGGGTAATCAATTGGCAAAATACAATTGGTGGCGATGGCACCGATAATTTAATCGATTGTATGCTAACGGGTACATCAGGTTATGTTTTGTTGTGTAATTCTACTTCCGATATTTCCGGAAACAAATCCCAATTGAGCTTTAATAATACCTATTATTCAGATATATTATCTAATTATGTAATTCACGATAGTTATGACTACTGGGTGGTTCACGTTAACAGCACAGGTGAATTAATTCGCGAAAAAACCGTTGGTGGCATTTCGTACGAATATCCAAAGCGACTTTTATTTAATAATGATAACAGATACCTGATAGCCGGTTATTACGGAGACTCGGACTATGGATATAATCATCAGATAACAGCAGTAGATTCAAACGGATATAAAATTTGGTCTGACGTTTACTCCGGTTACACCTGGGGCGATACTTATAATTATTTAAACGATGCAGCTGTGGTTCCCGGCAACGGATTTATTATTGGAGGTTCATCGGAAGAAGGTGCTGGTTTGGATAAATCAGAAAATGCAATCCTTGCAGGTTATGATGATGTTTGGATCGTCAAATTGGGGCCTGATACCTGTTCTACATTTCCAATTTACAGCGATGTTGATCAGGATGATTTGGGTGGCAATTATTTATTCGGTGCATGCGAATATACAGGAAGTGAGTTTGTAACAAATATGGATGATTGTGACGATTTAAACAGCAATATTTCGGCATTATTACCAGAATATTGCGACCAGATAGACAATAATTGTAAT
Source organism: Bacteroidota bacterium (assembly GCA_016718035.1). GTDB lineage: Bacteria > Bacteroidota > Bacteroidia > Chitinophagales > BACL12 > UBA7236. The sequence continues at coordinate 935,289 of JADKEK010000001.1, read as the reverse complement.
GGCACTATCGATGAAGGTTTGGTTTCCTGTCCTGTTGGACCATCCATTATTCTAGATGCCAGTTATGGTGGTGCTAAAAGAGATTATATAACCTGTTCAATACCAACCGATGATGGCGGATTTTTATTAGGTGGCGGCTCGTATTCAAATACAGATGATATTGTAACTAATAATGGCGAAATGGATTATTGCTTAATTAAATTGAATGAATCTGCAGGTGTTGAATGGATTAAAACTTATGGAGGTGCTTCCTCTGAGAAAATTACATCTATTAATAAAACAACTGATGGGGGTTATATTTTAGGTGGATATTCCGGTTCAGGTATTTCCGGAGATAAATCAGAACCTTTAATTGGAATCAACGATTTTTGGATAATTAAAATAGATGCAACAGGTAATATACTTTGGCAAAATACAATCGGTGGTGATGATGTAGACGAATTGAGTTGGATTTCACAAACAGATGATGGCGGATATATTGTTTGCGGTATGTCAGAGTCAGGTGTATCAGGAGATAAATCACAATTTAGTAGGGGTTCCGGTGACTACTGGGTGCTTAAATTAGATGCACTGGGTAATATTGTTTGGCAAAATACAATTGGTGGAAATACTTGGGACACACCCAGCAATGCAGTGCCAACTACTGATGGTGGATTTATTATAGGGGGGCATTCAAGATCAATAGTTTCAGGCGACAAAACAACACCTAACATTGGATACAATGATTACTGGATTATCAAATTAAATGAAACCGGGCATTTAACGTGGCAAAAATCATTTGGAGGTACAAACTTTGATGAATTCGCAAAAATAATTGCTACCAGCGATGGTAATTTTCTTGCAGCCGGCTCTTCTGCTTCCTATTCTTCTGATACCAAATCGGAAGATTCGTATGGATGGGATTATTGGCTAATAAAATTAGATCCTTCCGGAAATGTTATTTGGGAAAATACGATTTCAGCTGAAGGTTTGGATTTAATTGCAGATATTGTTGAAACTTCAGACAGCGGATTTTTACTCGCTGGCTACACAAGTTCTGATGAAGGGTATGATAAAACAGAGCATACACAAAACGGATATTATAATCCTCATGATTATGCTGAATTTTATTATGATGAAGATTATTGGCTCGTAAAAACCAACAGCGCAGGTGGGGTGATTTGGCAAAATACGCTTGGCGGTGGTGGAGATGATCATGGAGAAACGGTTGCAATAGCATCAGATGGTTCAATATTAATTTCAGGCACTTCTAGTTCTGAAGCCGACGGTGATAAATCAAGCCCTATGTACGGTGCTATTTGGGAAGAAATGGATGATTTTAATTTTTATGAGGAAGATGTATATTTTACCGACCTCGATATTTGGAATATTTTATTAGAACCTGAAACATGTGTACCATTGCCTGAAGTTTGTAATGCATTTGATGATAATTGTAATGGTCTTATTGATGATGGTGTTGTCGAATCAATAAGCATTGCCGCGGCCGGACCAATATCCTTTTGCCAAGGTGGCAGCGTTGTGCTAAATGCAACCTATACAGGCGCCACCTTGCAATGGTATAAAAATGGAGTGGTGATTACCGGAGCAACAAGCGCAAGTTTTACAGTAACTGCCAAAGGGAATTATTCTTGCACAACAACAAGCGCTTGTGGAACTGCATCTACACCAACACTATTTGTTGATGTTTTGAAAAACCCAAACGCCAGCATCACAGCCGGAGGCCCAACCACATTTTGTGCTGGCGGAAGTGTTACACTTACTGAAGCTCCCGTCACAGGTTGCTCTTATCAATGGTATAAAGGCGCAGCACCAATTGCCGGTGCAACCTCAACTTCATATACAGCAACTTTAGCAGGAAATTATAAATGCCGGGTAACAAAAACAGCAACCGGCTGTTATAAAAATTCGAACACAATTGTTGTGAGTGTGCCGTGTAAAGAAGGAGAAGATGCGCTGCTTAACACTACCCTTAACATCCAACCCAACCCCAACAACGGCACATTCACCATCTCCGCTCACTCACTTTCTCCGTTGGAAACTACAAAACTCATAATTTACAACACAACAGGCCAACAAATATTTACCCGGGAATTAGACCCGCAACAAGATATTTTTGAAATCAACATGCCCGAAATACCCACCGGTATGTATATCGTAAAATTGGTATCAGGGACAAATATTTATGAGCAGAAATTAATTATCGAATAAAAAGATTTTTAGTAATAAGCAGCAGCTCCAAAATATGAATGAACGTTCATTCATATTTTGGAGCTGTTCTGTTTTTATGTTTTACTCGGTCAACCTCACTAACTCAAAGGTGCATTTCACACAGAAATTCAGCTATTTCATGTATTTTGGGTTGAAATAATGCCCGTTTTGGGCTAAATTGCAACCAAATGCACACATTCAAAAACTCGCTTATCATCACCTTTGTAATCGCCAATGTTAATTGGATTTCACAATGTATGTGCAAATTAGTTTCAATTTATTTTTTAACCTTGTAGTATTTCATCCATGAAATTAAAACTTTTACTTTTTGTCGGATTATTAAGTTTTGTTGCAATTGCTAATGCTCAGCTCCCTGAATTATTGTTTGAAGATAGTTTTGGTGGTACGAAAGATGAGAATTTCGATAACCTTAAAAAAACATTGGATGGTGGTTACATCCTTGGAGGTAATACTTATTCTACTGATGGTGATATAACCGACCATAATGGCACAGCTGCTTATGATGATGTTTGGATATTTAAATTGGATTCCAATTTTGAATTAGTATGGGCAAAATCATATGGTGGTGCACTAAACGACAGATTATTTTATATTGAAGAAACACCTGAAGGTGATTTTATGGTAGGTGCAACAACCAATTCAACCAACGGTGATGTTTCAGAAAGTTTTGGTGATTATGATTTCTGGATTTTCAAGATTGATGCTGATGGCAATTTATTATGGGAAAAATCGTATGGCGGTTCAGGATTTGATTACCTGATACATTTGGTAACTACAGATGACGGTGGTGCGCTTGCTGTAGGTGATACCGAATCAATTGATGGAGATGTAATCGGACATGACCCGTTACATGATCGTGATGCATGGGTAATTAAATTGGATAGTATTGGAGAAATACAATGGCAGCGTTGTTTAGGCGGAACTGGTGGAGATTTTCTTAGGTCCGTGATTGTAACTAACGACGATGGATATTTATTTACAGGCCATACTTTTTCAAATGATTTTGATGTGCTCGGTAATCATGGTTCAAGCGATATTTGGATGATTAAATTAGATCATTTTGGAAACACCTTGTGGCAAAAATGCCTGGGTGGTACAAATTCGGAATCTTCAGATTATGCAATCGAAACATTAGATGGAGGTTATATAATGATAGGTAATTCCACATCGGAAAATGGAGATGTCGCAAATCATTATGGTTCAGCCGAACGAGGAGATGTTTGGCTGGTAAAAATGGACAGCCTTAGAAATATTGAATGGGAAAAAAATTATGGTGGAAACAGCTACGACTATGGTTATGCGGTTAAACAATTCGCTGATGGAGGGTATGTTATGGCAAATTCAACCAGCTCTATAGGGGGTGACGTATTATTTAATCATGGTGATTCAGATGGCTGGTTGGTGAGAATTAATTCAGTTGGTGTTATCCTTTGGCAAGTATCCGTAGGAGGATCAAAAGATGATTATTTTAGGGACTTTCTTATTGAAGATGATGGCAGTTATATAATTGCAGGCAGCTCAGATTCAGAAGATGGTGATGTTGGTTTCAATAATGGAAAATTAGACACCTGGGTAGTAAAACTTTCACCGGCTTGTTACGATTTAATGGAAATTTGTAACACTCTCGACGATAATTGCAACGGTCTTATCGATGATGGTATTACGGAAACTATTGACATCTCCGCTGGCGGACCAATTACTTTTTGTCAGGGTGGAAATGTATTATTAACAGCAACTTATTCGGGCACTACTGTTCAATGGAAAAAAAATGGAACCAATATTCCCGGTGCAACAGCAGCTACTTATACTGTTACAACCAAAGGGAATTATAGCTGTGTAACAACTAGTGATTGCGGCTCAGCAGAATCAACAACAATTTTTGTAAACGTAATTAAAAACCCCAACGCAAGTATATCTGCCGGAGGCCCAACAACCTTTTGTGCAGGCGGAAGTGTGGTATTAACAGAAGTTGCTGTTGCAGGGTGTACTTATCAATGGTATAAAGGTGCAACACCAATTGCAGGAGCTACATCATTAAACTATACAGCATCCACCTCTGGTAATTATAAATGTCGCGTAACAAAAGCTGCGACAGGATGTTTTAAAAATTCGAACGCAATTGTTGTGAGTGTTCCGTGTAAAGAGAATGAAGATTATCTTTTAAATATACCAAATGTTGACATTTATCCAAATCCAAATAATGGAACATTTACACTATCATACCAAGATCAATTATTACCCGAATCGAGTGAAATAATACTTGAGATATATAATTCCTATGGCCAAATTATTTTCATTAAAAATCTGCTTGGAAATGCAATTAATGAAACGATTTCTTTGACCAATATCGCAGCCGGAATTTATATCGCAAGAATATATTACAACAATAATTACATTGAAAATAAATTATTTGTAGAATAATAGTTACCATTCAAAAGCGCGCTACATGAAAAACCAAATTCAACAATTTTTAAGTATTGCGGCATTAATAATAATTCCGACATATTTAACAGCTCAGGACCCTGATATCATTTGGCAAAAAACAGTTGGCGGGGCTGAAGATGATATTTTGCATCAAGTGAGACATACAGCTGATGGCGGTGCAATTTTAGGTGGAACATCCTTAAGCAGTATTGGATACGACAAAACGGCCAATATTACCGGAGGTGTTGCTGGGTATGAAGATTATTGGGTGGTGAAATTAGATAATACCGGTGCTATTCAATGGCAAAATACCATTGGTGGTAAATCTGATGATTTTTTAACATGTGTTGAACCAACTGCCGATGGTGGATATATAATTGGTGGTTATTCAAATTCTACAGCTACAGGAGATAAAACAGAAACACATTTTATTGGCGGTACCTATCAATACGATTATTGGGTGTTGAAATTAAATGCAGCAGGTAATATTGAATGGCAAAATACGATTGGTGGAACTGCCGATGATTTTCTTATCGATTTAGCGATAACACCTGATGGTGGATATATTTTGGGTGGATACTCGTTTTCTAATGCAGCCGGAGATAAAGCAGAACCTTCAAAAGGTGGTGCTGATTTCTGGATCGTAAAACTCGGTGCTATCGGAAACATCGAATGGCAAAATACTATAGGAGGAGATAGTTACGAATATTTTTCAAGCGTAGCAACAACACTTGATGGAGGTTATATTATAAGCGGAACTACTTATTCACCAGTTTCTGATGATATTACGGAAGGTGTTTTTAATGGTCCGGATTATTTAGTTATGAAATTAAATTCCGTTGGTAATATCATTTGGCAAAATACAATTGGTGCTGAAGGATTTGATTTTGCTGCTGATATAGTTGAAACTGCTGATGGGAATTTTATTGTTGCAGGTAAATCTGATTCTGATGTTTCCGGTGATAAAACAGAAGAATCTAATCCTGAAACATATTTTGCCTACGATTATTGGGTGTTAAAATTAAATAGTACCGGTGCTATTTTATCTCAAAATACAATTGGTGGTGATGAAGATGATGAACCTTTCGAAATTGAATTATTACCGGATGGATATTTAATTGGCGGATTTTCAACTTCCCCTTTTACCGGAGATTTATGGCAAGCAACCAATAGTCTGGATTTTTGGCTAATAAAACTAAATGATGATTTGAATATTGTGTGGCAATATATTATTGGTGGAAATAGTACCGATAGATATTGTTCATTCGACCTCAATGATTCCGGTGAGATAGTTATTGGAGGTGAATCTGAATCAATCGTTTCGGGCGATAAAACAGAAGCATGTTATGTGGTTGGGAAATCTGATTATTGGGCTTTAAAACTAGCGCCAGAAGATTGTATTCCACATCCACTTTATACAGATTCAGATCATGATTTATTTGGAACCAATGATGGACTTGTCTATTGGAATTCATGTGTTGGAAATTATTATGCATCGCAAGATACAACTGATTGTGTTGATACAAACAATCTTATTTATCCGGGACGACCGGAAATTTGTGATGGGTTTGATAATAATTGTTCAGGAACTATAGATGAAGGATTAATTGATTGTTTTCCCGGACCTGCAATTGAGTTACAAAATACAATTGGCGGACAGTCTGAAGATTTTTTCCAGACTATGACTGTAACAGCAGACGGGGGATATATTCTTGGTGGATATTCTTTTTCAATGGCGCACGGTGATAAATCTGAACACAATTGGGATGAAGAACAAAGTACTTCTGATTGTTGGATAGTAAAAGTAAATGCCAACCTTGAAATAGAATGGGAAAATACTATTGGAGGTATTAATACTGATTATGTAAATAGTATTAAACAAACACCAGATGGTGGCTATATATTAGGGGCAACTTCTTTATCTCCACTTTCAGGCGACAAAACTGAACCTTCATTGGGACCGGGGGTTGATAGTGATTTTTGGGTTATTAAATTAGATGCAATTGGAAATATTGAATGGCAAAATGTAATAGGTGGTTCTTCTACAGACAATATAATGGAAGTAGATATTACTGATGATGGCGGGTATATTCTAGGAGGTGTTTCATATTCGCCAAACGATTATGATAAAACAGAGTTAAATGTCGGTAGTGTTGATTTTTGGGTTGTAAAATTAAATTCTGAAGGAAATATCGTCTGTCAAAATTCGATAGGTGGTAGTAGCTCCGATTATTTCGAAACGATATCACAAACAAGTGATGGCGGGTATATTTTAGGGGGTTACACATTTAGTCCACTGTCTGGTGATAAAACAGAAACAGGTCCCGGTAGTGCTGATTATTGGGTAATTAAATTGGATGCATTAGGTAATATCAGCTGGCAAAATACAATTGGCGGCTCAGGCGCAGATTACTTAAAAGCTATAATTCAAACAAATGACGGTGGTTATCTGGTTGGCGGATATTCACAATCTAATACAGGATTTGATAAATCGGAAAATGTAATTACGATATTAGGTGCAAAGGATGATTACTGGTTGGTAAAATTAGATGCTTCCGGAAATATTGAATGGGACAATACCATCGGCGGTACTCAATATGATTACCTATATGACCTAAAACAAATGGCAGATGGTAATTATTTTATTGGTGGATATTCTGATTCCCCAATTTCGGGAGATAAAGTTGAAACTAATTTCGGAGGATTTGATTATTGGGTATTACTGCTCAATGAATCCGGTAATATCATTTGGCAAAACACCATAGGTGGTCCGCAAGCGGATGTATTGCGTAATGTTGAAATATCTTTAGATGGCGGTTTTGTGTTAGGTGGTAGTTCTTTGTCCGAGGCTGTGTATGACAAACTGGAATCATTTATAACGCCAGGATACAATTCTCCAAAAAATGATTATTGGATAATAAAATTATTTACTGATTGTATTGCATTTGCTGAAACTTGTAATTCACTCGACGATAATTGCAACGGTCTAATCGACGATGGTATTACAGAAACAATTGCCATCTCCGCCGGTGGGCCAATTACTTTTTGTCAGGGGGGCACTGTTTTATTAACTGCAACTTATTCCGGCACTTCAGTTCTATGGAAAAAAAATGGAACAAATATTCCCGGAGCAACATCTCCCACATATACTGTCACAACCAAAGGGAATTATAGCTGTGTAACAACTAGCGATTGCGGCACAGCAGAATCAACTACTATTTTTGTTAATGTAATTAAAAACCCCAACGCAAGTATTTCTGCCGGAGGCCCAACAACCTTTTGTGCAGGCGGAAGTGTGGTGTTAACAGAAGTTGCTGTTGCAGGATGTACCTATCAATGGTATAAAGGTGCATCGCCAATAGCAGGTGCAACATCATTAACATATACAGCTACCACAGCAGGTAATTATAAATGCCGTGTAACCAAAACCGCTACAGGATGTTATAAAAATTCGAATGCAATTGCGGTAAGTGTGCCGTGTAAAGAAGGAGAGATATATAATGATGAAAATACATTTTCAATTTATCCGAATCCGAATGAGGGTACATTTACAATCGAAGCGACAGTACCGACGCAAAATTTTGCGCCACCGGAATCAACAATTGAGATATACAACAACCTTGGACAATTAATATTTTCTAAGCAAGTTATAGCTTATGCTGGAATAATAAATGAACCAATTGAATTAAAAAATATTACTCCGGGAATTTATTTAGTAAAGTTGTGGAATAACAATATTTACAATCTAAAGAATATAATAATAGAATAATTTAATTATTTCCTCATGAAAAGAATATTAATATCAGCTTTTTGCATTCCGTTTCTATTTAATATATCTTTTGCTCAGGCACCGGAAATTGAATGGGAAAATACCATCGGTGGTAACAGTTCTGACTATGCAACTTCAGTAGCTCAAACAGTTGATGGTGGATATATTCTCGGCGGTTTTTCTTCCTCACCTATTTCAGGAGATAAAACTGAAGCCTGGCTTGGTTATGCAGATTATTGGGTTATAAAACTTTATGCAGATGGGACAATACAATGGCAAAATAATATTGGAGGCTTTGCTTATGACGAATTTAAAAACATTGAACAAACAGCTGATGGTGGTTATATTGTTGGAGGTTTTTCTAATTCTGCTATTGGTGGAGAAAAAACTGAAGCAAATATAGGATCTTATGATTTTTGGATTTTGAAATTAGATGCAGCAGGAACAATTGTTTGGCAAAATACAATTGGCGGTAATGGTGATGATCAATTAAGCCAATTTCACCAAACAACGGACGGTGGATATATAATTGGAGGCTATTCTAAATCAGGCATATCGGGAGATAAATCAGAGGCTACTATTGGCAATTATGATTATTGGATAGTAAAATTAAATTCAAGCGGAACAATAGTTTGGCAAAATACTATCGGAGGGGGCGGTATTGATCGTCTTTACAGTATCGACGAAACTTCTGACGGTGGGTTTATTCTTGGAGGAACTTCCAGTTCTGTAATTTCGGGAGATAAGACAGAGCCGAAAATTGGTGAGAATGATTATTGGGTCATAAAAATTAATTCAGTTGGAAATATTGTTTGGCAAAATGTTATCGGTGGAACAATGGATGATCAACTAAGAGCAATAGAACAAACTGCGGATGGTGGATATATTGTCGGAGGTTATTCTAATTCCGGTATTTCAGGTGATAAAACAGAACCAGCGTTAGATAATGAAATACCATATACTAGTGATTATTGGATAATTAAATTAAATAGCTCAGGTGCAATTACCTGGCAAAATACTATTGGTGGTTATGGAGATGATATTTTTAATGATATCCATCAAACATCCGATGGGTCATATATCCTTGGTGGCCATTCAAATTCACGAATCGGTTCCGATAAAATTGAAAATGGATTTTTCGGGGGCAATTTAGGATATGATTATTGGGTATTGAAATTAAATAATAACGGCAATATTTTATGGCAAAATACTATCGGCGGAGAAGATGATGATTATTTCATGTCAATCGATGAAACAGTGGATGATGGCTATTTTATGGCTGGCTGGTCATCCTCTAACGCTTCTGGTGATAAGCTGGAAAATGTAATCGGGGGAGGCATATATATGGATTATTGGATAGTAAAATTGGTACCGGATAATTGTATTCCGCAACCCTACTATGTTGATTCAGATGATGATGATTATGGAGCCGGCATATCACCGGGTTTATCTTGTGAACCACCTGGAACTTTATTTAGTATGAATGATTTAGACTGTAACGATGCATTCGCAATAGGTTACCCGGGTGCGGAAGAATTTTGTGATGGCTTTGATGATAATTGCAACGGATTAATTGATGAAGGATTAAGTTGTATCGAACCACCTGCAATCATTTGGCAAAATACTATTGGAGGAACAAGTGGGGACCTTCCTACAACAATTTTTCAGACATTAGATGGAGGATATATTTTTGGCGGCACTTCTTATTCAGATATTAGTGGAGATAAAACTGAAGGGTTTTTTGGGGGAGGTTATGGTGGTGATTACTGGATAATTAAAACAGATAATTCAGGAATTATAGAATGGCAAAATACCATAGGTGGAACTAGTGGTGACTGGCTAACCTCTATTGAACAAACTGCTGATGGTGGATATATTTTAGGAGGAAGTTCAGGCTCAAATATTTCACCGGATAAATCGGAGAACCATATTGGAGGTATAGATGATTTTGGGGAAAATTACGTTGACTATTGGGTGATTAAATTAAACGCCAGTGGAATTGTAGAATGGGAAAATACAATTGGCGGAACAAAAAATGATTACCTGAGAATCATTCAACAAACTGCTGATGGTTACATTGTCGGGGGATATTCCTATAGCGGAATATCAGGTGATAAAACAGAAGCCAGTATTGGTGTAACTGATTATTGGTTAATTAAATTAAATAATGAAGGTTTAATTGTTTGGCAAAATACAATTGGAGGAAGCTCTTACGAAACCTTGCAATCTATTGATCAAACTGCAGACGGAGGTTTTATAATTGGCGGCTCTTCCCAATCCGGTATTTCGGGTGATAAAACAATAGCCTCCTGGGGCTTGAATGATTATTGGATTTTAAAATTGGATATGTTTGGTGTTATTGAATGGCAGAAAGTAATAGGAGGTTCTTCGTCAGATCATCTGGTGGACGTAAGACAAACTCCTGATGGTGGGTATATTGTTGCCGGTTTCTCAAGTTCGGGTGTCTCCGGCGATAAAACCGAAGACCATTTCGGCGATATTTTTGATTTAGAGCAAAGTTATGTCGATTATTGGATAGTAAAAATTTCTTCATCAGGAATAATCGAATGGCAGAAAACAATTGGCGGTGATTTGGATGATTACCTTACCAGTTGTAAAATAACAAACGATGGCGGATATATTTTAGCCGGTGAGTCTCAGTCAGGTGTGTCAGGATATAAATCCGAAGAAAATTTAGGGTATAATGACATTTGGATAGTTAAATTGAATGCTGAAGGTAATATCGAATGGCAAAAATCTATCAAGGCTTCGGAATATGAATATGCTGTTTTGATCAACCAAGCTGATGATGCAGGGTATATAGTTTTAAGTGCGTCCAATTCGTCTATTTCCGGAGATAAAACGGAAGCCTGCATTGGGGGAGTTGATTTTTGGTTAATTAAATTGGGATGCACGCCCTATTTAGAAATTTGTAATACCCTCGACGATAACTGCAACGGCTTAATTGATGATGATATCAATTATATAATTAATATCTCTGCAGCTGGTCCAACTACATTCTGTCAGGGCAGTTCCGTTATTTTAAATGCCACAACATCCGGCCCAAATTACCAATGGAAAAAGAACGGAGTTAACATTCCGGGAGCAATATTATCATCATATACGGTCACAACAAAAGGAACCTATACTTGTGAAACATCAAGTGCTTGTGATATAGCATTATCCGCGGGCATTTTTGTCAACGTTCAAAAAAATCCAACGTCATCAGTTTCAGCAGCAGGTCCAACTACATTTTGTATAGGAGGAAGTGTAACATTAAATGTAACGCCGGTTGCAGGATGTAGTTATCAATGGTATAAAGATGCATCGCCAATTCCTGGTGCAACGGCGACAAATTATTTGGCAACAACTGCTGGCATTTATAAATGTCGTGTTACCAAAACGGCTACTGGTTGTTTTAAAACTTCAGCAGGAATTACAGTAAGCGTCCCTTGCAAAGAAGGGGAAGCGATTGCAAATAACAATTCAGTAAACATCCAACCCAACCCCAACAACGGCACATTCACCATCTACGCTCACTCCATTCCACCGCGCCTGTCGACCGATGAGGTGGGAGAAAAAGGTCATAGTATACAACTCGAAATTTACAACACAACAGGCCAACAAATATTAACCAGGGAATTAGACCCCGAACAAAATGTTTTCGAAATTTATATGCCCGAAATTGCAATAGGAATGTATATCGTGAATATCAATTTTGGGGAATATCAAGTACAACAAAAATTGATTATAGAGTAAAAAACAACTATAAACCGCTCCAACTTATAAGTAATTAAACACAGCATTGATGTATGAATGAACGTTCATTCATTATCTAAATCCGTATTATGTGCTGCTTGTCGGTAATTCCTTTACTAACTCAAATAGCCATTTCACAACAAAAATTAGCCACTTCACATCAATCTATTTGAATTTATAGGTAGTTGGTGCTAATTTTCTACCAAATACACACTATGAAAGTCTTTTCATTTTGCTTGACTTTATTCGCGGCAAACCTAATCACCGCCCAAGTACCCTATATCGAATGGCAGAAAACGCTTGGCGGTGAACGGTCCGATCGACTTGTCACCACCCTTCAAACTTCTGACGGCGGTTATTTATTAGCAGGATATTCCGATTCAGACAGCAATGCAATGAAAAGTGAAGATGCAATAGGCCCCGGCTACAATGTTTTTGATGAAGATGATTGGGTGACCTACCATTATGAGTATACAGACATTTGGTTAGTGAAATTGGATGCCGATGGCAACTTGGAATGGGAAAATACCATTGGTGGTGATAGAGATGACTTTGTAAGTGCAATGCTGGAGACTATAGATGGTGGTTACATAATTGCAGCCAATTCGGAATCTGATATTTCCGGTGATAAAACTGAGGATTGCTGGGCACCGTATTTAAATTCTACAGATTATTGGATAATCAAATTAGATGCTGAAGGAACAATTGTTTGGCAAAATACTATTGGTGGTGAATATAAAGATTGGATTACCTCAATCAATCAAACAGCCGATGGTGGTTATATTTTAGGAGGACTGTCACGTTCACCCATTACAGGTGATAAAACTGAAGCAGCATTTTGTGGAGGTGAAGACCTTTGGATAATTAAAATAACTTCAATTGGGACAATTCAATGGCAAAACACCATTGGGGGTTGTGCCACCGACAGAGTGAATAGTATAGAGCAAACCGCTGATGGCGGATATATTGTTGGTGCCACTTCCTATTCGGGAATTTATGGTGATAAAACAGAAATTTGTTATGGCAATTCCGATTTTTGGATACTTAAATTAAGTGCAATAGGAACTATAATATGGCAAAATACGATTGGCGGAAATCACTATGATGACTTAAGCGTAATTCATCAATTACCTGATGGCAATTTTATTGTTGGCGGAAATTCAGGGTCAGATCTTTCTTTCGACAAAACAGAAGCAAATATTGGAAGTAATGATTTTTGGATTTTAAAACTCAATTCAATGGGCTCAATAATTTGGCAAAATACAATTGGTGGCGATGATTATGAATCATTGGAAAATATATTACCAACTTCCGATGGTGGTTATGTTGCGATAGGTTCATCTAGCTCGGGAATTTCAGGTGATAAAACAATTGAAAATTTCGAATTTTATCATTCCGCTGATTTCTGGGTGCTTAAATTAGATGCATTCGGCGATATCACATGGCAAGCTGCTTATGGTGGTAATGCTGATGACTACCCAAAAAACCTGATGCAGACTGATGATGGAGGATTTATGCTTTCCGGTTATTCCTATTCACCTATTTCAGGAAATAAAACAGATGCATCATTAGGTGAAGAAGATTATTGGGCTATAAAATTATCTCCGGAATGTTTTGCTTCGCCTGAAATTTGTAACACGTTTGATGACAATTGCAATGGCATAATTGATGATGATGTTATTGAAACAATTACCATTTCAGCTGCAGGAATAACAGAATTTTGTCAGGGCGTTAGCGTGTCGCTCACTGCGACTTACTCCGGTACATCCTTACAATGGCAAAAAAATGGTGTTGATATTCCGGGAGCTACATTAGCATCATACACCGCAACAACAAAAGGCAATTATGCCTGTGTAACAACCAGCGAATGCGGCACTGCAACATCATCAACTATTTTTGTAAATGTATTTAAGAACCCCAAAGCAATAATATCTGCAGCAGGTCCAACTACTTTTTGTTTTGGCGGAAATGTGACATTAAATGTCAGTCCTGTTGCGGGTTCAAGTTATCAATGGTACAAAGATGCATCGCCCATTCCCGGTGCAACAGTGACAAATTATTTGGCAACAACTGCTGGTATTTATAAATGCCGCGTTACCAAAACGGCTACGGGTTGTTTTAAAACTTCAGCTGGTATTACAGTAACCGTACCTTGCAAAGAAGGGGAGGAAATAGGCAATCAAACCGGGTTTAGTATTTACCCAAATCCTGCGAATGAAGTTGTAAATATTCTATTTAATTCTGATATTAATAATAATGAAATATTGAAGGTTTATGATGCGACAGGAAAAGAAGTGCTTACAGGTTTAGTAACTGATGACCATGCTCAGTTAAATATTAGTTTACTTGCTCAAGGAGTGTATTTTGTAAAATTGGTTTCATCATCTGAATCGCAAATTAAATCCTTTATCAAACAATAAATTAATTTATTGCAATGAAAACACAAAATACAAAAATGAAAAGATTTACATTAATTGGAAATTTTTTTAAATGTACCGCATTGTTATTATTTATTACCATTCAATCTACATTATTACAAGCGCAATTTCCGGGTATTGAATGGCAACAAGCCTACGGAGGCACTTCATACGATCAAGGTGTACACACAGCCATAACAGTTGACGGAGGTTATATTATGGCGTGTCACTCTGCATCCTTAGTAACAGGGAACAAAACAGTTGTCCCTTTCGGTGGAGGCGATTACTGGATTATTAAATCTGATAATTTAGGCAATATCGAATGGCAAAAAGCCTATGGTGGAACCGATATTGACTCCCCTAAATATATTGAACAAACAACCGATGGTGGATATATTGTCGGCGGATATTCAAGCTCATTGCCGGGAGGAAATAAAACATCCCCTAACTACGGCATGCAGGACTGTTGGGTATTAAAATTAGATGCAGAAGGCAATATTGAATGGCAAAATTCTTTTGGTGGACTTGCGACTGAATATTTATATAAAATTCATCAAACAAGCGATGGTGGTTATATTTTGGGGGCTTATGCCGTCTCGGGCATTTCAGGTAATAAAACTGAAGCATCAAAAGGTGCTGCTGATTATTGGATGATAAAATTAGATGCAGATGGTAATAAATTATGGGAAAAAGTAATTGGTGGAAGTGCAATTGATGTTTTTGCTGATTTAAATATTACTGATGATGGAGGATTTATTGTTGGTGGTATTTCTAACTCTAGTATCTCGGGAGATAAAACAGAAAATCCAATTGGTGAATTCGATTTTTGGATTTTAAAATTAGATTCGGTCGGTAATATCGAATGGCAAAATACCATTGGTGGTAGCATAGATGATGAATTATATTTTTGCAAACAAACTTCAGATGGCGGATATTTTATTGGTGGTTATTCTAATTCGCCAATTTCAGGCGATAAATCTGAACCAACCTTCGGTGCAGATTTGGAGTATTATGATTATTGGGTAATTAAATTAAAGCAAAACGGCGATTTTTATTGGGAGAATACCATTGGTGGCAATAAACATGAAGTCTGTTATAATGGTATTGAATTAGCTGATGGCACTTTAGTTATTGGTGGATATTCAACATCCAATATAAGTGGCGATAAAACAGAACCTCGTTTCGGCGGCCCCGATATTCCGGATATATGGATTGTAGCACTCGAAACTACAGGTTCCATTATCTGGCAAAGCGTAATAGGCGGAATTCAATATGACAGGGGAAATAGTTTTACACCAACCCCTGATGGTGGTTTTATAATTAGTGCAGAATCATCTTCCGGTATTTCAGGAAATAAAACAATGCCATCATTTGGTCTTAGCGATGCATGGATTATTAAAATAAATGGGGTATGTAATCCAACTCCCGAACTCTGCAATACTCTCGACGATAATTGTAATGGTTTAATTGATGATGATGTAGTAGAAACAATTAATATCACTGCTGCCGGTCCAACCGAATTTTGCCAGGGCGGTAGCGTGTCGCTTTCTGCGACCTACTCCGGTACATCCTTACAATGGCAAAAAAATGGTGTTGATATTCCTGGTGCTACATTAGCAGCTTATACCGCAGCAACAAAAGGCAATTATGCTTGTGTAACTACCAGCGATTGCGGAACAGCAATTTCTGAGACTATATTTGTAAATGTATTTAAAAACCCAAAAGCAATAATATCTGCAGCAGGTCCAACTACTTTTTGTGTTGGCGGAAATGTGACGTTAAATGTGAGTCCCGTAGCGGGATGTAGTTATCAATGGTATAAAGATGCATCGCCAATTCCGGGTGCAACAGCGACTAATTATTTGGCAACAACAGCTGGTATTTATAAATGTCGTGTAACCAAAATAGTTACAGGTTGTTTTAAAACTTCTTCAGGAATTATAGTGACCGTACCGTGCAAAGAAGGCTTGCCTGACGATGCGGCAGGGGAAGTAATAGCAGACAAAAAAATATTGTTATATCCTAACCCAACAGATGAAATTGTATTTATTGAGTTACCGGGAAATACCAATGCCTTAATTACAATTTATAATAATTTAGGACAGCAGGTGCAACAGCAAATATGTTATAATGAAATGGCCGAAATTGTCGTTCAGCAATTGCCTGCCGGCATATATTTTATCGAGTTGCAACACTATAATACTAATCAAACATTATCATTTTGTAAACAATAAAAACTGAAACGCTTTTCTCATTCACCGAAAACCGTGAATTTGAATTTGTTTATTTCTCTACACTTAAATTCCTGCAAAAAAGGGCTAAATTTGTGGAAACACAATTTTAAAATGAAAACACTTAAATCCCATTTAGTTTGTTTTGCATTGTTATCATTTTTTTCAATGCAATTATCCCACGCTCAAATAGCTTATCAATGGCAAAAAGCTTATGGAGGCTCACTTAACGATGGAGCCTATTCAATTAGTACCACAAACGATGGAGGTACAATAGTTGGTGGTTATAGTTACTCCGGTATATCGGGTATTAAAACAGAATCTGCCTATGGCCTTGGCGATTATTGGGTGCTGAAATTGGACGCTGACGGGAATGTGGAATGGCAAAAAACTTACGGTGGTTCAGGCCTAGATGTATTAGTTCAAGTTGTTCAAACAGCAGACGGCGGTTATTTTGTCGGAGGCTATTCTCAATCGCCAATATCAGGTAATAAAACTGAAAATAGTATAGCGGGTACACCTGATATATGGTTGTTACGTATAGATGCAGTTGGTAATATTTTATGGCAGACAGATTTAGGTGGAAATGGTACCGATTATTTAGGCGATGTAAATGAAACCAGCGATGGAGGTTGTATTATTGGTGGTTATTCTAATTCCAGCAATTCCGGCGATAAAACAGAAAATAGCAAAGGCAATTTAGATTATTGGATTATTAAATTAAATAGCGACGGTTCAATTGGCTGGCAAAATACCATTGGCGGAACCAGCATTGATCAATGTCATGCCGCAGAACAATTACCTGATGGCACTTATTTTATTAGCGGTTATTCTTCTTCACCAATTAGTTTTGATAAAACAGAAGCACCTGTTGGTCCATTCAATAATTATGATGCATGGATTATGCAATTGAATGCTTCGGGTAGTATTATTTGGCAAAATGTAATTGGAGGAAGTTCTGTAGAAAATCTATATGCAGCGAAAATTACACCGGACAATGGTGCTATTTTGGCCATTCAGTCTAACTCCAATATTTCAGGTGATAAAACGGAAAATACCATTTCAGGTGTTGTTGGTGATATGGATTATTGGTTAGTAAAAGTTGACCATCTTGGCAATATTGAATGGCAAAATACACTTGGTGGTATTCATGCTGATTTATGTTATGATGTTGTGCTCACCACAAGCGGTGGATACGCAGTTGCCGGTCATTCATTATCAGGTGTATCAGGTGATAAAACAAATGCCAATTGGGGCGATACCTACGATTATTGGGCAGTTGGTGTAGATAGTTTAGGCCTTGTAATTTGGGATAAAACATACGGCGGTTTAAACGAAGATTATGGTTATGCCATGTCTGGCAATGAAAACGGTCAGTTTATTATTGCGGGAAATTCCGCATCTGGAATTTCGGGCGACAGAACTGAGGCTTCTTATGGCGTATACGATTTTTGGTTAATTAAATTCCGCCCGGTTTGTGATTCAACCGGTGAAGTTTGTAATACACTCGATGACGATTGTGATGGATTAATTGATGAGTCGGTAATCGAAGATATTTATATTTATAATCTTGGTGAAACCACTGTCTGCCAAGGAGCCGGTGTCACCATGTTTGCGGAATACACTGGTGCAAGCGTACAATGGACCCGCAATGGCATACCATTACCTGGCGCAACAGGTCCGGGATATGTTGCTTTAGCCTCAGGAAATTATGCGTGTATTACAACCAGCGATTGTGGTGAAGCCACTTCTAATGCCATTCATGTTACGATAAATAAAAAACCTAAAGCTAAAGTTGTTGCCGGTGGACCAACTACATTTTGTGATGGCGATTTTGTGTATTTAAATGAATTGCCAACGGCAGGTTGCACCTACTTATGGCAAAAAGACGGCACCTCAATTCCCGGTGCTGTTTTGAATACTTATGTTGCTACAACTACAGGTAATTATCGCTGTATTGTCACTAAAACAGAAACGGGTTGTTTTAATACTTCGAATTCAATCATTGTTACAGTTGATTGTAAAGTTGGTGAAATACAAACTCTGGAATTATCAATTTATCCAAATCCTGCCTCAAGCAATATTACAATAAAAACGAATAATACCGATCCGAAAACAATTTCTATATTTAATGCAGTAGGTGCGCTTGTTTACAATACTTTGAGTGTTGAGGAGAATGTTTTAGTAGCTATCAATCATCTTCCTGCAGGAGTTTACTATGTGGATATGGCAGCTGAATATGGAAAAGGGAATTGCACTTTTGTAAAGGAATAATAGTTGTTTTTTATGTGGCAATTTATTTGAATTTTTAATCGTTAAAAATGTAGATCATTCGTTTTATAATGGATATTATCTTATTTGATTGGTAAATGGTTTAATTTTAATATTGTTAACAATGCTATAACTTCAATTATTGTCAATAAATAAGCGAATTCTTTTACTATGCGTACTAGCCTGATGCTTACTATTTGTGGGTTTATTTTCATACTAAACCAAACTAAAGCCCAACTGGGAATTGAGTTACAGGTTGGTGGAGCCAATTTTTTTGGTGCCTCGGTAAATGCGAGTTATATTGTCAAATTTGACAAAACCGGTGAGCAAAGTTTAAATACTAATTTAGGTATTGGGGCATTGTATCCAGGCTGGTCAAATGGTCCAAACGACTATCGAATTACTACTATAATTTATCATACCGGATTAACTTACCAATATAACCGATTCGGTGCCGGAGTGGAAGCATCTTTTTTCGCACCCAATCCTCTTTTGCAAGGTTATAGCACCACGGGTTTTGTCGATTTAATTGTTTATCCAAATATAAGTTACCTTATATTTAATCGCAAAAGTTGGTATTTTAAAGTTTCGGGAGGCGCATGTTTTGCATATGATAATAATTCACTTACTCCAAATGTTCCACAGCAATATGATTTTGCCGGAGATGTAACACCCGGAATAGGTATCACAGCAGGGATTAAATTACATAGAAATAAATGACATAAAAAAACACTTATTGTAATATTTACAATAAGTGTTTTTGTTTGGTTTGAATTATCTTCCTATCATTACTTTTTCAATCACCGGTTCATCATCTCCGATATGCACTACTACCACATAAGTGCCGGTAGGTAAATCGCTCACATCAATTTCAAATGTTTTGTCGTTTGTCACGAAACTCTTTACCTGAGCGCCTTGCAGGTTAAACATTTCAACTATGGCATCAACGGTTTGTGACTGACTGGTAGTTTGGATAATTATTTGAGTTGATGCAAGTGTTGGATAAATTTTTACATCTTCAACTAAAACATCTTCGCCACCAACTCTGCAGCTCATAGTAGAAAATGTATGCATAGGACTCCATACAGAATTCATTTCCGGAGAATTATCATATACGGTTTGTACTTGCCATTCATAATTGCTGGCACAATCCAACGATTTAATTAATTTGGTAGTACCGGTATGATATTTTTCTGTCCAAATGAGTGTTCCAACTTTGCGGTAACGGTAACGATATTTATATACATCAGGTACCGGCGACCATGTTAAATAGGCTTTGGTGGAAAGTGTAGTAACCAACCCCGGAACAGGAGCCTGCGCAATAATTGCACCTGCAATATCGCCTGCAACAATTGGTGTTTCAGGCGTTAAATTAATAGCATAATCATGCACCGTTAAATTACCTTCACTCACACTTAATCGCACCCAACCGGTATAAAAATTACCGGATTGTTTAAATTTAATTGGCATCACACGCATTTCTGCATCAAACCATAATCCGCCCTGTTCAACCGGGTCAGGAACACCGGTGCAAAAGAAATACCAGGTAGAGGCAAAATAATCTTTTTCACGCTGCATAAATAACAGCTGATTATTATAGAATTCATTTTCAGGATGTACAAATGCCCCGGTTGCCGGTGTGGGGTTAATAATTTCGCCATTGCTATAATTGGCAATATGATCGAAGTTTTCGGCAAACCAGCCAAAGGTACAAAAGCCCGGCGATTGACTCGACGCAATCAACACCTGATGACCTGCCTTTGGCACTGCATAACCAAAAATAAAATAACCTTGTGCAGCCCATCCGGAATAGGTGCTATAGCCCCATAACTTAAAATCAAAATCGGTAACCCCGTCATTATTTAAATCTAATGGCGTAGAAATGTTAAACCAAATCTGATCGTCATGAGTTAACGATAAATCCGGATTAATGTCCTGATAAACGGTCTGATTGTTGGCGTCTGAAGCTGCAAGAATTCCCGCAGCCAGCAAGCTGTATTCTTTAAGATTCATAAGGGTGAGTTTTGATTTGTGTTTCAATAATACAAAAAAATATTGAAAAAGTATCCTTATTAGCTTATAATTAATATGCTCAAGTGCGAAGAGCCCAGTAGCCTTTATAATTGCAGCCCAACATTTCAATCCAATTTAACCAGAGTTAATTAATTAATTCGATTAACTAAGTTAGACAATGTTAAAATCTTATCACTTCCACAAGAATTCGTAATTTTAGCAACAATTTTAAATTTTTGCTCCTTATGGCACACAAAAAACACTTACAGATTGCTCAGTTGCTGACCAAAATTACGTTTTGTATTGGCGTTATAATCTCTTTCACAATTACTAAAATTCACGCTCAAGCCGTTAACATCGAATGGCAACAGGTTTACGGTGGTTCCAGTACCGACGGCGCATATGATATTGACGCAACCGCAGATGGTGGTTATATTACAGGCGGTTACAGCTACTCAGGTATTTCCGGTAATAAAACAGCTACCAACTACGGTGATTCTGATTATTGGGTGGTTAAAACTGATAGCGTTGGTAATATTGAATGGCAAAAAACTTATGGTGGCTCTGCTTTTGAGCAGGTAGAAACTTTATCGCAAACTGCCGATGGTGGTTATATTTTAGGTGGATATTCCGTTTCCGGTATTTCAGGTAATAAAACGGAGGCAAATGTGGCGGGCTCGATTGATTTGTGGATTGTTAAAATTGATGCCACTGGCAATATCACCTGGCAAAATGCAATAGGTGGAAATGGTAGTGATTATTTAGGTTCTATTTATCCAACTGCTGACGGTGGTTATATTGTTGGCGCTTATTCATTTAGTGGTATTTCAGGTGATAAAACAGAAGCGGTTGTGGGATTTTCAGCTGATTATTGGATATTGAAATTAAATTCCAGCGGAAATATTGTTTGGCAAAACACTATTGGCGGCACAGGTAACGATTATTGTTATCGTGCAAAAGAAGCTGCCGATGGAAGTTTTATTGTATCAGGTGTTTCTAATTCTCCGATTTCAGGAGACAAAACAGAAAACTCAGCGGGCGGTGTGGATGTTTGGGTATTAAAACTGGATAATTCAGGAAATATAGTTTGGCAAAATACACTCACAGCTGCACAAACAGAAACAGCATTTGAAATGGATATTACTTCCGATGGAGGAGCAGTAATTGGTACTCAAACCTATTCAAATAGTTCCGTAGATAAATCGGAAAATAATATTTCAGGTGGAATTACATCTAATGATTATTGGATAATTAAATTGGACGCAAGTGGAAACGTGGAATGGGAAAATACCATCGGAGGTACAAGCTTCGATCATAACCATGCACTCTTAGTCATGAACTCAGGTGAAATTGTTGTTTCAGGTTATTCTCAATCTCCAATAAGTGGCGACAAAACTCAACCATTAATTGGTTTAGCAGATTTTTGGTTGGTGAAATTAGATGCGGCCGGTAATATTATTTACGATAAAACGATGGGAGGTACGGCTGCAGATTATTGTTACGGGCTCACAGAAACATTGGATGGCAGATTCGTCATGTGCGGCTCTTCAGCATCTACAATTTCCGGTGACAAAACATTGAATACATTTGGTCTTAGCGATTTTTGGCTGCTAAAAATTGATGACATCTGCGAAGCAACAACAGAAATTTGTAATACCATTGATGATGATTGTGATGGATTGATTGATGAAGAACTTTTTGTTGACATAACAGTAACTGCCGACGGGC
The DNA here is from genome assembly GCA_016718035.1 of Bacteroidota bacterium. Lineage (GTDB taxonomy): Bacteria > Bacteroidota > Bacteroidia > Chitinophagales > BACL12 > UBA7236. The sequence continues at coordinate 912,448 of JADKEK010000001.1, read as the reverse complement.
CTCTTACTTTTTGTCAGGGCGCAACCGTTACCTTAACTGCAACACATAATGGTGCAGGTCTACAATGGAGAAAAAATGGTGCTAGTATTCCTGGAGCAACAGGTGCTACTTATACGGTAAATCAAAAAGGCACTTATTCATGTATCGCTTTTAATGATTGTGATTCAGATACATCTGAAAATATTATTGTAACGGTAAATAAAAATCCAAGTGCAACAATTTCGGCAGGTGGTCCAACTTCATTTTGTGCAGGTGGTAGTGTTTCCTTAACCGAAACGCCTTCCGGAGGTTGTACTTATCAATGGTATAAAGGTGCTACAGCTATTGCCGGAGCTACCAGTTTAAATTATGTGGCAACAACACCCGGGAATTATAAATGTCGCGTTACAAAAGCTGCTACAGGTTGTTTCAAAAATTCAAATAGCATTGCAGTTTTTGTGCCTTGTAAAGAAGGAGAGGAGTTGAAAGAAAATTCAACTTTTGTAGTATATCCAAATCCGGCAAAAGATAAAATCTATATTCAAACAAATAGCTTGCAAATAAATACTGTAACTATTTTTAATTCGGTTGGACAAGTTGTAAATAAATATTCCGATGTTTCAGTTGAGGATGAATTGGATATTTCAAATTTGGCAAAAGGTATGTATTTTATTTCTGTTGCGAATTCGGAAGTAACTATTACTAAAACTTTTGTAAAGGATTAAATGTTGTTCGATTAATGAAATGACTGTAGTAATTAATCGTTTGAAAAAACAGGAAAATGGTTGCATTTTATTGCTAAAATAGCACTATTATGAGTTACTTAATTAGGACAAACTGGTCTTCATTAATAATAGATTTTTAGATCATTCATTAAATAATCATTACACATATTTATTTAATTAATACGTTTGATGGAGGTCTTGAATTTCGACACTTTACCTATTGAATTCAGATTGTCAAACCCAAACAATTAAATACGCTTATTGGTAATTATATAGCAGTTATTGTTTAATAAGTCTCATTTACCACAGATGTGTTAATATTATGCCTTAACGGTTAACAAATTTGATATTTTTAGAACATATTTATATACCTATGTTAGCTAAAAAAGCATTATCCAAAACCCAATTCCCTGGAATGTATTTTAAATCTACTGTTTCAATCCTAATTGGATTAAGTTTCTGTGTGATGCAAATGCAAGCACAAATAGTGGATATAACTGATCAAAAAACGATGGGTGGCTCATTAAGTGAAGGCGCCTACAACCTCGATGCCACTAGTGATGGTGGACTTATTGCAGCAGGATATACTTATTCCGGAATTTCCGGTATTAAAACAGATGGCAATTATGGCAATAGTGATTATTGGGTTGTAAAAACCGATGCTGCCGGAAACATCGAATGGCAAAAAACTTATGGGGGTTCGGATTACGACCAACTTGAGACAGTTGCCCAAACATTAGATGGAGGGTATATATTGGGCGGATATTCAGTCTCCGGTATTTCAGGAATTAAAACAGAAAATAACCATGCAAGTTCCATTGACATTTGGATTATTAAACTAGACGCAACAGGAAATATTGTTTGGCAAAATACTATAGGAGGCAATTCCAGTGATTATTTAGGTTCTATAGAAAACACTTCAGACGGTGGGTATATTGTTGGTGCATACTCTTATAGCGATATATCAGGGGACAAAACAGAAAATCATATTGGTGATGCTGATTATTGGATTCTAAAACTAAATGCCGCAGGAAATATTGTGTGGCAAAATACCATTGGTGGCACATCTGCCGATTATTGTTTTAGAGCACAGGAAATTTCCGGCGGTGGTTTTATTGTTTCCGGTAGTTCCGCATCGCCGGTTTCAGGTGATAAAACAGAAGGAACTGTTGGCCCCGGATTCTCAACAGATATTTGGGTTCTAAAGCTCGATGCCAGTGGGAATATTGTGTGGCAAAATACTATTGGAGGCAATAGCACTGAAACGGCATTTGAACTGGAAATTACTCCCGACGGTGGAGCAATTATAGGAACTTATACGTTATCTATGGCGTCTGGAGATAAAAGTGAAAATAATATCTCAGGTGCCCCAACAACTTATGATTATTGGGTAGTAAAGGTGAATAGTTCCGGAATTGTAGAATGGGAAAATACAATCGGTGGTACTGGTGATGATTATTGTCACGGATTAACTCAAACCAGTGATGGAGGTTTTGCTGTAAGTGGTTACTCCACCTCTCCGGCCTCCGGTGATAAAACGGAAAATATGTTTGGTGTGGCAGATTATTGGGTGGTGAAATTAGATAGTTTAGGAAATATAATTTGGGACAAAAATATTGGTGGTGCATTATCAGATTATTGTTATGATATAATTGAGTTAAATGATGGCCAATTGGTTTTAGGCGGCATTTCCACATCCGGAATTACCGGTAATAAAACAGTAGGTACATACGGCAATGGCGATTTCTGGTTAGTGTATTTAAATGAATGTGTTCCCACTGATGAAATTTGTAATAGTTTAGACGACAACTGTAATGGATTAATTGATGACGGTATTACTGTTGAAATTTCAATTGCAGCTGATGGGCCAACAACAATTTGTCAGGGCAATACCGTTGTACTTACTGCAACACATACAGGTTCCACTTTACAATGGAAAAAGAATGGTGTAAACATTCCCGGTGCAACCGCTTCTACCTATACTACAGGCATAAAAGGCACTTATTCATGTGTAGCCTCAAGTGATTGTGATGCAGATACTTCAGCCAATATTGTTGTAGTTGTAAATAAAAACCCAAGTGCATCTATTTCTGCAGGGGGACCAACCTCATTTTGTGCAGGTGGTAGTGTTACCTTAACCGAAACACCTTCCGGAGGTTGCACCTATCAATGGTATAAAGGGGCTGCACCAATTGCAGGAGCTACAGGTTTAAGTTACGTTGCAACCACAGCGGGAAATTATAAATGTCGTGTTACAAAAGCAGCAACCGGGTGTTTTAAAAATTCAAATAGTATTGCGGTTTTTATAACATGTAAAGAAGGTGAGGAGCTGACTGATAATTCGAACTTGTTGGTATATCCGAATCCTGCTCATCAATTTATTGATGTGAAAATAAATAGTGCAAATGCTGAACAAACTGTGATTGTAATTTGTGATGCTGCAGGTAAAAATGTTTTAGTGCAACAATGTTTAAATAATGAAATAACAATTGATATTTCCGGGTTAACTCCGGGTGTATATTTTATTCAATCTTCATCAACTAGTCAACTTAACAATAGCATATTTATTAAACAATAAAAATGAAATCATTACACACACTCAAGGTTGTAATTATAAATTTAATAATTACGTTTTTTCCGCTATTTGCAACCGCACAAACTATTAATTGGCAAAACACTATTGGTGGCACCAACGATGATAAACTTTGGCGTGCCGGTCCGACATTGGACGGCGGTACTTTTTGTGTCGGATTTTCAAAATCTGGAATTGGTGGTGATAAAACAGAAAATGTAATCGGTGCGGGTTTTATGGATTATTGGGTTATGAAACTTGATGCATCCGGGAATATTGAATGGCAAAACACTATTGGTGGAAGTAAAGATGATTTTTGCCTTGATGGTCATGCCACAAGCGATGGCGGATATATTTTAGCAGGTCACTCAAAATCCAATATTTCGGGTGATAAAACTGAAAATACTTTGGGGTTATTTGAAAACAATGATATGTGGATTGTGAAATTAAATAGCACCGGTGGTATTGAATGGCAAAATACCATAGGTGGATTACATATTGATTATGCTGAAATAATTCGAGAAACACCTGATGGTGGTTTCGTTGTCGCAGGTAATTCCTATTCTGGAATTGGATATGATAAAACGGAGGCATTAAACGGAACCCCGGGTTTTCATAACGATGTATGGGTACTCAAATTATCGTCAACTGGCAGTATTATTTGGCAACAAAATATTGGAGGCGACATGGATGATTATTTGTCAGATATGATTTTGACTGCAGATGGCGGATTTTTAATCGCTACTGAGTCATATTCAGGCGTGGGATTTGATAAATCGCAACCAATAATTGGTGATTTCGATAATTGGCTGATTAAATTAGATGATGTCGGTAATATTCAATGGGAGAAAACAATCGGTGGTAACCATAACGATTTTATTGGCGGTATTGCGCAAACAATTGATGGTAATTATGTAGTTGGAGGTTATTCTGATTCAGGTATTTCTGGAAATAAATCGGAAACAAATAATGGAACCGATTATTGGGTTTATAAAATTGATACCATTGGTAATATCATATGGGAAAATACAATTGGCGGTTTCAGCACCGATTTTCTTTATGCGATCTCTGCTACTGAAGATAATGGTGTAATAGTAATTGGTGAATCTAATTCAGGTGCAAATATGGATAAAGATGAGGTGTCAGTGGGTGGGTCCGCAACTGATTACTGGATAATTAAAATTAATCAAACAGGGGGAATTTGTTGGCAGGAAACAATTGGTGGCAACAACAATGATATTGGGAGAGCTATATACGAAAAATCACCTGGTGATTTTGTCGCAGCCGGTTATTCTTATTCCAATGCGACCGGTGATAAATCAGAAAATAATGCAAGTGGCACAACTTACCCGGATTACTGGATAATGGAAATCGATGATGATTATATTCCAGGGTTAGAATTATGTAATGGTTATGACGATGATTGCGACGGATTGGTTGATGAAGATATCAATGAAACCATTTCGATATCAGCAGGTGGTGCAACAACTTTTTGTCAGGGCGGTAGTGTTGTATTATCTGCAACACATTCCGCAACATCCTTACAATGGAAGAAAAATGGGATAATTATTCCAGGTGCAATATCATCAACTTATACGGCAAATGCAACAGGTAATTATTCATGCGATACTTATAGCGACTGCGATACCACAACTTCTGAAGTAATTGTTGTAACGGTAAATAAAAATCCGAAAGCAACTATTTATGCAGGCGGACCAACATCGTTTTGCCCGGGTGGAAGTGTTACACTCAATGTAATGCCTGTTGGGGGTGCCACTTACCAATGGTACAAAGGTGCATCACTTATTGCCGGAGCTACATCTTTAACTTATGTGGCAACAACTTCAGGAAATTATAAATGCCGAGTTACAAAAACGGCTACTGGTTGTTTTAAAAATTCAAATGCAATTGCGGTTATTGTTTCATGTAAAGAAGGAACTTCTTCTATTGATTTAGAAAATAGCAACCTGGAAATATTCCCTAATCCGGCAAACGAAACAATAACAATATCCTTACATGCGGCTGCTGACTATGTTGAATTATTCGAGGTATTAGATGCAACAGGAAAAACCGTATTTTCATTTAATTTGGAAAATAATCAATCTGTATTAGATATTTCAAATCTTGCTTCCGGATTATATTATATTAAATCTTCATCTCAATTAAATGCTTTACAAACATCATTCATTAAACAGTAATAATATTACCATTATATGTTCATAAACTTTTGTACCAATTATTCCAACAACAAGACAAATAAATTATTACTTGTAATTATTTGTTTTGTGATGTCACTCGGTTTTATAAATACGGTATCAGCGCAATTTCCTGAAATGTCGTGGCAGGAAACTTTTGGTGGTTCTTTGATTGATTTTACTTTGCAAACAGCTGTAACTTCCGATGGTGGGTATATTATGGCCGGCACATCAGAATCGGGCATTTCAGGTAACAAAACAATTGCTGGTTATGGAAATGATGATTATTGGATTATTAAATTGGATGCAATTGGTAATATTCAATGGCAAAAATTGTTTGGAGGTTCAGGCTCAGATGTAGCCGTGCATGCGGAACAAACTACAGACGGCGGATATATTATTGGTGGTTATTCATCTTCATTGCCAGGTGGAAATAAAACAGCGCCACTTTATGGTATTTATGACTGCTGGATTTTAAAATTAAATGCATCCGGAACTATCGAATGGCAAACATCTTTAGGTGGCGATCAAAATGAAAATTGTTATGCCGTGCATCAAACAGCCGATGGTGGTTATATTGTTGGAGCAGACAGTGAATCAGATATTTCAGGCAATAAAACAGAATCTTCATTTGGGGGAAAAGATTATTGGATAATAAAATTAAATGCATCCGGAACAAAAATATGGGAAAAAGCATACGGTGGTAACGGCACCGATTTATTTGCCGATATTAATTTAACAGCCGATGGCGGATTTATTATTGGAGGAAGTTCCAATTCCAATTTCTCCGGTAATAAAAATGAAAATACTAATGGTATGAATGATTTCTGGGTATTAAAATTAAGCAGCTCAGGCACAATTGATTGGCAAAATACCATAGGCGGTAGTCATAACGACGATGTATATTTTTGCCAGCAAACATTAGACGGCAATTATTTTGTTGGTGGTTCTTCTGCCTCTGAAATAAGTGGTGATAAAACAGAAGCGCAATTTGGTGCAGCTGTTGGATTAGGCGATTACTACGTAATGCAATTAAATACATCAGGTGATATAATTTGGCAAAATACCATTGGTGCAACACGCGATGATCAATGTTATGCAGGCATTCAACTTAGCGATGGAACTTATATCATCGGAGGTATGTCGGGTTCCACTGCAAATGGTGATAAAACCGTTCCACGAATTGGTGGTCCCGATATTGCTGATATATGGGTATTGATACTCGATACAATTGGCAATATTAGTTCGCAAAATGTGATAGGTGGAACAGATTCTGATATTGCTTTTGGGTTTTGTGAAGGTGCTGATGGTGGAATTCTCATTTCCGCTTTAAGTTGGTCAGAATCGAACGGTAATAAAACATCACCTTTGTACGGAATGGATGATGTCTGGTTAATAAAATTAAATGGGGAATGTATACCGGCAACCGAAATATGTAATACATTAGATGATGATTGTAATGGTTTAATAGATGATGGTGTTACAGAAACAATTACAATAGAAGCATCAGGCACCACTACAGTTTGTCAGGGCGAAAGTGTACTACTTAACGCTACTTATTCAGGAACAGCAGTACAATGGAAAAAGAATGGTGTAATAATAGCAGGTGCAACAGCTGACACTTATACGGCCACAGCAACAGGAATCTACACATGTGAAACAAGCAGTGATTGTGCAACTAATCTTTCTAATGAAATTAGTGTAACAGTAAATAAAAATCCGAAGGCGAGTATTACTGCCGGTGGACCAACAACTTTTTGTGAAGGCGGAAGTGTAACACTTACCGAAACCCTTGTCGGAGGTGCCACCTATCAGTGGTTTAAAGGCGGTGCATCAATTGCTGGTGCTACTGCAAATGTATACGTTGCAACAACTTCAGGAAATTATAAATGTCGTGTTACAAAAACGGCTTCCGGTTGTATTAAAATGTCGAATGCAATTGCGGTATTAGTTACATGCAAAGAAGGTGAAAATATGTCTGCCAACAATTGGACAGTTTATCCAAATCCTGCTCATGATAATTTGGTGTTGCAAACCATTGATGTAATTCAATCTAATTATGAATTTATGGTTGTTGATGCGACAGGTAAAATGGTGCTAACAATTACAACAACTGCTAATGAAACTGTAATAGATATATCAACCCTTCCTAATGGATTGTATTTGATTCAGTCGGTAGGAGATAACACATCATTTTCGAGGGTTTTGTCAAACAATAATGGTATATTTGGTTTGATTATGAAGCCACACTACTTATTTTTGAATGCCTTGAGTATTCTTTTACTCCAATTTGCATTTAGCAGCCTTCATGCGCAACCATTTAGTTGGCAGAACACAATAGGCGGCAGTCAAAATGAATTCGTCAAATCGACCGTCAGCACCTCCGATGGCGGATATATTTTTGCAGGATATTCAAGTTCAACTATTTCCCCTGATAAATCGGAAAATAATATTGGAGGTTATGATATGTGGATTGTAAAAACTGATTCTGTTGGCAATATTGAATGGGATAATACAATTGGTGGTTTAGCGGATGATGCTGCCAATTCAATTGTGCAAACTTTTGATGGTGGTTATGTGGTAGCCGGTTATTCCGGTTCGGGGATATCGGGTGATAAAACTGAAGCATCAAATGGTGGAAATGATTTTTGGATAGTAAAATTAAGTGCTACTGGTTCCATCGAATGGCAAAATGCAATTGGTGGAAATGATAATGATCAGGCAATGGCTATCAAACAAACCTTCGATTTGGGTTATATAGTTGTTGGATTTTCATTATCCGGTATAAGTGGCGATAAATCAGAAGCCAATAAAGGACCTTCTTTTACTTCTGATTATTGGGTGATGAAACTTGATAATTCCGGTAATTTATTATGGGAAAATACCATTGGCGGCGATAATTATGATTATAACTATACAGTTGAAACAACCTGGGATGGCGGATATATCATTGGAGGTTATTCGCAATCAGGTGTTTCCGGCGACAAAACAGAAGCATTAATAGGTAACGCAGATTATTGGGTAATAAAATTAAATCACCTGGGCAATATTCAATGGCAAAATACTATTGGAGGAACAGGTGCTGAAATTGTCAGGAAAATAATTCTCGACTCTGATGGTGGCTACGTAGTTGGGGGATATTCATCTTCGGATATTGATGGAGATAAAACAGAAATCGCTTATGGAATGAGCACTGATTATTGGATTGTGAAATTAAATTCGAGCGGCAATATTGTTTGGCAAAATAATATTGGTGGCAACGATACCGAAATATTATACGATATGATAAAATTGGATGATGGTGGATTCGGATTATTTGGGCTTAGTTATTCAGGAATTTCAGGTGATAAAACAGAAGCAAACATTGGTGGCAGCGATTATTGGTATGTAAAAATATCATCCACCGGTGATTTATTGGAACAAAATGCAATAGGAAGCACAACCGAAGACCAATCTGCAAGTATTACTCAAGGTGCAAATCTTGAAATTGTATTGGCAGGTTCGTCAAAATCACCTGCCGGTATCGACAAAGCGGAAAACAATTTAGGAGGCCCTGAAACATATGATTTTTGGATTGTAACTATGAATGCTGAATGTATTCCATTCACAGAAATTTGTAATACTGTTGACGATAATTGTAACGGATTAATTGATGAAGATTTAAGTGATTCTATTACAATTACTGCTACAGGTCCCACAACAATTTGTCAGGGTGAAACAGTAACGATTAATGCCACTTATTCAGGCACAACTGTTCAATGGAAACGCAATGATGCGCCAATAGCAGGTGCTACATCAGCAACATACATAACTTCACAAAAAGGATTATATACCTGTTATACCGAAAGCGACTGTGCATCAGCTGAGTCTGCTGGCATAAATGTGATAGTAAATAAAAAACCATCAGCCGCAATAACGCCTGGTGGCCCGACTTCTTTTTGTGTTGGCGGAAATGTTACTTTGTCTGTAACTCCTGTTGGCAGTTGCAGTTATCAATGGTATAAGGGTGCAACACCGATTGCAGGCGCAACGGCATTAACTTTTGTAGCAACAACGCCGGGTAGTTATAAATGTCGTGTAACAAAAGTAGCATCAGGCTGTTTTAAAAACTCGAATAGTATTGCTGTTTTTGTACCATGTAAAGAAGGGCAGGAGTTGACATTAAATGCTATTGTCTATCCAAACCCTGCTTCTTCATCATTAATAATTGAAACAACAAATAGCGATTTTAAAAGAATTACATTGTTAAATAATATGGGTCAGCAAATTCAATATATAACCACATGCGATAAACTCATCTTTGATGACATTTCTTTTATCCCTTCCGGGTTATATTATATTCAAATTGTTTCTGGGAATATCACTGAGACACTAAACTTCATTAAAAACTAAACCATTCACAAATCTCTAGTCATTTATAATCTAAAATAGATGAATAGTAATAATAATCTAAGCCTTATGACACCGATTAAACTTTTTATATTATTAACAGGATTGTCTTTTTTACAAATATCAAATGCTCAATCTCCAATTATTGAGTGGCAAAATACCATCGGAGGAACTTTGGGAGATTTTAATCAAAAAATTTTGACTACGCTAGATGGGGGTTATTTATTAGTTAATCAATCTTATTCTAATATAAGTGGCGATAAATCAGAAAATGAATTAGGTGCGGGTGATTTTTGGCTTGTTAAATTAAATGCATTGGGCGCAATTGAATGGGAAAACACAATAGGAGGGACAAGTGATGATTTTTGTTTTGACGCAAAGCAATTACCTGATGGGAGTTTTGTCGTAGGAGGTAGATCTTCCTCCAATATTTCTGCAGATAAATCGGAAAATCGACTTGGATTAAGCACCACCAGTGATGCCTGGATAATAAAATTAGATGCCTTTGGCAATAAAATTTGGGATAATACTATTGGAGGTAATCAAAGTGATAACATCAAAAGTATTGCTTTAACAGAGGATGGAGGTTTCATGTTATTAGGAAATTCCAGTTCAGGTATTTCAATTGATAAAACTACACCGGCATATGGATTAGGTGATATTTGGTTAGTTAAACTTGATAGCAACGGCACCGTTTTGTGGGATAAATCATTTGGCGGAGCAGGATTAGACTTTGGAACCCAAATAATTTCTACAGCAGATGGCGGCTATATCATTGCTAGTTCCTCTGATACCGGCATTTCAGATAGTAAATTTGTACCAAATGTTGGTGGTACCGATTATTGGATAATTAAAATAGACGCCAACGGCAACCAAATCTGGCAACAGGTTTATGGAGGTACTTCCGAAGACAATCTGATAAATATTATTCAGACAAATGATAATGGTTATATCCTCGCGGGGAGATCTCATTCCCCAGCCTCAGGTGTAAAAAGTGAAAATAACTTTGGCGTCGGTGGAGATGATTTTTGGATTGTTAAAATTGACTCGGTGGGTGGTTTGCAATGGGAAAATACTATTGAGGTACATCCTATGAAAGCATCTCAAGCGTGCATAAAAATGTGATGGGTGAATATTTAGTGGTTGGCAGTTCTACCTCTCTAATTTCAGGCGACAAAACCGAAGATATAATTGGGCCATACGAAGTTTTTTCTGATAATTGGATTTTAAAGCTGGATATATTAGGCAATATTATTTGGCAGAAAGTTATAGGTGGAAACGAAAATGATTATACAGTTTCAAGTGTCTTAAATGATGATGGATCTTTGGTGGTAGCAGGTTATTCTTATTCGCCGGCTACCGACTATAAAAATGAAAACCCTATTGGCTTAAGTGATATTTGGGTATATAAAATGTACGCAGACATCTGCCCGTTGCATGTAGCCGTAACACCAACTTCTGATACAACATTTTGTAAGCCAGGTTCAGTTACACTTACCACTCAATATGATGCAACCCTTACCTACCAGTGGAGGCGCAATGGTTCGAATATTGCAGGAGCAACAACGAATATATATACCGCAAATAAAACCGGGAATTATACGGTTAAAATATCTAATGGTATTTGCACTAAAGTTGCGCAAGAAGTCCAGGTAACAGCCAACCCTAAACCTGTTGTAACTATTAATAATTTAGATGGCACCAATAACCTATGTGTAGATGCCTCTATTAAGCTGAAAACAAGCAATGGCCCAGGTTACACGTTTCAATGGTATTTGGATGATGTGCCTATTGTTGGAGCTAATACAAATATTTATAATGCAACAACTATTGGTAATTACAAAGTAAATGTTACCAATGCGAGCGGTTGCTTTAATACTTCAGCAGGGTATAATATTATTAATGCCTGCAAACTTGAACAATTTACACAAGTGACTATTTACCCGAATCCATTTACGGATGCAATTGCTATAGTAATACCTGAAAATGAAGTCAAAATTGATAATTTCATCTTGACAGATATTACCGGTAAAATTGTTTACACAAATAAAATTTCAAAATCGAATGAAACATTTTATTTGACCTTTTTGCCTACAGGATTGTATTTTATTCAATTTTATAGTGCGGATAAGTTTTTATTTGTACAAACAATAATTAAAAATTAAAACGCATAATAAAGGGAATTAAAATTGGCAATAGGTTTAATTGCACGTTTTACAGAATAAGATTATATAGCAATAATTATCCACAAATTATTCAAATCATTTGTGTGGCCCTGAAAATTACTAATCAATCCATACGCACATATTCATCAGCATCTTTGTTGAAAAGAAAACTTAAATGCTGATGTTTCGCGAGGTAGGCTTTTAATTCTTCGCTGGTATCGAATTTTTCATCAATATTGTCGGTAACTTCTTCCATCGATATTTTAGAAGTTCCACGTTTGGTGAGTTTATACAAATAGTATGTTTTACTGCCAAATTCATTTGCCTCGTAGATATTGATGAAACTCACATTATCAATTTTGCTTTCAAATGCAAAATATACGGTTGAATCACCTGTGCTACTCGAAATTTTAGAAATTCGATAGGTGTTGGCATCATCTGCTCTGAAGTAATACGTGTAATCTGATGCTGAACTATTTTCCCATTTGCCTAACAGCGTTTTGTCAATAGGAATAGTTGGCTCTTTATCAATTGGTACATCGGCTCCATAAGGACAACCTGCAAATAATATACTTAATCCGCAAAGCAATAGTATAACATAAGATTTATTCATAGTGGTGTTTTTTTTTTCAAAGATATACCACATAACGAAGTCCTGGTAATTTATTGAATAATTATGCTGTGCGCTCCCAGCGGAAGGTCACTTCATAATTGCCACTAATAGATTCAAATAATGAGCCATTTATGGTTACCGCATGTTTATTTAAAACGCGTTCCCCGATATTAAATGTTGCATCTTGAAATGTAAAGAAATCGGTTACCTGAATTGAGACTTCCGACAGGCGCAAACCATTTACCAGGCTAACTATCCCAATAATCAGTAATCCCACTGCACCCATTGAAAGTGCAACAATTGCTAAAGCAAATCCCGCCGGCATCGAACCTCCTAAAGTAACCACTAAAGCGGCAATAGCTATAGCATCTGCAACTGCCAACACCCATAATCCTATGTCTTGAAGGAGTTCCATTGTGAATTTTATAATTTCATCATCTTTTTTCGAATCCTTCTCAAAAACAAATAAACCTACCAGAAAATCTTGCGGGAAAAACTCTGCGGCCTGTAAATCAAAATCACGCAATTTTACCTGCAATTGTTTCTCATCATTTTTTTTGAATTTACCGGCTGATGAAAATGGGATAGGCTCGTTTATGCCCAAAGCATTTAGGGTAAATCCTGCATAAAATATTTCATCTTTTAATACATCCTGAGGATCTTTGCATCTTATTGTTTCTAAAAATAGCGACAATGTTTGCGGCTCAACAGCTTGCTGTGGTAGAATTTTTGAACTTAATACTGATTTTTTGGAAGTATTAAACTTGTTTACTTTGGCATTTAATGCTTCAGCTTCTTTTTGAGTAAAATGATATTTTTCAAGTAATGGATGCGCTTTTATTTTATCCAACATGGTCCCCGATGAAGTGATATCAATATCCAATAAATCTTCAAATCGTTGTCTGTTAGCAGCTGCTGATTGTGTAAACAATACATTGGTTTTTTCTAAAAAAGCAGTTTTCCCTTTTTGATTTAATAATTGGTAAAATCGTAATATTTTATGTTCCAAAGCGCTGGAACCTGCAGGCATCGCATATTGCTGAGGTGCATGAATATGCGCTGCAACTTTAGCAAAAGTTAAATCCAATGCGTTTTTTAATCGAAGTTGAAAAGCAGCTTCTTTTGCTCCTGGGTTTGCTTTACGGTAATTTTTCATAATGGTATGAATTTGATGATTTTACTTTATTAGTTATAAATTTTATGTCAATAAATAGGGCGCGTGATTTACTATTTAGTTTACCTACAGTGCCATCATTTTAAAAACCTAAAACTAAGTTCCTTCAAATCAGCAGACTATCACATCATGATGTGATTTAATAAAAAAAGCTACCTTCAATTAAGGAGGTAGCTTTTTGAGTATTTGATACGGTTTTTTATTTTACATAAATCATTGTTTTTGTAGACGCCACCTTGCCGTCGAGCACCAAACTATAGCTGAAAGTGCCTGATGGTAGACTTTCTGCATCTAACTGTACCTGATTGTGTCCTTTTGCAGATAATACTATTTCTTTAATTAATACGCCGTTTGCCGATTGAATTAAGATAACTGCTGTTTTAACGTCATTAGGAATAAAACATGATATTGTGGTTGAATTGCTGAACGGATTAGGCACATTTTGTTCCAGTTTTGCAATGTCGTTTTGTTGAATGGTAATTGCTAATTTTTCATTTGTTTTTTGGATTCCTAATAATTCATTAATAGCTGAAATATTTTCCATTAATTGTTCATTTTGTTTTTCCAATTCTAGAATTTTATCATTTAAATCAGCAACCATATTTCCCTGTTGGGTTGAAGTAGTATACATTTCTTGTATGGATTTAACTATTGGTACTACAAATTCGGCATATCTTAATCCATACATGTCCTGTTCGTTTTTTGGGTAGTCTACGCCGCTAAAGTCAAAACCAACTTCATCTGCTGCCACAGCTACTTCCTGCGCAATGAAACCTGTGTAAATCATGGCTTGCTTTGATTTTCTGGCAGCCGTTTCTACCTGATCATCCTGATTGGCTTCACCTAAATAATTGGATAATTTATCAATGTTTAAATGGTAGGTAACCGGACGTAATTGTAAAATAAAATCTAATCCAACCACATTTTCTGCTACATCAGTTTTAAATCTGCCATCGCTTAAATTAGTCCATCCGGCATAACCTCCAATTGAAGTAACACTGCTGTTGCCAATACGCACTTGGTTCGACGCGGTTGGGCGTGCATTATTACCTATTCCTGTTAAATTACTTACACCCGTAGCCGTAGTATAAGCGTTGGAGCCCACAAATGTTCCGGTGGTGAAAGAATTACTGACACTTCCTGCATAATAACCAATAGCAGTATTGTATGAACCCGTTATGTTTTCTCGCAAACTACTGTAACCATGGCCACTATTATGGCTTCCCAGTGTGTTTTCATAACCTGAATATGCGCCTGAATAGGCATTGTTATTTCCGGACAAATTATTGTATCCGGCATTACATCCAACTGCAAGATTATAAGCCGCAGTGGTTAAAAATAAAAATGTGTTGGCTCCAATTGAAGTGTTAAAACTGGCTGAAGTAGCAACATTCAAACTTTTGTTGCCGACAGCTGTATTGTCAATTCCTGTGGTTAATAAATTTAAACTTTCGAAACCAATACCGGTGTTGCGAGAACCGGATGTAGTGAATGATAGCGATTCATTTCCTATCGCAATATTGGTATTTCCAGTAGTAATATTCGACAACGCATCATTACCTAATGCAATATTATTAGCCGCATCCAGCGCATCCATTGAATTCTTTCCAAAAGCTAAACTGGTACTGCTAACACCTAGCAGTTGCGAACCGTCATGGTAAATCCCATTTCCTAAATGTAAATTTTCCCAGGTGTACGTATACGAACCCAGATTATAGGTACCTGCAGTGCCAGGTATCAAATCGCTGTTAAAACCCGAAGGAGCAATTGCAACCCAACCGGATGTGTTATAAATGTATAGACCTTCAGGTACAGTTGTTTGGTAAACTATTAATCCCTGCGGAGGTGAAACAATAGCCGCGCGCTGTGCTGTTGTCATCCTCGGTATCAATACGCCTGACGTTGTGCTTGCTATGTCTAGTATTGACTTTGCGTTTGGACTAATCGTGCCTATACCGGCGCTCCCACTGGTTGGGAATATATTTGTTTGGCCGTTAACAAAACCTGTTCCGGCAGCAAAAACTGCTGTAAACGATAAAACAGAAAATAGTTTTTTCATAATGTTTGGTTTTAGTCTTCCAAAGGTGCAGCGTAAGTTAAATGTGTAATAATCAATGTTTTTCATAAGTAAGGTGTAGAAAATGTATTATTTTTGGATAAATAGCCTGTAAATATCCATTTTAAGCAAAAATAAGTTAGGTATGAAAAAGCCTTCAGATGCACTTTTTATGTTAGTGCATGGTATGTCATCAAAAGAAAAGCAATACTTTAAACAACATGCTAACATCAACTGTGATGATGGTTCGAACAATTATATCAAATTGTTTGATGCCATCAACGAAGCCGAACATTATGATGAGTTGCAATTAAAACAACAATTTAAAAACACACCGATAGGTAACAACTTTAAATTTTACAAAAATTACCTAAGTCAGGCACTGGCAACATCGTTGTACAGAAATCAATCTTATAACGATTACAAATCTGTCATTTTTGAAGGGTGTAGAATCGCTGAGATATATCTTCAAAAACAATTGTTTGATTTATGTAACAAGCAATTAAAAAAAATGTATGCGATGGCAGTGGAACATAGTTTTGTGTATGTTTTACCATACATTATTTACATTGAAACAGAACTTGCTATCAAGTCGGGTGAAAAAAAATACCTTGATAAAATATTGCAACGTCATTTCAAGCAGGTTGAGGAAGTTAGTAATTGGGTGCAAACCGATTTGGAATTATTGCATGCCGCCTTAAAAGTGGTAACTATTAATAAATCGGCAGTAGCTCAAAATTCAATCAAACTTGAGCAATACAAGTCTGTAATGGATTTACCTGTTTTGTTTGCAGATATTACAGCACTTCCTGTTAAACAGCAGCGAAACCAATTGGCAATATTAGGTAATTGTTACAGTATGCTGAACAATAACATTGAAGCAGTCAAAATAAGAAAAAAAATAATTGATATGTACGGGCCTGTAAATGCTATCCATCCGGATAGTTATAAGGCATATTTAAGCGATTTAAATAATTATTTGATATCGGCTGAGCGGGCTAATGTAAAGGTGAATGTGATGTGTCATTTAGACGATTTATTGGCGTTTACAGATAAAAAAATATTTGAAAAAAAATCTTTTCAATATTTAAAGTTCCGCACGTTCGCTTATGTATTCAATTATAAATTAGATTATTATCTGAAACACGATAATATAAAAGAAGCAACGAATATATATTGGCAAATTGCTGATGAGTTTGAATTATGCATAGCACATATTTCTGATTATGAATTGTTTACCTTTTACAAACATTTTTTAATAGTCGAGTTTGTAAATAATGATTATAAAGCTGCTGCCGATTTTTGTCATTCTATTTTACAAGGAAGCAAAAACACCGTGCGAATGGATGTAGTGCAGTTTGCTGAACTTATGCTTGCTGTTTGTTTATATGAATCCGATGAGCGCACGTATTTAAAGTCCTATTTAAATAAAACCAAACGCAACGCAAAACAATTGAATGGACGTGGTGAGGAGGCAGAAGTGGTTTTCAAATTAATTCACCAATTGTTAACGCTTACCGATAAAAAGCAAAAAGCACCGAAATTAAACGGTGCTTTAAAAAAGTTAAATGCTTTAAATGAAGGCAAAACTAAAGTCGATTATTTTTACGATATCCGCATTTGGATACAACAAAAATTACTTCAGGTTAAGCAGCGTTAAAACTTATTCATAAACATCATACTCTCAACAGGGCGAATGGTTCTGTTGACATATTTGGCATTTTGTTTTTTGTTGTAATAATTAGTGATATCACCTTTTACTTCAAAATAAATTAATTGACCAATTGGCATGCCCGCATAAATACGAACAGGTTGAGAACAGGAAATTTCTAAAGTCCAGGTATTACAAAATCCAACATCTCCCTTACCGGCAGTTGCATGAATATCAATTCCCAAACGACCAACGCTCGACTTGCCTTCTAAGAAAGGAACATGCGCGTGTGTTTCGGTATATTCTTCTGTTACACCTAAGTATAATATGCCGGGATGAATTACAAATCCTTCGTCCGGAATGATAATCTCCTCAATTTCGTTGTGTTTTTTCGCATCGAGGATATGGTTTTTGTAAACTGCTAAGTATCTGCCCAAATGAACATCATACGAATTGGTGCCTAAACAATCTGCCCGATACGGTTCAATCAAAATTGTACCTTCTGCTATCGATTTTTCAATTTCTTTGTCAGTTAATATCATGTTGTAAAAAATGTTTATTTATCGAATTGGTTATGCGTTTTTAATTGGCGCTAAGATGGCGAAACTCCATACATTTACATCCCTTTCTCGCTTATAACAATTTCCCAAACCATTACAGCCTTATCATCGCCGCACGAAATTAGGTAGTTATTCCAGTTGCTCCAAAATAATTTATTCACCGAGTTAATATGTCCGCCAAATTTTTCCCTATCAATCACCTTCAGCAGATTAAATGCCTCAGCATCCCATATTTTTATGTGTTTATCTCTTCCGGCAGTCGCCATTAACTTCCCGTCAGGACTAAAAACAATATCATTAATAGTAAACATATGTGCAGGAATAGTCATCAAACAGGTATAGTTGTTTTGTACATCCCAAACCTTCAACTGTGCATCTCTCGAACCGCTCACAAGCCTTGTCCCGGAAGGGTTTAACGCGATACTGAAAACTGAATTATCATGTCCATGTAAGACGTTTTTCAGTTGAAAGTTATCAGCGTCATACACGTAAATATTAAAATCGCTGCAGGCAAAGAGAAACTCTCTTCGGTTGACGATATAACAAACAGCGCGTATCGATTTATCACTCACCTCTATAACTGCGATTTGCTTCAGCTGTGTGAGATCAATGATATAAGCATTTCCGTTACCGGCACCGACCAAGATGTTGTTGTTATCAATCAAAACAATACTAAATATGGCTCCACCTTCATAGGCAAAACGAGCAACTTCCAGTTTGGACTCCAGGTTGATGATATGCAAAACCCCATTGAGATCACCCGCAACCAATAACTGCATTTCAGGCACCAGTTTCAACGCAAATACATTACCCGCAATACTTGCTAATCCTTTGGCATTCTCTTGGTTACCGACCTGCCAGGCTGCAATAACACCATCTCCACCGCCACTCAATATCTCGTGTTGGGCAAACCCCTGCGCAAGGCTAAAAATGCCCGCAGCATGCCCTGTATAGTGGTTGATTTTTTGAATTTGAATAAACGATGGTAATAACATAACGCAAATAACACCTTTTGAAAAGGGCTACAAAATTGCGAAAACAAATACGGAAAATGGGAGAGATGTTAACAGGTTGGTTAGTGCAAGCTTTAAATGTCCCAAACATTAAGCTGATTGCGCACTTTGTCCAACATCTTTAATTCAGCTTCCTTAAGTGCCATTTTTTCCTCGTCGTTTTTATCCAGATGGGTATCGGGGTCCGGAGCTTTTTCCTGAATGGTAATTTCCACGAGTTTGCCTTTGAGGTCCTTAGGGACTTCGATGTGGATAATATCCTGTTCAGACTTTATAAACTGGAAGAATTTGAACATGTGTGCTTGTTTCTGATTGTGAAAATAATCAATACCCTTAACCTGTGCAAATTTTTTTATTCCGCCATTAAAATTAGCCCTAATTTCGTGTTCAAATTAGTAGAGGCTATGGCCCTGGTGCTTAAAGAAAACTTGCTGAATTACGCCGAATACGCTGTCTGGAAAATAGAGGAGGAGCCCGAATTTTATCGTGCCGGACTTATTCTGAGCGATTGGGAGACCAACTACCTTAACAATATCACTCACCCTAAACGCAAACTCACCTGGCTGGCTAGCCGTTTTTTATTGAAACAACTCATTGATACTGATGTATTTGTGGAGTTATTATTCGATGAGCACGGCAAACCTTATGTAACCAATTTTGATATTTTTGTCAGCCTTTCGCATAGCAACGAACACGCTGCAGCTATTGTCTCCAAAAGCTTTGAAGTGGGCATCGATGTAGAAGAACCACATCGAAAAATCGAAATCATCAAAAACAAGTTTCTCTCAACAGTTGAACTCAACAACATAGGTGAAACTCAAGTGCAACAGCAATTGCTGATATATTGGAGTGCTAAAGAAGTGATGTATAAAATATACGGCAAACGCAAGCTGGAGTTTAAAGATGATATGTATGTAAAACCCTTTCTACTCAATGAACGTGGCGATATAAATGGGATTCTTATGAAAAACGGACTCGTTGCGGAATACCACATGCATTACCTGCTGAATAACGATTTCACCCTAGTTGTTGGCGCAGAAAAAGAGGTTTCGGTAATCAACCAGCCGAGCTGAAACTCAATACTAAAGCGATTTAGCAACAAAAAAGCCGGTCTGTTTAACAAACCGGCTTAAAATATGATTAAGGTGAGGAATATTATTCTTTCACCAGACTTTCACTTGCAACTAATCCTTCACAATTCAGTGTTACCTGATAATAACCGGAAGCAAATGCTGCTGTGTTTACATTCACTACATTAACGCCATAAGAAACGCCAATTTCAGTGGAGTAAACTACTTTACCCAACACATCGGTGATAGATAAACTTCCGTTGCCATTAACAGGCACATTATAACGAATTTGAACATTGTCGTTTGCCGGGTTAGGGTAGAGGTTCATGGCAAAATCGGGCTGGTTATCATTAACAGCTTGAATTTGACCATTATTGATGTTGATATTATCGATATAAAGATTGTTCTCATAATCAGTAATAGTGCGGAATTTTACAAAAAACTGCTCAGTTCCGATATAATCGTCTAAATTGATTGTTTCAGTTCTCCATTCATCATCTTCAGGTTTAAAGCTGATAGTATGAATTGGCGCTGTTTGTAGGTCCGGATTGGCTTTTTTGTATACACTAGTCCAGGTATCACCACAATCATCGCTAACAAGCACTTCAAGTGTATCAGACATAGAGCCGTCAGCAGTATAAAGCGCATAAGCAACATCAAATGTGAAAACGATATCTGCTAAACCGGTAAGGTCGTAAGCAGGTAACACAAATTCATCAATTTCACCGGGGCTGTCGTAATTAAAATGGTTCATAAAAATAGAAGCAGAACCAAGCGCAGCGGCAGTTGTAGTTCTTTCCCAAGTTTCTCCACCGTCAGGATTTGAAAGTGAATAACCGGTATAAGGGAAACCTGTAGCTTCAAATCCTTCAATCACAGGTAAAGGCAAAGTGCCTAGATTTACAGTAAAATCAGTTGAAGTCGTGTTGTCTGAAAAATCAGCATCAATAAATCCATTTGGGTTATCGAGGGTTACTTCTAGCGTATGATCACCTTCTGAAACCGCTACAGCAGGTAGTGTAACTTCTTCGATTTCAGCCGATAACAATGAGCCTGTCCATTCATAAGTGCTTGTAGCACCGCCATCTACTGAGTAATTGATGTCCACCGAAATAAGTTCAGCTGCACCATGGTTTTTGATAACCACTTTAGGCGTTACACTTAAATCACAAATAGTACCGCCGGGTAAAGATGAAATTGCTTGTGCGTCGTATGGTTGTAAACCACATCCATCGCTGCTTAACAAACTATATCTTTCTCCGCCTGCTTCGAACAACGTTAACATACGTTCTTTCTGGCCTTCGGTAAATATATTCATACAAGCATCGTCAGAATAATCCATGTAATTTTGAAACATAATACCCGGAGCTGTTGCGGAACATGCATCTGTTTTTGGAAACCCCGGACAACCATAAGTTTCTACTTTTTGATTAGGAGTATCGTCTACAAAATCGGTACCTGAGCAATTGCTATCATCACCCCAAATATGGCGTAAGTTCAACCAGTGGCCAATTTCGTGCGTTGCTGTGCGGCCAAGATGATAAGGATAACCAGCATCATTTAAACCCACATTTTCGTAGTGAATTACAACACCATCAGTTTCATCGGGACCTCCGGGAAACTGTGCGTAACCCAAAAGGAAAGCCCCTAAATTACAAGTCCAGAAATTAAAGTAACTGTCCGCAGGCCATGCATCACTGCCGCCATCCGCATCAAATTTAACCTCATCACCTGTAAAAGAGCCGGTTGTTGTTTCCACACGCAAAATTCCTGTTGTAGGATTGCCTTCAGGGTCAACCTGAGCAAGGCAGAATTCTATGCTACAATCAGCGCCAACAGGTTTAAAAGCATCTGGTGTGTCAGTGGTATCCGCATTCAAACGACGGAAATCCTGATTTAGGATGTCCAATTGTTCCATAATTCGAGCATCCGGTATGTTCTGCCCTGCAGTTTTATATACTACGTGAAAAACAACAGGTATAGTGATAATCTCACCACCTTCAACTTTCGATAAAAGGTTGTTCTTTTTCGTGTATTGTTGGGTATAAGCCTCAATCGCAGCGCGTTTTGCGTCGTAATCGGGGTATTTAGCCCTAAGCACAGCTTCATGTTCAACAGTAGAACAGCGGTTTACCTGCGCAAACGCCTGACCTGTTAATAAAACAGATAAAAATAGGAGTGTAAAAATTTTTCGCATGATGTGGTAAGTAAATTTATTCAAAGGTAAATGATACATTCGGTAAACCCAATTTCAACCCGGTCAAAAATGTGAATTGGGCAATTAGCTAATTAGCTGATTCGCGGAGCGTCCGCTGTGGTGGAAGCAAATTAGCTAATGGAGGGCCGCTGCGCGGGTGGGGTGGGATTGATGGGGGTTTGCGCGCCGAATGCAATTATCTGCTACAAATGGTCAACACGTGGGTTGACGGGTACCGTAATCCCAATTGCACCAACGATAGTTCTGAACGCCATTCCACCTCCAACCCCGGCTGTTAATTGGTACATCCCCACATTGGTACATTAATCTGCACATCAGCACATTAATCAGCACATCAGCACATCAGCACATCCCCACATTAATCAGCACATCAGCACATCACCCCATCAGCACATTAACCCCCCTCAACAAAATTTCGTATCTTTGCACCGTCAAAGCAACTCCTTCCTGACATTACGACAATCATCAAAACGGTTTTGGGACGTTAAGATATGTGAGGCGGTAGATGATGTAACGTATTATAACTAATTGATATTTAAGAATTAATGAAAAACTTTTCAGAGTTAGGACTCTCAGAAGCGGTAGCTATTGCTATTGCCGAACTTGGTTTCGAAAAACCAACACCCATCCAGTCACAGGTTATTCCCGCAATGCTCGAATCCGCTAAGGATTTAATTGCCCTTGCCCAAACAGGCACCGGTAAAACAGCAGCATTTGGTATTCCACTGGTGGAACTTATTGATACCTCAGCAAAAAAGCCACAAGCGCTTGTGCTGGCACCAACACGCGAATTATGCGTGCAGATTGAAAACGACTTAAAAGCGTTTTCGGCTAAAACAAAACACTTTTATACCGTAGCGGTATATGGTGGAGCTAATATCCGCACCCAAATTGATCAGCTGCGCAAAGGCGTTCAGGTTGTTGTGGCTACTCCCGGTCGTTTAATCGATTTACTCGGCCGCCGCGCAGTGGATTTATCGCAAATTAAATACCTTGTGCTTGACGAGGCTGATGAGATGCTCAACATGGGCTTTCAGGAAGATATCGATGAAATTTTATCTACCACACCTAAAGAAAAAGTAACCTGGTTGTTTTCGGCTACAATGCCTACGGAGATTAAGTCTATATCCAAAAAATACATGAAATCTCCAATGGAAATTTCTGCCGGAAATGTCAACCAAACAAACGCTAATATTGAACACCAGTATTACCTGGTTCAACCTAAAAATAAATACGCAGCCCTCAAACGTATTCTCGACTACAACCCGGATATCTATGGTATCATTTTCTGTCGCACTAAGGCTGAAACTCAGGAAATAGCTGAGAAACTGATTAAAGACGGTTATAACGCGGATAGTCTCCACGGCGACCTTAGCCAGATGCAGCGTGATAAAGTGATGTTGGCCTTCAGGGAGCGCACTTTACAAATGCTCATAGCGACTGACGTAGCAGCTCGTGGTATTGATATCGATAACCTTACGCATATTATCAACTTGCATTTACCGGATGATATGGACTTTTATACCCACCGAAGTGGTAGAACTGCCCGTGCAGGTAAAACAGGTATATCGTTGGTATTGATTTCAGAGAAAGACCTCTATAAAATCAAACACCTTGAACGCAAATTACAAATGCAGTTCAAAAAAATGACTGTTCCTAGCGGGATAGAAGTGTGTGAGAAGCAGCTGTTGAACATGATTCACCGTGTGCATGAAGTGGAGGTAAACGAGGCTGAAATAGCTAAATACCTTCCGGTAATTGAAAAGGAATTTGCCGATATGACCAAAGAGGATGTGCTGAAAAAGTTCGCCTCACTTGAGTTTAACCGATTTTTAGAATATTATCGTTTTGCAGAAGACCTCAATATCGGTGAACGCCGTGAAGTGAGAGAATATGCAACCAAAAAAGGCAATAACGACCTGATGTTCATTAACCTCGGTAAAATGGACAACCTTGGCGCTAAAGAATTAGTGGAAATGGTAAAACAAGTAGGTAATGTTCGCCCGCATGATATCGGAGATATTCGCTTAAAAGGCGCCTATTCCTTCTTCGAACTCCCTGCTAATCAAAGTCAGCGCGTAGTGCAAGCTTTCAATGGTTTTGTTTACCGTGGCCGTCGTGTTCGTGTAGAAATTCAAAACGAACGTCAGGAGTTCCCTAAAAAGAAAGCCCACAAAGGCGGTAGCCGCGAAATGAAGCCTTATAAAGGCAAACGTAAATAATTCAATTTATTACTAAATATAAAGGCAGTCCCCCAAAGACTGCCTTTTTGTATTTTGGACAAAAAGATTATCAACAGGCATTTTTTAGGGTTTTGTGACCTCATTTTTGTCAATTTATAATTATTTACATGCATTAATTTTGGAGATATTGTTCAATTTACCTCTAAATTTGATTTAGATAAGCGAATATAATTTATTGATAAATAATATTTTATGTACAAAATGTGATATTTTCTGCTTTTGAAACACAATTGTAAATAGCTGTCAGCAGCAAATCGTTGTTGAACAACGAATGAAGGATAAACCACAACCTTTTTCCACACTTAAACCTTACCAAACCAAGAGCTGTTTGTGTACATTCAATATATTCGCATCTTAACTACTTAAAGAAGACGATGATTCATTACAGCAACTGGCATTTGCCTTATGAAGTTAATCCTGCCTATCAGCAACGCACAGCCTACTTTTGTATGGAATTTGGCGTTCATCAGGCACTTAAAATATATAGCGGCGGACTTGGATATTTAGCGGGTTCGCACATGCGTTCGGCTTATGAACTCAAACAAAACCTGTTCGGCATCGGTATCCTCTGGCGTTATGGTTATTACGACCAGGTAAGAGACGACCATAACTATATGGCTGTTCAATTTCAGAAGAAACTGTATACCTTCCTCCAACAGACAGATATTCAGTTTACCATGCAAATTGACGGTAAAGATGTGATTGTAAAGGTGTTTTACCTGGCACCTGAGGTTTTTGGCAGCGCACCATTATTCCTGTTAAGCACCGATTTTCCTGAAAATGAAGAGTATGCCCGTGAGTATACTCACCGTTTATATGATAGAAATCACGAAATACGTATTGCGCAAAACATGATTCTCGGCATCGGTGGGGCTAAGGTTGTGGAGCTTTTGGGTGGTGTAGACAATTATCACATGAATGAAGGACATGCTTTGGCAATGACTTTCTACCTGTTTAGCAAGCTTAAAGATGTGGATGAAGTCCGGAAACGTGTTGTGTTTACCACGCATACTCCGGAAAAGGCAGGTAATGAAGAACACGATATCAATGAAATGAACCGTATGGGTTTCTTTTCGGGTATACCGCTGGAGCTCATTCGACATATCACCAAAACAGAAGGAGACATGCTTGGCTACACGCCTTCAGCATTATATATGAGTAAGTTGTCCAATGGGGTAAGTAAGCTCCATGGCGAGGTGAGTAAGGAGATGTGGAAGGACTACAAAGGCATATGTAACATCACCAGCATTACCAATGCGCAGCAAAAGAAGTTTTGGGCAGATAAAGAGTTAAATCAAGCCTACATCAACCGTGATGATGCGGCATTGGTTACCGTTAAAAAAGAACTTAAACGCGAGTTGTTTGAGATTGTAGCTAATCAGACCGGCAAAATGTTTAATCCCAACGTGCTCACCATTGTGTGGTCGCGCCGTTTTGCGGAATACAAACGCGCCAACCTGATTTTCCGCAACAAAGAACGTTTTTTCAATCTCGTTAATAACCCTAAATACCCAGTGCAGGTGATTTGGGCCGGTAAGCCATACCCATTTGACCATGGTGCCATCAATACCTTTAACGATATTATTTCATTTACCATGGACAGGCCGAATTTGGCGATTTTAACCGGGTATGAAATTGAATTGAGTTATTTCCTTAAACGCGGCGCAGATGTTTGGTTGAATACGCCTCGTCGCCCACGCGAAGCTTCAGGTACCTCAGGTATGACAGCAGCTATGAATGGTGCAGTAAACGTGAGCGTTCTCGACGGTTGGATTCCGGAATTTGCTGTTCACGGTGAAAACAGCTTTATCATTCCACCTGCCGACCACAATACCATGGACAATATCAGCATCGACAATTTCGATTTTGAAAACCTGATGAATGTGCTTGAAAACGAGGTGGTACCTGCTTATTACGAAGATAAAGCCAAGTGGCAACAAATAGTAAAACGCAGTATGCACGATGTGTATCCATACTTCGACAGCGATAGAATGGCACATGAGTATTATCAGAAATTGTATTCCTTTCAATACAATCCTGTAGATCAATTACTGGATGCGGTATTGGAACAGGATAAAAAATAATAATTGATTATAACATAGGTGCAGCAAGCATTTCAGAAAATGCATATGAAAATTTTCTCAAGTGTTTTGCTGCATTCTTTTTGCAGCTTCCATAGCATCAGCCGCCATTTTTTTGAAAGTAGCAGTCACTTCGCTCATCATGGTAGCATCAAAAAACGCAGCAAGTTCCTCCCAATTGCCAAAATCGGCCTCTCTGAACTTATAGGTTTGCTCAAAAAAACCGGCTTCAATCTTTACCAGATACTTTTCGCTCCAGCTAAACACGCTGATTTTAAATTGTGGGTGAGGAATGCTGCCTAATATTCTCATGATTGTTCCAGTTTTGCCATTATCGCATCCAAAATAGGTGCAACGGCGGGACAAATCTCCGCATTTTTTAAGGTGATGTCCGCAATTTGATATAACTTTTTATGATTGGTATGTGGGTATGCTCTGCAGGCATTTGGTCGTACCTCATATATACTGCAGGCATTATCGGCCAGTAAAAACGGACAGGGAACGGTATACATTACCCAATCTCCATCTTCATCGAGCATAGCATATTGAGCGATAAACTGCGCTTGGGTAAGATGTAAGTGTTTGGCAATAACCTTGATATCCCGTTCCTTTAGTAAAGGTGGGTGCGTTTTACAGCAATTTGCACAGGTTAAACAATTGGTAGATGCAAACACTTGTTCGTGCATCTCTTCGGCCAATACATCATCAGCCGACGATTTACGCCTGCGCAATAAAGCAAATAATTTCCCGAAACGCTGCTTTTGTTGGTTAGTGAGTTTTGCGGGTGCCTGCATTTATCGGATTAAAACGGAAGATCGTCCTCAGCTTCCGGAAGTGGTGCCGGCTCAACATAAGTTGGTGCACTTTCGTTGCTCTGATTGTTTCCGGCAGCAACTTTTTCCATGCGCCATACATCCAGATTCACAAAATAGTTGGTGCGACCTTCTTTTTCCCATTTAGAGCCTTTGATATTAAAGGTAACTTTCACCTCTTCACCAAGCTTGTAGCTGTCCAACAAAGCACAACGATCCTGAATCAACTGAAATTTGATTACATCCGTAAATACCCTGTCGTTTACACTTTCGCTTTTTTCAATAACAAATTCTCTCTTTTTGAAAGATGCTGAAACTTCCTGAGTAGGAAATATTTCAAGCAATTTACCTGATAATTCGTAAGCCATTTCGCAATTTTTTTCAAAGATAAAAGTTTATTTCAATTCCTTGAAATTTCGGCTATGTTAACTTAAGGTAAATCCGTTCAACCGCTAATGTAAATTTAATATGAACAAATTGCTAATATCAGGTTAATTACTTCTTAAATTTGTGTTAATAAAAATCGAAGCTATGATGACTTTTCTCTTAAATATCATGTTGATGTCTTCAACCTCTCAGAATGCGGCTATGCCATACGCTGAACTTCCCGGACAATGTATTCAGTTAACCGGCGATTTAGTTGAGGTAGTATATTATTATCCCAATGGCAGCATTAAACAAATCGGGTTCCTCGAAAATGGCAACAAAACAGGAGAGTGGGTAAGTTATAATTTGGAAGGCCAAATAGTGGTTAAAGCCTACTTCGAAAACAACCTCAAAGAAGGTAAATGGAAGGTATATAACGACGAGGGCGAATTGCAATATAAAATTCAATATCGCAATGGTAAAAAAGTATGGGCACAGGAATACGATGAATCGGGCAATACTACTGCCTTTAATTATAAGTAATATGGTTGAATATTATTAACTTAATACCAGTTAAGTTGATTGCAGGTATCCGCCTTTGGCGGATATTTTTTTTTACATTTGTTCAAAATAACAGCATTATGCGATTGATTTTAGGGATTTTGACCTTATGTATAGTACAAACTGTAGCTGCTCAACTACCTGCAGTGGATATTTATTATGGTAAATTGACAACAGCTGATGGCAAATGGGCACTCAACGATTTGAAAAACATTACCAGCAGACCCGGTTACGATAACCAGCCATCATTTTCTCCCGATGGTAATACTATTTATTTTACAGCTATGCACGATACCTTACAAGCTGATATTTATACTTATACCTTAAGCACAGGAGAAACAAACCAAATTACTAATACACTAGAAAGTGAATATTCACCTGTTGTGATGTCAAACGGTAAATCATTTTCAGTTGTGAGAGTTGAATTGGATACTGTACAACGTATGTGTATGTTTAAATTAAATGGCACTAAACCTAAGGTGCTAATGAGCAACATCGATAGCGTTGGGTATTATTGCCCGGTTGATGAAAAACATTATGCATTTTTTATGGTAACTGATACACCTACTCTTGTATTGGCAGACATGAAAAAACAAACAACTAAATTGATAGATGTAAATGTTGGCAGATGTATTAAAATGATTCCCGGTGAACAAGCCTTAAGTTATTTGGTGAAAAATTCAGATAATGAATTCATGATAAAACGCTTTGATTTAACTACTCAAACAACTTCAGTAATTACATCAGTTCCGGGAATAAGTGAAGATTTTATTTGGACTAAAAACGGCGAATTGTTAATGGGGCGCGACAATCAGATTTGGATGTATAGTTATGCTGCAGAAAAAAAGCAATGGACCAGAATTTTAACTATCAAAGAATTAAAAGGCAAAAAAATATATCGCATGGCATTGGCTCCTGATGGAATTAATTTTGCGTTTGTTGGTGATGAATAATCAATTTCAAGACTTACCATTTGATTTTCCATTAACAGCTACCGGTGCTGCCACCGAAGGTTTGCGTGCTGCTGGTTGTGCAACATTTGCCGCTGCTTGCAGTTACGTTGCTTTATTGCCCTATCGTCGCAATCAGTATAAAAATAATTTATTATGTGTTGTTGATGAAAAATGTGGCACATGCAGCACTAAACATGTGCTACTTAAAAAAGTGGCAGAAGAACATGGTCACGATGAAATACATCTGGTAATTGGCATTTTTCTTTTAAATCAACACAATACCCCAAAAGCAAAACCGATATTAAATTCTTTTTATTTGCGCGGGTTTCCGGAGGCACATTGTTACCTCACTTTTGATGCAAAAATTTACGACTTCACTTTCCCATCCGGTAGTTTCAATTTTGCACACGATTTATTAGAAGAACATGTAGTCATTGCAGATGAAGTGGCAACTAAAAAATTAGGCCTGCACAAACAATTCATGCGCAATTGGGCAAAACAAGAACAAGTACCATTTACACATGAAGAGCTATGGGATATTCGGGAATTATGCATTGCGGCGCTGAGTATTTAAATGAAAAAAGCTGTATGCGTTTACACATACAGCTCATATTAAATTGAATTATTTAGTTATTCCACTACAATTTGTTTCACAGCAATTCCTTCATTAGTTAATACTTTAATAGTATATAAACCTGCCGGAATTTTTTCTACTGATATACTATTAGTTGCCATTTGTAAATCCGCAATTGATAAAACCATTTGACCATTTATTGCATAAATTTCAACTTGTTCAATTTGTAAAGCGGTTGAAGTTGTAATATGTAATTCGTTGTTTACCGGATTTGGATAACAAATTATTTGCTGATTTAAATAATGATTGGCAATTGGGTCTACTTGCACAATAATTTCTTCAGTTAAAACAGTGCAACCTGCATCGCTGGTTACTTCTACAGCATAATAACCGGTCGTTGTTGCTACATAGGTCTCATTAATAGCTCCGGGAATTATTGCTCCGTTTAAATACCATTGATAAGAACCACCACCTGTTGCCATTAAATTGCCATCACCCATATCCATAATTTCTACAACTGGATATGGATTTACAAATACAGTAACACTATCTAAACCTGAACAGCCATCTGTATCGCTGCCGGTTAATATATATGTAATGGTTGTTTCCGGAGTTGAATAAGGATTGTAAATACCATCATCACTTAAAGCGACATCTGGAAACCAAACATAATTAACGGCACCCGACCCTTCTAACATAACACTGTCGCCAACACAAATTGAAGCATCCTGACCGGCATCAACTACAATTGCACAAGGCTCTGCACCAAGGCAACAATTGCCACCATCGCTCATGTCTTCTGTCCCGCTAAAAACGCCATATTGAAAATAGGAATAACGAATATTACCATCAAGATATGTACTGAAATAATCGACAGCCTGATCAACAGTATTACATCCACCTGGAACATAATCGGTATCACATTCGTATGCGCAAATCATATAAGCATAACCATCAACATCAAACAAAGTAACCGGCGGGAACTCTAATATTTCAACAATTCCTGCATCAACACCGCTCACACTGGTTCCACCTCCGCTATTATAGCCGGCATATAAAACCTGCACCACATTGTCGGCATACGTACCTGTGATGGTAACATTCAATTGCTCATAAGAGCATAATCCAATTCGAATGTTTGGAATGTTCTCATCAATATTGATGGTGAACGTGCCTCCATCATAATTAGAGTAAATTAATATGTTGCCGGAAGGGTCACAAATGCCTTGAGCATTTGCTTCTTTACCCGCTATAAGCAGGATCGCTAACGAAATAAGGAGTATGTGTTTTTTCATATGTTAAAGCTTTTACATTTAAAGTTAAAGATAAATAGTTATTGTGGTACAATGCAATAGTAACGATTTCTTCATATAAGGAAAATTATTAATTAACATGGAAAATTGTCACTATAGCGACTGTAACATAAGTCACAAGTGCGATAATATTTAACCTCGTTTACATTTCTTTTACAATTAATGGTAACTACCCTTTAACCATGTATTTACATTTGCAAATAGCGGCTAGTATGAGAGAATTTATGAAAACTAACACACACATTTATAAGGTTCTGCTAACCCTGTTGTTTTCAGTTATCTTTTTTGTTCCGAACGCTGAAGCTCACGTCAAATGGTTTACTGATGGGAGTTTTGCCGATCGACCGCTGCAACTCGGCGAGGTAATGGAGGGTCGTTTTTTTTATACCCTCTTTACTATTTGCCTTATTACCGTAGTTTTTGGTGTTTGGCTCGATAGTAAAATATCTAAGTCGCCCTGGTATCTCAAAGTTGATGGTTGGCTCGAAGGCCGGAAAAACTATGCCACCATCGTTTTACGCGTAGCAGCAGCAATGGTGCTCATTTTAAGCTGGCAAAGTAATGCCATGATTGTCCCTACAATCCCCATTCCTAAACAGTTTGAGTGGATTGGCTGGTTCCAGTTTGTTTTGGCATTTTGTCTCTTAATCCCTCGTTTGGTGCCAATCGGTGGGTTGGGAATCATTTTGATTTGGGTAATTGGGAATATCACCCTGCACCCATTCCACATGCTCGATTATCTGATGTTTGCCGGAGTAGGTTTTTACCTGGCCAGCACTAGTATTAAGCAGGGTAAATTCAAAGAGTTTGGTCTTGTCGTGCTCTATATCACCGTTGGGTTTTCGTTATGTTGGGTAGCGCTCGAAAAATTTGTATATCCAAATTGGAGTTTATTCCTCATCAAAGAGCACCCGAAACTGGCTATGGGCTTGAATTTCGACTTTTTCCTCAAATCCATAGGGTTTGTTGAGTTCGGATTGGGATTTTTATTATTAGTATGTTTATTACAGCGCCCTTTGGCCATCATTATAACCATCGTGTTCTTCATTACCTCTTCGGTTTTCGGGAAGGTGGAAATTATCGGCCATACCATGATTCACGGTGCATTAATCGTATTTCTTCTCGAAGGTCCCGGCAAATATTACCTGCAATTGCGCGATAGGTTTAAGAATATTTTTAAAAGGATGACCTTCACTGCGGTCAATTTTATACTCTTGTTTTCTGTTTTAGCAATTGGTTATTCTAACCTCGCACAGGCTAAATACGACAAAAAGCAAGAATTACTCTCGAAAAATCCGGATAATTTGAAAGGGCAAATAGAATTGGCCGGTTACCCTAAAGATGAAGTGCCAAGTGTTTGGATGGACATAAAACCGGATATGAAAGAGGGGTATAATATCCATTTTATCACTACAAACTTCAAATTTGCACCTGAAAATGTAAGTACCATGCATGTTATGGGCCAGGGTACCATAAACTTGTATGTGAATGGAGAACGTATTGCCAGGGTTTACGATGAATGGTATCATGTTAACCTCGACCCAGGCGTTTATGAAATTATGGCAACCCTAAATTCTAACGAACTTACCGAATACACCATCAGGGGTAAACCTATTTCCTCCTCCGAATCAATAACGGTAGATTAAATTATTGTGTGTCAGGTGTTAACAAGCTATATGCGCAATTAACCTACGTTTGCTACTTTTGCTTTTATGACTGAAGTTGACATTTTCATTCCCTGCTTTATCGACCAACTATTCCCTGAAACTGGGTTTAATATGGTTAAAGTGCTCGAAAAAGCAGGTTGTAAAGTGCATTATAATCCCAACCAAACTTGTTGCGGACAACCTGCATTTAATGCCGGATATTGGAAAGAAATGGACGATGTTGGGAAGAAATTTTTAGCCGATTTTGCTAACTCCGACAGATATGTGGTTGGTCCTTCAGGCTCGTGTGTTGGATTTGTAAGGAACTTTTATGGCACCTTATACGCTAATACTCCTGTGCATAATTATTATAAAGGGCTGAGAAAAAACCTTTTCGAATTCAGCGAATTTATGGTAGATGTGCTTAAAGTAGATAACCTTGGTGGTAAACTAAAAGCAAAAATTACCTATCACGATGCATGTGGTGCATTGAGAGAATGTAAAATAAAAGAAGCACCACGTAGGTTATTGAACAATATTGAAGGGCTAGAAATTGTTGAAATGGTTGACTCCGAAACATGTTGTGGTTTTGGTGGAACCTTTGCAGTTAAATTTGAACCAATTTCAACAGGAATGGCCGATTCAAAAGTAAATAATGCAATTGCAACTGGCGCTGAATATATTGTTTCAACCGATTATTCTTGTTTAATGCATTTGCAGGCTTATATCGATAAACAACAAAAACCGATTAAGGTATTACATATCGCAGATTTATTAGCGATGAGTATTTAATTGTTGTTGTTATTTATCGGGTTGGTAATATAAATTGATGTTAATGGCAGGGATTGAGGATATAACAAAACAAATTCAGGATTACCAATCCCGTGGATTGAAACTATTTACTTCTTCTTCGTTTCAAACACATAGCACCGTTTTATTGCATATCATTTCACGTATTGATAACACTATTCCTGTTTACTTTTTAAATACGGGTTTCCATTTTCCGGAGACCATGATGTATAAACAACAAATTACGAAGTTGTTTAATCTCAATACTATTGACGTAAAATCTAATACACCAAAACTGATGCAGGTAGATGAAAATGGACGATTTTTATTTACATCTGACCCTGACTATTGTTGTTATATCAATAAAATTCAACCACTCGAACCAGCATTAAATACTTATGATGTTTGGATAAATGGAGTACGCGCAGACCAAAATGCCAATCGTGCAACATTTCATCAGGAAGAAAAAACAAATCACAAAGCATTTCGTTATCATCCAATGTTAAATTGGACCAACCAAATGATTTACGCTTATATACGTGAACATCAAATACCGAAACATCCGCTCGACGAAAAAGGATATATGAGTATTGGTTGTGAACCCTGCACACGACAAATTAGTCTCGAAGTATTAGCAGACGAAAGACAAGCTCGTTGGTACGGATTAAATAAAACAGAATGTGGTTTACACACAGAATTAATTAAACAATGAAAATTTTAATTACCGGTGGTGCCGGATATATCGGTTTTGAATTAGCAATCGCATTAGCGAATAATGATAATGTAGAAAGTGTTGCGTTGTACGATAATTTGAGTCGTCACAATGAAAATATTTTTTTTGGAAATGCCATAGGCAATGGGAAATTAAAACTGATTAAAGCAGATATTTTAGATGCCAGAAAATTAAATGCGGCTTTTAAAAATGTAGATGTGGTTTACCATTGCGCTGCAAAAGTACTTACGCCTTTTGCTAATCAGGACCCGCATTTTTTCGAGCAAATTAACCACTGGGGAACCAGCGAAATAATTGAAGCTGCTGAAAAAAATAACATACAGCATTTAATTTATTTAAGCAGTGCATCGGTTTACGACCGTATTGCAGAGCCTGCTACCGAACAAACTATTCCCAATCCTAATACGTATTATGGTATTTCAAAGTTGAGGGGAGAAGAACATATTCAACGTTTAAATGGAATGGCGCTCACCCATATTATCCGTTGCGGAAACGTTTATGGTTATAGCAATTCGATGCGATTTGATGCGGTAATTAATAATTTTATGTTGCAGGCAAATTTTGAAAATAAAATTTCAATTCACGGCACGGGAGCACAAACAAGAGCTTTTATTCATATCAATAATACGGTAGAAGCTTTGGCGCAATTACCATTTAAACAAGTGCCTGCAGGGATCTATAATTTAGTGACAAAAAATTTGGCTGTAAACGATATTGCTGAAACAATTACCACTTTATATCCAACTTTAGAACGTTTATTTATTAATCAGCATTTACAACTAGGAAGTATTCGGGTTAGCACAAGTTCTGCCCTTTGGGATTATATTCAAATTAACGAAAAATCGTTGTTGGAAGAACTTACCGACTTTAAAAATAAATTCGCTTTTTCAGGTAAAAAATAATGCTACCTCAGCCTATGCAAAACATTCATGCCGTACTAAAACAATATTGGGGGTATGATGTATTCAGGCCATTGCAGGAAGATATTATCCGCTCGGTATTAGATGGTAACGACACTTTGGCATTGTTACCAACGGGTGGAGGAAAGTCCCTATGCTTTCAGGTGCCAGCAATGGCTATGGATGGCATTTGTGTTGTTGTATCACCATTGATCGCCTTAATGAAAGACCAGGTGCACAACCTGAATAAACGTGATATTCCTGCCGTTGCGTTATTTACCGGCATGACCAAAAGGGAAATTGATATTGCATTAGATAATTGTGTTTATGGAAAAATAAAATTTTTATATGTTTCTCCTGAGCGATTGTTGACTGATATTTTCAGAGAGCGGTTTAAAAAAATGAAAGTCAACCTGATTGCTATTGATGAAGCACATTGTATTTCACAATGGGGCTATGATTTCCGTCCGCCGTATTTGCAAATTGCCGAATTACGACCATTTTTCCCTGATATTCCAATTATTGCACTCACAGCATCTGCAACAAAAAAAGTGTGTGATGATATTCAATTGCGGCTGGCATTCAAAAAAAATAATTTATTTCGTGCAAGTTTTGCCAGACCGAATATCGGATTTATTGTAAGGGAAACAGATAATAAAGAAGATAAACTACTTGACATTTTAAATACAGTTAAAGGTTCAGGTGTTGTTTATGTACGCAACAGAAAAAAAACGCAAGACACAGCAGCGTATTTATTGCGTCATAAAGTGAATGCCGGATTTTATCACGCAGGTTTAGAAAATGATATTCGCAATAATAAGCAGGAGAGTTGGATAAATGGCAAAACCAGAATTATCGTCTGCACCAACGCCTTTGGTATGGGTATAGACAAACCGGATGTTCGATGTGTGGTGCATCTCGATATTCCTGAAAGTCTGGAAGCTTATTATCAGGAAGCCGGACGAGCAGGTAGAGATGGTCATAAATCGTACGCAGGATTGTTATACGATGAACATGATTTTTTGCAACTACAAGAAAATTTTGAAAAACAATTTCCACCTATTGAATTTATTCGCAAAGTCTATCACCATTTAGGCAATTATTGCCAAATAGCCATTGGCGCTGGAATAGGGCAGAGTTTCGATTTCGATTTAATTGTTTTTTGTAAACAATATCAATTAAAGCCGGTTGAAACCCGCAACGCTTTGAAAATTTTGGAACAACATGGATATATTTATGTGAGTGAAGCTTTTAATAAATTATCTACAGTTAATATTCCAATCGACCGTGAAACATTATATGCATTTCAAATTGCCAATAAACAATATGAACCGGTAATTAAACTCATATTGAGAACTTCGCCGGGCGTGTTTGATGAAACAGTTTCAATACATGAATCTGATTTAGCTTATCATTTATCCGGACAGGTGCATCAAGTTAAGGAAATATTGGAATTTTTGCACAAACAGGGTATAATTGTATACTCTCCATTAAAGACCAAACCTCAGGTTGATTTTGTGCAGGAACGTATTAATGCCGAACATTTACTGTTTGATTTTAAAATGTTGGAGCACCTTAAAACAAGCGCTGAACTCCGTTTAAAGGCTATTACCGGATATGTAAAAAACAAGTCTGAATGCAGAGTCAAAAACCTATTGCGCTACTTCGATGAAGATACCCAAAACTGTAATAGCTGCGATATTTGTGTGGAAAGAAACAAACTAGAACTTTCTGAAAAAGAGTTTACTTTGGTGTTCGATTGGCTAAAAAAACAATTACTCAGCCAGCCGATGATGCCGGAAGCTTTGCTTAAATTAAAACTACCGGTCAGAAAAGAAAAGGTTGTAGAAACATTAACTTTTTTAACGGACAATAAACAAATAATACATACAGCTGAAAATATTTTGCTGTGGAAGGAATGAAAAAAATAGTATTTACAGTAACCAACGATATTACTTACGACCAGCGAATGGACCGTATTTCCACCGCTTTGGTAGAAGCCGGTTATGATGTAACTATTATTGGGTTTTTGAAGAAACGTTCTGTAAAAACATTGGACAAACCTTATCATCAGGTGAGATTTAAACTATTATTCCTAAAAGGGAAATTGTTTTTTTTAGCTTATAATTTTCGTATATTTTGGTATTTGTTATTTCATAAGTTCGATATCTATTGTGGTATCGACCTGGATACATTGTTACCTGTTTATATGCATGCAAAAATGCGCAAAAAACCATGTGTTTACGATGCGCATGAATATTATACCGAACTACCTGAAATTGTTAGTCGCCCATTGATTAAAAAAATGTGGGTCCGATTAGAGCAATTATTATTGCCTAAAATTCGCTATAACTATACCGTAGGCGCAGCAATTGCTAAAACATTATCTGATAAATACCATCAACCTTTTGAAGTAATCAGGAATGTTCCCATATTATCGCCTGACATGCCAAAAGTGACGCGTGAGAATTTTATTTTATATCAGGGTGCCTTGAATATGGGTAGGGGATTGGAGCCTCTTATGGAAGCTATGGCTAATATCGATGCCAATTTATACATAGCTGGCGAAGGTGATTTGTCAGTGGAATTAAGAGCATTTGCAGCTGCATTACCGCATCGAGAAAAAATTCGATTTTTAGGTTATGTGCGGCCTGATGAATTAAAATCGTACACCCAAAAAGCTAAATTAGGAATTAATCTCGTGGAGCATCTTGGCCTTAGTTATTACTATTCACTTTCCAATAAATTTTTCGACTATATTCATGCAGGCTTACCACAAATTACCATGAATTTTCCGGAGTATAAAAATTTGAACGATAAGTATCAGGTAGCGATTTTAATTGATAAACCGGAACCACAATTAATTGCTGAAGCTGTCAATAAATTATTAAATGATGAAAACTTATATCAGCAATTAAGTAATAATGCGTTATTGGCAAAAAATGAATTAAATTGGCAATTAGAATCAAAAAAATTATTGGACATATATCAACAAATTGAGTAATCAGCATTTACATATCGT
This sequence comes from Bacteroidota bacterium, assembly GCA_016718035.1. Classification (GTDB taxonomy): domain Bacteria; phylum Bacteroidota; class Bacteroidia; order Chitinophagales; family BACL12; genus UBA7236. The sequence goes on along the minus strand of JADKEK010000001.1, from coordinate 874,076 downwards.
TGCATTTAATATTCCTTATCCGGCAAATTACGGTGGTGTAATAGATGTATATTATAAAATTGCTGCTTTACATGCAGAAGGCATTCAAGTGCATTTACATTGTTTTGAATATGGCAGAAAAAGAGCTGCAGAACTTAATGCAATTTGCGCCTCTGTAAATTATTATCCACGCAGCGCCATGTGGAAAGGGTTTTTATCTGATAAGCCTTTCATCGTTCAATCGCGTGATGCCTCTGCTTTGCTGAACAACCTGAAAAAAGATGATTACCCGATATTATTTGAAGGGTTACATTGCTGCTATTTTTTAGCACACAGTGATTTAACGCATAGAAGAAAATGGGTGCGCATGCACAATAATGAGCCTGCTTATTATTTACACTTAGGGCAAAACGAAAAGAAGTTTATTAAAAAAGTTTACTTTTTCGCAGAATATCGCCGCCTCATGAAATTTGAGTGGGTGTTAAGTTGTGCTGAAAAAATTTGGTGCATCTCACCTCTAGAAACTAATTACTATCAGCATAAATATCCTCAAACAAGTTATCTGGCAGCTTTTAATGGCCATAAACAAGTATGTGGATTGCCCGGTCGTGGTAATTATATTTTATATCACGGTAATTTAGAAGTAAATGAAAACAAAGAAGCGGCTATGTTTTTGGTAAATGAAGTGTTTAGTAAATGCACATTACCACTCATCATTGCCGGGAATAAACCGGACCAAAATTTAATTACCGCCGCCGCAAAATTTAAACATATCACTATTGTTGCTAATCCGACAGAAGCAACCTTGTCAGAGTTAATTCAAAATGCGCATATCCATTATTTACCTACGTTTCAAACAACAGGCATAAAATTAAAATTGTTGAATGCGTTGTTTAATGGCAGATTTTGTGTGGTAAACCAAAATATGGTGCAGAATACAGGCTTGGAATCATGTTGCCATTTAGCGGACAACCCTCAACAGGCCATTGATGTATTATCAACATTAATGCAGGAGGAATTTACTTCATCAGAAATAAGTAAACGACAATTGGTTTTGCAACAATTCAGTGATGCCAACGAGGTGAAAAAAATTACCCGTTTGTTGCAGTCTCCATATTAGCCAATAATTTGCCATTGGCTGTTTTAATAATCCGCGCAGGAAAACGTTCCAACAAATTGTAATTATGTGTAGCCATTAAAATGGTAGTATTGTATTCCTTATTTAAAAAAATAAGTAATTGCATAATATCATCTGATGTTTCAGGGTCGAGGTTACCTGTAGGTTCATCTGCAATAATGGCTACCGGGTCGTTTATGATTGCTCTGGCAATTACAACACGTTGCTGCTCACCACCCGAAAGCTCGTGTGGCATTTTAAATCCCTTTGATTGTAATCCAACCCTTTTTAATGCTTCATCACTTTTTAATTTAATTAGTGATTTATCATTGGTTCCGGTAGCGCGCAAAACAAACTCCAAATTATCATCTACCGACCTGTCCATTAACAACTGAAAATCCTGAAAAATAATACCGAGTTTACGACGTAAATAAGGCACCGTTTTCCAGTTCATTTTTTCTAAGTCAAATCCCGCAACCTGCGCATTTCCGGCTCTTAAAGGTAAATCGCCGTAAATGGTTTTTAATAAACTGCTTTTCCCGGTTCCGGTTTTACCAATCAGATACACAAATTCACCATGCGCGATGTTAAAAGTAACATCAGTTAAAATCAACGATTTCCCCTGATAAATACTCACACCTGAAAAATTGATATCCTTGCTCATGATAATTTATTTGCAGCGAAGTTAATTTCTAAAAAAATAACAGAACAAAAACTTATTCACACCGTTTATTCAGTTTAGCCATTGTAATTTTGCCGCTTATGCTCAAAAACGATTTGTTACTTCGTGTTGCCCGGAAAGAAAATGTTGAACGCCCTCCGGTTTGGTTAATGCGTCAGGCGGGAAGAATTTTGCCCGAATACCGTGCGCTTAGAGAAAAAGTGAATGGCTTTAAAAATTTAGTCGAAAACCCTGATTTGGTTTGTGAAGTTACCCTTCAGCCTGTCCGTGCATTGGGTGTTGACGCGGCTATCCTGTTTTCTGATATCCTGGTAATACCTGAAGCAATGGGTTTGCCTTATCAAATGGTAGAGTCAAAAGGCCCTTGGTTTGAACAAACAATTGATACTCCAGCTGACATAAATCGTTTGCATTTAGCTAATCCCGGTGCGGATTTGAGCTTTGTGACAGACGGCATTTCGCTCATCAAAAAAGAATTGAACAATGAAATTCCACTGATAGGTTTCGCCGGTGCACCATGGACCATCTTTTCCTATATGATAGAAGGTAAAGGCTCCAAAACCTTTTCCAAAGCGCGGACTTTTTATATCAGCATCCTGAAGCTTCCCATAAATTACTGCAATTAATTACTGATTCCACCATTGTCTATTTAAAAGCACAAATTGCTGCAGGTGTCAATCTGGTGCAATTGTTTGATTCCTGGGCTGGCATATTGTCACCAAAACAATACGAACAGTTTTCTATGCCGTATATCAAACAAATTTGTGATGCTATAACTGAGGTGCCTAAAACCGTGTTCCCAAAAGGTGCCTTTTTTGCCAGAGCGGCATTAGCTGACCTGAATTGCGATGTAATCGGGTTGGACTGGAATATGGGTATTGAGGAGTCGAAACGCCTGGTGGGCGGAAAAAAGGCCTTGCAGGGCAATTTAGACCCTTGTGTACTGTTTGCCGATGCGAAAATGGTGGTGGAAGAAACTACGGCTATGTTAAATGCATTCGGGCCGGGGTTAATCGCCAATTTGGGACATGGCGTTTATCCTGATACGCCTTTGGATAACGTGAAATTGTTTGTCAATACCGTTAAAAATTATCGGTATTAAGCAGTTTTCGAAGCAATTTATCTGTTAGAGGCTTTCGTAATAAAGCATTCTTCATAAAGCATTGATATGCCTGCCTGTGAGGGTAAGCCTTAATCTTTGTATTTTTACCCCGACTATGATAAGTGAGATTCTGTTAATCCTACTCCTGATTATTTTTAATGGAGTTTTGGCGATGAGCGAAATTGCGATGGTGAGCGTGAGAAAAGCCAGATTGGACGGAGCAGCCAAAAAAGGCGATTTAAGAGCTAAACGCGCATTGGAACTTGCCAATGAACCCGCCAAATTTCTGAGTACTGTCCAAATTGGTATTACCCTGATTAGTATTTTAACGGGTATTTTTTCAGGTGCGACCATTAAAACTACTGTTGCTGAATGGTTAGTGCAAATTAAACCAATCAGCGAATATGCCGATACATTAGCCCTTATTTTGGTAGTTATTTGTATTACCGCTATTTCTTTAATTGTCGGTGAACTGGTTCCTAAACGCATCGGTATGCGTTTCCCTGAGCCAATTGCTAAAACAATGGCAGGGCCAATGATTGTGTTGTCGATGTTTACAAAACCATTTGTTTGGTTTTTAACAAAAGCAAGTGACCTCCTCATTAAAGTGTTGGGCATCAAAGCATCCAGTGATGATCAAGTAACGGAAGAAGAAATTAAAGCGATTATTCAGGAAGGCACCCAAACCGGTGCAATCGATGAAATTGAGCAGGATATTGTTGAGCGGGTATTTCATTTAGGTGATAGAAAAATCGGTAGCCTCATGACACATCGCAACGATATTATTTGGTTGGATGCTAATGAACCTTTAGAGAAAATTCTGGCCGATATTGAAAGTGAAGTGCATAGCATTTATCCTGTTTGCGATGGGGAATTCGATAAAATGTTAGGTATCGTTTACATCAAAGAATTATTTATTGCCGGTGCTCGCAAAAGTCTCCACAATTTGCGCGACTTAATTAAACCGGTTCTGCATTTACCGGAAAACAATACGGCATACGCTGTTTTGGCAAAATTCAAAGAATCGAAAATTCACTACGCTATGGTGGTAGATGAATATGGCAGCACTCAGGGCTTAGTAACCATTAACGATATTCTTGAAGCATTAGTTGGTGAATTCGATGAATTAAACTTACCTGATTATTCCATTATTGAACGTGCTGATGGTTCATTTTTAGTAGATGCGGCATTACCATTTTACGATTTCTTGAAATATTTTGAAATGGAAGAAGAATTTGAAATGCTTGATGAGGTTGAATTCAATACATTAGCTGGATTTATTCTACACCAGTTAGAACGTATCCCTACAGAAGGTGAACGTCTCGACTGGAAACAATATGAGTTTGAAATAATTGATATGGATTCATCACGCATTGATAAAGTGCTGTTCATGAAAAAATAATATTTGCATGAAATTGATTGCTGATAGCGGTTCTACAAAAACAGATTGGGTACTAATAGGTGAACAACAAGTGCTATTTACTTCATCAGGACTAAATCCTAATATTTTAAAGGATGAAGAAATTATTCTTGCACTAAATAATATTAAAGAACTTACTGATAACAAATCAACCATTTCAGAACTGTTTTTTTATGGAGCAGGTTGTGGTTCACCTGCAAATTGTAGTCGTTTGGAAACGATATTCAAACAATTATTCCCATCGGCAATTATTCAAATTAAAACAGATATTGAAGGAGCTGCTTTTGCTGCTGATAATGGCAAACCGGGCATTGTAGCGATATTGGGAACAGGTTCAAATTCCTGCTATTTCGATGGTGACAATGTTTTTGGGAGCGATTTTAGTTTAGGTTATATTTTGGGTGATGAAGGCAGCGGTTCCTATTTTGGAAAACGATTGCTGCGCGATTTTTGTTATCAATTATTACCTGATGATTTACATATTGACTTTGAAAAAAAGTATGTAATTACCAGAGCTTCAATTATCGAAAAAGTGTATCGCCAGCCCGCACCGAACGAATTCATAGCATCCTTTTTACCTTTTTACAAAGACCATATTCAGCATCCCTATTGCAGCTATTTTATCAATTTTGGATTAGAAGAATTTATTAAAATATATATCTGGCGATTCAGCAATTACAAATCGGTGGACGTCCATTTTGTGGGCTCTGTAGCTTTTCACTTTGAAGAACAATTGCGTAAGGTTTGCGCAAACCATGGCGTTCATGTAGGTAAAATAATTGCTGCACCTATTTGGGGTTTAATCCAATATCACAATAAGTAAATTATATGGCAACATATCCTTCTTTTTATCAAACACGTGCATACACAAATCTGAAAAACACCTTCCTGCAATTGCAAAATGTGCATATGCGTGATTTGTTTCAGGCTGATGCAAATCGTTTTGATAAGATGCATATCAACTTCGAAAATATGTTGTTTGATTATGCTAAAAACAGGCTAACCGCTGAGGCAATTCAACAACTAGTTGATTTGGCAAATGAAATGGAATTAAAAAACCAAATGCTGGCCATGTTTGAAGGTGCACCGATTAATATTACAGAAAATCGCCCTGTATTACATACAGCACTGCGCAATTTTTCAGGTAACCCTGTTATGGTAAATGGTGAAAATGTAATGCCCAAAGTGAATGCGGTTTTGAACAAAATGAAATCGTTTTCCGATGGTGTTATTGATGGCAATATTAAAGGTTACACTAATCATTATTTTACCGATATCGTAAATATTGGTATTGGAGGCTCTGACCTCGGGCCGGTAATGGTTACAGAAGCACTTAAACATTATAAAGTGCCACATCTTCAAGTGCATTTTGTTTCCAATGTTGATGGCACACATATTACTGAAGTATTAAATACATTAAATCCTGAAACAACATTATTTTTAATTGCATCCAAAACATTCACGACGCAGGAAACAATGGCAAATGCACATTCGGCACGTGAATGGTTTTTGCAAACTGCGCATGATGAAAAATTTATTGCCAAACATTTTGTAGCCCTTTCAACAGCAGAAAAAGAAGTAGTGCAATTTGGTATTGCAATAGAAAATATGTTTGAATTTTGGGATTGGGTTGGAGGAAGATATTCATTATGGAGCGCCATTGGTTTATCCATTTGCCTCGCAATTGGTTACGATAATTTTGAACAATTATTAAAAGGCGCTTATGCCATGGACCAACATTTTTTGACAGAACCTTTCCATCAAAATATTCCGGTGTTAATGGCATTAATCGGTTTCTGGTACATTGAATTTTTTGGATACAACACGCAGGCAATAATACCCTACGACCAATATTTGCATCGATTTGCTGCTTACCTCCAACAAGCGGATATGGAAAGTAATGGCAAGTACATCGACCGAAATGGCAATCGAGTTACCCATGCCACAGGGCCAATTATTTGGGGAGAACCAGGCACTAATGGGCAACACGCATTTTTTCAGTTAATGCATCAGGGCACAAGTATTATTCCCGCAGATTTTATTGCACCGGCAAAATCATTAAATAAAATTGGCAACCATCACCAATTATTGCTCAGCAATTTTTTTGCTCAAACCGAAGCCTTTATGAAGGGAAAAACTGCTGATGAAGTAAAACAGGAATTAACTGCAAAAGGATTTACAACAGAACAAATTAATTATCACACACCATTCCGTGTGTTTGAAGGCAATAGACCTACCAACAGCATTATGTTCGATGAATTAAATCCATATAACCTTGGTAAACTAATTGCTGCTTACGAGCATAAAATATTTGTGCAAGGTGTATTGTGGAATGTATTTTGTTATGATCAATGGGGAGTGGAATTGGGTAAAAAATTAGCTTCTGCAATTTTACCGGAATTGACCACTACAGAAAAAATTACTACTCATGATAATAGTACCAATGGCTTAATCAATTGGGTTAAATCAAAACAGTAATGGGCTAGTTATTCTACCATTAAATTACATCCGCGCACATCACTTTTATCGAAACGGCCTAATACTTCAAATGAACCGTTTTCATGTAATTTGCCTAAATCCTGAGTTGCAATAAAACTACAAGAATAAATATTGGCTAAATCAATTACATTAATACAACCTGTTTTATTATTCCCTAAAATAGTAAAAGGGTCTTCTGTATCCCGAATCAGAATTTTCATCCATGGAGGTGTTCGAAAAATGCCATTACCATTTGAATATGCCTGTGATAATAATTCGGTCATGCCATATTCAGAATGTATAGTTGAAGTGTGAAAACACTTATTTAAATAAGCATGCAATGCATCTCGCGTTAACTCCGGTCGTTTGCCTTTCATACCTCCGGTTTCCATTATTGTAGTATGTTGCAAGTGCATTGGGGAACTATCAGCAAAATCCATCAACGCAAATGAAACACCAATCAGTAAAGTGCGAATTCCATTAGCTTCATTGTGGCGGATGAGTTGTGCGAGTTGTGCAAAATTATCAAGAAAAAACCCACTTCCCGGTTGTTGTGATAAGGTAATTAAATCGTTACACATATAAACAAGCGATGCATTATTACGCTCTAAATAGGAGGGGAGTAATGCGGCAATACAATACTGTTTTACATCTCCATAAAACAGCTTAAAACTGTTTCGAAAACTTGTTTCATATAATCCTAAATCCGGAACAAAGTGTTTACTGCGTTCCATTTGTGTAGTTCCGCTGCTTTCAAAGTAAAAATCCGTTTGGCTGCCGTCAATTAAAACGGTTCGACTTTTAAATAAGGTAATGGGTAAAAATGGAATTGATTCAATACTCGTTACAGCATCAGGCTGAATGTCTAAATACTGTAAAAATTCCTTGTAAACAGCACAATTTTCAGCCTGAAAACGAAATATGGCCAGGGTTTTGCTGTGGAATGATTGTTCATCTCCATCAAACAAATTTTGTATAAGCCCGGCAATATTTTGCATTGGTTTAGAGTTAATTTATATGTAATTTTGAAATGTAAAAATATGATGCATCGCTACAGCTTCCTAATTCTGATAATCATTTTCTTTGTGGCTTCCTGTGTTAAGCCACCTGATTATCCTATAGAACCACGTATCGAATTTGTCAGCATGAACGCTAATACCTTTGATGAATTGGACGAAGACAGCCTTAGTGTTGTTATCTATTTTGAAGATGGTGATGGCGATTTGGGCAGCGATGACAGCGTCAATATGTATTGGGAAGATAGCAGGGTTCCCGGTTATCAAGTGCCTTTTAAAATACCGATGATTGCCATTCAAGGGAATAGCAAAGCTATTTCAGGGACAATCACCACATTTTACCCTATTTCATTCTGTATCAACGACGATGACCCAATTGATAGCTTCTATTACAAAATATACATTGTTGACAGAGCCGGACATGAAAGTAATGTCGACTCTACCAATATGATATTTTTAAATTGTAATTGAATACCCAAATAAGCATTTAAGCGACACCAATCCAGTCAACATCTTTGCGCAAATAAGCTAATGTTGCAGCTTCTTTGCTACCGGGCAATGGTTGATAATTGTATAACCAATTGGCATCAGGCGGCATACTCATTAAAATCGACTCTGTTCTGCCATCGGTGTCTAAACCAAATTTTGTTCCCTTATCGTAAACCAGGTTAAACTCAACATATCTTCCTCTTCTAATTGCCTGAAATTGTTTTTCGCCTTTGCCGTAAGAAATATCTTTATTTTCCTCCATGAATTTAGTGTAAATAGGAGCGAAAATATTGCCAATATCTTTAACAAATTCAAACCGTTGATAAAGCGAAATATCTGCTGTTGCACCTAGTCTGTCGAAAAACACACCTCCAACGCCGCGTGTTTCATTTCTATGTTTAATAAAGAAATAATCGTCGGCCCATTTTTTAAATGTTTCGTAATAGGTATGATCATGCAAATCGCAGGTATGTTTTATTTGCTGATGAAAATATTGTGCTTGTGCTGGATCAACATATATTGGAGTTAAATCAATTCCGCCTCCAAACCATTGTTCGCCTGAACTAACTTCAAAATAACGGACATTCATGTGAATTATTGGCACCAGCGGACTAAAAGGATGCATTACAATGGAAACTCCTGTTGCAAAAAAATCATGTCCTTTTACTTGTAATTGTTGCGCAATTTTTTCAGGTAAAATCCCATGTACTTGCGAAAAATTAACACCACCTTTTTCTATAATATTGGCATTTTGAATAATACGTGTTCTTCCGCCACCTCCGCCGGGACGCTGCCACAGCTCTTCTTCAAACACACCTTTACCATCGGTTTTTTCTATAGCCTGGCAGATTCTATCCTGCAAATGCATAAACCAATCGGTAATAACAAAACGATCTAATGTTTTCATAATTGCCGTATTTATAAAATGATTATAACAAAGTTAACCAATGCAGGTAACACTAAATATGATTAAGGTCATCAACTTTATTTTACGCTAAAGTCGACACGAAAAGGGTTTCCTTTGTTAATGGCATCCTCAAAATCACAAAATTTCCCCTGAACATATGCAGGCAAAGTGACTGTGTAATAATAATCATTGAGTTCCCTGTGCAATATTGCTGAGTTCAACCATTTCACTTGTTTTGAATGATTGGAATTTTGCCCTTTGTAAACAGGTTTTGTAATAATGGTCAGATTAACGACATCTACATTAACATTCAACTCAAGGTTTGATGGTATGGCCTTGTCAGCCACAAATTGGGCATTTGATTGTTTAACAACAACCAGCATTACAAAAAATAACCCAATGCAATATTTCATTAAAAAGAGTGTTTATAGCCAAATGTAATAACCTGCATTTTATCCGGATTGTTCACATTAAACTCAACATCGTATAACCATGAAATGGTAAAATCATGATGTTTGTTGGGTCCATAGTCCAATCCTGCTTCAACACGATAATTGTCTAATTGGTCAATTTCATTGCTCATGCTGTAAAACAACTCGCCTGAAACAAACGGACTAAAATCTTTATTAATTTGGTAGGATAATGCAGCTTTATTTCTCCAGGACGTTCCTTCTGCGCCATCGGGAACCGGACTATATTGAAACTTGCTACGCAAACTTAAATCGAAATCCTGCATGCCTTCTTTATAACTAATACCCCATCCAAAACGATTGGTATTGCGTCCGTCTCGCACTGAATAACGATAGTCGAATCCTGTTTTGAATTTTTTAGATAATTTGTAATCAACACCAATATTGGTATTGATTTGATATAATTCTGCTACAGAAACATTATACCGAATTTCTTCATTCACATCAATAGTAAAATCAGCAACAGGTTCATGACTTACACCAACACTCATCCATACACCTCCATCTGTATGCTGAGCAAAGAGCATACTCGAAAAGCATACACAACATAAAAATGATAATATGGTTATTTTTTTAATCATCATCATCGTCATCCATAGCACTATCATCATCGTTCGATTGCGCACTTGCTTTATAATAAACCCGAACACGTGCCATATCACGTAAAAAGTCTGTAGTTAAAATCTCCGCTGAACGAATATCCAAACCAGTTCTTTCTTTTAAATCGGCAATTAAAATTGCTCTGCGTTCAGGTTTAATATTTTCAATTTTTTCGTATTCGATAGTTTGTTCACTCAAACCTTCTTTATACCATAAACGTTCTAAGAAATATGAAGCAGCAATAAGTGATACGTTAGTGAATAACAATTCCATAAAACTTACTTTTTTGGTTGTTAATGCGTTGATTACCGCAATAGCAATTACCATAAATAAGTAAGTCATCTCCTTCATCGGAATACTAATGGTTCGGTAACGCAGAATCGAAAATATGGCAAACAAACCAAATGCGAAACCCATTTCCAGTTTAATACCCGATAATAAATAACATAAAAAGAAAATAATCATACTAAACAAATAGAAACTAAATGCATAGTTTTTATTCTTTTTATCGCTTCGGTAAATAAATTTTACCAGAATAAAAACAATAATGAAGTTAAATAATGAGCGCAATATGAGGTCGGTGAAATCCTCTGCATCAAATAGTTTCAAGTCGATAAATCGCACCGATTCATCACCGTCTTGTAGGAGTAAATTAAGCATTTTCGATTCTGTTTATTTGTAGTTTTTTAAATTTGAAGTTGTTCTGTTTTAATTCATCATACATAAAAGCAGCTCCCACACTATACTTGCTTATGCGCACTTCCGGACATAAGTTGTCGCGCATAACTACTTTGAATTTTGAGCCTGATGATGAACCGTCAATTTTGAGCTCGGCAATACACAGGTTGCTGAAATGCCTTTTGTTGCCTGGCACTTCTAATTCTAAATCCGTATCAATTGTTGCCCGCTCGTTGAGCTTTTTACTTACCAGGGTAAAACGTTTAAAATCGTTGCGCAAGGTAGGGACTAAATCTTCAGGGTTAAATGGCGTGTGTTGTAAAATAAATTCTTTCGCCTTATCTGAAAACACCTCTGTAAATTCCGGTATTTTAATCCTGGATTTTAATGTGCGTTTTGTATTGGTTTTAAACTTTACTTCTAAAAAATTGATATTACTTTCTACATATTGTCTAATGCGAATTTTATATCGATTTACTCGTTTATTATGATGTTGTGTATAAAAGAAAAAATCCTTAGTATCAAAATAGATATTGCGGTAATTAAATAAACGAGTGCCGTTGATATCTAAAACCTTATAATCTGCCGACATTTGCTCAAGTATTTCCGGTAGTTTATTCCGGTCGAAAAAATATTTCATATCTTTTCGATTCATTAACTCTACATTCTCCATTTCGGCTAATGTAATGGGAGAGAAGTTGTTTAGTATTTCGGGTAAACTGCTCACTTATCTTTTTTCTATAATGATATCAGCTAATTCAACAACTGAATTGTTGTCTTTTATTTCAACTTCCACTATTTTAGCCTCTGTTGCACCCGGGCAAAGTATACAATCTGAATATACATAAATGGTATAAAGGCCTTTGCGTAAATATTCAAATTTGTAGGTGCCATCATAAGCAGTACTTACCTCATCATCAAATGCGGTGTTATCGCCATACACAATAAATACTTTTTCGTCCGGTGAATAATACTCCTGATACAAGGTGCCCGATTCATTGTATAACTCAGTGTATATTTTTCCGGTTATCGTCGAAGTACCACCATCTCCGGGTAAACTTGTGCAGCCGCTGAATGCAAAAATTACTATTGCCGCAAAACTAATTGGCAATAAAGCGAGGAGTTTTATTTTCATATAAGTGTTGGACAGATTAGGTTAATTTAAGTTTAACTAAGTGTAAATTAATTGTTACTTCGGTAAAATTAACGGCTTTTACGAGCATTTGAAATTAATGTTTCAACAATCAAACTATAACTGCACCATTGCTTAAAGTATTAATTTTTCCCAAATGTAACATTTTTTTATTCGAATGTTTCGCATTGAAACCCAACAGGTTAGAGAGTTTTACCTGAGTATGACATTGTTATTGGGCAGGAGATACAACACTGAGGGTCAGTTTGGTGTAAGGTTTGTATACGAGCAGGTTAAACGCAGCAGAAAATCCGCTTTTAGTGATAAATTTCGTTAAAACGGGTTAACAAACGCAGTTTACCTATCAAAAACCATTTATCATTGTATCAAGAACCAAAACCTATGAGGAGATTTATTGCCATTTCGGCTGTCATTTTGATTGCTAATACCCATTTATTTGGCCAGTTGATGGACAACCAGGTATCGTTTACCCAAAAGGACACACTTAGAGGAGCGCTGCGACCGGAACGAACTTGTTTTGATGTTACTTATTATGATCTTACGGTGGATGTTAATATTGGTGCTAAATCCATTAATGGGTCTAATGCCATATATTTTACTGCGGTTGAGGATTTTACTAAATTACAAATCGACCTGTTTCAGAATCTCAATATCAGCTCAATCACCTGGAATGGTAAATCATTGGAATTTAAACGCCAGTATGATGCCGTTTTTGTGCAATTTCCTTCTACCATCAAAAAAGGAGCAAAAGAAATGATAAATGTAGCATACGATGGTTTTCCGCAAATTGCTAAAAATGCGCCTTGGGATGGTGGTTTTTCATTTGATACGGACATGAATGGCAATCCCTGGGTGGGCATTTCCTGCGAAGGACTTGGCGCAAGTGTTTGGTGGCCAAATAAGGACCACCTTAGTGATGAACCTGATAGTATGATGATTAACGGTATTGTTCCCTTGGATTTAATGTGTGTTGCCAATGGTAACCTGATTGCTACGGAGCAATTAGCAGAGAATAAAATGAAGTATAGCTGGAAGGTGAGTTACCCGATTAATAATTACAATGTCTCGTTAAACATTGGTAAATACACTCATTTCGGCGATGTATATAAGCAAGCAAATGGTAAAGATTTGGCGCTGGATTATTATGTGTTGGATTATAACCTTGAAATTGCTAAAAAACAGTTTGAACAAGTTAAACCAATGATGGCTTGTTATGAAAAATATTTAGGTCCTTATCCGTTTTATAAAGACGGTTATGCAATGGTAGAAACACCGTATTTAGGTATGGAACACCAAGGCGTTATCGCTTATGGCAATAAATATCAGACAGGCTATTTGGGTTTTGACTACTCCGGAATTGGGATGGATTTCGATTATATCATCATCCATGAAACAGGCCATGAATGGTGGGGGAACAACGTCAGCATGAAAGATTTGGCTGATATGTGGATACACGAAGGTTTTTGCACCTATTCTGAAAGTATTTATGTGGAATGTTTATACGGCAATGAAAAGGCGCTGGATTATATCAATGCCTCAAAACGCAATATTAGCAACGATAAACCCATCATCGGTATTTATAATGTCAACAATGAAGGCAGCGGTGATATGTATCAAAAAGGTGCAGTTTTTCTTAATACCCTTCGTTATCAGGTGAATAATGACCCCTTATGGTGGAATATCATTCTTGGTATCCAAAAGGATTTTGCCAAACAAACTGTTACTACAGCACAAATCGAAAATTATATCAGCCGAAAAGCCGGTAAAGATTTTAGCAAATTGTTTGATCAATACCTTCGACATGCCGACATCCCGGTTTTGGAATACAAATACCAGCGCACTTCTAACGGTTTAGAACTGCGCTACCGCTGGGTGGCAGATGTTGCAGGTTTCGATATGCCTATTCGGTATATCAGCAAAGGGGGTAAGCCGGTTTGGGTTAACCCAACTACAGATTGGCAACAACTAAATATTGAAGGATTGGACGAAAAAACCTTTAAATGGGACACCCGCCATTTTTATTTTACCGAAAAGCTGGTAAAAAGCTGAAACACAATAACTGATTGATTTACCGCTATTTAGTGGCTATAAAAGAAAACGGAATTATTGATATTCCGTTTTTTTTTATATAAATTTACCAAAAACAACCCAGGTATGCTCAATCAGTTATTAGAAATGGCCCAGAAACACTTAGATGGAATATCACGTGATATACCCGAACTTACTGACGTGGATAGTAAACAGATTACTTCTATTACTTCTAAAACAGTGGTGGATACTATCATGCAGCAAGCAAAAAAAGGTAATATGGGTTCTTTGCGTGAAATGTTATCCGGTGCTGATACCGATAACCAAAACGATGTGTTACAACAACTACAAGGACCTGTAGTAAATCAATTACAAAGTAAACTTAATATATCAGGTCAAAGTGCACAACAGCTCGCTGTGATGGCATTGCCAATAATTATGAATATGCTGAACGGCAAAGTAAATGCTGCTAAAACAAATGGTTTTGATATTAATAATGCGCTTCAGGGATTATCCCAAAATAAAGGAGGATTATTAAATAGCATTTTAGGTATGTTTGGTGGAAATAATCAAAACAGTAAAATGATTAACAATATTATTACGCAACTTATCAAATAACCTTATTTTTTATATTTGCAGAGCACCGCACATGTTGTGTAGGTGCTTTTTTTATGTGTGATAATTTTGTAACACTTCAACAACCTCATTAATTTGTGTGGTATTTACGTCTAAATGCGTAACAAAACGAACCCAATTATCGCCAATTGTAAATGCATGTATGTCGTGTGATGCCAAATGTTGAATAAAATGATTATCAACAATTTCATCAGCTAATCGGAAAATAACAATATTGGTTTCCACACTTAATAAATCCTGCACATATGACAAATTACTTAAACACGCGCCCAATGTTTTTGCATGCTGATGGTCTTGCTCCAAACGATTTACATTATTGTCTAAACTATAAATACATGCTGCAGCCATAATTCCGGCCTGACGCATGCCACCACCAAAAACTTTCCGCACACGTCGTGCCTTATCTAAATGGACTTTTTTACCGGTTAAAATGGAGCCCATCGGACAACCTAACCCTTTGCTGAAACATATGGTAATGGTATCAAATAATTCACCATAAACTTTAGGACTAGTGCCGGAAGCAACTATGGCATTCATTAATCGTGAACCATCTAAATGCAACATAAGTTGATGTTCGTCGCACACTTTTTTTATGGATTGAATAACATCAACAGGATATATTTTACCGCCACCGCGATTTGAAGTGTTTTCTAAACTTACTAATCGGGTAATGGGTTTGTGTACATCTTCGGGATTTATATTACGCAATACATCTTCAGCAGTAAAAATGCCTCGATCACCGGTTAAATATCGAATTGAACAACCTGAATGAAATGCATATCCACCAACTTCATAATTGTAAATATGTGATGTTCTGTCACATATAATTTCATCCAACGGGTGTGTCAATATTTTTAATGCTATCTGATTCGACATGGTTGCCGTTGGTGTAAACAATGCGGCTTCTGTACCAAATAAAGCACAAACTTTTGCTTCTAATTCGTTAATACTTGGGTCTTCTCCAAATACATCATCACCAACCTTGGCCTGCATTATAAAACTGCGCATTGCTGCAGAAGGTTGTGTTACCGTATCACTGCGTAAATCAATCATGCTAATTGAAATTTAATTTGTTCGATTAAAAATAAAAAAAGTTCCGGTTTAAAAATACCCGGAAATATAAATCCGAAAACAGCACCATAAAAGTGAGCGTCGTGATTAATATTATCTCTGCCGGCACGTCCCATATAAGCAGAATAAAATAAATAAAGTATGCCAAAAACAATGGGAGGAATACCTAATCCGGGAATAAACAACAATCCGATTTCGCCATTAAACGGGCCGATTAAAATAGTGGCAAATAAAACAGCAGCAACTGCTCCGGAAGCTCCCAACCCGCGATAAGTTGCATCTCGTCGGTGTTTTATGTAAGAAGGAATATCAGATACAATCATACCTAAAAAATAAATGCCAACATAAACCAAATTAGCAGTATCACCGAAAAATAAGGGCAAATACATTTTTTCAAGAATAACCCCAAATGAATATAACACATACATGTTTACACCAAGATGTAAAAAATCGGCATGTATAAATCCACTGGTTAAAAACCGATACCATTCGCCTCTGTTCGCCATCGCAAACGGATAAAATAATGCCGAACCTCTTAACGCTGCATTATTAAACGCCATAAATGATGTAATACAGGTTAATATGATGATGAGTAATGTTAGCGAAAAATTTTCCATTAATGATGATACGGTTCGTTATTAATGATGGTATAAGCCCTGTATAATTGTTCCAAAAAAATTAGACGCACCATTTGATGCGGAAATGTCATTTTCGACAAACTTAATTGCTCATTGGCTAAAGCATAAATTTCGTCACTAAATCCATGTGCGCCTCCTAAAACAAAAACAATATGTTTGATATTGGCAATTTGTTTTTTGGTGATGTATTGCGCAAAAGCCTGCGAAGTAAATTCTTTTCCAGTTTCATCTAACAACACTACCCAATCGCCTTTCGAAAGATGTTTCTTAATTAATTCACCTTCTTTTATTTTAGCTTCATTCGGTGGGAGCGATTTAATATCAGTCGTCTCTTTCCAACTAAACGTGGTGTATTTGATTAAACGTTTTACATACATAGCACACTGCTCCGCAATCAGCTTATCTGTTGTTTTGCCTGTACTTAAAAAGGTGACCTGCATGATGCAATAAAGGTAGGGAAAGCTATTGAGTGCTCACAATAATAATTAAAAACCTTGTTCGCCAACTACTATACTTTGAGCAATCATTTCAATAACTGCTTCGTTGCGTTGAAACCAGTTTTTAGGACCGTGTACGTAAAATATTACACGTGTATTTGGTGTGTCATAATAATAATATACATCACCACTCTGAAAACATTTAGTGCCAGGAAACCCGTTGCCAAAACGATACGATTCTGTCCGCTCACAAGTGCTTAATTCCAATTCAACTGCAATCTCGTTTCCTTTAATATTTGTGCCGTAAATACGCAAGTCGGTGCCAGCATCACCGGTATTTATAAAATAACCATCACCATTATTGCTTTTATCAGCCACGGTATATCGCGCAGGAACTTCAAAAGTAAATCCAAAACGTTCGTTGATAATACTTTTATTGCCACTTGTTGTTGCTTCATATGGCGGCGTAGTAGCTTCCGATTCGATTATTTTATCTAATGCAGAAGTTGTATCGGTAATTGGTTGCGGTTCTGTATCTGTTTCACCTGTATTGTTTTTACAACTTGCCGCAACAAGCAGTAAAAACAATAACATAATATATGGTGAACGATTATACATTTATATAAAATTAAACATTCTGTCTAAACGAATAGAACCAATACGTTTAAGTAAAGGAAGATTCTTATTCCAGCTAAACCAAACTAATACAGGTTTACCTACAATATGGTCTTCAGGAACATATCCCCAATAACGTGAATCGTAAGAGCGATGGCGATTATCACCCATCATCCAATAATAATTTTGTTTGAAGGTGTATTGTGTTAACGGTTTGCCATCCATAAAAACATTACCTCTGTTATCTTTAGTTACGGTGTTGTGTTCATATACCTCAATAATACGCTGGTAGTTATAATAATTTTGTGGTGTTATAGCAATTGTTGCACCTTTTTTAGGAATCCAGATTTGTGAAAAATCATCAACTGAATTTGGCATGCCTTTAGGATTATGCGGGAATAATCCGATATATCCGTAACGTAATCTGTCGTAGTGATTTAATGATACACTTTCAACAGAAGGATTTTTTTCTAATGTTGCGGCATTGTTGATGTTCATGTTGGCTGTAATTACTATGTTTTTACCCATCATAACGGTATCCTGAAAATCCATTGGGTTTAACGATAAATCTAATAATACATTTCCTGCATTGGTAACATTAACATTTTCCTTAAATTTTACATCGTATGATTTTTGCTGATGTTCTGCTACAAATGCTTTTTTACCGTTCACATATAATATACCATCAACAACGGCTAATGAATCGCCCGGTAATCCAACACAACGTTTAATATAGTTATCGCGTTTGTCAACAGGACGATAAGCTAATTCACCACTAGCTTCATATCGCGAACGCATTTGATTATAATAATAACTAAATGGTTTTTCAGTATTATTATTCTTTTTGTCATACGCACGCATCATTTCAGCATCATTCATAAGTAATGAATAATAACTGTTTTGCTGATTCGGCAAATAAACCGTATCACCTTCAGGGAAATTAAATACAACCGAACTATTGCGATGAATTTTTTCTATACCCGGAAAACGCATATAAGGTAATTGAATTGCATCGGAATATGCTTTTGTTTTAATTACCGGCATGGTATGATGCGCAAATGGAAATGCCAAAGGTGTAATCGGAAATCTAGCACCATAATGGAATTTACTTACAAATAAGAAATCACCTGCTTTCAATGTGCTTTCCATTGAAGTGGTTGGGATAGTATATGCTTCAAAAAAGAAAGTTCTGATTAATGTTGCAGCAACAACAGCAAACGCCAACGCATCTGCCCATTCTCTTCCGGTCGATTTTTTTGGTGATTCGTGTGGTCCTATATATTTAACATCTTTATCAAAAGCGAGTTTCGGAAAATAGAAATAAGGAACCAACATAGAACCTACATAAGCCCAAAATCCATCCTTCCCGAAAACTTTCGATAACTCATTTGCCATGAGTAGCCAAACAACAACGTTCAACACCGGAATCATTAAAAGGATAAACCATTTTAAGCCTTTTCCTGTAATTTTTGTGCAAATCCAGACATTATAAACGGGAACAAGTGCTTTCCATCCTGCATATCCTGCCTTTTCAAATAATTTGTATAAGCCGACAAATGTGCCTACTATCGTGATTATAAAGAATATCCAATATCCAATAGGAATTATACTTTCCATCTATAATTTTTTATGTAAAGAAATCAATCTAACGGGCACAAAACTATATGTTTTCGGCGAATAGTGGTTTTTATTCGATTAACAGCATTTTTGTGAACTGTTATTTACAAACCTCATCATTGTATTTGTTGTGCAAGTTGGTGTTTTCATATAACACATATTCAACTGGGTAGCGCGACCACCGTTTTACTTCTGTTGCTTGTGTGCGAATTTGCTCCTTTTCACAATAGGGAATGTTATTCATCACATTACTCAGGATAATATACTTGCTGCATGATAAATCGCTGCTGGAATAGGCAATAGTGTCATTGTTAAGGTCGGTGTATTCAAATGGTTTATAATCAGGAAAACCGGCATAGATACTATCATCAGGAATTTTATTGGCCACAACATAGTCGTGACAAGCAGTTCGGAACGTAAAATAGGAGAGATGTGCCAAGGAGCCATCACCCCAGTTATATGCCCAGGCACTGCTTTTTGTTTCAGGATAAGCAACAAAATGTTGAGCTATCATCATAATTAAGGTCAATCCAATGGCTGCTTTTCGTAAGATACCATTTTTGAAATGCATAACCATTTCACAGAATAGTAACAACACGAGTAATTGTATCGGCAGCAGATATCTGATTAACACCGAATTCTGAAAAGGGATGATAAACACCGCAAAAACGCTAATACCAATAAGAATGAGCACAAACTTGTGATTGAACCGATAGGTTTGGTAGTTTTTTAGGTAATAGAAAATAACAACTACCATGGGAATCAATAGTCCAAATTCAATAAAACGAAGCCCAAATTCAAAGAGTTTTGGCAAGATGGTCGTTTTATCGGTCAACTGACGCCCTTCACTCCAATTGCCATCAGTTGGCACCAGCCACCAGCCGGAATGTTGGTATTGGAAGATAAAATAAACTGTTATAGGTATACAAGCAATTAAATAGTATAAAATATTGATTGTCAGTTGTTTAACCGCGTATTTGTGATAAAACCAATCATATATAAACAAAATTGTTACCAGCATAAATCCACGTAAACTGCTTATTGTCAGCAAGATACATGCAACTACAAGGAGTAATTTTTTCCTGCTATGAATAACATTTATACCCCATAAAAACACGGCTGTCAAAAACACATCTATACTCATGGCTGCCATTTGGGCGAGAAAAACAGGGTTCGCTAATAATAAAATAAGGGCTAGAGAGCGCATCCGTGGTTCTGCCATTTGCTTCGTTAAACGCGCATATTGAGCAATTAAAACCAACGAAAAAATGAGGGTTAGCAAGTGCGATATGAGTAAACTTTTGCCAAAAATCGTCCAACTTATTGCGGTTAATAAGGCATAAAACGGAGGATGGCCTGTAGCATGTCCTTCTGGCAACCAAATTGAATGAAAACCACTGTTATAATAGTCACTGGCAGGTATACTGATTAACGTAACATGGTCCCCAAAATAGGGCAAACCCAGCAAACTGGCATTAAACATACAAATGAACAAAATAGCCGCCCGAATTACTGTTTCCGGAGAGGTTAGTAATTGCTTGAGTGAAAATCGGTCTTTTTGCTCGTTAATTTTCAAGTTGTAGGGTGAAATTGTGACAAGTTGACAGTATATTAAGTAATTTTGCACCAAACTTAAGGAGAAATGTACGATAATAATCCAACATTGGAAGGATTAGAGCTAAATAAACCACTCGAAGAGTTCCGTCAGGGGGAAGCTTTGGGATTGGAAAATATGGAGCAGACTGCAACCGGCAAGAAATTTTATATTGAAAGTTATGGCTGCCAAATGAATTTCAGCGACAGCGAAATTGTGGCTAGTATCTTGTTTGAAAGTGGGTTTGGACTAACCAAAAATTTCGAGGAAGCAGATTTAATTTTATTAAATACATGCGCAATTCGAGATAATGCAGAACAACGCGTTCGCAATCGCCTCAAAGAACTCAAAATTGTCAAAAAAAATAAGCCAGATGCCCTGATCGGAATGCTTGGCTGCATGGCAGAGCGTTTGAAAACGGATTTATTAGAAGAAGAAAAGTTATTAGATATTGTTTGTGGCCCGGATGCTTACCGCGATTTACCAAAATTAGTTGGTACAGCCGATGAAGGTCAAAAAGCAGTCAACGTATTACTGAGCCGTGAAGAAACCTACAGCGATATTAACCCGCTTCGCCTAGATTCAAACGGAGTTACAGCCTTTATTTCTATTATGAGAGGCTGCGATAACATGTGTTCGTTTTGTGTGGTGCCTTTTACCCGCGGACGTGAACGCAGCCGCAATGCAATGTCAATAGTTGCTGAAGCACGCGAATTATTTGAACGCGGTTACAAAGAAGTGACGTTATTGGGTCAAAATGTTGATTCATACAAATGGGAACACCCGGAAACTACTACAGTGACCAATTTTGCTCAATTATTAGCAATGGTTGCCGATGTTGCTCCTGAATTACGTGTGCGCTTCTCTACATCTCATCCTAAAGATATTACCGATGAAGTGCTGTATACCATGGCCAAATACGATAATATCTGCAATTATATTCATCTTCCGGTGCAATCAGGCAACTCACGCATTTTGGATTTGATGAACAGAACGTATGACAGAGCCTGGTATTTGAACCGCATTGATGCCATTCGCAGAATAGTGCCGGATTGTGGCTTATCTACTGATGTTATTACAGGCTTTTGCTCTGAAACAGAGGAAGAACATCAGGAAACCTTGAGTTTGATGGAATTGGTGCAATACGATATGGCATATATGTTCTTTTACAGCGAACGCCCTGGAACACTTGCTGCCAGAAAATATCCGGATGATATTCCGCACGATGTGAAAATCCGCAGGTTAAATGAAATTATTACCCTGCAAACCAAACATTCGGCTAAACGCAATCAGGATGATATCGGTAAAACATTTAAAGTATTAGTGGAGAAAACATCAAAACGTTCAGACAAAGATATGTGTGGCAGAAATGACCAAAATAAAATGGTGGTTTTCCCGGCTGAAAATATTCATCCGGGTGATTACGTCCATGTAAAAATAACCAGCGCAACATCTGCAACGTTAATTGGAGTTATGGTTTAATGTGAAAAAGAAAGGAAATGGCTGACGAAATTCAATCGATAAAACAACGTTTTGGTATTATAGGCAATGCCCCTGAACTTAATTATGCATTAAGCATTGCATCACGAGTGGCACCTACTAATTTAACCGTATTAATTACCGGTGAAAGTGGGGTAGGGAAAGAAATATTTTCACAAATTATTCATCAATTTTCTACGCGCAAACATGGCCCCTTTATTGCCGTTAACTGTGGTGCAATTCCGGAAGGAACAATCGACTCCGAATTATTCGGTCACGTTAAAGGTTCATTTACGAATGCACTTGATGATAGAAAAGGATATTTTGAAACCGTAACAGGTGGAACCATTTTTTTAGATGAAGTTGGCGAATTACCACTTGGCACTCAGGCTAGATTATTACGCGTTTTAGAAAGTGGTGAATTTATTCGTGTGGGTTCGTCTAAAACACAAAAAACTGATGTGCGTGTTGTTGCTGCAACAAATGTTGATTTGCATAAATTAATTAGTGAAGGCAAATTTCGCGAGGATTTATTTTATCGCTTAAACACCGTGCCAATAACAGTTCCGTCGCTTCGAGAACGCAAAGAAGATATATTTTTATTATTTAGAAAATTCACTTCCGATTTTTCAGAAAAATACCGCACGCCATCAATAATATTGGATGCAGAAGCTGTTGAATTATTAAAAAATTATACTTGGCCGGGTAATATTCGTGAGTTAAAAAATATTGCTGAACAAGTTTCCGTTTTAAGTACCGACAAACAAGTAACAGCAGAAGATTTATTACATTTTATTCCGCATACCCGCCAGCAAACATTACCGATGATTACCGGTGGTAAAAACGGCAGTGAAATAAGCGAACGCGAATTATTATACAAGGTGCTGTTTGACATGAAAAAAGATTTAAATGATCTCAAACAGTTTGTGTTACATATGGCAGAAGCTAATCAATTAAAAACTGATGCTGCTGTCGGCTCTGAATTTTTTGAAAGTCCGCATAACGATTTGCAAACAATAATTCCTCAAATGAGCACTGAATTACATACCAAACAACCGGTAGTAATTAATCACAGTGGAACACACGCGCATGAATTAGTGGAAGAATCGTTGTCGCTAATCGATAAAGAAAAAGAATTAATTACTAAAGCACTCAATAAACACAAAGGAAAAAGAAAAGACGCCGCCCTCGATTTAGGTATTTCGGAACGAACATTGTATAGAAAAATAAAAGAATACAATCTTGATGAATAATTCGATATTGACAAAATTGGGTGCTGTTGTTGTGTTTTTCACTTTGATTTCCGCAACTTGTAATGTTTCGTTGAGCGGGGCGAAAATTCCTATTGATGTAAAATCAATCACTATCAATTATTTCCCTAACCAGGCTGCATTAGTGGCACCATCACTCAGCCAAACGTTTACCGAAGCACTTAAGGACAAATTTTTACGCGAATCTGATTTATCTTTAACCGAAAATGGAGGCGATTGGGAATTAAGCGGAGCTGTTGTGAAGTATGAAAGTACACCTATCTCTCCAACTGGCAACGAAACAACCGCCCTTAACCGTTTGAGTATTACCATAAAAGTGGATTTTATCAGTAGAAAAAATGAAACTGAAAACTGGAATCAAACGTTTATGCGGTACGAAGATTATGAGAGCACTAAAACACTTTCGCAGGTTGAAGGTGATTTATTGCCAAAATTATCAGAACAAATTGCCGACGATATATATCAAAAATTAACACAAAACTGGTAATGTTTCAGGAAGAGTTCAATAGTATTATCAACGATCCGGGAAATATCATGGATATAGCGCTGGCCGATGTTAGAGGCATAAGCGAAAGATATCCTTATTGCCAGGCAGCTCAGGTAATTTATGCCAAAAAGCTACGAGAACTCAATTCACCTTTATTTGAGCAACAGTTAAAAAAAGCAGCAGTTGCTGTATACGACAGAAACGCCCTGTTTCAATATATTGAACGAAGTGTTACACCTCAGGAGGTTGCATCACAACAGGAGCACCGCGAACAAACAGTGAGTGAAACGCTTGCTAACACAAGTAATTTTGTTGAAGAAACTGTTGCTGTTGCCAATAATAATGTTGTTTCAGAACAGCCTGTGGTGCCGCAGCCTGAAGAAATTCAACCTGAAATTATCATCACACAAACAACAGAAACTATAGAAACTATTGAGTTGCCTATAGAGGATGCATTCGAAGAGCCTGTTGAAGAAATCGCATTATCTCAGCCTATTGAAGTAATTGAACAAATACAGCAACCTGTTGAGGAAGTGAATGTTATTGACGAAACAGAACAAATACTGGCAAATATTCTGGAATCAACCCCCGAATTGTCCTCACCGGAACTGCCGGTTGAAACTTTAGTCAACCAGTATGAACCTGAGATGGAATTACAGCAAGATGAAATCTTAATTCCTGATGAAACATTACTTACCGACGAATTTGTAGAACATATAATAAGTGGCGACCTAACTGAAGAAGTTTTGGAGCCAAGTGAAGATGACATTATGGACGAAAACAGTGAAGAATTGGTTTTTGATTTGCCCGGTTACGATATTGAACGTGAACTTGGAACCCTCACAGATGACGAAATGATTAAAATCCGGATTCAAAAACCGGTGGAAGAACAAGTAAATGAAGAAGCTTTTGAAGATTCTTTTATCGGTTGGTTAAATCGTTTAGGTGGTCCAACTAAAGGTAAATTGGTAGAAATGAAGGCCGCTAATTTGCCGATTAAAAAATACTTACAGGCTTCACCTGTAGCCGGTGTTTCAGAAGAAAAGTCCCGCCAGGTAAAGGTTGTAGACGAAATTATTGCTGGTGAATTGGCCCGTAAAAGTCTGCAAGCTGATGACCACCTGGTAACGGAAACGTATGCAAGAATACTCACTATGCAAGGCAAATACCATAAGGCAGTGGACATGTATATGAAATTAAGTTTGCTAAAACCCCAAAAAAGCGATTATTTTGCAGCCTTAATTGATCAGATAAAAAAACGAATCAAATAATATGTTATTTACCATTATCATAATTATCGCCATTATTGCAGCAGTTTTACTGGGCTTAGTAGTTTTAATCCAAAACCCAAAAGGGGGAGGTTTAAGCGGAACATTTGGCGGTGCAGCTAATCAAATTTTTGGTTACAAACGCACAACCGACGACATTGAACGTATTACTTGGGGTTTGGTAATCATTGTGTTTACACTTTGTTTATCAGCAGCAGCGTTAAAACCTACGCAGACTGTTACCAATCAAGGTGGTATTAAACCTGAAGCTAATCGCCCTGCATCAACTGTTGGAACTATCCCACAGGCTGAAGATGCTACAGCTCAGCCAATCGAAGGCGCTGAACAACCGGCTGATGGCGAAACAAAATAATATTTAATAAACATTTATAAGGCTGATACTATTGAGTATCAGCCTTTTTTTTGCCCTTGCATTACGGTTTTCTCAGTTTAGCTGACAATAATGAAATTCAAAGGTTTGGTCGTAAAATTGTCATCTTATCCATGCACAAAAAGCGAACTGCTTGCTATGTATTATTTTTATTTCGAATTGTAAACTATGTTCAACCTTAAATCATCTTTATTCCTTGCGCTTTCATTCCTGCAATTAAGTTCGGTTTTTGCACAGGCAATTACCAAATCGGCTTTGTTTATTGGCAATAGTTATGTCTACACCAACGATTTGCCGACTCAGATTAAAAATATCGCAACCTCAATGGGCGATGAGCTAATTACGGACAACAATACTCCCGGAGGATATACATTCGAATTACATAGTACTAATGCCACCACACTTAGCAAAATAGCCTTAGGCACCTGGGATTATGTGGTATTGCAGGAGCAAAGTCAAATACCATCATTCCCCATCGGGCAAGTTGAAACTATTTGCTTCCCATATGCCACTATATTAGATGATTTAATTCACGAAGGCAATAGCTGCGCTGAAACAGTATTTTTTATGACTTGGGGTAGGAAGGAGGGTGATGCCGGTAACTGTCCAACCTGGCCTCCTGTATGCACATATGAAGGCATGGATAGTTTACTTAACCTGCGTTATCGAATGATGGCAGAGGATAATGATGCACTTTTATCTCCTGTAGGGCAGGTTTGGTATTTTATACGAGACCTTTATCCTGAAATTGAATTATACAATCCGGACTTTAGCCATCCTTCAGTGAATGGTACTTATGCAGCAGCACTGACTTTTTATACCATTTTATTCCAAAAAAATCCATTGGATATCACGTATAATGGAAGCGTAACTCCGGAATATGCCATGCATATGCGCGAGGTTGTAAAAACTGTAGTATATGATAGTTTAGCTGTTTGGCATGTTGGTGAATACAATCCGCAAGCAGCGTTTAATTTCGAAAAGTTAGGTGATGCCACTTATCAATTCACTAATCTTTCAATTAATGCCGAAAACTATGTTTGGGATTTTGGCGACGGAACTACTTCAACTGAAATTAATCCAACACATACTTATACTTTGGCCGGAATTTATCCTGTAAAATTGATGGCAGCAAAATGCGCAAATAACGATTCAACAACAATTGAATTAACAGTTGAAAATGTTGGAGTAATAGAAAATCAAAATAATACCGGCTTCATAATTTACCCAAATCCGGTTCAAAATAATAGTTTAATTTTTTCAGCTTCAGAACAAATATTTTCTGATTATATCATTTATAACATCAGTGGGCAAATGATTATGCATGGTGATTTACCATTAAAAGAAAATATTATTTCCATAACAAATTTGACTGATGGATTATACTTCTTTTCGGCTTATAATGCAGAGGGAGAGAAGGTTTCAAGAAATTTTACTGTAAACAGATAAAAGGAATTATTCCTTTTTTTTGTGTTTAGTTTCGTAGTCCTGAATAATTTTTTCCAAAGTGGGATTATTATCAGGTTGATATTTATCTTTTAAATCGTAACCATAAGCTTTGCTTAAACTATTCCACCAAAATGCGGAGCTACCACTTTTATGTTCTTTCAATATGTTATACATCGACTCATTGGTATTGCGCTCAATAATGTCTATTAATACTTCTCCTTGCGATCTGGTAAATGTTTTGAGTTTGTCTTCAAATGTACTGCGCAATTTTTCTTCTAATTCTTTTTTATATGATTTTTCATCCTTGCGCTTTTCGAACTTAAGTTGATTTAATTGTTGTATATACTGCACTGCAGAATCTGCATAGGGATATACTTTGTTTACAATATTTTCGTATTTCGTGTAATTATAATTTTTTAGCGGACGGGCAGTAACATAAAAGGAATCTAATTGCATGTAATACACTGTATCAACATCTTCGCCTTTAAAAGGATTACCAATTTGGCCAAACGAAATTTGCCAACTACAAATACAAAGTGATACTGCAATTAATATTTTCATAAATAGATTTATACAAATTACGTGCTAATTCACTACCTGCTAACAGGTTTAATTTCCTGTGTATAGGTTTGCATAGTTGCCGTAGTGTGTTTTATAGCCTTTTCAACTTCATCGGTGTAGTAGGTTTGAACAAATTCCGGCAAAAGTGTGTCGTTTGCCTGTAATGCCGGAAATACCATATGTAATTTTTTAGCCTCGTTTTTTCCTTTATAAACCCAAGTTGGTAAATAATCCACCGAGGTGAGCCTTATTTTGTTGGTGATCGTGTTTTTCTCTAAATGCATATTGAAAATTACACCCTCATCGGTGTATTCATCCTGCTGATTACTGATAAAATTACCCATGCTATATGCTACAAATCCGGTATCCAAGGTGCTATTTACGCCTTTAAAAAAAGCTGCGGGTTGTAGAACGTGGGGGTGACTGCCCAACACTAAATCGGCACCACATTGAACGGCATGGTCTACGAAGTTTTTTTGATAGGTACTCGGCAATCGCTGGTATTCTTCTCCAAAATGGTAAAACACAACCACTAATTCAGCACCCTTTGAACGACTTTGCTGTATATCGCTGTTAATCAACGCAGAATCACATAAATTAACCAGCCATGGTTTTCCTTCAGCAAGAGGATTGCCATTTGTAGAGTAAGTGTAGGCTAAAATGGCCACCTTAATGCCCTTAACATCTACAATCCTGATAGAATCACGGTCTTTTTGTGAAGTATAGGTGCCGGATGTTGGTAACCCCAATTCATCTAGCACTTTAAGGGTGCGATAAATGCCTTTTTCTCCTGTATCGTTGCTATGATTATTGGCAGTTATGATAAAGTCGAAACCAATGTTTTTTAAAGCTACCACATAATCATCAGGCGTGTTAAAATAAGGATATCCTGAATAGGCCTGTTTATCGCCGGCTAACGTTGTTTCTAAATTGCCCATCAATAAATCCGGTTGTTGCAACCACGGTAATATATATTCAAAGCAGGGCTCAAAATGGAAAGAGTCTTCTGCAACCTTTGCATAATTAAATTGCGTGCTATGACACATCATATCGCCTACAGACGAAATGGTGAATTGAACAAGTGTGTCATTATTTGGAATTGAGTCGTGGGTTTGCGCAGCGGCGGTACCGGAGCTTTCACAGGATAACTGCATGCCTAAACAAGGCAAAATTGCCAAAAGTAAACCTAACCTAACCATATTTTTATTTAGGCACAAAAATAGGATGTTGGTCAATCTTTTTTCTTTTTGTTAGAAATAAAAAAAGACATAACACCACCAACAATCAAAATAACAAACACAATTGAAACAATGTAAAATTGAGTCATGTCACCATTGCTATGGCTTTGTGATTTTAGGGTGAGATTGGCTAAAAACAAAGTACTAAACAATAAAGTTAGTTTTGCTGGACGGATGGCTTGTTTTAACAGCATAAATTAGGTTTATGTTTCTAAGGTAATCAATTTCACCACAAAACGCAATCTACCTGTGTGAATATTGTCCTGGATTGTAAGAAATAGGTCATAACATAAAAAAAACCCGCACAAGGCGGGTTTCTGATATACATATAATCATGACGATTATACTACTTCAAAAGTATGCATCAAACCTGAATCGGAATGTTCAAGGTTAGTACAAACTACATTGTATTTGCCTGCTCCAATTGTAAATGGAACTATACAGGTTACTTTCTCTCCAGGTAACATCAACACAGTATCTTTCCAACCACGTTCCCACAATTTAGTGTTACCACGGCCGCCTTCACGCGTAAGAATCTGGAACTGCACGCCATAAATATGCATGGCTCGAGGTTCTTTACCTTCTGAGTTGTCAAACACCCATTTTTCGGTTGAACCTGCTGTAACAGTATAGTTAACCGTGCCAGCATCATATGTTTCACCACTGATAACATGCATTGAGTCTGTGTTACTGCTAGCTTCATCCTGACTAATATTGCCATTGCTGATATTGAGATTTCTTGTTTCACCAGTTACATCTCCTTCAGTTAATTCTGTAAAGTCTGATAGTGAATCAGGAATGGTATATCCTTCAGCTTCATTGGTATCTACAACAAATTTCATCACATCGAAACCAACTGAACCCTGATAATCACCTCCACCTGAAAATACTTTAGAACTCATTATAACTTCAGTGCCTACCGCAATTGAAGTAAAGTCGACTAAAGTATCAACACGTTCACCAGGAGCTAATAAAACAGCATTAATAGCACCACCGGTATTTTTCACTAAACCACAGTCGCCACCTATAATAGTAAACGGAATTTCTAAACCAGTTGTTAAGTCTGTCAAACCTAGATTATAAATTCTCGCAGTGCTGGCATTTGCAATACGCAATCTGTGTATGCGTGTAGATATATTTTTGAATGGCCCGTGAACACCATTTACTAAAACGGTTTCTCCGAAATAACCCGCCATTTGTTCACCCGGGTTAGGACCATAAAACATCATATTGTCTTCATTAAAACGTTTGTCCTGAATAACAATAGTAGTTTCACGATTTTCTCCTGAAGGCAAATTAAGCGCAGTTTCTTCGCTGTCTTCAACTAAAAATAATCCACCTAAACCAAGGTTCATTTGTTTACCCGCAGTTTTTTGATAGTGCGGATGATACATATATAAACCTGCACGGTTATTTACGGTAAAATTGTATGTTTTGCTGCCACCATTTGAAATTGCATCCTCTATGTTATCGGAATTACCTGCGTCTACTGTTAAGCCTCTAAAATGTAAATTGGTGGTTTCGTTTACGTTATTAGTTAGAGAGATACTTACAGGATTGCCTTTTTGAATTTTTAAAGTTGGTCCCCAAACAGAATCGGAATAACCAAAACAGAATGTATCAGTAATACCTATCAGGTTTGCTAAATTTTTATTGGCTACTAAAGAAGCGCTAGATGCTGAGTTAATTGGTAATGTATTAAAAGGAGTTGTAAAAGGCGGTGCAGGAACCTCGATGCCACCCACACTGAAAAAAATTGGAACTACTGGGTCAGTTCCACAGCTGGCGAGGAAAGCAGCCGGAGTTACCGCTACGGCTGTTGTACCCGCAAGCGTGTTTCTTAAAAATGATCTTCTGTTCATCTTCTGTCGTTATTTTTTGGTTAAACTTATCAGATTGTTGTTTTGTGTGTGCATTTCTTAGAGATAGCAAAAATTTATCGGATAGGATGTTCTATTAGGGTTAAACTTTAAAAACTTGGCTGTTGTTAATTGTTTCACAAAACTTGGGGCTAAGATAATATTTTATTTGAATGTTAAAAGTTTTTTGAATTGTATATACATAATTTCTTACTTCCACTCCCAACTTGGAATCATTCCACGTAAGCCCATGTCGGTAACCGATTCTGTATTCTCCGGATTTGTTGCATCTATATCCCATTGTCCATTGCCATTTGTATCTACCCATTCAAAACTCTGGTTATTTGAAAACGATAAGCTGATATATAACTCTCCAGTTTCATCACCATTAATTATTAAAGGTTCACTAAATGCTCCTGTTATTACACAAGAGCCTGCTGGCACCGGTGAGGTTGCATCTATCGGATTAACAACTGTGGTTGCACCAGCCGGAGACTGCCCTGTATATATCGCATTGTAATCGGCCAAACCATCAGTAAATAAAGTCTCAAAGCCCCAAAAGCCTTGTGCCTTATTCGCATTAATAGTGGTGGTAAGATTTTCTATTTTCAGGTCACCAATATATGTCCTATACCCTATAAAAGATGCAACTGCTCCTCGTTGGTTCGGTAAATTGCCAACAATGGGAATATTATTGAGGTTGAAATCAACTGTATATTGCTGGTAAGCTACCGAAACACGAGCATATAAGTATGTGCCTGGTTGCAACCGCTCTAGATTTACTTTTAAAAAATCGGTATTTTCATTGGCTAATAATGATGAATCAAAATTTATAGCACTTTCCCCACCTGCATCGGTTTCCGGAGCCATGTAAAGTATATTACCATCTTTAAATGGGGTAAATGCATCTTGCGATAATTCAATATAATGAACACTCATCAACGAAAATTCCGGCGTCTGTGCTGCATGGCCAACCGGAAGGGTAGAAGGGTTACCGAGGTTATCTAAACGCTCCTGCGTTTCATCAAACACAAAACTAAAATGCATATCGGTGAATGTTCTAACATCTTTGTTGCAAGACAGCATGGTAATAGCAGCAATAAGTAATGCTGCTATATAAGTATAAGAAGTGCTTTTTATCATATTTACAATAGGTAAAGATAATACATGTAATACAACTTTATGAAACAACAATGGCAATTATTTCATCCACTTTCTGAGCATGATTGGCAACAAATACACATCGGGCCAAACTGCCGAAAACAAAGTGATACCAGTTAATAATCCAATGTTAAATGTTGCCGCTGTTGGCGATAACATTAAAATTGAAAAACCAAAAAATAATATCACCGACATAATGAATACAGCTTTGCCTGTTTCTTCAAAAGTATTTTTAATTGCTGTTTCAACATCATGACCTTTTAGCCGCTCTATTCTGAACTTGGATAAAAAATGTATCGTATCGTCAACCGCTATACCATATGAAATTCCGAAAATTATTGAAGTTGGGGCATCTAATTCTATGTTTAGCAATCCCATTATTCCTGCGCAGACTGCCAATGGTAAAATGTTGGGAATAATACTGATTAATACCATCTTCCAGTCACGAAACATAAACGCCATCACAATACCTATACATAAAAAAGCCAACAGCACACCACTAATGATATTGCGCCGCAAATACTGCGTGTTTTTATCAAAAATAATTCCGGTTCCGGTTATGGTAAATTGCACCTTCTCCTGGTTGGGAAGCTTATTGATATACTGCTGAATTTCGCTTTGAACCATTCGAATGCTGTCTGTACCTGCATCACTTAAGGTGGCGCTAATTCTGCCATACCGCTTGTCTTCCGACAACAATAGCTGCATTTCTGAAGATGAAATCCTGCTTAAATCGCGATTGTATCTGTGCAAAACAGATGTGTCTTCAGGCAATAAATAGGCGGCAGGATTATCACCATTATAGGCTCTATGCATACTTTTATAAATCATAGTGATACTTTGCACACCGTTTATAATGGCATATTGTTTGGCGTATTGCTCAACCTCCTCAATTGTTTGTAATACTTCAGGATCGGTAATCAGATAACCTTGTTGCGCAACTGCAGCAATTTCGAAAGGACGAAAGCCATTAAAATGGGTTTCAAAAAAATTAAAATCAGTGGTAACACGTTCGTTTTTTGGCATACCTGCTCCAAGATGAATGTCGGTACTTATTTGGGT
Source organism: Bacteroidota bacterium (assembly GCA_016718035.1). Lineage (GTDB taxonomy): Bacteria > Bacteroidota > Bacteroidia > Chitinophagales > BACL12 > UBA7236. The sequence goes on along the minus strand of JADKEK010000001.1, from coordinate 841,123 downwards.
GATGCCATAAGTGAAAATTAATAGTACACAGCTACTAATTAACAAAATTCTACGCGGGTAATTTTTACCTGTAAGATAAATATAATGTAAAAAATTATTCCACTTTTTATTTTCACCTGAAGCGTTATTATCTAATTGCGATAATGAAAATAATTTAAGTACAGGACTAATGAAAAATAATACCACAAAATATACAATTAAAACACCAAGCGCCGAAAGTATACCGAAAAATTTAATAGGCGGTACATTGGAAGTTAACATAGTAGCAAATCCAATTGCAGAAGTTACCGCGGTTAAAAATGTAGCAAATCCAATGTCTTTTAAAGTCCGATAAAGGGCTATGTTTTTATTGCTGTTTTTACGCAGTTCAACAATGTATTTACCAATAAAATGAACGGCATCCGAAATGCCGATGATGATGATGACTATTGGAAACAAAGTGCTCATCACATTTTGCTCAATACCTGATGCACCTAGTATTCCGGTAAAAACAATTAACGCAATTCCAACCGTAAGCATAGCTATAAAAACACACCACAATTTTCGAAACATAAGATAGGTGACAAATCCTACAAGTAAAAAACTCAGCAATGCATATAGGGTAAATTCTTTTTGCTGAATACGAATGAATTCTACCTGAAAATTGGCTTTACCTAATAAATGAAAATCTTCAACTTGTAAATCAGCCATTATATTTTTTACACCCGCAATTAAATTTTCTGATTGTAATTGAGAAAGTGTATCCGGTGTTTTTATTAAAACTACAGTAGTTGAAAAATCTTGAGAAATTAATTTTCCGTTTACCCGTTCATCCAAAATTAACCGTGCACTATCTTCAGCAAAACGTAATGAATCTTGAATATGCACAGCCGGGTAATCAACAAATCCAAAAGGTGTTTTTAAATAATAATTATAATTGGTTATGGAAAAAACTTTTTCAGCAGATTCAAGCCTTTGGGTTTTATGTGTAATACTATCTAATTGGGTTAAAAAACCAGTGTCAAAAACCCCGGTCTCAGGTTGTAAACCTATCAGTAAAAAGTTATCATCGTGTTCAAACTTGTCCCGAAACAAATAATAAAAATCTAACTCTTTATCTCCTTTCGGAAAAAAATCCTCATAATCGTAAGAAAAGGTTAATTGGAAACTAAAGTAAATGCCCAATGCTGTTAAGATGCTAAAAACGCCAATAGCAACTTTCGGCGACATCCCCGCTACCCACTTCCAAATATTGAACTTCATACTAGCATTTTTTGCGGCTGCAATTTCAGCTTGTTGAACATATCATGCAGCTTTTGTTGTGTTGAAATCAACGTTAATTATCACCTGTTTCTGTTAAAAACTTACTTTTTACAATAAACTGACAGTTGTCTTTACACGTTGTTATTCAACCTTTTACCTGAATTTTAGAGCCTTGTAGCATAACAAATGCAAAAAAAGCTAGGATTGTTCATAAGTGACAGGGTGAAATTTGCATTTTTACTACCCATGTCCTACCTTTATAAAGATTTTTTTAAACCAATTAAATATATACGAAACATGTTTATGAAGCAATTATTACAAAAACTGCTGTTTTCACTCCTCCTTGTTTCGGCTGTATCTCTTACCGGTTGGTCCCAATCGCCGGTTAGTGGGAAAGCTGTTATTTCTCAGGAATTAATTATTACCCTCGATGAAACTGCACCACTTTCAACACAATACGTGTTTTCTGTTGAAGGCTTAGATCTCAAAGACGCTGCTTCTGCAGAGTATTTCTTTAAGTTGTGTCATGATAACACAGCGCATTTTTCAGTTGATTATATCAAACGTGAGGCAACAGTATATTTACAAGAAGGAGTAAAGCCTAAAACCTTTACTGTGGCTGATTATAATGCTTATTTCACACAGATAGCCGCTCGTTATACGAGGATGTGGAATGTTGTTTATAATTAATTCTTTTTTAATTCTTTAATTTACTTGAAATGCATAGCAACAAATACGTTGTTTCTTTATTGATATTTACTTTGCTAATTCTATCAATTAGCACAAAAGCCCAAATTGTTGGTGTTAATTGTTTTATGAAAGGTAACCTTGTTGAAGTAGGGGTTAACGAATGTGGTGCCTATGGTTCTAACGCTGCACCTCCTGCCGGCTACCATCCCAATGTGGGTGGAGGTTTAGGTTTCATTGCCGACTCTAATGAACCAGGTTGGGAAGAAGGGTCTCCATGGGGCTATTGTGGCGATTATTTTGTTCCAGGCGCACCTGTGGAAGGTTGGCAATTACAAATTGGCGGTGATGTTTGGACAAATACAGATCAATATTGCTCACCATTTAGCATCCCAGGTGCGGTTGCCTCTTATACTTTCGCCGCAGGCCTTTATACTACGACGTGGGAGGGAGAAATAGCAAGTGAAAACTTATCTATAACACAAATCACTACATTGCCTGAAGATGCTCTTTATTTTGTAACCCGTGTGTTACTTTGTAATGACGGACCTACAGCAATAAATGAAATTTATTATAAACGCAACGTGGATCCTGATAATGAAGCCGCTTGGATTGGAGAAGGCTTCGTAACTGAAAATACCATTGTTTATCAACCACCTGTAGACGAGGATGCATTGGTTTCTGCAGTAAGCTCGCCAATGGGTTGTTATTTGGGTATGGGTGCACGAGATTTGAATTCAAGAGTTAGCTTTGGCTCATTTGCCACTGAAGGAGGCACTCCTGAAAATGCCTGGAACGGAACAGGTCCATACTCAAATGAGGGTACGATTACCGAAGATGGTGCCACTCAAATTGCTTTTTATATTCCTACCATTTTACCCGGTGAATGTAAATGTATTGCATTCGCTTATATTTTAAATGAAGATGATTTGGCAGAAGCTTTAGATGCTACTGTTACCTATAATGTTACTGCCGGTGGCGATATTATTGCTTCAGGCGATTCATCTGCAGTTTGTAACTCCGGTGATACTATTTCTTTAGAAGTAATTGGTGCTAATGATTATGACTGGACTTGGTCTCCATCTACAGGCTTAAACGTTGATACCGGTATTTCCGTCATTGCCACTGTTACCGAAACTACTGAATATACCATTACTGGTGTTGGCGGTTTTTGTGGTGATGCAGTATTAACGGTTACTGTTTTTGTAGACTCATTAGAAAACTTAGTTGATGCAGGTGCCGATTATTCTATTTGTTTAGGAGATGAAACAACATTTGAAGCCGATGCAGGTCCAATTGCTTCCACTATATTCTGGACACCGGACTTGTATTTGGACTGCACCGATTGTGAGGATCCTACCTTAACACCTACTGAAGCTGGTGAATATACCTATACATTAAATGCAGTTACTAAATGGGGTTGCCCCGGTTCAGATGATATTACACTTACTGTAAATCCATTGCCTGTTGTTGATGCCGGAGATGATACCAATGTTTGTCCTGAAGGCTCCGTGCCGTTGGAAGCCACTGGTGCCGTTGAATATGAATGGACGCCATCAACAGGATTAAGTTGCGACGATTGTCCTGATCCTGATTGTACGGTTAACGATTTTACTGTGTATACCGTAACGGGTACTGATGCTAACGGTTGCGTGAACACAGATGAAATTGAAGTTTCTGTATTTTCAGAATTAGAAATATTTGCCACTGCAGACCCTGAAACAATTGATATTTATTTAGGCCAAACATCTCAATTGGAGGTAACCGGCGCCGAAACATATTCATGGGCACCTTCAAGTGGATTAAGTGCAACTAATATTGCCAATCCAATTGCAGCACCAAATGATACCATGACTTATGTAGTAACCGGTATTGATGAAAATGGCTGTATTGCCACCGATACGGTAACTGTTTATGTAATTGGCGAATTGGCGGTAGGTATACCAACAGCATTTTCACCAAACGGTGATGGTTTTAACGATAATTGGGCACCTGCTGTGACTGGTTCCGGATATGTTGAAAGTTATATGATTTATAACCGTTATGGCGAACTTGTTTATCAAGGTTCAAGTGGCACTCCGGGTTGGAATGGTATTTATAATGGGGAGTTGCAAGGTATAGGCACCTTCGTTGTAAACATAAAAGCCGTTACATCGTTAGGAGAACAACGTGATCTAAAAGGTAGTTTTACTTTAGTTAGATAATCCATTTTAAAAGAACAAAATTTTAATGATACAATATCATTTTAACAAACCAAATACACATCAGCTATGAAACAGATTAAATTAGCATTAATAGCAGCGACATCCTTACTCTCGTTGGCAGTCAATGCACAAATAGTTGGAGTAAATGCCTTTCTCAAAGGGGACCATGTAGAGGTGGGTTTAAATAAGTGTGGTGTTTACGGAACTACAGCAGCTCCACCGGCTGGTTATCACCCAAATGTATTTGGTTTAGGCTTTGTTGCCGATTCAGATTTGGACGGGTGGGATGTTGGTTCACCTTATGATTATTGTGGTGACTACTTTGTGCCTGGAACACCTGAAGAAGGTTGGCAGGTGCAAATTGGTGGCAGTGTTTATACTAATGCTTCCAATGGATGTTCTCCAAGTGAAATTCCGGGTAGTATTACTACGTATGAATTTTCCGGTGGCATGTATACTGCAATTTGGGAAGGAACTATTGCTTCTGAAGATATTTCCATCACACAAACCACTACACTACTTATTGATAAAACTTATTTTGTAACCCGAGTGCTTATTTGCAATGATGGACCAACAGATTTAGTGGATGTTTATTACAACAGAAATGTTGACCCTGATAACGAAGCAGCATTTGGTGGAGCCTATGTTACTACCAATACTATTGTATTCCAGCCACCTACAGACCCAGATGCATTGGTTTCTGCTGTTGGGCCATCTGGATGTTATCTTGGTATGGGTGCAAGAGACCCCAATTCACGAGTGAGTTTTGGTTCATTTATGACAACAGGAGGAACTCCGGAACAAGCATGGAATGGTACAGGTCCATACTCAGGAACTGGCGCAATTACTGAAGATGGTGCGACACAAGTGGCTTTTAAAATTCCTTTAATCGCTGCCGGAGAATGTCAATGTATTGCTTATGCCTATATATTAAACGAAGCTGATTTAGAGGAAGCCCTAGAAGCAACAACTGCTGTTGGGGTAGCTGCTGATGGTATTGATATTTCAGATGCCGGTTTTACATTAATTTGCCCTGGTGATTCTGTTGCGTTAACCATTATTGATGGTGATGATTATGACTGGACTTGGACGCCTACAGATGGATTAAGCACAGCGGTTGGTGATACTGTAACGGCTTCACCGGACGTTACTACGGTTTATACTGCAGTTGGTGTTGGTATTTGTGGAACACTTGAACGTGAAATTACGGTTGAAGTTCCAGAACCTCCAATCGCCGATGCAGGTCCGGATATCGATGTTTGTCCTGGTGATACTGTTCACTTATTAGGTAGCGGTGGTGCAACTTATTTATGGTCGCCTCCAGTTTACCTTGATGACCCTACCTTAGCTAATCCTGCTGTTGAAGGGCCATTAACAAATATGTTTTATTTACTTACTGTATTTGATGTAAATGGTTGTCCAGCAACTGATAACATGAGTTTATACCTTCGTGAATTACCTGATGTTGACGCAGGCCAAGATCAATATATGGTTGATGGTGGGTTTGCACAATTAAACGCAACAGGAGCGATTACCTACGAATGGACACCGGAAGATTATTTATCTAATCCTGTTGTGCCAGATCCAACTGCATTTCCAGAGGATACAATTGTTTACTATGTAACAGGTACTGACCAATTCGGTTGTGAAAATACGGACTCTGTTACAGTGTTTTTATTACCTCAAACTATAATCGTTTCGCCAACAGCATTTACACCAAATGGTGACGGTTTAAATGATACATACAAACCTGTATTAGTTGGCCTTGGTCAGGTTACCTATTTCTCTATTTATAATCGTTGGGGTGAATTAATATATGAAACTTCTGACCCAACTCAAGGATGGGATGGAACACGACTTGCACTTGAACAAGAGGTTGGTAATTATGTAGTATTGATAAGAGGAATTGACGCATTTGGATTTAGTATAACCAAATCATCAATGGTTTTATTAATGCGATAAAAAATGATATTGATAAAAAAAAGCCTGATTATGTCAGGCTTTTTTTATGCTCGGTAATTTTTTTATTCAAAAGACTTCGGAACAGAAGGGTCGGTGATAATAACGTAATCACCCAAATAGCTAAATTGTTTCCAGTCAATTTCCGGGAAACTCAAGTCTGGTCCTGCAGAAATGATTAAGGGTTTTATTTTTTTATTATAATTTTTTAATTGGGTTACAATTGCATAACCTTCATCGCTGTGAAAACGTCCATTTATTTGTAATACCTTTTGTCCTTTATTGGATTTTAAATATTGGGCGATAGAATAAGCCATAGTTGCATCCCAAAGTGATTGTCCCATTATTAAATTAAATCCACCCATCATGGCAACAGGTGCAATTTGTTTACCGGTTGAATCTGTTGTAGTAATGGGATCGTGTCGTGTAAGCTCAACTAGTTTTTCATAATATTTACCTGATGCTGTATCATATGGCAAAGGTGCCATAAATGGTTTAGCACTTTCGGGTAAAGCCATGAGCGCCTTTTGGCCTTCTCTGCCTGCAAGATTAGTGTAACGACTAGCAGCATTAGCGCAAACAACAGGAATACTATTCGTTTTGGCATATTCAATTAATGGTTTGTAGTCAGTATAATTACTCCACACACGGGCATCTTTAGTAAAATGTTTTTCCCTTATACTACCTTGCAAATATTCATCCATTACTGTTTGCACATCACGATCAAACATCTCTAACGACAAAACCATTTTTTCACCATATTGCTCAAACATCAAAGTGAGTAATTGTGCTTCAATAAAATGTGTTACAGCATCGTCATGCTCTTCTCCATAAAACAACACATCAAAATTGGCCATGTCAGCTACAATAGATGATAATGTAACTTCAGTTCCGGTTTTAACAGAATAGATGCGATAATTATCAGCACTTATCTGGCCTACCAATGGTGACCATCCAAAAATGAAACTGATTGCGATAAAACGTTGTAATAAATTCATTATTAAAATATTTGAGTTTAATTATAGATGTCTAAATCATATTGCATCAACAATCCGGCTAAACCAGTGCTGCCAAATTTCGCTTTGCGGATATGATTATTCTCGGGATTAATTTGATAATGGTAGGCAGTTCGTAAATCAGCTTTTTCTAAAATAGTATTATCGAAAATGGCAAGTGATAAATCACAATTATCAAATGTGGCACTCGTTAAATCGCATTGACTAAAATCAACTTCCTGAAGTGAACAATCGCGAAATTGGGTGGACTTTATTTTTAATTGATAAAACGAGCTTAGGTTAAGACTGCATTTTTCGAATTCCATTTCTAATGAAAATGTATTGCAGTTTTCAAAGTGTAATCCCAACAACTTACAATTCATAAATTTCACTTGACGAAATGCTGTTTTATTCAGGTGTACCAGACTTAAATTACATTCGTTGAAATGGCAATCTATAAATGTGCATCCGGAGATATCACTATCACTAAAATTACAATTAGTAAAGGAACAATTTTCATAGTTTCCCATAGGTAGGGGAGTTACGCCAAAATTTTCATTTTGGTATTGCTGGTCTTCAAAGTAGGCTGATTGCATAGTAATTGTATATCAGGTGCACAACAAAGGTACCGCTATTGTTTGAAACCAAACAAAAAAGCCTCTCGAAATTCGAGAGGCTTTTAAAATGTAAACTGTAAATTATTTATTTAATTACAACAAACTGTTGGTTCATTGAAATTCCATTAACTTCAGCTGTAACAAAATATAAACCTGAAACAATATTGTTATCCAGGCTAACATTAGCAACTACACTTCCGTTTCCGGTTGCAATAGCAGTTGTATAAACTACTTTACCGGTAATATCAGTAATGCTAACATTTGCAGTTGCATCACTTTCCATACCAGTTAAATTAATAGCTAATACATCATTTGCTGGGTTAGGATAAACAGCAATTGCAGCATTTGCAGCAACACCTTCACGACATTCGTTAATTACGGTAACAGTAGCAGTTGTTCTAACACAACCATCAATACTGGTAATTACGCAATAATAATCGCCGGTAGCAGTTGCTTCGTAATTCGCAACGGTAGCACCACCAATTTCAATTCCATCTAAATACCATACGTAGGTATAAGTGGCATCATAACTTGCTTTTAATAAAAGCGGACTTACAACACATAAATTTAATCCATCAGGATAAGTAATGTTTGCATTTGGGCTTTCATAAACAGCAACTGCCTGAACTTCAGATAAACCAGATGAACAAGCACCGATAAATCCTTCCACCTGATAGTAAGCAGGTTTATTTGTAGTGTAAGTAGCACCAGTTTCACCTGTTAAAGGAGTTCCATTTTTATACCACTGATAGCTATCAAAAGTACCAACTGCAGATAAGGTTACATCATCAGGTTTACATAATTCAATGATACCTGAAGGTGTAATACTGATTGATAAATCAATTCCTTCATCGATATTGCCATCACAGTTATTATCTACGCCATCGCATACTTCAGTTGCAGCAGGATTAATTGCATCATTACCGTCATTACAATCGGTATTATCTGCTACATATCCTGCAGGAGTATCACAGGACACAGTTGTTGAAGCGGCATCACCATAAGTGTCGCCATCAGCATCTGCATACCATGTAGCACCACCAGCTTCATCAATATTGCCATCGCAATTGTTATCAATGCCATCACAAATTTCAGTTGCACCTGGGTTAATAGCTGCATCAGCATCATTACAATCTACGTTAGAAGCATAACCATCTCCATCAGCATCTGCAAATGAAACAGTTCCTGCAACATCAATATTTTTTAATGTTGAAATACCGTTTAATGAGCTAAATGCAGTGTGACCAATCAAGCGGACTGTTAATGTGGAAGTAGTAGAAAAATCAGCAACATCCCAAGTTAAATTCGTATTGGTAAAACAACCGCTGCTAGCTACTGAAAAATCAGTTCCGCTATTGGTCCAGCTTGCACCACCATCGGTTGAATATGCAATTCTCCAAAATTCAGGTCCTTTGGGATTTCTTCTAATATCAACTGATATGCTAGTAACATCTAATTGATATCCTGCATCAGGTGTAACACTAAATTGTACACTTGGGCGGCCATTTGTGTAACCTGAAGTTGTGTGTTTATTAGAACTGTATCCAACACCACATGCCGGATCTGCTAATAAACCATTTTCACGTGATAAATTTGTTCCTGTTGCATTTGTTGCAACACCTGCATACGCTCCGGTTGGATCTTCCAGATACGCATACACTTGTGCTTTCGATACTGAAAACACGCTAGCTAACGCAAAGGTTAGTAATAGGTAGCTTTTTTTCATAAAATTGATTTTTTAGTAATTAGTAATAGTAATCGTGCGGGTATATTTTCATTTAAAGACGTTGCAAGTTATAGCATTGGCTGTTTGAATGACAAAAAAGCAACAGGTTAATAAAGTCTCAGATTAACAATTAATTACATTTGTAAATGACTGATAATCATAAAATAATATTCACTTTATTAATATCCACATGCAGTTTGTTTAGTCACTTAATTTACTAAAATGAAAATGTTTTCTAATTATGGTTAACATTTGTTAATCACTAATTTAACAGGTTGCTAAGGATTTGTGACTTGAATAACTTATTACATGCTATCAAGTCCAATACATTTATGTCACATTTTAACCAAATTTTAAGAATTAAATTGGCGTTTGTTGAAATTTATGGCTTTCAAATTATATTGTTTGCAATAGTTAAGATATTTTTGAGATACGTTAGCACCCAATTTTATAACAGGTAACAGGTAATTTATGTATTATATTCGGTCATTATTTTTTAGTAGTATTTTGGTATTTGCAACTTGCGTTTGGACAAAAGCCCAAACCCCTGATATGTGTGTACTTGATATTGAAAGAAAAAAATTAATAGAATCCTACCCTGAAATATTACAACGAGAAGCCAATTTTGATAAACTTGCTGCAGCGCGTTTAACTTCTATAATGCGTATTGAGGATGAAACATTGATTATACCTGTGGTATTTCATATTATCCATGATTACGGTTCAGAAAATATCAGTGATGCACAGGTAATTGATGCAATGGAAAATATTAATGCTGATTTTAGAGGCACAAATGTTGATTTTTTAGCTACAATACCTGAGTATGCGGATATTGCGGCTGATTTAAATATAGAATTTCGCCTTGCGCAACGCGAGTTAAGTGGCGGATGCACTAATGGTATTGATAGAATAGCTTCTCTCAGAACTTATGAAGGTAGTGATGCCGCAAAATTAGGTGGTTGGCAAAGCGGTAAATATTTAAATATTTGGGTTACAAAGGATTTAACAAGTGGAGCCGCTGCATATGCCTATTATCCTACCAGTATTGCCGGTTTAATGTATACGGTTGATGGAATAATTGCCCGTCACGACTATGTTGGCACAATTGGCACTGCAGGTTCGTATGCCATTCATGTATTATCTCATGAAATTGGCCATTATTTGAATTTGCAACATGTTTGGGGTAATTCAAATGCTCCCGGTGTTGCGTGTGGAGATGATCAAGTTCCGGATACGCCAATGACGGAAGGTTGGACTTCTTGTAATATTTATGGAAATACCTGTGGTGGAGCAGTTGATAATGTTCAAAATCATATGGAGTATTCTTATTGTTCTACCATGTTTACAGAAGGACAAAAAGCAAGAGTATATGCAGCATTAGAAAGTGAAGATGCTATGCGCAATAATTTATATACACCCGGAAATTTAGCATTAACAGGAACTGCTGATGGTTATGTAGCATCAGGTTGTGTACCCAAAGCTGATTTTTATGCATCAGATAGAATTCTGTGTAATGGCAATAGCACAACATTTCATGATGTGAGTTTTAACGCTCCTGTGGTTTCACGTTTATGGGAATTTGAAGGTGGTGTTCCGGCAACTTCAACAGAATTGAACCCTATTGTAAATTATTCAACCGAAGGTTGGCATACGGTTAAATTAACTGTTACAAACGAAAATGGCAGCAACACTAAAATATTTGAAAATTATTTAAATGTTAGCAAATCAGATGCAATTTATGATGCCACCTATTTTGCTGATTTTAATGATGAAACTTCTACCAAACAAGATTGGATTTTTTATAATAAATATCCTGATGATCGCGAATGGAAATGGCGCAGCTCAAACGGTTACTGGAATTCGGGTTGTGTATGGCTAAATAGCAGATATGGGCCAGATTTAGAAACAGATATTATTATTTCACCTGCTTTTGATTTGGCACTAAATCTTACCGATAATGTATTTTTTAAATATGCGACTACATCTTACGGAGTAGGTGAGGTGGATTATACGATGTCGTTAAAAATTTATTACAGCATCAATTGTGGCGACACGTGGGTGTATATGAATAAATTAACAGGTGCTGAATTAATTTCCAGTTATGGTGGCAGTAGCGATTTTTATCCGCAGTATCCTGACCAATGGGCAAGTGCGGTATTTAATTTACCGGAATCTGCTAAAACAAATCATGTGCAATTTAAATTTGAATTTGTTTACAATCCATATGTAAACAATATTTTTATTGATGATTTTAATTTTACAACCGGTGTATTAAGCACACCTGCTCCGGAGGCATTTATTACACTAAAAATGTCGCCGAATCCGGTTAGTGCAAAAAACACAGCGGCATTGTATTATAATGTTGTTGAACAATGTGCAATAACATTAGAAATAACTGATATCTATGGAAAATTATTACATACAAAAAACATTGGTATAACAGAACCGGGAAGTCATCAGGAATTTATTTCTCCTGCTGATTGGGGACTGCAATCCGGATGTTATTTTATTCGATTAAAAAGCGGGCAGTATGATGCCGTTTCGCGATTAATTGTGGATTAAATAATTACGTTTAAAAAAAGAGGCTGTTGCTTTAAAGTAACAGCCTCTTTTTTTATTTGAGGATAGATAAAAAATCGCTACAATAAGACGAATATTTCGATTCGCTGATTGCGTTTGCTCCATTTAGAAAGTATTTTCTCGCATTAACAAAATCAGATTTGTTGTAATAATATTTACCTAAAAAATAATTAGCACCTCCCTGAATATAAGGGATGTTGGATTTAGCAGCTTCTAACCAATGTATATTTGCTGCTTCATAATCGCCTGTCTGATGCAATGCCCATGCATAATAAAAATGGTATTCATCTAGGTCATGACCGCTTACAGCAGCTATATTTATTTTGGAGAAAATTTGAGTTGCTTCCGTATATCGTTTGTTGTAGGTTAAACTTTCGGCATAACTATAACCAGGTAAAAAGGCATCAGGATAACTATTAAAAAAATGGTGGTAAAGCAACATGCTGAATGCATCTGTCAACCCAAATGAATAAATAGTATCTAATTTATCTGCATTAATTTGCAGGTCGTTGTTTAATAAAAAAATAGCGAAATCTTTTTCAGCCGACGACTGGAGCTCTGTCTGCACATATTCATTTAACGTATTTTTTGCTGTAGCTTGTCCGCTTAACATCTCGTATAATCCTTTATATAAAATCGCTGTTTTGTTTTTTAACATGCCGGACCATATTTGAATACAAGCTATAGCTTCATCGTGTTGTTCGGCAACACTAAAAAGGAAAAACGCATTGCTGTAAGTTATTGTATCCAGATTAGGCATGGTATAACATTTTTTAGCAATGGTAATTGCTTTTTGTATATCACCGATGATATAATATTCAACGGCCATGTCACATAATAAATTTCCATTATCAGGATACAAAGTGCTTATCTTTTCATAAACGTTCATGCCTTGCTGATAAGCACCTCTGTCTAAAAAATTGTAAGCATAATCTCTAATGGAATTATCATTAATTGCCGGAACTTTTGTCATAGAAGGCAACAAATCAATTAGTTTATCGTCCTGTAAACTTATCGCATAAATGTAACCCAAGGCCAATCTGATATCATCTCTCGCTGGTTCAATTTTAATGCATTACTAAAAAAGAAAGCGCAGGTATCTGCAATAGGTTTAGGGAGTATTTCTTTGTATTGGCCAATATATATATAATCAGAAGTATATACAGATTCGTCCGGTGTGCCACCTGTTTTCATTAAGTCAGCATAACTCCCATATTTATAATATTGAATATTGCCTTTATAATATAACGCATCAACATTACCGGGATTAATCATTAAAGCTGAATCTACTTTACCTTCAGCAGTTGTAAGCATTCCCTCTGCTATCAGTTTATCAAGATCGTCTGTAAAGGTAGTTTGTGCCGACAACTGAAAGGACAGTAATGCGCAACTAAAAAGGATAACGATATTTTTCATACTGTAGTTTAAATTTAATAGATAGTTTTATTGTTCATTCATAATTAGTTGCTTATTGCCATAATCAATAACCGCTCCATATTTTTTCAAAATGTCGCCACCAATAATTGCTTCTACCGGATCTAAACCTGCAGATGAGTATGCCTGGTTAACCATAGATAAATCTAAAAGAGCAAAATGAACAGTTTTTAGCGAAAACTTATCCAGTTTAACACGATGTAATCGTATGAAACTACTATTCGGAATATTTGCGCCAAGCCCTGTAGTTAAATGATCGGTTTTGGTGATTAAACTATTTGAAAAATGGTTTTGCGCATAATCCTGATTGATGACACTTTTACTTGCACCGGTATCAATTAGGAATCGCATTTTATGGCGACCAATTTTGCCATCAACAAAAATATGATACCCTTTTGGCGGGATGGTTTTGATGATTAGTGGAATTGTATAAGCCATTTGATTACAATAAAAAACCGCAAAACCTTTATTATGATTTGGGTTTTGCGGTTTGTGAAATATTGGAAAACAATTATGATGCTGAAGCGTTCATTTTATCTAACACTTCCATAACTTCTTTAACAGCAGTTGCAGAAGCATCTAACAATGCTTTTTCATCATTATTTAATTGTAATTCTATAATTTGTTCAATACCGTTTTTACCTAATTTAACCGGTACGCCAAGGTAGATATTATGTAAACCATATTCACCGTTTAATAAAGCGCAAACAGGGAATATTCTGTTTTCATTTTTAATAATAGCTTCTACCATTTGTGCAGCAGCAGCTCCAGGAGCATACCATGCAGAAGTACCTAATAAGTTTACGATTTCTCCACCACCAACTTTCGTGCGTTGAACAATGGCGTTTAATTTTTCTTCACTTATTAACTCAGTCACTGGAATTCCACTTACTGTAGTATAACGTGGAAGTGGAACCATGGTGTCACCATGACCACCCATTAAAATTGCCTGAATATCTTTTGGTGAACAATTTAATTCAGTGGCTAAAAATGCGCGGTAACGGGCAGTGTCTAAAATACCTGCCATTCCAAATACTCTGTGACTATCAACTTTTGCAGTTAAATAAGCACAATAGGTCATTACATCTAAAGGATTAGATACCACAATGATGATAGCTTTGGGAGAATACTTGATAACCTGTTCTGTAACAGTTTTAACAATACCTGCATTCACACTAATTAAATCATCACGGCTCATGCCCGGTTTACGAGGAAGCCCCGAGGTTATAACTACTACATCTGAATCAGCAGTTTTCGAATAATCATTCGTGCAGCCTACAACACGTGTGCTGTAGCTGTCGATTGGGGCTTGTTGCCAAGTATCTAAACTTTTGCCTTCTGCAGTTCCCTCTTTAATATCCAGTACCACAATCTCATTCAAAAAGTCGCGGTGAGCGAGCACATTGGCAACTGTTGAACCCACATTGCCGGCTCCGATAACGGTTACTTTACTCATAGTTTTGTCATTTTACCTGCCTAATTACGCTTAGGCGCTGCAAAGTTATGCCTTTTAGGCTGAAAGATGGAATTGTGCATAAACTTTGCTGGTAATTTTACGTTTGACTTTTTAACTTTACACAATAATTTAACATTTCATGAGGAAACTGCTATTATTTATCCCTCTTATTACGGGTTTACTAAGCTTAAATGCGCAAACACAGTATTGCGGAACCCTTCAAGCCGAAGAAGATATGCAGTGGTTGCGAAATCACCAGCAAAATTATGTTCCAAATGAGGACAATCGGGGAGGCACTACTTATTATATTCCTGTCAAAGTGCATGTTGTTGGTAGCGATGAAGGAACCGGATACTATAACCTGAGTTACATGTACACCCAGTTTTGCGAACTCAACGAGCACTATGCTGCAACAGGGTTTCAGTTTTACATATATGGTGATTTAGACTATATCGACAATACCGATTATTACATCCACGATTGGTTCGATGGTGAGGATATGATGGATAACAACAACGTTAATGATGTTGTCAATATCTATTTTGTATCCGATCCTGCAGGCAATTGCGGCTATTTTAGCCCATCTGATGATGGTGTAGCCGTTGCAAAATCATGTGCAATGCCGGGTGGAACTACTATTGCTCACGAATTTGGACACTTTTTCTCACTGCCACATACTTTTTATGGCTGGGAATGGGGTACCCCGGATGATAATGACCAGGAATGGGTGAATGGCGACAACTGTAATTTTACTGCGGATGGATTCTGCGATACGCCACCGGATTATTTACCATACCGTTGGAATTGCCCTGGCCCGATGCAAACTGACCCTAACGGCGAAACGTTTTATAGCGATGGAACATACTATATGTCTTATTCAAATGATGAATGCACAGACAAATTTTCGGAAGAACAACAGGATGCTATGCGTGCTAATTTATTAGGACCAAGAAACGATATGCTCGATTTTCCGGCTCCAACTTACGTTGATATTACAGAAACTCCGGTATTACTTGCACCTGAGGACATGGCAACGAATACCTATATGAATTATACCTATATTGGCTGGACTGCTGTAGAAGGTGCTACCCAGTATCATTTGCAATTGGCTTATAATTCAACATTCAGCGCTGTTGCTTTCGATATCGTAACCACTAATAATTATTATGAAGCAAGAGATTTATTAGGGGATAAAAAATATTATTGGAAAGTGCGTCCTTTAGCACCACTAAATACCTGTGAACCAACTTCAGTAAGTCGTTCGTTTACCACCGGTAATTCATTTAGTGCAATTGCTGAAACAACCATTTTTGATCACTTAACTGTATTCCCGAACCCAGCAAAAGCTGGTGGAAGTGTTACACTTTCTTATCGTTCTTCAGTTGGTTTTGACGGAACTGCTGCGATATTGGATATTACAGGCAAACAAATCAGTCAGCAAAATATTCAGGTTATTGGTGGTGCAGGTTCAATAAGTGTTACTTTACCGGAAGTTGCTGAAGGTTTATACTTCATTAAATTATCTGATGACAATCAGTCTGAATTAATTGAATTTATAGTAACTCAATAACAATATATCTTACTCATATAAAATGCTCCTTATTTTGGGAGCATTTTTATTTTAAGTAAGTTTCGAGTAGAATTAGTTGTTTTAAATCTCTCATCCTGGCGAAAACCTATAAGCCAGATAATTTTTTCACCTGATAATATTACAAAAGTATTTTCCTTGGCTAAGGTATCTGCTTTGGCATTAGTCAGGATATCACTTACTTTTTTCTTTCCCGGTTTATCTGATTTGCGTTTTGTTAATCCGAGTGGATATAAGTAATCGCCTGCTTTCCATCGCCGAATGGTTAATGGATAGGTAATTTTATCCGCATCAAAATAAGCAATATGATTATCAGCATTAAATGTCATGGATTTATTAAACGCTGTGGTATCTAATTGAAGGGAAAAATTACCGGCATCAATTTTTTTTATTCCTGCTTCTATAAATTGAATAGAATTTGGTGTTTCAGTTTTTGCTGTAATAATAATATGTTTGCGGTCAACAATCACCCTGTATTTTTCACTGAAAAATTGTTTCCCTGTTTGCCCGAACGTAGCTATTATTTGTTTAATTTGAGTGGCATTAAATCCAATAGGGGATAGGAGTTCATGCAACAATACACCGGCACTTAAAGCATCGCCAAGTTCAGCAATGGATATATATTTATCGTTTCCTTTTTGGCGAACAATTTTATGCATTCTTTTAGCTACTGCCTGCTCATAAAATTGAAATGCACCTTCAATGTGCAATACATTTTCGCGCATAGTTGGAATAAACGAAGGGTTAACTTTTTCCAATTGCGGAATGATATTCAATCGGAAATAATTGCGTAAAATGTTATCTGAAAAATTACTTTCATCATCTCTGTATGCAATTTGATGTGTAATACAGTATTCATTAATGTCATTTTTTGTAGCAAATAACAGTGGCCGAATAATTTGATTGTTTTTTACAGGAATTCCCTGTAAACCTTTGATGCCCGTTCCCTTAGCCAAACGCATTAAAATGGTTTCAGCATTATCGTTAGCGTGATGGGCTGTTGCCACTAAATTATAACCATGTTCGCTACACAAAACCGCAAAATAAGCATAACGTAAATCGCGTGCAGCTTCTTCAATGGAAAGTTTTTTTAATTTACTGTAAGTTATAGTATCAAACCTTTGTACGTAAAAGGGAATATTGTTTTTTTGAGCATAATTAAATACCAGTTGTTCATCTGCATCACTAGCTTCATTTCTCAATTGAAAATTACAATGTGCAATACCAAAGGTAAAGCCTGATTGTAAAAACAAGTCACACATCACCATACTGTCTGCACCACCACTCACCGCCAATAAAATATTGTCGTTTTTACTACAAAGATTATTTGCAGTAACAAATTGAATAAAAGTGGAAATATTAATCATCGTCGCTTATACCCATTTTTAAATTGGTGTATGCATTTTGCAATTCCGCTAAGCTATGTGTGTCGTTTAATTTTTTAGCGATGGCAATTCCGTTTTCATAACAACTTTCTGCTAATGATTTTTCATTGAGTTGCACATATAATTTTGCCAAATGGTAATAAGTGCCTACATATTCAGGATCGTTGGAAATAAGCTGTTCAAAATATTGACGACCGGTATCAGGTTCGCCAATTTTGATATACTCTAATGCAAGCGCATATTGAATAAATGAATCTTTAGGGTTATCCTGTAAAAATTGCAACAATTGATTAATTCGGCTCATATTTCAACGGTAATGTGTGCAAATATAACCATAGCATGCTGTTTCATGTTTAGGGTCTGGTTGAATGTGAAGAAATTGTGGAGTGAAAGTCCATCCAAATTACTGAAAATCTCGCCCTAAAACCCCTATCTTTGCAGTCCGAAAAATGTAAAAATACCATATGAAATTACTTGTTTGTATAAGTAAAGCCCCTGATACTACTTCAAAAATTGCCTTCACCGATGGTAATACTAAATTTAGTGAAGCCGGAGTGCAGTTTATTATTAACCCTTACGATGAATGGTATGCGTTGGTTCGTGCACTTGAACTGAAAGAAACACTTGGTGGAACTGTTACAGTAATCAATGCCGGCAAAGCGGACAGCGAACAAATTATACGCAAAGCGCTTGCTTTAGGTGCTGATGACGCCGTTAGAATAGATTTAGACCCTGCGGATGCTTATCAGGTGGCAGCTAATATTGCAGCTTATGCTAAAACTGAGCAATTTGATATTATACTAACTGGAAAAGAAACCATCGATTACAACGGTGGTGTTGTAGGAGGAATGTTGGCTGAAATGCTCGATTTACCCTACGTTTCTATGAGCAGTAAATTGGATGTTGATGGCACTACGATAAAAATTGAACGTGAAATGGAAGGGGTTAAAGAAACCGTTCAGGTGAAAACTCCTTGTGTAATCAGTGCTCAAAAAGGTATGGCTGAGGCGCGTATTCCTAATATGCGTGGAATTTTAGCTTCTAAAACTAAACCGGTAAAAGTGATTAACCCGGATGTAACGGTTGTGAAAGCGGGAGTTAAAGTATTTGCTTTACCAGCTGAAAAAACCGGTTGTAAAATGATTAGCCCGGATGATGCCGCTCAATTGGTGGGTATGTTGCATAACGACGCTAAAGTAATTTAATTCAATTCAAAAAAAGTTATTTAAATATACGGATATGACGAATCTGGTTTTTGCAGAGTTATCGAATGGTAAATTAAGAAAAACTTCACATGAAGTTGTTGCCTATTCATGTAAATTAGGCCCTACAACAGCTGTTGCAATTGGTCAGGCTGATGCAGGCGAATTAGAGAAATTAGGTGCTTACGGTGTAACAAAAGTGTTACACGTGAATGACCAGCGTTTAAATAATGTATTTTCAAAAGCATATACAAAAATATTGGTAGAAGCAGCAGCAATGGTTGGGGCTGATACTATTTTATTATCGCATAATTCTGCCGGTAAAAGTATTGCACCAAGAGTAGCAGTTAGATGGAATGCATCACTTTATCCGGGTGTAAATAGTTTACCTGAAAATGGCAGTATCAGAAAAGCTGTATTTTCAGGAAAGGCTTTTGCAGATTTGACATTAGGTGAAGGATTAAAAGTAATTACGCTGAACCCAAATTCATATAAACCAGAAATTACAGGAGGCTCTGCAACAATTGAGGCATTGACTATAAATGTTGCTGATGCTGATTTTGATTATACCGTTTTAAGTATTGAAGATGAATCCGGTGGTCATATCCCTCTACCTGAGGCTGAGATTGTTGTATCAGGAGGTAGAGGATTAAAAGGACCTGAAAACTGGGGTATTATTGAAGATTTGGCAGGGGCTTTAGGCGCTGCAACCGCATGTTCCCGCCCTGTAGCAGATATTGGTTGGAGACCTCATCATGAGCATGTGGGACAAACCGGAATCACGATTAAACCTACCTTATACATTGCAGTTGGTATCTCAGGTGCAATTCAGCATCTTGCAGGCGTTAACCAAAGTAAAGTGATTGTGGTAATCAACAAAGACCCTGAAGCACCATTTTTCAAAGCTGCCGATTACGGTATTGTTGGGGATGCGTTTGAGGTGTTACCTAAAATTACAGAGGCTGTAAAAAAGTTAAAATCTGAAGGTTAAGCATTTTTAAATTAATCTTACAATTCAGATAAACATCCTAAAATAACTTTTTAACTTAGTATCTCTAAGCAGACCGCAATGCAAAAAATTGAACTTGAAATTTCCGGGCTTTCCCATACCATAACACAGTCACAAAGTTATGCTGTATTGTTAAGCGAAGTTGGAGGCATGCGCAAGCTACCCATCGTAATAGGTGCCTTTGAAGCACAGGCAATTGCCGTGGCAATTGAAAAAGTTGTTATCAATCGCCCATTATCTCACGATTTAATAAAAAACCTGTTTACCATATTTAATATCTCTTTGAAAGAAGTACTTATCGACAATTTACAGGATGGTATTTTTTATTCAAAATTGATTTGTGAAAAAGACGGGCAGGAAATAGAAGTTGATAGCAGAACCAGCGATGCGCTTGCACTGGCTGTTCGATTTAATTGCCCCATTTATACTTTCGAATTTATTCTGGAAACTGCAGGAGCAATCATTAATGAACAGGATAAAAAAGATGAAGATGACGATGATGACGATGAAGAAGTTGATGATGACACTGCAGAAATAGTTGGTGCAGCACTTTCTGCCGATGCTGATGATATCGCACTGATGAGTTTGAAGGAATTAAACGACAAATTAAAAGAATATCTCGATAAAGAAGATTACGAATCGGCTGCAAGAATAAGAGATGAAATAGAACAGCGCAAAAACAAATAATAGTCTTCAATATGCAAATTGTACTACTCATTGGCTTAGGCGGTTTTTTTGGTACAATTGCCCGATATCTTATTGGGAATGCATTTACACAATATTCAAAACCCAATTTTCCTTTTGCTACACTTACCGTTAACCTCCTCGGTTGTTTTATTATTGGTTTGATATATGGCTGGTTTGAGAAGCAACAATTGAATAGTTCTGATTGGAAATTGATACTTACCGCTGGCTTTTGTGGCGGATTTACTACGTTTTCGGCATTTTCAATGGAAAACATACAAATGATGCGAGATGGCCAAACCTTAATGGCGATTTTATATATCTTTAGCAGCCTTTTGTTCGGCTTATTACTTACCTGGCTGGGTATGTCATTGACCAGAACTTAAGGCCACTGATTTTATTTTTGCTTATTTTAGATTACCCAAAAATTATACAATGGTTGAAAATATATTACGAGGGTTGCTTGGTGTAGCTTTTTTAGTTGGTATTTGTTGGTTGTTTAGTAAAAACCGCAAAGCCATCGACTGGAAATTGGTTGGCACAGGATTACTCATTCAGTTTACATTTGCTTTTTTGATCATTGCTTTACCTAATATCACCGAAAATTATTTTGGCTATCGCTTCGATTGGTTCGAAAGAATTTTTAGGGGGATGGCCAATTTCTTTGTAATGGTTATTGGATATACAAATGCCGGAGCAACATTCGTATTAGGTGATTGGCCTTCCGTAACACAAGTAAACGATGGATTAACAGGCGAGTTATTTACTGTCGGATATATTTTTGCTTTTAAAGTATTACCTACTGTAATTTTCTTTTCAGCATTAACGTCGTTATTATATTTTTTAGGCATACTTCAAAAAATTGTATTTGGTTTTGCTTGGGTAATGAGTAAAACTATGCGATTAAGCGGAGCAGAAAGTTTAAATGCAGCAGGTAATATTTTTCTTGGTCAAACAGAAGCGCCGTTACTTATCAGACCGTATTTAGATAAAATGACCAAGTCCGAAATTTTATGTGTAATGGTGGGAGGGATGGCAACCATTGCAGGAGGTGTGATGGCTGCTTACATAGGGTTTTTAGGTGGTGATGATGTTGAACGCCAAAAATTATTTGCTATGCATCTATTAAGTGCTTCAATTATGAGTGCACCTGCGGCCATCGTTGCTTCAAAAATGTTATTTCCGCAGACAGAGTCAGTGGATAGAGATTTAAAAGTGAATAAAGAACGTATAGGCTCAAATGTTATTGAAGCCATTGCCAATGGAACTACGGATGGATTAAAATTGGCAGTTAATGTTGGTGCGATGTTATTGGCATTTACTGCATTTATGGCCATGTTTAATTCCATATTTTTAGGATTGGGAAATGTAATTGGAATTAATGATAATATAGCAAGTGCCACTAATAATACCTATTCCGGTTTATCTCTTGATTATTTATTTGGAATTATTATGGCCCCTGTTGCCTGGTTGCTTGGAACACCGTCTGGAGACATTTTAGCTGTAGGGCAATTACTTGGTGAAAAAACAATTATAAATGAATTTGTTGCCTATGCAAGCTTAGGGGAAATGAAGGATACTTTAGATGAAAAATCAATAATTATCGCTACGTATGCGCTATGTGGCTTTTCTAATTTCGCATCTATTGGTATTCAGATAGGTGGTATTGGTGCATTGGCGCCAAATCAAAAAACAAATTTGTCACAATTAGGGATTCGCGCTTTATTAGGTGGAACAGTTGCCTGCTTTTTTACAGCAGCAATCGCCGGAATGATTATTTAATAGATTATTATGTCAGAATTTTATCAATGGGTCATTTTTCTTGGATTTCTTGCAATCATAATAATTGTCATTTATTTATTTGCAGGAGGATATATTCATACTCAACGCACACAAAAGGAAAGTTTTAAAGAGTGGCAAAAATACAATGGCGGTGTAGTGCGCATGATGTGCATTTTATTGTTACTGGTTTGTATAGGTATTGGCGTGTACAAATATTATCAGGTAAATGATAGTATAACCGCACCTCCATCATTAGAGTCTGATTAATACCATATTTTACGCAACAGCGGATGTTGAGCGAAATATAAATATACCATTGCAGCTTCTTTCATTCTGCCTTTAGAAGAAGGGTGAATACCGCCTTTTCCTGCGTCATCACATTCCCAGGTATAACCTGACTTATTGCCATTTATTCCATCTGTCCATAAATAAGGTCCCCAATCAATAAAAGGAATATCAGTATAGGTGAATCCTGTTTTACCAATAATTTGGTTTTCAATTAACCATTTAACTGTCCATCCATTATAATAAGCGGTTGGTTCTTTTAATTCGGCAGGACCTTCACCATTTTGTCCTATATAACCGGCATAAGTGCGGTCCGACAAATACACTACACGACAATTAGGATATATGGTTTTTATGTTTTGTAAAACCAATCTGTATTTTTCAATTTGTGTATAACACTGTTGAGGGAATGCCTCGTTAAAACTGTAAATATCGCCGGAACTCAGCCATATAATTTGCACTTGTAAACGAGATAAGGATTCAGCTTCCAATGTTGAATCTATATTTGTCCAATACGTACTTTGTAAATTAGTCATTGAATTAATATCACGCCCGCCCTGAGCACCAATAAAAAAATCGAGGTAGGGATTTTCTTGTTTTAATTCTAAAAATGTTCGCACAAAACGCCCTGTCATTGCTGCAGTGCTAAAGCCTAATACCATCATACCAATTTTGCCGGACACAGTATCTGCTTCACCCAATTTATTTAATGGTTGAATTTTTTCGTGATTTAATAATCCTATATCATAATGTGAAGCCGGAATCTGATTTTGGCCTTGAGGATATTTGCCACCCATGAATCCATTAAATTGTTGTGTTCCCAAATCAGGAATAGGCATATTTCCTGTTGCATTACCACTGCAGTTTTGTGCTGTTAATTGTATAACTGCAACAAAAAAAAGTAGACAAACTGATAACAACTTTCGCATATTAAAATCCAAATCCAATTAGTAATTTAAATTTTTCGGAAGGGTAGTCTTTAAATTGATATGGGGTAAATGCGGCATCAATTCTAATTACTTTAAACAAATGCTCTACACCGGCTGCCAGTTCAACATAGTGACCGAAATTATCTGTATATAAATAATTACATGAAAATACGGGTTCCATTTTTAATTGCTTAAACAAGGGGAGTTGTCTGAATAAAAATCCCTCGGTATGCCATTGAAAATGACCACTTACAAAAACATCGTCTGTTGATACTGAATAATAGGGTAATAAAAAGTAGGCATCATCTGCTATTCGTTCAATAATAGTTTCATTGGCAAGGAAATGCATTAAGTCTGCTTCGTTTAGTGAACTATGCGCAAACATTTTGCCCGCTTCTGAATTAATCATGATATTGCCGGCCAGTGCAAGTTTAATTTTATCCTCTATGCCAAATCTCAATATATCATAACCTACAGCACTGCCAAATATACCCGGAATAGCTTTTTCCCAGGAAAGATTAAGTGTTGGATATTTAGCGCTTATAATATTTTTTTCATCCGGCAGCATCATATAGGTTTGCCCAAATGCATATCTGCCTGAAATTTTAAAACTGCTTTTTGTTGGGATGTTATATATCGATGAGTCGGTATAAAACGGAAAATTGTTGGAGCTATATCCATTTTTCTCGCGATCGTACCAAACATCAGGCGTTTCCAAATTAAATAATTGTTGGCGATTAGTATAATGCATTTGGCCTTCTACATACAAACCATTAAATAATTCACGACCACCTTTAATAGTGAGATATTGTTGCTCATAAAGCTTTAAATAATTTTCCTCCAGCAATAAACTATATAATGAATTTACCAGTGGAGATATACCCTGCGTATTAAATTGTTGTACACCGGTTCCTCCCGAAATTGCGATGTTTGCCATATGCATCGGGTCGAATTTATAACTTAAACCTGCATTGGCATACCAGGTATCACTGTTAAATCCATACCTCACACCCGGGTAAAAATTAATCTCATTTTTATTCTCATACCATTTTGTAACCCTGATTTTTGGATTAACTACATATCCTTCTACGGTATTGAAATGTAACATATCCGGAAGCGGATTGGTACTGGCTACTATTTTCTTTTGGCTGTCGCGCCATGTATATCCGGTTATGATATCCGCCACATCTAATTTATTAAAAATGCGGTCCATGGAATCTTTATAAGCAGGTGTCTCTTTGATTAACGCCAATGAATCTTTAGCTATATAATCTTTTTGTTCTTCAGTAGTTAATTGTATTGGGCGAATATTGCTCCAATATGTATCATCTTTTTTATTGGCATTTTCTTCAATTTTAATCACTTCACCATTAAAAAAGTTTTTTGGGTAGATGGCATTTAGCGTATAATTATTATACGAGGCATGGAAATACCCCATTCCTTTAATGCCAAAAAAATTGTAATTAAAATTAAACTGATTGGACCTTAGCACGAGATGTTCAGGGTCAGTATAAAAAAATTCTTGAGAAACAGTAAAGGTATCTATGAACTCTATTCCATTTGAAGATGTAAGTTCTAGTTGCAAGGCCGTAAATCGATATTCATGGTCGGTAATATAAATGGTGCCGGTATAAGCTGGGTCTGATTTTCGTTTAGGCGTGACCGCTATTTTATAAATCACGTGATTATTTTCATACGTTTGCCCTTGCAGACTATAACTATAAAAAAACAAAGCATTATCTGCTATTGGGGAAACAAATCCTCTTTGTGAAAACCCTTCCAAAGTTTCGAGGTTGTTGTAAAAATTCATTTGCATACTGGCGGCATCATTCCAACTAAATTGTTGGTCGTCGCCACTTACTATGCTGGCATGCATAATTTCTTTCGACTTATCGGGATATTGGTAATGGAAAGTAGATGACGATTCAGATAAATAAACGATTCCGGAATTATTTGAATCAACATCAACAATTGTACTTAATTGAATTCCCAAAACTTTATCCGGGGCTTCAATTAATTTTTGCAGGCCTTTGATATAGGCATCACAACTAAACGAACGAACCGATTTTAAGTTATCCTGCCTATATTCAATTGCCTTGCGAATAATAGCATATGCAGGGTCTTCTCTATCAGAATTAATAATTACTTCTTGTAACTCTAAAACTTCCGGCTCCATTTTAATGTCAAGCGAAATTGTTTCATCAACCGCATGAACCGGAATATTTTGTTTTTTGAAACCAATAAATTGAAATGTAATGGTATAATCTCCAGGGGAAACCTGCAGTGCAAAATTCCCGGTTTCGTTGCTCACGCATGCATAGGAGGAATTAGGAATATAAATATTACAAAAGGGGAGTGGTTGATTCGAATCGTCAGTAACTGTTCCTTTAATGGTAACTGTTGCGTTTAACTTAACACTACTACAACAAACCAGCAGTAAAAAAGTCAGCAATCGTATCATCAGGGTAAAGATAATACAGTCAAACGCTTGTTAAGGAAAAATGTTGTGTGAATCAATTAAATGCATAACTCAAGCCGGCACGCAAACCAAATACAAAATTGCGTTTGTTATAATAGCTGAGCGGACCAGAATGTGTGGAGATATCGGTAGAAATTGCACCTCTTGTTCCGAGTGTAAGCATCAGATTTTCTTGCACAAAAATATCGTATTCCAAACCTAACACAACTGAAAGATCCTGGTCGGTAAATAATTCTTCGGTGGTTTCTTCGTAACGTTTATCCTGAGGTAAACGAGCTTCACGCAACATACCATATTGAATACCAGCTGTATAATTTAATACCACAGGCATATTGGTGATATTTGAAATTCGTCCAACTTTAATTTTGGCCACTACAGGAATTAAATCATAATTTAATGAAAGTGATTTTTCAACTATTTGTTCGTCCTCAGACATAACATAATTTTGACCTTGAATAGCGTTGTAAATAAATTCAGCTTCAATTCCGAATTTGTTATTAAAGTTATATCCCAACATTAATCCTTTTGAAGAGCCAAATTTCAAAGAAGGTTGAATTGGTCGGGCACCTTTAAAGGTATTGCCATATTCAATAATGGATGTTTGGTTATAACTGCCACTGGCGCCAATATAAACGCCTTTCATACTATAATCTTTATACGTGATAGCTTTGTCAGGTTGAATTAATTGCGCCTCTTCATCGTCCTCATAACTTGTAAGTTCTCCAAACCCGAAAACATCTATACTTTGGTCGTTGTTATAAATTCGGTCAATTATATCGCGATTAGCATCTGCCAATGCTTCGTTTTCAGTTTCCTGAGGCATAAAAATGAAATCGGATTCCTGATTGTGGAACGGAATTACGTTGCTGGCAAAAGTATTGAGATTAGATTCCAGCACATCATCAACAATAGTGCGGTTAACAGTTTCAGGGATTTGAGCAACTACAGTATTATTATCGGAAACAATTAGTGCAGATGCAGTAGATATAGGTTCAAGCGCACTGATTGGCTGATTCTGGTCAATTGCATTGCCTTGTAAACTGATAGGGGTGTTTTTTGAAACAGGGAGGGCAAAAAATGTAACACCAATGATTACCAATAAAATAGCAGCATACCGCACAATGGTGGCGGATGTGTGTGTTGTTTTGTTTTGGTTCAAATCTTCTTCGATGCGGTTCCAGACATCGGCAGAAGGCTTTAATTCGTAATTTTCAACAACACTTTTAAATAATTGGTCAATCTGTTGTTTATTGTCCACTTGCTTTGCGTTTTATGCCAGTGCGTTGTTCTACCATTTCTATTAAAATATACCTTGCACGAGCTAATTGACTCTTAGACGTTCCTTCACTGATGTTTAGTTGCTCGGCTATCTCTTTATGTGAAAATCCTTCTATTGCGTATAAGCTAAAAACTGTTCTATATCCGGGTGATAAACTTGCTATCATTTGCAGCAAATCGTCTGCAGCAAGCTTTTCCAGGGCATTCTCATCAAATAATTCTACATCGTGACTATCAACATCAACAATTGGATATAATAAATTTTTTCTTCTGTGAACTTCAATTGCGGTATTTACCATGATTTTGCGTAACCAACCCTCAAAACTACCCTCAAACCTAAAGCGGTCAAGGTTTTTAAAGGCTTTTACAAACCCTTCCTGTAAAATATCCTCTGCAATCTGATAATCGGGGGCATAGCGTAAACAAACACCAAACATTTTTGCAGCAAATCGTTCATATAAGAACTTTTGAGCAACTCGCTCACCTTTTACCGATTGTCGTATAAGTTGTTCATCGGTATAAGTTGCTGCTGGGTTAATTCTTTTCATATTAGATTGATTAGAGGTATTGGCAATTTATTTTGTGGGTAAGTTAAAAAGTTAATTCGAATTTTCAAAATTGGTTGTCAAAAATGCTGTCATCAAATTGAAGGCTTTTGCTCTGTGACTAAAGTGTTTTTTTTGGGTAGGTTCCATCTCGCCAAACGTAATATCAGCGCCGTCTGGGACAAAAATTGGGTCATAACCAAATCCTTTATCGCCAATTTGTTTTTCAGCGATTTTGCCTGTCACAATTCCAACAAATTGGTGATAAACACCATTCACAAATAGTGTGAACACCGTTTTAAAACGAGCCGACCTGTCAGTAGCGTTCCTCATATTTAAAAGCAGCAGTTGCATGTTTTTATTGGCATCACGCGTGCCTGAATAAAAGGCCGTGTCAACACCAGGTTCGCCATCCAGTGCCTCTACCTCCAGTCCGGTATCTTCAGCAAAACAATTCACGCCATACTTTTCATGAACATATTGTGCCTTTTCGAGTGAATTTGCCTCTATAGTATAATGGGTTTCAGGGAGTTCTTCCATACACCCAATATCTGCTAAACCCTGAATTAAAAAACCTTCTGGTAGCAATAATTGCACTTCTTTCACCTTATTGACATTGCCGGTGGCAAAAACGAGTGTCTTCATTTCAGGCCATACATTTTTTGTAATTTCCCCCACAACAGCTTTTTATGCTCTGGAGAAATATCTAATAAACTATGTGAGGTAATTATTGTTATATCATTGAATTTAAATGGATTATATAACTCATTTTCAATATATAATCCTAGATCTGATAAGCATAAACCCAGACAAACAAGTTTTTTTACATCGGTATTAGCAAGTAGTTGTTTGATTCTGAATTGAGGATGCTGGTGTATATTAATTAAAGTATAATCAGCACTTGCTAACTGTAAAGCTGCAGCCATTTTATGCATAGCAATTATAGTGGGATTGCTACTTTCATCGGTATTTTCCTCTGAATAAACCATAACTGTTGAAACTTTATTTAGGTTAATAACAGTTGTAACATTGGCATTCTTTGCCGATATTGTTAGCTTTGCGGCATCATCAAGCAAATACACTGTTTCATCTAGGATTGCAGTATTAAATTCAAAAGTTGACATGCGCGATGAAATTGGTTAAGCAGTAAAATTATCATTCATTTCATTCATAAAAACAAGGTTTTCAACAAATGAAAGTAGCAGTAAACCCGGCATACGAAATAGACATTCACTTATCACCTGTATCTACGATCGATTCGGTTGATTTTGAAAACCTTCAATTTGGTAAAGTGTTTACCGATCATATGTTTGAAGCGGACTATTTGGATGGCAAATGGACCAATTGTGCCATAAAGCCTTTAACAAAGCTTCAATTACATCCGGCTACATCGGCTTTACATTACGGTCAGGCGATTTTTGAAGGCATGAAAGCATTTAAAAATCAGGAAGGCAAAGCAACTTTGTTCCGCCCTGATGCTAACTTGTCACGACTTAACGAATCATGCCGCAGAATGGCTATTCCGGAGGTTCCTGAGGAGTTATTCATGAATGCACTGTTTAACTTAGTGCGTATTGAACAGGATTGGATCCCTAATACCGATGATGGCTCAATGTATATCCGTCCTTATATCTTTGCCACAGACGATTTCGTTGGTATAAAACCCTCAGATACATTTAAATTGGTGATTTTTTGCTGCCCGGTAGCTCGTTATTACCAAAAACCGGTTCGCGTTTATATGCAAGAAGAATATGTTCGCGCCTTTCCTGGCGGAACAGGTGCTGTAAAGGCTGCAGGGAACTATGCCGCTACGATGATGCCATTGCAACAAATTCGCGAAAAAGGGTATGATCAAATGTTATGGATAGATGGTGTTACGCATAATCGATTGCAGGAAATCGGCACTATGAACGTATTTGTGCAGATAGATGATACTATCATTACAATTCCAACAGATGAAGGCACCATTTTAAAAGGTATTACACGCGATTCTTGTATCGAATTATTAAAAGCAGAAGGGTTTAAAGTAGAAATTCGTGACGTTACCATTCAGGAATTACTCGATGCGCATAAAACGGGTCGTTTACACGATGCATTCGGCACAGGAACAGCAGCTACTATAGCACCAATAGGTGTTATAGGTTATAAGGATATTGCTTACGAACTTCCACCTGTAGAAGGCCGAAAAGCATCAAATTGGTTGAAACAGGAAATGTGGAGTATCAGAAAAGGTATTTCAGCAGACCGTTTTGGCTGGATGTGGGCAGTATAAATTTACTCTGTTTTAGTTATCATGAATTCAACTCGCTGATTGGCTTGTCGGCCTGCTACTGTTTTATTATCAGCAATAGGCTGGGTTTTGCCTAGTCCTTTGTAGGTAAGTCGGTTGCGCTCAATGCCACTATCTATAAGGTATTCAACTACAGCTTTGGCTCTTTTTTCTGATAACATATTGCAATAATCATCATCGCAAAGGCCATTGGTGTGCCCTCTTATTTCGATTGCCACTCCGCTATTGCTTTTCATAAATCGTACAATTTTATCAATCTCCTGAAATGAAGAGTCTTCTAAAACACTACTGTTTACCTTAAACAGAATGTTTTTCATTTCTATAATGAGCCCTTCTTTGCGCGGGATTAAGCTAAAGTTTTTAATTATTTCATCAAAACCAATAAGAGAATCAATAGTTATAACCGTGTCATTTACGTAATATCCATCAGCTGAAATTTGAATTTGATAGCTACCAAATTGTTGTAGTATAAGCGCATAACCACTTGAAATAGAAGAATTTGTAAAACCAAAATTTATAGGTTCCGATATGGTTTTTATGGTTAAATCTGCGTTTATCGGCAGTGAAGTAATTCTATCACTCACCACACCTTTTAACCATAACACATCTTCAGGTTTTGCTTGAGGTGGCAATTTGATACTAAAAATATCAAGGTTAGTGCCATTGGTTTTACTTGAACTAAAGTAGGCTATTTCGCCTTTGGCATCGATACTATAGTATACATCCCACTCAGGTGTGTTTACTTCTGACCCTAGGTTAAGGGGTTCAGTCCAATTAGTCCATGAATTGTCTAACCGTTTGGCCATAAAAATATCCTGATTACCATAACCCGGAAATCCATTGGATGAAAAATAGATGGTTTTGCCATCGGCTGCTAAAAAAGGTGTCATTTCGTTGCCTGCTGTATTAATTGCAGAACCGAAGTTTTTAGGTGTAGAGTAGGAGCCATCCGCTTGAAGAAAACTCACATAAAGGTCCAACAAGCCTTTACCGGCAGAGGTTTCCAGCGACATCACCATTATACCTCCGTCGCCCGAAATGCAAAATTCGTTGTATTGATTGAGGTTACTGAAATTGTTGATTTTGACCGGTTGAGGTAATGTCCAGCCATCCATTTTTTTGTGGGTTAATGAAACACCTGCTCCGTTGCCAATTGCAGGTAAATATACATTACCTACCAGAGCAGTATTACCATCAGGGCTAATGGAGCAAATGAAATTGTGGTTTTCATTATTAAGTGGGGGGCCAATATTTTCAGCTTCTGCCCAATTGCCGTCTATCATCTGTGCTACCCATATATCATCATTTTTTGACATCCCAATATTGCCTGGATGTACTTTGCGGTCAAAATAAATGGTGCTGCCATCGGGTGAAATGATAGGGTAAACTTCATCAAACGGTGAGTTGACGTTTGGACCTAAAGAAATAGCCTTATTGTTGAGTGGATCGGGAGTAGTATTTATACTCAACATCGGGGGTTCTGTGCTTGTAGAAATACCAATTGCATCTATTTGATAGGTATTCATTAATTCAGGTTGGTCAAATTCAATTTTAATTCCCTGAATGGGTTTGAGATTGTCTTTTATACCTGCTACAAATAGTCTGCCCGTTCCAGAAACAGCCTGAGATGTTCGGATATAAACTTGTTTAGTGGTTTTATCTTCGAAAACTATCTGAATGGATTTAATGTGGCCTGAATTATTGTTTTCTACCACCAGTACTTGTTTAGCTATAACTGCATGTTCGAAGGTAACTTCTATAAACTCTTCGGACCTGGATTCGTTATATTCCGGTGACCAGGCGCAGGTGCTAAATGCCGGGTTAGGGTAGCGGTTAGGTTTTCCAATAACCTGAATTGCTCCGAATGCCTTATTACTTTTTTCGGAAGAGAAATGCACAACAGCTGAAGCCCATATTATTTCTTGGGCTTTAACCAGCAAATTGCTGAATACGAGCAGCAACAAACACAATACGAACTTACTATGCCCAAGTTGAGCGTTATTTAAAGGTGATTTCAACGCGCTGATTACGTTTTCTTCCTTCCGGTGTGCTGTTGGTATCAATTGGTTGTTTAGAACCATATCCGAAGGTAGTAATGCGCTGGCCAACAATTCCTTTGTTAATGAGATACTCTCTAACTGCATTTGCTCTATTTAAACTGAGTTTTTCGCAATAAGTTTCACTACACAACCCATTTGTATGTCCACCAATCTCAATAGTTATGCAGGATTTGCTTTTAGGAAGTCGTATAATCTATTCAATTCCTCAAACGATTCTGGTTTTATGATTGATTTATTCGCATCGAAATATAAGTTATCGAGAATAATCTTTTCGCCTTTACGTAAAGGTGTTAAACGGAAGTCGATACGTTTAACCTTCTGCATTCTGAAATCCTCAATATTGATATTCGTTTCAAGCGGTAGGTAACCTTCTCTGATAATGGTAACTTTATAATTCACACTATCGGTTACTTTTAATCGATAGGTATTATTTAAAGTAGATAAGGCAACAGGGTCGCTGTCATAATCGTTGAGCAAGAATGTCAAATCAGCGTTAATAGGAATATCGGTTGTAGCGTCATAAATAGTTCCCCACAACAAAATCTCGTTAGTTAAGATAACATTGAGTTCTTCTTTGGTTGGAACATAAACGTCTTCTTCAAAGAAAATAACATCTGTTTCTGCGGTTGGGTCAGAAGCGGATATGCCCAAAGAGTCTGATCCTAATTTAGTTTCGAGCATTTCTGCTACAACAGAGTCTTCAATTTCTTTAATTTCTTTTAACGGAATACGATAAATATCCGCATTTAACATATTGCTGCCGGTTGATGAAAAATAGGCAAAATCGGCGGTATCTGGAATGGTAAAATAGGCTTCGAAACCCTTTGTATTAACTAAAGTACCAATATTTTCAGGTTTAGTCCAATTTCTCCAAGTACTATCAAGTCTTGTGGAAACATATACATCCTGATCGCCATAACCAGGCAGCCCGTTCGTTGAAAAGAACATGGTTTTACCATCAGGTGCTAGAAAAGGTGCCATTTCCATCGAGGCGGTATTAATGTCGTTACCGAGATTTACAGGGTCAGACCATTCAATTTGATTATCGCTGAAACTTACATAGATGTCCTTCATACCATATGAATCGGCTCGTTCGAGTGCCAACAATAACACAGTTCTGTTGCTATTCATGAAGTATTCGGCATAAAGATTATGCGTAATAATTCCCGGTGTAATTAGATTTTTAGGAAAAACCCAACTTCCATAACTGCTTTTCCAAGTTTGAGAAATACCGATTCTGGAAGCTTCTATTGGGTGATAAGTGTTAGCGAGTGTGAGCAGTTCTCCGTTATCTGAGATTCCCACCACATAATTATTAGCATCGTTATTTATAGGTCCGCCCGGATTTACAGCAGTTGACCATTTTGAGCCGTCGTAGGTAGAAATCCAAACATCGTCATTCATTATCGTACCTGAGTTCCCAACATGGTTTTTGCGGGTAAAATACATCGTTTTTCCATCGGGTGTCACCAAAGGTGAAATTTCGCTTCCAAATGAATTTACCGATTCGCCAAGGTTCTGGCTTTTTCCTTTAAACACTATTTTATCAGTTGATGAAATAGCCCCGCTTGGAACTGTTGCTGGGGATTCCGCTATACCAATAGCATCTATTTGATTGAAACCATCAATACTTTCGGTGTCTAAAACAAGTTTAAGGTCGTTAGTAGCAAAGTCTGTTGGTGCAATATTCACAGAAAACACATTCCCTAAGGTCCATTTTGCGCTTTCGGCTGTTCTTTCGAATACCAAATGAGGAATATTATACTGGTCGAACAAATAAATTGCCTTAATTGCGCCGGCATTAAAACTTTCATTTATGACAATCTGTGTGACATGGATTTTTTTTTCGAAGCCAACACGGATATATTCCTCAAAATAGTTCTCAGAAAGTGCTGGAGACCAAGCACAGCCGCAGTCTCCGAAGTTTGGCAGGCGTGAAGGAGGCCCTAACACCTGTTTAGCGCTGTAAGAATTCAGGTCCAATTGTGACGAATAAGAAATCACTTTTGAAGCCCAATAAATGTCACCGGCACTTACAGAACCGATAATGCTCAATAGGAATACAGGTAACAGTAGTATGCGTTTCATAATAATTCTCACAAATGTCGACTGGTAAAATTATGTTTTACATTTGATGAAAAAAAATACATTTTTTGTGATTTTGTAACATACAAACCTGCGGTATTTAGTTTTCTATACAGATATTTGACCTTAAGATGACCAAAAAGCAAAAAGCGGAGTTCGTTCAGGCAACGTTAAATAAACTGTACCCGAATCCGGATATTCCTTTACAGCACAAAGACCCATATACTTTGCTAATTGCAGTTGTACTATCTGCTCAATGCACAGACGAAAGAGTGAATAAAATAACACCTAAGTTGTTTGCCTTAGCCGACAATCCTCATGATATGATTAAATTGAGTGTTGAAACTATCAAAGAAATCATACTTCCATGCGGATTATCACCCATGAAGTCGAAAGGTATTTTTGGCTTATCTAAAATATTAGTTGAGCAATATGATGGCAAAGTGCCGGCAAGTTTTGAAGCATTGGAGGCTTTACCGTCTGTTGGACATAAAACTGCAAGCGTGGTAATGACACAGGCATTTGGGGTGCCCGCATTTCCTGTAGACACTCATATTCACAGGCTTGCCTGGCGTTGGACATTAAGTAACGGTAAATCGGTTGAGCAAACTGAACGTGATTTAAAACGATTGTTTCCGGAAGCAAGCTGGAATTTATTGCATTTACAAATTATCTACTTCGGTCGTGCATATTGCCCTGCGAGGGGACATGATCCAACAAAATGCCCAATTTGCAGTATAATTGGACGAAAAAATCAGTAAAAAAAAAGAGGCTGTCCTTGCGGGACAGCCTCTTTTTTTATTTGATGTAGTTATTATTTAACTAATACAATTGACTTGGTAGCCATTGCATTTTCACCTATGATGTTTAGTTGATAAACGCCTTCAGCAAACAATGTCATATCAATTACATAAGTAGCTGATAATGTGCTTGTTGGATTTGTTGACCAAACTAACTGTCCGAGGTTATTCACTAATTCAAGTCTAATTTCCTGAGCTGTTGCTAAGTCAATGTTTACATTAGCAAAGTCAACAGTAGGATTAGGTTGAACAGATACAGCATTAGCAAGGGTTACGTCTTCAATTGCATCACCGAGTTCAATAACAACGCTATAGAAATCAGTTCCGCAACCATTGGTTACAGTAAGTGTTACCGTGTAAGCACCTTCAACCGCATAGGTATGAGAAGGATTTTCCAGGGTAGAAGTTCCTGCATCACCGAAGCTCCAGTTATAAGTAGCGCCATCGGTAGAAGTATTATTGAATGTTACAGTTAAGCCAGTTGTTGTGTAGGTAAAGCTGGCATCAGGTGTATAGTTAACGGTAACATTTACTTCATCAATTACAGAACAACCACTTGTAGGGTTCGTAACTGTAACTGAATAGGTTCCACTTTCGGTAACTGTAATAGTCTGGGTTGTAGCACCAGTGCTCCAAAGGTAAGTGCTACCTACGTTTGCGGCGTCAAGTACAACCTCATCACAAACGGTTTGATTAGCACCTAATTCAACTGTTGGAGTTTCGAATGATTCGATAGTAACACAAATCATATCGTTTGTAGGATCTGAATCACCTGCAAAATCTGTCCACACACACAATTCATATGTGCCTGGAACTGAGAAGTCTACTAGTTCATCAAATGTATAAGTACCAGTTCCACCTGCGTCGATTGTTACATCTGCAAATTCAGATATAATGTCGCCACCGTCTACCTGATATTTAACAGGGAATGAACTTACACCACTAGGTCCAAAGTTTTCTACTGTAATTGTCACCTCTTCTAATCCAAGGCCACAACCACCTTCCGGTGATATTAAAGCAACGGCACCAAGATCAACCGGCGCACAAAGCTTAACATATTCATAGATGTTTTTGAGTAGGTTATAAGACTCATCAAGTGGGCTATGGAAAGCAGGAGGAGTCATACCTCCAACTATAACGTGACCATCTCCCCAACCTTTTTCACCTAAAACAATGCGAGACGCATCAAACAGGTCAACAAGGATTGGTTCAATAGAACCACCGAATACTTCGCCGTGGCCAAAATAACCACCAGAAAAATCAGTAGTTATTGGTGTCCAAGGTCCGCTAAATACTGGATGAGCCGGGTCAAACGCTGTAACGTTGCCGGTATAATACGGATGTACCATTTCGACACCGCCGAAACCGAAATCCATACCATCACCTTCGTTAGGGCCTGCATTGAGTATTAAATTACCTCCTGAAGCAACCCAGTTTTCTACATCTGAACCATTTGCTAAAAGGAAATTTTCTAATTCACTGGCCATATATTCAGAACCATCGATGTAAACAAAACAAGTATTTTCATCGAATACTTCAAGTGGATCAAGTGTTTCAAAATAGTCAACTGTCCAACCGCCAACTCCAAATACATCGTTCATGGCATCTGAGTTAGATGTAACATACCATGGTTCACTGCCACCATAAATGTTAGAATAGATATAATAAGCATCTGTTCCGGTAACAGGTAAAAGATTCAGGATATTGTCATTCAAGGTATCATTTGTTAAATCTTCATCACCGGCTAATTCAGTCCAGGATTTAAATTCATAAACACCATCTGCGCTAAAGTTTTCTGTTGCAGCAAATGTCATAACCGCTGTTGAACCAGGGGTTACTGTTCCAACAAAAGCTTCTGTATGAATGGTACCACCATTTACCTGATAAGCAACATCAAAGTCACTTTGAGGTAATGTTCCAAAGTTTTCAACTAAAACGCTTACAATTTCTGACGCTGTAAGTGAAACAGCCGATTCAGGCGTAATTACTGCCACAACACCTATGTCGTTTGCGTATGGATCCTGAATATTAAAGTTATCGAATGCAATACCGTCGTTAAAGTTCCAATAAGTATCAGAAGAGAAGATAAATCGGAATCTAACTGAAGGTTCACCGGCAAGGAATGCTAAATCATAAAAAGCGTGTTTCCAGCCAGTGGCGGTATTTTGCCATCCACGATAATCGGAGATGTAATATGTAGGATACATACTATAACAGAGATAGCTATCGTACCAGTTTTCACCTTCACCAACGTTACCAAGGTCTTGCCAAGATACTCCATCAGTAGTATATTGAACTTTCGCACCATCAGAATAGAGTTGAATATCATAATTCAAATCAAATTCCATGTAAGGCAATACTAATGAAGAGAAGTCCAAACAAGGTGTTAAAACATAACCTTTTTCGTTATTGTTGTAGTAACCGTTAGGATTTGTAACCCAGGTATTCAAGCTACCAGGTGTTGCAGGTGGAGGTGTATTAATAACGAAACCAGCAGGAGTGCCTAAAGCCCAAGTACTTGCGCCGCCAGCAACAGTCCAACCGTTTGTTCCGGTTTCGAAATCTTCATAATAAGGATATACATCAACAATAGGCACATTGGTAACTACCCAATCAGTGGTATCGTTAGAAGTAATGGTATCAAGTGCTAAACCGGTCCATGCTTCAAACATGTAATCTCCCGGCGCAGCAAGATTTGCTGTTGTAGCAAATGTATAGGTTACAGTTTCACCAACTTCAATAGTTCCAGGAACTACTTCACTGATGATTGTACCACCATTAATTTGGTAAAATACCGGAACATCAGCTTGTGGAAGGAAACCGTAGTTTTTAACATCGATTGTTACGTTTTCAACACCACCTAAACCACATTGTGTTTCAGGTGAAGAAGCATTGCTAACGCCCATGTCATAATCAGAAATGGTACAAGTAGCTAAATAAGTTATTAAGTTTCTGCGGAAGTTATCTCCATCAGGTGCTGGTGAGTGGAAGTTGGTAGTAGTCATACCACCAAAAATTACAGTTCCGGCGCCCCATGATTTTTCGGCACAAATGATATTAGTTGTTGCGAAAAGATCATGTAAGATTGGAGTCCATCCTGTACCAGATAAACGAGCATGTCCATAAGATCCACCGCTCATAGAAGTTGAAGTTGGTGTAAATGGACCTGCAAAAGCCGGATGCAACGGTAAATCAGCATCAACTGTGCCGGTAAAGTATGGATACATTAAATCAGTACCATCGAATCCGAAGTCCATACCAGAGCCTTCATTTGGTGCTGCATTTAATAATAAATGACCACCTGCAGCAACCCAATCTTCAATAAGACCGATGTTAGTAGATAAGAAAGATGACAACTCATTTGCATGGCCATCAGAACCTTCCATAAATACAAAACATGTTCCTAAGCCGAAAACTACAGCAGGATCAAGTGTTTCATAATAGTCGAGTGTCCATTCACCAACGCCAAATACGGCATCCATAGCCGTAGAGTTTGAATTGCTATACCAAGGTTCACCACCTGTAGTATTGCTATAAATGTAATATGCACTAGTACCAGTAATAGGTAAAAGGCTTGAAACTGTTTCTGTAATAGGGTCATTTGTTGGGTCTTCATCACCAACCAATGATGTCCAAGCATCAAAAACATAATCACCAATTGCACTTAAATCTTCAGTTGAAGCGAAATAGTGAATTGCTGTAGCGCCTGGGTCAACAGTACCGGTAAATGTTTCAGTTACAATTGAACCACCATCCATTTGATACGAAACATCAAATCCGGATTGTGCCACAGTACCATAGTTTCTGATAACAACTGAAACAGGTTCTGTTGTAGTTAAACCAGGTCCTGAATTCGGTTCATATATTGATTCGGCTCCAACATCATTTGCATATAGGTCAGATATTTTAACGTTATCGAATGCAAAGCCATCATAAAACGCACCAAAGGCATCAGACGCCATTAGAATTCTTATTCTGACATTTGTTTCGCCACCTAAAAATGACATATCGTGGTAAGCATGTTTCCATCCGGAAGCATAGCCATTCCAGCCTCTATAATCCAGTGTATAAAAATCAGGCCACATGGCATAACAAGTGTAACTGTTAAACCAGTTTTCACCTTCACCAACGTTACCTAAATCGCTCCAAGAAAAACCACCATCTGTAGAATATTGAACTTTTGCACCATCAGAATATTCTTGAATATCCCAGTTTACATCTAATTCAATATAAGGGAAAACCAATGAAGAAAAATCCATACAAGGTGAAATCACCCATGATTTTTCGCCATTGTTATAGTACCCGTCCAAATTTGTTACCCATGAATTAATACTTCCGGGAGTTGCAGGTGGAGCGCCAACAATGGCAAATCCTGCAGGTGTTCCTAACTCCCATGAGCTACCTGATCCACCAATTGTCCATCCTGCTACACCTTCTTCAAAACCTTGTAAGTAAGGAAAAGAAGTAATAGTAGGGATATTGGTGATTGATATTGTAGTACTGTTATTAGCAGGATCTTCATCCGTTGCTAAATCACAAGAAGCAACCAAGGTGTGTGTTACTAATGCTGAAAAATCGCCAGGAGTGCCGAATGATACTGTAAAAGATTCACCAGCAGCAACCGGACCTGCATAAATTTCAGTAACCACAGGTCCGCCATCTAATTGATAACTAACCGGGATATTTGTCTCAGGGTTTAAACCCAAATTTTTATAGTTTACTGTTATGGTTTCAAATCCTAATCCACAGCTAGAGGTAGGACTTGATACTGAGTTTACGGCAATATCGTGATCAGGAATCACATAAAAAGCCAAGTAATAAATTATGTTTTGTAATAAATTAACGGACTCAGTATATGGAGTATGCCAATTTGTTGTTGTCATACCGCCAAAACCTACAATACCATCAGAACCGTAGCGGCCTTCAGAGTAAGCAACTGTAGAAGGAATTGATACATCAACAATTAACGGAGTTAAACCGGTTCCGGACACACTGGCATGGGAAAATGACGACCCAGTCCATGATGTTCCTGTTGGTGTATAAGGCGTATTAAAAATGGGATGACCGGGGTCAGTTGCAACAACGTTACTTGCCCCTCCCCAATAGGAAAGGTAAACGTCGCCAAAGCCAAAGCTCATGCCATCGCCTTCATTTGGAGCGGCATTGAGTAGGAGACGACCTCCTGATTCAACCCAATTTTCAATGATAGGCAGGTTTGTGATGAGGAAGTTTTCGAGTTCATCTGCGCAAAAATCGCTTCCTTCAAGGAAAACGAAATTGGTATTTGCTGAAAATACCAAAGCAGGATCACAAGTTTCGAAATAGTCTAAAGTCCACTCACCTGCGCCAAAAACAGTGTTCATCGCATTTGAGTTTTCTACGGTGTACCAAGGTTCTGAGCCACCATAAACATTAGAATAAATGTAATAATTGAAATCCTGTGCTGAAACTTCCCGAGCCGAGATAAATGCCAGAATTATCGCGGCACGACTGAGGAGTTTAAGTAGGTGTTTTGTCATAAAAATTGTTTAGTCTTTAGTTAAGAAACCAATTCTGTGTCTAAATTAGGAAACCATTGGTTTAATTTCATAATAAATGTGTTAAAAAATATACAATAATTTCATTTTTGCACATCGCAAAACCTGAAAATAGCTTGAAATGTCCTCCAGTATTGTGTTTAGGCTAAACAGAAATGAACTTTAAAAATGTGCATAACGCAATATCAGATAAAAAGAAAAGAGGCCTCTTGCGAAGCCTCTTTTCGATTAAAGAGTGAAAAACTTTTTCAATTATTTAGTTAATACTATTTGTTTAGCTGCCATTGCATTGTTGGTATAAACATTAAGTTGATACACGCCGGCAGATAAGGTAGTCATATCGATCGTAACTTTTCCATTTAATATTGATCCTGGTAAAGCAGTCCAAACTGTTTGTCCCAAGGTATTTACCAATTCTAAGCGTATATCGCTGAATTGTGTAAGGTTGAAGCTAACTAAAGCTACATCAGAAGTTGGATTTGGATATACATCTATCGCGGCTGCTAAAGCAATATCTTCAACACTTAACGATACCTCAATAACGAGACTGTAGAAGTCAGATCCACAACCATTTGAAACAGTTACGGTAACTGTGTAAGTTCCTTCTGCAGCATAAGTGTGTGAAGGATTTTCTAAAGTTGAACTTCCACCGTCACCAAAGCTCCAGTTGTAGGTTGCACCTGCAGTTGATTCGTTAGTGAAAGTAACAGTCAATCCGGTTGCAGTATAGGTAAATTCTGCAGAAGGCGTATAGTTAACGGTTACTGTAATATTATCAGTTACTGCACATCCTGAAGTAGGATTTGTAACGGTAACTGTAAAAGTACCTGATTCAGTTACATCAATAGTTTGTGTTGTTGCACCTGTACTCCACAAGTAAGTGCTACCGATATTTCCTGCATCAAGTGTAGTGATATCACACACAGTTTTATTAGCGCCTAAGTCAAGTGTTGGTGTTGCCAAAGAGCTTACTACAGTAGTAAGTAAATCGTTGGTTTCATCTTCATCTCCACTGAAATCTGTCCAAGTAACTACATCATGATCGCCGGCAGCAGATAAATCAGCTGTTGTAGCAAATGTATAAGTATAAGTGCCTCCAACAGGAACCGGACCAGGAGCTATTTCAGCAACTTCGATTGCACCATCAATTGTATATTTTACCGGTGTATTAGTTACTGTAGTTGGTCCGAAGTTGGTTATTTCAATAGTAACATCTTCTTCATCACTCATTCCGCAGCCGCCTTCAGGTGAAATTAAGGCTGTAACACCGATATCAACAGGAGAACAAAGTTTCAGATAATCAATAATATTTTGTCTAAGATTTTGTGATTCTGTTGTAGGTGTATAGTATTCCGGTGCGCTCATGCTACCGAACATAACGCGACCATCGCCCCATTCTTTATCACCTAAAATATAACAATCAGCACAATAGTAATCGCTCAATATTGGATTAATATCACCTAATATTCTACCGTAGCTCACATAAAAACCATAATAGTCTGCTGTAATTGGTGTATAAGGTGTATTTAATACAGGGTGAGCAGCATCAACTGCGGCTGTTTGGTAGGTGTAATATGGATAAGAAATAGTTACATCTCCAAAACCAACATTACCACCATCGCCTTCCCAAGGTGAAGCATTAATAAATAAGTTTCCTCCTGAGGCAACCCAACCTTCAATAATATCTTGATTATTATTAAAGAATGCTTCAAATTCGCTCCAATGCGATTCACTTCCTTCTAAGAAAATGAAACAATTATCTTCACTAAAGATGTCTAATACAGCTAATGATTCATAATAGTCTAATGTCCATGCATCAGCTCCAAACACAGCGTCCATAGCGGTTGTATTAGAGTTCAGATATCCTGGTTCAAATCCTACAGCGCTGCTATAAATGTAATAAGCTCCTGTTCCGGAAACCGGAGGGAAGTTATACACCATTTTACAGCCTGGAATATCATCATTAGTTGGATCTTCATCATCAACTAAACTTGTCCATGCACAAATTTCATGAGGTCCAATTGCACTTAAATCTGCAGTAGTTGCAAATGTATACGGTAATATTTCTGCGCCATCGATGGTTCCTGTAAAAACTTCAGTAACTACAGCACCGGCATCAACGGTATAGTTTACATTAAATCCACTTTGAGGATTTAATCCGAAATTACGCACATTCACTGTAATCGCTTCAGCAGCGGTTAAATCTGGACCGGAAACAGGACTGAGTAATTCTATTATGCCTAAATCGTTGTCAAATGGATCCTGAACGTTAAAGTTATCTAATCCAATTCCATCAAAATTATAAATACCATCAGCTGCAAATTTGAAACGGAATTTCACATACGTTGCACCTGCAAGGAATGATAAATCGTGGTGAGATGTTACCCAGCCAGGGCCAGTTCCTACCCAACCGAATTCATAACCTAAAGCAGCAGCATCATTGGTATACCAGTTTTCACCAGTTCCGATATCGCCAAGTTGTGTCCAAGAAATTCCATCTAACGAATATTCAAGCTGGAGGCCGTCCCAATTATCTTCTGTATCCCACCATAAATCCACTTCAACAAAAGGCATAACCAATGAGCTAATGTTAAAACATGGACTTTCAAGGTAAGAAGTCTCATCGTCATTATAATTTCCTGCTAACGAGGTAGCCCATGAATACTGGCTTCCTGGTGTGGCAATAGGAGGGGTATTAATTACCGGTCCTGCAGGGTATCCAAGCTCCCAGGTATTGGCTGCACCATAAGTATACCAGCCGTCATTAGTACCAGATTCCCAAGTTTCTAAATAAGGGAATGAAGTGATATAAGGGATATTTAAAATAGTACGATAAGTGGTATCATTATCATAAATAGTATCAGCAGCAAGGTCGGTCCAGGCTACTAAATCATGTGTGCCTAAACCTGATAAATCAGCTGTTGTAGTAAA
Source organism: Bacteroidota bacterium (assembly GCA_016718035.1). Classification (GTDB taxonomy): domain Bacteria; phylum Bacteroidota; class Bacteroidia; order Chitinophagales; family BACL12; genus UBA7236. The sequence continues at coordinate 797,354 of JADKEK010000001.1, read as the reverse complement.
TGTATATTCACCAATTTCACCAGCAGATAAGGTGCCTGGCATTATTTCAGATACGATTGCACCGCCATCAGCCTGGTATTTTACAGGTATATTAGTTTGCGGTAAGAAACCATAGTTTTTCACTTTAATAGTAACACTTTCCTCATCAGTCAAATCGCAACCATTAGTTGGTGCTATCATAGCCTGAACGCCAACATCATCGTTAGATAAGGTACAGGTTTTCAAGTAACTGATAATATTTTTACGGAAGTTAGCAGCCTCAGTAGGAGGGTTGTGGAAGTCAGTCATTGTCATACCACCAAACACCACCATACCTGCTCCCCATGATTTTTCAGCAGCAATAATTTTTTCAGGATTAAATGTATCATAAACAAGTGGTGTCCAGTCAGAACCTGATACATTAGCATGTCCAAAACTACCACCAGTCATGGTAGTTGTTGTAGGTGTAAAAGGACCTGACCAAATTGGATGAAGCGGGTCGCTCGCAGTTACAGAACCGGAATACCATGGATAGTTTAAAGTTGTTCCACCAAATCCAAAGTTCATTCCAGTGCCTTCATTAGGTGCAGCATTCATAAACAAATGACCACCGGCTGCAACCCAATCTTCAATTAAATCCATATTAGCATTTAAAAACGTCTTCATTTCTTCAGCATGGCCATCTGAACCTTCTAAATACACAAAGCAGTTGTTTACACTAAATAATTCAACAGGATCAACAGTTTCAAAGTAGTTGGTTGACCATAGACCTGCTCCAAAAACATCGTCCATGTGTGTATCATTAGAAACAACAAACCAAGGTTCACCACCGGTTGTATTGCTATAAATATAATAAGCACCAGTATCAGCAATTGGTAACAGGCTGCTTACCTCGGTGATTAATGTATCATTCAATTCATCTTCATCTGTTGCAAGGTTAGTCCAGGTTTTAAACTCATAATCACCCAATGCTAATAAGTTTGCTGTACCGATGAAAGTATGTGTTGCAGTAGTTCCCGGTGCAATAGTACCGCCAAATGTTTCTGATATGACTGATCCGCCATCAACCTGGAATGCTACAGGGAAACTTGATTGTGGTAAGGTTCCGTAGTTGGTAATCTCAACAGTAACAGTTTCTGTTGCTGTTAAGAATGGACCAGATTCCGGATCCATTAATAATGAAACACCAAGATCATTTGGATAAGGATCGCCTATCCACATATTATCAAATGCAAATCCGTCATTAAAATTCCAATAATTTGATGATGCGAATACAAATCGAAACTTAACATCAGTTTCACCTGCAAGGAAATCTAAATTCAGGAAGGCATGTAACCAACCTGCGCTGTTGCCTGACCATCCATCATAATTATCAATATAGAAAGTTGGCCACATAGCATAACAACCATTGTGGTTATACCAATTTTCGCCTTCACCAATTGCACCAAGGTCGGCCCAGCTTGCACCTCCATCAGTAGAGTATTGCATTTTAGCGCCATCGTCGTACAATTGGATATCATAATTCAAATCAAATTCCATAAATGGAAATGATAAAGAAGAGAAGTCGTAACAAGGTGATTCAACAAATGACTTTTCGTTAAGTGCATAATAATCATCTAATTCAGTTGTCCAGGAATTTAAGCTTCCAGGAGTTGCAGGAGGAGCGCCTATAATAGCAAAACCTGCAGGTGTTCCCAATTCCCAAGTGCTTTCGGTGCCACCAGGTAACCAACCACCGGTGCCAGCTTCATAATCTTCATAATATGGATAAGTAGTTACAACAGGAATTGATGTAAATGAGATTTCTTTTTGATCATTTAAAGGTTCAGCATCTGCAGGGTATATCGTGTAAGCAGTAACTGTATATTCACCAATATTTGAAAAATCAGCTAAATCTGTAAAAGTATAAGTAGCTGAAGTTAAACTTGGAATTGCTGGTCCGGGATAAGTTTCAGTAACAACTGGTAATAAACCTAAAACTGGATCATTTATTTGATATGCAATTTGGAATGAACCTGTAGGTTCTGTACCGAAATTGGTAATATTGATTGAGATTGGAGTAATACCCATACCACATGCAGAATTAAGATCATTTATTGCAGTAGCGCCGATATCATAAGGTCCGGCTGCAGGAATGTTTATGGTATAATCCTCAGCTTCACCGTAATTATATATACCTGCAGGACAAGGGTCAATTAATACGCCAGGAAAATAAACACACATAACCCTCATTCTTGTGGCACCCGGTAACGCACCAAATGGTACAGTAAATGAGATTACCGCAGAAGCGCCTTCAGTAAGCACCACGTTATCAGGAGTCAAACGTTCATCGTCGCTGAACACTTCATCTTGATTATAATCTATCCAAGCCATATACTCCTCAGTCCATGACGGTGTGTTATACACTGTTAGGTCATAGGTTAAACCCGGAATTAATGTTGTGGAAAAATCTGTGAAATCGTTCCAATCGTCACCAGGACCTGAGAAGTTGGATATATCGCCAAGTTCAACACCGTCGATATAATCGTCATCACTGGTTCCGAAAACATAATCGGGAACGCAATAATCAGCAAATGCTGCATTTCCTAACATAAGGAATCCTGTTATCAGGAAAACAGCCTTAGTTCGGGCAAGTAAAGATTTTAACATAAGTCGCATATTAGTATGAAAAGAAAGAGGCTGTAAAAGTATATAAGGATGTTTAGAAATGGAAAAAAAATTTATTCACCGATAATCCCCACATTTTGTGGTGCCTGTTTGGCTAAGTTGGACTATATTTGAGCCGTCCTTTAAATGACAATTACCAAAATGCGCCCGTCTGTACTCATAATTGATGATGATCCCACTTTTTGCCTCATGCTGAAAAGCTTTTTGAGCAAGAAGGATTTTGCTACAGAAACAGCCTTTTCAGGTGCAGAAGCAATTAATCAAGTTAAAAATAACAACTTCGACATTGTTTTAAGCGATTTTAGGCTACCAGATACTGATGGGTTGGAATTATTGGAGAATATTCGAGAAATTAAACCCGGGACCCCGGTAATTATTATGACCTCGTATGCAGATATTCGTATTGCTGTAAAAGCAATGAAAATTGGTGCTTACGAATATGTTACCAAGCCTGTGAATCCTGATGAGATTTTATTGACAATAAAAAATGCGTTAAACCGGGATAAAGACATTATGGTGGTGCCACCACCTGCGCAAGTTGCCGGTAAAAATGAACATCCAACAGGTAAAAAAAGTACCTTAAAAAACGGATTTGAATACGTTGAGGGGAACAGTGATACGGCTAACCGAATAATGCAATATATCGATGTTGTTGCACCAACTAATTTATCGGTAATTATTAACGGAGAAAGTGGAACGGGAAAAGAATATGTGGCAAAAATGATTCACCAAAAAAGCAGTCGTTCACATAAACCGTTTGTGTCGATTGATTGTGGTGCGCTTAGTAAAGAACTTGCAGCTAGTGAATTATTCGGGCATATAAAAGGGTCATTTACCGGGGCTATTTCCGATAAAACCGGGCAATTTGTATTTGCAGACGGTGGAACTATATTTCTTGATGAAATTGGTAATTTAACCTACGAAATTCAAGTGCAATTATTGCGTGCAATTCAAGAACGCAGAATCAGAAAAATTGGTAGCAATCAGGATGTTGAAATAGATGTAAGAATAATTGTTGCGACCAACGAAGATTTAATGGAAGCTGTTAAAAAGGGCAATTTCAGAGAAGATTTATATCACCGGTTAAATGAGTTTACAATCGTTGTTCCATCTTTAAGAGACAGAGGCACAGATATCGATATTTTTGCAGGCCATTTTTTAAACTTGGCGAATACAGAATTAAGTAAATCGGTAGATGATTTTGATGATGAGGTAAAAGCCATTTTCAGAAAATATTCATGGCCGGGCAATTTACGTGAAATGCGCAATGTGGTTCGTAGGGCTGTATTGCTCACCAGTGGGAATTTGGTTAAAAAGGAAACGTTACCGCATGAAATTGTTTTTGAAAAACGGGACGATTCAAATGCGCATAATACCAATCAATTTAATACTCAAAATCACGTTGAACAACCAAGTGATTTAAAATCACTCGCAGAAAAAACAGAACGTGAATTAATCATAAATACTTTAGTAAAAGTAAATTATAACAAAAGCAAAGCTGCTACTTTGTTGAAAATTGACCGAAAAACATTGTATAATAAAATGAAATTATACAAAATACTAACCGGCAATGAAGACGAGTAAGTTATTTAACGAAGGATAAGGTTCGACAATCCTGTTCAAGCAGTGTAAATACTTCTTTACTTACTTTTTCAATTTGATAATAACAATTAATTAAATCTACCGGGGAAATCTCTTCCACAATTTCTAATTTTTTTAAATCACTGATTAAGGTAAGCACGTGAAAGTGATTGTAAGAAGGTAACATTTTATGTGCCGTATTTCTTACTGTATGTAAATCGTTTTTTTCAGATGCATCTTTTAGTGTAAATAAATTAAGCGAATTATTCTGAATAAAAGACTCTACAATAGCAACTAAAATACTATTGTCATTATCCGCAAATTTTCGGATTTCATCAAGACTATACAAATTTGGTTCTTCTGCAGCTTTGATGTCGCTGTTTGTTTCCAATTGCATTTGCGGATTTTCAGGATCATGTTCTCCAATAACAACCGGTGCATATTTTGCAATGATATCTAACAAAGCTTTTTCTTTATAGGGTTTTAGCAGTATATCATTGAACCCGCTTTTTTTGATTTTAACCATATCGTTTTGCATAACATTAGCTGTTAATGCAATTAATGGCACTTGCAAGTATTTTTCACGAATTTTATTGGCCAACATATAGCCATCCACTTCAGGCATGTGTAAATCGGCTAAAACAATGTCAAAATTTTGTAATTCAATTTTATCGAATGCCTCTTTGCCATTTACAGCCACCGTTATAATTGCTCCATACTTTTTCAAAATAACTTCAGCCAACATGAGATTAAATGGCTCATCGTCAACTACTAATATTTCCATGCCATGTAAATCAATATGTGTGGTAGGTTCGTGCAATATGGTGCTAATCGTTTTTTCATCAGCAACAGGTAAAGGAAGTGTAATTGTAAAAGTACTGCCTTTATTGATTTCGCTTTTTACAGCAATATTGCCCCCAATTAAAGCAGCCAATTTTTTCGAAATACTTAATCCTAGTCCTGTGCCACCAAATTTTCGAGTTATCGCATTTTCGGCTTGTTCGAAGCTTTCAAATATTTTATCAATTTTGTCTGGAGCTATGCCAACTCCTGTATCAGTAACATGAATATGATACTCGATTTCTGATTTGTGTTTTTTGGCACTTCCGGAAATTTCTATTTTGCCTTTGTCAGTAAATTTAATAGCGTTGCCTGCAATATTGTAAAGTATTTGTTTAATTCGGAAAGCGTCACCAATCACATATTCGTTTGCAAAATCTATTGGCGAAACAGTTAACGTTAGTTGTTTTTCTTTGGCTTTAATTTCCATTATTGAAACTACTTCATCAATGGCTTCTTTAAGTTTAAAGGGTTGATCATCGATGGCTAATTTCCCGGCTTCTATTTTTGATAAATCGAGTATGTCGTTTACCGTATTTAATAAGTGAGCACCGGCATTGCTAACTGCTTTAATATATTTTTTCTGTGATGGTTGCAGGGGAGTGCTCTCCATTTGTTCGCTAAAGCCAATTATTGCGTTCAAAGGAGTACGAATTTCATGGCTCATATTAGCTAAAAATTCCTCTTTGGCATGCGCCAGATATTCAGCACGATTGCGAGCAACTATGAGTTCTTTTTTATAACGGTTGCTGCGATTAATATCAACTAAAATAATTCCCATAAAAACTAATCCACTTAATAATGCTATTGATGCAATTATCAGCATGGTTTGAGATGAGCGCTTTGCATTGTTGTTGGCAGCAATTAATTGTGCTTGTTGCAATGTAATTTGTTCTGACTTTATACGGTCAATCAGTTCATTTATTTTTTTGATAATGATTTTATCGCTGGCTAATATTTCAAGTTCTTTGATGGTTAATGTCGTATTATATTGTCGTTGTTCATTTTCAATTTCTCTCAGTACTTGACGGACATCTTCAACATCAACTGAGGGATTATTGGAAATATCAAACTGTAATTCTGCTGTTGATTTCGAATTATTTGTACTGTCTTTTAGCGCGACAATTGTTGGGTCGGAAGTTTGGGTTTTATTATTTTTATTTTTTCCTGAAAATAAGTTCTTCAAAAAGCCTTCATCTTTGTCTTTTTCCTTTTTTGTCTTTTTGGATTTATCCGTGGTACTTTCAGCCTGTTTGATAGAAGGTTGTTTTATTGTAGGCGTTTTGGTAGTGACATTATCTGATTTAGCGCTCGTAAACCCACCTTCATCGTCCAAATTGGATGAAATTTTTGCTAGTGCTTTACTGTTTAAGCGTTCATATTCACTGGATTTTTTAAAAATCACTAATGAATACATCAAATCGGCTTTGTCGTTTAAGTAGTCCTCAAGAGAGTCCAGGCTTTTTTCATTGGAAGCAAAATTCCTATCCTGTTTAAGGTCATCCAATTCTACACTCATGTTTTCCATCATTGTCATATAACTCTGGAAAGCACCAGGGTCGTCAGTCATGATGTAATTGCGCATATTGGCATCAGCCTCATGCATGCTGTAAATGAGATTTTGAAGCTCTTCTGCTGAATTGTTAGGGTTTGACAGGGTTTCAACAGAACCAAGCAGTTTGTTGAAGTTTTGATAAGCAAACCAGGCTGCAAATCCAATTAGTGCGGTCGACAAGATGAACCCCGCTATCAGTTTCCACGTTAAACCCGTTGAAGGTGCCTTTTCACTCATAGTTCTGCGTTTAAAGTTACATGATTTAGCTCAAATGTGTGAAATCCGGAACTTATACGTAAATTAAATGTTTCTTTAACATTAACTTAACACGATTTTGAGTTTGAGTTAATACTCACTATTTAGCTTTACATCAAAATTGCATATGCAAAACGAAAAGATAAAGATTTTGATTGTGGACGATGAGCCGGATATTCTGGAAGTAATAGAATATAACCTTTTAAAGGATGATTATCAGGTAGTTAGGGCGGCAAATGGTAAAATAGCCTTAGAAAAAGCTATTGCAGAGAAACCAAACCTGATTTTATTGGACATTATGATGCCGGAAATGGATGGGATAGAGGTGTGCAGAGAGTTGCGCAGCTTAAGAGAGTTCGATAATACCATTATCGCGTTTTTAACCGCAAGAAACGAAGATTTTACTCAAGTGCAGGGTTTTGATGTAGGAGCAGACGATTACATCACTAAACCAATTAAACCGAGAATCCTGTTATCAAGAATAAAGGCATTGTTGCGCAGAACTGCAGTAATGGAACCGGTGAATGAAGCAGTAACGTATGGCGATTTGAGCATCGATGAAGAAAAATTCCTGGTATATGTTAAAGGAGACCCAATCTCGCTCGCGAAAAAAGAATTCGAACTTATCCAATTATTAGCTTCCAAACCAGGTAAAGTGTTTACCAGACAGGAGATATTTAATCGTATTTGGGGAATGGATGTAATTGTAGGCGACAGGACAATAGATGTCCATATTCGTAAAATAAGAGAAAAAATTGGTGAAGATTTTATTAAGACAATCAAAGGAATTGGTTATAAATTTGACCATTAATTAGTTGATGAAAAATGCTTCACCGAGCCGAATAGTGTTGGCTTCATCTGGAATTATTTTATTAATTCTGTTGGTGCTGGAATTGGCGTGGTATCTCTTTCCATTTTTGCAATTTCAAGCCTATCAACTGGTAGTTATTCCGCTTATTGCATTTCTTAGTATTTTTTTAATCTTCTACTTAGCGGTAGAAAAATTCATTTACCGCAAAATAAAACTCATTTATAAAAACATTCATGCACTTAAATCCACTAAAGAAATTGCCGATGAAAAAATGAAAATGTCGTCGGACGTAATTTCAGAAGTGAACAATGAAGTAATAGAATGGGCAAAAGAAAGAAGCAGCGAAATTGATTTACTCATAAAACAAGCTGATTACAGAAAAGAATTTTTAGGTAATGTAAGTCATGAGTTAAAAACGCCCATCATGAGTATTCAGGGATACCTTGAAACACTCTCTGATGGCGGGATTGAAGACCCTACCATCAATAGTATTTACATCGAAAAGGCATTAAAAAATGTCGAGCGTATGATTATGATTATCGACGATTTGGTGAACATATCGATGTTAGAGAGTGGTGAATTGGCCTTAAACTATAAAAAATTTGACATTAACGCATTGGTGCAAGAAGTGTACGAGTCACTTGAAATGCAAGCTTCTGCAGCACAAACAAAACTTGCTATCAAAGAAGGCTGCGACCATGTTTTTAATGTGTATGCAGATGAAAAATTAATTCGCGAAGTACTTGTCAACTTAATTTCCAATGCCATTAAATATGGCAACAAAGGTGGATTTGTTCATGCAGGGTTTTACAATATGGGCGACAATATCCTGATAGAAATTGCCGATAATGGTTTAGGTATTGCAAAAGAGCAACTCAATCGTGTATTTGAACGTTTCTTCCGCATCGAAAAAAGCCGCTCACGCGATATGGGTGGAACCGGATTAGGGTTATCTATTGTAAAACACATTATTGAAGCACACAATCAAAATGTAAATGTACGCAGCACAATAGGTGAGGGCTCCACATTTGGCTTTACCCTGCAAAAAGCTTAATCAATTACTGCTTAAATTTTAACGAAGCAGAGTTTACACAAAACCTGTTGCCGGTTTCGGTAGGTCCATCGTCAAAAACATGGCCTAAATGACCACCACATTTACTGCATAAAATTTCAGTCCTTACCATGCCAAATCCCTGGTCTGTTTCGTAGTCGATAGTTCCTTTTTCAATTTCCCTGTCAAAAGCCGGCCATCCGCAACCACTGTCAAATTTAGATGTAGAGGTAAATAATTGCTGACCGCAACCTGCACACACATAAACACCATCTTCAAAAAAATGGTCGTATTCACCAGTAAAAGGACGTTCAGTGCCTTTTTTTCTCAAGACACGATATTGTTCGTCGGTCAACAAGGTTTTCCATTCGTCCTCTGATTTTACTACAGTGTATTGGCGCTTTTCTTTCATGTTTGAGTAAACGTAGTGTGTTGTTTAAAAGTTCAATTTGTTATTGAACAAAACCAGGTTTTGGTTGTTCACCGAAATTATGCACAACAAAAAAGGATATAGTAAAATAGTATTAATGATAATACTGTTTACAGGCGTTATGTCAGTGTTATGTTTAATTACATTATTGGTACACCATGAGGTAGAAATATTTAATTAAGATTTACTTTCCTCATACTTAATTCTGTCCTTAATGATACCGGGCACTTGCTCGATGTTAATTTTTTTGCCGAAAATGATTTTATTTTTATCAAGTAAATAAATCATCGGTGTTTGATCAACATTATATTTTAACTGATATTGTTCTGTTCCTTTAGCATTACAAACATTAATCCATGGATATTTATGACCACGCAACCATGTTTTCCATTTATCAAATTCATCCTCGGAATATACTGCATATACTTCCGCACCTAATTGTTGCAATTCAGGATAAAAGGATTCTATTTTAGGCATTTCTTTTTTACAATGACCACAATCAGGGCTCCAAAAAACAATAACAGTGAAACGTGAATTCAAACTATATAAAGGAATGTCCACACCGCTAGTATCCTGCAATACCAATGGTTGTCCCTTTTTGCCTAAAAGGGTAGGACGTACCTTATCTGCCTGCGCCTGTATACGGTATAACCCTACATCATCTAACCAAAACGCTTTTCCACCAGTATAAAATTTATCCACGATATGCACATATATCGCATCAAATCCCATGATTTTAGATGTAGCATATTCATTAAGCAATAAAACAGTTACATATTGAAAGGTTTTGGGCTTAATTGACGATTTACCAATAATAAAATCTACCGCAACCATGATAGAATCAGGCATTTTTACGATATAATCTTTGATGTATTTTTTTATCCTGGTATCGTATAAATTGCTTCGCAATAAACGCTCATCGCTAAAATCAAAATTGTCGAAATAGTGTTGACGAACATAACGTAAAGCAAATGTAGAATCTTTGGTGCCATCAGGATTAATTGGGGCTTCCGGAATTTTAATATCGGTAGCTGCTTTCAAAAATTTAGTATATAAAAGGTCTGGATATTTATTAAAATTGTCCTCACGATAAGCTTCCACTTCTGCATTTACGGCTTTCATTTCAGCCTTAATTTTTTTACCTTCTTCGGTTGTTTCGCCAACTAAATCCATCTCTTTTTTAAGCTGTGTCATTTTATCCTTTTTTGAAGCGATAAAATTTAAATCCTCATAAAAAATAGTATTTTCCAAAGAGCCACTTATTCGCATGTTTTTAATAAAATCTACTGTATCGGTTTCCATGCTAATTTTCGGTTCCGTTCCACTTACCAGCATCTCAAAGTACTTGTTTTTCAAGGTTGGAATAACTACCAAATAAACGCCACCAGGTAAAGTATCAGTGCTTGTAAAAATAGCTTCACCTTTGCTGTTTACCGGAACTGTATCAATAACATATTGAGCAGAACCATAATGATGACCTAAATACAATGTGGTATCCGCCAATCCTTTGATTTGAATTTTGAATTCATAGCCGTGTAGGGTTTGGCCGTAAACATTGGAGAGAAAAAGACAACTTATAAGGAGGAAACCTAATCTTTTCATTGATTTAGCTATTTAGTTTGGTTAATGCTGTGTATGCCGGTAAAGCCTCAGCTACCACAAAAATACTGCCGCATATCAAAATCATATCATTTTTCCCGGCATTTTGTAAGGCTTGTTGCAAAGCAGCAAACACTGAAGGGAAGGAAGACCCTTTTAAACCCTTTGATAACGCAAGTTCCTGTAATTGAACTGCATCGAGACCACGTGGAATGTCCGGTTTACAAAAGTAATAAATGGCATGAGCAGGGAAGAGGTTGAGCCCGGCATCCAGGTCTTTATCATTAACAGCTCCGGTTACTATATGTAATTGTTGGAAGGACTGCTCCTTTACCTGCTTGAATAAGATTGAAAGACCACCCGTATTGTGGGCACAATCTGCGACTAATAATGGATTTTCTTGTAGTACCTGCCATCGTCCGGCAAAACCGGTATGTGATTGAACATTACGTAATCCTTCATAAATAGCTTCGTCAGGTATTTCAATACCCTGTAATCGCATTACTTCTATGGTTTGAATGGCGGTGCCAACGTTTTGTAATTGATATTCACCGGTTAGGTCCAAAATCAGATTCGGATAAGTGAGTTGGTTCAAATAACTCACGTTTAATTCCATACTATTAAAATTATATTCCAACAATTCCACTTGCACATTTTCCGGAGCAGGATATAACGCTGCATTATTATCTATTGTCTTTTGTTCAAAAACGGGAATTGTTTCATTATGTATTTCTCCAATAATAACAGGAATATTCGGTTTAATAATACCGGCTTTTTCACTAGCGATTAAAGGCAGCGTATTTCCCAACATTTGCATATGGTCAAAACTGATATTCGTTATAACTGATACCAATGGCAGTATTACATTCGTAGAATCTAATCTACCACCCAATCCAACTTCTACAATAGCAATTTGCACATTTTTATACCTGAAATAATCAAATGCCATTGCTACGGTAATTTCAAAAAACGATGGCTGAATACTGTCAATATGTGGTTTAATTTTTTCTACAAATGTTATTACAAATTCTTCTTCACACAAAAACCCGTTTACCCGAATACGTTCGCGAAAGTCGACTAAATGAGGAGAGGTATATAATCCGGTAGTATAACCTGCTTCTGCACAAACGGCAGCCAACATATTGCTCACCGAACCTTTTCCGTTAGTGCCACCAATATGTATTGAGGTGAATGTATCCTGTGGATTATCTAAAATTTGTAATAAAGCCAGTGTATTCGTCAGGTCCTTTTTATAAGCAGCCGCACCAATGCGCTGATACATTGGCAAATGCGTAAACAAATAATCAAGTGTTTCCTTATATGTCATCATAATAACATAGCAAATAGACACAATTATTGGCTAAATTAAAAAGGAGGGATGTGTATAAAAAAACAGTGCCTTCATTTTACTGAAGGCACTGCTCTTTTCATATAATATTTCCGGTCGTGGCGGGAAATATTATTGTAACTTAAAGTGGAAAGTAATATATCCTATTTGAGTTTCAGGTGCTTTTGAATCGGCATTAAATGTAGATTTCATAGCAGCATTTTTTGCCTGTGTAATCAAATATGAGTCGGTTATAGTTGATCCACTTCGTTCATATTCGGCTCTGGTAACTTTCCCGTTTTTATCTACATAAATTTTAATACGTACGTCACCAATTTCGTTGTGTTCTACCTGTAATGAAGGTTTTGCCTTCATACTACGTCCATCTAAGTCCCAACCTATTTTACCATCGTCACCCTTTCCTGCGCCAGGGCCTTGGTATCCATTTGGGTCACCATTTACTGAACCCTGGTTGCCACCGTAAGTAGAGTTACCTTCACTATTACCGGATTGACCATTGTTATTCACTTTATCGCCTGTAAAAATCTGGCTTTGGTCAATAGTGGGTTTAGTTTCACTTTGCGTATTGGTATTCGTTTTCGGTTTGTCATTCTTTTTCTCATCCGGCATTTTAACCGATTCTTCAATATCCTGTGTAGCAATTTCTTCCTTTACAGCCTGATTGCTAGATGTAGGAGTTGAAGCAGTGGTATTAGGTTCAAAAGAACCTGAGCCGGTTGCGTCTGTTCCGAAGTCAATTAATAACCCTTCCGGTTCTAAAGGTGGATCAGGTGGTTTAAAGCCAAACAAAAACATAATACATGCAACGGCAGCAACGATTCCCGTAGTTATGAACCCACTTCTGCGCTTATTTGCTTTTTCAAATTCTTCCCAATTTTTCATAATGATTGGTTTTATAATTAGATGCCCAATACCAGGTTATTCCACAAATCTCATTCCTATTTTTTTGGGGTAGTTGCCAAAACCATTTTGATTTTCATGCTACTGGCAATATTCATTACTCCAACTACGTATTCAACAGGAACTGATTTATCTGCTGAAAGTACTACTGTAGGGTCAGTTTGGCCAGCTAATTTTGCTGGTAGCATGGTTTCTAACCAAGCAGGGTCAATTTCTTCACCGTTTAAATAATATTTCAAATCTTTATCAATAGATATACTCACACTTTGAGTTGCCTGCGTTTGTGAATCGGAATTTGGCAATAATATATTTAGTGCATTTGGTGAAACAATGCTTGATGTTAATACAAAAAATATCAACAATAAAAATACAATATCAGTAAGTGATGCCAACTGAAATTCTGCTAATCGTTTATTTCTTGATCGTAATCCCATTTTAAGTTATTTACTGATGAAATTAAATTATGCAGGTTCCTGCAATAAGTCCACAAATTCAACAGTAGTGGCTTCCATTTTATATATCATTTTTTCTACTAAAGCAATTAAACTATTGTAAGCAACGTTCGCAATAATACCAACAATTAAACCGGCAACTGTAGTTACCATGGCTTCGTAAATACCGCCAGACAATACTTTCGGGCTAATTTGGTCGCTTTGGCTCATGATATAAAATGCCTGAATCATACCGGTAACTGTTCCCAAAAATCCGAGCATTGGTCCAACACCAGAAATCATGGCAATAGCAGCCAGATTTTTTTCCATTTTATATAATTCCAATTTACCAACGTTTTCTACTGCCACTTCAATATTTTTAAGTGGAGAGCCTAAACGCATGATACCTTTTTCAATCATACGTGCAATTGGTGTATCGGTATTTTTACATAACATTTTTGCAGCATCTAAATTTCCGCCAGAAATATAATCTCGAATATTCAACATAAATTTCGGGTCACCCTTCGCAGCTTTACGAATAGTTAAATAACGTTCGAAATATAAAAAAATCACCAGTATAAATAATATACCGATTGGTATCATTACTGGACCGCCTGCAAGTGTTAAATCAATTAATGATAAACTTTCTGCCGGTGTTGTTGGTGTAGTCGGCGTTGTTACAGGTGATGCACCCGGTATTTGTAATAAGGTTTGTAGCAGCATTTAATAAATTTTATAATAAACGTTCAAATAAAAAATTATGGTATTTATCAAGGAACAAAATTATTATGATGAATGAGGTTTCCAGCCTGATATTTAAACGTAAAAGGTTGTATTTGTAGGTAATAATGGACAAGTTATTGTTTTCTTTTTTCCTCCACTCGTCTAAATAAAATAGTGTTTCACAGTTAACCATTTCGAAATTATTATTAATATGACTAATCTTGCAGCCGCCAATTATATGCTTTGGAACCTTTAACGGTGTTTACGGCTTATAAACGGTTTACTCCAATTATGACGGCTACCAAAACACCTATATTTACCGGATATCAATGGTTTATCATTGCTGTTCTTGCATTTTTACAATTTACCATTGTGCTCGATTTTATGGTGCTTTCACCTTTAGGTGCCATTTTGATGCCAGAATTATCTATCACGCCCGGACAGTTTAGTCATTTGGTTTCGGCATATGCTTATTCGGCTTGTATCAGCGGAATTTTAGCTTCAGGGTTTGCCGATAAGTTCGACAGAAAAAAAATGTTATTGTTTTTTTATGCAGGGTTTTTAGCCGGAACTGTTTTTTGCGGATTGGCAACGGACTATAAATCATTACTTACTGCACGTATTATTACCGGATTATTTGGTGGTGTTATGGGTGCAGTAGTTTTTGCCATTACTACCGATTTATTTGAAATGCAAGTTAGGGGACGCGTAATGGGTTTTGTTCAGATGGCATTTGCAGCCAGCCAGGTACTTGGATTACCTATTGGATTACAATTGGCAAATGCAATGAATTGGCATGCACCTTTTATGCTGATAGCCGGAATAGGAGCTGCAGTATTCGTGATAATATTGATTAAAATGAAACCCGTTACGGCACATTTGGCCATTCAACGCAAAGTTTCTCCTTTTAGACATTTATGGATGACATTATCCAGAAAACGATACTTAACCGGTTTTGCAGCAACGGTATTATTAGCAACGGGCGGCTTTATGTTGATGCCATTTGGAAGTGCATTCACAGTAAATAATTTAGGTATAGACCTCGACCATATTCCATTGATCTATATGTTCACCGGAGCAGCTACTTTAATTGCGGGGCCTATTATTGGTAAATTTTCCGACAGAGTTGGCAAGTATAACATGTTTGTAGCTGGCTCTATATTATCCATGATTTTGGTATTAATATATTGTAATTTAGGTTTAACACCGCTTTGGGTTGCAATAGTGGTTAATATCATATTGTTTATAGGCATAACTGCACGTATTATATCTGCACAAGCGCTTATGTCG
Organism: Bacteroidota bacterium; assembly: GCA_016718035.1. Classification (GTDB taxonomy): domain Bacteria; phylum Bacteroidota; class Bacteroidia; order Chitinophagales; family BACL12; genus UBA7236. Next base: position 781,894 of record JADKEK010000001.1, on the reverse strand, counting down.
GGAGTTCCGGATCCTGCGGACAGAGGTGCATTTATGGGATTAAATTCCAGTATCCAGCAATTGGCGGGAGGTTTGGCTGCTTCTTTGGCCGGTTTAATTGTAGTGCAGGAGGAATCAGGAAAATTAAGTCATTATCCAATTTTAGGGTATGTAGTAACTGTAGCCATGATTATTACCATGATTATGATGTTTGTGATTAATAAAATGGTGCTTAACGATAATAATTCAGCTAAAGGTGCTCCAGTAAAATAATTTTGAAACATTGGCATTCAAAGGCTATAATTGTTAAAATTGGCTGAGTTGTATATTTTTATGCGAAATTCAATTCACATGCTCAATAAAATTACCCCGGTTGCTTTAATCCTATTAATAGTAGGTTTTGTTTCCTGTACTGCAGGAAAACAGGCTACTTCAGCAGCATTAACCTATACCACAAATGTAAAACCAATAATTGATGCCAATTGCGCGTCCACTTGTCACAACGCCGGAAGACCCGCAGCCGGAATCGACCTAACTACCTACGAAAAAGTAAAAGAACAAACACTAACAGGTAAACTAATAATTGCAATACAACATGCCGATGGCGCAAAACCTATGCCCAAAAAAGCCCCGAAAATGGATGATGCCACTATTCAAACCATTGTCAATTGGGCAAGTTCAGGCGCAGCACTGTAAGTTTTTCAACAATGCACAATTACTATATGCATAAGTAAATGGCATATTGCTATTTATTACCCTCACCTTTGGGGTTTCATTATGCATATGTATCGACGCAGGATTAAAACGTATGTATTTTCTTTTCTTCGGCACGACTTAAAATCGAGTATTACTGTTTTTTTTGTTGCGTTACCACTATGTCTAGGCATATCATTAGGCTGTGGTGCTCCTTTGTATGCCGGATTAATTGCAGGTATTATTGGCGGCATAATAGTTCCTGTTATAAGTAAATCTTCACTAAGTGTGAGCGGACCTGCTGCTGGTTTAACTACAATTTGTGCTGCAATAATACTTGCCTCAGCATCGATAGACCTCTTTTTTATTGCTGTAATGCTTGCAGGAATTTTTCAAATTATTTTAGGTGTATTTAAATTAGGTGGGTTTACACAATTTATTCCATCAGCTGTTATTAAAGGGATGTTAGGTGCAATCGGCATTTTGTTAATTGCCAAACAAATACCATTTATGGTAGGTTATGATCAGCCTGATTTCTGGACCAACGAATTGTTTAATATTCTCACATTTAATCATGGTTTTGAGCATCTGGGTTCTTTATATCAACATTCTTCCGGAGGGGCTATTATAACAGCTGTGTCGAGTTTATTGTTGTTGATTTTTTGGAAGCGCAATTTGTCTAAAAAAATTCCTTATTTACCTTCTTCATTTATTATTGTAATATTCGGCAGCCTTGTGGCTTTTTTTATCGGTAAATTTTTTCCGGCATTTGCATTAAATGAAAGCCAATATGTAAATATTCCCAAAATGTTTTTGGTGATTTTCATTTCACGAACATAAACCTTATTGTTAATGATCCTGCAATTTGGAAAAATGCCATCGTAATTTGTTTTGTCGCTTCATTGGAAACACTACTTAGTGTCGCTGCTATTGATAAGTTGGACCCATATAATAGAATTACGCCGCAAAATCGCGAACTCATGGCACAAGGCACTGCAAATTTCTTGAGTGGTTGGGTAGGGGGATTGCCCATAACTGCAGTGATAGTGCGCAGTTCAGCGAATGCCGAAGCAGGTGCTAAAACCAGATGGTCGTCTATTTTACATGGTATGTGGTTACTTGTTGCTATTTTATTTTTGGTTGGGATAATGAATAAAATACCTTATTGTGCACTTGCCGTTATTTTGATTAGCACCGGTTATAATTTGGCAAAACCAAAAATGATAAAAGCTGTTTATCATCAGGGCAAAGAACAATTTTTTCCATTTATTGTCACCTTATTAGCCATATTATTTACCGATTTATTAATTGGAGTTTTGATAGGTGTAGTATACGCTATTTATTTTCTCATTAAACATACTTACGAAGCCGGTTATACCATTAAACAAAAAACAGAAGGACATATTACACATTTCGTTATAGAGCTCGCCTTAAATGTGAGTTTTTTAAACAAAAAACGTATTCAGGTTGAATTGGATAAAATACCTGCTTATAGCATTGTTGAAATAATTGGCACCGACAGTGTTTATATTGACCAGGATGTGCTGGAGATATTTCAGGAGTATAAGGTGAAAGCCCATAATAAACATATTCAACTTATCATGACCAATATACCGGAAGTGAAAATCCTTGAGTTACATTGAACCATTAAGGACTTGGCTTTTGCACATAACTAAAATTTCTTTTTCCGAACTCAGAAGGTTACATTTGAGTTGTAAGTGTTCGGGCAATAAATTATGAAAATATTAATATCCTATTTAAAACCATACAAGTGGTTGGTGTTTTTTGTGTTGTTATTGGCAGCACTCAATACAGGCTTTTCTTTATTCGACCCAATTATATTGGGGCGCTTGGTAAACTTGGCCAGCGATTATAGTCAGCATGCCGACCAATATGATGCCAGACGTTTTTTCAGTTCGTTTTCCTGGAAAAGTCCGGGTGTGTTGATGCTGCTTTTAGGGTCGGTATCGGTAGCGATGGTGAGTAGGATAGCGAAAAATTTCCAGGATTATTTCCTAAATGTTATCATACAAAAGTTTGGCGCAAAGGTGTTTACCGATGGTTTACAGCACGCCATGAAGTTGCCTTATCAGGATTTTGAAGATCAACGAAGTGGTGAAACACTCTCCATTTTGACCAAAGTAAGAACCGATGTTGAACGATTTATGAACATGTTTATTAATGTGCTATTGGGCATTTTAGTGGGGGTAGTTTTTGTGTTTGTGTATGCGGCATTGTTCATTCACTGGTATATTCCGGCAGTATATTTTGTGGGTATTATTTTACTCACCTTTATTTCTAACATACTGAGTAAAAAAGTAAAAATTATTCAGAAAAATATCGTTGGTCAAACTACCGCATTGGCAGGTGCTACTACCGAATCATTAAGAAATATTGAACTGGTAAAAAGTTTAGGATTAACTACACAGGAAGTACACCGATTAAATAAAAATACGTACAAAATTTTAGGACTGGAATTAACGAAAGTAAAAAGAATAAGAAGTATCAGTTTTATTCAGGGCACTTTTGTTAACACATTACGTCAGGTAATTTTATACATTTTAATGTGGTTAATATTTAAAGATGAAATGGATGCCGGTCAGTTAGTTACGATGCAGGTATTTTCATTTTTTGTATTTGGTCCATTACAAGATATTGGTAATATCATTTTATCTTATCGTGAAGCGGAAGCCTCATTAAATAATTTTAGTACTTTAATGAATAAAATTCCTGAAGCACATCCTGAAAAACCTGCTGCTTTAGGAGAAATTCAATCACTTCAATTTGATCAAGTTAAATTTCAGCATAAAACTGCTAGTAACCCTGCTATCGACGGCATTTCGTTTGAAGTTAAACAGGGTGAAACTATAGCGTTTGTTGGTCCTTCAGGCAGTGGAAAAAGTACTTTGATGAAATTGTTGGTGGGATTGTACAGGCCACAGGAAGGCAAAATATTATATAATAATATCGATGAAAATTCGATTGATTATAATGATTTGCGCAATCAAATTGGATTTGTTACGCAGGATACGCAATTATTTGCAGGAACAATAAAAGAGAATTTATTATTTGTATATCCTGAAGCTACAGATGCTGATTTATTGGATGTGTTACAAAAAGCAAGTTGTAATAATTTGTTGAGCCGTGCAGAAAAAGGAATTGAAACGATGATAGGTGAGGGCGGATTAAAATTGTCGGGAGGAGAGAAGCAACGTTTGAGTATAGCGAGGGCCTTGTTAAGGAGACCTCGATTGCTGATTTTTGATGAGGCTACTTCTGCGCTTGATTCATTAACGGAAGAAGAAATTTCGAATACGATTAGAGATATTTCTACGCATGGTGTTCAAATTACAATCTTAATTGCGCATAGGTTAAGTACTATAATGCATGCAGATAGAATTTACGTTCTCGAACAAGGCGAAATGGCCGAAACCGGCACTCACGAAAAATTATTAGAACTTAAAGGCCTCTACTACGCCATGTGGCGCCAACAAGTAGGCGAGCGCAAAAAGTGGATACAGACGGTTTAAATAAACCCATATGCCGCCCTGCCGGGCTGATTGAAGTGCAAATGTTATTAGAAAGAACCCACACTTAATCTCAACCAGCCCGCAAGGGCGACCCATCGCTAACCCCACGCGCCAAGGCGCTCACATACAACAAGCCCGTCAGGGCGGCATAACACTAGATGTTATAACTAAGAGTAACCCATATGCCGCCCTGACGGGCTGAGTGAAGTGCAAATGTTATTAGAAAGAACCCACACTTAATCTCAACCAGCCCGCAAGGGCGACACATCGCTAACCCCACGCGCCAAGGCGCTCACATACAACAAGCCCGTCAGAGCGGCATAATACTGGATGTTATAACTAAGAGTAACCCATATGCCGCCCTGACGGGCTGAGTGAAGTGCAAATGTTATTAGAAAGAACCCACACTTAATCTCAACCAGCCCGCAAGGGCGACACATCGCTAACCCCACGCGCCAAGGCGCTCACATACAACAAGCCCGTCAGGGCAGCATAAAACTGGATGTTATAACTAAGAGTAACCCATAAGCCGCCCTGCCGGGCTGAGTGAAGTGCAAATGTTATTAGAAAAACCCATACTTAATCTCAACCAGCCCGCAAGGGCGACAGATCGGTAACCCCACGCGCCAAGGCGCTCACATACAACAAGCCCGTCAGGGCGGCATAAAAATGGATGCTATGAATTACTTATCTTCCTGTCGGGCAGAATGAAGTCCTGATGTAACAAAAAACAAACCCATCCATAATATAATTTGTTAACTTAGTATAGGCATTGGCTGTTAAAAAAAAACCGTGCAAACACCACATTTGCACGGTTACCGATTTAACCTGATGAGTTAAACCTCGTAATCCTAAGATTTTGGTTTGAGGTAGATGCAGAGTTCATCGCCCTCTTTTCGAAGAATGACAATATTTGTTGTAGCATTATAACTCACAACAGAACCATCACTTCTTTTTACAATTAATTCTCCGTTTTTAACCAATATGTTTGATGTTAATGAATAACAAGTTTGTTTAACTGCAGCACTTGGCATCATATCAATTGATTCCATTAATGCTCTACCATCTGCATTAAATGTAAATGCTAAAATAGTATTATCACTCAATACTAAAATTCCGCCCATATCTGAAATATCAGTAGCACCAATAAGTGTGGTATCGTCTACAGACCTAACATGCACAGCTCCTGTATCCGAAATATCGGTGGTGCCAATTGGTGCTTTTTTTGTTTTTTGTGTTGCATCAGTAACAATTTTTTTATCCACCTGATTCGGGTCTATATTTTTTATATCTACAGAATCAGGAATATGGATATTTTCGATATTAATATTACGCACTCCACCGGAAGTGGCAACAGCACCGGTATCAGAAATATCGGTTGTGCCTATAGCAACTGAAAACTCGCTGCCGCTGTGTGTAATACGAAATGATCTAGCCGTGACACTGATATTTTCCGGGTCGGAACTATCGCAGGCAACTATTAACCAACCTAAACCTAAGGCCAGTAAAAACATAAGAGATTGAAACTTTTTCATATTTGATTTTTTGGGTTCAGAATTAATGATAACAAAGGTAAAATATCCCCAAACATCGACCTACATAGGATTTGCATATTATTAAATGTCAAGTGCATAAAAAGTGTTAAGAAAATGCCTGGAAATCAATATTTATAGTACTTTTGTATAAAATCCCATTAAACGTCATGAATGCTAAAGACGACTTGTTATCCCTCATTCAAAGTTTAAACCAAACTGAGAAGCGTTACTTTAAAATTTATGCCCAGCGACATGTAATTGGCAAGTCCAATGCCTATATCGATTTATTTGAAGCGGTAGAAACTGCGGGTAAAAAAGATGACTACAACGAGGCTGTTATTAAACAAAAACTCAAAAAAGTAATTCCGGCAAGTTCATATGCTGTAATAAAAAATTATCTCTACAATTTGATACTTAAAAGTATGCGTGCCTATCATGAAGATGATACCGCAACACATGCGATTAGTCAGCGAATGTTAGATATAGAATTTCTCATGCAAAAAGGATTGTTTGAGAAAGCATTAAAGATGTTAAACACCACTAAACAAACGGCAAGAACACTCAATCGCAATTTTTTACTAATTGAAATTTTATCGCTTCAGCGCAGATTAATGCGGCATACTTTAGAAAAAAGTTCAGAAGCCACTTTACAAGCTTCATCGGAAGAGGAGATGGTTTGTTTACAAAAAATAACACTGGAGTTGAAATACCATCATTTATACGACCAGCTATTTGTGATGTTACAAAAATATTATCAGTTCCGTGATGAGAAATTATTGAATAAGGTGCAAAAAATCATGAAAAACCCGCTTATTACGGACCCTCCTCAGGACCTTTCGTTTGAGTCGGTGATTATGTATAATTTAATTCACTCCGACCATGCCCATTTAATTGGAGATACGCATAAATCGAAACTCCATCGCAAAAAAATAATTGAAGCTTATGAAGAATACCCTAAAATGCAGGCAGATGAATCATTGCGGTATTTAAATTCATTAAACAATTATCTGACCAGCTGTTTTCATTCCAACGATTTAAATGAAGTAGCTAAAACGTTACAAAAAATTAAATCGATAGTCCCAGCCAACCTGGAAGAGGAATCGCAGATTTTTAAAAACAGCACTTACCTGGAATTGTTATTTTATATACAAACCAATCAATTTGTGTTGGCAAAAAAATTGGTCCCGATAATTGAATCCGGATTAAAAAAGTTTGGAAACAAATTACCAAAAGGCAGGATATTAACCATTTATTATAATATCGCTGTTTTATTTTTGGTGATTGAAGAGTTTGACGAATGTTTAACCTGGATTAATAATATCATTTTTGGTGAATGGGAAAACATCAGACAAGACATTCAGGATTCTGCTAAAATGTTACAAATTATTTTGCACTACGAATTAGGCAACGTGGATTTATTAGATAGTTTGATGCGGTCTACACGCAGGCATTTAAAGGAAAGTGAGCGTTTGTATGAAATGGAAACCTTGTTATTACAATTAGTAAAAAAACTCATCCGTACGCCTGGTAAAAAAGAACGCAATCAGGCATTGGAACAGGTGAAACAAAAAATAAGTGTATTAAGTAATATCAACGGACAGGTAATTACCGGTACGGAAGAAATATTATTATGGATTGAAAGCCGTCTTAACGGAAGAAGTATTGCCGACAGTATGGGTAAATAAAAAAAACAGCCGGAAATAATCCGACTGTTTTGATAACGGTAGTAATTAATCAATTAAGGGAGTATTGAAAATCCCGCATATTTATACCCTTGATGATTACCTAAATTAAATGAATAAGTACCATCAATAAAGTATGAACGATGTCCGAGAATTGCGCGGTCGTGACCATAAATTCTTACGGTATAACCACATGGATCCAATTTTGTTAAATCGATGCTGAAGGCAAAATTGTTATCTCCAAAATCGCTGATACCTGTGCAAGCTCTTCCTGTTGGGGTAACAATGGAAGATAATGTTGCAGGCGGAATAAAATGTGATGAAGGTTGCACATCTAAATTCCAGCTATGGAAATAATCATCCATTACTTTTATTCTGCCGGTTAACAACGTATCAACGCCGGTTTTATAAAAATTACATTCACCGCCATCGATAATAATGTCAATATCGTGCACACTGCTCAGTGGGTCTCCAGCTGCATGTGGCGCAGGATTTACATTAAAGCCATCATTATCTAAATGTACGGCAACTTCATTGCTGTAATTAATAATTACAGGATTATAAGGCATTGTAAATGGTTCATCAGAAAATGCAACACGTAATTTATGTTTGCCATTTTTTACACCTGTATCCCACACTGCTAATACATTAAAACGAATAATTTGTAATGGTGAAGTACTGCCTTTGTAAGATAGCCATCCATCACTCATACTTGCATCTTGTTCATCTATTGTCGGGAAAGGACTTCCTTCAATAATAAATCGTTGTTTATCCATAATCGGATTCCATGATGCACCATCGTTATTGGTATATTCAACGCGATAATGTACAGTGCCCGGAGCACCACTACCTGTAAAATATCCACTCAACATAACTTCACCACCAAATGGTCGCATAGCATTTGGAAAAGCAGCAGTCGGTTCTGCTAAACCATCATTATTAATATCGCTGATGCTTACTTCATTTACTGTTGTAATTACCACATCTAATTCACCATCAGTTGCACGACCCGGACGCACTTGAACCAATGCATCTAATCTGTTACCCCAATGATTTAATACATTCGGATTGGTAGTTGATGGGAGAGAAGACCATGAAAGTACGGCGCGAATGCGTATCACATTTGGTTTACTGCAGGCACGTAAATGTTTCGTAACATCAATTGGTAATGCCACATTATAATACAAACCATCAGCAGGAATATTATCTAAATCGTGTACACGAACTTCAGCAGTTCCTAAATATTCATCAAACGAACCATTGTTGTCCCAATCGGCCCAAAATGCAACATATTCTGCGGAACCGGTTGAGCATAAATCACCGCTATAACCGGAATTTTTCTTAACATGGATTACTGCACCAAGTGTATCGGTTGCAGAATTTAATCCAACACAAACTAATTCTTCAAAAGCTACATCAGCTTTATCATCATTACCTAAAATTACTTCAATCAATTTATCGTAATCGATACCTAATTGAGCAATTTCGTTTGGTTGATATTTTAATGCAGTGGTTGCAAACGATTTTTCCATTACCATTGGCGCAATAGAAGTATATAACATACGGTGATCAGGAACCTGATTGGATTTATATGTTTTATATAATTTTTCTATTGGTGGGAGAGGTGGAGTAGGAAATGCTTTTTCCATTAATTTCGGAATATCTACAAATTTTGGTTTTGGATAAAACACTAAATCACTCGGATCAAAAGGTTTGTAAATTAATAATGGTTTTAATTGAATATTACGTTCAATCACATTACCATAATGCGGATGATAATCCGGATCATTTGGAACCGGTGTGTTCCATGATAAAATGGCTTTAACTGTTGGAATAACAGCTTTACTACAACCTAAATATTTTTTGTGATTGGTTGTATCCAAATAAATATACGCCATGTATTGAATAGGATGTGTAGCCGGAGTGCCGTCAGCAATATTGGCTACTTTAAAATTGGTCATACCCGCATCAATAAATCCTGCGCCATCGTGGTAATCAACGAAAAAACGAACATATTCTTTTGAACCTGCTGCGCACAATCCTGTGCTGTATCCACCTGATTGTTTTACACTCACCACAGCTTCTAATCTGTTGTTTTCGGGGTGATAACCAACGCAGGTTATTTCCTCCCAATAGGTAACATATTTTGCTTTAATTGGCGTTGCCATGTATTGTTTGAACAATAATTGCATACGTTCTGCATGAAAAATGCTGATGTCATTGTCGCTCAGCACTAATTTTTTTGACATACTCATAACATAATTTTTTAAGGTTTTAAATCGTAACCATGACGCAAACCAAAAACGCCGGCCGTTTTTAGTTTTACTGTCAATCGACAATGCAAGATTATTTCGAAAATGCAGCTGTAACCAACGAAAATGGGCTTACAATAAAGTGTCTATTGTGTTAAAATTTCGTATATCTATAACATTTTCAAGTAGTTATAACACATCTCATTAAAAGTCAAACAACTTTTTAGGCATTGAAACATGAAAAATATTTTTTAACGGATTTTAACGTAACTAATAAAACTTTTTAGCCAAATAGTGGTTATAGTAGATAGTGTGTTTTCATGGGGATCAGGGGTTGTGCCACGCTAGTGGTCACCCCTGTTTTTTTTGCCCTGAACGGGTGGCAATTTTGGCTAGTATTACCCATTTTCTTTCTCTACTGCGCCAATTTATATTTTCCAATGCGTAAATGCCAATAAAATGTTGAAAACTTGACACTTCAAAAGCTTTAAATACTAGGGTTTAGGGAGTAAAATTACTACCTTTGTACGCTGAAAAAATTTCATTTTTTTAAGCAGAAAATAAACTACCAGTAAAAGGAGAAAAAAGACATGGCTGAAGGCGAAAAAATTATTCCTATTAACATTGAAGAGGAAATGAAAACGGCCTACATCGATTATTCGATGTCGGTAATTGTTTCCCGTGCGATTCCGGATGTGCGTGATGGCTTAAAACCCGTTCACCGTCGCGTTTTGTACGGTATGAAAGAACTTGGTGTAAACTATAACAAGCCCTATAAAAAATCTGCCCGTATTGTAGGGGAGGTGCTTGGTAAATATCACCCACACGGCGATACATCGGTATACGATGCCATGGTGCGTATGGCGCAGGAGTGGAGTATGCGTTACCCGTTAGTGGACGGACAAGGAAACTTTGGTTCTGTGGATGGCGACAGTCCTGCAGCAATGCGATATACCGAGGCGAGATTTTCGAAGATTGCCGAGGAGATGTTGGGCGACCTGGATAAAGAAACAGTAGATTACAGCAATAACTTTGACGATACGCTGGAAGAACCAACCGTATTGCCTTCTAAAATACCTAACCTGCTCATTAACGGTTCATCCGGTATTGCAGTGGGTATGGCGACTAATATACTTCCACACAACTTATCTGAAATATGTGATGGTATTGTCGAATATATCCGCAATCGCGAAATCACGATTCCGGAGTTGATGAAGTATATCAAAGGGCCTGATTTCCCTACAGGAGCTACTATTTATGGGGTAGAAGGCATTCACGAAAGTTTTGAAACCGGTCGCGGACGTATTGTAGTTCGTGGTGTGGCCACAATCGAAACTTCAGCAAATGGTCGTGAACACATCGTGATTACCGAATTACCATATCAGGTGAATAAAGCGCTTTTCATTACCAAAATCTCAGAATTGGTGCATGAGAAGAAAATTGAGGGTATTTCAGACGCTAACGACTATTCAGACCGTGAAGGTATGCGTGTGGTTATCGATTTGAAGAAAGATGCGGTTGCAACGGTGGTGCTCAATCAATTGTATAAATACACACCATTACAAACTTCGTATGGTGTTAACAATATCTGTTTGCATCAGGGCAGGCCAAAATTGCTCAACCTGAAGCAGATGATTGCCTATTTCGTGGATTTCCGCCATGAGGTAATTGTGCGCAGAACACAGTATGATTTACGTAAAGCTGAGGAACGTGCACATATTTTAGAAGGTTTACTCATTGCCCTCGACCATTTAGATGAGGTAATTGCGCTGATTCGTGGTTCAAAAAACCCTGATGAAGCTAAAGAAGGGTTAATGACTCGTTTCGGATTGAGCGATTTGCAGTCAAAAGCCATTCTCGAAATGCGTTTACAGCGTTTAACCGGTCTGGAACGCGATAAAATCCGCGATGAATACAACGAAGTAATGGCTCATATTGCCCGCTTACGTGAAATATTGGCGAACGAGGAAATGCGTATGCAGATAATTGTAGACGAAACCCTTGAGATTAAAGAGAAATATGGTGATGAACGCAGAACGAATATTGTTGCTGCAGAAGGTGAAATGAGTATTGAAGATTTGATTGAGGAAGAAGATGTGGCTATTACCATTTCACATATGGGTTATATCAAACGCACATCACTTACCGAATACCGTCGTCAGGGACGCGGAGGTAAAGGTGCAAAAGGTGGTGCTACCAGAGATGAGGACTTTATTGAACACATTTTTATTGCCAGCACCCACGATACTATGTTGTTTTTCTCGCAAATGGGAAAATGTTTCTGGCTGCCGGTATATCAAATTCCGGAAGGCACTCGTACATCCAAAGGAAGAGCTATTCAAAATATGATTAGTTTACCACCGGATGATAAGATTATGGCTTATATCGATATCCATGACCTTGAGGATGAGGCATTTATCAATGAGCATTACCTTGTTTTCTGTACCAAAAAAGGTACCATCAAAAAAACAACGGTAGAAGCATTTAGCCGCCCAAGAGCAAATGGTATTGTTGCCATCAATATTGCAGAAGGTGATGAGTTATTAGCCGTGCGATTAACCAATGGAAATTGTGAGGTTATGATGGCCGTTAAGAGTGGTAGAGCTATCCGTTTCCCTGAGGAAAAAGTGCGTCCAATGGGCCGTACAGCAACCGGGGTAATTGGTATCGAACTCGCTGACGATCAGGATGAAGTAGTTGGCATGATTACTGTTGAGAAGGGCGATAAAGAGAAAACAGTTTTAGTGGTAAGTGAAAATGGATATGGCAAACGCAGTCAGTTAGTTGACCAGGAAACTGGTGAACAAGAATACCGTATAACCAACAGAGGCGGTAAAGGCGTATCCACTATTAAGATTACACCTAAAACCGGAGCTTTGATCACTATTCGCGACGTGACCGATAAAGATGATTTGATGATTATTTGCGAATCGGGCATGGCAATACGCATGGGCGTTGAAGATTTGAGGGTGATGGGACGTGCTACACAAGGTGTGCGTTTAATTAACCTGAGAGATGGAGACAGAATTGCATCGGTAACCCGAATTGAAAAAGATGAGGATGAAGATATATTGCCAATTGAAGGAGAGGAGCATGAAGGAAATGAAGGGGATGCAGCTGGTGATGTTACCGAAACCAACACTACAGAAGAGTAATTATAATTAGTTGAATATCAATAAATTAAAAAACACAAATAAAATGAAAATTATTGCGAGTTTGGTGCTATCCGCAGTGATGTTTACCTCGGTTGTAAACGCACAAAACAGTAAAGTAAATACTGCTGCAACCTACCTGAATCAGGGTGATTATGGCAAAGCGAAACAGGCCATTGACGAGGCTGTTTTAAACGAAAAAACTAAAATTGAGGCTAAAACCTGGTATTATCGTGGCGATATCCATAACTATATTGCACGTGACACCACCGGAGTTTATAACAACATAGCCAATCCTTTGGATATTGCCTTAGAATCGTTCAAAACGGCGCTTACCATGGAGGATGTTAAAAATTACAAGGTGAAAATTGCCGATGGTTTATTCACCACTTACAATCTGTTTTTCCTGAAAGGAGCAAATGCCTATAATGCCGGTAACAACGAGGAAGCTTATCAAAACTTCTCGAAAGCAAACCAGGCAAACATGTTACAAATTGATGCCAATCCGCTTGCAGCATTAGATACAGGCGTTGTGTTTAACATGGGTTTAATGGCTGAACGCACTGAAAGAACTGCAGAAGCTGTTGCTGCTTACCAACGTTTGATTGAAATGAAATACGGCGAATCGTATTTATACAGCCGCCTGTCTAATTTATACATGGAAGCGGGTAGAAGCGATGAAGCACTAAAGGTGTTGGAAACCGGTCGTACCAACTTCCCGGCTGATAAGGATATTATGATTGCGGAGTTAAACTATTACCTGACAGCCAATAAATTGGACGTATTGGTGAGCAAACTGGATAATGCCATTGCTTTGGACCCTAAAAACACTGAATTATACTTTGTATTGGGAACAACACATGGTGAGTTGATTAAACTGGACTCAGTAAACGGCAAAATGCACTTTGACGCGGCTATTGTGGCCTATGACAAAGCGTTGGCGCTAGAGAATGACCGTTTCGACATTAACTTAAACGCAGGTGCCTTGTATTACAACACGGCCATTGAAATGAACAAACAAATGAATTCTCTTCCTTTAGAAAAGGAAAAAGAATACGAATCGCTTAAAGTTGAACGTAACAAACTGTATACAAAAGCATTACCATATTTTGAGAGTGCACATAGAATTGATCCTACAAGTACAGATTGTATGTTGGCCTTAAAAGAAATTTATGTTCGTCTCGAGCAAAAGGACAAGGCTGAAGAAATGAAACAAAAACTCGGTAATTAATATTTCGGGTAACGATAAGAGTAAAGGAGATGGCGCAGGTTATCTCCTTTATTTTGTTATATTCTACTTAACATAAAGATTAGTTATGGGTAAAGGCTGTTTTTTCGGGGTTGGGGTATGATTTTTTTAACTATTCCTTTTTCGAGTAGTTACTTTTAAAAAAATCATACCCCAACCCCGAAAAACAAAGCGCAAAAATTATCATGTCGCTTTGAAGCCTTTGACCATAACTACCATTATGTCTAATGTGTGGCGTGGGCGCACGTGGGATATGATGGGCATTTGGGAAAATTCATGGTTATTTTTGTAATAGTTGTCATTATTAGTGGGTTTGTTGCTATTTATAAAATAGGCTTTGCGGCAGTGAGTATCGTGCCAATAAGAAATGATTATATTCCATAATATCACCGCAAATCCTGAGAAATATAGCCCAGGTTAGTAGCTGCCAAAGTTCCTAAGTTGCTTTTTGATGAAAGGAAAGTTTGTTTGCTGGAATCATTTTCCATTCATTAAAATTACTGTTCAACCCATTTTCTTCAATAGATAGCCTTTTAGTGCTTTGTAAACTATTGCCATTTCCATCATATTTTTAGGTATAGTTAGGTTTATAAAGTCATTCATGGAAAGGAAGTCATCTGTTCGATTTTATGAGTTGTTTACTATTTTCAACATAAATAATAATTAATCAGTGAACGAACGTATGTCAATACCTGATGAAACGCTTATTGGTTGATATGTGTCATATTGATACGTTTCAGCATTAATAAACACTATTGGCAGTTCATCGTTTTGGGTGTAAGCTGAATACATTGCATCAATATATTCAGTTCTATTTTCAAGAAGTTCAAGCATTTCAAATGCTTCAAAAGCATGTAAAATATCTACATAGGTATCTTTAAATTCAGGGTATTGACTAATAAGTTCAGCAATAGTAACCCTTCTGAATCCGTGAAATGTTAAAGTGTGTATTAGTTTTTCATGGGTAATTTCAGACATGCTTTAAAACCTTTGAAGTTGACTTTCTAATTCCTTCATTTTATTTGCAGAGTCAACCATATCTGTCCTGAAATTATCTTTCAAAGACTTTTCTAAGCGACATAAATGTATTAAAAAGCATAGAACCTGCAAACGCTTTTCATTTACTTTTAGCATCTTGCATATCTGCCAGTAACAACAGGCCCCTAACCTCTCGGTGGAAACAGACATAGTAACAGAACCATTTCTTTGTTCTGCTTTACTAATAAAAATATCTACATATTCAGTTTTCATTTCCATTATGTTTGAAATTGTTAACGGCAATATACCTTTGGCTTTCTTGCACTTCAAAGGTCTCAAGGTTTTTAACACTTCAGGCACAACTGAAAACGGACACGTAGCAAAGCCGCGCGGGGCGGGACTTAACATAATGTTAATTATGGGCAAATAAACCGGAACCGAAAAGAGGGGTAAATGCCGGTATTTATTAGGTTTCAATCTGTTTGGTCATATATGCCTTTAGTTATCAAAACAGATTATGGGACACTGCAATACATAAAAAATCCCGCACAGCCCGGCGGGATTTTACTGGTATGTTGAAGGGATTTATTGTTTTACAAATTGATGTTGACGGATATTATTGTCTTCAACAATTGTCAGAAAATACATGCCGTTTGCCAAATCGTTTATGGTTAATTGCAGCAGATTATCGGTGGCTAATGTGGTGATAGATTCCTGTATAAGTTGTCCGGACGCATTGCTGATGCTGTAGCGAATGGAATTACCTGCTGAACCATTCACCATAACCATTAAATGATTGGTGGCCGGAACCGGATAAATCAGTTCTTGGTCAGCCAAATCAGGCGTTTTAGGTGTGTTTTTGGCTGCTAACCATTGTCCCACATGGGTTTGACCGTTGTTGAATGTGGTGGTAATACGATAAAACTGTGTATTTGAAGCAGATTCCGGGTCTGTCCAGCTGTAAAATGGTGCAGCTGACATCGATTGGCCGCTTAAAGTGGCTACCGTGGTTATTTCAGTTTGATTTGCGGACTTTTCTATTATGAAGGAAGCATCTTCTAACAGTGGGTCATTCATCCAATAAACACGGTTATCCTCGCCAACACGTTCGAGTGAACCATCTGCTTCCAATGGATTAATTACATTAAAGTAGTAAGTCAGTAGTTTACCCTTAAACTTCACCTTAAATGTCCAAATTCCGGTATTTCCTGCAGGTAAAGTGAACGACCAATACCAATAACTAGCCATATACGACAATGGGAAACTGTATGTCCATTGGTTCCATAAGGTGCCATCCGGTTTATAAATCTGGTAAAATCCATGCTGTCCGGCCAGTGTTTCGGTAAAATAGCTGAAAAAGTAAACCAGACTGCCGGGATAATAAGTATCACAAATATTGGTGATATCCACATTAGGGCAAGCCATAAATGTTGGCGGTGCACAATGCGTGTAAATGGCATTAATTTTCGAATAATAATACGGTTTTGGGTCTTTCCACCAGTTTACGCCACCCATACCGTTGCAGGGACCTGCGTTGGGATCCACTAGATTACCGGCAGCATCGTATACTTCAAAATGCAAGTGCGGACCGGTAGATTGGCCGGAGCTGGCAACAACACCGAGATATTCACCACGGTTTACCCAGGCGCCAACCGGTTTTGCCGTTAGTGACCCATTTTTCATGTGGCCATACCAGGTTACTGAACCATCGGGATGTTCGAGGTAAACGGCATTCCAATCTCCACCGCCAAAACCACAATTCATATCAAAGTTGCCATCTTGCTTAAAAGTAATCCATCCGCCGGCTGCAGCAACCACCTGAGCGTAATTACCGGCAACTAAATTCCAGCTAAACGGCCATAGGGCAATATCCTGACCTTGGTGATTATATCCAGGAATATCGTAAGTTCTGTTGCCGCAATTGTAATCTAAAACCGCTCCGGCAGCAGCATTTTCATCCACGAAGTTGCTATTCCAGTAAAATGCATTCCAGTTGTAAACAAAATCGCCAACCGATAACTTTAGCGGATAACGCAGTCCTTCGCCCGGAACCAACCCCATTTTAGCCTGAGGAATGATGCCCTGAGCTTTGAGTTTCAGCGAATTGGTGTGGATGTTTTGCCAAATTACTTCACGCTGTTCCACAGTGAGTTCGTCGTGAATATCGGCTGAATTAAACCCGTCATAGCCGTCAGGAGGGAGCTCCTCTCCCATTTTCGGGTCCTCGGTTTCGAGTGTTGGGATTTCGGTGTCGTCCCGCTCAAATGCAAGTTGAGCCTGCGTGTTGAAAGCAATCAACAGCAGCGTCAGAATTGGTAAATGTAATTTCTTCATAATTTTCATTGGTTTGTGGAAATGCCGGAACATTTCCTGTGAACTGATGAAGCAAATGTGAGGTGGAATTACATCCCCCCAAAACCAAAAATTGGCTGGCCGTGGTAAATTCGATGGGTACACAACGCTGCTATTGGTAGTCAGAAATGATTATTTTGTTTGTAAATTTTTATAACTTGCCTTATGGCTTTTCATTTGTAATATTTATAAGTTATTGATATACAAACATATATATAACATTATCTCAACTATTATATGGTTGCATCCGGTTTTACCATTTTTACTGTAAAACGTTGGATTCCGACAACTAATTTACTGTCAGAATCGTCTTTGATATATGGCATCTACAACTCAAAAATCTGATATTACTTTTCAATTAGTGCATTCACTAAGTCGTAATGAAAAGCGCTACTTCAAGCTCTTTAGCGGTCTGGTAAAAGGTCAAAAGAACTATTTGGAGATATTTGAGATAATGGAAAAGCAGCAGTTTTACGATGAGGAGGCCTTAAAAAAGAAGCTGGCGAAAAAGCCTTATGCCAAGCAGTTGACTTATGAGAAACACTATCTGAGGAAAATGATATTAAAAGCACTCAGGAGTTATCATTCATCGGACGAAAGCCGTTTGGGTAATGTCATAAGTGACCTGGAAACCTTGACAGAAAAGGGTTTGTCGGAATTATTTCTACCCCTGGTAAGCAAACACAAAACCCGGACATTGCAGCAGGATACGTTGGCGGAATACATCCTGTTGAGCCGATATGAATTGCGGTTTGCCGGTAATATGCAAATGACCGATTGGTTCATAAGTCATATGGGTAAAGGGTTTAAGGACGATATGGTGCATATCGACAACTACAAACATGCCTTATTTATTTTGGCCAAATACAATGAATTGAACCTGGTGGAAGCCAAATATAGGTTTACCGATAAAAAGCAGTTTTACAACCGGATACAGCAGATAACTGATGACCCGATTTTTGAGGGTTTATTTGAAAAACTGCCATTAAAAGCCCAGATGACCTATTTCAATTTTTTCTCCCAATATTATGCTGTGCAGTATCAGTTTGAAGCCTCGTATGAAATCACCAACCGGCAAATGGCCTTCATCCGGGAACATTGCTTATCACCGGCGCAAATTGGGTTGTTTAACTACCCGGTTATTTTGATGCGTCGGATTGAATCGTTGCGGAGGTTGGAAAAATATGCCGAATCTATTGAGGTTTGCGGGGAATTGTATCAATGTTTACAAAGTCAGGCATATGACAAAGCAAAAGCCTTGAAGGACCAGTTTTTAGTCGTTTACCTCGATGCAATGCTCAATAATTTGTGTTTAACCGGCAATTTCAAAGCTTGTCTGGACTTTTACAAGCAGCAGCAGACTGCACTTTCAACACTTGCTGAAATAGGGGGTGTTAACCTGCAAATTGCCACGCATTATTACAAAGCGGTATCCTATTTCGGGTTAGGCGACTATAACAAAGTGCTGGACGAATTGTTACCCGTTTTTGAATTAGAGAAATTAACCCCATTTGCCTATCAGGTGTATCCTTCGAGGGTAATTTATATGCTTGCGCATGTGGAATTGGGTAATAGCACCTATTGTTTACATTATTTGCGCTCGTTTAAGCGGTATTTCGAAAAAATTCAGACGGAAACAGGCACAATTGATCTGATTGTGAAAATTATACGGGAATACATCACCAATGCCCATTTGAAGCATGTTCTGGCAAAAAAATATCCTGTTTGGAAGGCGAATTTATCGCGAATCAAACAGGATAATTTTGAGAAAGAGTTTATTATTAGTTGTCAGCTCGAAAACTGGCTCGACAACAAGTTTTACAAGGTTTCGTCCAGCCATTTATAGAACTCACGCTGCCATGCTAAAGCATTATGGCATTTGAGTACCCAGTGGTTTTCTTCCGGCAGATATACAAAACGCGAAGGTATTTGTCGCAACTGCGCAGCCTGAAATGCTTGAAACGCCTGGTCTTCAGTAGTCCTGAAATCTTTGCCACCCTGATAAATTAATATAGGTGTATTCCAGTCCTTCACATAATTCATAGGATTAAATTCATTATAAGATTTATCCTGTTCGCCACTGCGCCAGTATGGGCCACCCATGTCCCAATCGGCAAACCACATTTCATCAGTTGTGCCGTAAAATGCTTTCAGGTTAAACAAACCGTCGTGAGCAATGAAGCTTTTAAATCTGTTGTTATGTGTTCCGGCCATCATGTATACGCTGTAACCACCATAACTGGCGCCAACTGCAGCGCAGCGGTTACCATCAACATAAGGCAAAGTTTTAGCATAATCAATAGCACTATAATAATCCTGAATAGCTTGTCCGCCCCAATCACCACTGATTTGTTCATTCCATGCAGTTCCATGACCCGGCATACCTCTGCGGTTTGGAGCCACAACAATATAACCCTGTGATGCCATCAGCTGGAAATTCCATCTGAAAGAATAAAACTGGGTTAATGCACTTTGAGGTCCTCCCTGGCAGTATAATAAAGTCGGGTATTTCTTTTTTGGGTCGAAGTCCGGCGGGTAAATAAACCAAACCAGCATATCTTTTCCATCGGTAGTTTTCACCATTTTGCGTTCGGTTTTACACATGCCGATTTGTTCGTATTTAGCTGCGTTGGTATTGGTTAATGCTGTTACATTTCCTTTAGATAAATCTACTTTGAAAATTTCAGCAGCATGGTTCATGTCAGTTCTTGTTACCACCATAGTTCCATTCACTTCTCCAACCATACCGGTAATGTCAAAATCACCTTCGGTAATTTGTCTGATTGGGTTTTTCTTTCTTCCACCATTATCTACAACAGTAAGACTGTTTTCAACATCCAATTCAAACAATTGAAGTGTGCCGTTAATTGCACTAATAAAATAAATGTATTTACCATCGTTGCTCCATCTGATTGCTTCAACAGTTTCATCGAAAGAAGCAGTAAGGTCGATTTTGGCATTGGTTTTTTTGTCCTGCACAAAAATGCGGTTTTTGTCCGCCTCATAACCTTCGCGTTCCATGCTCAACCATGCAATGCGGTTACCATCAGGTGAAATATTCGGGTTGGTATCATAACCCTTCATTCCTTCTGTGAGATTGGTTGTTTTACCAGTTTCAACATTATAAATAAATATATCGGTGTTTGTGCTTACGGTATATTCAGTTCCGGTTTTGGCTTTGGTTACATAAATAACGCGTTTGCCATCAGGATGCCAAATCATGTCTTCTGCACCACCAAAAGGCATTTGCGGACAATCAAATAATTGCCCTTCCATGATGTCTTTTTCGCCAATGATTTTAGTTCGGTCAAAAGAAGCGATAAACAGGTGGCTATACGCACCATCTTCCCAGGTATCCCAGTGGCGGTAATTCAGACTGTTGTATACGCGCACATTGCTGTTGGGAATATCATTATAAATAGTATTAGCCGTTACATTTTGTAACTGAACATCTTTTGAAAACAAGATATTTTTTCCATCAGGTGAAAAACGAATATTGCTGATTCCACCTTCGTATTCAGTTCGTTGAACTGGATTAGAGCCATCCCATTCGGCTTCCCAAAGCTGACCTTTATAGAGATAACCCATTTTGCCATTTGGGAGTGTCATCACACCACCTTCGCTGCCTTTGGTTGAGGTAATTTTTTTAACCTCATTTCCGGAAATAGCCACACTATATAAATCACGTTCGCTAGAACCGGTAGCAATGTCGTAATTGGTAACACCATAAATAACCGATTTGCCATCGGCGGAAATTGCTTCTGCCCCTACCCTGCTCAAGCTCCATAGTTTTTCAGGAGTAAGCACATTTTGGCCAAAAGCAGTCAGGCTTCCGGCAGTCAGCAACACAACTAAATATCGTTTTATCATGAAACTAAATTTTTGCGAAGATAGAACACCTGTCCGAATAATAGGTGTTGGACGATGTTACATAGTGTTAAAGTGAAAGGCTGAGTAATGGTTGATAATGCAACACCAATTGTAAGATAAGGGTAAATACCCCTAAGCAAGCGTATAGCCATTTTCTAACAAATATTTTGAGTTTTCGGCGGTTGAAATGAATACCAACCGATTCGAATAAATAGGCATAAAATGTCATGTGCTCATCTTCAGACAAATCGTGTTTTACGTTCATCAAACAGCGATTAAAAACTAAAAATTGCAATAACACGATGCAATACGCAGTAATCATTAAATACCAATCGAAAATAAACGGACCAATCCAGGCTAAAAGTGTGATAACAAAATGCAGGACAAACCAAATATAGGAAGGTGCTGTTCTTTGGGAAGTGCTATTTTCCATATGGTGAAGATATTAACTTGCCTGAATTTTACAAAAGCGAACAAAAAAAAACTTTAATTTCAACCCAATTAAAAAGATTACAATGGATTATGTGCAACATTTAAAGCAGGATGAACGATTAGCAGGTTTAATCAGGCAACATGGCAGTTTTTCAATAAAGCAACGCAAACAGGTGTATTTCCATTTGTGCAGTTCTATAATGAGTCAGCAATTATCAACTAAAGTTGCAGCTGTTTTCCATCAGCGATTTTTGAATTTATATGATGGGAAAATTCCAAGTGCTGAAGCCATTGTAAACACTCCATTTGAAACCTTAAGAAGCATAGGATTGTCGAATGCAAAGGCGCAGTATATTCAAAATGTAGCGCAGTTTGAAATACAATTTGGTATGCAGGCGGCAGTTTTAAAAAAGATGGGCGATGAAGAAGTTATTCAATATTTGACACAAATAAAAGGTGTGGGCAGATGGACAGTAGAAATGTTGTTGATGTTTACCTTAGGTAGAGAAAATGTTTTTCCTGTAGATGATTTAGGCATACAACAAGCAATGATTAATTTATATCAGATAAAATATAAAGATAAAAAGTCGTTGCTGAATAAAATGCAAAAAATTGCAGCATCATGGGCACCTTATAGGACATATGCTTGCATGCATTTGTGGCATTATAAAGATAATTAAAACTGCCGGTGCTAATCCAGCAACTTATTCAAAACCCATGAAAATCACGATTATTTTTATTCCGGATTTTGTTGCTAAACTAATAAGGTAATAATTGTTTTAAATTGGTATCTGTTTATCTGATGACAGATAAATATGCTAAATCAAATGAGCATCAAAAAAAAAGCCGCAATAAAAATTATTGCAGCTATAAAATAGTTTGATAAAATTTATAAAGTTGCTTTGTCTGATTTTTCAGTGCTTGAACATTTTGAAGGCGGACAATCTGCTGTTGCTGGGCAATTTGCAGAAGCTTCCTGTGTAGTATTTGTTTTGCTGTAAGGACATGTTGATGCTTTTTCAGCACTACATTCAGACGGAGCACAATGTTCAGGTATAGTTGCTGTTGTTGAAACCTGTTCAACAGGAACTGTGTTTACATTTGACTTATTGTTATTACTGAACGACATGGCAAATAAACCTACCATAGCACCGGTAAGCACTACAAAAGATCCAATCAGAATTTTCTTT
This sequence comes from Bacteroidota bacterium, assembly GCA_016718035.1. Classification (GTDB taxonomy): domain Bacteria; phylum Bacteroidota; class Bacteroidia; order Chitinophagales; family BACL12; genus UBA7236. Next base: position 759,000 of record JADKEK010000001.1, on the reverse strand, counting down.
TTCATGTTTATTTATTTTGATTAAAGATACAGTTTTTATCAATAACGTAAGGCGTATGGAATAAATTTTATTAACCGTTTAGTATGTTTAAAACGGAAGTAATTAGTAAATTCAGCACGATTTATGGAGATTTGTAGCATAAACTATCAAAAATGAAAAAGACGATTTTGACTATTGCTATCGGGTTTTCAGCCTTTTCGCTGTTTGCGCAGCAGGCTACTAACGCTGAAACCGGCAGCAACACTAATTTAACAGCTCAGGATGCTACTTTGTTACCCAAAGAAAAATCCGATGATTTTGAGTGGGTTGTGGAGCAATTTGCTGACTTAGGTATTTTAAGATATCAGATACCGGGATGGGACAAGCTCACGGTTAACCAAAAACTGTTTGTTTACTATCTTACCGAAGCCGGATATGCGGGCAGAGATATGATTTGGGACCAAAACTATCGCCATAACCTGGAAATCAGACATGCATTAGACCAAATTGTGAGAGATTACAAAGGCAATCGCGAAAATGGAGATTGGGATAAATTTATCACCTATACGAAACGTGTTTGGTTTAGTAATGGAATACATCATCATTATTCAACGGATAAAATAATACCCGAATTTTCAAAAACATATTTTGAAAGTTTACTTTCGGCTACCAATACCAAATTATCGGCTGATGTAGTTAAAATCATGTTTGATCCGGAATTAGACAACAAAAAAGTAAACCTTGATGCGGACGCTGATTTATTATTGAGTTCTGCTACCAATTTTTATGGTGTAGATGTATCACAAAAAGATGCTGAGGCATATTATGCAACTAAAATTGACCCGAATGATACAAAAGCCATTTCACATGGTTTGAACAGTCAGTTAGTTAAAACACCAAATGGTATTGAAGAGCGCGTTTACAAAGTAAATGGCATGTATCATGAATCTATTGTTGAAATTGTAGGCTGGTTGAAAAAGGCCATGACAGTTTGTGAAAATGACCAACAGGCTTTTGCTTTAAAATTATTAATCGAATATTATGAAACTGGCGATTTAAAAATTTGGGACGATTATAATATTGCCTGGGTACAAACCACCAACGGAGATATTGATTATATTAATTCATTTATTGAAGTATATAATGACCCATTAGGTTACAGAGGTTCTTTTGAGTCGGTAGTTGAAATAAAAGATTTTGAAGCTTCTGAACGCATGAGTAAATTAGCTGACCATGCACAATGGTTTGAAGATAATTCTCCATTAATGCCTGAGCATAAAAAACCGACAGTTGTTGGTGTTTCTTATAAAGTAGTAAATGTGGCCGGTGAAGCCGGTGATGCATCTCCTGCAACACCTATTGGCGTTAATTTACCAAATGCCAACTGGATTAGAGCTGATTATGGTTCTAAAAGTGTGAGCTTAGGTAATATTGTGTATGCTTACGAGCAGGCAGGAAGTTCAGGTATTTTAGATGAATTTTGTTACACTGCAGAAGAAAAAGAAAGAGCAAAAAAATACGGTTCCTTATCCGGAAAAATGCATACTGCTATGCACGAAGTTATTGGCCATGCAAGTGGTGTTATTAATCCCGGAGTAGGCACACCAAAAGAAACCTTAAAAAATTACGCGAATACATTAGAAGAAGCAAGAGCTGACCTTGTTGGTTTATATTATATAATGGACCCAAAATTAGTTGAGTGGGGTTTAATGCCATCACTTGAAGTTGGGAAAGCACAATATGATGGTTATATCCGCAATGGTTTAATGACACAATTACGCAGAATTGAACCGGGTAAAACAGTTGAAGAATCGCATATGCGTAATCGTCAGTTAATTGCTGCATGGGCTTTTGAAAGAGGTAAACAAAGCAATGTAATTGAACGCAAATACGAAAATGGTAAAACCTATTTTGTAGTGAACGATTATGAAGCGTTACGCAAAATATTTGGTGAATTATTACGTGAAGTTCAACGTATTAAAAGCGAAGGTGATTTTAAAGCAGGACAGGCTTTAGTTGAAAATTACGGTGTGCAGGTTGATGAGCAAATACATAAAGAAGTATTAGCAAGAACTTCGACTATGAATATTCCACCTTATTTTGGTTTTGTAAATCCTATTTTAACTCCAGTAAAAGATGCTGAAGGTAATGTTACAGATGTGAAAGTAACTTATGCTGATAGCTTTACACAACAAATGTTGTATTACGGAGAAAAATACAGCTTTTTAAAACCCGGTAAATAAATAACTCATTTATCCCAAAAAGCCATCGTAACTGATGGCTTTTTTTTTATGTGAAGTGCTTAATAACATTGTGATAATTGTTGCAGTGGAATTGGGTTCAAATCTGCCATCAAAATTATATCCCGATAAAATTGAGTGCCTCTGTTAGATACACTGATGATGGACCATAGATGTTAATTTGGTGGTTTGGTGATATATGTCATACTTCCCAATGATGACCTGTGATAGTTTTGTGGTATAAAAAAACTAGTATATGATATTTAAACGCAACGCTTCTGATTTTATGACTGCCAATGTAATTGTTGCAGGTGAAAACAATTCATTTGAGCAGGTAATGACCTTTTTTACTGTGCACAAAATTCAGCACTTACCTGTGGCTGAGAACAACAAATTGATAGGCATCGTGAGTATGAAAGATATGTTGAGTTTTATTGCGCATCAACTCAACGACAACCCTATGATTAGTAAAGAGATGTTGAACAATAATTTTAGCATTAAAGAGGTAATGACTGCTGAGCCTGTAACGGTTGAGCCAGAATCGACACAAAAAGAGATTTTAGAAATTTTAGCCGCAGGAAAGTTTCAAGCTGTCCCTGTAGTGAAAGGTGGTATTATTAAAGGTATTATTACCAATAAGGACATCACCAGAATTTACCACTATGATGCTACCCATCTAATTTAACAAGCGGTAAAATATTTGTCATTTTATCCCGTTTTTTTGGAAAAAAAGTTTTAAAAAAATTGGGAAAATTCAAAAAGGCACATATATTTGTACTGTTTTTAAGGGATAAACAAGCAGCAAGCGACCCGAAAGGGTCAATTGCTGTTTTTCTTTTTAGGGCATTTCTACTTCTTCACTGTGCTCCTCTCCTGCCTGATTTTTCTTCGTAAATGTAAATAACCAAAATAAGCCAATTATTGCCGCTAATGCCGATGCAATAAGCACGGATAGTTTAGAAATATTTATCATATATTCGTCTGTATAGGCTAGCATACTGATGAAAATACTCATCGTAAACCCAATTCCGGCCAGTATCGAAGCACCGATTATCAGGTTCCAGTTGACACCTTCCGGTAATGATGCAATTTTGAGTTTTACGGCTAAAAATGTAAAAAGCAGAATTCCAATTGGTTTTCCCAATAATAAACCGGCCATAATACCCAAAGTATGCGAACTGATAAACCCATCGAGCACGGTTGGGTTGATTAAAATGGCGGTATTGGCCAAAGCAAACAAGGGTAAAATGAAAAATGCGACAGGCTTGTGTAAAGTATGTTGCATTATATAACTTGGTGATTTAGCACCACCATCACGAAAAGGAATGGCAAATGCCAGTAAAACGCCGGTTAGGGTGGCATGCACGCCACTTTGCAGCATAAAAAACCACATTACCAAACCAAGTATCAGATAAGGGTAAACGCGTTGAATGTTTAGTCGGTTTAACAATAATAAAACGGTATATACGATACCTGCATAACAGAGGTAATCTAACCTTAACTGTTCGGTATAAAAAATAGCAATTACGATGATAGCACCTAAATCGTCGATTATGGCCAAAGCGGTAATGAAAATTTTCACACCAAGCGGAATACGACTTCCCAATAAGGACAACATGCCTAACGCAAATGCTATATCTGTTGCCATAGGAATGCCAAAACCATCTTGATTTTCAGCATTGATATTTATTCCCAGATATAATCCGGCAGGTATAAGCATACCTCCTAATGCAGCTATTATTGGAAAAATGGCTTTACCCGGTGATTTTAGTTCTCCAACATAAATTTCTCTTTCTATTTCAAGGCCTACCAGTAAAAAGAAAACTGCCATCAACAAATCATTAATCCAATGGGATAAACTCAGTTGGCCAATTTTAATATGCCATAAATGTTCGTACTGCTCTCCTAGTGGACTATTAACAAGAATTAAAGAAATGAGCGTACAGAATAGCAGAATTAAACCTCCTGAACTTTCACTTTTAAAAAACTCGCTAAACAGTTTTGTAATTCGCATTGGATAAAATTATAAAAATATCGCACAAATCAAAACTTTATCGCTCATTTATGTCGAGCAATAAATACATTTAACAAAAATTTGAAAAATTAGTTTCAGAGGCCGATTTTATAATCTGCAATATTTATTTCATGATTACAAAAGCTGTATTCGCGTTCCAGGTTAGAGCCTGTGATGATGAGTTTATTATTGCGCACTTTTTCTACGAGGCTTAAATACCAATCTACACCTTTACTATCAAGATTAGTGGTTGGTTCATCTAAAATTATTATCTCGCAATCAGACATTAATGTAGTAATTAATTTCACCCTTTGTTTCATGCCGGATGAAAATGATTTAATGGCTTTATGCTGATGTTTTTCCAAATCAGATAATACGATTAAATCATGAATGGAATAATTAAGTGCAATTTTTTTAAACGAAAAATGAAATTCCAATAATTCGAGTAATGTAAAATCATCGATTAAATCGATATAAGGTGCTGTAAATACCACATCCCGGTAAACATTTTCAATGGCAATAGTATTAGGATTGGCAAATGTGATTGTGCCTAAAGATGGCGACAACTGACCAGAAAGTATTTTTAGCAGTGTTGATTTACCGGAGCCATTGGGTCCAATTAATGCATAAGCATTTCCGGATTCGAATGTATAATTAATATCACGAAATATCCACTCGTAATTAAACCTTTTGGATAAATTATTGAGAGTTATTTTCATTCGTTGATGTGGCGAAATCCTTTCATCACCCCTTCTTTCGAATTTCGGATAAATGTTACAATCATATCGCGTTCTGCAGATGCAGGCACTTCAGCTTCAATAATATTTAATGCTTTGGTTACATTATAACCACGCACAAATAACAACCGATAAATATCTTGAATATGCTGAATAGATTCTGCTGAAAATCCTCTCCTTCTTAAACCAACTGAATTTACACCAACATAACTAAGCGGTTCACGCCCTGCTTTCACAAATGGAGGAACATCTTTACGCACTAATGAACCACCGGCAATAAATGCATGTGCACCAATTTTAATAAACTGCTGCACAGCAACTAAACCTTCTAATATAGCCCAATCTCCCACTTCAATATGACCAGCAAGGTTCACAGAGTTGGCGAGAATTACATTATTACCAATAAAACAATCGTGTGCAACGTGCGAATATGCCATCAGCAGGCAATTGCTGCCTACTACAGTTCTAAATGCATATTTAGTTCCACGGTTAATGGTAACACATTCACGAATGGTGGTATTATCGCCAATAACAACTTCGGTTTCTTCACCTTTATATTTTAAATCCTGAGGCACAGCAGAAATAACTGCACCGGGAAATATGCGGCAATTTTTACCGATGCGAGCACCGGGCATTATGTTCACGTTGGGACCAATCCAGGTTCCTTCACCGATCACCACATTTTTTGAAATGGAAGCAAAAGGTTCAATTACCACATTGTCGGCAATTTGTGCTTGAGGGTGTACGTAGGCTAATGGTTGGTTCATGAATTTATATTACGCTTAACAACTTGTGCAGTTAATTCTCCTTCGGTTACAATATTATTTCCGACATAGGCGGTTGCTTTCATTTCGCAAATACCACGTCGAATTGGATTTATTAATTCCATTTTTAACAATAAACTATCACCAGGTAATACTTTACGTTTAAATTTAACTTTATCTATTTTAAGGAAATAAGTATCATAATTTTCAGGGTCCGGCACTTTGCTTAAAACAAAAATTCCGCCTGTTTGTGCTAATGCCTCAACCTGCAATACACCCGGGAATACCGGATTGTTTGGAAAATGGCCTTGGAAAAAGGATTCGTTGAAGGTGATATTTTTAACACCAACGATATGATTTTCACCCATTTCAATTATTTTATCCACTAATAAAAACGGATAACGGTGAGGCAACATTTTTGAAATCTTGTTGATGTCGTAAAGCGGTTCTGCTTTTAAATCATACACCGGAACATCCACTGCATTTTTTTTGAATTTGTAGTAGGCTTTAATTTTTTTTGCAAATTCAACATTTGAAGGGTGACCCGGACGGCTGGCAATAATTTTACCTTTAATCGGTTTTCCTGCAAGTGCTAAGTCGCCAACTACATCTAACAACTTGTGTCGCGCAGGTTCATTATTCCAATGTAATTCCAGGTTGTTTAAGATACCTTCTTTTTTTACGCTGACAGAGTCTTTTTTAAACATCTGTTTCAGCTTTTCCATTTCATCGTTTGTTACTTCTTTATCTACAATAACAATCGCATTATTTAAATCGCCACCTTTAATTAAATTGTTTTCATACAACATCTCTAATTCATGCAAAAAACAGAATGTTCTGCTGTTTGCAATCTGACCTGAGAATTCTGAAATATGATCTAAAGTAGCGTGCTGTTTTCCCAATACTTTTGAATCAAAATCAATCATCACCGTTACCTGATAATCATCGGCAGGCATTACGGTAATTTCTGTTTTGCGCAAAGCGTCTTTAAAGGTGATATTTTCGTTGATGGTAATATATTCTCTTTCTGCATCCTGAGTTTCCATACCAACTGAAGATAAAGCCTGTATAAACTCTTTTGATGAGCCATCCATGATTGGTGTTTCAGGACCATTAAGGTCTATCATTACATTATCGATACCAAGTCCAACAAGTGCAGCAAGCGTATGTTCTATAGTAGATACGCTGGCGCCATTTTTTGTAATGGTCGTACCACGAGCAGTATCAGTTACCAAATCGGCATCTGCTTCAATAACAGGCTGACTATTGAGGTCTGTTCTTCTGAATTTATACCCATGATTTGCCGGAGCCGGATGGAAAGTCATATCCACTTGTGTTCCGGTATGTAAACCAACACCCGAAACGGTTATGGATTTTTTTATGGTATGCTGATATTCTTTGTTCATTTTCTTTGAATGTAAATCTTACTTATTTTCCAGAGCATTAATTTTTGCTTCCAGTGCAGCTAATTTTTCCATTAGTTCGGGCAATCTTCGGTAAATAACCTGACTGCGCATACTATCAGCATATTCAAATGCCGGTGATCCGGTAACTGCGATATTATTACCTTTTATACTTTTTGAAACCCCGCTTTGGGCATTTATTCTTGTTCCGTCGGCAATCGTAATGTGCCCTACAATACCAACCTGACCGCCAACTATACAATTTTTGCCCACTTTAGTACTTCCGGAAATCCCGGTTTGAGCAGCAATAACTGTATTCTCTCCAATTTCAACATTATGGGCAATTTGAATAAGGTTGTCCAGTTTTGCCCCTTTCCTGATAATGGTAGAACCCATTGTTGCCCTGTCGATAGTGGTATTTGCACCAATTTCAACATTGTCCTCAATCACCACATTACCGGTTTGCGCAACTTTTTTATAGGTGCCATCAGGTTGTGGTGCAAAGCCAAAGCCATCACTGCCAAGAATTGTGCCTGAACCTATAATTACATTATTACCAATCACACAATCGTCTAAAAGCACTGCTCCGGGGTAAATAGTCGTGTTTTTGCCGATTTTCACTCTCAACCCAATAAACACATTTGGGTGGATGTAAGTATCGTTTCCAATTTCGGCCTCATCACTCACCACAGTAAATGCACCAATATGGACATTTTCACCAATCTTAGCCAGCGTCGAAACTGCGGTATATTGTTCCACTGTTCGTTTGCCTGTGGCATTATTCATTACCTTATATTGGTCCAAAACCATTGCTATACTTGAATAGGCATCTTTAACTCTGATGATAGTTGCTTGAACCGGTTGTTCAAAAACCTGACCTTCATTAACAATCAAAACTGATGCTTTGGTAGTATAAGCGTAGGCTATATATTTGGGATTGGCGAGAAAACAAACATCTCCTTCAACTCCTTCTTCAATCTTGGCAGGTTTATGCACCTTTACAAACGGGTCTCCTTCAAGTGTTCCTTGTAAAAAGTCGCATAGCTCGCGTGCAGTAAACTCCATTCGGTCAATTTTCTTTCGGGTAGCAAATATAATGCTTTACAACGGTACCCGCCAAAGCTGCTAGGTTGAGATGGTCGCTCGCACTGGTGACATCCACAACATTGCCTGAGCGAAGTTTGATATTAATATTATTCGCTTCAAGATTATAGGCACTGTTGGTAGTAACATCATTAAATACATAGTATTGCAAATCGAATTCATCCTGAATATTGTAGGCCGATTTGACAGAACTAGTGATTTTATTGATTTTCTGGGCACTGATAGGTTCACTTTCAAGTTCGATGCGGAACAATTTACGGTTGATAATTCCCCTGCTTAGGAAAGAAAGCACCTTATCATCGCAACGCTCCCACTCTTTTAATGAAGCATAAATATCGGTATCATCGAGGTGTGCATACATGTCCAACAACTCAACATTGGTGTTGAAATCTTTTAATTCAACATCGTGGTACAGAAAAAAATGGAGTGCCGGGGTAGCAAAAAGGTGAGTTCCGCTTTTTGCAAGATACTTTGCCCGCTTCAAAGTTTTGATGAGCATTTGTTCTGCACAAATCACGGTTTTGTGCAAATACACCTGCCAATACATCACCCTTCGTGCTATGATAAATTTTTCTACCGAATAAATGCCTTTTTGTTCGATTACCAGCTCATCATTTTCTACATCCATCATCTCGATAAGCCTGTCGTAACCAATTACTCCTTCATGCACACCCGTAAAATAACTGTCTCGGGTTAAATAATCGAGTCGGTCAACATCCAACTGACTACTCACCAATTGATGCAGAAATTTTTTGTGGTATTTGCCCGTGAAAATATCGATTGCCAGACTGAGTCTATTGTTGAGCTGTTGATTGAGTTTTTGCATAAACAAAATGGACAGCTCTTCGTGATGAACATTGGTTAAAATGGTTTTTTCCAGTGCATGTGAAAATGGACCGTGACCTATATCATGCAACAAAATGGCGATTGTAGCCGCTTCTGCTTCTTTTTCGGTGATTTCTTTTCCTTTGGTGCGCAACACGTTTATGGCCTTGCCCATTAAATGCATAGCACCTAAAGCGTGGTGAAAACGCGTATGAATTGCACCCGGGTAAACCAAGTGGCTTAGGCCTAATTGTTGAATTCTGCGAAGACGTTGAAACCAAGGGTGTTCTACTATATCATAAATAATTTCGTAGGGAATGGTAATAAAACCATAAACCGGATCGTTTATTATCTTTCTTTTATTCAAAACTTGTTGTTTATAGTTAGTTTTTACTTACCTTGAAGTGTTGCAAAGCGGATATACACCTATCTTTGCATTTTATTTGAACGTTGCAAAATTACTGTATTTATGAAGAATGATATAACCATTTTATGGGCTGATGATGAGATTGATTTATTAAAACCACAAATTCTGTTTCTGGAAGAAAAAGGATATGATGTTGTTGCGGTAAGTAATGGACAAGATGCCATAGACAAATGTACCGACCCACAGGTGGATTTGATTTTTTTAGATGAGGGTATGCCTGGTTTATCCGGCCTTGAAACCTTACAATTGATTAAGGAAAAACGGCCTTCAGTTCCAATTGTGATGATTACAAAAAATGAAACGGAAGGTTTAATGGAAGAAGCCATTGGTTCGCAAATAAGCGACTATTTGATTAAACCGGTTAAGTCGCAACAAATTTTACTTGCAATTAAAAAAATTGTAGACAATAAACGTTTAGTTTCCGAAAAAACCGATAGTAATTATCAGAAAGAATTTCAAAAAATATTTTTCACTTTGCAGGATGCATTGGATGCTGAGCAGTGGTTCGATATTTATAAAAAATTAGTGCACTGGGAAATTCAATTAGATAAAACCGGTGCTACCAATATGAAAGAGGTGCTTACCTCACAAAAGGCTGAAGCCAATGTTGAATTTGGAAAATTTATTGATAAAAATTATATCAATTGGGTAAACGGCAAAACAAAAGGGCCGGTGATGTCGCACAATTTATTAACGGAAAAAGTATTTCCATTGATGACCGATAAAGTGCCTACGTTTTTTATATTGATTGATAACTTACGCTTCGACCAATGGAAAATAATTGAGCCAATGATTTCTGAGTCGTTTAAGCTAAAATCGGAAGATTATTTTTATAGTATTTTACCAACGGCTACACAATATGCGCGAAATGCCATATTTGCCGGAATGATGCCAAGCGAAATTGAAAAAAGGTTGCCTTCATTATGGTTAAATGATGAAGATGAAGGTGGAAAAAACATGCAGGAACCAGAGTTTTTAAAAGACCAGATTGTCCGCAACCGATTAAATTTTAAATATACTTATCATAAAATTTTAAATCACGCTGAAGGCAAACAACTTGAAGAGAATATTTTAAATTTAATGACCAGTGATTTTAATGCTATTGTTTACAATTTTGTCGATATGCTTTCACATGCACGGACAGAAATGGAAGTATTAAAAGAATTGGCAAGTGATGAAACGGCCTATCGTTCATTAACCAGGTCGTGGTTTGATCATTCGCCTTTATATAATGCGTTACGGAAATTGGCGGAAAAGAAAGTGCGTATTATTATTACCACCGATCATGGAACAATTCGTGTAAATACACCAAGTAAAGTTGTTGCTGATAGAAATACCACAACCAATTTGCGATACAAAAGCGGTAAAAATTTACAGTTCAATAAAAAAGATGTATTTGAAGTGAAAAACCCGGGAGATGCTTGTTTACCTAAACAGCATATCAGCAGTACATTTATTTTTGCTAAAGAAGATTGTTTTTTTGCGTATCCTAATAATTACAATTACTACGTTAATTACTTCAAAAATACCTTTCAACATGGTGGTGTAAGTTTGGAAGAAATGATAGTGCCATTTGCTGTTTTTGAAAGTTTTTAAATAATTCACTTTTTGTAAAATAATAAGTTCAATTTTATTAAAATAATCATGGTAATATGCCATGATTATTTTAATTTTACCCCGTGGAACAAACATGGCTATCGCACAGTGTTGATGATTTACCGCAAATTGCGGAGGAGCTTATAAATGCCATCTCCCCATTAAAAAAAATTGCATTTTATGGCCAAATGGGAGCCGGTAAAACTACTTTTATAAAAACAATTTGTTCGACATTGGGCGTAACAGAACCTACCTCCTCACCTACTTTTTCTATCGTAAATGAATATACAGGTAAGTCGAAAATTTTTCATTTCGATTTATTTCGTATTAACAATCCTGCCGAATTACAAGAGATTGGGTTTATCGAATATCTTGAAAACAACGATTACGTATTTATAGAATGGCCGGAAATTATTGAACCGATTTTTGAAGATTATCAATTTGTGCAAATACATATTACTACAATTGCTGCACAGGAAAGAAAAATCCAGGTAAGTTGGAATAATATCAATTAATAATAAAAATTATGGAAGCGAAAAAAGTGTTACGACAAATAAGAATGCTGATACTTTTTTTCATGTTTGGGTTATTGTTTGCGGGCATTACCGCTATTCCATTAATTAGTGAATTAACTTGGTTATTAGCGCACGATAATATGTTTCCTTCATGGATGGTTATTTGGATGCAAGGAGTGCTTGAGGGTTTGACAGCAACTGAAAAACAATACCCATTTATTATTTACGGGATTGACTGGCTTGCTTATGCGCATATCGTTATAGCCCTATTATTTATCGGTGTATACAAGGATCCTATTAAAAACATTTGGATTATTGAATGGGCCATGTGGAGTTGTGTTATCATATTTCCTGTTGCTTTTATTTTCGGCCCCATTCGGAATATTCCTTTTGAACACCAACTTATCGATTGCAGCTTTGGTGTAATTGGATTGTTGGTGCTGTATTTCACACGCAAAAAAATTAAACAGCTGGAACGTTTACCAATTGGTAGAAAATAAATTTATTGTATCTTTAAAACATGAGTGAGCAGACCCCTAAATCTATCATTTCGGAACTGGCAGCGGCTGCCGGGCTACAAACATTGGAAAAATATGCTGAAGTGGACAATAAAAAACAACGGTTATTTATTGGCATACCACGTGAAATTGCGTTTCAGGAAAACAGGGTTCCGTTAACCCCGGATAGTGTTGAAACTTTGGTTGCACAAGGTCACCGAATAGTAATAGAAACCAAAGCCGGTGAAGGAGCGCGTTTTAGCGACAAAGATTATAGTGAAGCCGGAGCGCAAATTTATTATGATAGAAAACAAGTTTTTGAAGCTGATATCATTTTAAAAGTAACCCCACCTACCGAAGATGAAATGAGTTTGTTTAAACACGGACAAATATTAATTTCTCCATTACATCTTCCTACATTAAAAAAAGAAATCATTAATGAGTTATCAAAAAAACAAGTAACTGCACTTGCTTTTGAATATATAAAAGATGAAAGTAATACATACGCCTTTGTGCGATGTATGAGTGAAATTGCCGGTAGCAGTGCTATATTAATTGCAAGTGAATTATTGGCTGATGCCGTTCATGGTCGTGGTTATTTATTAGGAGGTTTATCCGGAATACCGCCTACGCAGGTACTTATTTTAGGTGCAGGTGTTGTTGGAGAATTTGCTACTCGTGCTGCTTTAGGTTTGGGTGCAACGGTAAAAATTTATGATAATAACGTATATAAACTTTCACGCTTGCAAAATAATATTGGTGAACGTTTTTATACTTCTGTAATTAATAATCGTCGTTTATTAAATGACATCAGAACTGCCGATGTGGTAGTTGGCGCCATACATTCCGAAAATGGTCGTTCGCCTGTTATTGTCACCGAGGCTATGGTGCAGGAAATGAAACCCGGCAGTGTAATTATTGATGTAAGTATCGACCAGGGTGGATGTATAGAAACCAGTGAAGTTACTACGCATGATCAGCCTACTTTTATTAAACATGATGTCATACATTATTGTGTGCCTAATATAGCCTCGCGTGTGCCTCGCACTGCCAGTTATGCGATTAGTAATATTACTGCCAGTACATTAATGCAATTTAACGAATATGGCGGATTGGAAAATCTTATCCGTGTATTGCCCGGAGTTCGCCATGGGGTTTATATCTACAAAGGGCATTTGACTAATCAGTATCTCGGTCAGAAAATGGGTTTAAAATTCACCGACATTAATTTACTCATTACGAGTTCGATGTAGGTTGAGGTAATTCTTTCTAATTAGGTTTATAGTATGAAATTTTCTAATTGCTTAATGAAGCAAACAAGCACTGCTGTGTAATATGTTATACGGTGATTTGTTACCATAATTATTTCGGTTATTAATTGAATTCGGAGAAAAAATAATGTCACCCCTAGCGGGGTTTGGTTTATCGGTGCATTGGTATTCTGTTAAAATAATGTCACCCCCTAGCGGGGTTTGGTTTTCGTTACTTTAGTTAGTTGATAAAGCAATGCTCTCCATTGACAAATTTAAACCCCTTGTGGTGACCTTGTTTTACCAGCTATGCTATCCATATACAGGCTCCACCCTTTGGTTTACCTCCAGACCAGGTAAGGTTGGATTATTTTAAGCCACAATGTCATCAATCAGCAAGCTTAACCCCGTTAGGGGTGACATTATTTTAACATCACAGTGTCATCCATCGACACACTTAACCCCGTTAGGGGTGACATTATTTTGTTTGAATTCCTTCCAAAAATCAACTACTATGGTTTTAATGGTTGTCATTTTAAATGACTTTTAGCGAATAAATACAACATTTTGTAAGTTTAATTGACAATTTATTTGAAAATGTCAACAAAATGTCATTATATTTGACTTTCAAAGTTGGAGGTCATTATGGGAGTTGATCGTGTGGTGGTGCATATGGATTTAGACACCTTTTTTGTTTCGGTGGAGCGATTAAAAGATTCGCGTTTAATGCATAAGCCGGTATTGGTTGGAGGAACGGGCGACCGGGCTGTGGTGGCATCGTGTAGTTATGAAGCGAGGGCGTTTGGGGTTCATTCGGCAATGCCGATGCGGCAGGCTAAGATGTTATGTCCGGAGGCGATTATAGTTCGTGGCGATTATGAGCATTATTCGAAATATTCGAATATGGTTACGGAGATTATTCATGAGAAGGTGCCTTTGTATGAAAAATCGTCGATTGATGAGTTTTATATCGACATGACGGGCATGGATAAGTTTTTTGGGACTTATACTTATGTGCAGGAACTGCGGAACAGGGTAATAAAAGAAACAGGGCTTCCCCTCTCCTTTGGGTTATCGGAAAATAAAACTGTTTCGAAGGTGGCAACGGGAGAAGCAAAGCCGAATAATCACCTCAAAATTGAATATGGTATTGAGAAATCATTTCTGGCACCTTTATCGGTCCGAAAAATTCCGATGGTTGGAGAAGTTACTGCTCAGTTGTTGCGCAAAATGGGCATTGTAAAAATTAAAACAGTGCAGGAAATGCCGCTGGAAATTATGGATAATATTCTGGGGGAAAATGGCAAATCAATCTGGAAAAAAGCAAATGGTATTGATAATTCACCGGTAACACCTTACACAGAACGCAAATCAATTTCGAGTGAAGAAACATTTGAAAATGATACTATTGATGTGAAGAGGATGAAAACAATTTTGGCCGGCATGACTGAGCGCCTGGCGTATCAGTTGCGTAAGGAAAATAAACTGACTTCCAATGTTGCGGTAAAAATCCGTTATTCCGATTTCGAAACGCATACCAAACAACTGCGTATCCCCTATACTTCGGCCGATCATACATTAATAAAACTCGTAAAAGATTTATTCGATAAACTATACGACCGTCGTGTATTAATCCGATTAATAGGTGTTCGTTTTTCAGGGTTAGTAAGCGGAGGATATCAAATTAATTTATTAGAAGATTCGGAACATATTATTAAACTGTATCAGGAAATGGATTTGTTGAGAAAAAGATTTGGGGAGGGGGCGGTGAAGAGGGTTGGTTGATGTGCTAATTTGTTAATGTGATGATGTGCTGATTAACAGCCGAATGATGTACCAATGTGTCCGCCGCGGCGGATACCGATGTACCAATGCGAACCGTCCGCCGGGGCGGAAACAGCCGGATGTTGAGTTGGAATGTAATTCGGAGTACCGTAGCCGTCAACCCACGTGTTGACCATTGAATGTACCAATGTGGGGATGCCCTGTGACCAATGCGAACCGTCTGCCGGCGGAACAGCGGGTGTTGAGTTGAAATGTAGAACTATCGAGTGCATTCGGATTCCGTAGCGTCACCCCGTGTGACCTAGGGTTTGCAATAATTACATTCGGAGTACCGTAGCTGTCAACCCACGTGTTGACCATTGAATGTACCAATGTGGGGATGCCGATGTACCAATTAACAGCCTGGGGGTTGGATGTGAAATGACATTCGGAACTATCGTAGGTACAATTCGGAGTACGTAGCCGTCAACCCACGTGTTGACACATTCGGAGGTTGGTTTGAACGCCTGGCACAAACCCAAAGTGGTGCAACCACTTTAAAAACGAAAATTGAAGTTCATTAGCCGATTAATTTGCTGCTTATCGCACACCATCATTTGCTAATTTGCTTCCGCCGCAGCGGACGCTACGCGAATTAACCAATTTGCTAATTAAAATGTATCTAAACACACACTCTGCATATAGCCTTCGTTTCGGGATTATGACGCCGGAAAAATTGCTTGAAGAAGCAAAGGCTAAAGGTGTGCATAGTTTTGTGCTGAGTGATATCAATAATACTTCAGGCTGGTTTGAATTGTTGGTCGACGCCAAAAAATTTGGCATTGATGTGAAATGTGGTATCGAATTTAAAAATGGCAATCAAACATTATTTATCGGTATCGCAAAAAATCAGGATGGATTTGCAGAACTAAACAGATATTTATCGGGATATCTGAAACAAAAACTGGACATCCCTCCTATTGCACCACCTTTAATTAATGCGTATGTGATTTATCCTTATCATCATGGTGCTGTTTATCAACTGCGTGACAATGAATTTGTGGGTGTCAGGAAAAAAGATTTAACCCGTTTTCGTTACGAAAAACATCATCTCCCCAAAACAAAAACAGTAGCATTAAATACGGTCACCTTTGCTGTGAAAAAAGATTTTAATGCTCACCGCATTTTACGCGCAATTGACCACAATACCATTATCACCAAACTGATACCGGAAGATATTGACGACCCATTACATCAATTCGAAACGTATGACCAATTAATTGCCGATTTTGGCGAACATCGTTATTTACTCGACAATGCGCAACAGCTGATTGACAACTGCTCTTTTGAATTTGAATATCATACCAATAAAAACATCAAAACCTTTACAGGTAAAGAAAAAGAAGATATTGATATGTTGTTGCAACTCACTTACGAGGGTGTAACAAAACGATATGGCAAATTAAACAAAACAGTGCAGGACCGCATTAATAAAGAATTAGAAATTGTCATACAAAAAGGGTTCGTCTCCTATTTTTTAATCAACTGGGATATTATTCGCTATGCAAAAAGTAAAAATTATTTTACCATT
The DNA here is from genome assembly GCA_016718035.1 of Bacteroidota bacterium. Lineage (GTDB taxonomy): Bacteria > Bacteroidota > Bacteroidia > Chitinophagales > BACL12 > UBA7236. The sequence continues at coordinate 742,294 of JADKEK010000001.1, read as the reverse complement.
GGCCGAGGAAGCGGAGCGAATAGTTTAATTGCCTATTGTATTGGTGTTACTGATGTTGACCCAATCGAATTAGATTTATATTTTGAACGGTTTATTAATTTATTCAGAGCAACTCCACCTGACTTTGATTTGGATTTTTCGTGGAAAGACAGAGAAGATGTAACCGATTATATATTTAACAAACACGGCGAAGAACATACTGCGCTGCTTGCTACGTATACCACGTTTAAAAGTCGCTCGTTTATTCGTGAAGTAGCCAAAACGTTTGGTTTGCCTAAATATGAAATCGATGCCATGGTAAAAAATTACGGTGAAAGTATATTTGGTGATGCAGTGAAAATTCCCGATAAAATTGCAAGAAGTATTTATTCCTACGGTGGTTATTTACACGGTAATCCGAATTACCTGAGTATTCACGCCGGAGGAATTTTGCTGAGTGATAAACCAATATATTATTACACCGCAACACATCTTCCACCCAAAGGATTTGCTACCACACAATTCGACATGCATGTAGCGGAAGATATTGGTTTATATAAATTTGATATTCTGAGTCAGCGCGGTCTCGGTCATATTAAAGAAGCCGTTGAAATTGTAAAAGCCAATAAAGGAATTGACATTGATATTACACCGGTTGAACAATTTAAAAAAGACCCATTATTAAATCAAAATTTACTGAAAGGAAATACCATTGGTTGTTTTTACATTGAATCACCTGCCATGCGCAGTTTATTAAATAAATTATTATGCGATAATTATCTCACATTAGTTGCAGCAAGTTCAATTATTCGTCCCGGTGTTGCACAATCGGGCATGATGGATGAATACATTCGCCGGTATCGCTTTCCCGAACATAGAAAAAAGATACATCCGGTAATGGGTGATATTATGCCTGATACTTATGGTGTTATGGTGTATCAGGAAGATGTAATTAAAGTGGCACATTATTTCGCCAAATTAACACTGAGCGAAGCCGATGTTTTGCGCAGAGGTATGAGTGGGAAAAGTCGCAGCAAAGATGAATTTCAACGCATTAAACAAAAATTTCATGCCAATTGCACCGATTTAAATTACAGTAAGGAATTAATAGCTGATGTATGGCATCAGATTGAAAGTTTTGCAGGGTATTCTTTTGCCAAAGGACATTCGGCTTCGTACGCAGTAGAGAGTTATCAGAGTTTATATTTAAAGACCTATTATCCGCTTGAATTTATGGTTGCGGTGGTGAATAATTTCGGAGGTTTTTATACGGCAGAATTATATCTGCATGAAGCAAAAAAAGCGGGTGCACATATTGAAGCACCTTGTATTAATAAAAGTAATTACACTACTTGTATTTATGGGACGGTTATTTATGTTGGATTCATTCATATTACCGGACTGGAAAACAATGTCGCAGAAAGGATATTGGCTGAAAGGCTTGCTAATGGCCCTTTTGTTGATTTTGATGATTTTATGATGCGGGTAGCCATTAATCTGGAACAATTAGAAATATTAATTACCATTAATGCATTCCGTTTTAGTGGGATTAAAAAAAGAGAATTACTTATTGAAGCGTATCGCCGGTTAAATAAATCGAAAAAAACACAACCTGCAGCTACATTATTTCATACAGGAGCACCAACTCCCTATCAGTTTCCGGAATTACATCTCGATAACAGAGAGGATGCATGGGATGAAATAAAAATATTGGGATTTCCGCTGAGTTCACCTTTTGATTTAATTGATGACCCACTAATTAATAACAGGCGATTGGTTCGCGTTCGCGATTTCAGCAAACATGTGGGTGCAACTGTCGAAATTGTTGGTTATTTAATAATTACAAAACATACGGCTACTAAAACCGGAGAGCACATGTATTTAGGCACTTTTTTAGATCAAGATGGCAATTGGCTGGACACTGCGCATTTTCCGGCTTCTGCAAAAAAATACCGGTTTAAGGGTAAGGCTTGTTATTTATTAAAAGGGACTATCCAGGAAAGTTTCAGCGCTTATACACTTATAGTAAATGAAATGTATCACTTAAAAATGTGGTTGCCTAAAGATTAAAATAAACTTCCCTGCACTTGTATTTTAGGTTCATCATCGGCATAATCCATCACCATAAAATTAGGGCTAAGTGGTTGACTAAATTGCATTAAAATGTGTTGGGTATCAGCAGTTTTATCCATCCACAAACCCTCGTTTCCTTTTTGAATCATAACAGGCATACGACTATGAATTTCGGCTACCAGGCTATTTGATGTAGTAGTTACAATAGCCATGGTTTTTTTATTTCACCTGTTTGTTTATTGATATAATTATTAAAAATGCCACCATAATAAAAATATTCTTCATCTTTTAAATGAATAAACATTTTTCGTTTTTCACGTTTATTATGTTCATAAAATCCATTGGTGCAAACCAGACATCGCTGACCTGTTTTCCATGCATCGCGCCAGGTGGCAAGTTGCGTTATAGTTTCGATACGGGCATTAAAAGTGGAGCGCTGTTCATTGAGTTTTTCGGGCGATAACCAATGAGGAATAAATCCAAAAATATATGCCTGAATTACTTCAGGTTTTTCAATAGTAATTACAGGCATTGGTGTTCCGGGATAACCAATTACATCCTCACCACTGGCATCATGATATTTTTCTTCAACACCTAAATCATCAGTTAACCATGGTTTGCCATAGTTCTTTTCGTAAACTTCTTTATTTGTCTTCGATTTAGTAGTATAACTTGAACACATAATCAGATAATTAATTATTCTTCAGTGTAAGGGTCTTTAGGTGTAAAATGATACTTTTCCGTAAATGCTGTTTGTGCCTGCAGAAATAATTTTTCCATTATCATTTCGCTATGATTTACCGAAGAAGTGATATCTTCTCCGGCTTCAAAATCTGCATCAATCGGGTCTTTTATGAGGTAAAAGGAAATTAATTGCGGATAGCTGTTTATAAGCAGTTGCTCGCGGTTGGTAAACAATTGCAAAGTGGCTGAATAAAACTTTTCGTTATCTTCAAATTGACCGGCATTTTTAACTGCTTTCAGACAGCTTTTAGTTGTTGACAATGCCTGATAATAAGCATCCCAAATAATAGTGCTATCTGCAACTTCAAAATTGCCAATAGCATCTGTGGCCTCCTGCATGATCATTTTCTGTTCGATAATAAAATCATGATATTCCACGGCATCACTAAACGTAATTTGTGCATTCGCAGTAACAATTCCAATACAAAAGAATAGTAAAACCCAAGTACTTCTCAACGTCATAATTTTTGCTAAATTAATCAAAATATACCCGCAGATAAAACCACATGGATGGCAGTAAAATGTTGATTAAAAATTATGTTAACATCATTTAACTACGATTTAACGCACAACAATATCTTGTTAACTGATTTAAACAAATATAAATATGTTCTTTGCACGACAACCAATCCAACTATTATGCGTATTACGCTAAGCTTAACGCTCCTCGTTACCGGTTTTCTGACGCTGTTAAACGATTTGTCAGCCCAGGACACCATCCCTAAGCCTTCTTTAGCATCTTTAAAGGTTACTGATCCGCCAAAAATTGATGGCAAATTAGATGATGTAGCCTGGACAGCTGCTGTAGCCACAACACTAGACCTTACGTTTTTACCTGAATTTGGGAAAACACCTTCCCGAAAAACTGAAGTAAAAGTGATTTACGATAACAATGCCATTTACATTGGCGCCAAAATGTATGACCCTGATCCAACAACTATTAACAGACAATTGGCTGAACGCGATGGCTACTCAAATGCCGACCACTTTGCTGTAGGTTTTGATACTTACAATGACGATTTAAATGGATACCGCTTTACAGTTTCTGCTTCCGGCGTTCAATCAGACCAACGAATATCATTAAACAGCACGGGCGATATGAGTTGGGATGCAGTTTGGCAGAGTGATGTGGCTTTGGATAAAGAAGGATGGACGTGTGAAATTAAAATCCCCTCTTCGGCAGTTCGATTTCCTTCCAAAGAACAACAGGATTGGGGACTTCAATTAATAAGAAGTATTAACAGCACGGGCGAATATATTATCTGGAGTCCGGTGGACCCTAATATTATGGGTGTTGTAAATCAATGGGGGACTTACACAGGATTAGAAAATATAGTTCCGCCATTGCGTTTATCTTTTTCACCCTATTTAACTGCAGGAACCCAATGGACACCAGTTGATGAAGAAGGTGAAACTGTTATTTATGAGCAAAATAATATTTTAAATGGGGGTTTAGATGTAAAATATGGGATAAACGAAAGTTTCACTATTGATGCTACTTTGATTCCCAATTTTGGAGAAGTACAAAGTGATAATGTAATACTGAACCTCTCACCTTTTGAACAACAGTTTAATGAGCGCAGACCATTTTTTACAGAAGGTACCGAAATATTTAATCAAACTTTTAATTTCATTGGCGACAATATGTTTTATTCGCGACGTGTGGGTGGTGTACCGTTTAATTATTATGGTGCGTATGATGCCACAAAACGTCATGAGGTGGTTATAGAAAATCCTTATGAAACTGGTTTAATAAATGCAACTAAATTTTCAGGAAGAACAGATAAAAATTTAGGTATCGGAATTTTCAATGCAATTGCAACTGAAGAATATGCCATATTGCGCGATACAGTGAGTGGTGAGGAGCGATCTGTTTTGACAAATCCACTCACCAATTATAACATGATTGTATTCGAACAAGCTTTAAAAAACAACTCAAAAGTAAGTATCACTAATACCAACACATTGCGAGATGGGATTTACCGTGATGCCAATGTTACACAAGGTTTGTTTGATATTACCAATGCCAAACATACTTGGAATTATTGGGGTTTCGGCAATTATAGTCAGGTATACGAACCTTATTATGATGAAAACAATGTAATAGTTGATGACCCTACTACAGGATTTAATTATATAGCAGGTGTTTCTCAGTTTACCGGAAAATGGAATTTCAATTTAAGTCATGCACTTATAAGCCCTACCTACGATCACACTGATATGGGTATTCAATATGGTTATAATTTTATTAATAACTATTTTGGATTTAATTATAATAATCAGGAGCCCAAAAAAGGCATTTTTTATAATTACAATGCCTGGGGTGGGTTCGCATATAATTTGCAATATGATCCATTAGAATACCAAGAAATTAACTACAATTTAGGATTTAATGGCCAATTTAAAAATTTCTGGAATGTTGGTGGCAATTTATATTCTAAACCTATTTGGTGGTACGATTTTTACGAACCTAGGTATGAAGGCCGTAAATATTATCATGCACCATTTACATTTATTAATGTTTGGGGTGGAAGTGATTATCGCAAAGACTTATCGTTTAACTGGAACTTGAGTTTTGGCGAATCGCCATTAGCAAATGACCCTTATTTCGGAGGAGGACAATATATTACCTGGAATGTTAATGATAAATTTTCAGTATCACATGGTCTTGGCTTAAGTAAAGACCATAATAACTTTGGATTTGTAGATTTTGATGGAGCTGACAACAGTATTTTTGGAAGAAGACATGTAACAACCATTGACCAGGAAGTCTCGTTTAAATACATTTTTGGACCAAAAATGAATATCCTCGCCAGAGCGAGACAATATTGGGGAAAAGTTGTCTATCATGAATTTTACGAGTTGTTGGAGGATGGCAATTTGGGAGAAACCACTTTTGATGGCAATTATGATATCAACTTCAACATTTTTAATGTGGACTTTGTATATGCATGGGAATTTGCGCCGGGAAGTTACTTTAACCTCATCTGGAAGAATAATATCTTTCAATATGATGATATCCGAGTGGATGATTATTTTGACAATTTGCGTAAGACTTTTGAGACACCACAAACCAATGGTTTATCTATAAAATTGATATATTATCTTGATTATCAATATCTTATAAAGAAAAATGTGTAGTGTTTGCACCCCGTTTTGTGACAAGGGTTTTGGTCGGTTTTCCGGTTGAAACCCTTGTGTTTTTGGTTATTTCGGTAAACAGTTTTACTTTTAGCATGTCATATGAGAAATAAAGTAACCCTTACCTTAATTGCAACAGTTGGTTTAATATTTTCTGCGTGCAACCCTTACTCAACCTGGGAAAAGTCAGTAGTTAACAATAGCTCGAAAGATATAATTATATATGTGTCTGATTCAGGTGGTGGTTTTCAATTTACTGACAGTATTATTATAGCACCGGCAACACAAGAAATAATTTATTCATTTGGCGATGTTGTTAAGTCAGAAGCAACTGAATGTGACTTGTATATTTCAAGATTAACTATTGCGACAGATTCGGGATTTATTGTTACTAAAGATATACAGTCAGCCGACAATTGGGCCGGTGATACCAAAGATGCAGATAAAGGTTTCGACCATTCATGTGTGTACACCGTTACAGATAGCGATATTATTGAAGATTAAATTTATTTATAAAGGGATTTAACAAACCGGGTATATTTTTATTCCCGGTTTTGTTTTTTAGTGAGATAAGTTTTTAATATGGAGAAACCTACCTTTAATGAGGCAATCAAATTTTGGGTTAAACTCGGATGGATAAGTTTTGGTGGTCCTGCGGGACAAATTGCCATCATGCATGAATATTTGGTAGACAAAAAGAAATGGATAAGCGATAAAAAATTTCTCCATGCCTTAAATTATTGTATGTTATTGCCGGGCCCTGAAGCACAGCAGTTGGCAACCTATACCGGATGGCTGTTACACGGTACTAAGGGTGGATTAGCTGCTGGTATATTTTTTGTTTTGCCATCTGTGCTCATATTATTATTACTCAGTATTATATATGTCACTTTTGGTGATTTGCCCTGGGTGAGTGCTTTATTTCAAGGATTGAAACCGGCAGTTGTAGCCATTGTAATTTTAGCAATGATAAAAATTGCAAAAAAATCGCTGGTTACAAATTATCACTACATCATTGCCCTATTAAGTTTTATAGCCATTTATTTTTACAATATATCTTTCCCGTTAATAATATTAGGCACAATTGTTTTTGCTTTGGTTCATCACAAATGGATAAATAAATCTAACCATCAATCCAACCAAAACAGTGCAATTAATCAAGATGAAAAGGGTTACTATTTAACCACTTCCAGTGTGATTCCTCATACCGGATTTCAATTAAAAAGACTTGTAAGTCAAATAGCCTTATTTGCAATTTTATGGGTAGCCCCTCTCCTGTTGTTTTATTCGCTCAGCAGTAATTTTTCGTTTTGGCAACAACTCAGTCTGTTTTTTACACAAGCAGCTTTTGTTACTTTCGGCGGGGCTTATGCCGTTTTACCTTATGTAGCGCAACAAGCAGTAGAAAACTTCCAATGGTTGAGCAGTGCACAAATGATAGATGGATTGGCGCTCGGGGAAACAACTCCGGGACCGCTTATTATGGTTTTGGCATTTGTTGGATTTATGGGTGGTTATCAGGCCTTCGGTTCAAGTTTATTGGCCGGTTCACTTGGGTTATTAACTACTACCTATTATACTTTTTTACCTTGTTTTTTATTCATTTTTGCAGGTGCACCCATCATCGAAAAAACGCAACATAATACACATATCAAACATATACTCAGCTTTGTTACAGCAGCAGTTACAGGTGTAATATTAAATTTAACGTTGTATTTTGCAGAAGCTGTTATATTTGGTAAAACCGCTGAAAATTTGCTGTCCATTAATTGGCATGAAGTGCAGTGGTTAAATGTGATTTGGATTGTGATAAGTGTAATTGCACTTTACCGCTTTAAAATCGATATGTTAATTTGGTTGGCAGTAAGTGCCATTTTCGGGTTAACAACTTATTTTATTGCATAACAAACTATCGTTATTTTTATGATTAAATGGCTAATATGAGATATATTAAAATACTTGCCTGTGTAGTTATTCCGGCTATTGTTATTTATTTTTTAGATTCAGGCATGGGCTCATTACCACCCTTAGGTAAACTCATGGACCCTGTGCATGGATTTATGGCAAATGCTGAAACAAAAACAGCTTTTGAAAGTAACACCGTTGATATTGCCGACCCATCGGTGAAAGGAACAATTGTGCTGGATGACCGTTTGGTTCCGCATGTTTTTGCAGAAGATGAACACTCATTGTATTATTTGCAAGGATATATTACAGCCAAATATCGTCTGTGGCAAATGGATATTCAAACACGTGCTGCAGCCGGCAGATTGAGTGAATTGTTTGGACCTAAATTTATTGAATACGATTTAGAGCAACGTCGCAAAGGAATGATTTTTGGCGCAGAAAATGCACTTGCAACAATAAAAAATAATCCAAAATTAGAAGCATGTATTCAAGCCTATACAGATGGTGTTAATGCCTTTATGCGAATAAATGACTCTAACGGTAACGTAGGATTAGATTATGCAGCATATCCCATTGAATTTAAGTTATTGAATTACGAACCTGAAGCCTGGACGCCCTTAAAAACTGCACTTTTATTAAAATACATGGCAAGCACACTCACTGGTTTCGATGATGATGCGGAAATGACTAACCTTAAAAAATTACTTGCTGATACTGATTTTAATGCACTTTATCCAGATTACACAACAGGTATAGATCCAATTATCCCAACTGAAAAAATTTATGATTTTGATGTTGAGGCAACTGATACATTAGCATCAACAACCAGTGATGTGTATTATAAAAAAGTGTTGGATATTTTCGAACAACAACACCAAAAAAATCAGGTTGGCTCTAACAACTGGGCAGTTGGTGGAAGTAAAACTAAAAATGGATATCCAATTTTATGTAACGACCCACATCTACAATTAAACTTGCCTTCTTTATGGTTTGAAATTCAATTACAATTAGGCGATATGAATTGTTATGGCGCATCATTACCCGGTGCACCTGCAATTGTGATAGGTTTTAATGATGATATTGCCTGGGGAGTAACCAATGCGCAGGTAGACGTTAGAGATTGGTATACCATAACGTTTCAGGACGAAACTAAAGCGGCATATAAATATGGGAATGAATGGAGGAAAACAACAAAACGTATTGAAACAGTTAATGTACGTGGTGCATCTGCAGTTGTTGATACCGTAATTTATACACATTACGGACCTGTAGTGTATGAAAATGTAAAAATGGTTGATGGTCACCAGGCAAAAGATAAAGCTGCCAGAGAAGGTATGGCAATGCGTTGGTTAGCTTTGGAAAAATCAGAAGAGGTGAACACATTTTATTTATTGAACAGAGCAAAAAATTATGATGATTACCGACACGCCATCTCCTATTTTAGTTGCCCCGCACAGAATTTCATTTTCGCTTCTCATTCGGGAGATATTGCCATAACTCAACAAGGCAGATTCCCACTTAAACATGAAGGTCAAGGCAAATTTATTTTAGATGGAACCAATCCTGCAGACGATTATCAGGGATATATTCCGTTTGAACATAATCCAACCATTAAAAATCCGTCGAGAGGTTTTTGTGCTTCTGCCAATCAACATCCTACAGATTCTACATATCCATATTATTACACCAGTTTCGATTTCGAATTTTATCGCAACCGTGTAATTAATACAACCTTAAATAAAATAACCAATGCTACAATAACGGATATGCAAAACTTGCAGCAAAATAATTTCAACCTTTCTGCATCAGAAGCATTACCAATATTATTGACAAAATTATCTGACCCATGCAGAACAGATGAAAATGCCTGTAAAATTGTAACTGCGCTGAAAGAATGGAATTACGAAAATAATGCCGTTGATTTAGCACCTACCTATTATCAAATTTGGTGGGATACTTTGTATAATTTAATGTGGGATGAAATGCAGAGTGAAACCATTGCTTATGTAAAACCCAATACTTATTTTACTGTAGAAGCGATGCGTAATTTCCCGGATAATCATCCTTTATTTGATTTTGCCCAAACTGCCGACAAAAAGGAAACATTTGCTGACCTTGTTCAACAAAGTTTTACCAGCATGTTATCAATTTGTGATTCTTTAGTTAAAGCTGATAAAAATGTTTTGCAATGGTATCAGCATAAACATACTAATATCATGCATATAAGTCAGATACCTGCTTTTAGCAAACTCATGGTAAACAATGGTGGTTATCGCAATATTGTGAATGCTACCAGCGAAACCCATGGACCAAGCTGGCGAATGATAGTTGAGCTTTCATCACCTGTAAATGCTTTTGGAATATATCCTGGTGGACAATCTGGTAATCCAGGTAGTAAATACTATGATAATTTTGTTGAAGATTGGGCAGCAGGAAAATACTATCCTTTATATTTATTTACAAATTTAGATGCTGCAGGTAAAAAAGCATTATTCACATTAACATTTAATTAATTATGAAAACAGCAATAATTATTATAGTAGGCGTTATTATTTGTTATTTACTGCAAACCTTATTACCCATTTGGTGGATATTTGTTGTACTTACCTTATTGTTAGGTTATTTTGCAAAACTACCTTCCGGCTGGAAAACATTTTTTGTTTGCTGGTTAGTTGTATTTACCACTTGGGTGCTATTATATATCATAAAAGACATTGCCAACGACAGTGTAATGAGTAGCAAAATGGCCAATTTATTTTCTATGAAAAGTAATTACTGGTTATTTGGAATTGTTTCTGCTGTGATGGGAATTTTAGGTGGTCTGACTGGTGTGGCCGGTTATTATTTGTCGAAAAAATCGTGAACATGAAAATTTGGGATATTGTATTATTAACAGAGGACCGTTATTGCAATCCAACTGAACTTAATCCATATATCAATAATATATTAACCGATGATGCCATTTTAACTTCCGCATTAGAAGAACATGGATTAAGGGTAATTAGAAAATCATGGAGCGATAATTCGTTTGACTGGTCTACAGCACATTATGTAGTATTTCGGACAACGTGGGATTATTTTGACAGGTTTGCTGAATTTGAAGTTTGGCTTAATGCAACTGCTGAAAAAACACAATTCATCAATTCGATTAATTTATTAAAGTGGAATTTAGATAAACACTATTTCAGGGATTTATTACAAGCCGGAGTTAACACCGTTGAAACATATTATTTCAAAAAAGGCACTAGCCAATTATTGAGTAATTTGTTTGCCGAACTTAAACTCAATGAAGCTGTTCTCAAACCCACAATATCAGGTTCTGCTCGTCACACGTATCGTTTGAACCCATCTAATGTTGCAAACCACAACGACATCTTTAGTGAACTCATTCAACATGAAGATATGATGTTGCAACCTTTTCAATACGATATTATTAACAAAGGTGAAGTGGCTTTTATGTTAATGAATGGTATCTTTACCCACGCAGTATTAAAGAAATCGAAGCCGGGCGATTTTAGAGTGCAAGATGATTTTGGCGGTACTTTGCATGACTACACACCCACTTCAGAAGAAATAGCATTTGCTGAAAAGGCAGTGGCTGCTTGTTCTGAGAAGCCTTTATATGCCAGGGTTGACATTATTAACGACAACAATGGCCAACTTGCAGTAATGGAATTAGAAATAATTGAACCGGAATTATGGTTTAGAAGAAATCCACTATCTGCCAATTTTTTAGCGAGTGCTATTAAGAATTTGTTTAAATAACCTTGTATGAAAAAACTGTTATTCCTGATTTGTTTGTCATTATTAATTATTTCCGCAAAAGCACAAGTGTCTTCCGACTATGCTGTTTTAGTTTCATCAACAATTACTGAAGCACCTCCTACTGTAACATTAATTTGGCCGGCATATGCAACTGCAACTGAGTATAAAATTTATAAAAAAGAAAAATCAGATGCTTCTTGGGGAACAGCCATTGCAACATTAGGTGGAACGGCGATTAATTATTTAGACACGGAAATAATTATTGATTCTGCTTATGAATATAAAGTTGAACGCACAGCAAGTTCTGGTATTGTTGCAACCGGATATATATTATGTGGAATAAAAATGGAAGTGGTAGATTATAGAGGCACTTGTTTATTAGTAATTGATACTACCATTACGATGGACATGGAATCAGAAATATATCAATTGAAAAAAGATATTTCCGGCGATGGATGGAGTGTTGAAGAATTACATGTAGCACGAGATATGCAACCCATTGCAGTAAGAGAAATAATTATATCACGTGCAGAAGCGAACGAAGATATTAATGCATTATATTTATTTGGAAGAGTTCCGGTTTTGTATTCAGGCAATATATATCCTGACGGACATCCGGAGCATCAGGGTGCCTGGCCGGCTGATGCCATTTATGCAGATGTTGATGTAGATTATAGTGATGTAACAGTAGATAATATAGTGGCATTCAGACCCGAAAATCAAAACATTCCGGGAGATGGCAAGTATGATCAATCTCAGTTAAAATCAAAAATAGAAATGCAAATAGGAAGGGTTGATTTATTTAACATGCCATCCTTTGTAGTAGATGAAGCAACGTTATTGAAACGATATATCGATAGTGAACATAATTTCAAACATGGTATTTATACATTCAATCAACGTGGATTAATTGATGATAATTTTGGTGCCTTCGGAGGTGAAGCATTTGCTTCCAGCGGGTGGAGAAATTTTGGGCCTATGTTTACCGCCAATGAAATTTATGAAGCCGATTATTTCACTACAATGTATAACGATAGTTACTTATGGAGTTTTGGTTGCGGTGGTGGATGGTTTCAAGGAGCAAGCGGGGTTGGAACAACAACCGAATTTGCTGCAGATACCGTAAAATCTGCTTTTACGATGTTATTCGGTAGTTATTTTGGCGATTGGGATGCAATAGATAATTTCTTACGCGCTCCACTTGCATCGGGTATGACATTAACTAATTGTTGGGCCGGACGTCCACATTGGCAATTTCATCAAATGGCATTAGGAGAAAATATTGGGTATAGTGTACGGGTTACACAAAATAATACCGTAACTTATGAAGCCAATATTTTCCCGCATTATGTACATCTAGGATTTATGGGTGACCCAACCTTACGCATGCATAATTTCAAACCTGTTGCTGATGTAACTGTCAGCCAACCGGAAGATAATACAGTTGCCTACGAAATTGATTTCGAACCTTCCCCAGATATTGATGTGTTGGGTTATTATGTTTATCGTTCTTCTACCGAATTTGGTAAATATGAACGCATTACAACAATGTTAATTAATGAACCGTATTTGGATGAAACACCTCTTCCGGGCTATAATTTTTATATGGTAAAAGCAGTTAAATTAGAAACCACCCCGAGTGGGTCTTATTATAATACCAGTATTGGTATTACTGACTCAATCAGCAATAATTTAACAGCCATTCAGCATATTGAAAATACGCAATTTGAATTATTTCCAAATCCCGCTACTAATGTTATAACAATTACATTTGATGTATCTTTAACAAATGCACCTTATGCTATTTATACTTTAGAAGGGAAATTATGTAAAACAGGTTTACTGGATATCAACCAATCAATAATTGACATCAGTACATTAACACCTGGATATTATATGATTCAAATTAATGAGCAATATGCCCAATTTGTAAAAATGGCTATTGACTGAGTTTTACCACTCTTCAATTAGCACGCCCATTTTCCCCATCTGATAATCGCGGAGAGCCTGCATAATTTCAGTTTGACTTGTCATTACAAATGGTCCATAACTTTCTATTGGTTCATTTAAGGGCAACCCACCTAAAACCAAAAATTGCGTTTTTTGATTGGTGCTGAAATGAATATTGTCTGCATCATTATTAAACTGAATTAAACGCAAACCTGCTATATGTTCATTTTCGTTAATGGTTAAACTACCATTCAAAATGTAAATAATGGTATTATATTTTGCAGGTATATGAATTGTATAAGTTGCACCGGGAAGTACATCTCCCCTTAAAATCAACACATCTAATTTTGACTTAGCAGGGCCTTGCAATGCTCCATATTTTCCGGCTACAACAGCAAGTTTTCCTTTTTCTTCCGGCAAGGATATAATTGGAAATGTTACCTCGTCTAATGCCTGATAATTTGGTTGATCCATTTTATGCGCATGAGGTGTATTTATCCATAATTGCACTATTTCCTGTTGTCCTCCTTTTTTAGCAAAAGAAACAGATGGTCTTTCACTATGCACAATTCCCATTCCTGCATCCATCCATTGCACTCCTCCAGCTTTAACCACTGCCGAATTTCCTCTTGAATCACGATGATGAATATCTCCCTTAAACACAAATGTTACTGGCGAAAATCCGCGATGAGGATGTGGTGACACTCCTACCTCACGAGGATGAGTATCGTTGGCAATAAATCCTGTATGATGATGCAAAAGCAAAAATGGGTCTATCCTATCAAGTTGTTTAGTAGGCATTGGTTGACGAACGGGGAAACCACCCATATCTATCATTTCAGCAAACTGAATCTGTTTTATTGATCGGTAAATCATACTTAATACAATGAAAAATAAAGTGCTAAAGTTCAACTTGAACATTTTACTATGTGCATAAATGCGCAGATGGCTTCAAAAATTTCCTATTTTTGTGGCACATGCAGGCTTTAGGGTATTATTTAGCGCTACCACTTATTTATTTCTTCTCCATATTACCCATGTGGGTTTTGCGACAAGCTAGCAATATTGGTTATTTCTTTTTATTTCATGTATTTGAGTATAGGAAAGAAGTTGTTTATAAAAATCTGCGTAATTCATTTCCTGAAAAAACAGATGCCGAAATAGATACAATTGCCCGTCGATTTTATATGGTTTTTGCAGATACCATGTTTGAAACAATTAAGGCACTCACCATTACACATAAGCAGTTAAAAAAGAAGTGTAGTGTAAAAAATTATAGTCTCGTTGTGGAATCATTAAATAAAGGTCGTAATGCATTATTAGTATGTGGACATTACGGGAACTGGGAATGGGCAGGCGGTTCAATGGCTGTGCATGCCGGTCTACCGCTTAAAGCCGCTTATAAACCGCTTTCTAACAAGTATTTCAATCGTTTAGCGGTGAGAAGTCGAACTCGCTTAAAAATCATGCTGATTCCTAAACGACAGTTGCTTAAACACCTTACAGATACGCCTCATGAGCAAACATTGTTGGTGTTAATTGCAGACCAATCTCCAAATCCGAAGGACCATTACTGGACCAAATTTATGAACCAGGATACAGCAGTGGTGACTGGGATGGAAAGAATCGCCAGACAATATGATTACGACGTGTTTTATGCTACCATCCATCATGTAAGTCGCGGAAAGTATGAAATCACTTTTAAACTCTTGACCAATGATGCGAACAGCCTGCCTCCACAGCAGCTAACAGCAATGTTTATGTCTGAACTGGAAGCAGACATACGCAAAGACCCCGGTCCTTATCTGTGGTCACACAGACGCTGGAAATTGAAAAAGCCGGCTTAAAACAGTTTGTATCCAATGGTAAATTGGAAAATGCTTCTTCTGGTATCCACAGTTATATTTCCTGCTTCATGCTCAGAAATTCCTGATAACCATCCAGATTACTTTCGTATCGCGCATCAAAAGTGAGTTTGCTGATATCGAATCCTATACCGGCCTGATAACCGACAGTCATATCGTTGAACTGAAACAATTTATCCTCTTCCTCAACATTGAGGTGACTAAACACCGGTCCAGCCGATAATCGTATGGCATTAAATGCTTTGTAGCTGAAAATGAGCGGAATATCGAGTTTATCTACTTGAATACTTAATAGGTCCCCAAAACTATCATCACCGGCATCAATGCCTTCAAACTTCACAAGTGATTGATTTTCAGAGAATAATATCTCCGGTTGGATTACGAATTTACCCATTGTAGCCCTGGCAAAACCACCAAACACTATTGATTTTCCGCGTTCGGTTTGAAGTTCATCTAACGTAATGCCATCAGCACTAACCACATCTAAAATAACGGCATCGGCATAGTTTACACCACCTTTTATCCCTAAATCAAACTCTTGAGCGTCCACCTCGTAAACGCTCAAGGCAAAAATTATTATCAAAATCCTTTTCATAAATCATACTTTAGAAGCTATAAAACGAAAACTATGCCATTAACAGTGTTTAGAATTTAAAAACAATAAAACCGCTTAATTTTGGCGGAAACGGGAATTATGGCAAAAGCATTAGCATGGGATTTGGAATTAGCGCCGAAACAAGGCAAATATCTAACAGGTCCGCGTTCTAGATTCAGAGAGTTAACCTTCGCATTTTCAGTGTTTTGGGAGTTTATCAAAGGCTTTAGAGCCTTACATTTTATTGGCCCATGTATTACAGTATTTGGGTCTGCCCGTTTTGATGAAAACCACCAATATTACAAAGATGCTCGTGAGTTGGGTAAAAAGATAAGTATGCTTGACCTCACTATTTTAACCGGTGGTGGTCCTGGCATTATGGAAGCCGCCAATCGAGGTGCCTTCGAATCCGGAGGAAAATCGGTTGGGTGCAATATAAAGTTACCTCAGGAACAAAAACACAACCCTTACATGCATAAGTGGGTAACCATTAAATACTTTTTTGTCCGCAAAGTGTTATTGGTAAAATACTCTTATGGATTTGTCGTGATGCCGGGCGGTGTTGGCACCATGGATGAATTTTTTGAAACCCTTACCCTTATTCAAACAGCCACAATTAAAAACTTCCCTGTCGTAATTTTTGGGAAGTATTATTATAAAGACATTTGGGAAATGTTACAAAAAATGGTAGCGGCAAAAACCATTGCGGAACAGGATTTAAACCTGGTATTATTTACAGACGATATAGATCAGGCTGTCAATCATATTAACTTTTATATCAACAAACATTATCAGATAAAAAAAGCAAAACCACTCAAACTTCTTTTGGAACGTTTTGTTTAATACTTAACTTTGTATGTTGTAAGTTTTATATGAAAATTCCGGAAAAAACTCAAAAGTGGATTAAACGTGTTGGCGTAATCGGATTCCTGTTTTTTTTGTTGAAAGGTATCCTATGGCTAGTTGCAGGAGCTGCTATCATCGAATGGCTAAAAGGTGTTTTTTAATCGGTTCATCCATTTAATCTTCCCGTTCATCATATATATATTGCACACAATTTCAATACGGTGTTGATTTGCATTTGAAAATCAAAATCTATGAGACTTCTATTAACCATTTTCAGTGTATGTGTGCTTTCGGTGTTTAATATCCAGGCACAAAACCTCACCCAAACCATTCGTGGTCAGGTTACCGACAATCAATCGAAACAAACTTTACCTTATGTCAATATCATTGTATTGAACACCACTCCTACCCTTGGTGCGGTAACAGATTTGGACGGGTATTTTGAAATTAAAAATGTGCCTATCGGACGTATTTCTATTCAGGCAACATTTATTGGATACGAACCATTTATTGCGAACAATTTAGAATTAACTTCTGGAAAGGAGTTGATTTTAAATTTTGAATTACAAGAGCAACTTATTAAACTGGATGAAATTGTTATTTCTGCAGATAATGAGAAAATGGAATCTATCAATGAGATGACTACAGTTAGTGCTCGTCAATTTTCCATAGAAGAAAGTCAGCGCTTTGCCGGAGCTAGAAACGACGTTAGTCGCATGGCTCAGAACTTTGCAGGTGTGCGAGGTGCAAATGATGCCGTAAATGATATTATTATCCGTGGTAATTCACCTGTGGGTTTATTATTTCGCTTAGAAGGAATGGACATACCCAATCCAAATCACTTTGGTGATTTAGGCTCAAGTGGAGGTCCTGTTTCTATGCTCAACAATAACGTATTAGCTAACAGCGATTTTTTAACCGGAGCATTCCCAGCTGAATATGGTAATGCCATTAGTGGTGTGTTTGATTTACGTATGCGCAACGGCAATTACAACAAACATGAATTTGTTGGACAAGTTGGATTAAATGGTTTTGAATTTGGTGCAGAAGGTCCTATAAGTAAATCATCAAAATCATCTTATTTACTTAATTACCGTTATTCCACATTAGGTTTTATGTCTGCACTGGGAATCAACTTTGGAACAGGAACTGCCATCCCCTACTATCAGGACATTACAACCCGTTTTAATTTCCCTACAGAAAAAGCAGGAACGTTTTCCGTGTTTGCAATTGGAGGTGTTAGTCAGATAGACTTAATTTCAAGCAATGAAGAAGATACTGTAGACAATTTATACAATAACGACCTCGATATTTACGACCGTTCCAAAACAGGAATTGCTGGTATTAGCCATCAATATTTAATTGACAATTCTTCTTATACCAAATTCACTTTGGCTGCTTCGTATGTCATGAACAGTGATTTAATTGATTCAATTTCGCCTGAAACATATGACCCGGTTCCTTATTATTCACAAAATTTTACACAAACAAAAATTGCCGGAAATTTCTTCTACAAAAAGAAATTTAATACCAAACATAATTTACAAATTGGGGTACGATTTGATGAATTTCTAGTGGATATTATTGACAGCATCTATCGTTCAACAATTGACCGCTACATTACTTTAACCGAATATGATGGCAATACGTTTTTATTGCAACCATACGCGCAATATCAATACCGTGTTTCAGATAAGATGAGTTTAAATGCAGGTTTACATTATCAATACCTTGGTTTAAATGGCAGTAGTTCGCTCGAACCTCGTGCAGGTATAAAATACCAGATAAACGAAAAAAATGCATTGAGTTTTGGTTATGGTTTGCATAGCATGATGGCACCTATTGCTACCTATTTTAAAACGGTAGAAGCCGGAGTTGGCAATTATATCACACCAAACGATTCTATTGATTTTGTAAAAGCTCACCATATCGTTTTAGGTTACGATTTACAACTATCTCCAACAATCCGGATGAAGACAGAAGTATATTACCAGCATTTATATGATGTGTTGATCGATAAAGATAGTTCTTCCTATTCAGTGCTGAATACGGGTAGTCTTACCTTTGGTTCACCTGATTATTTAAAAAATAGTGGCACCGGACGCAATTATGGAGCAGAACTTACACTGGAGAAATTTATGGATAAAGGCATGTATTTCCTCGTAACTGGTTCATTGTACAGATCAGAGTATACAGGTAGTGATAAAATAGAACGTGAATCTGCATTTTCAGGTAATTATGTGACCAATTTTGTTGGTGGAAAAGAATTTACCCTTTTCCCTAATCGCGTAGGTCAAAAAACAAAAAAATCTATTGTATTAGATACCAAATTCACTTTAGCAGGTGGACAACGTTATACCCCAATTGATTTAGAAGAATCTATTTTAGCTGGAGAAACTAAATATGATTGGGATAATGCATATGGAGATCAGTTTGATGACTATATGCGATTAGATTTACGGACAGCTTTTAAAATGGATGGTAAATTTGCCACTCAGGAATGGGCAATTGATATCCAGAATATCACTAGCAGACAAAATCCATTATATCAAAGATTTAATCCAATTGAAGGACAAATTGATACTGTTTATCAACTTGGATTTTTCTTAGTGCCACAATATAGAATCACTTTCTAAAAATGGAAGAGAATAAATTTAATTATAAAGTTTTGTTGTGGGGCACCTTCATCGTATCGTTGGTGCCTCCAACTTATGTGTATATCGCTCAAACTGTTTTTGGCTCCACTGGAGGAAGACCATGCCTTACGGTTGAGGACTACGCTATTTCCTGTATATTTTCTGTATTGGTTACATTTTCTTTATTTCTTGCTAATATTTTTATTATTAAAACTATTACTACGAAATATGAAGAAAAATTGTCTGCTTTTAAACGCATCAGCTTATCGTTGGGTTTAGGTTTAATTATTTCCAATATTATTATCTATTTTGAATGGCAAATATTCAACAACTTGTTTTACAAACTGAACGAGCAGGAAGCCAAAATGAGTGTGTTTCAAAATCAAATGTTTGCCACAGTTTTAGTAAGTATTGTTAGCCTTGTTTTAGAAATCAGACATTACGTGGAGAAGTTAAAAATATCAATAGCTGAAAAAGAAAAATTGGAACGCGAATTTTTGCGTGCCCAGTTAGAAGGTTTAAAAACACAAATTAGTCCTCACTTCTTGTTTAACAGCTTTAATGCCTTACAATCACTAATAGAAGATGATACTACAAAGGCAAAAGAATTTGTTCAGGAATTGGCCAGGGTATATCGTTATGTATTAGAAAAACGCGACCAATTGGTGGTTACGTTATATGATGAAATTCAATTTATTCAATCCTTTATTTATTTAAATAAAATTAGGTTTGGCGATAATTTGATGGTTGAAACACAAATAGATGCAGACAGTTTAAATCATTATCTCCCACCTTTAACTTTACAACTATTAGTTGAAAATGCCATTAAACATAACGTAATTTCAAATGCGAAGCCGCTTGTTATCCAAATAATAGCAAAGGGAGATCAATTAACAATTAGTAATGTTTTTCAACCAAGGGCAGAAAAATTACAATCTACCCAAATTGGTCATCAAAACCTGATAAGCCGATATCAGCTAATTTGTGAAAGTATTCCTAAATTTGGTCTTATTGACAATCAATATGTTGCACAAATTCCATTAGTTAGTCAAACTGTCGCCGAAGAATTATGATAAACATTGCCATAATTGAAGATGAAAAAATTGCAGCGGATTATCTCGAAAAATTAATTTTGAGTTTTCCGGCTGAAATTACTGTTATGGCAAAACTAGATGATGTTAGCTCTGCAGTTGATTTTCTGTCTAAAAACAAACCCGACTTATTATTCTGCGATATTCATTTAGGCGATGATATCAGCTTTAGTATATTTAATCAGATTGAGGTAACAGCTCCGGTAATTTTCACAACCGCGTTTGACCAATATGCCATCAAAGCATTTAAGGTTAACAGTATTGATTATTTGTTAAAGCCTATTAATAAAGACGAATTGTTTGCTGCAATCAATAAATTCCAACAATCTTCGGGCAATCCGAATAAAAATATCGATTTACTGCTCAACCATTTTACACAGACACAAAATTATCAGCAAAGGTTTTTAGTGAGCAGCGGAAGTAAATTAAAATCTGTAAGTATAACTGATGTAGCCTATTTTTTCGCAGACCAAAAACTCAATTTCCTGGTTGAAAAAACGGGTAAACAATATATTGTTGACTCATCCTTGGATAAATTGGAGCCGATGTTAAATCCAACACAATTTTTCCGCATAAACAGGCAGTTCATTATTAGTTTTGATAGTATAAAAAGCATGATTAACTACTCTAAATCCAGGATAAAAATCGAGTTAAACCCTCCTATTGAACGCGAAACAATAGTAAGTGTTGAGCGGAGCCCGGACTTTAAAAATTGGTTAAACAGATAATATCTCAGGTTAAAATTACCTAATAGCAACCTTCAGCGCGTATTATTCCTAATTTTCCGATAATTTTGCGCTACTTATGCGTTATTGGTATATCTACATGTCGTTTCTATTGCTGTCTTGCGGAGCATCTAGCGTTGAACAAGCAAACATTCCTAACACCTGGCCTAACAAACAAACCCTCATGGAGCAATTCCGGCAGGCTGATACGGCTTTTATCATTTACGCGAAGGAAGATTACGCCATTGCTGATATTGTAATAAATGGTATTGCTGCTGCTAAAATGCGCGACGATATGTTTACTATAATTCCGGTTCGCGACGATGAGGTTACCGAACAACAAATTTCACAACATCCCATATATATAATAGGCACCAGAAGCAATTTGGTGCTTAACCGAATTAATGACCATTTACCTATTAAGTTTTTTGAAAATGGTTTTGAATTCGATGGCAAAAAATATACTGCAAGAGATGCGATGTATCGAATTAATTTTTATCCTAATCTCTACAACCCAAAATTTCCATTAACAGTAATTTCCGGCAATAACGAAGATGAATTAGTGAAATTTTTACAAGAACAATTTAAAGAATCATGGGGTTATTTTTATTGGGATAATTGGGGTTACCAGATTTATACCAACGGACAGCGCAGCGTTTTGGGCAATTTTTCAGAAGATTCCACTGCTTTATGGACAATTGATAAAAAATTGCATTGGGATTTTGATTTTAAAGGCGAAATAGTAAAAGAAACGGCATTTATAAATTATTATAATCACAGTGTTGACGATGTTACGGTATTAACCGATGAATTAGATAAACATAATCAACAAAATTTAGCTGCAATAGAACAATTTACAGGTAAAAAATTGCAACATGGTATAAAATATCATTTGTATAAATCATCTGAGTTAAAAGCACTTATGTTAGGTAATGCAGACCAAAGTTTGATTGACTTCGAAGAGCTTGCCATTCATGGTGTAATGACTAATGAATTCAAAGGAAAATACGATGAAACATTTGCCATGCTTGTGGTCCGCAACCTCTTAGGTCAGCCCGCTATTTACGCTTTAGAAGAAGGTTTAGCTGTTAAGTTTACTCAACAATGGCAAGGCACTTCTTATACCTATTTAGCAGGTAATTTAGCCAAAGCCGATGCGTTGCCCACTTTAGCAGCTCTTATTTCTAATGATGCATTTGAAGGTGAATCAGATTACCTGATGCATATTGCCTCTGCTAGTTTGGTTGACTTTTTAATAGAAAAATATGGTGCTCAGCAGTTTTTAGCCAATTATTTGAAATGGCAACAAAACAGTCCTGAATTAATTGCATTACAAAATGAATGGTATGCCTTTGTTACATCTGCAGCTACCAATAATCAATTACCTACCATATTAAAAGACACTCCAAAACAATCATTTTATAAGGGTTTTAACTATGCACATGAAGGTTATCAAATTTATAATGGTTACATGGGTTCAACTTCCGATCAATCAATTGGCAAATTGAAAGAGTTGGGTGTAAATTCTTTAACAATTATTCCTTACAGTGGTTTCCGCTCCATGAATAAACCTTTCCCAATATCATATACCACTGGTGCCGGAGGAGAAAACGATGCTAGTATATTACATGCTGCTTACACCGCTCATCAAAACGGAATGTCAGTCATGTTGAAGCCTCAATTGTGGTCTTGGTTAGGCTGGACAGGTGATATCACCATGACCAACCAAAAAGACTGGGATTTGTTTTTTGAATATTATGAACAATGGATAATGCACTACGCTTTAATGGCTGAAATGTATCGGTTCGAAATGTTTTGCATTGGCGTAGAATTTCAAAATGCATCGCTTTCTGAACATAACAAATGGGATGAACTTTTTGATAAAGTACGTAAAATATATACCGGTAAAATTACCTATGCTGCTAACTGGGGTAAAGAATTTGAAACAGTTTCATTTTGGGACAAATTAGACTTCATTGCAGTAAATTGTTATTACCCATTGAGTACAAAAATGAATCCTACTGATGAAGAGCTTTTAACTGCATTTGAAAAAAATCTGGATGTAATTGAAGCTGTGAGCAAAAAATATCAACTGCCTGTAGTATTCACCGAAATTGGGTTTAAAAGTATTGCTGCACCATGGATACAACCACATAAAGATGCCGATGAACAAGATTATAACGAACGCAGTCAGCAACGTTGTTACGAAGTAATGATTAAAGCAATGGCAGACGAACCTTGGATTGATGGTGTATATTTATGGAAATGGCCAAGTTATATGGATTTCAGTAACGAATACAATAAGGATTTTACACCATGTGGCAAGTTGGCTGAAAAAACTATCAGCAATTGGTTCTTAAATAGTAATAATTAAACCGTGTTAAATACAATCTTCTTTGTATAACAACATATAATCAACAACAGACTGAATAGCGGCAGTTTTCATGTCGCGTTTGAGTGATTTGTTATTTAATGTTTCTGCTGTAAGTTTCCACACTTTACAAAAATCGGTATCCATCGCTTTTTGGGCTTTGGTGATGTTTAGAATGAGATGAATGGTAAAACTTGATTTATTTTTAGCAGCAGCTTTTTCTAACACATTTATTGCTTCATCTACAACAAAATAATTATCCATACCCATCAAATATCCTAAACAAAACAATTGATGAGCAGTTAAATCATCTAAATTTAATTGTGCAGTTGTAATGCCTTTCGACTTAGCCAAATACTCCTTAAATAAGTCACTGTGTTTAGTGCCGTCGTAGTTCCAACCTATGCCATTAATAATAGCTGCTTTAACATCAATTGGGTTATCTTCATTCAATAAATAAGCAGCAACAGCGTCGTTTAAACCACGATTAACTTCCGCTTCAGATACAATTGAATAATCGTAATAGCTGGCAGCAAAATAAGTAGATGTAAGCGGCGAATCAGCTTTTAAGGAATTCACCATCATTAAAAAGGCTAAAACTAATCCTGTTATCTTAATTTTCATTTTGTATTGGTTGTTAATTCAAGTAATTCCGGATGTTGATAGAAATAATATATTAATGGAATTGATATTGCCAATGCAATAATTAAAGGCACAGTAAAACTTCTATTTTTATAACTTACTTTTTTACCGATAAATCGATTCCATAAAAGTTCCGACATAAATAAGGCAATAGCAGCTAAAACCAATAATCCAAAAATGCTTCCCGGAGGTATTAAATACATATTTAACACACCAACCAACACAGTTAAGGCAAGCGATAACGATAAAACCTGCCAAACACCGGCTTTTTTCACCGCAGCTACATTCATGGCCAGCAAAGCACCACCAAACAATGGAGAGAAAAATATGGTGAAGGCTAAAATCGTTGTTTGAGAAAAAAGCGTTGGTAACGGTAATTCCGGTTCAATAACTAGAGCCTCGGATTCAGCGGCAATACGTTCATCGTCTAAACGTTTTGTAACCATGGCACGTAACTTGTCCACTCCGATTAACTGTAATTTGCGCTTTTCAAACTCATCAATTAATGCCAATAACATACCATCGACATACTTTTCATGATTTCTTAATGCCTCCAATATGTCCTCATCTGCTAACCTTGCTACAACCATTTTGTAGGTATTATCCTGCATATCGATAAATTTATATTTTTGTATAATAATTGATTATGAACGTAAAACTACCGCTAATTCTCTGCTTTTTGTACTCTGCTACAGCATTTTCACAGTCGCCAACCACTGTTAACGAGCTTTTTGTCTACCAGGACTCCCTAAAAATCCCTCAAACGTATGAAATAGGCCCCGGTCAATTAACGAAAAATGGTAGCCATTTTATTTTAGGGTTAATGGACGGAGAATTAGATGAATATGTTAATTTGGTATCAGACATCTATTCCATCGACCTTTCAGCAACTAATCCAACTGAAACAATAAAAGGATTTCAACTCCCAAATGCACCTGATTCGGTACGTTATTTTCAATGTTCAGCTTCTGCAAATGAAGATGTGCTGGTGTATGTTTCCAATTTATACGCGGGATGGAATGATAACGAACTTGCCATCTCCTACAAACAACCCGATGGTTCGTATGGTAAACACCGTGTATTAAAAGAATTAAACGACTCACTGGAAAGTGATGCATATCCATGGATATCTGCAGATGGCCTGAGAATTTACTACAACAGAAATTTCAAAATATTATATGCTGAACGGAAAAGTTGGGATGAACCATTTTCAAAACCAGTGCCTGTTACTTTTCAAGGTCAGGTGAACCTGGAAATAGTAAGTGCATGGTTTACTGATGATGAATTGAATATGTTTATAGTTGCCAATAATGTGATTTATCGCGCTTCACGGAAATCGATTAATGAACCATTTTCATTCCCTGAAGTATTTACCAATGAATTTAAAAACGTTTACTTCATAGCCGGTTTGAGTTTTATGCCGGACAAAAAAACATTATTTTTATACTATTCTACTGAGGACAAACAAAGTATTTTAAAATACCAACTCAAAAAAGGGAAAGCCTGGTAAAAAAAGTTGCATATCTGATTTTGGCGATTGTAATGGGTTTAACTCAATGCAAAAAAGATTCGTTTGAAATTGATTACAGTAACTTTAATAAAGTAATTAAAAAGGGTGCTTTTGAGATTTATGTTCCCAAATATCTGCATTTAGATAAAAAATTACATCCTAAAGCTGCAGTTGCTTATTGCGATAGCCTTAATAATTCATTTTATATCATTATCAGAGAAGAAATTCCCGATACCGAAGATGATAGTATAACGATCACCCTTGAAAATTATCACAAATTTGCTTGCAATGGTATCAGCACTCAATTAGCAAACAGTGATGTTGATGAGGCTGTTGTCGACACGTTGAATCTTGTTCCGGCACTCACCAGTACAATTGATGGCAAATTCGGGGAGCACAAAGTATTTTATACTGTTACAACATTAAAAACATCCTTATACTTTTATCAGCTTATCGGCTGGACATTGTATAGTTACCGCAATACGATTGGGACAGACTTAATCAATGCCTCTAAATCGTTTGCTCCGGTTGAATAACTTCCCCTCTCCTTCCTTATCTTTGCAGGAAATGAAACAATTTACATCTATAATTCGATTACTGACAATTGCACCATTATTTGTGATGGCGATGAGTTGCGGTAATAAATCAAGCAATAATCACGATCAAACAACCAAAGAGGTCACTTATAATCGCAGTATTTTTTTTGGAGAAATAATTTATCATTCAACTATTGAAACTGCTGATTCTAATGTTGCTGTTGCATTTAAAACGCTCAGTCCTACTTTAGTGCATATTTATGTTGATTCCAATAATTTCCGCTTAATTGAAACAGGTGGTCTTTCACATGGTAATGTGATTATTTTTAAAGATGCCAAAGAGGTTTGGCAATTAGACACCACAAAAAAAATAGCACATCTTGGTGAATATTCGGATTTTGCTGACCCTAGTAGTGCATTAAAAAATACTATGCCCGACCATTATGCACCAACCGTTGTTGCAACCAACGACAGCGCTGTAATTGCAGGCCATACTTGTGATAAATTCAGAATTACCCGCTCCGGGTTTATTCCACAGGCAGATACTGCATACATATGGGTTTCCCGTGATATTAAATTTCCGTCAAGCAGATTTGATATTCAAACCGAAATTAATCGTGTTGCTGTTCCCGCACCTTTGTATATAGGCTATGAAGAAGGCGCTATCTTAAAATTTGAAGTAAGAAGTAAAACCAATATCCGAACAATGGAAGTAATAAGCCTGAAGGAAAATTCGTTTCCGCAGGACATATTTGTAATTCCTTCAGACTATCAGAAAAAATGATGAAATATAACAGCTCCACTATTGTTTTTTTATTGATGATTTTATTGCCAATTGTCAGCAATATCAAATTGAAATTATACCAACAAATATGCCCACCAGTATTCGTGGATTAGCAGCACTCAACGATTCTGTTTTTTGGGCAAGTGGCAGTAATGGATATGTTGGGAATTCTACAGATGGCGGTAAATCATGGCAGTTTAAACAAATTCCAGGTTACGACAGTGCTGAATTTCGCGATATAGAAATAATAAACGAAAAAACCATACTGGTAATGAGTAGTGTGCAACCTGCATGTATTCTGAAATCAACCGATAAAGGAATTACTTGGAAAAAAGTATATGAGGATAATCGCCCTGAAGCGTTTTTAGATGCCATGGATTTTGTTGGCAAAAAAGGTATTTGTGTTGGCGATCCAATTAACGGTAAATTTCTTTTATTACAAACAACAAATAAAGGCGATAGTTGGCAAATAAATGAACAATGTTCAGCTGAGGATAGTGTTGCCGCATTTGCAGCGAGTGGTTCTACCATACAGTATCTAAAAAAAGGACATATCTTTTTTGGCACAGGAGGAAATAAAACGCTGCTTTATTATTCTGAAAATGATGGCAAATCCTGGCAAAAAACCAATGTGCCATTACAATCAGGCGCACCTTCAAAAGGTATTTTTTCTATTGATTTTATCGATGCTACTATTGGTGCTGCAGTTGGTGGAGATTATGTTTCTCCAAACGATTATACCGGAAATTTTACGATGTTAGTAAAAAACGACAGCGTTTGGAAATCCCCACTAAGCACTAATCCAAATGGATACCGTTCGTGTATTAAATTTATAAATCCGTATTTACTTATAGCTTGCGGAACTTCAGGAGTTGATATCTCAAAAAACTTGAGTTGGATGAATATTAGTCTGGAAGGTTATAATGTAATTGCTGTTTCTCCATCTACTAATACCGTGTTGTTAGCGGGTAACAATGGTAAAATTGGCAAACTCAAACTTAACTGATTGATTTTAATTTCTAAACCAATTACGTTCTCCCATTTTGAATGCAAGGCTGCGATATAAATCAATAATATCATCCCATTCTGTTCTTTCCAATTGGTTGATAATATTCCAACTTTCATGAAACCAATGTTCTTCTTCAGGAGAAATGGGTCTGCTTTTATCAATCGCCAATTCAGTTAATCCCAAAGCGATTTCTATTGTAATTAATGGAGCATTAATCTTAGTATGCATGCGATTATCATGGCGCAACTCAGTTACACGTTTCCTCAATTTTTCACTCAATGCACCTAATGTCATAGTGTAAGTGAATATTTTAAAGTAAAGTTTCTTGGCGCATCCATCATAGCCGGACGTGAACTATATTCCCGATTTAATACATTGTTACATAATAACGACACCTCACTGTTTGCGTTAATATTATAAGCAAGTCTGATATCAATTACCAAATCGCCATCTGCATGTTCATCGCGATATTGTTGTAAACCATCAATAATGTATAAATTAATTGCAGGAATTATCGGGTCAACAAATGCAGCATCAACTGCTTCCATAAAACTATTATAATTACAAGTAACCCCAACACGAAATTTTTTGATGGTTGATTCAACATCAAATTTAACGGTGTGGCGAAAACGATATTTTAATACATTGTAATCTGCACTGGACAAGGCATTTTGAATGGAATCGAAATCCTTGAATTTAGGGTCGATGTAGGTATATCCTGCGATTAATGTTGTTGGCACCGTACCAATTTTACCTTCTCCGATAAATGAAATTTCCCCGCCCATAATTCTGGTGTCACCAATATTCAGCGACATAAACCCGGGGAATGGATAATATCCAAATGTAAATTCCATCATGTTATCATATTCAGAAATAAATCCTGACACATCAATCATACCCTGCCAGTTACTTATTTTAACACCTTGTTTAACGCCTAATTCACCGCTCCATCCTGTTTCAGATGTTAAATCAGGATTGGGATATATACTTAATCCTGTAACTGAAGTCGAGATATATTTTTCAGCAATGGTAGGAAAACGATATCCCTGTCCCCAAGATGCACGAATAAAGGTGTAATTCGCTACCTGATAATTAGCACCAAGTCTGAACACCGGTCTCGATTCTTTTAAACCTGCAATTTGATTAAATTCATAACGTACACCACCACTTACATTTAATTTATCGAACCATTTTTTATCGAGTTGTAAATACACCGCTTCATTGCTGGTATTATAAGTTGAATCACCATACAATTCAGCACTAACCATCGCATAACTTGCTAATACGCCTGAGCTAATAACTAAAGCATATTTATCTAAATGTTTTTGATACTGATATTCACCATAAAACAAATCATTAAAATTGCTTTGTTCAGTGGTAATAGTTTTGTTATGATTGCCATAATAACGAGATAAAATTTTATGTCTGTTACCATGTTCATCGTACCAGTTTAAAAATGGGTCTACCGTAATTTTAAAACCCTGATTAAATGCTGTAGTTCCCGGCGCAGCAACATATAAGCCAGAATCAATGCCATCCCAAAAAAAGAAACTCGACGAACGGTTTACTTGTGCATTTACATTTAATCCAACTGCTAAATTATTGTTGATACGATAACGTGTATTGATATTATATCGACCACGACGCTGATAAATTTCTTTTAAATAACTATCCTGTGTGTACACATAGGCTCCTGTTACTAAATCAAATTTTCCGAATTTTTGACGATGGGCAAAATTAGCTCCTGAAAAAAATGGAAAGTCATCTGCCCACCATTTTTGTGCGGTATCGGCAGGTGAATTATATACCCCGCTGAAAAAAGATAATTTAGTTACCGGTTCTGAAGTCGGGTAAGCTGTGCGGACATTAATTATACCATTTAATGCACTTGAACCATACAAGGCACTGGCAGCACCTTTAATAATTTCTACCTGCTGTATGTTTTCCATAGGAATAAAATCCCAGGTTGGAAAACCCGCATCTCCGGTTAATATCGGCAAATCATCCATCAACAATAATACGCGACTTCCTGCACCATAACTATAACCTGAACCACCTCTGATATTCGCCTGACCATCAATTACGCTCACACCTGGAATACGCTGAATAGTTTGATCCAATTTTACATCGTTGGTATGTTGTATTAAATCAGATTTAATTACATCAATCGTAACAGTCTCCTCTCCTAGTTTCTTTTCGAATTTACTTCCTGTAACAACAATTGTATTTAAAATTCCATCAACCGGTTTTAATGCGATATCTAAAACTAATGAGGCGCGTTCAGTTAAGGTGATTGATGCACTTTGTTTATCATAACCTACATAACTTGCAGTAAAAGTATAATCACCGGGAGTTGTGACTATTTTAAAGGAACCATCAATATCAGTAGCTGTTCCTGTTTGATTATTGAGAAAAACTGTCGCTCCAATCAGCGGTTCTTTAGTATTAGCATCCGTAATTATCCCACTAAAAATTGCTGTTTGCGATGAACCAAGTTGGCAAATAAAAGCCACAAAAAGCACGAATAGGCTGTTCTTCATAAATATGTGTGATTGTGGGGGGTAAAGATAGCATATGTAATCAGACAGCAAAACGATAAAGTTGGAGTTTATAAACACCTCAAAACCACTTTATTTAGGTTTTGCGCATTTGAGTACGATATTTGATTTGTCTACCTTTGTAAACTAATCGACTGTTATGAAAAAATTATTGTTTGTGTTATCCTTTGCTGTGCTTGTTGCAGCATGTTCACGTGTGCCTATTACAGGGAGAAAACAGGTGCATCTATTACCTGAAAGTCAAATGATTGCTATGAGTTTGACTGCTTACAGCGACTTCTTGAAAGAAAGCGAAGTAGTAGGCTCAGGCCGCGACTATACTGCTGTGAAACGTGTATCCGACAAATTGATACCGGCTGTAGAATCAGTATTAAAGGCTGAAGGTTATGAAGAAATGATTGCTGATTACCAGTGGGAAGTAAATCTGGTGGAAAGTGAAGAACCCAATGCATGGTGTATGCCGGGTGGTAAAATAGTGGTGTACACAGGCATTTTAAGCTATACTAAGGACGATGCCGGTCTTGCCGTGGTGTTAGGTCACGAAATTGCCCATGCTATAGCGCAGCACGGTAACGAGCGTATGAGCCAGGGGTTGTTGGCAGAAACCGGTTTTGTTGCCTTAGACATAGCTTTAGCGAACAAACCCACTGAAACTAAAAACTTGCTTATGACTGCCGTAGGTGTTGGCGCACAGGTTGGCATTTTACTACCATTTTCAAGAACACAAGAGTCTGAAGCCGACCGTTTGGGTTTAATTTTTATGGCTACTGCCGGTTACGACCCGCATAATGCAATAAACTTTTGGCAAAGGATGAGTGCAAATGGAACTTCTGTTCCTGAATTTTTAAGCACGCACCCAAGTGATGAAACACGTATTAAAAATATTGAAGAAACCTATATGGTTGAAGCGATGAAATATTATAAAACAAATTAATAATTCTAGTTTTACAATGTGACTGCCATAAAACGAAACGTATTCCAATATTGCCTTAGTTTTTTAAAACAAATTAAGGTCGAATCAACTTCCGGCGAATATTCAGGTCCGCTGGAAGTTGTTTTATTTGAAGGACGTTACATGCTAAACAGTGAAAACGCCACCTATTCGTTCGAAGATAAATATACTTCTTATCGCACTGCGTTATTCACTATAGCTGAAGAAATTAAATCCATGAAAAGTGCTTTGGTATTGGGTTTGGGGCTTGGTAGTATTCCCTACATGTTACAAACTAAATTTGGATTTAAAGGAACTATCTCCTGTGTGGAATTAGATAAAACAATTATTCGACTAGCGAAAAAATATTACCCTGATCAAGATTTATTGTCTGCACTTGATATTCACGATAGCGATGCATTAATGTGGATGCAGTTGAATAGTCAGCAATTCGATTTAATTACTGTTGATTTATTTATTGATAAAAATGTACCTCGTCAATTTCATTCGGAAACATTTTTACAACAATTAAAAAATAGTTTATCTGCAAATGGCATTTTACTTTTTAGCCGTTTGGCAGAAAAAAGTCGTTCAGAAAAAACACTTATCGATAACCTCAAAAAAGTATTTCCATCAGCTATAGAAATTGATACCGGTGGAAACCTAATTTTGTGCTATAAAAATGGGCTAACAGCATGATTGGAAATGACATAACATATGCCGCTGAGTTACTCAAATCGGGTAAAACTGTCGCAATTCCAACCGAAACTGTTTATGGCCTTGCTGCAAATGGGTTCGACGAAGATGCGGTAATTAACATATTTGAAATAAAACAAAGGCCGCGTTTTAACCCACTCATATTACATATTGGTAATTGGGAAATGCTGGAAACCATCAGTAATCAGGTTCCTGAAGTGCTGTTGAGCCTCGCAAAAGCCTTTTGGCCAGGTCCTTTAACTATTTTGGTCCCCAAAACGGAGGCTGTTCACGACATTATCACTGCGGGCAGTCCGCTCGTTGCTGTTCGTATGCCTAATCACCCTTTGACATTGTCTTTATTACAACAACTCCCCTTTCCCCTGGCAGCTCCAAGTGCCAATACCTTTGGTACCATTAGTCCAACCAATGCGCAACATGTTGAAAATCAATTAGGTAGCGCTTTAGATTATATTTTAGACGGAGGAGAATGTGCTATTGGTGTAGAAAGCACCATTGCTAAAGTGAATGAATTTGGCCGGGTAGTTATTTTGCGTCCCGGAGGCATTAGTGCCGGTGAAATGGAAAAAGTGATTGGCTACCAACCCGAATCGGTAAGTGCCGAGCACCCAACAGAAGCTCCAGGAATGCTTAAAAGCCATTACGCGCCCAAAATCCCTTTGGTAATTGGCAATCTCAACCAATTGTGTGAAGAACATCATAATAAGGCGATTGGCATTATTAGTTTGCAACATCAATTCTCACATCCCGCCATTATTCATCAGGAAATATTAACGGAAGATGGCGATTTACATCTCGCTGCACGAAACCTATTTGCTGCTTTGCGCAGATTAGAAACGTCAGGGGCCGAAATAATTCTTGGTGAATTAGTTCCGGATAATGGCATTGGAATCGCAATAAACGACCGTTTAACTAGAGCTTCAGCATAATTTTAATAATCCGGTTAATTCAAAAGATATTTATAACTTTGCATCGTGAAATTGTGTTAAAAAAATTGGCACGGTTTTTACATTTATACCTATCATAAAAAATCAATAAACAAAATGAAAAAAGCAACTTTACTCCTGGTTATGGTAACCGCCTTTCTGTTAAATAACAGTTATGCCCAGGTGACTACAAAAGGTGGATCTACACCTACTGAAAAAACAGACAAGGGTGACAAAAAAGACAAAGTTCAGTCTGAAATGTCAAACGATGCTGCTACTACAGCTAAGGAGTGGACAACTAAAATGGATGAAATCTGTAATCTTGATCCAACACAGGAAAAAAAGGTAATGGATATCAACCTTAAATATGCCAACAAATTGGAAGATTTAAAGACCAAATACAAAGGCATGGAAAATCCTAATGCAGATGCTGCTAAATCTGAAAAAGATGAGTTGACAAAACAACGTTTTAAAGACTACTCTAATGTGCTTTCAAAAGAGCAAATGCAGAAATTTAAAGATTACCGTCAAACTAAAAAAGGTGAAGAAGGCGCAGAAGCTGACAAAGCCGGTAAAAAAGATGACGTAAAAGAAAAATACAAAAATGCTACTCCTGAAGAAAAAGAAAAAATGAAAGAAGAATTGAAGGAGAAAAAAGATAAAAAAGCATCTAAAGAGTAATTTTCAAAATATTACCGAAAGGCTGTCTCAAAAGGACAGCCTTTTTTTTATGCACGTAATTGTCGATTGCAAAATAACCTATTGAATTAGTCGGTCGCTCCTCAATTAATTTACTGCTTGTGCAAATAGGAAGACTATTGCCAAGAATCCCTTTAAAACCCTCTACCCTGTTAGATTTAATTGTAAATACATACTGCTAAATGAAATTAGTATGGCTATATAGGCAGTAAACGTTTAATCCAGTCCTTATAACAACTGAATAATTTTTTGTGAAGATGTAATTACAATTATTTATTGCGTGCAACCCATGCATCAGCAATACCAGTAGCTTCTACAAATGCAGCTCTAAATGCAGACGGTGCAGTTTGTTCCGGTATATCAACTGCTGCTACTTTATATTTCCCCCAGTTTTTTAAATAACCGGTATAACCTTTTGCTTGTAATTTGGCCAACACAATTTCAACTTCAGCATCAGAATAAAATGAGCCTGCTGAAATAAAATAGGTTGATGCTAACGGAGTTACAACCGGTGTGCTATTTACTGTTTCAGGTGTTGTAATGCTGTTTAAAACTGTATCTAAAGTAACCAATGAAGCTGTATCTGTTTTCCTGAAAAATAAAATGGAAGGATTCATTTCAAATTTTACAGGTTCATATTTTTCTAAGAGGTAATTATTTTTCGTAAACACTTTTTGAAAACCGAAAATTTCTGAATAATTAAACCCGTTCATGCTCGATTGAATAAAAATCTGCATGGTAAGCATCGTTAACAACAACACTGCTGCAATTGGCAATAATGCATCGGTTGATTTTTTCTTTTTAACCGGTTTTTCAACAACAATAGCCTCCATTTGCTTAACAACAGCAGAGTCAGCATAATCGCGTGCAATAGGTTGGGCAGTAAACGAATACAAACCATACGACTGCATGAGAAAGTTGTGAGAATTATCGGCCAAAAACTGAATATTGTTTTCGACGTCCATTATCAAACGACCGATACCGGCTAATTTCACTGGCTTATGTTCTTGAAGAGCTGATTGTATTTGAGCTACAAATTCGGTTATTTGTCGTTCAGCCTGATAATGGCTTATTCCTTCGTTTTTTGCAACCTGGTTAACCAACAAACCATCGTTATTGGTCAACTTTACGTTAAAAGCCACACTTTTGGAGGGACTATTAAAAATAAACGATGTTGGATGCACCTTAGCCGGTTGGTAATTAGTCACAAAACCGCCAAAACCGGGCACAATCACACAATTGTGATCGTATAGTAGTTGGCTGATATGTTGAGCTATCTGGTGCACCGGTCCGTATTATACGGCAAATATCATACGGACCGGGTGTTAAAAAAATGTGAAGAAATCCACCGATTGTTTAAAACGTGAACGACAATCCGCCCAAAGCCTGAATTCCGTAGGAAGGATAGTTATAATAGCGCTGGTATTTAAACGAGGCCATATTGTTCACATTCACGAAAATGTTGAAATATTTGGAATAAGCATAGTTGGCAGACAGGTTTAAATCCACAGCACCTTTTATTTCCTCCTCTGCACCATCAGGCAATAAGGCGTAAGATTTGTTTACACCAAAGATATTAGCCTCCATACTGAGTTTCTGGTTGAATTTATACTGTCCATTGATAGTCCATTCAAGCGTTGGACGATGGTATGGCTTATTGATAATGTCCACTTCCGAGAAAGTAAACACATTCAACGAACCTGTCACACGAAAACGGTCAGCATCAAAATAACTTAACTCTAAATTTCCACCCCAAATGGTAGCATCGGCATAAATAATATCAAAACGTTTGGTATCAACTGAATCAGTTACATAAAACGGCATATCCATCGCCAATTTCTGATAACCCTTAACCATAAAGCTGAAATTACCATAGGTAGCACCTCTTAATCCGGCATGAATTTCATTGATAGAAGTGTTTTTGAAAACCAATGTATCTTTTACAAAAGGATTTTCCTCCACAATATTGGCAAAACTATTTACCTGTAAATGGCCTTCCCATCCGGCAACAAAAACGAATTTATCGCCAATTAAATCATAACTAAATACGGCATCCGGTAACACATATGCGTTACTTGCCTTATCAACTTTTGTTTCAATACCGGCATTTAGTGACCATTGGTCAGTAATCATTTTATAATAAGGCTTAACACCAATAAGTGAATTATCGTGTTCGGTAACACCGGAATAACTGAAATATTCGTAACTCACTTCTGAACCGGCAATACTTTTGTTTTCCAATTTCTTTTCTCCCCAACCGGTTACAAATGGATGAATTTCTTTGTTTTTATTAATGTCGCGAATACCATCAACACCAACTTTTAATCCAAAATCCATATTTAATGGATTATCGCCAATATTATGGAATCCAACACTACCACCGTAGTTATTAAAAATCTGGCGCACATCTTCCGATTTAAAAGAAGTATCATCAGGATTGTAACCATAATATTGTAATGTATTTCTGGAATAAAATGCATTTATTGGCAATGCATATTTGTCGTCAAAATAAAAATTGGTGCTTCCACCTGCTCGTAAATCGCTGTAATTTTGGTTTTCCACTTTTCCATTCGAAGAAATGTATTTACCATATAAACCGTAATTATATTTTTTATTCCTATCGCTGTTCAGATATACTTCCGCAAGCGGTGTAAATTGAGTTCCAAACCCGGCCTTCACATATACATTTTCCAACTCAGTTGGTTTTGCATCAGGTAAACGAATAGGTTTTACTTTTACAGGCTGATAAGGAATCTGGAAAAATTCGATAGGAATGTTGTATTCCTGTGGTTCCGGTTTTGTTTTATTTTCCGGTAATTCTGCATTAAAATTTTCTTTTACTGCATCTGCTAATACAGGATTGTATCCACTTACCACATCCACATCTTCGTCACCAACATTAGTTTGTGCCTGTAAATGGTTTGAGCTAACGGAAATTCCGCAAACACAAACTGCAATTGTTATATATTTATTAATGTTCAACATTGTCGTTTTCTTTAGTTGTTATCGAAATTTAATTCCTCATCATCATTAGTATCTGTTGATGGTTTCCGTCTGCCTGATTTTTCCATTTGTTCAATTTGCTCTAATTTTTGTTTAGCCAATTCAACAAGGGCAGGATCTCCTTTATAATTATCAATAATACTGTTTAATGTCGCTTTAGCCTGTGCAAAATCTCCTTTGGCAGCACTTATATCAGCTAACAAAATATAACTGCGCACAATCCATTCCTCATAAGCAGGCATGTCGTTTATTATTTCCTGACATTTAGCTTTCGATTCATCCAATTTACCTTTTTGGAATAGGATATCTGCCATGTGGAATCTCGATTCAACACCAATTTCGTTAGTAGTTAACGCTGATGCTTTAGAAAACGCATCATAAGCCTTGTCGATATTGTTATTACCTAAATGCGCTTGTCCTGCAAAATAATGTGCTTCAATTTTTTCGACATTGGTCACCAAGTCGCTGCCCAAAATTCTATTCGCATTTACAATTACTTGATCGAAATCGTTGAGGAAATATGCTGTGCGCAATAAACCAACCATGGCAACGAATGTATTTTCTTTATAATCAGCTACGTCGTATAATCTATCGTAATAATCGTATGCCGATTTATAATCTTCATTCTGGTAATATTCAATCCATCCTGCGCGCACAAGTGCAGATTCCAGATATTTAGTTTTATTACCTTTTATAATTGATTCGAAATCAGGTAATGCTTTGCTGTATTGTTCAACTTTGTAATACGATTCGCCACGATAAAATTCCGATTCGGTTTTATACTGTCCTTTCGGAAATTCACGCAGATAATCCGAAAACGCTATGGCAGCACCACTGTATTCACCTAAATCATATTTGTTTTTAGCATAATTATATTTCTCCTGATCAATTGCAGATGTTGGCACTACACCATCCGCAGCATCTGTATCACCTGTTTCCTCCACAATATCCAATAAACCATCTTTAGCCTCATTTCCTTCTGCCGAATTTGGCGACATTTCATATGCCATTTTATAATACTTCTCAGAATTAGCATAATCTTTTTCATTAAAGTAGATTAAGCCTAATTTCAAATACGCTTTAACAGCATAACTACTGTTAGGTTTTGAAGCAACTAATTCTTTAAAGCCGGTAATGGCACTTGAATTTTGTTTCATAATGAAATAGGTATTCGCTATTTCATACAAAGCATCATCCATATACAATGAATTCGGATACTTGGTTTTAATCTGTTGAAGTGTGCTGATTTTACCGTTATTATTATTTTGTAATCCCTGCAGCATACCTTTTTGATATAAGGCATAATCGACTCCCTTACTATTGTTATCAATAATTTTGCTGTAGTTCTGTTCAGCTTTTTTGTAATCTTTTGTCATGAAGTAACAATCACCTAATCTCAAAACTGCATCTATATAAACATTGTTTTGTGTGATATCAGTTTTACTTGTTTTGAGCGATGTAGTCACTTTGCTAAAATAATTGGAAGCATTGCTATACGATTTTTGTTTAAAATAACTATAACCGATGGTGTAGTTAGAATATGGAATCGTAGTTTCTTCAGGTAAATCTTTAGCGACTTTGGATAAGTCCTGGAATTTAACATGGTTATTAATTGCTAAAGCATATTTATTTTCTGTAAACCGAATTTCACCTATCCAAAAATAACAAGCAGCTTGTAAATCAGCATCTATTGGATTTTCCAACGACTGGTTAAACATCTTGTCCGCTTCGTTATAATTCTTTTGATTAAACAACTGAACACCACTGTAATAAGAAACTTTTTGATAGGCTTCTTTTAACTTAGGTGTTTTTTGAGGGATGTTATCAATAACCTCCATAGCTGCAACATAGTCGTTGGTATTTAATAACGAGCTAGCCAATAACTCTTGCGCTTCTGTTTTTTTCTTACCCTTAGGATATTTTTTCAAATAATCTTGTAATGCCGAAACAGCAGCAGTGTAAAATGCAGATTCGTAACTAAGTTTACCATAATTAAATAATGCACTTTCATGTATTTCAGCATCAACGCCTATCCGCGAAGCTTCCATAAACGCATTCCTTGCTTCATCCTTTTTATTGAGCTCGATATAACAGTTACCATATAAAAACTGGATATGCTGATATAAGGTATCGTCATCATCGGAGGTTTCTTTTAACGTAGCAATAGCAGCATTATAATCTTTCGTTTTATAATGCGTAAAGGCTAATTGGTAGTAGTCCTCATCACGAATATTTTTTGCCTTTTCAATATAGTAACTTAAATATGGTAATGCTTTTTTATAATTTTCTTTATAAAAATAAGCCTGACCCAATAAACTGTTAATTTCTGCATAATACACCAACTTGGTATCAGCTATTAGTGGTTCAGCATAAGATATTACCTTTTCGAATTTCTTTTGTTGGAAATAAATATTCGTCATGTAATAAGGCACAACCGAAGAATATGGCGGAATATCTTTTACAATTTCGAAACAACTCAAAGCATTTTCGTAATTGCCTTCCTCCTGCTGAATAAATCCGTAGTAATAATTAGCACCGTAATAATAAGGGCTGTTTGCTTTGTCTTTTAATTGTGCAAACATCACTTTAGCTTCAGTAAATCGTTTTTTATTAAATAAACTATAACCAAATTGGAATTTATACAAATCGCGTTCTGCCAGCGATAAATCTTTAACATCCACTTTTTCGAACCAGGTAACTGCGTTGGTATATTCTTTTTTGTTGTAATAAATTTTACCCAACTGATTGTATGCAGAACCTAACAACACATGCCCGGGGTTGTTTTCCACAAAATCTAACATCCGTTTTTCAGCATCAGGGTTCTGCAACTCTATTGCACAGATAGCTCCGTAATACTGGCTATTAGCCACAAATGTGGTTATTTCTCCGTCGGTTCCTTCGGGTTTTATAGCGCCAACTGCGTTAAATAACTCCTGAGCAGTGGAGTACATCTGATTTTCAAATAACTCCATCCCCTTTTTGTAATCTTTATACAAATCGGTATAAATCATTGATTGTTGAGCCTGAACTTGCCTGAAAGCACATATCAGTAGCAGAACAATTACAAATTGTATTTTATTTTTTAACATAATTGAATTTCAGTAAAGTAAACCTACACTATAGGCAAAATAGTAACATGAAAAAATCGAGCCGAAAATTACGGCTATTAACGAGTAGTAAGGATCAAATCATATGAAAATGAATAAACACGGCTTTGTTGATAATGAACGTATATGGCTATATTTTTATTATGCCAATATTATGCCGTCAAAAAAAACCGAGGCAGTTTTATAAATATACCTATAATTGAATAACCGGTAAAATATTATATCTCCTTTGTTTTTGCCACCCAGGTTGCATCTCCATAATAAAACCACCTGTTGTTAAATTTTACTGCAGTGAATTCAAATTTATACGCTTCACCATCTGCATCAAATTTAGCTGAAACCTTTGAGGAAGGGAGTT
Source organism: Bacteroidota bacterium (assembly GCA_016718035.1). Classification (GTDB taxonomy): domain Bacteria; phylum Bacteroidota; class Bacteroidia; order Chitinophagales; family BACL12; genus UBA7236. The sequence continues at coordinate 701,825 of JADKEK010000001.1, read as the reverse complement.
TTCCGAACTTGGCATCTATTTTTGTAGATCTTGTATATACACTACTTTCCCAACTTGGCATCGCTAATTGAACAGTATAAAAATTAGCTTCTGCTGTTTGAATAAAGGCCTGATACGCCAATTCGATATCATCATACACCATACCTTTTTCTTCTTCAATTTTGCGAAATGTACCTTTATCGGGCAATAACATTGACGATTTTTGTATATCATTGTCCCTAAACGTATCGAATAATTTTTTTGACAGTGTTTCAGTATCTGCTGCACCGCGTTCGGTTTGTTTGCATGAAATTAACAGGCAAACTGTGGTGAAAAGGATAATTGTCTGTTTCATGAATATTCGGGTTGTGGTGTAAAATTTAGGTATTTTTCAGAGACTAACAAATTATTAAAAGCAAAAATCGTAAAAGGTTTTTTAACATTTAACATGACGGTAAGTATATATACAGATGGGGCAGCAAAAGGCAATCCGGGACCCGGAGGATTTGGCACCATTTTGAGGTTTGGCAAACATGAAAAGGAGCTTTCGGGCGGGTTCAGGAAAACTACCAACAACCGCATGGAGCTTATGGCTGTAATTGCAGGATTAGAAGCCTTGACAAAGGACGGGCTCCAGATTACTATTTACTCCGATTCAAAGTATTTTATTGATGCTATTGATAAAGGTTGGATTTACAACTGGATGAAAACCGGTTTTGCCAAAAAGAAAAATCAGGACCTATGGATGCGTTTGATGCGCAGTTATGCTAAACATAAGGTAAAGCTGGTTTGGGTAAAAGGCCATGCCGGTCACCACGAAAATGAAAGATGCGATGCACTGGCTGTTGCAGCTGCAGAAGGCAGTCGTTTGACTGTTGATGAATACTACGAAACAAATGAGTTGTTTGCTAAGGACTAAGCGATTACACTAATTACTTTCCAGACAATTCCAAGTGACGTTCTAAAAACTCCTCAATCTTCTCAACCATTGAGCTTGAGCCGATATAAAGTGGTGTTTTTTGGTGTAATTCCTTAGGTTCAATATCCAGTATACGTTTTGTTCCGTTTGATGCCATCCCGCCTGCCTGTTCAGCAATAAATGCCAATGGATTACACTCATATAATAAGCGCAATTTACCTTTTGGCGATTTTGCCGTTTCCGGATAGAGATAAACCCCACCTTTCAGCATATTTCGGTGAAAATCGGCTACCAAAGAGCCAATGTAACGACTTGTATAAGGTCGCTGTGTTTTGAGGTCTTCTTCCTGGGTATATTTGATATAACGCTTCACACCTTCAGGGAAATGCACGTAGTTACCTTCATTAATAGAATAGATAATGCCCTTGTTAGGAATGGTAATATCAGGATGTGATAAACAGAATTCCCCAATCGAAGGGTCTAATGTAAAGCCGTTCACCCCGTTTCCAGTGGTATACACCATCATGGTGGATGAACCGTAAATGATATAACCGGCTGCTGCCTGTTCGGTCCCTTTTTGAAGGAAATCCTCTAAAGTAGCGCCACCACTAAGGCTTAAACGGCGGTAAATGGAGAAAATAGTCCCGATTGACACGTTCACATCAATATTGCTGGAACCATCTAATGGGTCGATTAATACTACATATTTACCTGATTTGGAGATAGCACCGTTAAAACTGATGAAATTATCTTCTTCCTCACTGGCAAATCCACATACTTCACCACCTGCCATCAGTGCACTCATAAACTGATTGTTGGCATATACATCCAGCTTTTGCTGCGCTTCGCCACTCATATTTTCGCTGCCCTGAGCACCTAAAATATCAACCAAACCGGCTTTGTTTACTTCGCGGTTTACAATTTTGGCTGCAATACTGATATCTGATAATAAGCGGGTAAGTTCTCCGGTAGCGAAGGGGAAATCGCTTTGACGTTCTATAACAAATTCTCCTAGTGTTTTTACCTTCATAAGTCCGATTGTTGATGCAAAGTTAACACAAAAACCTGCTGTTGTAAGAATTTTATGGGTAACGACGTATTTTTGACGCATGGATTTTTACATCAGAAAGGCTGTAACTGCCGATATGTATGCTGTTCACGGCATGGTAAAACAATTGGCCACTTACGAAAAAGCTCCGGAGCAAGTGGTGACTACTCCTGAGTTATATGTCATTGATTTTGAAGCAAATAAGTTTGATGTAATAGTGGCTGTTTCCGCTAAAAGTGAGGAAATAATTGGTATGGCGCTTTATTATCAGGCGTATTCCACCTGGAAAGGCGCCTATATCTGGCTCGAAGATTTTGTTGTGGAGGAGACTTACAGAGGCAAAGGCATTGGCAAACTCCTGTTTGATGCTGTGTTGGAGGTAGCAAAACAGCAAAACTGTATTTTAAAATGGCAGGTACTGGATTGGAATGAACCGGCAATTCGTTTTTACGATAAATATCAGGCAGAGTATTTACACGACTGGATTACTTGTCGGTTAGCCTGAAACAAATTTCTTCTTTGGGTTAGGTTTGTAATCAATTATCAGCATCTATCTTTGCAACATGAAAGTTTTCAAATTTGGAGGGGCATCCGTTAAAGATGCAGCAGGTGTAAAAAACGTAGCAACTATTATTAAAAATTACACAGGCGGTAATGCTGTTATTGTAGTATCAGCAATGGGAAAAACAACAAATGCCCTTGAACAAATTGTGAATTTGGGTTATGCCAAAAATGACTACAACGAAGCAATAAATCAATTATATAAACATCATCAAATCATTGTCGACGATTTACACATTCATGTTGAATTATCTTATTTTATTGATTTAATTATTCAGCAAATTGAAGGTAATCGCTATATGACTTATCCGCAATATTATGACCAGGTGGTAAGTGTTGGCGAATTAATTTCAAGTAGTATTTTAAGTGCTTATTTATCGCAACAAAATATCGCTAACACATGGATGGATGCGCGCACATTAATTGCTACCGATAACACTTGGCGAACCGGAGTTGTAAACTGGGAAAAAACAACACAACAAATTGCAGAAACGGTTACGCCTGCATTACAAACTGCGCATGTTGTTACACAAGGATTTATTGCAGGAAATCAACAAAACACAACTACGTTAGGTCGCGAAGGTTCAGATTATACAGGTGCTATTTTCGCCAATATTTTATTAGCTGAAGGATTATGGATTTGGAAAGATGTACCTGCCGTATTAAATGCTGACCCAAAATTATACCCTGATGCAATTGAAATACCGGAACTTACTTATTATGAAGCAACAGAAATAACTTATTACGGCGCATCGGTAATTCATCCAAAAACGATTCATCCGCTTGAACAAAAATCTATTCCTTTGTTTGTGAAATCATTTATTAATCCTGAGTTACCCGGCACAGTGATACAAACTAACGACAAGGTAATTGATTACCCGCCAATTACCATGGAAAAGCCCAACCAGACGCTTATTTCAATTATTCCATCGAAAGTATCATTTGTTGATGATGAACAAATGGCCATTATTTATAATGTATTTATCAAACACAAACTCAGTATCAATATTATTCAAAAAGCAGCACAATCGGTATCGGTTGTTGTTGATGATAATGATGATGTAACACGAATAATAAAAGATGAATTAAAACTTATCTTTTCGCAGGGCGAAGTACGTTCAAATAATAATTTAAAATTAATTACTATCCGGAATTATATTGTAACAAAAGCAATGAAATCATTTGCTAACGGCCAAACACCTTACCTTGAACAGGTGACAAGAAAAACAATGCAGGTGTTATTATGAGTATGGGCGTTCTAAAATAATACTGCCAATTATAGCATTTCGTAAATCGAGTTCAAAAGGAACACCTTGCTCTTCGTGAGCTTCAGTAGCGTATATTTTTTTATCTAACTCATTAGATTCAGCATCGTGTTCACGTTTGCGTTCTTCACGAATAAATTTTTTGTATTCCGCATCCGATTTTTTTTCTTTATCGCTTATCACATCTTTCGATTGATAAACCTGCTGAAAATTAACTTCCGGCTTTACCTTTTTAACTTCAACTTGTGGCTTAACTTCTTTTACCGGGATCATTTTGCGTTCGGCATATGGAGGTATATTTTGTTTGGATTGTGTTTCCTCCATTTTTTTCTGGAGTTCACGAAAAATATCCTGAAAAGTTTGTTGTGGTTTTTGCTGAGAAGTAGATACCGGTTTATTAGGGTCTTGTTTCCCAAACATCTTTTTAAAAAATCTGGAAATCAAATTGATTACGAAAATCCAGATAATTAACATGATTATAGAACCTATCCCATCCATGCCACTAAGATAATGGGTTTTTAGATTTTTTCGATAAATAGTTTTCCTTATACAATTCAACTGCTGTAAAACAAGATTCCGGAAAGTTATGTGATAGTTTAAACCAGCTTGAAATCAGGGAAGTTACTAATAGGTTTATGCACAAAATTTCAAAGAAAATAGTTGATTTTACAGGCCTTCGGAGGTTTTAAACGGGCAACGCAAGTTAAAGTTATCCACGATTGTTGATTTTAATTTCAGTGCTTTTTTGATGATGGCTTGGCAGTACATTTACTTTGTAGCCTGAGGAAAAGAGACTATGAAACTAAGTACGTTAGAAATCAAGGGATTTAAAAGTTTTGCAGACAAAACGGTATTGCATTTTAATGAAAACATTACCGGTGTGGTTGGGCCAAATGGTTGTGGCAAATCAAATGTGGTTGATGCTATTCGATGGGTATTGGGTGAACAGAAGCCTACAGCGCTAAGGACTGAGAAGATGGAAAACCTGATTTTCAACGGGACCAAGGCGCGTAAATCATCAGGTATGGCAGAGGTTAGCCTTACCTTCGAAAACACCCGAAATCTGCTAGCTACTGAGTTTTCTACAGTTACCGTTTCTCGTCACTACTTTAAAACCGGCGAAAGTGAATACCGCATCAACGGAGTAACCTGCCGTTTAAAAGACATTCATAACCTTTTCCTGGACACAGGTATCAGCACCGACTCCTACTCTATTATTGAGTTGGGTATGCTAGATGATATTTTGCATGATAAGGACAATTCGCGCCGTAAATTATTTGAACAGGCTGCCGGTATATCTAAATACAAAACCCGCAAAAAGGAAACACTCAATAAATTGAGTGCAACTCAGGTTGACCTTGATCGTGTGGAGGATTTATTGTTTGAAATTGAAAACAACCTCAAGGAACTCGAAAAACAGGCGAAACGCGCACAACGTTATCAAAAACTGAAGGGCGATTATAAGGACAACAGTATCGACTTAGCTGTCCTCACCCTGCAGTCGCAAAAAGACGTTTACAAACAACTCAACGAGCAACAAACGGCTGAAAGTGATACAAAACTTCAGATTGAAGCCGAAATTCAGGCACTGGAAGCTAGTATTGCAGATAAAAAAACAGCATTAATTGATAAAGAGCAATCGCTCAGCAAACTTCAAAAGGACCTCAACGCTGTCACCAACGATATACACACTAAAGAAAACGACAGTAACCTCAGCAAAGAGCGTATTAAGTTCCTGGAAGAGAAGCAGGTTAGTTTAACCAAAAATATTAGTGAAGCAGAAGCTTATATTGCCTCTACAGAAGGCGATATTGCAGGATTAGAGCAACGTGTAGCTGAAGAAATTGAACGTTTAGGTGGCATTAAGCAGTCGCTCCAGAAATTTTTGGAAGAACTGGAAAAAGCCAAAAACGACCATGATGTTTTCCGTGAAAAACTGGAAAGTACTCAAAATATCTTCAAATCTGCTGAACGCGAATTATACGATGTAGACAAAAAGATTGCCATCAACAAGGTGCGATTGGAAAATTACCACCGCGAGTTAGGCAATATTGAATCAGATAAAGGAAGTCACGGTGATAAACTAGAACCTTTACGTTCAGAGTTGGTTGGATTTGATGCTGCTAAAGTTGAGGCTCAATCGAAAGTAGATGAATTAGTGAAATCGGAGAATGAATTAAAAAATACGATTTCAGCTTTGCAAAAAGACATCGAAAAAACGCGCACCGAATTAGGTAATGCACGCAGAAGTCTCGATGCGAAGAAAAATGAATTTAATCTTACCAAAAACATGTTCGAAAGTTTTGAAGGATTCCCTGAATCTATCAAATACTTGAAAAAGAACGTGCCAAGTATGAAAGAGTCTCCATTACTTTCAGATGTGGTAAGTTGTAAAGATGATTATAAAACAGCCATCGAAAGTTTCCTCGACCCTTGGTTAAATTATTATATCGTTCAAAACATGGCTCATGCTATTGAAGCTGTTAATGAATTGGCCAATAAAGAAAAAGGTCGCGCAAACTTCTTTTTACTTTCAGAATTTAAAAATGGCAACGCTGCTAAACCAATTGATGGTGTAGTAGCTGCATTAGATGTAATTAGTGTAAACGATAAATACAGTGCACTGGTAAATCATTTATTAGGCAATGTGTATATAGTTGCCGGTGATGAAGATTTTGCTGTTGTGAGTGCAAAAATAAGTGCTGCTCATCCTGATGTGCATTTATTACATAAATCAGGAAAAATTGCTAAATCAGGTAAAACAATTACAGGTGGTTCAGTAGGTTTATTTAAAGGCAAACGAATTGGCCGTGAAAAAACATTGGAAACGCTTGAGGCTGCTATCAAACAGTTTCAGGAAGAAGAAAGTGTAATAAATAATGCCCTCAAAGAAAAACAAACTCAGTTACAGGAATTACAACAATCAAGTCACGATAAGGCGATTCAAATTGCCCGTGAAGAATTAAATAAAGTGGTGCAACAATCTATAGCTACCAAAGCGAGAATAGAATCGCTGGAGCAATTGTTGCAACAAATGGAAGATAAAAAAGCTGCTTTCACACGTCAGATTCAAGAAACCGATGAAGAAAGTATTAAGCTGAATGAGTCGCATGAAAAACAAATGGCGTTAAAAGAAGAACGTCAGCGCGAATTGTTAGACATGGAGGTTGCTTATCGTGAAGTTGCAGAAAAATTAAATTTCCATAGCAATCAATACAATCAGGAAAATATTAAATACCATCAGCAACTCAATAAATTCCAGAGTGTTGAACAGGATTTAAATTACAAACGCTCACGCAGAGATGAGGCAATTGCTACTGTAAATTCCAGCAAAAAACAATTAGAAGAAGTTGTTCAGGAAATAACCGATACCAATGTTAAGCTGGAAGAAATTCGCGAAGTATTATTAAAAATGTACGATGAAAAGACCGTGATGGAACAAATGCTCGGTCGTGAGGAAGAAACGTATTACGGAAGTCGCGGAGAGGTTGCAGAAACTGAAGAAAAAATTAAAGCATTACAGAAAAAGAAAGACACTAGTGATCATACTTTAGGTTCGATTAAAGATAACCTGAACGATATGAAGGTGCAGTTAGCCGGTATTAAAGAACGTTTGTGGGTCGAGTTCCAAGTTGAATTAGACAGTATTATTGATAATGCACCACCACAAGATATCACGATCACAGAATTGCAGGAAAAAGTAGATGCTGCTAAAAAACGAATAGAGAATTATGGTGAAGTAAACCCTATGGCTATTCAGGCATTTGAAGAAATGAAAACACGTTACGATTTTATTAAAACACAACGTGAAGATTTATTAAGCGCCAAAGCTTCGTTACTTACTACTATTCAGGAAATAGATGAAACGGCAAGGAAAAAATTCGATGATGCATTTGTGCAAATTCGCGATAACTTTAAAATGGTATTCCGATCATTGTTTAATGAGGAAGATGATTGCGATTTAATATTAAAAGACGACTATGACCCACTCGAAGCACAAATCGAAATCATAGCTAAACCTAAAGGTAAAAAGCCACAGGTAATTGACCAGTTGAGTGGTGGAGAAAAAACATTAACCGGTATGAGTTTATTGTTTGCACTTTACCTCATTAAACCGGCTCCATTCTGTATTCTCGATGAGGTAGATGCACCATTGGATGATAACAACATTATGAAGTTTAATAATACCATCAGAAAGTTTGCAGATAAATCACAATTTATTATTGTGACACACAACAAACGCACAATGGCTGAAGTAGACGTAATTTATGGTGTTACCATGCCTGAACAAGGTATCAGTAAGGTTGTGCCTGTAGATTTTCGTGGCTTAAGCCAAAATTGATTGGAATTTTAGTTAAAATTTCTCAACTTTAACAATATTATGCGAATCAGGCTTATCGCAATATTATTGTTATGTTCCAAACTGGTATTTAGCCAGTCCACAGTCACCTATTATTTTAATAGTAGTTATCGGTTGGTTACCAATCCTAAAAATGCAACTTACCGAGCAGAGGTTACTACACTAACTAAAATTATTGAAGGTCAGGCTGATATAAATGTGTATACTATCAGTGACACACTTATTCAACGGTACAGCTATAGTGATGTAAAAAAAGGTACACGCAGAGGTTCCTTGCTATTATTTTACGAAACAGGGGAACCGAAACGTATGATTGTGTATAATACCGAAGGTCAGCCAATTGAGGATAAACAGTTTTTGCAGGATGGTAAGATTGATGTTATCACTAAATATCAAGGTAAAGTAATTACCGAATATCTCCATTTTTATTACCCGAATCAACAACTGCATAATGTAACCAAATTTGTAAGTGGAGGATTAATTGACTCTTCCATTACCTATTATCAGAGTGGAGGTAAAAGGTCCATCATTACCTATTTTCCAGCCAAAACAGTTAAAACAAAAATTATATATAACGAAGATGGCTCTGTATTAAGTCAGGTTATATATAATGAAAAAGGCGTTGTAACATCTGAACTCAACAGCAATGCAGCTAATACACATCCTGACGACTTTGATATATTGAAACAGGCTATTGAATACAAAGGGGGCAACACGGCTTTGTATCAGTATATCGGTGCTGAAATTCAGTATCCTACAGCAGCAAAAGACAATGCTATTACAGGCACTACTTATATCAAATTTTTTGTATCGCCTACCGGTGAAGTAAGTAACGCCAGTATTTTTTTACCCACCTTTCCCCTACTCGATTTTGAAGCACTAAGAGTGGTGCACAATATGCCTTCTTACGTAATTGGCAAACAGGAAAATACCGGCAACGGCAGTTGGTATCGCCTTCCGGTAAAATTTGCTTTGCAACAATAATATGCTATTTTTATTTCGCAAATAAATTTACAGCTACTTGAGTATGAAACCATTTTATACCATTTTATTTTTAATAATTTCGAATGTGTTTATGACGCTGGCCTGGTACGGACATTTGCAATTTAAAAAAATGGGTTGGTTCAATGGCTCAGGGTTATGGGTAATTATATTAATCAGTTGGGGTTTGGCATTTTTTGAATATTGTTTTCAAGTTCCGGCTAATAGAATAGGTAGTTCAAACTATGGCGGGCCTTACAGCATGTTTCAATTAAAAATAATCCAGGAAGTTATTACCTTGGTGGTGTTTACGCTAATGGCTGTATTTGTTTTTAAAACCGATACCTTAAAATGGAATTATCTGGCCGGATTTTTTTGTATGGTATTGGCTGTGTATTTTATCTTTAAAAAATAAGCAATGAAAAAATGGTTTGTTAATATTGAATATGTATTTGTTTCATTAATAATTGTTGGATTAGCATTGCGACTGGTGCATGTAGGTCCAACAGATTTAATTATTATGATTGGTTTTTTGGGGCTTGCATTCTGGTATCTCTTTTTTGGCATTTCAGGTTCACAAGGAATGTCTGCTGCCCTTGTTCCGTTTCAACTGGATTCACCTTTTTCAAAAATTGAATCTTTTGCCATGCTTAGTATTGGCAATTCATTAAGCATTTCACTTATTGGTATATTGTTTCAGGTTTCAAAATGGGAAGGTGGTTATTTTATGATAATGGTAGGTGGGATTAGTGCAGTTATCGGCTTGTTGATGAGCTATTTTATATTGCGTAAAAACAGACCCGAAATTTATAATTTTATTTTTTTCCGACAATTGCCAGTCACTGTTATGACAACTGTCATGTTATCTTTGGGCGATTCTTATACTTCAATCTAACTAAAATTATGGCAACTAAAATAATAAATGAAGTAGATGCATATATTCAAGCTGCACCGGAATTAGCGCTGCCGCATCTAAAAGCAATACGACAATTAATTCAATCAACAGTTCCTAAGGCTGAAGAATATGTTTCGTATGGTATACCATCTTACAAATTAAATGGCCCATTAATTGGATTTGGCGCATTTAAAGACCATATCAGTTTATTCATGCTGAATGGCAGTTTTTTATCTAATCCGCCTTTCGATTTGAGTAAATATCCGCAAACAAAATCGGCTATTCATTTTTCGTATAAAGATAAATTGCCGTCAGCACTAATTAAAAAAATTATTAAAGCACGCCTCGTAGAAAACATCGCCAAAGAAAAGATTAAAGCGGAAAAAAAAGCTAAAAAATAATTTTTCATTTTAAATTCTATTATTATGCGTAATTGGTTGATTGGATTATCAATTTTATTTATAGGACAAGCTTTTGCGCAAGCACCTGCTTTTCCATTTCCTCAACATACAACTTATACTGCTGGGTCAATTAAACCTAATGTGGTAACACAATCGGGTATGGACAAAGTGGTAAAACAGTTTTACAATAAATGGAAAACGCGTTATTTACATAGTGGTTGTGAACCCGGACATTATTATGTTTATTATAATTTCGAAGGAGGTGCCGACCCGGCAAATGCTATTTGTGTAAGTGAAGGACAAGGATACGGCATGATGATTACTGCTTATATGGCTGGCTACGACCCTAATGCTAAAAATTATTTCGACGGATTATATTACTATTATAAATCACATCCAAGTATTATTAACCCAACCTTAATGGCATGGCAACAAATAACAGGTTGCGAAAATGTGGATGGTGCTGATGCCGCTACTGATGGCGATTTAGATATCGCCTATGCATTATTACTTGCACATGCGCAATGGGGAAGCGATGGTGTTATTGATTATTTAAATGAGGCAATTGCTTTAATAGATGCAATTTATACTTCTGAGATTAATAATAACAATCAAACAATAAAATTAGGCGATTGGGTTTCAGGGAGTGTTTCTCCTATGTCGTACTCAACTAGGTCAAGCGATTTTATGCCCGACCATTTTAAAAGTTTTTTTGCTGCCACCGGCGATAATCATTGGCAACAAACCAGCGACAGATGTTATACCATTACAGATGCCATTCAAACAAACTATTCGACAACAACTGGATTAATGCCTGATTTTATTCGCCATACCAATACTGCGCCAGATCCTGCTGCACCTAATTTTTTAGAGTCGACAAATGATGGTGATTATTATTACAATGCTTGTCGTTTTCCATGGCGTATTGCTACCGATTATTTAATAACCGGCGACACAAGAGCTTATGATGCTTTAGCACCAATTAATTCCTGGATTAAAACTAAAACAAGTTCATTGCCTGCCAATATTAAAAGTGGTTACGATATTGAAACCGGAAATATGTTAGCGGGTGCTAATTATAACGACCTGGCTTTTCAGGCTCCATTTGCGGTAAGTGCAATGATTGATGGCAGCAATCAAGCCTGGCTCAATAGTTTATGGAATTATATGAAAACCGTAAACATAAATCGCGATGGATATTATGGCAACAGTATTAAATTATTATCGCTAATTGTAATTAGTAGTAATTGGTGGGCACCGGACGATGCTTTATTTCGCGCATCTGAACCTTCAACAAACTCAGACATAACAATTTATCCAAACCCTGTAAGTGAAACGCTATTACATATCAATTTACCAACTAATGAATTGGCTGGAGGGCAATATGCCGTATTGGGTTTAGACGGACGCAAAACGGCTGTTAACGGGATGTTTGAAGGTGCTTCAACAACAATTGATATTGCCGATTTACCGCCAGGCACATACCTTATCGTAATAAATACAATAAGTGGCGTTTATTCGAAGACTTTTGTAAAATTATAATGCTTTTGTATTTCGTTAGCAACCTAATTAATTAATTTAGGAGGATAGTATTTTAAGGAGTTAAGGTAGGAATTAAGTGCGCATTACTAAGCAAATTTTCAATAAATTGGCTAAATAATGTTTTGTAATGCTTCTAGGTTGCAAGAAAAGGAACGCGGATTGGACAGATTTAACCGATTTAGACAGATTTTGGTATTACTAATATTGAAAATTGGGTTAAGCGTTATTTTTGATTTATAAAAATAATATTACGTCAGCACATCTGTTATATTTTAATATAAGTTTAGCTTATGTATTTTTATTTGAGGTTGCGTTGAATGGCATCCCAAACTAATTCACTTTCGTACCCACGGCCAATTAAATAGTTTGCGGATTTGCTTTTTGTTTCGAAGATATTTCCGGAATGGTATTTTTTAATGGCCGATTTCACCAGTGATTGTAATGTTTTTTGGTAGTCTTCTTCCGGAATTTCTGTCATGCCTTGTTTGATACAATAGTCCGAAATTTTTCGTGCCTTTAAGCCCTGAATAATTTTACTTCTCCCCCATTTTTTCATTCTGAATTTACCACCGGCATAAGCTTTGGCAAATCTTTCTTCATTCAAAAAATCTTCTGATATCAGCTGATTAATTATTTCTTCCAAACCATCACCATAAACCTTGAGGGATAATAATTTAGTACGCACTTCTTCGTGACAGCGTTCCTGGTAAGCACAATAATGGCGAAGTTTATTAAGGATAACATCTTGCATAACCGCATAAAAATAAATAACCGGTGCGTTATGCTACCGGTTATTGTAAAAAAAGTATGTATTTTTTTATTAAGCAACCTGATCAAGTGGTTTGTCTGCTTCATCCATTTCATCCGGCGCACCTTTAAATGGCGGATAATCTTTTGACAACCACATTAAATATAAACTTACGCGTGTTGCCCAACGGAAAGTGCCAACATTAAAGCGATGCCAGTTTTCAGGATATTTGCCGGTGAATAACACTACCCACCACGCAAGGAACATTAACACCATTGTACCAATAAAACGCACATACAGGCAAATTCCATGAGGTATACCCACATATAACCATCCAAAAATCGAACGCAATAATAATTGGCCACGACCAACATGAATTAAGTCGATATGAAATTCAGTTTTGTCATCAGCTCCATCAGGACCAAATGAAGGATAACCATCGCTTAGGTTATACAATCTGGCCATTACTCGTAACGACCACTTGTTGTAACCTACAATAGCATTGTAATAAAATTCAGGGGTTTTTCCTGTAAAAAGGATAATCCACCAAGCAAGAAAAGTGGCGATGTAAATCCAAATACCATAAAACATAAGCCCTAAAAGGTGAGGTATGGCTATGTAAAGCCAGCCTAAAAATGATCGGAGTAATAATTCACCTCTGGAATAAGACTCCTGATGTGTTACGTTAAATTTGAGCATGATAACTGTTTTGGGTTAAGAAATGTATTCAAATATACCCAAAATCGCTGAAAAGCAAGAAGTTAACTAACAAGTGCCGGTTAAATTTGTGTAAATGCTATTCCGCCTCGGTTTCATAGCAACCTATATCGGGCAAAGTAGCCGCAAATGGCCGTGGATTGCCAACAATGTCGATGATAACCGGGTCTGAAGGAATATCAATAGCTGCGTTGAGAGCAGGAGAACCTGTAGTAGGGCAGTAATTTCGTTCCCCAACATTAGCAAAAACCGGGTCTGTATTAAAGAAACACCCTACATCGTTAAGTAAATCGGGATTAATAGCTGATTTTATAATACAATGGTCGAAGTTAAAATTAAAGATAGTTGGCGACAGTAAGGTATCAATGGCTAATTCATTACCTTCTGCAATGCTGCCATAAATAATACAATTAATGAAATCGGCTTTGGTGAGCCCATTTTGTAAGTTTGTTTCAGGACCAAAATTATAATAATCGGTAAGTACCAAAACAGGTGCCTGATGAGTTAAATACCTGGAGCTGTAATTAGCCATGGTGCAATGACGGAACTCATAATCCCCGCCAAGTGTAAGGGCCGCATTGGCTTGACCAACATTATAAATCAATACATTCGTGGCTTTTATTCTGCTGTTCAGTGACTCAATGCCATAATATTGAATGTCGAATATCTTGGTATTTTCCAGCGTAAGTGTGGGTTGCAATTCCAAAAACGTAACTAAACCTGTGTCTGTGGAGTAACCTAATGAAATTCCCTTATTCGCATTTTTGATTTCCGCATACTGAATAACATTATCGAAACTTCCCCTCAACAAATAAATGCCTTCCCACTGCCCCGGAACTTCTTTATAAAAATCCTCTAACCTGTCGCCCTGAAAGGTTACGAGACTGTCCTTGGTTCCCAAAACATTCAAAGTGCCTAAAACATAAAACGAACTTCCGCCGTGCAAATAGATATCGGTGCCTTCGGTAATTGTCAATGAGCATAAGGTGTCCACCAATACCGAACCTATAATTACATGCGGAAGGTTGTCTGTCCAGGTGGTGTCACATAAAATCTCCCCATAATGGAAATTGGCATTTTGGCCATAAGCTATCAGTTTTATATCCTGCATGTTACCATTGGTGGTAAAAATGATAGAATCCTCAATAACGAAAGGCAAGGCATCATCGTTAGGATCCACAGTAACTTCAATAAAAATATAAATGCTGTCGTTGGGGAGAATTTCAATATCGGTAAACTGAGCACCTGACTCACCATCCACATTCATCCTAAATTGCGAAAACTCGCCACCGGCAAGCTGAATATTGCTGATATTGAGGTTTTCATTGTAGTTATTGTATAATTTTAAAGGGAGAGTAATGGAGCCAACTGTTGAAAAAACGGTGTCAAAATGAACGGTATCCTCACTGAATCGGAGTTTGGCATCGGCCGTTGTTATAAAAGTATCTTTCCTGCAACTTTGAGCAATCAACACAAAAAAAAGTGCTGTTAACCACAGCAATAAGGACTTACTTTTGATGAAATTCATTTGGATACAGCAGCTTTGGCTCTTTAACGTAATCTGTCTACACAATAGTGTGTCAAAATTAGCAAAACTTTTAAACCCTTGTAAAGTTAAAATTGTGTTACCCGTTTGGCTTGATTTACTTTTGCATCATAAAACTCAAAGCAAAATGAAAAAAACTAACTTGCTATTACTAAGTGTAATGCTAATTACACTGGCCATTTCAGGTTGTAAAGGTGGCAAAAAAGACAAGGAACAAACCGAACTAAACGATTTACCGGAAATGGAAACAGTGGCGGTAAGCGGAATGCGCGTTGACACCCTTGAAATGCCTTCTGCCGATGGTCTTACTATGCGTGCGGTGGTTTATACAATCGATAGCACAAAACCCGTAATTGTATTGTGTCATCAGGCACGTATGAACAACTACGAATATGCTGAAATAGCGCCTAAATTATGTGCAATGGGATATAACTGTGTGGCTTTGGACCAACGTTCAGGAGGTGCAATGGAAACGCACGAAAATATTACGAATAAAAATGCCTTGGCAAAAAACCTGGCAACCGGTTACACCAGTTCATTACCTGATATTATGGCAGGCGTAAATTATGCTTCAACCACCTTTGGACAGCAAGTTATTTTGTGGGGAAGCAGTTATTCGGCAAGTTTGGTATTAAAAGTGGCAATGGACAATCCGAATGTTAAATCGGTAATTACTTTCAGTCCGATTTTAAAATTTGACGATGGTTCAACTGCAGCCGATTACTTTAAAGGATATAATGGCAAGCCGATATTTATGACATCCACTGAAAAAGAAGCCGCACCGCTTACTAAGGCTATGTCGCATTTGGGAGATGATGTATTAACACAGTACTATCCTGATATGAAAGGCACACATGGCTCTAAAGCTTTGTGGAGTAGCGACCCATCGTCTGCGGATTATTGGGAAGCAGTTACTAAATGGTTAGCTGCGCACTAAAAATCAACTAACTCAATAGATAAACTCAGTATGGTATTACAACTATACTGAGTTTTTTTATGGTCGAACATATTCAGCTGAAATGTCCATAAATAAAGCGTTTCAGGCGAAATAACCCAAATGGTCTATCTAAAACACAGGATAATTTAAAATATCTTCGCACCTCCTTTCGTCAATATTTCAAGTATGGACGAGAGTTTACATTTAGGCACTTTCATGACTCAACAACAAAACGAGATTATTGAGCAGGCGGTTAAAAATGAACGCAAAAAGCTATTGAAGTTCATTAAAACACGTGTGGGCAATGAGGAAGACGCCAGTGACATTCTGCAGGATGTATTTTATCAATTAGCCTCCAACCATGGCATGGTGGAAACCATCGAAAATATGGCTTCATGGCTGTACAGGGTAACAAGAAATAAAATTATCGATTGGTATCGCAAGCGAAAAACCGAATCGATTGATACTATGACAGCTTTTGACGACGAAGATGAAGATGGTTACTTTTCCAATTTAGCGGCTTTATCATCATCACAATCCGATAATCCGGATGCTGTTTTTGAGCGCCAGTTAGTTTGGGATACCATGTATGAAGCATTAAGTGAATTACCGGAAGAGCAACGTGAAGTTTTTATTTTGCATGAGCTCGAAAATAAAAGTTTTAATGAAATTGCAGAACAAACCGGTGTTTCAGTTAATACCTTATTATCACGAAAAAGATATGCCGTATTATATCTTAGAGAAAAACTCAAAGATTTATACGACGAATTAATTAACAAGTAAAACATTATTGATATGCGAAAAAAGAATTGGGTCAAATATGGCATCGGAATATTTTTTGCCGGTGCAGCAATGATCGCACTTATGGGTTTAGCCACCATGTGGTTGTGGAATTGGTTGGTACCCGAATTATTTAGTGGCAGTACTATCACATTTTTTCAAGCAATTGGTTTAATTGCTTTGGGTAAATTACTTACCGGATTTATGGGAATGGGTCGCCATGGATGGGGAAAACACAGCAATGGCTGGAACCACAAAAAAGAAATGTATTGGAAACAAAAAATGGAAGCCAAAATGTCGAGTATGACTGAAGAAGAACGCGAAAAATTCAAACGGTATTATTACGACCGTTGTGGTTGGAAAACCAAACGCGATGAAGCAGTGGAGGACAAAACACAGGCTCAGCAATAAGTTGTTTTTAACTTAATATAAAACCGTCGTAAATGTGAATTTTCGGCGGTTTTGTATTTTATGTATGCTGTTATATTTCATTCACGGTTTACCGTTAATTTGCGAAAAAAGTTTTTTTGGTTTAAATAAAAATCCTACATTAGTGTCTTAATTTATAAAAACCACTAATAATTATGAGTAACCCACAACAAATTCTCGACCACGTAAAACAATTTATTCAAAGCGTTGGTGTTGACCCGGCAACTTGCTGGAACGAACAAAATAAAGCCTATTATATCTATAAAGGCTCAGCTAAATTAGAAATATTTGTTTCCAGTCATCCTCAAAATGACGGAACCACTCGTCATTACCTGCGCATATTTAGCGGCTTAATGAAAGTGCCTGCAACAAATAAAGAATATTTCTATCGTCGTTGTATGGAAATAAGCGATCAGAGCCTCGGTGTTAAATTAACCGTTGTACCAAATGCTGCTCCTGATAACGATTGGGTATATGCTACTTACGAACGCGATATTAATGGTATTGATTATAATGAAACCATAACTTGCGTGAATGATATGGGTTTATGGGCTGATTGGTTAGATGATCAGTTAAAAACAGAATTCGGCGGTGGTGCCGGTCCTGCTGGTCCTGCGCAATAAGGAACTTTAAATTGATAAAAATCTCTGCAAGTATTGCGGAGATTTTTTTTTGTCCGTTTGCAAAGCGTAATTAATATTTATTGAGTTGATTTTACTTATTAAATTAATTTAAAAATAGGCTGATGGTAGTTGGATTTAATTGTGAAATAACGGTAAATAGTAAGTGTGGTGAACAGCCGAAACCACAGAGAAGCGCGGAGAAAAGCACAGAGAAAAATACAAAGAAAGAAATGAATGGAAGTAGTTTTAAAGGTTAAAGAGGATGTTTATTTGTAAAGGGTTTACGATGGCAGCTTAAAACTACAACACCAATTATTTAATTCAAACAATTAAATATTAGCTCATCTTTATTTTTCCTAAAGAATTGTAAATGATAACTATGTGCCAAAATTTATATATATTTTTATAATAAAAAATATGGCATATATCGAACTAGGTAACAACCTGCAGGGTATTCGAGGTTTGTTAAAATATAATCCTGTAACAGCCTATCCCCTCTTGCTTTTAGCTGAAACTTTATTACAAGGCAATTCAACCTTAAGCAAAGGTGAATGTGAATTAATTGCTACCTATACTTCGTTTAAAAATGATTGTCAGTTTTGTCAGTTATCACATGGTGGCGCAGCTGCAACGCATTTAGGATTAAACTTAGATGCAATAACGGAAATTAAATCGAATCCGGATAATTCGGAGTTAATTACACCTAAAATGAAAACATTATTGCATATTGCAGCGCTCGTTCAACAAGGAGGAAAATTTGTCACAGATAATGCCATTCAATCCGCAAAAAACTATGGTGCTACAGATGCAGAAATTCATGATACCGTATTAATTGCGGCTGCGTTTTGTTTATTTAACCGATATGTTGACGGATTAGGGACGAATTCAGAAAGTAATCCTGAATCATATTTGGAAGCATCGGCTCGTATGGCGAATGAAGGTTATTTACGCAAAGAAAATTTAGCCATGATGGGCATTAATCCGGATAAATCAAATTCTTTGTAATTAATCTACACCGTCGGCTTGAGCTGCGCTTACAGCATAATTACCAATATTTTCACCCACCGTTAAACCTGTTTCACAATCGAAACGAAAATGTATTCGTGCATAAATGCGTGATTCAGAAGCATCCTTTGCATATTGTTCAAATAATGATTGTTCATTTGGAAAAACATAACCCAATACTTCAGCTGCAGCTGCTGAAAAAGTACTATGTCCTGAAGTGTATGATGGAAAATTGGGTAACCCAAAAAGTGTTTCGATCTTTTTATCAGCTTGAGGTGGACGTGGATACATGTAATAATATTTTGTATCCCAACAACTGATTCCGGCATCCATCATTGCGGTATTTAAATAAGCATAAGTTCGTGCTGTGCGCAATGGATTAAAGCGATAGTGAACAATGTATTCTTTAGCAATCGTATTCCAATGTCCTGCAGGTGTATAGGTGCCAAATCCATCGCCCCAGAAATAAGCAATTTGTTCTTGCTCACGCGTTAAATTGTCTGCATAATCTAATAATTCATTTTTATCAGAATTATATTCCTCTGAGCCGATAGCAGGCGGCGGACCAGGCCTTACTGCTTCAACTGAAGGTATCCACCACGGCACTACATGACCAAATTTTGGTGTGATGCCAATTGGTCGTTGTGGAACTTCTAAATTTTCCCATCGTGGCCAGCTATTTCCCCATAATAAAGAAGCAGCTTCCTCCATTTCCATATATTCATCCTCTTCCACCTGAGCAAATTTCATACTATCGGTTTTTGCCCTTCCAATAAATATTTCAGCAATGGTTTTCCCAATTGAATCTCCTGCCACAATATCACTTGCCACATTCATTCCTGCCCAAATTCGTGTATCACGTAATTCTTGAGCTTGCTCTTGTATATAATTAATTTCTAATGGAAATAAAAAGATGAGTAATTCTTCAGCAACTGATGCAATAACTGCATCTTCACTTGGATATGATGGTAAATTATTATCCGGATAAGCAGGCACAATTGAATTATCTACAATATATGGAGCGGGTCTGTTATATGTATATTTATAATGCCACGCTGTAATTAACGCATCATAAAACGATGCGCCTAAATAGGCATATGCTCTGCAGGCATATGGTGGATGTGCAAATGGAAAAGTTGGATAAGTTTCGGGAAACACCGGATCAGGTACACCATATTCACCATTTTCATCGGGTGATGGGGCAAGATTATATTTCGCAATTAATTCCTCTGTTATTTCAAACCAACGGATGATGGAATTATTTCCCCAATAATCAACTGCAGCCTGTTCTTCCTCGGTGAGGGCCTGATTAAAAGATTTTACTGTAGCTAATTCATCCAAATAATTATCAGAAGTAATATCATCAGGTTCAGGAATCACCACTAATCCGGTACCTGTTAAATATACAGGTTCCCAGTCGCCACCTGTTTCATCACTAGTTGCATATTCATAACTATCAAAAGTAAGATGGTTTGGTAATTCTTTTTCACAACTAAAAAATAGTAGGAAAGCGAGTGGTAATAAAAGGAATAAAAAGTATTTTTTCATAAATAAATGATAAAAGCGGAAGTATGAGATAGCCCCTCAACTTCCGCCAGTTTAAACCAAACCTAACCTCAGTTGGTAATTGTAACTGAGGACAGGTAAATATTATTTTCAGCAATTATTTGAATATAATATAATCCGGTAGCTGCTTCCGGCAAAATATAATCTCCTGAATTTATTCGTTTAAGGCTTGCAATTGGTTTACCATCTAAACCAAATAAAACAGGTGAAGCCTCAGCAAATTGAAAATTATCAAAATGAATTACACTTCCGGCATTTGCAGGATTTGGAAATAATGTTGTAAAATGTATTTGATTATTTTCAATATTGGTTGCCGCAATACTGGATGCATTTATAGTAAATGTGTAGTTATTAGTCGGGTCGTAATGATTGGTACAAGATAATGTGACACTACCTTCTGCTGGTGTTCCGTCAGTGAAAAAATCGATACGCACTTCTTCCGATTGTCCGGGTATTAAATAAACTGTTGTAGAATCAACACTTGGAGAATAACATAATTCGGTGCATAATGAAGTGTACCATCCTGCAGGAATATCTTCGCTTTCGCGAACAAAATCTATCAATACATCATCATCACTGGTATTGGTAAAAGTGATATGAGCAGCAATCATATTATCTACAGTTCCATAATATATGGCTTCACCTTCATCTTCTGCATCAAATATCCCTTCCGGAGTGTATGTACCTGTTCCAACAATACCTAATAACTCATCGATTGATGCGTACATATTATCCGGCTCTTTGTTAAACCATTTTTGTGCGTCATAAACTATACCGTCAGGTGCAATTAACCAGGCAGGATTTGGCGCTGTGCCATAATTCATCCAAACATCGTTACATGGTCCGTCAATTAAAACAGGCACATTAATATCTTCATTGTCGAGCATATCGCTTACAATCAATTTGCGTTCACCATAGGTTAAGGGCTGACGATATAAGATCCCTTCAGCATAATTATCTGCACCAACATTTTCATATCCAAAATACGGACTGAAATCTATAACCGGATGTGCTTCTACCGTATACATTAAAAGATATTAATTAAATCGCCATACATTGCCTGCATTTCATTAATCACATCAATTTTGCCACGAAAAACATAACAGGTATAATTGCAACCAATCAATAAAATTGGTTTGCCATCATTTAAAACGCCGCTTAACTGAACAGAGTCCCCTTCTAAAGTATATAATTTAAAATCGTGGACTAATTCACCTTCCAACGGACCTTCCAGATTAGTAGTCACATCAGGATAAATTGGAATGGTACATATCAGATCGTCATCTGAAGGTATACTTGTTTGTCCCACAAAAGTGTTTAATGGAACCTGAGCAACTAACGCTATATTCTGTATAACTGCAACTATAAAAAGGGTAGAAATTATTTTTCGCATACGGGTTTTTCTTTGAGCCGGCACAAAGAAGCTGCGCAAAAGTGAATACACCAAATTGCGTTAATGAAATGTAAATGGCTTAAATAAAAAATATATTATTAATTACAATCAATATAAGCCAATAAGAATAAGGCTTTCAGCCTAAATAACAAGTAAGAAATTTCGTATAAGAAAATCGTTTTTGACTGTATTTAATTTAACTTGAAACAAGTTTTACTTTTCTTTTACAAACTTATCACTTAATTTACACAGGAAAATTGTGGTAATTAGATACACATCCTGATATTCAAAAAAAAAACCATAAATCTTGCACATCATTTTATTACTTTTTATTATTTTTACTGTATTATGCCCCAGTAAATTAATTGTATGTTCACATGAAACACATTCTTACCGCTATACTATTCACATTTTCTCAAGTTGTATATACTCAATATTGTGAAATTGATAGCACTTTTGATTATGATGGATGGAAAATAACATATGTTTCTCCGTCAGAAGATTATATTGAAGGCTTAATTCCACTTTCAGATGGAAAACTAATAGCAGTAGGACCTGTTGGGAGTTTGCTTCACTTCGATATTGGCATGGTTAAGTACAATGAGGACGGCAGTCTGGATGAAACATTTGGGACTGATGGCATATTTCTAGATGCTCCCGAAACTGCTAGCTTAGTTACCTATGATGCCAGACTACAGGATGACACACATTTTATTGTTGGAGGTTCTTGGTACGAGGATGGTAACAAAGATATTTTTATTTCGAGGTTTGATTTTTTTGGAATAAGAGATGTAAGTTTTGGGATTGATGGATATGTTCATCTGGATTTGGGGGATACCGATGAAGAAATAAGTTCCCTTGCATTGCAGGATGACGGGAAAATATATGCAGCCGGGCGAACATTTACTGGTGCAAATTCCAATTGGTTTGTTGCTCGCTTTAATATAAATGGAACACTTGATACTATTTTCGGCAATAATGGTATTCAACTAATTGATATTACAGAAACTGGTTATAATTTAGAAAAAATTCTTGTTCAAGCTGACGGTAAAATAGTTTGTTGTGGAAATACACCAAACATGGTTACAGGCATGAATATTGTCTGTGCTAGATTAACAAATTCCGGAATATTAGATACAACATTTAACCATAATGGAATATTCGAGTATGATTTGGACAGCACATACGATCTTGCTTTGAGTATGGCTATTCAAAACGATGGCAAATTAATTATTGCCGGCATATCTGAATCATACGGTTTACTACTTCGTATATTAGCAGGTGGTGTAATAGATTCATCATTTGGAAACAATGGCGCATTCCTGCTGCCAAACGCAAGTTTCGCTAGCATTTTGTTGGATGAATTTGATCAAATAATTGCGATTGGTAATTCACATGAAGTTACTGGGGATGGCGACTTTTGTATTTATAGAATAAAACCGAATGGCACCTTAGATAGTACATTTGGTAATTTTGGCAGGATAGCTAGCGACCTTGGACAAACCGTCGAAGTTTTTGTATGTGCAACATGGCTATATGATGGCAAAATAGCTAGCGGAGGTTATTCTGGTGGTATAAATTCTAACTTTGCAGTGGGGCGATACATTTATGGCGAAAAGGTAACCGTACCTATTGATTATACGATAACAAAGCAACTACATATTTATCCCAATCCAACTAATGGTAGTATAAAAATTCAGGGAGAATTAAGTTCCGGTTTCACAGTTAACATCATTAACTTAGCCGGTAAAATTATTACAACCATTAGCAATGCTGTAGATGCACCTGAAATAGATTACACTTTTGATAAATCAATACCAAATGGAATTTATTTTGTAGAAATCATTGATAACAAAAGTAAAATAATGTCATCTGCATTTATACTTAGTCGTTAATTTCGATTTAATCCAATCTCCCAGCTAATAAATACAAGACAGCCATACGCACAGCAACACCATTTTCTACCTGTTGTAAAATGATGGATTGTTTGCTGTCTGCTACGTCGCTGGTGAGTTCTACGCCACGGTTGATTGGGCCCGGGTGCATGATGACAATTTTTTTGCTGAGTGAATCTAATAATTCGCGATTTATACCGTAATACAATGAGTATTCGCGTAATGAAGGGAAAAATTTAATATCCTGACGTTCGAGTTGAATGCGCAACACGTTGGCTACTTCACACCACTCTAATGTTTCTTTTAAATTATACGATACTCTCACTCCCATCGATTCAATATGTTTAGGCATTAAGGTTGGAGGTCCGCATAAGGTAACATCAGCACCTAACATTTTTAATGCATGAATATTAGAACCTGCCACACGTGAGTGTAAAATATCTCCAATAATGGCCACCTTCACTCCTTTTAAATCGCTTAATCGTTTGCCTTGTTTTTCACCTAATTTTTCCATGATACTATAGGCGTCGAGTAATGCCTGCGTAGGATGTTCATGTGTACCATCACCGGCATTTACAATATTGGCTTTGATATGTTTGCTTAATAATACAGGAGCACCGGGACTTTGATGACGCATTACCACCATGTCTACTTTCATGGCGAGAATATTATTTACTGTATCAATTAATGTTTCTCCTTTTTTAACTGAAGAACTTGATGCAGCAAAATTGATGGTATCGGCACTTAATCTTTTTTCAGCTAATTCAAATGAAATTCGTGTGCGTGTACTATTTTCAAAAAATATATTCGCAATAGTAATATCGCGCAGCGTTGGCACTTTTTTAATTGGCCTACTTAATACTTCTTTGAAATTATCGGCGGTATTTAAAATGAGATGAATGTCTTCAGGTTGAAGGTCTTTGATTGCGATCAGATGATTGACACTCAGGTTGCTCATATTATTCTTTATAAGGTATAATCCAAACTTTATCTTCCGAACCGTTTTCGCTCCATTCTACTTTCACCTTTTCACTGGTAACAGCATCAATGGTTTTGCCCACGTAGTCTGGTGTAATTGGCACGTGGCGACTCAAACGGCGGTCGATCAATACTAATAATTCGATTTTTTCAGGGCGGCCGAAATCCAATAATGCATCAAGTGCACTTCGTATGGTTCTGCCTGTGTAAAAAACATCATCAACGAGAATAACATTTTTGCCTTTTATCACAAAATCGATGTCCGTTTCTTCTGCAAGCAATGGTTTTTCGTGATGACGAAAATCGTCGCGGTAAAAAGTAGCATCCAAAACGCCGAATTTAATTTTGACGCCCGGTAATAATTCTTCCAGCTTATGTAAAATCCTTTTGGCCAGCAAAACGCCACGTGGCTGCACTCCTATGAGACAGGCATTGGAAAAATCAGCATGGTTTTCGATTAATTGATGACAAAGCCGCTCAATGGTGAGCTGGAATTTTAAACTGTCGAGTATAATGCGGCTTTGCATTAAAACACAAAGTTAACAGATAGCAGCCAAACAGCAAAATGAATTACTGTTGGCAACTATCTGTAAGGGTAAATTTTATGACTTTACTACCTTTTTCACCACAAACTGCTCGCCAACCTGCACTTTAACCAAATAAGTGCCAGGTGCAAGGTCGCGCATACTGATTTGCGGCTGATTGGTTGAACGGAATAATTGTTGTTTGACTACTTTGCCATCTAATGCCATTACTGTTGTTTGCACATTCTGGTGGGTAGCATTTAATGTAATCCAAAGCTGATCGGAAGTTGGATTTGGAAACATACCATAATCAGCAATATTTAATGTGGTAATGGCAATTGGATTTTGTGTTTTTCTTGGCATAGCCATTTTCCATGCACCTCTTCCGTATGTACCGGCAAACAAATAATTAGTGCCTTCATTATAATTTATTTCATACACCGACACTATTGGCATTGTTGTTCCTAACGCATTCCAATTTACACCATCGTTATAACTGTAATAAACACCAACATCTGTTGCTAAAACAATTCCTGTGGTATCGTTGGTTTTAAATATCTGAATATCATTAACCGGAATATCGGGCATATCACCATCAATTGGTGTCCATGTTTCACCGGCATCGGTACTTTTGTAAACATGTGCTATACTTTCTGCCCATCTGAAACCGCTAAATGCCACATACACTGTTTCCGCATCTTCCGGGTCAGTTTCAATACTCATGCAATAACGATAAGGTAAGCCATCCGTAATTTTATCCCAAGTAGCTCCATAATCATCACTTTTCCAAACATTGGCATCATCTGTTCCAACATAAATATAATTGGTATCTGCAGGTGCATTGTGAATGGTAAATACCGTTCCGAAAGTAAGTCCGGTTCCTTGACTGCCATTTGATAAATCGCTGCTGATGGTTGACATGGTATTACCGTAATTATTTGAACGATATATTTTACTTCCTCCAAAATAAATTGTTTTTGGATTTAAGGGATTTAATTCTAAAGGACTTCTCCAGTTAAATCGGTCTGAGCCTAAACCCAATCCTGCTAAATCCATTACATCGCCATCTACATAACCAAAATAACCTCCATACTGATAATTAGCGTAATAAGAATTATCGTCAACTGGTACAAATTTCGTACTAACACCATCGCCCCAATTTGCGAAAGCCCAATAATTACTCGGGTCGCGAATAAAACTACCATTGTCCTGTGCTCCACCAATTATTAATGATGTATCACTTGGAAATACATCTAATGTATATAATTGTGTAACCGGAATATTTTGATCCATGGTATAATCATCAAAATCATCGTAAGTGAAAAATAACCCTCCGTCACTTCCCATAATTCTAAAATTATTATCGGTAGGATGTAAATACATGGCGTGACAATCTACGTGAGCATCTTCCATAATTAATTCCCAGTTATTACCACCATCGAGACTTCGTGAGCAGATAAATCCAATCCAATACACGTGATTGGCATTATTTGGGTCAACTTTAACACCACCAAACCAGTTATCCTGAGAAGTAGTTTCCAATTCAGGTGCACAGTTTAAAGGCGTCCAGGTATCACCACCATTTGTAGATTTATAAATGTCTTTTAATTTATCGTTACTCGCAACAATTGATGCATATACAATATCGGGGTCAGAAGGCGCAATTGATAACATGATGCGCGATAATTCTGTTGAACCAAAAGGCAAACCTGTTGAAAGCATTTCCCATGTATCACCACCATCTTCACTGCGATAAATTCGTGAGCCTACACCTGCATAATCTCTTCTGTTATATCTGCGCACTCGTTCCCAAGTTGATGCATAAATAATATTTGGATTTTCAGGATTAATAGCCACATCAATTCCGCCTGTTGAATCATTTACATACAACACTTTTTCCCATGTAGTTCCACCATTTTCTGTGCGATAAATTCCGCGGTCAGGAGTGTTTTGAAATAAATCGCCCAACATGGCTGCAAATATGATTTGTGTATTATCAGGATTAATGGCAATTCTGCCTGTGTTTCCGCCTTCGCTTAACCCAATATTGGTCCATGTAGCACCTGAGTTGGTTGATTTATAAATACCATTGCCATCATAAGTAACAGACCCAACACCATTTCCCGGTTCACCGGTACCGATATAAATTGTAGCCGTATCAACAGGGTCAATTGCGATATCACCTATAGATAAAGTAGATTCAGTATCAAATATATTTTGCCAGGTGTCACCTCCATTATAGGTTTTTAAAACGCCCCCTGAAGCAGTTGCGACATAAATAATATCCTTATTGCCACCGGGACAATCTACATCCAAAATGCGGCCTCCAATATTGTATGGTCCAATAAACGACCAATCATCACCATCGGCGGTAGTTTTAAACAAGGCATTGTGGGTTCTTGCGCTTTGCATATGTGCTATGGCATTTCGCTGAGCATGTTTGTCTGCAACGCCATAAGGGAAGGCCTTTTGGGCATACAACCATTCATCAACCGCAGTTTCTTCTTCTTCGTTTTCAGCGCCAACCACCTTGCGGTCTGCAGTTAATAGTGTAACACCGGCAACAATTACCGTAAAATAGAGGAGTTTTTGTATTTTGAGCATAACTATAAATTAACTCCTAAATTTAAGGAAAAAATGATAAACGGATATTATCAATTTACACAAATTAACTATTGTTTGACAGAAATTAATTTACGTTTATTGTAAACCGGATGCAATTAGTACCTCTCCTAAAAAATCTGCTATTACATTGAGAACCATAAAATGGAATAATTAAAACCAAATTATTTCTTATTAATTACTTTTTTTATTTATTAAACATTAATGCGATACCAATTCTCAAAACAAAAAAACCGGCACAATAGCACCGGCTTTTTTTATCAACCAAAATCAATATTTATACTTGTCGCAGTTAAATTTCAATATACTCCAGCATATCCTTTTGTAGTAATTTCAACTATACCACCGGTAACATCACCGTAATTAGCCGGAATACCACCTGTAATAATATTTAATTCATAAATGGCATTTATAGGGACATATAAACTACCTATTACACGAACACCGTCAACTACATAAAGTGTAGCATCTTCACGTGAACCACCAATAGACAGACCGCCTGATCGTTCATTTTGTTGAACAGTTGGTGCTTGCGAAGCTGCTTGTGCAATACCATCAAAAGCACGATGTTTTAAATCGGTAGCATCAATTTTGTGCTCAGTTGTAATATCGTGTTTATCTACTAATGGTGGACGAATAATGGTCTCTATTAATTCAACACCTGCAATAATTTCAAAAACCTGAAAATTAAATCCGCCTGAAGAAACTTCAATTGATTTATATACCGCGGTATCATATCCGAATGCGAGAATAGATATGTCATAAATACCCGGATTTAACGGTTTAAATACAAATCCACCGTTATTATCTGTCACCAGTTCCATAACCGTAGCGCCATCTTGCGTTAATTGCATTCTTGCCTGCGGGATACCGAACTGTTCTTCTAAATCTTTCAATTGCCCTGAAATTTCGCCATAATTTTGTGCAGATGCGCTCAGCGAAAAAATCAGCATGGTAATAATTCCTGTTAATAGCCTCATATTTGATGTTTTAAAGTGAATGTTTAAGCCAAAAATATAGGCATAAAAAAAATGTTATGTCACACGATTGCAATCTAATTGCTTGTGACATAACATTGACTGTTTGATGACAAACAGCAGTTATAATTATAACCTTACTTTATCGTAATGGCATACGGTATACGCGCCTGCATTACTGGTCGGTTAATTAAATCTTTTACGGCCAAATAATGCGGGTATAAAATCCCTAATTGTTCTGCTTGCACTTTTGCTTTTGTTTCTTCCGTTAAACTCAAAATAATGTCATCAATTATTGTGGATTCCTGTTCCGGATATTCTACAATAGTATATGATTTTAAACCTGCCTTTTCTTTGGCACCTTTAATGGCTTCATCTATGCCACCAATTTCATCTACCAAACCAATTTCTTTTGCTTTTACACCTGTCCAAATTCTACCTTGAGCAATGGCTTCTACCTGATCAACAGTCATATTTCTCCCTGTAGCCACCATTTGTTTAAAATGTAAATAAGTAGAGTCTACACCATTCTGTAAAATCTGTTGCTCTCTGGCTGAAAATTGTCGTGTAATAGAAGGGAAATCGGAATGTGCTGAAGTATTTACCGTATCGAATGTGATACCAATTTTATTATTCATAAAATCGGATATTTCCGGCACGATTAAAAACACACCAATACTTCCTGTCAACGTATTTGGTTGCGCATAAATTTTATCAGCATTGCAGGAAATCATATAACCACCACTTGCTGCATAATCTCCCATTGAAACGTACACCGGTTTTTCTTTTTTGGTGATTTCAATTTCTCTCCACATTACATCACTCGCAATTGCCGAACCACCCGGAGAATTTACGCGTAATACCACAGCTTTAATGTCTTTATCCTTGCGCACTTTTTGCATCATCTCGGTAAAATTTTTAGACCCGAGATAACCATTTTCGCCGGAGCCGTCAATTATAGTTCCATCGGCATACACCACAGCTATCTTGCCGTCTGAAGATTCAGGTGCTTCAATTGTAAATGAGGTACGGTAATCTTTTTGACCGACAAATTTTAATTCATCATCTGTATTTAATCCGCAACGTGTTTTAATTTCCGCCAATACTTCATCGTAATATTTTAATTCATCAACAATACCAACTTGTTTGGCAGCAGTAGGATAAACCGCTAATAAACTATCAGCAATTAATTTATATTTTGGTATTGATAAATTTCTGTTTTCATTTATTTCTTTCAGATTTTCATCAAATAATCCATTTAAAAATTCTTCCAATTGCAATCTGTTTTCATCGCTCATTTTTTCCATGCGATAAGGTTCTGTTGCACTTTTAAATTTACCGTCGTAAAAAATTTGTGTTTTTACACCTAATTTGTCTAATGTGCCTTTATAAAAAGTAAGTTGCGCGCTTAATCCTTTAAAGTCGATTGCACCAGCAGGATTTAAATAAATTTTATCTGCAACACTTCCGAGATAAAAACTACTTTGAGAAACTACTTCTCCGTAAGCGATAATAAATTTGCCGCTGTTCTTTTTAAAATCTTCCAAGGCATCACGAATTTCCTGTAGTGTTGCATAACTGTTAGCATTTAATCCCAATTCAATATATATGCCTTTTATTTTTTCGTCTGTTTCGGCATTTTTGATATTGGCTAAGATGTCGTTTAAGCCAATTCCCTGGTTACCATCAAAACCTAATAATCCTAAACCTGCCGGTACACCCGACTGCGTTTGTTCAGGAATGGTATAATTGGTATTAATTTTCAACACGGTATTTTCGCTGACTTTTGCCTTTTCTTTTTCGAAACTTTTCGACATAGCACCTACTATTCCTGCAATCAGGAAGAAGAACAGCAGGCAAAACACGAAAAACGCGAGCCGGCTGGCAAAGAATGATCTGAAGAATTCTTTCATAATTTTCTTACAATTTTTGTTTTTTTTATTGAAATATACACTAACTTTCCACTTGAAACGTTTAAATTTCGGAGTCAACTCCTCTACAGCCAATGATGACGGAACATATAGCCTATTTATTGTTGGGCACAAATTTAGGAAACCGCACGGAGAATCTTTCGAAGGCCACAGCTGCCATTCGGATGTTTCTTGGTCGAGTAGATAGCCAGTCCCATATTTACGAGACCGAACCTTGGGGGAAACCACACCAACCCAACTTCTACAATCAAGCCATTAAAATAACTACGCCTTGCTCACCACTCGAAACCTTACATCTGATTAAACAGGTGGAGTTTTTGTTGGGACGAGATAATGCTGAAAAGTGGGCACCCAGGATAATCGATATCGATATTCTCTTTTTTGATGAATTCGCTATTGAATCGCCTGTGTTAACTATTCCGCATGCGCATATTGCCAAGCGTAAGTTTACACTGGAACCACTTAAAGAGATTGCTCCGGATTTAGTGCATCCGGTACTCCAAAAGACAATCACCGAACTTTATTTGAGTTGCAGCGATGAACTGACGGTTAAAGCAGTTGATGCGGTTTATCAATTTTAAGGTGTCGGCCTCCTATCCTACTTACTGTTATTCAATGCCATAAGTATGTAATAACGATAATGTTATGAGCACTTATTTCATTTAAACACTTCGACTATATTAGTCAAATAATTGATTATCAACTATTTATCTTCATTTTTTATAAATTATTTGAATTACCTTGTTTGATGTATTTTTGGCCTTGTTATAACAGGATACACTGAATGGACTACCGGATTATTACTGTGGAGGGCAATATTGGCTCAGGGAAAACTTCGTTTGCGAGACTTTTGGCGGCTGAAATGAAGGCAAAACTTATTTTAGAAACTTTTGCCGACAATCCGTTTTTACAGAAATTTTTTGTTAAACAACAGGATTACGCTCTCGGAATGGAGATGTTCTTTATGGCCGAACGTTATGAGCAGCTGAACCGGGAAATGAATGATCAGGAACTGTTTAATGAACGCTATGTAATCGACTACCTGTTTAACAAATCGCTGTTGTATGCCCGTGTAAATCTTGATGATACTGAGTTTAATTTATATCAGAAGATATTTAACCTGTTGAACCCAAGGATGCGGAAAAGTGATGTGGTGATTTACCTGCACTCGGACCTGGACCGTCTGGTTTCCAATATTTATAAGCGTGGAAGAGAGTTTGAACTGACAGTGAAGAAGGATTATCTCAAAAAAATTGAAAATGTGTATTTGGAGCATTTCAGGCAGGTTACAGACCAAAAAACCTTGATTTTCGACGTTAGCGATGCAGATTTTGTGGCGAATGCAACCGATTTTCAAAAAATGCTATCAATAATTGCTGAGCCACATGCTGAAGGGGTGCATCGGTTTAAGATTTAATATATACCTTTGGTTCAAAATAAGCACAATGAAGAAATTTGTAAACATCACACTATTCATGTTATTGGCAGTTACCAGCAGTTTTGCAGGTACTCCCAATGCACCAAAGGAAAAGACGGTTACCCTTACCGTATCGTATGAATTTAAAGGAATTGTAGACGGTTACGACCATGAAAACAAAACAGAGTTATATGTAGATGGTCAGCTTGTAGCAACTTCAACTGTAAAGAAGGAAAGTGAAAAAAATTCGGTTTCTGCCGTGGTTAGCAAAGGAAAACACGATATTAAAGTAATTAATTACGCACTCTACGAAGGTGTTTGGGAAGAACATACCATTGCCAACAATTACAGTCAGGATTGTAAGTATGAAGCTTCAATAAACGTAACTAAAAAGAAAAGCAAAATCAAACTTTTGTTCGATATAGACAATGGAACTAAGCTTGTGAAGTAATTTTTATTAAAATGCACACAATGAGAACCTTTCGGCATAACTGGAAGGTTTTTTTATTTGTAGTAGGTTAACAGCCGAAACCACAATCCCGATGGCTTTCAGGACACAAAACAAATCTCTTTGGCACTTCATGGGCTGTTCCCAGTTGTCGCGGAGTCTCCAGACTCCAGACGCCACCCCGGTCTCCTGACCGAAAGTTGCAATTTTGGTTTTAATCAATTGTTTTGGGTTATAATAAATCATTTGCATCTTGAGCAATTATTTAGTGTACTAATAATGTCACCCCTACAGGGGTTTGTAACACAAAACCATAACATTTTTTAAAATAATGTCACCCCTAGCGGGGTTAGTTCAATATAACCATAATATTTTTTAAAGAAATGCCTGCTCTGCAAAATCTCTGATTCTGCAGCATCGTACCAGGACTCCGTCCGACTCAAACCACAAAAAACATGGTGCTCTCCGTGGGCTGTTCCCTCTGTGTTTCCTCCGTGGTTTCGGCTGTTCAATTCTGGTTTATCGTATAAATTTTGTGTTCCGATAGCTATCGGAATAGTGCTTTCATTTTTCGTTCCGGTTCTCCGGAATTGTGGGCAAAAAAAAGTACAACCATAACTCACTATAACTATTGCGGTCGCTGCTGTTTTCTTTCAATTTTCTCCGTGGTTTCGGCTGTTCTTCGAAAATATTACGGTTTAGTTGTAAATGCATTATTATCTTCGTTCAAAAATAAATACATGCGCAAAATTGCCTTGTTTTTAATCTATTTAATGATAACTGTTATGACATCAGCACAAATAGTAACCCTCAGCGAACAAAATAAAACACCAACCTATCAGGAGGTGATCAATTATTTCACCACCATTGCAGCAGAGAATGCTTATATGGAGATATTTGAAATGGGACCGACAGATATTGGCAAACCATTACATCTTCTGGTAATTGATACGGACAAAGATTTTAATCCCGAAGCAGCCAGAGCAAAAGGAAAATCAATTTTGCTTATTAATAATGGTATTCACCCCGGCGAACCTGATGGTATAGATGCCTGTATTCAATTATTGGATAAATTATCTAAATCGGATGACATTACTACCACCCTTAAAAACTTGGTAATCTGTATTATCCCTGTTTATAATATCGATGGTGCATTAAATCGCAACTCCACCACACGTGTTAATCAGGATGGTCCGGAATCTTATGGCTTTAGAGGGAATGCCCGCAACTTCGATTTAAATCGCGACTTTATTAAAAGCGAAACACTAAATGCACAAAGTTTTGCGCAAATATTCAGAACCTGGGATCCCGATGTTTTTGTTGATACACATGTGAGCAATGGTGCAGATTATCAATATGTGATGACATTAATTCCTACCCAACATAATAAATTGCAATTGCCGCTGGATAATTATTTGAAACAAACCATGCTGCCGGTATTATATCAAAAAATGGAAAATGTTGGTTTTCCCATGACGCCATATGTGAATGAAATAAAACAAATTCCCGATGAAGGCATTGCCGGATTTTTAGATTTGGGCAGGTATTCCACTGGTTATACTGCCATGTTTAATACACTCGGATTTATGCCCGAAACACATATGTTGAAACCATACCCACAGCGTGTTGCCTCTACCCTGGCGCTATTGGAAATTTATATTCACTATTGTGCAACACGCAATAGCGAATTAATTAGTATTCGCAACGAAGCAAAACAGTATCTGAAAACAGCCACACAATTTCCAATCAATTGGCAATTAAATATGGACAGCTTCGAACAATTTATGTTTAAAGGATACGAAGCAAAATACAAACCAAGTGAAGTAAGCGGTTTGCCAAGATTATATTACGATCGCTCCTCTCCTTTTAAAAAAAATATTCCCTTTTACGATACCTATGATGCTACTCTTACGGTAACTGCTCCCAAGTCCTACATTATTCCGCAAGCATGGAAAGATGTCATTCATCGCTTGCAAATTAATAAGGTAGCTATGCAGCAACTGGCAAAAGATACGGTAATGGAAGTGGAGGTGTATTATATCGATAAATTTGAAAATACACCAAATGCATTTGAAGGGCATTATTTGCATAGTAAAATTACCGTGTTTAAACAGATACAAAAAATACCCTATTACGCAGGTGATTATATCGTTCACGTAAATCAGGATTGTAATAATTATATTGTTCAAACCTTGGAACCGCAGGCACCGGATTCATTTTTTGCTTGGGGATTTTTTGATGCTATTTTAATGCAAAAAGAATGGTTTAGTGATTATGTGTTTGAGGATTTAGCAGCAGAAATTTTAGCTAAAAATCCATCCATAAAAGCCGCATTAACAGCCAAACAACAATCCGACCCGGAATTTACCAAAGATGCCTGGGCGCAGTTGGCGTTTGTTTTCGAATTATCAGAACATAAAGAAATAACACATAGGAGGTATCCGGTGGGGAGGGTGTTGGGGATTTAGTTATTGAGCAAAATTGAGGCAAAATTTTTAGATTTAACAGCCTTATTTGCATTAATTAAACCAAACATTAATTTTAATAAACAATAATTAATTTAACATAAAAAACAACATTTAAGAGCACCCAATATTTTTCAATCTTGCATCTCCCGATAGCTATCGGGATTGTTCAATTAAAAAATTATTCCACTCAATCTTGTTCAATTTTGCTCAATTTTGCTCAATTTTGATTCAATCTTGCTTCAATCTTGTTCAATTTTGATCAATCTTGCTCAATTTCGACTCAATCAACAAATCCTCCCTTATGCGCTCAATCCTCCACATGGACCTCGACTCGTTTTTTGTTTCGGTAGAAGTGATTAAAAATCCTTCACTGAAAGGAAAGCCGGTTATTGTGGGTGGTACAGCCGAACGAGGAATTGTGGCGAGTTGTAGTTATGAAGCGCGAAAATTCGGGATACATTCTGCAATGGCGACTACCATGGCAAAACGATTATGTCCCGACGCCATTTTTTTGCATGGCTCTTATCATGATTATGCCGATTATTCGAAACGGGTTACTGATATTATTGCTGAAAGAGTGCCTGTTTTGGAAAAATCTTCTATTGATGAATTTTATATTGACCTGACGGGAATGGATACTTTTTTTGGAAGTTTTAGTTTGGCGCAGGAAATTAGAAATCTTATAAGAACCGAAACAGGATTGCCCATTTCTTTCGGTTTATCAACGAATAAAACGGTTGCAAAAATTGCCACATCTGAAGCTAAACCAGATGGTTATTTACAGGTGCCTGCGGGTGAAGAAAAAGCTTTTTTAGCAAAATTACATGTCACCAAAATTCCCGGAGTTGGCGAAAAAACATATCCTAAGCTAAAAGAAATGGGTATAGAGATGGTGAGTCAGTTGCAAGAATTAGCTATTGATGATTTAGCTGAAAAGTTTGGAGAATTTGGTGTGGTGTTGTGGAATAAAGCAAATGGGATTGATGAAAATCCTGTGGTGCCATATACTGATAGAAAATCGATTTCATCGGAAAATACATTTGAAAAGGACGTTACGGATGCGGATTATTTGGAGACATTTGTGGTATCGTTAATTGAGCAGTTGGCTTTTAAAATGCGGAAGGAAAATTTTCTTACTTCATGTGTGTTTATTAAAATGCGGTTTTCCAATTTCGAGACGGTGAGTAAGCAGGTGAGTTTGGATTATACAGCTTCGGATAATGTATTAATTGGAAAAGCGAAAACCTTGTTGGCATCAATGAATCCGGATAAACGTGCGGTGCGATTAATTGGTGTTGGGTTTAGTAATTTAATTCACGGGCAGCAGCAAATTGATTTATTTAACGATACCGAAAATAATATTAAATTGTATCAAGCCTTAGACGCCATCAACAAAAAATTCGGCAACAAAACAGTGCATAGAGCCAAAACTATCAACACCGGAAACAGAGAATTTAATCCCTTTAACGGTCGGGAAATTCAATGATGAGTGATGAGTTGTCCGCTGACGCGGACATGAGTAATGAGTGGT
This sequence comes from Bacteroidota bacterium, assembly GCA_016718035.1. Classification (GTDB taxonomy): domain Bacteria; phylum Bacteroidota; class Bacteroidia; order Chitinophagales; family BACL12; genus UBA7236. The sequence continues at coordinate 665,339 of JADKEK010000001.1, read as the reverse complement.
GACTGTTAACAATGAAATCGAGAATTATCCATGTTCAATTTTCGAATAATGGAAAATAATAAACTTAATTCACTCTTTTGGATGAACCACTCATTACTCATTTAATTCCTTCTTTAACAGCCAAAACCACAAAGCCGCTAAGGCCTCTAAGTAACGCTAAGTGGAATGTATTAAAAACTTTGTGCCACTTTGTGGCCTTTGTTTCTTCGCGGTTCCGGCTGTTTTAATAAATGTCAATTTAAGAAAAAAGTAAAAGTCATAAACTTAATTTCTTCTTTTTGATTAATCACTCATTACTCATTTAATTCCTTCTTTAACAGCCAAAACCACAAAGCCGCTAAGGCCTCTAAGTAACGCTAAGTAGAATGTACTAAAAACTTTGTGCCACTTTGCGGCCTTTGTTTCTTCGCGGTTCCGGCTGTTTTAATAAATGTCAATTTAAGAAAAAAGTAAAAGTTATCATCTTAATTTCTTCTTTTCGATTAATCACTCATTACTCATCTCTCATCCTCACAAATTCTCCAACCAGAAATTTGTCATTAGGGTGTATAAATGATAACGGGTATTACCACCTGAAACACCATGATTGCGGTCGGGGTAAATCATTAAATCAAATTGTTTATTATTTTTAATTAATGCATTAATCCATTCCGCAGAGTTTTGGAAATGCACATTATCATCACCGGTTCCATGAATTAATAAATATTTACCTTGTAATTTATCCGCATACGCCATTGGAGCATTCGCATCAAAACCATTGGGATTTGTTTCCAGGGTGCCCATATATCTTTCTGTATAAATATTATCATAATATTTCCAATTCGTAACCGGCGCCACGCTCACTGCAGCTTTAAACACATCAGCGCCTCGTGTAATACACAATCCCGCCATATAGCCGCCATAACTCCATCCCCATATACCAATTCGATTACCATCAATAAAAGATTGTTTACTCAACCATTTAGCCGCTTCAATCTGATCATTGGTTTCGTATTTTCCTAACTGACCGTAAGTAGAAGTCCTAAAATCACGACCACGCAAAGCAGTCCCGCGGTTATCGACACATACGGTAATATATCCCTTTTGCGCCATCATTTGATGCCACATCATTTTAAATCCGTCGTACCATTGTTTTGCTTCCTGCGAACCCGGGCCTCCATACACCCGCATAATTACCGGATATTTTTTACTTGGGTCGAAGTCGTAGGGTTTAATCATATACCCATTTAACGCAACTCCCTCTGCAGTCGTAAAACTAAAAAACTCAGGTGCTTTAATGTGTAAGCTATTAATATCGTCTTGTAATGTTTTATTATCCTCTAACACCCGAACAACTTCACCTTTATTATTACACAGCGTAATATAAGCGGGCTGCATAATATTGGTATTGGTATTGATGAAATAAGAAAATCCGGTGCTAAAGTTTACAGAGTTGGCACCAAAACGAGTTGTAAGCTGTTGTTTGTTTTTGCCATCTAACTGTATTGAATACAAATGATTTTCATAAATCGATGCTTCCGAACTCATGTAATATACCTTCTTGTTTTTTTCATCCACACCAACTAAACTGGTTACTTCATAATTGCCGGAAGTAATTTGATTAATCAGTTTGCCCGACATATTGTATAAATACAAATGAAAATTACCATCCTTTTCACTTTTCCAAATAAATGATTTGTTATCTTTTAAAAAGGTGAGGTCATCATTTATTTCGAGATAATATTGAGCAGTTTCGCGGAAAAATGTTTGTGTAGTACCTGATTCAGGATTCGCCATAAACAATTCCAAATCGTTTTGAAGTCTGTTTAAAGTAAACACCACCAGGCCTTTTGAATCGTTGGTCCATTTAATTCGTGGTATATATTCGTACTGTTTATTGATATTTACTTTTTGCGTAGTTTTTGTATTTAAATTGTAGATGTAAACCTCCACTTTGCTGTTCACCTCCCCTACTTTTGGATATTTAAACGAATAATTTTGCGGATACAGTTTGCCTTTATAGGTAGTCATATCAAACTGCGAAACTTCCGATTCATCAAATTTATAAAATGCAATCATACTGCCATCGGGGCTCCACTCGAAGGCACGTATTAAAACCAATTCTTCTTCATACACCCAATCGCTGCCGCCGTTAATGATATAGTTCCATTTGCCATCATAAGTAACTTGAACTTCCTCATTGGAAGTTAAGTCCTTATAAAACAAGTTATTATCCACTACGTAAGCAATACGGTTTCCTGCAGGTGCGAAATTCGCATACATTTGAAATCCGCGTTCTGACAGACGTGTAGTTTGCGCCGATTTGAAATCGTAAATATAATTTTCATCATAAGTGGCATGGCGATAACGCGGTTTAGATTGCGTGGTGAGCAATACAGCCGACTCATCATCATTAAACATATAATTTCTAAAATTAGCAACAGCTCCTTGTGTTTGAGTGACATTAAATATTTCACCCACACGCTCACCGGTTGCATATGCATATTTCCCTATTCCTGCTCCACCCTCGTTGATGGTATAATGCTGTCCATCGTTCATGCTGCGGATGTCCGCAATACCCTTGGCATAAAACCGGTTTTTCACCCAAATGTCTTCCAAGGTGATGTCAGATTGACCAAACACCAAACCCACAGTGCAGCAACAGATAAAAAGCAATAATTTTTTCATTCTCGTATTATTTGAAACAAAGTTAACAAATCAGGCAGTAGCAGCCAAAACCAGGCAAGTTGCCCGTAATAATGTCAGTTAAAAGTAATATGGCCTGCATACAAATCATTTTTACCAATTAGTGACAAGTCAACATCAAAAAGGAAATAATTATGCCAAAAACACGCTATTTATGCTTACCACATTTGAACTGAAAGTATTACAACCAAGTATTCAACCTTGCACTGCCAACCCGACAGAAATGTCAGCCCATGAATTAGGTCAATATTGTTTGCATTGTAATAAAGTTGTGCATGAATTAACACATTTAGACAATACAGGCTTAATCAATTATTTAACGCAACCCGGCAATGAAAATATTTGTGGGAAAATAGATACTGCAGCATTGGCTCCACAAATCACACTTAATATCACCAAACAATCGAATGAGCAAAGAAGATTGTACACCTTCGGTATAGCGTTATTATTTGTGTTTGGCCCTTTATTGTTTTCCTGTAATGATATTGAGCATGAAGCTATAAAAGAAAATATTATTTCTACCTATGTAACCCCTGAAATTGAAGATGAAGCGATTGAGGAAATTGTTATAGATTTACCAAACGCAGAGGATATTACTTCACAACAATCAGTAATTCAAGAATTACCTAGAACACCCAACACCGACACTGCAGATATCATGTTAGACGCTGTTATAGTAGCTGGGGAAAATACTAATAAATTCAGAACTACAACTTCCGGTAGAATGGCATATTATTATGCGGTTAATACAATCACTATTGAAATTGACACAACGCCAATTGTTATTCCAAAAGCCGCACTTATAAACCGTGAAATAACCTTGGGAGTTTACCCCAACCCTGCTAAGAATAATGTTACCATAGTTTATGAAATCACCGAACCTGGTAATGCCATTTTATCCATCTACAATATCAACGGCAAACATATTACCGATTTACTCAACACCAATGATGTAACCACCGGCAATTTCACCACCGCCTATAATGTTGACCACCTGGCATCAGGAATGTATTTAGTGATTTTGGTGAATAATGATAAAAAGGAGGTGTTTAGGATGATGGTGGGGAGGTAAGGCAACTAAACATAAAACTCCTATAAAATGAACCTTTTTGTTTAGATGGTGAATAGAATTAAAGAGGTTTAAATTTAATGGAATTGAATTTTTATTAAATATTAACTTGGCTTAAAAATGGGGTTCTTACAGTGAAATTGTGGCATGTAAAGTTTATTTCCTTACTATTAAACCCATACCTATAACTCACACTCCAACTCCTGCCCACCTACAACATCCCATACGGGTCATAATCAATATACTTTGAGATACCTACTAGTGATGAATTATCCATAAGTTAAAACTTGGTATTAATACTTAATATTAGTTTTTTGTTGATGTTTACTTCAATTTTTTTTAAAGCATGCAGTCGAATTTAATTCGCTAGATTTACCGTAGCCTGTTTTGTCCAGTTGAATAAATAATAAATCAGTTGGTAAACATGGAGCCACGACACTTACGATGATAGTGTATGCATTTATTGACGAAAATATGATAAATGGCTTCAAGCTTGAAGAATGGTTAGGTGAGATTTTGCAAAGTACAGTTTGATCAAAATTAACTGGCCTCTAACTTATACTTCCAACACTTGGAAAAAATTAACATAATGAATATCTTTGGATAAGCTAAGCATGATAAGGCGTGAACTTACAATGTGACAAAACCTTTTTAAAGTTGGAATATGAATAACAACTATGCAATGTATATCGGTGGAATTTTTATCTGGTTATTAAGTGGGTTTAAATTAACTTATAGAGAAGCAATTGGGCGCGATTATAAGGAATCTCTCAATTTTAAATACCTTCCATATAAGGTCACTGTAAGAATTGTTGGCACTATTATTTCATTGATTTTCATAATTATCATAGGTTGGTTATTAAGATTTCGGAATTAATTTCACGCTTTGGATTTATGATTACTTACAATGCTTGCTTATGATGCTATCTGCTTCAAGAACACCACACTTGGAAGCATTTATAAATTGAGTGCAGGCCTCATCGAAATTTTCGACTTTGAAAAATATTTTTCCTGCTGAATAATAGGCCGGCCCGAAACAACTATCAATCTCAATCACCCTTGCTAAATCATATAAAGCATCATCGTATCTATTTAATAGTATTGAAATCGTTGCCCTCCCATAGATTGCCTCCTTGTAATTAGGCATTAAACTAATTGCAACATTATAGTTAACTAATGATGATTCATAATCATTAAGGATAGCAAATAAAATCCCTCTATTATTAAAAGCCCCTGCATAATTCGAATCCAATTGAATTGCTTTATCAAAATCATTTAATGCTGAATTATAATTCAATGATTTCAACTGTGAAAATCCACGGTTGTTAAAATATATTGGGACGCTTGAGTCTAATGAAATAGCCAAATTAAATTCCTCAATTGAAGCTGAAAACTTTCCTGCCTCTTGCAATTGATACCCCTTGTTGTTATAAATCAATGACGGATTCTTATATTTGTATCTTAAGGCATTGTCGTATGATTCAATAGATTCTGTATATTTAAATAAATTACTATAGATTTTACCTCTTAAATAAAACGCTTCTGCTAACATCGCACTATCATCAGTCTCGCTAATAACAGCATTCAAAAGTGTCAAGCTAGAATTAAAATCACCTATCTCATAAAGATTTAATGCACTTTCATAATTTTTGTTTGCTTGATTAAAATTATTGCAATTCCAACTAAAAAAGCAAATTAATAAAAAATAATAGTTTAACTTATTGTTCATTTTTCAGTATTATTCGTGTTAGTTATTTTGTCAGTAGCATCTAAACCATCATATATAATATCCAATGCATCATTAGCTTGCTCCATAGTTTTTAAATTTACTTCATTGATTTTGAAGCTATTCCCTCTAGCAGTTGAATGATGCTCCAGTGGTGTTGACTTAAATTGCCCAGCAGTTTTCTTCGAGTAATCATTAAACTTTGCAAATTTTGTTCCTCCTTTGACCTCAACTAGATTTGCTGCTTTTGATGAACCAGCAAATAAAACCTCTGATGCTACACTTGCAAATGCATCTACTCTATCATCTGGAGTGGTTTCAAATCCACCTAATGTTTTGTGAGTTAACAATATCTTCGGGCTGTTTATCACATCGTAACCGATTCCTGCAACTATCTTTGCAGCTGCAGTTCCATAAGATTCAGAAGGTTCTTCTAACCACAACTCAACCTCTTGAAATGTACTAGGATGCCATTCTGACAACATGTCGTGGTAAGGTTGTGGCGCCTCAACTTGGAATACGTTAAAAAGTAATCCCTTGACACCTGAATATATCCTCCTTTATCATACGGGATGTAAATTCGATTCTTATGAACTAATTCATAAAAAAAAATTATATTTAACAGTGTGACTCCAACGACCGTCGGCACTATAATAAACATCCTTATCTCCATCAGAATCAACGTTAGTAATTGGGCTGTTGCTCATACTATTATAGTGGCTTTGCCATGGAGCGTCTTTAAATTTTGGATCAACTGAAAACCATCTTCCTAATCTTGGGTCATATTGCCTGAAATATGTAGAATAACCACAATTGTTTTTATAAATCTCATTATCGGATATAAAACCTTGAAATCCATATCCGTATTCACTTCCACCTTCCCAACTTCTCCCCACCAACAACATCCCAAACGGATCATAATCTTGAGCAGACATCACATCTGCTTCATAATAATTAGTAGTCCCATTGGCATCTGTGTCAAATGCTAAGCGGCGGTCGCTAATAACTGAAAGAACGTTACCAAGGTGATTAGATAATTCATATCGTTTTTCACCTAAGCTTCGGTAAAAATAGTTATCTTCTGTGAAGGTAACAAGCATGTCGATATTGGTTTTCACCATACCAATTCTGCTACTGCCGTAAATATGTTGTTCGGTGAGTTCAAATGTTGCTGTGTCACTTTCGGTATGGGTATATACCGCCATCACATTACCCTGAGCATCGCGCACATAATAGGTGGTGGTTACATCACCGGTTACTGGTATTACCGTTTTACTTATACGATTTCCGGTGGCGTCATAAGCAAAAACAAGTCCTGACTCATCTTCTTTTACTATTTTTTTAATTTTGCCGTATACATTCCAGGTGATTTTTTCTATTCCTTCAGCAACATCGGCTGTTAAATTGCCAATTCTGTCGTATGTGTAATTATATATTTCCTGGTCATCTACATCAACATCATATGCTCCATCATCAGTAATTAAATCCCCTCATATAATAACTTCACCAATAAACCAGGTTCTGCCATTAAGTGTTTACCCCAACCCTGCTATGAATAATGTTACCATAGTTTATGAAATCACCGAACCTGGTAATGCCATTTTATCCATCTACAATATCAATGGCAAACATATTACCGATTTACTCAACACCAATGATGTAACCACCGGCAATTTCACCACCGCCTATAATGTTGACCACCTGGCATCAGGTATGTATTTAGTGATTTTGGTGAATAATGATAAAAAGGAGGTGTTTAGGATGATGGTGGGGAGGTGAAGACATCTAAACATAAAGATAAGCTTTTGGGATAGATTGTTTACAGTAGATTAATGTTGTGGAACAATAAAACAATTCATAAACTTAACCGCATAGTTAAGAATGAAATGCGTTGGCATTCCTTTTTAACTATGCGATTAGAATTTAGATAAAATTACTTTGTTATTATGTTTAATCTATTGCTTTACAAATTTACCGGTACTAATTATTTTGGAATTATTCAAAAACCGATAAATATACATACCACTGGAAAATTCGGATAAATTTACAGAATAAGTATTTTGATTTAAGCTTACTCGTTGAATAAAATTGCCAACTAAGTCAAAAATTTCAATTTCATAATTATCATCAGAGGTAATACCTCCATTAAAAGTAAAAACTGCTTGATTACTCGCAGGGTTAGGAAAAATAGAAATTGAATTATTTAATTCATTTGTATTTGCGGTTTGCTCTTCCCTAAAGCCACCCCAAGTTGGTAGCCTTACTTTTACCTTTATGTAACCAAATGAGTAAGCATCAATTGGTAAGGTTGTTGTCGTAACAGGGTAAGTTGTAGTTTCGATCCCGTTTATTTCATAAGTGCCCAGTTCTGGAAGGATATTATCTTCATAATCATTATAAAAGTTGTTTTGTTTAAAATAATGTGTCTCACCAACTCCTTGGTATAATTTCCTAGTATCAATTTTATTCTTTGTGAAGGTTGGTGAAATGAAATAATAAGGTAATGCTGTTGCACCATTTTTAAAGTTAAAGTAGGTGGGAAAGTTTATATTTATAGTTGTATTTGTTTGATTGTCATAATAAATATATAACTCATAGTCATGAGTAACAGGATTTAATGTTTTAAAATAGGTTTTTAGATAACTTGGTGCTGGGCTTCCAATCTGTGTTGCCTTAACATTATCCATTGTCTGTCTAAAAATATCGCTCATTAAATAAAATGAGTAAAATCCTACCCTTTTATAAAAAAATTGCGTTGCGATATCAGGATCTAAGACACCGGTTTGAGAAAATGCTCCAGCCCATGCACCGGCGCCCATAAAATTATGTTTTATCATATATTCGATTTGACCTGAAGTTGCTGGACTTAAATTATGGCTAATTTCTGCCATGTTCAATAAATATTGCATTACAAAGTCACCTTCAATATATGTATTGCCGAATGGAAGAGCAGGTTCAATACCCCATTCGGTAATCCAGTATTTTTTTTGCAACCCTAAAGAATATGAATAACCACCAGCAAGGTCATTAAACATTGTAGTTAAATTAGAGTTTGTGAAACTATTAAATGCTGAAAGAGCACAATCAAACGCAGGTTGCAATAATGGATCATTAGTTATGAAATTAATATTATACCCTCCTGGGGCTGAAGCTGCCTCAATATAATCATCATATGGCCCAAGATTAGTAGCAGCGACATTGTCATAATCTCCGCAACTTGGAAATGCTTGATCATGTAAATACACATGTGATATCCAAGCATCTACTAATGATGCGTATCCAGCTGTTATGTTTGTGGATTTAATTCTAAGCTGCGTATTCCAATTTCTGTATTTATTTGTAGTTATAATATCAGCTGGATTTATTGATAAATAATAATTGGGCTCTGGTGCTGCAACAACGCCAATTTTAATAGAAGGATATTCGGCTTTAATAGCTGTCATTAATGGCTTAATTGATGCCAAATAATTTTCTGCATTTTCAAATCCCGGAATTGATTCCCAGCCATTGGAATATACCTCATTACCCATTTCTACCCCAACCACGTTTAAGTTGTAGTCATCAATTAATTTTTTCAATACGTCCAGATTGTATTCAATCAAATCCTCAGTGTAACAATCTGTCTCTAAAACTTTCGCAACATAGATAATTTTAGGTTGATACCCATAGAAAGAGTAAATATTTAAATTTAGGTCAATAAACCGTTCTAAATAGTTTGTTCCGGCAGGTAATGCATTTTGATCCGTAACAGCATTTACATAATCATCATATTGTGGTCCAGACATTAATCCTAATCCACCAAGCGCTACCGGGTCATGATAACAATCGATTTCATCCATATCATATCCATAACCTTGCCCATCTAATAAATGCATTAATTTTGATGTTCCTCCACTAGGAAATCTTAGTGTTTGTGGGAGCATTGTCGATGCATAGTCCATACATTGATTGATTAATGGATCACCGGTTGGGGGCAAATCTGGGTCATAACATGGACAATGTTCAAAAAAATCGGATGTATGAAAGCCATAAAGAGGGTCGCTCAATTTGTAATGGTTTGATACATCCAAAGAAAGTGAAAGGGGTGTTTGGCAAATTACATGGGACAAAAAGAGCCCCAATATGCCGCTGAAGATTAAGTGTTTTTTCATAAAAATATTTTTTATCTCCCCAAATTTAGTAATTTTGGTGAATTGTATGGTTTATTTTGAATAAACCTCCCAATATCAATATCAATATCAATGCGCACTTTGATAAAATTCACATTATTTGTATTGATACTTAGCTGGTCAATTTCTGCTTATTCGCAATCAAATCGTGTAGTCATTATTCAATCGGAAGAAAGTGACTACCTAGATGTAACGTTAAATTCAATATATGGTGCAGGAAATTATGAAAAGTACTACTATTACTATTTTGGGTTACCCTTTTTTGATTTTACAACTATTGATTCAACTATTTGTACAATCCTACTAATTGAAGAACCGAGTACTAGCTTTGAATTTAATGAATTTTATACTTTTTATCAATCAATATTTGAAGATTGGGTAGAAGAAGGTGGGCATTTACTCGTAAGTTCTTCTTACAATGAAGATAGTAGTTACGAGATGGGTTTTGGTAATGTAAATTTCATCACTACTAATTTTGCATTTTGCTCAGATGCTGAATGTTTTGTTATTGCTGACTCAACTCACTCAATATTTAATGGCCCAAATTTACCTGCATATTCACCTATCTACGATTTTTCATATACTTATATTCAAAGCTTAGACGTAGACACACTGATTATTGATACTGAAGGTCAACATATCGCATTATGTGAGAAAGCATGGGGGGAAGGGAATGTAGTATTCTCAGCAGGTTTAAATCTTGCTCAAACACCAAGCTATTATTTAGGCTCAAATATTTTTTCCTACCTTTCACCGTGTCTAATCTCTCCAGTTGACATTGGCATAATAAATATTGAAATACCTTCAACGAAATGTAGTTATAGTGAAAATGAGATTATTAAAGTTGTAGTTAGAAATTATGGTTTAACTGAACAAAGCAACTTTCAAATCGCGTATTCGATTGACGGTATCGATTCAATTGTGGAACTAATTACCGATACAATTCCACCGGGGTATGAAAGGTATTTTACATTTGTAACGACAGCAAATTTAAGTGAGGATATTAGCCATAATATTTACTCATGGAGTGTTGTTGAAGGCGATACAAATCACACCAATGATACTGCATCGAAACAAATCACAAGATTACTTCCAATTACATCGACAGGTTTTCCTAGTTATTTATGCCCAAATGTTGAAGCATATTACGCAATTCCAGAATATCCAACTGGTATATGGTCAGGAGAAGGTATTACAGATTCAATAAATGGTATAATAAACACAACTTTACTTATTCCAGGTGAGTCAATTGCAATAAACTATCAATATTCGGTTCCTGTAGCTTATTTGCAAGAAACAATCACTTATGCCTTAAGAGATAGTATTTCACCAAATTATTTACATTTCAACGATATAGGAAGTTCCAAAGTTGATATAGGATTTACCTTTAAGTATTTCGGGAATATTTATGATTCAGTTTACATTGGGGCAAATGGAATTTTAACCTTTGAGAATGGCTACGATTTTGGCCTTCCTGAATTCATTGAAGCAACAAATAATAGCATCGCAGTTTGTGAGGCTGACTTATACCAGCAAGCCGGCGGTAAATTGTATTATGAAACTATAGGAACAGCACCTAATAGGGAGTTTATCGTTGCTTATAATGAAATTCCTTTTTGGTTTCCTTCAACAGAATACGTAAATGTTCAATGCATACTACATGAAAGCACCTCACAGATAGAATTTCAAATAGAATCTATAGATATTAATGTTTATGGTTCGCATTTTGTGCTTCAAGGATTTTGTAATTCAGATTTGAGTCAATTATATTACACAACTACAAATGAAGAGCCTTGGAGCTATTCTATAAATGACACTGCGTTTATTTTTAATCCTATATCTTGCGATACTGTGGTAACACAAAATATATTTATTAATGATGATTACGAATTCAACTTACCAAATGATACTGTAAAATGTGACATTGAAGGTATTCTACTCGAAATTCCAGAGGGAGATTTTATATTTAATTGGTCTAACGGAGATACAACAAATATTACAAATATTTTGGAATCAGGAATATTTTGGGTAACAGCAAGCGACTCTACTTGCATATATAACGATTCGATATCAGTTTTAATTGAAGCCCCCCCAATGGTTGAGATAGAAACCGTTGGTAGTTTACCAGACTTGCAGACAGGAAGTGCAACTGCCATAGTTACTGGTGGGACAACTCCATATGAATATGTATGGAGCGACGGTCAAACCACCCCGACTATTACGAACTTAGGCCCTGGCACATATACAGTAACAGTTTTCGACTCTTTAGGATGTTCAAGTGAAGCTACTGCCACAGTAGGTATAATTAATAGTGTGAATGATATTTCAGATTTATTTTCAATATTTCCTAATCCCACAAATAGTGTTATCAATATTAAAGTTAACACCGAACTGACTGGTGGGATTGCATATATATATTCGATAGAAGGTTCTTTGTGCACTTCAAAAACCCTGAATGATATATATACTATAATAAATGTTGACGTCCTTCCATCTGGGCTTTATTTTATACTAATAAATTCCAAAAATAAATTGATTACCAATTTCTTTGAAATTCGCTAGTAATTAATTGCTTAAAACACAGCAATTTGTAAATAAATCATAAAATAACACTTGCAATCTTTTGCACATTATGGCTTATTAATGTTTTAAATTAAAAAATTCCACAGTTTAAAAAAAGTTGAGTTCAAGTCATAATCACAATTTTCCAAATATCACTTATTGGTTGTATTTAGCAGTTACAAAAAACATTTTTTTGAAAAATTGAGAGAACTAAATGCTTAATTAAAAAAACCGGAAGAAATGCATGACCTTTGTGCCAAGTATTTTGACACATTATTCCAGTCTAAACGCCCGTTCAAAAGACTTAGTTTACAAAAACGGAAAAAATCTGTCAGCTGGTTAAATGTGTTAGGATGGCTTAAGTTTATTATTAAACTATCAAAAAATCCCTTAATTATTGATATTTATTTGACACCGTTGAATTGTCTATTAATTGAAAAAATGGATTTAGCGACTTGCCTCAAATGCTCAATTTCCAATATATCAAAAATTTTCCGTATCTTTGCACCGCTTTAGGCCTAATACCGTTTCTGAGGTGTGTTCATTACGAAATACAAAGTATTAAAAACCAAAAGCATTTATTTTCATCGTAAGGCGTTAAAGACTTAGAGAAGAACACTGCATTAAAGCATTCGCAAATATGCATCTGTAACATTTCCCTCCTTATACAAATTTTATTGATACATGTCATTTGACAAATTATTGCTCATTGAGCCAATCATGAGGGCATTAAAACAGGAAGGTTATGAACGCCCTACTCCTATTCAGGAACAAGCCATACCTGCCGCATTGGAGCGCAAAGATTTATTAGGCTGTGCTCAAACAGGAACAGGTAAAACTGCTGCATTTGCAATTCCGGTTTTACAATTATTACATGCGAAAAAACACGATAACCACAGGGTAATTCGTTCGCTTATTTTAACACCAACCCGCGAGCTTGCCATTCAAATTGGTGAAAGTTTTGAAGCTTATGGTAAATACACCGGCTTAACGCAGACCGTAATTTTTGGTGGGGTTTCGCAACATGCACAAACACAACAATTACGCAGAGGTGTAGATATTTTAATCGCAACACCGGGTCGTTTACTTGATTTAATGAATCAGGGATTTGTCCGCATCGACAAAGTGGAAATTTTTGTTTTGGATGAAGCTGACCGCATGTTGGACATGGGTTTTATTCACGATGTGAAAAAAGTAGTGGCTAAACTGCCTGCTAAAAAACAAACCTTGTTTTTTTCTGCAACAATGCCACATGAAATTTCAGCATTAGCGAATTCCTTATTACACAATCCGGTGAAAGTTGCTGTAACACCTGTTTCATCAACAGTTGATGTAATCGACCAATCGGTATATTTTGTCAGCAAAACCAATAAACGTGCTTTATTGCATCATTTATTATCTGATAAATCTATTAAAAGTGTTTTGGTATTTACCAGAACAAAACATGGCGCCGATAAGGTGTGTAAAGATTTAGTTCGCTCAGGCATTAAAGCAGCTGCTATTCATGGTAATAAATCACAAAATAATCGTCAAACAGCATTAAGCAGTTTCAAAGCCGGTGAAACCCGAGTTTTGGTTGCTACAGATATTGCTGCAAGAGGAATTGATGTGGAAGAACTGGCTTATGTAATTAATTACGAATTGCCGAATATTCCTGAAACATATGTGCACCGCATTGGCCGCACAGGTCGCGCCGGTTCTACCGGAGTTGCGATAGCTTTTTGTGAAGAGGAAGAACGTCCGTATTTACGTGATATTCAGCGACTGATTGGTAAAACCATTCCTGTAAAAACGGATCATCCGGATTATAAACAAATGGTGCTGCCACAAATTCAAGTACATGAACCTCGCCCGCAACAAGCAAGAAAAAGGGTTTCAGATCCTTCTAAAGGCAAACGTTTTAAACCGGATAGCTTTAAAAAACATCGTGAAAAAAATACGAGCGGAAATTCAACCGGTGGAGGGAAATTTGCTGTAACGTTGAAGGGTAATAGATAATTTTTTTAAAAGGAACACTGATTTAACAGATTAAACGGATGAAAACGGATTAATTATTTCTAATAAGGAAATTATAAAAACGTAACTAAAATCCGTCCTTTATCCGTTAAATCAGTTAAATCTGTGCCTGTCTGCCGCCAGGCAGGTTCCTTTACCCTTCAATATGTATCGTAAACAACAACGTCCTACTAAACAATTTATCCATTACATAACTTTCCTGCAACAACGGGTCTGTTGCATGTAAATTGAGAATACCATTAGAAAGTTTTATTTCGGGAGAGAAAATAAAATAGGGGAAATAAATTTCAAACCCAAATCCGCAATTGATTGCTAAATCGTTAGCATTTATTTTCACCAATCCTTCCGCGTTGCGTGCATCTGCATTAGAACTAAAATCGTACGCATATTTTACACCTGCCAGCACATATACTTTCATATCTTTATATGCAGCACTTTTAAATTTTATATCAAAAGGTAAATCGAGATACAACGATTCAAGTGTTTGGAAAGAAGTGTTTTCATCACGATAAGTATAATTCAATTTTTTTTCGGCGAATGATAAGGAAGGCACAAAACGCAAATCGAAATATTTACCTAAACGCATATTGGTAATAATGCCTAAATTAAATCCGGGACCATTCGTAGATTCAACCACCATAACCGAATCGTGATTGATAAACTGGTCGCTGAATGTTACACGCAGGTCGGAGGTATTATATGCAATGGCAATCCCGAAATGATATGGGTTTAACGAAAACCGTGTTTCGTATTCCTGTGCATTCATTTGCGCTTTTACCATTAATGGCAAAAAGCAAATGCATAATAAAATTACTTTTCTGCAATATACAGCGAACATATTCCTAAACTTAATCTTGTGCAAGTGCAATTTTTAAATCCTGCCTGTTTTAAAAAATGTATAAAGGCATCGCCTTCCGGAAATGCTGAAACTGATTCAAATAAATAGGTGTATGCTCGGGAGTCACCACTCACTAAACGTCCAATTGCCGGAAGTATTGTACTGAAATAAAAATTGTACAATTGTTTAAATGGAAATGATTTGGGTTTCGAAAATTCCAAAACAACTATTGGAGCACCTGTATTTAATACCCGATAAATTTCATCCAATCCTTTCTGCAGATTTTCGAAATTGCGGACACCAAATGCGACAGTGCAGGCATCGAAAGTATTTTTTTCAAATTGCAGATTTTCCGAATCTCCTTCTATCAAGGTTATTTTATCTGCTAATTTTTTATCGTTTATTTTTTTAATACCTGCTTCTAACATCTGCACCGAAATATCTACACCAATAATTTTAGTAGCTCCGGTTTTTAAGGCGGCAATTGTAAAATCACCAGTCCCACATGCTACATCTAAAATCGTTTTAGGCTGATATTTTTTGAGGCGTTTGATGGCTCTGTTACGCCAATACACATCCACGCGCATGGATAACACCCTGTTCAGAAAGTCGTACCTGCCGGCAATATTGTTAAACATTGTTTTAACCTGTTCCTTTTTGGAGGAATCGGACTTATAAGGTGTTACACTTTCTGACATCTGAGTGCAAATTTAGCATGAATAAATATGTTTAATATCGAAATGCCTGTTAACTTCTCCATTTCAGGCTTTTGAAATCTTATTTTTGTGCTGTGATATTTAAAACAGCAGTTTACACAGGAAGTTTTCCCGATTACCTGAAATGTCCCGAAAAGGACCTTCCGGAATTCGCATTTATTGGTCGCTCCAACGTTGGCAAATCGAGTTTGATTAACATGCTGACCAACCATCAGCATTTGGCCAAAACCAGTGCCAGACCGGGAAAAACCCAAACTATTAACTTCTTTTTAATCAATAATACCTGGAATTTAGTCGATTTACCCGGCTATGGCTTCGCTAAGGTGTCTAAAAACCAGCGCGAGCAGTTTGAAAAAATGATCAGCGACTACCTGAAATACCGTCCGCAGATGTTGTGTGTGTTTCAATTGGTGGATGCTTGTATCCCACCCCAAAAAATAGACCTGGAGTTTACGGATTGGCTGGGAGAAGAGCATATTCCATTTTGTATTGCCTTCACGAAAACGGATAGGCGGAAAAAGGATATAAAGGGCAATATTGAGGCCTACAAACAAAAACTGGCCGAAAGCTGGGAGACATTGCCGGCTTGCTTCGTTACGTCTGCTGAGACAAGGGCCGGGCGGGATGAAGTGCTGGCCTACCTGGATAATGTGCTGGCTGCACGCTGACATTAGTTCACGCGGAGCCGCGGGGATTTTGGATTGTATGATGTGTTTTTTTTGAGAGCGCGGAGCTTTTAAACCAATAGATAATGTGTTTGTTTCTCGCAAAGGCGCGAAGGTATGTGAATGCATGGTGTGCGATGTGATATGTTTTCAAGCGCGCAAAGCTGTTAAACCAATTGTATGATGTGTTGGTTCACGCGGAGCGGCGGAGTTTGTTTGATTGGATGACGTGCGATGTGGGTTGTTTTTGAGGGCGCGGAGCTGGGAAACCAATGGGTTAATGTGTTTGTTTCTCGCAAAGGCGCCAAGGTAAGTGAATGTATTATGTGGGATATGGATTGTTTTCAAGCGCGCAAAGCTGGTAAACCAGTTTATTCTCCGATTTCTCCGCTAACTCCATTCTCCGCGAGAAACAAATCGTGAATGTATGTTGTATGGTTTACGCGGAGCCGCGGAAAAAAATTAATCCAATAGTACCTTATGCCGCTTGAATTGGTTTTTCATTTAAACAAAGCACACCCTATAAACCCTTCCCTTCGCGCCTTTGCGAGAAACATTTCGCGAATGTAAGGTGTATGGTTCGCCCGGAGGCGCAGGAAACATTTAAACAAAAGGTACCTTATGCCGCTTGAATTGGTTTTTTATGTAGACCAAACACATAATACAGAAACTTTTCTTCGCGCCTTTGCGAGAAACATCTCGTGAATTTAGGGTGTTTATGGTTCACGCGGAGGTGCGGAGCCTATAAACCAGTTCTACCTTATGCCGCTTGAATTGGTTTAATATCTGAACCTAGCACATCCTATAAACCCTTCCCTTTGGGCCTTAGCGAGAAACACGTCGATTTAATACCCTAAACGACCTTATTCGCGCAGCTTGAGGATGCAAAGGAGTCGGGTTTGGCGCGGAAAACGAAGCCCATGCTCAAAATATAGCCCATGGCTTCCTGCAGTGCCGTATTACTTTGAAAATTCGGGTTTGTGTTAATATCTGCATGCACTTCCAGGTCTACCCCATACTCATCCAATAAATTACACAAGGCATAAGCGATTTCAATAGAGCGAGAAACTTCATATAACAACCTCTCTTTCAACGACATACGTTGTGTGCTCGACTCGTTGGCAATGAGCATAAAACCGCCCCTGCCCTCTCTGAGGAACACAATTACCGTCCCAAATTCAATCGTTTTACCATATACTTGCGAGTCCGAGCCAATACAAACCTTCAGTTTATTGCCTGCAGCTGCCTCTTTTTCGATGGTTTCACGCACCTCATCTTCAATAGGACGCGTTATTTCAACACCGTTAAATTTGCGCCATTTCATAGATTGTTCAGTTTACTCTACAATATTAATACGAAAATATTAGAAAATATTACCAACTTCTTTAAGAAATTACTAATTTTGCACCTTCAATTAATAGAACAATGAAAAAAGATATTCATCCGGATAATTACAGAGAAGTTATTTTTAAGGACTTCAGTGCTGATATAGCTTGGTTAGGCAAATCAACTGCCAACACTAAAGAAACTATGACTTGGGAAGATGGGAAAGATTATCCTCTCATCAAATTAGAGGTTTCTAATGTTAGTCACCCCTTCTTTACTGGTAAAATGAAAGTATTGGATACAGCAGGTCGTATCGAAAAATTCAACAAACGTTATTCAAAAAAGTAATTTTCATAATAAATTCATACAACCCCTTTGGTGTTAATATCATCAAAGGGGTTTTTCATTTAAATTTGTGCCTGGATGCAAATTATATTATTCGACGACAAACGCTGGCAACAATTATTGCCGCTTACATTTACCCGACCTGTTGCTGATTTACGCATAGGCATTGACACTATTCGCGAAAAATGGGAATCGGCTTTACCCGGAAACTATGCCTGGCTGCCGGAACCTTATCTGAACGGAAAATTCCCTGTTGGTTATGCGACAGACAATTATTACATCTATGGTGGAGTTATTCCAACAACAAAATTGATTGCTGCAGTTTCCAATCTCCAAAATGATGAAGTATTGGTTCAAAATGGCGAGATAATAGCCACCCGCTCGCAGGATCATTACTTTTCAGGTATGACCTTGTGTGAACGCGCAGCTACGCTAACGCAAGTGGAATATCCGCATGAACTCATTATTATTACCCGACCTTGGCATTTATTTCAACATAACGATACTGTTTTGCGTCAGGACTTTGAACGATTAACCAAAGGACGGAAATCGCAGGATATTACCGCTAATAACACTATAATCGGCAATAACATTTTTGTTGAACCGGGTGCTAAAGTTGAAGCAGCTACCATTAATACTAATGCCGGCCCTGTTTATATCAGCAACGATGCAGAAATTATGGAAGGCAGTTTAATTCGCGGTCCTTTTGCATTGGGTAAACATAGCACCATAAAAATGGGAGCGAAAATATATGGCGCAACTACAGTTGGTCCGCACTGTAAAGTAGGTGGTGAAGTAAATAATGTTATTTTCCAATCGTATAGCAATAAAGGCCACGACGGATTTTTAGGCAATAGTGTAATTGGCGAATGGTGCAATTTAGGTGCTGACACCAATAGTTCGAATTTGAAAAACAATTATGCAGAAGTAAAAATCTGGGATTATCAAACACAAAAATTTATTCCAACCGGATTACAATTCTGCGGATTAATAATGGGCGATCACAGTAAATGTGGGATTAATACCATGTTTAATACAGGTACTGTAGTTGGTGTAAATGCCAATATTTTTGGAGATGGATTTCCAAGAAATTTTATTCCTTCATTTAGTTGGGGTGGCGCTGCCGGATTTGTCACTTATAAATTAAGTGATGCCATGGTTGTTGCTAAAGATGTAATGGCTCGACGCACCATGACTTTATCGGAAGCAGATAAAAAAATACTAACAACCATTTACGAATTGAGTGAAAAATATAGAAAAGGTCAGTTAATATTTTTACATAAATAATAATTGATAACAACTTTCATCAACTTAAATTAAAATTCAAGATATGTCGAGAAAAAAGATAATTGCAGGGAATTGGAAAATGTTTAAAACATTATCTGAAGCAGAACTTTTAGTTGCTGAAATAAACAATAAATTACTCCAAAATTTAGCGTCTGCTGAAGTCTGGATAGCCCCACCGGCGCTGTATTTACCGACATTAACCAGTCAATTTTCCGGATCAGAAATTCAGTTTGGCGCACAGGATATCAGCAAACATCAACAAGGTGCTTACACCGGTGAAATATCTGCGATGATGTTACAAAGTGTAATGGCTAAATTTACTTTGGTTGGACATAGTGAACGCAGACAATATCATCATGAAGACGATGTTTTAATCGGTGCAAAAATTCACGCTGCCTTATCACAATCTATCACACCTGTTTATTGTTGTGGTGAAACATTACAAGAGCGCAATAGCAATAATCATTTTGTAATAGTTGAACAACAAATTACCACTGCATTAGCAAATTGTTCTGCAGAACAAGTGCAACAAATTGTAATTGCTTATGAACCTGTTTGGGCAATTGGCACGGGAGTGACTGCAAGTGCTGAACAAGCGCAGGAAATGCATGCATTTATTCGTTCCATCCTTGCACAAAAATACGGTGCATCTATTGCTGATACTATTCGTATTTTATACGGAGGAAGTGTGAAACCAAATAATGCATCAGAATTATTTTCACAGCCGGATATTGATGGCGGACTAATTGGTGGTGCCAGTTTAGTTGCAGCTGATTTTATTGCAATAATTGAAAGCGCAATTTAACATGCAATATCTCGAATATAAATTAATTACTGCCGACGACCAGACTGCTGAAATTTTAATGGCATTATTGGCTGAAGAAGGTTTCGATACATTTGATCAAAACGACAATACTTTAAGTGCATATATTCCTGAAAAAGCAGGAAATGAAACAACTATTGCTAATTATTTAGCCGAATTACAACAACGATTTGTTTTCACCTGGTCGCAAAGTCAATTTGAACAACGCAATTGGAATGAAGAATGGGAAAAAAGTTTTCAACCCATTGTAGTTGCAAATACCTGTTTAATTCGTGCTCCATTTCACCCTGCGCGTACAGAAATGGCTTATGATATTTTAATCGAGCCAAGAATGAGTTTCGGGACCGGTCATCATGAAAGTACTTATTTGATGATGGAAGAAATGCTGGGGTTAAATTTTAATAAAAAAACGGTTTGTGATGCCGGATGTGGCACAGGGATTTTATCTGTATTGGCGGTTAAGAAAGGCGCACAACATGTTTTAGCCATAGACATAGAAGAATGGGCTTATCGCAACGCATTGGATAACATAGCGTTAAATGGCATTTACGACCAGATTGATGTTGAATTGGGGGATTTCAGCCTGATGGAAGGCAAACAGTTTGACATTATTCTCGCCAATATCAATAAACATATTGTTTTAGGCAATATTCAGCAGTTTTTCAGGTCCATTCAACCGGGTGGAATTTTGATAATCAGCGGCATCTTACAAAACGACATACAGGATGTAGAAAAAGAAGCGTCCAATTACTTCTTCCAACTAATATCCACACGCACTAAAAACGACTGGTTATGTGCGGTTTTCCAAAATGTGTAGGCAAATCGGGCACTACATTGTTTAATAAGTGTTAACACTATAATTTCTCCACGTTATTTCCGTTTTAACATAAGGCCCAATTACAATAGATATTTTAACTTAACGGCATGAAAAAACTTTTCGGTATTATCCTGTTTCTTTTTGGAATAAGCACTGCTTTTGGTCAATTAAAGCAGTTTTCATACGAACAAGACCAGTTTTTAAAAGAATTGGACGATTTTATGAAAACCGTGAACACGGAAATTACCAAAGACAGTTACAACCGTTTCGCTAAAGAAGTGGAAGCAGGTAATATCACATCTGACCAATTGCGATTGGTAACCGAGCTCTGCAATAAAATGCTCGACCGCAAAATGAAACCTACACCTCAGTTTGTGGCGGTGCTTGATGCCACGGTTTCATTTACAAAAAGTAATCAGATAATGGACCGCTATGAAGAATGGATGTTGATTACCAATAACATTTTAGATAATTCGAAAAAAGGAAGTTATGTCACGTTTAATCGTTTCCTCGATTTTTCAGCAGCCTTTTTCGAAAAAAATGCATTAAACGATACACCAACTAGAACATGGTGCTACAGCTCGTTTGAATATCAATTCAAATTAAACGGAGAAATACCGGAAGTGCATTTTGATGGCACCGATATTTATGGTTATACCAAAGGTGATACCATGTATATTAATGGCACTAAAGGTGTGTATTATCCATTGGAAAAAGAATGGGTAGGTAAATCGGGAAGTGTTACCTGGACTCGTGCAGGGTTAGATAGCACAACCACTTACGGTAAACTCAACAATTACAAAGTAAATACCGAATCGAACGAATATGTTGCTGATACGGCTACATTATATTTTGGCGGTATGTTTAGTAAACCGCTTGTGGGGAAATTAACTGACAGGTTAATTACTAATAATGAACCGGTTAAAAGTGATTATCCGCAGTTTCAAACTTATGATAAAACTTTAGTGGTAAAGGATATTTTGGTGAATGTAGATTACAAGGGTGGATTTTTATTAAAAGGAGGACAAATTATTGGTAGTGGCGATGACTCTATTCCCGCTGAAATGACATTTAAAAATTTTGAAGCGAAGAAGGCCGTCATTGCGAAGTCCAAAACCTTTTTAGTGGAACCTGCCATGTCCATTTATTCCAAAGATGCAGAAGTAATTATTAAAGTTGGTAAAGATGACAGCATCTATCACCATGATGTTTCATTGCGCTATGATGGTGTAATGGGTTCGATGACAATTACCCGTCAGGATGATGGATTTTCAAGTTTAATGTTTTACAGTTCCTATCATAAAATTGATGTAAAAGTTGACAACCTGAGTTGGGCGTTGAGTGATACGATTATTAAATTCAAAAATATTGAAGGTGCCGGTCAAAAAATGAGTTGGTTCGAAAGTCAGGATTTATTTAGCGCTAAACTTTTTGAACGTGTTCGTGGTGTTGCTACTTACCAACCGCTAGTGAAAATTAAAAGGTATTGCGAAATGTATAAAACCCGTGAAATACCAACATTAGCTCTAGCAAAAGAACTAAATCCTACATTAACTATTGACGGTGTACAAAGTTTGTTATTGCAATTGGTGGAAGAAGGATTTATTTTTTATGACAAACAAAAGGAAATGGTGTATGTAAAAGATAAAACATTTAATTATGTGTTTGCATCCGCAGGTAAAAAAGATTATGATATTATTGCCATACCATCAGTAACCAAAGAGCCAAATGCATTATTAAATTTAAAAAATTACGATTTAAATGTAAATGGTATTAGTCAGTTTTATTTGAGTGATTCGCAATTCGTGCTCATCTATCCGAAAGATGATAAACTTACTATTAAAAAGAATCGCGATATGTTGTTTGACGGTACAATTGTTTCCGGGAATATCGACTTTAAAGGGACAAATTTTTATTTTAGTTACGACACATTTAATATCAAAATGAATGCCGTTGACTCTATGATACTATATGTAGAATCAACTGAAATCGACGATAATGGTAACCCATTATATTTGCCGGTAAATACCAATATCAGTGTAACATCCGGGCGATTGCAAATAGACAAAACAGATAATAAATCGAGTAAAGTACATCATAAAGAATACAGCATTTTCACAACCTACGATTATTCCATTGCTGATTATGAAAAGCCGACAATTTTTGATAATGTATATGACAAGGAGGAGTTTTATTTTAAACTCGACCCATTTACATTAGAAAGTTCCGACTCTCTTGATTATCGAAAAGTAAAGTTTGATGGAACGATGATTTCTGATGGTATATTTCCGGATTTTCGAGAGGCGTTGAAATTACAGGAAGATCGTTCGTTAGGTTTTAAAACAACTACTCCTGCCGGAGGATTTCCAACTTACGGCAAATTAGGTAAATATACCGGGAATTTAACCCTCAGCAATCAAGGTTTTAGAGGTTCTGGAACGATTGATTTTATGGCTTCTAAATCACAATCAACTGACATTATATTTTTCCCGGATTCAACATTAGCGAAGGTGGAGGATTTTACTGTAGCAAAAACTGAAAGTGGTGTACAATTTCCGGCTGGTTCAAATACGGGTGTTACAACACGTTGGCTACCTTACGAAGATAAAATGATTGTACAACAAGGTACAAAACCATTTGATTTATTCGAAAATCAGGCAACCTTAAAAGGTACAGCAATTGTTACATCAAAAGGATTAGAAGGTGATGGCACCATGTTTTGGGGTGAGGTAAAGTTAAAATCCAATCAATTTAAATACAAAGCCAATAATGCATTATCCGATACCGCTAGCGTTACCATTGGTCAGGTAACACCGGATTTAGTTGCATTAAAACTGGATAATGTAAATATGGATGTTGATTTTAAAGAACGTATTGGGCACTTTAAAGCCAATTACGATAGTATCATGACCGAATTACCTTATAACGAATACAAAACAGATATGAACGTATTCGATTGGGTAATGGATGAACGGACAGTGTATTTTAAATCGACAAAAGAATATTCCAATTTTTATTCTACCAATGGTGGTCAGGACAGTCTCGTATTCCAGGCCAAAGAAGGTAAATTCGATTTAAATACTTATTTATTAAATGCAGAAGGCGTGCCATTAATTAAAGTAGCCGATGTCCATGTTATTCCCGATTCCGGAAAAGTGTATATTGAAAAAGGCGCTAAAATGGGAACCTTGTATTATGCTAAAATTAAAGGTGATACACTCAATTTCTATCATAACCTAAATAACTGCGTAGTAAATATTATGGGACGATTGGCCATGAGTGGAACTGGTGAATATGAATATATTACGCCTCAAAACGTCAAACAAATAATTCCAATTGAAAGTATTACTGTTCAAAAGCAAGTTGATACTATTATGGAGGTAACAACTCACCACATGTTTGCCAAAGGATATGTCCAGGATTCTGCCAATTTTGTTTTAGAAAATAAGGTGCGATTTAAAGGACCTGTTGAATTATATAGTCAGGACCAATTTTTAAAATATCGGGGTTACGTAAAATTAGATGTATTAGATACCGCAAATATTCGGACAAGTTGGTTTAGAATTAATTCATATATAGATCCGAAAAATCCGATATTTAATTTAGATGATGCTGTTACTGAACGCAACGATTCTGTGTATGCAGGTATTTTCCGTTTTAATGATACAGCTGCATTATACACCAGCATCATGAGTAAAAAAGCATCCATTGCTGATGCGCAATTATTTGTGGCAAGAGGAAGTGGTTATTACAATGAAACCGACCAAACTTTTTACTTAGGTAATTTAGAAAAATTGGACGACCCAACTGCAAAA
This sequence comes from Bacteroidota bacterium, assembly GCA_016718035.1. Classification (GTDB taxonomy): domain Bacteria; phylum Bacteroidota; class Bacteroidia; order Chitinophagales; family BACL12; genus UBA7236. The sequence goes on along the minus strand of JADKEK010000001.1, from coordinate 640,480 downwards.
GGTTCTATTTTAAAATACAACGATAAAACCGGTGCTTTATATGGTGAAGGCCGATTAAAAATGGGATTAAAAACCGATTTATGCGATACCAAAGCATATGGCACCATTATTAAACGACCAAACAATGCCAATTATCGAATGGATGCCACAGTCACCTTCGAAATTCCATTGCCCGGCGAGTTAATGAATAAACTTGGAGAAATGTTATTGGTATCTAATTCCGATGCCGGTGCTGCCCCACTCGACTATAATGTGGAAACACAAATTGTAGCGGCTATCACCGAATTAATGGATGAAAAATCATACAATAAATTAATGAGTGATGTAAGTTCAAAAGGTTATCTCGACAGACCAAAAGATTCACCGGTGTCTGTATTTTTATCCGGAATTAAAATGGTTTGGGACCCAACTTCACGTTCATTCCATACTACCGGTTCTGATGGAAAAGTTGTTTGGTTTGGAGATAAAGCATTTAATCAACACATTAAATGTTATGCCGAATTTGGAAAACGAAGCGGAGGAGATTATTTCACCATTTATCTGGTAACACCAAGTGAAGATTTTGTATATATCAGCTACAAACGCAATCAATTAAAATTATTTACTTCAAGAGAAGATTTAAATACCGAAATATTCAGCTACGACCCTAAAAAACGCGTAATTGAAACTGAAAAAGGAAATATGGTTTTCAGCTTAGAAGGTAAAAACGCCGTAAATCAATTTGTGCAGGATATGCAGTATTATGAGGGGTTGAAGGAGAATAAGTAATTAGCTAATTAGCCAATTAGCTAATTAGCAAATTGGATTCCGTCTTCGGAAGTGAATGATAATCTGCTGCGGCAGATTATGGTGGGTAAGGGTTTGATGGAATTATATTCCACCTCCGAACCCGGCTGTTTCCGCCTCGGCGGACGCGCAGCGCATTGGTACATCGGTACATCCGCACATTGGTACATTAATCAGCACATCAACACATTACCACATCAGCACATTAGTCAACTTTTTTTCAACTTATTAAACGCCTCCCAAATAACAATACCTGCTGTTACAGCGATATTTAAGGAATGTTTGGTGCCGTATTGAGGAATTTCGATGCAGGCGTCGCAGAGGGCTAAAACTTCATCGCTTACGCCCATTACTTCGTGGCCAAATACGAAGGCTGTTTTTTCGTAGTTTGCGGGAGAAAAATCTTGCAACATAATAGCAGCAGATGCTTGTTCTACAGCTACTATCGCATAACCTAAATTTTTTAATTTATGAATGGCATCTACAGTATGGTCAAAGTATTCCCAATACACACTTTCAGTTGCCCCTAATGCCGTTTTTTCGATATCGCGGTGAGGTGGTTTTGCGGTAATACCACATAAACAAATTCCGCGTAACAAAAACGCATCGCCTGTCCTGAATACAGAGCCAATATTATTTAAACTCCTAACATTGTCGAGAACAACTACAAAAGGTGTTTTTTCAGCATTTTTAAATTCTTCAACACTTAATCTGGCTAAAGCTGAATTTGGTGTTTTTTGCATGTATCAATTTATTAAAAAACGAACACCATTATCAAGAATTGTGTTCTCCAATTTATTTAACATTTAATTAATCAAACATCCCCATATCGTATAACGCTAAGGCAACAAGCACACAGCCCAACAAAATAAAACCAGTCACAAGCGCGGTTTCACGAATTTTCATGTTGCGCTTCCATTCCAGATTGTTGATATTTTCAATAATGTGGTCGATAATCATTTGTGCACGTACGTAAGCACTTTCGCCTTTAATGATATAATCATATGCACCATGGTCGATGGTGGCAATGGCAACCTTTAAATCGTCCTGACCACTCATCATAATTACATAAGTATCAGGATTAGTTGCGCGAATTTTTTTCAAAATTTCCAACCCGTTTGCAGCATCCGTTTTAATGCCGTCTAAATAATAATCTAAAATAACGATATGCGGATTTTCGTGCATCTTATCAAGGCAATTTTCGCCATTTGAAAAAATGTTCACCTTAATATCGTATTCGGATTTTTTTTCCAGATGGTTTTTCAACATGATGAGATGTTTGGTATCGTCATCAACCAGAAATATTCGGTATTGCTTGTCTTTCATTGTTGTTGGATTTTTTCAAATGCTAGTTTCAATTGGCTTAACGCCGGTTCACACGACAAAACTACTGTATTAATTTTTTCCGGCAATAAATCCAGATTGGTTTTTTCTTTAGCACTCAGCTCAATATCCTTTACCAGATGGAGCACATCGGTTAGTCCCAGGTATTGGATACCCGACTTCATTTTATGCGCTACAGCCCTTATCCCATCCCAGTTTTGGGCATTAAGGTGTTGCTGTAATAAGGCGAGTTCGGCAGGTGTTTCCTCCATCATTATTTCCATCATCTTAAGCTGCAAATCCCTATCTCCGCCTGTCATGATATTGAAATAATTTAAATCGATTTGCTGACTAACCGGCTTAGGAGCCCGTTTCTCCCCTCCTTTCGGGAACTTATAACCCGACTTTTTTAATAAATCGGTAATCTTTTTAGTCAAAATGTGTGGTGAAACCGGTTTGCTCACATAATCATCCATTCCTGCAGCTAAACACTTTTCAGCTTCACCGGTGGTAGCATATGCTGTAAATGCTAATATTGGAATACCCGATGCCGGACTAATCATCTTGCGAATGGCACGCGTTGCATCCAAACCGTTCATTTCCGGCATTTGGACGTCCATTAAAATAATATCGTAAATCGAAGTTTGCAGTTTTTCCAAAACTTCTTTTCCATCATTGGCGATTTCTACCACTATATCAGGCCAGGTTAGTTTGAGTATTTCAGAAGTAACCAATTGATTGATCGGATGATCATCTGCCAACAATAATTTACAACTGCCCACATCGGGAATATCATTTTCACCGGCTTTTTGTGCAGTTTCCTGTGCGACAATTTCCGGTGCTACTTTGAAATCTATTTCGAAAATAAATTCACTCCCCTCTCCCGGTTTACTCTTAACCATAATTGCACCCTGCAACATGTCAATTAACTTCTTCACAATTGCCAAACCTAAACCTGTTCCTCCATAAACCCTGGTTGTATCAGCATTGGCCTGCGTAAAACTTTCAAAAATGGTATTCAGTTTTTCGGAACTAATGCCAATTCCGGTGTCTTTAACACTGAAATAAATTCTTGCTTTTTCGTCTACATAATCTATTAATCGCACTGCCACTTTTATTTCTCCGTTTTGCGTGAATTTGATGGCATTGCTGATTAAATTCAACAATATTTGATTTAATCTTAACTGGTCACCCGAAACTGCAGCAGGCACGCGTTCATCAATATCAATAATTAAACCGATATTTTTTTCAATTGCCTTAAACTGAATGGTATTAATTAATTCCTGTACTACCTGTTTAATCGAAAAATATTTTTCTTCCAATTGTAATTTACCCGCTTCAATTTTCGAAAAATCGAGAATGTCATTAATTAATTGCAACAAACTTACTGCTGAAGTATCAATAGCAGCTAAATATTCTGTTTGTTTATCACTAAGTGGTGTTTGATGTAATAAGTGCACCATCCCTACTATGGCATTAATTGGTGTACGAATTTCGTGACTCATGTTCGCCAGAAATTCAGCTTTGAATTTATTGGCTTGTTCTGCTAAATCTTTTGCACGTTGAAGGGCCTCTGCTTTTTTTCTGAAGGTAATATCCCGAAAATACCCTGATAGCCAACAGGAATTCCTTTGGCATCGTGTCGTACTGCTGATGTAATCAAACAGTCAATTAATTCGCCATCCTTTTTCTTCAATTTTAATTCATAGTCAACTACCTCATTGTCCTCAGCAATTATTTTTTTGAAGTTATCTCGATCTTCGGGATTAGCGTAAGTATTTTCAACTTTCAGGTTCTTTAATTCTTCATAACTATAACCCAACAACAGTACGGTTGCTCTGTTAAATTCCAAAAAATGACCATCTATACTAGTAAAATAAATAGCATCGGTAAGTTGTTCTAATAACGAGCGGTATTTGAGTTCACTTTTATACAATTCACGCTCAATACTTTTACTATGCATATAGTATTTCGAAAGCAATTCGCGTAGTTGTTCCTGAAAATCAAATTCCGACATCGTTTACAAATTAACGGATTAATAAGCAGATTTAAAACAGTCATTAATATTCCTTCTATATTTGCAGCCATGTTGGAGGCAAAACATATTCTAAAGTTAGTAGAAGCACATATTCAGAATGCGGGTTTTCCTGATGAACCTAAGGGACTTTATGAACCGGCAAAGTATATTTTATCTGCAGGAGGCAAACGCATTCGCCCCTGTTTAGCATTAATGAGTGCCAACCTGTTTACCGACAATGTTGAACCTCAAATTCCGGTTGCACTGGCTATGGAAGTTTTTCATAATTTCACTTTAGTTCACGACGACATCATGGACAATGCACCGGTTCGAAGAGGACTTCAAACCGTACATGAGAAATGGAATATGCACACCGGTATTTTATCCGGAGATGCCATGTTAATCCAAGCATATAAATTGATATGCCAATCACCTTCATCTGTTCTACCTAATCTCTTGGAGATGTTTAATAATACCGCATTATTAGTATGCGAAGGACAACAATTGGATATGGATTTTGAGCATGAACAGGAAGTTGCTTTGGCAACATATATCCAAATGATTAGCAATAAAACTTCTGTCCTACTAGGATGTAGTATGTATTGTGGAGCTATTGCCGCTGGTGCTAATGCTGTTGATGCCCAACATCTTTACAAAACAGGACTGGAATTGGGCATAAGTTTTCAAATACAAGATGATGTTTTAGATGCTTATGGTGATGAAGCAACTTTTGGCAAAAAGCCTGGTGGAGATATCGTGCAGAACAAAAAAACATTTTTAGTGCTCAAAGCATTAGCTGTGGCTAATAATGAAGACAAACAACTATTGCAGCAATTATACACAGATAAGACTATTGGCAGCGATAAAAAAATTGCAACAGTGCTTGCCATTTTCAATAAATATCAAATCCGAAAATTAGCGGAAGATACCATGGAACAATACTACCAATCTGCGATAGCGGCATTTGAAGCTGTAAACATTCCTGTCGAACGCAAAGCTGCATTAGCAGGATTAATTGAAAGTGTTTTTAAAAGGACACATTAAATGTCCATTTGTTTTAATAAAAACTCGAATTCACTTAATATAATGGCAGTTGCTCCCCAAACAGTATGACCATTAATCAGGTAACAAGGCGCATCAAAAGATACTTCCGGTCGGTTAATTTTAACTGTAGATTTGATAGCTGGGTCCAACAATAGGTTAACAGGAACTTCAATTATGTATTCCACCTCATTTACATCCGGTAAAAATTGAGGACTATGGTCCAGCAAACCAACAAAAGGGAAAACAAAAAAATTACTTGGGGGAATATACACATTACTCAGCTGTCCAATAACCTGTATCAGCGAGGCTTTAACACCAATTTCCTCCTCTGTTTCCCTCAATGCCGTAAATTGGTAATCCGTATCCGAATCTTCCGATTTACCACCCGGAAAACTCACCTGTCCGCTATGCACGCCACCGTAATCCGGTCGTTTAATCAAAGCTAAATAGACGGTATCCTGTTTTGGGTACAATAAAATCATGACTGCAGCCACTTTTGCATCAGGATAATCTGTCAAATCAAAAGCCTTTAAAGGTCTTGTTACAGGAGCCATTACCCGATGTGCAACCACACCGGGTAACTCTATAGTTAACAATTGATATAATCTGTGGGAAAATCCTTTTATCATAATGATGCAATAATTACATTTGATGCACCAAAATATCCTATTTTTCTATAAATTAGTCGCAAATATTCCTTTTGAATGAAAAAATCTAGTTTACTCCTCGGTTTGATATCAGCTGTTACTTCCATTTTTGCAGGAAATAATGCCAAAACAGGCGATATACAATATATTGCCAATAATGGCCAATGGGCAAATCATATCCTTTATTCCACTCCGGTTTATGGTGGCAATTTGTTTCTCGAGCAAAATTGTTTTACCTACTACTTTTCCAATATGTCTGAGATTGGAGAATTACATCACTCCGGCAATAAAAATCAACTGGAAAATTTTATCATAAAAAAACACGCTTTCAGAGTGTCATTTGTTGGCGCAAACCCAAACATCACCTTAGTTGGAGAGAACAAATTTGCCAACTATTACAATTATTTTCTTGGTAATGACCAATCCAAATGGCAGGGAAAAGTTCCGGCCTATGGCGCAATACGGTATCCTCAACTTTATGATGGTATAGACATGCTGGTATACAGCCAGGGTAGTTCTGTTAAATATGATTATATCGTTAAACCGGGTGCTGATGCTAACAAAATTAAAGTGTTGTATGATGGTTTGGACAATATTCAACTTGTTGAAGGCAACTTGGAATTAACTACCAGCATCAATAAAATGATTGAACTTAAGCCTGTTGCCTATCAAATGATTAACGGTTCAAAAGTAAATGTGTTATGTGAATACTTACTTGATGTAAACAATATATCTTTCTCATTTCCAAATGGTTATGATAAAAATTACGAACTCGTTATTGACCCTGCTACATTGATATTTGCGAGTTATACGGGTTCTTCAGCTGATAACTGGGGAAATTCAGCAACGTTTGATAATGAAGGTTTTTTATATGGTGCCGGTATGACATTTGGTGATGGGTATCCACTAACTATAGGTGCTTACCAATCTACTTGGGGTGGAGGCGGTGGCTTTTATGTTGGTGATATAACACTTTCCAAATTCACTGCAGATGGCACTTCATTAGTCTATTCTACTTATTTGGGAGGAAATAGTGAAGACCAACCTTACAGCTTGTATGTTTCACCGGAAAACGAATTAGTTGTATTTGGTTCTACTGGTTCAGCTAATTTCCCGGTCACTGCGGGTGCTTACGACGAAACATTTAACGGCGGGCCAAGTATTACAGTTGACGATGTATTGGCATACAATTCCGGAAGCGATGGCGTTATAACCAAGTTTGCCACAGACGGTGCATCTTTAATTGGCTCTACTTTTTTTGGTGGTACTCAAAATGATGCATTATTAACAGGTGCTATCAATTATAATTATAGCGATCATGCTCGAGGTGAAGTGATTGTGGATGGAGATGGCAATATTTGTATTGCATCCTGCACACGATCTTCCAACCTCCCAGTAACCGCAGGTGTGTTTCAGGTAACCCTTGGAGGACAACAAGATGGATTTATAGCCAGATTTAACAATTCCCTCACTACTTTACAGTGGTGCAGTTTTGTTGGCGGCTCTTTGCTGGACGGAACCTATAGTATTAAACCAATGGCAACTGGAGATTATGTTATTTGCGGTGGTACAAACAGTAACAATTTTCCTACCACGCCAGGTGCCCTTCACGAAACTTTTCAAGGCGGAACAGCAGATGGATATGTAGCTATTATAAGCAACGATGCTACTGATTTGAAGTTTAGCACATATATTGGCACCAATCAATACGATCAAACCTATTTAACAGAGTTAGATGAAGAAAACAGTGTATTCATTACCGGCCAAACCCGCGGTGCCTACCCTGTAGTTGGCTCAGTTTATGAAAATCCCGGGAGTTCGCAATATATCACAAAATTAGACTCTTCGCTATCTACTATTGTTTATTCTACAGTATTTGGTTCAGGTAGCGATCAGGTTAATATTTCACCTACTGCCTTCCTGGTAGACAATTGCAAAAATATCTATGTGTGCGGTTGGGGCGGTTCGGTGAACCAGTTGGTCAACTTTGAAGCTGGCACGGTAGATGGCATGGCTGTTACACCTGATGCCATACAGAGCACAACCGATGGGTCTGACTTTTACCTCGCGGTATTTGGAGAAAATTTAAGCACCTTAGAGTATGCCACTTATTTCGGCGGCGATTTCAGTTCCGAACACGTTGATGGTGGTACCAGCCGTTTCGATAAGCAGGGTGTAGTTTACCACGCTGTATGTGCCGGTTGCGGTGGTAACGATGATTTTCCGACAACCGACGGTGTGGTGAGTAATACCAACGGCAGCGAAAATTGTAATCTTGGTGTTTTTAAAATTTCATTAGCACCACCGGTTACTTCAGCATCATTTACCAATACCCCGTCATCGGGCTGTTACCCTGTAGATGTTGATTTTAGCAATGAAAGTGGTAATGCAGTAGCCTATTCATGGGATTTTGGCGATGGCACTACTTCTACTGAAGAAAACCCTAGTCATACCTATAATGAGCCAGGTGAATATACCATCACACTTGTAGCATACGTTGATGGCGATTGTGGCATTAACGATACCGTTACTACAGTTGTTACTGTTTACGATTATCCGGTTGCGGGCTTTACCTCAACACCTGAAATGCCATCTACTTTTTCTCCTGTCATTTTTACAAGTACTAGCACCGATGCTTCAACCTGGGAATGGGAATTTGGTGATGGATTTACATCTTCTGAAGAAAATCCAACTCACCTCTACCCTCTTGCAGGCGCTTATGAGGTTTGTTTAACCGTAACTACAGAAAATGGTTGTGAAGATAAAATTTGCGATAGTGTGATTATTGAAGAGATTTCATTGTTAGATATTCCGAATGCGTTTTCTCCAAATGGCGATGGATTCAATGATGAATTTTTGCCCTTCAATTACGGTATGGCCAATTACGAATTAACCATTTACAATAGATGGGGCGAAGTGGTATTTTCTACTAGCACCGCAAGCATCGGTTGGGATGGTACGTTTGAAGGTAAGGTGCAGGAAATAGGCACCTATGTATACGTTGTAAGTGGCAGTGGAGTTGATAATGTGCAATATTACAAACAAGGCAATTTTACCCTGGTATTGTAATGATAATGCGTTAGGGTTTTATAAGAGTTGATAAACTTATCTTAGTTTAGCCAATCAAAGGCTACTCATGCGGTTATTACCATTTTTAAAACATAATAAAGATGTGCTGCTTTACAGTGTTGCCCTTGCCGGCTTATTGTTAGTGCTAAAATGGTTGCAATACAAATTCCTGCTCCAAACCAATACCACTGAAATATATATTGGTATTATTGCGCTCTTATTTACTATAATTGGCGTTTGGGCCGGAGGTAAAATCGTTAAACCTAAAACAACAATCCAAATCGTTAAGGAAGAAGTTACAATTGTGCAATCGCATTTTGATGCCGATTTAGCTAAATCACAACAGGAACATTATGGCATCACAAAACGAGAATTGGAAATATTACAGCTCATTGCTCAGGGTATGAGCAACGATGAAATCGCAAAAACTTTATTCATTTCAATAAGCAGTGTGAAGACATTAATTAGTCGTCTTTTTAGCAAATTAAATGTTGAACGAAGAACCCAAGCAATTCAAAAAGCAAAAGAAACAGGATTAATTGCCTAAAAAGTGAATTTTGAAACTCAATAGCAGCAAGGCTTTTAAATATTTGTCCGAAAGTATGACAAGCAAAATTACACCTTAACCCATTTTTGTAAAAAAAATTATATGCGAAAAATTATTTTAACCTACGGACTTATTTCAGGTGGTATAGCCGCCTCGTTGATGTTAATTACAGTGTTGTTTGTTAACGACAAAGAAGACTTCGGCAATGGTGTTTATCTTGGTTACGCCGGTATCATTTTATCCTTTGTGTTGGTGTATTTCGGGATAAAAAGTTATCGGGATAAATACCGTAATGGGGTAATTTCATTCGGAAAAGCATTTCAGGTGGGCATTCTGATTGCTGTTATATCAAGTTTAATTTATGTAATTGCGTGGATGAGCTACAGTCCTTATCTGATGCCCGATTTTCCACAAAAATATGCCAAGGCACAAATTGAAAATGCTAAAGAAGCAGGCAAGTCGGAGGCAGAAGTTGCACAGGTTGAAGAAGAGATGCAAAAATATTTGAAATCCATCGAGAACCCGATTGTTTATGGATTAATGACATTTGTTGAACCATTTCCTGTTGGGTTAATCATCACACTGATTTCAGCGCTAATACTAAAACGAAAAACACAAATTAGCAGTACCAATCAGGTTTAGCCAATCTGGATTGGGACTATTGCTCCTGTTTGCATTTCTGATTATTTATAGCATTAATTTCATTCAAACATTTCAATATGCCCGTTAAAAAAACAAAACTTGTAACCATTAAAACCCAAGAAACAAGCGCAAGTGTTGATTCCTTTATTGAAAAATTAAGTGATGCAACAAAAAAAAGCGATTGTTATGCCATTATCGAAATGATGAAAAAGGCCACTAAAGCTGAGCCCAAAATGTGGGGCAGTGCAATAATTGGCTTTGGTAATATGAGATATGTAAGCCCTAAAACCGGGCGCGAAGTTGACTGGCTAATTATTGGATTTTCGCCCCGTAAAGCCAATCTTTCGCTTTATGTTAAAATACATGCAAATAAAAACCCGGAGTTAATCAAAAAACTTGGCAAATGTAAAACCGGTGGTGGATGCCTCTACATCAATAAATTGAGTGATATTGATGCGGGCATTCTTCAGGAAATCATTAATGAAAGTGTAAAAACTAAATCATCTATTTGATATTAAAGGCCAATGCGCTTTGATGTGAGTTAGTTAATCGTTATAAATTTGAAGTAGGCAACAATCCGAATATCTAAAAACAAGTGCTTAATTTCCTATTGAAACAACTTAAAATATTTAAAATAATTAATCTTTAAAATCAAATTAAAATGAACAAAGTAACCGGTATTGGTGGCATTTTTTTTAAATGTAAAGACCCTAACAAAATGAAAGATTGGTACAATACCAACCTGGGATTAAAAACAGACCAATATGGCGCAACTTTCGAATGGTTGCAAAGTGACGACCCAACTAAAAAGGGCTATACACAATGGAGCACGTTTGCTGAGGATACCAAATATTTTCAACCTTCAACAAAAGAATTTATGATTAATTACAGAGTTGAAAATTTGGAAGCCTTAGTTGACGAATTACGCAACAATGGGGTAACCATCATCGATAGTATATCCAGTTTCGATTATGGTAAATTTGTACATATCCTCGACCCGGAAGGCAATGCCATAGAGCTTTGGGAACCAGCAGACTAACAATTTTAACAGAAAACACAACCATTGCAGCAAAGTTTGTAGAGTTGCAATTTCTTAATTTAATTTATAAAAAAATGGGTGCAAAAGTGATTAACTCTTGCACCCAATTCGTTTTATGATTTTAGTGTAGTTACTACAGATTATTTTTTAATTGCACCAACCTCATTTAAAGTCCCGCTGCTATAATCAAATAAATGATATCCATCAGCAGTCACTACTATTAGCAATCCGTTAGCTGTAATAACATCAAAACTTTCTTCAATATCAACAACCTGCAACAAGGTAGGCGCTGTAGGTACATTTATCGAATACATACGCAATCCACCATTGCCATCACAGATAAATAAATAATCTTCATCGATGCCTAAGCCCCTTGGGTTGGTAAGATTTACTGTATTAACAAGCGAAGGGTATGAAATATTAGAAATATCAATAATATCTAATTGATTAGAAAAGCCTGCACATTCATTGCCACTTCTCAATGTACTATAAGCATAATTACCCTTAACTACTACAGGGTCGCAACTCGTAGCATGTTCAAAAATGGAAACAAATGTTGGATTAAACGGCGAACTGTTATTATAAATTGAAACACCTGTTGTTGAACCAATGAATAAATAATCTTCGTGCGGGAAAATAGTTTCAATATTCCAAGGCATTGGAACATCACCTGAATGAACTGGATTGTTTTGATTATTTACGTCAAATAATTCCATGGTGTTTTCAGATAAACAATATAAATAATTATTATCTACTGCAAATCTGGCCATTGAACCACCTTTACTGCCATTTACACCCGGAGCTCCTTCAAAAGCTGCAGATGACTCAGACAAAAACACCACATCAGTTGGGAAAAAATAGGAATCTATGTTCCCACATTCCATTGTGATAGCCGTATCAGTACCTAACCAGCCATCTACAACGCCTTTTGTTTCATCAACATCTACATGAATATTTTCATCTACACGATAAGGAAAAACATTTTGTTCGCGATCCACAATAGCAATTGCATCCATATTAGTAACATCCAATGCAACTAAATCGATATAACTATCGGCATATAAGGTATTACCACTCATTGCAATATCCACATTACCCGGAATATTAATAAATCCGGTAATTATCGGTGCGGCTACATTGCTAATGTTAACAATATGAATACCCTCATTTACTTCGTTAACAAATAAATATGGCGCATGGTAATAAATTTTACCTGTTGTTACCATTTTTCTGGGACCTTCTACGGTGACAGCGTTGCGTAAATCTTCATAACTCATATACACCGGTCGGTAAGCAACATAATTAAATTCGCGTTCACAGCCGGTTTTTACACAAGAAGTAAAAGTAACTGAAGAGACAATCAGCAATAAGCCGATTTGGAAAAGGGAGTTTTTGTGCAATTTCATATGTTTGCGTTTATGGTATCAAAATTAATAAAATTGGTTCAATAACAACAATAATTTAGCTGTTAATGGCAGTTTTACAAATAGCTGACAGTCAGGGCAATAAACATACATTTTTTTATAAAATTAACATTTGTAGCAAAAGGCCTTTTCAAACGGACTAATTTTCTGGATGCCTTTGTAATTTTTCCAATATCAACTGTTGAATTTGCTTGCAGAAAACAAATACAAATAGCACATCTTCTTTTTGCACCACAGGCTTTGGAAAATGAATGCCTTTTTTACCGATTTCTATAAAAAAAGACAACGCAAAATCAATAACAGATTGTTTAATATTCAATAAATTAATAACCGCAGCATAATGATGATTGTCGTTCATCATAATGGAGCAAAGTCGCAAATAATTATGATATCCAATACTATTTTTATCACGATTGGAATTATCAACCGGGAAATTCTCTAAAAACTGAATACAAATATTTAATGCTTCTTCGTAATTGCCTTGTTCTATAGTGTGTGTACAATTATCTAATAACATAGTAGATGCAGGAATAGCTGATTTTTGTAATAACATAGCACCTTCCATACGCAGTAATTTAGCTGTAAAATAACAAACCGTTTAACGGATAATACACGTATCGATATTAATTAATTATTACCGCTGTGTAAACTATGCGTAATGCATGTAGTTATTCTCAAATGTACCATCGTTAAATAAATCAATAATAGCATACCCTGCTTTGGTTTGGTGATAATATTCATTCCTCCACCAATCACCTGAAACGGCTCCATTACAACAATACATAACATTATTATACTGCACTTTATCCTGAAGATGGATATGTCCGCTAATGCAAAGTTTTACATTAGGATACTGATTAAATAAGGTTACAATTTCCTGCACATCGGTATGCATCCATGAACCCGGAATTTGAAATTTTCCAAAACGTTGTTTTACATTATCCAAAAAAATATTAGCACATAAAATGGGAATGTGAGAAACAACCAGAACTGGCGTATTTGCAGGTGTTGCAGCCAAATCGCGCGACAGCCAATCGATTTGCTCCTCTCCTAGTTTTGCAGTATACCACATCCCATTACTTTTTTTCTGTGTGCTGTCTAAAAAAATAATATGCCATCCACATTGATCAACACTATAATAGGTATGTTCCATATGCAATTTTTCCTGCGCAAATTTTTTGCCATACAAAAAGTCTTTTTTCTCCGTATACAATCCCCATATGTCGTGATTACCTATGGTATTATTCACTTTAATACTACATTCATTTTTCAAAATGGAATGCCATAAATCCCATTGCTTATTGACATTCGATTTTGTGTTATACAGGGCGTCTTCAATGGCATCTCCACCATTAATAATATAATCAGGCGTGTCTTCCATTTGCTGAATGGCGTGCAAACATTTAATAAAACCGTTGCGTGCATTTTTATTATCTGCAATATGTGCATCAGTTAAATGTGCAATGCGCATCGACCTTTGTTTGGTTGGCAGTGGTTCATTTATTGTAACAACCGATTTACCTTTTAAAGGAACCATTGTTCCCGCTGCAAGTAAGCCAAGTGACCTGAGAAAATTTTTCCTTTCCATGATTAAACTGTTGGGACAAAGTTCAATACATGGTATTACCACAATGTTATGGCAACACTATATTAACACAACAAAAGCATTGTTTTAATTTAAAATATATCCCACAAATATTAATTGGATATTGGTACAGCATTAATGAATTGATACACAGGTACGTCTGTATAAGTATACATGATTTTCTATTTTTTGTTTACATCTAACAATATGCCCATTGTCAGTTTTAAACGAAGGAAACAAAATTGTTGATAGTATATAACCACATTAAATCTAGGTTAATAGTCCGCTCTTAGTGGATAAACTCTGAGGAATTGGCAATAGCAGAGAGAATTCCATTTTTACCAACAATTGAAAAGACCACCCAAACCTTAATTCTTAAAAAAATCCCTAATTTTCCATCAAAATCCGTATTACGCATGCAAAAATCTTATACCCTACTAGTTACATGCTTACTTTTAGCCGCTGCACAGAGCTTTTCCCAAGTTTGCAGCACCTGTAGCATCGACTATGCCTGGATTTCACCCGGTGTTTACCCCGATACATTACCACCTGCCACAGCAGGAGAATTTTACGAAAGTGATATTACGTTTGTGATGCAGGATGACACTACTGTTGATGTGGTTGGCACACTGGAATTCCTGAATTACCATATTCTTGAACCGGTGGGAATGCCATACGGAATGAACGTTTCAACTAATTTAGGCGACTTACCAGTTGATTACGATCCGGATGTTAGTTTATATGGATGTGCCCGTGTATGCGGAACCCCGCTAGTACCAGGTTGGTATGAGGTAACTGTACCACTGATTGCAACGTTAGAATACCCGGGAGGCGACCAGGCTGCGGAATACAGTATATTTTTAGAAGTTTTACCCGCAGTACCGGAAGATGGTGGCATTATTCCATCGCTCACATATGGTTGTGACCCAATAAATGTAGATTTTGAAACCAGTATTCACAGCGACGGCATTGATGGATTTACCTATAGCTGGGACTTCGGAAATGGTGTTACCAGCAATGATGAATTCCCTCCAACTCAGACTTATAATGCAGTTGGTGGCGTTCCAACCGATTACGTGGTTAGCCATACCATTACCATCGACACTTTCGGATATCAATTAGAATATGCCACCATTGTTTCCAGTGGTTGTGATGATTGCACTTTTTTTGGCTGCACCGGTTTGATAGAAACTGAAAAGCCTGACCTCTATTTAATTATTGATGCCTTAGGGATAAATACAGAAGATGAAGCCTTTATTGATACGTCGCCTCCTGTTACAATTACACTTGGTGCCGCTTTAGATCCAGGCGCAACATACACAATGCAAATGAAAGATGATGATGGTGGATTGGCCGGTGGAGATGACAATTGCGGTTCGTTTACATTTGGTGGCGACGATGTAGGTATTTCAACCCTTACTGCTGGTAGTCATACGGTGGAAATAAGTATTACCCATCCTGTTATTTCCTATACATTTTACGATACGATTACCGTATATCCGGCAGTAACTACACCTGAAATTACTTTGAGTGGTGCTACCACATTTTGTAGCGGCGATTCACTAGTGTTAAGCACAACAGAAGTTGACGGCATCAATTATCAGTGGTCAATGGACGGTGACCCTATTCCGGGAGCGGACAGCACATCCTTGGTTGTATTTGCATCTGGAGGGTATGCTTTATCAGCTACCGGCGTTGGCGGATGTTTTGCAGAAAGCAGCGCTACAGCTGTCACTGTTTACGAACAACCTACCCCTCCAAGTATTATCGTGATTGGCAATACACTCAATACCACTTCAACCTGGGACGTACAATGGTATTACAATGGAAGCCCTATTCCCAGCGCAACAAGCACAACCTATACACCGGCTGTTGAAGGCCTCTATCAGGTTGCAGCCATTAACGGACCATGTATAGCCTATTCGGTTGAAATTAATTTTATTTTCCAATCTTTGAACGATTTACTTATTGACAAAATTACAATAAGTCCCAACCCTAATAACGGTGCATTTTCTGCGACTTTTAATGTGCTGAAAAATCAAAATATCAGTATCACTGTGCAAAATATTTTAGGCTCAACTATTTATCAAAAAAACTATGAAAATGTTTCAGGTTCAATGCAAGAAAACATATTGCTTCAGGGAGTAAATAGTGGCGTATATTTTTTACAGATAAAAGGTGAAACAGGTAGTATTATCGAAAAAATAATTATCCAGTAAATTTTGATGACGACTAATTTTGATGAACTCGTAAATGCGCAGCGCAAATTTTTTTCAAGCAAAAAAACAATTCCTTATGCTTATCGGATTGAACAATTGAAAAAACTTGCGGCTTTAATTCAGACATACGAAAGTCAATTTGTCGAAACTTTATATCAGGATTTACATAAATCGAAATTTGAAGCTTGGGGTGCAGAAGTTGGTGTGGTAATTAATGAATTGAATTATTATATCAATAATCTGAAAAAATGGATGTTACCATCCAAAATTAAAACCCCATTATTTCATTTCAGAAGCACCAGTTATATTCAGCAAATACCATATGGCAATACATTAATTATTGCACCATGGAATTATCCGTTTTTGTTGGTGCTGCGACCATTAATTGGTGCACTTGCGGCAGGTAATACCGCAATCGTAAAACCTTCAGAAAATGCACCGGCAACTGCAGCATTATTGGAGGAAATGATTAATCAACATTTCGAGAAAATATACTTGCATGTAATCAATACCGACATAGCCGGAGCGCAACAATTAATTCAACAAAAATTTGATTACATTTTTTTCACCGGAGGCGAATCTGTCGGAAAATTAATTTATCAGGAAGCGGCTAAAAACCTCACTCCTGTTACATTAGAGCTAGGTGGTAAAAACCCGTGTATTGTAGATGAAACAGCACAACTCGATATTACGGCGGCCAGAATTACCTGGGGAAAATTTAGTAACTGTGGTCAAACTTGTGTTGCGCCGGATTATATTTTAGTCCACAAAAATGTCCGCGAAGCGCTGATTCAAAAAATAATAAACAACATAGAAAAATCATACGGGAAAGATGCGCAAAAAAGTCCTGATTATGGTAGAATTGTAAACGCTTATCATCATCAGCGCATTACCAAAATGATTACACCTGAAACGATCATTTATGGAGGCCAAAATGATAGTAATGATAAATATATTGCACCTACCTTATTAAACATCCAAGACCCACAACATGCAGCAATAATGCAACAGGAAATTTTTGGACCTGTTTTACCTATTATTACTTACACCGATATTAACGAAACATTTGATATTATTAATCAGCATCCAAATCCTTTAGTTGCTTATTTGTTTACTAATAATACTGAATTAATTAAAAAAGCGACTGCTGAAATTAAAAGTGGAGATATGTCCATCAACGAAGCTGTTATACATTTTGGTCAGCTCATGATGCCGGTTGGTGGTGTTGGTAACAGTGGAATTGGAAAAAGTCAGGGCAAATCGACTTTCCTCACTTTTTCACATCCAAAAAGTGTGATGCATAAAAAATTCTTTCCTGATTTACCGGTTCGATATCCGCCTTATTCTCAAAAACAATTAGCGCGATTGAAATTATTATTTCGATACTTATTTACGCGATAAAAAAAATGCTGCTTTTTGTAGCCAGTTTTTAGGATGGTGGTATAAATTAAAGCTACCTCCTACCCGTTTTCTTTTCATAACTTCGCAACTTAAATTAATTGCATGCAGGAATTAGCAAAACGTATCGCCAATCTGAATGAATCAGCAACCATTAAGATGGCGCAGTTGACGCGGGAATTGAAGAGCCAGGGACGGGATATCATCGACCTGAGTTTGGGCGAGCCTGATTTTGAAACCCCTGAGCATATTAAAGCTGCAGCTAAAAAGGCTATTGACGACGGTTTTACGCATTATACACCGGTTGCCGGCTACCTGGATGTGCGAAAAGCCATTGCCGAAAAGTTTATGCGCGAAAATGGCCTTCTCTACACCCCTGAGCAAATTGTAATATCTACAGGCGCCAAACAAAGCATCATCAACGCTGTGTTATGCCTCGTAAACCCCGGTGATGAGGTAATACTGCCTACACCATTTTGGGTAAGTTATTCCGCAATGGTGAAACTGGCTGAAGGAACTATTGTTGAAATCCCTACCAGTATTGAGTCCGATTTCAAAATTACCCCTGAACAGCTCGAAAAAGCTATAACCCCGAAAACCAAACTCATCATGTTTTCTTCCCCTTGTAACCCTACAGGGACTGTTTATACTAAAGATGAACTGAAGGCTTTAGCGGAAGTGGTTGCCCGCCATGAAAACGTATATATTATCAGCGATGAGATATATGAACATATCAATTTTACCGGCCAGCACGCAAGTATGGCTCAATTTGATTTTATTTACGACAGGGTGGTTACTGTTAACGGCTTGTCTAAAGCATATGCTATGACCGGCTGGAGATTAGGGTATATTGGTGCTCCGCTGTGGATTGCCAAAGCTTGTGATAAAATTCAAGGGCAATATACATCAGCAACCTGCTCAATTACGCAAAGAGCAGCCATTGCAGCCTTGGAAGGTGATGTTGAAACAACACTTACCATGAAAGCTGCTTTTTTACGTAGACGCGATCTCGTGTTTCAAATGATGCAAAACATCAAAGGACTTAAATTCAATAACCCTCAGGGCGCTTTTTACTTTTTCCCTGATGTGAGCAATTATTTTGGCAAAACATATAATGGTAATACCATCAACAATGCTGATGACATGGCCATGTATTTATTAAATGAAGGTAATTTATCGGTTGTAACCGGAAGTGCTTTTGGCGACCAAAATTGTATTCGTTTTAGTTATGCTACCAGCGATGATAAATTGGTAGAAGCGATGAAACGATTAAAAATTGCATTAGAAAAATTAATCACACAAGAAATACCGGTTTCCTAACTCCTTATGGCAAATGCTGCTTCAATAAAAAAAATGTTCTCCGGTTTTCGGCATATTCATGTGGCGATTATCGGTGATATTATGGTAGATAAATATGTGTACGGAAACGTAGACCGCATTTCACCAGAAGCTCCTGTTCCGGTTTTGGATGTTAAACAAAAAGAAACCCGTCCGGGCGGTGCAGCCAATGTTGCCGTTAATATTAAAGCGCTTGATGCCACACCTTATTTATTTTCAGTAATTGGTAACGATAGTGAAGGTGATAATTTAATTAGCTTATTAAAGTTAAAAGGAATTAATACTAAACATATTCTTCGTTCAGAAAAAAGAATCACGACTGCAAAAACACGCATCATTGCTAAAAATCACCAGATGATGCGGATAGATGAAGAAGATATCAGTGATTTAGATGAGTCATTATCCAAAAAATTACTGCAGTCTATACTTAAATTTCTGCAAAACACGCCTCCTGATGTTTGTATTTTTGAAGATTACGACAAAGGTGTTTTATCACCTGAAATGATATCTAAAATTATGCATACTTGCAATCAATTAAACATCCCTGTAATTGTCGACCCAAAAAAGAAAAACTTTTTTGCCTATCAGCATTGCACGGTGTTTAAACCAAACATTCGCGAAATAAATGAGAGTCTGCACACTTCACTTCAATATGTAGATTTAACCTCATTAAATAATATCACCACATTATTACATCAACAACTCACCCATAAAATTACACTCATTACTTTAGGTGATAAAGGCATTTATTTACGCGCCGGAAAAAAATCATCGATACAAAAAGCACATGTCCGTAATGTTGCAGATGTTAGTGGTGCAGGTGACACCGTAGTAAGCGTTGCTGCCTTGTGTTTGGCCGCAGGTGCTGAACCTTCGCAGATGGCCGCTATAGCCAATATTGCAGGCGGTTTAGTGTGCGAATCACCAGGTGTGGTATCCATCGATAAAGCACAATTATTACAAGAGTGTATCGATTTATTATAACCGACTTTTTATTTACTTCTTATTGCTTCAACAGGATTCATTCGTGATGCTGTAATAGCCGGAATTATACCTGCAATTACGCCAAGCGCAACTGATATCGATGTACCGATTAATACATTACTCCACGATAAAATAAATCCAAAACCTGTTGCTTTATCTGCAGCAAACATGACCAGCCAAACAAGCGCTAAACCAAATAAACAACCTATTAATGCTAATACAATTGCTTCTATTAAAAATTCAGTGAGAATGAGATAATTTTTTGCCCCTAACGATTTCTTTATACCTATTACATTAGTGCGTTCTTTTACACTCACAAACATAATATTGGCTATACCAAAACCACCAACCAGAATACTAAAGCCACCAATAATAAATCCAACAATATTCAACATGCCGAATAAATCATCTAATGCGTCTGCGGCAAGTGTAACTTCATTTACAGCAAAATCACTGGCTTCTGTTGGACGCAAATTGCGCGCATTACGCATGATGGGATAAATTTCATCTTTTATCTCATCGGCTGTTACACCATCTTTTGGACGGACTTCAATAACCGGGTCAATAAATCCACTTTTCATATCCACTACCCTGCGAATATAATTAAATGGGATTATGATAGAATTATCGTTACTGATATCAATTATACTTTCCCCTTCCTTCTCTAAAACACCAATCACTTTCATTTTATATTGGTGACCGAATACATTAAACCAGATATATTTTCCAACTGGATCAATATTGGGGGGAAATAATTGACTGGCAACTTCAAATCCAATTATAGCCACTTCAGAACCACCAACCGATTCGCTTGGTACAAAGTAGCGACCACCTTTAAAATTTAAGGTATAAATCTCATCGTAATTTTCTGTAACCCCACTAATGGCGACATTTTGTAAATCGTTATCTCTGTATTTTACATTATCTGCAGTAAGCCAAAGTTCTACAGCTACCGCTTTTGCTTTGGTAAGTTTTTCGTTGAGGAGTTTATATTCCTCATAACTCATGGTAGGTCGCTTAATATAATCCCACCATGCATATTCCTCATTATTAAACTGCCATGGCCATCGCTGAATGTAAATCATATTCGTACCCAACTTGTCCAATCCACTTTCCATGTTCCGCTTAAGCGAGTCAACCGCGCTTAACACAGCTATAATACAGAATATCCCTATCGACACCCCAAACAGCGACAAGAAGGTTCTGAGCTTGTTATTTCTCAGTTCCTGCATCACTTGCGGGAAGGTTTCAGACAAGGTTCGAAAAAATACACTCATTGTGGGTCAAAGATATTTGATTGTTTCCATTGAATTAGTTATAGTTTGGTTAATTTTGCACCCGCTCTGTTGATTTTCTGCAGATGCATAATTAAAACCCGTAAGTTTTATATGAAACTAAGTAAATTTAATTTTGAACTCCCTAAAGACATCATTGCTCAACACCCAACTCCTGAGCGCGACGAATCTAAATTGATGGTGGTACACCGTAAAACCGGTAAGATTGAACACAAAATGTTCAAAAACATTCTCGATTATTTTAGCGAACACGATGTAATGGTACTCAACAACACCAAGGTTTTCCCGGCACGTTTATACGGTCGCAAAGAAAAAACAGGTGCTAAAATTGAAGTATTCATGCTCCGTGAATTAAATCGCGAAATGCATTTGTGGGATGTTTTGGTTGATCCTGCGCGTAAAATTCGTGTTGGTAACAAATTGTATTTTGGTGATGACGACATGTTGGTTGCCGAAGTAGTGGACAATACTACTTCACGTGGACGTACTATCCGTTTCTTACATGATGGCACTGCTGAGGAATTGCGTAAAATTTTAGAAGTAATGGGTGAAACTCCGCTTCCGAAATACATCAAACGCAAACCGGATGAAGAGGATAAAGAGCGTTACCAAACCGTTTTCGCTAAACACGAAGGCGCTGTTGCAGCTCCAACTGCAGGTATGCACTTTAGTCGCGAATTAATGAAACGCCTCGAAATTAAGGGGATTAATTTCGCTGAACTTACCCTCCACGTTGGTTTAGGCACTTTTAGAAGTATCGATGTTGAAGATTTATCGAAACATAAAATGGATGCTGAATACTTCAAAGTAGACCAAAAATGTGTTGAAGTAGTAAACAAAGGTTTAGACGAAAACCGCAGAATTTGTGCTATCGGAACAACCAGTATGCGTGCATGCGAAAGCGCAGTTGCGGCTACCGTAAGGTTAAAAACTGAAGAAGGCTGGACGAATTTATTTATTCATCCTCCTTACGATTTCACTATTTGTAATTCGATGGTTACCAATTTCCATCTTCCTAAAACCAGCTTGGTTATTATGGTGGCTGCTTTTATGGGTTACGATTTAACTATGGAAGCCTATAAATTGGCAATGAAAGAGAAATATCGCTTCTTCTCTTACGGAGATGCTATGCTGATAGTAGATTAATTGGTATGAAAAGACTACACAAAAAAAAATCCTGCAATTGCAGGATTTTTTTTTGGAATACGTTTAACGGTTTGTTTCAATATTCGTCCTCATTAAAATAAAAGTCGTCATGTGTCGGGTAGTCACTCCAGATGTCTTCAATCCCTTCATAAAATTCACCCTCATCCTCAAGTTCCTGTAAGTTCTCAATAACTTCAATAGGAGCTCCCGAACGAATGGCATAATCAATCAATTCATCTTTTGTTGCCGGCCATGGCGCATCTTCAAGATATGAGGCGAGTTCAAGTGTCCAATACATATTAACCTGTTTTTTAATTAGGGCGCAAAAATAGATTTTTTTTAATCTTTTGCAAGTACCAATATGAACAAATTGTGCTTATATCAAAAATAATTTACAATCAGCCCCTAAATATGCCGCATATTAAGAAAAATTATAGGTTTTGCTGTGGAAAATTAACCTCTCGGACGCCAGGTTATCTCCTCAACATCCAAATCACGGGCTATTTTGCGCGATAAAACAAAAAGGTAATCGCTTAACCTGTTGAGGTAAGTAATTATCATTGGCTCAACTTGTTCATTTTCAGCCAAATGCACTACTATACGTTCAGTTTTTCTGCAGATAACTCGCGCTAAATGGCAAAATGAGACTGTAGTATGCCCTCCGGGAAGAATAAAATTCTGTAAAACAGGCAATTTAAGTTCCATAGCGTCAATCTGTTCCTCCAAAAAGGTGATATCGCTTTCCTTGAGGTCTGGAATGGCCATTTTCGACTTATTTGGGTCCGAAGCTAGTGCTGCGCCAATGGTAAACAGTCTGTCCTGTATCTCATTTAACACATTTTTATACCCTGTATCAATTTGCTGGTCGGCAATTAATCCAATATATACATTAAGCTCGTCCGTCGAACCATAAGCATCTACGCGAATATGGTGCTTAGGAACCCTGGTTCCCCCTATTAATGAAGTTTCACCGCCGTCACCCTTTTTGGTATAAATTTTCATAAGGCAAAGGTAATAGATTTGTTTTTTGAGGTAATGGTGAAATCACCAATACATTGTAGTTTATCCGCGATTTATTTCGGGAGAAAGTAATTGGATGGCAGACTATGATATGGAGTTAGGAGAAACAAATCAGACCAAACTCTTCCTAAGTTCAGTTGGGTTCAGTTTGTTTTCGTTTATCTCGTCTCTTTCGATAATACCATCGCGAATACGGATAATGCGATGCGCATATCTGGCGATGTCTTCTTCGTGGGTTACAATAATAACGGTATTGCCTTTTCGATGAATTTCTTCAAACAATTCCATAATTTCATAACTTGTTTTAGTATCGAGATTACCGGTGGGCTCATCGGCTAAAATGATGGAAGGATCGTTTACCAGTGCTCTGGCAACGGCCACACGCTGACGTTCACCACCCGAAAGTTCGTTTGGTTTGTGTTTCATACGGTGGCCTAAACCAACTGCCTGTAATATACTTTCAGCTTTTGCATTGCGGTTAGCTTTATTCAAGCCGGCATAAATAAGTGGTAAGGCTACATTTTCAACGCCCGAGAGTCTGGCCAGCAAATTAAATGTCTGGAACACAAACCCAATCTCTTTATTTCTCACTTCCGCCAGTTGGTCGTCGTTCATCTGACTAACATCGGTTCCATTGAGCACATAATTACCAATAGTTGGCTTATCTAAACAGCCCAGGATATTCATCAGCGTACTTTTGCCCGAACCTGAAGGTCCCATAATGGCAACGTATTCGTTTTTGTTAATCGTGGCATTCAATCCCTTCAATACCTCAATCTTCACCTTGCCCAGGTCGTATGTCTTGCGAATGTTCTTTAATGATATAATTTCTTGCATGCCCTGTCCCATTTACTTTTTACGAAGCACTTTTGGTACTTTAAAATAATCGCTATCCGCCAAAGGTGCGTTTTTTAATGCCTCTTGTTTGGTAATCTCCATTTTAGGTTCATCGGCGCGCATTACGTTTAATTCAGGATTTACGTAAATAAGCGGCTCAACACCTGTAACATCTAATTCATCGAGTTTGCCAACAAAATTGAGCATATCGGTCAGGTTTTGTTCAATCGCTTTTTCCTCATCCGCATCGAAGGTTAATTTCGACAGATTGGCCAGTTTGTCCACCAATGCTTTATCCACTTTCATGCCTGTAAAGTTAGTATTATTTTTTGTCCTGCTGCCCACCTTCACACAGTTTAACGAATAATAGCCTTTTGATTTCTAAAATATCCCTGAAAGCACGATTTTGTGCGGGAATCCGCAATTATTTTTCTATTTTCGCCGCATGGAAATTGTTGTAAGTGGAACTCGCCCCACCGGTATCTTGCACCTTGGTAATTACTATGGTGCAGTGCGCAATTATGTGCGATTAGGCGAAGACAAAAATGTAAAAGGATATTTTTTTATTGCTGATTATCATTCATTAACTACGCATAATAACCCTGCTGAACTGAAAGTATTGGTGAAGCAAACTATTGCTACGTATTTGGCTTGCGGACTAGACCCTGAAAAAGTAGTAATTTACGTGCAGAGTGATTTACCGCAAATTCCGGAATTGTATCTGTTGATGAACATGCTGGCTTACAAAGGTGAACTGGAAAAAGTGGCTACGTTTAAGGATAAAATTAAAATTCATAAAGAAAATATCAATGCCGGTTTACTAACCTATCCGGTATTAATGGCAGCTGATATTATTATTCACAGAGCACATAAAGTGCCTGTAGGTAAAGACCAGGAGCAACATCTTGAAATGACACGCAATTTTGCGAAACGATTTAATTCAAGATACGAGGTAGATTTTTTCCCTGAACCTATTGCTTACAATTTTGGCGATGAATTAGTGAAAGTGCCGGGATTAGATGGTTCTACAAAAATGAGTAAAACCGGTGGTGAAACCAATGCCATTTTCCTGAATGAAGAACCGGAATCAATCCGCAAAAAAATTATGCGGGCTAAATCTGATGGCGGTCCAACAACCATGAATCAGGAAAAACCACAAGAAATTATCAATTTGTTTGAATTGATGAAGATTGTCAGCACACCTGATACCCTCGCATTTTTCGACAATGCCTATAACAACTGTGTTATACGCTATGGCGATATGAAAAAACAATTAGCAGAAGATATGGTTAACTACCTCACACCAATAAGAACCCGCATCAACGAGTTGATAAACAATGAGGCTTATTTACAACGCGTAGTGAGCCGTGGCGCTGAAGAAGCGAGAGAAAGTGCCGCCAAAACAATATCAGAAGTAAGAAAAATTATGGGAATTAGTTACTTTTAATCCTCCTTTACAATTTCTTTACCCAAATTTGCAATCCAGACTACTCTAATCAATATTAACGACGAACACAATGGCAAAAACAACAAAACAGGCAAAAAAGACCAATGAAGTGAAACCTACTGCAGATACTAAAAAGAAAAAACCTGAAGTAACAGTAAAAGCCACACCAAAAACAGAAAAAATAATTAAGCCGGTGAACGTCGATTTAGGAAATGATGCAGACCGTAAAGTAATTAAACACATAGCTGTTGCCGGTAATATCGGCGCAGGAAAAACTACACTTACTCAGTTATTGGCTAAACACTTTAATTGGGAAACACATTTTGAAGACGTTGAGAACAACCCTTATTTATACGATTTTTATCAGGACATGCCACGCTGGGCATTTAACTTACAAATTTATTTCCTCAACAGTCGCTTCAAACAAATATTAGATATTCAGAAAGGAAATAAAACAATTATTCAGGATAGAAACTATTTACGAAGACGCGCAAATATTTGCACCCAATTTACATGCAATGGGTTTAATGAGCACGCGTGATTTTCAAAACTATACCGAAATATTTAATTCCATTACCGGATTGGTATCTCCTCCCGATTTATTGATTTATTTACGTGCATCAATTCCAGCTTTAGTGAATCAAATTCAAAAACGCGGTCGTGAATATGAAGACAATTTACGTCTTGATTACCTGCGTCGTTTAAATGAATATTACGAAGCATGGATTGCTAAATACAAACATGGTAAATTATTAATTATCGATATTGACCACTGCAATTTTGCAGAAAACGCAGAAGACCTTGGCAGTGTAATTCAGCGCGTGAATACCGAACTGTACGGATTATTTTAATTACCCGTTATGGACATTTCGGCAATACGCAACGATACACCCGGCACCCGTTTAATTAAACATTTTAATAACGCTGGCTGCTCTTTGCATCCTAAACCTGTTGTTGATGCTGTCCAACAATTTTTAGAAGAAGAATCACTTATTGGTGGTTACGAAATTGCAGCTAAACGAGAAGCTGAAATTGCTGATTTTTATACTGCTGCAGCCACCATGCTCAATTGCAAAAGTACCAATATTGCATTTGTTAGCAGTGCTACTGATGGATTTGCAAAAGCATTATCCTCTGTGCCATTTAAACAAGGTGATTATATATTAACCACCATCAACGATTACGCATCTTATCAAATCCAATTTCTTTCTTTACAAAAAAGATTTGGTATACAAATAATTCGTGCAACAAACACAGCTTCCGGTGAAGTGGATATTAATTCCATGCACGAGCTCATGAAAAAATATAAACCTGTTCTTGTTTCGGTAACACATGTGCCCAATAATACCGGTATGATTCAACCGGTAGAATTAATTGGTAATTTATGCGAGCAGGAAAATATTCTATACGCAGTTGATGTTTGTCAAAGTGCCGGTCAAATGCCTTTGGACATGCAAAAAATAAAATGCGATTTTGCATCATTTACCCTGCGTAAATTTATGCGTGGTCCACGAGGTGCTGCTGTTTTATTTGTTTCAGATAAAGTTTTGAATTTAGGATTAGAGCCATTGTTTATTGATATGCGCGGAGCAGATTGGATGTTTCAAAATAGTTATAGTCCGATTCCAAATGCTACACGTTTCGAATTTGTAGAACAATCGTACGCCATACTTGTTGGAGCAAAAGTGGCAATACAATATTATCTGCATTTAGGACAAGAAAATGTGTATACAAGAAACCGTGTCATAAGCGCTTATACACGGGAAAAATTAGCTGCAATTCCCGGAATTACATTAATGGACCAGGGAAATCATTTAAGTAATATTATTTCTGCACTCCCTGCAAAAAAAAATATATTCGAAATTAAAAACGAGTTAAACCGTTTAGGTATCAATATTGGTGCTGCACAGAAGAAGTTTGCCTTATTAGATTTCGAACAAAAGCATATAGAAGGGACACTCAGAATTAGTCCACATTATTTCAATACTCACGAAGAAATTGATATACTTGTGGATTCAATTCATTGTTTAAACCCTTAATTAATATGCAAGCAGATGATTTTATTAAACTCGTAGACAACCCCAATTTCATTTCCGGTATTTACAATTATTGTAATCGTTGGTGCGACAAATGTCCTTTTGTTGCGCAATGCACAGTCGGCACCATGGAACAATTAATTCATTTTGGCAGAACTTCCAATGAACCGATTACCCTGGATGAATTTACCGGAATGATGGAAATTGCAACAGGCACATCTATTAATAAAGAAGATGTAAAAACAATTACCATTAATGTAGATGAACTCATGGAACTTGACGAGGACGAGCCAAGTTTACTCAACGATGTATCAACAAGTGACCCCGACTCCGATTTTGAAGCGGAATTTAAAGCTGCATTCGAATTTGTTGAGTCGCATGAAATTATCGCACTCGCTCACCCCTATTCCATTAGTTGTTATAAATGGAAAAATCACATGAGTAAATATTTTTATTTCGACGACTCTTCTGAAAATCCAAGCTGTCAGTACATTGGTAAATTTCCAATTAACTCAGCACAACAAAAAAAGGAATTAATCGAAGCCTTTGAAACTGTGGTATGGTATGTTTTACAAATTGAAATTAAACTCAAACGTGCCCTGCATGGATTCTATACCGATAAAGATGATTACCTACCGGGCGATTATCAGACCGATTTTAATGGTTCGGCAAAAATTGCCGTAATTGGTATCAATAGTTCATTACAAGCATTTGAAAAACTCTATGCTTTTTTTACAGAAGAACAATCCTCTATTAAAAATAAAATGGGATTACTGGAATCGGTTCGCGCAAAAACCTATGAGCAATTCCCCAACCTGGATGCATTTAAACGACCGGGTTTTGATGAGTTCTAATGATATAACAATATCCGAAATTATGCCGGTATCAGTTCATTCCAAGCGAAGGCTGATACCGGTGTTCCGGATTATCAGCAAATATTATTATGAATAATAAGATGGAATTATTGTTCTAGTAACGCAGACAAAACAGGGAATATCTTACTCATCGGGAAACCTACCACATTATAATAATCACCCTCTATTCTGGTGATTTTATTTATGCCAATCCATTCCTGAATAGCATAAGCACCGGCTTTATCGTATGGCTGGTATTTATCTAAATAATAATGTATTTCTGTTTCTTGCAATACATCAAAATACACTTTAGTACTTACGGTAATATCATATTGTCGTGTGCCCTGAGAGATGCATACACCTGAAACTACCGTATGCATTTTTCCGGATAAGGCTTTTAATATGCGTATCGCATCCTCCCTGTCCGTTGGTTAATCAATTATGGTATCTTCTAACACAACAACAGTATCTGCAGTTATAATAATGTCGGTGGCAGTACACATGGTTTTTGCGACAGCCATTTTATTATTGGCAATTATCAGCGGCACATCCATAACAGGTATTGCTGCATCAAACGACTCATCCACTTCAGGTTTAATAACGGTAAATGTAAATCCGGCATCCGCCAATAATTGACTGCGGCGTGGTGATCCTGAAGCTAAAACAATCGACATAGTTAAAATTCTAATAAATAATAAAATGGCATTAACCCCAAACCTAAAAACATGGCTGCTTTTAACAAAGTGCTCACCATCCCATATTCATTTTTAGTGGCAGAAGTAAATAATCGAACAGCAATTACTGCTAAAAATACTATTAAAATACCGATATATATCAAATACAAGGAACCGAAAATCTGCAATACATCTAAATAAATATAACCCAATGCAGCCATGGTTATCAGCACAAAACCAATGGCAATAGCCTTTGCAGTTTTTACACCAAATTTAATTGGCAGCGTTTTCGCCTGATGCCTTCTGTCTCCTTCCACATCCTGAATATCTTTAACAATTTCTCTCACCATGGTTAAGGCAAATGCAAAAAAACTAATGCCGGTAATATAGTCGATACAAATACCGGCAATATAATAATCACCCGGCCGCGCCAATTGATATAATGCCGGCTCAAATAACATAATAATGATAACACTCATTGCAGCTAATACAGCAACAATTAAATTACCAATTACAGCTGTTTTTTTAAATGTTGCGGAATAGAAATACAATAAAAATATGACCACTACAAAAACGGTAATTAGCTTCCAGTAATCTATTGCCAGGCTCAAATAAATACCTAATCCCAATCCTAAACCGGTAAGCAGTAAATAGCCATAAAATGCAGTTTGAGGTGCAATAGCTTTTCCGATAATTTGTTTGCCTGGTTTATTTATGTTATCAATGTCAACATCAAAATAATCGTTGATAATATACCCACCGGCACAAATCAAAGTGGTAGATAACACAAGTAAAAAAACTGCCATTCATTCAGTGTAAAATGCAACCCGTACTTGGTAAAATTAGGCTGCAGAATAAACCAGTCAATGCAATATTGAGTGAGCATTAACAATACCAGGTTAATTGGCCGAATAAGTTGAAACCAGGCTTTCAAAGTGTGTTGTTTGTTGCTTGAATAACGATTGTGTATTACAAACTAGTATACCAAATTACCGATTATCTACAATTACAGATAATTTGTATATAAAATGTATGTAATTGTAGGTAATTATTTTTGCGCATCGCGCCATTCATATACCCAGGCACTTTGAATCATTTCTAAATGGCCTTCGTTACATTCTTCTCTTGTTCCTTTAAAGTCCGGAACTTCCAAAACCCATTCTAACAATTCGGTAAACCGAACGCGATAAATTTTCGATTCATTAAAATCATCACCAAATCGTTCGTATAATTTCAATGCAATATCTTCATGGTCAGCCCAATAAATTGGTGGCTCTTCAAAATGGTTCATAGTATTTTGGATATATTTTTTTATGATGCAATAATAGTTGACTGGTCCGGAACAATTACTTCGATATAAGTATTATCTTCCATGATATCACACTGACAACTTAATCGGGAATTTAAACGAGGGTCGCGTGCACGGTCAATAAAATCTTCTTCCTTTTCTGTTGTTTCCGGAAGATGTTCCATACCTTTTTCTATATACACGTGACAGGTGCTGCATGCACAAACACCGCCACAATTATGGTTGAGTTTAATATCGTTTAATAATGCTGCTTCTAAAACGGTGTAACCCGGTTCAATCTGAATTTCCCGTGGTTCACTTCCGTCTTCAAAATTATATTTAATAGTTATCATAGCCTGAATTACGATTTGTTTTTTAATGAATGATTTAACACACTCTGCGCCAGCACATCATATAATTGTTGAATTTCCGGATGTGACTTCAGCATGCTTCGGTGTTTGTTTAGTGTAACCATATCGCCTCTTGATGCCGGTCCTGTTTGTAATAAATCGGCGGACATGGTTTTTAATTTTTCGATATGTTCATCAATTAGCGGAATAAATAAATTAAAATCTAAATTGTTTTCTTTGAGTAATTGTTCCGCAATTACAAACATGTGATTGGTATAATTATTTATCCATACTGCACTTAAGTGCAACATAGCTCTTTGTGTTTCTGAAACCTCGACAATACGTTCCGATATTTTGCGTGCGAGTGTCGCAATTGCAAAAAGGGTTTCATCGTTGCTTCCAGATACGGCAATTAATGTTTGGTTCAAGGCTACATCGTTATTTTTAGTCAACGTTTGCATTGGCCACATAACACCAAACTCGTTTCCTTTTACATCTAAAATATTGCCATTCGAAGCACCCGAACAATGTATCAGCAATCGGTCTTTTTGTGCAATTGTTTTTGCCACTTCGTGAATGGCATCATCTTTAACAGCAATGATATACGCATCCGATGGTGGTAATAAATCTCCTAACAATAAACCTGGTGCATTATTTAACACTGCTCCTAAAGCAATAGCTTTCTGTTGATCACGGGCTACAATGGCATTAATTTGAATACCGGCTTTTAAAAAAGCTTTACCCAAATGTGTGGCCACATTACCTGTTCCAATAATAGTAATTGCCTGAATTTGCATATTAAGCATTTTTAGCACTAACCTTATTATCCTGAATGCGTTTGCGCATGCTGATAAAAAATCCGATAGCCATCACTATGGTACCAATCCATACTAAATTAATCATAGGGAATATGATAGATTTAATTACAATCCAATCGGTATTTAATGTAGCATCGGTAACCGTAAATACAAATTTATTTTGCTCAGGTAAAATCCCTAAAAAGGTAACCTGAACATTACCTATAGTTGCTTGTGCTGAGCCTTGTTGTGCAGTGCCATCTGCAAGGCGAATAACAAACCTTGGGGTTAATTCTTCTTTCGCAACACCTACAACCGCATCAAATTTTGCCATTACACCAATACTATCTGCATTACTTGTAAAGCGCACCACATCACTCAATAATAAATACCCTGTATTAAACCTCAGTGTATCACCCATACCAATGGTATCAGTTTTAACGGTTGGAGGTGCATTCTTAGAACCTTCACCCGGCAATGAGGTAACATGCGTAAATACGTCGTACGTCAAATAATGTTTGGTATCCGGATTTGGTGCTAATTGTTGCATTTTAGTATCCATCAACAAATACGGACGCACATTAAAGTCTTGTTTTATTTTTCCGGTTTCAGGATCAATTTTTCTGAAATTTAATTCGTAATAAGTCGCTCCCTGTTCAATAGTATCACCTAAATAAGTTACTAAATAATCACCCAAAGGCAATGGTGCATTTTTAATAAGGCGAACATTCTCACGTTGGAATGTTTTATCCATTCCTTCGCCATCAAATTGTACTCCGAAATTATTTTCAGAAATAACTCTTTGCCCTGCATTTGAAATTAATATACCTAATATTAAAACCCCAAATCCAATATGCGAAATGGCACCACCGGCAATTTTAATTTTGCCTTTTAATACACTGAATAAATATTGCATGTTGGAAATCACACTAAACCAGCCTGCAAAAAACAGGATGGAATAGGATGTTACCAAGTGAAATACACCTCTGTCCGCAGTTATGCTCCACAATTTATCCAATAAAATAGAACTAATAACAGTGGCAATAATGGCAAAAATGAAATTAGCCATTATGCTGCGGAAAAATAATTTGCTTTCAGTGGCCTTGTATTTTAGGTATTGACCAAATGCCGATAAAATGGCAATTAACACACCCACCCAAATTTGCACACCGGAATAAAACTGAATTTCATTATCCGGTTTACCCATATCATCTCTAATCGATGAGCCAAATAAATCGTTGATATGTCCGATAATGGTGTTAAACACCGGAATTGATGTGAAAAATATGACATGTAATCCGCCAAATAATAACACTAAAGACCCGACGAACATCCAAAATTCACGCGAAGAAAGCGCTTCCTCTTTTTCTTTGCGAGGAATCTTTTTCCAATTGATTATTAAAAAGTATTTCGAAATAAGTACAAACGTGAATAAAAATATCAGGAGGTGATTAGTAAGTCCTTCTTCCACGAAAGCATGCACACTGGTATCACCTAAAATACCGCTGCGTGTGAGGAAAGATGCATACACCACAAAAAAGAATGCGAGAATAATCATCACAAAACTAGAGCGCAATGCATGCCCTGTAGCTTTAGATATAACAAGATTATGCAAACCTGCAACTATAATCAACCATGGAATTAGTGATGCATTTTCAACCGGGTCCCATGCCCAAAATCCACCAAAACTTAATGCTTCATAAGCCCAGGCACCACCCATTAAAATACCGGTACCCAATACCATAGATGCAAATAATGCGTAAGGAATTTAATCATCAAATAAAAATACAGGGTCACCGGTAAGTTTATCTCTCAACAATAAAAATGGTGAACTTCCAATATGTAAAGTATCTGTAATGTAAATACCTAAAATAAATGTGAGTAAAAAAACTTGCATCAAACTCACAATACTCATCACCGGACTTTCCCATTTACCGGCTTTCAGCATAATTACAATACCTAACACCACATGCCAAAAACTCCACAACAGAAAGCTTCCCTCCTGTCCTTCCCAAAAACACGATAACACATATTTCATTTGCAAGTCACTGGAGGAATGTGACCACACGTAATAATATTCAAAATGATGATTAAATATCATGATGAACAATGTTATTACCACAGCAATTATGGAAATAATATGTCCGATAAAAAATAGTCTGGCTATTTTATGGGCATTATCCTGAATAATTTTTTGCTGATTGCGTGTTGAACGGAAATAATAGAAGGCGGCAAATAACGAACAAACAAAAGCCGTTATCACAAAAAAATGTCCTATTTGTCCGAACAAAGGATTTATAGCCTGCACAGCGTGCTGATGAGAAAGTTCTTCCATGTATATTGCCCCTTATTTTTGAATTTCGTTTTCCATGTATTTGGACGGGCATTTTACGAGCATTTCATCCGCATAAAAAGTGTTTTCTTTCATTGAGCCTGTAAGCACAATTTCTTCACTTTTTTCAAAGTCGGTTGGCATATCGTCGAAGCACACAACATGCACTTCATTTCCATCGCGGTCGTTTAAATAAAAAGAAAACGAATTCGGGTCTTTAATCGGGTCAAAGTTGACTGCTTTACCCGGTGTTAGTGTTCCAATAAGTTGAACGGTTTTACCTTCTTTGCTCTTAGCATCGGTGTAACTAGAGTAAGAACTCACATTACCCAATTTAGAGGCAAAAACGCCGATACATATTGCGATGAGGAAGAGAACTATGATATGCGATTTTTTCACTGTATATCTTTGGTTTAATTTATAATGCAAAATTAGGTCAAAATGTTCGTTTTACAGCCTTGTTTTTCAACCAATTTGCACAATTCGTATTTGGTGCAGAAACCGATTGTCAAAATAACCTTATCTTTGCTGCGTGGATATACATTTTTTAGATATGAATCTTGACTTCCTCGACCACCACATGGATTAACCAATCCCGGGTATTAAGGCGTATTTCCGCCGTTAATTAGTGCTTTACCCGTCTTATTTTTACACTTTATTTTTCAACTTATTCTATACGTTTAAATACATCATTTTATGCATACTACTATTTCAAATTCTGCCAGAACTCAAGCCTACATTGATAAAGAAGAAAACTTTGGTGCTCATAACTACCATCCAATTCCGGTTGTAATTGACAGCGCAGAAGGCGTTTACATGTGGGATGTGGACGGAAAACGTTACTACGACTTCCTTTCAGCTTACAGCGCTGTTAATCAGGGCCATTGTCACCCCAAAATTATCAATGCCTTAATCCATCAGGCAGAAAAGCTCACCCTCACCAGCAGGGCGTTTCACAACGACTTATTGGGCCAATATGAGGAATATATGAGCAAATTATTCGGTTACGATAAATTGTTGCCGATGAACTCCGGTGCAGAAGCGGTAGAAACTGCCATCAAACTTTGTCGCCGTTGGGCTTACGATGTGAAGGGAGTGCCATCAAACATGGCGAAAATATTGGTTTGTGATGGCAATTTCCATGGCAGAACCACGGGTATCATCTCTTTCAGCACCGATCCGGATTCAACATCCGGCTTTGGTCCTTTTATTCCGGGTTATGAAGTGGTTGCTTACAACGACCTTGCTTCCTTGGCAAATGCCCTAAAAGACCCTAACGTAGCCGGTTTCCTGGTAGAACCTATTCAGGGTGAAGCAGGTGTTTATGTTCCGGACGAAGGATTTTTATCTTCAGCCTATGAAATGTGTAAAGCTGCTAATGTCCTTTTTATTGGAGATGAAATTCAGACCGGCCTTGCAAGAACAGGTAAAATGTTGGCTTGCGATCATGAAAATGTTCGTCCCGATATCCTCATTTTAGGAAAAGCACTCAGCGGTGGAACAATGCCAGTAAGTGCTGTTTTAGCCGATGATGAAATTATGCTCACCATAAAACCTGGTGAACATGGCTCTACATTTGGTGGCAACCCGCTCGCTTGTGCTGTTGCAATAGCTGCAATGCAGGTGTTAGTTGAAGAAAAATTGGCAGAAAATGCAGAAAAAATGGGACAGATGTTACGCGATGCGCTATCAACCATGAATCCCGATTTCATTAAAGTTGTTCGTGGTAAAGGATTATTGAATGCCATTGTGGTAAACAATGATTATCACGGAAAAAATGCCTGGGATTTTTGTCTGGCATTAAAAGAAAACGGATTATTGGCAAAACCTACACATGGCGATAAAATCAGATTTGCTCCTCCATTAGTTATCGATATCGAACAAATGGAAGAATGTATTGCCATTATTAAAAAAACAGTGGATGCATTTTAATCGCCACTTATAAAAATAAAAAATAGGCTGTCTTAAAAAAGGCAGCCTATTTTTTTATACTTAAACAAATTAATTTAATGTAATTACCGATTGCCCAACCGCCGAATAAAACGTGAGTGTCCCGGAAATATGATTCTGTTTGATATTGCCGTTAAATTCAAATTTATTTACAGGAGTTGGCGATGTAGAGGTTGCTTTATCAGGATAAAACACCACTTTCACATTCCATCCGTTTTCAGCCGATGTAGATTCGTATTTCGTAAATGTTTGTTTCACATACGACTTCCCACTTGCTGTTTTGGAGAGAAATTCAATGTCGGCATCTTTAAAGCCAATTTGCTTTATTTCATTATTCCCGTTAATACCAACATTAAATGTGAGAATTAAGAAAAAATCCTGAACACATACATTCCCATCGTAACAGTTGTTGGGAACTTCTATGTAAAAATCTTTGGTGGTATATAATAAATTAGGATTATTCTTTTTGAAAGATGTATCCGCTTCTACTCCACCTGCAAATGTTTGTGTGATGATTCCGGAGGTGATAAATAACAGTCCAACAATTTTCTTTTTCATACCGGTTTTTGATGCTTAAAACGAAAAATCATACCAGATTATTACTTTTTACCAATAAACCGAAATGCGTTGAAGGCTATTTATCCACACTGCCTGTAAAGCTGCGCAGCAGCTGCATTGCACAGGAATACAAATCCTAAAAAATATTATCCCGTTTAAGGAAGTAGCGTATCGCCGGACCTGCAATCATGATGGTAACGAATGTCATAACTACCAACGCAACAAATATTTGGTCGGTAATTAAGCCTGCATTTAATGCGATTAAACCCAATACAATTTCTTGCGAACCGCGAGCATTCATACCAAAACCGATGGCCAATGATTCGCCTTTTGAAAATTTGCCTAATAATCCTCCCAAAAATCCGCCAAGTAATTTTCCGAAAACGGCTATCAATAATACGAACGCGATTACTACTCCATCAAAGTTTTCAATAAAGTTTACTCTGAATCCAATCGAAACAAAAAATAAAGGCGCAAAAATATAGGTGACAATATCGTGTAACATTTCGCGGTTTTTCCCACTGAATTCTTCGGTATCACCAACTGCAATCCCCACTAAAAACGCTCCGAAAATGGCGTGTAAACCTAACCACTCGGTAAATATCGCACCGAGAATACAAAATATGATCGCCAGCGATAAAGTACCACCACCACTGGATAAATGTTTATTAGAAAAAATAAATGAGTAGTGAATTAATTTTCTACCGACAGTTAAAATAAATGCGGCAAATCCAATTACCATAAACATTACTTGCCATCCTTCAAAACTGCTTTCGCTTTCTAAATTGGCAACACTCACCACCAACGAAAATAACATCCAACCAATAAAATCATCTATCATCGCTGCTGTCATCATCAAATTACCAAACTTACTTTTCAGCTGCTTGATATCAATTAATATTTTTGCCAAAACCGATAATGCGGTAATCGACAATGCAGTTCCCATAAAAAGAGAAGAAGCTGTTTTATCCACCACGCCATCAGGAAATAACAAGGGTGTAAAAAACCATGTTGCCGCAAAACCTACAATAAATGGAATGGCTATACCCGATAAACTGATTGCTGCTGCTGCATTTGCCTTTGCACGAATGGTTTTGAGGTTAATTTCCTGACCCGCAACAAATAACAATAATAAAATGCCTATACGAGCTAGGCCATCAAATGCAATGCCCGCATTCTTAGGGTCCACAAAAAATGACTGGTAAAAATCAGGGGCTAACATTTGCAAACAGGACGGTCCCAGTAAAATACCGGCAACCAACTCGCCCATTACCTGAGGCAATTTCAATTTTCGAAATAATTCGCCTAATAAGCGGCCTGCAAGTAATAAGGTTGCAACAAGCAATAAAAATGGCAATACCTCGTGGGAAGGTAATCGGTTCATATTAGATGGGTTAACAGGTTATATTAAATGCAGCATTTCATTTTCCGGCTAAGGATGCAAGGCTAATTGCGAAATGAAATGCTACTTTTATTCTATTGATTTAATAGAATAAGGCCCCAAAGCTAAGCTTTGGAGCCTTATAATTAAAAGAATTTTAGAAATTATCGGTAAAAGTTACCCGTTACCTTTTTTATAATCCGCTAAAAACTGCGCTAAACCTAAGTCTGTCAAAGGATGTTTGAACAAACCAAGAATTGAACTAAGCGGACAAGTAACTACGTCGGCACCAACTTCGGCGCAACGCACAATATGCAATGGATTGCGGATAGAAGCTGCTAAAACTTCAGTCTCAAAACCGTAAATGCGGTAAATATGTACAATTTGTTCTATCAATAGAATACCATCCCAATTCATGTCATCTACACGACCAATAAACGGTGAAAGGTAGGTAGCACCTGCTTTTGCTGCTAAAATTGCCTGACCTGCAGAAAATACCAGTGTGCAATTGGTTCTGATACCATTATCTGTGCACCATTTGATTGCTTTAATACCTTCTTTAATCATAGGTATCTTCACAACAATATTTGGATGCAAAGCAGAAAGTTCTTTTGCTTCGCGCACCATACCGTCGAAATCAACGGAAATAACTTCCGCACTAATATCGCCATCAACTATATTACAAATGTCAACATAGTGTTTTTTGATATTATCAGCACCAGTGATGCCAACTTTAGCCATTAATGAAGGATTGGTGGTAACACCGTCGAGAATTCCTAAAGCTGCCGCTTCTTTTATCTCGTTTAAGTCTGCAGTATCAATAAAAAATTTCATAGTAATTAAATCGTTCCCGCAAAATTAGCAGGTAATCTTGTAAAATCGCATTGGGTTTTCAACAAATACCGGGCAACCGATGAAGAAACTACAGGTTTAATGGGCAACCGGTCATGAAAAATAAAAAAGGGCAAGTGATCTACATCGCACCGCTACAACCACCTACCCTTGCTCCGGTCAGGGCCTGGGGGATTCAGCAGGAGCTGGTCGTATAGGACTTGCCCGGCGCAAAAATAGCAAAAAATGATGAAGGCGTTAGTAAAGTGGTTAAAATGAAGTGCTTATTTTTGCAGGAAATTTTACACAAGGCGCAGAGATAACTATCTAAAGTAAGTATCTTGCCGAAATAAATTTGTTTATGGATATCACGTTTAATAAAAATGAAGATGCATTGAAGTTGTTGGTAGCAACAATGAAACAACGATTGGCAAAAGTTGCTGAAGGTGGTGGAAAAAAATCTATTGATAAATTACATGAAAAAGGCAAATTGCATGCTCGTGAGCGCATCAAATTACTTTTTGACCAGGATAAACCTTGTATTGAAATAGGTGCTTTTACCGGATTTAATATGTATCAGGAACATGGCGGATGTCCAAGTGGTGGTGTGGTAGTAAAAATCGGATATGTTGCAGGCCGTCAATGTATTGTTGTGGCTAACGATGCTACAGTTAAAGCAGGTGCCTGGTTTCCCATCACAGGAAAAAAGAATTTGCGTGCACAAGAAATCGCTATTGAAAATAAATTACCCATCATTTATCTGGTTGATAGCGCAGGTGTTTTTTTACCATTGCAAGATGAAATTTTTCCGGATAAAGAACATTTTGGACGAATATTTAGAAATAACGCCATCATGAGTAGCATGGGTATTACTCAAATTGCTGCCATTATGGGAAGTTGCGTTGCCGGTGGTGCTTACTTGCCTATTATGAGCGATGAAGCGTACATTGTTAAAAACACAGGAAGTATTTTTCTTAGCAGGTCCATATTTAGTAAAAGCTGCTATTGGTGAAGATATTGACGCCGAAACACTTGGCGGTGCAATTACAGCCACAGAAATTTCAGGCATTTGCGATTATGCTGCTGAAAATGATGAGGATTGTTTATCGCATATCCGCAAAACCATGGATAAAATTGGTGCAAAACCAAAAGCCGGTTTCGACAGAGTTGCAGCTAAACCTCCTGTATTAAAAGAGGAAGAAATTTATGGCATTATGCCTGAAGAAATCACTAAACAATATGATGTATTAGACATTATTAAACGTTTGGTTGATGATTCTGCTTTTGATGAATATAAACCTGCTTATGGTAAAACAATAGTGTGTGGTCTTGGCCGCATTGACGGATGGAGTGTGGGAATTGTTGCCAATCAACGCAAAGTAGTAAAAAATAAAAAAGGGGAATTACAAATTGGCGGGGTAATTTATAATGACAGTGCGGATAAAGCTGCTCGTTTTATTATGAATTGTAATCAGAAAAAAATTCCGTTATTGTTTTTACAGGATGTTACCGGATTTATGGTAGGCAGTAAAAGTGAACATGCCGGAATAATTAAAGATGGTGCCAAACTGGTAAATGCTGTGGCTAATTCTGTTGTACCAAAATTCACGGTTATTATCGGAAATAGTTTTGGCGCAGGTAATTATGCCATGTGTGGTAAAGCCTATGATCCTCGATTAATTGTTGCCTGGCCAAATGCAAAAATTGCGGTAATGGGTGGCGCACAGGCCGGAAAAGTGTTGTTACAAATACAAGTGGCTTCGCTAAAAGCTAAAGGGGAAGTAATTACCGCAGAAAAAGAAAAAGAACTGCTCGACCATATTCTCAATCATTATAATGAAACTATGGATCCCTATTATGCGGCTGCGCGTTTGTGGGTAGATAGCATTATTGACCCACTAGATACCAGAAAATGGGTAAGTATGGGTATCGAAATGGCCAATAACAATGATGAAATGAAAGCCTTCAATCCGGGCGTAATTCAAGTATAGTTTCGTGTTCGTATTGCTTTAATGATGTGCGCTGAAATTTATGTGGAGTTGTCCACGTATTTTCAAGGGTTTCCATTTGAGGTACAGCAACATCTTCTTATTTTCACCCCATGAAAAAATGGTTGGGTTTAGTTTTTATCCTCATGGGGCTATCTGCTATAGCTCAAAATAAAATTATTCCGGCACCTTTGTCCGTAAAACCTGCTCCGGGTTATTTTACATTTGATCCAACAACTTATTTTCTTGGCAACGACCAGGTTGCCTATAAGGATGGATATGTAATTAAAGATTTTCTGATTAAATATTATAATCTTCCACTTAAAACAGCAACAAAATCAATTGGCGTTGGCAAACATATTGCACTTAAATATGATTCTACACTAGCTGTCGCAGATGGCGGTTATCATATTTTGATTAGCCCGGAAAACATTACCATTACCGGGAAAAATAATGGCGGCGTTTTATACGGACTTTTATCAATAATGCAATTAATTGAAAAAACAGGTAATACGGTTCAGATACCTTGCGGAGAAATTACAGATTATCCGCAATTTCAATATCGTGGCATGCATCTCGATTGCTCAAGACATTTTTTTGATATAGCATTTATCAAAAAATATATCGATTATTTAGCCATGTATAAAATGAATACTTTTCATTGGCATTTAACCGATGATCAGGGTTGGAGAATTGAAATAAAACAATATCCTAAACTTACCGAAATTGGCGCATGGCGCGATGGCACTATGGTTGGTCATTATCGCGACCAGCAATATGATAATGTTCGTTACGGCGGATTTTATACACAAAAAGAAATAAAAGAAATTGTCAGGTATGCTACCGACAGACATATTACCATTATCCCTGAAATTGAAATGCCGGGACATTGTATGGCTGCCTTAGCTGCATATCCTGAACTTGGTTGTGTTAAAGACACTACTTATCAGGTAGCAAAAGGTTGGGGTGTTTTTGAAGATGTATTTTGTCCTAACGATTCCACCTTTATTTTTCTTGAAAATGTTTTGGACGAAGTGATGGCTTTATTTCCTTCACCATATATACATGTTGGTGGCGATGAAGTGGAAAAAATACGTTGGAAAAATTGCAGTCACTGTCAACAATTAATAAAAGAAAAGGGATTAGTTAATGAACATGGTTTACAAAGTTATTTTATTCAACGCATAGAAAAATATGTCAACAGCAAAGGCAGAAGTATTATTGGATGGGA
Organism: Bacteroidota bacterium; assembly: GCA_016718035.1. GTDB lineage: Bacteria > Bacteroidota > Bacteroidia > Chitinophagales > BACL12 > UBA7236. The sequence continues at coordinate 598,403 of JADKEK010000001.1, read as the reverse complement.
TGAAATTTTAGAAGGTGGTTTAGCACAAAATGCTACGATTATGAGTTGGCGTGGTGAAGAAGGTGCAGTATTGGCTGCGCAGCAAAAACATTATGCCATCATGACGCCCGGTAGTCATTGTTATTTTGATTATTATCAGGGTGCACCACAATTGGAACCACTGGCTATTGGCGGATTTGTGCCTTTAGATAAAGTGTATGGCTTTAATCCTATTCCTGCTTCACTAACACCGGAACAAGCTACTTACATATTAGGTGCACAGGCAAATATCTGGACCGAATACATCAATTTCCCGGAACAAGTAGAATATATGTTATTGCCAAGAATGTTGGCTTTAAGTGAAGTGCTGTGGACCTCAAAGGAAAATAAAAATTATGATGATTTTTTAAGCCGATTACTATTCCATTTCCAATTACTGGATAAAACTAATACCAATTATGCTAAATCTATTTATCAAATAAATTACAAGGTTACGCCGGCGAGTGAATTAAATAAATTAAACATTACATTATTATCTAACCCTCAATTAGGCAAAATTGATGTGCAAACCATTAATGTTTTAAACGGAAGTAAAAATAATTTCACTTATGAAAATCCTTTTACTGTCAGTGCTGAAACACCTTATATAAGCGCACAATTAAACGGCTCCATAAAAAATACCCCAACTACACAAATCAAATTAAAATTCAATAAAGCAACCGGCAAAAGTATTACCTTAAAAAATGAACCATCCAAAAAATATAGTGCCGATGGAGGTTTTACATTAATCAATGGCGTGGAAGCAACCGTAAATCCAAGTTGGAATGGCAGCGAATGGTTAGGTTTTTTAGGTACCGATTTGCAAGCAATCATAGACCTTGGCGAAATCGATTCAATTCATTCAGTAACGATAGGTTGTTTATACGACAAATTAAGTTGGATTTACCCAGCAGAATCGGTTCAAATTTGGGTTTCCACCAATGGTAAAAATTACGAACAGGCCGGTAAAATAAAATATAACGGTGATCAAAAACGTAATGCGATTACAATTAGCTCAACAGTTAAAACAGGTAGATATATTAAAATTGAAGCAATAAATTTAGGCACTATCCCTTCCGGAAATCCGGGAGCCGGTTCTAAACCCTGGTTATTTATAGATGAAATATCAGTGGAGTAATTAACTTTAATCAGCACAAACATCACTATATGGCAAGTAGAAGAAATTTTATTAAAGCAGCAGCACTTGGCGCTGGTGCACTTACTAGCAGTAACACGTTTGCAAAAACAATTGCTGCCAAAGCCCCTTTGCATAAACCAATCGTTTTATCTACCTGGGATTTTGGTTTAATGGCCAATAAAGATGCCTGGGCCATTTTGCAAAAAAATGGTCGTGCACTCGATGCAGTTGAAGCCGGCGTAATGGTTGCCGAAAATGATTTGTTTTCTACTTCGGTTGGATTAGCCGGTAGGCCCGACAGAGAAGGTAAAACAACTTTGGATGCCTGTATTATGGATGAAAATTATAATTGTGGTGCTGTTGCATTTTTAGAAAAAATAAAAAATCCAATTGCCGTTGCCCGCAAGGTAATGGAAAATACACCACATGTGATGTTGGTTGGAGAAGGTGCACAACAATTTGCATTATCACAGGGATTTAAATTAGATAATTATGAAAACCCTGAATCACTTGAAGATTATAAAAAATGGTTAAAAACTTCTACTTATAAACCCATAATTAATATCGAAAATCATGATACTATCGGTATGATTGCCATGGATGCAAACGGCAATCTTTCAGGTGCATGTACAACAAGTGGACTTGCTTACAAAATGCGTGGCAGAATTGGGGACTCTCCTATTATTGGAGCCGGTTTATATGTAGACAATGAAATTGGCGCCGCTACTGCAACCGGCACTGGAGAAGAAGTAATTCGTATTGCAGGAACACATTTGGTAGTTGAATTGATGCGGCAAAATTATTCACCCTATGAAGCTTGTAAAGAAGCAGTTATGCGAATGGTGAAAATTCGGAAAGAAAAAACGAAAGAATTTCAAGTAGGTTTTATTGCCTTAAATAAAAACGGTGAATTCGGTGGATATTGTTTACAAACCGGTTTTAATTACGCGGTGTATTCTAATAATATTCCCAATCAAATATTTACCTCAGACGCTTATTATCCAGCACCTACAAAATAACAATGACCAAGGTATTACTTGAAATTTGCACATTTAATTCAACCGATGTTGTACATGCAGTAAATGCAGGTGCCGACCGTATTGAATTATGTGCTTCTTATGTGGAAGGTGGCATCACACCATCTCATGCTGCAATTACCGAAGCGTTTAAGATTATTTCTCCCGAGCATATTGTTGTCATGATTCGACCACGTGGTGGTGATTTTATTTATGATGGCCATGAATTTGAAGTCATGCAACAGGATATTATACATTGCAAAAACATTGGCGTTAAAAATGTCATTTTTGGCATCATTCAACAAGATGGCAATTTGGATTTTGAACGAAATAAAATGCTGGTGGATTTAGCGGCTCCAATGAGTTGTACGTTGCAACGAGCATTCGACATGACCGCCGATCCGCTTGTTGCATTAGAAGCAGCAATTAAAATTGGATTTAAACGAATACTGACTTCAGGACAGGAAGCATCGGCATGGGATGGCAGACAACTGATAAAAACATTAATAACACAATCAAATGGCCGAATAGAAATTTTACCGGGTGCTGGTGTAAATGCCAACAACGCAGCGGCAATTATTGAATTTACCGGTTGCACACAAATTCATACTTCTGCCAAAATGCCGGCAATATCAAAACCAACAATTGGTTATGTGTATAAAGAAGGCATTTATGATTTCAGTCACCTCACTTGTGTAAATCCTGACGAAGTCGCAGCACTCAAAAAAATTACCTCCTCATTTTCTGCATGAATAAACACATTTGCACGCTTATTGTATATCTGCTGCTGGTGTTGCCATTAGCAGCACAACAAAACATGGTTATCGATTTACAAAATTGGCAATTCCGAAAGGTTGGAGATTCTACATCTTGGATAAAAGCCATTGTTCCCGGATGCGTGCATACCGATTTATTGCATGCAGGTATAATTGCCGACCCGTTTTATGGCAACAACGAAAAAACAGTGGAATGGGTTGAACGTGAAGATTGGGAATATCAGACATTTTTTGAAGTGAAAAATAAATTCCTCAAAAATGATTTCATCCATATTCGTTTTGAAGGATTAGATACTTACGCAGATGTATTTTTAAATGATTCGCTCATTTTGCAGAATGAAAATATGTTTGTTGAACATACCATCGATGTAAAAAATTTGTTGCAAAAAGGGGTGAATAAATTGTATATCAAATTTTATTCTTCAGTCAACAAAGCGAAAGTGCTCCAACAACAATACCCTGTCCCACTTCCAGGCGAGGAACGTGTATTTGTTCGAAAGGCGCAATATCAATTTGGCTGGGATTGGGGACCTCGTTTAGTTACAGCAGGTATTTGGAAACCTGTCACACTTTTTGCGGAAGACAACATTCGCGTTAAAGAATCGGATATCAATTTTTTTGAAGACAACAACGACATAGCTAAAATCGATGTCAAATTAAATTTTCAGGCAAATAATAAAAGCGATTATAAGATTGTTTTTAAAGAAATCACAACCGATACTGTATTATATGCAATGGCATATTATGCGCATTTCCCAACCACCGAACATTTTAGTGTAACATTTCCTATCACTAAACGATGGTTTCCAAATGGGTATGGTGAACCGGCTATGTACAATTTTAAATTACAGTTGATACATAAAAATAAAGTGCTGTTCGAAAAAAACATCACCACCGGTTTTAGCAATATCAAATTAATACAACAACAAGATGAAAAAGGTGAATCGTTTTATTTCACAGTAAACGGTACCACCATTTTTGCCAAAGGCGCCAATTTAATTCCATTACACAGCTTCTCTCCCGCTGCAACACACGAACATTATCGCAAAATAGTTACCGAAGCCAAAAACATGAACATGAATATGATTCGTGTATGGGGAGGTGGGATTTATGAATCGGATTATCTCTATAATTTATGCGATTCGTTAGGTATTTTAATTTGGCAGGATTTTATGTTTGCCTGTGCCATGTATCCCAACGCTCCACAATGGGAAACTGAATTTACGCAACAGGTAAATCGATTAAAACATCATCCTAGTTTAGCATTATGGTGCGGTAATAATGAAAATGATGAGGGCTGGAAAAATTGGGGATGGCAAAAACAATTTAATTATAGCGATGCCGATTCCGCATTTATTGCGCAAGCGAATAGTCGTTTATTTAATGAAGTAATTCCGCGAACTATTTTATCAGCCACCAATAAATATCCCAACTATCATGCTTCATCACCTTTACATGGTTGGGGTCGCAAAGAAAGTATGACAAACGGTGATGCACATTATTGGGGCGTTTGGTGGGGCAAACAACCATTTACAGTGTTTAATGAAAAAATTCCCAGGTTTATGAGTGAATATGGTTTTCAGGGAATGCCGCCATTTAATGCATTCAAACAGTTTATACCTGAAAATGAATTATACCTGACCTCTCCATCAGTTAAAAACCATCAAAAGCATCCGGTGGGTTACGAAACCATTGAGGCATATATGGAAAGAGAATACCGTATACCCGAAAAATTTGAAGATTACATTTATGTTTCCCAACTTCTGCAGGCAAAAGGTATGCAAATAGCCATTGAAGCACATCGACGGAACAGGCCTTATTGCATGGGCACGTTGTTTTGGCAACTCAACGATTGCTGGCCGGTAACCAGCTGGAGTACCATTGATTATTACTTCAACCGAAAAGCTTCATATTATACTGTTAAAAAAGCCTATGCCGATGTATTAATCAGCATTATTGAGGAAAAGGGCAATTTGTCTACCTGGTTAATAAATGACAAGTTAGCACCCGTAGATGCTGAGCTTACCTATTCGTTAATGACTACTAAAGGATTTATTATCGAGACAAATACACAACCCGTTAAGCTGGAGGCCGCATCATCAGCCCTATTTACCACAATTAACACCAAATATTTCCTTAAAGGATATGCCCCTGAAAATTGTGTGCTATATATCGCAGTAAAACACAACAATACCATGATTGCCGAAACTTTCCATCTGTTTACCCCAACCAAAATGCTTAATTTACAGGAGCCTGAAATAAAAATGGTTTGGAATGCTGATAATACGGTAGTTACCATTACCAGCAACACTTTTGTAGCCGGTCTTTACCTGTATACCGACCAAAATGAACTACAATTGTCGGATAATTTCTTCGACTTGTTGCCTTCTACCCCAAAAGAAATATCTTTGCAGGGAAAGTTAGCCGGTGATAGTATGCCGGCAATCAAATACAAAACCTTAAATACCTTATATAAATAACATATGAAACGTTACGCAATATCTGACATCCATGGTTGTTACCAAACCTTTATCGATCTTTTAGCACAGTTAAACCTTACCAAAGAGGATGAGTTATACCTATTGGGCGATTTGATTGACCGTGGACCTAACAGCAAAGGTGTAATAGATCATGTTATGCAATTGCAGGAAGATGGTTACAAAGTAACAGTGTTAATGGGTAACCATGAATACATGTTTCTGCAAGCTATTGACGAAACTATCCCTTATTGCTGGGACTGGCGCAGATATCAGTTATGGATTAAAAATGGTGGTATCACTACCATGATGAATTTCGGTTATAACAGAATCGACGATTTAAAAAATCTCGATAAAAAGTATGACGCTTTTGTGCGCAACTTGACAACACATGTTGAACTTGACAATTGTATCCTGGTACATGCCGGTTTCAACTTTAAAGAAGAAGATATTTATAAAGATAAAAATAGCATGTATTGGATACGTCATTTTTATAATGATATTGATCCTGCTAAAATCAATAACAAAACAATAGTGCATGGACATTCAGCGCGTCGTTTCGATACACTTGAAGCTGAAATTGCTGAGAAAAATATCCGGCTATTAATATTGATTGCGGATGTGTTTATCATATTAAATCAGGAATTGGTCGTTTATGCGCGCTTGATTTAGACACATTTACACCGATATTCCAGGTTAATACCGATAAATTCGATCGCGTAGAAGGTCAGGTAGCTATTTAATTCGCTCCAGCTTTATTTCTATAGCATCCCTAACACTGATTGGAACCATCTCGTATTCAACGTTGGTGAGTTCTAGTCCGAAATCCTCATGTGTAGGTAAACTCAACGATTTGATGAAGCGATAACCCTTCACTACTATTTGTTCCCAAGGTGTTAATTTATTATCACTCGCTACTCTTGAGTTAAGGAGAATAAATTTGAAGTCCGCATACATACCATGTTTTCTCAAACTTGGATAGTTACTTACTATATCCACTTCACCTGTTTGTACCATTTCTTCCACTATTTGTCTGAACATCACGTTCACCTTGTGCTCTACTTTAAACCCAAAACGCAGGCGCACAAAAAACATTTTTTTCGGAATAATAGTATCAACCGAATAACTGGCTAAATAAGGATCATTGGCAATATCAACGTGCACAAACCAATATACATCAGCGCGTTTAGGTCGTTTGCGGAATATGGAATAAATGATATTAGAGTCAATATGGTTTTTATCATTTACCATCGACATGTATACTAAATGTGTAGATTCTTTTGGTAAAGATTCATCTGCCATCAAATCTTGAATAGCAGGCAGGTATTTATTGATTTCAACAAACTCTGTATGTTTTGCGCGTAATTTTCTCGCTTCGTAAAAAATCCATAATCCAAAAAATATGGCAACAGCTAATGATACTGTAAACCAACCGCCATGCGTAAATTTATTTAAATTGGAAATCAGGAATGAACCTTCAATGGCCAGAATAACTACTGCAAATATTCCGATTAATATGATATTCCTTTTTTGTAAACGCATTAAGCTGGCTAGTAATATGGTAGTCATTATCATATCAAATGTAATGGCTAAACCATAAGCAGCTTCCATGTTTTTTGCTTCTCTGAATAATAATACCACTGCAATACATCCCACAAATAAAAACCAGTTAATAGCAGGGATATAAATTTGACCTCTAACTGTAGATGGATAAATAACTTTGAAATTGGTCCAGAGTTTTAATTTCATTGCTTCATTCACCAAAGTAAAACAACCGGTTATAATAGCTTGACTTGCAATTAAAGTAGCCAATGTAGCGATGATAATTCCGATAGGTAGGAACCATTCCGGCATAATCATGTAAAACGGACTATGTTCATCGAGTGTATGTCCTGCTTGAGTAAGTAAATAAGAAGATTGACCTGCATAATTGAGGAGCAACATCACTAACACAAATGTCCAGCTGAAACGAATATTATGTTTACCACAATGTCCTAAATCACTATACATGGCCTCTGCTCCAGTTGAACATAGAAACACACCACCAAGTAACCAAAAACCACCTTTATAATCAGTTAACAGATGAATTGCCCAATATGGATTAAGTGCATTTAATACATCAGGATTTTGAATAACCTGTATGCCACCCAAAATACCAATCATAGCAAACCAAACACCCATAATTGGTCCAAATGCCCTGCCTACTACGTTTGTTCCAAATTGCTGGATAACAAACAATACAGCCATGGCAATTATGACATAAGGTACAACACTGTCGATATTTGGATTAAGCAGTTTTAAGCCTTCTATAGCTGAAGAAATTGAAATTGGTGGTGTAATGAAACCATCTGCAATAAGAGCTGCACAACCAATTAAAGCCGGAATAATTGCCCATTTTACTTTAAACCTGCGGTGAATTGCATATAACGCAAAAATTCCACCTTCACCTCTGTTATCATTATTTAAGGCGAGATATACATATTTAAATGTGGTAATAATAAACAAGGTCCAAAACACACAACTCAAACCACCCAACACAAGTTCGCGACTGATGGTATGATCGCCTACTACTGCACTTAATACATAGATTGGTGATGTACCAATATCACCAAAAATAATTCCGAGTGTAACTAGCACTCCGGCAGCAGAAAGTTTATGAATATTTTTTCCAGCAGATGACATAAAACCCGGCAAATATACCCCTCACCTATTTAGAAAGGAAAGAAAACCTAAAATCTTATGCACTATTTTATGCACTTAATCGGTAAGCTGTTTTTGGTTGTATTCTTTTTCAAAAGTGATATAATCTTTTGTTTTGTAATGACCTTCGCCATAATACAACAAAAACAATTTCATTTTATCGGCATTTTTATAACCGGCTTCAACCACTATTTTTTCGCCCATTGGGGAAATAATGGTGATTGTAGGGTAACCGATTCTTCCTCCTGGTCTTGAAGCCATCGTAAGCGCAAATTCATTTGTGCCGCGACTTCCGGAAGGCTTAAATTTATACGGAACACCTGCAAAATTTAAGCTATCGCGTGATTCTGCATCAAATTTTACCGGATAAAAATAAGTGTTCATTAATGCCGCTACTTCAGCATTTTTGTAAGTTTCATTATCTAATCGTTTGCACCATCCGCACCAATCAGTGTAAAAGTCAACAATTATCAGTTTGTCTTCTTTTACCTTATTTTTTTTGATATTCTTCTCAACAATTTTATTTACATCGGCAAGTGGCATCCAAACAATGCTATCACCTGGTGTTTCTGAAATCATTGTCGTTTCAGTAACAGTAGGATTTGTAAGGCCAATATACATGGCCGCTGCAACAATCAGAGATGAAATCATGGAGTTATTGTGAAATGTTAGATTTAAAATTTTTGTAATAAGTATCCCAATCGGTATCCTTATAGGCATTCGAACCAAAATAGGCTAAAATTGGCTCTAATCGTTCAGGCACTAAATAACCTGAAATTGGTTGAATCAGATTTTGTTGTTCATCTAAAAACACCATTGTAGGATAACCTAAACCTTGCTGAGTAGAAGCAATATAAATCGCAAAATCATGTGTGCTTTTTCGTGGAACTGTGGTGTAGTTTTTATTGATAAAGGTTTGACCTTTAAAAATAATGGTATCACCACTTTCGGCATTAAATTTTGTCGGGATATAGTATTCGGAAAGTAACTTTTTTATTTCGGTATTGGAGAATGTATTGGCATCCAGCATTTTACACGGTCCACACCAAGTAGTATATACGTCGATAAACATTTTTTTACCTGTTTGAGCCTGTAATGTCAAAGCCTCGTTTACCGTATACCATTTAAATGGTGTAAGTGTGGAATCTTGGTCTGCAACTAATTCATTATCAATTAATTGTGACTTTTCAGCCGGTGTATTTGCATTGAGAACCGGCTTTACGGCTGCAATTGCTCCGGCTACAAGAGCAACAAAAACGAGGATATATACGTACTTCTTCTGCATAGGTATGATTTCTTTCTTAAACTTTAACTAAACAAAAATAATTCCAAACTGGTTAACTTGCAATCTATTAATAACTATTAACATGTTGAAACGGAAAATTGTTGTAGCTGTAACCGGCGCCAGTGGTGCTATATATGCGAAAGTGTTGTTGGATAAAATAAGTCAGCTCGACCAAAATAATATTACCGTTGGGGTAGTAATGAGCGATAATGCGAGAGATGTTTGGAAATACGAACTTGACAACGACAACTACACCCAATATCCCTACCAGGTTTTCGATAAAAATGATTTTATGGCTCCCTTTGCGTCTGGGTCTGCCAAATATGACACCATGATTATCTGTCCATGCTCAATGGGAACCCTTGGCCGCATTGCAACAGGCATTTCCAACGACCTGATTACCCGTGCTGCTGATGTGATGTTAAAAGAAAGAAGAAAACTGATTTTAGTAGCCCGTGAAACACCCTACAACCTGATTCATATCAAAAATATGGAAACAATTACGCTGGCTGGAGGTATTATTTGTCCTGCCACTCCTTCTTTTTACAGCAAACCGGAAACTTTTGAACAACTGGCCGAAACCGTCATAAATCGGGTAATGGACCTTGCAGGGTTTGATGTGGGTGGATATCGCTGGAGCGAAAACAAATAATTTCCTGCCACTAAACACAGCGTTTATTTTTCTGAAAAAATGCATCTCGTATCTTCGTGATGTGCTAGCTCAATTTTTCAGGACATACAAAGAAGCTTATCACGGCATTACAAAACCAGTGTGGATATTGGCAACTATTCAGTTGATCAATCGGACCGGAAGTATGGTATTGCCTTTTATGACCGTGTACATGACCAGTGCTTTAGGATATACAAAAACTGAAGCCGGGATTATCATGAGTATTTTTGGTATAGGTAGTTTAGCAGGTTCTTATTTAGGTGGTAGATGGACAGACAAATTTGGGCCATTTAAAGTACAATTCCTGAGTTTAACCATTGGTGGAATGAGTTATTTATTTATTCCTTTTCTGCATGGTTTTTATCCATTGGCAATTGGTGTATTTATTTGCGGGTTAATTAACGATAGTTTGCGACCGGCAGCATCATCTATGACTTCCCATTTTGCTACGGAAGCAACTACCACGCGTTCGTTTTCATTAATGCGTATGGCCATCAATCTCGGTGTGGCGATAGGCCCTGCCATTGCAGGTTTATTAGCAGGTATCAATTATATGTGGTTATTTATTGGAGATGGCGCAACATGTATTGTAGCGGGTATCGTTTTTTATTATTACTTCAAAGAAAAACAACCACAAATCCATACAGAGAAAAAACACGCAACAACAGCACAAACTTCCCCTTATCGCGATGGAAAATTTATGCTGTTTATGTTGTTCTGTTTTTTTTATGCTGCTGCCTTTTTTCAAATATTCAGCGGCATACCACTTTATTATAAAGATGTATATTTTAAACCCGAAGCAGCAATCGGTTTATTAATCGGATTTAATGGACTAATCGTATTTATTTTCGAAATGATTACCGTTTCACAATTGGACAAACGTTTCCGGCCAAATGCCATGATAGTTGTTGGTTGTGTGATGTTAGGTTTGTCGTTTCTGATATTTAATATATTTCACGGCACCATTATCTTATTAATTGCCATGTTGCTGCTTAGTTTTTCTGAAATATTTGCCATGCCATTTATGATTTCACGCGTTGTAAAAAGTGCCACTCCACAAACACGTGGCAGCTACCTTGCAGCGTATACCATCGCCTGGGCATTAGCCTTTATTATTTCACCATATAGCAGCACACAAATAATCGAAAACTTTAATTACACCACATTGTGGTGGATTATGGGTGTTTTTTGTTTGCTGACTGCATTTGGATTTCATTCCATTGCGCAAAAACAAACTGCAACCGAAAAAATTTAGTGGTCTGTATTTTTGGTGCGATACATACTGTACACAATTGAAATAGTTAACACGAGAGCAATTACACCAAGTGAAATCCCAATTGGCATTTTGTATACATCTACCAGACACATTTTTATACCAACAAAAATTAATACAGCAGCTAATCCATAAATCAGGTATTTAAATCGATGCATAATGCCTGACAAAGCAAAATATAAACTGCGTAAACCTAATATCGCAAACACATTGGAGGTGTAAACAATAAATGGGTCAGGCGTAATGGCCAGAATTGCCGGTATACTGTCTACAGCAAATATCAGGTCAGTAAATTCGATAAATAACAACACAACAAATAACAAGGTTGCATGTTTTTTACCATTTTTGGTAATAAAAAAACTGCTTCCGGCATAGTCGTTATGCACTGGAAATATTTTCCTGAACATTCGGATAATGATACTTTTTTCAGGGTCTAATTTTTTATCCTTATTCCGAACCATATTAATACCGGTAATAATTAAGAAGATACCGAATACATAAATAATCCAATGAAATTTTTCTATCAATGCGACACCGGCAAAAATGAAAATAGCACGCATAATTAATGCACCTAAAATTCCCCAAAACAATACTTTGTGCTGATAAATATCCGGCACTTTGAAAAATGTAAATATTAGTAAAAACACAAAAATATTGTCAATACTGAGCGATTTTTCAATTAAATATCCGGTTAAAAATTCCAACCCTTTTTGCTGCTGAATTTCTTTAGTGGCATAATCCCCAACTATGCCGAAATATATGAGTGCATTAAAAACTAATGCCAAAAAAATCCAAACTGCACTCCATGTGAGCGCTTCTTTTATGCCAACCACATGGCTCTTTCGGTGAAAAACACCCAAATCGAGCGCTAGCATAAGTAATACAAAAAGGTTGAAACCTAACCAGAGTAGTGAGTTGTTGTCCATTTGTTGAGTTTTTTCTATAACAAAAACAATATCCTATTGTTCAAGTAGATTACTGTAAAAATACCGTAAATGGCAATCCAAGTCATCAATGGGGTAATGTAAACATGTTACCTTTATTCCGGATTATGAAAGCTGTTGGATTCATACTATTGCTGAGCAGTTTACTGTTTGTTGCTTGTCAGCAAGCGGAGGAAACGTTTAACCAACAGGCTCCACATAATAAATACATCTTGTGCCGTGGAACAGCTTTATATCTCAACAACGGACAAAAATGGCCTGCTAATAAGGAGACTACCGAAGGTATTGATATGATGCTCAGGCAGATACAATCTTTTGAAACACCTGCTGATACAACCGCATACCATGTTTTGGGTGATTCGTTAATGAGCGATTACCTGTATATCATTAATTATTGTGTAGATATGGGTCCTGCCCATGAAATGATTCACAGTTACTTATTCCCTATACATGAGATTATAGTTCCTATGCAATTAGGAGGACAAGCAACCTGCGAAGCCCAATACGTGAAACTTACAGATTACTTGGGTCGTTATCACGAATATTTTGAATAACTGGTTCTACCTCTGCTTTTACATGATTGGGAATGTCTTGGTGTTTGAGGGTATTTCGAGCTAAAAATAAACTTACCAGCATAAATGCAGCACCTAAAATAAATGCAGCGCCTGCAAAATGTACAGGTGCACTATCTGCTGTAAAATACGCATAGGTATTTGTCATTAATGGGGGCCCAACAATAGATGTTAAACTCATCAAACCTGTCATTGCCCCTTGCAACTCCCCTTGTTCATTACTAGGCACTTGTGAAGAAATAATTCCCTGCAAAGCCGGCATACCTATACCGCCTAAACAATATGGAATTAAGAATACATACATCATCCAGCTTTGGCTGGCAATGCCCATTAAAAATAATCCGATGGTATATAAGGCTAAACCGTAATACAAAGAGTTTTTTTGCCCAAATCTGGGAATAGTAATACGAATTAATCCACCTTGCACTATTCCTACTAATAATCCCACAAAAGCAAGCGACAATCCGACTGCTTTTTCGCTCCATCCTAATGTGCCCATGGTAAAATAACTCCAATTACTTTGAACCGCATGCGAAGCAATATAAATACAAACTAAAGAGGCAATTAATCCATAAGTCAGCGGATATTTTTTTAATGCCAACAAAGAGCCAATAGGATTTGCTCGCTTCCATTCAAATGGTCTGCGTTTTTCTTTAGGTAATGATTCAGGTAATACAAAAAATCCGTACAGCCAATTGACAAACGATAATCCCGCTGCAGCAAAAAATGGTACTCGTGAACCTAACTCACCAAGCAAACCTCCAACTGCGGGACCAATAATAAATCCCATTCCAAATGCAGCACCTATTAATCCGAAATTTTGCGCTCTTTTTTCTGGAGGAGAAACATCTGCTATATATGCGCTTGCAGTTGAAAAACTCGCACCGGTAATACCTGCAAGAATTCGTCCGACAAACAACCAAATTAAATCCGGTGCAAATGCCATGATTAAATAATCACAGCCAAAACCAAATAATGCCAATAACAATACCGGTCTGCGTCCATACCTGTCACTTAAATTCCCTAAAATCGGAGAAAAAATAAATTGCATGATTGCAAATGCAAACAATAGCCAACCACCAATTCGCGCAGCCTCACTAAAATCTCCACCGTGTAATTCTTTAATTAAACTCGGCAACACAGGAATAATGATACCAAAACCAATTACATCTATCAGCAAAGTGATAAATATAAAGGTCATTGAGGCTTGTGATTTATTAAATGACATTTTGAGTAAAACTGTTTGAGTGAATACCTAACCAAAAAATTCTTGGCCAAAATTAACTGAACGCTCCGGCATTTTTAGGAAACCGGCGGAAATTAGCAAATTAGCTGATTAGCAAATTAGCAAATGGGGTTTCCACTACCTTGCTAGTTTCGTGCTATCATTTCCACTTTTGCGGATGCTTAGCGCATCCTTGGTTTTAAAATTAGATGCTTACTGCATCATCCAATTGGTACATCGGTACATTCTCACATTGGTACATTCCCCAAATTGGTACATCGGTACATTCACACATTGGTACATTAATTAGCACATCAGCACATCCCCATCAGCACATTAGTCCTCCAAAGCCCCTTCCCACTTACTCACTGCAGCAGTTGCAATAGCATTACCAATTACGTTAGTTGCGCTTCTACCCATATCGAGGAAAGTGTCGATACCTAATAATAAAACTAAACCGGCTTGTGGAATATTAAACATACTTATTGTGCCGGCGATAACAACCAAACTCGCTCTTGGAACTGCAGCTATACCTTTAGATGTAATCATTAAAGTGAGTAGCATAGTTATTTCCTGCGTTATAGTTAAATCTATTCCGTAACACTGCGCAATAAAAATGGACGCAAATGTCATATACATCATACTACCATCTAAATTAAATGAGTAGCCGAGTGGTAAAGTAAAACTTACAATTTTATTATTGCAGCCAAATCGTTCCAATTCGGTAATTAATTTCGGGAATGCGGCTTCGCTGCTGGCTGTACTAAATGCCAATAAAAATGGTTCTTTAATTCTCCTCAATAAAGTAAATACGCGTTTACGCAATACAGCAAAACCTGCACTAATTAAAATAACCCATAAAATAAATAGACCAAAATAAAATTCGCCCATAAAAATAGCATAGGTAGAAAGCACTGATAATCCTTTTGTGGTAATAACCGCACACATAGCAGCAAAAACAGCATACGGAGCAAAACCCATCACATAAATAGTAATTTTAATCATGATATGTGAAAGCGTATCTAATGCTTTAACCAATGGCATTGCTTTTTCACCAATTGCTGCGGCAGCTACACCAAAAAATATACTGAACACAACTATTTGTAAAATTTCATTTTCCGCCATTGCTTTAAAAATGCTGGAAGGAAAAACATGTGTAATAAATGAAACAAAAGTGATTGCTGTACCTTCAACACCTGTTTTTGCATTTTCTGCAGGTAAGGTCAAATTCATGTGTGCGCCCGGTTCAAATGCATTTACTAATAACATCCCTAAAACAAGTGATACTAAACTCGCAGTGATAAACCACAACATTGTTTTCCCCCCTACTCTTCCCAGTGTTTTTGTATCGCCCATTTTTGCAATACCCACAATTAATGTAGATAATACCAATGGTGCAATTATCATTTTAATCAATAATAAAAATATGGTAGTAAGTACTGAAACGTTTGCGGCAATTTTTTTAATGAGATTTTTTTCGACAACACCTTTTCCACTTGGTTCGATTTCACAATTTAAATCAGTTACTTTACCTGTTTGAATGCATGCCGGAATAAATACCGCAGATTTTCCTTTAACAACAATTGCTACCGATTTTCCCAGACTATCGGCCATTATTTTTTTCTCCTTCTCATCCTTGACAATAAAAACATCCTGGGTAAATGATTTGTCGTCGTAAACCAGTGTAATAAAATCACGACCCAACGAATCGGCTAAAGGGGTATATACCAATTCTTTACCGGTAGCTTTTTTATTCAAAATACCACCAATTAAAATGCCGAGCGCCATGGCAACCAAAATAAATGCAGTGAGTTTGTTCGACTTCGTCATGCCTAAAATTTTGCCCTAAGATATATGTTTCCGAACACTTACTGCTGCCGCTGAGCAAACGCAAATCGAATTGTGTGAATTTATTTTAAACGGTTTTGATAATCGCATCAAACTCCGGTAATTTTGCAACATATATGAAAAAGTTAAATAGTTTTCAGATAGGCACCATCGTAGTAGGAATTATTGTTGTAGTCGCCATCGGATTCGTTTACAACAACACCCTTAAAACCCATAAAGAACCGGTTCTTCCTTATTTCGGACCGGAACAAGGCGACGGACAGCCGCATTTTGTCTCCACATTTAATTTGCTAAATCAGGATAGTGTGATGCTCAACCAGGAGCCATATAAAGGCAAAATTTACGTGGCGGACTTCTTTTTTACCACTTGTTTAGGAATTTGTCCTTTGATGACAGAAGGTATGATTCGTGTGCACAAAGCTTATCTCAATAATCCTGACATTATGATTCTTTCGCATACAGTGGATCCGGATCATGATACACCTTCAGTTTTGAAACGATATGCGAATAATCGGAAAATTGATACAAATAAGTGGAATTTTGTGACAGGCGATAAAAAACAAATCTACGACCTGGCGCGCTACAGCTATTTGGTAGATGCGTCGGAAGGTGATGGCGGGCCAAATGATTTTGTACACACTGAAAATTTTGCATTGGTGGACCGCGAAGGCAGAATCAGAGGGTATTATGACGGAACTGACACAGCTGAGGTTGGCAAGTTAATTCGTGACATCAGTTTATTGCTTGCTGAATAGGCAATTTACCCGTTAAATTATGCTGTTTTTCCCTTAATTTCTGCTACCTTTGCAGCCGCAAATTGATTAGGCAATGATTACTGTTAATAATGTTTCTCTCCGCTACGGCAAACGTATTCTTTTTGATGAAGTAAATTTAAAATTTACCAAAGGCAATTGTTATGGTATAATTGGTGCCAATGGTGCCGGTAAATCTACTTTCATGAAAATCATTTCAGGTGAAATTGAACCTACCACCGGAATTATCGATATAACACCAGGCGAACGTATGGCGGTTTTAAAACAAAACCACTTTGAATTCGACCAACATTCTGTTATTCATACTGTTATGATGGGACACAAAAAATTGTGGAACATTATTCAGGAAAAAGATGCGCTTTATGCTAAACCAGATTTTAGTGAAGAAGATGGTATTCGCGTTGGTGATTTAGAAGCTGAATTCGGTGAAATGAATGGCTGGAACGCAGAAAGTGACGCAGCAGAATTATTGAGCAACCTGGGTATCCGTGAAGAATTACATTATGAATTCATGGAAAACCTCAGCGGTAAAGAAAAAGTAAGGGTATTACTTGCTCAGGCTTTATATGGCAATCCGGATATTTTATTAATGGATGAGCCTACCAACGACTTAGATATTGATACTATCAGTTGGTTGGAAAACTTCTTGGCTGATTATCAGAATACCGTTATTGTTGTGTCTCACGACCGTCACTTTTTAGATGCGGTTTGTACACACGTTGCAGATATCGATTATGGTAAAATCACCATCTTTACCGGTAACTATTCCTTCTGGTATCAGTCTTCACAGTTGATGTTGCAGTTAATGTCGCAGAAAAACAAAAAGACTGAAGACAAACGCAAAGAATTACAGGACTTTATCAGCCGCTTTAGTGCAAATGCTTCTAAAGCTAAACAGGCTACTTCTCGTAAAAAAGCACTAGAAAAATTAAATATCGAAGAATTACGTCCTTCTACACGTAAATATCCGGGCATTTTCTTTACACCGGAACGCGATTTGGGAGACCAGGTTTTACAGGTTAATCAAATCTCGAAAAAAATTGGTGACAAAACATTATTCCACAACATTACATTCACCGCTGAAAAAGGTGATAAAATTGCTATCGTTAGTCGCGACCCATTAGCAAAAACAAATTTCTTTGAAATTATTGCAGGTGAAAAAGAAGCGGATCATGGCACTTTTAAATGGGGTGTTACGGTAACGAATAATTACCTGCCAAACGAAAATCACACATTTTTTACCGGCGATCTCAATCTAATTGATTGGTTACGTCAATATTCTAAAGATAAAGACGAATCATTTGTTCGTGGATTTTTAGGCCGTATGTTATTCAGTGGTGAAGAATCACTCAAAAGCTGTAAAGTATTATCAGGTGGTGAAAAAGTACGTTGTATGATTTCACGTGGGATGTTATTAGGTGGCAATGCGCTTATTTTAGATGAGCCAACTAACCACCTCGACATGGAGAGTATTACAGCGTTTAACAATGCATTACAGGACTTTAAAGGATTTGTGATATTTACTTCTCATGACCATCAGTTTATGCAAACTGTGGCTAATCGTATTATCGAGATTACACCTAATGGTATCATCGATAAGTTGATGTCATACGATGAATATATTGTTGATCCAAAAGTAAAAGAATTACAAGACCAGCTATATCCTGCTGGACAGTTAGTTTAAACTTGTTATTTGCGGCAATTTTCATTGTGAAACTATTTTGAGTGATAATTGTTATACATCCAAAGGTTGAAAAAATACGTTTATATGTCTGACAACTCAATAATTTACGCAATGAAAAAACAATTCGCTGTACTTGCAGTAATATTAATCCCTGCCATATTTAGCTGTGGTCAGGCGAAAACAATTCAACCTAAAACAGGTCAACAAACAGACTCAGATACTTCAAAAGTGGCCATTACTTTAGAAGCACCCACTTATGTTTGGGATGGCACTAAAGTGGAAAAAACGAGTGAAGAATGGAAAAAGCAACTCACCCCCATGCAATATCATGTGGCCAGAGAAGCAGGCACCGAACGCGCATTCAGCAATGCATTCCATGATAACCACGAAGATGGTATTTTTTATTGTGTAGGTTGTGGTATGCCACTGTTTGATGCCAAACATAAATTTGATTCAGGAACAGGTTGGCCGAGTTATTACCAGCCTATCAATGATAAAAACGTAGCCTTCGATATCGACTACGAAATTGGTTATGAGCGCAAGGAAGTACATTGCTCACGTTGCAGCACCCATTTAGGCCATGTATTTGATGATGCCTTCGATCAGCCCGGTGGTTTAAGATATTGTATCAATTCTGCTTCATTAATATTTGAAAAAAGATAACTTTGCTGCCTGTTAATCACAAAAGGTAGTAATTGATATTATACGTCATTCATAAAGTCCCCTTGTTTCGCAAAATGTATTTCAATACAATTGGAAGACCATTTGTCGGAAAAAAGATAAGACCGCTAATACCGCTGCTCAAAAAAAACACTGCTATTCTAGACCTTGGCTCAGGAAATGGTTTAGCCGCGCATCTGCTCAAGCAGGAAGGTCTGAACATTACTTGTGTTGATATTCATGAAGGGGAATATGACCCTTCAGTAAAACCGGTTGTTTATGATGGCAAAACGATACCATTTCCGGACAGACATTTTGAAGCCGGTATTATATTAACAGTGTTGCATCATATTGATAATCCTGAAGCTGTAATTAAAGAGGCTGGGCGCGTTTGCGACAGACTGATTATTATGGAGGATATTTATACCAACAAGGTGCAACAATATTTAACCTATTGGCTCGATTCACTTGCGAATTTATTTTACTCTCCTTGTCCGCATACCAATAAAAACGATAAAGAATGGAAAGCTACGTTTGAAGCTATGGACCTTGAATTAGTGTCTGTACATTATCGTTATGTGTTATTTATTGTGAAGCAGGTTATTTATGAGGTGAAGCATAAAAAGGCTTAATTTCTTTTGAAGGCTTTATTGAGATGTTTGTTTTTTTTGGCGGGAAAACGGGATGGCGGGAAGTTTCGGGAAGTAATAATTCGATCATTTTTTCACCACTAAGGCTCAAAGTAGCTCAAAGGTGCACTAAGAATGAATAGTCAATCATTTAAACTTTGAGCAACTTAGCGGAACTTAGAGACTTCGTGGTGAATTAAATAAATTAAAAGGGTACCCACTAAATAAATTTATAATCACCAAGATATTTTAACTTCAATAACCTATGCATTTTTCAAACTAATGCGGCCGGTGATTCGGTCGAATTGGACGTTTTTGCTGTTGAAGAAATCGGGGATGTAACCTTGTTCAATAATTGTTTTTGTGGTGCCGAAGACATGTTTGCCTTCGTTGCCGATGAGTAAACAATAATCTGCAATTTGTAATGCCAATTCCAATTCGTGAGAAGTAAAAACTACTGTTTTATTTTGTTGGGGTAATGATTGAATTAAATTAAATATTTCCGCTTTATTTACCACATCCAGATAGGATGTCGGTTCGTCCATAAAAATGATTGGTGTATCTTGTATCAAAGCCCTTGCAATAAATACTAATTGTGCTTCACCATCACTCAATTGATAAATACGTTTGTGTAATAAATGTTCAATATGCAGTGAAGTGCAAATACGATTAATTAATTGAATATCATCATCGGTAATTTTTCCAAATCCGTTGGTGAATGTGACACGTGTGGTATGAAATAATTCATGCACCAATAATCCCTGCACTACATCTCCCCTTCCAGGTAATACAATACTAAATAATTGTGCTCTTTCAATTGCGGTATAAGATGAAAGTGGTCGCTCATTAAACAAAATGTTTCCTTGCAAAGCAGGCTGTAGTCCCGCTAAGGTGCGAATAAAAGTAGATTTTCCTTTTCCGTTCAATCCGAGCACCGCCACGATACTTTTGGCAGGAATATGTAATAACATATCCTTTAATATTACCTTATCGGGATAACCAACACTTAAACCATTTATTGCCAACAGCGTTTTTGCTTCCATTAAAATACGCGTTTTAAATGTTGATTTTTCCAAATAATATAAATGATAAACGGCGCACCCATAAATGCAGTGATGGCATTAATAGGCAATACACCATCATTACCCGGTGTTTGTGCAATAATATCGCAAATAAGTAAAATGCAAATGCCTAATAAAACAGATGCAGGTAAAATAATAGCATGACTATTCACCTTAAATATCATTCTCGCCAAATGTGGAACGGCAATACCAATAAAGGCAATGGGACCACAAAATGCAGTAATAGCCCCGGTTAATAATCCGGTAGTGAGGATGATAAATATTTTAGATTTACGGATATTTAATCCCAACGATGTTGCATATTGTTCGCCGAGTAATAATAAGTTGAGTGCTTTAATTTGGGTGACAGCCAATAACAAACCAATTATTACTATTACTGCCAAAATATATAATTGTGACCAGGTAACGCCACTTAAACTGCCGAAGGTCCACATGATAAATAATTTTAATGCGCCCTGACTGCTATAATATTGTAAAACCCCAACAACGGCACTTATTGCCATCCCAAACATTAATCCGAAAATGAGCAAGGTAACACTGTCGCGCACACGGGCAGCAACACCGAGAATAATGAACAACACCAGCATGGCACCAACAATTGCCGCCAGAATAATGCCCACATTACTAAATACATCCATCGAAAACCAGGTGCCAACAGTTAGCATAACTAATGCCACCAATAAACTGGAACCTGCAGAAACACCTAATATATCTGGCCCTGCAACAGGGTTTCTAAAAAATGTTTGCATTAATAAACCGGCAACCGGTAAAGCACATCCGGCTAATATTGCTGTTAATGCTTTTGGCAGTCGCGATTGTAATATGATAATAGATTGAGGAGTATCCGTTGGTAATTGTCCCGTAAACACCTGTATTATTTCATTCAACGAAATAGAGACCGAACCGATTAAAATATCTGCAAAAAATAATACAAGCACTAATATGCTTAACAAAACAAACCATACACTATGACGCTGATTGTTCATTGTAAATGGATATAATAAAAATAATTATCGCCCGATTTTAATTCCGGATGGAATATTTGCACTAAATCATTTAACACTTTATCAGGGTAAACAATTGCACTTTCCCAATAATCGTTTCCACCCATTTGATTTACTCTGGCATAGTTGTTATAAATCGTTTTATTTTTGAATGGGTCGAAATAAGTATATCGTTTATCGATGGATAAAATTTCTTTTAACAAAGTTGCTGTGCTGACATTCAGCCAAAAATTAGCGTGTTGAGCGGTAGTAAATATTTCTTCAAATGATAAAGCGAAATTGCCTGTTTTATCATCGGTTTCCCATAAATATATTGCCCCTGCATCTTTAATAAAATTAGCAGCAAAACTTTTACCTCCGGGAATTGTCCATTCATTTTTGTATGCTAAGCCAGTGAACACTGTTGGTTTAGTATTTGCCCCGGCCGCTTGTTTTTTTATACTATTGTAATTAGTTGCTATGCTATCGAAAATAGTGGTGGCTTTTTCTTCCAGATTAAAAAAGGCTGCAATAAATTTAATCCATTCTGCCTGACCAAGTGGAGTTAACTCGAGGTATTCGTTATTAATTACCGGTTGCAGTTGCATACTTTTCATTTTTTCAAAATGGTCGTATGACTCGTCGCCGGTTTGGTAGCTCATGATGATATCCGGTTGCAGGCTGACTAATAGTTCTAAATCAATCCCACCTTCTACTCCTACCTCTTGAATTTTTCCTGATGACACTAATGTTGTAAATAAGTCGCTGTAAATATATTTTGTCCCACTAAATGCAATCAATTTATCAGCTACACCCAAGGCTTCGAAAAAACCTAAATGTGTGGTAGACAAACTGGCGATATCATGTAAGGGAACTTGAATATTAATTTCATTTGAATTATTACCTGCAAATTGTTTATCGGTAATTAAACGATATTGCTGAATAATTTTATTGGTATCCAAAGGGTCTCTTACCACAACAATTTTATATCCATCATATTGTGTAATGGTAAATCCTTTGGCATATAACACAGGAACTGTTTTACCAGTAGTAGTATTGGCAGGTGTTGTATCAGATTGTTTACAGGAAACAATCACAACCATAAACAGGAGTATGTAACAATAAAAGCGCATGGAAAAATAAAAGCATGTTGTTACTGTTGGCTAACAACATGCTTTAGTATATTTTACAATTTAGAAAAATACGCAGCTTGGTGTTGCGATTGTCCAATTGCTTTAACAATATAATTTCCAGCAGGCAGCGTTGAAATATCAATTTGTTGTGCTCCGGTTGTCGGTTGCTGAATGGTAAATAAAATTTTACCTGTCATATCCGCAACTTCAAAACGTTCAGCAGCTATGCTGTTTACAACAACAATTTGCGAGTTAGCAGGGTTAGGATATAATTCCATAGATACCATATTAACATCTTCAACTCCTGTTGCCAAACGCACATCAAAAGCAAAATTGCCTGGAGAAACACTTGTCTCAAAATTGGTAACAATATTGCCTGCTAAATCATAAACCGTTACTTCACCAAAACTAAAGTAATCGGTAGTTCCGGTGTAAATCAGGTTATTAATTTCATCAAATGCTAAACCATAAAAGCTTGCACCAAATTCATCTTCACCAATAATAGTAGCAGTTGTAGGGTCAAATTTGCTGAGTGTAGTGCCGAACATTTCCTGGTAATAAATAGTGCCATCCATAACGGCTGAAGTGCCACATCCTGCTGAAATATTAATCAGGTTGGTAGTAGTTAAATCTGCAGATGCAATTTTATAAGTGGAAACTGAACTTCCGGTAAAATCTTTATTATTTAAGGTATAAATAACATCACCATCAATCATCAGGTTATCCGGATTAATACCATCAGCACCTAATTCAATCGTGTTTTCAATAGTTAAAGTTGGTAAATCTATCACAGCAATTTTACCTACTTCACTGCCAAACACGAATCCGTTGTTTACAGCTACGTACGCTTTATTATCTTGTATCACCACACCTTCAGTCGTGTAAGGTAATGTAGCATTGTCAAATTCATGAATTAATGCCATGGTGTTTTTATCATATATCTGAATATATGAAGGTAAGGTAACGAGATATTCACCGCGTGTTACAACAATATAATCGTTGTTCACTGCAATTTTACGAATACCTTCAATTTCTATAGAAGCAATTAATTCATCAGTTGCTGTAGCATATTTGTTTAAATATTTATCTGCAGCAACATAATAAAACGCACCATCAGCTTTAATATCTGATGCAAAACGTGCATTTTCAATTTCATCAATTACCGCATAGGTATCGGTAGTTGGATTGTAAGCACCAACGCTTACAGGCGTAATAATTTCGTTAGTAACATAATCGAAGTAACCTTCGTTGAGAATAAGCACACGTTCAACATACGCTTGTGCAAATACAGAAGCAGTAACAGCGACTGCGCAAAAAGTAAAAAAAATCTTCCTCATCATTAAATGATTTTAATGGTTAATAAATAAGGAGGCATGCAAATAAATGGAAACAGTACGGATACCGATTACATCAAACTTTTGCCCCAAAAGTTTTTGATTGTGCAGTACCGGCAGGTCTTCTGGCTCTTCCACCTTTTGATTTACCTTCCCATCCGCCGAGGCGGACAGTGGCAAAGAGATATCAAAAGTTTACCAACAGGTTGCGGAATTACAGCAGTGGGGACTGCCCCGGATTTTCACCGGATTCCCTCTTAGGAAAAGCTTGAATTAACAAGCTTTTCAACCAATAATGCATGGTAAAAATACAACACGTGTTTGAGGAAAATGTATTTTGTTCAAATAATTTATACACAAAAATGCCACATACTATACTAAAGTATATGGCACTTGCGTTTTTGCTTTGTCTTGTCGCAGAGACGTTCAAGTAAGAAAAGGCGCTGCGCCCCAGGGGTGCGGCGCCCTTACATTTTTAGGGACTTAATCATGTTTATTAAACCCTAATAATAACGAGCCTCTAATTCCTTCCGGTGTTGGTGTTACTGCTAAGTTGACCGGAAAATTAATCCCCATTCTTTCGAAGGTATAACCTGCTACTAACGATACGGATGAACCGGTAAGATTTACATTAGGTCCCATTCCAAATTCAATTCCATTACTCAACCTTGCTCCAATCATTACCGTTAAACTTGGTATAACAACATTTTGATCTAAACCTCCTAATAATGGAACAAATTCTATAATACCACATGAGCCATTAGGCAAGGTAAAAAAACGTGTTTCAAATTGCCATCCGAATTGTGTGACAAATGGATATAAGGTTGTTTCTTTTCCATACATCCTGTCGAATGTCGGGTCGTTGTTTATTGCATTGGTATACACATTACCTAAATAAGTAAAACCGATTCTTGGTCCTGTCAGGTTAATAGGTTCTGCAATTTCGTCTTCTAACGGACTTTGTGCGTGAATTGTGTTTGCTGAGATGAGGATAAGTAAGCAAATAATTACGTTGCGCATTTGTTTTTGTTTTAGTGAAATTATTTATTTGATGGTGCAAACGTAGCTCCATCAACAGGCAGCAATTAGTAAAAAACAGGGTAATTGTTATTGGAGATAATTAATTTACCATTGAGTTGCCGATTTTCGACTTTTACAGTTGCAATTTTTGCAACTTTTAGGGTTAAAATTGAAGATTTCAAGTATTTTTCGCAAATTGCAGTCTATAAACAGCCCAAAATGGAGAATCCCTACCAATTAGATTTTATTCAGCGATTAAAGTTGATGCTTCCTGCCCATATCTCGCTCGCCGACCAGCTTACTGAAATTTTGGAGGTTAGCCCCGACAGCGCTTACCGACGCATTAGAGGTGAAACAGCAATGAGTGTTGACGAGGCTATCAAATTGTGTAATCATTATAAAATTCCGATAGCGTATTTTACTGATGAAATTCCGGGTTTAGTCAATTTTAAATATTTACCTCCGGATGGGAAAAAGGAAACATTTTATAAACATTTACAAATGGTGTATAATGTTTCAGATGCATTATTAAATCATGAGGATAGAAGAATAATTTATGCTGCAATTGATGCACCTTTATTTCAGCATTTTGCGTTTGAAAAACTGGCGGCATTTAAAATGCATTTTTGGATGCATGTGATTGATGGCGTTGAAGGATTTCGCGACCATTATTATATGGAAGATATTGATAAGGAGTTTTTAGTGTTGGCGAAAAAAATTCATGAGACGTATATGGTGATTCCGAGTGATGAAATTTGGCCGGAAGATA
The DNA here is from genome assembly GCA_016718035.1 of Bacteroidota bacterium. Taxonomy (GTDB): domain Bacteria; phylum Bacteroidota; class Bacteroidia; order Chitinophagales; family BACL12; genus UBA7236. The sequence goes on along the minus strand of JADKEK010000001.1, from coordinate 572,394 downwards.
TCATGATGACTACGCTCAAACAAATTGAATATTATTGGGATGCCGATTATTTTAAAAAGAAGGATGATGCGTTGGAAATTCTGGCTTCCTTAAATGATTTAATCGACCATGCGGAAAATATGGCAGCGTTGAGTTGTAAGCTGAGACCGGGTGATAAAACAAAACAGCAATATGCTGAATTTAATTTGTATCAATCGGATGTGTTGCTGGGAAATAATACCGTGCTTACTGTTGGTGATAATAAAATCACTACGTATATCAGTCACATGACGTTTAGTATTTTAGCGACGAATAGTGATTTGTATGCGCGACAAACAGAGGCTTGGTTAAAAAGTATTTTGAGTAAATCAAATTTAATTAGCGGTATCTCCGAAAAAAACCGCGCAAAATATTTTAAAAATTTACGAAAGTTTATTGATGCAACTCGTGAGCGTATTCAACGGTAATTTTAATTGAGGCGATTAAACAGCCGAAACCACAAAGTGCACAAATGAACCCACACAAAGGACACAAAACAAATTGGTTTATTATTTAAATGTTGTTCCTTTAGTTTCTCATTTGCGTTCCGGCTGTTCTTAAAATTCAGGCTATAATCATCTAATGCCAATTAAAGCCATCTTTAAAAATATGGTCTTCATTAAATCGTAAACAAGAAGTATAAAATATAAAACGAAGCAACAACCCCTACTACACCAATCACTAAATAATTGGCAACGGCTAATTTTTCTCCTTTAAATAATTTCGGATTTTCTTTTATTTTTTTCCATCCCTTGGCAGTCAAAAATGCACCGGCTCCAAATAATACCAAAGCCGCCAACAACAAAACCGGCGCTGTAAACACACCAGCCACCGCAGCACCCGTTCCCAACAAAACAGCTCCAGCCCCACCCAATACCATCGGTTCTAATTTTGGTGGGATTTCCGTAGAATCTTTTTCCTCTTTTGTATCCGGTAAAACAATAGTATTTCCTGCCTCAGGTAACAACTGCGTTTCTGCATAAAACACTTCCGCAGAAGGACTCACCTGCTCTACTTGTTGTAATCCTGTAGGCTCAGTTCCCCCGGATATAGTGTTTTCACAATACACAAAGGTTGAAGTCAATACTATCGCGGCAGTAAATAATAATCGTATGTTCACAAACTCAATTTTATGGATAACGGCCAAAAATAGGAATTATTATGAATAAAACCCACCTCAACCAACACACATCAGTTTTTAACGAACTGCATGGCCTCTTTCTCATTAAAACACAAATAATACAAGCCTGCAGGCAAATAGGAAACATCTATCGTAGATTCCTCCTGTGTCAAAATGGTAATAAACATACATTCTCCTAATATATTATAACAATACAACATGCCGGGTTCTGTTAACCCATTCATATTGATCGTCACAGCATTAGTTGCCGGATTTGGATACAGATTAAAATTTTCGGAATAACCCTCTTTTAAACCTATTCCGACAGTTGCAGACACTTCATCTAAACAATCATGTGCATCTTTAACTAAAATAGTGTAAGTCCCTGCTGTAAGCCCATTAAATTTTTTACTTGTTTGCCAGGTAAATCCTCCATTTTTAGAGTATTGTTTTACACCAAATCCTCCTGTTGAATTCACCGTGATTTTTCCATTGGCAGCTCCTGCAGCAGTTTCATTCACAATGCTGGTAACCGATACATTTAAGACAGGGTCTTGTGTGAGCGCAACATTGCCCATTACAACCGAACCACAATTATCGGTGATACGAATTTTATATGTTCCTGCACATAATCCGGTTACGGGTGCGGTATACGGGATCCATGGACCTCCTCCCGGGTTTTTATACTCCAATGTATAAGTGCCACAACCTTCTACCCCATTAAAACTCAATATTCCGTTGCAAGAGCCGTAACAAGTAACATTCGTGCTGCTTACCGACCAACTCAATGGCAATATCACACGCTCGTCTGCCCCCATGTCGATGGCAGTGCCATTTACGCGATTTGTTCCATCCATGTCCACATCATCAGCATCAACACCTAAATCGTCATAAGTGGGATTGCCGGCATCTTTACATGGTGAACTTGCTGATAAATGTAAATCGGGAATGGCAGCCAGTTCGTTTACAAACAAAGGATTAGACGTAATGGAATTTATATCTTCTCCTGTTGCTGTCTGAAAATTGGTATAACCAATAATATAATCGAAGTCGAAAAAGAATTTCGCGTTATTTATTCCTGCGGGATAATAATAATCGTTATAATTTAACACATTATTGTAGCTCGAATTAATTGTCTCGGCATTCACCATCCAGGCATTGGTTGATGTATAAAAAATATTATTTTCTACCACACAATTTAATGCATATTGAATCCATAATTGACCGAAGCCGGTATTTAAAATATCATTATCATAAACCGTATTTCCGGTGAATATACAATTTTGCACTTGACCTGTCGCAGGGAAATCATATCCTCCAAAACCTAAACCTGCTTTTTCATTTTTGTAGATGATATTATTTCTAACGGTAATATTTTCTGCAATAAATCCTGCATTTTCACAACCAATTTCAAGACCAACATCGCTACCGGTGATGGTATTATTTTGTACGATTATATCTTTACCACCATCAACATAGACGCCGGCCGCAAATCCGCCACCGTAAATAGAATTGGCACCTGTTACACTATTATTTTTACAAACGCCATTACGCGCAAAATTTACCGCATCGTTGGTGTTTACCCAATCTTCACCACCAATCATAACAATACCAATATTATTGATATCATTCAACATATTATTGCTGATTTCAACTCCATCCACATTACCATTCACAGCAATAGCCTCACTTGGAGCAGGGTCTAAATTGGTGAGGGTGTTTTCGCTGATGAACACATTAGTAAAAGGAATACTAGTATTGGAACCAACAAATAAAACACCCACTGCATTATCACCAATTAAATCGTGCATGTAATTATTGGTGATTTTGATATCATCTCCCCTTCCCTCACATAAAATGGCATAACTTTCATTACAATCTGAATTATAAAATTCGTTGTTCGAAATTTCGATATGATTATTATTGCCGTATAAATTAATTATTGGCTGATAATTTCCATTGTGGTTCGTAAATTTTAATCCGTCTATTTTGATATAATCTTTATTTTCGATGTACATCATTGCCTGACTATTCCCGACAGTGCTGCCATCTAAAATCACGATATCATCATTATAGTTTTGCAGCGTAATGTAATTGCCGGCACTGCCACCATCGTTCCAGGTCACTTTTCCGGTATAGGTTCCGGCCATCAGGTTAATCACATCGCCATCGTTGGCCATATTGAGCGCAAACTGAATGGTTTTCCAGGCTGTGGCTGTGGAAGTCCCGGCACTAGCGTTATTACCTGAAGGTGAAACATAATATTCTGTTGCAGATAATTGCAAACCGGCGAAAAGTATACTTAAGATAAACAGATTTTTCATCCCTTAAAAGTAATAATTCGCAGGAACAAAAAAAAGCCCACCCTTTCGAGTGGACTCTTGATCATACTTGGAATTAATATTTTTTAATGGATAAACCGAATTAATTCATCAACGCTGCTGCTAAACCAAAACTCATCGTAAACCACAAAATAATTTTGTTTATCTACTACGTGGCTATAAGCAGTTTTGGCTAATTCCAGTTTACTATCTTCAAAACTAAATTCGCGCATCATAGTAGCAATTTGTTCAGAAGTAAACCAACCGGATTGCACCGCTTGTCTGGCGACATTGAGTTTAGTATCATCAAACCATTGATTATGGATAGTTTGTAATAAGGCATTAAACGAAGTTGTATTCATTTGTTGCTGTGCATTACATACAGGTTGCTGTTGTTGCTGATAAGGTGGATAATCAGGATAGACAGGCTGATAATAAACAGGTTCATACATTTGTAAAGCCTGCACCGATTTTATATAAAACCTACCGAAATTATCGATAACGCCATGCACTAAACTCGCAGGTTTAATGTAAACATAACCGGCATATAATTTCACCCTTTGTGTGGTTGCATAATAACCACTGTGGTGTACTTTATCCGTAAACACTTCCACATAATGATTACCGGGAGCCATATTATTTACAGCAAATTTTTTCACCGGTTCATTAAAAAAATCGCCATCAATTGCAACGGTAATATAATTGGCGCCTTGCGATTTAATTTCGAAAGTAGAATTACCATAATAAGGATCCACGTTCGGATTAGCGGGAGGAAAAGCCAATACATGCTGCATTTGGATGAACACCACTAACATTGTTTTAAGTAAAGCATTTTTCATAAACCCTCCTTTTTTAATAGGTAAATTCCATTATCGTGCCAAAGATGAGAAATGAGGGATGAGTGATGAGTGATGTTGGATGAGGATTTAATTTTTCGAGAGGCTGGCGCAATTGTATCTAATCGTTAGGACGCATGCAATTTATTTAATACCCTTAGCGAATCTTAGAGGCGCTTTGCTACTTTGTGGTAAACCTTTTAATTTAAACCTAACAATACATTTTCCTTGTTAGCCACGAAGGCTCTAAGGGGCTCGAAGTTACGCTAAGGTTGCTAATGATAAAAAATGAGGGATGAGTGTTTAATTTTTCGAGAGGCTGGCGCAATTGTATCTAATCGTTAGGACGCATGCAATTTATTTAATACCCTTAGCGAATCTTAGAGGCGCTTTGCTACTTTGTGGTAAACCTTTTTAATATATAACTAACAATACATTTTCCTTGGTAGCCACGAAGGCTCTAAGGGGCTCGAAGTTACGCTAAGGTTGCTAATGATAAAAAATGAGGGATGAGTGTTTAATTTTTCGAGAGGCTGGCGCAATTGTATCTAATTGTTAGGACGCATGCAATTCATTTAATACCCTTAGCGAATCTTAGAGGCGCTTTGCTACTTTGTGGTAAACCTTTTGAATTTAAAACTAACAAAACATTTTCCTTGTTAGCCACGAAGGCTCTAAGGGGCTCGAAGTTACGCTAAGGTTGCTGATGATAAAAAATGAGGGATGAGTGTTTTAATTTTTCGAGAGGCTGGCGCAATTATATCTAATCGTAAGGACGCATGCAATTCGTCCCTACAATTAGATACAATTGCTAATTTATAATTAGGCAATACAATTTTTATTAAGAATGAATGATGGTAATTTTAAGTGATGCGGGAATTGGCTATTTTAGAATAAATATTTCACTTTTGAAGCCTAAAATTTAGTTGATGTATAATTAATAGGTTAGAGTACGTCTTTTAATAATGCATTTAAGTAATACAGTATCTTATCGTTTAGACATATTGTATTTCCTTATCTATACTCAAATAAAAATATTTTCTTAATGCTTTTTTAGATATTAAATCAATCCTTCTGTGTAGCCTACTTTCTATAAAATCAGCTAAATCAATAAATTCAATACCGATAGGCTTATTGAAATCAACAATTATATCTACGTCACTATTTGGAGTAAAATCATCACGGGTGATTGACCCGAATAACCCAATTTCGCTTACGAAAAACTTTTCCGATAGCTCTGGTTTCATTTTTTCCAGTTCATTTTTATTTGGGCCAGATAATTCATATTCCAAAGATAAGTAATATTTGATTGTTTTCCACTAGGTAAACCAATCCACAGCAGTTGCAGGATATCTAAACCAAGTAATTTTCAACCGCTGAAAGCCTGAAATGGTTTCTAGGAAATAAACCTTTATTCTAATTCCTTAAAATTGGTAAATGTTTTACCATCAAAATTACAGAGTCCGGTATTACGGGTGCCAATCCAGATTTTAATATGGTAGTTGCAAAATATACGAAATAACCTGATTATTTGCGATTTGGTGGAGGGGGAATATTTTCGTAAGGGAAATTCTGGAATAAAAATTTATCTTCAATTAATGAATCCTCTTTCAATTCCACATCTTTATACAATTCCATGAGCGTATGAAAAAGGATTCTCAATTCCACAGGTTCTTCATCAAAGCCATAGGCACTACTTTTATAAATAGTATCTGTTGTTTGTATTAAAACACCACAGGTTTGGTCGTCGGTCCAACTGGCTTCATAATATTGATTTAAACTATCAAGTTGAATGCAATTGAGCTCTGATACGACACGGTTAAAAATATTTGGAGGTAATTTACTGGAATAAAAGCCAATTTTCTTATTGTATTTAGCGCCAATTAAATAAAAATTACTTGTGTTGTCAATTTCCAAATACCTAGATTGAAATATCAACCCACTCTCAACTTCGCTGCATCCTTCCAAAGAAAATGTGGCAATGGCTCCTTCAATTCCCACTCAACACTCATTGGTTTGGAGTCATAATAATGATTTAAAGTGCCTTCACCTACAAACACATAGCCCATTGCGTTTCCAAACTCGTCATTTGATTTTTCCCGGACAAAAAGTAATATTTTTTTTTGATTCTCCTTATGCGTTATATAGGATAAGCCTTTTGGCGTATTGGGTCCAACTGAATTTTGACTTTGCCAGTGAAATAAACGTTCATTTATCGCGTAGTCATCATACATAGTTGTTGGCGAAAAGTCTTCTTCCGATTTAATTAAATTTATAAATAATAGTTCCGTGTTAAGTTCGTCATTTTTTGCAACCCCTTCCCTATTCGAGGATTTTTTCTCAAAACTACTCAAACCAAATGCTGCTAGTATTTGGGCTCTAGTGTAACGTGCATGCAATTTTAATGGTTGGTTATAAGGCAAATCAATTTCAATTTCTTTGAAATCAATTTTGTCAATTAAAATCTCCATTAATTCTACAATCTCTTCAACAAGTATTTTATTTTTCCCTATGTGATTTATAGAATCTTCTAGTGACTTAAACCCGCCTGCACTCTGCCTTACATCAAAATGGAGCATTAATGCCATTGTTTTTTCAATCTTCGTCAAATCAGCGATTTTAATTTTAAAACCTTTTTTAGCAAGTTTTAAAATAAAGTTAAAATAGCTGCTGGATGCTGTCGACAACCATTTGTTAGTCATTGCAGATAATATCTGACTTTCATTTTCACTTCCAAAATCATCAATAATACCTGCCATTTGACAAAGCCTTTTCCATCCAAATTTTCTGCTTTGTTTATAAATCAATTGAAGTGGTATATCAAAAAATTCGGTGAAATTCTTCAGATTTAACGGAAGTGTTGTTTGGTGTTGAAATGTTTTTACTTTAAGAATAAGCTGATTCTGATTTAGGGCAGTTGCAGCAGCGATATTGCTTAAAATAAATTCTTTAGCCTTCCTTTCTAAAATTATTGAACATCCCAAAGGCAGATGTGGAAAATTGTCTTCAACCTCCTTTTTTACTGGTGTAGATGTTTTTCCAATTAATGCTCGAAATTTATTTTCAAAATTGTATTCTGGCCTGGCATTACCAACAAAATCAAGTACAGTCAAACATTCCTTGTCATCAGCTAACCTCAAGCCTCTTCCGAGTTGCTGCAGAAAAACGGTTAAACTATCTGTTGGCCGTAAAAATAAAACCGTGTCAATTTCTGGTATATCAACGCCTTCATTAAAAATGTCTACAACAAATAAATAATTGATTTCTTTTTTAAGCAGCTGATTTCTGATTTCTGACCTATTATTGGAATTAGCGCTCGTTAAATAACCAGCCTTGAAACCAGCTAATAAGAATTTTTCCGCCATAAACTTTGCGTGCTCAATAGTTACACAAAATCCGAGTGCTCTTACATTGTTATAGTCTTTGGTATATTTATCAAGCGCATCAATTATTTCACGAACGCGCCTATCATTAGCGGTATAAATATTACTTAACTCACTAGCTACATACCGGCCTTTTTCCCAACGCACTTTTGTTAGATCAACACTATCCGTAATTCCAAAATATTGAAAAGGGCACAATAATTTTCTGTTTAAAGCTTCAGGCAATCTAATTTCGGCTGCAATTCTATTGTGAAAATCCTCTTTTATGTCACCACCATCCATTCTTTCAGGTGTTGCAGTAAGGCCGAGTAAAATTTTAGGCGTGAAGTAATTTATTATTCCTCTATAAGAAGAGGCGGTGAGGTGGTGGCACTCATCAATAATTATATAATCAAAAAAATCTTTAGAAAGTTCTAAATCATCAAGCCTATTCTTAAGAGTTTGGATTGAGGCGAACACATATTCATAATTTGTTGGAGTTTTTCCATCTACCCATAATTCTCCGAAGTTATTGTCTTTTAATATTCCTTGAAATGTTGAAAGTGCCTGCTCCAAAATTTCTTTCCGATGTGCTAAAAAAAGTAATTTCGCAGATTTGTTTTCATTCCTAAAATTCTTGTAATCAAAAGCTGAAATTATTGTTTTACCAGTACCCGTAGCTGCAACTACAAGGTTTCTATATCGATAATGGATCGTTCTTTCAACCTCGAGTTTTTCAAGGATTTCATATTGAAAAGGATAAGGTTTTAAATCAAAATATGCGACAGGATTTACAACTCCATTCGTATTGTTTTTGCCTTTGTTTAATGATTCGGTAAGTTTTTCCTTGTGAATAGCACTATCGAAAATTTCAAAATCATCACTTTGCCAGTATGACTCAAAAGTTTTTTGGAATTTATCAATAATGTGGCCTACTTCCTTAGTAGTAATTTTCACATTCCACTCCAAACCATCTGTTAGAGCAGACCTTGAAAAATTGGAAGAGCCAATATACCCGGTATGAAAACCAGTATTCCTATAAAACAAATACGCTTTTGCGTGAAGCCTTTCGTTTCCAGTGTTATAGGATATTTTTACTTGTGTATTTTCCAACTTTGACAGCAATTCAATTGCTTTATAGTCAGAAGCTCCCATGTAGGTAGTAGTGATAACCCGCAATTGGCCTCCCCTTTGAGTAAACTCCTTAAGTTCCCGCTCTAAAATGATGATGCCTTTAAACTTGATAAATGATACGAGTAAGTCAATTTTGTTGGAAGAAAGTATTTCTTTTTTAAGTTCACTTTCAAGGGATAAACCGGTATTACTCCCGCCTGTGAATAATTCACTGTAGGTAAGTCTGGTATAGGGTGTTATTTCTTTTAAATGGAGGTCGAAGTCAGAAAAATGAGCATCAATTTTAGTAAACACAGCTTTTAATATTTCACCCCCACTTTCAATCAAATCCCTATCAAAATCATTTGACTTCAATTCAGACTTTAAAAATTGTATGATTTTGTTTGCAATTTCAATTTGGAGTTCTATCAGATTGGTTTCATTTTTCATAGCATCAAGCGCCCCTTTGATAGTTTTTGCTAAATGGCGCGAGATAATAATTGAAGCTTCCTCTTTATCAATCTTAGATTTATTTATGTAATATGAATCCCTATTGAGCTCATTAATTTTATTTGAGACCAATTGCGTTACTAGTTCTTCATAGATTCCTTGGTTCATGGGTTCAAATATACTGCACCTTGTGATTGTTTAAAAATGAAATAATCGTCCAATATTAAAAAAATCGGTGACAAATCTCTCCTAAAATACGAAAATCATTGTTAATTTTTGCAAATATATACTTACTAGAAAAAAAGGCAGAGTCTATGTCAATAAATTCTTCTTTACTCCAACAAATAATTCGCATGACCTATACTAACTTCTCAGTATTAAAAATCATAAATTAATTAAAATTAATTAAAGTCATGATGTTAAATAGAAATTTATTTTACATGACCTGTCCTTGAGCAATTCGTTTGCCTATTTGCATATATAAAATAGATGAATCTAAATTTTATTAGAGGTAGCCTTTACTTTGCTTGTTGGCAAATAATTCTTATATCGTTTTACAGCAATTTGCTGTTTGCGATTTTGAGAATCAAATCTGTTATTAGAAATAATTCAAAATAAAGCTCCAGTTATAAAGTTTAATATAATGCAAGATCGTAATAGTGCCCTGTTAAGCGTATTAATTAGATAACAACTTCGTCTAAAATTTCAATAACTCTTCTTGAGTCATTGAAATAAGTGACTACACTAGCAAAAACTAACTCCTGGATTACTTCCATGAGCAAAGGTATTTCTTGCTTCGTTGAGAGAACTCAAAGACGATTCAATTCGATTGGTATCAATTTCAGATGCCAATTTTGCTTTAAAATTAATATTCCATTGTTTATCAAATTTTTTAAGACTTTTACAAATATTTTCCTTGCTGGGATTCATTGAACTATAAAGAAAAGTGTTTTCAATGTAGTTTTTCGCCTGGGGCGGCAATGAATTATGAAAGTCTGAAATAATTATCTTAAAACAATTTTCGATTGTTCCACAACATTTAATAACTGCATAGTTAGAAAGGAATGGAACAATGGAATGTGACTGCCCAAATACTTCAATTATTTTCTGAAGCTTATCTAATTCTATTGAACAATCATTGAGGCTTTGAAGAGCTGTTTGATTGTTCATCTTTTCAAATTATAAAGGTATTGCAATGCTAAATTAATTCGACCATTTATATGCTCTACTTGCATAGTACCTTGAGTAGAATATTCTCTAAATTTTTCATCTCTCAATAAGGCAAGTCGATTTGCTTCTGTTACTTTTGTGATGTCAACTCCTCTTTCTAAAGCAATTGAGGTTGAAATAAAGACAGAATCGTATACAGTAGGATAAAATCTTTTTCTAATTGTAGTCAAATCATTTGATTGTACATTGAAGAATGCGTTTTCTCCAAATAAATTTCTAATGGTTGATATCGAATTTACAAATACTTTTCGAAACTTGTTGATAGTTTCAACTTTATTATTCTCTTTTGAACCCATAAACTCATTTAAAACCTTTTTTAACGAGACACTTCCCTTTATTGAGCTTTCTATTTCTTTACTTTTTAATGCAAAAATTCTAAGAATAAATTCTAAATCCCGCATTCTAGGATCCTCTTTGGGATTCCCAAATAGTAATCGCCAATTAACATCTTTGTTCAATTCGAAGAGTAAGGTATTCAAATCACCTTGGTAGACACAGTTACGTATTTCTTGCGGCATTAAAGTTTTACCACTTGTGTTTATTCTTTCAAATATTTGATACAAACTTGTATCATCTTCCTTAGGCTGTTTTTGTTCAAATATAATAGCGTGAATAGTGGTAGTTTTTATTTTTCGTTGTTCGGATTCAGAAAGTTGGCTATATGCTTTTCCTTTCCACCGATGGTTAATTTTACCTGGTGTGTTTGATAATGTAAAAACACTATTGTCACCCGACCAAATTCCTTTTATGTAATCATTGACAGTCATAAGTCTCTGATACCCATCTATAATTAACATTTTATTGTCTTCTGTTTTGGCCAAAAAAATACTTGGTATAGGCAATCCAAGTAAGATGGAATCGATAAAACGACTAGCTTCAGGCTTTTCCCAGACATATTTTCTTTGGAGTTCTGGTTTTATTAGATCATTATCATCATACAATGAAACCAATTCCCTGAATGAATAGTCTGCACCCCAAGAACTGATGTTATACAAGTCGTCATTTACATACGAATCATTATTTTCTTCGGGTATATTTTCAATGTTTGTTTCTTTTTCTTCCATAATTAAATTGTTTAATATTAATACTGACTAAGGTGATGGGTGTTACTGCGGTTGGTTATTTCGAAGCACTTTACTGCCAAATTGCATAAAAGCTTGATTGAGGCTCTTAGGCCCAATTTTGCGCGACACCGCTAATTTAGACACAATGCTATTGGCGAATGCTGTTCTGTTTTCGCATAGTAAAGCGAAATGTCAAGTCTTCTATTTTGATTATTCGTTTTTGCAGTTTAAAAATATTGTTTTCGTTGTCAATTAAACTTCTTGTTGGGTGCGCGATTCTCTTTCTTAGTTCGTTTATACTACTCAAGTCTTCCCACCCAGATTTGGTATAACCAAGCTCACTGTAAAGATTTTTATCGGCGATTATTTTAAAAAAGTCAACAAGAAAAAAATGTTCTGTTAGACTATTTTCCAGGTCAGAATTAGTTAGGCTCTCATAATTTTCAAGTATGAGTTTGTATTTGTCGACTGGATTGCTTGCGTCAATTTTGCCTTTTATCCATTCGTTAATTTCTTTGTTTGTTAGCTGAGAGTTTAAAAAGTCACCCAATTCCCTCTCTAAATCACAGATTAAACCGAAAACATATATCTGAACTTGTTTACAATTTAAGTTTCCCAATGTTATAAGCCCTGAAATATTTTTCTGATAACGTAAGAAAAAGAATGTCTTTTTTTGATTTGCAAATTTGTCTATAACATCTCGAATATTTGTATCTAAAGGAATTACGTCTTTGTAATTTATTTTAAGTCTTTCAATTTTGTCGAATTTGTTAGGTTCCGCAGTTTTGAAGAACTCCGCAATAATCCCAATTTCTGGTTCAATTGGTAAATGGTCAAATCTATATTTCTCCATTAACTCCAAATGCTTATTGGAATCAATTTCACTTTCCTTTACAGAAGTCCAACGAAGTCTACTTATACCAACTGATGCGGCAGTAATTTTAACTTGTCCCTCGTCTTGAAAAAATATATCTTCTATCATTTTTAATGTCGTTTATTACAGTTCACACTAAAGTTAATTTGTGAAACTCAATTGCGCAAGGCTCTCCAATACCGCCTTATCTGGGCATAAATAGAAAAATTTATTCATCATAATTGATTTCATAAATGTAAGTAAAATCTACTTTTTCACAATGCTAGCTTCTTAAATTCACGGTTTTCCGTTAACCACTCTCAAGTCACATTTTATCAAAATCCATAAAAACCAACACATATTTCACAATACCCCCAAACCACAAACCTTCACTTATCACCCGCTTTACCCTGTCACAACAAAACCCCAACTATACGAAAAACAAATATCAAGGATTACACCAAACCGCCAACATAGCCCGGGCTGCAATGGAAAGCCCGCATCCGCCTTAGCGGAGAGGACTTGCAATGAAAGACCGGTGCGGATTGTTTGGACGGAGCGCGATGTTTCTGCTCCAAAACATTTCACATCCTAAGTTACGAAAGTTCATTTTGTGGGGCGGCGTGGTGCAATGGGGTAAATCTGTTAACTTTGGGGGGTGATATCGAAGGAAACGATTGGGCGGATTATGGATGCTTCCAGGATTGAGGAGGTGGTGGGGGATTTTGTGAATTTGAAGCGCCGGGGGTGAACCTGATTGGGAAATGTCCTTTCCATAATGAGAAGACGCCTTCGTTTACGGTTTCGGTGCCCAAAGGGATTTATAAGTGTTTTGGGTGCGGAAAAAGTGGGAATTCGGTGGGGTTTGTGATGGAGCATGAGCAACTGAGTTACCGCGAGGCGCTGATTTACCTGGCGAATAAATATCATATCGAGGTTGAGGAAAAGCAACGCACAAACGAGGAAATTCAGGAGGAAAATCGCAGGGAGAGCCTTTATATCATCAACACTTTTGCGTAGAACTATTTCTACGATTATTTGCATAACGATGAGGAAGGCAAAAGTATCGGCTTGAGTTATTTCACCGAACGGGGACTGCGCAGCGATACTATCGAAAAATTTAAATTGGGATTTTGTCCCGGCGATGGGGAGACGTTTACACGCATTGCTTCCAACACGGGCTATAAAGTTGAATTATTGCAACAATTGGGGCTCACCTCACAATATGGCAAAGATTTTTTCCGTGGCAGGGTGATGTTTCCTATTCATAGCATCACGGGTAAGGTGTTGGGTTTTGGTGGCAGAACCTTGAGTGCGGACAAAAAAATTCCGAAATATATTAACTCGCCGGAGACGGATATTTATTTAAAAAGTAAAATTGTTTTTGGGATTTTTCAGGCGCGGAAAGCTATTACGCAACTAGAAGAATGTTATCTGGTTGAGGGGTATATGGACGTAATTTCGTTGTCGCAAAGTGGCATTGAAAATGTGGTGGCATCGTCCGGGACTTCGCTGACGCAGGATCAGGTGCGTTTGATTAAACGATATACACCGAATTTAACGATATTATATGATGGTGATAGTGCGGGTGTAAAAGCGGCTTTGCGCGGATTGGAAATTGCATTGGAAGAGGGCATGAACGTAAAAGTGGTGCTGCTGCCTGCTGATGATGACCCGGATACTTATGTGCAAAAATTAGGCGCTGACGGTTTTAGAAAATATATTGAGGATAATAAAAAAGACCTCATCCATTTAAAAACGGATTTATATCTTGAAGATGCAAAAGGCGACCCTGTAAAAGTTGCTGGTATTATTAAAGATATTGTGCAGAGTATCGCCAAAATTCCTGATGGGATTACGCGTAGTCTCTACTTAAAACAAACGGCGCGCAATTTAAATGTTGAAGAACAATTATTAATATCTGAAACAAATAAAATTCTGCGCAAAGGGGCTTTTGATAAACTTTCTACCAACGACAAAGCATCTGTTGAACATACGGAAATAATGCCGGTGGCGAAGGAACAACCTTCGTTTACTTTCCATTTGGATGAAGCACAGGAAAGGGATATTATTCGTTTGTTATTGGAGAATAGTAATTTTGAAATTGATGGGGAGAATGCGATTGCGCGTATTTTACGCAATTTAACGGATGTGGAATTTGAAAATGGTATTTATCGTAAGGTTGTAGATGAATATAGAACGTATTACGAACATAATGAATTTTTACCGCAGGTATTTTTTATTAATCACGATGATGAAGAAATAAAATCGTTGTGTATTGATTTATTACAATCGCCATACGAGATTAGTGATAACTGGATTAAAATGCATGATGTGCCAATTACGGAAAAACAGTTTTTGGTGAGGAAGGATATTGTGAAGTCGATTTCGTTGTTGAAGTTGAAAAAGATTATTAAAATGAAACATGATGTAGATGCGCGTATTCAGGAACTGGGTAAACTGACTGATGAGGCATCAATAGATGAAGTGAGAATGTGTATGAAAGAAAGTATGCAACTACAAACTATCATCAATAAACTGGCGAAGGATACTGGGACTACTGTGTTGCCTGTTGTAAGCTAATGTGCTGATGTGTTAATGTGCTGATGTGCTGATTAATGTACCAATGTGGAAATGTACCGATGTACCAATGCGAACCGTCCGCCGAGGTGGGAACAGCCGGGAATTAATGTGCTGATGTGTTAATGTGCTGATTAAACAGCCGAAACCACGATCCCGATAGCTATCGGGACTCAGAGGGAATGCACACAGAGTTCTCGGAGAATGAGTTCGTATATTTGAATTAATAACTATGATTATTCAATAAAAATAAAATTAAATACTATTCGATAAATACCTCTGTGTTTTCTTTGTGGGCTGTTTCTTTGTGGACTCCGTGGTAAAAAAAATGCGATAATTCGCGGAGCGTCCGCTGAGGTGGAAACAGCCGGAACCACGGAGAACTCAGAGGGAATGCACACAGAGTTCTCGGAGAATGAGTTCGTATATTTGAATTAATAACTATGATTATTCAATAAAAATAAAATTAAATACTATTCGATAAATACCTCTGTGTTTATTTGTGGGCTGTTCCTTTGAGTCCCGATAGCTATCGGGATTGTGGGCTGGCTGTTTGGGTTCACGCGGAGGTGCGGAAAATGGCGGGAGGGTTTTGAGTTAATTTTTCATGGCTTCGGCGCGCATTTTTTCGCTGAGTTCTTTGCCCAGGAATTTGTCGATGATGTTGTGGACCCAATAGAGGGCGGGTGTGAGGGCTACGGCTGCTGTCATTTTGTAGACGTAATTTACGGTTGCTATTGCCAGCCATTGATTGACGGACCAATGTTGTGGGCCGATGACAAAAGCAATATATAATACTACAACACTATCGATTATTTGTGATATTGCAGTTGAGCCTGTTGCACGCAACCAAATTTTTCCTTCACCAGTCATTCCTTTTATTTTATGAAATACAAATACATCAATTAATTGTCCGAGTAAAAATGCAATAATACTTCCGGCAATAATCCACATACCCTGTCCGAAAATAACAGCATAGGCATTTTGCATATCAGGAACACCTTTATCTACATTAGATGCAGGCCAAAATCCGGCAGGTGAAAGTTCTATTGCTAGGTAAATAATTCCGAATGCATATATAATAAAAATAATGGCCAAATAACTTAATCGACGGACACCCTTCAGGCCAAAATATTCATTAATAATATCGGTCATGATAAAAACAAATGGCCATAAAATAACGCCGACAGTAAAATTGAGTGAGCCTTTTTCACCAAATAAATTCCAGTTAAATGGTTTCCATCCAAAACTATCTTCAAGTGCAAATATTTTCACCCCAATTAATTCTGCCAACAGGGCATTGGTGACAAAAAACACACCTAATATCAATAACAAACGTGCTGCTTTACTCGCAAAAGGATTGTGATGTTGTTCCATAATGTAATATTAATGAAAAAGGATGAGTGATGAGGGATGAGTGGTTTTGAGTTGGCTAAGTATGCAATACCAACTTACTAGGACTAATCGATACATGAAAAAAAATGCTATCAAAAGATGATCTATTGGACTAATCTCTTAGTGTAGCTTAGAGGCCCTTAGAGACTTAGCGGTAAAATGGGCTTATCAACAAAATAAAATTTATGTCATTGTTTTACAAAAGTTTTTAATAGCATTAGTTTGCTATCACCACCAAGAAGCGAAGGGCCTCAAAGTAGCACAAAGTTGTATTATTGCTATTAAGTTTTGTAGGCAAATAACTTGATGGGTAGAAATGAAAATTATATTGTCTTGAGTTCTCGCAACACCCCCCCGCAACTTCCCTCCTTCCCGCCTTCCCGGCTAACCCACTACCTCATTCCAGGAAAGAATTTATAAGTATGTTTTTTATACTCCTCATAATCCTTAAACACTTTAGCAAGTTGTTGCTCCTCATAATCTGATTTCACTTCAAACAATACAAACAAAATAATAATCACCAACAATTGCAATAAATTATTCATCATCAATGCCAACCCCGCACCACCTAAAATAATACCCGCATATATCGGATGACGAATATATTTAAATGCACCATTCGTCACCAATAAAGCCCCATTAACCGGAGTTGGAAAAACACTAATAAATTTATTTAATTGTAAAATTGGCAATATCACCAATACCGTTCCTAGCACAACCAAAATTCCACTAATAATTTGCATCCAGAACGGAGTACCTCCTGCCCTTTGATTAATTAATAAAAAATAACAGGCCAATAAAAAAAATTGTATAGCAACGTAAGCAAAGTCCTTTCGTTTTGTCATGTTACAAATGTAGGAAATGTGGATGAGGGATGAGGGGTTTTGATTGACCTGCTTATGCACAAATTAGTTGCTATAAAATATTAGCTTAAGTATTGTGAACTCAATCGCCAAAGCCCAATTACGGGGCGGATTCAATTCGCCCCTACTTTGGCCTTTGGCTTCATTTTTCTTCCAATCTTTAATAAAGAACAGTCAAAAAATTGCGGGTTGGTTGATCTTAAATCCTTCGCGCAACTTTGAGGTCATTTGAGCCTTAGTGGCAAACATGGGTTAGTCTCATAATTATCATTTACGAAACTAAAACATCATCAGGAAATAAATAATATTAGCTAACCTTCACCACAAAGTTGCTAAGGGCCTCTAAGAAACACTAAGTTAATTCCATTTTAAACAAAGCATCCGCGTAAATCCGCGTTATCAGCGTAATCTGCCGCCATGCAGATCTTCTGTGCCTGTCTGCCACCAGGCAGGTTCCCTTCTTCCTGAAATCACTATCTTTGCGCCCGAATTAACAAGAGATGAGCGTACAATCAGAGATACAAATACGGAGAACATTTGCCATTATCAGTCACCCCGATGCCGGTAAAACCACCCTTACCGAAAAGTTCCTCTTGTACGGAGGCGCCATTCAGGTTGCCGGAGCTGTTAAAAGCAATAAAATTAAAAAGTCCGCAACCAGCGACTTCATGGAAATTGAACGTCAGCGTGGTATCTCTGTGGCTACTTCCGTTATGTCGTTCGAATATGAGGGTGTTAAAGTGAATTTATTGGATACTCCCGGTCACAAGGACTTTGCTGAAGATACCTATCGCACCTTAACAGCTGTGGATAGTGTTATCCTGGTAATCGACTGCGTGAAAGGTGTGGAAGAGCAAACCATGCGATTGATGGAAGTTTGTCGCATGCGCAAAACGCCGGTTATCATTTTCATCAACAAAATGGACCGCGATGGAAAAGATCCATTTGATTTATTGGATGAATTAGAAGAAAAACTTAAAATTCGTGTGCGCCCTTTGAGTTGGCCGATCAACATGGGAACACATTTTAAAGGTGTGTATTCGTTGTATCATAAAAAACTCAATTTATTCCGCCCGGGTTCACAGCGTGTTGAAGATGATGTGTTAATTATAGAGGATTTAAAAGATGGTTTATTAGATAAACAGGTTGGCGAACGCGATGCGAAACAATTGCGTGAAGATGTAGAGCTGATTGAAGGTGTATATCATGAATTTGACCGCAAACCGTATTTAGATGCAGATATTGCACCGGTATTTTTTGGTTCTGCGATAAATAATTTTGGTGTGCAGGAATTATTGGAGACATTTATTCAGATTTCCCCTGTGCCTCAAGGAAGAGAAACGGATGTTCGTTTTGTAGACGCCGACGAAAATAAATTTACCGGATTCATTTTTAAAATTCACGCAAACATCGATCCTCGCCACAGGGACAGAATTGCATTTTTACGTGTGTGTTCGGGGCATTTTGAACGCAATAGTTTTTATCATCATGTTCGTTTGGATAAAAATTTACGATTTAATAATCCTTATGCCTTTTTAGCGTCGAGTAAAGATGTAATTGAAGAGGCATTTCCGGGTGATGTAATTGGTTTATACGATACCGGAAATTTTAAAATTGGTGATACACTTACTGAAGGTGAAGATATGATGTTTAGAGGTATTCCAAGTTTTTCTCCTGAAATATTTAAGGAGTTGATTAACATGGATCCTATGAAAACGAAACAATTAGAAAAGGGTATTCAGCAGTTGACTGATGAAGGCGTTGCGCAGTTATTTATTCATAACAACGGATATAAAAAAGTGGTGGGTGCTGTCGGGGAATTGCAGTTTGAGGTAATTCAATATCGTTTGGAAAATGAATATGGAGCGAAATGTCGTTTTCAACCTATTCATATGAATAAGGCGTGTTGGATGACTACTACAGATAAAAAACAATTGGATGAATTTATACGATTAAAAATAGATTACATTTATTTTGATAAGGACCAGAATCCGGTTTATATGGCGGAGACGGGTTGGGCTTTGAATGTGGCTATTGAAAATCATCCTAAAATTACTTTTCATACTACGAGTGAGTTTAAAACTGCATCATTGGTGTGAGGTTGCTGGGTGTAGGGTTGCTGAGTGTGAGGTTGCCGGGAAGGCGGGAAGACGGGGAGTTTCGGGGAGAGTTTTTTAACGTTTATTTGGTGGGGAATAGGTAATTTTATATTTCATGTGCAGATATGCATTGATATTATTATTGCTTGTAAGTGGAGTGGTTGTTACTGCGCAGCAGACTACTCGTGTGTATTTAATTCCGGGGCAGGGTTCGGATTACAGGATTTATAAAAACATTCAATTTGATGCGCATTTGGATACTGTGCATGTGCATTATATTACTCCTCTCCCATTAGAATCGATGTTTGCATATGCCAAAAGATTAAGTGCACAAATTGATACCACTACGCCATTTTATATTATTGGTGTTTCACTTGGTGGTATGTTGGCAACAGAGATGTACGACATGGTGCATCCTCAAAAAATAATTGTTATTTCCAGCGCTACCGATTCAACAGAAATTCCTGAAATGTATCAGTTTTTTCACCAGTATCCAATACATAGATATATTCCGGCTTCGGTGTTTAAATACTCGAGTTTTATTATGCAACCCATGTATGAACCGGACAGAGCATTGGAACGCGCAACATGTAATGCGATGTTATGGGACAAAGAAAAAATATTTGTCAAACGCGCAACTGAAATGATAGTCAGCTGGCAACGCAAACCTGATGATAATGTCGGTAAAAATATCATTCATATACACGGCGATAATGATCATACATTACCTATAAAAAATATTACTTCAGATTATATTATTCCCGGAGGTTCACACATGATGGTGTTGACGAAAGCTGCAGATGTTGGTGCAATTATTAATAAGGAATTGAAAAAATAAATAGATTAATCCAAATCCGGTTTTTTGCGCATGGATTTTTTTTCGCCAGCTATTTTTTTATCTTTTATTCTTTTAGCTATAACAGATTTTGGTGTTTTCGTTTTTACACGTTTTTTCACCGGTGTTAAGGCCTTTTCAAAAAGGGCATATAATTTTTCGATGACTAATTGTTTGTTTTTGAGCTGTGAACGAGCTTCTTCACAAACAATACGCAATTCACCTTCGCTGTTGAGCAGATGTTGTAATTTTTGGGTAAGCAATTGTTTTTGTGCTTCAGATAATAATTGTGAATTGCCTATGGTGAAATACAATTCTACTTTGGTAGATACTTTATTTACATTTTGGCCACCTTTGCCTCCGCTGCGTACAGCTTTAAAAGTGAATTCAGCAGATAAATCAGGAATAACATTAATTGCGGACATTAACCACGCATTTTATCGAGCATTTCGCTCATTTTTTTAGCTTCTGCTTTCGTCAGGTTAGTAAAAATACTATCCAAATTGCCAATTTCTTTATCAATTGCATCTAACAGCTGAACTCCTTTAGCAGATAATACTACATCAACCTGACGTTTATCTTCTTTGCATTTTTTTCTTTTCACCAATCCTTTAGCATCCAGTTTATCTACCAAACGCGAAGCATTACTTTGTTTATCGAGCATACGTTCAATAAGCAGGTTTACACTCGCAGGATTAGGGTATTGACCACGCAAAATGCGCAACAGGTTGTATTGTTGAGGCGATAAATCAAATTGTTTGAAAAAGTGTATTTGGCGGATGTTTAACCAGCTACCGGTAAACATGATATTTACCAATAAACGATGGTATTCATCCTTAAATTTTTGTTGTTTAATTTCTTCTTCTAGTTTCATAGATGATTAGTTGACAGGTAGTTACGACGGTTAAAAGTATAAAAAAACGGCAAGAGTCACTACAATTGCCGCTATAATTTGTGCACACGGTTATTGTTTAACGAATTGTTTGGTCAATTTACTATTGCTGGTTTCAACCAAAACGAAATAATTGCCTACAGGAAGGGCTTTCACCTCATTGACTACAATTACAGTATGAGATTCATCAATCTGGTATTGGTTTTCAAACACTACTTCACCTGCTAAATTCACTATTCTAATCAGCACCGGACCGGTTGCAGGGCCCAAATTGATATTGATTTTATCAGAAGTTGGTGATGGATAAATTTGCATGCCTGATAATTCACCTTCTTTGTGTCCAGGAGTAGTAAACGTAATAATTTCAGATTTATCTGTCCATCCTCCATCACATTTTGCTGCAACATAAGCTGTATACTCTTTTCCGGAAGTCAGCCCTCCAATAAACAACAACGAATCCTGAGTGATAATTTTATACTCTGTGCCAACACCATCGGTTCTACGCATATAAAATTTATATTTCTGTGAACCATACAGCCAATCCCAGCCAATGGTAACAGAATTAGGGGTAACGAAATACGGCGTGAGATTTTGTGGTGCTTCACATTTTTGCGGTTGACCATAAAACATATAAACAGCACCTTCCCTTAATAAATCGCCACAATATTCATCACCTGAAACAATTATATCATCGTATCCATCGCCATTTACATCACCTGCATTTGCCAGATTGGTTCCAAGTGCGTTACCGCTATCCACTCCCACAAACGACCATGTAGGTGTATTTTGCAAACCTTGAGGCCCTCCGAGATATATTTCAGCTTTGCCGGTATTTTGTAAATCACCATTATCATAATATTTGGAGCCAACTAATAAATCATCATAACCATCGTGGTTTAAATCTCCTGCATCGTTTACGTTAAATGCAAACCGTTCATCGTATTGTGTGCCATGGACTGTGAAGGCTATTTCAGGCTGCAATCCTCCTTCACTTCCTAAGTAGACTTGGAGTTTACCGGACTGGTATACACCGAGGGCATCATATCTTGGTGAACCAATTACAACATCATCGAAACCATCACCATTTACATCTCCAGCTGAAGATAGATTGATCGCAAAAAATGATGTATCCATTGCGCCGCCGGCTACCATAAAATCAGGTATGCCATCTGGGCCAACAGCACTGCCGTGAAACGTACACAACATGCCATCCCCAATAAGGAAAATATATCCGCCAATATGCAGGTCGTTAAATCCATCGCCATTTACATCACCTGCGCGATCCATAGATACGCCAAGGTTGGCATCTTCAACAATACCTACGCAAGACATAAATGGATCAGGATTAATTCCCTCTGCATTGCCATTAAATATCCAAAATTTACCGGCTTTATTACCTGAGTCTCCTAACACTTCATCATCGTCCCAACCATGAGCGCCTACACAAATTTCATCGTAATGATCATTGTTCAGATCGCCAGCAAAAACCACTGCCTCACCTAATTTAGCACCTTTCCTTCCACCTACTTTGGTCCAGTATGGTGTGGTAGAAGGTCCATCGGGTCCACCCAGATATAAATACACTTTACCTTCATTTATTCTTGCTCCTGTAAACGAATGAGCGCCAACTAAAACATCTGCATAACCATCATTATTTACGTCACCTTTTATAGAAACGCAACGTCCGTATCCACTGCTGTCATGTTCGCCATATTGCACCCAATCAGGCTCAAGTGAAAGACCTGAAGGTGAGCCAAAATAAATAAATACAGCGCCTTCGCCTATGAAATCATGCTCATACCCCGATGCGCCAATAATGACATCATCGTAACCATCACCATTTACATCGCCGCCACCGTCAATCCAAAAACCGAATTCAGCATCGACATCATTGCCTTCCACCATCCAGTCATATTCAGTATCAACCGGTGGTATAACTAGCCCTGTAAACAATACAGTGGTAATTATGGCTAGCGATGTGGTGAGTAAAGATTTCTTCATAGCTCAAAAGTCTGATTAAAGGTAATTGGAATTTTAAGCTTAACCAAAATGATTTTTATCAATAACAGCAGGTAGTGTAAAAGGTTTTAAAATGATAGTACCAAGCCGGCATTCCAGTTGATTAAAGCCTGCGGATAATAGCCCAAAAGCTGGTTTTGTGCATTTTCATAAATATACCGATACACCCAGGCGTTGCTTTCGTATTCGGCATTGGTAAAGTTTTGCAAATTGAAGGTCACCGCAAGCAGCTGCTTATTCGATTTTTGCAAATTATAACTGATACCTGCATCATGCACTAAATATGCATCCAACATACGAGCAACATCACCGGTATTATCTGCATATTGTTCACCCACATATTTTGAAGTTACCCAAATATGAAACTGAGAATTAAAGGTGGTATTTCCGAAAGCAATCAACTGATATTTTAATTTATTAAAAGCAATCAGGTTGGGAGAAAATGCAATATCGGTATTGTTGTAAACAATTGCTGTTTGCTCACCTGTATCCCAATTATCGACAAATTCGGTGTATGTAGTAATAATATTTTGACTGAATGCAATATTTCCTTCCCAAATTAATTTATTTGAAAACATTGATTTCCCCCATGCCATTTCAATTCCGGTTCTATAACTTTCAGGAATATTTGTTCTGGTATAGGCACCAACATCATTAATTTCTCCGGTAAGCACTAATTGATTTTTATAATACATCAAATAATAATTCGCTTCAAATTGCCATCCTTTAAATCGCAGGCGCTCTCCTATTTCGGCATTGTATAAATATTCGGGTGACGGTCGACTTTCCGGTGATGATTCTACGAAGTCGTCGCGATTAGGTTCTTTGCCTGAAACACCTGCAAACACGTATGTTTCGAACAAATCGTTGTGTGAAAATGTAATTCCTGCCTTCGGATTAAAAAACACATGATTTACTTGTTGTTCAAGTGGCGCAGCATATTGGTCGCGGCCTTCAAAACGATAATTAACGTTGCGCACTTGAAGGTCAATAAGCCAATTTATTTTATTGTTTTGATAAATGTATTGTGCAAAAATATTGCCGTCTTGTTTTAACGCATCGTTGCGATACCAATCATAATTATGTGGTAAAGTTGAAGCCCATTCGCTCCAAATAATATTTCCAAAATGATCACCGGCATGTAAATAATATGCGCCGCCAATATTGAATTTTGTATTATTATTTAAATTGTGTTCGTATTGTAAAAACATGCCCCCAAAATCGCTGTCGAGCCATTTACGTGAAATTAAATCAGTTGTAGAAATGGTGTCTTCATTTACTATTACATCTTCTGCTCCATAATCACTAAAAGCTTGGTCGGTTTCATATTGTTCGTAATATCCTTTCCCTTTAGTATAATTAAATGTCACTTTTAAAAGATCATCCTCTTTTAAAACAAAAGTGTTATGCCATTGATAATGTGTTTGGATATAATTATCCGTCTGATTTTCGTATGTGTATGGATTATAGGTTCTGTTGGTATCAATAATTTCCGCAGGCACACCTCCCCACGACTGATAAGTAACTTCATTACCTGAAAAAACATTAATTACCGATTTATATTTTTCGGACTGATAAGCAGCGGTGATGAAATAACTATTTAAATCGGCATACGCTCTGTCGATATACCCTTCAGCATATACATCAGAGTAACGACCTTCAATGGTCCAATGTTTATTGATTAAACCGCTGCCAAATTGAATCATTTTTTTGGAGAGATTAAATGAACCGGTATAATATCCTGTTTTTATAAAAGGAGTATTACTTAAATTATTAGTATTGATATTAATTGCAGCTCCAAATGCACTTATACCATTTGTTGATGTTCCTACACCACGTTGAATTTGAATATCATCAACACTGGAAGCAAAATCGGGTAAATCGACCCAATAGGTTTGTTGTGATTCAGCGTCATTATATGGTACACCGTTAACGGTAACACTTACACGAGTTGCATCACTTCCGCGTATACGCATTCCGGTATAACCCACGCCATTACCGGCATCGGAGGTTACCACTGCGGATGGAGTTGACTCTAATAAAAATGGCATGTCTTCGCCAAAATTATTTTCATTCAACTGTGTTCCTTTTATTACTTTAATAGATAATGGTGCTTTTTGTATCCAGGAATTCGCATTGATTTTTACGGGAAGAAAAATATAATTTTTAGGATACAAATACATTTTAATTTCAGAGTAAGGTTGTTTTCCGGTGGTATTCATATCGTTAACTACTAATTCATATTGTATGTCTTCGCTAAGGAATGCGATATGCTGAGCAGTTGGCATTTCGAAACTATCAAGTATTGCTATAAAATCACCGTTTTGGTTGGTAAACACCAACACATCATTTTTTACAAAATAAACAGCAGCATCACTAATTGGCTTTTTTTCGTCAATTATCGAAACATTACCGGTTATCGTAATCTGAGCGTTTACAGCACCCAATAGGAATATAAAAAATGAAAAAAAGAAAAACTTTTTCATAGCAAAGGTTTACAGTTTGAAACCTGCAAATGGAGCCTTTGCCGGCAGAAATAATAATTTCCTCAATCCCTACCCGGAATTACCCGGCCAGGTTCGATGGGTTTAATCTCAGTCGCTTGCGAACAAACAACACCCCATGAGATGTTACAAAGGTATAACAAGATTTTAATATAATTGTTGACTATCGCCTTCCAGATGTTTCATGACGGTCGCCAAACGCTGTTCCACAGTGCCTTTTAATTCGATAAAACGCAATTTATATTTCACCATGTGGTCTTTATATACCTGATAAAGTGTTTCTCTTCTGTGAGGGTCTTCGCGCTGAGGGTCGGGTTGCCAAGGAAAATCAGGCGCACACAAAAAATATACAGACGGGGTTCTATCTACCCAGGCATGGTTGAGCCAATGCTCGCAGCGTTGATATTTATCGTCGCACCAAATTTTAATCGTGAGCAAATCGGTATCACAAATCAGTAATGGTGGAAACATCGCTTTTATCCGTTCCTCTTCGCTCATTTGCAACATTGCAATACTGAGCAGGTCGTCGTAAGTATATTTTCTGTTGAGATTATTGATATAGGGCCTTGCCATTTCTGGAACAAAAGGCAATTGTAATTTTTGCGCCAATAATTCTACCAATGTAGATTTACCGCATGATTCGGGGCCTGTAAACACAATTTTATGTATCATGAAGTAGTTTTTAAGTGGTTATATTTTTTCATCCAAGCCATTAATCCTGCAATGGCTATCACTGTAAATATAAGGTATTGGAACGAACTTAAACATAAGCCTTTAGAAAAAAATAATGGAATACAAATTACATCGCCAATAATCCAATATATCCAGTTTTCAATTTTTTTAAGTGCCATCAAAATCATTGCCATACAAAAAATAGCCGTTGTTCCTCCATCCCAATAAGGAACATTAGAATCGGTAAATTCATTCAGCATATACCCTAAAAACACCGCTAAAAATATTGTTCCCAAAGCATAGTATAAATTCTCCTCTTTTTTATTCCAGCTTATTGCTGCTTTTTTTCCGGGAAAAGGAATATCCTGCTCGATTGTAAAAACCTGATCGAATTGGTTTTGTTCTATTTTATTTTTTGAAATTCCTTCCGTTTTGCCATTTTTCCAATAATACCAGCCATAAATACTCACAACAAAATAATAGGCATTAATTGCTGCATCGGCATACAATTTTACTTCCAGACAGATGTAGACATATAATAGCACGCTAATAATGCCGATAGGGTAAACAAGTATATTTTCTTTTTTTGCGAACCAAACACTTAAAATTCCGGTAGCAACGGCAATTATTTCCGGGATGGTCATGAATAACACAGAATCATGTAAACAATTGCTCAGGTTCATCAGCAGCATAAAAAACAAAACTGCAACAATTTGTGCAGTTTTTACAGTCTTTACAAAATGTTTGAAGCTTTGAAAACACGATTAGCAAGTGATTTCAAAGCTTCAACACGATAATGTAGGTAGCTAATAGCTTTGAACAGCCGTTAGTCGAAAAATATTAATTTCCGCCAAACACTTCCTGTAACAAACTCGTTACCTGATGTTCAACATCTGTTCTTATTTTTCCTTCTTCCTGACCTAATAAAATAAACAAACCATCCAGTCCTTTATTGGTAGAATAATCAGCAAGGTCGGTATTTACATCTTCCACAAAAGGAATAGTATTATACAAATCAATTACTTCTTCCCATGCCTGCTGTGCGCCAACTCCTTCTAATGAATTTTGGATATCGGGTTTAAAGGCGGTATATAAATCGGAAAATGTTTTTAGTCTGAGATAATTAGTTGCAGCCGTATCTGTACCATTTAAAATGGTCATGGCATCATCGAAAGTAATATTGACAATGGCATCTTTAATAATAGGTGTAGCCTCATCTGCAGCATCTTCCGCAGCGCGGTTTACAGATTGAATAAATTCATCAATCAGCACATCTCCACCCGGAATTACGCCAACAACACTTTCAACAACAGCAGCTTCTTCAGGGAACAAAATCTTAATATCAGGATTGGCAAAATAACCATCTATAGCCGAACCTTTGGTAACCGCTGTATCAGTACCAATAGTGAGTGCCTCTCTCAAAGCAGCAGCCACGTCGCCATCAGACAATAAATCGTCGATGTTAATGTCTTCACATGAAATAAAAAAAGTGGAAGCGGCAAAAGGGAGTAGGAACAAATAGTGTATTTTCTTCATAATGTAGTTTTGTTGCTCTAAAATAAAATATCGTGCCATAAAATTCAAGTATTTGGATGTTAAAAACAATTTTTAAACGGAAACTGCCGTTTGAATAACATCATTTTTTGTGGAAATGATGAAAAAATGTCCCTAATATGTCTGCATACACGCATTACCTTTGTATTAGTTAAAAATATATATGCAGCGTAGATTCTTATTTTTCTTGTTTGTCCTGGCAATTGCAGGTGCAGCATCTATCCAATCATGTAAACACAGTCCTTTAGATATTTTAGTCGAAGATCCTATCGAGCCGATAGATACGACTGGTGATACCATCATCATCACTTCTAATTGTGACCCGGATACGGTTTACTTCGAAAATGACATCTATCCAATACTTATTTCCAATTGTGCAATAAGTGGTTGCCACGATGCGGAAACGCATGAAGAAGGCATCAATTTATCTACCTATGCCAAGGTGATATCAAGTCATATTATGAAACCAAGTGATCCTTACGACAGTGAGTTTTACGATGTGGTAACTGAAACAGGATATGATTTAATGCCTCCTCCTCCTATGGCCTCGCTTACTGATGAAGAGATTGCCATGATTATACTTTGGCAAGAACAAGGTGCTCTAGATAACAGTTGCACAGATTGTGATACCAGTGCTGTTACATTCAGTGGTACCATTTTACCTATCATGGATGCTTATTGCACAGGATGTCACGACGCAAGTTCACCTTCAGGAGGATTATCATTAACTGCTTATTTAGGCACAGGTTCAAATGATGGTATTGTTGATGTTGCCGGAGATGGCCGATTATTAGGTTCATTAAATGGTGAAGTTGGATTTGTTTCAATGCCACCCGGTGGGTCAATGTTACCTCAATGTTTAATTGACCAAATACGTATATGGGTAGATGCGGGCTACCCGGAGGACTGATAAAAGTCACCATATATAATTACACAAACAAGCACGAATAAGGACAATTGTATGTTGTTAGGATTAGAGCATAAATAAATACTAAGAAATGAAAACAACAAAATTTGTCGGAATTGCAGCGTTAAGCTGTGCAATTGTAGTGGCCGGATGTAAACATAATACACTAATTGATTTAACAAATCCCACAGTAACTGTAGATTGTGACCCTGATACTGTTTATTTTCAGAATGACGTATTGCCTTTGCTTATTTCCAATTGTGCCATGAGCGGATGTCATGATGGTATTGGCCGTATAGACGAAAAAGCACCTTTAAGCAGTTATGAAGATGTAATGAGCAGTGGATATGTAAAAGCATTTGATGCCAACGACAGCAAACTGATTGAAGCCGTAACAGATGGTGGTGAAGATTTTATGCCGCCTTCTCCAAACGAGCCATTAAGTAATGCACAAATTGCTTTGTTAGAAAAATGGATTAATCAGGGTGCAAGAAATAATGCATGTGAAGGAGGTGACTGCGATACTACTGCTGTCACTTATAGCGGAAAAATTGTAAAAATAATAGATACTTATTGCCTGGGTTGTCACAACTCAACTACTACATCTTCAGGAATTGATTTATCTTCGTACAGTGGAGTGGCAGATATTGCTGCAGATGGAAGTTTTTTAGGAACAATTATGTTTGAGTCTGGTTATGTTGGAATGCCCTATAATGGTAATCCAATACCTGATTGCAAAATAGATGAAATTCGCATTTGGATTGAAAATGGATACCTCAACGATTAAAATGAAAAAATCACCCTTAATAGTTTTAGGCATGTTATGTATTGCCTTTTTTTTCAATTCCTGTTATTATGACAGCAAAGAAGAATTATTTGGTACTACGGCTTGCGATACGGTTGACGTAACTTATGCTACAACCATATTACCAATTTTAGAAACCAGTTGCTTAGAATGTCACAGTGAAGCAAATGCCGGTGTTTTAGGTGGTAGTCAAATATTAGAAGGTTATGATTTTTTGATGGATTATGTAGTAGCAGGTGATGCTAATGCCAGTTCCTTTTATAATTCTGTTGCCTGGGTTTCAGGTTATGTGGAAATGCCACAGGGTTCAGACCAATTAAGTGATTGTAAAATTGCTAAAATCAGAGCTTGGATTAATGCAGGCGCACTCAATAATTAAAATTTAATTCATGTATAGATATTTTACATTTTTCGTGCTGATGGCAATTTCAGGCTTGCTATATGCACAAAATACCACTTACGCCACTGAAACTTTTCGTGATACGCGCATCATTAGCGGTCAGAGTGTTGAAACAAGCGTTCAGGGGCAGGCAAAGTTTATCATATCTCACCGCTTTGGCGATATTTATGAGCAAAACCCTTTTAGTTTACTCTACAACTTTTTCGGTTTTAATGGCGGTGCCAATATGCGTATTGGTTTAGATTACGGGGTTACTAATTGGCTGACAGTAGGTGCAGGTAGAAGTAATTTAGCCAGAACTTATGATGGTTTTGTAAAAGTAAAACTGTTGAAACAAAGCACAGGGGACAAAAACATGCCTATTACTTTGACTTTGTATAGCGATATCAGTGTGATTACCGATACATCAGATGAATTATTAGACCCTTATTTTACAGGTGGAATTGGCTATGCTAATCAATTGTTAATTGCACGTAAGTTTAGCGATGGTTTTTCTTTACAGTTAATGCCTACACATGTGCACCGCAATTTAGTAGACTTAAACAGCGACCCTAATGATATTTTTGCTGTTGGTATTGCTACCAAAGTACGGGTGGCAAAAAATATAGACCTGACCGGTGAATATTTTTATACCCTTCCTGACCAATTACCTGTTGGATATGATAATTGTTTATCCATAGGTGCAGACTTCATTACAAAAGGTCACGTATTCCAACTTCAATTTTCTAATTCGCCTTATTTAATTCCTGAACATTATATCGGAAAAACACAAGGCAGTATTTATGAAACAGTAAACGGGAAACCGGATTTTAATATTCGTTTTGGATTTAATATTACCAGAACATTCAAAGTGGCTGGTCGCCCTTACGAATAATTTTTTTTACAAAAACTGAACTATTTTCAGAAAAGTATTTATATTTGCATTCAATGATTAGCAACAACATAAATACAACTGTGTCATAGTTCGACAAACAATAAACTATTTTTATTGAACCCGGACTATGTTCCGGGTTTTTTAATTTAAATAACATACTATGCAAAAACTAAACTTCCACCCAGACGCCGAAACGGCCAACTGCACTGCATAACCGCTGGAATAAAAATTATTTACAGCCCGGATGTATGGTGCATTCCGGGCATTTTTATGCCCGGTAAATTCATTATTTACCAAAAGCTGAAATAATTTTATGAAAAATATTAAATTAACCATCGTGATTTTAATTGCCTTAATTAAAAGGTATAATAAAACAATTAGTATCATTACTGATTTGGTAGAAGCAATTACTACCATTGTTGATACTATTAAAAAAAATACCTTAATCAAATTAATGAATTTGGTAATAGGTATGGCAATTGGAAAAGTTATTGAAAATTATTTAGACGAATTAACGGTAACCATTATTGATATTATTAAAATTTTATACAAGTATGAAATTTTTGTGTATATCATCAACAGTCGATTGATTACAATTGTAATTGCAATATTGACTTTACAAACAGTGTTGATGATAAACGAAATAGCTTTAATTATTACCATTGGTTTAGCTGCAACAATTACAATAACTGCTGTGTTGATTAGTCTGTTACTTCCATCAAAAATGAGTAGCGACAATCACGCAAAAAGTATATGTTACCGAGTCGGGTATACTACATTCCAACCCGAATAAATTAGCATCCGGCCGGCAACTGATGTGCATCAACAAAAGTTACCGGCCATTTTATGCTTAAAAAAACAATTTACAATCATACATTTGCATATGGATTCAGGCGAAAAACAACACCCATTGCAAAAAATATTTTCTGCTATCACCAAGCCTTTGAGCCCTTATTACCAAAAATATATAGGGAAATACATTGGCGAAATTGCCTCTGTGTACCCCTACCCTGTTAAAGTATTACGTATTTCGTTGCGTTCTATGGCAGCAGTTGCCGGCTGTTTATTTGTCTTGTATCTATTGATTTTAGTTGGTGCATTCGGTCTGGTTCCCGGTAAATCGGAGCTGAAAGCTGTCAACAATTACACGGCATCTGAAGTGTATAGTCAGGACAGTATTTTATTGGGGAAATATTTTATTCAAAACCGCACCAATGCTGAGTTTGAGGATTTACCTCCTCACCTGATTAATGCCCTGGTTTCTACCGAGGACAGTCGCTTTTATGAGCATAAGGGTGTAGATTTTGTGAGTTTTATGCGGGTGCTCATTATGTCCATTATTTTGAATGATGATGCAGGTGGCGGAAGTACCATCACCCAACAATTAGCTAAAAACCTTTATGCGCGCAAAGACTACGGAGCACTTTCAATGCCTGTAAATAAATTCCGGGAGATGATTATTGCCGGTCGCCTTGAAGATGTTTATGAAAAGGAACAAATACTAACACTTTATTTTAATACGGTGCCTTTTGGTGAAGATTGTTACGGAATTGAAGCCGGAACATTACGTTTTTTTAATTGTGCGCCTAAAGATCTTACCTTAGAACAAAGTGCTGTTTTAGTCGGTCTTTTAAAAGCTAACACCACTTATAACCCGCGTTTAAATCCGGATGCTTCACTTGTTAGGCGAAATACGGTTTTAAACCTCATGGTGCAGCATGAAAACCAATATCTCACTCAGGCGCAAGCAGATAGTTTAAAAAGTTTACCGTTAACATTAAATTACCGCAGAGAAAATGCAAGTGAAGGATTAGCGCCATACTTCCGCGAATTTTTGAAGGGCGAATTAACTAAGTGGGCAAAAGAAAATCCAAAACCAGACGGAACCGAATGGGATATTTATAAAGATGGATTAAAAATATACACTACCATTAATGGTAAATTACAAGGATATGCCGAAGCCGCTATGCAGGAGCATATGACTTATCTCCAAAAACAATTTGATAAAAGCTGGGGAAAAACTGAACCCTGGAAAAACAGTAAAGCCGATGTTGTTGCCGCTTCAAGAAAACGCAGCAGTCGCTACACCGGTTTAAAAGCCCAAGGATACAGCGATAAAGGCATTACAAAAATGTTTGACGAACCGGTTGAAACCACAATTTTCACCTGGGATGGACCAAAAGATACTGTACTCACCCCTAACGATTCTTTGAAACATCACTTGCGATTTATGCATACCGGATTTTTCGCAATGGAACCGAAAACAGGTTATGTTTTGGCTTGGGTTGGTGGTATTGACCATCGTTTTTTCAAATACGACCACGTTAAAAGTAAACGTCAGGTAGGAAGTACATTTAAACCTATCGTTTATGCTACTGCCATAGAACAAGGTATTAGCCCTTGTGAATATTTCCCCAACCAAAAAATCACTTATGATAAATATGGCTGGACACCGGGCAACTCGAGCGGAGAATACGGTGGATATTATTCCATGATGGGTGGATTAACACATTCGGTGAATACTGTAGCAGCAGCAATCATAATGAAAACCGGCGTTCAACCGGTAATTGCAGAAGCCCGTAAAATGGGTATTAAAGGCGATTTACCACAAGTTCCTTCTATTGCATTAGGAACTGCAAGTTTGTCGCTGCAGGAAATGGTAACTGCCTATGGTTGTTTTGCCAACAGAGGATTAAAAGCAGAACCACAATATTTGGTGCGCATAGAAACTGCGGAAGGTGAAATTTTATACGAACACGAAGCAATTAAAAAGACCCGCGCTTTAAGCCAGGAAACTGCTGACATCATGATTCAAATTATGAAAAGTGTTGTCAATAACGGAACTGCAACACGATTAAGAGGCACTTATGGTTTGGGGATGGATTTAGCAGGAAAAACCGGGACAACTCAAAACAATACCGATGGTTGGTTTATTGGATATAATTCCAGAATTGTTGCAGGTGCCTGGGTTGGTGCTGAAGATCCAGCCATCAGATGGAAAACAACAGGTTTAGGTCAAGGTGCCGCTACTGCACTGCCAATATTTGGCAAGTTTATGAATAAAAGCAGCAGAGATAGTGAAACACGACGTTATGTAACGGGAGGATTTACCGCACCTCCGGATTCTGTGATGGCTAATTTAAGTT
This sequence comes from Bacteroidota bacterium, assembly GCA_016718035.1. GTDB lineage: Bacteria > Bacteroidota > Bacteroidia > Chitinophagales > BACL12 > UBA7236. The sequence goes on along the minus strand of JADKEK010000001.1, from coordinate 538,482 downwards.
GTAATATGTGGATTCCGGATTCGATTAGTGCAGATTCAATAGGTTTTATTCCAAGTCTTATCAGCAATATCAAAGAATTTTTAAATAAAACAGGACAGGATAGTTTATTACCAAAATATCCCGGTGCTGAAGGAAAATAATATGGCCATTTGGTTTAATAAAAATCTCACCTTATCTGATTTCAGTCATTGGAATAAAAATACACTTGGCGAACATCTCGGCATCGAGTTTATTGAAATTGGTGAAAATTATTTGATAGCCAAAATGCCGGTTGATCACCGCACCCATCAACCATACGGATTGTTGCATGGCGGTGCCTCAGTTGCACTTGCCGAAACAATTGGCAGTGTTGCAGCCGCTTTAGTAATTGACCACGAAAAATTTATTTCGTTAGGGATAGAAATAAATGCCAACCATGTAAAAAGTGTTAAATCAGGATTTGTTTATGGCAAAACGGAACCTTTGCATATTGGCGGAAGTTTACATGTATGGCAGATATCAATAACTGATGAAAAGCATCAATTAATTTGTACCAGCAGACTCACAGTTGCTATCAGAAAACAATAATCAACAATATATGGTTGCTCAATCTATAACCCCTTCTACAACTGCTCAATTACTTGCAGGATTAAATCAGGTAGAATCTATCAGAAAAAAAATTCGTTTGAACTATACGGTGATTGGCACTGTGTTATTAATAGGGTTAATTATCGAAGCTGTAACCTGGATGTCCATTGCGGTTGCCATAATTATTTTGTTTGTGTTAGTATACACCAATTGGTATGGGATACCTGTGAGTAAATTTGAAAAAAGTTTTATTGAAACCATCACCAAAAACACTGTAGGGTTAATACATCCAGCTTTGCAAATTGACTACCAGAGCCACCTCAAACTTAGTGAAATTACAAACACAGGTTTAATTAATGCAACCCCTGATTATTTCTCTGGAAAGAATTTAATTTTTGGTGAAATTAATCACACATCTATTCGTATTTCAGAAATTTATTGTCACTGGAAAAATACTACACATGTTAGGACAGATGCCAAACATGTTTTCAATGGGTTGGTAGCAAAAGTGGAAAACGCCGGATTTAATTTTGAAGATTTAGCAATAAGCACTAATAAGCAAGATTTGATAATTGCATTACAACAACAACCGGAATTACAACATGGTAATTGGCAAAACAAGGTATATTATTGGTCGAAGTTGCTCGATGAAAAAAGTATTCAATTTACCAAAGCTTTTTCACAACAGTTTGCTGATTTTGACACTAAAAAGCACATAAAGTTGGGTGCAAGTGGAAATACGTTGATGATTGCCATTATCCATCCAAGTGGATTTAATTATTTCAATCCCAGCATTTTTAAAACCGTATTTGATTCGAAAGCAATGGAAACTTATTACAGCGATTTGCAATTTTTGTTTTCCTGTGCAACAACAGTTGATTATTCATCGTAAGGTCCGCGCTCACAGTAGGCAGCTTGTTCGAGATCTGCAACGCTATCGATAAAAAATTCTTCAAAATCGCGCACGTCTAGCTCGTTACCGCAATACTCGTCAACTGATTCTCCTGCTAGTGAAGAAGCCGTGCATACGGTACATTTTTCACATGACGACACCATAAAGCTAATGCCTGTAAGGATTATAGTGAGGAAGAATAATCTTTTCATGTTTCTCGTTTAGGTTACAAATATACAAAAACCTATAACGAAAATATATTTCCGGTTATTACGTCTATAGGTATTATCAACAAGTATAGTAGTTTTATATGCTAAAAAAGACAAACAACGATGATAGTAACAACAACCAATAATGTAGAAGGCAAACAGATTACAGCCTATCTAGGGATAATAACAGGCGAAACTATAATTGGAGCCAACCTGTTTAGGGACATTTTTGCCAGTGTGCGCGATGTGGTAGGCGGCCGGTCAGGTGCGTATGAGGATGTATTACGCGAAGCAAAGGATACAGCATTATCGGAAATGACAGCCAAAGCAGTTGCCATGGGTGCAGATGCCATTGTTGGCATTGACCTGGATTACGAAACCATCAGAAACGGCATGTTAATGGTAACGGCCAGCGGAACTGCTGTAAAATTGAGTTAATAGCTGATTTTAACGGGTTGTTTATTTTCGTCAATAGCCACGAATGTGAAAGTGCCCTCCATAGCCTTCTCTCTGTCGTCGGAATACATTTGTTCGAGATAAACCTCCACTTTGATTAATAAACTTGAAGTGCCAACATGGCTTACTCTGGCAATTAATTCGGCTATAGTACCGGCAGGAACCGGTTTTTTGAAGTCCACCCTGTCGCTTGAAACCGTTACCATTTTCTGGCGACTGAATCTGGTAGCGGTGATAAACGCTACTTCATCCATCCACATCAAAGCTGTTCCACCAAATAAAGTGTCATAATGGTTGGTGGTATTTGGAAAAATGGCTTTTACGGTATGCGTAACCGATTTATCTATTCTTGTTTGTAAACTGTCCATGGCAAAGTTTTTGATAGGTTATGCAAAAATAAGCCGAACTTTATCAAAAGGGTTCACGTTAAACTATTATCTTATTGTATAAAATGAAAAAACTATTTGTAATTACCTGCTCAATTTTGGGTTTCACATTACCCACTCAAGCAAGCAACTTTCCGGACACCAATGAAAATGCAATTGTTGAAGTTGCAACAACAGCCACGTTAGATGATTTTTTTACTGCGGCAAATAATTTCCTTGTAAAATACACCTCTGATGGTAAGGTAGATTATTCAGGAATAAAAACAGAAGGAACTTCTATCAAGGAATTATATGAAACAATTGGTACTACAGATTTGGGTAATGCAGATAAAAACACCAGAACGGCATTTTACCTGAATGCTTACAATATTATTGTGATACATTCGGTAGTGAAAAACATGCCGGTTGCAAAACCTACTGACGTTAAAGGATTTTTTGATGCTACTAAACACAATGTTGCAGGAAGTTACCTCACGTTAAACGATATTGAAAATAACAAACTCCGTCCTGACCCCCGCGTTCACTTTTCACTAGTATGCGCTGCAAAGGGATGTCCCAAAATTGCATCTGAAGCATTTATGCCATCAACGGTTGAAACACAATTAACAGCCTTGACAAAAAAAGCAATGAATGATGCTTCCTTTATCAAAGTGGACAATACCAATAAAGTGGTTAAAATTTCACAGATATTCGATTGGTATGGTGCTGATTTTATAAAATCAAATGGAAGTGCATTAAGTTTTATCAATAGCTATCGCGACAGCAAAATTCCGGATACGTATAAAGTTGAGTATTATACTTATGATTGGAATTTGAATAAACTATAATTTACAGCGAGATACCATTAAATTCCAGCCAGGGTTGTATTTTATCCTGTGAAAGGATAACTGGCATTTTATATTGATTCCCAGCCCTGCCATTATGTGCTAACCACTGTGTCATTGTGCGTTTAGGGATGATATGCACGACCGGCTTTAGTAAATTAGCTTTCCTTGCAACTGCATAATCGTGATTCAACAGCATGAGTGATTTATCTAATTTATGGGCAATGGGTAATTTCGCCAATACTTTGTTCCCACAAATAAACCAGTGATGCGTAGTATTTCCATTTGAATAATTGGAAACAACCGAAAATTCTCCACTTTCAATTTCAAGATTTTCTGATACCCGGTTATAAGCCTCAATCAAATTAGTTGCAGATACATGTTCACCACAAACATTCAGTGTTTGCCCTAAGCGGCCTATTATTTTTATTGAGGCACTTTCTGTATTCACAAATTGGATGATGTCTCCAATAAGGTATCTCCATGCACCGGCATTATTGGTAATAACCAATGCGTAGTTTGTATTTTTTTTTACTTGCTGAATTGTAATTGGTGTTGCATTTGGTCTCAAACAATCATGTTCATCGAAATTGACATTATCATAAGGAATAAATTCAAAAAAAATATTACCATCAAGCACCAATTGAATGCCACCTTTTGAATCGCTGGTTGAAAACCCAAAAAAACCTTCAGAAGCCATATAAGTTTCGGCATAATTGAGAGGATATTTCAATAGCTTTTCAAAATCCGATTGATAAGGTTGAAAGAACACACCACCATGAACATATAATTGCAGTTTTGGCCAAATTTCATGAATTGTTTCAACCTTATAATGTGTAACAATTTTTTCTATTAATAAATAGACCCAATTGGGCATACCGCATATAACTGCAATATTCCATTTCTTAGCCTGTAATACAATTTCATTTAACCTTTTGTCCCAATCTGTTAAATCAGAAATAGCATAACCGGGCCGATAATATTTCTTTAAAAACCATCTTGGTAAGGCATTAAGCATACTAATTCCACTCATATCGCCGAAAAAACGGTTGTTTTTTTCTTCCAGTTTAGTAGAACCTCCAATCATGAGCACTTCTCCTCGAACCGATTTATTAGTAACCCCTAATTTTTTAAGCGAAGTAATTTGTTTCAAAGAAGTTTTTCTGATGGTTTTAAGCATTTGCTTTGAAACCGGAATAATTTTACTGGAACCTGATGAAGTGCCGGAACTCAGCGCAAAGTATTTTATTTTTCCTGGCCAACATACATCTTTGTCGCCACGTTTTACACGCTTCCACCATTGCTGGTACAATGTTTCATAAGTGTAGACAGGGACTAATTTCTTAAATAATGCAAGATCATAATCAGCGGTTAATATCTGCTCAAATAAAAATTGTTTGCCAAAATCAGTTTTTGCAGCCTTTTTAATTAGTTTACGAAAAACTTTATATTGTTTAACAACATTTTCATTTAACGCTGTTTTGCTTCTGCTAGTTTTTTGAACAGTTGTTTTTTCCTCTATTATTTTGGCCATATTGCAGGCAACAAACTTAATGTGGTAAAATTCAATTACATAAAGAAATTATAAACTTAACCCAATTTTAATCCTCCTGCGACTTCATTTTAACAATCTATTCATAAATAACTTACAAATACCATTATTAATATAATTCGAGTTGATTTATTAATAAATGTCTAACCACTTAATTAAGCCATTGGTAATTTTTTATTTACGTTGAATTATCATTTCTACACTTAATTAATTATAAGGTAATATGAATGTGTTAACGGCATAACATACCGGTCAGACTTTTGCAAAAAAAATAAAATGAAAAAACATTTATTACGATTAGGTTTCGTCACATCGCTTTTAGTGGTGTCAACAAACTTGTTTAGCCAGGTGATTAATTTACAAAAAGTTGGCAATTACGCTACCGGAGTTTTTGATGAAGGTGCGACTGAAATTGCAGCCTTTGACCCAACTAATAATTATTTATTTTCAGTAAATGGATTAACCGGCAATATTGATGTAATAGATATCAATGATGTTGCGAATCCTGTTTTAGCTTTTACAATTGATTTATCTTTATATGGTGGAGGAGCCAACAGTGTTGCTTTTCAAAATGGTGTTTTGGCTGCAGCGGTAGAAGATACCATTAAACAAAATAATGGAAAGGCTGTATTTTTTCGATGCACTTGGTAATTATATCAATCAAGTAACCATAGGTGCATTGCCTGATATGATTTGTTTTACGCCAAACGGCAAAAAGGTTTTAGTTGCTAATGAAGGCGAACCTTCTTCAGATTATTTAGTAGACCCACAAGGTACAGTAAGTATTATTGATATTACTGCCGGTGTTGCTTTTATTGACAGTAGCAATGTAATTACTTTAGATTTCACCGCGTTTGATACCATTACATTAAGCAACGATATTCGTGTATTTGGTCCGGGAGCATTACCCTCAACTGATTTCGAACCGGAATATATCAGTGTTTCAAAAAATTCTAAATTCGCTTATGTAACCTTACAGGAAAATAATGCAATTGCCACTATCAATTTAACTACCAACCAAATTACATCCGTAAAAGGTTTAGGTTTTAAAAACCACGCTTTACCGGGTAACGAATTTGACGCCTCAGATAAAAACAGTGGTATTGTCAACATTACCAATTGGCCTGTATTTGGTATGTATCAGCCCGATGCTATTGAAATGGTAAACATTGGTGGCATTAATTATAATGTAATGGCTAATGAAGGTGATGTGAGAGATTATGATGGGTTTGCAGAAGCATCAAGAGTGAATAGTGTGTTATTAGACTCAATTGCTTTTCCCGATTCATTGGATTATCAGAATGATAACAATTTAGGTCGTTTAAATATAACTACAACATTAGGCGATATTGATAATGATGGAGACTTCGATAAACTTTATGCATTTGGCGCACGTTCATTTTCTATTCGACTGGCTAATGGTAATTTAGTTTATGACAGCGGCAATTTAATTGAAACGCTTACTAATGAAATATATCCTGATAATTTTAACTGCAGCAATACAAGCAATACTAAAAAAGGAAGAAGTGATGATAAAGGACCAGAGCCAGAGGGATTAACTACGGCGAAAATATTGGATAGCACCTATTTATTTTTAGGGTTGGAAAGAATTAGTGGTGTAATGGTATTTAACATCACAAACCCTTATGCACCATATTTTGTTCAATACATCAACGACCGCGATTTTGCATCTACTCCGGCAGCAGGAATTGGCGGTGCACAGGGACCTGAAGGCTTGTTATTTATTCCGTCAACAAAAAGTCCTAATGGGAAAAATTTATTGGTAGTTTCAAATGAAATAAGTGGTTCTATTAGTATTTTCGAAACTGATAACACTTGTGGAACAGGTAAAATTTTAGTGTGTTACGATGGCATTACCTATTGTGTTAAACCATCTGTTGCAAGTAATTTAGTAACATTAGGTGGAACATATGGCTCATGCGACGGCGAACGATTTGCATCAGAATTCCAGGATGATGAAATATTAACTAATCATATATCAGTTTATCCTAACCCTGCAAATACTAATGCAACCATATCTATTCAAACTATTGCAGGTAATTCCGGTAAATTATCGATAACCAATGTAACAGGTGCTGTTGTATTAGAACAATTTATCAGCATGGAAAGTATGACTGCAACTACTGCTATTGACATCACCCATTTAACTCCGGGCATTTATATCATAAATTTCATGGGAAGTGCTGAAACACTTTCTTCAAAAATAATAATCGAATAACCAGTTCACTTTTATCAGTTCCAGAAAAACCGCAGTCTCTGCGGTTTTTTTTATTCTTTGGAAGAATCGCCAATAAAATAATCTGCCTTCAATTTAAACAACACATTAAAGGTTGTCAAACTGCCATAAATGCGGGTAATGTATTGTTGCATTTCTACTTTTTCTGAATCGCTTAGTTTATTGTGTGCATTTATTTTTTGTTCTAATACCCTTAAGCGGTCGCGGAGCATTACTATTTTATGAAAAAAAGTATCGATAGGCACTTCTTTGGCTTGTAAGCTTTTATCGGCAGGTTGCAATACCATTGTTCCGCCATCCCATTTATCGGCAAGGTGAATTATTTCGGTAACATCGCTCCATTCGCGTAATATTTTAATTAATGCATCTTCTGCTTCACTAAAGCTGACACTGTATTCACTTTCCAATGCTTCAATTATTTCGAGTGAAGTATCTTTTAATACTGCTTTAATTCCTTTTTCTATGAAACAAATATCGTATACCCGTTTATGCACGGCAACTACTACTCCTACCCCATGGTCAGGATGTTTAATACGAGAACCTACTCCTAGAATTTGCATAGTTAATAATGTTTAGGGCAAAGATAATCATAACAAGGTATAACGGTAATGCATAAAAAAACCCGTTCACCAAAGTGAACGGGTATAGGTGCTGAACACGACTTCAGCACCACACACTACAATTTTTCAAAACGACAAACTTTCGGCGCAAGGTTGCCAAATCTGACAGCCAAAAGATAGGAACCTTTAGCAAGTTCGTCTATATCGAGTGTATAAGTTCTTGTACCCGGAGTTACCGATGCATTTTTATGCATAATAGGTTGCATACGGGCATCCAATATTTCAAAGTTTAATTCCAAATCTGATTTCACACTGAATTGAAAATTCATCAATTTATCTACCGGATTTGGAAAAACACAAACAAAATCAGTAACAGCCTGATCACAAGGATCAATTAAAATCAAATCAGCATAATGAATACTATTATTTTCATCAACAGTTTTGATTCTATAACCTGCTGCTAAACTATTCTCCTCATTTACAATAAATTCGTAATTGAGGTTAGTCACATTTTGATTGGCAACAATAGAGCCTACCTCAACAAAATCTATACCATTTATAGTTTTTTCTATAATATAGTTAGATTTTGCTGTTTGTTTTTTAACTGACCATGTCATCCAGGTAAATCCATCTTCCGCACAAAAAGCTTCAAACTGATTAAAAACGGTATTTGAAGCATTGGTATGATTAAAATTTATGGCAACTTTATTATTTAAAGGATTAACTGCAGCAATATCATCAGTTCCATCATTATCAAAGTCGCTTATTTCAAAATGATTGCCTTCAACAGAAATGGCTAGTGGTGCGGCAAAAATAAATCTGCCCTGCGCTGCTGTTTTATTTCTAAACACTTCTGCTATATTCCATCCGGCACCATCAGCAAGTGTAAGTATGTCGAATAAACCGTCCTGATTATAATCGCATAAGGCTATATCATTTGTGCCTGCGCAGGTAATTGGATTTTCGGCAGTAAAGCGCATGCTTCCCGGTTGCGAAATATTACGCAAAATACTGAACTGTGTTTCAGGCCAATGACTGATTACTATTTCAGGTAAATAATCGCCATCTAAATCGCCAATATCCATTCCTGAAACAGCCACGTAATTATCACCTGCATAGGCTGCATCATAATTAAAGCCGTTGCCTTTGCCATTTAAAACATAAATGCCATTAGATGTAGATGTAATAATATCAATATTGCCATCACCATCCATATCGGCACATTTAACCGAATTGATAAAACCGGCCAATTGTTGCTCATTTGCAATACCCAAATTAATATCACCGGATTTTGCTGTGCAGGTATTTTTATAAATGGTCAAAGTATTATCGGAGGCTGCAATTATATCCTGATAACCATCCATATTGAGGTCGCAGGCAAAAAATAATTGTGCGTTGCGTTTAATAGTAAAATGTTGCTCGGCAGCAAATACTGCAGTGCCTGTAGTTGATTGATTTTTTTGCACTATCACTGTTGACCCCTGAGCAGAAGCGGTAATCAATTCAGGTAATCTGTCTCTGTTTAAATCGGCAAAGTACAATCCTGAAACAGCTGTTGATAAATTAACCACATTGCCTTCGTTCTTCACATTAATCATTTGCTGTGTTGCTTCCCCCGAATTGAGGAAAATTTGCACAGAAGTGTTGCCTTTTACACCCGAAATCAAGTCGAGTATACCATTGCCATCAATGTCGGCACTCTCTAAAAATGTAGTGGTTAAAACGGGTGTCACGACAGCTTCGGAGGCAGCATTCATCTGCCCTTCAGCCGAGACAGGCATAGCACTCGTAAACGAGGTGCATGCTGCCAAAACCATAGTGACGTGTAGGCTTTTCATAATTGGGTTATTCGTGCTTTTCATACTTAAGTCAAAATTCATACTAAGGATTTTGTGTGCCAAACAAAATAAGCCCTAGTTATTAAGTACCTAATTCATATTCTGGCTATTATTATGCACACTTTTAGACTATTTTTGCCAATGAATACTAAGTTTCTATGAATTATTCCGGGAATGTTTACCTGTTGATAAAAGCCCTAACCAAAGCCGAGCGTCGCTATTTCAGTCTGCAAGCCGGTTTTAACAGGGAGAATAGTCACTTGCTACAAGTATTCGAAGCCATATCCAGGCGGGGTTTGGAGGATGATGCCCGCCTAAAGGAATGGCTGAAAGACAGTGGGTTTGTCGGGCATCTGGATGTATTAAAGGTGCATTTATATCAGTTAATCCTAAGTTCCATGCGCGCCTATCATAAAAACCGCAATAAACAGCGGGAGATTCGTGCCATGATAGATGATTTGCATTTTTTGTATGAAAAATCGCTTTATAGTCAATGCAGGAAGTTATTGGACAAAGCCATTGCAGCAGCTAACGAAATTGGATATTACGCTGCTTTGGTGGATTTGTTGGACGTAGAACGCATGTTACTGGGAGTGGAACATCTGCAGCAGTACAATGAAATTGGCATAAATCAAATTTTACAAAAGGAAATCCTAGTGGTAAACACCCTTCAAAGTGAAGCGGAATTCAAACATTTAGGCACCATGAGTGGTTTTTTAAATAAACGATATGGCCACGCCCGTTCACCGGAAGATTTTGAAGCGCTTTCTTCCTTTACCACTCAAACCAAACAAATGGCCGATAAAGCCACTACCATTCGTTCGAAGCGGTTGTGGAATTATAGTTTAATGGCATTTACACTAACTACGGGCAATTACGAGGAAGCATTATTATACAATGCAGCCATTATTGAATCGTATGGAGATAATCAAATTCTGATACGGGAAAACCCTATTGGTTTAATCAGTGCAATTGGCAATCAAATCATTATTTGCATCCGCTTAAAAAAATACAATGATGCACTACGGTTACTCAACAAACTACATGATATACCTCAACACTTGAGTAAATCGCAACGCAGGTCGAAGGAATTAATTTTGCGTATCAGGCTCAATGAACTCAACTACCGAATGGGCATTTATCTGGAATGTGGCTGGATGCAACTTGCCGGTAATTATATCAATGAATTTGAACAATTTATTGCTTTAAATATCAAGGTTATTCCCGGTCATCGATTAAACGAAATGTATTTTAGTGCATTGTATTATTATTTTATTATCGGAGATTTTAATAAGGCCTTTGTTTATTTACAATTATTGGAATCAGGTAATTTACAAAACAGCAAAGCAGATTTATTTAACAGTCTGCAAATAATTAAATTACTCATGCATTATGACTTAGGCAACAAACATTTACTACCTTATCTGGTTCGGTCAGTTTACCGCATGTTGCTGCATGTGGATCAACTCTACACTTTCGAGCATACGCTTATTCGTTTTATGCGGAAAAATTTAATTCATGTAACGGATAAAAAATCTGCCAAAAAACAATTTATCCGCTTAAAAAATGAATTGAATAAAATACAAACCGACCAGTATGAACAGCATGCGTTTATCATGTTTGATATCATAGCATGGCTAGACAGTAAAATTCATGAAAAGCCTTATGGGCAGGCAATTGCGGACATACATACTAATAATCAATAATTTTTTATTAATTTTACATATAAACATTAATAATGAGCACCAATACCAGCGAATTAGCCAGTAAGGACTTCGCACAACAATGCATTAATTCGTTAGCCGATATTAAACGTTCTATGCCTAAAACATGGAAAACTGCTATTCAGCCTTATAAAGATGAAATTGCGACTACATCAAAGGAAAATGGACTCAATACTACGGATGCCCTTTTAACTATTATCAATAAATTGAATACTGATAAATTAGAGTTATCTATATTAAAGATTAAACATTTGTTTTTTCTCGCTGCCTATTGCGATATGTTATAAATATAACAACCAAGCAAACCATTTTCGGCTATGCAGATAGTTTAAATTGCTTTCATTATTATACGCTTCTCTTTCGAAACAAATATTGCGGTACGCTTTTTCGTGATGTTGATATTTGACAAGGTTAATTACGTAATGCAATAAATAAAAAACGTAAAAAGGAATCACCAACATCTCCAATTGTTGACGCAAGTGAATATGTTCGTGGTTGATAAAAGATTTATCGAGCCGTAAATTATTATGTTTAATCACAATAAAGGGAAACAAAGTAATACCGCTCACATGTAATTTCGGCATTTGAATAAATTGCCAATTTTTAATTTTACTCGACATGTAAATTATGCCCCAAATGCCCAAGTGAGAAAATAAGGCATTATTTCGGCCCAGGTTTGTTGATTATGTTCACCATCTTTTACAATTACAAACTGGATATCATGTTGCTCATTATATCCTTTTTGTTTGAGTTCCTGAATAAAATCGATGGTGTCATCAATAGAATCGATTAATCCATTTTTATTCCTGTCCGCGTTTTCATCATTGGTGCCACATTCGAACCAAAACCGCAAACCTTCGCGTTTAGGTGTATTTCTGATGAGCTGATGAATGATGCGATGTTTATCATCCTTATACCCGCGGTTATACGCCTTTAAACGCCACCATAAGCTGCCGCTAAAAACGCCGACTTTGCCAAAATAGTTGGAAAAATGCCAGGCGATATCAATGGCACTTAATCCACCCATACTCCAGCCGGCGATTACATTTTTGCGTTTATCGCGGGAAACGCTGTATTTGTTGCGAATAAAAGGCAATAATTCGTTGACTAAAAATTCGGCATAAAGTCCGGCTTTTGCGCCCCGGTTTTTAAAATCGGCTGCTGCACTGCTTCCGTATTCCTGCAATCTGTCCTCATTGGCATGAATACCCACCACAATCATAGGTTTTACTACTTCTTGTGTATATAAATCATCTAAAATGCGGTTAAACTGCATGGCAGACATATCCTGTCCATCGTTAAGCCAAAGCACCGGATAAGGCTTTTGCTCATAGGCAGGCGGCAATATGATAGAAAGCTGAACATCCCTGTTAAGGAAAGAAGACCGGATGCTCAAGGATTCGATTTTTACGCGTTCTGGAACCTGCAACTTCATTTTCACGTACAAATGTACATCAAACCAATAAAATAATTTTTTGTAAACACGCTTATTCTGTCGATAACAGATTGGGAGTTGGTTGCTTTTGAACTACCTTTGCTGCTGTTTTTTAAACCGCCCTAAATCAACTATTTTGGAACTTAACGAACAAAAGCACAAATGGCATTCCAAGTTACTTGGAATAGATATGGAAATGTTAACCTTTGGCACCAAAGGATTTCCGCTTATTATTTTCCCTACATCGATGGGAATGCACAACGAAAACCGCGATTTTAAATTGATTGAATCAATTGGATGGTTTATTGAATCAGGTATAATTAAGGTGTATTGTCCTGATAGTATTGATAAACACAGCTGGTACAATAAACAAGCTTCGGCACCAGACCGCGTATTGAATCATATTTTGTACGACCGCATGTTGATTGAGGAATTATATCCTGTTATTCAGTCAGAAACCGGTTGTTCACGTATTGGAGCTGCAGGTTGCAGTTTTGGTGGTTATCATGCTTTAAACTTTGCTTTCAGACATCCGAATATAGTGGCTGTGATGATTTCCTTACACGCTAAATTTGATATCACCGGACAGTTAGACGGGCATTATGACGATAATGTTTATTTCAATAATCCACCTGATTATTTGCCGGGACTGAATGATGAAAACCTCCGTAAAATGCAGATATACCTGGGTTCTGCCGAATTCGACATGTGTTTGGATGCCAATTATCAAATGGCCCATATGTTAGGTGTAAAAAACATCGCCCATACACTTGAAGTAGTTCCGGGAGAAAAACATGACTGGCCATGTTGGCGTCAACAATTGCCAAGATTTTTATCTTTGGTAAATTACGATACAATTAACTCTTAACCTTTAAAAAATACATTACTTATGAAAAAAATTGGGATTATACATGGCATGGAAGATTCATTTCCAACCGCGTTTATTGATAGAATAAATAGTAAAAACATTCCCGGAATAGTAGCTGAACGAGTTACAATTGATAAAGTTATTCAAGGTGAGGCTTGCGGTTTCGATGTATTATTGGATCGTATTTCTCATGACGCGCCATTTTACAGAAGTTATTTGAAAAATGCTGCCATTAGTGGAACTGCAGTTATGAATAACCCATTTTGGTGGAGTGCTGATGAAAAGTTTTTTAACAATGCATTAGCAGTTAAAATTGGTGTTCCGGTTCCGAATACTGTTTTGTTACCATCGCATGATTTACCTAAAAACACAAAATCTACATCATTCCGTAATTTAAAATATCCATTGGACTGGGAATCTATTTTCAGTTATATCGGATTTCCGGCATACATGAAACCACATGATGGTGGTGGCTGGAGAGGTGTATTTAAAGTGGATAATATGGAAGAGTTCTTCTCTAAATATGCAGAAACCGGTGATGATGTGAATATTTTACAAAGCGAAGTTACATTCGAATATTATTTCAGATGTTATTGCCTTGGTGGAAAATACGTGCACATTATGTATTACGAACCACGCAATCCGCATCATTTACGTTATACGTGGAATGGCCCGGAAGCACCTGCTGAATTAATAGAAAAAGTACGCGTATTAACCTTAGCATTAAATCAAGCCCTTGGTTATGATTTTAATACGGTAGAATGGGCTGTTAAAGATGGCATTCCTTATGCAATTGATTTTTGTAATCCTGCACCGGATGCTGAACGCACTTCTGTTGGTGAAGAGAATTTCGAATGGGTTGTTGAACATGCTGCTTTAATGGCAATTGAACGCGCTATGGAACATAAAGAAGGTCAGGACAATTTAACCTGGGGCACTTATGTTCGCAATTCGGTATCAGGTATCGCGCATAAAGCAGAAACTCAACCAATTTTTAATCCTGCAGTATCACGTTAATCCAATATATTTTTGATTATGAGTTTATTTAAAGATTTCACGTTAGGTATTGAAGAGGAATTTCAGATTATTGACCCTGAGACTCGTGATTTATCGCATCGCAAACACCACATTATTGAAAATGGTGCAAAATTCGATGTAGATATAAAAGCAGAAATGCATCAAAGTGTGGTTGAAGTAGCTACCAGCATTTGCAAGGACATGAAAGATGCCCGCAATCAGGTAGTGAAATTACGTCGCATAATAGCTGAATTAGCAGAAAAAGATAATCTAAAAATAGCTGCAGCAGGAACACATCCATTTGCATCGTGGGAGGAACAATTGATTACCAACCATCCACGTTACCAGGAAATTGTGAATGAAATGCAGGAAGCTGCGCGCAGTAATTTAATTTTTGGATTACATGTGCACATTGGTATGCCATCGCGCGATGTGGCTGTATTTATGATGAACTCATTGCGTTATTTTTTACCGCACATTTTTGCTTTAAGCACTAATTCACCTTTTTGGGAAGGAAGAGATACCGGTTTTAAATCATTCAGAACAAAAGTATTCGACAAATTTCCAAGAACAGGTATTCCCGATGTATTTAATGATGCCAGTCACTTCGACAACTTCATTGCATTATTAGTGAAAACGAACTGTATTGACAACGGCAAAAAAATATGGTGGGATTTACGTGTGCATCCATACTTTAACACCATTGAATTCAGAATGTGTGACATTCCATTACGCGTTGATGAAACATTGGCGTTGGCTGCTTTAATGCAAGCGATTACGGCAAAATTATTTAAACTGATGAAAAGTAATATCGGTTGGAGAAATTACGACCGCGCTTTAATTCAGGAAAATAAATGGCGTGCTGCTCGTTACGGCATTAGTGGTAAATTAATTGACTTCGGTAAACAAGAAGAATTAGATACCACTACCCTATTAATGGAATTTTTAGATTTTGTTGATGATGTTGTTGATGAATTAGGCAGCAGACAAGAATTAGAAAACATTAAATGGATGTTGAAAAACGGAACGGGTGCAGATAGGCAATTAGCGCATTATTACGCAAACGACCGCAATTTTAATTCACTGGTAGATTTTATGATAGCCGAAAGTTATATCGGACTATAACTTATAATTACAAAAACTTGAAAGGCATCTTTAATAGATGCCTTTTTTTATTGCTTAATTTTATATGAGATAAAATTCGATGAATGATAATTTAATTACCACAGCATTTAATGCGCTAAAATAAATTGCATATTATTTTGCCATTGCCCAACTGATATCGTAACTAAATACATACCATTAGGCAATTGATTGTTCGTGTTTATTTCAGTATTTACCTCACCCTGATTAACAGCTATTTCCGACTCCCACACAACATCTCCAATCATATTGTGCATCAACAATTTTGCGTTTCCGGTATACGC
This sequence comes from Bacteroidota bacterium, assembly GCA_016718035.1. Taxonomy (GTDB): domain Bacteria; phylum Bacteroidota; class Bacteroidia; order Chitinophagales; family BACL12; genus UBA7236. Next base: position 522,470 of record JADKEK010000001.1, on the reverse strand, counting down.
ATTATTAAAATTGCAGGTTAAGATAAAATTGCCATTATTTGGATTAGGGAATAATTGCATACTTGAAGTTTGCGTTGTAAACATACCCTCATCGCAAAAATTCACAACTCTAAATGGCTTCGAAGTGCCTGCACATCCATTAACATCTGATTGTAATACTTTATAAAAGCCTGGTGTTGTGGCAAAATATATATTCGTAGTTGCTCCAGCTATTGGCATAACACCTTTATACCACTGATAGGTATTGCCGATTTTATTTTTCACCTGCAATTTCACCGGATTATTTTTGCATAAATCATTGCTGGCAGAAACGTTATATACGATAGGACTAGGTGGTGTTGACACCATTATTACTTTAGTTGCAGATATTGTAATACAGCCTGCAGGTGCCGTATATTTTACCTGATAATTTCCTGTTTTGGATACATCAAATGTTGCATGGTTGGCATCCACCACAGGGAATCCATTTCTATACCATTGTATTTGATAACCGGGATAAACTGGCTTAACATTTAAGTGTGTTAAACCTCCTGTGCAAACATCTTCAGCACCATCCACACCTATAAGTGGCTCAACAACATCTTCATCAATTAATAAATCACAATCGTTATCTAAACCATCACAAAAGTCAACAGCAAAAGGATAATTAAATGGAGATGTGTCGTCACAATCTAAATCATTGGTAACATATCCTTCTAATTCCCCAAAAACAATTAGCGGACTATCCGAATTACCATACCCATCTCCATCTAAATCTGCATATTGAATAAATGCATCAAGTGAATCGTCAATTAGTCCGTCACAATCATTATCATACCCATCAGGAATTTCAAATGCGCCTACTAGTTTACATTCATTTATTTGAAATGGAGCTGTATCATTGTTTGCCAGACGCATTTCTTGCAACTTTAATCTGTAGAAATTAATTTCATCTTGATAAACCGGATTAAAAATTTGGTTCTGATTTTGTTTTGGGTCTAAAGTAAAATCATAAAATTCTTCCGTATAACAATCGCAATTGGAGTAGAAGTACGCTTTGTTAAAACCTCGTAAACCACGTAAATCAGGAACATCAAACAAATCGCCCGGTTCACTTCCCTCATATTCATAAAATGCAAAATGCCGCATGGTATCCGGCTCAGCAAGTTCGCGAATGGACAATCCGGAAAAATCAAAGGTATCATCAACTCCGGCAATTTCTAACAATGTTTTTGGAATATCTATCAGTTCAACAATATCATCATCAATAATTGTCGAATCGCCAAACCATGGTGGATATCGAATAAAAAGCGGCACATGTATAGATTCGTCAATAGGCAACGCTTTCGCACGCATCATATGTTCACCGTTGATATAGCCATTATCGCTGGTGTACAAAATAAATGTGCTATCAGTAACGTGTGTTGTATCTAAACGATTAAATATCTTATTGATATTTTCATCTAACCCAATTAAGCAGGAAAATCTATCTTTAATAAATTCTTTTGTTGCTATAGTATCTTTTACCCAAATAGAACCTGATTCATTATAAAATTCGGGATAAAGCGAATCGTAAGCATAAAAATTTTCAGGGAATGGCGGTATTTCATCGTAGTACAAACTAGCATCTGTTGCTCGTGGTGTATTCGGTGTATGCGGTGCTAAAGGGAAAAAAAACAGCGCGAATGGCTGGTTATTGTGCACAGTAACAGAATCGAAAAATGCATTAATATAGTCGTTAAACGAATTGGTAATATGTCCCGGAACAAAAACGTTTTCTCCATTTACCTTGATCCAAAAGTTTTTATAAATTTCGTTATCACCAATGTCAACCCAATAGTCGAATTCAAACGGTGGTAAAAATCCATTGCCATATTTCCCGATAAATCCGGTATAATAGCCCTGGTCGTGCAAAATTTCCTGAATTTTTGGCAACGAGGTATTTAGTGTATCACCGTTATTTGCTGTTTTATGTTCATGCGCATATAAACCTGTGTAAATAGAAGCTCGGCTAGGACCACATATGGGAGTTGGTGCATAAGTGCGGGAAAAGTTGGCGCCTTCGTTGGCAATTCTTTCAATGTTTGGCGCAATAAACCAATCCGGGCCTCCAGTAACACGGTATTCATCGTACCTGCCATCGTCCACCATAATAAAAACGATATTGGGCAATTCACCAGGGGCAACCTGACTTTTTGCTACAAAACCGTTAATAACAAAGCAAATAAAGAAGATTACTGCACTGTAGGCAGATTGGTTTGACTTCATTCCAAATTTCGCTTTGCTTGTTTCAGGAATACAATTAGGACTATCACGTTTCAAATTTAAATGAAAACCTTTATCTAAACTAATGTGTTCTTAACACAGGAAGTGGTAAATGTTAAGGTGGTGGAAAACATCATCAATTAAGCTACTAAAAATAAATAACTTCGCCTCGCGTTATGCCAGAAGAAAAAAAGTTAAAGCTCGCCATTCTCGATATGTATGAGAATGCACCCAATGAGGGGATGCGTTGCATTAAAGCTATTGCGCAGGCTCACGCTGATTTTATCGACTGGAAGGTTTTTGATGTGCGCCATAAAAATGAAGTGCCAAGTCATGAATATGACATTTACATTTCGTCCGGTGGTCCTGGCAGTCCTTTTGACGGCGAAGGAAAAGCATGGGAAAGTAAGTTTTTTACACTTTTAGACAAACTCTGGGCACATAATGCCAATGGGCACAGTAAAAAGAAATATATGTTTGGCATTTGCCACTCATTTCAATTAATGAGCAGGCATTTTGAATTAGGCAATGTTTGCAAACGGAAATCTACAGCATTTGGCGTATTTCCCATTCAAAAAACAGAAGTTGCCAAACATGACAGGTTTTTTAGGAATTTGCCCGACCCTTATTATGTGGTTGATAGTCGCGATTGGCAAATGATTGAACCCGATTTGGACAAACTAGCCGCATTGAAAGCCAATGTGTTAGCTGTAGAGAAACGCCGCGACCATGTACCTTTACCAAGAGCAGTTATGGCGATGAGTTTGGGAGAATATTTTTATATGACACAATTCCACCCAGAGGCTGATGCTGAAGGTATGTTGCGTTTATTTGCCAGACCGGAAAAACGCGACCATATCGTGCAAAATCATGGGGACTGGAAGTTAGATGAAATGATTCGCAACCTGAGTGATTCTGAAAAACTCCCTTTGACTCATAAGGAAGTGATTCCCTCATTTTTACGTTCTTCAATTAATGCGCTTAGAATGAGTTAATACACTTTGGTATTACTCAAATTCTGCTATTTTTATTCTTAAGTTTGTAATTCATGATAAAATCTATTCGCGACCAATATAATATGGCTTTTACGGAAGCTGATTATCAAAAATTTGTTCATGCATGTCAGGACAAATACCATAAGACCATTGAATTTAAAGTATGCGAAACGCCTATTTTTATTCCCGCCGACTTTAAATCAAAAGTGTTGACGGCAGGGGAAGAAATTATAGATTTAATTTGTAATCCTGCGTTTAAGCATACTAGTAAAAAAGCAATCCCTGAGAATTGTTTTGTTCCCGGAGAAGAAGGTAATCCTGCATTTATTGCATTAGATTTTGGAATATGCATTGATGGTTCAGGAGAATTAATTCCGCAATTAATAGAAATGCAGGGATTTGCATCCTTATATGCTTGGCAACATGAGTTAGGTAAACAATACAAAGCCCACTTCCCTATTCCTGATACTGTTGATCATTTATTTAATGGATTAGATGAAAGGAGTTATATTGATCTATTAAAAAAAATAATTATTGGCAATCATCAACCTGAAAATGTGATTATTTTAGAAATTGAGCCGGACAAACAAAAAACCTGGATTGATTTTTATTTAACACGCAGCATGTTAGATATTGAGCCGGTTTGTATTTCCAAGATTATTAAAGAAGGAAAGGATTTATTTTACATGAAAAATGGTGTAAAAACAAAAATCCATCGTATTTATGACAGATTAATTTTTGATGAATTACAAGCCAGAAAAGATTTATTGTTACAATGGAATTTAACCGATGAAGTTAATGTAGAATGGGTTTGCCACCCTAACTGGTTTTTTAGAATAAGCAAATACACGCTACCTTTTATTAAAAGCAGATACGTTCCGGAAACAATATTTTTAAATGAATTAAAATCCATCCCTGAAGATTTGGAAAACTGGGTATTAAAACCTTTGTATTCATTTGCAGGTCATGGTGTAAAATTTAATGTCACCAGATCAGATATTGAAGAAGTAATGCCACATGGCGATGTTTTTATATTACAAAAGAAGGTAACCTACAAACCGGTTGTAGCAACGTTAGATGAACCTGCCAAAGCAGAACTCAGGCTTATGTATTTGTGGGAAGAAGGCAAAACACGACCACAATTAGTAATTAATCTCGCGCGATTAAGTAAAGGTGTTATGATTGGAGTAGACTACAATAAAAAATAAAACATGGGTTGGCGGAACTGTAGGTTACTATGAAAAATAAAACAATTTGTAGTCGCTAATTTTATTTCCCTCATGAATGATAAAAAATATCAGGCACAATTAGCATTAGTTGAAGCTGCAAAGGCTAAAAAACGAGCCTTTGTTTTAAATTGTAAACGTGTATTAACGGAACAACATTTTGTTGATACTGAAGGTTTATTCATGGACAATTTTGAACATGCTACCCTTGTTCCTCACTTCTACATTTATGAACAAGATTTTATTCTACAGTTAGACCAGTTGCCTTTATATGGTGTTTTGCTTGCAGCTTCACATGACAATCCTGAGGTTGGCTATTTTGGGCAAGCTGAACATTTATTTGGGTATTTACAAACCACTGTCGATTACGGACATATTTTAATTACACCAAAAAGCAGTGAACAAAAACTCGTATCCTTTTTCATCAAACAACATAGTAAATACACTACTGATAATCAATTTTTAAAAAAATTCCAGGTTGAAGAAGCAAATGAAAACAAATCTGTACATAGTTTCCCTCCCGCTTTTACCCAAAGTTTAATGGCATTTGATGAATTACATTTAGAATTTAACGGACATCATTGTTTTTTCTTGACCAGTTTAAAGGGATTATCTGAAGAGGAATGTAACCGGTTTATAACACTGAGTGGCATATTGTTAAATCATCTGGTTAAATTATAAGGTTTTACGTTGGCGTAACAATCAACCAACCTAATTCGTTATATTTGCTATAAACACCCTGGTAGTTATGAAAAAAAGCGCAATTCTGCTTGTTATTTGTTGTTTGTGGATGGTTTATGCCGGTTGCAAGAAGGAGACATTTCCTCCGGAGGGTAATTTAATTGTGAACTATTCATTTGAAGAAAATGGCGTATTTAGCCTAAATGGCTGGGATACTTCAAATGCCCAATACAGCACTATTGTCCCTGAAAACGGGGGTGATTTTTCCGTAAAGTTGTTTCCCGGTGCACCACCTGACGAAGGATATGTTGACTATACCATAAACGGCCTGGTCGGCGAAAAAACAATAACTATGAGTTGTCAGGCAAATGCGTTTGGCGGATGGTTAGGAACTGCAACACTTAAATTAATTTCCACAGGAGAAACAAGTGCCGATTTAGCCACTGCAACCTGGGATCAAAATACCTGGGGTGCAATAGATTTATCAGCTACTGCAACTTTTGCTGAAGGAGATGTGTTAAAACTACATTTAAGTGCAGGTTTTAGTCCGGTGACAGAACCAGGGCAATTTGTTTTATTTGATTTGGTTACCTTATCCATTAATTAACTTTAAATTGATTTAGCTTGGCAAGTATATTTAATGCAGAAGACACTGCAGCAATAATATCCAGGATTGAAAAATTAACCCCAATTACGCAACATATTTGGGGCACTATGACTGTTTCTCAAATGTTGGCGCATATTCAGGAACCTGTTAAAGTTGCACTTGGTTATACTGCTCCGAAGCGTTCGGTAATTGGATGGTTATTCGGTCGTGCTGCGAAAAAAGGTATCATTAACGAAAAACCTTTTAAACAAGGGCTTCCAACGGATAGTAGTTTTGTGATTGACAACGAACGCAATTTTGAAACCGAAAAACTTGAAGCAATTCAATTGTTACGAGCTCTCCAAGAAGCAGGCCCTCAAGGTATTACTAAAAACAAACATCCTTTTTTCGGGAAATTAACTGCCGAAGAATGGGATACATTAACCATAAAACATTTGGATCACCACCTCCGTCAGTTTGGTGTTTAACAGCAATTACATGGCACAAAAAAGTTATCCGGTTACCACTTACAGATTCATTTTACTTATTATCGGCTTAACGGGTTTGTTGATGCGTGGTTTATTGGGTGAAACAAATGTTGTAACCATAATTTTGTTCATTATTCAATTGGTTGCGCTTGATTTAATATTAAAGGAAAGTAATATTTTTTCAACCGTTTATTATCGATTTATTCTCATTTGTATTTCCTTTTATATTGTTGGTGCGTTATTTATCATAATGCATTGGCAGGGTGGAATTATGTTGCTTACGGTAGCAGTTAGTGGTGTGGTAATTACCTATATTACCAGGACGATTAATAAATCACCCATTCAAATTTTAGATATTGTAAAATGCGCTTGGGTTATCAGCGTGTGTTTTACCACCATTGCAAAGTTGATGCATTTGCGATATGCAGATATTGGCAATTATATAAATCTAGGATTGTTTGGTGTGATGTTGTTATTATTTTTCCTCTCTCCTGTTAAGCCCGCACCTAAACAACATATCAATCACAACGAACTACCGCTGGATCAGGTTGAATAAATTTACGCTTTTTCAATCATGTGATAATTATCAATTTTATCTAGCTCGAATACAGTTATGCCATCTTCCCTGAAATAATACGGTAAATCGAATTTAGCATCCCAAATTATTTCATGATGTGTATATGAATTTCTAGCATAAATGTCCTGACCGGAAGTTTCGTTATACCCTTTTACCAATATCAACACCTCGGCTTCACTTATTTCTACATCTTGTTTTGTCAATCCGTATAATGGGCTTTTATCATCAATTGGATGCACCATGGTCCAATTAAGCGGGAAGTAGACTATTTTATTATTATCAATTGTCAGTGGGAAAAATTTTCTGGTAGGTTTACCATTCTCATTTATTACCATTGCCAATGTTACACTTACACTTAATTCAGTGAGATTGTGATTGCGTTCATTTGCTGCGCGAAACATTAAACCGAAACCTTCTTTGTAAGGACTGATTAAAGCATGTTTTGAAAAGCGGATGCTATGTGGTGTTTTTGAAAATCTACCATACATTAAACCGGTAAAAATGGCGAATCCCATTAATCCTACTAATGCTTCACTGGCAGCGACAAAACTCACAGTAGAAGACAAGGGATATAAAGAGCCATAACCAACAGTAGTTAATGTTTGAGCACTAAAAAATAATGCAACAAAAAATCGGTTATGCACTTCATAATCTGAAGTCATACCTATACCATTATAATCTACTGTCAAATAAATTAAAGCAAAAACTAAATTTACGATGGAATAAAATGCAACTATAAATAAAGCAAATTTTAGCCAACTCATAGTAAGTAACTCATGAAAAACAAGTTTGCGTTCACCAATTCTTCGCACATTAAAATTCCCATCGTGAGATAGAATACGTTTATTACCCTTTTCGTATTTATTGGTATAACCCAACTCATCAGCCTTATCAGCATTTGGATTGATATTACGATTTAATTTTTCCTTGAGTGCCATATTGTGGGTATTTGCAAATGCGGTAAATGTGAGTGCTAAGCTATTATTTTATTTCCTGTTTATGCTAACGATTGTCGGCATTATCGGACTAAAATAAAAAAATCCGGAATTTAGTTCCGGATAGTAAGTTTATTGTGCTGCGTAGTTATTGCCTATTTTTTTCAGAATTCTGATATGCGAACCCAGCGAATCCCAGAAGGTGGTTTTTTCATAATAAGGAATACCAAATTCTTGTGCAGTTTGTTTTACAATGGGAGCAATTTTTTTGTAGTGGATATGACAAATATTGTAAAACAAATGGTGTTCTACCTGATAATTTAATCCTCCAACAAACCAGCTTAAAATTCTGTTTTTCTTAGCAAAATTAGCGGTAGTTTCCAATTGATGTATAGCCCAGGCGTTTTCAATTTCACCATTATCGGTTGGAAGCGGATGATCCGTTTCTTCAATTACGTGTGCCAACTGAAAAATGGTAGTTACAAATAACCCTGTAGTTATCTGCAATACTAAAAAGCCGAGTATAATAAATCCTAAACTATAGTTTGTCAATAAAAGCGGCAAACCGATGATAAACATGAAATATACTATTTTGCTTATTACCAGTTTAATCATTTCAACAGTAGGATTACCTCCTGAACCTTTTGTCAGACCATTTTTATTGTATCGAATCAATTGCTTGAAGTCTTTATTTAACGTCCAACCCAAAGTAGCAAGACTATAAATAAACGGAGCATAAATATGCTGATAACGATGTATTCCACTTAATTTACCATGTGGAGAAAGACGTAAGATAGGTTTATCATCAATATCTTCATCCATACCATAAATATTGGTATAAGTATGATGTAATACGTTGTGTTGGATAATCCAGGTAAACTTGCTGCCACCTACCAGGTAGATTGAACGACCTAGCATACGGTTCACAAACTTGTTTTTGGAATAAGCCCCATGGTTGGCATCGTGCATTACTGCCATACCCATACCCGAAGCGCCTATACCCATGACCATCCACATCAATAACGTGAGGCCTACCGGCAAAATGTTGGTTAAAATGACAACAAAGGGCCCAATATAAAGCAGTAACATGACAAATGTTTTGATAAACATGCGCCAATCGCCTGTTTTCTCAATTTTGTTGTCTTCGAAATATTGGTTTACCCTACTACGAAGTGTGGCGAAAAACTCAGTTCTGGGTCTTTCGACAAATTTTATTTTACCTTTCATTGATGAATTTCCCGATACAAAAGTAATGTTTGAAGCTTAAATTAACGAAAAAGTAACCGGTGATTAATATCATAAACGGTTACTTCTTCTTTATACTCTTGTGTTTACCTTAGGATAACCCTTGTGCAAAACTTTTAGTTCAATCCATTTCCACCATACTGCTCGCTTTCTTGCGTTCGTGCTCCAACAAGTGGATTTTACGCAAGCGGATATTCAATGGTGTAACCTCTACCAACTCATCCTCATCAATATATTCCATTGCTTCTTCAAGCGTCATGCGGTGTGGCGGGGCTAACGATACCTTATCGTCGCTTCCACTGGCGCGCATATTCGTCAATTTTTTAGTTTTTGTAATATTTACAACAAGGTCGTTATCACGGCTATGTTCGCCAATTACCTGACCCTGATATACGTCTTCACCGGTTCCGATAAAGAAGAAACCACGATCCTGCAGCTTATCCATGGCATAAGCAATAGATGAACCTGTTTCATGAACAATTAATACACCATTAATACGTGATGGGATATCCCCTTTCCAAGGTTCATATGCTTTAAAGCGGTGACTCATAATTGCTTCACCCTGAGTGATGTTTAACACATTGGTTCTTAAGCCGATGATACCGCGTGACGGGATATTAAATTCCAGATGTGTACGATCACCTTTGGCATGCATGGTAATCATTTCACCTTTGCGTTTACTTACCGCTTCGATAACCTTTCCGGCAGTTTCTTCGGTAGTTTCAACAGCCAAGATTTCAATTGGCTCACATTTTTGACCGTCGATCATTTTAACAATAACCTTTGGTTGACCTAGTTGGAGCTCATACCCTTCACGGCGCATGGTTTCCACTAAAATACCCAAATGGAGGATACCACGGCCAAACACCATAAATGAGTCAGCACTATTGGTTGCCTCAATACGGAGGGCAAGGTTTTTCTCGATTTCTTTATGTAAACGGTCGCGCAGGTGGCGGCTTGTAACGAATTTACCTTCTTTACCAAAAAATGGCGAGTCGTTGCTTTTAAACAACATGCTCATAGTAGGCTCATCAATTGGAATACCTGGTAACGCTTCCGGATTTTCAAAATCGCAGATAGTATCGGCAATTTCAAATCCTTCAACTCCTGTTACGGCACAAATATCTCCACAGGTTACTTCGTCAGTTTTGGCTTTACCTAAACCTTCAAATATAAAGAGGTCTTTAATACGTGATTTAACAATACTGCCATCGCGTTTTACCAGTGAAACGGGCTGTCCGGCCTTAACCGAACCGCGTGCTACTCTACCTACAGCAATTCTTCCGATATAACTGGAGAAATCGATGCTGGTAACCTGTAATTGCGTTGTTCCTTCTACGATTTTAGGCGTTGGAACGTGTTTGATAACCATTTCTAATAAGGCGCTAACATCTGCAGTTTGCACTTTATAATCATCGCTCATCCAGCCGAATTTGGCAGAACCGTAAACGGTAGGGAAATCAAGCTGATCTTCAGTTGCACCGAGGTTAAACATCAAATCAAACATAGATTCGTGTACCTCATCAGGCTTACAGTTGTCTTTGTCCACCTTGTTAATAACCACACAAGGTTTTAATCCTAATGCGATAGCCTTGCTTAACACATAACGTGTTTGAGGCATAGGTCCTTCAAACGCATCAACTAAAACTAAAGCGCCATCAGCCATATTGAGTACACGCTCAACTTCACCACCAAAATCGGCGTGGCCCGGTGTATCTATAATGTTGATTTTGAAGCCTTTGTAATTAACAGAAACGTTTTTTGACACGATGGTAATACCACGTTCACGTTCCAATTCATTATTGTCGAGAATGAGCTCGCTATGCTCTTTTGAGAAGAGCTGGCAATGATGTAAAATTTTGTCCACCAGGGTTGTTTTGCCATGGTCAACGTGTGCAATAATTGCGATATTTCTTATTTCCTGCATAAAATGGGTGCAAAGGTATGGCTTTTATTCCCGAAAATGAAGGATTTACAACGAATTGACGTTCTTTTAAAACAGATACAAGGCGAACAGTGTAAAAATCAGCGACTTAGCGCAACATAATCTTTGATTAATGTCCGGATAAAACTCGTCCTGTCGGCAGGGATTTTTTCGAGATTAAGCCGCTGTTTGACCAATTGACATGCAGTTTCCAGGGCTTCCTCGTGACTGTCGTTCCGGTATTTCAGGCTTTTATCCATTACTTCTTTAAGCAATAACATTTCGTGTTCGGCGAATGTCCTAATTTGCGGGTAAACCGGTTCGTAATTGGACAAGTTTCTGATACTCAGGATATCGGCAAGCTGAATTCTTTGTGAAGAAGTGGTTTTGATTACCGTGGTATTGGCGACAACATCGCCTAAACGTTGGGCTTTATCAGAGGAACTTACAAGCATAATGCCTATGGAGCCCAATGAAAAGAAGATATCTATTGGCCTTAGTGCCCAACGCATCAGATAGTCGTTGATAGAAGGTTCGGTGCCCGTCAGCTTAACCACCTTAATTCCAAGCATACGTTTTCCTAGGGTTTGACCATCCATGAGCAGTTCAGAACCAAAATAATAAAAGAACAATATCGGAAAAACGATGAAATACAAAAAGTAGTCCTCACTCATCATTCCGCTTGACATAAATATCAGGGAAAGAAGAAAGAGCCCGATAGACTGTATGATGATATCAATGATGGTAGCAAATATCCTATCCTTGGCTTCTGCCAGTTCGTAATTAATGGTTACATTTTGTGTGGTTAGAATATCAATTGTCCGCATCCGTGGAATTCGCTTGCATCAAAGCCCAAATGTATCATTTTTATTAGAATGCATACAACGATTTGGGAAGAATTTAAATTGTTTAAGTTTTGCAGAAGGAGAACTTTTATTTCCTTGCAATAAACCTATATATTTACCACGTCATAGAAAACACATGCGGGAAACCAGTTTTATTGAGCAAAACAAACAGAAATGGGGCGAATTTGAGCAAAAATTCGAAAAAGAGTCCGACCCTGAAAAGGTGAGCAACCTGTTTATTCAGGTAACCGACGATCTTTCCTATGCCCGTACTTATTATCCAAATCGTTCGGTTAAAATTTATTTGAACAATCTTTCACAAAAGGTTTTTCAAACCATCTATAAAAATAAGGTTAGAAGAAGACGGAAATTTCAAACATTTTGGACAGATGAGTTACCACAAAAAATGTACGACTCCCGCTGGCAATTGTTGTTTACGTTTACCTTATTTATGATTGCGTTTTTTATCGGCATTTTTTCAAGTATGCACGATCCTGAATTTGCGCGATTTATTTTGGGCGATAGTTATGTGCGTATGACAGAAGAAAATATTGCTTCCGGTGACCCGATGAAAGTGTATAAGGAGATGAATGAGTTTGACATGTTTTTCGCAATCACCTTTAACAATTTACGTGTATCGTTTTTGACAATGATATTTGGTATTTTTTTCGGCTTGGGCACAGCTTATTTTATTTTATACAATGGGATCATGGTCGGCGTTTTTCAATACTTTTTTATAGAACGCGGTTTATTTGCAGAATCATTTTTAACCATTTGGGTGCATGGTGCGTTAGAAATTTCCGCCATTGTAATTGCAGGTACTGCAGGCATTACTTTAGGAAGAGGACTGTTGTTTCCAGGCACCTACACCAGGGCTCAATCATTTCGCATTCATGGCTTGAGAGCTGTTCAAATATTTTTAGGTATAGCTCCTATTATTGTTTTAGCCGGAATTAATGAAAGCTTTTTAACGAGATATACTGAAACACCGGATATTGTGCGAGCGCTATTGATAATTTTGGAGTTCGGCTTTATGTTATTTTATTTCGTGATTTACCCGGCAAGAAAAGCAAAAAAAGGTTTTGCCGTTAGTCGCAAGTCTGATGAAATACCTGCTGACAAAATACCATCCATCAACTTAAGGAAAATAAAAACCAACGGTGAAATTTTTGCAGATGGATTCAGTGCGCTACGTTTATATAGCGGCCCGATTATGCAGGTTGTACTTGCTACTACTTTTGTTTATGTTGGCATTTATTTCTGGCAGATAATGTCGTTCACAGAAGTATTTCACCAAATTCAAATATTAAGGGCAGCTGCTATAGTAGAATCTGTCAGAGATGTTTTTATGTTGTTGAACTATCAGGAAGCACCAACAGCATTAGCAGGATACAAATTATTGGTGTTAAACGTAATAAGTTTGACAATTATTAGTAGTCTTGCTATTTATGTTTTACAATTAATCAAACAAAAAAATCAGCCGTTTCTATTTTCTGGATTTGGCAAGTTTTTGTTGACCAAAGGTTGGTTTGTTTTACTGATATGTTTTGGGTTACACAGTATGTTACTGATTAATACCACTATTATACGCTGGTTGTTTTTTGCTGCATTGCCATTGGTGTTTATGTTGTTTGCAGACATTTCCTCTAAAGGAAAACTAAGTGGGGGCATTTTCAGAAAAGCCAATTATTATTTCAAACAGTTTTTAAATGTGAATTTATTATATATGCCATTATTGGTTTTAAGTATCATGATGGCCTGTATTGCGCATTCATTAATTTGTTATTTCAATGTGGAATTAATCAAGTGGAATATCCCTTTTGACCCACTTATTTATGAAGCCATTCAGGATATCAGTATCACCTTCATTTTAATGGGTGTTATTTTCTTACAAATAACCATGGTAGCCATTAACATCGGATTGATGTACTTCAGTGTAAAAGAAATTGAAGACGCAGAAGATTTACAAACGCGTGTTCAGGAATTAGCTCACTCTAAATCGATGGTAAAAGGGTGAAGCGATTGTTGGTATTCATATTATGTGTATTAATACATTGTGTATTATTGGGACAAGAGGAAATTCCAGTATACCATCCTATTGAAAAATCGGATTGGAATAAGGCTGTAGACGGGTTGAGTTATAATGAAAAAATAATTGAAGAAGAAGAAGTTGAAATATCTCAAACTTCAGCTCCTTTAAATTTTGGGCCACTGCTACAAATTATTGGATTTATTTTAATTGCAGCGTTGTTGATTTTTGTCCTGTTTTATTTTTTTGGGAGAGGACTATTTGGCAATCCAAAGGTTGAATCTGCAACACAAAACATAATCACCGATCTCGAGGAACGGCCAATGGAAAGTGACCTTGAGCGTTATTTACGTGAAGCATTAGCATCAAAAAACTATAGATTGGCAATACGGATTTATTATTTAATGATGTTAAAATCGTTACATGAAAAATCACTGATTACGTGGAAAAAAGATAAAACCAATATGGATTATCTTATAGAACTGCGCAATCACCCACAATACGATGCTTTAAGTAAAAACACCTTAATTTACGAGTTCGTTTGGTATGGCGATAAATCCATAACCGACCAACATTACAACGAAGCGAGTCCGTTGTTTATTCACCTCATTCAACAATTACAATCGAAGGCATGAAAAAATCTGAGATTGTAATAATCATTGTTGCTGTAGTTGCATTTATAGCCATAATTCTCTTATTGCGGTTAATCAATGTAGATGATAAATACAACTGGGCTGAAAGTTATCGTTCTGACTCTGATCAACCTTATGGCACTTTGGTGTTGACTAAATTACTTGAGGATTATTTTCCAAATGATAAATTGACTTTTGTTACTGAAGATATTAATAAACCTTTAACCGAAATCAACGGTGAACATCGCACTTACATGTTTATAGGCAGTTATCCTTATTATACCGATAGCACATTAGATAATCTCAAACAATTTGTGCAGCGTGGTAACGATGTTTTTATTGCCACGAATGCTATTCCTGAAAACTTTTCCAGTGATGTGTTATTAGGCAATATTTCCGGGAGCTATTCTTATGATACCGTTTATTATTTGGATAGTTTTGGAGATAGCACTTTTTCGTTACAGGAAAATTATGCGGAAGACCCAAATACTTACTCCAACTTTGAAACAAGTAAAATTGGGATGAACTTTCACTTCAATGAGCTGCGCAAAAAGGAAGGATATCAATTTGGCGTAATGTATAAGGACGAGGTAATTGATTATACATGGAATTATTTTTTCCCGGATTATGAACAAAAAATGATACCTCACAAAAATATTGGCACCATTTACAGTAAAAACTTTACCAATTTTATTCAAGTACCTTATGGTTCAGGTAATTTTTATATCCATACCAATCCAATAGTATTTACCAATTTCTTTCAAATTCAGGAAGATAAAATAACATATACCTCCAAATTATTATCTTACTTAAAACCCGGAGAAATTATTTGGGATAATTTTTCCCGTTCTTTAGCACCACCAGACCCTAATAACGACCAACAGGAAGAAGGTCCACTAAAATTTATTTTGGGTGAAAAAACGTTGCGTTGGGCATGGTATAGCATATTGGCGGGTTTAGGATTGTTTTTAATATTCAGGTCAAAACGTTTACAACAGCCTATTCCGGTTTTGGAACCCAATGAAAATAAATCGTTGGAGTTTATTCAAACAATTGGCAGGATGTATTACCTCAAAAAAAATCACAAACAACTAGCCCAACAAAAATTAAAACTGTTTTTACACTTCATCAATGAGCGATACAGAATACCGGGACAAGAAATTGATGAAGTTTATATTGAGAAGGTGCGCCTTAAATCTGAAATCAGTGAAAATCATTTAAAGCAAATATTCAAACACATTAAATACATCAACAACACCAACGATGTTACCGACCAGGACGTTGTTCAATTACATGAGTTGTTAGATTATTTTTATAAAAATTGTAAATAAGCTTATTATGGAAGAAAATTCTTTTTACCAGGAAATGTCACCCGAATTACAACAAGTAGCTAATTCGGTACAATTAATTCGCAATGAACTTAAAAAGGTAATTATCGGTCAGGAAAAAATGATTGACTTGCTCATTACCGGTTTGTTATGCGGTGGCCATATTTTAATTGAAGGTGTTCCGGGTATTGCCAAAACATTAACAGCAAAATTGTTAGCCAAAACAATAGCAACAGATTTTTCAAGAATACAATTTACGCCCGATTTGATGCCAACCGATGTGTTAGGAACATTGGTATTTAATCAAAAAACAAACGACTTTAGTTTCAAAAAAGGGCCAATATTTTCCAATATTGTTTTAATTGATGAGATTAACCGCTCACCTGCCAAAACGCAAGCTGCTTTGCTTGAAGTTATGGAAGAACTCAAAGTTTCTATGGATGGCGAATCACATGCAATGGGTTTTCCGTTTTTTGTAATTGCCACACAAAACCCTATAGAACAGGAAGGCACCTATAAATTACCGGAAGCACAGCTAGACCGTTTTATCTTCCGAATTAAAATTACCTATCCTGATTTAGAGGAAGAAAAACAAATCTTATATCGTTTTAAAGAAGATTTCAGTAACAAACAAAAAGACAGCGTTCAAGCAGTAGTTACTGTGCAACAATTACAAAAATGTCGTGATGTTGTGGAGCATGTTCACATTAAAGATGAGTTACTCGATTATATTGCCAATATTGTATTTAAAACACGTAATCACGGCGACTTATTCTTAGGAGCTTCACCACGTGCCTCTTTAAATATTATGAAAGCATCTAAAGCAGTTGCAGCTATGAACGGACGCAATTTCGTAACACCGGATGACATTCATTTTGTCACCTATCCTGTTCTTAATCACCGTATCATCTTAACGCCTGATAAAGAATTAGAAGGATACGACAGTTCATCAGTAATTAAATCCATTATAGAAGGAATTGATGTTCCACGATGAAATCACCTTTTCGCAACATATATATTAACAACAGATTATTCTGGATAATCGGAGTAATAGCCGCTTTTTTTGCTATTAGTTTTTCGGTTGATATACTATTTTATGTTGCACAAGCAGTTATTTTCATTGCAATTATTTTGGTGATGGTGGATGCGTTTCTGTTGTTTAATAGTCGCAGCAAACTATCTGCAACACGCAAAACGAGTAATGCTTTGTCGTTAAGTGATGAAAATAACGTACATATTATTGTGCGAAGTAAGTCCCCTATTCCACTACAGTTACACATTATCGACGAACTTCCCTATCAATTACAAAAAAGGGATTTTGCAGTCGACATGAAAATCGCCAACGGCCAATTGTTACAAATTGATTATCAGGTAAGACCGGTTATAAGAGGTGCTTATACATTTAAAAACATCAATATTTACGCAAAATCTGCAATTGGGTTAATCAGTCGCAGATATACCTTTAATGACCATTTAACAGTTCCTGTTTATCCTTCACTTATTCAAATGAAGGAATATGAATTAAAAACATTGTCGCGCATTAGTTTTTTTGAAGGCGTAAAAAAGATGCGTCGTATTGGACATAGTTATGAATTTGAGCAGATTAAAAAATATGTGCGCGGCGATGATGTAAGAAGTATCAACTGGAAAGCAACCAGCAGAGTTGGCGAGTTGATGGTGAATCATTATGAGGATGAAAGATCACAACAGGTATTTTGTATCATCGACAAAAGCCGCAGTATGAAAATGCCTTTTAATGGTTTAAGTCTGCTTGACTATGCCATTAACTCAACATTGACCATTGCTAACATTGCATTAAAAAAAGAAGACAGAGTTGGTTTAATGTCCTTTTCTGACCGCATTGGAACGGTATTAGGTCCGGATAAACATCATGTGCAATTACGAAAAATTTTGGATGCACTATATAATGAAAAGGAGCGTTTTAATGAGGCTAACTACGAGTTATTATATCTTCAAATACGAAATTTTATTAAAGTTAGAAGTTTAATATTTTTATATACCAACTTCGAAAGTTTGTATGCCATCGAACGGGTTGTCGCCATTTTGCGCAAACTGAATAAATTGCATTTACTGGTAGTTATATTTTTCGAAAATTCGGAAATTACTGATTATGCAAAAAGTGATACCGGCAATTTGGAAGATGTTTACCTAACTACTGTAGCCCAAAAATTTGCAGTTGAGAAAAAACTCATCAGACAAGAGCTAACTAAATATGGTATTCAGACCATTATTTCCACACCTGAAGAATTGTCTATCAATACCATCAATAAATATTTAGAATTAAAATCCCGAGGATTAATTTAAGGTTTTGCCTTATCTTCAATAACCAAGGTGCCGGCAATCATGTCGTGAAGCCCTTGTTTTTTTACTGAAAACGCTACCATAATAAATCCAATCATTAATAAGGCTGCAGATAATATTTTACATAAATTTCTCACCAGTGAATCCTGCAACGTAATTGGCTCCCCGCTGGTAGTAACTACTTTTATCCCAACTATTTGTTTACCGATTGTAGCATTGTTTTTTCCAGCCTCCATTACAATAAAATAAATCATGGTAAGGATATTATTAAACCACTTTACACCCCAGGATTCTTTAAAAATATTAACACCAAAAATGAGCCCGATTGCCCATCCTGACAGTGCAACTAATATGAAATCAATCAGGTTGGCAACAAACCGTTTCATGAAACCGGCATAAACTATTTGTTGCGGGTTATTCTCGTAGTCCAAAATTTCCATATATCAAGGTTTATATAAAGTTATCAAAATTCATTCAAGCAGCCCTTTTACAGCTCAAATTATGCCAAAAATGGGAATTATGGCGTCAAAAACCTTGTTTTCAGGCCATTTCAGTGCAAATCAAACATTTGGCGTATCTTTGCAGCCTCAAAATTCATAAAATGAAAAAATCAGTGCTTTTAATGGTATTTGCAGGTGCTGCAATGCTTATGTTCTCATGTAAAGAGACTAAAATACAAAATGTTAAAATGGAGAATTCTGCCGACTCATTAAGTTATGCAATTGGCGTAAACATTGGTCAGAGCTTCAAACAACAAGAAATTACCGAAGTAAATACCGAATTAATGGCTACTGTTATTAAAGCCATTTTAAACGGCGATACTGTTGGATTAAAGATGAATGATTCTAGTTCTATGGCGTTTCTGAATACTTACATGCGTAAAAAACAAGAAATGGAAATGGAAAAAGATAAAGAAGAAGGTAAAAAATGGTTAGAAGAAAATGCCAAAAAACCTGGTATTGTTATTACTCCTTCCGGCTTACAATATTCTGTTATTAAATCAGGAAACGGTATTTCACCTGTTGATGGTGACACTGTTACTATCCATTATGTAGGCAAATTTATCGATGGCGAAGAATTTGATAATTCTATCAAAAGCGGACAACCGGTAACTTATCCTGTAAATGATTTTATCAAAGGCTGGACCGAAGGGTTAAAAATGATGAAAGAAGGTGACAAATGGAATTTATATGTGCCATCTGAATTAGGTTACGGACCTGGTGGCTTCCAAGGTTTTATACCACCTAATGCTACTTTAATTTTCGAAGTTGAATTATTAAAAGTTACTAAAGGGGGCGCTGCACCTAAAATGAATAAATAATTTTGTGTAACCACAACTGTTAAAACCACGCCAAAAGCGTGGTTTTGCTGTTTAAACCAATACTTTTTCAGTTAGTCTTATGGCGGAAAGTTGACAAATTTGTCGGTGTTGAAATTTTAATATACGCTTAACATTAACTTAATTTACAGGATAATTGATAGTTAACATATGAAAAAACGTTTCCTAGGGCTTGTATTAATGGTTTTAACCCTCTCCTCCTTTGGCCAGACCATTGCTATTACTGAAATCAACTACAACAGCGATCCTTACAACAAATCTAACGACTGGGTTGAGTTACATAATTATGGTGGCTCAGCTGTAGATATTTCTAACTGGAAATTGAAAGATGAAACACCTTTTAATTCATTTACCATCCCGGCAGGCACAGTGCTGGATGCAAATGAATATGTTGTTTTAGTTGAAAATATTGACACCTTTTTAATGGTGCATGGTGGCGTTACAAATTACATTGGCGAATTTGCATTTGGATTTGACAATACATTCGGCACTGTGAAAATTGAAAACAATTCGGGCACTGTAATTAAAGCTGTTCCTTATATCGATTCAATTCCATGGCCAAAAGGTTGCGATGGCTACGGTCCAACATTACAAATTATTAATGAAGAAGCAAGTGAAAGTAATCCTGCCAACTGGCGTTCAGGTTGTGTGTTAGGCACACCCGGTGAAGGTTATGTAGATTGTAATTATGATATTGTTGTAAGTGAAATCAATTATAATTCATTACTCGCTTACAATCCCGGTGACTGGATTGAAATTTTAAATCGCGGTAATGCAGATAAAGATATTAGCGGATGGATTTTACGTGATGGTAAAACTGATAATATTTTTGTTATCCCTGCGGGTAACGTATTAAGTGCAGGTGAACGATTAGTTATAGCAGATAGTTTAGAATCATTTACCGTTAAATTCCCTACTGTAGGTAATGTTATTGGCGAACCTCCTTTTAGTTTTTCAAATGGTGGAGATGCCGTGCGTTTATATACACCTTCCGGAAAACTCCAATATAGTGTGCGCTACAAAGATTCAGCACCATGGCCTTTAGACCCGGATGGAACAGGATTTACACTCGAATTAGTAGATGAACCGGGCAATCCAAACGATGGTGTTGCATGGGTAGCAGGTTGTTTATACGGCTCTCCCGGCAATCCATTTGTTATACCTTGTCCGAATGCAGTAAATAATGTAATACCAAAGGAATTAACCATTGGCCCCAATCCGTTTGCTGATTATTTGACCATCATTATTGATGCCACCGTTCAGGCACAATCAGTAACGATAATGAATACTTTAGGCGAACAAATTATTACCTTGCCACCATACAATAATGCGGTTACCTGGAATAGCACCGATTTACAAGGTAATACGGTAAGTGATGGTATTTATTTTGTGGTAGTAACAACTACTAATGGCAATACAATAACAGCAAAAGTTTTGAAAGCAAAATAAAAAAGTTGAAATTAAAAAAGCGAATATAGACCGGAGCTACCTGTTTATATTCGCTTTTTTTTATTTTAAAAACTGTTGTTAAACCTAGGGTTTACCACATTATTATAAATGCTTCCAAAAGTATAAGTCAACCCAAAATAAGTGTAAAAACTAAAATCCGTTTGACGTTCGGTGAGCTGGAGTAAAATTTCTTCATCGGTCAACTCCCCTTTCGGTAAATTAAGTTGGTCGTTAATAAGATTGTAATTAAAAAATGTATTAAACGATAAGCCTTCCACAATACTCCAGTTAATAGAAGCAGACAACCCAGCACTATTTTTACTAAAGTCATGAAAATAATTGGTGCCATTTAAACCAAAAGAAACTGAGCCCCATTTTTGAATAAGCGAGAGTTCAACTTCCAATCGTTCCCGAAACAATAATTCTTCCTTTTTGTTAAACACAGTTGTATCAGTATAAATAGCATAATCAGGGCCGGCTTTATACGAAATTGTAAGCAATTTGGTATTTGATTTGGAATATGGGAAAACATTATACTCTATAGCCGGAAATAAACTAAAATCAGCATCATAGTTACTATAAGTGCTTGAAAAATAATCAACATAACCACCCACTGACCAGTGTTCATTTAAACTGTTTACAATAAGTCCGGTGGCATAAGTGCCGTTATTAAAACTGCGGTAAATGTTGCCATCGCCAAAATCAAAATTCGAAGTATTATAGTACGATCCAAGTGAAAACGACAATTTCCATTCTTCGGTGATTTTATCTATACTTAAATCGCCACTTAAATTGTAATATTCTGAATTTGATGTTAAACTCAAGTTGCCATATCCGCCCACATTAAAAACCCAACCATTCCATTTATCATCCTCTTGTTTCTCATTAGTTGTTGCTGAAATATTGGAAGCAATTGATACCGGAAAATTGGTGTTTTTTTTCGCGATGTAAGGCATCAATCCCATTTTCATATAACTGACAATTCCTGAACGGCGTTCATCATCGGTGTTATTGGTATTATCAAAAAAGTGGAGTGTGTCATTTTTCCCGGCATAACTTAGTTGCCCTAAAAATAAAATAGCATAATCCGTTCCACCACTTCCAGTAGTTTGACCTGTTATTAATAAATGTACATCTGCCAAAAACCTGTCCCTAACATAATTCACATAGGGAATTTCAGTTTTAATATATTCGTGGTATTGATAAACACCATCGAGGTAAACATTTAAAAAATTGTTATTGATACTATCACTAGTTACAGGTGATTCTGTTTGTTGGGCACTTAATGAAAATGTACAGCAAAGTAATACAATAATGCAAAGAGGAAACTTCATAGGTAATGGGTATTGGTAAAAAAATTAAATCATATTCATCATCCACGATTCGGATAATGCGGTTCTAAACCCTTTATCAAAATCCTTTTTTTGTTGCACCAAAGGGTCAAACACAATCGTAGATGCATTTATTTCGCCGGATTGAAATTTTGTGCTTAATTCATCCAAAGAAATAGTTTGTAACAATCCATTTATTTCTAGATTTACAATAGTTCTGTTAAACAATTCAATTTTATAATCCTGCTCCACTTGTTTAATAAAATGCACTGAAGTATCAATAGAACATCCACTGGCCATGGTCTGGCTTTCATCCACCATTAAAACGATAAATCTATCATACATCACATTACCTGATGCCAATAACTGTTGGTTATGTGCAGTCCATTGAACGGAAAACTGTTTCAATTTATTATTTAGCTCAACTATTTCCGATTCAGTAAATGGTCGTGAGGATTGATAAACCCATACTTTAGATTGAGGAGAAAAATTTTCCATAGTTTATTATTTATAGGCAAGCGGAACTAAAAGCTAACCATACATTAAATGCGTATATCAATTACGCCATAAGTTGATTGGCCATTGCAATTAATTCAGCAACGTCAAACACCTTGACTTCATCTTCTTTATTTTTAATTTTCACACCATCAGTCATCATGGTATTACAAAACGGACAAGCGCTTGCAATGATATCAGGTTTTACTTCCAGGGCTTGTTCGGTGCGTTCAATATTAATTTCCTTTTGACCATGTTCAGCTTCTTTCCACATTTGCGCTCCACCTGCACCGCAACACAATCCTTTTGATTTACAACTTTTCATTTCGGTAAGTGCTCCGTCCAATTTTGCTAAAACATTGCGTGGTGCTTCATAAATCTGGTTTGCTCTTCCCAGATAACAGGAGTCGTGAAAAGTAATACGTTTACCTTTAAATGCACCACCTTGTACAGTCAATTTTCCTTCATCAATTAACGATTGTAAAAATGAAGTATGATGCATCACTTCGTAATTACCACCCAGTTCAGGATATTCATTTTTTAGAATATTAAAACAATGCGGGCATGTGGTGACAATTTTTTTAATACCATATCCATTCATCAAGGCAATATTGTTCGCAGCCAACATCTGAAACAAAAACTCGTTTCCCGCTCTTCTTGCCGGATCGCCTGTGCAACCCTCTTCTGTGCCAAGAACGGCAAATTTTATTTGTATACTATTTAATATTCGGATAAATGCCCCGGTAATTTTTTTTGCTCTATCATCAAAACTGCCTGCACAGCCAACCCAAAACAAAATTTCAGGTGATTCACCATTTGCAAATAATTCGGCAACTGTTGGCACATTTTTTAAATTTTCTGTCATAGCTCTTTTGTTATTTTAATTAGCCAATGGCGTTTTGTATTAATTCAATAACTATTTATTTTAAAAGATCAACCCAATTTTAATAAGTCACTCTTAATAGATTATAAACTCATTCACCAGCTAAATCATTTTTCGAAATTATACTTCATCCTTCCAGTTTAGCCTATCCGCAGGATTAAACTGCCAAGGTGCCTGGTTATTTTCCATATTATTAAACATTAAATTCCATTCCTGAGGAGCATCACTTTGTTCCATAATGGTGTAGCGACGTAATTCAAGAATGATACTTAAAGGACTGATATTCACAGGACACTCTTCCACACAAGCATTACAAGTTGTGCATGCTCTTAATTCTTCAGTGGTAATATAATCGCCTAACAATGATTTATTATCCGAAAAATCGGGACCATGCAATTGAATTTGTTTTCCCACTTCTTCCAAGCGGTCGCGTGTATCCATCATAATTTTACGCGGTGAAAGTAATTTACCGGTAATATTTGCAGGACATGCAGCAGTACATCTTCCACATTCGGTGCATGAATAAGCATCCATTAAATGTTTCCAGGTTAAATCGGTTACATCTTTCGCACCAAAAGTTTTTGGTGGATTTGCAATAGGTTCAACCTGTGCTGAGGGGTCCAACATTGTTTTCACTTCATTCATAATTACCGGCATATTATCCATTTTTCCTTTTTCAGAAAAACGCACATAATAGGAATTAGGAAATGCTAAAATGATATGTAAATGTTTGGAATACGGAATATAATTTAAAAAAAATAAAATGCCAATAATATGTAACCACCACGCAGTTCTTTCAATGGCAATAAGGGTATCTGTTCCTATTCCCATAAAAATATTGGAAGTATATTGGGCTATTAATAAATTTCCGGTATCGTGATAATGTGCTGCACCCAATTGTTGTAAACGGAAATCAGTTGCATTCATAGTTAAAATGGCCGTTACTAAAACAATTTCCATCAACAAAATAAAATTCGCATCCTTAAATGGCCATCCTTTTAATTCAGGCTGATTTAATCGTTTTAGTTTCATCACATTTCTTCTCCATAAAAATGCGAAAGTGGCAATTAACGCTAAAACTGAAAGCAATTCAATCATACTAATCATAAACGTATAAAATCCGCCCAGATAAGGTGCAAAAAAACGATGCGAGCCGGTAACGCCGTCTATAATTATTTCTAATACTTCTATATTAACAATGACAAAACTGACATAAATAAACAAATGCAAAATTGCAGGGATAGGCTTTTTAAACATTTTTTTCTGGCCCAGGGCAAACAATAGCATGTGTTGCCATCTTCTCCCCTTTTGATCGCTGAGATTTTCAGGTCTACCTAAAAAAATATTCCTGCGAATGGCCAGAAACTTTCTGGTTGCCATCCAGGCTGCAAACCCAAAAACTATTGCAAAAACTACCTGCAGAACTATATGCATTATTTGACGTTTAAATGGTTGCTAAATTAAGTGTAATTTTAGGACTGTAAAAATGAACAATCAACATCATGCAATTCAGGCTTCTATTATTATTGACGTTGTTTGGTAGTATTACCCTACACGCACAAAACCGCACACCACAAAGTACCATAACACTATCGGCGAAACATGCCATGGACAAAACCGATGCTGTTACGGCATTACCGGTGCTCGTACAGGGTAATGTGGCTGAAATCCGCAATTTTATTGGTAACAGCAACGGACAGTTTAAGTTCAGCGCGGGCAATATTGTTTCTGCAGAAATGCGCGTGGCGGATATACTTGCACTCAACAAACTAGGCATCACTACACAAATTGATATTCCTACCGGAAATATTCAAAAATTGAATGATGTGATGGTTATTCATAATAATGTAGACTCTGCCTATTTGGGCATGTGGCCACTTGAGCAGGGTTACGATGGCACTGGTGTTGTTGTGGGTGTAATTGATGCACCTTTCGATATTGCACATGGCGATTTTAATGATTCCAACGGGGATTCTAGAATTAAATACGTTTGGGACCAAAACCTAACCGACGGAACGGCTCCTTCACCTTATACCTATGGCATTGAATGTGACAGCGCGATGATTGCCGATGGCCTTTGCCCCAGCACAGATGATTATGAATTAAACTACAGTCACGGCACCGGTGTTGCCGGTATTGCTGCGTCATCGGGATTGGCTGCTAACCGCTATCGTGGCGTTGCTCCAAATGCTGATTTGATACTGGTTTCCATGAATTTTGAGACCGATTTCAACACAACAATTACGGATGCCATTGCCTATATTTATGAAAGAGCCAATACGCTTGGCAAACCTTGTGTAATTAATACTTCAGTAGGTTTATACGATGGTTCGCACGACGGGACAGACCTGACAGCACAGCTGATTGATGCGCTGATAACCGAACAAAACGGCCGAGCCCTGGTGGCAGCAGCCGGAAATGCAGGTAGTTTCCCTTTCCATGTGGGATATGATGTTACCGCAACTGAACAATTCACCTGGTTCAAGAAATTAAGTTATGCCGGAGTAGCGTATTTCCAGCTGTACGCGGACGAAGCCGCTTTTAACACGGTTAACTTCAGAATTAGCTGCGATGAGCCGGGAACGTGGATTTCGAAGGGAAGCACTCCGGTTTATAATATGTTATCCGATTTTAATTTTGATACCGATATCATTGATTCTGTTATATACACCATTCCCGGTGCGGGCGAAGTTGCTGTTTACGCGCAATTGTTAAACGGACAGTATTTTCTTGAATTTTTGATTACACCTACTGTGGGCACGGACTACTGGCGGTTTTCAACCAGTGGAAGTGGTCGCTTCGACATGTGGAATGCTGAGGCAACTACAGGGTTTTTCTAATTATGTCACCTCAGGATTGCCAACAGCAGCCGTATTACCCGAAATCGTGAATTACCGCGGGCCTGATACTGATCAGTCCATTGTCAGCAGCTGGCAGTGTTTAGATAACGTTATTACTGTTGGTAGTTATGTCAACCGCGATACCATGACTAACTATTACAATGTAATCCCGCCAATTCTGGATATAGTTGGTGCATTATACATTTCTAGCAGTCACGGCCCAACACGCGATAACCGCATTAAACCTGATATTTGTGCTCCTGGTGCAAGGGTTTTATCTACTGCTTCATCTATTTTAACCAACTGGTTAATTGAAGAAGGAGCTGCTAATTATATGTCACAGGACGGACAACATTATTTATACAACGGTACTTCATTTTCATCACCTGCTGTGGCAGGCATTGCCGCTTTATATTTACAAAAATACCCGAACGCCACCGCTGCCGAAGTGCGCGATGCCATAACCAGTCAGGCAAAAAGTGATGCCTTTACCGGAGCTTCATTACCTAACAATTTATGGGGATACGGAAAAGCAGATGCGTTTAGAACGTTAACCGGAAGCTGGGGATGTGGACCTGATGATTATTTGGATGCACCGGAAAATTTAACCGCTGATGCATTTACCGCAACAAAAATTATGTTGAGTTGGGATTTAATTCCAAATGCAGCAGGTTATCAAATTTATTATAAACCAACTGCTGCTCCTGCTCAAAAAGCAAAAGCATTATCCAATACCAAAACATTAAGCGGTTTAACACCTAATACCACCTATTCAATAAAAGTGAGAGCATTTTGTGATGGTCAGGGATTTAGTGAATGGAGCGAAACTATCACTGTTACAACTGCACCATTTAAATCTGCAGCAGAAGAACATCAGTTGATTCAAATTTTCCCAAATCCTGCTGCTAATACCTTTACAGTTGAAGGTGTGAGCGAAGGTGGTTATATCACAATGGTGAATGCTTTAGGCGAAATTGTTTATTCCACTATAGTTACAGATGGAGCTATTAGAATAAATACAACAACATTACACAATGGTATTTACCAATTAATATTAGAAGATAAAGGAAGTATTTCAACACAAAAAATAATGATAGTTCATTAATTATGGAGTCAACATTAACCAAAATTGCAGATGCAGAAAAGGTATATCAAAAAATAAAACGCATTGCATTTGAAATAGCAGAAGATAATTACGACGAGACAGAAATAGTATTGGCAGGTATTTGCAAAGCAACTGAAGGTTATGTATTTGCCGAGTTGTTATATAAAGAATTGTCCAAAATTTCTAAAGCACATATTTTATTAACCCATATCGAACTCGATAAAAACGATCCGGGAAATAGTGTAGTGGAACTTAATTTAACAGAAGAAGAAATAGACAATAAAATTATTATTGTGGTAGATGATGTTGCCAATACCGGTCGTACCATTTTATATGCCATAAAACCATTATTAAGTTATTCTCCGAAAAAAATACGCAATGCCGTTTTAGTTGAACGCAAACACAAATTATTTCCGGTAAGCCCCGATTATGTTGGCCTTTCGCTGTCTACTACCATACACGAGCATATCAAAGTAATTTTAAGTGAGCCGGGAAATGAAGGTATTTATTTGATGTAATTACATCATTTTTTCCCTTTAATACTTTCGATAATATCTTTAGGTTTGGAAACAGCCGGGTCTATTTTAATATCAGCCTGTAAATAAAAAGCCTCGCGCTCAGATAATTTTTGAAAAATAAAATCCCTGAGTTGATCATCGTCCAAATTAGCGATAAGGGGACGTTTTTCTTTGCGTGTGCGCAGGCGACCAAATAAATTTTCGGGGGAAAGATTTAAATACACTGTTTTGCCGCGTTGTTTCATCCACTCCATATTATCGAAATAACAAGGTGTGCCCCCACCGCAACTGATGACTGCATTTTTTTCTAAAACAGTAGACCTCAATACATCCGCTTCTAATTTGCGAAAGTACTCCTCTCCTTTTATTTTAAAAACTTCCGCCACTGTTCCACCTTCAATGGCTTCAATTCGTTTATCGATATCAATAAATGCACAATCCAGCTTTTCGGCAAGTTTTTTACCCCAGGTGGATTTACCACAACCCATAAAGCCAATTAAATAAATGCGCATATTAACTAATTCTAATTCGTGGATCTATAATTGAATAAACAATATCTACTGCAATACTAATTACTACAAATATAACAGCAGTATATAAAATGGCACCCATTGCCACCGGATAATCAAACATTTTTAGTGCATTCACAGTTTCATAACCAATGCCATTATAATTAAAAATGGCTTCTATAAAAAAAGCGCCCGTTAATAAACTCGCCAACCATCCTGATACTGAAGTAACAACAGGGTTTAATGCATTTTTAAGCGCGTGGCGAAATAATATCACACGTTCATTTAATCCTTTTGCTCTAGCTGTACGGATATAATCGTTGTGCATTACATCAATCATTGCACTACGCGTTAATTGTGTAATTACTGCCACGGGCCTGACACCTAATGCAATTGCCGGTAAAATTAAGTTGCGCAATTCCAGATATTGTTCTCCGGTATAACCATCGGTTACATACAAATCGCCCGTCATATTTAATCCGGTAACTGAAGCCAACAAATAGGCAAATACTAATTGCAAAATAATACCAACAAAAAACGATGGGAATGAAATGCCTAATACAGAACCCGTTGTGCAAGCTCTGTCCAACATGGAATTAGGACGGGTAGCTGCAATAACTCCTAATGTAATACCCACTATAGTCGCAAAAATCATTGCCGTTAATGCTAATACTAAAGTATTGGGAATACGTTCCGATAATATTTCACTTACACTGCGTTTGCTTACATACGAACGACTTAAATACGGTTTTTTAATAACCATCGACGTATGGCCGATATTGAGCACACGGAAATATTGATATTTTTCGCTGCTTAGATAAAATCGTGAAGTTGTGTCGGAATTATTATGCCAGCTCAGTGGAGAAATATCGTTGAGGTATAAACCCAATTGCTGCCAAACCGGTAAATCTAAACCCAGTTCCTTTTTAATATTTTCAATGGTAGCCTTGTCCGCTTTTTCTCCTGCAATTTGTCGTTCAGGGTTGATGCGAGTTAATTGAAATAAAAAAAATACTATGATTACAACGCCTAGTAAAACGAAGAAACCGTAAACGAGACGTTGTAATATGTATTTTATCAAAATGAAAAATTATTTATTTAAGAATGAAAAGTCAGCAGGTAATTTATCATCTGGAAACTTGGCAACTACCTTTCCTTGTTTGATATAAATTACGCCTGTGTTTTGTTCCATTATTTTATATAACACATCTTTATCTGATGTATACAAATCAAATTCAAGTCCCGAAGCTTTTTTCATTAATTTCAGAATATTGAACGAGCCACTGCTTACAACAAATAATTTATTGCCTGTTGAGTCTATCCCTTTCATTACCGGCAAAATAGCTTTCCATTTATCGGCCGTAAGTTTATCTGCAGTTAATTCATTCAGAATTACCATACAGATATTAGCCGTGTCGTTTATTACCATTGCTGTAACATCATTTCCTGTGCTGTCTTGCAGGAAAAACTCGTTATAAGGTTCAGTGCTGGCGGCAATTTTTTCCGCAACCGGAACACCAATGCCAAACATTTCGTTGGAAATTGGGATTAATTCAGTTGGTTTTCGGTCCGCAAAATGTTCCTTTTTAATCGCTTCAAATGAAGGTAAATCGCGCCATGCCCATTTATCAATAACAACACCTTCTTTTAATAATACAACGTTCGGATTAGTTCTGGCAATGGTCAAACATACCTTATAATCGCCGGTATAAAATGGAAATGCTGTTTGGTTATTGTGACGGAATTTTTCAATTTCATCACGACCTTCACCAACTAAAGCATAAGTAAATACGCCTTCTTTTTCTGCTGCCTTTTGCATGGCATTTATTTTTTCCCATCCTAATTTACTGGTGTGCTCAAAACTTTCACTTACTACCATTAAGGTATAATCGGGATTACTTAAAATTTGGTCTGTAATAAAATCACCCTGCTCATCAGAAACTGCAAAATCACTGATTTTAGCTCTGTCGCCTTTCACTTTTACTTTCGTAAATGATGTATCCAAATTCCAATTTTCTTTATCGGCAGAATATTTGGTTAACTCCGCGAGTTTCGCTTTATCTTCCAGTTCTGTATTCAAAAATGCGAGCTCAACAGTTTCACCTGTTTTTTTATTGGTGTAAACATAATTGAGTTCCACCACGTCCTTTTTGGGGTTAGGTGGCAATTGCATATTTTCTACAATGCTATCTCCAACAGCATAAGGACGCCAGTCTAAAAACACATCATGTTTTAGCACGTGTGCATTCACATAAACCGCAAACCCTGTAACTATTGCGGCTATTGCAATTCCGCCTATTGGCGATACTATCGGTTTAATATTTTTTCGTAAAATAAATATGATTAAAATGAGCACTAACAAAACCAGGTCTTTATAAAAAGATTGTAATGGTGTAAGCGGAATAAAATCACCAAAACAACCACAGTCAGTAACAGAACCTGTAATTGCAGAATAACCGGTAAGCCAGGTGAAAAATAAAATTAATAAGAGTAACAACCAGGTGGTCAGGTTTTTCCAGATACCTAAAATTAGCAGAATACCCAATGCTACTTCAAGTGATGTGAGAAATGCAGCTTGTAAATTCACTGATTCGATTAACCAGTCAGCTTTAAATAAAAAACTTGTCCAGCTCCATCTTTCTGCAAAAACATCGTAATATTCTTCGAGCTTAATGCCAAAACCAACAGGATCGTTTGCCTTTACCAATCCTGAAAAAATAAATAACGCTCCCGTAAATAAACGGCAGAACCACAAAATACTATTTTTCATTTTCACTAAGTTTTATGAGTGCGAATATTGAGTAGTTAATCATATCCATATAATGCGAGGCCACACCTTCTGAAATAAGTGTTTTACCATCGTTTTCTTCTATCTGTTTTACACGCAATAGTTTCATCAAAATTAAATCGGTAAATGAACCCACACGCATATCGCGCCATGCTTCGCCGTAATCATGATTTTTATCCAGCATCAGTTTTTTAACTTCACCAATTTTTTCGTTGTACCATTTAAGTGCAATTTCTTCACTCACATTAATCGGGTCGCTTTCTGTTCTGTCTATTTGAATGAGGGCAATTACCGAATAATTAATAATCCCTCTGAATTCATCCTCTACCCCTTCGTTAACCTTGCTGCTGCCATTTTGTTCAATGGTGCGAATACGTTGCGCCTTGATGAAAATCTGGTCAGTCAGTGACTCCAATCGCAAAATCCGCCATGAAGTTCCGTAGTCTTTCACCTTTTTGACAAAAATGTTCCTGCAGCCTGCTACTGCTTCATCGTATTGAAAATTCGTTTTTGACACCTTAGTTTGTATTATTTTCGTGCAATAATGATGGACAAAACTACTTATTTCTACCCGAACAAAACCTTGAGAACGGGTAATGGTTTGCTCGATTTATCCACACCTGCCATTATGGGCATATTAAATGTGACCCCGGACTCCTTTTTTGATGGAGGAAAATTTGAGGGTGTAGATGCGGCTTTGGCTCAAACTGAGACGATGCTCGAAGAAGGTGCAGACATTATCGATATTGGCGGAATGAGCAGCAGACCGGGTGCAAGCATCATTAGTGCTGATGATGAAATGAGCAGGGTTTTGCCGGTTATTGATGCCATACATAAGCGCTTCGCGGATGTCATTTTAAGTATTGATACCATCTATTCCCAGACAGCAGCAGCAGCAATAGATGCAGGTGCAGGAATTATTAACGATATTTCAGCAGCTGCTTTAGATGCCAACATTATTCAGGTTGCTATAGATAAAAAGTTGCCTTATATCCTCATGCATATGCAAGGAAAACCTCAGGACATGCAGACAGCTCCTGTTTATGATAATGTTGTGCAGGAAGTGTTTCAGTTTTTACTGACTACCACCCGCTCACTCGAAGCAAGGGGTCTTTATGATATTGTGATTGACCCCGGGTTTGGTTTCGGGAAAACGCTTGAACATAATTACCGGCTCGCCGCTCACCTCGACCAAATAGCCATGATTGGCAAACCTGTTTTAGTAGGTATTTCCCGAAAAAGTATGATATGCAAATTGCTGCAGGTTAACCCTGAACATGCACTAACCGGAAGTACCGCTTTGCATAGTATCCTTCTTTTAAAAGGTGCTGATATTTTGCGTGTACATGATGTAAAAGAGGCTGTGGCCGTGCGCAAGGTTGTTCAGGCGCTTAAAAACGCGATGTAAACCCTCGCATTTGCTTCAAAATTGTTGACAATAAAGGGTTTCAGCCAATTTTATACAGGCCATTTCCATTTACCTTCCTGATGGGTGAAATAAACGTTTGTACGTTGAAAAATATATGCGGTTCACAAAGCATTAATCGGCCCAAACCCTTGAAAAATGGGACTTTTCTGGTGAGAAAATACGCCCCAATCCTATCAATCGAAATCACCATCGGAATCTGCTTGCCTCAATTTTTGGATAATACCTTTTAACATACTGATTTTCAGCCATTTATCATCGGAATAACGAACGGAAATACGAGCGGAATTACCTTCGGAATAGCTATCGGAATAATATTCGGAAATATGAGCGGATTAAGCAGCGAATTAATATCCGGAATATACACGGAATTAGGTATCGGAAAAAGAAATCCACATATACCTCAAAACGGTTGATAACCTTGGTTTATAGCCAAATTTTAGCATCGGAACTAATAACGGAATACTATATTTGAGGCATGCAGAAAACCAGCGACTTGTATATCGCTCCCGAGGCTATGGAGCCTTTATTTCCGGAAGATCCTTCGGGAACAATTGAGGCTATTGCCACTAATTTGCTTGAAAAAATAGCTGCGCTAAATGCTTCCACCAATGCTATAACACGCGCTGCAATTGCTCAGTTTTTAGCACCTGTTTCGGGGTATTACGCAGCCGTTTTGGAAGATGATAATATCAGGCCGTTGTCGGTAGTTAAAGCCCAAAATGGTCAGTTTGAAAACGACAAGGAAACTGCTTCGGCTCAATTAAAATTGTTGGCCGAAAAAATGGTGGAAGACAAGATTAAGACTTTGTTGGCAAATCCGGACAACGATGAAATTCCTGCGGCAGCCGGCTTCTTAAAATCGGTACATGAACAGTTTTTTACCTCCCTCCAATCATTGGCAACTGCCCATGAAATTCCACTGACCGGTTCCGAACAACAGGCAGGAAATTACCGATTGGAAGACCTGCGTTTTGGCAAAGGGATGTCGCCGTATTTCGGCAGCCTCCCCTTTTTTATGAGTGAATTTGAAAACGCCTACGACCCTTCATCAAAAGCCAATAAATCAAAAATCAGGAGGATCATCAATATTGCGGTTGCGCACCACCGATTGTTATGGATACAACCCTTTGCAAACGAAAATCAACGGGTAGTGCGATTATATGCTGAAGCCTGCCTTCATTTTGAACATCTAAACCCGCATGGCCTTTGGAGCCTCTCCAGAGGTTTAGCAAGGAATAAATCCACGTTTATAGAAAAAATGGAAAATGCCGGTTTAAAGCGCCTTAATGCAATGGATGGTCGCGGCAATTTGTCCAATAAACACCTGATAGAATTTTGTATTTTCTACCTGAACACTGCTTTAGGTCAGGTGAAGTTTATGCTGCGTATGCTGGATACAGACGGTATGGTGAAACGTATTTCTAATTTTGTGGACCTGATGGTGTCGCGCAATAACATGCGCAGTGAAGCCAAATACATTTTAACAGATGTGTTTTTAAAAGGGAAAATCAGCAAACCCGATGCTATGCGCATTACAGGAACTTCGGACAAAACCCTGAAACTGATAACCGACGACCTTATTGAAAAACAATTACTTGTCGCAAAAAAAGAAGGCATTTTAATGATGTATTATGTAGCTTATCCATTGGTGTATGCTCCCCTATTGTTCCCGGGGTTGTTTCCTGCGGATGAGGAAATTGAAATGATGGAGATATTTTAATCCATCTATTTATTAATTTTAAACAAAAAAACAATGGAACCAATTACCCCTACTCCAAATAATAATAAAATCGAACTGACTGCCATTTACAATATGGTAAATCAACATATGGTTACCTTCTATTCAAAACGGATTTTGCGTTTTACCATTGAATTTACCTGCTATTTCTTGTGCTTGCTGGCGCTATATGTCGCTCTATTTGAATTAAACCTTTCAGTTAGTGGTTCTGATACCATTAATGGTGAAATTATTTTTTACGATATCACTACAGCCTCCGCGCAAAAAGTAGCCAATGTGATGAAGGTAATCACCATTATGGCCGGATTACTTTTTTTAACATTGGGACTTTACATCCGCAATGTGCGTCGCCATCATGAAACGGTGCGTTTAGCCGCAGTTAGATTGAATGAGGTAATTAAGAAGATGTAAAGCATTATTGCTTCAGAAGGCTGTTCATTTTACAAAAAGCTGTTTATGGAAAAAATCGGTTTTGAGCATCTACATGAGACCCCCTGATGTATGCGCCCACATCGTAAGAAGTTAATTTATTTTCCCGGACTCTTTTCCTTGCTTGCTGCGCCGTTAATTTTAATTTACAATTTGGTACCTTCTTTAGAAAAAAACAATCTTCGAGTAATGGAGTTAATTATACCGGACTCCAACCCCACCAATTCAGATATCAGCTTTTCGGTGAGTGATATTCCAATTAACAGAAATCGGATAGTCTTCACTCTTAACGAATGCACAGAGATCAATAAAAAAGTGTTACAAAAATTCGAACAAACCTTAGTAACAACATTGACAGAAAACGACACTTCCAAAATCATTCAATTGCATTTTGATTCAACAACGAACTATCAATGGTTCATTGAATCATTAAATATTCTTGATCGAAATTACACCTTAGCGTTTACTTATTATAATTACAACATGTATATATATGATTTCCCAAGGTCCGGACCAACGGAAAATTTAGCACTAACATTCGGACCTTGTATTGTTTATGATGCCTCCACTGGTTATGAATTGTTTAAACAGCGGCTGCTGCAATTGCCCTATTTTGTATGGTATATTTTAGGTGCATACCTGGTATTTATTTTGTTGTATGTTTTTCGAAGTAAATTGTTTTCCTATTAATTCGCATTACGAGTAACTATATTTACCCCTTCAAGCCACAATTCAGTAAACTATTTTTTATATAAAAAAATATCTGAATTTTGGATTGCACACAAATTAAAGGCATTAAATCAAATAAAGCGCTGGCCATTTTTGAGCGCAGGCTTTTGTGTTTATGCCCGAAATTCCTGAAAAAAATGTGCAGGGTATAACACTTTTGTGGGCTGAATTTTTTTGAAGTATCTAAAAGGATTATTTTAAACCCCTGTAGTTATTTTAAACAATGGCCTTTATAGACGGTCGTTATTTTATTAATTAAAATTTAAAAGTGTTTGTATTTTAAATTAATGATAGGAGTATAAACAGGAAACCATGTAAAAAATAGAGTGAACCTTTTTATAAATGCAATATAGTAAAGCTTTAAAAAAATAATTCATTTCATTTTAACAATTTTCTCCTTCCCTTCAATAAAACCATTATTTTTTATTTCTAAAAAGTAGACACCTATTGGTAGTTCAGTGATGTTAATTGACTTAGTTTGCGTTACATATTGCGTGCTAACAATGTTGCCAAATATATTGTAAATTACCACTTCAAGATTATTATAGGTTTTGCCATTTGAATAATTAATGTAAAAAAAATTACTTGCAGGATTTGGAAATATAGTGAAGTTATTTTCTAAATCTCCTAACCTAGGTATTAACTCTTCGTGAAAAGGCACCTTAACATAACCTAGTGAAACTGCAGGCACTTTGAAACAAACTACATTTGGAATTGCTCCCGAAATTACACTTGGACAAGATACTGAAATAGCCAAGTCTTCTGTTAATCCCTTAATTTCATATCGATTTTCAGACTCAGATTCAACTTCACTACAGCCCTCATAAAAGGTGTTTATTGAAAGAATAGGCGAAGAACCTGAAGTAGAATATAATTGGTCAGCATCAAGTATCAAAGATTCCATCGCCTCAATATCAAAGAAAATCTCATAATCATCACCGCCATAATCATCATTTAGGTTCCCTGGGTCTAAGGCGAATTTTTGTTCAGCATCAGTTACGTTTGTATAAAAAATATATAATTTTTTATTTATTGGATCAATAAATGTGGTTGGCGCTAAATTGTTATTTAAAGAAGCCATACTTGTCACAGTTTTTAAATAGTCAAGGTCCAATTCAGATATAGTATGCCAAAGTTGCACCGCGAAATAGTTAGTTTTTCGCAAGAAGTAAGGACTTATCATTTCGGGTTCACTAGGACACTCTACAGAGTTTTCGCCAATAAGATATTGGTCAAGGCCATCGGCAGGGTTCATTAACATTATTGGACTTCCTCCTAAGAAATTTTGCACTGTTGCACGAGTAAGAAAACCACTTTTATAATCAGGGTCATAGTTAGCTTTTAAGTTCCATAAAAACCAATTTTGGAGCAAAACCGCATTAGAAAACGTGTTGGTGACACTTGCAGCAAATGGCGAGAATCGTGCCGCATTCGCTTCGTAGTAAATGTCAGCTGGATCATCATGTGGTAAGATAACTTCAGCGTCAAGATTATATTCAGTAAGCCAAACTTCTTTTGTTTCAGGCCCATCATCATCATGAGTAAATAACATTTGTGCAGCGTGCTCTTCAAATGAATTATCTATTCGGTCTCTTGTAAATTCTTTAAAATTTCCTGGAATCAAAGGGTCACCGACATCAGGATAGTGAATACCAGATATATGATAAAAGGCATCCTTAATACGAATATCAGGTGATGATGAAAAAGGATATGTATTTGTTATATAATCGAATGGAGTTGTTGAAAACGTGAATGGGTCAATCGGTAAATCTGATAAATGATCTGCATCAAAGTCTTCATGCAATGCTAACATAATATTTTGCCAGTTTGTATTTAGCTCGCACTCACCATCAGCATTTGATGTCCCATAATATGGATGGAAGATAATTGCATCAAATTTATATCGTTGATAAGTTGTAATTGTTGTTACATCATCGAATGCAGAAACCATATTTGCATTCCAATCTGGATAACCACATTCACACGGATCAACAACTACGGGGTCAGTAATTATTGGTGTCATAAAAGTCATAGGCGCCTCATCATCTTCGCCTGGTGCAGCTAATGGAAAATCATAATCACCTCCACATTTTGGCGTATTTCGAGCAGGTAATCCAATTTTAATTGAGCTGTAATCGTTATTAGCTTTAATTGCATTAATAAAGTCATGATCGTCTTCCATTTCATCGGGTAAAATATCAGTTAATAAAATATCTTCAGGAAGTCCTTCATAAAGTAAATAATTTTCACCCTGAATATAATCATAATAATGGGCAAAGTCAGTAAAACCCATCATGCTTTGGCCATTTTTTAAATATACTTCATTACCAAGCTCAACTCCAATCAGATTAATTCCATTTTCAAAAAAATGGTCAATTACGTCAATCATCTCACTAGCTGACATTGACTCAATATTGACATTATAAATTACCTCCACATCATACCCAGTGTGTACTAATTCAATCATATTAATTAATGCTATTAGCTGATTTATATATAGTGGCTGCAAATTGGGATTTGTAATTAAATCTGCATCAAATGTTGGTTGAGAGGTGCACTTCCTATAAAATTCCATAAATCGACTAACCTCGCTTGCAGGCATCCAAGTTCCACATTCTTCACAATCATCCTCAATTTGTTCTTCTATGCTACCTGTACCTTCCCACTTATAATTACCAAAACCATCATTCGGTGCATCTGTCAATATTACATCATTCATCGCATCATAATAAGGTACAACTTCCCTCCAATTATATCCATACCCGCCATAATATAAATTCTCAGTAGCATTATATAAAGACCCTAGAGGGTGCATAAATTTTCCACTTGCCCCACTAAAAGCCCTTATGGTTTTAGGAGCTAGATCTATAAGAGCCTGCCAGGGGGTAGGTTCAACAACATAATTTACATTATTAGATAGTTGAGCTTTCAAGGGCTCGAAAAAATCTGTTAAGGCTACACCAATAACACCTTGATTAACTGGAGCATTATTGTCAGAGAACGTTATTATCATTTCCTGATTTGGGTTAGGAATTGCCCAAGCATCTTCAAGTAACGAGTCGGGTATCGCCACAGCATATGTAATATAAATTGTATCGAGTCCAGAGGTGTATATTTCAATCGTATCACCAACATCAAAAGAAATACTATCCACCAAACTTGAATCTGGTGCAAAGTAATTTTTAATATGAATAGTTTCAGGATAAGTATGATTGGGTATACTTGCATATACTTTCCACATTAATATAAGATGTAAATTTAGAAGCAGAAGTAAAAACAGCTTTTTGTGCAGATTTTGGGTAGAAAATGAATTTTTCATAAATCGAATTTAATGGTTAAAAAATGCTCAAACCCATCAAATAATTAAGAAGCGATGAGAAAAATATTTTACTTTTGAATTACTTTATTTAAAAGACAAATTACTTTTGCAATCGGTTGCATTGGCAAACCAAAAAAATTAAATGTAAATTAATTTGTAAATATCAGTAAAAGCTATTAACTTAGATATTTAAAAAAATTCAATTGAAACCTCATTATTATATTGCACTTTTGATTTATACTTTGCTTCCCTATAAGTATTCATCTAGTATGGCCCAGATTATAGACATTAAATGGCAAATGACCTATGGTGGTAATGGAGATGACCGTGGCACTGCTATTATTCAGTCAGCAGATAGTGGATTTGTAGTTGCTGGCTATTCTAATGCACTTGATGGCGATATTACTTCACCACATGGTAACGAAGATTTTTGGGTTGCTAAATTAGATTCTATTGGTAACTTCCAATGGCAGAAATCTTATGGTGGTTCATCTGCTGATTTTTGTCATGCAATATGTTATGGCATAAACGGAGGATATTTATTAGTCGGCCAGTCAAATTCAAATGATGGTGACCTAACTGAAAATAAGGGTGGTTATGATATCTGGGTTGTTAAAATATCTGAAACTGGAGATATTGAATGGCAAAATAATTATGGTGGATCGTTAAGCGAAAATGCAAAAGCTTGTTTACAAACCATTGATGGTAATTATTTAATAACCGGTTATAGCTTATCTACAGATGGGGACATTACTTTTAATCACGGGGGTGCAGATATTTGGGTGCTTAAATTAAATGAATCGGGGTCCGTTGTGTGGCAAAAATCTTATGGGTCGAGCGAATCTGATAATTCGCAGGATATAATCGAATCTCCAACGGGGGATATTTATGTTGTTGGTAATACAGATGGTATAGATGGTGACGTGACAATTGGCTATGGATTTGATGATTATTGGATTTTAAAACTTAACGCTTCCGGTGATTTAATTTGGCAAAAGTCCTATGGGGGCTCTGATGCAGAAATTGCGAAGGAAGTCATTCTAAAAAACAATGGGCTTATTTGTGTTGGACAAACATATTCTGATAATATATATGTTGAAGGTTTTCATGGTTTATTGGATGCGTGGGTAATTGCATTGGATAGTTTAGGTAATTTACAATGGCAAAAACCTTATGGTGGTTCTGGTGGTGATGAAGCCTATAGTATTGCAAAACTTACAGATAACGAATTTGTTTTTTCCGGAAGGTCGTCAACAACGGATGGGGATGTTACTGAAAACAAAGGAGGAGTTGATTATTGGGTAGTTTCGATTGACACACTAGGTAATATAATTTGGCAAAAATCAATTGGTGGAACAAGCAATGAGGAATCCTATGATGTTATAACAACATTCGATTCTACAATTGTTGTCACTGGGTATTCAGCCTCCTCAGATATGGATGTAACTGCTGATTATACTGGAAACAATTATTGGGTAGTTGAGTTAAATGAATGTGAAAACATGTATTATTTGGATAATGATAACGATGGATATGGCAACTTGGTTATAGACAGTATTGCTTGTTTTATTCCATTAGGATTTGTTACAAACAATACTGATTGTAATGATAGTAATAATTTAATTTATCCGGGCACAACAGAAATATGTAATACGTTGGATGATAATTGTAATTATTTAATAGACGAAGATATTATCTATGCTACTTATTACATTGATGCTGATGGGGATAATTTCGGCAACGCTGAAATTGACACGTTATGGTGTGGCACAATTCCAGGATATGTAACTGATGCAACTGATTGCAATGACGCAGATAACACTATTTATCCGGGATCTGAAGAATTACTGAATGGAGTTGATGATGACTGCGACCAACTAATAGATGAAGGATTAAGTATCAATCAAATCCAATTAGTTACATTATTTATTTTTCCTAGCCCAACCATGTCGGAAATTAATATTCAATTTGAGGTTTTACAACAGCCTCAGTTAACAATTCGTTCAATAACCGGTGAAGTGATTTTTATTACGAAAAACATACTTTCAAATTTTACTTTTGATGCTTCGAAGTTGGCCCCTGGAGTTTATTTTATTGAACTCAATGATGGTGTAAATGTTGGAGGTGGATTTTTTATAAAAAATTAATAATTAACAAACTTAATTTAAATAAATTTAATTTTATTTATTGCTTGCAGTGTCCTCGTGGGATGGTGTTATTTTAGTTATATCACCAACAAACAACTGTTCCTTATGATTTATAATAAGATATTCACAATTAATAATAATTATATCTTTTTTTAATTGAAAGTGGAAAAATAAAATTACTCATGAATTAACTAACATGGGATATAGGATTCGGAATGGAAGCAATTTCTCTAATACTACAATTGATAGGTTATTAAGAGATTCTACCGCTAAAGGTCTGAGAATAACGAATTACACTAAAAGCAAAAAATGGCACCCTCAATTTAACTGGCCATTTTGCACGAAATGCCCAACTACCGGTTGGAGCAAAAGCAAAACAAATCGCTTTTGGTGCCTCGAACAGCGAACCATGTTTTTTACAATTACCAATAGTAATTCAATAAAATCAGGTAATAAAATTGATACTGCCAACTACAACCACAGCTAATATTGTAACATCCATTAACAAAATCAGCAGTTAATTGGAAGTGCTTTAAAGCAAGTTCTTTTTATTATATTTGACACAAAAAATAAACATGGCATTACCAAACATCTTTGAAAAATCTGTAGCCGATGAGGTTATAGCAAGAATTAACAATCTTACTCCTGCAACTCAACCGGGTTGGGGAAAAATGAATGTGGCGCAAATGTTAGCTCATTGCAATGTGACTTACGAAATGATTTATACAGACAAACATCCCAAACCTAATTTTTTTATGGGACTAGTATTAAAAATGTTTGTCAAAAAAATTGTTACCAACGAAGCACCCTATAAACACAACTCCCCCACTGCTCCGGCTTTTTTAATTGTAGATGAAAGAGTATTTGCTACCGAAAAAGAGCGTCTCATTAATCATATTATCAAGACACAGGAAACAGGCGCAGCTGCATTTGACGGCAAAGTTTCCAATTCTTTTGGCAAACTCAATGTTACCGAATGGAATAATATGATGTTTAAGCACTTGAATCATCACTTAACGCAATTTGGCGTGTAATTATGGTTAAATTATTGGCAAGCATTGGTATTACTATATGCGCAATTTTTAGTTGTTGCTCCTTACCAATGTTTGCCAATTCATCAGTTTATTTTAATGAAACAACTCATAAATTAGATGCAATAAATGTTTTGTCAAATAGTATTGATAGCACAACACAAAACAATCAAGACACCATCCTCAGGAAAACGAATACACTTAAAGATGATATTTACTTACACCCAATTGATTGTATAACTCCATATACCTTGCAAAAAGGAGAATGGATTTACGGACAATCATGGCAAACACTTCCATTTCCGAGTTGGGCATTTTATGGTATTACCAATAATTTAACCATGCAAATTGATTTATTGCCATGGTTATATGGTGCGTTTACCGAATTAAAAAAACCAATTCCCAGTGTTAACTTCCGATATAAATTTACCGACCAAAATGGAGCTTTGCCTACCATCGGCGCAGAAGCCATGTTTATTTATTTATGGGATACTTTGTTACGTTTTGAAACACCATCTATTTCAGTTCAGGAAAGTGGCGCCTATTTTCATTTCAAACCAAGTATTGGTTATCGGATAAAAAATGACTGGTATATCAACCTATCAGCAGGTGTTGATTATATGAAAAGTTTAATTCTTTTAAATAATGATACCACACTCAATACTTATAAAGATTTCACCAATACCTGGAACCCAAATTATGCAATTGGATTAGATTACAGACCATCTAATTGGATTAGCTACCATCTCGCTTATCAATATGGTGCCACTTTTACCTATTTAGAAAATGTTCCTCGCAAAACTATGCTAACCTACGGATTCAGGTTTGCACCATTTTATAAAAATAAATACGGCATCTTACGTAACATGCGCTTCGAATTAGTATCTATAAATGGCTATTTTGCAGATGTTGATGCCTGGCAGGCAATAGGTTTACCAATTTATCCATACGTGTATTGGCAATGGAAAAGAGATAAAACAAAAAAATAAATATGTTATAGGTAAAAACACCACCGCATCAATTATTATTTAATCTAGGTTTTGTCTTAATATTTACAAACACATAAATTTACTTTATCCCCAAAAAAATATTTTTCCATTTATTCAATTATGTTATTGAGCACCACATAGCTGCATACGAGGTGTTTTGTGGAAACCATATTCATGTATCAAAAAAGACATTCAGAAAGAAAAGAGCATTCGAGACCAGATATCTAGAACATTTTCTTGCTGAATGTATTCATCATTTGTTCAATTTGCAATGTCTGGTAAATAGTATAACCTTGATTGTTTTAATTATGTAACAGCAAATCACTATAAAGTGACTTAACAAGCGTTTCAAAAAAATATCAATGGCACAGAAACAACATGGTATTATTTTTTAAATCAAAATTAACCTATTATTTTTTATACGTTGACTGGGGTTGATGTTATTCCATACTATAATCTGCAGGTATTCAAAAATTATTGGAAATAAAAAAAAAAGGAGGTGTTATTCAAACAACGCCTCCTTTGTTATTATTTAAATTCGTTTATTGAATCAGAATAATTTGTTTAGAGTAACTAAAGGAGCCTTTATTGACAGTTATAATGTAAGTTCCATTAACTGCGATTGAATTAAATTTATTATTCAATTCATTTAAATAATTGGAACTTACTACCTTCCCTTCAAAACTAACGACAGAAAAGTTGGCGCCCAAAAGTTGTTTATCAATATTTATACAAATAGTTCCGGAGTAGCTATAAATTGTTGGCGCAATCAAATCTAGCTCAGCAATTTCGACAGTGCTGGTATCACCTATTGTGTCACCGGCCAT
Source organism: Bacteroidota bacterium (assembly GCA_016718035.1). GTDB lineage: Bacteria > Bacteroidota > Bacteroidia > Chitinophagales > BACL12 > UBA7236. The sequence goes on along the minus strand of JADKEK010000001.1, from coordinate 478,518 downwards.
AATTCCTGTATTGCATTTATTTTCAAATGCGTAGTCCTTAACAATTAACTTTCCTCCATTTTCTAATACATCGCAGCGTATCCAACCATAGTGTAAACAATCCAATGAATCATAAAATCTGACACCAAGATAGTGGTCTAGCACTTCGGGATACCAAATTCCCCCCTTAGGAAAATAAAAACCGCTTTTATCTATGTATCTGTAGGCTAAAGTCTGATACCCTTCATTATGAAAAATTAAATTTTCCTCAACTAAATCTCCAACATTTAATGCAAATGGAAAGTAAACAGTAAATCCGCCATATGAAGGGCTAATTACATGGGTTAAAGCTGCAATTTCATTATTAGGTGATTGTGGCCCAGCATAAAGTGCATTTAGGTGTGAACTATAGTAAGAATAGTAAGTAGAAAAATCAAACGACCGATTTAAAAATCCGAAGTCAACTATACCATCATTATTCATGTCAACTCCTGCTGTTTCCCAATTATTATCTAAAACTATATCAGGATCAATATCTGTATATACAGCTTGTCCTATCGAGCTAGAATTTAAAGCCAAAAAGCAAGCTGATAAAGCAGAATACTGTGTTAATATAAATTTGTTATTTTTCACTTACTGTTTTACAAGTTGTTTTACTATAGTGTTTCCGTTGTCAAATTTAACCAAAATTTTGTAAATTCTAATAGCAAATAATGAATAAACTGGAACCACCAGTCATTTTACTAGGTCTTAACTTCCTATACCTTTTGGAATATTCAAGATGGTGTCTTCCTGCGTCATCTCAAATTGGAAATTCAACATCGTATAGGTCATTATATCAACCATTTAATTTATTTAGCGTATAATTCCCTTTTGTAGATGTTGCCTATTGTTTTGATGCATGCATATAGGCAATTGGTTTACCTATTTATCCATACGTGTATTGGCAATGGAAAAGAGATAAAACCAAGGATAAATAATTCACCGTATTTGTCTAAACAAATAATTAATTTATTCAATATTTTTATTATGTACACTGATTTTATCCTGTCACAAATAACATTTTTTCGAGTGTTAAATTAACTAATTCAGCACCATTTTGGAGGTCACTTACTTTTCTTAAGTGATAATTATTGATGATTTTTTTTAATTTTCTTAACATAGGTCAATCGATTTGCATCAAAATTGACATTTGTCACTATGTAAGTTAATTTAAATTTCTAATATCGCCCCAAAATAATTCCTCCTCTATGGTTCAGGATTCACAACAATTCACACAATTGCGCAAACATTTAGAAACAGCCGTAGTTATTCCAGAAAAAGAATGGCATTTCTTAAGTAATTTTTTAGTAACCGTCAAAATCCCTAAGGGTAAACATCTCCATAAAATTGGTATGCTGTGTAAACATTTATGGTTTATTGAAAAAGGTGCCATTAAGGTGTATGAAAATATTCATGGGCAAGAGCGTAACACGCATTTTTTTATCGAAAACAGTTTATTTATTGATTACAGAAGTGTAATTATGGAAGCTCCCTCATTAATTGGTTTTAAGGCTGTAGAAGATACTACTGTAGTTGTTATTGAATATAAATTATTATTAGAATTGTACGATAAAATACCATTATTCGAACGCATTGGCAGAATAATGGCAGAACGTCAATTACTTACCGAGTTTGACTTGCGGCTATTTTTATTAAACATGGATGCTACTCAACGTTATGAACATATTATGCAAAATCACCCATGGATATTTCAGCGTTTTTCATTAAAAGATATTGCTAGTTTTATTGGCATTGCGCCAGCTTCTTTGAGTAGGTTGCGAAAATTTATTCAGCAAGGTCGCACAAATTAACATATGTAATTCTTTTCAAATTAATTAGGGTATAGCTTTGTAGAATTATTTCGTAACGTTGAATTAAATCATGACAGTCGATTTTTAAAAACAGCAGATTGTTTTAAAAAAAATAACTGCTTAGATGTCTACGAAATAATTGTGCTTAGGTCTGAAGACATGTCAATGTGATGAGTTGACATGTCCTTTTTTATTTCGGCTACTAACTTCACTCCCAGACCATTAATATAGTTTACTTGGTTTTCATTATCTTCGGTTAAAATACAACCTGTGATAGCGAAAATATTAAAAAACGCATTCGACCCATTTTTCCCTGCACCCATTGAGGCCTGGCAGCAGTTTGCAGATGTTTGCACCGTTAAACATTATGCTAAAGATGAAGTATTAAAGCCTGCCCATGATGCTGAACATTATTTTCATTTTATCGTGAAAGGTTGCGCAGGAGTATTTTTATGGAAGGAAAACAATTACGTTTGTCTGGACTTCGGTTTTGAAAATCATTTTTTTGGTGATTATATGTCCATACTTACCGGCCAACCCAATCCTTTAGAAACCGTAGCATTAGAAAATTCGGAAATGTTGCGTTTAACAAAAACCGATTATCTTCAACTTGGTCAAACCGAAATAGGCAGTATACTTATGCGCGCTGCAGCAGAGTCTTCTTATGTTGCCAAGCAGCAGCAACAAATTGACTTATTGACAAAAACGGCTGAACAGCGGTATATGGAATTATTACAAATGCATCCGGATATTGTACACCGTGTAGCTCAAAAACATTTAGCCTCCTATCTTGGTATTACACCACAAAGCTTCAGCAGAATTCGCAGAAATATTATGGAATAAGTTACCATAGGGTAATTGTTGTGCACACAAAGCGGAAGAACTTTGTGGCATGAAGAAATTATTGTGTTTACTACTCATAGTTCAATCCATTGTGCTTACAGCGCAAAATGATATTACTCGCGAAGGGTTATTTTTTGGTTTTAGTGCCGGTGGTGGTATTCATTTAAGTAATGATGATTACCAATCAAGAATGAGTTTACCCAATATTAAAATTGGATATATGGTAAATGAAAAACTCGGTTTCGGTTTATATATGCCGGGCGGTGTAAGCACCATCAATAGCCAAAACCGCGCTTTTGAGGCATTTTTACCATCTGTTCAATATTACCTGACCAAAAATTGGTACGCAAGTGCCGGGGTCGGTCTTAGTTTGGAAACAACACCATTTTATGACGTTGATTTTAGTGTTGGACCTCCTGATTTTTATGTTGGTCCCGGCTTCGGCTTTGCTGCCGGTTATGAGTTTTTACACTTTAAAGATAAATTTGCTGTAGATATTCAATCGCGTGTTTTGTTGGGGCAAATATATTATGACAAAAATAATTCAACCGAACAAGCAGCTTTTGATATCTTAATTGGATTTACTATATTTTAACATGAAAAAATTGTTATTCCTGATGGGCATGTTTAACTTTTCTTTATTGCATGCGCAGACAACTCAGCCTGAAAAATTTCAGCAAATATTAAATCAAAGTGTCGACCAAAAACAAATTTTCGGCACCACTGTTTCGATACAATATGGAAATGAAAGCTGGTCAGGCAGCGCTGGCAATTTACAAAATAACGATACCTATTTTATTGCCAGTACAACTAAATTGTACATCACTGCCTTAATTATGCAATTGCGTAGTGAAGGTAAATTACAATTATCAGATAAAATCAATCGCTATTTACCTGCTGCAATCATGGAAAATTTACACGTGTACAAAGGCAGCAATTATAGCGACTCAATCACCATTCAACATTTATTAGCGCATACCAGCGGATTACCCGATTATTTTCAAGGCAAACAAACCAATGGAAAGTCCCTACTGAACTCACTTACAGATGGCGAAGACCAACACTGGACATTTGAACAAAGTATTGAATTGTCCAAAACGATGCAGCCAAAATTCATACCCGGAAAATCCGGTAAAGCATTGTATTCAGATACCAATTATCAATTATTGGGAAAAATATTGGAAATCATTTACGCCGCAAACATCGATGTTATTTTAACAACAAAAATATTTCAACCACTAGGTTTACATGCCACCTATTTATATGTAAATAAATCGGACACAACTCCGGCGGTGATGTATTATAAAAAAAATGAATTGCCTATTCCAATGGCTATGACCAGTTTTGGACCTGATGGTGGTATTGTTTCAACCTCAGCAGAAAATCTTATTTTTTTAAAAGCGTTTTTTAACGGTACTTTTTTCCCGGTAAGTTATCTCACCGAAATGTATCAATGGAACAAAGTAATGTTTCCACTAGAATATGGAATTGGTTTGATGCGTTTTAAATTACCTGCAATTTTTACATTAGGTGCAAATATTCCCCCCATGTATGGTCATTCAGGATTATCGGGAGCATTTGCATTTTATTGCCCCGAAAAAGATTGTTATATCACAGGAACGGTAAATCAAATTCATAAACCGGGGAGTTCATTTAAACTCATGGTGAAATTATTGCAGCAAGTGCCGGAATAATAATCCCGGCTAATAACCCCATCGCTATAATATACCCTCGCTTTCTGAACCCTCGCGTTTTTCTATTTCTCCCGGCAGTAATTTTTAAAAAGAAGCATCAAAAAAGAGAAAAAAATAAAAAAATGACAAAAATATTTTTAAAACCATTTGTTTTTTTCAGTAGTAATCTGTAGACTTGCTATATTATTATAGAATAACCCCTATTAATTTAACCCTTTAAAATAAATTGAACGCAGGGAATATCCACTTTCCAGCAATGAAACACAAATCGATAAAGCCGACCACACTATCATCCCAGTTGGCTTCCTAAAATAAAAACTATTACATATCGTGACATGTATTGTATGCAAGTGTCCCAAAATATGTATGTACTTTTATTTAATTTTAAATAGTATTGAAATATTTGCTTAAATAAAAACCAAGCGATCTTCTATTTGACCATTAAATAACATATTCACCTTGAAAATTTAGGAATATGAAAATTTATAAAAACTTGAAAAACACCCTTTTTCAGACAAACATAGTTAGCATTAATTCTTGTTATTCAACCAAAATATTTACGGTTGACAGGCTCAATAAACGGAGACGACGGTAACGTTGCATCCTATTTCATACATTAACCCATTTATTTTATTGTCCTACTAATTAAATTTATAAATTAATGAAAAATCCACTTTACCAAAATATATACATGCGAAGATTTACCTTACTTTTCATCATTCTTTGCACCGGGACTGTCATCGCTGCATCTTTTACAAGTACCCGTTTTCCCAATAATTTTTTTGTAATGCATGATGAATATGCGCTCCCACTTCCAGATTCAACTTATGAAGATTCTACTAATATTTATCAGCCTTACGATACCTCCTATGCCTATTCTGACGGTGGAGATTCAATTTATTTTTTAGCCGATTCAATTTTGAATGACTCTACAACTACTGATACCACTTATATTGAAGGGCGCATTGGTAATTTTGGTTTGCCTATTTTATCTATAACGAGAAACCCAAATGCTAACGCGACAGCTAAGGTTGGTGCTGGTACAGGTCCAATTGTTTGTGACCCATTATGGGATGGCAGTGCGCCTGAAAATACAAATAAAGGGCTATATGGAATCAATGTGTCCGGTATGTTTGATAATGCCACCTGTCCAAACGATGGCAGCGCCGCAGACCAGTGGCAATGGTTAAGTGATTTAAGGCCAGAAGTGCTGCGGTTTCCGCATGGCGCAAATGGGAAGTTCATGCATTTATTGCATACGGTTGGAGGTGCTGCAACTGATACCGCTGTTGGATATGGATATGACTTAGCCGAATTAATCAGATATTTTGATGCATCAGATAATAATGTGACAAATTTAGTACCTACACTTTATGCAACAACAGCTGCGGCAATTGCAGCAATTGCTATTCAAACAGACGCAGATTTACCTACGTGGAACACTTGGATGGATGCTTCAGTTTCCGGACAGTTTGGAGATTTTCTAAAAAAATGGCGGACCCAGCAGGAATTAGTGGTTACTGCCACAGACCATAGAAACTACCTTACGGATTTCATAAAATTAATTCGACAAATTGAAACTAACAATCCAGGGCATACGGTAAAAATAATTGTTGATTTAAACATTATTAGTGAATCTTCCAGTGAATGTGCCGCTATTGTCAATTTTTTGCGTTCTAACCCGATTCATAATTGCACTGTAGTTGGTGTGGAACTTGGTAATGAATGTCCTTCGGACTTCCATTGGACAGTGATGGGCTTTGCGCATTTTTCAGAACATGATGCTGGTGCCTGTGACAAGGCTTTTAATGGTTCATATTGGAGTTTTATTAATGGAGATCCCTATGCAGAGACTTTGGCTCAAACAAGGTTAAATACTTTTTTAAATCCAGCTATGCAATTGCAGGATGCAACAGGTCATTATTACAACCGAGATTTTATTAAAGCATTTAAGTATAATTTTACAACAAACTGTAAAATCGGAATTCCAGGCGAAGGAACCCCTGGTGATAATCTTACACCTCAACCAGTTTTTTTATTATCTTGCCCGCGTACAGCAACTGAATGGAATACAGATATTGTTTTTCATTACGCAGATGAAATCGCAACAATGCCACCAGGGCTTTCAAAGAAAAAGTTCGATGCAGTTATCCTGCACATATATCTTGATGACAAGCAGAATTGGGGTGGTATCGTAGATGATGCAATTCCACCAGTAGTGACACCTTTTACAGATGGCTTATGGAATTTTGCAAGTTACGATTCTAGGCTTCAATCGGCATTTAATGGAATTTTGTTTTTTGACCCAGCAAATCCAACATTAACTGCATCGGATAGTTTCATGGGATTTATCAAATATGGTCACAAAGTAGCTTGGGATGATTATAAAACAGTGTTTAATTTTACAACTCCCACACTAGCAGATAATGTGAGAAAGGAGTTATGGATGACAGAGTATAATATTAAAACATCGGTAGACATTGGTCTACGCCGAGGCGTTTACACAAACGGTTTTACCCATGGATTTGTTTTACAAGAATGGTTTCTAAAAAATTTAAAAGTGAATTATGCAAGTGGTTATAAGAAGAATTTTTTTACCTATGCCACGTATCAAAATTATGCCGGAGTTGGTGAAGATTTATTAACGCCAGCCGATAGACCTAGAGAATTATATAATTATTTGTGCAAAAATTATTCACCATATAATCTGGGTGGATTAAACCCCAATCAAAGGGACTACTACATGAGACGAACTAGTTACTTTGTCATGTCTATGCTTAGAGAAATATCTGCGCAGAACTTAAAATATGTAAAAACAAGGTACATATCAGGAGTCAGTAATCTAAATCCAATGCCGACAATGTTTATTGACCCGGGTAATAATTATTTATATATGTATTATTCCAACGTCAAATCAACAGAACAGGATTATGAAATTAATGGTGAATATTTGGCAGGATTATTTAGCCCAACACCAATCATCTCATTTGGAACGGCAACGTTGCGCTATGTTAAAGGAACGCAGTTATATTCTTGCTCTGGAAGTAGCACACTTTTCGATCCCTTATTCAATACTGGGTATACAAATCCTACACCAACGGATCGCACATGCTATGACCCAGAAGTTACTCCAGCGTATTTATATCAAATTGAAATACAAAATACTACCTTTTCTGTAAATTCACCAGATTGTGCGTCAACACCCTCTACAATTGGTGGTTGTATAACCGTACCGCCTTATTCCGTTGGTTATGTAAAAATACCAATATTTAAAAATTATAAAATTGAAGCACCAAAAGTATCAGAAGAGAGCGAAACAATTTTATATCCAAATCCGGCAAATACGAAGTTTTCATTTTATACCACGCTGAATGAAAATCAAACAAGTCCGGCTAAAGTTGAAGTATATTCCTTAACTGGTAACTTAATACTGACTCAAAAGGTAATGGAAAATGCTGTAATCGATATATCTGATATTCCATCCGGTATTTACTTAGTAAAAATATTTGAAAACGATATATTATTATCTGTTCAAAGATTAATAAAAGCAAATTGAAAAAGCATCAAACTAAATTCAAAAAGTTTAACCTTGCAGGTTATGCCGCTTTAGCTAGTAGCTTCCTTACTATGGGTAAGGAAGCTTATGCTCAGGCAGTATATGTAGACATAAATCCAGACTCAGTGTTAACTTCTCCTTCTGACGGAATAGTATTGGAATTAAATAATAGTGGACTTATAGACTATATTATGGAAATAAGAAGTGGAACTTACTATGCCGATTGGTGTGAGTGCTTTCCATTTATACAAAATGTAAACCTAGTTGGCACAGAAAGTAAAGTAGTTTATACGAATTATCAATTTACTAGTGACCAATATTTAGTTTCAGCGTTAGAGCCAGGTGTTATTATTAATGCCGATTTAAATTTTCAGGATAATGATACAAAAATGGCCTACAGAGTTATTCCAGACTGGTCATTTTATTATGTCTTTGAAGGCGGGGCCTGGTTACCTGAAACAATTGATAAATATGTAGGTATCCGATTCACCGATTCATTAGATTGTATGCACTATGGATGGATACGTTGCAGTGTAGAAGACAATGGCACAAAACTAACGGTAAAAGACTATGCCTATGAAACAAAATGTGATGTGGGTATTGCAGCCGGGGATGCAATTGGTGATACTACTGTGCCTATACATGAAATAAATAGCCTTGATGCTGTCGTATATACGTTTAATAAAATACTGTATGTTAAAACTGAGGCCTATGCAGGTTGTTCGCTGCTATTTAATAACCTACAAGGCCAAAACCTTTTACAAAAAGATTTGAAAGAAAATTTGACGACAATTGATTTAGAAGGATTTCCTGTCGGAATTTATATTGTAAGGCTTTTAAATCAAGAGAGCGTGTATACCAAAGAAATAAATATTCGTTAGTGGGACTTACCCTGTATAATCCAAGCACCTTCACTTGTCGCTGATGCATGAATTAAAAAAACATTTAAAGTATTTTTTTAAGTTGTTAAATGTATAACCTGCCCAACATTTTGTTTTATATATGAAGTGCATTTCTACAGGCTAATTTCCAATTCTGCTGTTCGTGTTATAAATTTACCGCATGCAGTTATTGATGGACCTGGGGTTTTTGGAGCTTAATTTTGTTGATGTGATTGACATTTTGTTGGTCGCATTCATTTTATTCCAGCTCTATCGTCTGGTTCGGGGAAGTCTTGCCTTTACCATTTTTATTGGGTTATTGGTCATTTATGTGCTGAGTTTAATTGCTGAAGCATTGGAATTGCAGCTCATCAGTGAAATTTTTGGTGCTTTTATCAATGTTGGCGTAATTGCTGTGCTCATTGTGTTCCAGCCGGAAATTCGCAGATTTCTGCTGTATGTAGGCCGCAGTTCCGATTTCAGGAAAGTGAATTTTTGGCGGGCATTAAGTCTCAAAAAAATCAGAACCGGCGAATACAATCAAAAAGAAGTGAATGAACTGACAGAAGGCATTATGTCCCTAAGTTTGAGCAAAACCGGAGCACTTATTGTCATCCCACAAACCAGTCAACTTCGATTTTATCAAAATACCGGTATTACCGTAAATGCAGCAATTACGAAGGACATTATTGAAAGTATCTTTTTCAAAAACAGTCCCTTACACGATGGTGCGCTCATTATTGCAGAACATAAGGTTGCTGCTGCTAAATGTGTGTTACCCTTATCAGATAATCCGGATTTGCCGGTAAAACTTGGCCTAAGACATAGAAGCGGTGTAGGCATTACCGAACAAAGCGATGCCACCTGCATTATTGTTTCTGAAGAAAACGGTGAAATTAGTTATGCTCGTGAAGGCCGGTTATACCAAAATATCAGAAAAGATGAGCTGCAAAAATTAATTGCGCGCTCATTATTTCACAGCATCAATTGAATCAGCCTTACTGAAGGCCTCATCCAGGGTAACACCTGTGCGTTCCATAATTGCTTCCAATAAGCCTTCTGAATCACCAACATGTTCAATTTGTAAGTCGATATTTACTGCATAAGGACTATCACTATATTTATCCTGTATTTGTTTGAGATAGGTTTTCGCCTGTTCGTAGTTCTTTAAGTTATCTTCACTCACTCTTGCTCCAATTGCTAACGCTTGAGGCGCATAAGCTGAATTTGGGTATTGTGCAATCACTTTTTCCAAAATAGCCAGTTCTTTGCCATAATCAGGCATTAAATGATACAAAATGGCTGTTTTCATCAAATATTCGGCTGAAAGGCTGTCTTCTGGGTAATTATTAGCAAACTCAAGGTATTCATTGATGAGTTTTTCTGCTTCCACCTTCTGACCAACGTTAAGTACGGGGTTGATTTTTATGATACTATCCACTGCCACAGCCATTTCTTCAATCTCAGCTACCTCCTTTGCTTTTTTGTCGCAGCCTGCAGCTACAAGCACAAAAGCGGCTAAAAACACGCCTAAATATTTTTTCATAATATATCTTGTATTTTAGAGCCACAAATTTACATAAATTAACAGGCAGTGAAACACTTTTTTGTCATTTTCATCGCATTTGCACTAAGCTCATGCAGCAAGATCATAATAAAATATGCAGGAGAAGCTGATGTGCAGCAAACAACCTTGCCACCTCATGAACCGATGTGCAAAAAATCGTTGAGTTATATTCCTGATTTACGGCATTTAAATGCATCTCCTGTTAAATTTGTTCGCGTAAATTTTCATATCATGCAGGATGGTGATGGAAAAGGCAATTTTAGCGAAGCACAGGGAAAAGATTTTATTCGTGAATTAGTTAAACAAAGTAATTATCGTTGGTCGAATAATCAGCAAATGAATTTACCGGAAGGAAATACTACTGATGTTATTCCTATTCCGGTCAGAATTGTTTTACAAAAAGACCCAATAACTGGTGAAGATGCCATTTATTTTCACAAAAATGATACATTGGCATTTTGGAACAGAAGTGCAAAAAAAGGGGTAAATTCTTTGGGTGACAGAACAGTAATTGATACTTATAAAACAGGTGAAGATTCCATTATTAATATCTTTTTAATTGAACATGTTCCGGATAGTATTAATAGTCCTACTTATGGTGGTGCTACCCTATCAGGGATTTCATTTGTAGGCAGCCTGAAATTATTCAGTATGTATAATCAGTTTACTACTGTAAAATATCGCGATGATGGTTCTGCGTTTACACATGATGTTTTATTTTTATCCAAATTACTCAATCATGAGTTGGGACATAGTTTCGGATTAAATCACACCTGGAATTGGGACGATGGATGCGAAGATACACCTCGCAATCCGGGCTGTTGGAGTAATACCGGCAAGGCGCCTTGCGATGGTATTGTGAGTAATAATATGATGGATTACAATGCCATTCAAATGGCTGTAACTCCTTGTCAAATAGGTCGCATGGAATACACTTTTTATAAAGAAAAAGATGGTGCACGTCAGTTTACTATTCCGTTGTGGTGCGAATATCATCCATTCGAAAAAGTAACCATTTTCAAACATGAACAATTAGTTTGGGAAGGTGGAAAAGATTTATGGGGAGATATTGAATTGCGCGAAGGTTCAGAATTGACCATTCGTTGCGAAGTGGCTTTACCTGAACAGGCAAAGGTGATTATAAAACCAGGTGCAAAATTAATTTTAGACGGTGGTAAATTAACCAACCGTTGTGGTGAACAATTTGAAGGCATTGAAATTTGGGAAAATAAAAAAACCGGAGAAAAAGGTCAATTATTTATTACCAATAACGGAGAAATCACTCAAGTGAAAAACTTCGTAATGATAGGACCTTCTTTTGAATAATATTTATTTTAATTTATGGCATACAAACAATTTACATTTTTATCGCCGGTAACATTCATTATTGCTTTGGCGGGTTTCTTTTTAACTTTTACTGAAATTAATTGTAATGGTCAGCAACTCGATACCATAAAAGGTATTGAACTGGTTACCGGATATGAGCAGGAGCTTGATTTTAATTTAGGAGAGGATAACAGCGCCGAAGAAAAAAAGGTGGAAAAATACGACCCTAATATATTCGCATTAAATGCTTTTATTGCCGCTATAATCGGGTTAGTTTTAATGGCTGTCAAAAAATTACGAACCAACTACAAATTAGTCGCAGTTATTGCGCTGATAGGATTTGTCTGTTTAATTGCCATGATGGTGGATTTAAAAACCAAAATAGCGGATGCTCAAAATAAACAGGACAGCACACTGAATATTGATTTGAATATCGATTTTAAAATGAAGTTTGGTTTTTGGTTGGTAACAGCCAGTTTTTTTATCGCTGCTGTTTGGAATATTTTAATGGCCAGAGATAAAAGCAAACAACCTGAAATAATTCCCGAAACATTTGATGATACGCCTTAATATAATGGGTATATTATAAATCAAATCAGCAGTGAGCTCATTGATTAATGAAGGCAATTAGCACCATAAAAAAAGACAGGATACTGCTACCCTGTCTTTAAATTGACCAAACCTATAGAAAATTTTTAGAACCCTTTTCTTATTACTAAACCTACTGAGAATGGATGTAAATCCGGTCCTTCACCTTCCGCAAACATGCTATTTACATCATAAGAAGCGTATAGGTTAAAATCGCCGTAACCGATGATATAATTTACTTCATGACGGAACTGAGCGAGGTTGAAATCATCTTTTTCAATGTCTTTCTGACCATCGTATTTCAGTTTAGTTTTACCTCTTAACATTAAGCCCGGGCTGTATCCAAACTGCATACGGAAGCTGTGTTCAGTATCCCATGGTTTAGTTTCAAATCCGATTAACACAGGTAATGTTAAATGGGTAGTATTAAATTTATTTTTCTCGTATTCGATAGTTTCAGTGTTGATGGTGAAAGTATCTACATCGGGCATGATAGAAAAGTTATTGTCGAAGCGGTAATGGTGCCATTCAAAACTCAATCCATAATTAAAATTAAGGTACCCTTTAGCAATGTTTACTCTTGAGCGGAACATGTGCAAATTCACATCAAAACTTCCCCATCCGTGTAAATCTTCCATTGCAGTGTATGGCTCATCAATTTGTGCTTTATAATCACTGTTCAGGAATGTATTATATCCCATATCGAACAACCACCATTCAGTGTCAAACACATCAACATCACGGTCATCAATTTCTTCTACTTCTGGTACTTTACCGAAAGAAACATCTACATCTTCTGCATCTTCGCCATCTTCAGCAACAATTAAGCGCCAGTTACCGATAGTAATTGCAGTTGAGTCGCCAGGTAAGGTATCAATCTGAATACCTGAATTATCCAAAGCTTCCATCTCTGCATCTAACTCATCCAGATCAGCCATTAATTCAGCATAATCTTCGTTGTTGATAGTCAGATTTAAATCTTCGAGTTTAAGTGCTTCTAATTGTTTACCAATAGCATCCATTTCTAAGCGAAATGCTTCTGAGTCGGTATCTAAAACAACTCCATTTTTCATAATATTATCTTCATTGATAATATATTCATCGCCTGATGGAGAAACTATGGTGATTTTATTTTCTTCAATTTTAATAACTGGTCCAGCCGGAGGTGGTGGAGGTGGAGGTGGCGGCACTTGTGCTTTGGCAATCATTACTCCCATCAAAATTGCGGCCATTAACATGATTTTTTTCATAGCGTTGTATTTAATTGTATAAATAATTTATTTTTTTCTGCTGTAATAATTAAAACCTAATATGTTGATGTTTTTGGTTTTCACCACATCATTTTGTGTGTCGTCGTGTTTTAAAAATGGTTCAATCGGATTCAAATCATAATCTTTCACCCCTTCAATTACTTCACCAACCTCACCGCCTATGGCTACTGCATCCTGCCACCAGTCAATCACATTTTTATTATCGTTTAACGAGATATTGGTTAATTGACTATTAGTTGTTTTAGGTGTTGCAATGGTATTGTTGGCAAATGTATTTTCTTCTAACAGTTCAATTGGATTCGAGTTAATTTCGATTTTATTTTCCGTTTTAATTTTATTTGCTTTAGCGAAATCAATACTTTGAATTGGATTTAATTCGCGTTTTATTTTTTCTTTAATTTCTTCCTGCGGAATGGCTTCGATAACATTTTTCTTTTTGTTATCGGCAAAATAATTTTTTTCTTCTTTTGGAGTAGTATTATCTACCGGTAATTGTTCTATACTATCAGTTGTTCTGTCGAAAGCAAAATTGTTGTCAGTTTGCTGATATTGATATTGTTTAATAGCCACATTATCTTCGGTTGTGTTATTGCTGTTGAACCATCTAACACCTGCAAAAACCATCACCACTGCTGCAACTGAAGCGGCATATTTAACCCAGCTATACATGGTTACAACACGACCACCAACAGCTTTTTTAAGGCTTTCTTTATTTTCAAACACCACGGTAGTGTCGGGTTGTAATTTAGTTTCGTTGAACAGATCCAATTCTGCTTTCAGTTCAGGATGAAAAGTCAAAAACTCTTGCATCTCTTTTACCTGAGCATCAGATAAATTACCTTCAATGTAATCTATCATCCATTCTTCGTAATTATTGATATTTATTTTCATATTAAATGATGTATACTTATTAAATATTCTTTGAGGCTTTGACGCGCTCTGAAAATGTAAACTTTAACCTGGCTTTCGCTTAAATGGAGCATCTCTCCTATTTCTTCGTAACTGTATCCCTCATAATCTCTCAACAACACACAGTTTTTTTGCACATCGGGTAATTTTTGAAGTGCTTTTTCGATAGCTTCTTTCACGTCCACCTGCACTTCAGCTGTTCCCCCTTTGGCTGCTTCATCAATTTCTTCCACGTAATCCATCCGTTTGTGTTTACGGATATGGTCGATCATATTGTGATAAGCCGTGCTGAATAAATAACTTTTCGCCTTGTCAAACTGAACATTTTCATGATTCTTCCACAAAATCTCGAAAGCGTTTTGAACGATATCCCGGGCATCGTCGTCGCTTTTCAAGCTTTTTCGGATGAATCGGTAAACACCATCAGCCCACGCATCCACTGTTTCGTTATATTCTTTTGGTGTCATCCGACAATATGGCGAATTGGGTAGGTAAAAAGTTACAGTTAGTTTAAAAAAAATTGTAATTGGAAGTTAAAATCACTGTTTTACAGCCTTTTCCGCCGTAAATTTACTTCAAAATAAAGGCTATGAGCATACTCTTTCCCACCGACTTTAGTGAACATTCCGCAAAAACCTTTGGATTTGCGTTGGATTTGGCTAAAAAACTGAACGAAACCATCACTTTGGTGCACGTTTATCCTGTTCCTATGAACTACCCGAGTATTGATGAAACGAGACTTGGAGATGTTTCCGAGGAACTCATCAATGTAACGGAAAGTGCCATGGAGGACAGATTACGACAGTTTAAGACCGATTTACAGGACAGGTATGGCAGCAGTCACCCCGAATTAGTTCGTGTAAACGGGATTTTACGAATGGGTTTTGTTGGCGAAGAGGTTGCGAGGGCTGCCGATGAAGTAAAGGCCAGTTACATTGTAATTGGAGCTAAAAAACCAACCGGTTTGAAAAAGTTTTTGGGGGGAAGTGATGTTGGAGCCATAATTAAAAAAAGTCATGTGCCCATTTTCACTGTACCTGAAAATTATCATTTCAGGTCGATTGATAAAATTGCTTATGCCACCGATTTAACATTTAACGATAATGATGTGATTTCCCGTTTGATGGAATTGGCGCTGAAATTTGGATCAATTATCAAGTGTTTCCATGTGCACGACAGTAATCTGGAAGTTGAAAATGCTATCATCAGCGATTTTATTGAACGTTATAAAACCGAAGCCAATAATCGAACTATTACTTTCGAGTTAGTTGATAACATCAATATTACCGATGGTATTGATTATTATGTAAACCAACATGATATCGATTTATTGGTTGTGCTCAAACAAAAAACATATTGGTTAGATATATTTGAAAGCAGTGTAACCAAAAAGTTGGTGTTTCATGAAGATGTACCGATGTTGATTTATCATGATTGATGAAATAACAATCTAATCGCTGTAGTGCCGATATTTAGTAAGTATGGCAACTAAATTATCTTCGTTTCTGAAGGAACTAAATAATCAGGAATTGCATCTGTTTTATTATTACAGATACAATGAATTTCTGCCTGGTTCTCAAGATCAAATTGATGCAGAAATACGAAAAAGAAACCTTCAACTTAGTATTACTGCAAAACCCGTTAAGCTTGAAATTGTTGAAGGAAACGCTTCCGCACTATGTAAAAAATGCGGATCTCCCAAGTTCTTAGCTCAATCAAAAAAAGAAATTAAGGTTGGAAAATTCGCACGAAATGAAAGTGTTTATATGGAGTATAAATGCAGCTTGTGCAATAAAATATATTAGTATTTATTTGTTAAACATTGGGTTTCAAATGGGTGATGTGAATATAATTAATTAAATATTTACTCATCATTTTAATTGTATATCTTTTGATGATGCTTTTATATAATTTTTTACTTCAGAACCGCAATTTACAAATTCCGGTTCTGAATCGAAAGCGCGCTTTGGGATTAGGAATACTTTTAAATCTGAATGATACAATGAAATGAATTTTGGAGTTAATTCGATTCTACTTATGGCATTCCAGTCCATGAAAACTTCATTATTGCCGCTAAGGAATTTAATTCCGGAAGGTGAAATGAACATCGTTTTTGCTTCGAAATAATCAGGATTTTGCCTGAGGGCACTATTAAGGTTACGCATTGCTATCCAAACAGGGAATTGATAATAAATGAGTATTAATAATATTATAGGTAACCCGGCATAAACAAAATACAACCATGTG
This sequence comes from Bacteroidota bacterium, assembly GCA_016718035.1. Taxonomy (GTDB): domain Bacteria; phylum Bacteroidota; class Bacteroidia; order Chitinophagales; family BACL12; genus UBA7236. Next base: position 461,804 of record JADKEK010000001.1, on the reverse strand, counting down.
CTTGAATTTAATTGGTAAGCTAAACAGTAACCAAAAATTAGCGACATAACAATCAAATACACAAGTCTGGACTTGATTCTGACCCAAAAATGCGATTTGTAAAAATCATAATAATCTGCTTGCTCCAATGTAAATCTTAATTCCATCAATGCCTTTTAGAGTCATTATTTGCTATTATACACAAGAACCCCACCAATATAAGTATACAACACCTTTACGCCAAACAATTCTTTTTCCGGTATGGTCATGATGTCTTTTTCCAATACCACAAAATCGGCAAATTTACCTGCTTCCAGGCTGCCTTTTTCATTTTCTTCAAATGCTCCGTATGCAGCCCAGATGGTCATTGCTTTTAAGGCTTCTTGTCGGGTTAAACCATTTTCTTTTTGAAATCCATCTTTAGGCATAAATTGTTGGTCTTTTCTGGCAACAGCAGCATAAAAACCAAACAAAGGATTTATTGCTTCCACCGGAAAATCGCTGCCATTAATCAGCACGCCATTTTGATTTAATAATTGTTTATAGGCATAAGCGGTTTTTATTCTGCTTTCACCCAAACGTTCATCTGCCCAATACATATCGCTTGTGGCATGTGTAGGTTGAACTGCAGGCAAAATATTAAATTGACTAAATTTTTTGAAATCATTTTTATTGACTACCTGGCAAATGTTCTATTCTCCAACGCAAATCATTTTTTCCTTGTAAAACGGTTCCATAAATATCGAGCACCATTCTATTGGCACTATCGCCAATGGCATGTGTACACATTTGAAATCCGAGGTTATAAATTTTTTGTGCTTCTGCTAATAATGAGTCGTAACTAAAATAATAAATGCCATAATTTGCAGGATCATCACTATATGGTTGCAATAAACCGGCACCTCTGCTACCCAACGCACCATCGGCATAATATTTAAATGCGCGAATGCGTAAATGGTCGGTATATATCATACCATTTGCGCTAAAATAATCGTAGTTTTTTTGACCTGCATTGGCCATGGCATAAATCCGCATTTGCCATTTGCCATTTTCGTCCATCATTTTTAAGTTTTGTAATTCCCACAAATCCAAACCTGCATCCTGCACAGAAGTTAATCCAACCGCAACACAATGTTCCTGAGCTAACATCGCAGCATTGGCTAAAAATGTTTTACTTTTTGTCGGCATTTTTTTGGTCACCAATTCCAATGCATTATCCAATAAAATTCCGGTACATTGTCCTTGTTTTACTTCCACTACTCCACCATCAACATGTGTAGTTGTAGTTACTCCTGTTAATTCTAACGCTTTTGAATTTACTAATGCAGCATGTCCATCTACCCGCACCAAATACACCGGTGTTGTCGGAAATAATTTATCTAAAGCTTCCTTGGTTGGAAATTCTTTTATTTCCCAATCATTTTGGTCCCAACCTCTGCCAATAACCCATCCGCCTGTTTTGCTTATTTCATGTTTTTTAATGCGCTCTGTTACATCTAAAAATGAAGTTGTACCTGTTAAATCGGTGTAGGATTGTTCGATACCGTATTGTAAAAAATGACAATGCCCATCTATAAATCCGGGATAAATTACTTTCCCTTCCATATCGGTTACATTCAGCGACCAATATTTTTCAGCAATAGCAGCAGTTGTTCCAACTTCCATAATTCTACCATCATCTATCGCCATACTTTGAGCAATGGAAAATGTGGAATCAACCGTATAAATTTTAGCATTGGTAATAATTAAATCCGCCTCAATTTGTTCAGGTGGATTTGATAACCATAATAGGGAAAATAAAAAAGGTATCATAGTGTGATGCGTTGAATGGTTTCCTGTTCAGGAGCGTCATTCAAAACCACATCTATAAACTTAGCGGCAACGTCCTGCACATGATAAAGTTGCTGATTTTTGTGCAAATCGACAAATTTATTTTTAGCGGGAAAATCCGCAGCATCAGCATTCCGTATTTGCTGTTGCATATTGGTATCCATTACGCCGGGAGCCAGCGCGATAATACGTGTTGCCGTTTGTTCAGGCAATAACGATTGTTCTTTTGCGGCAACCAAACTCATCATATCTATAGCCGATTTCGTAGCGCAATAAATACTCCATCCTGCATATGGTGTTTTTGCTGCACCGGAGCTGACATTAATTATACATTTTTTTACCTCGAGATGCTGATACGTTTGCAAAAATGTATTCATTAAAATATGTGGTGTAATAACATTCACATGATAAGTAGCCACAATTTTTTCATTGTCAATATTACTTATTGATGTCATTTCACCTAATAAGCCTGCATTATTTATCAGTGTAATTAATTTAATATCAGGTGTTGTTGGTGCAAATTGAATTTGTTGCACGGCCTGCAAATCTGATAAATCGATAAAGTGATGATGATAACGCGGATGTTGAATAGTATTTCTTCGTGCGTAACCAAAAACTAAAGCGCCATCTCTTTGTAATACTTTTTCCGCAATAGCTTTACCCAACCCGGACGAGGTGCCTGTGATATACCAAAGTTCTGTAGTTGCGGACATTATTAAAAAATTAAATTTAGGACAAATGTCCTAAATTAAACAGCATATGATTTTTGTAATAAAATATAATCAGCCAATACCAAAGCAGCCATAGCCTCAACTATTGGGACAGCGCGTGGTAATACACAAGGGTCGTGTCGGCCCTTTCCTTCTACGATAACAGCATCTCCTGCATTATTCACACTTTCCTGTGGGCGCAAAATAGTGGCTACAGGTTTAAATGCGACATTAAAATAAATATCCATACCATTGCTGATACCACCTTGAATACCACCACTGTGATTGGTTCTGGTTACAATTTTTCCTTCTGCATTTGTTTCAAAAATATCGTTGTGTTGCGAACCCAGCATGGTAGTTCCTTCAAAGCCGCTGCCGTATTCAAATCCTTTGGCAGCATTTATACTCAACATAGCTTTGCCTAATTCAGCATGTAATTTATCGAACACGGGTTCACCAATGCCAGCTGGTGTATTTTTAATTACGCAAGCAATTACACCACCAATTGTGTCGCCTTGTTTTTTTATTTCTGCTATACGATCAATCATTTGCGTTGCAATTTCCTGATCAGGGCAACGCACAATATTATCTTCAATGGTATCTAGTGCTAATTCGGAATAATGTTTATGTACCCGAATATCACCAACTGCCTGCACGTAAGCCTGAATGGTAATTCCGAATTGATTTAAAAACTGCTTTGCAATACTTCCGGCAATAACTCTTGCAGCAGTTTCGCGTGCTGAACTCCGTCCGCCTCCCCTATGGTCGCGAAAACCATATTTTTGATCGTAGGTAAAATCGGCATGACTTGGTCTGTAGGCATCCAACAGGTGATTATAATCTTTCGATTTCTGGTCTTCGTTGCGGATGATGATACCGATTGGCGTTCCGGTTGTGCGACCTTCGTAAACACCGCTTAAAATCTCAAATGCATCGCCTTCCTGTCGCTGAGTTACAATTTTCGATTGTCCCGGTTTGCGACGGGCCATTTCTGCCTGCATAAATTCCAAGTCGAGCACAATGCCCGGAGGACAGCCATCTATAACCACACCAAGGGCTACACCATGCGATTCGCCAAAGGTGCTGATGCGAAACAAGTTGCCAAATACATTACCTGCCATAGGTGCGAAATTACGCAGAAGCACTTATTTTTTTCTGATTACAGCGATTTCATGGATATTTGCAGGCAATGGCAGCGATTTTAATCCGCAATATCAAAACACTTTGGCAAACTGACGAGGGCGAACGCACTGTGGTGAAGGGCAAGGATATGGCCACAATTCCGTGTATCAATAATGCCTGGTTATGGATAGATGCAGGTAAAATTGTGGACTTCGGTCCTATGGAAACGATGCCGGAACTGAACATCACCACCATTGATGCAACTGGGAAAATGGTACTTCCGGCGTATGTCGACAGTCATACACATATTGTATACGCTGCGAACAGGGATGAAGAATTTTTGATGCGCCTGAAAGGAAAAACCTATGAGGAAATTGCAGCAGCAGGTGGTGGTATTTTAAATTCTGCGGCAAAATTAGGTGCCATGGATGTGGAGGAATTATATGAAAATGCATTCGAACGATTAGAAAATTTAATTGCTTTAGGCACGGGAACGATAGAAATAAAAAGTGGGTATGGATTAAATACCGCAGCTGAAATAAAAATGTTGCGGGTAATTCGAAAATTAAAAGAAAATAGTCGCGCTACTATTAAATCGACTTTTTTAGGCGCTCATGCATTACCTGCAGAATATAAAAATAATCGCAAAGGATATATTGATTTAATTATAAACGATATGTTGCCTAAAATTGCTGATGAAGGTTTGGCAGATTATTGTGATGTATTTTGCGAGCAAGGATATTTTACCAACGAAGAAACTGAAACAATTTTAAGTGCAGCATGGAAATATCATATTAAACCTAAAATTCATGTCAACCAGTTTACGAATACCGGAGGCATTCAAACCGGAATAAAAAATAATGCGGTTTCTGTTGATCATTTAGAATATTTAGGAGATGCTGAAATTGATGCATTATTACAAAGTAATACTTTACCTGTAGCATTACCCGGATGTTCATTTTTTATTCAAATACCTTATACACCGGGACGGAAAATAATTGATGCAGGTTTACCACTTGTTTTGGCGAGCGATTACAACCCGGGTTCATGCCCAAGTGGCAATATGAATTTCGTAATTGCACTGGCTTGTATTCAAATGAAATTAACCCCTGAAGAGGCTTTTAATGCTGCTACTTTAAATGGTGCGGCTGCTTTAGAATTAAGTGGAAGTGTTGGCAGTATAGCAAAAGGAAAATCCGCAAAAATTATCATCACAAAACCAATTACAACGCTCACAGAAATACCTTACAGGTTTGGTGAAAATCTTATAGACCGTGTCTTGATTTAATTGTTTACTACAATATTTAATTTATTGAAACGGTCTACTGTTAAAGGCTGTTGAATTGTTGTTTTTCAGAATTGTCATTTTACAGTCTTTTTACACTTATTAACAAAATTTTAAGCAACAAAAAATACGCTCAACCGTTTATAGTTGAAAATCGGGAATTATGCCAAACCGAAAAAATCAAAGTCCGACAAAAAAGGACGAACAATTTGTTATCTGGTTCAAACTCTTGTGGGGAGGAATATTATCTGTTGCATTGATTCTGCTGATTATGTAATCAGGGATGATGCGGGAGATAATATTCCGGGAGTTGTTTTGATGGCTAAAATGTTTATACTGCATTTTTTTTCTGATTAGTTTTTGGGGTTCACCCGCCTCAGCGGACTGAAAGCGCGGAGAAGGGAGAGGCGGAGTTGATGTGTGTGAAAATTAATTTTTATTTACTTCCATTTAATTAAATTTAGTGCGGGTATAACCTGAAAACGAATTGGTTATACACTTCTGAACTAATTGATTAACTGCACTGTTCTCAACCATATTATTATCTTTGCGGCGAAATTTATTTAACCTTACTAATTATGAAAGAAGTTTATATCGTATCAGTAGCCCGCACACCGATTGGAAGTTTTGGTGGTGGATTGGCCTCTTTAACTGCTCCGCAATTGGGAGCACATGTGATTAAAGCTGCCGTTGAACGCGCAGGCATTCAGGGAACTGATGTTCAGGAAATTTATATGGGTAACGTGTTACCAGCTAATATTGGTCAGGCTCCTGTTACGCAGGCTATGTTGGCTGCAGGTTTGCCGGATACAGTGAATTCCACAACTATCAATAAAGTTTGTGCTTCGGGTATGAAAGCCATTATGGTTGGTGCACAGCAAATTATGCTGGGTATGAGCGATATCGTGGTTGCCGGTGGTATGGAAAGCATGAGCAATACGCCTTATTATCTCACCAAAGAGCGTTGGGGAGCAAAAATGGGCAACAGTGAAGTGGTAGATGGTATTATAAAAGATGGTCTCTGGGACCCTTATGGCAACAAACACATGGGTTCATGTGGCGAAACCTGTGCCCGCGAATATAATTTTAGTCGCGAAGACCAGGATAACTACGCTATTGAAAGCTACAAACGTGCAGCTGCTGCCTGGAAAAACGGTTCATTTAAAAATGAAGTGGTTCCGGTGGTTATTCCTCAGAAAAAAGGTGACCCGATTGTAGTAAGCGAAGATGAAGATTATACAAAAGTGAAATTCGATAAGGTGCCATCATTAGCACCTGCATTTGAAAAAACAGGCACCATTACAGCAGCCAATGCATCAAATATCAATGATGGTGCTTCAGCGGTAGTGTTAATGAGTAAAGAACGTGCCGAAGCAATGGGCATCAAACCTTTAGCTAAAATTTTAGCATTTGCCGATGCGCAACAAACGCCTGAATGGTTTACTACTACACCTGGTAAAGCAATGCCAAAAGCTATTGCAGCAGCGGGTTTAAGCATTAGCGATATCGATTATTTCGAAATTAACGAGGCATTTGCAGTAGTTGCATTAGCCAACATGAAAGATATGGGTATCAGTCACGACAAAACCAATATTTATGGTGGCGGCGTTTCAATCGGTCACCCAATCGGTAGCTCAGGAGCACGCATTACCATTACATTGTTAAGCGCCCTCCAAAACAATAATGCCCGTTACGGTTGTGCCGGTATTTGCAATGGCGGTGGCGGTGCAAGTGCTATTGTTATTGAAAGAATGTAAGTGAATTAAGCCTGCTGTTACACAAATTTGGATTATACACAACAGGTAGCACAATAAAACGCATAAAAAAACCATTTATATGCCTGAGTTTTACGCTCAGGCATTTTTATTGTTAGACTAAGTATAATATGCAGACCATCAGGACAATAGCAATCGGTTTTCTCCTATTTTTAACAACCGGTTTACGGGCTCAAACTGCCGAAATCAAAGGCATTACCCCCGAAAACCTGATGAAATTGCAACAATATGAAGACACCTTAAGGTTTTTAGGTGATTCGATGGTGCAAAGTTTGAGTTGGGAAATTAGAGAAACTGCTTGTATTCAGTTTTTGAAAAAGATGAAGTATGCTTTACTCATCGAAAACTCCTACCTCTACCCTTTTGATTCTATCAAAACAATTTCGATTGTAAAACCTGACGACAATGCATTCAGAATAATTACTTGGCAATTGGCGATGAAAGACCATACGCATCGTTATTACGGGACCATTCAGATGAATAATCCGGAGTTAAAAATGTTTCCGTTGATTGATATGAGTCCTTTTATCAGGAATGAACAGGATACCTTGCTTTCAGCGAACAGTTGGTATGGATGTTTATATTTTAATGTGGTAAAACAAAAGTATAAACGCAATACTTATTATTTATTATTTGGATGGGATGGCAATGATATGTTCAGCAATAAAAAAATGGTTGATGTATTAACTTTCGATAAAATGGGTGCTCCAATGTTTGGCTACCCAATGTTTTTGCTGAAAGATAATCCAGACCCTAAAACGCGCATCATTATTGAGTATAAGGAAGATGCAAGTCCGGCGATGAATTATGATGAAAAGGAGAAAATGATAATCATCAGTTATCTGCGACCTGAAAATCCGATGTCGGAAGGCATCTACTTTACCTATATTCCCGATGGCACCTATGTCGGCTTTTATTTCAAAAAAGGCATGTGGCGATTTAAAGAAAAAGTATTTGACCTGGAAATGGATCAGGCGCCTGACTTTACGCCGAAACAAAAAGGTGAAGACCCTAATATTTACATTAAGGAATAATTAGGTGCCGTTAAAGGTGCATTACAATTATCGTCTGATTTCGCTTAAAATGATACCGGTAGCAACTCCTGCGTTCAATGATTCAGATTTTCCAAAACTTGGTATGGTAATCAGATTGGAGCAATGTTTTAGCACCTCAGGCCGAATTCCATGCGATTCGCTTCCAATAACCAGTATACCCGGTTGTTTGAACTTCGTTGTATAGAGGTCCTCCCCTTCCAAAACTGCCCCATAAACCGGCATTTTACAGTCTTTCAAAAAAGTTTCAAGGCCGGTATACAATACATCTACCCTGAAAATAGCCCCCATAGTGCTTTGCACCACCTTTGGATTGTATAATTCTACACAATCATCGCTGCAAATAACTTTATCGATACCAAACCAATCGGCAGTCCGCAAAATGGTACCCATATTGCCAGGGTCATTAATTCCATCAAGGGCGATTATCCAGTTATTTAAGTTTTCAAATTGATGTATAGACACCTTTTTTTGTTTCATTAGTGCCATAACCGGTGGAGCGGTGGACAAGGATGAAATTTTTTCCAGGTCGTTTTCCGATACTTCATGTTGGGGTATATGCGCTGGTATTGTTGCTTTGTGTTCTTTAATCCACCCTGCATTTGCAATTAAAAGAAGCACTTCTGCGTTTCCCAACAGCGCCTCTGTGGTTAATTTCTCGCCTTCTATGATAAATTCATCATAATTTTGGCGATATTTCTTAAGCTTCAGACTTTGTAGATGTTTAATTTCGGCTTTAGTCAACATATCAAATCAATACTTCAGATAATTGCTGTTTTAGCGGTTATTACACCAATTGTTTCAGGGTGTAATGCTACTAAATATCTTCAAGATAATGAATATACCTACAAATCGAGTGATGTCAATTTTACCGGCCCTTTACCTAAAGATGTTGACTCTGCCGACCTTGCAGCAGAGTTAGTGGATTTAAGCAAGTTGGAGGCGAATGAAAAGTTATTGGGTGTGTTTCCCTTAAAAACATGGCTGTATATGTTAGGTGATACGGCTATTGATCATTACATTAAGTATCAGGAGGTTTATGATACCCGATTTATGTTTGTTTTTGATTATGACACTTTATTAAAAAAAATCAAACCGTTATCCAATCCGGAATCACGATTTAGGAACTGGTTGACCAATAAAGCCGGAGAACAACCTCAGTTTATTGATTCAATTCGAATTGCAGAAACGGAGCTGCGTATCGGAAACTACCTTTACAATAGAGGTTATTTTAATGCTACAGAATCATCATCCATTAATTATGACCAAATTAAACAAACCGGTAAAGTTACTTATCATGTAGAACCAGGCACATTGTACCGAATGAAAAAGGTATATTATGAAATAGCCGACAAAGGGTTACTTTTTAAAATAAATGCCATCCCTACAAAAAGTCAGTTGGAAACAGGCAAACCTATTGATGTTGATTTATTAAAAGCAGAACGAAACAGGTTAAGTGATAATTTGCGAAATGCCGGCTATTATCGTTTCCAAAAAGAATATATTTATTTTGAGGTAGATACAGCATCCGGAACTGACTCACTTGATATTTATGTCCGTATAAGCAATCCTGTCCGTGACACAGTGCATCACCCATTTGAAGTAAAGAACATTTATGTATATCCGAATGCATCAATTGACTACAACCTGTTGGAGATACCCTCATTTGCCAAACACTTTACAGACAGCACCAATGTAAAGCGCGTAAGTAAACAAAAAACACTTCAAAAATATATCAGGACCGACACCACACTTGCGGGAAAGTCCATGATAACTCAATACCATGGAGATCAAATAAATAAAAATGCATTATTGAAGTATTTTATACAAAACGATTCATCTTCTTTCAAGCAATTTACCGTAACCAATAGTGGGAAATTAAAACGAGTAAAACTTAAAAAACTTCGTTCGGATTATTACTTAATAAACTCACCAGACAATTATTGAGCAAAATCAATAGCTAATAATATATTTATTAATCCTGAATCAGCTTATTCCGACTCACTTATTCAAAAAACAGTAGCCTCTTTCTCTACGCTGGGCATGTTTAAGTATGTAACTGTACAGGCAGAGGAGATGTGGGATTCTACGTCATACCTTCAGTTTATTAATTTAATAATACGCCTTGACCCTTTAGAGTTTAAAAGTGTTTTATACGAGATTAATGCCAGCACTACATCCGATTATTTACTAGGCAATTCGATTAATTTAAGTTATACCCAAAAGAATTTATTTCACAGCCTCGACCAATTAAAATTTAATATTAAAGGTGGTATTGAAACACAATTGGGTGGTGAACAAACCTTTATCAGCACTTCCGAATTAAATACAGGTTTATCATTATCGTTGCCGCGGTTTATGTGGCCTGCACCGGTTGATGTACCTAAACGATATTTCCCTAAAACTGATTTAAAATTGAATTTCAATTACGTAAATCAAATTAACGATTTTACGTTATACAATACTTCATTTGAATATGCTGTTTCGGTATTTGAAACAACCAAAAAGAACAAAGCGCAAAAACAGCACATTTTAAAAATGCCTATTCCTACGGTTAACATTGTGCGTGTGCCGAAAATTTCAGATGCATTTTTAGAAGAACTTAATCAGAACCCTTTGTTAAAACAAAGTTTTGAGGAACAGGTAATCATGGGTTTGGGATATACATTTATTTCGAATACACAACCTACAGGGTTTCATGTATTTGACCATTATATAAGAGCTTCAGCAGAAGTAAATGCACCATTTTCAGATTTTATTCGGTTAGATGCCGATTATCGTTCTTATATTAATATCAATAAATCGAACCGCATTGTTTCCCGTGCATCATTTGGTATTGCTACACCGTATTGGTGGGTGAAAGACAGCACGAACACATTTTACACTGAGGTTATTCCATATGTAAAACAATTTTTTACAGGTGGTGCTTACAGCGTGAGAGCATTTACAGTGCGGAAAATTGGCCCTGGTGGTTATGTGAATTACGACACTACAGATTATATAAGAATTGACCAAGTGGCAGATTTAAAATTGGAGTTAAATTTTGAGTATCGCTTCGACATCATATCCATTTTAGAAGGAGCCGTTTTTTGTGATATCGGAAATACCTTTACCTTAAAAAACGACCCCTTCAGGCCCCATGCGCAATTTAAAATCAACGATTTTTATAAATTGATGGCAGTTGGACCCGGACTTGGCTTGCGCCTCGATTTCGGATACTTTGTATTACGCGTTGATGCTGCCTACCCTTTATATGATCCAGCATTAGATGGCCCTTACCGACAGGAAATTTATGACTATTACAATGGAATAGGTTTTGACATTCCCGCCAAAAAAGTGGCTATCAATCTTGCGATTGGTTATCCTTTCTAAATCTTTTTTTTGAATTAATTTCGGACTGCCGGAGCAGGTTTTTGAATCGTAATAACTTCCCTCTGTCTGCCTATTTGGTCAGGTAAAGGTTTACTTGCGATGCGTCCGGGCCCTACATTTTGCGAGCCCTCTGCGCATACAATACGTTGCACATTTTTCGCTTTCATAGCTCGCGTTTTTAAATTGTTTAATAATTAGATGTTGCATTAATTGATATTCCATAAATACAATACCGTGCCAATTTCAAAAACGCCCCTTCATTTTTTAGTCAGTTTACCTGTTTTCACCCGTTGTAACCATTTTCGTTTGTATCTTTAGGATGAATTATGTGGCATATGTTAAGTAAATTCTCCTTAGTTAGTTTTTGTTGGTTATTACTCGCCGGTTTACAGGTAAACGGACAACAATATATTTATAATTACAATATTCCATTTACAGAAAATGGTCGCTCCTTAAAATATCCAACTGCGGGAGGTTTAAATAATCCTCAATTTTCAACTATCGATGTTAATCAGGATGGAAAACAAGACATTTTTATGTTTGACCGTTCAGGGAATAAACCTATGATTTTGCTCAACAATGGTAACAGTGGAGAAGTAAATTATACTTATTGGCAGGGTTATGAAAATATTTTTCCAAAAATGTATGATTGGAGTGTTTTATTGGATTACAATTGTGATGGTTTAGCAGACATCATCACCGGATTTGAAAATGGCATTAAAACATATTTAGCAAATTACGATGGCAGCAATATCTATTTTACTGAAGATATTGCAAAAATGGATTTCAAAGAAGCCGGATTTACATTTTTTTTATCTGTAGGTGTAATCGATGTTCCCGGTTTTGCAGATATCAATTTTGATGGTGATATTGATGTACTTACATTTAATATGGCAGGCGGTATAGTTGATTATTACGAAAACAGGCAAATTGAAGATGGGTTACCTTGTGGCAGCTGGGCCCTTGACCACGTTAATTCATGCTGGGGTAGTTTTTACGAAAGCGGCCTTACCTATTCCGTTGACTTAAATAATGATTGCAAAGGTGTTACGTCCACTAATTCAAATGTGCACGCAGGTTCCTCATTTATGATTTTTGATGAGGATGCCGATAATGATATGGACATTGTGCTTGGCGATTTAGCCTTTAATAATTTAAACCGATTAATTAATGGTGGTGATAATACTTTCGCTACCATAACTGAACAGGATACCACATATCCAGAATACGACAAGCCATACGATATTCCAATTTTTCCTGCACCATTTCTTATTGATGTAGACAATGATGGCAAAAAAGATATGTTAGTATCCCCAAACAATATTAATCAAAGTGCAAATATTAAAAATGTTTGGTATTACAAAAATGTTGCTGAAGACGAAAAATATGTTTTTGATTATCAGCAGGATTCATTATTCATAAGTGAAATGGTGGATTTTGGTAGCGGAGCATATCCTGTTTTTTTTGATTACAATTATGACGGCTTATTAGATATTGTTATTGGCAACAATGGGTATTTCGATTCAGGTGATTACAATGGCATGTTAGCGCTATATAAAAATACAGGAACATCAACACAACCAGAATATACACTGATTACCAGAGATTTTGGCGGTATTTCTGCATTTGATTTTAATTGGCTTGCTCCTACATTTGGCGATTTAGACGGTGATGGTGATGAGGATTTATTATTAGGCGAGGAAGAAGGTGCATTACATTTTTTTAAAAACATTGGTCCGCCCGACGGACCATCCTCATTTGTTTTACAAACACCCAATTATCAGGGAATAGATTATGGTAAATTTTCCACTCCACAATTAATTGATGTTAATGATGATGATTTACTCGATTTAATTTTAGGTGAGCAAAATGGTAATTTAAATTATTTACAAAATACCGGAACAGCAGCCGCTCCGATATTTACACTTCAAAGCGAATTTTGGGGGAATGTAGATGTTCGTGCACCTTTACAAGTGTTCGGTTCATCAGCACCATTTTTATTCATAACTGAAGAAGGTGATAAACAATTATATGTCGGTTGTGAAGATGGTACTTTTTATTTATATACACCAACTCCCGATTTAACGGGAGCGTTTACTGAAGTAACAACCAATTTCAGTGGTCTTGATGATGGCAACTATAGTTCCCTGTGCATTGCTGATATTGATAACGATAGTTATCCTGATTTTGTTACAGGAAATTTACGTGGTGGAATTACATTTTATCGCAATACACTTTCCACTCCTGTATTTAATACGCCAGTCGTAAATAATCAGGTTCAACTTTCTCCAAATCCGGTAACTTCAAATTTAAATATCACTGCATTAGACAATTGGTTATTTAATAAAATAACAGTGTTTAGTCTTGATGGTAAACTTTGGCAAACAAATAGTTTTGGTTTAACCGACAACTATCAAATTTGCTTGTCGGAATTACCTTCCGGGTTTTATATAGTTACCATTTATGATAATGCTGGTAATAATCAGGTTAAAACCTTTATTAAACATTGAGCTATGAAAAAGGTGTTAGTATTGTTTTCTGTTATTTACTGGTTGAATGCAAATGCACAATATATTCCGAATACGACCATTACTGCAGCACAATATGGTAGCACGTTGGATTTACCATTTATTGGCGGACTAACAGCACCGCAGTTTTCAGATGTAGATGTAAATTTTGATGGCATAAACGACTTATTTATTTTCGACAGAGGAACCTGGTTGCCAATAATTTTAATAAAAGATGAAACGGGTAATTTTACTTATCATCCTGAATACGCCAATAATTTTCCGGCTTTGGAAGACTGGGTGTTATTACGTGATTTTAATTGTGATGGTATCATGGATATTTTCACCTATTACATTGGATCAACACGCGTATATAAAGGAATTGAAGTAGCGGGTGAAATTTATTTCACCCTGGAAAAATCGATGCTGGAATATGCCGATTTTACGGGAACAACAGCATTATATACCAGCAGAACCGATATACCCGCCATTGACGATATTGACAGTGATGGAGATATCGATATATTATCATTTTCAGTTTCCAATTCAACTATTCGGTTTTATGAAAACATATCAGTTGAATCGGGATTTGGATGTGACAGTTTGTTATTTGAACTCAATGAATTATGCTGGGGCAGTTTATATGAAGGTTTTACCTGCTATGGTGGCGATTTACACGTAGCGTGTAAGGGTGGTGATGCTGTTGAAGATGAAAATGAAGGTGAACGGGCACATATAGGTTCAACAATTGTAACTTACGATCAGGATGGTGACGGAGATGTAGATGCTATTTTGGGTGATAATTCATGCAACAACTTGTGTATTATCGAAACGGTGGCTCGGCTAGTTCTGCAGAAATGGATGAAAAGATAGTTTATGGCAATCAAATGGGAAGGAATATAATATGACTGTGTTTCCTGCCGGATTTTTTGTAGACTACGACAATGATAGTGATGGAGATTTAATTGTAACTACTAATGACCACCAACTTGGATTAAATACCGAACATATTTGGTTATACGAAAACTTTAATACGAACGACACATTTGATTTACAGTTTCAAACAGATACTTTTTTAATCAGTGATATTATTGATATAGGCAGTTATTCAAAACCTATTTTTTTTAATTATAACAATGACAATTTACCCGATATTGTTGCCGGCGCAAGCACAACATTTGGCAAATCTGCAACTTTTAAATACGGATTGTGGCTCTATAAAAATACTGGTACAACCACATCACCAAAATTCGAGTTGGTGAGTAAAGATTTTGGTGGACTAAATTCCTATGCACAATCGCATTTAGCTCCGGCAAGCGGTGATATTGATAATGATGGCGATGATGATTTGCTGGTAGGCAATTTTGATGGCAATATTATTTTCCTTGAAAATCTTTCCGGAGGTATTGGCAATGCAGTTATGGCAACTCCGCAAGTATTTTATCAATCTATTGATGTTGGCAGCAATGCAACACCTTGTTTGATCGATATTGAGCAAGATGGAAAATTAGATTTGATAGTAGGAGAAGCCAATGGCAATTTAAATTATTACCATAATACCGGAACTGATTCTGAACCAATTTTTACATTAGAAAGCGAACTCTGGGGAGGTGTGGATGTGCGAGCTGAATTGGCAGTTACCGGTTATAGCACGCCATTTATGTATCGCAATGAAAATGATTCATTGTATTTGTTATGTGGTTCACAAAGCGGTTATGTTCATCAATACAATGAAATTGAAGACGCCTTACTGGGAGAATTTTTTGAAACAACCGATAATTATTACCAATATGATGCAGGTAATTACTTAGCATTAAATGGTGCTGACATTAATAATGATGGCAATATGGAATTTATTACAGGAAATCTCAGAGGAGGTTTTCAAATTTTTGAAAAAGATAAATTTACACCAATTGCATCTCCCGAAATCCCCTCTTTATTGCTTATACCAAACCCTACCAGAGATCAAATACATATCACGTTAAATAATTTTTCAGGAGCAAACAGTATTGTTTCGATTTACAATATAGCAGGGGAAAAAGTGTTGCAATTAAAAAATAACGATAGGCATATCAGTATATCATTACCGGTAACATTTTTACCGGGGATGTATTTTGTGACAGTTACTACAAATCAAACACTGGTTACCGGAACTTTTATCAAATTATAATAATGGATAAGTCCCATTGGAAAAAGCTGGAAAATTTATTTTTAGGTGCAAATATTCAACAGATGTACCCAGGGATAAGCATACAAATTTCAGCCAATGAAGCCTGTATCACATGGCCTGTAGAATCAGGACATTTTCATGGTGGGAATGCATTACATGGTGCCGCTTATTTCAAACTGCTGGATGATGCTGCTTATTTTGCAGCCGCTTCCATACATACCACGTCGTTTCTTGTGACAGGTATGTATTCCATTAAATTTATAAAACCCGTATATTCTGGTGTAATAACAGCAAAGGGAGTATTGGCCGAACCTTCAGGAAAATACTTCAAATCATCAAGCCGTTTGTTTAATGAATCTGGTGAGTTGCTCGCCGAAGGGTCTGGCATCTTTATTCCAACCACTACCTTGTGGTCCAGTCTGAAGGCTTACCATATGTGAATTGTCACGAAATCAGGTTTTTTGTATCCTTTTTACTGACAGATTTTTCTATCTTTATCACAAATAAACGATTACAAATGAAAAAATTAGCTACTTCACTCCTCTTTTTATTCGTAAGCACCTTGGCAGTAAAGGCTGTTGGACCAGATAAAGCAACCATTGCGACCATTAACGAAAAAATGGTTATCACACTTCCAACCAATGTGCCGCAATCAGACACTTACATGATAGATATCTCCGCTATTCCTTTTAGCAATGAAGATGTATTAAGTCGATTTTGTCAAAGTTTTAGTGAAAACCATATGACTTTATCTGGAAATTTTACAACAAAACAAATTACGCTTTCACTACATCCAAAGGAAGAAGTAGCAGATGAAAAATGGGATTTAATCAAATGGAATGAATATTTAAGTGCCCGTGCTCCTAAGATGCTCATGTATTTGAATACTCAAAATAAATAAAGCTGTTTTAAATTTTTTCCTTTGCGATTAATTACCCTACCCCTCCTTATTGGGTTTACTTTTTCCATAGCCCATGCCCAATATTGTGTACCCGATTACACAGTTGGTACTACCGATGATGATTACATTAATGGTGTTGAAATAAATACCATCAGCAACTTAGACAACGGTCCGGGAGATGGCTCGGGATATAGTGATTTTACAGATTTATCTACGGATATTTTTGTGGGTATAACCTACGATGTACATATCGCCAATACACCTGATTATACTGAAGGTTACAGAATTTGGATTGATTATAATCAGGATGAAATATTTGCCGATGATGAGCAGATATTTGAACCGTTTGTACTGGAAGAAGAATTTGAAACAATATTACCTTTTACAGTTCCATTAGATGCTGCTATTGGTACTACACGTATGCGTGTTCGTTGTTCTTATAATTCGATTGATTTTGACGCATGTAGCACCGAAACATATGGAGAAGCTGAAGATTATACTGTCAATATTTTAGGTGTATCGAAAGATATAGGTGTAAGCAGCATCATTGATTTAGCTAACAATTGTGAATTAACAGCTTCAGAAACAATAACTATTGCTGTTCAAAATTTCGGCACTGAAAGTGCTGCCGACTTTGAATTAGCTTTTTCAATTGACGGGGGAACACCCATAGTTGAAGCTTTTCCCACATTACTGCATATTGATGAAACATTACCTTATACTTTTTCAGCAACCGCAGATTTATCAGCAGATGGATTACATATTGTAAAAGTATGGACGAATTGGGTGGATGATGCCTATAATGGCAATGACACTACCACCATTTATGTATTAAATGATTACACCGTTTTATCAACCGGTTTCCCGGAAAATCTATGTTATTTCGGCACGACTGTTTTGCCTGCTGGTGTTCCGTATGGCGGAGTGTGGTCAGGGGAATGTATTATAAATGCTTCTACAGGAGAATTAGACCCCTCAATTGCCGGTGGCGTTGGCAGCTCAACTATTGTTGAATACGCATATACTGCTACCGACCGTTATGCAGTTTTCGAAATTCCGTATTTTTTAACCCCTTCTATTTCCCCCACAACAATAGCATTGGGTGATGAAGATTTTGAATCAGGAATACCGATAGGGTTCAATTTTGAATACTTTGATGACACTTATTCGGAAATTTTTATTTCTTCTAATGGATTTATCGGTTTTGGCGCAGGTTCAACATCATATGATGTACAGCATTTACCAAGTATGAGTAATCCTGATAATATTATTGCACTTGCATGGTCCGATCTTGATCCAACAGCCGGTGGTTCAATCTCCTATGAAATGCAAGGCATCGCACCAGAAAGAAAATTTATCGTCAATTATAAAAATGTATTTCATTATTCAAGTGATGCAACAATTTCTGGTCAAATCATTTTATACGAAAATGGTAATATTATTGACATTGTAAATACCGCTTTAGAAAGCGACGGCGGTGTTGTAACACAAGGTATAGAAAATGTAAATGGCACAGTGGCTTATGTTGGTGATGAAGCCTATAATGAAAATGTATTTTCAATTACAACTGAAAGCTGGCGATATTATTATACACCGTGTGATGCAGTAGCCATAGACACCATTGCATTTATTGCTGCACCTGAAGTTAGTATTGCTGACTCAAGTGCATGTGTTGGTACAACAATAACTTTAGATGCAGGAGAAGGTGCAGCATTTTATGTTTGGAATACCGGTTCTGATGAACAATCAATTGATGTAACAAGCAGTGGTACTTATACAGTAACTTATTATGCAAATGAATCTTGTTATGTTAGTGATTCTGCAGTAATTACTATTTATCCAAACCCGGTAATTGATTTGGGTGATGATGGTGGTATTTGTGTAGGCACTTATTTAAATGCAGAAAATACCGGAGCCGATTATTTATGGAATACCGGTGATACTACACAAACTTTATTTATTACCACATCAGGAACATATTATGTAGATGTAATGAGCGCCGCAGGATGCACAAACAGCGATACCATTATGTTATCTATTACACCATTACCAACTGCTGACTTCGATGTAATAACCGGCGAAGGATTAATTGCAGTATTTACCAGTCTGGCCACAGATGCCGTAACCTGGCTTTGGGATTTTGGTGATGGCACTATTTCAACTATAGAAAATCCTGATCACACTTATCCAACTGATGGCAGTTATGTTGTAACACTAGTTGTAACTAACGATTGTGGAGCAGATATTTATACCTACAGCATACAAGTTACTACCGGAATTAATACGACTAATTTGGTAAATGGTGGATTGACTATTTTTCCAAATCCAGCATCAACGTTAATTACTGTTGATTTATTAATAAGCCAAACAGGTTTACCTTCATCTATTAAAATTTACGACATGACAGGCAACATTGTTGCTGATATGGAGCAGGTTTATGGAGAGCAATTCAGTTTTCCGATAACAAATTTTTCATCTGGAAATTATATGGTAGTTGCAACAAATGGTACGAAAACAGCGATGAAGAGTTTTATTAAAAACTGAGGATTTATTTAGCAATAATCATCACTTCTACTCTTCGATTTCTTTTTTTGTCTGCTTCGGTAATTTCGGGGTCAATTAATTTTTCGGCACCTCCTTTACCTTTTACCAAAATACGTTCAGAAGCTATGCCAAAATCGGTGAGATACGTTTTTACTACTATTGCTCTATTTAATGAAAGATGGTTGGTGCCATCATCAGCATCAAATCCATCGCGATAAGCACCCATTTGTTTTTGCATTTCGGTCATGCAGCATATATGGCCTATTAATGAAATATATAGGTTCGGATTGTCCTGCATTATTTTTACTAATTCTTGCAATACCGGCTGGCTTTCAGGCATAAGCGTATGCCTACCGGAATAAAATTCTAAATTGGGAATTACCACTTTTTCTCCGATTTCGGCATTCAAAATTGCAGCAGCCATTGCCGTAATAGAATTTAAATTATCTGTAGCAATGTTCGAATTATTTGCTGCCAGGTGAATAATAATATCCACCCTCCTGTTTTGTTGTTTGACGACCTCATCACCATTTTCCAGCTTAGTTTTATTTTCGCCAAAGGCATTTATGTTCGAAAAAATTGAATCTTGTATACCGGAAGATTGTAATACCTTTTTAACAAAAACATTTCTTTTTTCCGATAATCGTATATTAAATAAACTATCACCATCGGTATCGCAAAAAGCATGTAAATCAATATGATCGATTTGTTGCGTTTGCAAAAAGGTTATAGTTGAATCAAGTGTATGTTGCAGGTTGACACCACTATTTGCGCTGCCGGAATTAAAATATACAGCTATGGAAATTTGTGCTGTAACAACAGCAGTTGATATGCAACCAAAACAACTTAGCAATATTTTCGGGATATCCATACCTAATAAACGAAATTACTCAAAATCTATTGAGTGCAACCCAATATTCATGGTTTTTATTGTCAAAAGGAGCCGATAATCAATCCGGTGATGGCGCCGACAAATGTAGCAATGGCGATAAACAGAAAAACAAAACGTTTGAGCTTGCCGGAAACATGTTGGATTATGTGTTTCGACATATTGTCCATCATATCTGAACCGGTTTTGGTAGTTGCCGTATTTTGTAATAACTGAGGTAGGTTGGCAGACATTTCATCTCGAAATATCACACGAATTTCTTCAATCAATTTATCATCAATAAACATGCTGAGCACCGGCATTTTAGTTGTCAGTTTGTTTACCATAAAATCGTCAAATAACGTCAGGATATTTTTTTCCAGTGCTGCAAAACCGTCCAGTTTGTTTGTATTGTTATCAGCTTGTAATGCAGATTGTATCATTTCAGAAAAACCTTCATGCAATTGTATACCTGCAAAATGGGTATGATTTAAGATATATCGCCACAATAAGGTATTTAATAATCCTCCTAAAAAACCGGCAGTGGCACCCACCACTATGCCAAATGTTATTGCATCCATGCGCCCGGGTTTTTGCGCCATTCACCTAAAAGCGATTCGGTTTCTTTAGGAATAATATTATTTGCGAGTGCATATTGAATTAAAGAAGGATAATCGGACAATGTATACAGCTTACAATCGGCATTTTTAAAAGCATCATCTGCAGCATCAAATGCATACGTAAATAATGCAGCCATACCTTCCACCTGAGCACCTGCATTGCGAAGTGCATTCACAGCAGTTAAGCTACTACCACCTGTGGAAACAAGGTCCTCAATAACCATCACTTTTGCACCTTCCGGTAGCTTGCCTTCAATTTGGTTGCTCAATCCATGTTTTTTAGCCTCTGAACGCACATAAATAAAGGGCAGATTGAGTGCTTCTGCAACCAGCGCACCATGCGGAATTCCTGCGGTTGCCACTCCGGCAATGATTTCCACATTAGGAAAGGTTTGACTAATCCCCGCAGCTAGCGTATTTTTGAGCCAGGTTCTGATTTCCGGGTAGGACAAGGTTAGCCGATTATCGCAATAAATCGGCGATCGCCAGCCACTGGCCCAGGTAAATGGTTCATTCGGGCGCAGTTTAATAGCACCGATAGTTAATAATTTTTCAGCGAAAAGAGTTGCGTCACTAGAATTAAAGAGCATGGCCCAAAGCTATAAAATTTTCATCAACGAGACACCGGTTTATATCATTGAAGGTGGATTACCTGCAACAATTATTACCAGTGACACGGCTAATCCGGTATTTACATCCGACCAAAAGAAGGATATTGATAAGGCATTTTATTTAATTGAAAAAAATGCCGGTGTTAAAAGTTTAACCATTTACGGTCACGGAATCAAAGCTGTAAAAAAATCATTATTCGCCGATTATAAAACCATTCGCGCCGCGGGTGGATTAGTTTTTAATAATAAAGACGAGGTGCTCATGATTTTTCGCCGTGCAATGTGGGACCTCCCTAAAGGCAAAATAGATTTGGGTGAAAAAAAGAAAGCGGCTGCACTGCGTGAAGTAAGGGAAGAAACGGGGCTTCAAAAATTATCCATCGTAAAAAAACTCAGAAAAACATATCATACTTATCGTCTTGAGAATTCAACAAAAGTGCTCAAGGTGACTCATTGGTATTTGATGATGTGCAGTGATAATGCGCAACCAATTCCGCAACAGGAAGAAGATATTGAAGTTGCAACCTGGATTCCGGCTGCAGAGGTTGATCAAAAATTAAATCGTGCGTATGCTAATATTCGCGATATTATTACAAGTGGCATAAATACTATGCACCACGGGTAACTATTAAGGGAACCATCTTAGTAATATCTCCACCATTGCGTAAAACTTCTTTGACAATGGTTGAACTTACATGGCTAAATTCCGGATTACTCAAAATAAATACGGTTTCAATATCGTGATTTAATGTCTTATTGGTTTGCGCAATTACTTTTTCATATTCATAATCCGCAGCACTGCGTAAGCCTCTGATAATGTAACCTGCATTTTTGGCAACGCAATAATTTATCGTCAGCCCTTCATAAAAATCAACTGAAATTTTTTGTTCATGCACATATAATTCCTGTAGCCAGTTTAAACGCTGTTCAAGGGTGAAATAGCCTTGTTTTTGACTGTTTTTACCTATGGCAATAATTATTTTATCGAATAAGGGAACAGCCCGTTCAATAATATCGATATGACCCAAAGTAACTGGGTCGAAAGATCCCGGGAAAACAGCTATTCGTGTCATATGGTAAAGTTACTATTTATTTGGTTGTAGGTTCAGCTCCAAAAATATGAAAATGGGTAGTACCATAATTCCGCATTCTGATAAAATGAGGATGGTCGTTGAACTTGTATTTTTGATTCGTTTCCAATACAAACCAACCGTTTGGCTGGAGTAATTGCATTTCAAAAATTTCCTCAGGCAAAGCCGGAATATTTTCTAACGGATAAGGAGGACCCGCAAAAATGATATCAAATTTCTTTTGGTTGTTCTGATGTATTCGAAAACATCCATCTTCATCACATTGATATTACCATTTATTTCAGCCGATGTTTTTCGGATGAAATCGATACTGCGCTTGTCTAACTCAACACAAACAATGTCTTCACATCCTCGTGATACCATTTCGTAGCTCAGACTTCCTGTTCCTGAAAACAAATCGAGGAAACTCACCATTTCGAAGTCGAAATTATTGGTCAAAATATTAAACAAACCTTCCTTGGCGAAGTCTGTTGTCGGGCGTGCAGGTAAATTGGTTGGAGGATTAAATCTGCGCCCCTTAAATTTCCCCGCATTTATTCGCATAAGTCTAAACTCAATAAAGTATTGTGAATGTACAATGGTTTTTCTTTCAACTCGTCAGGCGTAGCAATGGTTTCTCCCATTTGTAGGAAGGAAATGTTTTTGAAAAACTTCCAAAGCTCACCAAACAACATGGAATCAGGGACAATTTCGCCCGAAAGCTTTAAATCGCAGGTATTGCGGTCAATCATAAACTGGTCCGCCACCAACAATACGTAGTATAAAAAGTCCTCTTTGTTGACGTAGCGATACTGATTAATAAACTTAAAATCGCGTTTTTCGAAATAAGCAATATGCATGATGCCCGGTTTAATGTCGAGCACGATTTGCTGGTCGGCAAAATTATCTTTCACCCTGATAGCGGTTTCAATTAATCCCGAAACGCAGTGAAACAGCTTCGGCCTGTCAAAAACTTCGTGTAAATATTGATGTATGGACTGGTCTACTGAAAAAATGTTTTTGGCAAAAACCCCCTTAACGTTATTAGTATGCACAACATCTGCCTGCGAAGTTTCCGCGGTAATTTTGAGGTAAGCAGCTGCTTTTTCTTCTTCAAACAAAACCCGAGGGACAAAACTGAAAGGAGACGCAACCAATCCAACCTTCACTTCATGATAAGGTGCCTGCAAAATATCATCTGATGTGACCGAATTTTTGAGTTTGGTTAATATATCACCTGAACTTGCACTATTCAATTGCACACTTTTTAACACCTGCAGTTTCCCTGTTCGTTTTTCATAAACCGCATAAGCATACTGCTGTTCTTCGAGTTGAAACAACAAAGAATAATGCCTGGTAAAATCCTTATTAAAATCTTTATCTATAAAATGCAGCATATTCGCAGTAAAAATACTTGTTTTTTTTAACGGAATTAATTTTACCCGATTGTGGTAGTAACTTTACAGCAAAAATAATCAGCAATGCAAATACGCCCGAGAAGATTGCGCAACAGTGGATTGATGCGAGAAATGGTAGCCGAAACCCGTTTAAGT
This sequence comes from Bacteroidota bacterium, assembly GCA_016718035.1. Classification (GTDB taxonomy): domain Bacteria; phylum Bacteroidota; class Bacteroidia; order Chitinophagales; family BACL12; genus UBA7236. Next base: position 437,835 of record JADKEK010000001.1, on the reverse strand, counting down.
AAAGAAATGTTTGTTTATCCGGTGTTTGTGATGAAAGGCAATGCTATTAAACATGAAATTGGTGCCATGCCGGGCATTTATCATTTTTCTCCGGATACGCTTTGTGAAGAAGTAAGGGAGTGTTTAGCATTAGGAATTTCCCGATTTTTAATTTTTGGTGTAGGTGAAACAAAAGATGAGGTAGGTTCTTCCTGCTTCGATCATGCCAATGCCGTTGCCACAGCTGTCAGAGCTTTGAGAGCCGATTTTGGTAACAGTATTATGATTATCACCGACGTTTGTATGTGCGCTTATACCAGCCACGGGCATTGTGGCATTTTACACGGTCACGAAGTTGCCAACGACGATACCTTAGAATCACTGGCAAAAATGGCTTTAATGCATGCCGAAGCCGGCGCCGATGTAGTGGCTCCCAGCGATATGATGGATGGCCGCGTTGGTGCAATTCGCCAGATTTTAGATGAAAACGGATATAGCAATACGGCAATCATGAGCTATTCAGTGAAATTTGCATCCGGCTATTACGGTCCTTTTCGCGAAGCTGCGGATAGTGCTCCATCGTTTGGGGACAGAAAAACCTACCAAATGGACTTCAGAAATGGCCGTGAAGCGCTTAAAGAAGCTTTGTTAGATGTAGATGAAGGCGCCGACATGTTGATGGTAAAACCGGCTTTGGCTTATTTGGATATTATTAAGACTGTCAAAGAACATACCCTGTTACCATTGGCCTGTTATAATGTTTCTGGCGAATACAGCATGGTGAAAGCCGCTGCGCAAAAGGGTTGGATAGATGAACAACGTATTGTAATGGAAAACATGATGGCCTTTGTTCGAGCCGGAGCCGATATCATTATCACTTACCATGCAAAGGATATTTTGAAAAACGGTTGGATGTAATGAAACGTGGTGTTGGAGTATAGTGTATAATTTTTCAGATATATTCAACTTTTGTTAACCTACCCGGTTACATTCTTACCAAACTCTTTTACATCTTTACGGTTCAATATTACAATCCCGCTTAGGCTGCATTGCAAACCAATATCACATACAAAGAAATTATCAGGCTCAGCACACCGCTGATGATCAGCAGTTTGTTTAACAACCTGATAAGTCTGATTGGTGTGGCATTTATGGGAAGGGTTGGTGAAACAGAGCTCGCCGCATCAGGTGTGGCAGCGTTAATCTACATCACATTGACTATGATACCATACGGCTTATCCGTTGGTTTTCAGATAATTATAGCACGAAGGGCGGGTGAAAATAACCCCGAATCTATAGGTAGAATTTTTAATGCCAACCTGATTTTTTTAATGGGTGTGGCCGTTTTATTATATGCCTTTTTGGAGTATGTAACACCGGCAATTTTAAAACCCAGGTTTAGTCCGGAGGTTTTTGCAGCGGTGATGGACTACCTCCAATATCGGAACTTCGAGATATTTTTTGCGGTGTTTGCTTTCACCATTTTGGGATTTTATACGAGTATTGGCAACAATGCCATTATAACCTGGAGTGCCATTTTGATGTTGATTGTCAATGTGTTTTTTAATTACAACCTTGTGTTTGGTGAGATGGGATTTCCGGAAATGGGTATTGCCGGGGCGGGATTGGCATCGCTTATCTCATCGACGGCTGCCTGTGGTTTAAACTTTTTCTACCTACTGTTTTCTAAATATCGACATCAGTTTGGCTTGTTCAAATTCCACAAATTTGAGTGGGATTTAGTGAAAAGCGGACTAGTTATTAGCGGCCCTGTTGTTTTACAGCACTTATTATCTACCGGCACGTGGGTTATATTTTTTATGATGGTCAGTAAAATGGGGCCTGCCTCATTGGCTGCTTCTAATGTGGCTAAAGAAGTTTACATGGTGTTAGGTGTAACAACCTGGGGAATTGCCAATGCGACAAACAGCCTGGTGAGTAACCTCCTGGGGCAAAACCGACATTCAGAGATTTTTGTGCTATTAAAACGGGTTATTGTTGTAGCACTTGGCTTTTCGCTGATATTTTTTGCCTTTATCATGATTTGGCCACAGGTGTTTATCCGGATATTCACCAACGACGAAGCCATCGTAGCCCTATCCATCGACCCTGTCCGAATTGTGGGTATTTGTTTGATGATGATGGCGGTTTCTAGTGTATTATTCAGAGCAGTAACCGGAACAGGAGCAACCAGATATTCATTGTTATTGGAATTGATTACGCTTGTTGTCTATATGGTTTATGTTGTTATCATCATTGAAGTACTCGATGCAAGCCTTGCAGTTGCCTGGACCAGTGAATTTGTTTACTGGCTGGTACTAGCGTGGTTATGTTGGAAATACCTTAAAAGTGGTAAATGGAAAAAATACAAAGTTTAAAACTTTAACTACTCCTTTGTATTATTTAATCTTTCAAGTATTCTAGTTAATCAGATATTTATATCGTTTTAAATAAATTTGAAATTGATATATATTGCAACTTTTTGAAAGCAATATCAGTTACAAAAAGAAGGTAGGTCATGCTTATCTCAACAAAATAATTAGTAATTTTCACGTTGAAATCGATTGTAACTATTTGATTTCCAGATAACACCAACACGACAGTTTATGGAACTTACGCACTATTTCCAACCGGGTGAGATTGCCCCCGGCGAAGGAGCATGGGTATTTTTGATGCGCTCACCAATCTCGCCAGATGTTTCCATTGCGGAACAAATAACCCAGTTTTATAGCAATGCCTATATGGCCAGTTGTAATGATGAGTTGGCACAAATGTATGGCTTCGACAGCAAAAACGATTTGGTTGGCGCTCCCGTTTCTACATTTATGCCGGCATCTAACAGTATTCTTGAATTGCTCGAAACTATGATCAAGAGTAATTACAAACTTTCCGGTGCCATAAGTAAGGAGCATGCTAAGGATGGAAGGCCTATCTTTTTCCGCAACAACATGGAAGCAATATTCAAAGATGGTTTGTTGATCGGTGGTAAAGGGACACAAATACTGGTTGAAAAACCGTAATATTGTTTAAACCTCTCACGTTCAGACTGGTCTAAACAAAAGTATGATTAAGCACTTCATCACTGTTTGTCTGGTTACTTTACTTACCGGATTACACAGCCAGAGTATCAACATTTCAAATGGAGAACTATTTGATGGTGAGCCATTTATGGTTGTCAACTCCACTAATACTTCACATATAGTTATTGCCTGGATGGGGTTCGATGGACTTAACCTCATTACCATGAAACTCAAGATTAGTGAGGATGGTGGGCTTTCCTGGAGTGCTCCTATTACCCTACCCCATATCAATACCGGTTATACTTGTGCAGACCCTTCGATGGGTTACGACAATGCAGGCAATCTCTTTTTAAGTTACATCGATTACAACCCGTTTGGTACCTCCGGCAAAGCGGTTGTTCGGAAATCGACCGATGGTGGATATACCTGGGGAGAACCGGTTGAAGTGATGGATGTGTTTTCAGACCCCGGCGAAGCAGCGGTAGACAGGCCTTGGATGGTTATCGACAAATCGGGAACATCAACTGATGGTAATATTTACATCACCACAAAACCTGCCCCCTGGATTCCATTCCCAAATCGCAATTACATTATAGCTTCAACGAATAATGGACTTTCTTTTAATCCCTGGAAGTATATCGACGGCCCCGGAGGTGCTATCGGCGACTTTATAGCTGCCCCAATGGCTTCACCAGCGGTGGGGATTGACGGCACATTTCATTGCGTTTATCCATCATGGGATCCGGCCGAAAACTTACTGCCGAGATTTATTTTAGCCAGTTCGGAGGATGCTGCCAATACTTTTACCTATCAGGAAGTGTTTGAGGCCAGTGGCGACTTTACCAATAATGATGAAAATGCCAAAGTCGGCTACTTGTTATTAGCCAGTCCTGTCAATGCCGAACATTTGGTGTTTGTCTATATTTTGAGCACCCATGGCGATATGGACATATTTTACCGCGATACATGGAACAAGGGTTTGTCATGGAGTGAATCTATTAGGGTTAACGATGACCCTATTTCCAATGATGTTTTACAGGATTTGGTTTGGGGCGATTTTGACAGTGATGGCGATTTGATTTTAACGTGGAGAGACCGCAGAAATGCTCCTGATACCGGTTTCGCCACCTCTAGTGAAATTTATGGCGCTATTCTTTGGAAAGATGCACTCACGTTTACTCCAAATTTTAATGTTTCCGGCCCCGCAGCAGGTTTTGACAGCGTGTTATATGAAAACGGGAACGACTTCATGTGCGTAAACCTTGAACAAGACACCGTTTATGCAACCTGGGGCGATACGCGAAGCGGATATCTCAATATATGGTTCAACAAGTTTGCTGCAGACGATGCCGGGAATAACAGCATATCGTTGGTGGCGGCAGAAAATACTACTTGGATAAACATTAATCCAAATCCGGCAGGCACATTTATTCAGTTGGAAAGTGATTGTTATACTACTTATGCCATTTACGACGAACAAGGCAAATTATCTGCTTACGGAGGTGTTAGCGATAAAACCATTTTGGTAGAAAACCTGCCTACTGGCATTTACCATCTTACGCTTAACGGTCGCGAATGCTCATCAATTGGCCGTTTTGTTAAGTTATAGGTGACATTTGGGCATAAAAAAAGGAGAAGTTTGCACTTCTCCTTAAGCTTAATTGTGTGTTATCATAACTTCAGATCATCATCATCAAGCATGGCTGAACCATTGCCTGAAGTGGTGTCGTTATTATCTTCTGTATGATCGTCAGCTGACGTTATATCTTGCTCGTTATTGTTATTGTTATTGTTATCGTTGTGGTTATCATTATGGTGATCGTCGCCATAATTGTCGTTATGACCTTCGTATCCACCTTCGCCACCACCATTTTCATCGTATTTGTGTGCAAAAGCATCGAAGTCGAAATCAGGCATTAACCCCTTAATATGGTCCACCACTTCTGTCAATTCACTCAAAAACTTATTAAAATCTTCCTTATAAATAAACAGTTTGTGGCGCTCATACCCATTTCCGTCAAAGCGTTTTTTGCTTTCAGTAATGGTCAGGTAATAGTCGTTACCTCTTGTAGTTCTTACATCAAAGAAATAAGTTCTGCGTCTTCCTGCCCGTATTTTCCTTGAAAATACACTGTCATTACGCTTGCTGTTTTCGTGCTCCACTGTGTTCAGTTTTTAGTATGTTAACTTGATGGTTCTATCAAATTTTCCGAAATATATAAATATTTTAAAAAAACCTGTTAATATTTATATTTTTTATTTCAGGATGTAGCAGATTCCACTCGTTGGGATTCGAACATCTGATAGTATAAACCGCGTTTATCCATCAGCTCATCGTGGGTGCCAAATTCAGCAACTGTATGGTTATCGAGCACAATTATCTTGTCGAAGCTGATTAAGGAGAAAATTCTATGCGTAATAAAAATGGCTGTTTTGTTATCGAGGTAGTCCCTCATGTTCGACATGATTCTTTTTTCGGTATTGGTATCCACAGCACTTAAACAGTCGTCGAGAATAATTACGGGAGCATCTTTCAAAAATGCCCGGGCAATGGAAATACGTTGCTTTTGGCCTCCGCTGAGGGTAACTCCCCTTTCTCCTACCAATGTATCATAACCTTCTCTGAAATGTGTTATCTCATCATGGATAGATGCATAAGCCGCATATTGTTGCACGGTGGCCATATCAGTTTTACCATTGCCAAATGCGATATTGTTTTTGATACTGTCAGAAAACAAAAACACATCTTGTGGCACGGCCGAAATACCTTTTCGCAAATCAAACAGGTTGAAAGCATCTATCGGAATGCCATCCATTCGTATTTGTCCAGAACTAACATCGTACAATCGATACATTAAATCGGCAATGGTTGTTTTGCCGCTGCCCGTTTTGCCCACTATCGCAATTTTTTCGCCCGGTAAAATGCTAAAACTCACACCCTGTAAGGCTTTCACTCCAGTATCAGGATAAGTAAAATGTACATCTTCAAAAACAATAGCGCCTTTTAAGGTATGATGCGGAAACCCTGTGGCTGTTACATCTGGTTGGGTATTGAGGAATTCATCTATTCGTTTTTGGCTTGCGGCGGCTCGTTGGATAATAGAAACAACCCATCCCAAGGAAGTAACCGGCCAGGTCATCATATTCACATAAAACAAAAACTCGGCGAGGTCACCCGTGCTTAATTTGCCTTCCATCACCTGCCATCCCCCCACAAAAATGGTTAATAAAACGCTCAAACCGATTAGCAGCACCATAAGTGGCTGAAAAAGCGCATCTACCCTGGCCAACCCCAACGAAAGTTGTTTGTATTCATCACATTCTTTTTCAAAATATAAAGCCGTAGTTTTTTCCCTGGCATAGGCCTGAATAACCCTAATTCCTGAAAACGACTCCTGGGCCACACTCGTTAAGTGGGATAACTGAGCCTGAATTGCCTCGCTTCGTTTGTTGATGATACTGTTGACGTAATAAATGGAAAGCGATAGCACAGGTAGCGGCAACAACACATACATAGTAAGTGTCGGGTTAATGCTGAGCATCATCCAAATGCCGAAAAGGAAGTTAAACACCAGGTTCATGAAATACATCAGCGCAGGGCCAACGTATTGCCTTACCCTTCCAACATCCTCTGCTACCCTGCTCATGAGGTCGCCGGTATTGTTTTTTTTGAAAAAAGCTGGTGTTAGCTGCTCATAATGGCGAAACAGGTCGTTTTTTTGGTCGTATTCAATATTGCGGCTCATCACAATAATGGTTTGCCGCATAAAAAACATGAAAATGCCTCTTAAAATGGTAAAACCCAGAAATAATAAGCCACTGATGAGCACTCCACGGTAAACGTCATCCGCCAGTTTAGTATCATTTTGTTTGACAACTGCGTCAAAATTTACAGTGACAAGGTCTATCATTTCACCAATATACCTTGGTGCATACACCTGAAAAACATTGGCTAAACCAACAAACAGAATGCCCGTAAGCAAGAGCCACCTATACCTCCACAAATATTTATTAACCGACTTCAGCGCACGCATATAAAATGCAAAGCTATAAATCAATTGAAAAGTTTCTACTCTTTATAACTTCTTCTATCTTTGCGGAACCAATTTAAAAACAACGTTCATTTATGTCAAATACTTCTCTGCAGCTGACCAATGGTGAAATTTTCTCTACAATGATGGAGATGCAACACGAACAAATGGTCTTCTGTACCGATAAAACCACCGGCCTTAAGGCGATTATAGCAATTCATAACACCACACTTGGCCCTGCTTTAGGTGGCACTCGCTTTTGGAATTACACCAATGAAGACGATGCAATTATTGATGTTTTGCGTTTATCGCGCGGCATGACCTACAAAGCTGCTATTAGTGGCTTGAATTTAGGTGGTGGAAAGGCTGTCATTATAGGTGACTCCAAAGCACTTGCTAACCGTGAACCACTATTTCGTCGTTACGGCAAGTTTGTTAACTCCCTCAACGGTAAATACATTACTGCGGAAGATGTAGGAACATCTACAGGCGACATGGAATACATCAACATGGAAACCGACTACGTTGCCGGCAAACCTGAGCAATTAGGCGGAGGTGGCGATCCATCACCGGTAACCGCTTACGGTGTGTATTTAGGTATGAAAGCTGCGGCTAAATATGCTAATGGCACTGATAATTTAAAAGGTAAAAAGATTTTGGTTCAAGGTGTAGGCAATGTTGGTTATCACTTAGTGGAACGTTTAGTGAAAGAAGAAGCTATTGTGATGATTTCGGACATTAGTGAAGACAGAATCAAAAAAGTTACACAGGAACATCACGTTCAGGTGATTGATAAAGATGCCATTTTTGAGACGGATATGGACATTTATGCACCATGTGCGTTAGGTGCTACCATTAACGATGAAACTATTGGTAAACTGAAATGTAATATCGTTGCAGGTGCTGCGAACAATCAGTTAAAAGATGAACAAAAACATGGTATGGCATTAATAGAACGCGGTATTTTATATGCTCCGGACTATTTAATTAATGCCGGCGGTTTAATTAATTGTTATTCTGAATTAGAAGGATATAACAGAGAACGCGCCATGCAAAAAACAGAAATTATTTATCCTAGAGCATTAGAAATTTTTGAAATTGCTGCGAAGGAAAAAATAACCACACAGGCTGCTGCCAACAGAATTGCAGAAGAGCGTATTCGCTTGGTTGCACATATCAACAGCCGCCTCTGATAAATACAATTTATAACGGTATAAGTCGTCAAATAGCTTATACCGTTATTTTTTAAACCATAAATACCATTATTTCAACAATTGCGGAATTTACCGCGTCAGGCAAAATACCAAACTAATAACTGTTAATTGACATGCTGAGTAGAAGAGGATTACGTATCAAGGCAATGCAAACTTTATATATCGTTGCCAGTACAGAGAATATGGATAGCAGAATGGCTGTCAAACAATTACATAAAAGTATATACAATTCGCATTTGGCGTATTTATACTGCCTGCATTTTATCACAGAGCTCGCTCAGCAGGTTGATTTAGAGGCACATATCAAAAAGAATAAGTATTTGCCTACTGATTTGGACCTCAACTTTCCTACTACCTTTTTTAACAATACCCTCATTACCAGTTTAATATCCAATACTTACTTTCAAAATCGATTAAAAAAGGAAAAACTACTCGATTGGGCCGATGAGGAATATGCTAAAATAATTTACAACCAGCTGAAGGAATTTCCGCCATACATTAAGTATGCAGAATCGCAGCCGGATGCCGCACAGGACAAAAAATTGTAAAAGAAATTTTCGAAAGTTTTTTGTTGAAGAATGAATATTTCGACGAACACTTAGAAAACGTAATTGGCACCTGGGCTGATGATGAGTTTATTGTTAAAGGCTTAATGGATGATTTTTTTAATGCTAAACATATAGGTCCGGATAACGAACGTCAGCTATTTGACTTCTACATTACCGCAGAAGAGGAAGATTTTTCGGAAACGCTGTTGAATAAAACCATTTCGGAAGACAGCAATTACGATGAAATGATAAAACCGAAGTTACAAAACTGGGAATTGGACCGCGTATCGTTGATTGATAAAATATTGATGAAAATGGCGTTAACAGAGTTCATTCACATCCCAACAGTGCCAACAAAAGTGAGTATCAACGAATATCTGGATATCAGCAAGTTATACAGCACACCAAGAAGCCGTGAGTTTATTAACGGTATTTTGGACAAGTTGATGAATGAAATGAAATCGTCCGGTAAAATCATTAAAACTGGACGTGGTTTAATCGAATAATTACTATTAATTTTGTTATATGAAAAAATTACATTTTACCTCCATGTTATTTGCCGTTGCCATTAGCGCAACAGCTTTGGTTTCGTGTAAAGAAAAACCTGCTAATACAATAGAAACTGAAGCAACTCAGGAAGAAGATAAATTGTCCACCAAAATTGTAGAAAATCCTACGCAAATTACTTTTGAAAAAGATTTACATGATTTCGGTGAAATTATTCAGGGCGAAAAAGTAAACACTGAATTTAAATTTACCAATACCGGTAAAAATGATTTACTGATTTCTGATGCTTATGGTTCATGTGGATGTACCGTGCCTGAATGGCCAAAAGAGCCAATTGCGCCGGGACAAAGTGGTGTAATTAAAGTGCAGTTTAACAGCGCTAACCGCAGCGGATTGTTTAATAAAACGGTAACTGTTGTTGCCAATACACAACCAAACAGCAATTCAAAACTTATTATTAAAGGAACTATTATTGTTCCAAAAGACTAATTAACCAATAAATCGAAATACATGTTAGAACAAATCTTATTATTTGCACCGGCACCGGAAGGTCAGGAAGCTGCAGGAAACTCAAGCATTATGAGCATTGCTTTTTTTGTATTGTTTTTTCTGATACTTTACTTTTTTATGATTCGTCCGCAATCTAAAAAAGCGAAAGACCAAAAATCATTTTTAAATGAAATTAAAGCAGGCGACAGAGTAGTAACCATTGGCGGCGTGCATGGCAAAATATTAAAAGTGGATGATGATACTTATTTATTGGAAGTTGATGCCAATACCAAAGTACGCATTGAAAAGTCAGTAATTTCGCTTGATTTTACAAAAGCCATGTTGGCACGTAAACAAGCATAACCACTTAGTTACTATTAATTGACATTTGCCCAAACATCTGCGAATGCAACTAACAATAAAAAAGGCAGAATTGTAATCCGATTCCTTTTCTGCCTTTTTATTGCTTTTATCCTTTGGTTATTTAATACCCTCTCCAACCAACATCAGGATACCATTTTTGTAAATCTCCGTTACGAATTAGCTGAAAATAAAATCAGTCAAAACAAATTACCTGCTCAAGCCGAATTACAAGTTGTATCAACCGGTTGGCAATTATTAAAAGAACAATTTCGTGTAAGGTCGCTGAGTATTGACCTGGCTGCTTATTCTGAAAATGCGCAACTACTCACTAATTTGCATAAAAATTTATTCAGTGCCGACCTCCCCGAAGATATAGTTGTCAACCATATTTTTCCGGATACGTTAAATATGCAAATTGAAAATAAACTCAGCGCAACCATTCCGGTAAAAATGCGGTTTAAAGGAATTGTAGAAAATCATTGGGAAATTGATTCCTTATATTATTATCCGGATAGCATCACCATTACCGGTCCTGAAAGTATTGTACAACAATTTGTTTATTGGCCTACCGAATCGATTACCATTTATGATTTAGATTCCAATTTACGTGGTGTAGCTGTGCTCAATGCAGTATCGCAAGCGAATTTAACGTTATCAGCAGCCGTTGTCGCTTATGGTATTCGGGTGTTTAAATATACCAATCAAACATATACTTTCCTGCTGCCTAACCCGATGTATAAAGACCGAACTGTAACTGTTAAGTTATTATGCCAGGTTCCTTCAGGGAAAACCGCTGAGACCAGTGAAACAGATTTTATAATATCCTTGCTCCCACTAGGACCTAAAGGGATGTATGCTGTTAAATGTGAACAATTTCCCGACTGGGTTCAAAATATTACTGTTCAACCAACGTTTATTTCAGTAACTTCGAAAGAATGATAAAAATTGGAATTACCGGTGGCATTGGCAGTGGCAAAACTACTGTTTGTAAAATATTCGAAGTATTGGGTATTCCAATTTATTATGCTGATGATCGTGCTAAAGAATTATTAGAGTCTGATAAAAATGTTATTAAAAAAGTAAAAAACATTTTTGGTGATGATGTATACAACGAGCAAGGTAAATTGGACAGACACCGTGTTGCAACAATCGTATTTAATTTCCCTGAAATATTAGCCGAGTATAATGCAATTATTCATCCTGCTGTATTTCAGGATGCAGAAAAATGGATGTTGCGCCATACACAACATGAATATGTAATTAAAGAAGCTGCTCTGCTTTTTGAAACCGGTAGTTATAAAATGTTAGATAAAATTATTTGTGTAACAGCGCCTGTCGAAAAACGCATAGAACGTGTTATGTTGCGCGATAAAGTTACAGAAGAACAAGTGCGTGCACGCATGCAAAATCAGTGGAGCGATGCGCAAAAAACTGCCATGAGTGATTATATCATTTATAATGATGGCAGCACTCCGCTTATCAGGCAAGTATTGAGTATTCATGAGAAGATACTCATCTATGCCAAAATGTAATTAATATTTGTATTGCAAACTAATACTAGGTGCAATTTGTGCAGGCGCATTTTTAGCAAAAAATGCCGTGTTTAACCCTGCATTAATTCCGAAAGCTTTATAACTGTACCCTCCTTTTAATCCCAACCCTACATAGGTTTGATTACTGTTATACATGGCTGTAAGCGTTGTCGTGCAATCACAATCATTTTCACCGGGTTCAGGGAATCGCATATATGCCTGTGCTGCTAAATAAAATGCATCACCGAATTTAAATCCGTATTCCAAATTAGAAATTAATGCCATTGCATAATTATTATCGCGAATTTCAGCACCAAGATAATATTGCAACCACGCCTTGTTGTAAGACCACATAACACCTGCGCCCGGCTTTATTGCATTACTGTTAAATCCGGTTTGTAATCCTGAAATATAATTGCGGTCTGTGGAATTTAAACTCGCCATTAACGACACACTTACCATCGGTTTGCCATCAAATATTTTATAAATACCACCTAATTCTATATTGCCAAAATATTTTAAAGTATCACGAGTATAATAATCTGGAGGTCGGATCAGGAGTTAGTCCAAAAGCAACATAATCGGTCTTACTGATAATTTTAAAAGGAATTGAAGTTTGTAGTGTAAGTTTATCGGTTATACCATATTGTGCAAATAATTGAAACGTATTATCGGTAACATCAAAACTCAAGGGTTGTATTTCTCCGGTCTCATCAAATTTGTCAGAATAGGTATAACCTGTCCAACCAATATTGGTGTACACACTATTTTTAGGCAGTGTCCACACCTGAGCATTAAGGCTAACGAACAGAAATAAAAGGCTACTTATCAGAGAAATCCGTTGTATTAGCATATTTTCGCGTTTGAATATTCAAAAATACATATTTCCAACTAACTTCAACTTATGACTGCTGCAACCTTCGACCTTGTGAAAGATATTATTGTGCTCCTGTTTTTTTATCTGGGTGCTGCATGGATGTGGGGTGTGCTCAAGCTAGGCAATGAAAATCAGACCAAATTGGAAACCATATTTGCGCGTAGCCGCAAGCGGTTCAAATGGTTATTTCTGGTTGGAGCGGTTGCTTTAACAGGCCTTTTCCTGTATCAATATCTGATTGCAGCTTAATTTACCGGCAATTCAAATGGCAAATGGATGGGTTTCAAATCCACCATATGACATTTTTCACAAAACGAAGGAGTTTTATTTTCGTGCCATAACTGACGGAATTGTAAGTAACCCGGACTATTTAAACAATACATCAATCCATCGTCAAATACATTACCGAAATTGAGTTCTTTTGGAAATGGTTTCGCACAACATGGCGTTGCATAACCATCCCAACTGATATAAAAATGTCCCCATGGTAAATGACATTTTTTAAATTCATTTAAGGATTTAATATCCCAAATGGTAAGTTCAACATTTTTTAATTCGTCGGCTTTATCCTTTGCGCGTTTTAATTCATTTTTAAATGCATCGCTATGGAAAAAATCGTAATAACTAATATCATGTGCGGTAACAGCTGCAACATTAAATGGTGTTACATTGATATAATCAACACCTAACTCACTGGCTATTTCCACTACTTCAGCCATTGTGAAATAATTTTCTTTAATAGCCACAAAGTTGAACATCACATCTGCACGTTTATCTTTACACAATTCAACTATACGTTTTACATTATCGTAAAACAATGGATATTCGCCACGTAAACGCACATTTTCATACACCTCTCCTACACCATCCATCGATATTTGTAAAGTATCCAAATGGTCGGCAATATCGGCAACTAAGTCAACACTATTAGGCAAATGCGCATTAATGGAAATTGTGGTAATAATGCCCTTATTTTTACTGCGGATATATTTCAGCGCTTCAGGTAACTGTTTGTATAATAAAGTTTCTCCCAAACCGGTTAACCCAATTGAATCAACATATGGATATACCTCATCAATAATTTTTTTGAGTTGTTTAATATCCATAAAGCCCTTTTCCATTTCCTCACCGTATTGGTATTCCCTCGGGCAGGTGATACATTTTAAATTACAGTGATTGGTAACTTCTAACATGATAGAAGATGGATGTGCAACGCGGGTGCTTTTTGTTTTTTCAAATACCAGGCATGCACCTTATTGGCGGTGTATTTAAAAAAGTTGAGTCCGCCGGGTAAACTTTTTAACCTGCGTAATGCTTTTTTTATTCTTCTACTGTTGATACCAAAGGCCATTAGGTGCAAAATTACAAATTCGTATGGAGCTTATCAGGTGTATTTATAACATCGGGGTTAAATGATTAACTTTACACCATAACTGTAATTTTTATGTATAAGTTTCTTGTCGTGATGTTATTAGTGCTTGGCGCCGGAGTTGTTTCAGCCCAACATACGTTTTCTATATGCGCTGTTGACCCCTTAACCGGAGAAGTAGGCAGTGCAGGCGCTTCATGTATCGAAAATTCCAGAATTATTTCTGATATACATCCCGGCGTAGGTGTTATACATACCCAGGCTTATTACATTGCAGGCAACCAAAATTATGCAGAAAGTCTTATGGATGAAGGTGTTGCGCCATCTGCTATTATTGATTCCATGATCGCCAACGATATTTTTGATGACCCTTCCTTTCGTCAATACGGTGTGGTGGATTTAGTTGATGGTGGTCGCAGTGCAGGTTATACAGGTGAAAATACCATGGACTGGAAAGGCCATTTAACAGGACCAACTTATGCCATTCAGGGTAATATTTTGTTAGGACCGGAAATTTTAGACAATATGGAAGCTAATTTTTTAGCAACCGAGGGTAATTTAGGCTGTAAATTGATGTCTGCATTACAAGGTGCTAAAGTGCCGGGTGCGGATACAAGATGCGCAGAATTTGATATTTCCGCATTGTCTTCATTTTTACGTGTTGCCCGCCCAACCGATGAGCCGGGAAATTTTTTAATTGACCTTCGTGTTTATGATGTTGAAGGCGACAGTATTGACCCAATCGATTCGCTACAAACATTATATGATGCTATTGGGGGATGTAATTTTAACGGAGTAAGTAACTTACCACTTATTGCCCCAACCATTTATCCGCAACCAAGTAATTCAAGCGTTATTTTTCAATTGAGTCAGGCCTACGATCGAATTACTTTTTCTACTATAAATGGCGAAATTGTTTTTTACAAAATCAATTACCGGTCAGCAACAACTAATTATCAATTGTGAAAACTGGACACCTGGTATTTATTTATACCAATTGATTACAAAAGAAGGTAATCAAACCGGAAAGATAATTGTCGAATAAGGTAGTTACCAGCCGCAAATTAATTCTGCAACACTAAATAAATTGTGGAAAGGCGGCACTACAACCTGCATAAATCCCTTATCTATTAAATGTTGCTGTGTAGTAGCACCAATAGCCACTATTTTAGCGGTGGATGGAATATTATTGCTAAGTAAAAATCCGTCTACATTTAAAGGACTTGTAAATACATAAATATCTGCCTGAACGGGTTCAATGGCAATAGGCGTATTACTATAAACAGGAATAATAGATGTTTGTGCAAACTGTGCAATGTGCAATTGCAATGCAGTTTGTCGATTTTCTGCAACTGCAAATACTACTTCCTCCCCTGCTGCTATTAATTTAAACTGTTCCGCAATTTGTGTGATAGTACCTTCTCCAACAAAATCCACAGCATAACCATGTTGATTGATTTGTTTAGCAGTGGCCTCTCCTATTGCAGCAAATTTAATTTTGGGAGAGATAGATTTAACCGAATTGAAAAAATAATCTACTCCGTTTTTACTGGTAAAAAATACCCAATCAGTGGCGTCAGAAAATTGGAAAGGAATAAATTCCATGTGTACACATGATTTTCCCATTACCTCAAATCCTTTATCGCGTAATACTTGCAGATACAACGCATCTTCATTCAAACCGGTGGAAATAAAGATGGATTGTTGTTGTTGCTGTTGCAGTGTGTTAAAAATATGTGTTGCCAGTTCGTCCGCATTATTCCCTTCCACATATAAACGTTTGAGCGGCAATAACCTATCAGCAGTTTGTGCTGCCCAAACCTGGTATTGGTTGTTGTGCTTACGACAATACACGCCAAGTGGCATATGACAACCACCGTTAAATAAATTCATCACCTTACGTTCAATATAAATGGTATCGGCAACATCGGGGTGATTTATGTTATCGAGTATACCAATCATTCGTTCATCCTTTTCGCGGCACTGGAATGCTAAAACACCTTGTGCAGGCGAAGGAATTAATTTATACGGAGGAAGTTTAACTGCAGTTAAATCGCTGATATCTAATTGCAGACGATGCACACCGGCAAATGCCAATAAAATGGCATCGTAATCCCTATTGCGCAATTTATTTATCCTGGTGGGCACATTGCCTCGTATATCTGCAAATTGTAAATCAGGGCGAAAAAAACGCATTTGAACATTTCTGCGTGAAGATGAAGTTCCTACAATCGCATTAGTGGCTAAATTAAATTGGTTGAGTTCATCTACCTTTTCATTTCTAATCAGCAATAATTCTGCTGCATCTTCTCTATGAGAAACTGCTGCAATTGTTAATCCCGGTGTAATTGCAGTGGGTAAATCTTTATGTGAGTGAACGGCTACATCAATCTCACCCATTAAAAGTGCATCTTCTATTTCTTTGGTGAAAAATCCTTTGCCTTCCAGTTTTTCGAGACTGATATGTTGAATTTTATCGCCTTGTGTTTTTATTATTTTTATTTCTGAGCGATAACCTTGTTCCAATAACGATTTTTGTAAAAAATGAGCCTGCCACAATGCTAAGTCGCTTCCCCGTGAGCCAATAATAATTGTTTCCTGCATGTGAACTGTATTCATCAGTGTTTATGTCGCATGGCATCTTTAGAAGCAGCCATAGTAAGCGCGAGATACTTCTTCTCCATGTAATCCAATAATTTATCTACAACCTCTTTGGCGTTATCGTCTAAGGTGGCTATTTCTTTTGCATACACTTCTTCGACAGCCTTGGTGCGTATTTCGTTGAGTTTAATCGGAATTATGCTGTGTGCTTTTTCCACCATACGCTCTACATACACCGCCTGAAATTCTTTTACAAATTCATGCACCAAATGTTTTGCTTTAAGCACTTCTGCTTTACGTGATGATAGATTTTTTTGTGCAATCGCTCTAAGGGTATCAATTTTAATATACGTAACATTAAAATCAGTAATAATCGACTCATCTGTATCCAATGGAATAGCTAAATCGATAATAACTTTTTTATCCTTGTTGCTACCTACCAGTTTTTGATAAATAGGTGCAGTAATTTCTTTTTTAGCAGAGCCTGTAGAAGTAATGATTACATCAAATCCTGCTGTATAATTTGCTAATTCAGAAAGTGGATATGCTTTACCTTTAATAGCCTGAGCCAATTTTTCAGCGTTGGCTAATGTTCTGTTAAATACGACAAAATTTTTAAAACCCATGTCCAATAAATAAGTGGACATATTGGTAATAGTTTCACCTGCCCCAATAAAAATTATTTTTGCTTCAGGTGAAAGTTTAAGTGCTTTTAATTGTAATGCTGCTAATGAAACAACTGAAATAGGTTTTTCAGCAATTTTTGTTTCCGAATAGATTTTTTTTGCTGCAGGAATCAGCATTTTCATCGCTAGGCGAATATCATCTCCTGTTAACTTTAAGTTATTGGAATCGTCGTATGCTACGCGTAATTGTCTGATAATTTCCCGTTCACCAACCACCATCGAGTCTAATGATGCACTTACCTCACACAAATGTTCAAGTGCTTCAACCCCTTCATACATATTGGAGTTAACGGCATTACAAGCCTCAAATGCCGGATTAATCGTTTTAAAAAAGTTAGCGGTAAACCCGGAACCTAACTGATTTTTGGTAGTGAAAAAATACGTTACTCTGTTGCATGTATTTAAATACATCAACTCATCAAGCTGCATATTTTGTTTGATGAAATGTAATTTATGTCCAAATTCAGGTGATGATTTGTCTGAATCAATAATGTAGTGCTTTAATTGCTCTACCGGAACATGTTTATGCGTTACTGTTAAAACTTTATATTGATTCACAAGCGGGTCGAGTATTAAATAGAGTAACCAAAAATGACGCTGCAAAATTCCCTAACTATACCCTGTCAATTGTCATAATAATGTCATAAGGGGTGACAAAAAAGACCTTTCTTTCCACGAGAAGATGTGGAATTCGTTTTTGGTGGTAATCCGGTTTTATTCAGGAAATACCGTGATTACAGGCGCAACCAACACATTGCTGTAATTGCCGGACCTGTCGCGCAATTGTATCTCGAACTCCACCGTTTCGGAAGTAGCATCCGGGTTAACCAAAATGGTATTGTTGAGCACTACTTCCAGTTCTCCCTGAATGGCGATATCGGCCCCTTCAGGAGCTAAAAGCGGAACAAAAAAGGATTCTGTAAGCGGTATTCTGGTATCGGTGATATATAGCGACATAGAATCAGGCGCATTGAACCCTAAATCGCCATTGCCATCTTCATAATGAATAATAAATACGATAGAATCTCCCAATGCAGTTACCGTAGTTGGTGAAACATTAATTAACTCAATAGCAGGCACATCGCTCATTGGCGGATTAATTATTTCATCATCCTTACCGCAACCTATTACTAAAGCTGCAGCAATAGCTAATATTATGTTTTTAATCATTCTACAACAAATGAAAAATACCCCATTATATACAATTGCGAATCGTCGGGTATTTCAGTTAAAAAATCATGAGCATTGTCCTGAATATATGCCCGCATAAAATAAACTTTACCAGGCTCAAAATCATCAGTATCGATAGTAAAATGATGCCAGTAGGTTACTTCTACCAAAGGATCATAATAGGTTGGGCCATAAAATGGTTCGAAATTTGGTTCCAGTTCAAAAGTGTACGCTGTATAACCGGTATTCATGAACATATCTTGTGAAACGCGAATAATATTTTCCTGTAATGAAGATGGCATTTGATATACACCATTTTCATCGGTATCATAAAATCCAAACCAAAATTCTACATTCGAATTAGCCGGTACCTGAACAGGTGAAAAGAAATCTGCACGAATCGTATCTAAACGCATTCCATTAGTATCATTTTCATAGGCAATAAAACCATAAGTAACAGGTTGATAATCGGCTAATGAAGGCGACTGATTAAATACATCAGGTGCACCATTTAAAATCCATTGTGTAATTTTTTCTCTTTCTTCAGGATAAAGGGTATCGTATAACGGCATTCTTCCCAATATCTCATCTTCCGTAGTAATACGTTCGTGCAACCATGATAAAGCAGTATCACCCGGAATTACACGATAAGTAAATGTTCCTGCTGCATCATTTTAATAACAGGTGCATACAATAAGGTATTATACGCGCTTTGTACCGTTCTGAAATCAGGTTCAAAAGTGCCATCATGACAACCGGGCACTGCACATGTTTTGCTGAATATGTATTTATGTAATCCCAAAAAACTCGCCGAATCAATTGGCACATCATCCAAAATACCATCACTATAATCGATTGTATCAAACGGATTAAATGGAATTTCCGGTTCAATGCGTGTGATTTCTTTTTGGCAAGATACAATTATCATTGCCAGCACCGAGGCTATTGGAATAAGAATTTTCAAATGCTTCATATTATACAAAAGCTTGTTCTAAAACATTACCTGGAAGATAACCTGAAGGAATACTATCCTTAAATCCTAAAATATGTGCAATTGTAGGAACAATATCAATTGTTTCACCAATTGGGTCTTCTTCACTTCCTACTACTAAATTTTGATTAACAACGGATGGCGGTCCAACAATTAAACTAAACACTGATCGTGAATTATCATCACCTGTATGATCGTAAGCAAATAATCCATTTGCATCCGGTATGGCATTGGCAACTTCATTTCTGCCGTGTTCAGGAATACAAATCATAATGGTATCGTTAGCCAATACAGGGTCGCTTTGTATTTTTTGCCATAACCAACCCACACCATAATCTGCGCGGTGTAAATAGGAAATATATTCACTGAAATTGGTGTGACAAATGTCCAGATTAGTAGTATTAATTACCATTAATTCAGGATGGAATTTTTGCAACACTTTCCATGAAATAGCCACATTAGATAAGTCGCCTGAAAGCTGATCAAATCCAACACCAGCAGGTAAAGGCCATTCGATAGGTATTTCTCCTTTAATGACTTTCAACACAAAATCCTGAATAGCTTGTTTATCATCATCGGTATTTGTAATTCCAGGAATATCGGTAACGCTGCGATTAAAATTGCTGTTCAAAAATGATTTAATGGAATTTAATCGCGCCAACTCCTCAGGGTGCATAGTATTTAAAGTAGAAAAATAATCTATGCCTAATCCACCAAATGTTGTTTGAGGACTTAAATAATTAGCACCGTATTGAGAACCATAAAGTTTGTCCTGACTATAATTTAAATTTACATAAGGGCCTAAATCAATCGACATCCACCATGCATTTAACGCTGTTTTTTGCGGGTCGTTATGTTTGCGATAATATTCGAATAATGTAGGCGTTGCAGGATTAGCATATAAATTCAAACTATCGGGCGTATAATTACCTGTTATTACTGCTGTGTGACCATTAAAATGTCCTGTAGGGCCACTGGCATATTTCATGTGTTTAAACAATGTACCTTTTGTAACCAATGGTGAAGGTGTTACCGGATCCCAAATATCATACACCAGATTATATGCAGGTGAAGCACCATTCAGCATGTTGCGCATAATATTTCCCGTAGGTCCGCCTCCCTGATTTATGAGGTATTGCTGCTCAACAGATTCCTGGTTGCGAATTCCGCCACCAAAAACAACTAATACCACATGATTGGCTAATCGTGCGCCGGAACTGCGAAATATGGTACCGGCCGGTAATATATATGGTGCACTAATCATGCCCGCCGTGGTGAGCAATGAATTTTTGATAAATTTTCTTCTGTTCATGCAATCCGGTTTGAAGGGTAATTAATAAAACATGTATTCGTTACTTAATAAAAACGAGCGGTAAACATCCACAACATCAATTTCATCATCGGCTTCAATAATATTTACTAATCCGTATTTTTCATATTCAGTGGGTAAGCGCAAATAAAAACGCAAATAACATTCTTCCACAAAGGCATCAACATCGTTGCGCATTTCATAATTTTCTGGAATATGCGCTGTTACCACAGGGTCTTTCAACATGGCGTTGAGTATCATCTCATTAACCAGTGTTTTGTCGCCAATAGATAAACGATAAATAACCAGGTTATCCAATATATTAGAAGGAATACTGGAATAATAAAGATTGCTGTATAAGCTGGAAATATATTGCAGCGGCGTTTTCAGCCTGTCCTTTTCCGAATTATTTTGATACACAGGAACAGTGTCCACCTGATAAATAATATTGTCGTAGATTACTTCTTCTACAATATTTTTTTTACAAGCAACGAATGTTGTTGTGAAACTCATAATCACAAATCCTGTAATTATGGTTCTGCTGATGAATTTAAAATCCGGCATATTCTTCAGAAATTAAAATGTCAACTTTTACATTGTTAAAATTATCTTCTTCCTGCATTTGTAAACTATAATCATTCATCTCCACACTTTCCGGCAAACGCGCTAAAAATGTTTGATAAACCTCTATCACCTGACCTTGGTAAAACTCGAGTGAGTTCACAAAAATGTCGATGAAATCGCCTTTGCTGCTGCCATCTTGCAAAAACAAATGGCCACTGGCGCCATCACACATATTTACTCCTTGCAATTTTTCATCATCTGTTGGGTAGCGATGTAATAAATTCGTAAAACAGGAAACAACAAAATTTTCACTACCCATATTTACCTGGTCGTAGAAATAATTATCAATGTATCTTCGATAATATTCCTTTATGCCAATATCACCGTTGTATAATTCAACATGCGCAGTAGATAATAATAAAAGTCTGTTATTTTCGTAAGTATAATAATAAGCCTCTGTTTCCATTCCGGTTGCATTAAATAAATCGATAAGATATAACCAGTAGTCTATTTGTGATTTAAGGCTAAGGCTATCGAGATTAACCAATAGTTTTTGACTGGTTAACAAATTAAAGTTTTTGTAGTAATCCCAATTGTTTAACAATTCCTCAACAATAACTTGACGCGCTGCGACTGAATATTCATTGTCTTTCAGGTATGTAACATGGTCACTTATTTCCTCTTCAGTCGCGGCTCTGCCGTATAAGTCGATATATAGATTGTTGACGTAATTGTTCAACGTAATTTCAGCAACTCCGTCAATTGGCGGTGCTACGTTGCCATCTATAATTAAGTCTTCGTGAACAACACTATCCTTTGAACAGGAATAGCTCAGCAATGGAAGTAGTAAAACAAGCAGATACTTTGTTTGGCGCATGCTCTATAATTAACATTAGCAATGTGTAACTAACAGTGTGTGGGTTGCAGGAGCTAGACCAAATATACAAAAAAACGTTAAAAAGGGAACTTAAGTATGTATAAGCAAAAAATCTGCCAAAAAATAAAAAAACGGCTCACCTGGAGCCGTTCTCTTTCATACTTGTGCTGTTTCTTGAACCGAAACACAGCAAAAGCATCGTGGTATATTTTATTATTACCGTTAATATGCTTTTGATTTTCTACTAACGATAACTTGTTTTGTTTTATTTGATAAGTCAAAAGTAGATTGTTTCTGTACGTTGTACAAGTGCTGTATTCAACAACTTTGTACACAGCGTACAATTTTACTCAATGGTTTAAAAGTACATTGCAGCAAGGGTTACAGCGAACTGATTTATTAAAATTCAGCAAACTTGTACACAGCATCATTTTTTAAAGCCTGAAATCTGTGCGTCTATACTCAATTTTCCGGGACCAATTATCATGATGGTAATAAATATGAGCATCATTTCAAATGGATAAGCATTAAAATCGTTGGGTGAGTTACCAACCATAAATGCAATAAACATAGTAAATGCCAACATGAATGCAGAGAAACGTGTAAACAATCCCAATATGATAAACACTGCGCCAAAAAATTCAGCAAACGCAGCCATAAAGCCCCAAACGGCAGGTGCAAAATCGATATGAATTACTTGCATTTCCGCACCTAATTTTGCCCAGCGCGAAGGGTCTGCAATTTTTTTAAACCCATGATTATAAATAAAAGAAGCACCTAATGTTATTCGCAAAAACAACATGCCGATATTAAAATAGGTAGCATTTGCATTAAAGAGCCATTTTTTCATATCTCAGTTTAGTCTTTAATAAAATGATAAGTTATCCCAAATCCAAAAGTATTAGCTAACGAAATTCCAAATGAATTTGTTGTGTAATCGTAGCTGCCGTCTTCTCTTTTCAACGTATAACCCGAATATCCTATAGAACCGAAATACACTTCGAGTGCGAGTTTTGGATTTAACATAATAGATGCACCGGGACCAAAACCAATGCTGAAAGTAGCTATATCATCTACTGATTTGCTTCTTTGCCATTGCCATTGCCCTGGTCATCGTAATCGTAAAAATGGTCATCATATTTGCCAAAACCTTTTCGCACACCCAAACCGGTCCAAAGTTTAACATGGTCACCATTCCAATAATAATAGCGGGCAATTGCTTCAACAGATAATGAAGTACTTATGTCAGTTAGTTCAATTGGTGCATAGTTATTGGTAGCAGCATTTCTGCCATAACCGAATCCAAGTCCTACGCATAAATTATCCATTACAAAATATCCACCAAACGCAGATACATTAAAGTTCACCGAAGATGTAATAAATGTATCTGAGAGTGTGATACCTTCACTGGATGAAGTTGAAAAATAAACAGCACCACCTGTTAACCAGTCGCCTTTATCGGTTTGTGCATAACCTGATGATACACAAATTGTTAGAATTAAAGCTGCTAATAATTTTTGCATAATAGAGATTAAGTTACAAATATATTACTATACAAGCTTAAATTATTTGCTTCCTCGCCTATTTGCAAAATCACCTGTGATAAATAACAGTAAACGTTATTCCACAATTAAGGTATCATAAGCAGCTCCATAAGCACACCATATCCCAAGGCCACCATTAATATTGGTTTGAGCAATAGTTGCTGAAGCAAATGGCCCATCAGTACCACTGTCGAATTCTAATGTGCGCCAAAAATCGTAAGTAGGGAAATCGATACTGCACCATTTCAAAATGATGGTATCACCTTTCCAAAAATATCCGTAGGTATCCTGATTAAATTCTTCTGAAGGATTAAATCCTCTGTCCACTGTAAATTTAAACGATTGCCCGTTGATTAAATTATCATCAAATACACTGGAATATCCTGAATAAAATGGCTCACTGTTTTGGCGAGTGAAATAACGATAAAAATTACCCTGTGGTTCCGGTTCGGTAAGTGCTATATATAATCGCACTAAGGAATCATTTTCCGGATTGCCATGTGGCTCCCAATAAATTGAATCGGGCTTAACAGGCGGGAACATAGTTGTTGACGATGTAAGCACCTGGTCTTCGTAAGTAATATTTAGCGTATATGTTTTACCCGCTTCACCAACAAATTCAGGAAATCCTGTAAAAATATCGGGCACGGTATATAAACATATATTCACTGCAAAACCACCGGTAGTATCTAAATCAACGCCTAAAAATTCTGCCACTAATGGCAATAATTCTTCAGGCAAATCATTTAAACAATACTCAACAAGTTCAACAGTATTAACACCATCGCTAACAGTTACCTGAGCATCGTGCACATAAAAATTATCTAATTCATTAAAATTTACTTCTCCATAAAAAGGAATAGTGGAAGTCAACGAAATTATCGGAGGCAAACCAGGTTCAATGGTTCCTTCTACAACAATTTTTGGCTCAGGTGCTGGAATGTCGAGGGTGATATCTGTTGTGCATGCACTTAACATCAGCAACATAGCTGCACCTGATAAAAACGAAATATATAAATTTGATTGCTTCATTTTAGATAACTTACTTTTTCAATTAAAATTTAAAGTTCCAGGTTACACTCGGAATAATTGGAAAAATGGATACTTGTTTTGCCTGTACATCAACTGCACCAACTGCAAAATCTCCTTCCCACGTTGTATAAATAAAATATGGATTTTTGCGGGAATACACATTGTATATCGAAAAATTCCAACTGCTTTCATATTTTTTTCCCGGTTTGTTTTTTAATGTAGCAGAAACATCACAACGATGATAAGCAGGCATTCTGTATCCGTTCCTAGGACCGTAATCTGTTTGCAACTGCCCTCCTATTACATAAAAACTTTCAACAATAGTGGTAGCCTGACCGGTAGCATAAACAAAGGTTGAGGATAAATCCCAGCGGTCGCTTAACTGATAAACCGCAACTACTTCTAAATCGTGAATACGGTCATATTTGGTCGGAAACCAAGCCGTTCCAGTAGATAAATTATCAAATTGTCGTTCTGTTTTGGATAAGGTATACCCAATCCAGCCATTAAATTTTCCTTTTGCTTTTTTAATGAAAAACTCTGCTCCATAACTTCTTCCTCTTCCGAAAACAAAATTATCTTCAATATCGGTTCCTAAATCAGGCACATATCCGTCTGCGTATTCGATTTGATTTTTTAAATCTTTGTAATAAACCTCTACACTTGTTTCATATTTATTATCGAAAAAATTTCTGAAATAACCAATTGAATATTGTACCCCAATTTGTGGTTTTACTTTGGCTGAACTCGGTATCCATAAATCGGTAGGCAATGTTGAAGTAGAACTGCTTACCAAGTGAATAAATTGATTAGTGAAGGTTATACCGGCTTTAATTGAACTTTGTGGGTCTACTATAAAACGTGCATTAAATCTAGGTTCGAGTGCAGTGTAATCTGCTATTTTTTCACCATTACCATACTGTACAGTATCTATTATGGTAATGTTATCTTCACCATATATAATATCATTGTATGGCCCAACCTGTGCGAAATAACTTCCTCTCAACCCAACATTTATTTTCAACCGTTTAGTAACATCAAATTCATCCTGAATATAAATGCCCGCTTCGTGTGCTAATTTATTATTGAGTGTATCTGTTCCAAATTCTACATCGTCAAAATTACCTTCTGCTGAATACGGTGTGAATGTATGGAAGATATAATTCGCTCCAAATTTAATAGCGTGATTAGCACCGGGATAATAATCAAAATCCACCTTGCCATTCCAATCTTTAACACCTGAAAATAAATTAAAATTAAAATCCTGAAATTCGCTTTTTACCGAAAAATCGAAACTGTTGTAAATAGCACTCACATTCATAAACAGCTGGTCGCTGAATAAATGGTTCCATCTTGCAGTAGCTGTGGCATTGCCCCAAGGCACACTTATATTCAGTGTATTATCGGGAGCCACATAATTAAATACATCTTGTCCAAAATATCCACTTAAAAATATCCTGTTTTTATCGTCGAATTTATAATTTACTTTGGTATTTAAATCATAAAAATAATAGCCGTTTCCTTCAAATTCAGTTCCTTTTAAAAATGGGGTAACAATAGCATCGATATAAGTTCTTCTCCCAGAAACAATAAAACTCGATTTATCTTTTACAATTGGCCCCTGTATGGTTAACCGCGATGCAATTAATCCAATTCCACCTTCTGCATGATATTGTTGATTATTGCCTTCTTTCATTTGCACATCTACCACACTACTTAATCTGCCTCCATATTGTGCAGGCATACCACCTTTTATCAATGTAACATTTTTTATAGCATCAGAATTAAATACACTAAAAAATCCAAATAAGTGACCGGTGTTGTATACCACAGCCTCATCCAATAAAATCAGGTTTTGATCCGGTCCACCTCCCCTCACATAAAACCCTGTGTTACCTTCCCCTGCGCCGCCAACTCCCGGTAATAACTGAATGGTTTTTAAAATATCTACTTCGCCAAATAAAACCGGAATTGTTTTTATCTGCTCAATATTTAATTCAATTGTCCCCATATCGGTGCTTTGGATATTGGCATCATTTCTTTCTTCTTTAATAACTACTTCTTCGAGCACTTCTCCTTGTTTCAACGAAACATTAACACGCTGGTCGCTGGTTAAGTCTATTGTTTTAATCTGGTCTTCATATCCGATATAAGAAAAAGTAACATTGTAAGTGCCTGCCGGTAAGGTCATTGAAAAGAATCCATACACATTGGTTGCTGTACCAATAACCTGGTCGGTTTTTACATACACATTGGCACCTATCAGGTCCTCACCTGATGAGCCATCTTTGATATACCCGCTTAAGGTGTATTTGGATTGAGCAAAAACAAGGATGGAACACGTCAACATCCAAAACAAGAGTAGCGCCTTTTTCATTTATTGTGGTAATAACAATGCAAAGTAAAAATGAGTTTACCGTACTACGAAATATTTTCGATGAACGGGATAGAAACATCTATGAACGGACAAATGATCCGAATCATGTATATAACGCCTTGACCAGCCATTTGTTACAATTATTTTTTCTTTAATTGTAAAAATGTGTTGTAAGCAGTTTGAAGTGCGTCTTTTAAGGTTGATTGTTTAACCTTGGTTAAATTAATGGTAGTCCAGCCTTGTAAGCCCCATTTATTAGCAACCGGATGGATGACAGTGCGGTCAAATGCACAAAAAACGGACTGTTCCACTAACGTAAATTTAATATTGATAGAAAGGCCGTCAGGGGCTAAAGAAACAAAAATCCGGTTATTCGCTTTGAAGGCAGCGCGGTCGAAATGCGGCACTTCAACTACATCAGGCAGCTTAAAAATGAGTGTTCTGAATACTTCAGGTGTTATCATATCAGACTGATAAATTTAGGCTCCAATAACGAATATACTGCAGAATCTAAAAACTTGCCTTCAAAATAATAGTCCTCTTTATAATAAGCTTCGCGGACAAACCCATTTTTTTCGAGAATACCAATTGATGCAACATTATCTGGATTAACAATAGCCTCAATCGAGTGCAAATGCAATTGCTGAAAACCAAATCGGATAATTGTTTGCATGGCTTCGAACATGATGCCTTTGCCTTGATATTCCGGCAGCAGCAAATACCCAATTTCAGCTCTATAATGTTCTTTACGAAATTTCCAATAACCAATAGTGCCAATCATGGTTAAATCATCAGCTAAACAAATTGCCCATGTAATGCCATCATTATAGGTAAGCGCATCCATCGTTTTTTCAATAAGTTCAACGGCATCTGCTAATGATTTTGCAAGCGGTTTATCAATATACTGCATCACCTTTTCATTAGACCGTAATGCATATAAAGCTGCGGCATCTTTTATTGTTATTTGCCTCAGCACTAAACGCTGCGTCGTTAAAATCGGAAAAGGATTAAAATTGAGATTTAGCATATTCCTTCATTCAGCAAAAATCATACACACTCAATTACTGAATAGGCAACAAAGGTAATTTATCTGACAATCATTTTTTGTGTTTCCTGATAAACATCTCCGGCTAAATAAACGGTATACATACCACTAGCAAGTGCATCTAAACCACTAATATAAACAGGAGCCAGTTTGCCATCCCATAACGTAACTGAAGTTTCATAAACGCGTTTGCCGGAAATATCATAAATATAAAGAGAGGCTTCACCTGTTTCCTGACCATTGATAAAAATAGTTACCTCATCACTTGCAGGATTAGGTAAAATAGAAATAATATTTTCTGTTGAAAGATCAATCCCTTTTAATTCCATATATGCTTTCGCAAAGTTGGGAATCCCGTATCCCATCGAATTATCAGGATTATCCGCCTGAGATGCTGTAGATTGAATGATATCCATCACTTCCATATTAGATAATTCAGGAAATGCGGACATAAAACTCGCGCATGCACCTGCAATTAATGGCGATGAATAAGAAGTTCCATTGCCATAAGCGACTGATCACCATCGGCAGGAGCACCAATATAATACCAACTGCCATCGCCTTCATTACCTGCACTGTTACACACTAAAATACCAACCGCAGCAGCTCTGTCCGCCGCTTTTGTAATAACAGTAGTATTACCATCCATATCTTCATAAGTATGGTCATCAATGATTGTATCAAATGTGGTATACCCTAATGAAGAATTAATAATATCTGCACCAATAAAATCAGCATATTCCGCAGCTTGCAGCCAATAATCTTCCTCAATAGCCCGCTCCGAATCTACCACTTCTGTGCGAAATAAATAATATTGAGCATCAGGCGCACTGCCGATATAAACACCGGGATTATCTACCGCCATTATACTCAAAACATTACTCCCATGTGTTGAACTAAAAAACACATCTTCATTATTATCCGGAAAATTTCGGGTTTCAATTATTTGATTCTTATTATGCAAAGAAGTAAATCCTTCTCCGATATTTACACCATCAAATCCACCATCTAAAACTGCAATTTTTATACCTTGTCCTCTATAACCAAGGTTATGCAAAAAATCAATATCAATCATGTGATTTTGATTGTATGCACCACCGTAATCCGACTCAATATAATTGGTTGTGCGCAACAATATATTATCGTCAATTGGAATACCTGAATCATCGATGATGGCATATCGTTTTACATCCGCAGTATTTTTTACAAAAGGTAATGTTTGTATGGCAGTTAATTGTTCGGCATTACTTTCAACACTTACCGCATTTAACCATCTGCTTTCAACAATTACATTTACACCTAAATTTTTTATGGCTGTTACATATTCAGCATTAACAGGAATATCATAATAATTAATGCTAATGCCCATTTTTGCTCTTCGTTGAATAGCACTTTCGGATAAATAAGCCAATGGCTGATCTATGGAATATTGCGCGTTATTTTTATCAGTAAAATACACCCAATATTTTTGTGTAGCCGATTGACCAAACACCATAGTGGTGAATACAAAACTGAATATGCCTATAAGTATTTTTTTCATGTTAATTCCCCCCACTAACTATTCAACAAAAACAACAGTACTTTGTTTAAACCCATCGCCGGTTAATGAAAATAAATACATACCCTGACTGAAATTTTTGCGTGTATCTATGGTAAAAGTATTTGCTATTGATTTTGAGAGATATATTTTTTCCTGATAAACTAATTGCCCGGCTAAATCAAAAAATTGTAAAGTTGCCGGGGCATTTTCGTTAGTGGTAATAAACACAGAAAAGAAATCACCGGCAGGGTTTGGTAAAATATCAAATATGGCAGTTGTTGTATCTACTACTACCGTGTCTTCAGTTGTCGTATCTGTTTCAGATAATAATATTTCATAAGCCAATCCGAAATTAGGAATACCATATCCCATCGAATCGTTAGGTGTTAAATATAAATGTGCACTGCGCTCAACTGCACTGATAATTTCCATATTTGTTTTTTCCGGAAATGCACCCCATAAACTGGCACAAGCTCCTGCAATTAATGGAGAAGAAAAACTTGTACCTGCTAAAAATCCGATATATCCTCCCGGATCTAAAACAGCAGAACCTAAGGCTAGCGCTACTACATTAGGTTTGAGCCGCCCATCAAATGTAGGTCCGTAACCACTAAAGCCAACATGTATACCATTGGTGTCAACACCTCCGATGGTAAATACCGAATCACCATCACCAGGCATAGATACATAGTGCCATGTATTAGCACCTTCGTTACCAGCACTGTTGCATACTAAAATACCTTTTTGTGCAGCCATATCACCTGCTTTGGTAACTACTGCAGTATTGCCATCTAAATCTTCATATGTATGATTCTCAAGTGAATCATCAAAAGTGGTATATCCTAGTGAAGAATTAATAATATCAGCACCAACACTGTCCGCTTTTTCTGATGCAGCTAACCAATAATCTTCTTCAACCACATATTCACTATCTGCAACTTCTGTTCTAAATAAATAAAAATCCGCATTTGGTGCAGAACCGGAAAATGAGTCTGCAACATCACCACCAATTACACTCATTACCCATGAACCGTGGTAACCTGAATAAATATTAAACACTTCATTATTGTGATCAGGGAAATTTCTGAAACCTAAAATTTGTCCTTTATCCCAAAAACTCTGAAATAAAGTTGCCGTATCAACACCAAAAAAACCGGCGTCTAATACTGCAATTACCATATCATTTCCGGTATAACCCAAATCAAGAATCGTATCAAGATTAATTTGTTCAATTTGATTAGATGCAAATCCAAACATACCTGTAACATCGCTAGCACCTGCTGTGCGGTAAAACACCTGGTCATTATATGGAATTATCGCTTCATCTGCGCGGCGATATTTTTTTACTTTTTGAATTTCCGCTACTTCATTCCACATCACCACTTGTTCCATTTGTGATTCTGTTAGATATACACTCACCGCATTTAACCATTTTGAAATTACAACAGGTGTTGCACCTATTTGATTTAATTTATCTATATTTTTTGTAGAAACAGGTAAATCCGAAAACTCAATACCGATTCCCAATTTATTTCTGCGGTCCATTGCTCGTTGGGATAAATAATTTTCCGGATGCGCTTTTTGCAGATTTACATCATCTTTATCATGAAAATACACCCAATATTTTTGAGCAGATGTAGTTGTTATGTTAGTTGCACTAAATTCAGGAGACAAAGCTAATTGAGCAAATGCAGTTTGAAAAAACAAACTAAAAACAAGGAGGAGTAAACAATTTCTAATCATATTAATTTATTCATTTAATTAAAATCAAGAATACGCATTTTTACACTAAATCCGCATTGCACTCGTTGTTCCCACGGACAGGTTGGACAGGTTAAGTCTTGTGTGTAATAATGATAAAAATCCTGTTGAATCAGTCCCACATTTTCTGCATAAATTTCTTCAGCATAATCAAACCAAATCAGGTTGGAATCACCTTGCTGTATTACTTTCAGGGTATTATCAAAATTAAACAGGTCGATATCATAAGTTGTGTGAACATTTGCATAAGTATATTCCCAATCCTCATAAAAAGTAAGTTCATTACATTCTTCTGCAACAGGCAAATCATCTAATCCACCCAAATAAATATTACCGTTCCACTTGGTATCTGCAGTAATTGGTTCAACTAATTTAATAAAACGCAGATTATTTTCATTTTTTACCAATTGACCATTATCGTACATCACACTCCACACATTGGCAATTGTCCATTCGTCTGTGGCAAATTGCCTGCGATAACGTTCAATGGTATAATTTAAATTATCCGTTAAATCGTAAAAGGTGTCAACTAAAATTTCTTTTACTTGCCATGAAGTAGTATCGTTCGGAATAGTTTCATGGTAATTAATTGAATCGACACTATAAACACGGAACTTACCTATTTCAAGAGGGAAATATTGTAAAGGTGTATCTAAATTTTCCGGAGGTTCATTTTCATCACAGGCAAAAAACAACATACTTGTTATTGCAACAAGCATAAAGTATTTACCGATATTTTGAAGCAAGTGATTGCTAACCATATTTGTTATCATTACCGGATAAACGAACTCAAGATATGCCCACCTCCTATTACATCGTTGCCTTCGTAAAAAACAGCACTTTGTCCTGGAGTGATGGCACTCACGTTTTCTTTAAATTCTACCCGCATCAAATCATTTCCTTCCAAAGATAACATACTTTCTGAGCCTGTGTTTTTGTATCGGATTTTTGTTACACTACTGTGACCGGCATTAACACTTTCGTATTTCTGCATATTGAGGTGGTGCACGAACATGCCGTTACGCAATAAGGTGTCCTCTTTACCTAAAACAACAACATTTTCTGCAGGTTTGATTTCCGTTACAAAGTAAGGTTCACCCAATGCAATACCTAAGCCTTTGCGCTGCCCTATGGTATAAAAAGGATATCCTTTGTGGGTGCCTAAAATATTCCCGGCTTCATCTACAAACAGTCCACCGTCAACACGTTCTTCTAAGCCTTCCACTTTACGTTTCAAAAAACCGCGGTAATCGTTATCTGGGACAAAACAAATTTCATAACTCTCAGCCTTGTTAGCCAAATCAAAATAACCCATTTGTTTAGCCATTTCACGAATTTCCGTTTTGCGAATATGCCCTACCGGAAATTTTGTGCGCGCCAAACACGCCTGACTTAGGCCCCAAAGCACATAACTCTGGTCCTTATGTTCATCTAAACCTTTCGAGATATAGTACCTGCTGTTATCAGCGTTTTGATTGATTTGGGCGTAGTGACCGGTAGCAATAAACTCACAATCCATTTGGTCTGCGCGTTTTAATAGCGCCTCCCACTTGATATGCGTATTACACAACACACATGGATTTGGGGTTCTACCGGCTAAATATTCTTCTACAAAATTGTCGATAACATAGTCGCCAAATTCCTCTCTGATATCGATAATAAAATGATGAAACTGCTTTTCCACGGCAATTGTTCGGGCATCGTTAATGGAGTCGAGACTGCAACATCCTGTCTCTTTTTTGCTGCCGCCACTCGACGCATAATCCCAGGTTTTCATTGTAATACCAACCACTTCGTAACCCTGTTCGTGCAGTAATATTGCAGTAACAGTGCTATCGATTCCGCCACTCATGGCCACTAATATTTTTCCGTGTTTAGACATATTTGCTCCACAAAGTTACAATATTGGAGGGCAGAAAGTTCAATTATACCATGCGCTGCACAGGGCATTTCGTAGTAAAATGTTAAAATAACCTAAGTAGGCAGCCGGTTTACAGCTTTGATACAATGTTTTTAACTATTGCCTGACCTTCGTAAACCATGCCAGAGTAAATCTGCACCAGATTAGCTCCCCGGTTGAATTTTTCATGGACATCCATGTGGTTCATGATACCGCCAACGCCGATTATTGGCATGTCGTTACCCAATTCACGACGCAGGTACCACAGCACTTCGTTGGAGATTTTGGCGACAGGTTTTCCACTCAATCCCCCTGCTCCTATAGCTGTTACCTTTTCAGCCTCGGTAGTTAGCATGGAACGATCAATTGTGGTATTGGTGGCAATAATTCCACTGAGGCCTGTTTCCTTCGCAATCGACACAATATCAAGCAGTTGCGATGTTGTTAAATCAGGTGCAATCTTTAAAAGCAGTGGTTTTGGCGCAGATTTTGTGCGATTTATTTCCTGAAGCTTGTTAATGATATGTGTCAGGGGCTCTTTTTCCTGTAATTCCCTCAACCCCGGTGTGTTTGGTGATGATACATTTATCACAAAATAATCTACCCAATCGAATAGTTTTTCGAAACAAATCACGTAATCCTTCCAGGCATCCTCGTTAGCTGTAACCTTGTTTTTACCGATATTACCTCCAATTATCACCTGATATTTTTTTCGTGCAGCTATTACCGATTGTTTTTGCAAATTTTTCAACATAACATCTACCCCGTCGTTGTTAAAACCCATTCTGTTAATCAGTGCCTCATCTTTCGGCAGCCTAAACAATCGGGGTTTATCATTACCCGGTTGCGCTAAGGGTGTTACGGTTCCTACTTCAATATGGCCAAAACCCAATCGCGCCATCAGGGGTATATAAGCTGCATTTTTATCAAACCCAGCGGCTAATCCTACAGGATTTTTAAACGTCAAACCAAAAACTTTCCGCTCCAGATTAGGATACTTTTTGAGGTATTTTTTATCGTGGAAATAACCGTAGCCCGGAATTTTTAGTGCAATACTGAATAAGGTAAGTGCCAGATGATGCGCTTTTTCAGGCTGAAATTTAAAAAATATGGGTTTGAGCAGTGACTTATACATTGTTGGCAAAGTTAGGCTGTTGCGGTGAAGAAAAGTAAAAATGAGTGTGAATTGAAGGGGTAATTATTAGCTACTTGCTGAATTGAAGTTGTTAGCGAATTAAATGATGTCTTTATGTGTTGTGGTTCAATCAGGCAAAACATTTTACTTAATTAGCATTTATTAGGTTACATAAAACCCTAATTTTTGCTCAACTTTGCATTTCAATTTTCGGTTTAAACAACAGCATGGCTCAAATTTCAATTAATATAAAAGAAGGAACAATCAGCAAACCTGATATTATTGTCGGTATTGACTTGGGTACAACCAATAGTTTAGTAGCGATTATCAATAAAGCAGGTATGCCGGAAGCATTGTGTGATGCAGATAAAACAGCAATAGTTCCGTCCATTGTACATTTCGGAAAAGAAGGTGCAATTACTGTTGGCAATAGTGCCCGTCAGCATTTAATCGATGACACTGCTAATACCATTTATTCGGTAAAAAGATTAATGGGTAAGTCGTACAACGATATTGCAGCAATACAGCAACATTTAGGATATAAAATTATTGATGATAACAGTGAGAGTCTGGTAAAAATAAAAGTTGGCGAAAAGTTTTATTCACCAATAGAATTATCAGCTTTTATTTTACGTGAATTGAAATTGCGTGCAGAGCATGTTTTGCAACAACAAATTACAAAAGCTGTTATTACAGTTCCAGCTTATTTTAACGATGCACAGCGACAAGCTACGCGCGATGCCGGTAAACTAGCCGGTCTGGATGTGTTGCGTATTATTAATGAACCTACTGCAGCAAGTTTAGCATACGGATTGGGTAATGTAAAAAATGCTCAAACAATTGCTGTTTATGATTTAGGTGGCGGCACTTTTGATATATCAATTTTACAACTCACCCCATCTGAAAATGATGGTGGATATTTTGAAGTTTTAGCTACCAATGGCAATACCTTTTTAGGGGGAGATGATTTCGATCGTTTGATTGTTGAACATTGGTTACAAACAAATAATATTGCCGCAGATACGGTAGATAAACAATTAATGCAGACCTTGCGATTAAAAGCTGAAACCGCTAAAAAACATTTATCTACCAACGATATTTTTGAAGATAAAATTAATGATATTGTTTGCCGCTTATCGGTAAACGAATTTGAAACACTGATTACACCTCTTGTAAATGAAACTATAGTTTGTTGCAAAAATGCACTCCGTGATGCGGGATTAAAAATCGGTGATATTGATACTATTGTAATGGTTGGTGGAAGTACCAGAACACCTTTTGTAAAAAAATCTATGACCGAATTTTTTAATAAACCTGTTAACGATAGTTTAAATCCGGATGAAGTGGTTGCATTAGGCGCCGGAATTCAGGCTGATATTTTAGCCGGTAACCAAAAAGACATGTTATTGCTCGATATCACACCATTGAGTTTGGGTATTGAAACTATGGGTGGATTAATGGATGTGATTATTCCGCGTAATACTAAAATTCCAACAGGTGCTGGAAGGCAATATACAACAAGTGTAGATGGTCAGAGTAAATTATTAATTGCAGTTTATCAGGGCGAGCGCGATTTAGTAAGTCATAATAGAAAACTCGCTGAATTTACATTATCGAACATACCGGGCATGCCTGCAGGTTTGCCTAAAATTGAAATTGTTTTTCAATTAAATGCGGATGGTATTTTGCAGGTTAAAGCGAAAGAATTGCGCAGTGGTGTGGAGCAGAGTATTGAAGTAAAACCGCAATACGGATTAACGGAAGAAGAAATGGGTGGCATGTTATTGGAGTCGATTAAAAATGCGAAGACCGATATGGAGCAAAGAGCAATTATTGAAGCGCGTGTTGAGGCTCAAAATATGCTGGATACTTGTGAGCGATTTATTGTAAAAAATGCAGCGCATTTAAGTGCAAAAGAAATTTCCGGAACGCGTGAATTAATGGTCGCTTTACAAAATACTTTAAATTCAAGCGATAAAAATGTCATTCAACAACATATTGAAGCATTAAATGAATTTACAAGGCCATTCGCTGAGCGTTTAATGGATATGGCAATTAGTATGGCAATGAAAGGAAAAACTTTGTAGTTTTTTGTTTTTACACTGTGATGTTTTAACAGCCTAAACCACGGTGAACCGAAACACAAAATTCAAACGACAAACCAAAATACATTAATTAAACCGCTGCATGCGGTTGACATATTTGCCGATAATGTCAAACTCTACGTTTGCATCATCTCCTATTTTAAGTGTTTGTATATTAGTATGTTCCCAGGTATATGGAATAATTGCTACTGCAAAAGTATTGTCAGTTACATTTATCAAAGTGAGACTAATTCCGTTTAAGCAAATACTTCCTTTTTCAACAATTAAATTTCGGAATTGAGCATCTATTTCGAAGTTTAATACATAACTCCCATTTTGTTCCAGCACTGCTAATAATTTTGCTTTACCATCCACATGTCCCTGCACAATATGTCCATCTAAACGACCTCCCATTTGCAGACAACGTTCAAGATTCACTAAATCGCCGATATGTAAATTTCCTAAATTGGTTTTAGATAATGTTTCTTCAATTGCTGTAACAACATGTTGGGTTTGATGTGTTTTTACCACCGTTAAACAAACACCGTTATGCGCAACACTCTGGTCAACAGTTAATTCGTTACCTATGGCAGAATTCATGGTAATAAATAAATTACCCGCTTCGCGGTGAAGGTCCACCACTTCGCCAACTGTTTCAATTATTCCTGTAAACATGAGGTAAAGTTAAGGAGAAGAAATCATTCTGATTTATCCTGACGCACTAAATGTATGTAACCGTCTTTAGGTTCTGGAAAAGCAGTAACACCGTTCACCGTGATTTCAAATACATCGCATTTGTAATAATATACTCCCTCACTCACATCAATACCTGTAGCACTATCCTTCCCATCCCAGTTAATCATTGGATCGGTAGTGGTAAATACTAAACTTCCCCACCTGTCGAATATTTTCATATCCACATGATCGATAAAACGAATAGGTAAACGAGGTGTATATAAATCATTAAATCCGTCTCCGTTTGGAGTAAAGGCATTTGGTAAATTATAATCAGAACAATTATCAACACAAACTACATTGCTGAGTGCACTTTCATTTCCAAATGAATCGACTGCTACAATAGCATAACATCCTGCTAACGATAACAGTGCTTCGTGTGTAAATGACGTATCATTAGGATCCACCACCTGATCAAGTACACCTAATTGCTGGCCTTCCTGTGATGCATAATAAATAATATATTTCACCACATCGTCAGCACACGAATTATTGGGATTTGTCCAGGATAATTCGTTTTTCAAATCATCATCATCAACAACCACATTTTCATCATCGGCGCAAATATTATTAACGGTAAGCACCGGTGCACACGGTGGTTCATTGTCTACCGGAACACCACATTGTATTTGTGAAAGGTTAATTAATGTATCAGGTAAAGTAGCTACGGTATATTGACCATATGCTTTGATATAATAACAATAGTTTTCACCATTAATTAAATTGGAATCAATATAAGTTGTGGCGTCTGTAGTTGCCAACATTTCAAAATTCCCTGAACCAGTTGGTGTTTCTTTAAATACATCGTATTTTAAATTTAGCCATGGCACATCAAAGTCCCACGATAAATTCAATTTATTATCACCACTAGCTACAGTTAAATATACAGTGGAAGCAGGATCTGTTTTTCCTAGTTTTTCGAAAACTGCACCATCAGTAAAATAAAAATCTAATTGATAAGTAAAT
Source organism: Bacteroidota bacterium (assembly GCA_016718035.1). Taxonomy (GTDB): domain Bacteria; phylum Bacteroidota; class Bacteroidia; order Chitinophagales; family BACL12; genus UBA7236. The sequence continues at coordinate 399,589 of JADKEK010000001.1, read as the reverse complement.
GCACCATCTTCAGTATTAATGAGTGTATCGATGTATGATGTGTCGGTTAATTCATAAAATGTAGGGGCAATAAAAGTGGCAATGGAAACAGGAGTGCCGGTTGCTGTAAATCCTTCATACCGCATTAATTCATATTTATATGGCGGAAGGAAAATTGTAGTATCTAGATCAGTTCCTAAAGGATTATACCAGCCAACATAAACCGAACCATTGGTTGTAGAAGTAGTTCGAACACTCGCGTGATTAATAATTGGTAAATCGCGTTTTAATTCTGCGCAAATAGCATCAGATGGAGCACTTGCAACTTCATTATAAATAAAATCAGGAGCCAAATCGCTGCGTTCACCAAATTCTGCGACTACTCTATAGGCATATTGTTGACCATAACTTACTCCCAAGTCAATAAATGAGTATACATCTTCAACAAAGCCAATTTGGATATATCCGGTGCCATCTAATCCTTGCTGACATTTATCGAATTCGGTTGTATCGCAACCTATTTTTCTCCAAATTGAAAAACCTAGAAAATTATCTGCACCTGCGCATTCATAAGTGGCTTGCCAGGTAATGGTAATTTCATTGGCTGTTGGCACCGCATCTAAAATAATTGGTGGTGGAGCAACAACGGTGATAAGCCATGTTTCCAAATCTACCAAAGGAATTTCTTCAAAACCCAATTGGAAATCGTCTTCCGCTTTAAAAACCACTGAGTATACTTCAGAACGGATATGATTACATATCGTTTGCCATGTAAAGGTTCCGTTAACACTGCCTTCATTTGGGGTGCTGAAAAATTCTGCAGGGCTTTCATCAATAAAAAGTGGCCCGCCTGTTGCAGATAACGTAATTGTTTGGGTGACATCGGGGTCGGTAGCCGTTACTAATATATTCAATTCTTCGCCTGCATAAATACAAGTATCATTTAAAGCTGCAATTTCAGGCGCATGGTTGGTTGTTTTTTCTACAAATATTTCCATGTCGCGCAAAATACTTCCCAAACGAACGCCATCGCGATATTCAGTAATTAAAATGGCTATATTGTAAATGCCTTCCTGACACGAGGGGACATCCCATATAACATCACCATTATAAACATCTATGGTAAATGCATCAGTGTCGGTGCAATTTGTTCTGTCATCAGGATATTGATATCCCGGAACCACCAAACCTGGATACTGCAAAGGCACAACCAGTTCGTAACTCAGCGAATCACCGTCAGGGTCAAAAGCGCCCGGATTATGAATAAACCATTCGCCAATATTGGCATAGTCAATTGGTGGATATAAAAGCGTTGGCGAGCTGTTAAATCCATACGTAAGCGGGTCAAAAATGACTACTGTGTCCAACAAACAAAATGGCACATTCACCGAACCATCAATATTGAGAATATTTTCTACCCGGTTAGGGTCCACCATGCTTACAATATAGGTATATGCGCCACCATAAGTATGGTAAGCTGTGTATTCATTTTTTTGAATTTTACCCGGAACCAAAATTTCAATAGAAGACCTCAACACAACTTCAGTGGTTTCATCGCCCCAATCTATTGTTAGTTCATCGCGGTCAGCCAATGAAGTTGGGTCAGTATATGTTGTAATCGTGAATAGATAAGTTAGGTCCTCAATATGCTCATAGGTAATTTCACCGGCGCGGTTATGCGTGGCAAACAACCTCGTGGAGAAGGAGAAAAAAAGTAAAAACAGCCCTGCAATTTTGATTATACCCCGCATTTCATTGTTTTCAGACCTAAATCTACGAAAAAAACAGGTGCTTTATTGTAATCCCAGAGTAAAAGTTTTGCAATATCAAACACCGGTATTCAAAATTTATGGCATACAGTACGATATGCCTTTTCATATCTTATGCTTTATTATAACTGGACCACCTAAACAATTTACATTGCTAAAAGGGCGATACTTCAAACTGTTTAGAGTAAAAACCGTCCGAGTACTTGGCAATTGGTATTAGTCCCAAAAATTAACTCCACGAAAATTTGAAATAAAAAAATTGAGTATATTTGAAACACAGAGCAAACCAACCTAAACATCAGGACAAATCGTGAATGTCTTGATGAACAGTATTTCCCAATTAAGCGCACCACATATTGGAAAATTTATCATTCATTTTTGAAATTAATCATTATGAAAAAATTACCCTTATTGCTGCTGTTGGCGTTGCCCCTCTTATTATTTAATGCATGTGCTGTAGAAGAAGAACCGGATTTGCCGCAAGGTACTTTCAGTAGTATTTTTTCGTTCATGGAAAACAAAAAATCTGCACCCCAAACGTTCACCATTACCTCAGGTTCGGAATCTACTGTGATTGGCGAAAAGGGAACCATACTAACCTTTTCACCCAACTCTTTTGTATTTGCCGACGGTACACCATGTACTGGATTTATTACCATCACATTATTAGAAATACAAACAAATGCCGACATGATTTATAACGATGTGTTTCCAATAAGTGGTGAAAACATACTCAATAGTGGTGGCATGTATTATGTTGCAGCAAGCCAGGGAGGTAATACATTAAAACTTGCTCCCGGTGCAACTTATTATGCTGTAATTCCTGCTCAGACTTACGATCCGGGTATGGCATTTTATTCCGGAGCAACTACACCAACAGGTGTCGACTGGGTACTAATTCCTCCAAATATGGCTGCAATCCCACCAATCGACTTTGTGCAATTTAATGATATAGAAAATACCTATTCCATTTTTTGTGATAGCGTAGGATGGTGTAATTGTGATTATGTTGTAGGTGGTCCAACAGTAGATTGTACAATTAAATTGGACAGCAACTATACTATTGGATTTGATAATGCTATGGGTTTTGCAGTGCTAGCGGATGCTCATTCAGTTGTATCTTTAAATAATCCATTAGCAAATACTGTTTTAATTAATGGCATTGGTGCAATTAGTATGCATTTTTTAATTATTGCTGTTTTAGATGGTGAATTATATTATGGGTTAAGACCGGTAATGCCTGAAATGTATGCGACATATTATATGAATTTACAACCAATTACTGAAGAAGACTTGGATAGTTTAATCCTGGGGTTACCTTGATACCAAATTTATTAAATAACAAAGCCTTGCATCGTAACTTGCAAGGCTTTTGTTTTAACTCAAATCGAAATCAATTATTTGGGCATCTCTTCACTAATTAAAGAGGCATTTAAAAATTCGCGGTTTAATCGCGCAATATTAGCTACCGAAATTCCTTTCGGACATTCTGCTTCACATGCATAAGTATTAGTGCATGAACCAAATCCTTCAGCATCCATTTGTGCAACCATTGCTAATGCACGTTTTTTGCGTTCAGGGTGACCTTGTGGTAATAATGCTAAATGCGAAACTTTAGCAGAAACAAACAACATGGCTGATGCATTTTTACAAGCTGCAACGCAAGCGCCACAACCTATACATGCTGCAGCATCCATTGCCGAATCAGCAGCTGCTTTTTCTACCGGAATAGCATTAGCATCTTGTGCCTGTCCTGTAGATGCAGAAATATATCCGCCGGCAGCAATAATACGGTCAAATGCCGAACGGTCGACACATAAATCTTTTAATACCGGAAAACCTTTTGCGCGGAATGGCTCAATGGTAATTGTTTCACCATCGGTAAAATTGCGCATGTATAACTGACAAGTAGTAGATAATTTTTGAGGACCATGTGCACGGCCATTAATATACATACTGCATGTTCCACAAATACCTTCACGGCAATCGTGGTCGAATGCAACCGGTGCTTCCCCTTTTGAAATGAGTTGCTCATTTAATACATCCATCATTTCTAAAAACGACATATTCGCACTTACATCGTTAAGTTGGTATTCAACCAATTTACCTTCTGCCTGTGCATTTGCTTGTCTCCAGATTCTGAGTTTAATATTCATAGTCATTGATATTTTGTCATCAACAATTCCGCTTTTATTTATAAGAACGGGTTGCCAATTTTACTTCTTCAAATTTTAATTCTTCTTTGTGCATTACAGGATTATTCTCGATACCTTTAAATTCCCAGGCAGCAACATAGGCATAAGTATCATCGTTACGTTTTGCTTCACCTTCTTCCTGGAATTCAACGCGGAAATGCCCTCCGCATGATTCGTTGCGTTCTAATGCATCTACAATCATTAATTCGCCTAATTCCATAAAGTCAGCAACGCGTTGTGCTTTTTCCAAATCCTGATTTAACTCATCAGCTTTGCCGGTTACACGAACATTTTGCCAGAATTCTGCACGTAATTTACGCACCATGTCTCTTGCTTTTGTTAAGCCTTCTGCAGTGCGCGCCATACCGCAATAATCCCACATAATTTTGCCTAATTCTTTATGGTATTGGTCAACCGATTTAGTGCCTTGAATCGACAATAAATTATTTAATGTTGTTTGCACATGATTTTCTGCTTCAACAAATGCAGGATGATCAGTTGGAATCGCTTTTGTAAATATTTCGCCTGATAAATAAGCACCTATCGTATAAGGAATTACAAAATAACCATCAGCTAATCCTTGCATTAATGCACTTGCTCCTAAACGATTGGCACCATGGTCGCTAAAATTAGCTTCACCCAAAGCGTACAATCCCGGAACGGTGGTCATTAAATCATAATCTACCCATAATCCGCCCATGGTATAATGCACGGCTGGATAAATACGCATTGGCACTGAATATGGGTCTTCTGCAGTGATATGCGAATACATGTCGAATAAATTGCCGTAGCGTTCTTCAATTACATGTTTTCCTAAACGTTTAATGGCATCGGCAAAGTCGAGATAAACGGCTAAACCGCTCTCTCCCACTCCTCTTCCATCGTCGCAAGCTTCTTTAGCTGCACGTGATGAAATATCGCGTGGTGCGAGGTTACCATATGAAGGATATTTTCTTTCGAGATAATAATCGCGGGCATCTTCTGCAATATCGGTAGGTTTCTTTCTGCCTTCGCGAATAGCTTTTGCGTCTTCTTGTGTTTTTGGCACCCAAACACGACCATCATTACGCAAACTTTCACTCATCAGTGTCAGTTTACTTTGATATTCGCCGGAAACCGGAATACAAGTAGGGTGAATTTGAGTATAACAAGGATTGCCAAAATAGGCGCCTCTTTTATATGCTTTCCAGGCTGCGGTAACGTTGCAACCCATTGCATTGGTAGAAAGGAAAAATACGTTGCCATAACCACCGGTGCATAATAATACAGCGTGTCCGAAATGGCGTTCCAATTTACCGGTAACTAAATCGCGGGCAATAATACCACGTGCTTTGCCATCAATAGTAACTACATCAAGCATTTCGTGGCGGGAATACATTTGCACATTACCCAAACCAATCTGGCGTTCCAATGCCTGGTAAGCGCCGATTAATAATTGTTGTCCGGTTTGACCGCGCGCATAAAATGTACGCGAAACTTGGGCACCACCAAATGAACGATTATCTAATAATCCACCATATTCGCGGGCAAAAGGCACACCTTGCGCCACACATTGGTCAATAATGTTTACGCTCACTTCAGCCAAACGGTAAACATTTGCTTCACGTGCACGGAAGTCGCCTCCCTTAATAGTATCGTAAAACAAACGATATACTGAATCGCCGTCGTTTTTATAATTTTTAGCAGCATTGATACCACCCTGTGCAGCTATTGAGTGCGCACGACGAGGGGAATCCTGGTAACAAAATGCTTTTACTTTATAACCTAATTCAGCCAAAGTTGCAGCTGCCGATGAACCGGCCAAACCTGTTCCTACAACTATGATTTCCAATTTCCGCTTATTGGAGGGATTAACCAGTTTAACGTGGTTTTTGTAATCTTCCCATTTCTGTTGAAGATCGCCTGCGGGTATTTTTGAATCTAGTGCCATTGAATAAATTGCTGTTTAAATTGATATTGGGATAAGGTTAACAAATCCAGCCTGCGTAAATTGAAACAGGCATAAGTGCGAATAAAAGGCATATCAGAATGGAAAATCCAATTCCGATATTTTTAATCACCGGGGTATACTTTTTATGGTTTACACCCAATGTTTGAAATGCCGATTGAAATCCGTGTATTAAATGCCAGCATAATGAAATAACGCCTAATACATAAATTACAATTACAAACGGACTTTGAAAAGTAACCATCATGTCCTGATATAAATTGAGGACTTCTTTGTCGCCAATTTGTACTTCTTCCAATGGAGCAATGCCCATCATTCCACCCAAACGGCTGTTTGACCAGAAATGACTGATATGCAATACCAAAAACATCAAAATAAGTGTTCCGAGTAAGGTCATACTGCGGCTATACCATTTGCTGTTCGCACCTGGATTGCTAACTGCATAACCCTGAGGCCGAGCCTGACGGTTTTTTGCTGCTAGCATATAGGCTTGCACAATATGCAGGATTAAACCCGCAAAAAGCACAATTTCCATAGTCCTGATTAAAATGTTTGTCCCCATAAAATGGGCTGCTTTGTTAAAAGCTTCACCTCCGTCGTTGAAAAATATCATCGAATTGATGGTACAATGAACAATAAGGAAGGTGATTAGAAACAAACCGGTAACCGACATCACTAGCTTTCGGCCAATGGAAGAGGTTAAAAACGTATTCATCCAACTCATGCATTAAAGATTTTCACAATTGCAAATGTAAAACAGTAAGATTGAATTATATGTTTACCAACAGATAGAATTATCCATAATATTTTAACAGTGCTTATTTTGAATTTGTCTAAATAAGGAAGTTGAAGCCTTAATACTATTTCAAAATTTCCGAAATTTAAATTCCAAAATACAAAACAGCAGCTGTGAACCAAGAAGTTAAATGTCACCATATTCCATTATACAGGATGAAAATAAGAGGCTTATTCATACTACTTATTAGTCTGCTTGCTGCATGTGCAAAAGAGCCGTTGTATGAAACACATTCAAGAAATGCCTCTATTATTTATATCGACAATAAACCTATTACAATTACTGCTGATTCAATTGATTGTGATACCGTTTTAATAATTAATTCAAATCCTTTTTATAAATAAAAAAAGCGGCAATTTACATTACCGCTTTTGAAATTAATTTGCTGCTTTTGGTTTTCGTCCTAAAATAAATCCCAACCACAATCCGAGTAATAATCCTCCAATTAAATGATCAAGAATTTCTCCCGTTAAATAATGCCATGGTGTACTAAACCAATTCCAATTCATCATAGCACTGCTAAACACAATAATAAATGCGATTACCATTGTTGCTCTCAGGATATTACTTTTACCGGTAATATTTCCCAATTGAATTAACCTTACAGTTAACGCAACAGCAATGAGGTCAATCAGAAATCCAAGCCCCATACTTTTGCCCATATTCATTTCCAGATTTTCGTGATAATACAACATTGCCCATGGTTTGCCAACGTTGTTTTCATGTAGTTTTTGTGCTTCCGATTTGCCAATATTTGGCGGTGTTCCAGGCAGGTAATAAACACCTTCTTCAAGGCCATTCATAGCCGCCAATAAGGAATCCTCAGTAGCGGTGTACTTGTGAGAATTAGCATGAACAGGCAATACCATCCATGCAAGTGCCTGATACACAAATAAAATGAGTGCACCAATCAGAATTGCGATAATTGAATTTTTCATTTGAGTAGTTTTTGGTAATTTTAGTTAAATTTATAACAAATATTTCTACCATGGCAAATTTTAACACATCCTCTATATTTTTTCCTGCTCGCTTTTGGTGTGTAGTTTTAATTTTAGGATTATTTTATAACACCTCACATGCACAGGAATTAATTGGTGGTGAATTAACCTATTCGCTTGATGGTGCTATTGTGACTTATTATGTAACTACTTATTCTTTAAATGCGCCCAATAGCGAGGCTTGGCTGGAATATGGTGACGGTGGCTCCAGTTTCCCTGAACTTACTTCCGTAATGATAAATGATAGTGTTTACCAAAATTTTGGTTCTGCATCACATGTTTTTTTTGCCCCCGGAACTTATCTTGTTACCTGTAAATCTGATAATTTAATTGGAGATGTACGCAACATTGAAGATGCAGGGACAAAAAGTTTATTCATGGATATATTAGTTTATGATGATTTCGATTTTCTAAATACTGCTCCCCTACATACCACATCCATTTTTGATTTTGAAATTACCAACGATTGTTATGTCACACATGATGAAAGTGCAACTGATGCTGAAGATGATTCATTAGTGTATACAAATTCGTTATTTGAGGTGTATGGTGGCGTTGATTATAGTTCATGGCCGGAAAGCACCGACTCAATTGGTTTTACCGATGCGGGATTATTTTATTGGCGTAATACGGTTTATCGTGATTTATATGCTTTACAATTTGAAACAAGGGAATATCGCGATGGACTCTTGGTAAGTGAAACAGTTCGTAAAATTATTACACCGGTAAATTGTGGTATTGTTTCGAATACTAATTATGAAAACCCTACAATCAATATTTTTCCTAACCCGGTAAGTGATGTTTTACATGTAGTATTACCATTAAACAATATTTATACGTATTCCATTTTTGATGGTACGGGAAGGTTGCTTGTCCGAAATACAAATAACACATCTGCATGCGATGTGCACAGCCTTTCTCCCGGTTTATATATTTTGGTAATTCAGCAAAATGGCGACAAAATGACCTCTACCTTTTACAAACAATAAAAACTTAACAGTTTTTAATCAATTTCAGGTCTGGTTTTTGCGTTATATTTGTTACGATGAAATTCCTACATAAACTCAGTTTTACCATTTTACTCATGAGTGCCATGTTTCAGGCACGTGCTTCCTATATCCTATTGCCCATGGATAATGGTCAGGCCGACCACCTGAAATGTTACGGAATAGCCTATTGGATACTCGAAAATGGCGGTAAACTGGACTGGATGTTGAACTACAGAGGCGGCAGTTTTTGTTTTGAATATTTGGATGTGTATGAGAAGGAATGTTTAATTCGTGGTGTGAGTTATGAAGTAATTCCCGATGCTTCTTACAATAAAATTGTAGCTGATATCGCCAATCCTGAAGTAAACATGGATGTTATGAAATTGGAAAAGGCCCCAAAAGTGGCAGTGTATTCTCGAAACTCGAAACAACCTTGGGACGATGCCGTTACCCTTGTTTTAACCTATTCGGAAATTCCTTATACCTTGATTTATGATACAGAAGTATTAGATGGCGAATTACCTAAATACGATTGGCTGCATTTACATCACGAAGACTTTACCGGTCAGTACGGAAAATTCTGGAGTGCCTATCATACGCAAGCATGGTATCAGCAACAGGAAGAAGAAAATGAAACCATAGCACATGAATTTGGTTACAGCAGTGTTTCACAATTAAAATTAGGAGTAGCACATAAAATTCGTGATTTCGTGAGCGGTGGCGGATTTTTATTTGCCATGTGTAGTGCTGCAGACAGTTATGATATTGCATTGAGCGCAGAAGGAATTGATATTTGCGAAAGTATGTTCGATGGCGACCCGGCAGACCCGGCAGCGCAACAAAAATTAGATTTTAATAAAACCTTTGCTTTCGAAAATTTTACCATTAGTAAAAACCCTTACGAATATTCATTGTCAAATATTGATGTTTCACATTCGCGAACTGTCCCAAAAGAATTAGATTTTTTCACCTTATTTGATTTTTCAGCAAAATGGGACCCGGTTCCAACTATGTTGACACAATGCCATGAAAAAACAATTCCGGGATTTTTTGGTCAGACCACTGCGTTTAATAAAAAATTGATAAAAAGCAGTGTATTAATTATGGGCGAAAATAAATCCGCTAACGAAGCGCGATATATTCACGGCGAATACGGTTACGGAACTTGGTCTTTTTACGGTGGCCACGACCCTGAAGATTATAAACACTTTGTAGGCGACCCTCCTACTGAATTAGAGTTACATCCCAATTCAGCCGGGTACCGACTTATATTAAATAATGTGTTATTTCCTGCCGCAAAAAAACAAAAACAAAAAACCTAAATCAGGTAGTAGTATTTGTAGTAATTAATTGTAATGCTGATACACAAAATTTGATGTGCAGCAAAAAGTATTTTTATAATTTAAATGGAATCAGCCATTGGTAAGTTCCTCGAAAAAACCTTCTTCTTTGTTTTTGCGGACATTATTCCAAACAAAATAACGACCATTCATGGTAATATAAACACCATGTGGTAAGGTTTGCACGAACGACAAGGCACAACCCATATTAAATAAACCATCGGAGCTGCCAAACTTATATGGAATCATAGCTCCGGTTAATATGATGGTTTTTTCAATTTTTGCTTCCGCAATTGCTTTAGCAGTTTCAACCATGGTATCAGTGCCATGGGTAATAATGATTCTTGTGTTATCGCAATTATTACAATGTTGCACAATATGCTGACGATCCTGCTCAGACATATGCAGACTATCAATCATCATTAGGGTATCAATTTGTACGTTTAACGTACATCTCCCCAAGCGCAAAATTTCAGGTAAGTGTGTTTCATTAAAATACAGTTGGCCTCGAATTTCATCATATTCTTTGTCGAAGGTTCCACCTGTAACAAATATTTTTATAGGCATTTTCCGGTGATTATTCGTTCTTTAAAAAATTGGCTGCTCCTCTTATAAAACTGATCAGAATTAGTGAGCCGAAAAAACAAAACACTAACGCTCCAAAGGCCGGCAAATTGCCACTATAGTCTGAAAAATTTTTGCCCAACAACACATACAACATCAAAAACAACAGTCCAAGGTTCAGCAAATATACAAATATCGTTTTCTTAATATATGACCACAGGTCGGGCACCAACAGGCAGCTAAACGCATTCAGCAGCATGTATAATAGTAGTTCCATACCTACAACCGACCATACATAAGTGTAAGCAGCACCGGAAACAAAAACCAATAACATAAACAAAATCGCGGAGCCACAAAGTGCAGTGCCTAAGTACCAGGCATAATGTTTATGCGCCGTTAACCGTTTTACATTCAACTTGTCGAGCATAGATTCAACTTAGCATGATCATCAAAATAGCAGCTACCGACAGCGTTATACCCAGCAGGTTTATTCTGCTCAGCTTTTCTTTAAACACTACCATAGCAACCAGGCACGAAGCTACAACAATAGCAATATTATTTACAGGAAAAACGGTGGAACTATGCCAGCCGGGCAGATTTAATACCGCAATTAGAAAATACATAGTGCCATAATTCGGAATGCCCAACAACATACCATGACCTATACTTTTAAGTGTAAATGTTTCACGGCGATGGATATATTTAACAATTAAAATTAACCATCCAATACATGCCGCAGTGCCAAACACACAAATTAAAAATAAATTAAATTCACTTTCCTGTAATGTATTTTCCTGATTCCATTTTGTGAATGCATCAATTATTCCACTTCCGAACACCACCAATAAAGGAAAAAAATAATAATTAAAATTGTGTTTGTGATGTTCGGTGTCCTCCTTGTAAGCCGCAAGTACCACGGCAATCATAGCCACTAATATACCCGCAATTTTCAACCAGGTAAATGTTTCATTGTATAAAAAATAAGCTGCAATTACAGGAATTATTAATGATAATTTACTCGCAATAGATGCCACTGCAACACCACTGTATTTTACGGTTAAAGCAGTTAAATAAAATACGCTTATAAATAAACATCCCAATCCCATTGCATACAACAACCATTCACTTTGTAAAATTTCAGCAAGTGGAGGAAACGTTTTTTGCACCAGTGCACCTTCAATAACGCAAATCGTATAATTGATAACAATAGCTTGCAAAATATTCACATGATTTTTCGCAACCAATTTAAATGCAACAAAAATCATTGTCGAAGTAAGAATACTCAGCAGCAGGTAAATCATGACTTATATTAATTCAGGTGCCAAGATAGTATATCGCCTCGTATTTTACTTTTTCCACGGGCCCCCATAGTGTTAACTATCAGCTTGAAACCGTGGAGGATTTGAATTAAAAGCTTTGCTCAACCAATAACTTATCATTTACCATAGTCACCGAGCCTTTGTTTTCAGGTATATGGCTATGTGTAAATTTTGGGAGCAGTAACATCCTGCACGCCAAAACATGCACAACCGGCCATCCGTTGCAACTCCTCGTCCGCCGGGGCGACATAATGGTAACACCCACAACCACCAACATTACAAAAATCAGCCCGACAGGGCGACATAATGGTCCCACGAACCCAATTCACTTTTATTAATCCACGAACTCAAAAAGAAACTCAATAGGCACTTCCATCTCATGATGCTTCAAATACTCCATATACTCACTCCTGAAACTCTCCCCGCATTCCATGTAAGCAAATAAATGCTCTTTAAAATCATCTTTTATTAAACACATTCGTTGCTTCACGACAATAACTGCATGAACGGTGAGTTGAGTATATGCTCTGCTCATAGTAATTTATTAAGGTTAAACAATAATCAAAATTACCATCTTGAATTATTTGAGAGAGGTGATGACTTAATTAATTGTTTATAAATTTCGAGTGTGCGTGTTAACGGTAAATTTAAGCAATCAGAATGCACAATTTTATAATCTATGATATAAGCGGTTAAAACGCAGGTTTTTTTTGGGGGTTATGAGGTAACAATTTCAGTGGAAAAGTTTTTTCAAGCGTTGGTGTAGAATTATGTCGCCCTGGCTGGCTCGTTATAGTATGTTGGGCGCAGGTCGGTGTTACCGATATGTCGCCCTAGCGGGCTGGTTGTTGTATGTTTCGTGCAGATCGGTGTTACCGTTATGTCGCCCTGGCGGGCTGGTTGTTGTTTGTTGTGTGGAGGTTGGTGTTACCAGTATGTCGCCCTGGCGGGCTGGTTGTTGTATGTTTCGTGCAGGTCGGTGTTACCATTGTGCCGCCCTGACGGGCTAAATTTTACAAGGTGCTTAAAGCTTTACTCAGCTAGTAAGGGCGATATTCCGATAACTATTTAACTGTAATTAATACTCCAGCCCGTCAGGGCGACATATAGGTTATACTTACTCAATAAAATTGTGCGATCTCACCCTGCTGGGGAATACGTTGAATGTGGTTGGATTAATAAAACAAAAACCAATTAAGTCCTAAATGAAAAGAGCGGGGTTGCATGGGGTAATTGGGAGCCGTGTAGTGGCCTTTGGAAAATAAACCTTGGGCGGCGTTGTCCACCTTGGCGAAAAAACGGAGCGTTTGGACATCAAAATTGGCGAAGATGTCAATTGTTGGTTCGGTGGGTGCGGAATAATTATAATCGAAATCGGTTTGGTTAATCCATTGCCCGGTAATGATGTCGTAATCATATTGGATATAAGGTGTATGATACCAAACATCTACACCCGCCTGAAAAAATAAAGCACTTTCAAATAAATGATTGCTGTAATACCATGAAAGGTTACCTATAAATGTCGGTGCATTAATTACTCCATCTATCAATTGTGCTCCCAAATTATTATTTAAATGAAAATTACCTAAGGTAAAATTTTTGTTGAGCATAATTTTAGAAATAGTGGTATTACCCACAATAGGATAAATATCATTTGTAAATAATGTTTCCCAAAATTGAACTTCGTTGTTAATTATTTCATAAGTATAAGCCAAAGCAAAAGCATTTTTTGCACTACCGATTCTTGCACCTAATCGCATATAAGTAGTATAGTCGAAAGTGACATCCCAATTGTACGCAAAACCTGTGTATTGGTGTTGAATAACAGTTTGATCTAACCGACGATATTCTGCAAATATTTCAGGATTTAATATCACTTTAGGAAATCGCAGACTTGTTTTTCCTATTAACGTATTATTTTTTACATCATAAGCCCCTTGTGCTCGGAAAGTAATTAATGAATCTAAAATATGTTTCGCCTGAAAATTAATTCCACCAATTAAGTTATTGTATTGTTGTTTGCCAACAGCGTCGGCAACTTCATGCCATTGTTGTAATCCATAAATTTCCCAACGAACAGGATTTTTAATAGTGCTGTCTTTTGCCACTGTAATAAAATCGGCATTGCCAAACGACAGACGATTATACATGCCGCGAATTTGTGTCCTGTCGCGCAATGTGTCGGGATTGGAATTTAATGTGCCATAATAAGTTCTATCTGTTGCCGGGTCCTCAAACTGATAAAAATAATCGGTGATACCATAAGTATGTTTGATGGCAAATTGCGGAGCAAAATAAGTAGCACTTGTTGTATCATCAATTTGATAACTGATGTCTTTACCAAAATAATACTGTTGTGTAATTTGTCCCTGCCAGTTATCCCAGTTGGTTAATGCCTGCGAACGCAATGGCAAAACACTTGCCGGGTCAATTAATTCAAAAACGGTATCACTTGCAATTCCACCATTTTCCTGTGCTTCAACTTTACCTCTTATACCGCCAACATATACCTGATACCTTTCGTTTTTTGTTTTATACCATGCCGTTAGGGAAACATCGGTATAATCGGTTTTCATATATTGAAAATATCCTTCCGAAATTATTTTATTAAAGTCGATAGCGAAATTAAAATCTTTACCAAAATTGCGCGTATGTGTAACATGAAACACCTGCTCCCCTTGTCCGCCAGCAACATAATATAAATTCGTAAAGGGCACATTACAACGATAATATTTTAATTCATCGAGCGATAACATATAACTATCGCGCTCATGTCGTCCGTAATCAAATCCCAAAGGTCTGTCGAATGTATAATATCTGGAATATGCAGGAGCGCCTAAATTGCCCAGATATGCCATCTCAAAATCATTTAACCTTGCTGCATTATATCTATGGAAAAGATGTAATGTAGTATCTATGGGTATAAAATTATCTATTTCGCTGCCGGTGAAATATTCAACGCGAGCAGTATGAAAATCGAAAAGTGTATTTGTTTTTACCGAATCGACAGTAGTTGTGTCCGATTCCTGTGCTAAACCCGTTTGGGCAAATGCCGCAATAAACCCAATCAAAATTATCAGGCGAAAATGCAATACATGTTTGCTATTGGGTTTATTACTCACACAATTATTTTATACTTCTCGCATCTGTTATAACAAAAATGTTGCCGCAATTTTTTAAAGCGAAGCAATCAGATTTTGCAAAATTAAAGTCATTTTTGGTTCAGCCTCTTTAGCAACGGCAATTACATCTTCAACAGTAACTGCTTCTATTTCGTCGGCAGGATAACCTTTATCGGTAATTACGGAAATGGCAAAAACAGGTAAACCCATATGCACTGCTGCCAGCACTTCAGGAACGGTGCTCATACCAACTGCATCTCCACCAATTATATGTAAATAATTATATTCAGCAGGTGTTTCCAGGTTAGGGCCGGGAACTGAAATATATACGCCTTTGTGACAACTAATATTATTTGCTTTCGCAATGTCCATGGCGCTATTAATTAATTGTTCATCGTAACATTTAAATAAATCGGGGAAGCGCGGACCTAATTCATATTCATTTGGGCCAATTAATGGGTTACTTGGTTGTAAATTAATATGGTCGCGAATAATCATTAAATCACCTTTATTGATATTGGCATTTAAACTACCCGCTGCATTTGAGATGAATAATTTTTTTATCCCTAATAATTTCATTGTGCGAACAGGAAAAACCACTTCTTCCATAGTGTACCCTTCGTAATAATGGAAACGCCCTTGCATGGCAACCACTTTTTTATCGCCAATGCTACCAAATATTAATTTACCACTATGACTTTCAACAGTAGAAACCTGAAAATGTGGTATTAAAGAATAATTTATTTCATGTGCAATTTTGATATGAGATACCAGATTGCCTAAACCGGTGCCTAAAATAATGCCGTATTCTGGTTCAAAATTGGTGCGTTGTTTAATATAATGTACCGCTTCGTTTAATCTGTCCATTAGTCGTTCCATAGTATTACTCATTTATGTTGCAAAGATAGTATTTGAAAAAATGGTTTTAGATGCTTGCCGGCTCTGCTGTGGCCTCAGGATATTTATCGATAAAGTTGGTTATCAAATGCCAGAATTTTTCCTCTTCCCCTAAAAAGTGCACATCAACAGGTAACACAAAAACGGAATAGCCCATTTGTAACAGGATATCCTTTTGTTCCGATAATCGCATCGCATCTTTTTCGGTGGTGATAATGGTTTTGGTATCGGGGAAACTACCTGCAACACGCAAAAAATCTTTCTCCCTAAAATAGTGGTGATCGCTGAAGGCTGCGATATGAATAGTTGAAAATTTGCCGGACAAATAGGATTTCAATTGTTTGTTGCCTGCTATGCCTGTCATTAATATTACCGACTGCTGAAATGGCACCTGCACTATTGGCTGTTGAATATTTAACGGATACCAATTGCCATAACGCAATCCTGTAAAAAATAATTGTTGATTCGAGGAAAGCCCGAGTTTGGTGGCGTATAACATCTTTTGATCCGGTGTAATGTCATCGGGACATTTAGTCACAATCACCACCTGTGCGCGGTTAATCCCGGCTTTAGGCTCACGTAAATTCCCGGCCGGTAGCATGTGGTCCTTAAAATAAGGTTTTTGCCAGGTGGTAAGCACAATATTGAGCCCAGCTTTTATACGTCGGTGCTGAAACCCGTCGTCCATGATGATAACCTTCACATCAGGTTCGTCGTTGAGCAAGTAATACACGCCGTTGACGCGGTTTTCGCTGACTGCCACTTCCGTAGCCGGAAATTTGTATTTGTACCCTTTGGGCTCATCTCCAATATCTTCCACTAAACTCAGTTCAGTTGCCAGTCCGTAGCCCTTCATAGATCTGCCGTAGCCGCGACTTAAAGTGGCTACTTTATAGTTGTTTTGCAATAATTGAATGAGGTATTCAACGTGAGGTGTCTTGCCTGTTCCGCCTGCAGCAAGGTTTCCCACCAAAATTATGGGGAAGTCGAACTCAAAACTCCTGAGCCAACCTTTGTTGTAAAAAAAATTCCTGATAACTATTACTAAACCGTAAATCCAGGCAAGCGGTAACAATAACAAACGCATACGGGGCGAAATTACTAAAAGTATGGAACGGAAGTCGAAACCCTTTATTGGCAGGAGTTTTGTGGCGACCGCGAGCAAATTACCTGCCAAAAACACAACCTTAAGCCACAAGCTGCTCCCCTGCTGTATTCCCCCGGATAAAATATTTTGAAAAAAATTTGGTGAATTGGCAGGATACTGTAACTTTGTATTTCAAAGTAATTTGTTTTAAAAACTTATTTGAAATGAAACTTTATAAAAAACAAGGTTGGATATATGTTCCGGTGCATGGTTTAGGCTGGTTAATTACCGGAGTACTTATGGTATTAGCCGCCGGGCTATTTGTGGGTATTGACCGACATGCGCACTCAGCGAGCGATACCTTGATTGGTTTTTTACCCTACGGAACAAGTTTAGCGGCCATTTATTTTTTTATAGCAATAAATACATCAACAAATAAAAATGATAACAACAATGAAAGAAACAACAATGAGTCCCGTAACCTTCGCAACAAGGGCGGGATTGATACTTATGGCGGTACCCTCTTTATTCTGGCTTGGGGTTGTATTGGCGGTTGGTTTTGAAAAACCAGTAATCGTCCAGGAAATTATGTTACCTGTAGACCAGATTTCCTCATTATTTACATTAATGATTATGATAGGATTACCTACCATCACATTTTTGGTAAATCTGAAGGCGGTTATGTTTATCGAGTTTAATCCAAATAGTGATAATGTGTTTATCGATATTCATTACAGAAGAAATAAATCTTCCTGGTTTTTAATGGTGTATGCAGTATTAAGTATTGTAGTAACCATTTCATATGCCTTTTTCGAAAATTTTAATTTTTATTCCGATTTACTCAAACCCTAATGGATAAACAATTAACATTCGCAGTCAAAGTATGGGGATTTGCAACCCTTGCCGGTAGTTTATTGACTTGTTTTGCTTTAGCCTGTATTACTGTTGACCCCGGGATTTTTATCATCTCATTATACTTGATATTTTTCGCTATTACCAGAGGCATTCCTTCCTTGATATTATTTTTTATTGTTGTTAAACTACTATCCAAAACAAAATGGTTGCTCCGATATCAACTTTGGGTAATGGCGCTGTTTGGCGCTATATGTTGCGCTGCCAATGTTATCGGATTTGTTTACCGCAAAAAAATGGACGAGATGATCATACACGATGTGCTATTAATTTCCGCATATAGTTTGACAGTTATCCTAGGCGTTTATTTATTCCGTAAAACTTTATATAATTCGGAAACATTAACTGAACAAAAGGAGGATGCCCCATTACCTATTCAATAATTTAAACAATCAAATTACAACTATGACCACACTCGTAAATTTATTACAACACAAAGGCAATTTTATTAATGGTATAACCACTAACGACAACCTGAAACGCCGCATTACCGATTTATTAATAACCAGCACGATAGCATTTGCTGCATACGGATTTATAATCGGCTTACAACAAGGGATATTACAGGCAATGGCCGGCATGGTGAAATTGCCTATGTTATATTTATTAACGTTAATGATTTGTCTGCCAACCTATTTTATTTTCGACAGTTTTTTAGGTTCTAAATCTAATATTTTACAAACGGTAGCCCTGGCATTAACGGGTATTACCATTACGTCAATTTTATTGGTAGGATTTGCTCCGGTTACTTTATTTTTTCTGTTAACCATGAATAATTATGTGGCGTTTAAATTGTTGAACGTGTTATTTTTTTCCATATCAGGTTTTATAGGTGCGCGCCAATTGTATGTATTGTTGTTGGGAGAATTAGAGGAAGGAAATGGGAAAAATTTTGTACGCAGAAAAAAACTATTGCGCTTATGGTTGTTATTATATGCCTTTGTTGGCACACAAATGGCCTGGACATTACGTCCGTTTTTTGGTGTGCAGGAAGGGAAGTTTATTTTTTTTCAGGAAATACGGGGTAATTTTTATACCAACTTATTGCATAATCTGATTGAAATTTTCAAGTAGGTTTTTGTAAATTGCGGTTCTATAATCCACTACAATTGGATTATATATGCAATATTGAAATCAATGCTCACAAAATATCGTTTGTTGTGGAATTTTCTTGTTCTTCCAATTGGCTGTACTATTTCATTAATCCCATTCGTTATTTATGAAATACGAGTAAACCATACAATCACGATCACCGAGTTGGCAAGTCAAACTATTGCAGAAACACCAATTTTATTAGAACCTGTAAAGCTTGTTTTTCCGGTAATTTTTGCCATTATTGGTATTATTATTTCAGTAATTTATTTTAATCTGCGAATTGTTTATGATGTATGGACAAATTTTACCAATACTCATTTTAGAGTAATTAACATTATTTTAATAATAATTGCAGATCTGGCAATCCTATTGTTTGTATCGCATATCACATAATGTATATTTTTAGGTAAAGCATTATACCTTATACCTATCTAAATAACGCTTATTTTTAAATTTCAGATTAAATACTCATTGATTACATAATATAATTAACCATCCCCTACCCTGCTTTTCCCCTTTACCACCTACCATCGTGATTACTTCCGTATCTTTGCGGCAAAATGGAAAGACTGATGCCGCTCCTGCTTGATTTAAGCACTCCTTTTACGGAGCCGGTTATCATATTTACTCTGGTGTTATGCATCATCCTCATTTCACCCATTTTGTTAAATAAGCTGCGCATTCCTGCCATTGTGGTAATGATTGTTGCCGGTGTAACCATTGGCCCGCATGGCTTTCATTTGCTTGAACGCGATGGTGCTATTGTTTTGTTTGGTACCTGTAGGTTTACTATATATCATGTTTTTGGCCGGTCTCGAAATTGAGATGAATGGCTTCAAAAAAAATGCAAAATCCAGTGTGGTTTTCGGACTACTCACCTTTGCAGTCCCGTTTATCATCGGTTTTGCTGTTTGTAAATACCTGCTCCATCTCGATTTCATCCCCTCACTGATTACAGCCAGTATGTTTTCTACTCAAACACTGGTGGCATACCCAATTGTCAACCGACTGGGTATTACACGTAAACGGCCGGTGACTATTACTGTTGGTGGTACAATTATCACCGATACCCTGGTGCTCTTGTTGTTTTCGGTGGTGACCAATTTTTCGATGGACAAAACCGATACCATGTTTTGGGTGCGGTTGGGTATTTCTATTGTAGTATTTGCAATTATCGTAATTTATCTTTTTCCGATAATTGCCAAATGGTTGTTCAGCAAATTGGAAAATGAAGGAGGCTCGCAGTTTATTTTTGTGTTAACTCTTGTATTTCTCGCAGCATTTTTATCGCAGTTAGCAGGCCTCGAACATATTATCGGTGCATTTTTAGCTGGTATCGCATTAAACAGGTTAATCCCATTACAATCTACCCTGAAAAATAGGATTGTATTTGTTGGTAACAATATTTTTATTCCGTTTTTTCTGATTAACGTAGGTATGATTATCGACCTACAGGTATTATTTGGTGGCACACATGCATTATATGTTGCCGGTGTTTTGGTGGTGGTTGCATTAAGTACTAAGTATTTAGCAGCATGGATTACCCAAAAGGTATTTTATTTTTCAAAAATTGAACGCCATCTTATTTTCGGATTAAGTACTGCACATGCAGCAGCTACATTGGCTATTATTTTAGTGGCTTTCGATTTAGGTTTGTTAGACGAAACCATATTAAACGGAACCATCATTGTAATTTTAGTGAGTTGTCTGGTAAGTTCATTTGTCACCGAATCAGCGGGTAGAAATTATGTCGTAAACGAAAGTGGCAAAATAGATACAGAACCCGAAGTATTGGAGCGTATTTTGGTTCCTGTTGGCAATCCGCAATCGGCAAAAATATTATTGGATTTATCGTTGTTAATTCGCAACCCAAAATCGAAAGAACCGATTTATCCGCTTGCAGTAATTGAAGATGGCGAAAATGCCCGATTAAAATTAATTGAAGGTAAACGCAATTTACAACTTGCTGCTGAACATATTTCCAGCGCTGATACTAATGTGCAAATTTTAACACGCGTCGACGTAAACGTGGCTGCAGGTGTCTCCGGCGCTATTAAAGAGTTAGGTATTACAGAAGTAGTGATGGGCTGGCACGAAAAAGTGAGCACCAGCGATCGCATCTTTGGCTCGGTGTTACACAAAATTGTTCAAACATCAGATCAAATGTTGTGGGTGAGTAAAATTATTTCTCCCCTCAATAATTTTAATCGTATTGCCATTTTAATGCCACCTAATGCCGAATTTGAAAGTGGTTTTTTCCGGTGGTTAGAAGGCGTAAAACATTTGTCGCATCATATTGGCGCAAAATGTATTTTTTGGGGCGAAAGAAAAACATTGGAATTGATAGATGCCATCAACGATAAAAATTTAAAACTCAATGCTGAATACAGCGAGTTTACCGATTGGGATGACATTAAAAGTATTGCCGGAAATTTAAAACAAGGCGATTTATTTATTGTAGTTAGTGCACGCCAAAAAAGTGTTTCTTATTTCTCTTCACTGGAACAAGTACCGTTGCGATTAAATAAACATTTTGAAGCACACAGTTTTATTTTGTTATATCCATTCCAAATGGATTCAGGCTCCAACGATATGAATTTCCAATACAGCGTATTATCGCCATCGCCGTTTAAAGAAAACTTTGAACGTATCAATACCATTGGAAAAACGGTATATAAAGCATTTTCATCAAGCAATAAAAAGGGGAAATAAAAAAATCCGCTGCAGGGCGGACTTTTGATGGGTGACTGATGGGGCTCGAACCCACGACCCTCGGAACCACAAACCGATGCTCTAACCAAACTGAGCTACAGTCACCATAAAATAAAAAGTGGTGCAAAGTTAACGCAAAAAATTATCACTTTAAAATGAAATTTGCCGATAACAAAAAAAACAAGGCTTTTGTCATCGGCAAATAAGGTGTTTTTCAACAGTTTATAATTCCATAAACCATTTGCTCACCTGATTCCAATCTAATACATTCCAGAAATCGGCTACATAATCGGCTCTTTTATTTTGATGTTTCAGGTAATAGGCATGTTCCCACACATCTATACCTAAAATCGGTTTACCACGCATTGCAGCGATGTCCATGATTGGGCTGTCCTGATTAGCAGTTGTGGTTAAACTCAGGTTATTTTCCTTGTCCTTGATTAACCAGGCCCATCCAGAACCAAAAACGCCTGTTGCCGACTTGGCAAATTCCACCTTGAAATTATCCATGCTGGTCCATTTGGCATTGATAGCCGCAGTTAATTCGGCAGAAGCAGTAGTGTTTTTAGCATCCGGCGACATTAATTTCCAGAAAAATGAATGGTTGAAATGCCCGCCACCGTGATTGCGGATAGCTGTGCGAACAGATTCAGGTGCTGCATTAATATTAGCAACCAACTCCATTAGCGACTTACCTTTTAGTTCCGGCGCTTTTTCAATTGCCTCGTTGAGTTTCGTAACATAGGTTTGATGATGCTTACTGTGGTGAATTTCCATGGTTTTAGCATCAATAAATGGCTCTAAAGCCCCGTAAGCATAGTCGAGTTTCGGCAATTCGAATGCGCCATCTACAGGAGGCATTTCCAGATTACCGTTTACCGTTCCGGCATAAAGTTCATTGGCTGTTAAAGAATTAAGTACGCCAACACCAATTGCAGCAAGGGCTCCCTTCTTAAGAAAGCTGCGACGAGAATTTGTATTTGAATTATTCATAAATAGTATTTGTTCAATTTAATTACATGAAGGTATTGTTTTTCGTGGAATAGTAGTTATGGGAATGTGACTAACGCTATCCCTATCGTTAACAGAATAATTACCTTTACGTTCGGTTATATGCAAAAAGCGTACGAGAAAATACAACTGCAGGTAGAAGGCATGACTTGTGCAAATTGCGCACTTGGCATTACCCGTCTGCTGGAGCAAAAGGGAATGGATGATGTGTACGTCAATTTTGCTACCGGAGAGGTGCATTTTGCCAACGCAGGTGATAAACAATTGCCTGAATTGGTAAATGGGATTGAATCGCTGGGTTATAAAGTGGTTGATGAACAACAAAGTGCGACTCAAAAAAAATCGGCACTTACTTCAACCGAAAAAAAATTAATAGCCACGCTGCCATTTACATTGCTTTTGTTATTGGCAATGGTGCCTGGTCTTTCGTTTTTACATCAGCCTCTTATACAATTATTATTGTGTTTACCTGTTTACCTGATTGGTTTTTTCCATTTCGGAAAAAGTGCCTTAGGTTCCATAAAATCCGGTATTATGAATATGGATGTACTCATATTTACCGGCAGCACAGCAGCGTTTGGATATAGTGTATTCGGTTTTGTTAATCAGCTGGGCATGGATTACCAGTTTTTTGAAACAGCTGCTACTATTATCACGCTGGTGTTATTGGGTAATGTAATTGAACACCGAAGTGTAAAACAAACTACCACAGCAATTGCTGCGCTCAAACAATTACAACCGCTCACAGCCAAACGTGTGCATTTCGATTTATTATCAGGCGGCGATCATATAGATGAAATTCCTGCAACACAGTTGGTTAAAAATGATGTTATACTTATTAACACAGGCGATAGTATTCCTGCAGATGGAATTGTAGTATTTGGAACCGCTTATGTAGATGAGTCGATGTTAAGTGGTGAAAGCGCACCGGTTTACAAACAAAAAAATGATATTGTTTCAGGAGGTACTATTAATACTACAGGTATTTTAAAATGTAAAATAACGGCTCCTCCGGGACAAACTACCTTAGATGCTATTATCGAATTGGTAAAACAGGCGCAAACACAAAAACCACCTGTGCAGCGACTGGCAGATAAAATCAGTGCCATTTTTGTACCGGTTGTGTTAATACTAGCATTGCTTACTTTTTTAATTAGTTATTTCGGATTCCATATTGTTTTACAAGATGCATTTTTGCGAAGTATTGCAGTATTAGTAATTGCCTGTCCCTGTGCAATGGGATTAGCTACACCAACCGCCATAATGGTTGGTCTTGGCCGCTCTGCACGCAATGGTATTTTAATTAAAGGTGCCACCACAGCGGAACAATTTGCAAAAACTGCCATCATCGTTTTCGATAAAACGGGCACCATTACGACAGGTGATTTTAAGGTGACCAATTTTACTGCATTTGAATCCAATACCGAATTAGTAAGTGGAATTATTTATGCGCTCGAAAAACATTCATCACATCCCATTGCTGTTTCTTTAATACGACATTTTACACCAAATGCCAATGTACAGCTAAAAAATATCACCGAACAAAAAGGCGTGGGTATGTTTGGCGAAGATGAACAGGGAAATAAATATCAATTAATTTCCGGCACTGCTATCAACAATGTATTCGATATTATTTTATTGCGCAACGAAGACCTCATGGCAGGTTTTAATATTCGTGATGAAATAAAAGATGAGGCAGAAGCCGCTATTCAATATTTTAAATCGAAAGGGATAAAAACGGTATTACTCAGTGGTGATAATAGCACTAAAGTAAATGAAGTAGGTGGCAAATTGAGTTTTGATATCGTAAGAAGTAATCAGCAACCGGGAGAAAAATTAGTATTTATTGAAGACTTAAAAAAAGAAGGACTGGTAACCATGGTTGGTGATGGCATTAACGACTCTCCTGCATTGGAAAAAGCAGATGTGGGGATTTCAATGAGTAATGCTTCGCAAATTGCTATCAATTCAGCACAAATTATTTTATTAAATGGCAAATTAAATAAGTTAGTTACTGCCCACCAATTAAGTGAACAAACATTACGCACCATAAAACAGAATTTATTTTGGGCGTTTTTTTATAATGTGATTGCCATTCCTTTTGCTGCTGTCGGATTGCTCAACCCTATGATTGCTGCTTTGTCGATGGCATTTTCCGATGTTTTTGTAATTGGCAATTCCATTTTGCTCAAAACCAAAAAATTACGCTAATACGTGAACAACACACCAAAAAAAATATCGGGAACCAACGCAATTCAATTATTTCAAATTGCCAGATATGGAGCATTAATACTCACTTCTGTTTTACTTACTAAAACAGGTATTGACACCTCCGTAATTGGGCATTATGAAAACTTTATTTTGTTAGCCGGCACCCTGAGTTTTTTTTGGGTAAATGGTCTTACACATACTTTTTTATCCGTTTATAATCAACATGAAAACAAACGCAAAGTAATTGGACAAACTGCCATTATTGTGATAGCCATGTCCATTTGTGTTGCCTTATGTATGCTCATTTTTCGGGCACCACTAACAACATTGTTTGCATTCGATGATACCGGAAATGTATTTTATTTATTGCTCTGTTATTTTATTTTTAATAACATTTCATTTCTTTTGGATTATATGTTATTGGCTCGCAATAATGTAAAAGGGTTGTTGTGGTTAAGTGCTTATCACCTGGTATTTCAAACTGCTTTAATCGCATTACCGGCTTTTTATTTTGGTAGTTTCGAAACCATTATAACGGGATTATTAATTTTTACCGGATGTAAATTTATCATTACTGTTTTCTTCTTGCTGCGCAATAACGAATACAAACCTGACAAGGCGTTTATTATCATGTATTTACAAAAAGCAGCTCCACTTATTATTGCCTTCTTTTTAGGTGGGATGTCGATTTATGTGGATGGTATTATTGTAAATAATTATTACGACAAAGCCACATTTGCTACCTATCAATATGGTGCACGTGAATTCCCATTGTCGCTGCTGCTGGCAAATGCCCTCAGTGCATCTATGATATTAAAAATCGGGCAGGACAATACTGCTTTTGGCGAAGTAAAGAAGGCATCTCTCACATTAATTCACCGTTTATTTCCGGTGGGTATCGTATTACTTATTGTAAGTCAATGGGTTTATCCGGTAATATTTAATGCTACTTTTTCGGAGAGTTTTATTTATTTCAATATTTACATGTTATTGTTAATTCCCCGTTTATTATTTCCACATAGTATTTTGTTGGGATTAAATCAGCAAAAAACAATTTTGATGGCATCTGTTGTCGAGTTTACTTTAAATATTGCACTCAGTCTTACTTTGTTACAATTTATGGGATTACAGGGTATTGCTTTAGGCACTGTGATTGCATTTGTAGTCAACAAAACCATTTTACTTATTACACTTAATAAGCAAGGTATACCACCTTCAGCCTATATCCCCTTGAAACAATTAAGCACCTATAGTGTTATTTTAGTCATCGTATTTATTTTATTTACTTATGTTGTGTAGGCATGCAAAACAATAAATCAATATTAAACCATATACTGCCGCTAACCTTGTTAGTAATAGCCCTGATCAGCATTTGGGGTTATACCATCGGTCATGGCAATAGTATTCAGTTAATGCCTTACCTGCAATACGAGCATGATGAAACATTGTTTGCCAAAGATTTTTTTATTCAAAACGCTATCCAAAATCTCCCCAACGAACGTTCGTTTTTTATCGGGATTTTACAACCCTTTGCTGCCAATCCTGAATGGCCTGTTTTTATTTTATTTGTATTAACCACCTATTTGTTATTATACGCGTTGCTGCAAATTGCTAATTCATTTTTAATGGATTACAGACTGAGTTATTTGGTATTGTGTATTTTATTATTTCCATTATTGTATCATACATTAGGTTTAAATGAAATTTATTTTGGTGAACTCAATTCCAATTATGTTGCCGACGCTTTTTCTGCCTGGGCCATTGTATTTGTGTTGCGCAAAAAAATATGGCTAAGTTATGGTATGTTGATATTGGCGACACTCATGCATCCGCTTGCCGGTTTTCATGCCTTTTTACTCATTACAGGTGCCTTAGTGCTGCTGGCAATATTTACGCGAAATAATAAAATAATATTTTCGAATTATTTATGGCCGGTGTTGACCTATTGTTGTACAGCAGGTGTTTACATCGTTTATCTCCAAATACGACTGCACGATGCAGAATGGGATGATGCATCTTTTTTCCAGGCCTTTTTTGTGTTTAGAAATGCACATCATTATATACCCACTGCTTTCAGTACGTTGGATTGGAAAATACTCACCCCATTATATCTTTTGCCTTTATTTGTTTTTTATAAACGCAATAAATTGTTGTTTACCATAACGGCACTTATCATTATTGGTTGCGTGGTATATAGTTTTATTGTAGTAAACTACCACTCTCCTGCTGTTGCTACTGGGCAATGGTTTAAAACAACAATTTGGCTCGAATTATTTGGAGTAATAAGTATCGTATTGCTTTTACAAATGTTATTGCAAATAAGTAACAAAACACATTTCACTACAGCTGGCCTCATTGTATTTATATCAGGCATAGCCGCCTGGACCTTTTTGAAATTTCCCGGCATACAAAAAATAAAAACCGATATTACCTACGAACTCCCCTTTTACCGTAAAATGACGCCTGAACTGGATATTGCTATAAAAGCCGGAGCCGTTACCGATAAAAATGCCCTCTTTATTACCCCTTGTGGCATTGATGAGTTGAAATATTATGGTAAACGCAGTTCGGTGGTGGACTACAAAGCACTCACACATTCAAAAAGTTTTATAAAAGAGTGGACAATACGCTTTAACGATGTGTATCAAATTAATCCGTTGACGAGCGAAACCATTAGTTTTGCAGTATTGGGCGAAGCTGATGGCGCTTATAAAACCATGCAACCGGAACAGGTAGAGATGTTGAAAGCCAAATATGGCCTCACACATATTATCATGTTTGCAGAACATAAGTTGCCTTATCAGGTTATCGCTCAAAATAATTTGTACACAGTTTATGCACTATAACTAATTTTTACCATCACTATGCAACACGGAATTGCCTTTCAAAGTTTAATACCTATTCGCGCTAAACCCGACCATGCTTCGGAGCAGACTACACAATTGTTGTTTGGTGAAATGTATCATGTATTTGAACAGAAAGAAAATTGGTTGCGCATAAAAACTGTATTCGATAATTATGAAGGCTGGATGCATGAAAAACAACATTATCACCTCAGTACTGTTGATGCAGAAAAATTATTAAAATCGCCAAAATCAGTTGCCGCTGAATTAGTGCAGACTGTCACCAATAACGATAAAAGTTTTCCAATTTTAATGGGAAGCACCTTATACGATTTTGATGGCATGAATTTTAAAATAGGCAAAGAAAAATTTGTGTATAGCGGTCAGGCCACCAACGAAAAAACTGGTTTACTAAATACTGAACATATCCGCAAATTCGCATTAAAATTATTACACGCTCCTTATCAGTGGGGAGGCCGCAGCCCTTTTGGCATCGACTGTTCAGGCTTAACACAAGTGGTATATAAAGTATATGGCATCGATTTACCTCGCGATGCATATCAGCAGGCTGAAGCAGGAAAAATATTAAATTTCATTAATGAAGCACGCGAAGGCGATTTAGCATTTTTCGATAACGATGAAGACCGTATCACCCATACCGGTATCGTTTTAAGTAACGACCAAATTATTCATGCATCAGGCGAAGTCCGCATTGATACCATTGATCATTATGGTATTTATAATAAATCGCTCAAAAAATATACGCATAAATTACGATTGCTCAAACGTATAATATGATTATTCCTGATGCCCTCCAAATAAAGCAGCTCGATGCCGCAACAGTAGTTGCACAAAATTTTCGCAGCAGCGATTTAATGGAAAGGGCAGCAAAAGGAATAACAAATTATTTATTACACGACAATCCTCATTTCGAATTTTTTATCATTAATTGTGGAACAGGTAATAATGGTGGCGATGGTTTATGTATTGCGCGACAATTATTACAAGCAGGTAAAAATGTAAAGGTTAATATTTGTGGTGATGTGCACAAATCTTCCGCAGATTTCGCACTCAATTTTCAACGCCTGCAAACACAATTTCCCTTAGTTATTCATATTATTACTAATGAAAATTCAATTCCCTCATTTGACTGCGATTGCCTTATAGATTGCCTGTTTGGGACCGGATTAAACAAACCCATTACTGGACTTCCGGCATTAATTATTGAAAAAATGAATGTGGCAGATGCCATTATTTTAGCAGTAGATATTCCATCGGGATTACAAAGTAATTCAGCTTCAGTAGAACCTATTGTGAAAGCAGATTGCACCATCAGTTTCGAATTTCCAAAACTGGCTTTTCTCTTTCCTGAAAATGCGAAATATGTCGGGCAATGGATGATACAAAATATCGGTTTAATTGATACAAAAAGTGCAGGTTTACATCAACATTTACATTTTTTAACTGCAGATGATATTCAACCTTTATTCAGCGAGCGACAAATATTTGCACATAAAGGGAGTTTTGGACATGTATTAACTATTGGTGGAAGTCCAGGTATGGAAGGCGCTGCAGCTATGAGCGGATTGGCGGCATTAAAAACCGGAGCGGGATTATCTACTATAACTGCAACTAATTTGACAGTAGAACATCCTGAGATGATGTATACAGGATTTGATAATATTATTTCTACCATTAGCTCCAAAAAAATAAATGCGGTGAGTATTGGTCCGGGGTTGGGAAATACAATATCAACGTTACAAATTTTGTCTGAACTTTTTCAAGCATATCGTCAACCAATTGTAGTGGATGCAGATGCATTAAATTGTATTTCGGAACATCCGGAGTTATTGAATAAAATACCACCCAATGCTATTTTAACTCCACATCCGAAAGAATTTGAACGATTGTTTGGTTCTTATCAGCATTGGTTCGAATTACCGGACATGATGATTCAATTAGCACAGAAATATCAGGTTATTATTTTATATAAACGCGCATATACATTAATTGCTTGTCCCGATGGTAATGTATATTTTAATTCCACAGGAAATGCAGGTATGGCTACTGCGGGAAGTGGTGATGTGTTAACGGGTATTATCAGTGGTTTATTGGCACAAGGTTTTGCACCTAAAGAAGCTGCGCTGGCGGGCGTATATATGCACGGTTTGTCCGGCGACTTAGCATTAGAAAATAATAATAATTCAAATTTAATTGCCACCGATATCATCCATCAAATCCCGTTGGCTAAGGCTATAATTATGGGTACTGAATAATGTTGAAATTATCGACATGTTTCTCGCTAAGGCGCAAAGGAAAGTTTTCTATTGTATGTGCTAAATCGAAATAAAAAACCAATTCAAGCGCGCAAAGATACTAGGCCTAACAGCTTTGCGCACTCAAAAACAAACATTATCGCACATACTATATTCCTTTTAACTCCGCGTCTCCGCATGAACCAGTTAATAAAAGTTTCACGCGGAGACGCAGAGTTTGCGGAGGATTAAAAATATGAAACCAATGATAAATTAAATTGGTTTACCAGCTTTGCGCGCCTGAAAACAAACCATATCACACATCATATAATCCAAATAACTTAGCGCCTTAGCGAGAAAAGCTCCGCGCTCTCAAAAACAAACCACATCTCTCATCATATAATCAATTCTATCCGCGTTTCCGCGCTTTCAGTCCGCTGAGGCGGGTGAACCATATACAATATAAAATTATCGAAATGTTTCTCGCAAAGGCGCTAAGTTAAGTTTTCTATAGGATGAGTTAAATCCAAATTAAAAACCAATTCAAGCAAGCAAAGTTTTTTTTGGTTTAATAGCCTTTGCGCGCTTGAAAACAATCCATATCACACACCATTTAAACAAATAAACTTCGCGCCTTTGCGAGAAACAAACATCATACAAACATCTCCCTCGTTTGCGCAATCCCCATTTTCTCAATACCTTCAACCCATGCGAATTGTAGTATTAACCGGAGCCGGAATCAGCGCTGAAAGCGGCATTCCCACCTTTCGTGGTGCCGGAGGTTTATGGGAAGGTCACCGCATTGAAGACGTTGCCTCACCCGAAGGTTGGAATAAAAATCCGGAACTGGTTCTTGATTTTTACAATCAACGCCGTCGTGGCATATTATCAGCACAACCCAATGCCGCACATATACAACTCGCCGCATTAGATGCACATCACGAAATTCAAATCATCACACAAAATATCGACGACCTCCATGAACGCGCCGGCAGCAAAAACATTTTACACTTACATGGTGAAATATTAAAAGCACGAAGCGTAAAAAATCCCAATTTAATTACACCGATTAATGGCGATATCCAAATTGGTGATGTAGCATCAGACGGCGCACAATTACGTCCTCACATTGTATGGTTTGGCGAACAAGTCCCCATGTTAGAAATGGCCATTCCATTAGTAGAACAAGCCGAAATATTGGTCATCATTGGCACTAGCATGGTGGTTTATCCTGCAGCGGGATTATTACATTACGCTTCACCCGAAATTCCGGTGTATGTAATTAATCCCGAAATCACCGAAATTTCACGCCGAAAAAATATCCATTTTATACAAAAAAATGCAGGTGAAGGTGTAACCGAATTTATACGATTAGTTTTAACAAAATAATTATGTCACAAAATAAACAACCCTGGAAAACTTTATCCAAAAAAATTATTTACGATAATCCGTGGATACATGTGGAAGAACATGACGTAATAAATCCCGGCGGACATGCTGCCATTTATGGTGTAGTGCAATTTAAAAATTATGCACTTGGTGTAATTCCCATCGACAACGAAGGAAATGTTTATCTCATCGGTCAGCACCGCTATCCGTTTAATGAATACACCTGGGAAATTCCCGAAGGAGGAGGCAATAAAAATGAAGACCCATTGTTCAATATTAAGCGGGAATTACGGGAAGAGGCAGGATTAATTGCCGATACCTGGACACTATTGCAGGAAATACATGTTTCTAATTCGGTGAGCGATGAATACGGCTATATTTATCTCGCTCAAAACCTTACCCCCTGCGACCCCGACCCTGACGATGACGAAGATTTAAAAATCCTGAAAATACCATTTGCTGAAGCCTATCAAATGTTGGAAGATGGAAAAATTAAGGATTCATTAACGGTTATTGCTTTGTTAAAAGCTAAAATTGTACTCGGATTGTAGAAATTAATTACATTTACTCAAAAATAAACATATGGAAAATAACATACTCGACCAGGAACAAACCCAATACAGCGAAATTAAATACGCCGGATTTTGGGAGCGCGTTGGCGCATCTTTAATTGATGGTTTAATTTTTTTACCGGTATATGGTTTAGCGTTTTACAATACCATGAATCTTAAAAATTTAGTCCTGGCATTGGTGTTAGGATTTGTTTTTCTGATTTACAAAATTTATATGGAAGGTGTAAAAGGTGCAACAATTGGTAAACGTGTAATGCATATCGTAGTAATTAATGAGCAAAATGAAAGAGCAACCATGAACCAGGTAATTGCACGAAATAGTTTATATATCTTAAATACGTTGGTAGGTATTTTTTCTACCGTTTTGATATTTAATGCAGCAGGATTTGAAGATGCCACTACCTTTATGGAAATAAGCACATTTCAGCAACAAAATGGCTCACCAATTGGGACTGTTGTTGGTGTTATTATTTTAATTTCTGTACTTGTTGTAGCATTCGACAAACACAAACAAGCATTACACGATAAAATTGGAAAAACCTATTGCGCTATCAGAGAGTAATTGTTGATTCAACAAACTGAATAGCATAATTATCTGCTAACTCTTTTAAAACAGGATTGTAAATATCGGGTGTAACCGGAATTACAACTCCTGTTTTTTTAATGGCACCTGTTAAAATCATTTTTGTCGCAATTGCTGCCGGTAATCCCACCGTTTTTGCCATCGCAGTATATACCTCATCTTTTCCCGTAGCCACCATGCTGGAGTAAATTCTGCGCGTTACATTATCCAATGTGTAATCCATCACGTGCATCATCACACACATATCTTTATCGCCTGGCGCCAAGGTCCATTTTTGCTCTAATAAATGTTGTAATATTTGTGCAGGAGAATATAATTTAGTTGGATCAGGATATTCAAAAACAGGTGTTTCGTCAAACAATCCCAACCAATTTAATTTATCTAAAATAACCGTATCCGAAATGCCTAAATAATTGGCAAGAGCCTGACGAACATCAATCGCATTACCCGGTAAAAAAGCCTGCGTAAACATTTTCCATGTAAATACATGTGCATTTTCCATGGTATAAGTATCATCAGTCATACCCAATTGCACAAACACATTCCATGCATCACAAAATCCGCGTTTGCGCAAAGTTCCTCTTACAATAGTAGCAGTATTTTCCAATCCGTAAATTTTACGATACGCCAATGAATCGCGATTCGGATATCCTTCAAATTCACCATAATTCGGAATAGCTAAAATATCGTAACGCGTATATAATTGATGATAAGGAATATATTTATACGTATTATCCTGCAAAAATTTCGCTGTGCCCTGACCAGCCAACACCACATTACGCGGGTTCCAGGTAAATTTATAATTCCATGGATTATTATCACTTTCCGGCGCAATTAAACCACCGGTGTACGATTCAAAACACGCAATTACACCACCTTTTGCTTTCACCTCATCAATTAATTGCATAGCACTCATGTGATCAATGCCCGGGTCGAGACCAATTTCATTTAATAAAATAATACCCGCTTCAACAGCAGCTTCGTGTAAAGCACGCATTTCGTCGCCCACATACGATGCCGAAACAAAATGTTTTTTCAATCGCACACAATCCTTCGCCACAACAGGATGTAAAAATGCAGGGAGCAACGACACCACAATATCAGCTTCAGCAATACATTTTTCGCGAATAGTAGTATCCTGCGAATTAAAATAAACCGCTTTTCCCCGGTTATTGCCGTTAATTTTCTGGGCGGCGAGCTCCGCATCCAGGTCGCCAAGTGTTACTGTAAAATCTAAAATTGCCGCTTGTTCGAGTAAATAATCAATCAACACCGTAGCCGATTTGCCCGCACCGAGAATAAGGATATTTTTCATAACTGAGCAGCAAAATTAGTATTTTCGTTGCAGAAACAGACGGGCATCACACATGGAAAAAATAGCAATCAGTTGTATTCTCGAAGTATATCCTAACGTTGACGCATTGAGCACTTGGCAGCAACAATTGTTACAAGCCGCCACCAAGGCCCTCGACTCCGCCTATGCCCCCTATTCGCAATTTCGGGTGGGTGCAGCATTGTTAATGGACGACGACAGCATAGTAACCGGCAGCAATCAGGAAAACGCCGCTTACCCATCCGGCCTGTGCGCCGAACGCGTAGCCTTTTTCACCGCAGGCAGCCAGTTTCCGGGCAAAATAATAAAGGCAGTAGCCATTACCACCTCCTATCCCCTCGAACAACCAATAGCACCTTGTGGCGCCTGCCGTCAGGTAATGGCCGAATACGAACTCAAACAACAAACCCCCATCCAACTCATTTTAAGCTCCGGCGAAGGCAATATTTATACCATGGCCAACTGCCGCGACATGCTCCCCCTCTACTTTTCAGGCGAATGGCTAAAAAAATAATTGTTGGAGCAGCGCCTTCCCACACCCCAAAACATACCCAACCAGCCCTACGTTGCAACCCCTCGTCCGCCGAGGCAGAACTTCGGGGGTTTCCACTGCGGTCTGGGCTAAACTGTACATCATCTGCCGCCCAAAACATATCATAACAACCAATCATCCAACCAAGGCTTCACATAAGCAATCTGTCCGCGCATCGGGGAGTCACCGTTATGCCGCCCTGCCGGGCTCGTTGGGGTGACTGGATGACCGGCACGGTGGGTGGAGTTACCGATATGCCGCCCTGACGGGCTCGTCGATGTATGCTGCGTGTAGGGCTTAGTTACCGTTATGCCGCCCTCTCAGGCTGAGTTACCAATATGCTGCCCTGACGGGCTGAGTTGCCTTCGATGCATATCACATCATTCAGCCCGGCAGGGCGACATAACGGTAACGGTAGCACCGCAAAGGTGTTACCACGCACCCTCCAGCCCGGCAGGGCGACATATATCGCTTGTGCAGAACTATCGGTATTATGCCGCCCTCTCGGGCTGATTTGCCTGCCATGCATATCACATCATTCAGCCCGTCAGGGCGACAGATTGGTAACTCCACCAAGGTGGCACCAGCACGCCTCGAGCCCGACAGGGCGGCATATCGGTCACTGCACACCAACACTTCCAAACCAGCCCGACAGGGCGACATTTGGGTTTAACCGAAATCCAGTATTTTTATAAAAAAAAGATGGACACCAGCCACCACGACGACCGTATAGCAAAAATGATATTTGGCTCAGTTTACCCCTTATACCTCACCAAAATTGAAAAAAAAGGCCGCACCAAAGCAGAATTGAATGAGGTCATAACCTGGCTCACGGGATTCAACGAAAAACAAATCAATCAGTTAATCGCCGACAAAGTCACCTTTGAAACATTTTTCAAACAAGCAAAACTCAACCCCAATGCCACCCTCATCACCGGCCTCATCTGTGGCTACCGCGTAGAAGAAATCACCAACAAATTAACCCAACAAACGCGTTACCTCGACAAACTGGTAGACGAACTCGCCAAAGGCAAATCCATGGAAAAAATTTTGCGTGTTGCTATACTGAAATAGGTGCACGTGGAAAGGGGGAAAATACAGGGAGCTGAATGAGAAAATGTGGTTTAACATACCAACTCCGCCCTCTCCTCTGGTTTTTAAGAAGAACATTTACTCCGCGCTGTTAGTCCGCTGAGGCGGGTGAACCCGCTTTGCCGTCAATTTTGTTGCCCACCATTCATCAAAACGGGTGACCTCATAACCTTCCGCATCCCAATAATATAATCCATCAGCTTTTTGCAACAGTTCCAGTTCACTTTTATGTTTTTCACTCACTAACCTAAAATCAAAATTCTCTTTTACTAACCTGTTTAGCAACAATAACATCAATTTTGGCCGCTCAACATTTTCTTTAGTGATAGTGCGGAGAAGTTTTCTAAAAGTTTCTAACCTAAAAGGAATGGAATCATATTGTTCAAGGTCAATTAAAGACATTAATTCAAGAATTCTGTATCCCAATCTCCAACCGGATTTATCTGATTTTAAAAAACTCTGCCGTTTTAAAGTTTTTAATGTGCTTTTAAAATCTGCATTGGCGAACTCAATATTTGCATGATAATAGAGCCATTTAGAATATAAAAAAGTCCCAGGCTTAATGGCTTTTAATTGGCGTATCCTATCTGATAATATCTTAGCTTCTGTAAATTCCTTTGAATAAAAAAGGCTTAAGAATTTTTTCTCCAGCATATTTATTTGGTTAATACTATCTTTATAAAAAAAGTCCACACCCTTATCAACATAAAGAATTGCCTCTTTATATTGATATAAATTCAAACAACATCCTGCAACCATCATGTGTCCCCCGCCTTGATTATCGCTAGTATTTAGCACATTATTAGAAGAAATAAAGCTAATAAATTCCAATCCAACAATCTTAGCATCCTCATAAAGTTTACTATCAATTAAATAAGCATATTTACTTCGTAAATGAAAAAGTTTAATTCTAGATAGATCACTTGTCTCACTGAGTAATTGAAGTTTTTCTACAGTTAATTTTGATCTTTCAGCTCTGGTAATTTTTTTGTTAGCATCATTGAAATTTGGCATTGTCATTTGTTTAAAATAATCAGTCCCCCAAAATAAATCATCAGCCCTTTTTAATTCCTCAATACCGGATTTACGAATTTTTTTAAACATTTTGGGTCCACCTTGTCTTACTAGATGCCCGTTAATTATTATGTCATTTATCACAATAAGGTCATTCACTAATTCATATTTTTTAGCTATTTTTTTTGCTTTCAAAATAGCTTCTGTTGCTTGTTCCTTTAAATTTCTGTCTTCTAAAATGTCCATTTCCAGCATAAGGTAATGAACCTTGTGCCTTGCTTTGAAATATTTAGTTGTAAAAATCTTATCCTTGCCCTCAACAATTAAAACCTTCATTATATCTTCCTGCAGTCGTGTTTTTAACATACTAAAAGCTGCAGAAGTCCGATTTCCCAAGAGTTTAGCCGCTTCTAAGTCACTTATTGCCGGATTTTTCAAGGCTATTTCAAATAATTTTATTTTTAAATTGTGCTCAATCTTCGGGCTCATGGCATAGTACTTCTGTACCAACTTCACTTCGTAGGCGTTTAAACTACTAACTAGTTGTGTTATTTTTTTCATACTTTTGTAATCGTTAATCCAATAGGTCATCCTATTTTTGCGTAAAGTAATCCTACCCACACACGCAATTCGCTGTACTATTTTAGTGTTGTTTATTCCTTTTGTTATTGTTTGCCCTTAAGCGATATTAATAACATTTATTTCATTCATCTAATCAGCAATAAAACTCAACACTATGGCAATTATTATCTCAATCCTGATGTCCCTTGGAATTTTCTCTAATTCTGCAAACACTTCTAACACAGCTCACGGTCTTGGTAAAGACATTCACAAAAACAACACTGAAAATACCACTACAAGCCGCGGCAACATTGAATGGGATGACAACCATTAATTAATTTTCCGCCCACCTTACAAAGGTAAAACCTCTGGTAAATATTACCTAGGGGAAAGGGATTTTTGTTTCTGTTAATATTTTAACGGATTTGTAAACGTATTGCCTTGAAAATCAGGGGAATATGGAATTGCCATGTACATAAAGTGCTGTTAAATGAGTGACGTTTTTTCCTTGCCTCGTGTTGCAAAAGGCCTGACCTTAGCATCGGATTAACAAACAGCTAATTTTTAAACGGGTAGTTTTTTAACGAACACTTAAAACCAACAACGGGTATATGTTACACACACTACAAAAAAATGAATCCCTCAAAGGCGATCTACTTGCTCCGATCAAGAGCTCGCTTTCCCGCATCTACTGCGGCACCGACGGGTGGAAGTTATACAATAAGTATAACTGGGGAAACAAATGTTACGACATGATACTGCAAAAAGCTGCTAAAAACGGCTACGAGCGCGTAATTGTCAGTGTAAATTTTGATAATGGCATTACACGACGCCATTACGACCAAATTCAGAAACTCTCAAAGCGATTGAATAGCGGAGCAACCGGTCCGGTAAAGAAAATCCTGGTAGTGGATAATCCTGCTACTATGGAGAAAGTACCAACCGATATTGAACTGCTGACAGTTCAAGAGCTCCTCGAAGTTAAGTTTAGGGCCACGGAACCTAAGCTTGTTGCTTGATTTAACCCTTAAGGATTTCGTGGCCCATTTTATCTCGCTTCGTGATAAGATAAGCTTCATTGTGTGCATTGGGCAATATCTCAATCGGGGTATTGCCCATAATTTCTAAACCATAACCCTTTAAGCCTACGCGCTTTTTAGGGTTATTGCTT
Source organism: Bacteroidota bacterium (assembly GCA_016718035.1). Taxonomy (GTDB): domain Bacteria; phylum Bacteroidota; class Bacteroidia; order Chitinophagales; family BACL12; genus UBA7236. The sequence continues at coordinate 361,300 of JADKEK010000001.1, read as the reverse complement.
ATTAAGTTCAATTTGCGCACGCCTAGGTCACGCAGAATTTGAGCACCAACTCCATAGTCGCGTTGGTCCATTGGGAAACCTAATTCCAGATTGGCTTCTACAGTATCTCTGCCGTTTTCCTGCAATTGATAGGCTTTCAGTTTGTTGAGCAAACCTATTCCCCTTCCCTCCTGCTGCATATATAATAATATACCTTGTCCGTTGTTTTCTATCATTTTCATGGCTGCATGTAACTGGTCGCCACAATCGCAACGCAAAGAACCCAAAATATCGCCGGTGGCACATGAGCTGTGCACCCTTACCAATACCGGGTCATCAACACCCCAATTGCCTTTTACCAATGCCAGGTGCACTTCGCCTGTAGTGGTTTGGGTATAGGCATGTAAGGTGAAACTGCCATATTTAGTCGGAAGATTTACCACCGATTCTTTGTGAATTAATGTTTCTGTTTGAAGGCGGTATTCAATTAAATCTTTTATCGAAATAATTTTTAAATCAAACTTTTCGGCCACTTTCAACAGGTCGGGTAAACGCGCCATAGTGCCGTCCTCATTCATAATTTCTACCAACACACCTGCAGGCTCAAAACCCGCCATACGCGCAAGGTCGATGGTGGCTTCGGTATGTCCTGTACGGCGTAATACCCCACCCTTTTTGGCACGTAATGGAAATATATGTCCGGGACGCGCAAAATCTTTAGCCTGAATAGCCGGGTCAATTAATGCTTGTATACATAATGCCCTGTCTGCAGTGCTGATACCTGTTGTGCAGCCATGTCCTATCAAATCGATAGAAACGGTAAATTGTGTGCTGTGTAATGCGGTATTGTCGTCTACCATTAAGGTTAGCCCCAACTCGTCGCAACGATCTTCCACCAGTGGAGCACAAATAAGTCCGCGGCCGTGAGTGGCCATAAAATTGATGATTTCAGGCGTTACATTTCTGGCTGCCGTTATAAAATCGCCTTCGTTTTCGCGATTTTCATCATCTACCACTATAATGAGTTTCCCGTTGCGAATGTCCTCAATCGCTTCAGGTATGGTGTTTAATTTAACTGTATCCATTGTTTAATTTTTCCCGCTTTGTGAGGTGTAACCCCTAAAATCCCAATCAGGTTCAGCATGTTGCACCCGGGCGTGAAATTTTGTGCAAAGGTAGTAAAAATGGGATGCGGAAATGCTTAACTCCGGTTATTTAGCAAATGTGTCCACCTATTTGTATAGTGAAACCTATATGTCGCCCTGGCGGGCTGGAGAGGCCCCTGCTGTGTTGTGTGTTACTAGGATATCGCCCTGGCGGGCTGAGTGATGCAATGGGCAGTCTAAGTCAATCTGCCAGAGAGGGCGGCACCTCTGTAACTTGGCACTACATGCTGCACACACCTAGGAGCCCGGCGGGGCGTCCGTCCGGTCGGTTTTTTTTTCTTTCTCCTCCCCGGGGCCCCCCGGCGGGGGGGGGGGGCCCCCCCGGGGTCCCGGGGTCCCGCCCGGCCCCCCCGGGGGGGGGGGGCCCCCTTTTGTGGGGGGCCGCCCGGCCCCCCCCCCCCCCGGGCGGGGGGGCCCCCCGGGGGGGGTAAACCCCCCCCCCCCGGGGCCCCCCCCCCCCCCCCCCCCATACCCCCCCCCCCCCCAGGAGCCCGTCAGGGCGGCATAATGCTAATCGTTATTATACAGATGGAGTTAAATGCCATCGCTCAACCACCACAATTATTACTTACATCCGCTCCGGACTCTGAATACCCAACAACATCAAACCATGCTTAAGAATATAAGCGGTTTGGCCGGCAATAATGGCACGCAAATGTTGTTTGTCTGCACTTTCGGCTTTGGTAATGGAATGTTCAGCGTAAAACGAATTAAATTGTTTGGCCAAATTGTAAATGTAATTGGCTACTTCCGCAGGTGAATAATTATCTGCTGCCGATTGTATTACACCGGGATACTGATAAATATTTACTATCAACGATTTTTCGGCTGGTAATAAATCGGTACCGTTTAATCTAAATTCGTTCAAACCATTTTCTGCCAGTTTGCGAAAAATAGATTGAATACGCGCATAACTATATTGAATAAATGGTCCGGTATGACCTTGTAAGTCGATGGACTCTTTTGGATTAAATAAAATCCTTTTTTTAGGGTCTACTTTTAAAATAAAATATTTTAATGCGGACAATCCGATTTGTTCTGCTAATACTTGTTTTTCCGTTTCATTAAATGCTGTCGATTTTTCTGATGCCGCTAAAAATGATTTAGCCTCTTCAGTCATTTCACTCATTAAATCATCTGCATCTACTACGGTACCTTCACGGCTTTTCATTTTGCCTTCAGGTAAATCTACCATCCCGTAACTGAGGTGATAAATACCATCCCCATAAGGCCTGCCCAATTTTTGTAAAACCAGTTTCAATACTTTAAAATGGTAGTCCTGTTCGTTGGCAACCACATACACCGAAGTGTCCATTTTAAAATCGCCATAACGTGCTTCGGCAACACCCATATCCTGGGTAATATACATGCTGGTACCATCGGCTCTGAGTAATACTTTTTGGTCCAGTCCGTCGGATGTTAAATCAACCCAAATACTGCCATCCTCTTTTTTGAAAAAAGCACCTTGTGTGAGTCCTTCCTGCACCATTTTTTTACCGTGCAAATAAAATTCACTCTCCTTGTATTCTTTTTCGAAATCGATACCAATTTTTTGATAGGTAACGCCGAAACCCTCATACACCCAGCTGTTCATGGTATTCCATAAATCGAGCACCGCTGCATCACCAGCTTCCCATTTGCGCAACATTTCTTGCGCAGCTAAATATATTGGGGTGTTTTTTTCTGCTTCTTCTTTTGTTTTTCCTGCTGCAATTAAAGCCGCCATTTCAGCTTCGTGAATTTTGGCAAATTCGATATAATAATTGCCGACAAAATGGTCGCCTTTTATACCCGTTGAGGCCGGCGTTGAACCATTGCCATTGCGCTCATAGGCTACCATACTTTTACAAATGGCAATACCGCGGTCGTTGAGGATATTTACCTTATGTACTTCGTGACCGGCTGCTGCTAAAATATTGGCTGCTGCATAACCGAGTAATACGTTGCGCACGTGACCTAAATGCAATGGTTTATTGGTATTGGGACCACAATATTCCAGCACTACTTTTTTACCGGTAGCTGCTAAAATGCCATAGTTTTTTGTGTTGTGAATGTGTTGTAAAACACCGCTCCAATAAACATCGGTAAAGCTGATATTTAAAAATCCTTTTACCACATTAAAGCCGGCAATAGTTGAATTAACGGCCATTAATGCTTCACCAATTTCGTTGGCGGTGACTTCAGGATTTTTTTTACTGATTTTTACAAATGGAAAAATAACCAGGGTGAGTTCTCCTGTAAATTCAGGAGGCGTTTTATCTATTTTAATAATAGTGGCATCAACCTGTTGATTATATAATTTATTTACTACCGCAACCGCATCTTTTTTAAGTTGCGCAATTAATTCCATCATAGTCTTTTTTCAATTTCTCCGGTAAATTGCTCTAATATTTCGAGGGCAATTTCGGCCATCATATTTTTTTTGTTATCGAGTGTCGGATTTACTTCGGTAATTTCCATACAACACACTTTTGGTTCTTTTGCCAGTCCGCTCACTAACTGAAAAGCTTCACTTTCGTATAATCCGCTTTTAACCGGTGTTCCTGTTCCGCGCGAAACGTTGGCATCCATACTATCAACGTCGAACGATACATAAATACGGTCGCAATGTGCTAAACGTTTCATGGCATCTTCAATTACAAACTGAATTCCGGTTTCACGCATTTTTTGAACAGAGTAAATGCGGACATTATTTTTTTTGAGAATAAATTTTTCCGGTTTTTCCATGTCGCGGGTAGCAATATAAATCAGGTCCTTAAACGTGATTTTAGGAGAAATACCACCAATTTTTTTCAATTTTTCCCAGGCTTCGATGGTTTTTTTCTCCGGCTGGTTAATTTGGCAAACCTTATTATCTAAAGCCGTAGAAGCAGCCAATGGCATACCGTGCAGGTTGCCTGAAGGCGTTGTGTAAGGCGAATGCAGGTCGGCATGGGCATCTATCCAAATTACCCCAAGGGTATCTTTAGGAAACGCCATTTTAAGCCCGGCAATAGTGCCTCCGGCATTGCTATGGTCGCCGGAAATGATTACCGGAAACTCTTTCTTTTTCATGCAATCCACTACTACTTCGGCTATTTTGTTGTACATCTCAACAATAAATTGAATTTTCACCGAGTAGGCAGTTTCAATATCGTCTAACACCTCGTCGTTGTTGCTTTGCAGAATCACCGGAGGGTGTTCTTTAAAGTATCTTGACCCTTTGGTCCAGGCGGCAACACGGATGGCGTCAAAGCCAAGTCCCGCGCCACGGGTGCCGGCACCCAATTCGCTGTTAACGGATATTACTTTTACACGTTTCATATATGCAAAGTTATTATTTTTGCACTGCTAGAAAAATTTATAATTGTAACAATCAAACGAACCAATAAAAATTGAAAAATACCTACCTTGATCTCATCCAGCAGACGTTTTACTTCCCGCAGGATGGATTCGAAGTGAAAAACAACTACCTCTACTTCCACGGGATACCGCTGAAACAACTGATTGAGGAGTATGAAACCCCGATGCGGATTACGTATTTGCCAAAAATTTCGGAGAATATTCAACGCGCCAAAAAGTATTTTAACGACGCTATCCGCAAGCTCAACTATCCCGGCAACTACAATTATTGTTACTGCACCAAAAGTTCACATTTTGCGCATGTGCTGGTAGAAGCCCTCAAAAATGATATTTATCTGGAAACTTCTTCTGCATTTGATATTGATATTATTGAGTGTTTATACCTCAACAAAATGCTGAATAAGGATACTTTAATTGTGTGTAACGGATTTAAAACTAAAATCTATACCCAACGCATCAGCAAATTAGCCAACCTCGATTTTAATATTATGCCGGTATTAGATAATATGGAGGAATTGGAAGCGTATGAAAATACCATTATTTACGATTGTGATTTAGGTATCAGAATTGCATCGGAAGAACAACCGGAATTTCAATTGTATACTTCGCGATTGGGCATCAGATATAAAGAGATTAAAGATTTTTATCTCAACAAAATAAAACCTAATCCGAAATTTAAATTAAAGATGTTGCACTTTTTTATCAATAGCGGCATCAAGGATAATATTTATTATTGGAATGAGTTATCGAAATTGCTCAAGGTGTATGTTGAATTAAAACGTGTTTGTCCTGAACTCGATTCGCTGAATATTGGTGGTGGATGGCCGTTTAGAAGTTCGTTGGGTTTTGAATACGATTATGCCTATATGGCAGAAGAAATTCTGAATAAAATAAAACAAACCTGCGAAGAAGAAAATGTAAGTTGTCCGAATATTTTTACGGAATTTGGCAGCTTTACGGTGGCAGAAAGTGGTGCATTCATTTTTTCAGTGCTTGCCGAAAAACATCAAAACGACAGCGAGCGTTGGTATATGATTGACAACTCGTTAATGACAACCATGCCCGACTCATGGGGAATTAATTCGAAATTTATTTTATTGCCGATCAATAAATGGGGCAACGAAGTACAACGTATTAATATTGGTGGTTTAACCTGCGACCAGATGGATTATTATAATTCAGAAGCGCATACCAACGAATTATATTTGCCTTTGATTAATGGTGGTGAACCTTTATACATTGGATTTTTTCATACCGGTGCGTATCAGGAAAGTATTTCGGGATACGGTGGCACAAAACACTGTTTAATTCCTTCGCCAAAACATATTCTCATACAAAAAGACGAAAGCGGCAATCTTAGCTACGAAGTATTTGCGGACGAGCAACGTGTGGATAGTATGCTGACGGTGCTGGGATATGATAAGTTGGATGAGGATTGATGGGATTCACGCGCCACAACGGACTAAAAGCGTGGAGCGTAGAGAGGCGGAGATGGATGGTTGACGTATTTGTTAATTAAATGAAGTTGGTTAATTAGCAATAAATATGACTTTTAAACAATTGCTGACTTTTGAATTGGTGCTGTTTAAAGCAATTGTTGTTTTTAAAAAGTATATCCAATTGAAATACCCGGCCAAGCAACAAATTGTTTTTGATATAATTCCAATTTACCAAATGGTAAATCCACAAGATAGGAAATGACATTTTGATGAGGTTGCCATTTTTCTGATATCATATTTAATTCCCCTGTAAGCAGAAACCTATTCCTAAATAAATACTGGTATTTAATTTTGGGGAATGCAACAAAATCCCTAGACCTGATGAGATCATTATAGGGTGGATAAGCGCGGTACCAATAAAAACCCCACATATAGTTAAAACCAATACCTGCTTTTGAATTACCAAACTGATAATCAATGTCAAATCGCAAAGGAAAATACAAATAAATAGGTTCAACGAAATTAGGTGCTACGCCTCCGGATAATGAAAATCCCCAATTTGATTCTTTAATTTGAAACTGTCTTTCATAATTAATCGAGTAACGCAACCCGATACCTAATCCTTCTATATAAATTGTATTAGGTTTTTTGGCTATTGTGTCTTGAGCACTTACTGTTGGTTGCAGACAAACAAACAATAACACAAAAATTAAAATTTTTGTGTTAGCAATAGTCGTTAATTCTATAACCCTTTTCATTTAATAAACTTATTGGTTTGATATGGCAATTTCAATACCGTTTAATTACATTTTAATTGTAATCCTTTTATGAATTAGCTCACTGCTCTAATTCTGAGTGTTGATTGCCAAGTCGTGTTTCAAATTTACCAAAATTTCCACCAGGGTTTGGTTTTTTGTTTGTCTGAAGGATGATTAGCTTTATTGGCAGGATTGTCTATTGGTTTTAATTTTCCATTGTCCGGAAAATAAATGGCTCCGTTGTCATTGGAAGCCTCAAAGAAACCAACTCCGTGTTTTTCGGCAAGTGCAAACATTTTAATATGCGCTTGTTCGGATATTGACTAGGCAATTGAAACATAAATAATATCCTTTCCAATGCTGTAGTCAGTTACACATATATTGTCTTCATCTTCACTTGCAAATGATCCGTTCATTGCCGGAAAAGTCTGTATCACTTCCATGAACCAATTGCGCAATTCAGCGGAAGTATTTGTCGGGTCGTCATAACTATGTTCTTCCGTCCATTCGGTTTGCACTTCATACCATTGCATAAATTCAGCTCTTGTTTTTGGTGCTGCAGCTTTATTAAATACCATTAGGTTGTAACTCAAGGTTTGGGTTTTTATAGGTTTAACGTTTAGAAGCTTTGCGAAGTGGCGGCAGCAAAAGGAAATGTTTCATGGTTATCTATAAATTTTATTTGAAGATGAATATTAATAATTACTCGTCAGCAAGCCATTTTGCAAAGCTTTTGTTATAGGATGTGGTCTTTCGATTATTCAATTGCCACTTTCGCGGTTAGTAATTTTTCGCCCTCTTTTAAAGTTACTAAATAAATTCCTTTTGCGAAGTAATTCATTTCAACAATTTCAACTTGATGGTATAATGTCTTAGCCAAAATAGTCTGCCCGTTAAGATCAACAATTGTTAATTGTGTCGGGGTCTGAATTTGTAAGTTAATATAGACGGCTTTATTAAAACTATAAACCGTTGCAACAAGTGAAGGCTGTCCTTTAATATCAACATAGCTTACTGTATCACCGGCAATAATAGGATAATCCGGTTGCAATTCATATGCATAGTCATGAATTATTAGGGTTCGGCCGCTATCTATTACTGAGCAACGAATCCAACCATATCTTTTTGCATTTTCTTCATCTATAAACCTGAAGCCAATGTATTGGTTCAGAATTTCTACACCTTCATAAAATGATGTCCAATTACCTTGAGGTAATATAAAAGGTACATCCGTTTTATATTTGATTAAAACAAGTGATTGATAGTTATTATTAAAGAAATTTAAATTCTCATCGATAACACTTTCGTTGGGTAAAGCAAACGGCCAATAATAAGTATATCCGCCACCTCCTGACAAAAATCCTGTGCTTCCTGCAATTCCATTTAACATTGTATCAAACGCACCAACAAAAAGAGCTTTTACATTTGCCAAGTCACCATAAAAAACAGTAGTCGTAAAACTTTCATTAAAGAAGTTAAAATCGTTCAATCCATCGTCATCCAGGTCGATACCAAACATTTCATCAGGTTCATCCAGCACTACATCGGGGTCAATATCGGTATAAACTACCTGTGTTGAAGCAGCAGTAACCCCAAGTAGGGCTGCTGCTGCTGTTGAATATTGTAATAAAGAAAATTTGCTTGCCATTATTACAATTTTATAAAAGGTTTTGTAACACTACTTCCATCACTAAAATTACAAATTACCTGATACATGCCATAACTGAGCATTGAAATATCAATTGTATTGCAATTATCAATTGCTTCAAACATTTTAGCTCCTGTCATTGAAATTATCTCAACTTTTACGATTTGTTCTGTTGTTGAAATATTTAAGAGGTTGTTTGCCGGATTAGGGTAAATTGCAAGCGAACTGTTTATTTCATCCGCAATTCTTGGAACATACGGCACGACAGCCATTTTTACATACCCGGATGTAAATCCTGGAACAGTAATACATAAACTACCTTCTGCGGCAGTGCAACCCGGATTAACGTAATTATATGTTTGATTAATTTCCATGTCATAGGGATTGACAGGCGTATAGCACGAATTAAAATCATAAATCATGCTTTTCCCACTTTGCGAATATGCCTGAAAGCATCTACAACAAACATTTCAGCATTCTCCAATTCTACCACATATCCAAACATAGGTGTCATGCCAGAGGGTTTAAAACATACCGCTGTTCTTTGCAACGGCTATTTGTAAAATACATGTAAATAAAATCTTTTGCAGGTGTTATAAAAAATGTTGGTGTCAAATTGGGATTGTGGCCGTATGTTGCAACTGTGGCTGGAAATAATTTAGATTATTCTTATTGATTTCGCTGATTAAATCCATGGTATAACCAACAGTTCTTTTTACATAGTAATTCCTTTTGGCTGGATCACCTGCGGGTAAATGTATGGTGAATCATCCTGCCCAATTATTTCAAGTTCAACATCCTCGTCAGCAGGGGTGAGCATTTGAACACCAGAGCCTCCGGCATAATTCTGCAAAGTAGCATATTTGAAGAAATTTTCTCGGTAACCTTCAGTGAAGTTCAATTTCAGATTTTTTAACCACCACTCTTGCAGTAAAACTGTGCTGATAACTATTTGTAAATATTTTACCATTATTTGGAGTTCCTTCATCTTTCAGGTTCCATTCGGTAACCCACATGTCTTTTTTGATTGAAGAAGTGAGATTGAAGTTTAAATCAAGGTTAAACAGGTCAAGGTCATTATCATAACGGGTTAACATAAATTGCCTGAAATTTAATCTTGCTGCATCAAAAGCTGGTTGTATGCGGGTATCTGCATTATCAAAATCCCATTCAGGGCAGGAATAGCTTCCTAAAATGCCTGCCTCAGTTACGCATTCATTGTACCAAGAATCTGCGTTAAAGTAAGTGTGCAAAATTACTGCGTGAAATTTTTTAATACTGGTGCCGGTATGGGTGTCACCATAATGAGAACGTAAAGCTACATTCCAATCGACTGACCGTGAACCAGCATCTTCGTCAGGTAGAATATTAAAAATTTCACCAGTTCCGTTAAGTCCTTCGGCACATAAACCAATTTTATAGTTCACACCGGCTCTATTTCTAAAGACATATAAAAAATTCCTGTCAGCAGCGGGAATATAAAATGGTTCACCGGGTTCTAAATCCAGTATTTCTTCGAGATGTTCTTCAAGATTATCCTGAAGGTCTACAGCTTGCCCGTCAATGTAATTCCAGTAATCATCAAATTCACCAAACTGCATAATTTGTTTGTGAAATTTATTTGCAGTTTCATTCCCCATTTCAACTCCAACTACATTTACATTATATAGGGTTTGATTGCAGATATTGAACAATATCCAAACAATCTTCTGCCGTTTCTGTCAGAATGTTCAGACATACAATTACATCCACTCTGTAGGTTGGGTCAAATACCTGATTATCAGTTTCTATTTTTTCAATTAAACGAATAAAATGGTCGATGAACCGGTCGCCGGAGGATAAGTCTTCTTGGTTTAAATAATCAGTTCTTTATTCTTCAAATGCATCTTTAATTCTGAACTTCCGCCAAACCAACTTGAATAGGTAGTAACCTTTGTTGCACTCATAATATCTGTCGCATTTGTAGGTGCTTCCAAATCGTTATCAATTGCATCTAAATATCGAGTAATTTCAACGATGTCATAACCATATCCTTTATCGCCAGTCAGCAAATGCATGAACTTACTGCTTGAACCACCCGGGAAGCGCAATACTTTAGGGCGCATATCGCTTATCCACTGCCATTGGTCTTCACTATAAGTGTCACCATATAGAGTAGATTTTGTAAACATACCAGTAACATTTATTCCAAATTGACCTTTGTTAATGGTTTTTACCGTTTTGTTTAAGTTGATGCTCATTGTTGATGCAGGAGTTGTGCAATCAAGTGATGCGCCTGTTCTGAATCCGGTTGTTTCAGAAATAGAATCTTCGATTACATAAATAGTATCCAGCCCACTATTGAAAATTGTGTCGGCAAGGTCAACAATTTCTTCCCACTCAAGTGTATCAATGTCTTGGCAATATATTTTGCTGTTAAAAAATAAAAATGAAATTATGCATGTTGATAAAACCAACAAACGTTGTTTTATGATTAATTTTTTCATGTCAATAAAATTTAAGGTAAATTAAAACAAGTAAAAGTGCTTCCATGTGTGAATAGTTATTCGACTACATCGTCGTCGTCGCTTGTTCAGTCTGTCAACCGACCAGATGGCGACTTGCTCACCCCGTTTTTTGGAACTGTGAATTTGATAGACCATATCCTATAACGGTTTGTGGGTTTAAGGGTGGCGATGCGGACGCATTATCTGCCCACTGAACTTGATACGAAGCACAAATGTTTAATTAACCACTGCACCGCCAATTTCTTAAACCCGCTGTTACCGGTTCGTGCTTCTTTTTCTGTCGTGCTGTGTCTGTCCATTGTTGCGTGTCTTTGGTGCGTTGGCTTGGTGGCTCTTTTGCAGTTTTTTGATTGGCATTTGCGTTGGCAAAATGCAAATGTGCTACCAAATGGGTTGGAGCTTATAATTGCATCTTTAATTTTGTCAACTATTTCTGTCGTAAGTGGATTCTTCTTGCTTGATTCTTTTTGTCTTTACAATTGTGTTTAAATAGTTGATGAAATATGTTTTTTTTAGGTCAACTCTTTTTGGGTGTAATGCCATTCAAAAGCTTTATTATTTTTGTTTTTAATGACTTATGCAAACTTCCAATTACAACATTGATTTTAAAAATTGAATTTACATCAAAAGATTCTAGCCATTTCAGGAACTTTAGTTTCTGCTTTTGTTTCTTCGGTTGGTTGTTTCTTGTCTTTCGGTTTTCTTGTGTTTGTGGTTGTTCAAATGTGAAGTTTGGCTCATCACTAATTGAAAGAATTTTACTGGCGTAATAAAGTTCTTTAAGTTTTAAAGAGCCAAACATTAGTCCGCACATCAATAACGAAAGTGGCTTCTTCTTTTGACCCCTCTGAAAACCTTTCAACCTGTGAAGCAAACTTGCTATCGGTCAAGTCGTGAGTGTCACGAATTAGTTTTCTAAACTTGAAGAAGAAAGCATAAAGTAAAATGTGATTAAGGGTTTCAGGAATTTCTTTTGGTGAAGTTCTTTGTTGAATACTTTAAGCAGTTCGGAAGTTTCATAAAATTTAAGGAAAGAAGAAAACGGACTTTCTTGATTTGCGGTTTGCAAAAACTTTGAGAGTTCTACAATGTGTGAAATGAGTTCATACTTGTCGGGGTCTTGTGTTTTCAAGAAGTTCACGATTAGCAATATCGTCATCAGTGATGTTAAACCGTTCTCTGTAAATAGCTCCAACATCATAAAGAAAACCAATGTCAGCAACTGGATATGGTTTGGCTCTTTCATAGGAAATAAGAAAATCAAACCAACTGTCTTTGTCTGATGATGTTTCAAAAAAACTTTTTGCTTTTGCTTCAATTAATGACTCAAAAATATTTTGATTTTCTGGTGTCGTAAAAAGTGAAAAGGATTCTCGGATATAATTCAAACCGTCAAACGAAATCTTTTTAGTTTCTCGTTGTGAAGTTTTTCATAAAGAATTTTGTCAATAGGAGTGGAGATTTTGAAATCGCCTAACTTCTGTTTAAGAATTGAAATTACTTTCTCTGACAATGGTTTTATCTCTGTGATTTGATAAACCGTAACTGGAAAAATTGTGTCAGTTTGATAAAGGAATGTTTCGTTCAAAACGCAAAAGAAAATTTCAAAGTCCTCCTCAAACAAACCTACCTTTTCCAAAAGTGTTTCACTTTTTTGGTTTGCATCAAATAGGTCAATTAGCATTTCCTTTGAAACAGTTCTTGTTCCGTATTTCAGCCAATTTGTAAAGTCGTATATGTTTGTTGCTATTGCAATCATTTTCATTTTTATTAAATCACTACAACATCATTGTCGTTGTTCAAATTTCCTAAAGGGTTTTGAATTCTTCTTAATTCATCAACTGCATTTTTAGGTGTGCATTCTGCCACAAGGGCTTGAGTTAAGAATGAATGCTTCTCTCTTGAATAAGAAAGGATTAATTGTTCTCTGCTTCTTGTTAAAGCAACAAAAACAATGTCCTTGCTATTGCATAATCACCCCAAATTTGGTAATCGCTGTTTAGAAAAGGAATGAAAACGGTTTTGAAGTCAAGTCCTTTTGAACTGTGATATGTAATTATTGTAACTAAGTTCTTTGAATGTGCTTCTTCAAATGAACCAAATTTATTTCCAAGATATTGAAGTTTAATTCCATTCTGTTTTAAGTGAGATTTATTGGAGAATCTGAATGTCTCTCGCCTTAGTCCATTCATTATTTAATGGTGGTTTATTTTCGTTTTTTAGAACGGAAGAAATAAACTGAATTATTTGGTCTATTTGAAATCAGTATTGCTGGAACATAACCTGCATCTCCATATTCTTTTGAGGAAGTCCAAAGCCATTTATACTCTTGCTCTAAACTATCCGCTTTGACTAAAGAAACAGGAACATTGGCGTTAAACTCCATTACTTGTGCAGCCAAAAAATTTTGGCTGTCGTTGCAGTATTCGGAAGAAATTTTTCTAATTCTTTTGCTCAATCTCCAAATTCTATTCAATGTTGTTGAAGTTGAATTTTCAGGAACTGCAAAATTGTATTGATAGTATCGTTAGGGGTTGAATGGTCATAAATTGATTGGTTAATATCTCCTGCAAAAACTACTCTGCCATTTGTAGTTGTTTTTGAACATATTTCTCTTATGTCATGTTCTGGCAAATCTTGAATTTCATCAACTAAAATCAAGTCATAGTTATCATGTCTGTGTCTGAATTGATAAAAGGTAATGACTTCTGTATTTTTATATTCTTCTGGCAAGCCCTCCTTAATCATGTCAATCAAAGAATAAGTGTAAAGAACAATGATTGCTTTTGTGTTTGGGTTTCTTCTCTTGTCTATAAGTAAGCAATGAAGTAAAAAACAGATTTGCCACTACCTGCAAACCCTTTAATCCAATGATTTCTTCCTGGATTGTTCTCAACTTGTTGCAAGAATGGCAATTGTTCAACAGGGTCTAATCGTGTCGGTGGAATGAACCAAGCCATATTCTGTTAGTTTAAAAGATTAATGTTTTTGTTTTCTAATTGTTCTCTCCCGTCCGTTGCTGTGTTGTCAGGATTATACCAACTTATTCCTTTTTCATTTTTCAAATTGTCTTTTGCTTTTTGAACTTGTTCCGCAATTTGAATTTTACCTAATTGTTTTGCTGCACGAATTAATCTTGAAAAATCATTCTTGCTAAGTTTGTTTTCTTCAAATTCCTTAAACCATTTGTCAAATGCTTTTTGAATAAGTTCCTCTGCTTTTTCTTTTTCTTTGCTTAATAAATATTCTCCATAGGTCAGCATTGCTGCATCGCTTCCCAAAGTAACCGCTTCTTCCATTAGCTTTTTATACTCGTCAGTTTTTCCTTGCAAACTTTTTGTCAAAGCAAGATTGTAAGCGTTTGTGCTTGTTGGACTTTTTTGATATGCAATCTCTGCCCAATTATCGGATAATTTTTTTCGTCCTGCCTCTGCGTAATGAAAGCAGATAGAGGTTTCATATCGTCTGTTCGGGTCTAACTGTTGAATGTTTTCAAATGTCTCGGCTGCTTTTAAATGTCTTTCTGTTTTCATAGAACTGTGAAAGAGCTTTGAGTTTGTCAAGCGGTGGTTTACCACCGTTTTCTTTTGTTGCTTTATAAAGCAGTTTCAAAAGTTGTTTTCTCTGCAATATCCTCTGTTGAGAGAGCTGAATTTGCAAAGGGGTTTAATGGCTCGGTAGAGATTTCAAGGTTTTGAATAAACGCTCTAAATGTAATTAGCTTATCATGTGAGATGTCACACTTCAAGGTGATTTTATCAGTCGTGCTAAAACCTTTTTCGTTTTTCAGTTTTAGGATTGTCAATATTTTTTCTTTGGATGAAACGCAAATAGGAATTTCAATTTCCTTTTGTTCATTTCGTTGTGGTCTTAAATCTTCAATCAAGATTTCTTTGCATGGAATTTCGGTTCCTTCATAAACAACTATTTTCTTTACTTCATTTTGAAGGATTATAAAAATCGGTTCGCTGACAATTGGTTTGATAATATCAACTCCTAACCCGTTTGCCATAAAAGAATTTATTGCCGTTCCGTTTGATACATGGCTCTGTAAATCTTGTGGTATTTCAATATCACTGTTATCAAAGTGTCGGTATAAAGCAGTTTGGATATATGGATTGTATGAACTGCCTCCAATTAGTAAAACTAAATCAATATCGCCTTTCTCAATGTTGGCTTTAAGTAAAGCAGAATTTATTACAGTGAAAATGCTTTTCAAACTTTCAACATCATCTTGAAAATTGAAAGCAAGAGTTTCACTGGTAAATTTTTTCATGATGTCTGTAAACTCTTTAGGACTGATTGAAGGATTTTCAAACTTCATTACTTGCTTCGGTAAAATGAAATCAATCGTTTGAAGAAAATTTATTCTCTCTGTTGAATTAATAAGGTTAGGTAATTCTTGCCCAACCTTATTTGAGGCAACGGCTTTACAAACTTTTATTTTCAGTTGCTCCGCAACTGCTTGTAGTTTTGGGAGCAATATTTTTTTGTAATTGTTCTCTCTAATCTCTTCGACTGAAATGTTGTTTTGTTTTGCCAACTGTGGCAAAAGAATTTCTTTGACAATGGCTCTATCAATGTCGTCTCCTCCAAGTTGCTCAAACTGCGAAATAGCAATGTTCTTTGAATAAAGTTTTCCTGCCTTCCTTCCAATCTCAATTATTGAAATGTCGCATGTGCCTGCTCCAAAGTCAAAAACTAAAATATGCAGTGGGCTGTCAACTGGTATGTTGTAGTTGTTAAATCCATTGTTATTGGCTTGAACTAAATAGCTTAAAAATGCTGCGTTGGGTTCGTCAATGAATAAGGTTTCGTTTATCGGAATGTTTGCAAACTCCAATGCTCTTTTCAAATCTGCCCTTTGATTTGCTTCAAATGATGCAGGGATACTTACAGAATAAAAAAGTTGTCTTGGCAAGTTTTGTTCTTGAATGTAATTGTCAATTTCCTTTTTCAATTCTTTGAAGAAAAGTTTTGTTGCATCTAAAGTGTTTTCAATTTTACCATGTGGATTTCCTTCTTTTAGTTCTGTTCTAGTAAATTCAGGGCCATTGTCTTTCCCCAAATTCATTTTGAATGAGAACCAAATATTTTGGTCTGGCTGCAATTTGCTTTTCAACATTTTTGCTCCCTGCCCAACATAAAGTTGATTGTTTTGATAAGCTATACAAGAAGGAACAAGATGATGTGAAAGAGTATTGCCGTCAAAGTTCAATTGTCGGATTGGAATTGCATTGGTCTTAATTGGTGTGCTGTTGTCACCAGCAATTGCATAGCTTATTACTGTCGTGGAAGTGCCAAAATCAATTCCAATAAAAGTGCTGCCTTGAATTTTATTTTCAATTACACTTCTGTCGTTGACTTCTGGTAAAAGTTGCTGTATGGAAAGTTCATTTGGCATATGTCGTCAAAATAAGGTTGTCGTTTAAATGTCGAAGGTTGTTATAGCGTGGGGCAAAAGCAAATGTGCTGCAATTGTGTCGGCTTTTGTGATGGGTTGCAGCTCTTTTGATTTTGCTGAAGCGTTGGCTTGTCTGTTCATTTTCTCTGTCATTTTATTGTTGCACTGTCGTCTTAGCATGACCGGTAACGTTTTATATACGCAACTCCAAATACACAAATCCCTCCAATACGGCAGGATATACGCATAAAAAGAGCATATTTAGTATTCAAAGTTGGTTCTATAAATGTAGCCAATTTAAGATCATAGTTAAAAACAAATGCTTCATTTTCACGGTTTACCGTTAATCTGTAAATGTCACAATTTTGAATAAAATTGCATTGTGCATACCTATTAAATGGCAAACGCAGGCTACAAAGTTGCAATTTTACTCATTTTATATTGTCACAAACCATTTACCTACCATACGCAACCAAAATAGCATAGTTTCAAAAAACGTTCTAAATTTTATGTAATCTAGAACCCCATTGGGTTGCACGGATGGATGTAATTATTTCTTCAGTTTCAACCCGCTGTTTTACTTTTTTGGTTATCCATTTATTCCTTTACAAACCTAAAATATTGGTTATCATTATTATTATGTATGCCAAGTATATGTATACCACTTTCCAACGCTCTTATATTTGGGGTATAAGGGAAAGATGTGACGTGATAATTCGACAACAACTGATTGGTGATGTTAATTAAATACATACCAACGCTGTGACTTTATGTATAGGTGGAAAATATTTGCAATTCATATTGAGCTTTTGTTTTAAAAGGCCAAAACTCAAAGTCGCCTGCTTGTTTCATGAGTTCAAATTCTTGTTCTCTTTTCAATTTAAGGTTGCGATAATGTTTTCCAAGCGTCACAAAACTCTTCAAAATGTCAGCAAATGAAAATCGAATTACAGGATTTAAAAGGTCAACATATGTCCACTCATATTCAAGCTCTGAATAAAGAAAAAGTATAAATCTTGCTATTTCTTTCGTCTGCTCATCTGAAAGCCGGTGCTCACCTGTCAACTTATGATTATAAGTGTCGTTATATAAACACCATGAAAATTCTAAAATTGGTCTTATTACAGGATCATCGGTTTTACTTTCATTTGCCTGATAATATTGTTCCGGCAACCAACCATAGGTTAAATCCTCCATAATTCTTTTTTCAAATTCGTCATTACTAATTTGTCCTGTCGAAAGATGGCGTAGATGTAAGGCTAATTTTTTTCGCCTATTGGTGTCTATCATTCTTTATTGACTTTTAAAATATCGCATTAAGCGTGTGGCATAACCAATGAATACACTTTATTAAGGGACGCCTGATAAAGCTTGTGGTGCATATTATTGTTTTTCCAATACGTAAACACGTGTTGCACTTCTTTTTTTTCCGTCGATTAACACCTCTACACAGGGCTCTGTTTGCTCAATTTTCTTCTTGACAAATTCCCCCTTTTTATTATAAATGTATGTTGTCACTTCACAGCGAGTGCCATTTTCTGAACAGTAGGTTTCTTGGTGAATATTTCCACTTGGTTGATGATAAGCAATACTATAAAATCGTTTGTCGGGCAATTGTAACTCATAATCCGTTTTCTGTTTGAATTCATTATATCTCTCTGTGTATAAATAACTCGGGCACCAATCAGAAAATTTCCTGTATTCTAGTATATCTCCATCATCAAAACGCACAATGAATTCAGCATACAAATCGGTAAAATAATTATAGAAATATTCATTCTTGAGCGAACAACTGTCAGCTGGAAGATTGCTGATGTGATGGCAACTCGTGTCCGTTGTTATTTTTGGCTGATTTGCAGATGAGTAGAAATAGAGATAACCATCTGTTTTGATGAAGTATTTCTGTCGCTCTATGGTAACAATAGTATCAGCACTTCGTTTGATTTTTAAGGTGCAGAAGTTACTCATTTCTCCATTTCCGGGCATGGCTTGTTTACCATTATTCGGAAGGTGTATTTCTGTATCGTAGTAATAGTTATAAATGCTATCACCCAAGGCTATTCCGTTGGGATTATAGGCAATTCTTACGTTGTAAGTACCCGCAAACAGCGGCACTCCAAAACTGTGGTGAGAGGAATTTTGAGTGTGATAGTTGAAGTAGTTTTCAAAATCGTTCAAGTAAATAGGAACTACAATTTGTTCAAGCGGTTTCCAGGTATTTAATATTAACAGTGCCGGTATCATGAACCATCATTTTTAACATTCGTTCCTCCGTATATCTGAGCAGCATGGTGTTATTGGCTTTGTCATACACATTCAAATAAAATAATTTTTGTCCAACATTTTGTGTGTGCGGCAATAAAACAGGGTGCGTATTCTCCTTGTCTGTATTAGTAATGGTGATATTGAAAGTAATTTTTTCACCTTCATAATAACTCTCTTGTTCTGTACTTAAAGTAAAGCGTATATATTGTGGTTTCAGGTCTGCATATACCCTATTACACAAAATTGTGCATAAAATAAGTATCATTGTTGCCTTCATTATATGTCGCTTTTAGATTTTGTTTGTTGTCATATGGGTGGCTAACATTTGGCAGATTTGCGACGGCGGGAAATGCAATCGAAAATCTTTAATAAAAATACGCATTTATAGGTTATCCAAAATTATATTGAGGTGGTTGTCGCTCAGTTGGTGCAAAAATGATTGTTATAGCCAGTGAATTATTTCTTCGCCTGAAACTATCCGACAAAGCCAATAGTTACATATGGTATTAAGCTTTGCCATCCATTTTGTGCGAGTTCTGGAATTTTATTTTGTTGAACTGAGATATCGCTAAGTCTTTTCAAGTATTTAATTACATTAGGCAAAGTCGTTACTGTGAATCAGCTCAGGGTGGTCAATTTGACCGGCATTTGCAATAATGGGTAAAAATGCATTTTTACCAGACTCATACAGCTGTAACAGACATAAATTCGCTAGATATTTATCCATCCACATACCAGTCAGTTTCATGCCTAAAATAATGTGATAGATATACATGCCCGATTGGATAATGCAAAATTGTAACCGCATTATAAATGAATTGTTTAATATATTTATGAAGAATTTTCCTACCTTTAATTTGAAAACATTTTTTTGAAATGCATATAAAAAACACCCTCCGCCAAGTTGCAATAATTTTGCTTGTAACCAATATGCAAAATTTAAAAGCGCAAATTACAGCCTTTCCTGACACTACTATTTGTAGTGGAGAAATGGTGACGCTCTATTCAGATGCTTCTGAATTTTGTGGTGACTGCTATACATCTGAAGAAATTCCATTTGAACCGGAAGCTATTGGTGGCACGTCACTTATTGTACAAGACGATTCGTATTCAGGACCAATTGATATCGGTTTTGATTTTTGTTTTTTTGGAAATACCTTCTCCGAGTTTTATATATGCTCAAATGGCTGGATTAGTTTTGATGAACCCGAATTAGGATGGACGGTAAACTGGACGCCGAATGGTGAAATTCCGGATACCGCAGGAAATGTTCCTAGAAATGCAATTTTTGTTGCGTGGACGGATTGGAATACGGGTTTATGCTCCGACTGTATACATTATGAAACAATCGGTACGGCCCCTTTCCGCAAATTAGTAATAACTTTTGAGGAAGTACCTCTCTTTTTATGTTACCCAGACAATGGAACATTTCAAATAGTATTATATGAAACTTCCAATTATATTGACAATCATTTAACACAGGCAATGGTGTGCCCAGACTGGGATTTAGGTGTTGCTACTCAAGGATTACAAAATGAAGATGGTACAGTTGCATATACTGTTGAAGGACGCAATGCAACAAGTTGGGAGGCTAGCAATGAATCATGGCGCTGGTATACAAACACTATTGGTTGGTATGACGATGAAGGAACATTGATTGGAACCGGACCAACTGTAGATGTGAGTCCTTTAGCAACTACGGTATACACAGTAATTCAAACGCTATGCGACGGTACTATTTATGAAGATGATGTTACTATCAATGTTGGTGCAGTTGAAATATGTGATGGTATAGATAATAATTGTGATGGGAATATTGATGAAGGTGTTATAGAAACAATTTCAATTTCCGCTGATGGTCCTACTACTTTTTGCCAGGGCGATAATGTTGTTTTAACTGCAACACATTCAGGTATTTCTCTTCAGTGGAAACGAAATGGAGTGAATATTCCTGGTGCAACCGGTACAACTTATACGGTTACCAACAAAGGTGCTTACTCATGTGTTACAACTAGCCCTTGTGGAACAGCCACCTCAGATATTATTAATGTTATAGTAAATAAAATTCCAAATGCTTCGATTACTGCAGGAGGACCAACAACTTTTTGCGAAGGTGGCAATGTGATTTTATCTGTAACACCGGTTGCAGGCAGCACCTACCAATGGTTTAAAGGTGGCGCAATTGCAGGTGCAACAGGAACAAATTATGTAGCTACTACACCTGGAAATTATAAATGCAGAGTAACCAAAACAGCAACTGGGTGTTTTAAAAATTCAAATGTTATATCGGTATCTGTTCCATGTCGCGAAGACAATTATGCAGGGGATAATACTTTCACTTTATATCCCAATCCAGCATTTGATAATATCACAGTAGCAACAATTTACAACACCGAAAAAACTATTTATTTAATGAATGCGCTTGGGCAAATTTTACAAACAGTTAATACAACAGAAAACAGTATTACCATTAATTTAACTAATATTCCAAGTGGTGTTTATTTTATTAAATTGGAGGATGGTATAAATTCGGTTATACAGAAATTTATAAAGCAATAATTATTTTTAGAAAAGTAGACGAAATGTGATAAGTATTTGTGCGGTGGCCGAACTGAATTTATGTAATTTCTGGATTTTCATAGGCCATAGCGCAAATATCATATTGTACTTTTGTTTTTTTAGTCAAGCATGTATTTAATTTTTTTGTCACCTAATGCAGGGTATGTCCAAAATATTTTTGTCCTTTTATTATACTCTCCTAAATAGTTTAAGTAAAATTCATAGTAAGAAATGTCTTTGGTTTCTTCCAGTTCATCTTTATAACCAGCATATTTGAAATCTGATACGAACGAAACATTTAGGTCGTTGTAGAACTTATATTTTTTGTCAACTTGCTTAATGATTGTCCTTATTTTATTTATGTCTTTAAGGATGTTGCTGTCAATAACCACAAAAACCCTTTGACTACTTTGGTCTGTCCTAGCTATATAATATAGAGAATCCCTTTTAGAGATTACAATTGTTGTGTCAGTTTTAGTAGGCAAGTCAGCTTGTTTGTTAAAATTAGGGTTGGCACCACAAGAGGCGAAATAAAGAAGCAAGAATATTAGCAGGAATGTTCTCATAAAATAACGTATAACGTTTTGCAAATTTGCGACGGGCTGGATTTTTATTTTAAATGCATATTCGAAGATACAAATTTTCTGCAACCATCAGCCCCGGCGGATCTGAGCAGCACGAAACCGCGCCTATTGGAACTACGCTGTTATAAGCAGTGGTTCTATTTTACATTAGTTATTCTTCACTTGATATGAAGGAACCTAACAATAAACATCAACAATTATTTGATTGGCATCTCAAACCTGTAAATTTAAATCAATATCAACCCAATTAGTTGCCCAAATTCCACCGTTGATGTTGTAACGGAAGGTGACTGAATTTGAATTATAATTAATGTTTTATATTCCATAATTTGTCGCCTCATAAAGTAAACCGCTTTTAAAGGTGTCTGGTATTTTATAAACAATTAAACTATTTTTAACTTCAGTTATATAAAGTGCGTCTTCCTCAGTTTACATATTTAGCACATTTAGAGAAACCTGGATATTACATGATTGTGGCCTTAATGATTTAAAATAATTTGTTTACATAGGCAAAGCCCTATCGCAATGGCATGACCGGTTTTACGCATTTCAACAAATATAACAAGGACGAAGACTTAATTTTAACATAAAATATTATTTTATAGTAGTAGATTACTGCTATACATAGGAGGTGTTGTTTGCGGTTCGTGCTTTTATAATCTCTTTATTTTTCAATCTCATTGAGCTATTAAATGGTTTCTTTTTGTGTTATACATTAGCAAGTATCCCTTTTTGTTGGCCTCAGTTAAGAATGAACGGCTGATCAAAGTTTCCACAAAAAGTTGTTTTTCTAAAAACGGATTTAATAGTTTCTCAACCCGGCTTTCCGCTACTCCAATTCTCAAGGCAAACTCCGTGAAATCGCTTTTGGAAGGATGCCCACTTTTCTTGTATTGTTTACTTTTATATGCATCTGCAAATAGTCCATGATTCAATGCAAAATCGGTATCGTCTACATGCAGCTTCGTATTCAATAAATCATAAGCAGGACTTAACAGATAATCTCCACTGGATGATTCAAGCAAGGAAAAGTTCTTTAAATGAGCATCGCCGTTTGAAAACAGAAAATTGAAAACAACTAAAGAATAATACTTTTCTATTTCTATCCGCCATGCCGGAACGAATTTCTGTATCAACCGTCCTGCCTCTTCATAGCTGTATTCATATTTGAAATTTGCACCTCCATTATCTTGTGTTTTTCCTGCCAGCGTTGCAAAATCTTCTTTGCCCCATTTACTTCCGTTTTCTTTGAAGTCAAATCGTTTGGTGATGTAGGCAGGTGAACTATTCTTAAAAAAAATCAAAGCGTTTTCTGCTGTATTCAGTCCATACACTTGTTTGGCTATTTGCATAGTCAAATGTTCGTTGGCAGGAACCTGGTCAACCTTTTTTAAATCTCTTGGTATCGGCTTGAGTATATAGGTTCCTTGTTCACCTTCCTTTGTTAATCGCAATACATTTTTCTCCAAAAGAAAACTCAATTTTTCTTGCACACCCGATATGGATATGCGTTTGCGATTTTCCATAAATTGTTCTGCAACTTCTTCGCTTTGCTGGGGCTGTTCATAAGGCAAAACATGATTAACCTTTTTACCGTTAAACAAATTCCGCAAACAGCTTGGGCTGTAGGTAGCAAACCCCTCAGCTAATGTTCCCGGACAATATTTTAATTCATTTAAGTTCATCTCGCGTCTATCGGTTTCACGGTTATTGCTCCAACTGTATCATATTGCGCTGTTGCAGCCAGCAAACCGAAATTATCTTCTTCGTCTATTTTCAATTGTGTGCTTTGCAATTTTCGGTTGACTCCTTCACTCAACATATTGAAAAAAAATGGAAATAAAAATTCGCTTTTATATTCTTTTTCTGTTTTTGGAAGTGTTAAACTAATTCCCGATTGAGTTGCATCGTTAAAATAGTTGTCATTATACCTAAAAACATAATGCTGCCGATTTTCTTCAGTCAGTGTTCCTGCTAAAATCCCGTTGCGGTATATTTCTATTGCTCTCATTTACTCAATGTTGCTTTTTCACTTCAAGGGTTAGTTCCATACCCAACACTTCGGCTAATTTATCCAATACATCTAACGAAGGATTGCCTTGCCCACGTTCTAATTTATACAGGGTGTTTGTGCTCACCTTAGCCAGTTCGGCTAAGTGAGGTTGGGTTATACTCAACTCCTTTCGCCTGTTTCTTATGATTTTACCAAGAGTCTCAACTAGCATTATAATGTGATTTTAGGGTCAAAGATAGGACTTTTTTTCAAAATACGCAACAAAAATCACATTTTAGTGTGATTTTTGTGTCTGTATGTAGTGAAAAGCAAAACGAAATTGCTAAAATCACATTATAATGTGATTTCAAGTTCTTATATCGCCAAATTATTGAACTCAGGCTGTTCCGATGGTTTGACCGTTAAGGTTAGATCCGTTAGCTATCGGGGGTGAAAAAACTCGCCTCTAACATGTTTATAGCCGCAATAACCTCTCACCAATCTCCTCAGTTCAGACAGACAGCCGCTATAAATAAACAGTGTTTATCCATCTCTCAAATCGACATACCACCAACAATAAACCCTTTGCTAAATAGTTTCAAACCTCACACGTGCGTTTCCTGCAGCTAATGGGGACAGAGGATTTTTAATTCTAATATATTAAAATGTTAAATGAATTTCCATAATCCTCTCTACAACTTTAACAGTTAAGTGACGGGCATAAAAATCTATGTTGCTACATTTTTTCCAGAGGGAAACTGAGGGTGGTACTTCCGGAGGTCATGCGAAGTCAATAAACTCCGCCGGGCAGATCGCGCAGGGTTTGAGTGGTTGAATATTGGTATGCTCCACTAAGTAGGATTTGCCAGATATAACTACGTCTGCGACTTGACTGGGTATTCCATGTCTCGGACATGTTAAATAGCAAAACAACCAATTTGTGCGGACAGAGCCATGCCAAAGGCAGGCAAATCTGCGGTCTTCCCTGCCACGTCAAATTTATCTGTCTGTGGCGAAGACTTTGGCAGAGCCAGGCGGATTAATCATAATCACCCTGAGGATAACTTGAATAATCGGGCGCAAGGTCATCCAGGTTATAGAACCATGTGCGCATCACTTCCGTACCAATTTCAAACTCCGCACCGGTATCCAGACTAACAGAAACGCCGGAAAATGAATGATCATCACAACTAAGCATTATAGCTACTCCGGCACCAACGCCCCATTCAACATTTAAATTGACAGCATACTCATCCTGCATATCCTGTGAAAATGGCCCTCCTGTTGAAAAGCCGAGTGATATGCCTGCTTCAGCACCCAAGCCTAAAGCAGGGCCTATTCCTAAAGTGGTAAATAATCTCATATCAGGATAATTATAGGTATCCCAGTCTTTAGAAATATTACAACAG
Organism: Bacteroidota bacterium; assembly: GCA_016718035.1. Taxonomy (GTDB): domain Bacteria; phylum Bacteroidota; class Bacteroidia; order Chitinophagales; family BACL12; genus UBA7236. Next base: position 336,247 of record JADKEK010000001.1, on the reverse strand, counting down.
GGCAACACTACACCTAATTCAACACTTCCCTGCACGATACCCAATGCACCGCCGCCATTAAAACCCACTGTAATGGAAAAAGGTGCTTCCTCACTTTGGTCATAAACGATGGTATCAGGGGTAGTGATATCACCAAAATCGCCGGTGAACGAAGCTGTTAAACAATCGATCTTCGAAATGCCTTTGGAATGAAAATATTCCAGTATCGATTGATCCATTGCAGCAAAATTTTGTTCATTTTTATTGTATACATAACCTGTTTCATTATTCTGTTTTGTTACCTTATTCATTTCCTTTAAAAGATCATTACCAAGAACTTCCATGATACGGGAATAATCCTTTTGTGCCAGCGCGGATGCAATTTCCTCTTGTTCATTATTTGATATTTTATGCGTGCAATAATCAACAAATGCCTGCACATATGGATTTTGAAATGCTTCAGTTACTGCAGGATCAGCCTTACATTCATTGTCATAACCCGGCGAAAAAGTTGTCCCCTTAATTCGATAACATCCCGCATCCGGATTTGCCTTAATATCAAAATGGGTACAATCAGCCCCACCGAAGAATGTATAATCGAGGCCGCCGGACACCTTCACATGAATATTGAAATTATAAGCATTTTGTGGTACGGTAATAATTGTGGATCTATTAAAAAGTGCATCCATTGTAACTTCATTCATTTTCCCCTGTAACACCTTACCCCCAAAGCCGGTATAACTCCACTCGGCTGAAACCGGAGAGGCATAACCGGCCTCATTGGTTATTCTCACTGGACTCACTGCCAGGTTTTCAAAATATCTTTTCAATGTATATTTACTGCCCTCAATACTCAGCACGAGATACTGATTATCTATCACTTCAATTCCTGCATCAGGCAGTAATCTCCCGGTTGATGTTTCTTTAAATTCAAGGTTACCATTTTCGGCGGTGCAGGCTACCTGATACTCGTCTTCGAAAGTAATATTCAGTTGTTGTTTAAATCCGTTGAGTGTTTTTTGTGTCTTATCACGCTGATAATCTATTACAATTCCCGAAATACCATTATTGTCGTTGGAATGGACCGTATAATTGGTTTCCCACATGCCGTCAAATATGGCGACATCCTGAGGACCGGTGCCGGTTAACATGGGATTGGGGTTGAATACAATATCTGCTCCCGGCGGAACTGGATTAAATGATGTCGCCAGTTTCGGGCCGGTGAAAAAAGCAGACTGACCGGAAATATGTTGAACCGGCAAGTCCACTGCAGGAGTATTCACACTAAACGACACTAAGTAATACGACACCATAATTTTAGGTGCTGTCAGATCATTATGATCGATTATGAACAAATCCTTTAATCCTTTTACATTCATCTCACCGAAGGCAAATGCATAACGACCCTGTGCATTGGGTATAGCGGTGCGCTTAGATTCCAACAGATGGGCAAACATATCCTGACGGCTGTAATAACTCACTTCCATATTGGAATCTGCAACGGTATTGATTACTTCAAGTTCATCAATATTATCCATATTATAGTCGCCGAAAAAAAACAATAAATGGTTATCCGGATCAGAAAAAGGCAGAGAAAAACCGGTCAGTGTTTTAAAGAAAGCCGGATGCTCTGCATCTGCTGCACCGCCCAATATCTGCACTTCCACATTGGAGGTTCCGTTGCGATGGAATATAATCAGGTCGGGAATGACATCCTCATCCCAACGGGTCATGGCAAAATCGGTGGCAGCATCAGTTACCGGAAAATTAATTGGCTGCTGCAATAAAAAGCTTTTTAACCCGGTGGATCCGTCGAGAATATAGATCACCGCGCTTTTACTTCCTGCCCTGTTGATGGCGATCAAATCATTAAATCCATCCTGGTTCCAGTCGCTCCATTGAAACGAATAATGCTCATCCACATTCGGAAGGATGGAGTTGATTGTTTGGTCGGCGGTAAACACCGAACCCGTGGTAGTAATACCAGTTACCTCCGTACTATTTGTATAGGCAGAAGGTGAAACACTGATTAAATAAGATTCGGTTACATTACAGCCGCTGAAAATGATTAGGCTGAGCAAAGCAATACATAAAGATTTCATGTGTGTGTGAATTGGGTTGAAAAATAAAATGCACCAGTCGTGACCCGGCTCTATAGCAAATATACAAATACTCAGTTATTATAAAGCCTATCTTGTTGGGTTGGTTTTGTCCACTTTTGGAGGGACCTTAAGCTGCGTAATAAGAACACGATCAATATTCAACAGAAAATTTCCTGAATGATTTTCTTTTACAAAAAATATGGTATACCCACGAAAGTCCTGTTCGCAACGGATTAGCAGATGAGCCCGAGCATTATCTCTAATCATCTGCCAGAAATTACTCCGATTATTAATTTGTATTATTTATTAGCACTGTCCCCTAAGCATGACGCATAACGTTTAGAAGCTTTGCGAAGTGGCGGCGGCAAAATAATATCTTTCATGGCTATTGAAAATTACTTTGAAAGATTAATTATATGGTTACTAGTCACCAAGCCATTTTACAAAGGTTTTGTTATAACCAGTGGCTTACTTACCACGAATGAAAATAATTATATTTCAATTATTTTTGAAAATTGCTTGTCCTTTGTCGATAGTTTAACTATATAAGTCCCGTATGGTTTACCTGACATGTCGATTATAAGGTTTTTTTGAGATGAAACCGTTTTATATATTTCCTGCCCATTCATATTAAAAATATACACATTTACTTCGTCTTGGTCAGGTAAATTAATATACAAGTTTTGATTGAAAGTATAAATTATTGCTTCCAAATTATTTATTTCACTAATTTCAACCGTAGTCGTGTCGCCAATAGTATCGCCGGCAATAATAGGGGTGTTACATTTTAATTCATATGAATAGTCATGCACCGTTAATGTTTTTAAAGAGTCGCCAACGGAGCAACGTATCCAACCATAGTGTTTGCAATCGTCTGCGCCTAAAAATCGAACACCTAAATAGGCGGAATCAATTCTATTTTGCCAGGATCCTTTATAGTAATTCCAAGTCCAAGGCGTTTCGTCAACCTTATAAAAACCAATTCCCATTAATTGATAAGTTCCATAATTAAAATTTAAATCATTGTTTATTATATTCCCTTCCAATAATGCATATGGGAAATAAGTTGTCCCACCACCAGCGCCATTAGTTGCAAAATCACCCGCAATTTCATTTTCGGGGTTGAAATTAGGGCCTACCTTAAATATCCTGTTAAACCTATACCAACTATATTCCGAGTTTGTGAAATAGCTACTCTTTTTAAATATAAAAAAATCATTTGAACCGTCGTCATCCATATCAATATATTCAACATCCCCATGAAGTTGTAAAACAACATCTGGGTCTATGTCCGTATAAATAGCTTGGGCATGTGTATTATTATGCATAAGCAACAACACCCCTGCTAACCCGGAGTATTGTTGTAAGTTAAATTTCCGCAGCTCCATCATTCAATTTTACACATTTTTTTTGATATACAAAAACTTTTAATCGAATACCGCTTATTCAAAATTTTAATGGAAACCGTTTTACACCTGCCTAAAATTGGTTTTTTGAAAAGTAAACTTCTTTATATTAATTGGAACTAAATATAGACCTTAAATGTTATAACTAAAAATAACTCCTTCTTTAAATACTGTAACTTTTAGCAGTTTTCTTTCAATTTTATTCATATCAACCCAATTTTAAAAAATCGCCGTCAATAATTAAAAGTTTTACTCCACCGGCAGTCACTGAACGATGCGAACTAAGTTCGTCAGATACAATATATGTTTCGCCTTCGTTGAGTTTAATTTTTTCCCCGGTGCTAAGCTCGCTGATAAATTCACCTTCTAAACAATGCACAATATGTCCTTTTTGACACCAGTGGTCGGCTAAATAACCTGAGGAATATTCAACAAGTCGTATTCTTAGGCCTTCAAACTGAACGGTCTGCCAATACGCTAATCCTGTTTCCCCTTTGTATTCAACTTTTTCAATGGTGGTCCAGTCTATTGTTTGAAAAGGTATATTGCTCATATTTTGTTTGTTATTTATTTTATGTCCTGTAGCAAAAGTTAAAGTAAAGGAAACCGGTTTTATCTTCAAAATATTGTTGTTACGCTAAAGTTTTTTATTTGCTGTCAGCATTAGTGTTTAACGTTAGGCAGTTACAAGCATTCGGTGATTTCGAAGCATCAGCCGCAGCTAATCTACAAGCACAAAACTAGATACGATGTATAAAGCTAAATTTAACCACTGAACCGCCAATTTCTTGTAGGTGTTGTTATGCGTACGTATTTTTTACCAAGGCCCATTTTGTGTAATATTAATAAATCTGTCATTTTCATAACGATATGCGCCACCATACCCCACAAACCAAAGTCGATTTTGCCGGTCTTCGTAAATTTGAAAAGTCAGCGGACCGTAATTTCCTTCTTCTATACGATATTCAGTGAGTTTCTCACCACTTAATCTGTATATACTACGAGAGCAATTAAACCAAATATCACCCTTAGCATCTACAATTAAGCTGCCTGTTCCCTTGCTTTCTTCAAAATGCAATTCTGAAATATTGGTTAGGACATTCTCCTTGAGATAAAAAAGTCCTTTTGAAGTCGAAACCCAGAATCCACCTTTTTTGTCTTCAACTATTTTGCTAACAAAATTAGTTGGAACACCGACTTCGTCTGAAATATTCTTTAAATTTTTATTTTTATATGAAAATATACCTGCATTAGTACAAAACCATATTGTTCCCTTACTATCTTCAAGTATACTATGAATCATTTTTGTACTTGAAACACCAACAGTTGTATCTATTTTCCCTTCAGGCAGGTCGAAATTATTGAAGCCTAGTCCATCAAATATACAAGCACCTGCTATTGTTCCTATCCAAACATTACCATTGACATCCGTCTCAATGCACCAAACATCATTACTTATTAAGCCATCTGACTCGTAATAATTGGTAACTGTTGTACCGTCAATACTGCTAATACCATCAGTATGTCCAAACCAAATTATCCCATCTTTATCTTCAGCAATGTCTTTAATTGTCACTCTTCCACCTGATTCGCTTCTAATGCTATCAATATGGATTAACGAATCGCCATCAAGTTTGAATGCCCCTCCCTGCGCTCCAAACCAAGTGTTTCCTTTACTATCTTGAAATATAGTCCTTACAACATCACTTATCTGATTGTTAAAATTTGGTAATTGAATTGTTTGTTTTATTACGCTTTGCTTATCATCATTATTCGCTTGCCCATTACAAGATGTCATAATAATACACAGCACAATTCCTGTAATCAATCTTATTCTGTGAAATGGTGTTTTCTCTATTTTCATTTTATTCTTATTTTATATGACCAATAACGTTTCCGGGCTTTGCTTTCAGTCGGCTTTCGGAGCTTCAATTGCGGTTGATCAACCTTTACCAAATTTGACACATATTACAAAGCTAAATTTAACCGCTGAACTGCCAATTTCTTGTAGGTGTTGTTATAAAACGTTTTTCTTTGTCCATCTATTGATTTCATTTCCAAAATTCCCACCATTTTTTCACGGTTTTATTGTCCCAAAGTATGTTCTTACTTGTATAAATACTAGTCACTTTGTCTTCCGAAACTGTTACCCAAAATTTTGATTTTTTCTCTTCCACTGTTCGGTAGTCTTCATATTCATAATGACCAATTTCGTCTTGCTCACCAGTCAAAATAATCTTCTTTGTTTCTAGCCAATAAATGACTTCTTCAATTCATTCTTCAAGTTGGGGTGAAAAACCATCCAAAAGTTCTTTCTGTTGCTCGCTTGTCAATTCGTCCCAAGTGTCCGCAGTCATGTTATTTACTCTTGGTACTTCAATTGCAAGTCCAATTCCAAGTCCAAGGTCTTGAAAAAAGTTATATCCTTTACAATACAAGTCGTAAAACTTCATCAAAATATGTGGAAGTCGTTCGGTCTTTTGCTTTGCTTCATTTAGGAGTTCAAGCATTTTGTATGTTTCAAATTCACCGAGGTCAATATGTTTTTTCAGTAAGTTCCAAAGTTCATTTTTTGCTCCGCTTTGCTTATAACTTAAGGAGATTAGGTCAAGATAGTCAGTAGAGTTTAAATACTTTTCAAGTTCTTTGTCGGCATACAACCACTGTTCAAAGTTGTCAAGTGATATGTCGCCTTTGATAGTCTTATAAAATCTTTCTTTTATGTCTTGTGGTATTGTCGTCATTTAAAATACCTTATAACGTTTTGGGGCTTTGCAAAGGTGGGGTTTAGAAAGTACTAAAGTTCAAATTTAGTACAAAAGCTAATTGAAAGTACAAATGTTCAGCCTAGTAATAAAGCCCCACTTTTGCCAAACCTATGTTAGCGGCTGCTTTTATTTTACTAGTTTAAACTTTTCAAACTTTTCTCCATTTTGTTTGTAAACACCATCATTGTCTGTTCCAAGCCAAATTGTACCGTTGTTGTCTTGGTAGATAGATACTAGCAAGGCATTTTCTGTACCCTTTTTCACTTCAAGGTTTGTGAGCATCTTTCCGTCATATGTCCAAACTCCACCTCCATAAGTAGTCATCCATAAATTTCCGTCTCTGTCAACTAATCCTGCATTGAAATAATAGGGTTTGTTTTTTTCAATCCCCTTTATCTTTTCATAGATTAATTTGTTCGAGTCAATTTTATACTTGCTTTTAAAATTGCTCAACCAAAAATACCCGTCTTTGTCTTGAATAATTGAACGCACACCGCCAGCAGTCCCATCTGGTTGGATTGAAAGTTCTTTTTCATCGAACCACATAAACGATTTTCCATCGTATCGGAAAGCACCTGCTACAAAGGTTCCAAACCAAATATTTCCGCTTTTATCTTTATTTATGCCATAAACTGAATAAGGATTATTGCTATTAAAAGGGCTGATTAGCGTGTCAATTCCAAACGCTTTTTTTAAATCTTTCCGTGGCAATTTTAATTCGAAAAGAGTATCACCATCATAACGAAATAAATCGTTTGCATTGTAACCAAACCATAAGTCATTCGGTTCAAGTTTCCATAGGTTATACGACGATTTTATTGCTTTTAAAGTAGTGAATTGATTTCCGTCAAATTTGCTTATTCCTCCGAATGTTTCAATGTATATATTTCCTTCTCTATCTTCTTGAATACCACGTATTGTATCGTTCACTAATCCGTCAATTGTTGTAAATTGTTTCAGCTCTTTTCCGTCTAAATAATAGACACCTCTTCCATTACTCCCAAACCAATATTTCCCTTTTGAGTCTTGAAATATTCTCCAAATTTGATTGTCGAATTCAGAAACTACTTTACCAATTGCTTTAGTTTCTGTTTCAATCTTTTTGTGTTCAGATTTCACTTGTCCATTGCAAGAATGGAATATACTTGATATACAAATTACGAAGATTATTTTTACTGAGTTAATTGTCATTTCTGTTTTATTAAGTTCGGTCTTAAAGTTGCCGCTAACGGTTTGCGGCTTGGCGAAGGTGGCGATTTTCAGCACTCACTTTCATACGAAGCACTAAAGTTTATATGCCCACAAAACTGTCCTACGAAGCACTGAACCGCCACTTTTGCCAAACCGCTGTTACCAGCTGGCGTTCTGTCTGTCGAGTTGTTAAAGTCCTTGTCTGCTGTGAGTTTCGCTGTCATTGTCGAGTTTTATTGTGTCGCCCGTGGGTTGGAAAAAATTTAAACACCGAAGGGAGGGAAGAAAAAAATCTTCTTGGGTGGAGAAAAACACACTCTTTTGCAAACTTTGGTCTGCGTGGTGGCTTGTAGCGGTTTGCAAATGTGTGTGTTTTTGTGTGTGGGTCATTCGCTAAGGTCTTTTACAGTGGTTACTTGTTTGTAAACAACTCCATCAAACTTTTTAAAATGTTCTTTCCCACATTTGATTTTTAACTTTTCGCTTTTCAATAGTTCCTGTCCTTCGCTTTTGGTCTCTGCTACAAAATATATTTTCTTCTCTCCTTTGAAAACAATTGCCCAGTCTGGATTATAATTGCCAATTGGTGTTGGAATTTTAAACCAGTTTGGTAGTTTAAAATAAAATTCGATATTTTCACTCGTCTCACAGTCTTTTGCAAATTGATTCTCTACACCACTATCAAGCGGGATATAGTTTTCGTATATGGTCTTGCTGGGGTCAGTAACAGTATGTGTAAAACTGTCAAGATAAATTTCAAAGCCATCATCATCAAACAAGGTCATTTCGTAGAGTTTGTTTCCGATTTTCTCATATTTAATTCCGTCAATCATCAACTCATATAAAACGCTTTTAATTATCTTTGTTGCGTTGTCCATAAACATTTGAGGATTGATAAGTAGTTCCGAAATTTTATCTGACTTCTTTACAATGTCAAGAATTGTTGTTCTTGTTAATTCCGTTTTTCCTTGTATGTAAGCAAGCATATCTGGAATTTCAAAACTTCTTCCATAGTTTGGTGAAATCGTATCACTAACTAATTGCCCTGTTATTCCTTCGTCAGTTAAAATTACTTTCTGCTTGTTGCTTGTTACTGATGGTTTTTTTGTTTCAACCATTTCTTTCATTGCTTTTGCAGCCAATGTAATCAGGTCGGTTGTTTGAAAATCAACACTGTATTTTGTGTGAAACTTTATCTTCTCCCATATCTGCAAAAATTTCGGGTCAGCTTCAAAACCTTTTCGGTAATTCAATTTCTCTCGCTTGTTTTTGTTTTTTATCCTTCCAATAAAATTCACTCCACAATCTTCTTCAATCTCTCTTTGTAGTGCTTTTGCAAAATCATCATAGCTTTCATTTGCAATAACCGTCAAACGATTAATATTCTGGTCAAAAATTCTTTTCCCGTCTTGGTTTACAGATAAACGTAACCCTCTGCCAATTTCCTGACGTTTCTTAATGTCCGATTTAGTTTCGTTTAATGTGCAAATCTGAAAAACATTCGGATTATCCCAGCCCTCCCGAAGTGCGGAATGGCTGAATATAAATCGAAGTGGTGTATTCAGGTCAAGTAACTTTTCTTTTTCTTGCATGATGAGTTTATACGTATCATCATCGGCTTGCGTCTCTCCGCCTGTATCTTTTACTCGACCTTTGCTATCCTGAGAAAAATATCCATTGTGAATTTCATCTATCGAATGAGAATTTAGACTTTTATTTTTCGGTTTACTTATTTCTGTTTGATAAATTTCTTCAAACCATTTCGCAAATTTTCCGTGTGTCGCTCTTCCATTTTCATCATACTCCCGATAATTTTTTACTTTATCAATGAAAAATAATGTCAGAACTTTAATTCCTTTTTCTTTATAATCTCTTTCTTTTTTTAAATGCTCCTCAACGGTTTTTTGAATCATAAATCGCATCACTTCGTCATTCATTCCGCCTTGCGATTCCCCTTCCGAAAGCATAATTCCATTACTCAATTCAATTTGTTTATTACCAAAATCTATTTCATAAATTTTCAGCCCATCATATTTTTCGTTTTTACCTGATAATTCAAATAAATCTAATTTATTCTTGTTGGCTGTTACTGATTTTCTCTTTACGCCCGATGTTGAAGCAACATCAATTTTGATTTTGGCTGTAATATTATTTCCTGTTCGGTTTACGCTTTCCAACTGAATAAAACTATCGTTGAAATCATTCTCGCTCATTACACTATCTACTTCAATTTGTTTTACTAATCCCAAATCATAAGCTTTCACAGGATTGAGTGAATACATTAAGTTATATAGGTTTGTATGTGTGGCTGAATAACGCAATGTGCAAAGGGGTTCTAAGTTTTGAATCGCTTTTTTTACGATCCCAGTTTCCATGTTTTGTGGCTCGTCCACAATTACGATGGGTTTGGTGCTTTGAATAAACTCTATGGGTTTTTTGCCTGTGAGTTTGTCGTTTGGCTTGTTGATAATGTTTTCATCTTTCGCAAAAGAATCTATATTGATTACTAAAACTTGAATAGCATTGCCTGAAGAAAAACCTCTAAGATTTGAAACCTTTTTGCTGTCGTAAATGTCAAAATTGATGGAGGTTTTATCATACAAAGATTGAAAATGTTCGTGTGTGATTTGTAAGTTTTTCAAAACTCCTTCTCGAATGGCAACTGATGGAACTACAATCACAAATTTCTTGAAACCGTATAATTTATTCAACTCATATACTGTTCTTAAATAGACATACGTTTTTCCAGTGCCTGTTTCCATCTCAACGGAAAAATTCATACCCTGTAATTCTTCAACGGAATTTGTTATTTCATTTCTTTTCTGAATTGCTTTTACATTTTCTAAAACCTGCTCTGCCGATAAAGTGAGATTATTTCCAAAACCATTTTCAGAAAGCAATGCACCTGCATTCGATGTTGTGAATTCAAAATCGCCACTATTCAAAGGTTGCCCTTCAAAATGTCAGTGATGGATTTTATCGCATCCCATTGATATTCCTGATTGCTATCGAAGTGTAATTTCATTATTTCTTTTCAGGTCGTGGAATTATTACTTTGAACTGTTCCCCATCAACATCATTAATCAATTCAATATTAGGTTGATTTTCAAAAGAACGAGTGATTCCCGAACCAAAGCCTCTGTATATCATCATTTTTTGAACAATAGGTAACTAACAAATTGTTACGAACCACAGCATTACCCATTTTTAAGTTTTCTATTGTCAAACTATTAGGCAAAGCACCGGGGCTTACAATTTCTATTCGATTGTCAAATATCATAACCCTAACAGGTGAATTTTTAGAATAATCTCTGTGAACTAAAGCATTTTGAAGTAGTTCTTCCAATGCAGTTTGTGCAATCTCCAATTTGCCAACTTTATTGAAGTTTTGTCCGTCTTGAATATGATTCAAATTCGATGTAAAAAAACTCATAGTTTCTTCAAACATTTCGGGAATTGTTCCCTCAATGTCTTTACTGCTTCGATAATCAGTTCCACCAATGCTATTTCCAAAAAAAGAAATTGCCTTTACACAAAAAGCAGGTCTATATTTTTGTGGATGTTTTGCAAAAAACAGTAATCCGCCTAAAGTAATCCGACCGTCTTTTATGATGTTCAAATTGTTTAGCAGATTTTCTGTTATTTCAATCTTTTCATCGGTTTCTCTTTTTTGAATTGCCCTAACATAATCTTCTACTTTTGTCAATTCAATATCACCAATTGATGTTTGAGGAATAATCATTTCATCCAAATAGAGAATGCCGCTTTGTTGAAATAATCTTATCTGCTCATTATTATCTGTTAGTCTTCTTTTATCAGAACCTTGTTTTACCCAAATAGCCCCATTTTTGTCTTTATAAGGCTTCCCAACTCCCTCTGAAACCTCTACAACGAGAACCTTTTTCTCATTATCATCTGAAGATATTGAAACAACCTCTGTTTGGATGAATACTTGAGGCTTTACCTTATCATTTGCGATTGTTGCCAATCGGTTATTAAATGATTGAAGTTGCTGATAATCCAATCCAACTATTTGCCCAGTTTTATCTTCCACACCCAACAGGATTAGTCCACCTTTTGAGTTAGACATAGCAATCATTTCAGCTGCGATAGAGTCATCGCTGTCAATTTCTCTTTTAAATTGAACCTTGCTTGTTTCTCCTGTGCTGATTATATCTAGTAATTCTATTGCGTTCATTTTTATTTATTTTCAATGTTCCAAATACTGTAAATGTTTTTTCTGCGATTAAACGCTTCGTCTCCGCCTTCCATGATGTCCACAAGAACCGTTGCGTTTGATGATTGTCTATTGTTCCTGAATGAACGGATATTTTCTTTTCATCATAACTACAAGAAACTACTTTTTCACTATCACCCAAAACTGGAATGTTGGCGTTATGTGTTGCAAATATAAATTGCATATTGCCTTTTTTTTCAACTCTTTAATCACTTCATCATAAATGGTTTGGTTATCCAAGTCATCTTCGGGTTGGTCAATAATCTAAAACATTATTTTTCCTTTTGTGCCAATAGGAAAAGAATTAAAGCAGAGGCACGTTGACCTAAAGAATGCTTATCTAAAGATTTACCATTGTAATTAATGATAATTTTATTGTCAACTTTGAATGTTAAAAGGGATTCAAGGTTTTCAGAAAACCTATTTTTAAATTCAACCACCTGATTTTCGTTCAAAATATCTTTCAGTTTTGCAGAACCTTTGTATATTTCTATGAAATCTTTAAATGTAGATTCTATTTCCTGATAAGCTGCCTCGCGAATACCCGAACCTCTGAATACTTGTTTCAGTTTATCCAAAAATTTATCCCTTCTGTCTTTAAATAAAACCTCAATGGTCAATTTGCTTTCAGCTTCATTAATTCTGTCGACCTCAACTTTTAGTAGTTTGTATTCTTCAAGCCAAAAATTATTTAATTCAGTTAGCTTTTCCAGCAATAAAGTTTGTAATTCCTTTCGCTTTTTTTCTGACTTTTCAATCTCTTTTAATTTCAATTCCGCTGTATCAATCTGCCTGTTTATTTTCAGGAAATTATCGGGGTTGATTGTATCGGTATTTATTTCCCTTTTTATTTTTCGCAAATTCTTCTTTTAGTCCTTCTTTCTTTGCATTGATTTTTTCAACACATCATTAATCTTTATATGAATCAGCTTAGATGTGGACTGATCTTTTTACTTTCTCAAACTCCGCTTTTAGCTCAATTAATAACTTAGTTGCTTCTTCAAACAACTCTTTATTTAATTCTGAGCCTGAAATTGTCTGTTGGAAGAAGTAATCATGATTAACAATAATAGAATTTAATTCTTCAATGTAAGCCGAAACACCGCTTGTGGTTTGAGAAATTTTAGAAACATCTGTATCAAATAATGTTTGCTGCTTTAATTTTTCTTCTACACCTTTCTTCTTGTATAATTCAAGTTGATGTTTTGAATTCTCAATTAGAGTTGTGGTTTCCTTTTTTAGTTGATTCAGGTTTCGCAGTTTTCCAATTTCGGAAATAAGATTTCCAATTTCTCTTTTCTTTGCTTCAATTTTTGATTGCACGGGCTTTAACCTTGTGCCAATCAATCGTTGTATCAAGTCGGCTTCAAAATCCGCATCTTTATTTGATAAATCTTTTTGCCCGAAGTAAACAGGATAGTCAAAAAAACCGTCTATTGAAATACCTGTTTTTAAAACGCCATCTTTGTAAATATCTTCCTTCTGTCCGTAAATTTTTTCTATCCTGTATTCTTCCTTGTGTTCGGTAACTATGGTAACAATAGACTTTCCGCCACTTTTAAGCACATGCTCAATAAGTCCGTCCTTGTATCGTGGGTCAACGGAAGTTTCCGACAAAGGAATTCCTAAAGTATATCTGATAATTTCAAGAATTGAAGATTTTCCGCTGCCTCTTATTCCTATAAGGGTATTCAACTCGGGTGAAAAATCAATGCTTGTCTGGTCTAAAAGGCCGCCTTCAAATTCTATCGATTTAATGTAAGAGTTTGTTATTTCAGGCTTGTCTTTTGGAGAAACTCTATAATCTAAATCAGTGAGGGCATATTTAATGGCCTCAAAATTAAAATCACCAATTTTTAAATAAGTAATCCTACCGCCTCCAATTGCTTCAATTCCTCCGTGTGCATTGTCCGAACCCTCTACATACGCAATTTTACGCTTAGCCAAATTGCATAACAGTTTATAGTTTTCCGCATTAGCACTTTTCTGAACAGATAAAACCTTTCTAAATGCTTCTTGTTCAATAAATGCATCTCTTTGTCTGCAATACTGTAAACAAGCCGTTTCGGTCATCAATGTGAGCAAGGGCAATGAAATAATCAAATCCAATTTCATCCAATGCCTCAACTGTTTCCTTTAAATCTAATTTTGAGTTTGGATAATCGGGCTTATCATAATTGGAAATGCCATAAAATGCTTTATCAAGAAATTTGCTGATGTTGTCTGTGTCTCCCTGATACCATTTATCATCAAAGACAATCAAAATATGAATTCCTTCTTTAAGCGAAAATTCAACACCTGCAAACAATCCTAGCATCCTAGCTTTTTCTCAGAGCAATAAATTCCTTTGCAAATTTGTATGATTGGTAATTATTCCGATACCAATATCTGATTTTTCAATTGCTCTATGTATAAACGAACAAAATCGTTATCCGCACCACTATAAGCAAATTCCTTATCGGCTTTGGTATGCAAATGAAAATCTGCCCTAAGCCAGGTTGCTCCATTTTGAAAAACGTTGTTTGTTGTTTCTTCCATGATTATATTGTTTTAAAATCAATTCCTGTATCTTTCATCTGCAATACAGTGTTTGCTTTCAGTTGGTCGTTGTCTGTAAATAGATTGTCCAGCGTAATTACTTTTTTAGGCTGAGCTGAAATAATGTTACCGATTATTTTCTCATTCATTTCTTCCAATGCAATAATTAACTCGCCATTATTTACAGCATAGAATTTTTTCTTTCACTTCAATTTTGTCGGTCAATAAATATCCTGCTTTCAGAATAAGTTCAAAAAGCATATTTCTTTTTTGCTTTCTCTTACAGGGTTTGTAAAAGCATCTAACTGCTGCTAAGTTTTCTTCGGTTATTTTTGCCCTCCAAATTTTAAAATTGGATGGAAAGTTTGAAAGCTTTGAATCCTAAATCAAGGATTTTTGTTTTCATTTTCATTCAGAAGGTTTTTATTTCCTTTAATTTCTTTTTCAATTTTCTTTATTGCTCTGACAATCCTCTCTTTACTAATATCAGCAATGGTTTTATAATCCACTTTGAATGCTTCGCTTTCGGGGTCACATAATTCTGGAAGTTGGACTAAAATATATTTTCGGTTTCCTCCGTCTTCCTTATTCTGTTCCATAACGGCTTCTGCCGTTGCGGCACTTCCAGCAAAAAAGTCAACGATGAAATCGTTTGATTCTTTTGCAGTAGAAATTTGCAGCATCTTTTTAATAAGTTTAATTGGCTTCGGGGTGCTGAAAACAGGAACTCCGTCAAAGAGTTTATTCAATGACTGTTTAGCTTCTTGCGTATGGCTTACTTCATCATGCTTCCAAATAGTTTGAGGGATAATTCCTTGTTTAACCTCACTCAGAAACCTTTTTCTTCTTGGCTTTGCATTTCCATCTGAACCAAATGTTACCTCATTATTTGCAATTAACTCTAACATTTCTTTCTCAGGATGCCTCCAACTTGTTCCTGATTGCGGTGTCCATTCTTTTCCATTAGGTGAAACAATAGTGTAAACACTGTTATCTCTATGCTCCATTCTTAACAGGTCCGTTGATGTCCAAGGCCCTCTTTCATCATTATCGGGATTCTGATATCTTATATTTTGTTTCTCTCCTCTCTCCAACAAATTAATTGTCAGACCAGATATTGACTTTGCATAAAGTAGAATATATTCATGTTCGGTTGAAAAATATTTAGAATCATTTTTGGTTGCAAAAGTTCTTTGCCAAACAATTTCAGTTATGAAATTTTCTTCTCCAAAAAATTTCATTCATCAACAACCGAAGGTTGTGAACTTCGTTATCATCAATGTGAACGAAAATAACTCCATCTTCTCTCAATAAATTTTTAGCTAAAAACAAACGGGGATACATCATGCTTAACCAATTGCTGTGATAGTGTCCGCTGTCTTTATTGTTCTTGCGGAACAGACCTTCTTTCATTAAATATCCTTCTTCGTCTTTATCGCCAATCCGTTTTTCGTAGTCGGCTTTGTTCTCTTTAAAGCTGTCAGGATAAATAAAAACTGTCGCTGCCTGTGTTGTATGGTGGGTCAATACTTACAACTCTTACTTTTCCGTAATAAGATTTCTGCAACACTTTCAATACTTCCAAATTTTCTCCTTCAATAAAAACATTTTGAGTAGTGTCAAAATTTACAGATTGGTCATGTTGTGGTTTTAGTGTTGCGGTGGTTGGTATTTGCAATACTTTAAAAGCATCTGATTTGCCAGCCCAGTTCAAAACATATCTTTCGTTGGCAAAATTGATGTCGTCAGAAAAAGTTGCTTTGAACTTTTCCATATCAATTTTCCCTTCAGTGAAAATATCGGGGAAAAGGGTTTGGAGTTTATCCAAATTGTCTTGTGTTATATTTAGAGATTCTCCTTTCATTTCTTTTTCTTTAGATAATCAATTTTTTTTTCTGCTGCTTTTAGTGCTTGCTTTGCCAAATCTTCATCCTGAACTTCGTTAGCCAGTTTATCACTTAACCATGCAACAATTAGTTCGTCTTCGTTTACCTTAAAATATTTGGCAAGTTGCAGCACCTGTTCACGGGTTGCTTTACGGTGTCCGTGTTCAATCTTGCTGAGAACGGCTTGGTCAATATCAAGATAAGCAGCGACTGTCCGCAATGGTAATTCCAGCTTTTCTCTAAGTTGTTTTATTCTGTTTCCTAAACTGTCCATCTTTGAATGAATTTGCTTTGACTTATTTTGTCAAAGATAAGGTTAATTCCTATAACAAAAAGCGAAATTTTGAAAATAATTGTCGTTACGGAGCTAATGGCGGGTGGGAGATTGCACTCTTTTGACTTTGCCTTTGGGTGGGCTTTGTGTGTGAGCAGGCAAAGGCAAATGTGTGCAATGTGCGGTGGCTTAGAATTTTATTTTTTTGTGCGGTGGCGGTGTTTTAATTTTTTAGAAGGGTTGGCAAGAGTGTCGGAAAATGGGTCTGGTCTGTGTCGAATTACAGCGAAATTGTCTACAGAATTTTGGTCGTCCGAAAGTTTGTTTGGAAGTAAAAGTTTGGTCGTTTGGAGGTCTGCTCGATAGTTGTTGTGTCGTCCTTTACGCTTGCTGGTAACGTTTTATATACGCAACTCCAAACACACAATCCTCCAATTAAGCCGGATATACGCATAAAATGAGCCTATTTAGTATTCAAAGTTGGTTCTATAAATGTAGCCAATTTAAGATCATGGTTAAAAACAAATGCTACATATTCACGGTTTACCGCTAATCTATAAATGTCACAATTTTGAATAATTTCGTATTACGATTACTTATTAAATGACAATTACAGGCAATAAAATTACAATTTTACTCATTTTATATTGTCACAAATCATTTGCCAACTTTACGCAACTAAAATAGTATAGTTTCAAAAACGCGCTAAATTTTATGTAATCTAGAACCCCATTGGGTTGCACGGATGGATGGATGTAATTATTTCTTCAGTTTCAACCTGCTGCTTTACTTTTTTTGTTATCCATTTATTCCTTAATAAACCTAAAGTATTGGTTATCGTCATTATTATGTATGCTAAGTAAATACATACCACTTTCCAACGCACTTATATTTAAGGAATAAGGGAAAGTTGTTATGTAATATTTCGAAACCATCTGATTGGTGATATTATATAAATACATATCAATACCCTGGCTTTGTGTATAACTTGAAAATATTTGTAATTCGTTTTGAGCAGGATTAGGTAAATGGCAAACGTTTCATCTTGCAACATAGTGATACCTGCTTTATCTATAAAATAACACTCCGATGTATCGGTACATAAACCATCATTAATAATGAGGGCGTATAAACCAGTTGCAACTGGTTCAAAAGTTTGGTTGGTTGCGACCGGTATAGGTGCAAAATTATTTTCACAATCTACCCACTGATAACTTGCAGCAGCATTATTGGCGGTGAGGGTAAATTCTGTTGCAGTTATACCTGCATCTACAGTATGATAAGTAAGTGTAAGTTCTACTATTGAATCACAGTTGTCGTGTGAAAGTAAATTGGCATAATATAATCCGGGAGAGGATAATGTAATACCATTAAATACATAAGTCTCCCCTTCACAAAGTTCAGCTGCAATTGTAGAAGTGAATGTTGGATGCACCGTTAAATCGGTGAGTATAACACTATCACAACCAAATATATTCGTAAAATTATCGGTATATAATCCTGTAGTGGCATAGGTGTTATCACCAACAGTAACCACTTCACCTTCGCAAATATTTACCGTATTAGTTATATATTGTGCAGGGTTAACATTCATAATATTTGTGGTGACTATACTGTCGCAACCAAATGTTGAAATGAGTGTATCTATATAAATACCCACTGCATTGTAGTTATTCCCATTTACCGTTACAAAATCACCTTCGCAGATTGAAAATTCCTGTGAGACAGCTAGAATAGGCAATTCATCTAATAAGGTATTATGCGTGGAATTGGTAATTATCGGTTCATTAAAATCAAAATAAATAGCCGCATTATTATCAATTACCGAAAAATTAGCGAGATCAGGTAGTGGTAGTATTTCAAAAATCACATACCCATGACTTTCAATTTCGTTGGCGCCACTATCGGGTAAATAAATATTATCGAATTTAAATTTTAATACATTATCAGGAAGTAATTCAGTTACCATAGCATGACTTGAAGCTACAATTTTAAATGTATTGATATCGAATAATGTGCTCAGTGTATCAAGAATAAAAATATTTATTGCTTCAGCAGTTCCGGTATTTTGGAATCGGATGGTGTAGGTAAGTGTATCCGAATTTAAGATATATCTATCATCACATATTCCTTGCGGGTAAACGGATTTGTCGTTGGGGTCATAGGAGCCGGTAATTGGTATAACGTAATTTTTGACGTTATTGCCTGGAAATTCGTCATCCACAAGCGGACGAGCTATTGTTTTAATCGAAATCCACTCACCCAATGTTGCATATACTGAAGTTGTGACAATTATTTGTGCTGTGAAATGAGGATCACTAAACTGCATATCACTAAATAACCAGCGCAACGTATCTCCAATTATGATATCCGGAGCAGGAATTGCATCGACATATTCCAGTTCAACCGGTAAAACAACATCAACATATCCGTCAGTCGCTATGCAACCATTATTAAACACATCTAGCCAGATATTAGATTCAAATCCAAATAGGATATCTTCGAGAATAAGATTGGATTGCAAATCAAATCCGGTTAATGCTGTAGGGCCATCTACTAAATAAAGTGCAGCACGTTCACAACCTATTGCATCTGTAACAGTAAATTGTACAAATCCACCCAATGGAGTTGTGGCAACCGAATCGTATGTAACAGGAGTCGTATTCCAAACATACGTATAAGGTGTTTGACCACCATCAGCGTGGCCTCCTAGTAATGCCGGTGTTCCACCACATTCAATATCGCCGATGGTATCTGCAATTAAGGTAAGACCTGAACAATAATCCTGCGTTAATTTTAAGACAAAAATATCATCATAAGAACAGGTGAGTGGGAAATATTCAGGACCCGGATTAAAATCAACGGTATTATCAAAATACCCGGTCAGATAAATATTAAAAAGGCTGTCCAGATAAATACTTTTTCCTAAATCACCACCATCATCACCAAAGTTAGCCGCCCAAATAAAATTACCGGCGGCATCCCATTTACAAATAAAACCATCCGATTCAACTGCTGTGAGATTAAATATACCCGGTCCCGGATCAAAATCAACCGTATTATTAAAATAACCGGTAAAATAAATATTGCCCATTTCATCTACTGCACCTTCAAGTGGAACATCATTGCCCAAACCACCAACAGATTTTGCCCATAATAATGCTCCATCTGCATTATATTTTGCTACCAGAAAATCGGTACCACCTGCTGATGTTAGTTCTGTAACCTCTGGTCCAGCATCTGCATCGATTATCCCATTATAATCTCCAAATAAAATAATATCGTTGCCATCAGTAATAACAGATTTCGATCCAGCATCATTATCGCCAATAAAATGATTTACCCAAACAAAATTGCCATCGCTATCAAGTTTAGACAAAAAAAGTTCGAAATCAGAAGTAGCATCTGCAGTTAAAATAACTTCACCGGGGCCCGGGTCGTAATCACCGGTCCCATAAAAATATCCTGAAGTAATAATATTGCCAGCAATATCTCTTGCAAGCGAATAACTCAATTCATGCCCGGTGCCTCCCAATTGTTTTGCCCATGTATAATTACCATCGGTATCATATTTAGCGATATACACATCCCAAATTCCTGCACATTCCAGCATCGCCACACCTGCACCAGGATCAAAATCGGCATCGGCGCTATAATATCCGGTAACATATACATTAGCTGCATCATCCAGTACAATTTTTTGACCAAGCTGTCCGCCGGTTGATTCGCCACCAACTCCAAATGCCCACATAAAATTTCCTGCATTATCCAGTTTCATTAAAAACATGTTGGCGCAATAATTATCGGTTACATCATAAAATGAGGAAGTTAAATTATAAGTAGCGGGTCCGGGGTCAAAATCTACAGTATGAGAAAACTGTCCGGTAATATATAAATTTTGTTCTGTATCAAGTGCCATGAACAATCCATTTTGCATGCCATCGCCGCTTACTTTTTTTGCCCAAACAAAATTTCCATCCGCATCTAGTTTAGAAATAAACATATCATTTTCAGTTAAGTCTGTTCCTGGTTCAGGATTACATGGCAAATTAAAAATGCCCGGTCCCGGGTCAAAATCAACCGTACCACGAAACCAGCCTGTAGTGTATACATTTCCATTGGCATCAGTAATTATTGACTCAGGCACTTGTGAACCGGTACCACCTAATTGTTTTGCCCAAACAAATTCTTGTGCGAAAAATATAGCAGGAAAAAAAACGGCAATGAGAAATATTGAAATTGTTTTCATGTTATTGCTTTAAAAATGGTAGGAATCCGACACCCTGATTTGTTTGAACTGATATGATATACATAGCAGGTAGCAGGTCAATTACTATTATGTGTTGTTCGTGAGCAAAATTACCTTCACCTGCCATAATAGTTATTCCATCCATTGAAATGATATTAAAGTTAAGAATTATCGATTCTGATTGAATAACTATTTCGTTTGTAGCCGGAGTTGGATAAACAACCATTTGATTAATAGCGTCACTCTCTCCTATTGCAATAAATGTAAATGCAATACAAGCAGTTGTATCTAAACAACCATTAGTATTTATGATTACTGCATAATTACCTGAAATTCCGGGTTCAAAAGTACTTGATGTTTCGCCATCAATTGCTGTATTACCTACATTACAATCTATCCATTGGTATAATGCATCTTCCTGCTGTGACAAAAGTGTATTTCCCTCTATAGTTATTTCAGTATTAATGAAATAATTTTCAATTGTTGTGTGTACAATACTATCGCATCCATCAATTGATTCTAGTACATCGGTGTATGTGCCTGGGGTAAAATAAATGCTGTTACCTACCTCTACTGAATCCCCTTCACAAATCATTATATGCTGATTTGTTGAAAAAACAGGAATTGAATCTACAACCGTATTCGACACGGTATTGGTAATTACAGGTTCATTAAAATCAAAATAAATACCGGCATTATTCGTAATCAGCGTGTTATAATCCAATCCAGGTTTTGGTTTGATGGTGTAAACGACGAACCCATGGCTGGCAGGTTCATCCGTAGTGCTGTCGGCTAAATAAATATCCGGGAAAATAAAATGAGCGACAGAATCGGCATCTAACGTAGTATACATGTAATGACTTGTCGAAACAATATCAATAGCATTTAAATCCAAATACGCGCTGATGGAATCAATAATTTCAACATTGACTGCAGGGGCTGTACCGGTATTTTGAAAGCGTACGGTATAGGTAAGTGGTTGTTCGTTCAAAATATATCCGGCATCACACGAACCGATAGGATAAACCGATTTATCGTTGGGGTCAATTGCACCGATAACAGTTGAACAATATATCCAATGATCATTGTCGGGATTTATATCAATAGCAGCTGAAATTACACTTACATCCAAACAGACATCACTACCAATTGCACCATCGGCATTTTGAATTAAAACAAACGGTTTTAAATGCGGCATACCATAAATAAAATCTGAAAGTTCCCATTGCAGCGTATCACCTGAAATATTATCCGGTATAGGGTAAGATTCTAAATAAATAAATCCGGGGTCAAGAATGAGTTGCAAAGTGCCATCAGCCGATTCACATCCATTATTAAATGCATCTAACCAGATGTAGGACTCGAAACCAAAGCGAAAATCTTCTGTTACGATACTTGTTTGCCAATCGGTAAACATAGTTGCCGGACCATCGATACTATAAGTAGTTGTTCTTGCACATGCATTAGTATCTGTTGCTGTAACTGTATAAATTCCGTTGTCTGTAAATGTAATTACCGAATCAGTAACAGGTGGAACAACATTCCAGGAATAAAAATATGGTGCAGCGCCATCAGTAGCATGAACTGAGGCATATCCATTTGCGAGACAGGAAACATCTGCAACGCTATCAGTAACAAGTGTAAAATTGGCACATTGATCCTGATTTAATTTACCAAAATAAACATCTACCTTGTAGTCGGGATATCCACCATTATAAGGGATGAAATATTCATCAGGTCCCGGGTCAAAATCTGCTTCACCGGAAAATTGGCCTGTATAAAATACGTTATAATTTTTATCAAGACATAAGTCAACAACACTAGCGTGCATACCTGTGTTAATGGTCATTAGCCATACCAGCGATTTATCTTTATTTAATTTAACAATGTAACCGCCTGTGTCGCTTCCTGCATTGGAAATTAATTCGCCCGCACCTGGATCAAAATCAACAGCACCATAGAAATTACCTGCAATATATAAATTGTTGAGTGAATCCATTACAAAAGTGTTCCATAATTCGGAAGAAGTAGAACCAAAAGCCCATGACCAGATATAATTCCCGTCACTATCATATTTACAAACATAGGCATCTGAATAACCTACTGCTACACCAATGGCTGTTCCTAATCCACCGTCAAAATCACAACTTCCTTCAAATCTCCCTGCACAATAAATATTCCCATCTGCACCTAATTCAATATTCTTTGAATATTCATCATCTACCACCCAGGGTGGTACTAAATCATATTTCCGGAAGCATCCCATTTGGTAATAAACACATCATAACTACCTGCGCTTGTATATTCATATGCAAGAGGGCCCGGATCAAAATCAAGTGTTCCAGTAAAATACCCGGTAAAATACATATTATTGTCATCATCGATAGCAATATCTGCTATGCTGCCGATATCTTCATCACCAAATTTTTTAGCCCAAATAAAATTACCATTATGATCAAATTTTCTGATATAGGCATCACTTGATGCATCAAGCATAAAAACCCCCGGTCCTGGATTCATATCCAGCGTATTAGTTAAACTACCGGTGAGATAAATATTTTCATCTTTATCAAAATTAATGGCCGCAGCTACTGCACCATATTCAGAATCTGTAAAATACCATAATAGTTCTCCATTTAAATCCAAACATAAAAAAGCCAAAGTAAAAATGCTTTCATCACCGGTAATCATAATTTCTTCAACACCAGGGTCAACATCGATAAAATCAGTAAATAATCCTGCTACCAATAATCTTCCCTCTGAATCAACTACAATGTCATTCACATCCTGGTAACCCAATGTTGCAAATGTTTTCACCCATATAAATTCTCCTACAGGTGAAAATTTTACTATGTACATATCATAACCATCTACTGCATAAATCATTGTTTCGCCGGGACCGGGATCTACATCCACATCTTCATCATAATGCCCTGCTAAATAAATATAACCTAACGAATCAGTACAAATATCTGATGCAAAATCTTCGGAATACGCTCCGAAACTTTTTGCCCATTCGAAATTCTGGCTGTAGGATGTTATTGAGAGAGAGATAACAAAGAGGATGTATGAAATTTTATTACGCATGGTGTAAAATGGGTTTCAATTGTAACAAAAGCGATGAATTAAATGTTATTTTAGTATTCAATTGTCGGCCTTTTGCAATAGTTTTCGGGGAATATTTTTGTTTTGGTGTTAAATTGAAAATGGTAAATATATGTTAATATTAAATGCGTGGTGAATTATTAATTTTTTTTATCAGGATAAATAATGTTCTGAAATAAAAACGAGTAATTGTGTTCTTGAAATCGCTATTTGATGTATTTGCCATTAAAAATAGCAATTTGTTGTGTTTCTGCCAATTGAGGTGCTTAATCCTATGGTACATTTTTATTCCACACCCCTCAATGGTTAGTAGGAAAATACCAGTGTGGAGTCAAGCAGTTTCGTTTTATGAAGAATTGGTATTAATGCATTCAAATTAACATCTAGCGAAACCCCTAACCTTCCCGCTTAGGCAGGATGCTCAATTCGGTTGAACATTTTACAAAAAATATTCTCCTATAAGCAGGATTGTCGTGACCTCGAATCCGCCTCGGCGGAAAACCCCTAACCTTCCCGCTTAGGCGGGATGCTCTATCCAGGTGAACATACTTCAAAAAAAATCCTGCTATAAGCAGGATTAGTGTGACCTCGAATCCGCCTCGGCTGAAAACCCCTAACCTTCTGCTTTATAGCAAGCATTATCATTTACCCATTGATTCCAAATGTTTTTTCAACCATTCTCTTCCTGCTCCTGATTTAAAATATTTTTCTCGCGCCATTGACTCAGCACGTGTATTAAATGTTTCAAAATACACTAATTCCCATGGGATATACTTTTTAGTATACCGAACCATTCCTGCATTGTGCACTTCTAATCGCGAAACTAGGTCTTGAGTTTGACCTTTGTACAATACGCCGTTCTTCAACGAACGTAATACATAAGTGTAGTACATTGATTGTTATTTAAGGGTTAAACAAAAAAAAATCCTGCATTTAGCAGGATTATAGTGACCTCGAAGGGATTCAAACCCCTAACCTTCTGATCCGTAGTCAGATGCTCTATTCAGTTGAGCTACGAGGCCATTTGATGATGCTTCCGCCAAGGCGGATTGAGCTACCAAGCCGTAATTATTACAAAACGGAGTGCAAAGGTACAATTTATCTCAATAAATTCAAAATAATTATCCAATTCACTCATTATCAATTCATTATAAATAACTCATAATGAACATTACACTTAATCATTCCAACCTGATTCAAAACCGGCTGTTTCCGCCTCAGCGGACGCTTCGCGAATTGGTACATCGGTATCCGCCGGGGCGGACACATTCGCACATTAATCAGCACATCATCACATTACCACATCAGCACATCACTTCGAGTCATCCTTCTTCCCTTGCCCTTTACCTAATGCATCACGCATTTCGGTATCGGCTTGAAGGTTACGTAATTTATAATAATCCATTACACCTAAGTTGCCATTGCGGAACGCTTCTGCAATTGCCATAGGAATTAATGCTTCTGCTTCAATTACTTTAGCACGTGCTTCCTGTGCTTTAGCCTTCATTTCCTGCTCACTGGCAACCGCCATGGCACGACGTTCTTCGGCTTTAGCCTGAGCGATATTTTTATCGGCATTGGCCTGGTCCATTTGGAGTTCTGCACCAATGTTTTTTCCAATATCAATATCGGCGATATCAATGGATAAAATTTCAAAAGCTGTTCCACTATCTAAACCTTTTGCCAATACTGTTTTTGAAATAGTATCAGGATTTTCGAGCACTGCTCTGTGATTTTCGCTGGAACCAATGGTGGTTACAATACCTTCACCAACACGAGCCAAAATGGTTTCTTCACCTGCTCCCCCAACTAATTTTTGGATATTGGCACGAACAGTAACACGAACTTTAGCTATTAACTGGATACCGTTTTTAGCCACGGCTGTCACTGGAGGTGATTCAATTACTTTTGGGTTTACACTTAACTGCACAGCTTCAAAAACATCACGTCCGGCAAGGTCGATTGCAGTCGCTGCTTTGAAATCGAGCGGAATATTTGCTTTATCGGCAGACACCAATGCATTTACCACACGTTTAATATTACCACCGGCTAAAAAGTGCGCCTCTAGCTGATCGCGAGTAAGCGGAATACCTGCTTTATGCGCAGTTACCATATTGTCCACGATAGCACGTGGGTCAACACGTCGCCAGCGCATTAATATCATTTGCAAGAGACTTATTTTAACCCCTGCTAATTGAGCAGAAAGCCATAATCCGAACAGTCGCATGAAAATGAGAAAGAAAATCAGGATCGCAAACCCGACTACGATGACTAAAATGAGCACTATCTGATTAGAATCCATATATATTTAGTTTACAGTTGTGACAAATATTTTATTATGTTCAATTTTTACAATGGTTACATGCGCATCTTTATCGATAAATTCGCCGATTGAATATACAGTGATACGTTCATCATCACCAAAAATTGCTTTCCCTTCAGGGCGCAAATTGGTTAAGGTTACCCCTTTATCTCCAAGTTTAAAATTAGTAAAATCTTCCACATTTACCTTGCCGTCGATTTCCGTTTTTAGCGCCCATTTTTTGGATTGCATACGTTTATATCCCCAATAAA
This sequence comes from Bacteroidota bacterium, assembly GCA_016718035.1. Taxonomy (GTDB): domain Bacteria; phylum Bacteroidota; class Bacteroidia; order Chitinophagales; family BACL12; genus UBA7236. Next base: position 309,938 of record JADKEK010000001.1, on the reverse strand, counting down.
AAATGCCTCCTGAAGCTCCCAAAGCGCTTATCAGCAGCCAATTACCTGCAGTTTGCCCGTATTGGTTGTATCCCATGTATACCCCAATTCCTGCCACAACAGCCCCTAAAATGGAAAATACTGAAAAGCCGGGGACGAAGAAAAATTCGACAAAAATGAAGATAACTCCAACTAAAATAATCGTAATGATTAATGCTAAACTCATGGTTTTAATTTCACGGCTAAATTAAAGAAAAAATTGCTGCCTGCAGGTTTTATTATCCGGATACCTGAAACTGAAAGTAAATCAGATAAAACTTGTTATGCGCATATTAATACAGCTTGGTAGTATAATAAGTAAAATTTTTAGGTGAAGATTTATACATGCCTGCGGCTTCATCCCAATATTCTATACCTACATTTTTTATCACAATTTTATATCGATTTTCGGGTTCGAAATCATAATACGTGGTTTGAGGTTCCCATACAATAGTGCTCATGCCGTATCCGGGCGTCCATTCCTGAATACTCACATCAATTTTTTTATTGCCCCAATACATTTCAACAGTGACATTGTCAAAATTGGCACCACGTAATGAAAATGACCACCGCGCGGTATTTAATGCCGCAGGAAAATAAAATTCCGGAGGCCAACAAACGTATTGTGTTTCAAATTCTTTTACGATTGCTTCATCATAATCTGAATTTTCACCTCCCAAAGCCCATAAGGCCATTGCATAAGCTGTAGAACCATGTCCAAATACTTTACGCGATGGATTCAATATCCATCTTCTGTGCCCGACAAAATAATTGTTTGCACCACTGTCGTCGAGCTGTCCCATTAAAGAACCCACAGCACTATAGCCGTACGACAAATTAGAATTACTTGCCCCTTCGCTCCTTCCGGCGAATAACATTTCCAGTCCTTACCGGGAAAATGCGACAAATCGCCTTCTGCTGTCATCATTAATGCTGCGGACTGACAATAGGCATTCCACGATTCACGTAATTCGCAATTATCAGGAACACCTGCGACACGTCTGACATAATTTAATCGTTGCAAAAATTTCTTTTGCATTTCAGCAGTTAATTTTCCGGGTTCACAAGATTCAACTGAGCCTCCCCATTCATCGTTGTCGATATAGTATGCACTTCCTAAATAATTTGTTTGATAATCGGCAATTACCCAACGCTTATATAAATCGTTTATGGTTTTATCGTTTGGCGTGGTACGAATTTGTTTGCGTAATAATTTCCCGGCAGCGCTAAACTGATTATTATTTATCAATTTCACAATTTCTGCATAAGCACCTTTTTCCTGCAATAATTTAAAATTTTTGTTTTGAGGAAAATAAAATGTCAAATCATATAAATCCATAAATGCAAATTGAGCGGTATCTGCATTTTTAATCAGTTGATATAATGCTTGTTCGTACTCCGTAATTTTTTTTGCTTCTACCTTCTGAATTTTTAAATTATACAACCATTTTGATGCTTCAACACGATGCTGATTTTGCAGTAAACTGTCCATCACATACAACATTGCGGTATTGCTGTTACGGCCGTATAAACAATCCTGCAACCTTAACCAGGTAAACATATATTGCCTACCGTCAAGGGGAACCGAGCCATCAATAGTTACGGAAACCTTCGTAGCATCTATTATTTGGTGATAAAAAAATTGATTGAAATCCTTTTTTGATTCAGCGCAAACATATTCGCTTAAAAAACCCGCACCTTCGTAATAATTGTCAGCAACATTTGTAGTATAAAACTGCACTAACATTTTCCATTTCAGCTCATTAAATTGCTGAGGATTTTGCGTTAATTGTGCAGCTGTATCTAAATTAAAAATAAACGATTTTTGTCGCAATGTATCGTAAGAGAAATAATTATATTCCGCAATTGGAAACAAAAACTTATAATACACTTCATCAATTTCATTTTCATCGAACAACAACAGCGCGCGGTTGAAAATAGTATAAGCACTTGTGTAATCACCCTTTAATGCAATATTTTCAGCCAACACCTGAAATATTTCGAATAAATACGGCTCAGGTTTTTTGCCTGCTTTATTATCTAAATAAATTTTGGCGGCCGCATCATTAAACATAGCTATGGCTTTAAATTCGTTGCCCTGATCGAACCACATTTTGCCGACCAAATAATAATATGCAGGTTTTGGTTCAATTTCAATTAAATCGTTAATTATTCTTTCCGCCTTATCTGTTTTCCCTTTTTCCAAGGCTGTATTGGCAACAGTGTAAATCGCAAATAAAATGGTGTCAGCTTCCGCCTGATGAGCTTCAACAAATGCACCGGATTTATCTTTTCGGATAATGAGTTTTAGGGTAGAAAAAGCGGACTCAATGCCAAAGCTTTGCTCCTCTCTTGTTGCAGAATCGGAACCTAAATGATAATTAGCCATGGCTTTTATCAAATAAGCATCTAGATTTTTGCCATCTGCTTCTATGGCTTTTTCGGCATATTTGATGGCTTTTTCAAAATTTCCGGCAGCATAGGCCTGCTCATACTTTTGTGCACTCAGCGCCAGTTGAGTTATCAGTAATACCAGTAATAATTGTATGTGTTTCAAAGTGTTGTATAAACGAAGATGTAAAATTATTTAGTATTAAATAAATAATAACTGTAATTTTGTGCATGGCTTTTTCTGATTCTGCTTTTGGGGCAGTTGTTACCTGCAAATGCCCACGTTGTCGCAAAGCCGACATGTTTACCAACAAAAATCCATATATCTTCAATGAAATGGCAAAAATGCCTAAACATTGTCCTAATTGTGGTTTAAAACTGGAGCCTGAAACCGGCTTCTATTATGGCTCTATGTATTTGAGTTATGCAATTGGTGTTTTTTCCAGCTTGCTATTTTTTGCCATCTTAAATTTTGGCTTTGGCATACAAACAACATATGCCTTCATTATCGTAGCAGGACTTTGGCTTTTGGGTTCTCCGTATTTGTTTCGATTTTCCCGTGCACTATGGTTGAGTTTATATGTGAACAGGCATCGCGATATTTAATATCAGTCGAACGTAATCGTTTCCAATTCTGAGCGGATAATTGCTCTGTGATCTTCATCCATCCAACTTCCTACAATAGCAAGTCCAAAACCGTTCATTACAGCAGCATAAAAATCCTGATGAATAGGCACACCCTGAACTGTATTTATTACTTCCATGGTATAAAATTCTTTGCCCCCAATTTTATATTCACGAATTTCTCCAACAAACTGAAAGGCAACGCCACTGCTTTCCATAAATGATTTAGCTGCTTCGAGATAATCTTTACCATTTTTCACCTGTAAGGCTAGTTTCAGGTTTTCGGCAATCATCGAAATATTGGGATTGTATAGTTGAAATACTGTAGTGTCCGCATGCAAGATGGAAAGTAGATTTGCTGTTTTGATATCCGCTGCACTGATAGTTTTTTCGAGCTCTTTATTATCGCCTACCATGTCTTTCAAACCCTCAGCACGCAAGCTGTCAACAAAGTCTTTTTCCAAAGAAGTCCAGCCCTCATTTAATGGCATTTTCATACCAAAAAACTCGTTGACGTATACATTATTTTCAATTTTACCGTAATCGAAATTATCGGGAATACCAATATAATTTTTACAGGAAACTACCAATAACAAGGCTACAAAAACGGGAGCAAATATTTTCATCAATGATCAATTTTTGATAAATATACAAAAATTATAAGCCTGCCATTAATACCATTATTTTTTCGAGTTTGGTTTTGATTTCAACTGAACCGCAGGTGTAGTTATTTACAATAACACAAAAGCTTAATAATTCTCCGCTTTTTGTTTGCACGTAGCCGGAGTATGACCTTACTTTATACATAGAGCCACTTTTTGCAAACACTTTACCTGCAGCAACTGTATTATCTGCAACTGTAGTTAAAGTGCCTGATTTACCGGCAATAGGTAAACTCTTTTTAAATTGTTCGAAAGTAGGTTCCTTCATTTGCATATTCAAAATGGAACACATTTGTTTAGTTGTAAAAACATTCATGCGCGATAATCCGCTTCCGTCCTCAATATTCATTCCTGCTAAATCGATGCCTTTATTTTTATAATAGGTAGTTACTGCTTTTGTACCGGATTCACGGCTGCCATCATTCAATTGTTTTTTGCCAATTGTTTTTAATATGGTTTCTGCATACAGGTTATTACTTTTCTGATTGGTGTGGTAAACCACATCACTCAAAGGTGCTGAAGTATGCGTGTACAAATTTTTGCGTTCATTATTTACCGTTAATTTTTCACGTTTCATGGCGTAAACAGTAGTTGCTTGCTGGTCTACTTTAACCCCATTATTTATTAATGCTTTTTTTAATTCCAAAGCCAAAAACAATGGAGGATCAGGCATACTGCCATCAACGGTGTACGCTTTTCTGTTTACCGGTATAGTTCCGGTTACATAACGGTAATAATTATCAGGAGCTCCATAAATATATGCTTCATCACCACCTCCACCAACTTTCACATCGTTCCATACCGTTAAGTCTTCAATTTTAGGAAACATACTATCTACACGACAAGTACTTGAAGTGGAAGAATAATATAAGGTAAATGTATTTTCAAAAATATTTAATCCATAAGAACCTGCGCCATAATATTGGCCAATATCATCCCAATTCCAACTGCCGGGGGTGGCATAATCTTCAAATACACTAGCATCGGCAATTATTTTACCGGTAATTTGATTGATACCTTTTTGTTTGATGAGTTTTGCCCAGGTTACCATCAGCGAATCATAACGCAACATCTTATCAAGTCGCTCGCTACCTAATGTTGGGTCACCAGTACCACGCACATATAAATTGCCTTTTAATACAGAATCGGCACCAATAACGCCATCATATTCTATATAGGTTTTATAGGTATAATCCGCACCTACTAAATTTAATCCGGCTATGGTAGTAATTACTTTTTAACTGGAATCAGGCACCAAACTTTTTTCAGATTCGTGCGCCGCTAATACTTTTCCGGTTTGAGGGTCGGTAATACAGAAACTCCAGTTCGCATGTTTTAAATCCTCATCAACAGCTAATGCTTTTAAAGCACCGTTTAATTTATTAATACCAATTGTGTCGATTTTGGTTTGCGATTGCGCAACAACAGTAATACCAATGAATAATATCGTGAGGAGTTTTTTCATAACGTGAAATATCGAAACTAAACGTATAAATGTTTTAAAAATTATATAGCTAAAACATCTTGCATGGTAAACACACCATTTTTATTTAACAACCATTGTGCTGCAGTAACCGCACCTTCTGCAAAACCATCGCGAGAAAAAGCAGTATGCATCAATTGAATTTCATCTACCGTAGAACGATAAATTACTTCGTGTGTACCGGGAACATGTTCAACGCGATGTGCAGTTATCGGAATTGCATTTTCATCGGTTGTTGGCGCCAGTTTCCAGGTGTTTTTGTGCGACCAGTTTTCAAGAATTACTTGAGCTGTTTTTATTGCTGTACCACTTGGTGCATCTAACTTTTGCGTATGATGTGTTTCGCTTATGGACAATTGGTATTGAGGTTGCGATTGCATGAGGGATGCCATCATCGCATTTATTTTAAAAAATAAATTAACGCCTATGCTGAAATTTGCTGCGTATAATAATGCGCCATTTTTTTCTTTACAATAAGCTGTCACTTCGTCGAGTTGATGATACCAACCGGTTGAACCCACTACTACAGGAACACCTGCATCGAAACACAATTTCATATGCGCAACTGCAGTTAATGGTGTGGTAAATTCGATAGCTACATCAACACCTTTTAATTGCGCTGCAGAAATTAATGGATGATTTGATTTAGAAAATTGAGCCACAACATGCATGTGATTACTATGCATTGCATTGTGTTTGCGAATAATTGCCTCTATCGCTTTGCCCATTTTACCGTAACCAATAAGTGCTATATTCATTTTAGACTGAATTTTAAACCTATACCATAAGCAGGTTGAAAGGTATTTACAGAAGCTAAATTAGGGTTAAAATAAGGATGAATTTGCATAGTTAAATCATCGCTCACATTAAAATCGTATAAATGTGCATCCACAACTGCATCAACTATATTGAGTACATAAGTTGCAGCAGTTAACACCACCATTAAATCGGTATATTGTTTTGCCAGACTCACCCTGTCGTATAAATATGCATCATCGGCTATATAATCATAAATTAAATCGACAGTTAGCGGGTCATTATCGGTTCTGTATTTATAAGCCGTCCGTAATTCGTCGTAGAAATCGTACCCAGTAATAAATAAAATAACCTGCTGTGCCAATAGCACCATACACAATTGGTATTTTCCAATATTTGCCATTATACGCCTGTCCTAGCCCCGGAATTATTGCACTATACAAAGCTGCACGACCAACACTATGCGGGTTGTGCGACCATAAATTTTTATAAAAAGGCGTTTGTAATGAATCGGATTCAACTGCTGTTGTATCAATTGCAGCAGTAATGATGGTATCTGTTACGGCAATAGTATCGGTTTGAGCCTTCGCTAAAGTGGCACAAAAAAAACCAATTACTATGCATACGTATTTCATTGCCTCAATTAATCCTCAATAATATCTTTAATGCGCATTAAATCGTCATCAGAAAAAAATGAAATGGTAATTTCACCTTTCCCCTGTTTATCTTTTTTAATTTGCACGCGAGTGGCTAAATGAGAAGCCAGACTGTCCTGCACTTTTTTCAATTCAAAAGAAAGGGATGTCGATTTTTTTGTTGTATTTGAACCTGAAGATTGTTTTTTACCACGGTAGTCACGGGCTAACAATTCAACATCACGTACAGATAAATTTCTGGTAATTGTTTCTTTATAAATATCAATTTGTGCAATAGGGTCTTCTAATGCTAAGATAGCGCGAGCATGACCCATGGATATTTTTTTCTCTTTTAATCCGCGTTGTACTTCCGGAGGTAATTTGAGTAAACGCAAAAAATTGGTAACTGTTGAACGGTCCTTTCCTACTCTATCCGCCAGTGTTTCATGGGTAAGATTGCATTCATCGAGTAATCTCCTGAAATGAATGGCTACTTCAATTGCATTTAAATCTTCGCGTTGAATATTTTCAATTAATGCAATTTCGAGCATTTCCTGGTCATTCGCTGCGCGCACATAAGCAGGAATTTCTTTTAATCCGGCCAGTTTGGAAGCGCGGGTGCGTCGTTCACCGGAAATGAGCTGGTATTTGTTGGTGCCAACTTTACGAACAGTAATAGGCTGAACAACACCATGTATTTTTATCGAATCAGCTAACTCCTTTAATGCGGTTTCGTCGAAATCGGCTCTTGGTTGAAATGGATTTACTTCAATAGTATCTAATGCAATATGGTTAACGGCATCGTTATTTTGCGTTTCCTGTTGCGCAGATTTTTTTTCGTTGATTTCTACTGAAGTTTCAGATTCCATGCTTTGGAGCAATGCTCTGATACCTTTACCCAGATCCGGTTTTTTCTGACTCATACACTTATGGATTTATGACCTCTATTCAAAAAGTATACCCTAAGCATTGATATGCCAGGGTATAATTGTTATAAGTAACGATAAATTTAATCAATTCTGATTAACCTTCAATAATTCATTGGTATGCTGAGGATTGATACCGCCGTTTTTCTGGAGAATTTCTCTCGCCAAATTGAGGTAATTTACTGCTCCTGTGCTATCTGCATCGTACATAATAACCGGTTTACCAAAACTAGGTGCTTCGCCTAATTTGGTATTGCGATGTACAATTACATCAAACACCATATCAGAGAAGTGGCGTTTTACTTCAGTTACAATTTGATTGCTCAAACGTAAACGCGCATCATACATGGTAAGTAAAATGCCTTCTATTTGTAATGGATTATTTAAGCGGTTTTGTACAATTTTGATGGTATTCAATAATTTACCAAGACCTTCAAGGGCAAAATATTCGCACTGCACAGGAACCAACACTGAATCAGCAGCAGTGAGTGCATTTACAGTAATTAAACCTAATGAAGGTGAGCAGTCTATAAAGATATAATCGTAATTATTTTTCACTTCCTCCAAAATCGTTTTCATAATGCGTTCGCGATTTGGGTGGTTGATTAATTCAATTTCAGCACCAACTAAATCGAGGTGAGATGGCAATAAATGCAGGTTAGGCGTTTCTGTTTCAACGATAGCATCTTTAGCCAGTTTGTCGTTCATCAAACAATCGTAAATATTCACCCTGTTTTCTTTAGGGTCGAAACCAACACCACTCGTTGAGTTAGCCTGCGGATCGGCATCTACCAGCAAGGTTTTAAATTCGAGCACCGCTAATGATGCTGCAAGGTTGATGGCTGTTGTTGTTTTTCCTACTCCACCTTTCTGATTTGCAATCGCAATAATTTTTCCCATCGTTTGTGTTGTTATTTAGAATTGTTTAGCTGAATTATGTTTCAATTAAAATGTAAATGTTTTGCAGGTATTAATATCCATTAAAATGAGTTCCTTATCCTGACTCATAAATTTCTTTTTAGCGGCATCGTGATCTATTTTAATAAATCCAAACGTATCGTAATGCATGCCTATTACTTTATCGCATTTAATATATTTAGAAGCAATCATGGCATCGTCGATACCCATGGTAAAATTGCTGCCAATCGGTAAAAAGGCAATATCGATATCAAAGTGTTTGCCCAACAGTTTCATATCGTAATGTAAAGCCGTATCGCCGGCATAATAAAAATTCGCTTCTTCTGTCTCAAAATAAAAGCCCGCTGCCTGACCGCCATAACTGCCATCTTCAAAAGAACTTGAATGCACTGCATTTACCATTTTAACGGACCCGAAATCAAAATTCCATACCCCGCCAATATTCATGGGGTGCGTATTGGTTACGCCATTGCGCTGAGCCCAGGCGTGAATTTCCCAAATACCAACCAGAGTAGCTTTTGTTTGCAAAGCCAGTTGAATGGCATCACCTGTATGGTCGGAATGGGCATGTGATAAAAAGATGTAATCGGCTTCAATGCTGTCTATACTTATGTTTGCAGCCAATGGGTTGCCGGTAATAAACGGGTCGAAAAGGATTTTTTTTCCTTTTACTTCCACTAAAAAACATGAATGACCGTAATATGTAACCTGCATTTCTCCCCTTATTTTAACGAGCGTAAAATTATAACCTTAAAAATGGGCATCACTACAAATGGGCACAAACTTTTAAACAGCAAAAAAAGTGTGTGTGGATAAGTTTGGGGCGGTTTTGAGGTGTGGTTTTTATTGTTAAGAGAGGGGTTTCATCCACCTCAGCGGACTAAAAGCGCGGAGAAGCGGAGTTGATTTGAATGGGTAATTTATCTGCGATAAATTGGGTTGGAGAGCGCGGAGCTGGTTGCTTGAAAGGTTTCTCGCCATCCCGATAGCTATCGGGAGCAAAGTAAAGGTTTTAGTAGTATGTGTTTGGTTTGTATTAAAAAACCAATTCAAGCACGAAAAGGTGGTATTGCGCAGCGCTGGTTTCTCGCCAAGGCGCAAAGTAAAGGTTTTGGTAGAATGTGCTTGGTTTATATAAAAAACCAATTCAAGCACGCAAAGGTACAATTGGTTTATAAGTCTTTGCGCGCTTAAAAACAAACCACAACACACGTCATACAAAAAAAACCTTGCTCCCGATAGCTATCGGGGCGAAAACACCCCCCCCCCCCCTCCCCCCCCCCCCCAAAACAACACCACCCACATTATACAAATTATATCTTCTCCGCGTTTCCGCGTGAAACTACCATATCTCCTATTCAACTTATATCTTTACGGCATGCTGAAAGAGCTGCGTATTAGGAATTATGCCATCATAAATGAAGCTTCCATTTCTTTTTCCGGAGGAATGAATATCATTACCGGCGAAACAGGTGCAGGTAAATCGATTTTATTAGGTGCCCTGAGCCTAATTTTGGGTGAACGCGCAGAAAGCAAGGTGTTATTCAACAAGGATAAAAAATGCGTTGTTGAGGGTGTTTTTGACATTAGCAATTATCAGTTAGCCGACTTTTTTGCAGCGAATGAAATTGATTTCGAAAATGAAACCATCATTCGTCGCGAACTTACCGAAAGTGGAAAATCGCGAGCGTTTATTAATGATACACCAGTCAATTTAAATCTAATTCAGCAACTGGCAAGCCGTTTAATTACCATTCATTCACAACATGAAACGCTGGATTTAGGAAATTCAGGATTTCAACTTACGGTTGTGGATGCGTTAGCTTCAACCGGACAACTTGTTGCAACGTTTAAAACACATTATCACGCATGGAAAACATGCGCTAAAAAATTAGCAGAAACAGAGGCTCTGGCAGCAAAAGCGCTCACAGAAAAGGATTTCGTAGAGTTCCAATTTACCGAACTTGATAATGCTTCATTAGATGGTATTGATCAAATTCAATTAGAAACAGAGCTTACTCAATTATCGCATGCAGAAGAAATTAAACGCAATTTAATATTGAGTGTGGATGTTTTGGAGAATGGTCAGGGCAATATTAATGACCAGTTGCGAGCAGTAATTAATCAGCTCAATGCCATTAGCAAATATCAACCGGAATTAGCGGATTATATCCAACGTTTAGAATCAACAAATATCGAATTAAAGGATATTACGCGCGACCTAGACGATAAAGCTTCGGCTACAGTAGCTGATCCTGCGAGAAGTGAAAACATCCAAACGCAACTCAATAGCATTTACCGCTTACAAAAAAAACATGGTTGCAACACTTTGCCGGAGTTAATTTCATTGAGAGATAGTTTGGGCGAAAAATTATTAGCCTATGTAAATTCGGAAGCCACTATTGAGACTTTGAAAAAAGAGCGTGATGCTTTATTTGTAAAGGTATCATTGGCTGCCAAAAAATTATCTGAAAAACGAGCAGGAGCATTTGAACAACTGGAAAAATCGGTACATCTATTATTAGCTGAAGTAGGTATGAAAGACGCTGTTTTAAAAGTGGAACATCAGTTCAGCACAGATAAATATTTAACCGAAACCGGAGCTGACCATATTCAATTTATGTTTTCTGCCAATAAGGGAAGCAGTTTGCAGGATATTAAAAAAGTGGCCAGTGGTGGAGAGTTATCGCGTTTAATGTTGTGCATTAAATCGTTACTGGCAAAAAGTGTGGCATTACCAACTTTAATTTTTGATGAAATTGATACAGGTGTTTCAGGTGAAATTGCGCATAAAGTGGGCAATATATTAATGCGCCTTTCTGAAAATCATCAGCTCATCGCCATTACTCATTTACCACAAATTGCAGCCAAAGGGCAACATCATTTATTTGTGTATAAATCGACAGATGCAGCAAGTACTTCTACCAATATTAAACTGCTGAATAAAACCGAAAGGTTAAATGAAATAGCCAAAATGTTGAGCGGTGAAAATCCGACTAAAGCTGCTATTCAGAATGCTAAGGAATTGCTTTTACAAGCATAAAAAAACGGGAAATACTTTAAATATTTCCCGTTTTCTAATTAATTGTCGTAATTATTCAATAACAATATTTTTAGCAACTACATTTTTTCCGCTGGTAATCTGCAAGGTATAAACACCACTGGTTAATTGATTGCGGTTTAATTCAAACGTATGTGAACCGGCATTGAGTTTATCATCCACTAATACCGAAATACTTTGGCCTAAAATGTCGAGCAATTCAATGCTTAAATCGGTAGTTTGCGTCAGTACAATTTCCACTGAAGCAGTTGTTGTTACCGGATTTGGGAATATGGCAATATGTGATAAACCCGGGATTATTTGAACGTTGCTTTGTCCGGTTACAAAATCTTCAATACTGGTATAAGAAGATTGAACTAAAGGTGATTCAACGCAAATAGTTCTAACTGCCCATTCGTATGCAGTGTTTGGAACCAAGTCTGTAATTGTGATGCTGTTAGTAAGCGTAGATACAACAGTCCATGTAGCAGCAGCAACTTGTTTATATTCCACCTCGTAGGCAACACCACAAAGCGAAGCATCCCATGTAAGTGTTACACTTGTAGGGTTAATTGTCGCAGTTTCAACATTAATCGGTTTACTGCAAACGATGGATAAATCGCTGCCATTTTTTAATCCGATATATTCTTGTTGAGTACTTGTTGCACGCATTCTATAATCTGAACCTAAAACTGTGGCAGCAGGAATAATACAAGTAATATTTCCTGTTAACGCTGTTGAAGTTACACTACCAATAGTAACCGGGTCGGCAAATGCGCCAGTTTCATCACTCAATTCAATTGCAAATACGTTTCCGGCAGTAAATGAACCGACTGCAGTGTAGGCAATGTCAACAGATTGATTTAAACAGAAAGTTGTTCCCGGTACGCTTACAGTTAATGATGGTGCAGCATAATTATATAAATCCGATTTCCAAACACTTCTTCCGTAGGTAGCAGCATATAATTTGCTATCACTGTAATTAATTACCAGTTCATGAACCATCACATTTGGTAAACCTGTCATATAAGGTTCCCAATCGCCGGCAACATTATCTTTAGTAAATACACCAATATCAGTTCCAATATAAACGCGGTCGGTTTCACTTACGTTTTCATAAACAATAGTGTTAACCGGAACATTCGGCAATGTACCAGAAATATTGGTCCAACTACTACCTGCATTGTTGGAGTAAAATACTTTTTCGCCGTCGTTATAGCCGCTAATTGCCACCCAAACGTGCTGTGGGTTTTCATCACTAACGGCGATGTAATTAAATCCTACACCTCCGGTTGGTAAACCAGAAGTAATATTAGACCATGTAGTGCCACCGTTAGTAGATACTTTTATTTGTTGGAGCGCACAAGCATAAACATAATTGCTATTACCTGGAGCTACCGCAATTTCGAATAATTCACCTCCTAGTCCTGAGTTAAGCATAGTCCATGAGGTGCCACCATTAGTAGATTTATCGATTTGCCCATCGGAACGGCCAGCATACATTACCAAATGGTCGTTTGGATCCATAGTTACAGGTGTAAGCCAAGGCCCTCCGGTATTGCCACAATCCGTCCAGGAAGCCCCGTTATTGATTGATCTCCAAAGGTCTCCATACTGATAAGAAGCATAAATACGGCTTTCCAATGCATGGTCAATAACCACATCCATGCCATCACCACCCTGAACACGATCCCAGGAAGCGCCATCCCAGCGGTTGCAACCATTGTCTTGCCAACCGCTCAACACTTGTTGTGGGTCGGTAAATGAAGGTGAAATACGATAAATTTGACCAACCCGTAAGCCGGCACTGATATCTACCCAAGATTCACCTTTATTGATAGATTTAAACACACCGCCATCGTTACATACGTATAAAGTATTTACGTTAGCAGGGTCGCAGATTATCCCTTTAAAATCGGCATGTACATATTCAGAAGTGCCCCAATTCCACCATGAGGACTTGCGCACCCAAGTGGAGCCACTGTTTGTAGAACGTGCCAAATCCAATCCACCGGTATACAACAATTGTTCGTCCAATGGGGAAACACCTAACACGTTATCATAGTAGCCATAATAAGTATTTACATCAAAAGGTACTGAGCTTGAAGTCCAAGAAGTACCACCATCGCTGCTTTTGCGGATAGAAGCACCAGCTCCGAACACATAAATTACGTTTGGATTATCGGCGGTTGTTTCAATTGACATTCTGTCATTTAAACCAAATAAATTGTTTTTCAGAATTGTCCAGTTTTCACCTGCATCTGTGCTAATTAAAACATCCATCTCTCCTACTGCGTAAATAGTATTATCGTCAGTCGTTTTGAATGCAAAATCATAACAATGTTTTTCCTCCACCAGAGTCCAATTATCTCCACCATCGGTAGTGCGATAAATGCCATCTCGCGTAGCGGCTATTAAAATATTGGTATTGGTAGGATGAACAATCAATCTTTGGATGATTAATAAATCTTGTTGCAAATAACTCAATCCGGTTGGCAACCAGGTTAAACCATTATCTACAGATTTAAAAACGCCTGCTGAATATACGCCACCCCAAAAGTCGTTATCAGCTTGCCACGAAGCTTCGTACCCATAACCATCGCCTGTAGCTATATAAATTACATGGTTGTTGGAGGGGTCAACAGCCACATCAGCAATACCTGTAACAGGGATATTATCGGTTAGCGGAATCCATGTGCCGCCTAAGTCCTGTGAACGCCACAAACCACCGCCGGCTGAGCCTGCATATAAAATATTAGGATCAACAGGGTCGAGTAGTATCACATTAACCCGGCCAACACCACCACCGGAGCCTGGCACTTCTGCAGTACCAACAGGTTCCCAGCCTGCTGAACGGCTACCTTCTTCGTAAAAAGCTTTGTGGCTATTCATATATCGGGTAGTTTCTTCAAATAACCAGCCCGGTTTAGGGTAATTACCATCAGCATCTACGCGGGTTTTCATGATATGGTCCCAGCGCATAAATTTCGTCCAGAGGTCATCTGCCCCTAAGTCCATACCCAACAAACCACTTTCCATTTCAAGGGAATAGAGGTAATTGATATAGTTTTCGCGGACCGTATAATAATTAGGTGAATTAGGCAATGCAGGCCAATCGCGTTTGTTCTGCAGGTCTAACTGTCCGAAAATAAGTGGTGCATTGAGGAGCGTAAGGAGTAAGCAAACGAATTTATTCATATGTAAAAATAAAAATTTATTAAAAATAAGTAGTGATATACAATAACAATAGTTTTTGAGCAAAAATGACAGTTTTCTGAAGCCTATTCAACTAAATCCCTTTTGTTCATTACTTCTTTCAACAAAATCATAAGCCTCATTCCTGCTGCAGTTAATTAAAAATGTTGCGTTTTGACTTCAAATGTGCTTTTTTGCGTTGGTTTTTAACAAATAATAGGTAAAATTTTAGTGTTTGAGAAATATCTTCGCCTTGTATTTAAAAGCTGATACATCTATGATAAAAAAACTTTTTAGTATTGTTCTGGTAGCTTTTACTATTAATCAGGTAAAAGCTGATGAAGGCATGTGGCTGCCAATTTTATTGGAGCAATTGAATATTGAGGACATGCAAGCGCGCGGATTTAAACTTACTGCAGAAGATATTTATTCTATAAACAAAACCAGTATGAAAGATGCTGTTGTTTTGTTTAATGGCGGTTGTACGGGAGAAATTATTTCCAATGAAGGTTTAATGTTGACGAATCACCATTGCGGATTTTCCAGCATTAATAGTTTGAGCACTTTAGAAAATAATTATTTGCGCGATGGTTTTTGGGCAAAAAATAAAGACCAGGAAATTCCTGCACCGGGATTAACTGCAACTTTTATTATCAGCATGTTTAATGTTACGGATAGTATTATTCCTTATTTAAATAAGGATATGGATGAGGCTACCAGAAACATGGTTATTAAACAAATCAGTGCAAAATTAGAAGCTCAATTTAAAAAAGGCACACATTATGATGCAACTGTCAGAGCATTTTATTATGGCAACGAATTCTATTTATTTTTAACTGAAACATTCAAAGATCTCCGCTTGGTTGGTGCTCCACCTTCAAGTGTAGGTAATTTTGGCGGAGAAACAGATAATTGGATGTGGCCAAGACATACAGGGGATTTCAGCATGTTTAGAATTTATGCGGGAAAAGATAATTTACCGGCTGCATACGACCCGAATAATAAACCTTTTAAACCACGATATTCTTTTCCAATTTCATTAAAGGGAGTTCAAGAAAATGATTTTACCATGGTTTATGGATTTCCGGGAAGAACTCAGGAATATTTAACTTCTTATGCAGTTGATTTAACCATTAATACGACTAATCCTAACCGAATTGATTGTCGCGACCAGCGTTTAGCCATTATGAATAAATATATGCGCGGTAATGACACTGTTACATTGATGTATGCATCCAAAGCAAGAAGTTTAGCCAATGCGTATAAAAAATGGAAGGGAGAAATGATAGGTTTAAAGTTGAATGATGCCGTAACAAAAAAACAAACTTATGAATCAAAATTTCAGCAATGGGCCAACACGCATGAAGGAAAAAATTATCGCAATTTGCTAAAAGATATGGAAGCTGCTTATACCGAATATAAAGCCTATTCAGAGTTAGTGGATTACACTAGTGAAGCTTTTTTTGCAGTGGAACTGCTCAATTTTGCATCGGGCTATAAAAAGATAGCTGCACTCACCGCATCGGACACGATATCTACTGAATTTTATCAGCTTGAAGCCGCCAATTTTTATACTAATTCGTTAAATTTTTACAGTAAATATTATGTAAAAATTGATAAAGAATTATTTGCAACAATGATGAAATTATATGCCGAAAATGTAGCACCTGCTTTGCAGAGTGAATATTTTAAAGCTGAGGCGACAAAATATCAAAATAATTATACTGCGTGGGCTGATGCGTTATTCAGCAAATCGGTTTTTGTTAGTGCTGAAAAGTTGCAAAAGGCGATGAGTAATTTTAATGCCAAAAAAGCAAAGAAATTATTAAACGACCCTGCTTATCGTTTATATGCGGAAGTAGCAAATAGGTATGAGTCGCAAATTAAATCAGGAATAAATCCGCTGAATGAAAAAATAGGTATTTATATGCGCGAATACATGAAAGCACAGCGATTAATGCAGCCTGACCGTGATTTTTATCCTGATGCCAATTCAACATTACGCGTTACCTATGGCAATGTAAAAGGTTATACGGCAAAAGATGCGGTTTTTTATACGTATCAAACTACTGATGAAGGAATTGAACAAAAATATATTGCAGGTGATGAGGATTTTGATATGCCTGCATCATTAATAACCTTATTCGAAAGTAATAATTTTGGCAGATATGCGAATAACGAAGGTGAACTACCGATTGCTTTTATTGCTAGTAATCATACCACCGGAGGAAATAGTGGTAGTCCTGTAATTAACGCTAATGGCGAATTAATTGGCACCAATTATGACCGTGTTTGGGAAGGTACAATGAGTGATATCATGTATGATGTAAACCGATGCCGGAATATTTCTCTTGACATTCGTTACACTTTATTTATTGTAGAAAAATATGCAGGTGCGACTAATATTATCCAGGAATTGAATATTGTGGAATAAGATAACAACTAAAAAAAAAGAAAAGAGGTGGTTGCTCGCGAAGGCCCAAAATTGAAAGATTTATAGTTTTTGTGGTATGGATTGTTTTTAAGCACACAAAGGCCGATAAACCCTACTTATTTTTTTATCCGCTTTCTCCCTTTTTCCGCGTGAACCACTTGTTATTTGTTTCACGCGGAGGTGCGGAGAATCTAACGCGGAGAATAGGGATTGATTTATTAGCACGCAAAGCTGTTAAAACATTAACACCTTTGCGCGCTTGAATTGGTTTTTTATTTAAACGAAATACATTCTATAGAGACTTTCCTTTGCGCCTTGGCGAGAAATACATGTTGCGTTTAAAGTGTGTTTGTTTCTCGCAAAGTCGCTAAGTTTTAAAAAGTATTACGTGCAATATGGATTGTTTTTAGGCGCGCAAAGCTGTTAAATCATTACCACCTTTGCGCGCTTGAATTGGTTTTTATATAAACGAAATACATTCTATAGAGACTTTCCTTTGCGCCTTGGCGAGAAATATTTCGTGTATGTTATTGTGTTTGTTTCACGCGGAGAATCCAACGCGGAGAATGGAGAATAACATTTATTTATTCACTTCAATTACCATGAGTACTGCTTCTTCACCGGACAATGCGGTGTTAAACCCAATGGTTTCGCCTTCATTGAATTGGATATTGGATTTTAATTTATTTCCTAATGCACTGCGCAATTTTTGCTCATAACTGCCACTTTGTTTATTCACTGATGCGTTGAGGGTTTTATAATCTATTGGTGATTTTGTTACCAAAATTGCCATGTAATCTTTATTGCCAATATTATCTACTTCCATGCTATAGTCTTTAGGGAATAATCGCGTTCCGGTAATTCCGCAATAAGGTGAATGTTTTTCGGTATACGGAAACAACACAACACACTGATTATTTTCATCAGATGCAAAAACATAAGTATAACATTCGTTGGTATTGGTAACTTCTACTTTGAATTTGGTGCCTTTATTCACTAATGATTTAGTAGCAAAAACACCATTTGTTTTTTGTGTTAATGGAATTTTTTTCCCTTTTGTATTTTCAACCAATCCGAATGCAATGGATAAATTATTGCCAACCGGTTTGTCTACACTACCCATTGGATAAACGCCATAAGCTTCAACAACAAATGCATCGAAAACATTGTAAGGTACCCAGGCAACACCATTTTTACCCCATTCAGGTCCCCAACTATTCATAATTTGAAAAGCACCACCGTCTTTATAATCATCGTATCCAATAACACACATACAGTGGCCACCAAATCCGTATTGACTCAAGTCATTTTCTGTCGGATGCCATACTTCCTGCCCCATCATTGGTTGCATAAATGAACCTCCAACCATCATCCCAATTACAACCGGAGCTCCCTGTGCAAGATTTTGTTTGATAGCAGTCAAATCTATTTTTTCGCGACCAACACCTTGCGCATCACCTTCAGTTAAACGGTTAAAACCCGACATCTTAAATTGTTGTGCCTGCTGTTTTTGTGTTTGTGTAGGTTGTTTGGTGCAATTTTGATCAGAATATGGAAAATCTCTTAATGCAATTAACCCTTCATTTTTCATGACATCCATTGCATTATTAATATATGCACCCTGGCAACCTTCCAACCCAATTTGATTGTATAAATAAGCCGGGCTAAAGGCAATTTGATTAGGGTCGCGACCGGTTCTTTGGGCTTCTAATATTGTTCTGGCAGCGTAGGCACTTCCCCATCCTACACAACTACCTTGAGAACCCTGATTTTTGCGGTCAGGTGCATATTCGAGTAAGGAAATTGCTTCAGGCAAAGGATTTTTTGCATTATCCGTAAGCGGTGGTTCAAAAATTTCGGTAGCATCATATTTTGCTGCATCGAAACTGGCACCGGTATTAAATAAATCGGTAATGTTGGTAGTACCGCCTCCACCGCCATTAAATAAACTGCCTCCAAAAAAATAGAGAACCACAGCACCAACAATAAGCACACCACAACCCATTTTCGGGTTTTTGCGGAATAAACCCATTAACAAGGGTAATAACATGGTAATAATATTACCACCTCCTCCGCCTCCGCGGTTTCCACCGCCATTTCCCGGAAGTTTACGTTGTTGTTGAGGTTGGTTCTCATCTTGCACCATTCGAATAGCCATAAGTCACAATTTTGCGTGAAAGTTATCATTTTTTCGATAATTCGGGATGTAATATTTTTTGTTATCCCTTCGTTATTTTGAAAATCAGCCTGAAAATCACTAAACTTGTTTCGTGGACCGCATTTTAAAGTATTTTCCCAATTTAGACAACAAACAAATCAGCCAGTTCCGACAGGTTGGGTTGCAATACCGTTTTTGGAATGAAAAGGTGAATGTAATATCTAGACAGGACATAGATAATATTTATGAACACCATGTTTTACATTCGCTGGCAATTGCCAAATTTATTGACTTCCAACCAGGCACTACCGTTCTTGATTTAGGAACCGGTGGTGGATTTCCGGGTATCCCTTTGGCGATTATGTTTCCAGAAGTGCATTTTCATTTAGTCGATTCCATCGATAAAAAAGTGAAAGTGGTTGAGTCAATTTATAAAGCCTTGGGACTGCGCAACGTAACTGTTGAACATACTCGCGTTGAAGACTTACCTGATAAATATGATTTTATTGTTACGAGGGCGGTTGCCAATATGATGATTTTATATGATTGGTGTATTAACCGTGTAAAAAGAGGAGGCTCGTTTAATGATTATCCTAACGGTTTAATTATGCTGAAAGGTGGCTTTTTAGATTTAGAAATTGCACCTTTTAAAGAGATACTATATAAATTCCCAATTACCGAATGGCTGCCGGAGCAATGGTTCGTAGATAAATATTTATTATACCTTCCAATGGATTAAAAAAAAGGCTATTGAAAACCATCAATAGCCTTTTATATTTAAAATGCTCTGTTAATTCCAATTACATATCTGAATTGCAAAAACTCGCCATCTTCGTATGGTGTACGATTTAAAAATAATGGGAAATCAACCCTTAAAGTAATAGGTTTTACTGTTTCAAGCGGGCCAAACCAACTCCAGGTAAACGCAGTTCCAATACCGGCATCTACTCTCAAATCTGCAACACGGTCAAACCTGTCATCAGTGCTGATAATTCCGGCATCGGCAAATAAATAAGGTTCCATTTTAATAAATTTAATTAATTGGAATTTAAATAAACGGTTAAATTGCAACTCCACGTTTGCAGCAACACCACTCATACCGCTGTAAGCATTAATACTACCCTCTTCAGCTGAAGTATCAGCAACCAGATAGCCGGCATAACCGCGCAAGTTTAATCCTCCACCTGCATGAAAATGCCCCGTGGTTTCACCAAAATCCACCCATTCATCAGGGAAAAATCCACGTGACCTGGTATATTTATTATCTAACAATTCTTCGGTATTTGCTCCTGCCAGCATCAGCGATGATTCAAAAGGCATATCTGAACCACTACCCCACTGTCCGAATAATCTCGTGCGCAAATCGAACTTGCCTAATTTAGTTTTATTTATTGCTTCAATATTTATTCGAGAAAAATCATAATCACTCAATAAGTCGTTACTGCGAAATTTCACATTTAATTGACCATTTCCGGTAAAATAATTGTAATTGTGTTCGTAGTCGATATTTACCGAATTATTTTTCGCTTCTTCAATTAACTCATGATTGTACAAATACATGGTATTAAAGAAATATAAATCTTTTACATAAACAGACAATTTATGCGCTCCTGACCTTCCTAATTTTTTCTCCAAACCGGTTTCAAATGCAAAAACCCCGTCTAATACACCTGTGTTTAAATAATAATTACTTTGAGGAAGGAATTTATCGGTAGCTGTTTTATAATTCAAATCAAAATTGAACATATTATAATCATCTGATACATCATAATCGCCATTGTCATCTGAAATAGTAAAATCCGGTTCATATAATAAGCCTTGTCCAATACCGGAATTATACCAAGTTGTAAATTCCAATTTATGTTTATATCCAAAATAATCGCCATTAAAATGAACCCCCAGTTTTAACCCATCATAGGCATTTCCCCAAATTTCAGGGCGCCAGTTCATGGTGTAATTTTTCCAATCGTTATAATTAGCAACTTTGCTGTCGAAACTCCATTCTACAGGGCATTTCCACGAATTATTCAGCAAGTCCACATCTGCCAAACGATAAGAAGGGTCAATGATGACATCTTTTATTTTTTGTGTAGTGGTAATTTGAGCAACATAAGTTTCATTTAATTTATCCCATCCATACCATTTTGGCAGACTTATTACATTTTCAAAATAAGTTCTATCGAGTCTGCCTTGAGGGTTATTACCCGCAGTTTCATTTTTATTAAACCATGTATTGGGAATATAATATTTAAGTGTATCACCGTTTTCTAATATTACACTAAAATCAATTGGCATCTGCATGGCACCTTCACGTTTAAAGGTGATATCATAATTATTTAATGTTTGTCCATCGAGATTAGTGGTGCCGGTTTTATTTACTGATTTAATTCCGTAGTCAATCGTTTTTGTTGTTTCTAACCATTGATCAAAAAACCAGTTTAAATCTACATTCGTATAATTGATAATTGAATTTCTAAAATCCTCAAAATATGGATGACATAATTTCCATTCAGTGGTATAATTCTGCATGGCTTTCAAAAACAAATCATCTCCTAATACATATTGCAAATTATACAACATTACCGCTGTTTTATAATACACTTGTCGGTAACCTCCACCATGTCCAAGCGCTGAATTAAACATGTCGGAATGCGTATTAAGTGGCGTTTCAGCATTACGACTGGCATCATTAATATAGGCATAATACACCTCGCTCATCATTATTTCATCAGGCTTGCGATATTTTGCTTTGTATTTATTATCCTCAGGAAATTGAACGCGATAATCACCATCTATACTGCGATAACCCCATGCCGTTAAAAACTGTGTAAATCCTTCATCCAACGATGCGCGATAGGTTTCATTATTGCCCACCATACCGAAATACCACATATGTCCCACTTCGTGAATTAATAAATCGCGATAAGAAGGATCATAACCTCCATCTAAAGTTAGCATTGGATATTCCATCCCGTCACGAGCATCTGCAACAATTATTTTTGGCCAGATATAAGGCGTGAAATCACGGCTAAATGTTTCGATTATTTTTTTGGTATAATCTGCAGCATTTTGCCAAAACGCAGCATGTCCTTCCTGCACCAATGCAACACATTTTACCTGTTGTCCGTTTACAAATGCCATACTTTCACCAATACGGTAATTCGGGTCGGCTGTAAATGCAAAATCATGTACGTTGATGGCATAATATTTCCATGTTTTTTTATCTCCTTCAACATAAGGAATTATTACAGAAGGTTGTTCTTCCCAAGGTTTATTGGCAAAGTTTTTAATATCCAGTTTTTCACGCAATGAACGTGGCATCATATCCTGTTCATTTTCTAAATAGCCGGTAGCTTCAACAATATAATTAGAAGCAAATGTGAGTTCAACTTCAAAAGAACCAAAGTCGCCATAAAATTCTTTACCCAAATGTTGGTCTGTATCCCAACCCATTTTCCTGTCATACACACAAATACGCGGATACCAATGCACGCCATCATAATGCATAAAATCACCGGATTTAAATTTTTTCATTCTTCTGCGCAAAGAACCGGTATCAAAATACGTTTTAAATGGAATTTCAATGGTAATATTTTCTCCCGGCTGAATAGGTTTTTCTAAATTAACTCGTAACACAGAAATATCCTGAACTAGTGTAGTTTTTTCATCCGCCTTTTTGCCATTGCGTTTAATTATTTTCACTTCCGTCACTTCTGTCCCCAAACCTGCACCTTCATATTTGCCATAAGTTGGTTTTACGTCATTTGAAAGGTTTAATTCTTCCACATAAGTTTCCGGTTGAAATGCCTCCTGATATAAATGAAAATACACAAATGGCAAAGCATCCGGTGAATTATTATAATAGGTTAAAACAACTTTGCCATCAACAATATCTGTTTTTTCATCGATGGCTGCTTTAATGGCATACTCCACATCTTGTTGCCAATACCCATCAAATGGTTTTTTGTTTTTCCAGTAATAAGGATTTTGTTCACTTCGGTAACTATATGCAGGCCGAGAAAAATGATCAGGAATAATCTGAGCATTTACCGACACAAAGCCGCTTAAGCAACAGATAGCAATAAAAATGATTTGCAGATAACGCATGTTCTTGCTTGATTTGTGAAAAATTGTTTACGCAAATATATAACCCTGCCCTTAATAAACATGTATCATTTTATCGCCTTAACGCTTATCCCGGGTGTTGGCCCTGTTAATGCAAAATCGCTCTTAGGCTATTGCGGTAGCGCTGAAGCTGTTTTTAAAACGAAAAAACGGGAACTGTTAAAAATTCCCGGTATTGGTGAAGCCGCAGCTGAAGCCATCATCAAAAAAACGCCATTTGAGCGTGTTGATGAAGAAATAACCTTTCTCGAAAAATCGGGAGTGCGCTGTATTACGTTTACTTACGATGATTATCCGAAGCGACTCAAACATATTCATGATGCACCTCTGGTATTATTTTATTCGGGCAATGTTAATTTGAACAGTGCCAAAACATTAGGTATTGTCGGCACGCGAAATGCCACAGAATATGGTCGTCACATTTGTGAGCAACTGATTGAAGATTTAAAAGAAGAGCAAATTGTTTTCATCAGCGGTTTGGCTTATGGCATCGACATTGCAGCGCACAAAGCTTGTGTTAAACGCGATGTGCCAAATATTGGTGTGTTAGCACATGGACTCGATATGGTTTACCCTTATGCGCATAAGGATACCGCTAAAAAAATGATAATAAATGGCGGATTATTAACAGAGCATATGTCCAAAACGCTACCCGACAAACAAAATTTCCCCAAACGCAATCGTATTGTCGCCGGTATGGTCGATGGTCTCATAGTGGTAGAAACAGCCGAAAATGGAGGTGCTGTAATAACAGCTATGCTCGCCAATGCCTATAATAAAGATGTGATGGCCTTTCCCGGAAATATTACCAGTCCGGTTTCTAAAGGATGTAACGCCCTGATTAAAACCAATCGCGCCGCAATCGTAGAAAATGCCAAAGATGTGCTCGATGTAATGTGTTGGTCGAAAGCAGATGAAAAAAAACAAGCTGTGCAAACCACCATGTTTAACGAATTAAATGATGAAGAACAACTGTTGTATAATATCATCAAATCTAGCCCCGAAATCGGTATCGACGAAATCACCAGCCAGTCGGCATTAACACCGGGTACAATAGCAGGTGTTCTATTAAATCTGGAGTTTTACAGCCTGATAACCAACCTGCCTGGAAAACGTTATAAACTGCTTTAAACACCACACCCAAATTATACAAAGTATTCAAGAACTTCCTTTCGCTAAGTTATCAATGCATTTCGTACGTTAAATGAGCCATTTCAAGCGAAGTGGGTTGTGCAGTCCTTTTACAGTCGCCAACTTGCACCTTGTAACATACAACCTATAACCACTATTATGAAATCACTATACACTTCACTATTTGCCATTATTTGTCTCAATGTGCTAAACGGACAAACTCCTGAGCAGGAAATTATTTTAGAAACGCACTCCGTTTTTGCCCCAGCCATAAAACAAATGGACATCAATGCAGATGGTAATATGGAATTTATTTATCTGCGTTCAAGTAAAATTCAGGTTTGCGAAAACACCGGCGATAGTGCATGGCAAAAAATATATATCATCAATGAGTTCTCCTCCGATATTATTACTGACTTTGCTTTTGGTGATGTTAACGATGATGGATTTGATGACATTATTTACAGTCCATACTCAGGCATAAAAAAAATACGTGTATTAATAAATCCAACCGATAACAGTTCAAATTGGGAAGAAATAATCTTAACCGAGGAAGCAAGAACAGTAATTGGTGTATTTGATATCAATACTGATGGCTGGAATGATATTATTTATGAAGATGTCACTACTCATATCAATTATTATAAAAACAATTCAGGGGAATTTACTGAGTCCGTATTGATATATAATCCTACCTATACCTTAACCTTATTTAAAACAGCTGATATTGACCTGGATGGTGATATAGATATTGTTGGCCATTTTAATTCAACCGGTACTTTGTTTTTTAAAAATCAGGGTGATGGCACCGTTAACACAACTATCATTTCTTCCGATTTTTACGAACATCAATTAGCTGTTGATGATTTTGACGGCGATGGTTATTTAGATGTCATGATACGATATAGTGCATCTATTAAAATTGCATTGTTTGATTTACTTTCTGGAGAATATGATACTCCTGTTGGATTAGGTTCAATTTATGCCAATGATTATGACGTAGCCGATTACGACAATGATGGCGATGCGGATATTTTATTGACAAAATTTACCGACGATTTTTACAGCAACATCAATTGTTTAGAACATTTGACAGGAACTGATTTCGCACCGGAAACTTTGTTGTTTGATTCTATTATGACGAAAAACAGCACTATGTCGTTTTTCCCCTATAATTTAGATGATAATGTAGTAGACGTGTTTGCATTTATCAATGGCAACACACATGTTTTTATTAATAACGATGGTGAATCTTTAAGTGCATCCCCAATCACACCCGATATATCATTTCTACGTATAGATTTAATCAGGTTAGCGGATTTGAATAATGACGGGACTGAAGAAATTATTGCAGTTAACAACGATGCAACTATTGCGTGGTTACATTACAATCAATTGACCGACACCATTACTGCAAGCAGGAAATTCGGTAAGATAGAAGGCAGTCCTTACCCAAAACAAATAGAAACAGCCGATTGCAATAATGACGGTTACCCTGAAGTGGTAGTATCTTATCAGGGAATTGCTGATTATATGCAATCAAGTTATTATTTCATGAATGATACCGAAGGAAATTTCACTCCTCATTATATTGATGGTGTTGCGTTTGCTGAAATATTTTTTGTTGATGCCAATGAAGATGGCAAAATGGATTTAATAGGCAGAGAAATTGAATATCCTAATGCTTTAAAATATTATGCAAATACCGGCGATACAGCCAATTTATTTACATTTATTGCTAATCTGGTTTCAGGGTACTTATATGATTATAATATGGACGATATTGATAATGATGGCGATCAGGATTTTCTTATTGTCAACGCATTTTCCGGTTATATTCAATCACTTGAAAATATTAATCCTGGAGCCTTTGGTCCTGTTACCAATTTTTTAGACCACAGTTGTGCAACAGCTTATAACGTATATTCCGATGATGCCGATGGAGATGGCGATTTAGATATTTATTACACTTGCACAACAGATGTTGCTTACTTTGCCGAAAATATTGGTGGAAGTTATGTACACCATAACCTCTATTTGTTTGACAATGTGACTGGTTTCGGTCCGGGATATAACGACCAGTTTGATGTGAATGCAGATGGATTCACTGATTTAATTGCTTGCACCAATTCCACATATGGAACTAGAATTAAATTAACTACCGGAACACCACTCCCCGATGCGAGTATGTTAACCGCAACGCTGGATTATGCCATATTTTCCGATTTTGATGATAATGGGACAACTGATATTATTGGAGCAAACACCTATTCATTATATGTAGAATATGATGTAATTTTTCCTACACCATCAATAAGTGCAATATTCCCAACTGCAGATTATTTTGTTGAAGCCGGTCCAGTTGATTCAGTGCTGGTGTTTGCAACAGCAATTCCAACAATTGCTATTACAGTCAATTTATTACCCGGAGCAATGGTAGATGCAGGAGCCGGTGTTGGTGTAATGGTGCCAATATATTTTAATGCTGACTCAACCGCGTTGGATACTCAGGTTGTTTATCTAACAATCCCTGATGATTTAATAGTTGAAGATATTTTTATTAATAACCTTATTATTAATTCTGATAATCCAACTTGGGGCATTTATGAAGGCACTTTTGAATTAAGCACTGCTATGTTAATTACCGACAATGATTTAGGAATATTTACTTCAATTAACGAAATTACAACAATTGAGGGCGCTCCTGCTGTTTCATATGGTTTCCATTTAAATATGGTAACCGCTGCTCCTGTTGATGCGCTTACCACTACAACAGATGTTGTTTTGTTAGGCGGAGAAGATACTATTGCTATTGAAGCTGGAATTGCCTCAACCTATACACATGCAAATTCAATTTACACTTTATCAGATATTTATCCGGAAGAAAATACTTTGGGCTATATTATCATGAAACTCATTTCTGATGACCCATTCATAAATGAATATGAGGATACCGTAATTATCGTCCATGTAAATGATAATGATATTGCAGATATTTTCCAAACTTCAAGTCCTACTACAAAATTTACTGAAGGTCTCGATTCCTTTACTACGGCATTTCGACCATTAACAGGATTTTATAATGATATCACCATTACAGCAATTCCGGATATGGAACTTGACCTGGGCGCTGGAGCGGGTGTTCCTGTTACTAGTGTATTCCCTGCATCTGATGTAGTTCCGGCCAATATTACGCTTACAGGTTTCCCAGTTGAAGATTATACACTTGAAGGTATTCATTACGGATATATCAATTTTGTTGTTTCATCAGATGACGTTTTTTATGATGCCATTTTGATGAATACAATACAAATTAAAATTGATGATAATTATGATTTATTAGGCATTGATGATGATGTTGAAAATGGCATTTCCATTTATCCACAATCTGGAAATGGCAACTTTACTATCAACTGGCCACAAGAAGCTGATGTACAACAAATTTTAATTGTAAATGCACTTGGTCAACAAATTTATAATGAAAAGGTAAACGGCAACTTAAGTTTAGCTGTTAACCTATCTGCACCACAGGGTTTATATCAAGTTATTTTGTTGGGTGCAGAAAATCAATTTGTAAAACAATATCTGCTTACTAAATAACCTTGATTGCTGAATATAGGCCATACCTAGCATACATAGCCACTTTGATTAAAAACGGGATTTTACCAAAAAGTCCCGTTTTTTTATGCACAAAAACGATGACTTAAGTTATTTCATTCCCAAAAAACACTGCCGTATCTTTGTGTCGAAATAACCGTATCTAATTACTATGAAAGAACAAGGTATAAAAAACCCTACGGCCACACTCAGCAGTATAGGCCTGGATCACAAAGCCACAGCCTACTGGAACCTTACTCCTGCAGAACTTGTAGAACATACCATCAGTCGCGGAATGGGCGTAATTGCCGACAGCGGTGCATTGGTTGTTGATACCGGTAAGTTCAGAGGACGTGCCCCTAAAGACAAATTCACTGTTAAGGACGACAAAACTGCCAATACAGTGGATTGGAACAATTTCAATATCCCGGTTGAACCGGCAGTTTTTGAAAAATTGTACCATAAAGTGCTGAATTACCTCAGCGAAAAAGATATTTGGGTGCGCGATAACTATGCATGCGCCGAACCAAAATACCGCCTCAACATTCGTGTTGTAAATGAATATCCTTGGGGTAATTTATTCTGCGATAACATGTTTCTTCGCCCAACAACTGAAGAAATAGCTACTATGCAGCCAGACTGGCTGATTATCAACGCACCTGGCTTTCAGGCTGACCCTGCCACAGACGGCACTCGTGAGGCTAACTTTGCCATGAT
This sequence comes from Bacteroidota bacterium, assembly GCA_016718035.1. Classification (GTDB taxonomy): domain Bacteria; phylum Bacteroidota; class Bacteroidia; order Chitinophagales; family BACL12; genus UBA7236. The sequence goes on along the minus strand of JADKEK010000001.1, from coordinate 281,128 downwards.
TGATTTCACGAAAAAAATCATCCTCATTGGCGGAACTGGTTATACCGGAGAAATGAAAAAAGGCATTTTTACCGTATTAAACTACTGGTTGCCTCAGGAACAAGGAGTTTTGAGCATGCACTGCTCGTCTAACGTAGGCAAAGATGGCGATGTTGCTGTGTTCTTTGGTTTATCAGGAACAGGAAAAACTACACTTTCCGCTGACCCTAACCGCCGTTTAATTGGAGATGATGAACACGGCTGGACAGAAGATAGTGTATTCAATTTCGAAGGTGGTTGTTATGCAAAATGTGTTAACCTGACCAAAGAAAATGAACCGCAGATTTTTAATGCGATAAAATTTGGTGCAATTCTCGAAAACATAGAATTCTATCCGAATACACGTAATGTCGATTTTGCGAATATTACCAAAACGGAAAATACACGCGTGAGTTATCCTATTAATTATATCGATAACATCATGACACCAAGTAAAGGTGGTTTACCAAAAAACATCTTCTTTTTAACCTGCGATGCTTTTGGTGTATTGCCTCCAATCAGTAAACTTTCTCCTGGTCAAGCAATGTATCAGTTTTTAAGTGGCTATACCGCTAAAGTTGCAGGAACAGAAGCAGGTGTTACTGAACCTCAGCTTACTTTCTCTACTTGTTTTGGTGCACCGTTTTTGCCTTTACATCCAACCAAATATGCGGAAATGTTAGGTGAAAAAATGCGCAAACACAATGTGAATGTTTGGCTCATTAATACCGGCTGGACTGCAGGTCCTTACGGCACAGGTCATAGAATGAAATTATCTTATACCCGCGCTATGATTACCGCAGCCTTAAATGGTGAATTAGATAATGTAACCTTTACGGCACATGACATATTCGGCTTGTTGATGCCAACAACTTGTCCTAATGTTCCTGCAGAAATACTTAACCCTCGAAATACCTGGTCCGATAAAACCGCTTACGATCAAAAAGCGAATAATTTGGCCGCACAGTTTGTGAAAAATTTCGAAAAATATGCTGATAAAGCAAATGCAGAAATATTATCCGCTGCGCCTAAAGTGAGCGCCAGCGTGTAAATAAACAGTTTTCAAGAGGCTGTCTGTAAAAGGCAGCCTCTTTTTTTTGTACATTAGAATTATATTCGATTGTGGTTTTACTAACCTTGAAAGTACCGAAATAAACCAATCAAAAAATGCAATTTTATAATTAGTCCCTTTATAAATTCGGACCTTAAGACATACGTTTGATTGTATGATAATTACTTACTCATAAATTAAAATTTGCCCTGGAATTCACATACCAACACCACTAAAATTGCCGTTATTTACCTAAACAATCAGCTCATGCGCAAAACCCTACTCCTTACCTTTATTTGTGGCTTATTAATCGCATTTGGAACATCATTCACATTTAAACAAAGTGAAAAGAAATTCCTGCAAAAAAAAGGATTTGAATTTGTTCCGTCCGGCACCACTACTATTGATGGCGAATCGGTTTCTATACAGGGATTTTATATGTTGGAATCAGAAGTAAGCAACCTCGCATACCGGGAATTTTTAAACGATTTAGAAAAAAACGGCAAAACCGAAGCCCTGGCTATTGCTGCTGTTGCTGCTGATAAATGGTTATTACCTAACATGCAAATGGATGTTATGGTTGAAAATTACCACACCAATGTTGCTTACAATGCCTATCCGGTAGTTAACATTTCACAGGAAGGTGCAAGATTATACTGCCGCTGGCTGGAAGAAAAATTTGCCGAACAGGGTTATTCGCTTAAGGTGCGTATTCCTGAAATGGCTGAATGGATATATGCTGCCAAAGGTGGAAATGAAACCAACATGTATGCCTGGGAAGGCAATTCGCTGCGCAATAAAAAAGGCGCTTATCTGGCCAATTTTAAAACAGAAAAAACAGGTGATGATGGCGGTTATATCACGGCAATTACAAAATCATATTTCCCCAATGCATTTGGGCTCTACAATATGTGTGGCAACGTAAGCGAATGGGTTAACGATACTGCTATGTCGCAAGGCGGTAACTGGTGGAGCGATGCCGAGTTTTTAAAAATAGCAACTAAACAGGAATTTGGCAATTCTACAGGACCATCGCCGTTTATTGGGTTCAGACCGGTAATTACGGCAACCGTATATTAACAGCCCAAAATTGCGGTTTACCTTTTTATGATTATTTTTAACTGAAATATGCAAGTCATGAAACGGATATTTACAACATGTTTACTACTTATTGTAATTATTACAATAAGTACAGCTGCGTTGCGATTACCTGCTATCCAAAAAACATTAAAAAAGGATGGTTATGTTGCAGTAACTGAATTACCCAATGGCAATCAGTTGTTTTTTTCAACAACAGAAGTTTCAAATGAACAATACCGGGAATTTATTACATATCTGAAAACCAATCAACGCTCAAACGATTTGGTTATAGCACAAGTTGATTCAGCTGCCTGGACCAATACATTTGCTTATAATGCGCCGTATGTGAATTATTATTTTCAACATACTGCTTACGACAATTATCCTGTTGTAAATATTACGTATGAAGGTGCTCAATTATATTGCGAATGGTTAACAGCACAATATAAAAATAAAGGGTATACCGTAAAAGTACGTTTGCCCGAAGCGGATGAATGGATGTTAGCAGCACAAGGTGGTAATAAGGAAAATTTATACGGTTGGGAAGGAAATGCAATCAATGACAAAAAAGGCAACCCACTTGCCAATTATCAATGGAATGTAGAAAAAGCAATTATTGTATCACCGGTAACTTCCTATGCACCGAATGCATTTGGCATTTATCACATGAGTGGTAATGTTGCTGAAATGTTACAAACAAAAGGTACACACAAAGGTGGAAGTTGGTTCAGTGCACAACAATATGTAACTGTGTTAAGTGATGATGAATATAAAGATATTACAACCGCATCACCATTTATTGGTTTCAGAACTATAATTGAAGTATCAAAATAAAAAGATAACTTATGATAAAAAAACTACTTGTTTCATTTTTATTCGCAATAGGATTATTAACAACAAATGGCTTGTCTGCACAAACAGCCTGCACCGATATTGTTATCCCCGATGTATTTACACCTAACGGAGATGGCATTAACGATTTATTGGTAATTACCTGCATCGAAAATTATCCGGATAATAGTTTAACCATTTACAACCGTTGGGGTGAAGTTATGTATCAGGCAGAAGGTTATAGCAACAATTGGGATGGCCGCGGCGAAAAAAACAAAAGTGATGTGCCCGATGGCACTTATGCTTTTATTTTTAAAGCAAAAATGGGCGGTGAAGAGAAATCGTTAACCGGTTCAATAACCATAACCCGATGAAACTAATTGGTATTATTATTTGCTGGCTGATGCTTGTTTGCTTCGTGAAAAACACGAACGCACAATTGCCTTGGTTTTCAAATTTTAATAATAATGTAATTGCACTTAATCCGGCATTTACCGGCAATGAATATCATTTATCTGTTAGAGGTCAGTACAAAACCATGTGGACCGAAATAATTAATCCGCCGTCAACATCATTAATAAGTGCTCATGCGCCTATTGGAATTAGTAATTCTTCAATAGGTGGAATAATAACACACGATAATTTTGGTGTAATTACCACCAATAATTTAAGTATTAATTATGCCTATCGTTTTCAAACACAAATAGGCAGGATTGCTGCCGGTATACTTTTAAATGTGCAGGATTATCGCGAGCAACTCACAGCAACACATCCTACAACGCCTAACGACCCTGCTTTAGCAACAGATTACAGCGCTATGTTCTTCAACGGCGGATTGGGTATTGCCTGGGAATCGGAAAATGGCTTTTTTGGAATAGCAGTCCCTGCAATATTAACCCCAACCAGAAATGAAACAAACGATACTATTGCACTCACTGCACCACAATTAAATTTGAACGGTGCTTATACATTTGTTTTATCACCTGACTGGGAATTAACCTCTTCGTTGTATTATGGTTATATCAATACATTACCATCACAAATGGCATTGATGTTCGATTTTACCTGGAAAAATAATTATGCATTTTTAGCCGGCATTCGCACCAATAATGCCTACACTGCAGGATTTACTTATACGTTTTTATATAATTTTAAAATCGGCTACACTTACGATTATTTTGATAACAACCTCGGAGCTGCAGCAGGTGGCGGACATGAGTTGGTAATTGGTTTCGATTTAAATAAACCCGAAGGAGAATAAAAGTATGCATTGTTTATACGCTCCTGATTTAAATGAACAAACACAATTCACCTTAAGTGAAAGTGAATCTCACCATCTAATAAATGTATTGCGCGCAAAAACCGGCGACCAAATTATCATCACCAATGGCAATGGTCAGTTATTTGAAGCAGTTATAGCAGTTGCACATAAAAAACATACCGTTGTAGATATTATTGCTGCCAACACTTTTACGCGCACACAAGGTAATATTCATCTTGTTATAGCACCGGTAAAAACGGCAGAACGTTTAGGATTTTTATTAGAAAAAATTACCGAATTAAACGTTACATCCATCACTCCAGTATTAACTCAAAATGGGGAACGCAGAGTTTTTCATCACGAAAAAGAAATACATCACCTCATTGCTGCAATTAAACAATCGAAAAATCCGTTTCTACCGATATTACATCCCTTAACAACATTTGAAAAATTATTAACGGACCTTCAGCATAATGTAGCACAAAAATTGATATGTCATTGTCGCAATACACCAACAATGAAACTGACCCAACAATATCACCCTAAACAAGATGTCATTATCTGCATTGGCCCTGAAGGTGATTTTACTGCTGAAGAAGTTGCCACTGCTGAGCAATCAGGATTTATTTCGGTAAGTTTGGGCAATGCAGTATTAAGGGCAGAAACCGCAAGTATTGTAGCTGCCGTTACCATTAAAACCATCAACGAATTGTCATGAAACGACTAACTTTTATTATAAGCATATTTGGTTTAATGAGCCTGTTCATGGCATTCTCACCACTGCCGCCAACTAATTCAATAGCATTATTAAAGTATAACGGTGGTGGCGACTGGTATGCCAATCCCACCTCATTGCCGAATCTGGCTGAATTTTGCAATAAACAACTCGATATCAATATCAATACCGACCCACCAACAGTTGAGGTAGGTAGCCCCGACATTTTTAATTACCCTTTTATCCATATGACAGGGCATGGCAATGTTGTGTTTTCGGCTGAAGAAGCACAAAACCTGCGTACCTATTTAATAGCAGGTGGATTTTTGCATGTGGATGATAACTTTGGTATGGACCCTTATATCCGACCTGCCTTGAAAAAGGTATTTCCGGAGCTGGACCTTATAGAGTTACCCTTTTCACACCCTATATTTCATCAGCGTTACGATTTTAAAAATGGATTGCCTAAAATCCATGAGCATGATAACAAACCACCGCAGGCATTCGGGTTGTTTTGGGAAGGCCGATTGGTATGTTTATATACTTACGAGTGCGATTTAGGCGATGGTTGGGAAGATGCTGATGTGCACAAGGATCCTGAAGAGGTTAGATTAAAAGCCTTACAAATGGGGGCAAATATCATTCAGTTCGTGTTTATGGATAACACCTCCAAGTGAATACCTTACTATTACTTGGATAATTTAATAATTTTTTTATACTTTCGTTGTTGGGGGGGGAGTAATTTCATTATCTAATTGATTAACTGTCAGGATGAAATCCCAAAAGGATGATGTAATACAAATTTTACTGGTGGAAGATAACCCCGGTGATATTCGGTTGACCCAGGAAGCTTTAAAAGAAGGGACAATCAGAAACGAACTACATGTGGTTAAAGATGGCGTAGAAGCTATCGAATTTTTGAAACGAAAAGGTAAATATATTGCACATCCAACTCCCGATATCATTTTATTAGATTTAAACCTGCCGCGTAAAGATGGACGTGAAGTGTTGGCAGAAATTAAATCAGACGAAAATTTAAAGTTAATACCCGTAATCATACTCACCACTTCTGATGCCGATTTGGACATTCAGAAAAGTTATAAGTTACACGCCAATTGTTTTATCACCAAACCTGTAGATTTAGACCAGTTTATATTTATCATCAGACAAATAGAAACATTTTGGTTTACGGTTGTAAAACTACCGGCAAAAAAATACTAAAACCCTGATGGACCTTAAGCAAACAACCAATATCCTACTAATTGAAGATAATCCTGCTGATGCAAGATTGGTAGAAATTTATCTCAATGAGTCATCCATGATTATTCCAAAAATTTCGCGCGTAGCGGAATTAAAAAAAGGTTTATTCATGCTCGAAGAAAGCGATTTTGATGTCGTATTACTCGACCTTACTTTACCAGATAGCTCCGGGTTTGATACTGTTAAAACTATTTTAAATGAATTTCCGGGTCAAACGGTAATTGTAATGACCGGTTTGGAAGATGATACGGTAGCTATTAATTCAGTAAAAGCAGGTGCTCAGGATTTTATTGTAAAAGGACAATTTGATAGTAATTTATTATCACGCACTATCACGTATGCCATCGAACGTCACCAACTCCAAATTAAATTGGAAGATTATGCCAAGGCGATAAAATTAAACGAACAACGATTAATTGAAGCGCAAACAATGGCACGCATGGGTAACTGGGAACTCGACGTGGTAAATAATCAGATGTATTGGAGTAATGAGGTTTTTCGTATCCTTGGTTTTAAAGAAAATGCCATTGAACCAACGCTCAACGATTATTTAAAATATGTTGCTCCTGAAGATATCAATAATGTGCGTAATGCCATTAAACGCACCATGGAAAAAGGACAACCTTATCATATTGAATATGCAGTAGTATTGCCGGGCAATATCCGCAAAACAATTGCTAACCAGGGGCTCATTCAAAAAAGTAAAAAAAGTAATGGATTGTGCCTTGCCGGAACTATTCAGGATATCTCAAATTTATCAGCCTTACACGATGGTTCATCCATCAATGTAGAAGCATTAACGCAACAATTACAGTTAATTAAAACAGAAGCAGCAAAATTAAAAGGTGCTGACCATCTGCAAAAACTTATCGACGATGCTGCTGATTTGCTGCAATCAAAATAGCAGCAATTAATGGCTGAGTGAACATTATCGTATTTATTATTGTTAAGAAGGTATGTGGAAATTCTTTTTATTCCTGATTATCAACTTTCTTGCACTTGGTATCGGTAGCTGGCTAATGGGCAATCCCGCCACAAACGAGTGGTATAATGGTCTCAACAAGGCTCCGTGGACTCCACCGGGTTGGGTTTTTGGTGCTGCATGGTTCACGGTTATGTTTTGTTTTGCCGTGTATATGTTCAAAGGTGCTAGTTTATTTCCCGCTGAAAAGCTGAACATGTTGTATGTACTTTTTGCAGTTCAGTTTGTATTAAATGTATTGTGGAATCCTATTTTTTTTAGGTGGCATTTTGTAGCTCCGGGACTCATTATTATATCCTTACTGGCAATTGTAATGGTAATTATGTTGGTGTTCGGAAAAAATCAAATGGGATGGAATACACTTTGGGTATTACCTTATGTATTATGGCTGTGTATAGCTACTTCTCTAAATGCTTACGTGTTGTTTAAGAATTAAATTACATTTACTCTGTAATCATTACTCGATCAGAGCCATCAAAATAAGGGCTTTGAATACTCATTACTTTTAATGGTGTTGAAGATGTTACTTTAACAGCGTGTAGGGTGTTCTGCGGAATTACAATATAATCGTTTGCTTTAATATCAAACCAGGTATCACCTAATCGCATAGTTGCAGTTCCTTCTAGGATATAAACTTGCTCAGTATGCCATTCGTGTTTATGTAATGCCACTTCATGTTTAATATAAATAATAAATGTAGTAGCTAATGAATCGGAATAAACTTGAGTTGCTTTTATATTTTCAAACGGCTCTTGTGGTTGTTGCGATATATCAATTACCTGAGCAGGTAAACTAAAAAAGCAGCATAAACATATTAAAGTGAGAAATACTTTCATTGCATCAATTTGAATACCTAAAAGTATTAAAATTTTGCAACGATTTTAAAATTCAACCTGCGGTCTGTCAAATAATTAGGGAAAGAATATTGCTGATTATTGACATCTTTCACCCAAATATAACTAATGGTATTTTGTATACCCAGCAGGTTAAAAACCTCAATACTGGCCCACATACTTTCAAAGGCTTTATTAATGGGTTTCTTATTTTCAAGATTTCTATCCTTATCTAACAATGAAGCAGAAAAGCCAATATCAACGCGACGATAAGGAGGAATTTTAGAAGCATTGCGATAATACTGATTGTCAGGTGGCCCATAAGGTAAACCACTGCCAAATAAAAAACTCAAATGCACTTTGAAATTTTCATTACCCGGCATATAATCCTGGAAGAACATGCCAAAGTTGATCAGCTGGTCGGTTGGTCTGCGAATATAACCCTGCTCTACTATAGTAAATGAAGTAATATTGCCATCTTCATCTTTATTCAAAATTATCGTACTATCATTTTCGATATCTTCTTTTGTTCGCATAACACTTAAACTCACCCAACTCTCCGCATCCTTTACAATTTCGCCATGTAAACGCAAATCAATACCTGCTGCATAACCTACAGCTTGGTTTTCGCCATAATATCTAATGCGTACATTTTCTAAATCATAAGGAATAAGATCGAACATGTATTTGTAATACAATTCAGTAATAAATCTGAAATCGCGATTCCATGCTTGAAATTTATAATCACTTCCAATTAATAGGTGGGCACTTTTTTGGCTTCTTACACTTTCATTTATTTCTCCCTCCAGGTTGCGCAGTTCGCGATAAAAAGGAGGCTGGTAATACAACCCTGCAGCCGCTTTAAATTCAATATTAACTGTGGTGTCATTTCTATACCATACCGGTTGCCAAATGTATTGCACACGAGGTGTAATGGTAAACTCTTTATTTAAGTCCCAATAGCTAGCTCTTATGCCATACGTTAATGCAAAGTGTTTTTTTTGTGGTTCCCAAGCATCCTGAATATAGGCATTGTAGCGCATGCTGTTGAGAGCAATATTACTTTTAAATACTTCTTGCAATTGCACTTCTTCTCCCGTATAAGGCAAAGAAAAACCAGCGCTATCCAGTAATTCCCATTCTTTTAATTCATCATTAATTAATTCATATTGAGCGCGTACACCCCATTGTAAAAAATGCGTTTCCACTAAATTACTATGTGAACCAATATGACCAATATTAACAACATCAGAAGTGAGATAATTTCTGGCAAAATCCTGAAATGTACCAACACCCAAACCGTAAATTACATCTCCAAAATCTTCATCACCTAAATTGGTTTCCACTAAGCCTAACCAATACTCACCAATTATATCAAAAGTTTCAGATTCTAAACTGTGATATCCTGAAGCTAAAAATTTATATACCGTATTTTTTGTTGGTTGATAATTATAAGAAACACCTCCAAATCCGGTGATAAACTCATCAATTTCCTGCCCTTCGAAAAATACATCTAACTGAATTACTTCATTCACAAGACCTGTTGCTGTTGACCTGCTTTCAGGAATAAATGTATAACTGTTGTAACTGAAATTGCCTAAAAATTCTAAGGATGATTTTTTATTAAATTGAATGCCGAGTAAACCTTGAGCATCAACAAAAATAGGCTCGTATTGACCTGCTGTATTTAATGAGTTGAGTAAATATTTATTGGTTTTATATCGGGTGCCGAACAAATAATAAATTTTACTGGAATCGGGTTTATCGTTAAAATAAAATGAAGCCCCCAACAAACTGGCTGTAACACCTGCTTCAAATTCTTTGGGTTTTTTATATTGAATATCCAATACACTCGAAAGTTTATCGCCATACTTAGCTTCAAAACCTCCGGCACTGAATGCGATATTCTCAATTAAATCGTAATTGGGAAATGGCAAACCTTCCTGTTGACCTGAACGCACCAACAAAGGTCGATAAATCTCAAAATCGTTGACGTAAACCAGGTTCTCATCAAAATTGCCACCTCGAATAGAATATTGTGAGGTAAGTTCATTATTAATTACCGCTCCCATTGCCTGCAATATGGCTGTCAGCGGATCCATGGTGTATGGTATAGGCTCTAATTGTTCGACAGGGATACGAAATATGGTTTCTTTGACTTTGATTTCGACGGTACCCAATTGATAGCCTGATAATTTTACGATAATTACATAACGTTCATCCGGTTCTAAAAATACTTTTCGGTAAGCCGTATCACTTAAGTTGGAATATTTTAAAACTACCGTGTCATTTGCGGGTATTTTGATGGTATAATTGCCATCAACATCGCTTTGCGCATTAATGTTGCGATCAATAGCAATTACATTAGCGTAGGGAATTGCTTTGCCATCAGTATCGGTAATTCTACCATAAACAGTTGCTGTTTGTTGAGCAAATGAGGATAATGACACTACTATAAAGAGTGTGGTTAAAAAGCTGCGAAACATCACTTCAACAAACGCCGTTTTTTGCATATTATTTTCTTACGAGCGATTTAAGTGTTTGGATTGCCGCAATTGGGTTCGGTTCGCCAAAAACACCGCTTCCGGAAACCAGTACGTCGACACCTGCATCTAAAATGCGCTGAGCATTGTCCATTTTTACGCCACCATCAACCTCTATCAAGGCTTTCGAACCGGTTTGGTTAATGAGCACTCGCAGTTTTTTTATTTTTTCAATCGAAGTTTCAATAAAACTTTGTCCCCCCCACCCTGGGTTCACGGCCATAAAACAAACAATATCGATATCTGTAATGATGTCCTCCAAAACGGCAATAGAAGTTCCCGGATTAATGGCAACACCTGCCTTTGCGCCTAACTTTTTAATTTCCTGCAATGTGGCATGCAGATGGGTGCAAGCTTCCACGTGAACCGAAATAGAATCGGCACCGGCTTCTCTAAATTGTTTTAGGTAGCGTTCAGGGGTAACCGTCATCAAATGCACATCCAAAGGCTTACGGCTATGGCGTTTCATAGCTGCCACAACAGGTATGCCAAAACTCATATTGGGCACATAAACCCCATCCATAACATCCACGTGAATCCAATCTGCGGCTGAATTATTAATCATTTCAACATCTCTGGCGATATAAGCAAAATCACAACTTAATATACTGGGTGCTACTAAATGGCTCATGCCGCAAAGATAAGTGCTTATATTGTAAGAAATAAACGTCTCGAAAACTCCATCTCTCAAATTGAGTAGCGTGTCGAAAAAATGGCTCTACTTGTCGAAAAAAGTAGCTTACTGAACTTTGAATAGCAGAACTTTGTCCGGTAAACAAAACCTCAAGTAGGTAACTTTTCACAAAATTGTATACATGCATATTCCATTAGAGGACTTTTTTCGTAACCCAAAACAAACCGGATTTCATATTGCTCCCGATGGACAACATATTTCGTGGCTGGAAACTTATGCAGACAGGTTGAATATTTTTATACAAAATTTAACCTCAAAGGAAACCCGACAACTCACCTTTCAAACCGACAGAGATATCAGCAATTATTTTTGGCTGAATAATGAACAAATAGGTGTTTTAAAAGATAATAACGGGGATGAAAATCATCATTTATATACCATTAACTGCTCAAATGGTGAAATGACTGACCTCACACCTTTCGATAATGTAAAAGTAGATGTGGTAGATGAACTAGATGATAATGATGATGAAATACTCATTATGATGAATCAGCGCAACCCGGTTTTGTTTGATGTTTATCGATTAAATACCCGAAATGGTTTGTTGACTATGGTAGCAGAAAATCCGGGAAATATAACTGGCTGGCTGGCTGATCATAACGGCGTTTTACGTATTGCTATTTCAACTGATGGTGTAAATTCAAGTTTATTATATCGCAATACTGCGGATGAAAATTTTGAAACAATTGTCACCACAAATTTTAAAGAAGGCATTTCTCCACTTTTTTTCGATTTCCAAAATGTGGAATTATATGCATTAAGTAATATTGGCCGCGATAAAATTGCCATTGTAAAATACAACCCTTTGCTTAAAGCAGAAACCGAATTGTTGTTTGAACATCCTGAAGTAGATATCGATAATTTAGGGTACTCCAAAAAACGAAAAGTAATTACAACAGCTGCTTACACTGCAGTTAAACGCGAATTCAAATTTTTTGATGAATGGTCCGCGCGCCGCTACCAAAAGGTAATTTCACTTATTGAAGAAGAAACTGAAGTTTATATTACAGATGCAGATAAAGCAGAAGAAAAATTTATTGTTAGAACTACAAGTGATACCTCATTAGGAAATTATTATTTATACGATGAACCATCGCATACATTAACGCACTTGGCAGATGTAAGTCCATGGTTAAAAAGTGATATGTTATGCGCCATGCAGCCTATTACCTATACTTCACGTGATGGTTTGGTCATTCATGGATATTTAACTTTGCCACAAAATAAGCAGGCACAAAATTTGCCATTGGTTGTTAATCCGCATGGGGGACCATGGGCAAGAGATACCTGGCGATTTAATCCTGAAGTGCAATTTTTAGCGAACAGAGGATATGCTGTTTTGCAAATGAATTTTAGAGGCTCAACAGGTTATGGAAAACAATTTTGGGAAGCATCATTTAAACAATGGGGCAAAAAAATGCAGGACGATATTACAGATGGTGTTTTGCATTTAATTAATTTAGGTATAGCCGACAAAAACAAAGTAGCAATTTACGGTGCAAGTTATGGTGGATATGCAGCATTGGCAGGTTTAACATTTACACCGGAATTATATGCATGTGGTGTGGACTATGTAGGTGTAAGTAATCTGTTCACATTTATGGAAACTATTCCGCCTTATTGGGAGCCTTATATTGCCATGATGTATGAAATGGTTGGTCATCCGGAAAATGATAAGGAACTTCTGGCATCTGCTTCTCCGGTAAAACATATTGATAAAATCAAAGCCCCGTTGTTCGTGGCTCAAGGCGCTATGGACCCAAGAGTAAAAAAATCGGAAAGCGACCAGATTGTAACAGCTTTACGTGCAAAAAATATTGATGTAGATTATATGGTAAAAGACAACGAAGGACACGGTTTTGCCAATCAGGAAAATCGTTTTGAATTTTATTCTGCTATGGAACAATTTTTAGCCAAACACCTTCAATAAATATACAACCTATGTTTAAAATAATCACTGTTTTTATTATTGGTTTTTGTTTGCATATTGGAACACTTGCTGCGCAGGAATTTAACAACTCCTTATTATGGAAAATCAGCGGCAATGGGTTAACAACACCTTCTTATATTTTTGGCACTATTCACATGATAGCTCAAAAAGATTTTGTTGTTCAACCTGAAGTAGATTCTGTATTTAATTTGGCAGGTAAAGCTTGTTTTGAATTAAAAATGGATGATATCAGCATGTTGGCTACCTACAATAAATGGTTGACCCTACCTGATGGAAAAACTTTAAAAGATTATTGCACTGAAACTGAATTTATTCAATTAAAACAGTATTTGCAAGACAGTCTGCAAACCGATATCCAAACCATTATCAATCAAAAGCCATTTGTAATTTATCAAATGCAGTCCACTAATTTCATTAAAGATGAAATGGCATCTTTTGAATTATATTTTGTTCAAAATTGTATACAAAAAGGTAAACCAATTGGCGGTTTAGAAAAATTGGAAACACAATTGGCTGTTTTTGATGAAATACCCTATGAGGAGCAAATAGACTGGGTTGTAGAGAGTATCAATCAATCTGATTCCAGTTACCGATATTACGATACACTCATTCATTATTATTTAAAAGCCGACCTGCTTAATCTCTCACGTTATATTAAGGAAAGTGATGAAGAATTTAAAAAATACGGACCGCTTATGCTCGATAACCGCAATATAAATTGGATTCCTGTAATTGAAGAACAAATTAAACTCCAATCCACATTTATCGCAGTTGGCGCCGGACATCTTGTTGGCGAAAAAGGCATTTTACAATTATTGCACAACCAAGGATATGTAATTTCACCTATACAATAAATGAATTATGATAACAATTACCAATTTATCCAAATCGTTTCAGCTATCAAGGCAGCAAAAAAAAGAAATGGGCAATGCACAACATGGCGACACCGTTCATGCTGTTAAAAACATTTCGTTGACTTGTCAACCCGGCAGAGTATTCACTTTGTTAGGACCAAATGGTGCCGGTAAAACAACCACATTGCGCATGATTGCCACCATATTAAAACCCACCTCCGGAAGTATAGTGGTAAATGGTTACGACACTGTCGCCAATGGCAAGGAAGTTCGTCAAAACCTCGGTTTTTTAACCGGCTCAACAGGTTTATACGACCGCTTAACACCGGATGAAACCATCAACTATTTTGGCAGATTAAATGGAATGGACGAAACTACTTTACAGCGCAGAAAAAAAGAATTATTCGATTTATTGGGTATTCACGAATTTGCGCATCGTCGTGTAGGAAAATTTAGTACCGGTATGAAACAAAAAGTTTCGATAGCGCGCACAATGATTCACGACCCACAGGTGGTTGTGTTTGATGAACCTACATCAGGCTTAGATGTAATTGCTGCTAAAAGTATTATCGAATTAATCAGACAATGTAAACGCGACAATAAAACTGTTATTCTTTCTACACATATCATGAGTGAAGTAAATATGCTTGCCGATGATTTGGCTATTATTTATCGCGGTGATTTAATTTATAACGGATTATTCACCGATTTTAAACAAGGCATGCGGGAAGCAACGCTTGAAGACGAATTTATTCGTATGGCTCAGGAACACGAACCGGCAATTATTTAATTCACACGCTAAATCTAATTATGAAAAATATATTCACCATCTTTTCGAAAGAAATAAAAGATATTCTCCGCGATAAACGGACCTTAACAGTAATGTTACTTATTCCATTGGTTGTTTATCCTGCTATTTTTATTGGTATTACTAAATACATGACCGCGCAAAATGAAAAAGCGGTGGCTGAAACTTTGCGTATTGGCATTATAAGCAACGGTAATCAATCTGATTTTGAAACTTTTGTAAGCACGATGCCCAACACCAAAATAAGTGCAATTAGCGATACAACAGCAGCAAAAGAAGCCATTTTATCTGATAGCATCGACGTTGCGTATTTTTTCCCGGAAGGATTTGATTCGGCTGTGGCAAAATTACAAGGTACCGGCTTTCAATATTTTTACACTTCTACTAACAATGAATTTGAAGTGGCTATTGTTGAAAATATTAATACCGTTTACAAACAAGCATTAGTTAAAAAGAAATTAGCGCAAATTGAGGTAAGTGAAACCGTTTTAGAACCTGCAAAAAGTATCTCTCGCAATTTAGCATCTGCCCGCGAACAATTGGGAAGTGTAATTGGTGGCATTTTGCCTTACTTCTTTATTATCTTTTGTATGATTGGTTGTATGTATCCTGCAATTGATTTAGCAGCAGGTGAAAAAGAACGTGGGTCGCTGGAAACATTATTGGTGTCTTCTGCAAGCAGAATTGAAATTTATACCGGTAAACTAATGACCGTTGCATTGAGCGGATTTTTATCGGCAATGGCCAGTATTGTTGGTCTCATAATTTCGGGACAAATAATCGGCAGCGACACAGCTTCTGGCGACGAAATGGGTCAAATTGCAAAAGTTTTAGCCGACATTCTTGAACCGGGTTCTATTATAATGATGCTGGTAATTTTATTACCATTAAACATATTTTTTGCTGCAATCACATTGATGTTATCAATATATGCCAGAACTTTTAAAGAAGCTCAAAGTATGATTACGCCATTGATGATTTTAATTGTATTTCCAACCATTATTGGTATGCTACCGGGAGTTACACTCGATTACACCACTGCACTAATTCCAATTTTAAACGTTTCGCTTGGTGCGAAAGAAATAATTTCGGGAACAATTGAAACCGGACCCCTGTTGCTCACCTATGCCGCATTATTTGTTTATGCAGCTATTGCATTGATTATCAGTGTGCGTTTCTTCAATAATGAAAAAAACATTTTGAGAGGATAAAAATAAATTCCTTTAAATTGAACACTTAACCCGGTAATCCACCATTACCGGGTTATTTTTTTTTCGACAATTGCGTTTTGTACCTGAACATTGCAATCCCAAATTTTGTTAACTGAATGTTGACAATTAGCAAGCCCACACACCGTTAGCATTGTTAATTTTAAATCGTTTTTATAATTTTCGTTAGAATTTAGATCCATGGAGAATTTATTTTGGAAAATCAAGAGTTTTCATCAGTTAAATGTTTTCGAATTGTATGGCATTTTGCGTTTAAGGCAGGAAGTGTTTGCGTTGGAACAAAACTGTGTTTATCTTGATGTTGATGGAAAAGACCAATTTTGTGACCACATTTTTGGGGTGGATGATGCAGGAAAAGTAATTGCCTATTGTCGCATAGTTCAACCGGAAACAGGCTTTAGCGAAGTTTCCATCGGAAGGGTTGCAACTCACCCTGAGCACCGCAATCACGGCTATGGCAAATTGGTCATGGATAAAGCAATCAATTTTATTGAAGATAAATACGGTCCTGTATCTATTAAAATTGAAGCCCAGTATTATTTAGAGAAATTCTATTCTGGATATGCTTTTGAGCCTAAAAGTGAGGTTTACTTACTTGATGGAATTGAGCATATTGAGATGGTACGCGAGAAGAACGCCGTACACGCCAGAGTGTAGCCCTTTACCCACACACCTATTTACATCTGTTTTGCAAAATTTTGTTACTATTGTGACAGAATAAACCAATATTTGTTAACCTAAAAAATCAGTATTATGGGAATGTTAAAAGAATTCAAAGATTTTGCCATGAAGGGCAATTTAATTGATTTAGCAGTCGGTTTTGTTATGGGAGCTGCCTTTACAGCTGTTACCACCTCGTTTATTAATGGCATTGTTATGCCTTTGGTAAGTTTAATTGCCGGCAAAGACTTTTCCGCATGGAAAGTTGTATTACGCAAAGCTGAAATGGATGCAGCCGGAGTAGCAACCAAACCGGAAATAGCAATTATGTATGGCACATTTATTTCCGCTGCAATTTATTTCATCATTGTAGCATTTGTAATGTTCATAGTAATCAAAGCTATCAATTCAATGAAGAAAAAAGAGGCCGAAGCGCCTGCAGCTCCACCTGCACCTTCTGCTCAGGAAGTATTACTCGCAGAAATCCGCGATTTACTGAAAAAATAATAGTTCAACCAATGCCTTCCTCACAATGAAGGCATTGGTGTTTTTATTTGGCTCGATTGTTGACAATCGGGGAGAAAATCAAACTTACAAACATATTTATGAAAAATTTATTTACGCTTGCTGTGCTGATGAGCATTGTTACGTTATCATTTGGCCAATCTGATACCACATGGAAAAAAGGTGGTGGTGCAATTTTAAATTTCAACCAAACTTCACTTACCAATTGGGCTGCGGGTGGTGAAAGTAACTTGTCATCAACTATCCTCACTAATTTTTATGCGAATTACAAATTAGGGAAAACCACATGGGACAATACCCTTAATATGAACTACGGTTTAATTACGGCAAACAATTATTCTGATATCAGAAAAAATGAAGACCGTATCGAATTAAACAGTAAATATGGTCGCTATGCATTTGCTGACGACTTTTATTATTCAGGAATGCTCAACTTCCTTACACAATTTGCTGATGGTTTCGATTATTTAACCGACCCGGAAGCTGTGATGCCAATTTCAAAATTGTTAAGTCCGGGATATCTTACTGCTGCAGTTGGTTTGGACTGGAAACCAAGTGAAAAATTTTCACTGTTCCTCTCTCCTGCTACAGGTAAATTTACGTTTGTTATGGATGATGTTATTGCATCAACTGTAACCGACACTGTAAATAACAAAAACCGTTATGGTGTTGACGCTGCCGAAAATTTACGCGCAGAATTCGGAGCTTCCATGGTGGCTGCTTTAAATACACCGCTTGGAAAAAACACAAGCTTATCTTCTAAATTAACTTTATTCAATAACTACACCGATCCTATTACCGAACACAGAGGAAATATTGACGTTGATTTTCAAAATAACCTGAATATTAAAATCAGCAAATATTTTGCAACTACCATTTTCCTCCAGGTATTATACGATCACGATATCGCAATAGCAACTTATAACGATGATGATGTGCAAATTGGCACCGGTCCTAAAACACAATTTAAAGAAGTGTTTGGTATCGGATTGAGTTATTCGTTCCAATAATAGATTAACCCTTATTCTTTTATAATAGGCTGTCACATCATGATGGCCTATTTTTTTTGTTATCGTGCGAATAATGTCCCGAAACAAACAGCGCCACTTAATTGATTACTTAAGTGGCGCTGCTATAATTAAAAAAATATTGATTAAAATAATGATTTATCCTGTTGCGAAATCTACTATTATTTGGATTAAACAAAAACTTTAAATCTTTCGTAACAAGATTGATGCAACATAGCACGGTCGTCGGGATGGGCAATTTCAATTAATGCTTTTGCACGCTGACGCAAATTTTTTCCAAACAAATAAGCTACACCATATTCAGTTACTAAATAATGCACATGGGCTCTTGTGGTAACAACACCTGCTCCCGGTTTTAAAACGGGAACTATTCGTGAAATACCTTTTGCTGTCCGTGACGACAATGCAATAATTGGTTTACCGCCTTCACTTAATGCCGCTCCACGCATAAAATCCATTTGTCCGCCAACACCTGAGTATTGAATAGTGCCTATACTATCCGCACAAACCTGACCGGTAATATCTACTTCAATAGCGCTGTTGATAGCAACTACTTTATCGTTTTGTTTGATGATGGAAGGTTCATTTACATAATCAATGTCCAAAAATTCGAAAGCCGGATTATCATCTACATAATCATATAATTTTTTCGAACCCAAAGCAAAACCTGATACTGTAGTATTCGGGTGAATTTTTTTGTATTTATTATTGACAATATCAGCATCAAAAAGCGGAATCAAACCATCAGAAAACATTTCAGTGTGCACGCCTAAATCTTTGTGATTGGTAAGTGCTTTTAAAACCGCATCAGGAATGGCACCAATACCCATTTGTAAAGTACTTCTGTCTTCAATTAATCCGGCAATATGTTGTGCAATCTGCAATTCTGCCTCTCCAACTCTTTCACCAAATGATGCTTCGTGTAATGGCTCATCAACATAAACCATAGAATGAAAACGCGATGAGTGGATGAGACTGTCGCCATGTGTTCTAGGCACTTGTGGGTTAACTTGTGCAATTACATATTTAGCCGTATTTACAGCAGTCCGTGCAATATCAACCGAAACACCTAAAGAACAATAACCATGTTTATCCGGAGGTGAAACGTGCACCATCGCTACATCTAACGTTAAAATTCCTCGTTTAAATAATTCGGGGATTTCACTTAAAAAAACCGGTATGTAATCTGCAAATCCGTTATTTACATCTGAACGAATACTGTTAGACACAAACATCGAATTCATGCGAAAACTGTCGCGGTATTCCGGTTGGTCTACGTACATATCGCCATATACGCTGATAAATACCAATTCAACATCGGTTAAAGTATTGCTGCGTTGTGCAAGATGTTTTAATAAATGAGTGGGTGTGCATGCACTTCCATGCAAAAAAACCCTGTCGCCTGATTTAATACAACTAAGTGCTTCATCGGCTGAAATATAATGCGGTGTAGTATACATAAATATAAATTATTGATGACAATCGACAATAGTTAACATTGCCAATTGATTTTAATTAATACCGCAAAATTAGATAGGTAATCTAATAAGAAAGTTGATAAAAATCACCAACCGAGCACCCAGGCAAAAATTAATGGGGCAACAATGGTGGCATCACTTTCTACAATAAATTTTGGCGTATGAATATCTAATTTTCCCCAAGTAATTTTTTCGTTAGGAACAGCTCCTGAATAACTACCATAAGAAGTTGTAGAATCAGATATCTGACAGAAATAACTCCAGAATGGAACATCATGCCATTCTAAGTCCTGATACATCATAGGCACTACACAAATTGGGAAATCACCTGCAATACCGCCGCCAATTTGGAAAAATCCAACACCTTTGCCTCCAGAATTATTTCTATACCAATCGCTTAACCACACCATGTATTCAATACCACTTTTCATGGTTGAAGCTTTTAATTCACCTTTTATGCAATAAGAAGCGAAAATATTTCCCATAGTGCTGTCCTCCCATCCCGGAACTACAATTGGGATATTTTTTTCAGCCGCAGCAATCATCCATGAATTTTTAGGGTCAATTTCATATCCTTCCTTCATCACACCGCTTAATAACAATTTATACATATACTCATGCGGGAAATAACGTTCACCTGCAGCTTCTGCATCCATCCATATTTTTACAATATGTTCCTGAATTTTACGAAATGCCTCTTCTTCAGGAATACAGGTATCGGTAACACGGTTTAACCCCTGCTCCAGTAATTCCCATTCCTGCTGCGGGGTTAAGTCACGATAATTAGGAACGCGTTTGTAATGAGAGTGTGCAACCAGGTTCATGATATCCTCTTCAAGGTTGGCTCCGGTGCAGCTAATTATATCTACTTTGCCCTGACGAATCATTTCAGCAAATGAAATTCCCAATTCACCCGTGCTCATAGCGCCGGCGAGGGTTACCATCATTTTGCCACCTTCCAGCAAATGTTGCTCATACCCTTTTGCAGCATCAACTAATGCGGCTGCGTTAAAATGGCGGTAGTGGTGCTCGATGAAATTCGAAATAGGTCCTTTGTTCATTGTTCAATATTTTGAACTGCAAAGTAACAAAAAAAAAGGCGGTTCCTGACATAAAAAAAGCCCGTTTGCTAATTAGCAGAACGGGCAGAATTGTATCCTTAAAAATTAATTGTTGTAGTAAAATTTTTCTTCCACAATTTTCCCATCTTTCCAACGCTGAACCGAAACCTGTTTGTATTTTCTATCACCCCATTCACTATGGGTATAATCAAACTCCCATTCGTTGATAACAATGCCATCACTAATTAAAACATTGTGTAATTGTGCGCCGCGAAAGGCAGTAAGTTTGCTTACAAAATCCTGTTCAAATTTGCGGCATTCTTCTTTTCCTGTTCTTACCGGGAAATTGTTGTCCTGCATTACCACATCATCGGCGTAATACATTTCGAATGCACCTAAAATATCACCGGCTAAAATGCGGGCATTCAGGTCGTCTACTAAAGGTTTTAAGTTTTCCATTTTTTATCAATTTATATGTATATACATATAAATTGATAAAAAGTTCAGCAAGTGAAAAAAATTGCCGTTTTAAAAGTAGAAACTAGCTCCGAGATTCAGGTTGAGGCTATTATTCAATTGTAGCTTGGGGTCCAACGGATTTATTGCATTAAAACCTTGTCTGGACGCATGGTAAAATAAGTCGCCGTTAAGTGAAAAATGTTCAGTGATATAATACAGTGAAGACAATCCAATACCAACTTTTGGCCCGGATACCGGTGTTGATATTTCATATAGCTGACCGTCATCCGTTGCTGATTGATCTATTGTTTCGCGAACGAAATCTAGTCCAAATCTTGCCCCTATCCGAAAATTATCCCAAACATCGGCACCGTATAAATAGGTAATATTCAGTCCTATTGCCCAAGAAGACACGCTTTCACTTACCAATGCACTGTCGGTGAACGCATTTCCCCCCAATGATAACGCATAATATTCTGCATCAGAGGGTTGTAGAAGTGTTAGTTCAAAATGGTATTCCAGGTATCCTGACCAATCAAAATAACCTACCCTTGCCACCACACCGGGCACTACACTTTCCACATCAAATGATTGAAAGGCATATTGGTTTTGCACCGTTGCTTGTGCGCCAACATAAACCTGACCTTGCAAAGCACTAGATATTAATAAACTCAATAAAAAAAGCTGAATTGGTGATTTCATAGTACAATTTTACTGTAAAGTAAAGAATTGCCTTCGAAAATTCCAATTCAGCTGGTTGAGTATATCCTGATAATTACACTTAAACTTCCATATAACTCTCTATTGGAGGGCAGGTGCAAATCAAATTCCTGTCGCCCTGTGTATTATTAATACGTGCTACACTTGGCCAGAATTTTCTATCCTTAAGATATGAAACTGGATAAACGGCCTGTTCACGCGAATAGGCATGGTTCCAATTTTCCGACAAAATATCACGCATAGTATGTGGTGCATTTTTTAATGTATTATCTACTTTATCTGCACTACCATTTTCTATAGCTGTAATTTCCGCTTTAATGGATACCATAGCTTCAATAAATCTATCTAATTCTTCTTTACTTTCACTTTCTGTTGGCTCAATCATTAAAGTGCCAGCCACAGGAAACGAAACAGTTGGTGCGTGGAAACCATAATCCATTAATCGTTTTGCAACATCTTCAACTTCTAATCCAATGGTATGTTTCCACTTTCTGAAATCAATAATAAACTCATGTGCTACTCTGCCTGATTTGCTCACATATAAAATATCGTAATGTTTTTCAATATTACTCTTTAAATAATTCGCATTTAAGATGGCCATTTTTGTTGCATTAGTACAACCTTCTCCACCCAACATTTTAATATAAGCATAACTTATTAATAATATACTCGCACTGCCAAATGGTGCTGCATTAATTGCGCGAATAGCATTTACACCACCTGTTTTAAATAATGGATGTCCAGGTAAAAACGGAGCAAGTTTTTCATTTACACAAATTGGTCCCATTCCCGGTCCGCCACCACCATGCGGTATGGCAAATGTTTTATGTAAGTTGAGGTGACAAACATCCGCACCAATTTTTGCCGGAGATGTTAATCCTACCTGTGCATTCATATTGGCACCATCCATATACACCAATCCGCCATGTTGATGAACGATATTACATATCAACATAATGGTTTCTTCAAACACACCATGTGTGGATGGATAAGTTACCATCAAACATGCTAAATCGTTTTGATGTTCTTCAGCTTTTAATTTTAAATCATCAATATCGATATGTCCTTCTGCATCACTTTTTACAACAATAACATCCATGCCTGCCATAACCGCACTTGCTGGATTTGTTCCGTGAGCGCTTGCAGGAATTAATACTTTATTTCTATGTGCTTCATTATGATGTCTGTGATAGGCGCGAATTACCATCAATCCCGCATACTCGCCCTGAGCGCCGGAATTAGGTTGCAGACTGCACGCATCAAAACGGGTGATTTCACATAAATCATCTTCCAACGTTTTAATCATTTCCAAATATCCTTGTACCTGTTCAGCAGGAACAAATGGATGTATGGAAGAAAATTCTGGCCATGAAACCGGCATTAATTCAGTTGCCGCATTTAATTTCATCGTACAACTTCCCAATGGAATCATTGAAGTTGTCAACGATAAATCTTTATTTTCTAACCGTTTAATATACCGCATCATTTCACTTTCTGAATGATAGGTATTAAATACAGGATGTGTTAAATATGCAGAGGTGCGAATTAATTCTGCAGGTATACTGGTTTGCAAATTTTCAACTGCACTTAATTCAATTTTTTGTCCGTTATTTGACCCTTTTGCTTCTGCAAATACTTCTGCTATTTCTTTAATATCTTCTAATTCGGTGCTTTCATCAATGGTAATTTGAATATCACCATTCATATGATAAAAGAAATTCATATGTCTACTGATAGCATGCTGATGAATTACACCACTCATTGAACCTGCTTTAATATACAACGTATCAAAAAATGCAGTATTCGATTGCACAAAACCCATTTTATTCAGGGTATCATTTAATACACTGGTTAAACCGTGTACTTTTTCTGCAATTTGTTTTAATCCTTCCGGTCCGTGATAAACACCATACATACCGGCCATAATTGCAAGTAATGCCTGAGCAGTACAAATATTGGATGTCGCTTTTTCTCTTCTGATATGCTGCTCTCTGGTTTGTAATGCCATACGCAAAGCAGGGTTATTATCGCGGTCAACACTCACCCCAATAATACGTCCCGGAATATCTCTTTTAAATTCATCTTTAGTTGCAAAAAACGCAGCATGCGGACCACCAAAACCCATTGGTACACCAAAACGTTGTGAATTACCGATGGCACAATCAGCACCCATTTCAGCTGGAGATTGTAAAATTGCCAAGGATAAAATATCAGCAGCAACAGTTACAAATGCATTATGTTGATGTGCATCATCAATAAATGAACGGTAGTTATATAATTGTCCGTTACCGGCAGGGTATTGTAACAAAGCACCAAAATAATTGCCGTTGAAAGTAAATGTTGTATGATTGCCAACTTCTACTTCAATACCAAGTGGTTCTGCTTTACTAATTAATAAATCTATAGTTTGCGGGAAACATAATTCGCTTACAAAAAACTTATTGGCAACTATTTCTTTTTTATTGCGCAAATGGAAAAACATAATCATTGCCTCAGCAGCTGCAGTTCCTTCGTCTAATAAACTGGCATTGGCAATATCAAATCCGGTTAAATCGGCAATCATGGTCTGGAAATTCAATAAAGCTTCCAACCTGCCCTGCGCAATTTCTGCCTGATATGGGGTATACTGAGTATACCAACCCGGATTTTCGAAAATGTTGCGTTTGATAACACTTGGCGTCAAGGTATTATAATACCCTAACCCGATGTAGGTTCTAAACACCTTATTTTTTGCGGCAATAGCTTTCAAGTGTTTGAAGTAATTGTGTTCGGTCATGGGCTGACTGATATTCAACGGGCGCTTCAGGCGGATGTTTTCCGGAACTGTTTGGTTAATAAGCGAGTCGAGTGACTCAGCTCCAATACTGGTTAACATTGCTGCAACATCATGTGGTCTTGGGCCAATATGACGTTGTTCGAATTGCTCGTTGGTTGATGTACGAAGTTTCACTGCTGTAGATTTAAAAATTCCTGCAAAATTAAGTGTTGTACAAATGGTTTTGGGCAGAATAAAAAAAGATTTCACAGTTAATGCACAAATTCTAAAATAAGCAGTTTATTTTGTCGTCTGTTAAGGATATTCCTCAACAATTAAAACAATCACAATGGACTCAATTAACCAAGAAACACTCACCTGGACGCTCTGGATTGTAGGCGTGCTGGTGTGTATCATCTTTTACAAATTCATTTTACGCTTCTTTTTCGGGATGGTAATTGTCCCAGAAGACCGAATTGGTCTTGTCACTAAAAAATTCGTGTTATTCGGCGCCAACAAAGAGTTACCTGATGGGCATATCATTGCTACAAAAGGTGAAGCTGGTTATCAAGCACATTCTTTAGCACCGGGTTTATATTTCTGGAAATGGATTTGGCAGTATGAAATCACTATGCAACCCTTTATCATTGTCCCAACCGGTCAAATCGGCCTCGTTTTGGCCAATGATGGTGTAGAACTGGAAACAGGACGAATTTTAGCCCGTAAAGTTGAGTGCGACACTTTTCAGGATGCCTCTGCTTTTATGAATGGAGGCGGTAGAAAAGGCCGTCAGTCTGCACTTATCCCACCAGGTTCTTATCGTATCAACACGTTTTTGTTTGCCATAGAAATTGTCGACATGACTAACGTGCCTGAAAATGGCGTGGGTATTGTGACTACATTAGAAGGGCAACCCCTTGATGAAGGTCAAATTGCAGGTAAAATCATTCCTTCTCATAATCGTTATCAGGATGCAGATACATTTTTAAATAATAACGGGTATAAAGGTTTACAGGAGCAGGTAATATTAGCCGGTAGTTATTTCTTAAACCCATGGTTTGTTCGTGTAGAAATTGTAAAAATGACCGAAATCCCAATTGGTTACGTAGGTGTTGTAATAAGTTATGTGGGTGCCGATGGAGTTGATTTAAGTGGAACAGAGTTTAAACATGGTAATATTGTTGCGAAAGGCCAAAAAGGTGTTTGGGCTGAAGCATTAGGGCCAGGTAAATATCCGATTAACCCCTATATTATGAAAGTGGAATTGGTGCCAACTACCAACCTCGTATTAAATTGGGCATCTGCTCGCACTGAATCGCATATGTTAGATAAAAATTTAAGTACGATCACTGTGCGTTCTAAAGATGGTTTCACCTTTAATCTGGATGTTTCGCAAATTATTCATATTCCAACTTATGAGGCACCAAAAGTTATTGCGCGTTTTGGAAATATGGCCAACCTGGTAACGCAGGTTTTAGAACCTACCATTGGTAACTATTTCCGTAACTCAGCGCAAGATGCGGATGTAATTGATTTCTTAAAGTCTCGTAAAGAACGTCAGGAAAGTGCTAAACAACATATTGGTGAAGTGCTTGAACAATACAACGTTTTTGGGGTAGATACATTAATTGGTGATATTATTCCTCCTGAAACTTTAATGAAAACACTCACCGATCGTAAATTGGCTGAAGAGCAAAAAGTTACTTACGATACGCAAATGAAAGCGCAGGAAACTCGACGCACTTTAGAAAAAGAAACTGCCGTTGCTGAAATGCAAAAAGAATTAGTAAAAGCAGATCAGGGTGTAGTAATTGCAGAAAAAATAGCAGACGCAAGTGTGAAAAAAGCAACTGGTGATGCAAATGGTATTCGCATTCAATCAACTGCAGAAGGTGAACGATTAAGAATATTAGCCACCGGTGAAGCAGAAAAAATTCGATTATTAGCAGAAGCAGATTCGCAAAAAATTAAATTAATTGCTGATGCAGAAGCGGAACGAATTGCAAAAACAGGTAATGCCGAAGCGGAAAAAATTCTGGCAATTGGTAAATCAAATGCCGAATCCTATAAATTATCGGTTGAAGCAATGGGTGGTGATAATTTCACTCAGTTAAAAATTACCGAAAGCCTCGGAATGAATAACGTGAAAGTAATTCCAGAAGTACTTATTACCGGCGGAAACGATTCTCCAAACGGACCAATAAGTGGTTTGTTAGGTTTAGAATTAATGAAAGAACTCGGTAAACGAATTCGCGAAGGCAATCAGGATAAAAAAGAATAATACTGATTAAGAAGAATTTTAAAAGGAGGTTATTATATCAATAATCTCCTTTTTTTATGCAACTCTGCAAAACCTCCGATTCTGCAGCATTGTTCTAGCGCACCTTCCGAAGCACAATATAAAAAACTCAGTGCCCTTTTCAGACTGTTCACTTTGTATTTCTCTATGTGGTTTCGGCTGTTAAAGGAATTCCCGCTAGCACAGCAATAACCGATTTCATTTCCGTTTATTATTGCACCCTCGACTTTTCATCCGGTGCTGCTGTATTACGAGCCTGCAATCCTTGTCCTTTATTAAATCTGTATCCAAATGAAATAGTTAATACACGTGTATCCAAATAACTAAACCAATTTGCAGTAGAATTTCCTAACCCTTCAATATCACCGCCAGATTGTGTAGTATAAAATATATCACTCACATTTAATTTAATCGTGCCTTGATTTTTCATTATTTTTTTCGAAACACCAAACCTCACACCTCCTGATGGAATAGTTATAAATTGTCCGCTATACACTTTCGTCTGATAATGCCCCGATAATTCAAATGCCCAAGTCTCCTTCACCTGAAACTGGTTCACAGGTCCAATATACCAATGTGTTCCTTCATTATTTAATGGTTGTCCGTAAATCGTTGCATTAAACGCATTATGCATTAGTTCTGAATAAACCTGTAAGGTCCACCATTTTTTGATAGCAAACATTCCATTCATCGAAACACCATATGTCAACTGGTCACTGATATTTCCCGGGCGACTATAAAAAATGCCATCACGTTGCTCTATTGTTTCATTAATAACATCGTTTACCACACTAAATAATCCTGTAGTAGTTAAGATATTATTATAAGTATGAGACAATTCAAAATTATGCGAAAAAGTGGGCTCTAAAAATGGATTTCCTTCATATAAAGTAAATAAATCGAGTGGATAAGTAAACGGATTTAAATCTTTATAATTCGGACGGTCAATTCTTCTTCCATAAGAAAATCCTAACACATGTTTTCCAACGGAATCTACTTGATATTGCAAATATGCTGTAGGAAAAATATTATATAAATTTCGTGTGAAGGTTGAGTCTTCAGACAGCGCATTGCCGAGCTGGTTTCCTGTTATATTAGTATTTTCAAAACGCAAACCTAATTGTAGTGAAAAAACACCAATACTTTTACTATAATTTATATAAGCTGCATTAATATTCTCATTATAAATAAAGTGATTAGAAAAAGTATAATTAGGCGTTAGAACGCCATCAAGTTCATCTTGAAAATCAGCATCATTATCAGCATCAACAACACTTGCTTTAACACCTGCATCAAATCTTGCACCATTTGATAAAGGCATTACAAAATCAGCTTTCGCACTTTTAATGGATAATAAAGTGGGCAAAAAACTCAATAGATTACTCTCTCCGATTAAAACATCGCCAGGTAAATATGATTTGGTCAATAATTGCTGATCCATATCCGAATTGTATCCCAAATAATCAAATTGAACAGTTAGTTGTTTGCCCTTATCATCTAATACAACATCATAATTTAAATTGACATTACCATTAATAAATTTGCGAACAGAGGGACTATAAGTAACTACTGTACTTTGCAACGCACCCAAGGAATCGCTTACTTCTGCTGTATTGGTCGAGTTGTTATCTAACGATGTATTAAATCCACTAAAAGCAACACCAATAGTAGATTTATCATTGATATAAAAGTCCATACCCAATTTTCCTGTGAGACTAGTATTTTCAATTTTAATAAATGTATTTTGGTAAAAAGTAGAACTCAAGCTGCCATCTTCATTTTTATAAGTTCTGTTGATATCCAAATCTTGAAATGTGTTATGGAGATTATATCCTAAATTGGTATAAAAATTAAATCTGTTTATCCGGTAATTCAGGTTAGCACTATTGTTACTTTTTGGATAACGCCCTTGCGCATAACTTAAATTAAAACCTCCGTTAACCCCTACTTTTTTCGTTTTTTTAATATTAATGTTAATTATACCTCCTGTTCCTGCTGCATCATATTTTGCTGGAGGATTAGTCATAATTTCGATATTCTCTAACGATTCCGACGGCAATGAACGTAAATACCCGGCTAAATCAGCAGGCGCCAAATAAGTCGGTTTATCATCTACGTAAACCATTACACCTTTTCCTTTCAAACTAATATTTCCATCCATATCCACCTGCACACCCGGCGACTTTTCGAGCACATCGAGCGCCGTTGTTCCGGCATTACTGATTAATGCTTCAGGATGTACAATAATCCTGTCGATACTTTGTTCAACAAATGATTTCTTGCTGATGATTTCGACAGATTCCAGTTGCAATGTACCGGTAGCCCGTAAATTAATTATTGGTAACACATATTTCATTTTAAGGGACGTTACCTCAATTACCTGAGAGAAGTAAGATTGATAACCTAAAGCAGCAATACTCAGAAAATATTTCGCTGGAACAGGAATACTTATTGTAAAACCGCCATCTGAAGCCGTTAATGCCGAAGCTGCTGCCGTTGAATCGGTAAAAAGATATAATGTCACCAGAGCATCATTCAATGGATTGTTTGCAGAATCGGCTACCACTCCACTCAACAAATAGGATTCGTTTTGATTGGCAACCTGCGCCTGACTAGTAAACACTATTGTGCTAAAAAGAGCGAAAAAAAATAACTTCATGAACTGTGTTTTAATTATTGCAAAGATGTAATTTTTTGCAAGTTTTTCTTTGTCGAATCCTGCTAATTATCCAATACTAAATTGTGAAGGAGCAACTCGAAAATACTTCTTAAAGGCTTTACTAAACGAATACACATCAGCAAAACCGGCCATGCTGGCAACATCAGTCACATTTATGTTCGGGTCTTTTAATAACCCGGCAGCAAACTCCATACGTTTTTTCAACATATAATGATAAGGTGATTCGCCATATACTTTTTTATATAATCTAAAAAAATGGAATTCAGATAAATTGCAATACGTAGCAATATGTTTGATAGTAGGTAATGCCAAAAAATGTTCATCCATAAAAGCCTTTGCAGTTTGCAATCGGCGCATTAATTCTTTTTTTGTTTGTTGCTTGATTGCCGGAATTTGTTGTAGTTGTCGATACAACCCAATATGGTCTGCCACAAAATGTTCTGCAATGTTATAAAAAACGGCATCAGGTATTACACGCGGTAATTCAGGTTGATCAGCATATGCATTACTTAACTCAATTAAATCATGCCCAACAATAGTATTTTTCGCCTGATATTGATTCTCCAAGAATGTATTGGTATTAAAAAATGCGGAAAGATTATTATCCGGGAAAAAAGTATCGGGCCGTATAAAACTTGCGACTGCCTCTTCAATTAAATTTGGGGCAATGTCGATACACAATCCTTTTACAGGTGTTTTACTGTCAATTATTACAGATCCTTCAGCAAATTGGTTAGCAATTAAATATTCATCAGACTTAATTGCATACCGTTTTCCATTTACAAAATAGGTTTCTTCTCCGGCTATTACATATTTTATCGAAAACCGCTTAAATGGCACCTTGCAATCCAGTTCCTTTAACACAGAATAATTCATAATACTAATCTGCTGTGGCAAATTACTATAGCTGGTTACAGGTGATGAAAGGAAACTATACATGAATGGATACCCTTAAAAATTTAAAGGTAAAGGAACCACAAAAAACATTAGGTATTGTTAACTAAAAAAAGGGAATGTTAACTAAAATTAAGTAGTGAATTCAACTGTGCTCACAAACAGTAACATATAGATTTTGTCATTATTGTTTTATGAGTTTATCAGAATAAATTACTTGTTGATTTGATTCTACAACAATCATATACGCACCTATTGGCAGTTGGTCCGGAACTGAAATTTGTATTTGTTGTTCCCCGGGTTCAATTGCTGCCAATTGCTGCGAAAAAACACTTTGTCCCATTAAATTGAAAATCGTAAATTGTATATCCGCAATCGGTGCCATAGCATTTACAGTTAAATTAAGCTGATTGACAAATGGATTAGGTGATATTTCAACAGCAATTGAAGTTGTTTGTTGTGGAATGCTTAATGTTGCTTGATAGTCGAGGTAAGTTTGAAACAAGGCTATTGTGACTGGTTCTAAATCCCAGGAAATAATTTCTGCATCATTATTCATAACGGTAATGCTTAAATCAAATTCAGGAAAATACCATGAATTGGCTGAATATGCTAAATCTCCTCCATGTCCATATACCTGGTATCCTAAAAACGTTTTCGCAATTAGTCCTAAACCATAAGTCCCTGGTAATCCAGGAGCGGTAACTGTTGTTTCAGCTTCAGTTAGAATTGCCGGAGAATGTAAATCGCCTCTCAAATAACTGCGCATCCACCTGGTGATATCTTCAGGTGTGGCATAATATCCCCCGGCTGCAGCAACCGCAGAATTTAATGATAACCAATTGTAATAAAAGAAATGTGCATCATCTGTAACGCCATCACCTGTTATATCCAACCAAACATGTGCAATTGGTCCGGTATAAGTTTCAAATGAAGGAATACCAATACTGCTTAATGCCAAAGGATCTAAAAAGCGATTTCTGATTTCTTCATAAAATGGATTTCCGGTTGCAGCTTCAATAATCATTCCTAACATAAAATAACCGGTATTGCAATACGACCATGTACTGCCAGGTTCATCATAAGGTGCTTGAATAAAAGTATTTATTACATCTTTGGCCTGCCAAATAGAATCTTGATCTAACAATAATGTTGGTTGCAAATCTGCATTACTCAACACTTCATATAAACCACTTTTGTGTTGTAATAATTGTCGGATGGTTATAGTAGAATCAACAAATGGGATTGGGTCTAGCCAGGTAAATACGCTGTCATCTAAATGTAAAATACCTTCATCAACTAATTGTAAAACACATGCACCGGTTAATGTTTTTGTAATACTGCCAATTTCATATTTGTGCGCTGTTGTCACTTCTACTTCCGGTGTCAAAATAGAATACCCTGCTGCATCTTCCCAAACTGCATTGTCGTTAAACTGCATAGCTGCACTTAACGATTTATTATCAATCAACAACCACATACTATCTAAGGTTGCACTCAATTTATTCGCTAAAACTTCCGGTACCTCCTGCGCCTTTACTGCGCCTCCACCTAAAATAATCAACCCTAATGTTGAAATAAAAAGCTGTTTAATGTTTGTCGTCATACTCTTTACAATTACTAAAATTATAACAACAAAATTAAACAGCAAAAATCTCGGTATGTTGTCAAATCCTGCTATTTATTATTTTTTATGATAAAAAGCAGTTCTTTTACAAGTGTATGACAAGTATAGATAATTTATTTTTTGAAAAGCATTTTATTAATCTCAAAAACTTCATTTGCAATATGCAACAAATAAATGCCATCTGCTAAAAAAGTATAGTCGTCTAACAATTGATTACCTGACCACACTGTTTGTCCCAGGTTATTAATAATTGCAAATTGAAATTGTTGATTAGGTAAACCATCGATGTGAATTGTCGATTCAAATGGGTTTGGCGATACGCGTACTAAATTTTCATAATAACTTTGTATATCTTCTATAATTATTTCTATGAAGACACATTCCGAAGTATCAGCGCAAAGACCATCATTTACAATTACTGCATAATTGCCTGTTGCAAGTGGTGAATAACTTTGACTAGTTGCACCGTCAATTATAGCACCAGTTGTGCAATCTATCCATTGATAAGTAACATCTGTAGCATTTGCTGTAATGGAAGTTCCATTTGATACAACCGTAACATCTACCGCACACCAGGAGATTCGACAATAACCACCAGCGCCATTACCAGGACCACCACCATTGCCATTTCCACCGCCGCCGCCAGCTCCATAATTATTTCCATTTCCGGCAGGATCGGTTGTAGCGCAAAACGTATCAATAAATCCAGCACCTTTGCCTCCATTACCTCCTGGCGAACCACCGCTTAATCCACCATCACCGCCTGGTGTCAGACAAATTCCAACCCAGGCAATGGTATTTCCGCCTACACCACCATTGGCATCAGCTCCGGCTGCTCCACCGCCACCGCCGCCAAAATATGTGTAGTAACCACCACCTCCATTTCCGCCTGCAAAGTTGGCCACATTGCCACCAAAACCTACACCACCTGCACCTCCGCCGCCAATTTCAGGGTTTGGAACAGAAACACCGTTCTCACCACCTGTAGCATAAAATGTATTGTCAATTTTAGTAGTACCTAAAACAGCACCGCTTCCGGGAATACCTATTTGAATATCTATTGTAGCTCCGGGTGTAACCGATAAATTACTGCTGGTATATCCGCCACCGCCACCGCCACCGGTTCCGTTATAACCGCCGTGTCCACCGGCACCAATCATTTCGACTAATATAGTAGTAACGCCATCCGGTACTGTAAATGTGCCGGTTGAAGTAAATTCTGACGTGCCGGATTGACCGTAAATCAATGTTGTATAAAACAATAAAAAAATTAAGTATACTTTTTTCATGTGATAAATTTTAAATTAAAATATTAGCTTTTAGGATGTTCCTTAATGATTACTATTAAGGACTGTACAAGATATAAGCATTTAAATGAAATATCTGATTGAATGATTTCATCTACTGCCTTAGCAACACCGGGATGTAAAGGCGAATTATAATCATGCATTACCAAATATCCACCTTCCTCCAACATTGGCATATAATCTTTCATATCGCTTAAACAACCTTCATAACTATGATCACCATCAATAAAAATCAAATCAAATTTTGGTCTATCGCGCATGTTTCGCAATTCTGCTGCGTAGGACTTTGAATCACTTTCAACAAAGGTAATTTTTGATTCGAACCCAAGTGCATTACGATTTTTTGTTGCCCACTCAATTTGCGAATAGTTTTTAAAAATCCAATTATCACTCGTCTTTTTTGACCAGTTTTTAGGGATTTCAAATCTATCAACTGAAAATATTTTTCTATCACTTGAAATTGCAGAAGCCATTATACAACTGGAGTATCCTAAATAGCAGCCAACTTCCAAAATATTTTGTTTTGTTATACTTGCCAAAACCCCTAAAACAACATATTCTGTAGGATGAGTAACACGAGGGTTAAGTTTACCAATTTGATTAAATGTAGTGTTGATATTGGCCACAGGAAAATTACTGGGAAGTAATTGATATTCTTTACCCACAATACCAAATTTCCGTAAAATTTTGTAACCAAATTTTTTAATTGTATTCATTGCCTTCATAACATCCTTAATAATTCATGTGAGTAATATAACTTTTATTTATTAACCTTATTGATAAAGGTAATAGATATTTTATATTAAAAAAAATAACTTATCCGTTTTTTTCAATAGCAAGCCAGCATATATGTTATTTGGGGTAACTAAAAATTATAAAATTTCTAGGGTGAAGTTAGAAAAGCAGTTTTGAATATTTCCTTACTTTAAGTAATTTAGATATTCATTCAGGCAAATTTTAATTCTCTTACTTATGAAATTACTCATTGGACTACTGCTGTTTACGAATGTCGCAATCGCTCAAATTAATAGCATTGGCGACATATCCTTAAACAAACCACAAATCACTATCCCATTTGCACTTTTTGCAGGAATTTGCGATGGTTTGTCACAAACCTTATACGCTCACTATGGTGCATTTGAAAACAGGTTCCCAAATGCAAATGATCAATATTGGAATCCGTACGTGAGTTGGACAAACAAATATGCAAATAACGACCCTAATCTAGGAGAGAAATTTCCCGGCTCCACTACCCTTTTTGTGTTTACCACCGATGCTTATCACTTGTTCAGGACTATCAATAAGGTAAACCTTTTAACTTTAGGAGCACTGGAGTTTAGTGAAAAACGCCCCATACTGAATTATGCGATAGATTTTATTTTATACTCCGCAGTTTATAGTGCGGGATTCACCCTAACGTATCAGGTGTTTTTTAAATGATGTTAAATATGGCTGGGGTTATTTGATTAAGGCTAACTGGAAATAATGTATGCCAATTATTTTCTCCAATTACCTGTCAATTTTTCTGAAAGAGATTGCAGAGTTTCCAGTTTTTTGCGCATCCAAAGTACGTCAACAACAGGTTTGGTATTGTTAAACTCATCAACAATATCCTGAATATTATTTTTGGGATTGAGTTTCCACTTATACAATTTTGAACTGAGTTTTATCATATTGATATAACCCGTTTTTTGATATGCCGGAATCAAATTATTGCGTTTGATATATACTTTAAAAGCTTCAATCAAACTAAACAATGCTTCGGTTTCCTCTAATTCAAAATAGGTTTTCAGCAATAGCGATTTAGAATCAAGATGGTAATAAAAATCCGTGAACTCCACTGAACGCAATAAGGTTAGCACTTCATCATAGTTATTCTGGAAGAAGTGATAATACGCCATATTAAACGTATAGGCATTTTGTCTGATCGCAGGATCCAGGTGTTCGTTGTATTTACTGATAAAGTTTTTAACCCAGTCAAATTCACTTATTCTTAACCCCAGATAAACAATATTTTTATAGTCAAATTGCGATAAATAATTTTCTTTGAAGATAATCCTGTCTTTCAACATCACTTTATACAAATCAAACAATTCTCTGATATATTCAACATCGCCATGGTTAATTTTTCTAATGCAATAATTTTTTGCATATACATACATTTCAAAAATTTCTTCTTTTGAAAATAGCTGATGATGTTCTTTTAATAAATCAAGTAAATTGGTGTAATGTATTTTATTTTCTGGTTCAGTAAGCGTAAGAATGATATTGTAATAAATTTTAGCTGAAGGCACATAGTCCAATGGGTTATGCCTGATATGATTCATAATTTCATCATACAGGAACAACTTATAATTGATGGCAACAACATTTTTATTATTGATAATTTCGGCACTGTAACGCATTTTATTCAGGATATAATATTTATCCAGATTATCTACCACCTGTTGCAAATTGGTTTCGTGCAAATGCTCACGTCTGTCGCTCATAAACCGGTAACGGTCCTCTTCAATTAAATATTGATAAAAAGCATGACTAACATCTCTGCGAGGTTGATCGTTTAATGCTTTTTCTGCCAGTTTTAAGGTATTGAGAAATGCCTTGTCGAGGCGACGTAAACGATAGGTATATAATAATAAATGATACTTAAATATCTGTTCCTCCGAAATCGCTTTGTAACATAAATATTCTTCCAGATGTTTGGTTAGGTCAGTCATTAAATACCGTAATTTCTGCTCGTCGAATTGCTCATTGTTAAAAATGAGTTTATAGAGAAGCGTTCGCTCCAAATTTGGATGTTCAAATAAGGGAAACCAGGCCTTAATTATGTCAAAAGCCTGAATTATGGTTTGATTTTTGTTGAAGAAGGGTGAACGGAGGTATTCGTCAAATTGACGCACCTCCTGAGAGGTGAAAGTTCTTAATATGACGATGGATTTATTTTGAAACATTGATTAAAATCGGTTAAATTTAACAAAGGATTTGTTGTAAACAGCAAATCAACAACTTTTCAAACCGATAGAATTGTCATTTTTCAGGATCCTAAAATTACTAAACTGTTGATAATCAATTAAATACATATTAACATTTAGTTAAAAACTTTTTAGGTGTCCCGATAAAGAGTTATATTTGTCTTAAAGAAGTGTGAAGAGGTGTCTTTATTTTTAAAACTAATTACAAGCGAAACCCGTATAAGAACTAATAATTGACCTTAATTTTACTGCTATGAAGAAGTTATTTTTTACCCTATTACTAGTAACCGTTGCCAGTGCAATGTTTGCGCAAAGTAATGCGAGAGTTAGGTCAGAGGATACCAACAACCCTGAAATTGACAATCTTAGTGGTTTAAAACCAGATGAAACTGACTTGATACCAAGTGCAGGAGTAGCTAATTTCTCTACAGATAATACAGCTACCGGCACAACAGGCACTTCTGATGATAGCTATAATACCAAAGGCATTACTAATGAAAACATGATGAACGGTAAAAACACCGAATCATTAGAATCTACTGTGGTATATCCAAATCCTGCAAAAGAGTTTATTACCGTTTCTGCTGATGTTGAAAGCGGAACTATTCGCATACTTAACCTGTTGGGTCAGGAAATGGGCGTTTACAACATCAATTCAAACCTTACTAGTATTGACGTAAGTAATTATGGCGAAGGCATATACTTTGTTTCAATTGAATCTGGTGTTATGAAAATTACTAAAAAAATAAAGATTTTATATTGATTTTTTAGGGGTTAAATCAAACAAAAGCCTCTCCGACAGCCGGAGGGGTTTTTTGTTTTTAGACATATCCACCCGGATACATGGTACCGATAAGCCCTCATTTTTGTCATGATTTTTTCATTTAACATTTTATTAATTTCAATAAAATCAAGGGTTTCAGCCAAAACGCCTGTTTTCAAGTGTTAAAATGTGATTGATAACCCCTCCGATTTTGTACTTGGCATGGGCCGATAACCGAAGTAATTTGGCATCATAAATCAATGACAGCTATGAAAAAGTTAACCGGATCCATCGTACTTGCCGCAGTGTTAATGGCACATGTGGGTATAACCATAGCCACTGAAGAATCTTATATCTTCTCTGCTGCCGATTATCAAATGTCTGAACAACCTGCTGCAAACTCAAATTCCCTTGTAGCATTGCCAACAGCCGGCGTACAATCACAACCTTCTATCACTAGCCCTGCAGGTATGTTTTCTACCGAAGATGCTTTCTTTACGTTCTAATTGGTAATTAAACTGCTATCCTCCACACGGTTCATGACAATAAACGTATCTTTGAATTACGTTTATTCAACAATGCGCTATTTTTACTTATTACTTATTATCATTTTTGCTCAAATTGGCAAGGCACAAACCACCGACAGCGTCATTCAGTTTTCGGGAATTGTGATGACCACCGATAGTTTGATGGCTATTCCTTTTGCGAACGTTTTGTCAAGTAATAGTAAAACAGCAACTACAAGTAATTACAACGGCTTCTTTTCTTTTGTTGCTGCCAAAGGTGATACCATCTTATTTACTGCAGTTGGATATAAAGATGCCAGGTACATTATTCCCGGCGATTTAACTGAAAACAAATATTCTGTCATTCAATTAATGTCCCGCGATACGATTTATTTAACTGAAACTATCATTTATCCCTGGCCTTCAAAAGAAGAATTCAGAGATGCCTTTTTAGCTTACGATATTCCCGATGATTATTATGAAACTGCTCGCAAAAACCTCGAACGCGAACGATTAAAAGAAATTGGTGATGCAATGGCCATGGATGCCGATATGAATGCCGATTATCAAACAAAAGTGCTCGGTCAAAAAATTTATTACGCAGGACAATACCCGCCTATGCGCATTTTTGATGTGTTTGCCTGGAAACAATTTTTTGAAGCCTGGCAAAACGGGGATTTTAAAAAAGAAGACTAATTTTTTTTCACGCGGAAACGCGGAGGCAATTGTTTTATATAATGTGGTTTGTTTTGAGCGCGCGGAGCCTATAAACCAACCTAATCTCCGACTTCTCCCTCCTCTGTGCTTTCAGTCCGCTGAGGCGGGTGAAATAATAATTGTATTTCTCGCCAAGGCCCAAAGTATTAGTTTAGATGATGTGCGATGTGGTTTGTTTTCAAGCACGCTAAGCCGTAAAACCAATTGTACCTTTGGTAGCTTGAATTGGTTTTTTATTAATAAAAATAACTTAAACTTATACCCTTCCCTTGTGCCTTTGCGAGAAACATTTCGATAATTAAAAAGCTACTCCCAACCTCACTTAGCAGAGAACTTCATTTTATACTTTGCCGCAATATTCCCTTTAGCAATATTATCCAGTTTCTTTTTAATTAAACTGCGCTTTAAGGGTGTCATATGGTCGGTTAATAATATACCCTCTAAATGGTCATATTCGTGCTGAATAATGCGCGCATTCATTTCATTAAAACTAACAGTATGCTCAACAAAATTTTCATCTTGATAACGCAATTTCACTGTTTCATTTCTTGAAATTTTCACACGCACATCCGGAATACTCAAACATCCTTCTTCATAAACCCAAGGCTCGCCACTTTCATCAATTATTTGAGGATTAATAAATACCTGTTTAATTCCTTTAGTTAAACGCACATCACTTTCCTCATCATCATCCTCATCCTCTTTCAACTGCTCACTATCTATCACAAACAACCGTATATCCAGTCCTATTTGAGGTGCAGCCAAACCTACTCCTCTCCCATTATACATGGTTTCCCACATATTGGCAATCAACTCCTTTAATTTCGGATAATCGGCCGTAATTGGCTGAGCTACTTTTTTTAAAACCGGATGCCCATAGGCTATAATAGGTAAAATCATAGTTATAAATTTTGTAAATATTCCTGCAAAATAATTGTTGCACTTATTTGGTCTAATAATTTTTTATCTCTGCGTTGTTTCTTTTTTACACCACTTGCTACAAGCGTTTGCATCGCCATTTTACTGGTATATGTTTCATCCCATTTTTCAACAGGAATTGAAGGAAAATGTTTTTGCAGTTGCGTGATAAATTTTTCTACATATGGCGTAGCATGAGTGGCATTTCCACGCAAATCGGTTGGATATCCTATTAAAAATTTTTCAACCTGTTCAGTTACAATATAGGTTTTAATAAAATTAATCGCATCCTTGTTTTCTACCGTTGTTAATGCTGTAGCAATAATTTTCAGCGGGTCGGTGACAGCCAGTCCCACCCGTTTTGCGCCATAATCTATTGCCATTACTCTTGCCATGGTAGTTATATTGCTTCTCTTAACAAATTCGTAATAACAAAAATTCCAAATACCACACTGGCAATACCATTTGCCGTAAAAAATGCACGGTTGACTTTGCTCAAATCTGTTGGTTTTACAATCAAATGCTGGTAAATAAGCATTGCCACAAAAATGCCTGCGCCAACCCAATATAATGTGCCAAACAAAGGATACATGCCTGCATACCACACTAATAATGCGGTGTTAAAATGTATGATGATTGAAACCACAAGTGCATTAAATTTCCCCAACTTAGCCGGTAACGAATATAAGTTATTTGATTTATCAAAATCTTCATCCTGCAAAGCATAAATAATGTCAAAACCCGATACCCATGTAAATACAATTAAGGAAAAAATAATTGGTATAGTTTGAAAGGTTTCTGTAACAGCTAAATAGGCACCTATTGGCGCTAAAGCCAATCCTATTCCCAAAATAAAATGGCATAACCATGTAAATCGCTTAGTATAGGAATATCCCAAAATAACCAATAAGGCAACAGGTGATAAATAGAAACACAATGTATTTAACATCAATGCACATAACATAAATGCGATGGCATTAGCAATAACAAAATACAAGGCATTTTTTGGGGTTATTACGCCCTTCGGGATTTCACGTTGTGCCGTCCGGGCATTTTTTTTATCAATGTCGGCATCAATATACCGGTTAAATGCCATGGCTGCACTTCGGGCGAAAACCATACAGGCTATCACCAATAATAAATCGGTCCATAAAAATTGCGCACCGGGTTGGGTAATACCTAAGGTAAAACCAATAATGGCAAAGGGTAAGGCAAAAACCGTATGACTAAATGTAATTAATGAAAGGTAACTTTTCATGTGAGCACAAAGTTACAAAATGCCTTTTTTCTTTTTCCGCGCTATTAACCAGTTGTCAACGGTTTCCAAAGACTGTGCATTCCAGCACATTGCTTTGGTTAATCCGCCTTTTCGGGCTGAAATGACGCCCCATTTTATATCGCCAATACCTTCAATGCTATGCGCATCGGGGTTAATTGAAATCATAACGCCTTTTTCCATCGCATAGGGTATATAGGTATGGTCAATATCCAAACGGTATGGATTGGCATTAATTTCTATCACCACATCATTAGCTGCACAGGCATCAATGATTTTTTTATGGTCAACAGGATAACCAGGGCGACTCAATAATAATCGTCCTGTCATATGTCCCAAAATAGTAGTATACGGATTTTCAATCGCACGTAATAAACGTTGCGTTGCCTTGTCAATATCCATTTTTAAATTTTGATGGATGCTGACAATTACTAAATCAAATGTTTTTAAAACGGCATCATCATAATCGAGTGTACCATCATTTAAAATATCACATTCAATACTCGAATAAATTTTAATTCCACCTGAAGCATTTAATGTAGTTATTTCTTTTTGTTGCGCAATAATTTGCGCTTCAGTTAATCCTCCTGCATAAACTGCAGTTTTGCTGTGATCAGAAATTACAAAATAGGAATATCCATTTTTTTTTGCAAGCCTCCGCCATTTCGGCAACAGTATTTTTTCCGTCACTCCATGTGCTGTGATTATGCACCACACCCTGAATATCTTCAAACCTTACGATTGGGTTATCGGTTTCAACCTGCTTGATAGCCGCAACTCTCAATTCCGGCGCCCTGTATGGCTCTCCGGCTGCTTCAAACAACGCTTCTTCAGAATCAAATTGTGTTTTGCCGTTTAATTTTGGTAAAACCGAATTGACAAAACCTTCATCGCCGCTGCGGATAAATAATTCAAAATAAAACTGTGCATCTTCAACAATATTAATTTGAAAATGAATATCATTTTGTGCTTTTCCGGTAATAAGTGTTTCATTTTGCTCCTTAATTTCCAAAAATGAAAATGCACTAAGATGTTGTGATATGTTTGCCGATGTATTTACAATAAACTGAACAACATCAATAATATTATCCTGCCTTCTAATAGCTCCGCATAATGCTATTTTTCCGCTTGTTAATTGTTGTTGCATCGCGGCCAACATTTCATCAACTATGGCGGCAATTGTAGCATATCTGAATTTCCCCTGATTGCTTTGATAATAATTTATCGATTGAATTACACTCTCTTGCGTTTTTTCGCCAAAGCCTTTTAATTTGGACAACCTATTTTCATTACAGGCATATAATAATTCGCCAATTGTTTCTATTCCCAATTCACGCCAAATCACCCCAACTTTTTTACCACCAAGTCCTTTAATGCGCAAAATTTCAATTATTCCCGGAGGTGTAATAGCCATCAATTCTTCTAAGGCCGCAATTGTCCCTGAATTCCGCAACTCAACAATTTTGGCTGCTACAGACTTCCCAATGCCCTGGCGTTTGGCTAAGTCATCTTCCTCCAATTCCATCACAGGTTCATGGATACGACCTATCTGAAAAGCTGCATTTGCGTAACTTTTTGTCTTAAAATCATTTTCCCCATGCAGTTCCATTAAACCGCCAATGGTCTTAAAAATCGTCGAAACTTCTTTGTTGGATAACATACCTTGCCCGCAAAAATACATTGTTTACAACGATTTGAGCCTAAAATTTGGAAATGTGAAAAAAGTACTATTACATTTGCACAAATGTTTAACAATATTGTTAAACTAATATGTCAACATGACAGAAATAGACAAAAACACCGAACAAAAAATCCTGGATGCAGCCCGCAAAGTGTTTACGCGACAAGGGTTTGCCGCCGCAAGGATGGATGATATTGCTCAGGAGGCCGGGATTAATCGCGCTCTACTGCACTACTATTTCAGGTCCAAACAAAAGTTGTTCGATGTGATTTTTGCAGAAAACATGGGGAATTTCTATAGCAGCTTCGTCTCCATATTAGGGTCCGATGCCGACCTGGAAACCAAAATCCGGAGCCTTGTGCATGCTGAAATCGATATGTTACTTAAAAATCAGGATCTCCCCTTATTTATCATCAGTGAAGCAAGCCGTAATCCGGAAATGATGATAGCACAAATGGCACATGTTCCGGTAAGGCAATTTATGATACAGTTTGTTCAACTCATTAACTCCGAAGCAGCAAAAGGTAATATTAAAGCCATCAACCCTATCCATTTGCTGATGCACATTATGTCGTTATGTATTTTCCCTTTTGTCGGAAGGCCGGTATTTATGCATGTTACGGGAACAGATATGAGTGGGTTTGAAAACCTGATGGAAGAAAGAAAAAATATTATTGCTGATTCAGTAATACAATTGATTAAAAAATAATGGTTATGAAAAAATTTGGTTTAGTTGTGTATGTGCTTTTTGTGCTAACATCTTCCAACTATGCGCAATCTGCTGTTACACTTACATCGTGTTATAATTTAGCTGAAGCTCATTATCCGTTTGTTGCTCAAAAAAATATATTGGCACAAATAACTGATGAAGCCATAC
Organism: Bacteroidota bacterium; assembly: GCA_016718035.1. Taxonomy (GTDB): domain Bacteria; phylum Bacteroidota; class Bacteroidia; order Chitinophagales; family BACL12; genus UBA7236. The sequence goes on along the minus strand of JADKEK010000001.1, from coordinate 237,815 downwards.
AAAAAATAAATTCGGTATGGCAACCCCAAGTGTATATCAATGCACAAGCCACTTATCAAAGTGATGTAACTTCAATAGGTATTACGCTTCCCGGAATTGAAATTCAGGAGCTGAGTAAAGATCAGTATAAAGCAACGCTGGATGTTTCACAAATTATTTATGATGGTGGTATTAGTAAACAACAACGAAGTATTCAATCGATAAATACCGATGTGGAAACACAAAAAGTAAATGTAGACATGTATAAAATTCGTGAGCGTGTCAATCAAATTTACCTGGTGATTCTTCAGGCAGAAAAACAGCTGGCATTGGTAGACAATCTGAAAATTGAATTAAATAATCAGGCAGAAAAAATAAAAGCCGGTCAGCAATTTGGGACAGCCACTCAATTTCAGGCTGATATACTTGCTGCAGAAATAATTAAAGCAGACCAAAAACGAATAGAAATAGTCGCTGCAAAGGAAGCAGCCATTAACATGTTGAATCAAATAACAGGAAGCAACTTTAATTATCAAACACAATTTCAAACACCTGTTATTGGCATTGCTGAAAACGATACCATCATCAACCGCCCTGAATTAATGTTGTATGATTCACAAAGTAAATTATTACAAGCACAAATGTCATTTGCAGAAGCTGCCACCTTACCTAAATTGAGTTTGTTTGTTCAAGGCGGTTACGGACGACCAGGATTAAACTTTTTGGATGATACATTTCAGTTTTATTATTTGGGGGGAATAAAATTTAATTATCCTTTGTGGACCGGCAATAGCAAATCACATGATGCCGCTATATATAAGTTACAGGCAGATAATATTGAAAATTATAAATCCACTTTTACAATGAACATGTCTGTTCAATCGGAACAACAACGTGCAGAAATAAAAAAAGTAAATCAACTGATTGAAAAAGATCAGGAACTCATTACACTTAAAACTAAAATAAAATCCGGCGCACAAGCGCAACTTGATAACGGCACAATGGCTGCTGATGATTATGTGAAATATGTAACTGACGAAAACGAAGCAAAAATAAATCTTGCCATTCATCAAATGCAACTGGTTGCTGCTCAAATTAATTATCTGACAATTCTTGGTAAATTATAAGTATATGAAAAAAACCTTAATCATACTGAGTGCAACAATTATGTTAGCGAGTTGCGCTAGTGAAGAAAATGCCTTCGATGCTACCGGCACTTTCGAAGCAAAAGAAATAATAGTGTCGACTGGTGTAGGCGGAAAAATTATACAACTAAAAGCGGAAGAAGGCGACAGCCTGACAGCTAATGCCATAGTCGGAACAATAGATACCACACAACTCTATTTAAGAAAATTGCAACTACAGGCACAAATCAAAGCAGTGTTGAGCAAACAACCGGATATCAATTCGCAAATTGCAGCATTGCAAGAACAAATTAAAACTGCCAATACTGAAAAAATGCGTATAGACAATCTGGTAGCAGCAGGTGTTGGCACACAAAAGCAAGCAGATGATATTCGCAGTCAGATTGCGGTATTACAAAAACAATTGGATGCACAACAAACTGCACTGCAAATTACATCGCAGTCTATTTACCAGGAAGTAGCTCCGCTAACCATGCAAATTGCACAAGTAGATGACCAATTAGTGCAATCAGCAATACTCAATCCGGTAAAAGGAACAGTACTTACATTGTATGCTGAACAAGGCGAATTTACTACTCCGGGAAAAGCGATTTATAAAATTGCAGACTTAAGCACCATGACCTTGCGCGCCTATATTTCCGGTGCGCAATTAGCACAAATTAAAATTGGTCAACAGGTTACTGTCAAAATTGATAACGGCGAAAAAAAATATTCAGAATTACCAGGCACCATTTATTGGATTTCTGAAAAAGCAGAATTTACACCTAAAACTATTCAAACTAAAGAAGAACGTGCCAATTTAGTGTATGCCATTAAAGTAAAAGTACCAAACAATGGTCAAATAAAAATTGGCATGTATGGCGAATTGATATTGAACAAATAATATGAGCGGCATTCAAATTCATCAAATTAATAAGTCCTTTAATAAAGGAAAGGTGCAAGCATTAACCGATATTTCGTTTAATGTGCAGCCTGGTGAATTATTTGGATTAATAGGACCGGACGGTGCAGGAAAAACTACCTTGTTTCGTATACTCACTACACTTTGGTTGGCAGACAGCGGAACAGCAAGTGTGAATGGCCTTGATGTGATAAAACAATATGCCGACATTCGCAAAATTATTGGCTATATGCCCGGTAAATTCTCTTTGTATCAGGATTTAACTGTTGAAGAAAATTTACAGTTTTTTGCCACCCTATTTCATACATCCATTGAAAAAAATTATGACCTGATTAAGGATATTTATATTCAGCTCGAACCATTTAAAGCACGTAAAGCAGGAAAATTATCAGGTGGTATGAAACAAAAACTGGCGTTGTGTTGCGCGCTTATTCACAAGCCTAAAGTTTTGTTTTTGGATGAACCAACAACTGGTGTTGACCCTGTTTCGAGAAAAGAATTTTGGGAGATGTTAAAACGATTGCAAAAAGAACTGACCATCGTTGTTTCTACACCATATATGGATGAAGCGAATTTATGTGATAGAATTGCTTTAATTCAAAAAGGACATATCCTACAAATTGACAAACCGTCTGCCATTATAAATGCTTTCGACAAAACACTATTTGCAGTAAAGACTTCCAATATGCATAAACTGATTAGTGATGTTCGCGATTTAACGGAAGTAAACAGCTGTTTTGGATTTGGCGATTATTTGCATGTCACCACAAACAATAACAGCACCGACGAAAATCATTTGATAGCAGCTATAACAGCTAAACAACATACCGATATTGAAGTGAAAATAATTCAACCTGAAATTGAAGATTGTTTTATGGCACTAATGGAAAAGGAATAACAAGATGGCAGATAAAGTAATCATAACAGAAAACTTAACCAAAAAATTCGGCGATTTCACCGCTGTTGATGGTATTTCATTTCATGTAAATAAGGGTGAAATATTTGGATTTTTAGGTGCCAATGGTGCAGGCAAAACCACAGCAATGAAAATGCTGATTGGCATCTGGGAACCTACATCAGGTAAAGCAGAAGTTGCGGGTTATGATATTTATCGCGATATGGAAAACATCAAAAAAAGTATTGGGTATATGAGCCAACGCTTTTCATTATACGAAGACATACCGGTTATTGAAAACATTCGTTTTTTTGGTGGGATATACGGATTAAGTCGTGCAGAAATTAAAGAAAAGTCTGCCGCCTTATTACATAAATTAAATTTAACCGGTGAATCTAAAACATTAGTAAGTGCACTCCCTTTGGGGTGGAAACAAAAACTGGCTTTTTCACTGGCCATTATCCATCAGCCAAAAATTGTGTTTTTAGATGAACCAACAGGTGGTGTAGACCCGATTACCAGAAGGAAATTTTGGGAATTAATTTACGATGCAGCCAACGAAGGTGTTACTGTGTTTGTCACCACACATTATATGGACGAAGCTGAATATTGCGACCGGATCAGTATCATGGTGGATGGACGTATTGCCGCATTAGATTCACCCGCTGCTTTAAAAAAACAATTTAATGCCGAAAATATAGATCAAATATTTACACATCTTGCAAGAGGTGCAAAAAGAACAGCCGATTAATATGCAACAATTTTGGGTATTTGTTAGAAAGGAGTTTTATCATATTTTCCGCGACAAAAAATCGCTGCTTATCATTTTTGCATTACCTATTGCACAAATGTTGATTTTCGGTTTTGCATTAACCAACGAAATAAAAAATACGCAAATTGGTATTTTAGATAATGCTAACGATGAAGCTTCGCTTAACCTCATCGCCCAACTGGAAGCCAGCAAATATTTTGAAATAAGCAACACATTTACCAATCCCGACGAAATTGATGCTGCGTTTAAAGGCAGATAAAATTAAATTGGCCATTGTAATACCACCTAATTTCAAATCAGAACTGGCACATAATAATTCAGCACGGATCCAATTGTTGGCAGATGCCACTGACCCAAATACAGCAACTACTTTAGAAGTTTATGCCAGCGCTGTTATTCGTGATTATCAAAATACTATTAATAATAATTTCAAACTCCCCTATTCCATCTCCACGGAAATACGCATGTTATATAATCCGCAGTTAAAAGGAGCCTATTTATTTGTACCGGGAGTGATGGGTATGATTTTATTACTGATTTCAGCTATGATGACTTCCATTTCCATTGTGCGCGAAAAGGAATTAAATACCATGGAAATTATTTTAGCATCGCCTTTAAAACCTATGGTACTCATACTAAGTAAAGCAGTACCCTATATGGTAATTTCTTTAATCAACGTTTCCACTATATTATTAATCAGTGTAACACTTTTGGACCTGCCTATAAACGGCAGCATCTGGTTAGTATTTGGCGTTTGTTTTTTATTTATTACAACAGCATTGTCGTTGGGACTTATGATTAGTAATATAACAGATTCACAACAAACGGCAATGTTTATTTCGCTGATGGGTTTGATGTTACCTACTTTAATATTGAGCGGGTTTATGTTTCCGATTGAAAATATGCCGGTACCAATGCAGGTATTGTCCAACATTGTTCCTACTAAATGGTTTTTTATTATTATAAAAGACGTGATGATTAAGGGATTAGGATTCAATAGTGTTTGGCGCGAAATATTAATATTAGCAGGAATGACGGCATTTTTCCTAATAATCAGTTGGAAAAAATTTAAAATGCGATTGGCATGAGGATTTTATTAGTGATATTACGTAAAGAGTTTCAGCAGATAATGCGGAATCCATCCATATTGCGTATCATATTTATGATGCCGGCAGTGCAGTTATTGATTCTCCCACTTGCTGCAGATTATGAAGTAAAAAATGTAAATCTCACCGTTGTTGACCAGGACCATTCTACCTACTCACAATTATTATTAAATAAATTAAGTGCTTCCGATTATTTTATCATCCAGGATGTTGCAGATAATTATGATGCAGCTATGGTGGATATAGAAAAAGATGTTTCGGATATCATTTTAACCATTCCTCCGCATTTTGAGCGGGATTTAATCCGGGAAGATGAAGCCAAACTATCATTGGCAGTTAATGCGGTAAACGGAGCAAAAGGAAATATCGGTGCATCTTACGCGGCAAATATTATTAATGAATACAATCAGGAAATTCGCAAAACATGGTTTACAATGCCTGAATTTAATCCTGTGCCAATAATCGATATCACTTATAGCAATTGGTATAATGAAGGCATGAGTTATACGCTATTTATGGTGCCTGGCATTTTAGTAATTTTATTAACTCTGGTTGGCAGTTTTTTATCTGCCTTAAATATTGTCCACGAAAAAGAAGTCGGCACTATTGAACAAATAAATGTTTCCCCAATTAAAAAATACCAGTTTATTTTAGGCAAATTGATTCCATTCTGGTTAATAGGTTTTGTTGTTTTAACCATTGGATTATTAATTGCTCGTTTTGTGTATGGTATTATTCCTGCCGGCAATATGGGGCTCATTTATTTATTTGCTGCTGTATTTTTTATTTGCGTTATTAGGTATTGGATTATTGGTATCCACTATTGCCGAATCGCAACAACAGGCCATGTTTATCTCCTTCTTTTTTATGATGATATTTATTCTGATGGGTGGGCTTTACACATCAATTGATAGTATGCCGCAATGGGCGCAGGTAATTACCTGGTTTAATCCGGTAAAATATTTTATTGAAGTAATGCGCATGATTGTAATGAAGGATAGCAGTTTAGCCGATATTAGTCACAACTTACTCGTAATTGGAATTATGGCAGTAGTATTTAATACTTGGGCTGTGTTGTTGTATCGGAAAAGAGTGTAACGCACAACCAGTTATCATTGTCAATGTAATTAATTCTCTTTATTGTTGAATGCTCAGTTGTAGGTATACCTATTAATTGATTGACTGAAATACACGTAATTATCAGGCACAAAAAAAGAGGCTATCTTTTGGAGACAGCCTCTTTAAATATGTTGAATTCGGAATTAAGCTTCTGCTTCTGCCGGAATTACATTTACGAATGAACGATCTTTGCGACCTTTTGTGAAAGTTACTACACCTTCAACTAATGCAAAAATGGTATGATCTTTACCCATACCCACGTTTTTACCGGGATGGAATTCAGTGCCTCTTTGACGGATGATAATATTACCTGCAATTACAGGTTGACCACCCCAGATTTTAACACCTAAACGTTTACTGTGACTTTCACGACCGTTTTTGGAACTACCGACGCCTTTCTTATGTGCCATGTTGTTTAGATTTAATTGATTTTTTCGATTTTGATTTTTGTGAATGATTGACGGTGACCGTTTTTAACGCGGTAATTTTTACGACGTTTTTTCTTGAAGATGATAACCTTGTCACCCTTTACATGTGAAAGTATTGTAGCTGAAACACTAGCTGATGCTACAGTTGGGCTACCAACCTGCACCTTGTCGTCTTTCGCTTTAAGGAGTACTTCCTTAAACTCAATCTTGTCCCCTTCATTGCCTTCCTGGCGATGAACAAAAATCTCCTGGTTTTCCTCAACCTTGAATTGCTGGCCAGCTATGTTTACTATTGCGTACATGACTTTTAAAATGAAGTTGCAAAGGTAATGAATACAACTAAATTAAACAAAACTATATTGAAAAATTAATATTTAACGTGCAACTTATTGATAATCAGCGGAAAGAAACTTAAAATTTCGCGTTTGCCGGTATTTGGGTTAACACCCTGTCAACATTGTGGTTTACTTCCGCAAGCCCTACAAAATTAACAACTTCGGCCGAATTTACCAACCCTGATGGAAAATTGTCCCATAGCACGGGCGCTCAAAATTCACAAAAGTTAAATTCGGTAGCAGATACTATTAATATTCATCCCTGCCCCAACTGAAGCAAACAAAATTACATCTCCGGGATGCAGTTGGTGACCACTTAACCGGTTTTTGAGCACCATATCATATAAGGTAGGCACCGTTGCAACCGAGCTGTTGCCCAATTTATGAATACTCATAGGCATTATGTTTTCAGGAATTTCCTTCAGTCCGTATAATTTGAACAATGCCTTTATAATACCTTCATCCATTTTTTCATTGGCCTGATGGATAAATACCTTTTTCACTTCCGAAATACTTATGCCGGCATTGTCCAGACAGGTTTTCATGGCCAGTGGGACATACTTCATGGCATATTCATACACTTTTCGGCCTTTCATTTTGATATAACGCACGCGCGGGTCCGATTGCGGGAAATTCGATTTGCCCATATGTAAATAGTAAGCTTCATCCACACAATGCGATGCCATATTATAACTCAGGATTCCGGAATCCAAAGCGCCGCTTTCCCGGTATTCGACCACTGTGGCCCCTGCCCCGTCTGAAAATATCATACTATCCCTGTCATAAACATCTAAAACCCGACTAAGCGTCTCGGTCCCTACAACCAATATTTTTTTGGCTATTCCTGCCTTAAAAAAAGCATCCGCCTGAATAACACCCTGCACCCAACCGGGACAACCAAACAAAATATCGTATGCAACGCAAGCAGGGTTATGTATCCCCAAATCGTGTTTGATACGGGAAGCTAATGCCGGCAGTATATCAGTTTGAATGGTATGTTTGGTAACATTTCCAAAATTATGCGCTACTATAATCTGATCAAGCGTTTCAGGGTCAATACCACTTTCGGTTATGGCAATTTTAGCCGCTTCAGCGCCTAAATCGGAAGCGTTTACTTCTGTATCTGCATACCTGCGTTCCTCAATTCCGGTGATTTGTCTGAATTTTTCTGTTACCTCTTCAGGAGGCGTATCAATTTTTACACTATCCTCTCCATAAAAGTCGTGAGCAGCAAAATCACGGTTTGTTTTCACTACTGGAGGAATAACAGCACCTGTCCCGGTGATAATAGTACGATACATGATTGTTAATTATAACGTAAAAGTACTGCTTAATTAAGCGTACAGGTTTGATATAGCCAAATAAAAGCGCTGCATTTTGCAGAAAAACAGTCGTTTCAATTCCCAATAAATATTTGCAAATAAGGAGTATTAGATTAACTTTGCAGCCCTGATTTGAAAGAAATCAGCTCCACCTCATCTAACAAATGAGACACGCCGAAGTGGTGGAATGGTAGACACGCCGGACTCAAAATCCGGTGCCCTCAAAAAGCGTGTGGGTTCGAGTCCCACCTTCGGTACATATCCTTTTAAAAATGTATTTTGTTTATGCCTTAAAAAGCATTCAACATAATTATATCTATGTTGGGCTTACTGATAATGTTGAGCGAAGAGTAAATCAACACAATAAGGGTTATGAGAGAACTACTAAACCTTATTTACCCTTTAAGTTAATTCTAATTGAATCATTTGACACAAGACTTGATGCAAGACAACGAGAAAAGGAGCTTAAAACAACTTAAGGGAAACGGCTATTACGGAAAATTATTGAAGAAATTGAATGAAGCGTGTGGGCCTGCCTGCCGGTAATCCAATCGAAACATAACATTTTTCACTCCGACTGACAATATCGTGTAAATTTTAAATTCATACTCGCAGTCAGGCAGGTTCGAGTCCCACCTTCGGTACCTGATTGGATTATTGAGCAAGATTTTTTGATTGAGCAAAATTTATGGAGAACCTGCGGTTCGGAATTGTTTGATTGAACAAGATTTGTTGATTGAGCAAGGTTGATTGGGTTATATAATTTTATAAAATAGTATTCTTCGGTAACTGATCTGATTATTGAACAAGATTTGTTGATTGAGCAAAATTTATAAGGAACCTGCGGTTCGGGATTGTTTGATTGAGCAAAATTTAAAATTATAACTACCCAGCTTTTATTCTGGAATTCTTACAACTATTTTTATTTAATTTTACAATGCTGTGCTTTATTAAATTGTACAGTTACCATTTACTACTAAACGCAAATTTTAATAAAGAGATTTTGAGATTTATTGAGAACACAAGTTATTTCCGAATTTTAATATTGAGTTTGATTTGTAGCAGCTTAATGATTGCTATAATAAAATTCGATCTTTTCAATTACTTCACAATGGTGCTTATGTTTTATTGCTTTATTTTGTATATGTTTGTTTGGTATTTTGTGGACCGGTTTTTTAGAGATACCATTTTATTTATCGGCTATAAATACTTTACAATATTTTCAGTTTTTATCCTAACTGTATTTTTTATTTTTTCATAAATTATCTGAGTTTATTGATGTAATAAAATTAAATTTTTTGATTGAAATTTGTTAAACTTACAACCTCAATTTCTTTTGTTTTGTTTTTGTTCAGTAGCTGTAAAGACAAAAACAATAATCAGTTAGTTGTTTCAATTGACACTAATAATGAATTGATCTTACCTATTTTTAAAGATAACGCAAAAGCAATTTCTTATACAATACCTTCCGACTTAATAGAAGGCGATTCAATAGTTGTTGTTGAAATTGATATGAATACCACTGATTACACATTGTTTACGATTGACTACACTAATTTTTTTGAAGATGACATCACTGCTGATGAATTGTTGGAAAAATCAATTGCCAACATACCAATTATTCCCGGCAAGACTCAAATGTATACGGAAAATCAAAAGAAAGATGATCAGTGTTTAGTTGCAACCAGAATATTTATAACCGGTTCAACTTATGATGCTGTCAGGGTTGTAATCTATAATAATTTACATGTTAGAATGAGACTGATTGGTTTAAAGGACCGTCAGTTAATGGAATACATTTTTACCGAAACAATGTATAAATTTAATGGCAAAAATCCGGTGAAAAAACCTTTTAATAATTCATCACCACTTTGGCGCACAAATCACTTCATTCCCCGCCCCCATCAACCTGTTCCAGCAAGCGCAGTAGATATTTTCGTTTGAAATAATAGGTTTTAATGGATAACATAATATCCGGGTTTAAAGAATTGATATCAAAATTTTGTAAGGTGGGTAATATGTCCTGATACAAACTTTCTTCCAGCTGTGTAATTTCATTTTTAATAGCTGCAGATGCATCCTTATCCCCATCCATTTGCACCTCCATCAACTTTTCGTTGATGTCCATCATTTCCATCAAAAAATCCTGTGGTAATATAAATTTTTCTTCTTCCTTTAAATACCCTGCTTCCATTAATATATATCGCATTCGTTTATCCATATCGGTTAAAACGGCATAGGCTTTATTCACCTGTGTAGATAACGCCAAAATTTCAGCTTGTTTCTCCGGAGATGTATTACTATAAAAATCAGGATGATATTGTTTGCTTAATACGAAGTATTGCCTTTTAATGCTGGCGATATCCGGTAAAAAACTGACCGGTATTTGATATAATTCGAAATAATACATTGTCTTTATTTTATTACCGGTTTAGATACATCAGCTATTGCTGTGCTCAAATAATCGGCAACCAGCGGAAACTGTGTCGCTATTATTTTATCTACATTCGTTTCTCCAGAAGAAAACGTAACAGTATGCGCGCCGCCTTGTAATTGTTTGGCATTTGCATCATATATGGAATAATGCACCACTACCTTTCTTTCAAAATAATTGGCAGAACGATCCAGACAATGATTATAATTGGTCACCAGTTCAAACTGATTGATAAATAAAAATAAATCGGTCCCATACTTTTGCTGCAAGCCTGTGAAAATTTCCGGATGGGTAATAACAGCATTCAAATACTTGGCATTTTTTTCGGCTTCATCTTCAGATTTTTTCTTAAAAGGATTATTCTTTTCCTTTTTTTCTTCTTCCATAACACCATTGCCAAACAAATCGGGCTGTGCAACAGCCTTTCCTACCGAATCACCTTTTACTACATTCATAGGATGCTCAAAACGGTACGTAATACTGGCATAAATCATTTTTAAATCAGTACCTGATTGCACCGTAGTATCGGTCAAAATATTATAGGTTTCGTTAGTAGAAATTACCCTTGCACTGATATTATAATTTAAACCATAACGGAACAATCGAGAAATGTCCGTAACCGGTTCATTTTTTTCTGCTAATTCAGGGTCTGCATCCGAAAAATAATTATACTGGTCGAAAGGTATAATCATTACCTTATGTTTATTCGAATCTTGACCAATTAGTGCGCCGCTATTAGCATTTTGTCCATTTACAATGGTAAATGCAAAACACAGTATTAAACAACAACTAACACTAATAAATTTATTCATCAATTAAACATTTTGACAATATCGTTGCCCACAGCAAATACCATTAGCGATAACAATAAAATCATGCCGACTAATTGTGCACGTTCCATAAATTTATCGGACAATTTTCTGCCGGTAATACTTTCAATGGCGATAAACATAATATGTCCACCATCTAATGCCGGAATTGGCAATAAATTCATAAACGCCAACACCATACTTAATAATGCAGTTAATATCCAGAATGAAGTCCAGTCCCATTTTGGCGCAAATAATTTGGTAATACCAATAGGACTTGAAATACTTTCACGTGCAGGAATATCACCTCTGAAAATAGCGCACGAGACTCACTGCCTGGAAATAAAATACTTCAAACGCATCGCGGGTTCCGTAACTCAGTGCTTTACCAAAACTATAATGCACTGAATCGTAAGCATACAATTTTGTATTGGTTAAAATACCAATTCTGCCATGCTCATCCACTTGCGTTAACATAGTTTGTTCAGTGCCATTTCTGTCTACGGTAATAGGAACACTTTGTCCTTTTCTTGCTTTAAACATTTCGGACATCTGTGTAAAATATTCTACTGGAACACTGTCAATTGCTTTTAAAATATCACCTTTTTGTAATCCGGCTTCTTTGGCATTTTTTAAACTATCGCTAAAATCTTCAATTTTAATTGTTGCTTTTAAATCGAACAATACCTCCCCACGCATTTTATCTTTAAATGCACTGTCTGCAACTACCAATTCAATTTGTTTACCATTGCGGTCAACCACTACATCTGAACCAAAATATAATCTTGCAGATACATAGTCATCTAAACGCTCATAACTTCTACCATTAATCGAAACTAATTTATCGCCGGTTTCAAAACCATATTTTTTTCCTGCTTCGGTAGCATAAATACCACCTGCATTATTTACCCCTTCAACAGTAGTATAATTTTTAGAATAATTGGCTAAAATGAATACATATAAAATGATACCCAATATCACATTCATAACAATACCGCCAATCATTACAATAAATTTCTGCCAATTGGGTTTTGAACGCAATTCCCAAGGTTCTGCCGGTTTTTTCATGGCATCTTTGTCCATGCTCTCATCAATCATACCGGCAATTTTTACATAACCACCTAAAGGCAGCCAGCCAATGCCATATTCAGTATCGCCGCGTTTAATCGACCATAACTTTTTGCCATATGCATCAAAAAATATGAAGAATTTTTCTACTCTTATTCCAAACATCCTTGCGGCCATAAAATGCCCCAGCTCGTGAATAAAAACCAAAATTGTAAGCGCTAAAATCAATTGCGCAATCTGAATAACTACGTCCATAAGTGCTGCGAAATTCGTGAATTATTTGTTGATTGTGTTCATGGGTTGATTAAACTTTGTTAACACACTGTCCATTCTTTTAGTTCATCGGCTATCAGCCTGTCATTACTTAGTCGGGCGACTTTGTTTTGCCCGCCAAGTTTGCCTTTAGCCTTCATAAAGTTGCGAAAACCTCCCTCTTTTACCAACGTAATTTCGAGGGATCGCAGTATTTTGCCGGTAATCAGGTCTTTATAGTAGATATTCTTGTGTTGAAGGTGTTCATCTACTTTGGCTGCAAAGGTTGTTAAGTTTGTCGGTTGAGTGCCAAATTCGATAAACCATTCGTGATAAGGCAATCCACTTTCGGGATTTACCTGAGGTGCCACCGTAAATTCCACAATTTCAATCTGTTCCTCTTCTGCCGCCTTTAATAAGGCATATTCCACCTCTTCTCCTATCACATGTTCGCCAAATGCGGAAATGAAATGTTTAATTCGTCCGGAAACTACAATTCGATATGGGTTTAAGGATACAAATTTTATGGTATCGCCAATATTATATCCCCACAAACCTGCATTATTGTTTAAGATAAGTGCATAGTTTACGCCTAGCTGAACATCCTTCAACATAACCCTTGTTGGATTATCATTAAATATTTCTCCGGCAGGAATAAATTCAAAAAATATCCCTGAATCAACATTTAGTAAAAGGCCTTCAGCGTTTTGACTATCCTGATAGGCAATAAAACCTTCGCTGGCGGGGTATGTTTCTATCGACGGAATTTTTTTACCTACAATTGCTTCAATTTTAGAGCGATACGGTTCGTAATTGACTCCACCATAAACAAACAACGAAAAATCCGGGAATATTTCCTGCACTGTTTTTTTGCCACTGATGGCTGTCAACTTTTCAAAATACATGAGCACCCAAGGTGGAATACCACTAATGAGCGACATCTTTTCCGACATAGTTTCATGCGCAATGGCTTCCACTTTTGTCTCCCAATCTTCAATACAATTGATGGTATAACTCGGCATGCGATTGCGTAATAAATAACCTGGCACAAAATGGTAAACTATTCCTGAAAGGCGACCTGTTTTAATACCATTTTTTTCTCCCAACACCGGTGAACCTTGCAAAAAAATCATTTTACCGGAAATAAAATCGGTATTACGCGTTTCATGCACATACATGAGTAAGGCATTTCGGGCTGAGTTGATATGATTGGGAATAGAGGCTTTAGTTAAGGGAATGTATTTCACCCCTGAAGTTGTGCCCGATGTTTTGGCAAGATATAATGGTTTGCCTGGCCATAACACATCCGATTCACCATCCACCATTTTATCTATATAATAACGCAAAGCCTCATAATCGCGAACAGGAACAGCGGCTTTAAAATCTTCGTAGTTGCGCACATTCGAAAAGTGGTGATCCTTACCGAATTGGGTTTGTGCAGCTGTTTGCACCAGTTCCATCATAATTTTTTCCTGATTGGCAACAGCATTTTTTGCAGCATCATATACCCGTTTTGCAATGTAATCGGCAAACGGTTTGGCAAGCAGCGACTTCAATCCCATGCTGCAAAGATAAAGGCATAAAATGGAAATTACATTTTATGGGTAGATGTCGGTTTAGTCTATTCCGATAATTATGCGGACATTTGCACAAACCTACTTATGCCCGAGTTAATTACTTCTTATTATAATGCGCCCTTCGGTACGCTTGCTATCAGGCATAATGAGGAGTTTATAACTGCAGTGCAATTTTTAGACGAGGAACATGCAGAAACCCGCAAACCAAAAGGGATAGCTCAACAATGTATGTTTCAATTGGACGAATATTTTAATGGTAAACTGCGCAACTTTGATTTACTTCTGGGTCCTTCGGGGACAGATTTTCAAAAAAAAGTGTGGATGGCTTTGCAAACTATACCTTATGCATCAACTGCCAGCTATCTTGATATTGCCAAATTAGTGGGAGATGAAAAATCTACACGGGCCGTAGGTGCAGCCAATGGCAAAAACCCTGTTGCTATTATAATACCCTGTCATAGAGTAATTGGCAGCGATAATTCTTTAACCGGATATGCCGGAGGTTTACATCGCAAAAAATGGCTGTTGCAGCATGAAGCAAAATTTGGATTGGGTGTGCAAACGTTATTTTGACACAATTCCAACAATTGTAACTTTGAATTACCATTAAAAAAAATACATTTGCTTATTATTCATTCACAGCCATAACTATAACATGCTCAAACAATTACTTTTTGCTCTGGTAACAGTTGGTATTTCTTTTACAGTATCGGCACAAGAAATTATTTTTCAAGGTGATGCTACTACTAAACAAGAAGCATCAGGCCATGTAAATGCGCGCTTAGGTGTTGGCCAGTCGCTGACCATTTCACCTGTGCCGCTGCCACAGTATAATGCCATGTTACAAGTATCTGCCGTTGGTGTTGAATATTACAGTTTCGTTGTCCGCAATGGTTACGGTCAAATTGTAGAATTGGAAAACTTAAGCGGTAAACCCGATTCCAATTATATCGATTTAAACGGTGTCGTTCATCAGGGAATCTACTTTATTACCTTCGAAACTAACGCCGGTAACATAACCCGCAAGTTCGCAGTTATCTGATTTTATTGGCTTTTGGAGCCTATGTGGAAAACATCCTGGCCTAAAATTTGGGTATAAGAGGTGTGTTTACTAATTTTCACATCGGCATGAAGAGAATTACAGCGTTAAATGTCCTGTTTACACTGGTTTTTGTTTTCATTTGCTCGTCGGGTTTTGCCCAAGCGGGTAAAACGGAGACAGGCACTGCCAGCTTCTATCACGACAAGTTTGTGGGCAGAAAAACAGCCAATGGCGAAATTTACAGTCAGGAAAAACTTACTGCAGCCCACAAGTCGCTCCCACTGGGCACCTGGGTAAAAGTTACCAATCTGAACAACGATTCTGTGGTAATTGTCCGCATTAACGACAGGATGCCACAATGGAACAAACGCGCTATCGACCTCACCGAAAAGGCTGCACGTCAGCTTAATTTTATATCCAGTGGTCTGACTAAAGTAAAAGTTGAGGTAATTCCAACACCGGGAACCATTCCTTTGGTGATTGAACGACCATCAGATTTGCCAACAGAACATATTCCATTAATTAAACCAACTCCGATGGTTGTTCCTGCAGCCCCGGTTGTTGAATTGGCGACTATCAACGACCCGATTGATTGGGAAGTGTTCGAAATGAACCTGCCACAAAATCAAAAGAAGAAAAAATAAGCGGATTTATTTCAGCGACTTCTCCATTTCCCAATGCGGAATGGTAACTTCTTCAAACTCCTCACCTACCCTCGAATAACCGAGTTTTTCATAAAATGGCACTGCTGTATCGCGTGCATGACAATACATGAGTGTAAATCCTTTGGAAGCAGCAAAACTTTCGGCAGCTGTAACTAATTGTGCACCAATGCCTTTTCCTTGTTGCTGAGCGGCTACTGCAACTTGTTTCATTTTAATTTTACCATCTTTTTCCGGTGCTAATATCAAACAGGCTAGCAACGATTCTCCATCAAAATATCCCAAGTGAAAAAAATCGCCTTCAGCGGCTAATTGCTCAGCAGTAAAATTTAATCTCAATGGTTTGCGCAAAACATCGTATCGAAGTGCGATTTCTTTATCGTAATCTATACTTTGGAATGGGATGATACGAATGTTGGGTTGTTGCATGGATACAAATTTGCAAGCCAAAATTAATAAACTTAATTATGCTTGTAGGTGGTTGTTGCTCGCAAAGTCGCTAAGAAAATGATTTATATGATGTGTGATATGGTTTGTTTTCAAGCGCGCAAAGTTGTTAAACCAATTGTACACTTTGCCGCTTGAATGGGTTTATAGTGCAATTTAGCACATAACACCAAAAAACTGACTTTGCGACTTTGCGACTTTGCGAGAAACATTTCTCGGCTGGTTCTCGCGAAGGCGCTAAGAGAATGAATTATATGATGTGCGATATGGTTTGTTTTCAAGCGCGCAAAGCTGTTAAACCAATTGAACCCTTTGCCCCTTGAATTAGTTTTTAAAACTAATTTGGTTCATACCACCATAATCTGTCTTTGCGACTTTGCGAGAAACATTTCTCGGCTGGTTCTCGCAAAGTCGCTAAGAGAATGAATTATATGATGTGTGATATGGTTTGTTTTCAAGCGCGCAAAGCTGTTAAACCAATTGAACCCTTTGCCGCTTGAATGGGTTTATAAAACTAATTTGGGTCATACCACTATAATCTGTCTTTGGGACTTTGCGAGAAACATTTCTCGGCTGGTTCTCGCGAAGGCGCTAAGAGAATGAATTATATGATGTACGATATGGTTTGTTTTCAAGCGCGCAAAGTTGTTAAACCAATTGAACCCTTTGCAGCTTGAATTGGTTTATACTACCAATACATTCCCCTTGCGCCTTTGCGAGAACCAACAATTTGTTTTCCTATCTCCACACAATGTGTTCATAAAAAAAACAAATACCCCTGAACTTTTTGGCTTAGATTTGCTTTAATCTAAAAGCGAATCATTCTCGTTTAATATTCATTATATTTATGACCATAACCGACATTCGACAACAACTAAGTGAAAAAGGGTTAAAAATCACCCCACAACGAATAGCCGTTTTGGAAGCTATCATAAAACTTAACAACCACCCTTCCGCAGAAAACATCATCGACTATATTCGTAAAAATTACCCTAATGTTTCTACCGCAACTGTTTATAAGGTACTAGACGCACTAGTGGATAATGAATTGATAAAACGCGTAAAAACAGATAAAGATGTGATGCGTTATGATGCCATTTTGCATGCCCATCATCATTTATACTGCACGAAAACAGACAAAATCAAAGACTATTTTAATGATGATTTAAATCACCTTCTGACTAATTATTTCAAAAAACATCGTATCCTTGATTTTGAAATTGCAGATATTAAATTACAAATAGTCGGCAAATTTAAAACTCCCAAAAAAACCGCACCAAAAAAACGTAATATACTCCCGAAAAAAGCATAATAAACAATAGAAAATAAATAATTAATTGAAAATATAAATTTCACAATACAATGGAAAATAACGGAAACAACGGAGGCAAATGCCCATTTACCGGAGCAATGCAAAAACACAGTGTAGGAACCAGCGGAACAAAAAATCGTGATTGGTGGCCTAATCAACTTAAATTAAACATACTACGTCAGAACAGCAATTTATCGAACCCACTTGGCGATGAATTTAATTATGCGCAAGCATTTAAAGAACTGGATTTAGATGCAATTAAACATGACCTTCATCACTTAATGACCGATTCACAAGATTGGTGGCCGGCAGATTTTGGACATTATGGTCCACTATTTATTCGTATGGCATGGCATAGTGCAGGAACTTATCGCACAGGCGACGGACGTGGCGGTGCTGGTAGCGGACAACAACGTTTTGCACCATTAAACAGTTGGCCTGATAACGTGAATTTAGATAAAGCGCGCAGATTACTTTGGCCAATCAAACAAAAATATGGTCAAAAAATTTCATGGGCCGATTTAATGATTTTAGCAGGTAATGTTGCATTAGAATCTATGGGTTTTAAAACCTTCGGATTTGGCGGCGGAAGACCGGATGTGTGGGAACCTGAGGAAGATGTTTTTTGGGGTGCAGAAACAAAATGGCTCGAAGCTGATAAACGATATTCAGGTGAACGCGATTTAGATAATCCGTTAGCTGCTGTGCAAATGGGATTAATTTATGTAAATCCGGAAGGTCCTAATGGCAATCCCGACCCACTTGCTGCGGCAAAAGACATTCGCGAAACATTTGCGCGTATGGCAATGAATGATGAAGAAACTGTAGCTTTAATTGCTGGCGGACATACCTTCGGTAAAACACATGGCGCCGCTGTTGCAACACATGTTGGCCCTGAACCAGAAGCTGCAGGAATTGAAGAACAAGGTTTTGGTTGGAATAACAGTTATGGTTCAGGAAAAGGTGGTGATACTATTACCAGTGGTTTAGAAGTTACCTGGACTCAAACACCTGCAAAATGGAGTTATTACTTTTTCGATAATTTATTTAAATACGAATGGGAATTATCTAAAAGTCCGGCCGGTGCGCAACAATGGGTTGCTAAAAATGCAGATGCAGTTATGCCTGATGCACATGACCCAAATAAAAAACATGTACCAACCATGTTGACCACAGATTTATCATTGCGTTTTGATCCTGCTTATGAAAAAATATCTCGTCGTTTTTATGAATATCCACTTGAATTTGCAGATGCATTTGCACGTGCATGGTATAAATTAACGCATCGCGATATGGGACCACGCTCAAGATATTTAGGTAGTGATGTTCCATCTGAAGTATTAATCTGGCAAGATCCTATTCCAGCTGTTGACCATGTTTTAGTTGATGGCAACGATATTCAACTATTGAAAGAAAAAATCAGCCAATCAGGATTAACCGTATCGCAAATGGTATCCACTGCATGGGCTTCTGCTTCAACATTCCGTGGTTCAGATAAACGTGGCGGAGCAAACGGCGCGCGCATTCGCCTTGCACCACAAAAAGATTGGGAAGTAAATAATCCAGCACAGTTAAAAACGGTGTTAGGTATATTAGAAAATATTCAACAGGAATTTAATGCTGCACAATCGAACGGTAAAAAAATATCATCAGCCGATTTAATTGTGTTAGCAGGTTGTGTGGGTGTTGAAATTGCGGCACGCGAAGGTGGTGTTGCTATTAATGTGCCATTTACGCCTGGAAGAATGGATGCATCACAGGAACAAACTGATGTTGAATCTTTTGAAGTGCTTGAACCTGCTGCTGATGGTTTCCGTAATTATTTAAGAAAACGATATACCATTTCTCAGGCAGAATTGTTAATTGATAAATCACAATTATTGCGATTAACTGCTCCTGAAATGACCGTTTTATTAGGTGGTATGCGTGTTTTAAATACCAATTTTGATGGTTCATCAAATGGAGTATTTACAAAACGTC
The DNA here is from genome assembly GCA_016718035.1 of Bacteroidota bacterium. Lineage (GTDB taxonomy): Bacteria > Bacteroidota > Bacteroidia > Chitinophagales > BACL12 > UBA7236. Next base: position 218,230 of record JADKEK010000001.1, on the reverse strand, counting down.
CGGGTGTGTTAAGCAATGATTTCTTTAGCCATTTATTAGATATGAATACTGCCTGGGTACCAACAAATGAAACAAAAGATTTATTTGACGGTCACGACAGAAAAGTTGGTGGTGTGAAATGGAAAGCAACACAAGTAGATTTAATATTTGGTTCTAATTCAGAACTCCGTGCATTAGCTGAAGTATATGCAAGTGCAGATGCGCAAATGAAATTTGTTACTGATTTTGTTGCAGCATGGGTTAAGGTGATGAATTTGGATAGATACGACTTGAGATAATTGGTGCGTTTCAAGCGGAGATGCGAGGGTTTGTGATTGTGGGGTGTGCGATGTGGTTTGTTTTTGAGCGCGCGGAGTTGGTAAACCAGTTAAGTGTGAATTGAGTAAATAGTTAGACTTATATACCATTATTAATTAATTAGCGTCTTTGTGAGAAACGTGTATTGTTTGTTTCTCGCTAAGGCGCTAAGTTTTTTTTATATATTATGTGCGATATGGTTTGTTTTTAAGCGCGCAAAGCTGGTAAACCGATAAAACCTTTGCGCGCTTGAATTGGTTTTTTATTTAGACTTAAAACATCATATCAAAACCTTTTGCGTCTTTGCGAGAAACATTCACTACATTTTCTCGCAAAGGCGCTAAGTTTTTTTTATATATTATGTGCGATATGGTTTGTTTTTAAGCGCGCAAAGTTGGTAAACCAATTATACCTTTGCGCGCTTGAATTGGTTTTTTATTTAGACTTAAAACATCATATCAAAACCTTTTGCGTCTTTGCGAGAAACATCCCTAGTTTGTTTCTCGCCAAGGCGCTAAGGTAATTTGAATAAATATGTGCGATATGGTTTGTTTTTAAGCGCGCAAAGATGGTAAACCAATTATACCTTTGCGCGCTTGAATTGGTTTTTTATATAAACATAAATTAATCTGTCTTTGCCTTTGGGCCTTTGCGAGAAACATTTTTTATCTGGTTCACGCGGAGTCGCGGAGGTGGGTGAAACAAAAAACCCGCTGATTACTCAACGGGTTTAATTATTTCATTAATTAATTATAATTACTTCACTTCTTCAAACTCAACATCATCTGTTTTGTTTGCAGTTGTTTGTTCATTATTATCTGTAGCGCCTGCACCTGCATCAGGTTGTGCTTGTTGTTGTGCTGCATACATTTCCTGACTTGCATTATTCCATGCAGTATTCAGTTTTTCAGTAGCCGCATCACACGCTGCAATATCCTGCGACTTGTGCGCTTCACGCAATTCGTTTAATGCATCCTGAATAGGTTGTTTAGCACCATCACTCAGTTTATCACCAAACTCATTTAATTGTTTTTCTGTTTCGAAAATCATTCCGTCTGCACGATTGAGTTTTTCGATTTTTTCTTTTGCCTGCTTGTCGGTTTCTTCATTCGCTTTAGCTTCGTCGCGCATGCGTTTAATTTCATCATCGCTTAAGCCGGTTGAAGCTTCAATACGAATACTTTGTTCTTTACCTGTTCCTTTATCTTTTGCTGTAACATGTAAAATACCATTCGCATCGATATCGAAAATAACTTCAACTTGCGGAGTTCCTCTCCTTGCAGGTGGAATACCATCTAATATAAAGCGACCAATTGTTCTGTTATCTTTTGCCATTGAACGCTCGCCCTGTAAAATATGAATTTCAACAGAAGGCTGATTGTCGGCAGCAGTTGAAAATACTTCGCTTTTCTTAGAAGGAATAGTTGTATTTGATTCAATTAATCGTGTAAATACACCACCTAAAGTTTCAATACCTAATGACAATGGTGTAACATCAAGTAACAATACATCTTTTACTTCACCTGTTAATACACCACCCTGAATTGCAGCACCAACCGCAACAACTTCATCAGGATTCACACTGCGATTTGGTTTTTTACCAAAATATTGTTCTACAACTTCCTGAATTTTCGGAATACGTGTTGAACCACCTACTAGGATAACTTCATCGATTTCGTTTTTGCTGTAACCAGCATCTTTTAATGCGCCTTCGCAAGGACGTAAAGTGCGTTGAATTAAATCGTCAGCAAGTTGTTCAAATTTTGCACGGCTGATTTTTTTCACTAAGTGTTTAGGCACACCATCAATTGCTGTAATATAAGGCAAGTTGATTTCTGTTTCCATTGATGAAGACAACTCAACTTTTGCTTTTTCTGAAGCTTCTTTTAAACGTTGCAATGCCATAGGGTCTTTGCGCAAATCAATAGTTGGCTCTTCTTTTTTGAATTCATCTGCCAGCCAATCCATAATTTTTTTATCGAAGTCGTCACCACCTAAGTGAGTATCACCATTTGTAGATTTTACCTCAAATACGCCATCACCTAATTCCAAAATTGAAATATCGAAAGTACCACCACCAAGGTCGAATACTGCGATTTTCATGTCTTTGTGACGTTTATCCATACCGTATGCTAAAGCAGCAGCGGTTGGTTCGTTGATGATACGTTTTACTTTTAATCCCGCAATTTCTCCGGCTTCTTTAGTAGCCTGGCGCTGAGAATCGTTAAAGTAAGCAGGAACGGTAATAACTGCTTCAGTAACTTCAGTACCCAGGTAATCTTCTGCCGTTTTTTTCATTTTCTGCAATACCATTGCTGAAATTTCCTGAGGTGTATATAAACGGTCCTCAATTTTAACACGTGCAGTATCGTTGTCGCCGCGGGTTACATCGTAGCTAACCATCGTTAACTCGTTGCTTACTTCGCTGTAGCGATGTCCCATAAAACGTTTAATAGAGCTAATGGTTTTGCGAGGATTAGTAATCGCCTGGCGTTTAGCCGAATCTCCAACTTTACGCTCACCGTTATCTAAAAATGCAACGATAGAAGGCGTTGTTCTGCGGCCCTCATCGTTTGGAATAACAACCGGTTCGTTTCCTTCCATTACCGAAACACAACTATTTGTTGTTCCTAAGTCTATACCTATGATTTTTCCCATTGTATAAAGATTGTTTGTTTACAAGTTTTAATGATTGGCGGAGGACAATTTTTATACCATTGGCATAAAACTGACAGCCTGACAGGTTTTGATTACAGGTTACAGATTAATGCGACAACTTGGAACCGTATTATCACGTGAGATGACATTACTTCAACAAAATAAGGCTATAATAATGGCATTTGAACATTTTAGGAAAGTTGAATTGGGTATTTTAGATTTCTTTAAATTTTTAACTAACTTCTGATATAACTAATTGTTTTTCAGTATTTTACGATACTTTTTTAATCACTTGACGTTTAATTCATTTTTGAAAAATGGCTTTCTCATGGATTTTAACTTGCGAAATTGTGATCAAGGTTCTAATTGCTAGATTCCAATATGCTGATTTAATACAACCAGGAAATTCTTGGTAGAAATCGACTATCTGAAGGCAGTTTGTTAGGTACTGCGCCTGCTCATAATTTATATCAGTTTCCAGTTTCATATCGAATAAAAACATGAACTTGGCATCTTTGAAATGGTAACTTAAATATTAAGAGATTGTCATTAGTAAACAAAGGTTGGTGTAATACAACAGAAATTTCACCTATGTCTAAGAGGTGATAATATTATTGCTCAGCGTTACTTAACATTACTAATTCAGTCCAATTACCTTGCTCAAAAAATAATTTACAATAAAAGTTATTTGATTTTAATCATAGTAAAGGCCTATAAAAATGCTAAAAACCGTTAAAACAGGCGCTTTACAAGTGTAATTCGGGTATTCCTGACAATCATTTTACATATCAATTGGTTAAACTGCTATCTTTGCAGCCTATGAATAAATGGCTAGTGGCAGCAGGTATTACAATTGCTGCATTTTCAAACAGTTGTTCAACCGATTTTGACCTGAACGCTGACTTTATTGAAACCCCTGTGGTATATGGCTTATTAGATGCTTCGGTAGATACCCAATATATTAGAATCAACCGTGCCTATTTAAGCGATGAAGTAGATGGCTTAACTATGGCCACTGACCCTGAGTCCATTTATTACGGCGATGAACTGCAAGTGCGAATTGAAGAATACAATTTCGGGACCTTGATTAATACTTATCCTGTTGAACGTGTAGACGGTGACACTTTAGGGATGCCGAAACAGGAAGGGATTTTTGCCAACTCACCAAATATCCTTTACCGATTTGTGGCAGACTTAGATTATACCCACTCTTATAAATTAGTCGCAGAAAATACTGAAACCGGTAAAATCATTACTGCAGAAACTGCATTAATCGACAGCTTTGCAATTATACGCCCTGATGACGAGAACGTATTTCCTTTTTCAGTAGGCTTGTCGCCTCAAAATACTTTTCAATTGCGATGGAAAAGCGCACAGGATGCAAAGATTTACGATTTAACCATGCGTTTCCATTACCGTGAAGGAATTTATTATCCTGAAGGCGACAGCATACATTATACTTATTCAGGATATAAGGATTGGGTAATTGACCGCAATGTTGAAACGGAATCTACCGATGGCAATATTATTACTACTTATGATGTGCCCGGAGAAACCTTTTTTAATTTTATTAAATCCGAATTTCCACCGGTTGCAGATTTCAGTTTTATTCGTATAGCAGATTCTGTTCAATTTTTCATCGATGGTGGCGGCTTAGAATTATTTACCTATTTTGAATATAATAACGCCACTTTAGGTATCACTGAAGGTCAGATTACCCAAGCATATTCCAATGTAAACGGAGGCCTGGGCATTTTATCGAGCCGTTTTCATAAAGAAGGAAAAATTTATCCCCTGACTTTACAAACACGTGATTCCATTGCATGTAGTGTTGTAACGGGTGGTTTAAATTTTGCTCCCGATGGTGCAACATTTGGATTTCCTTATTGCGACTAATACAGAACCTTTATTAAAACGAGCAACCTGGAAAAGCCGGATTAGCCGGACTTGACAGAAATTTCAAATTTCCGGTAATACTGCCACAGGCAATTGAATCTATTGTTGCTTCGTATAAGGATAAGTTCGTTACATGTTGGCCATGTCTTGAAGAAAATAATCCTAAACCACCATTTACGTTGGTATATTCCGGTGAAATATAATCCTGGTTGATTCCCACATTAGCCAACATATTCAGGTATAAATCATATACTTCTTTACCTCCGGCATACCAATGATAATTTACATTAACTGCAGTGCGAATTACATCCGGGTTTTCATCAATACTTGATGCCAGGAAATTAAAAAATGCATGGCGCAATACTACATAACTGATATTGCCATTACCTTCAATATTATCTCCTTCTTTATTATTAACGATTTGCCAATTAATTGTTTTTAAAATCGAATCGCCGGTAATTACATTTTTTTCATAATAATTAAAATCCATGGTTAATTCGTACAACATGGCATTAACAGCTTGTTTGCAGGTGTAGGTCATTTTACCGGTATCTGCAAAATTCACATATGAGGTAGTGTAGGTTGGGAAATACAAATGATAATTTTGAACAAGTTGTGTAGTGGCCGTAATGGTATCACCTGTTGCGGTTTTAATAATATATATCGTGTAAGCACTAGTGCTGTCTAAAGGCGTTGTTATGCGGTATAAAATATTTGGTGAAGTAGAAAACACGCCTTCTTCCTTTTCCAACCCAAGCGAATCGCCATCCACATAGGTAACAGGTATGGTGCGCTGGTAAATACCATTATTCCATTCTTCTAAATATACTTCTAATTCATTATTGGTATAAAATATTTGGTCTGAATTGGCTGCTAATAAAATGGCATTGGTATTTGCTTCTAAAAATGTTTTTTCGATGCGGATGTAATTGGTGTCTTCGCCATAATCTAATAATCCGAATACGACTACTTTTTCGATGTAATCGCCATTAATGTCGAAATCACTTTCACATGAAAATAATGTGGCAAGCATTATTCCTGAAATAAACCATTTTGCTAATGGATGTGACATTATTCAAATATAATAGCCTGTTGGATGTTGTGAATAGTAAAATTAATAAATGACACAGCGATAACAAAAAGATGGCAAACCAATGGCACAATGCAGTTTCACGCGGAGGGGCGGAGAGATTGGGATTGTGAGGTGTGCGATATAGTATGTTTTTGAGGGCGCGGAGCTGAGAAACCATTGTATCTTTTCCTCCGCAATCTCTCTTTTTCCGCGTGAACCGGCGTTGGTTGTTTCACGCGGAGGCGCGGAAATTAAAGGAATATACAATGTGCGACATGGTTTGTTTTTAAGCGCGCGGAGCTGAGAAACCAACTGTTGCTCGCCAAGGCGCGAAGTTTTATTGATTATAGGTTGTATGATATGGATTGTTTTTAAGCGCGCAAAGCTGGGAAACCAATTAAATTTATTTTCTCCGCTTTCTCACTTTTTCCGTGCTTCCAGTCCGCTGAGGCGGGTGAACCGGCGTTGGTTGTTTCACGCGGAGGCGCGGAAAAGTTGGGATTGTATGGTGTGTGATATGGGTTGTATTTGAGCGCGCGGAGCTGAGAAACCAACTGTTGCTCGCCAAGGCGCGAAGTTTTATTGATTATAGGTTGTATGATATGGATTGTTTTTAAGCGCGCAAAGTTGGGAAACCAATTAAACCTTTGCGCGCTTAAATTGGTTTTTTATTTAAATAAAATATAAAAAACTTTGCGCCTTGGCGAGAAACAACATTAACTATTTTCCATGGAGCATTTAAACCAATTATACCTTTGCGCGCTTGAAATGGTTTAAATTTAAAAATAAATCACTTCGCGCCTTGGCGAGAAACAACACTCGTTCGTTTTAATTATACAACGCAAATGGAATAAAAAAAAGAGGCTGCCTTTGCAGACAGCCTCAGAAAATATTTATGGTATGGAATTTAATTAATGACCCATATTATCATGTTGCATATTCATGTATCTGGCGTTGTCACCATGATCCATTGTCATCATCATTTTATGCGTAAATGATTTTTCAGGTGTGCTTTGGAATACAAATGGAGTTAAAACAATTGGAGTAAATCCTTCTGTTCCTTCTATAACCGCAATAAACTGATTCATTGCTACATCTTTTAATACAGTTTTAATTCCACTTGTTGGCCAGGTAATTTCAATTTGTTTAATAGCAGTTGCTTTTCCTAAACCAATTTCCTGACGTAAACTGTTTGCACCGAAGCTGGAACCTTGTGTAACCCATTCGTAAATATTGCGTTCCTTGCCGTTTTCAATTGTCGTAATTTTTAAACGTGCACCGCGCGCAATTTTATTAGATTTTGTTCCTGTTAAATCGATAGAAATCCAATTATTTTGGAAAGATGCCGGATTTTCGAATAAACAATCGTAAAATCCTGATGCTTCATAAGCACCACCCATTTGGGCAAAAATTTCAGGATAACCGTCATTATTTAAATCAGCAAATGAAATTTCATGACCTTTTTGTAAAACGCCAACACCTGCAGCAGTTGACACTTCCTGGTAGTATTTACCACCATCGTTACGCAACATTCTGTTTGGTGTTAAACTGCGCATATCTGGCTTACCAGTTCCAACATAAAAATCAATCCAGCCATCCATATCAAAATCGCCGTAGCTTGATCCCATTACAAGGAAGGTACGATTAGCTAAACCAGTTTTACCTGCAATATCAGTAAATGTTCCATCACCATTATTGCGATACAAAGCTGTTTTATCACTTTGAGTTGGTTTGCCCATATATTCTGCAGGAATATCATTATCTGAAATATTTGCAGAATAACTAAAGTTCATAATATCTAACCAACCATCGTTATCAAAATCGAAGAACCAACAAGGGAAACTAGATTCTGGTCCTTGCACGCCTGCAGTTTTTGTAACGTTGGTGAATTTCATTTTGTTACTACCTTTTTTAGTGTCGTTGCGGAATAAATAATTTTTAAATCCGTTAGCAGAAATATAAACATCAGCATCACCATCATTATCATAATCACCTGAGGTAACACCTTTAACAAATGAGTTTACATTAATTCCGGCTTCTTTCGCTATTTCACGGAATTTACCTTTTTCATTAATCCATAATTGGCAGTCGTTAATTTTATCTCCTTTACGAGAAGCTTCATTGCCTATATATAAGTCTAACCAGCCATCGTTATTAAAATCGGCCCATGTAGCAGCTTGAGAAGGACGAGTTGTCCAGATACCTACTTCACGAGTAACATCAGTAAATGTAGAGTCACCGTTGTTGCGTAACAATGAACTTGGTAAAATACCGAAGTTGCTATACCAAGCACCACGTGAAACCCAAACGTCTAACCAACCATCATTGTTATAGTCAGTTTGTTGAATCATTAATCCACCCGGATAAACATCTAAACCTGCTTTTTTCGAAACATCATCAAACGTACCATCACCTTTATTTAATAAAAGGAAACTTCTTTCTTTTAATCCCCATCCGCAAGTAAATATGTCGATTAAATCATCGTTATTAAAATCATCACAAATAACACCACCACACATATTCGGATTATCAACACCTAAATCAATTGCAACATTTTTAAAACGTGGCACATCAAATTCTGATTTAAATGATTCAGGTTTAATTAACCATTGTGCAGGAACTGCTTCAGGGTAAGTGCCTAATTGCTGATAAGCAATGTTCATTAACCACATTGCAGATAAATTTTCCGGCTCATATTTTAAACAATCCGTATATGCTTTTACCGCCATTGTCGGGCCATCTTTTTTCATACTTTGAGCTGCTTTAGACAAAGGCCAAATGCAAGATTCAGCATTATGTAAACCGATACAATTCTCCACTTCACCATAACGTAAGTACACTAAACCTTTAGTGTAATACCATCCGCCATATTGCGCATCACTCAATTTTTTAAATTGAGCAGATTTTTCAAATTCGTCAATTTTAGCAACCGCTTCGTTTACACGACCGCAGTTTAATAATTGATTACACACATCAAAATACCATTGGTATTTTCCGGTGGCATCTTCAGGAATAGGCAATGCCAATAAACTTTCCGCAATAGCTGTATTCATAAAACGCAAACCCGGCTTGTTTACTGCATCATATACTTTATGCAAATAATCAATCATAGCCTGATTGGTGTTTTCTGTCGCAGTCCATGGAATTTCTTTGATATCGGCAGACTGTTGTGCAGCAACTCGTTTATTATCATTGCCTTTTATAAGGCCCATGATTTTACTTTTCATAACATACGAGCCAGCTGCCAAAACAAGAATGGCAAGACCTGAGATAATTAAAATACGTTTGGTTTTAGTCGTCATAACAATTTGATTGATAGTGCAAATTTCCGCTTTTGTATGCGGTTTATCTATGTTTTATGTGTTTATACAGTTAAAAGTTTTTTAATGGCAATGCAAAATTTTTGTTAATTCAGCAGCTTACATTTGATGTCCATGGTGCATCATCATAGTATCCATAGGCATTGCAGCGAATTTATAACACTTCAAAGGCAAAATTTCAAATGCCGCTTCTCCTTCAGTAATTTTCACAAATGAATTCATAGGAACACCAGTGATAATTTGTTTTTGATTAGGTCCCAACCAGTTAATTTCAATTGCTTTGATAGCAACGGCTTTGCCTAAACCTGCTTCCAGTCGATTAGAATTTACGCCAAAACTACCGCCATTGGTAACTTCAACATAAATGTCGCGGGTAGACTTATCTGCATTTTCAACAGTAATTTTCACTTTTGAGCCCATCGCAGATTTGTTGGCTTTAACACCTACTAACTGCAAACTCACCCAATTGTTGCCTGAAATACCAGGGTTTTCATAAAAAGCACCCTGGAAACCATCACCTTCATATCCACCGCCCATATCTTCATAAACATCCTGGTCGCCGTCGTTATCTACATCACCAAAACCAATACCATGTCCTTTTTGTAAATGGCCGAATCCACCTGAATGGGTGATATCCTGATATGATTTACCTTCATTATTTCTAAACATCCTTTTAGGAACCAGTGAAGTGTAATTAGGTGTACCTGTTCCTGAATAAATATCCATCCAGCCATCATTATCTAAATCCCCAAAACTTAACCCCATAACTGTCATGGCAACCTGCATATTCATTTCTTTGGTTACATCAGTAAATGTGCCATCACCATTATTTTTATATAAAATGGAATATTCTCCTTTTACCGGTTTATTAAAATATTCTGCAGCATTGTCATAATCACAATTCTCAGCATCATATGTTTGAATAGTTAAATCCTGCCAGCCATCGTTATTAAAATCTAAAAATGCAACAGGGAAACTTTTGATTGGAAGACCAACTCCTGCTTCTTTCGTCACATCGGTAAATTTAATTTTACCACTATTTTTTCCGGTATCGTTGCGCAATAAAAAGTTTTCTGTTCCCTGACTTGAAATACAGATGTCCATATAACCATCGTTGTTATAATCAGAAGCCGCAACACCTTTTGCAAAACATAATATATCAGCGCCTGCTTCTTTGGCAACATTTTTAAATTTTCCTTTTCCATCGCTTAAAAATAATTCGCAAGGATATTTTTCTGTATCGCGACGTGTTTCATTACCAAAATAAATATCTAACCAACCATCATTATTAAAATCAGCAAATACAGATGCTTGTGTTGGATATAAATGTTCCATTAATCCTGTTTCGTAAGTTACATCTGTAAAAGTGCCATCGCCATTATTGCGAATTAATGAAGCGGGTAATTTACCAAAGTCGTTCCACCATGCACCTCTTGGGATTAGGATATCCATCCAGCCATCATTATTATAATCGGCACATTTCATATCTAAACCACCTGTAATTCCTTTCAGCGTTGAAGTTTCAGTAACATCCTTAAAAGTGCCATCTCCGTTATTAAACATGACCTTTACCTGTTCATTTAAAAACCAACCTGAAGCGATAATATCAAGGTTGCCATCATTATTAAAATCCTCAACACAAACACCACCTGATGCAGTAATAAAATCAATTCCCAAATTTCCGGCGATATTGACAAATCGTCCGATGTCATATGAAGATTTAAATTCTTCAGGATTAATTCTGTATTCGGCAGGAACACCATTCGGATATTGCCCTAAATTCATGTAGGCAATGTTTAACAAAAACATAGAAGTTAAATCATCCGGATTTTCTTTTAATATTTCCAACCATAAATCAACAGCGACTTTTGTTGGGTCGGTAACCTGATACCAACCACCTTGTTGAATAGGAAAAATACAAGACTCAGCAGTGTGCAAAGCAATACAATTTTTTTGCTCGCCTAAACGCATATAAGCAACTGCTTTCATGTATTTAATTTCATCCAGCAAATCACCTTTAATTTTTTCTGCTTCTGCTTTTTTTATCGCTTCATCGTATGCAGCAATTGATTTTTCTGTCATACCTGCAAATAACCATTCATCACCAATAGCTTTTTTCCATTCTACATATTTTTTTGCATCTTTTGGTGGAGTTGCTTTTTCAAAATCTGTTGCCCTGGTTTTACTGGCAAAACGATTTTTCGGATGATTAAAATAATTATTGTTGCAATCAGCTAAATACTTCGCCATTGCCTCGTTGTTTGGCAATTGTGTATCGTAAACAATCGTATTTTGTGCAAATTCACGTTGTTTTTTTTCTTTCCCGCAACCGGTAACTATAAGAATTGATGCAGTAATTAAGATAAAAAACGCGGACAGTCTGTTCATATAGGAGTCTTTTTAAAATCGCTGCAAAATTACCGCTAAATACGCCGGTAAGCTAGGTTTTAGTAAAGATTTAAATAGCTTTTACAAAACAATTGTTTGTCATGAGATTAAAGCAAATTGGCATCATCCGTTGATATAATATATTGTTTATCAGATACTTACATATATATAATAATTTCACATGCAAAAAGCATTCCAATATTGTTGCGCTATTAAAACCAACCGTTTAATCCAAAAATAAACGCTAACTTTCGCCCGAATAAACTACAAAGACTATGTCTGCAGCAACTCCCGATTTTGGCAAAGTGAAACGCGTAACAGTACATACCCTTCAGGAAATGAAGGAGCATGGGGTAAAAATTTCGATGTTAACTGCTTACGATTACAGTATGGCTAAAATATTGGATGATGCGGGTGTTGACGTGATATTGGTTGGCGACAGTGCCTCCAATGTAATGGCCGGGCATGAAACTACATTGCCAATTACGCTGGATCAGATGATTTACCATGCTTCCAGTGTGGTTAGAGCAATTGAGCGGTGTTTGGTGGTTGTAGATTTACCTTTTGGTTCTTATCAGGGTAACTCAAAAGTGGCCTTGGATTCTACAATTCGTATCATGAAGGAGTCCGGAGCACATGCAGTTAAGTTGGAAGGTGGCCGCGAAGTAAAAGAATCGGTTGAGCGCATACTGAGTGCCGGAATTCCTGTGATGGGACATCTTGGGCTTACTCCTCAATCGATTTATAAATTCGGCACTTATACTGTTCGTGCGACTGAGGAAGATGAAGCTGCAAAATTGTGTGAGGATGCTGATTTATTGCAAAAATTAGGATGTTTCTCGATAGTCCTTGAAAAAATACCTGCAAGTCTGGGCGAAAAGGTTGCCAAACAATTGCATATTCCGGTTATTGGAATTGGGGCCGGTGGTAAAGTTGATGGTCAGGTTTTAGTAATGCACGATATGCTTGGTATCACCAAAGAATTTAAACCGCGCTTTTTATGACGTTATTTCAATTTATATGATGAAATCAAAAAAGGTGTTGGGCAATATATCAACGACGTAAAAACCAACGACTTCCCAAATGAGATGGAGGAGTATTGATTATTAAATTTTTGGTTCTCGCAAAGGCCCAAAGTTTTCTGTTTAATGCGCTTAGTTCAAATCAAAAACCATTTCAAGCATTCAAAGGTTTAATTGGTTTATCAACTTTGCGCACTTAAAAACAAACCATATCACACATAATACATTCCAACAAACTTCGCGTCTCCGCGTGAACCATGTTTTGTTTCACGCGGAAAAAGGGAGATAGCGGAAAAAACTAATCCCCGTAACTTCCCTTCTTCCCGCCTTCCCGGCTATCATAACCCTTTTAATAAATTCAATCGCTCGTATCTATCATGTATATCGTGCTCCGCTTCATGTAAAAATGAATCAGCCAATTCCGCATCTTTTGCTTTAATTAAATTGAAACGATTTTCATTATACATAAATTCACCTAATGGCAATGTTGGAGCTTTGGAATCTAACACAAAACGTTCACCTTTTGCTTTCAACGGATTATATCTAAACAATGGCCAATAACCGGAATTCACCGCATTTTTTTGCTGGTCGTTACCGTGACACATATCATAACCATGTGCAATACAATGACTGTATGCAATTATTATTGATGGACCAGGATAGGCTTCAGCTTCCTGAATTGTTTTTACTGTATGCATATCATTAGCACCCATTGCAATCTGCGCCACATAAGCTTTTCCATGTGCTATTGCCTGCAATGCCAAATCTTTTTTACCGGTGCGTTTTCCATTTATCGAAAATTTAGCACTTGCACCTAAAGGTGATGCTTTGGATTTTTGTCCCCCGGTATTAGAATATACTTCTGTATCTAACACAAAAATATTTACATTTTCACCGGTTGATAACACGTGGTCTAAACCACTAAATCCAATATCATAAGCCCAACCATCACCACCTATAATCCAGATAGATTTTTCAGCCAGAAAATCAGCGAGTTGTAATAATATTTTTGCATTGGTGTGATTAATATCGCGCAATTTCTTTTTCAGTTCGATAATATCTTTTTTCTGATTCTTAATTGCACTTTCATCAGTTTCATGTACGGCCAAAATATTATCTGCCAACCCCACACCTACTTCATCACGCATTTCTGATAATAATTGTCTCGCAATTTCACGTTTTTTATCTGTCGCCAGTTTAATACCCAAACCAAATTCGGCATTGTCTTCAAACAATGAATTAGCCCAGGCTGGCCCTTCGCCTTCATTATTTTGCGACCAAGGTGTAGTTGGTAAATTACCACCAAAAATAGATGAGCAACCAGTCGCATTGGCAACAATCATTCTTTCACCAAATAATTGAGTGAGCAATTTTAAATATGGTGTTTCACCGCATCCAGCACAAGCTCCTGAGAATTCAAATAATGGTTGTAAAAACTGAGTGCCTTTTACAGTGTTTTTATTTACTCTAGTTCTGTCGATATCCGGTAACGATAAAAAGAAATCCCAATTCTCGCGTTCAGGTTCCACCAATTCCATTTTATCAACCATATTAATTGCTTTATGTCCCTGTTGAGTTTTACTTTCTATAGGACAATATTCCACACATAAGTTACATCCAGTACAATCTTCTACACTCACTTGTAAGGTATAAGCTTCATGGTCTTTATAAAACTCTTTTCCTATTGGGTCAATATATTTAAATGTTGAAGGCGCATGTTGTAATTCTTCTTTTTCATATACTTTACAACGAATAGCAGCGTGCGGGCAAATGAGGAAACATTTACCGCATTGAGAGCATAAATCAGCATCCCAAACCGGAACATTTTCTGCTATATTTCTTTTTTCGAATTTGGTTGTTCCTGAAGGATACAATCCATCCACTGGAAAAGCGCTAACCGGCAATCCATCACCTTCTCCGGCAATAATTTTCGCCAATACCGATTTAACAAAATCAGGTGAATTATCTGGAACCGGAGCGTCAATCTGAATTTTACCGATAGCATATTGCGCATAATCTAATTCAAATAAATTTTCCAGTGTTTTATCTACTGCTTCATAATTTTTTTGAACTACCTTCTCCCCTTTTTTATAATACGATTCATAAATGGCTGATTTTATTTTACCTATTGCCACCTCTTTTGGCATTACATTACTAATGGCAAAAAAACAGGTCTGTAAAATGGTATTAATGCGCGAACCCATGCCGGTTTCTTTTGCTACAGCAGTTGCATTAATTACATATAATTTCAATTGTTTATGAATAATTTCCTCTTGAATTTTTTCAGGCAACATCGACCATACTTCATCTTTCGGATAGGGTGCATTTAACAAAAATGTTGCACCCTGTTCTGCATCCTTCAAGATGTCGTATTTTTTCATATAATTAAAATGATGACATGCAATGAAGTTGGCTGAATTAATCAAATAAGTTGAACGTATTGGTTCTTTTCCTGCGCGCAGATGTGAGACAGTTAAACTTCCCGATTTTTTCGAATCATAAACAAAATATCCCTGCACGTAATCACCGGTTACATCACCAATAATTTTAATGGAATTTTTATTCGCACTTACAGTACCATCTGCACCTAGTCCGAAAAATAATCCGCGGAAATAATGTTGAGCTTCTAATGAAAAACTTTGATCAACCGACAAACTGGTATTGGTAACATCATCGTTAATTCCAATTGTAAAATGATTTTTAGGTTTTGGGGCATCCAGTTCATCAAATACTGCTTTCACCATTGCCGCATTAAATTCTTTCGATGCTAAACCATAACGACCGCCAATAATTTTCGGAGATGGTAAATCCCATCCTTCGTTAAAGGCATTAATTATATCTAAATAAAGTGGCTCACCAATTGCACCAGGTTCTTTACAACGGTCTAAAACAGCGATTTTTTTCACAGATTTAGGAACAGCCTGAATGAATGAAGCGATATAAAATGGTCGGAATAAACGAATGGTGAGCACACCGGTTTTTTGACCGTTTGCATTTAAATAATCAACAACTTCATGAACAGCTCCGGAACCGGAACCCATAATGATGATTATTTTTTCTGCATCTTCTGCGCCATAATATTCATATAATTTGTATTTGCGACCGGTGAGTTGTGCAAATTGTTGCATTGTTTGTTCCACCACAAAAGGCACATTTAAATAATATTTATTGGCAGCTTCGCGACTTTGAAAAAATACATCCGGATTTTGAGCAGTACCTTTAATAAAAGGATTGGCCGGATTTAATGAGCGACGGCGATGTGCCATCACATCATCTAAATTGATCATTTTGCGAATAACACTATCCGGAATTATTTCCACCTCAGTTAATTCATGTGAAGTGCGGAATCCATCAAAAATATTTAAAAAAGGAATACGTGATTTTAATGTAGCGGATTGTGCAATTAATGCCATATCCATTGCCTCCTGTGAATTATTACCAAACAACATGGCGAAACCGGTTGAGCGACATGCCATAACATCGCTATGGTCACCAAAAATTGACAAGGCATGAGTGGCTAATGCCCTTGCAGCAATATGAAATACTGTTGGTGTTAATTCCCCGGCAATTTTATACATATTGGGAATCATGAGCAATAAACCCTGAGAACAGGTAAAGGTGGTAGACAAAGCTCCACCTGTTAAAGCACCGTGAATGGCACCTGCAGCACCTGCCTCACTTTGCATTTCTATAACCTTAGGCACTTGCCCATATATATTTGTCAGCTCTTTTGAGGACCATTCATCAGCAAATTCGCCCATTGCCGATGACGGCGTAATGGGATAAATAGCACAAATTTCATTGGTTTTATAAGCAATGGTAGCAGCTGCTTCATTGCCATCCATAATATCGCGAACCGGTGATTCTATCTCATTTTGAGCAGTTTCAAGTGGTTTTACATTTTCAAGTATGTCTGACATAATTTACGATTTTGGTGGTTAAACTACGGGCTGACCCGAAATTGAAGTAAACCTCCCAAGAAATCAGTTTACACCACATGACAGACGTCATTTACAGAGGTGATAAAAGTCAATCCGGTGACAATTTGAATCTAGAATTAGGTGCTAAGTATTGTGCGGTTGTTATAACACAACTTCGGGTAATTATAAACATGGTTTTAATACAAATACGATGAAATAGATATCAATAAATCTATTGCTTGCTATTGACTTGTAGAAAAATGGAGCAATTAAAATGGCAACATTAAGGCCGGCTTTGTTTGGCTATGCTGTTTATTTTGTTTTAAATAATAATGCTGAATATCAACTCAAAATAATTAGATAATACAAGAAGAAGTTACTGTAAAAAAATCTCTTTTAATTCTTTTGCTTCTTCCGGTTTCATTCTTCCTGCTAACACTAAGCGTAATTCGCGGCGACGCAATGCCGAAATGAAGCGGCGATTTTCATCCTCTGTTTCCGGTATTAATTCAGGAATAGTCACCGGGCGACCATCATCATCTAAGGCTACAAAAGTGAGAAATGCCTCATTACATTTTACTTTTTCAGATGAGCGGAAATTTTCTTTAAAAACCTCCACAAAAATTTCCATACTGGTATTAAATGCCCTGGTAACCTGAGCGGTAATTGTCACGATATCACCAATTTTAATCGGGCGACTGAATGAAACGTTATCTACTGCAGCAGTAACCACAATTTTGTTGGCGTGTTTACCACCACAAATACCACAGGCAATATCCATCCATTTCAGCAAATTGCCTCCCATCAGGTTATGCATCGGATTGGTGTCGTTGGGCATAACAATTTCGGTAAATGTGGTAAATGAATCGGCAACTTTTTTACTGCTCATAACTTTATAGGTTGAGGCACAAAGGTAATAACTTATCGGTGGTGACAATAATTGCAGCTGTTTTTTAACCTGGGTAAATCATAATAACGCATTTGGTAGGTTAAAACGGCATTTTTTACCTCAAAATTCCACTTTTGAACTTTTTTAGGCCACCATGAGTTTAAATTGTATGTATATACATATATATATCGAAATATTTAATTAATTTTACCTACTAATGAAACGCCGGAAATTTATACAAGCAGGCGCCCTCGGTTTTGGGGGATTAGGATTATTGAGCTCTATGCAACTACATCAATTTAAAGATCAGTTTTCAGAAGAAACAGACGTCACCATGCCGGTATTATTTGTCGGCCATGGCAACCCAATGAATGCTATTGAGGACAACGAATTTAGTCAAGGTTGGGCAGCCACCGGAAAATTACTTACGGTGCCAAAAGCCATATTGTGTGTGTCGGCACATTGGTTAACCAGAGGCACAAGGGTTTGTGCCGTTGCCAACCCGGAAACTATCCACGATTTTGGAGGATTTCCGCAGGAGTTATTTGACGTGCAATATAACGCACCGGGCTCACCTGAATTTGCAACAACTACCCAGCAATTAATCACTAAAACCAAAGTAGAACTCGACAATGAATGGGGTTTGGACCACGGATGCTGGAGTGTATTAAATAAAATGTTTCCCGCTGCCAATATTCCGGTATTTCAATTGAGTATTGATTATTACCAACAACCACAATATCACTACGAATTAGCACAGGAATTAAAGGCATTGAGAAAAAAAGGTGTTTTAATTATTGGCAGTGGAAATATTGTCCACAATTTACGTTTATTTACCATGCAAGATGTTGCATTTGACTGGGCGATAGAATTTGATACTAAGATAAAAGAGCTTTTAGAAAAGGGCGACCATACGCCAATTATAAATTACAAAACATTGGGTAAAGCAGCAGAATTATCTGTTCCAACTAACGACCATTATTTACCATTGTTGTATACTATAGCACTGCAGGAAAAAAATGAATCGCTTCGGTTTTTTAATGATAAAACTACAGCAGGTTCAATTTCAATGCGCTCTTTAATAATTGGTTAATTATTCGAATTAAAAATTGTATTACTTAATTCAAATTTTGTAATTGCTGTTTCGTAATAAGATTTAATTACAATTTCATTACAGCATCTAACCCGCGATACAATCCTTTTAATCCATTCACCTTGCGCATTGCCAGCAAAGCCCCGTCTATATAAGGTTTTGTTGGGTCAATGGCATCATGCCGTATTTTTAGTCTTTCTGCTCCGGTTCCGAAAATAATTTCACATGAGTTGTTGAAACCCGGCAAGCGCACAGCATGAATTTGTGTGCCCTCAACATTCGCTCCGCGGCTTTCAGTTTTGCCGACTACATTATTTAATGGTACCTTTTGTTCGGGCAATTTAATTTTAGCTAACCGACCCGCTAATTCATTTGCAGTTCCGCTTGGTGCATCGGGTTTGCCATCATAACTGTATTCAATTATTTCCCAACTAGGAAAATGTTTGGCTGCCATTTCTGCAAATTGCATCATTAATACCGCAGATAAAGAAAAATTACCCGCTGCAATTACGCCTACTCCATTTTCCAATGCCAAAGCATTTATCTCTTCAAAATCAGATTCCGTTAAACCGCTGGTGCCAATTACCACATTTACTTTTTCCTGAATAGCATAAATCACATTGCGTTTAACCACTTCAGCATGCGTAAAATCAATTAATATTTCAGGTTTCTTTTTGAGCGCAAAAATAATATCATCAAAAATTTGCGCATCAATATTTTTCAGGTTCAAAACAGTCCCTAAATCCTGCTGATTGTAGTTTTTTGCCAAAGCACTTACAATGGTCATATCTGCAGTTTCGGCTATGGCTTTCGACAAATGTGAACCCATTTTTCCGGTAGCTCCGGCGATACAAATTTTGGTTTTCATCCTATTCAATTTAGGATAAAAATACGATAGGTTTTTTAAAAATGGAATGACTAATGTATGTAAATAAGGTAAACATTTTTTGTTCGGCAATGAGCCGAAATTATTAAACTGTTTTATGCGTTAATCTAATTGCAAAAAATAAAATCCAGTCAATCAAGGATTGTCAAAGTTGCCTAAACACAGAAAAAACTAAACAGCGATTTTTTAAGGCATGAAAAAACTGACTATCTATATCAGTTATTATCCAACTCTTTTTTATGAAAGAGTGAAGCCAGCCAACCCTTAATCTTATCGAAATTAGCGGAGAATCCTGTGATTTTATTTTCGTTGGAACCTAAACGTCCTGCAACCAATTCTTCTTGAACAACCACATCACATGAATTGTCCAAAGCACCACTCGTAATTGTCGGGATATCTGTTCCTGCATCCGGTTGAGATGTTTCTACACTGTAATTTATTCCCGAAGTTGAAATGGCAGGTTGGTCTGCCGGCTGCAATGATTGTTGAGAAGAAAAAGATTGAGCCAATTGAAACAAAGAGCGAACATCCATTTTTGTTTGTTGCCCGTAAGCCTGTCCTGCGACGATTAAAACGATTACAAATATTCCGTATTTCATATGCTAATAACGCTGATACAACAACAAAATTATAGTGAATAGCAATACCTCCTTCACCTGAAACCCAATTTTACACAATTATGATATTTTCTTGTCCTAGTCAGAATCACTAAATGGCTGAAAACCATTGGTATAGGCAATTTTGACGGTAATTTTAAACAAACTGTTAAATATTCCGGTAAATCAACATCACAAAACATCAAACTCAGGCTGCTTATTAATATATTTGCGCAAAATATAAACGAAAATGAATCTGCACGAATATCAAGGTAAAGAACTCATAAAACGTTATGGCGTTAAAATACAGGAAGGTATACCTGTTGACACACCTGAACAAGCTGTAGAAGCTGCACGTCAGCTGCAAACTCAAACCGGCACTAACATTTGGGTGGTAAAAGCTCAAATACATGCGGGTGGACGCGGAAAAGCGGGTGGTGTTAAGGTGGCTAAAAGCTTGGATGACGTGAAAGAAAAAGCCGGCAACATTTTAGGCGCTACATTGGTAACTCCCCAAACAGGAGCAAAAGGCAAACGCGTAAACAAAGTGCTAATTGCTCAGGATGTTTATTATCCGGGTGCCACCGAGATTAAAGAATTTTATATGAGTGTTTTGCTTGATCGTGAAAAAGGCAAAAATGTAATCGTATATTCTACAGAAGGCGGTATGGACATTGAAGAAGTGGCAGAACATACACCTGAAAAACTACATAAAGAGTGGATTGATAGCAGCGTTGGTATAATGCCTTTTCAGGCGCGCAGAGTTGCATTTAACCTTGGTCTTAGCGGTGATGCCTTCAAAGAGATGGTGAAATTCACTACCAGCCTTTACAATGCTTATGTTGGCAACGACTGTTCACTTTTAGAAGTAAATCCGGTTTTAAAAACCTCAGATAATAAAATCATAGCTGTTGACTCTAAATGTGTAATTGACAACAATGCATTATATCGCCACCCAGATATTGCAGTTATGCGCGATATTACTGAAGAGGACCCTACAGAAGTTGAAGCAGGTGAAGCCGGTTTAAACTTTGTGAAATTGGATGGTAATGTTGGTTGTATGGTAAATGGCGCCGGTTTAGCAATGGCAACAATGGACATTATTAAATCCAGCGGTGGTAGTCCGGCTAACTTCCTCGACGTTGGAGGTACAGCAGATGCAAAACGTGTTGAGACTGCCTTTAATATCATTTTAAAAGACCCTAATGTAAAGGCAATTTTGGTGAATATTTTTGGTGGTATTGTTCGTTGCGACAGGGTTGCACAAGGTATTATCGATGCTTATAAATCAATTGGTAATATTAGCGTTCCAATCATTGTTCGTTTGCAAGGAACTAATGCTACAGAAGCGAAAAAAATGATAGATGACAGTGGTTTACAAGTGCGTTCAGCAATTCTCTTAAAAGAAGCAGCTGATTTGGTTAAAGAAGCTGTCGGCTAACTAACTATATTAAAACTGAAAAAGCATCCTTAGGGGTGCTTTTTTTAGTTTTAAGGAGATCACGGGATTATAAATATGGTGAAACAAGGTTTTCCTAACTGCAGGGCGGTGACTGAAAACAAAAAACCCATCAATCTGCCGACCAATGGGTTATAATTCAAGTATGAAAAGAATCAATTCATAGTTTGAGCTTGTCCGCTTTCCTCCAATATGCGCATGGCACATTGAAGTATGGCCGTGTCTTCCAGCCTGACTACTCCTCCGCCTAAACCTTTTTCAAAATGCACATCCGCAATTTTCCCCGGGGCCTCAAAATGCTCGGCACCGAAATAATTTCTCACTGCATCTACTTCCAAATGAAGCTCTTTGGCGATACGTTCCATACTGCCGTGTGGTAACGTGTCTTTGATGTGTCGTAACTCGTCGAATGTAATCACCATAGTTATAATATTTTAGTTAAACAATATATAGGTAAGACGCTACGATTTTAGCTATGTTTTATAAGAATTCCAAATTATTTTGCCACTTTTTTTTATAAACAGCCATAAACACCACACACTTATACAGATACATATAGCAGTTATTAATCTACTAACCTGCAATTCCCGAAAAAATAGTATAATTACAATACAATTCAGCGATGGATTTAGCGTTTTACTATGTAATCATTTCACCTATTACTCAAAACCTCCCAACACTATGCGGGCCCCTGCTATTTGGCTGAGTATACTTATACTCGGTTTGTATTCATGTAATTCCGACAGAAACCTTATTGCTATTGACTCTACCAATTTCGAAGAAGAAATTAGTGTGAATCAGAACCTGGAATTTACCCTCAACCAGCATCTGTTCAACGACTCATTATTCGACAAATGGACTGATGAAGAACTACTCACCATTACGCCAAAAGTAGCCGGAAAATTCAAAATTACCTCCAGCGACCAAATTACTTTTTCCCCTTCCAGCGGATTTGCGGAAAGTGAAAAATATACCGTGGCTGTCAGCGAATCAATTTATAAAAAAACCGATATACGACTTGCCGTTAAAAAGGAACCGGTAATGTTTAATACGCCATTACTGGATTTAAAAACGGCTAATTTATATTGGTCGAAAGAAGATGCAACAGGTGAATTATTATTAAACGCCGATTTATTATTTAATGCAACAGTTGATGCAAAAAAAATAGCAGAAGCATTAGTAGTGAAACATGCAGGTGAAAAAAAATCGACACGAATTAATACCACGCAAACTGCAAAAACAATTACGGTATCCATTCATAATATGGATCCGAAACATGATGATAGAGAAATTTTGTTTGCATTATCAAAAGGTATAAGTTCGCCGGGCAGTTCTTATTCTACACCTAAACAAATACAGTTGCAGGTTGAAATTCCTATTATTGAAAACCTCGAAATAAAAGATATCACAGCTGAACATAACGGTATAGCAGGAACTGTTCATGTTTATACCAATCAGCAAATAGGCAATTCTAATATTAATAATCTGGTTAGCACACAACCACCGGTTTCGTTAAATATAGAAAAAACAACGAATGGTTTGATTTTAACCAGCGAAGAATTCCAGGCAGATGTTACTTACACCTTAATATTATCCGAACAATTATTTGGTGTTGCAGGTGGTAAAATGATAGATGAATATTCACAAAGTATTACGTTTGGTGAATTAGAACCAATGATTGAATTCGCCAGTGGCAAAGGGTTATACCTGAGTAGCAAAGGCAATAAAAATGTTGGCGTTCGAATTGTAAATGTGCCCAAAGTAAAGGTAGAAGTAATTAAAATTTACGAAAATAACCTACTCGCATTTATGCGCAATGGCTTTAGTTACAGATGGTATGAAGAGTATGATTCGGAAGAAGAATATTGGGATTATTTCGATTACCGTGATGTAAATACCGAATTATTTGGAAACGTAGTTTATGAGAAGGAAATAGAAACCAGTAAATTAGAAAAGTATAATGCTTCCCGCGTTTTACATCTTGACTTTATTGATAAACTGGAAAGATTTAATGGTATTTATGTAGTAAAAGTTTCATCAACAGATAAACGTTGGTTAACTGATGCTCAAATTGTTTCATTATCAGATATTGGTTTGATTGCGAAAGCTACTGAAGATGAATTATATGTTTTTGCTAACTCCATTGTAAACGCAACTCCTTTGAGCGGAGTAAAGGTTTCCTTTATCAGTTCAAATAATCAGAAATTATACACCACAACAACAGATAAAAATGGTGTTGCAAAATTTAGTGGATTAAAGAAAAACCTTCCTGACTTTGATGTTAATTTAATTACAGCGGAATCCGGTGCGGATTATAACTTCCTGCCATTTAATCAGACCATTGTTTCCACCTCGCGTTTTGATGTGGGTGGTAAACGGATAAATGAAAGTAACATGGATGGTTTCCTCTATCCTGCCCGCGACCTTTATCGCCCCGGCGAAACCATGTATATTGCAGGTATTATCAGAACTTATTCCTGGGAAGTACTACCTAGAATTCCGGTTAAGCTAAAAGTTTTATCTCCTTCGGGAAAAGAATTTAAATCGCTGAAAAAAACGTTAGATGATCAGGGTGGATTTGAAACCGGAATTGTATTACCTAAAACTGCCACTACCGGAACCTATACCGTTGAGTTGTATACTTCTAATGATGTATTACTCACAACCAGTTATATCAGTGTAGAAGAGTTTATGCCAGACAGAATTAAGGTATCGTCCAATCTGAATAAAAAAGAATATTACCCTGGTGATGAAGTAAAAACTTCGATTAAAGCAGATAACTTATATGGCACGCCGGCTGCAAATCGCAATTGGGAGGCGGAAATAAATTTAAGTCGCTCCTATTTCAGTTCCCAAAAATATTCTAACTATAATTTCCAGATTTCTGGTGGTGAAACATATTTGTCTACCCAAACAACAGAAGGCACAACTGACGATGATGGTGAAGCAGATGCAGCTTTTGTAATTCCATCGGAATATGTGAATATAGGTTTATTAAACGGACGTGTAATGACGACTGTGTTTGATGAATCAGGCCGACCGGTTTATGATGTTAAAGATTTTAAAGTTGTAACACAAAATGTATTATTTGGTATTGGTGATTTGGATTATTATACCAAAACAAAACAGTCGATTAAAATTCCATTAATTGCGTTAGACAAAGATGATAAACTTACAAGTGGAGATGCTAAAGTCGAAATTATTAAACATGAATATGAAACGGTAATTGAAAAAAACAGGACTTATTATACCTACCGTTCCAATAAAGTTGAAAAATTACAAAGCACACAAACTATTTCCATAAAAGGTGAAAATACTGCTGTGTGGTTCACACCGCAATTGTCAGGAGAATATGAAATACGAGTTAAATTCCCTAATTCAGGCACTTATGTTAGTCAGCATTTTTATGCCTATGGCTGGGGTAATACACAAAGCAATTCGTTTGAAGTTGATAATGAAGGTAATATTAACATCGTAGCCGATAAAGAAAATTACAATGTTGGTGATGAAGCTAATTTATTATTTACTGCTCCATTTAATGGTAAACTTTTAGTTACGGTAGAAAGAAATAAAGTTTTTGAATATTATTATCTCGATACAGAAAAGAAATCGGCTTCCTTAAAATTAAAAATGGATAACAGTTTTGTGCCGAATGTGTATGTAACAGCAACATTATTCCGCCCAGCCGACGACAGTCAACTACCATTAACAGTTGCGCATGGTATAACCAACCTGAAAGTAGATAACCTTGCTAAAAAAATGCAGGTAACGGTTACACATGATCAAAATTCGCGCAGTAATAAAAAACAAACCATTCAGATTAAAGCAGCGCCAAATGCAGAAGTAACTGTTGCAGTTGTGGATGAGGGTATTTTGCAGATTAAAAATTTCCAAACACCGGATCCTTACGACTATTTTTATATGCAACATGCATTAGGTGTAATGAGTTACGATTTATATGCGTATTTGTATCCTGAAATTTATTTAAAGAAACTATTAAGTGGTGGTGACGGTGGTGATGCAGGAGCGCGTTTAAATCCAATGACCGCTAATCGCGTGAAACTGGTTTCATACTGGAGTGGTATTTTGAAAACAGATGGCGCAGGTAAAGCGAAATTTGATATTGATATTCCACAATTTAGCGGCGACTTGCGAGTTATGGTTGTTGCATATAAAAACGACATGTTTGGCAGCAGTGAAACACATATGAAAGTTGCCGACCCAATTGTTGTGACTACTTCCCTACCAAGATTTTTAAGTCCGGGCGATACTATAACAGTGCCTGTAACTTTGGCAAATACAACAGGTAAAAACGCCTCAGGTAAGGTAAACATCAGTGCTGAAGGTCCAATAAAAGTTGCCGGTAGTAGTAATATCAATTTTAGTGCTGCTGCAAATAAAGAATCACGTGTTGAATTTAAAATGGTCGCTACAGGACAAACAGGAAACGCAAAAGTGAAAGTAAATGTGCAGGCACTAAATGAAACTTTTACTGATGTTATTGAAATTGGTGTTCGTCCTCCTGCATCTTTACAAAAATATACGGGCTCAGGGTATATTGAAGGCAACAAATCACAAACTATCAACCTCACCAATAATTTTGTTGGTGATGGCTCCAAAGCCAAATTGGTAGTAAGCCGTTCGCCAATTGTTCAATTTACCGACCATCTGGAATATTTAATTAATTATCCTCACGGTTGTGTCGAACAAATTACCTCTAGTGTATTCCCTCAAATATATTATGGTGATTTGGTAAAAGAAATATATGGCAAGGAGACAAAAGATTTAAATCCGGCATACAATGTCCAAGAAGGCATAAGGATTTTGGAAAGCATGCAAATGTATAATGGCGCTTTGATGTATTGGCCTGGAGGTGGTTATGAAAGTTGGTGGGGAACTATTTATGCCACTCATTTTATGTATGAAGCCAAAAAAGCCGGTTATGATGTAGACGACAAAGTGTTAAATCGTTCATACGGCTACATGAAAAATATGCTTAAGCAAAAGAAAACTTTTGTGTATTACTACAATTCGAATTTGAGCAAAGAGATGGCTGCGAAAGAAGTATTTTACAGTATGTATGTATTAGCACTTGCCGGTAAAGCAGAAATTTCCACAATGAATTATTACAAAGCTAATTTGAGTGTGGTGCCTTTAGATGGTAAATATTTATTAGCCATGTCATATTTATTAGCCGGCGATAAAAAGAGTTATGAAAAATTATTGCCTCCTGAGTTTAGTGGTGAAGAATCAAAACAAGTATTTGGAGGCAGTTTCTACTCTCCTATACGCGACAGAGCCATAGCGCTAAATTGTTTGTTGGATGCTGATCCTGAAAATCAACAGATAGGTCGCTTGGCACAACAACTGTCAGAAATGATGAAGAACAGGTATTACCTAAATACACAGGAACGTTCTTTTGCATTTTTAGCCTTTGGTAAACTCGCTCGTCAAACTAAAGATTCGAATGTAACTGCGACTATTAAGGCAAATGGCACCGAAGTAGGAAAATACACAGGTAAAGATTTAATAATAGACAATAAATTGCTCATCAATAATAGTGTAGATATAACTACGAGTGGTTCCGGTAAATTGTATTATTTCTGGACAACAAAAGGTGTAACTGCCGATGGCTCGTTTAAACAGGAAGATAATTATTTACGTGTTCGCAAATCGTTTTATAATCGTTGGGGCACTTCCATAGACTTAAAAAATGTAAAACAAAACGATTTAATAGTCGTGAAAATAACTTTGGAAAGTGCAACCGGTACTTATGTAGATAATGTTGTAATAACTGATATTTTACCTGCAGGGTTTGAAATAGAAAATGACAGACTACGAGCCACTTCTAGTTTCGACTGGATTAAAAGTCAAAGTTCTGCACAACACGAAGATATTCGCGATGACAGGATTAATATTTATACCACTGCCAGTTCAACATTAAGCACTTATTATTATACCGTAAGGGCAGTTTCACCTGGTGTATTTAAAATGGGTCCTGTAATGGCCGATGCGATGTATAACGAAGAGTATCATAGCTATAACGGTGCAGGTATTGTAAAAATTACAAGATAAAATATAACTTAGCGGTAATGAAAAGATTTTCATTAATCGCATTACTGCTAAGTTATTTACTCATTATAGCATTTGTTGCTTATTATCCTAAGTTCAACAAACAGGGAACAGAAGCTACCATATCTTATGACGTGGCAGGTTACTACTTTTATCTGCCTGCTATATTTATTTATAATGATATCCATCACCTAGCCTTTCAGGAAGCAACAAATAACAAATATCAATACACGCCTGGTTCCTATCAGGGTGTTCAATTATCGGATGGAAGTTATACGATGAAGTATACCATAGGTGCTGCTATTATGTATGCGCCATTTTTTTTCGCCGCTCATACTTGGGCCAATATTGCAGGAATAAACGATGATGGTTTTTCACCACCCTACCAACGTATGATTAGCTTTGGGTGTTTATTATATGCCTTTTTAGGTTTGTGGTTGTTGCGAAAAATTTTACTGCAATATTTTTCCGAAACGGCAACCGGGCTGACTATCATCTCACTTGTTCTGGCTACCAATTACCTTAATTATAGTGCGATAGATAATGCCATGACGCATAATTTATTGTTCACGGTTTTTACCGGCATTATATGGTTTACCATTAAATTTTATAAAAAACCAAATTATAAATATGCTATCATCCTGGGCTTGTTATGTGGTTTGGCAACTATCATTAGGCCTACAGATATTTTAATTTGTTTGGTTCCGATTTTTTGGGGAGTAACCAACCTGACCGCTTTACGTGAACGTTTGGTTTTATTATTTAATCACCGGCTTAAAGTATTAAGTTTTATTGCGTTTGCAGCAGTAATTGGCAGCATTCAATTAATGTATTGGAAAATAACTACAGGCCAACTACTTTTTTATAGTTATGAAGACCAGACATTTGACTGGACAAACCCTCATATCATTGAAGGATTTTTTTCGTATAAAAAAGGATGGTGGTTATATACTCCATTCATGTTAATTATCATACCTGGATTTATTTTGTTATATAAAAACCATAGACCACTTTTTTTACCTATTTTTTTATTTACCCTTGTCAATATCTATATTGTATTTAGCTGGTCCATTTGGTGGTATGGTGGCAGTTTGGGGCAAAGAAGTTTAATTGAATCCTATGCACTTTTAAGTTTGCCAATTGCAGCGGTATTTCAGGCATTGACAAAGGTCAAAAAATGGACATGGGCATTGACAGCTTGTTTTGTAGGATTTACAGGATGGTATAATATTGTCCTGACCATTCAGGCGCACAATCCCACAGGTATATTAGATGCAGAAAACACTAACCGAACTTATTTTTGGGCTACATTCGGAAGGCTTACTATTGACAATGATAGCAAACGATTTTTAGATACAGATGAAATTTACAGAGGTGACGGAAGTAAAAGTGAAGTATTATATGAAAATAATATTGAATATGACACTTTACATGTTGATACCATGCAAATAATAAATGGTAAAAAATGTTTGTTTGTAGATAAAAATCATCAAAATACACAACCTTATAGAATTCCAAACCCTCCTAACGGTAGTAAATGGTTACGTGTTTCTGCTACATTTTTTGTTACTGAAAAAGTTTGGGATGTTTGGAAAATGCCACAATTTATTATCCAATTTAAAAACGAAGATGAAGTGGTGAAAACCAAATTTATTCGCGTACATCGATTAATGAATAGCAATCAAAAACGCAATTTGTTTTTTGATGTTGAAATCCCAACAAAACGTTACACTACTATAGATATTTTCCTATGGAACGCTGATGGGATCACTGCTACCTATATGGATGATATTCGTGTTGAAGTACTTGAATAAAAAAAAAGCGGGATATATAAATACATCCCGCTCGAAATATTTTAGGTTACTATTAATATTTAATTCTAACTGCACTATTAAATTCTTCCGGTAATGGAATGGCAGTGCCATCAACATCGAAAAACTGCATACCATATTCACCTCTTTCCAATAATTCATTTAAATCGGTGTGTTGATTTAAAACATCTGCTACCTCTGCAACTACTTTACCTTTTGAATCGGTAATAACTACTTTTACGTTACTATGACCATTCAATACACGTTTTAATTTCGGTAATTTGTTAGTGCCATTTACAACCCACGCAGGAGCATTCGGGTCAATTACCTTACCGGGTTTGGTTGAAGATGCTGAAGTGGTATTTTCATCTGTTACTACCTTCAACTGCATATCCTCATCAATTATGAACTTTCCTGCATAAACATGCTGAAGTTCATCATTTATAACATATTTATATTTTCCCGGTTCTTTAATTTCTACGGAAAAACTTTTTGCACGTTTTGCTTTTTCATTGTTAAACACTACAACTGAATCTTTAACCACAGTCATGCGAAAACGTTCTCCAATACTATCAAATAAAATGGCATGAACCATCATATTATTAATTTGAATTTGCATCATATCAACAGTTTCAGTAGTCGATTCTACAGGAACTGCTGCCAGCGAAACGCCATTTGGATTTTCAAGAAACCACAACTGTGAAACAGGGTCTGTGCTCCAAAAATCTACCAAATCTTTTGATACACGTTCAATACCTAAATCAGTTGGATGCACACCATCGTTGGAAACCAATTGTTTGTTCCAGGTATAACCATCATTGCGTGGTTTATCTCCCTGAGTCCAGAAATAAGGACCCCATAAAATTAATGGCGCAACAGCGTCTTCACCTTTATAAGCAAGTGATTTATCACCTTCAATTTGTTTTTCAATTAACCATTTACAAGCCCAACCATTAATATAAGCTTTTGGCTCGCGGTGTTTGTCTTTTCCTTCCGGAGGCATAAATTCAGTTGTATGGCGTCCGGTCACATAAAATAATTTTAAATTAGGGTAACGTTTTTTGCAGAAATTAACCATGTAGGTAAAATCGTCCATCAATTGTTTCCCTCTGCTCTCAAAACCGTCTTCACGGTTGCGCAAATTATCCTCCTGGAACCAAATTACCTGAACCTGGTCAAAAGTTAACCCAGATTCTGTTAACCTGCCATCAATAACTTTCCAGAAATTGGCAGATGGCTCCATGATATCACTCAAATCCTGTCCGCCTATACCGCAGTTAACAAAACTAATTTCCTTGTTTAAACCTTTATAGTTAGGCACCATATTTTCCAATCCTTTACTAAACATGGCTACGGTAGAAGCACCAATAGTAATAAGACCTATCTTCCCGTTAGGGTCAGGTTTACCTGCGCTGTTTAGTGGCTGAATAGACTGCGCCATAACCACTGCATCTGCATAAAAAGCTTCAGGCATAGTATTGCTGCCATTGGGGTATAAGCCACCCTGCTTGCCCATGTAAGTGCCGGAACCAAGTTCATCAATTGGCGGCAAAGTTTTAACATCAACGCCTTGTGCTCTGGTAAACATAGCTGCCAGCGTAGTAAAAATCGAAAGCATAATAATTCGTTTCATAATGTGGGAATTTTTAATTCAAATTTTTACAAATATCATACCTTTAATGAGAAAATGAACGTTTTTTTAAGCAATACTGAGCAATGAAGGCATATTTAGTAAGTATTTTACTGGTTTTCACAACTTTTATATACCCATATGTGCTTTCCGCACAGGCAATGTTAGGGTATACCGATGCGCAGGGCGATTTTTATGTTAATGATGGGGGAAAGATTATACATCTTGAACCCCAACGGATAATTTCGTCTCAACCTGCTGCAAACAGCATCGCTTATATCTCCAATTCCGGTAACCTGACCTATTATGCCAACCACGAGCAACAAAAACTCGAAATTTCAAATCCTTCATTTTATAAAAACACCGACTACTATTTATATTATGCCACCGGCGGCAGCTTTTCTGTTTATAATGGTACTGCAAGAAAATATTTGGGGAACATACAGCAAAACCCTTTTGCCTTTGGCGACAGCATAGCAGCCATGCACGATTTTTCTGAATATTTTTATGTGTATGAAAATGAGCGATTTATTGAACTAGAGCAACATCCTACAAAAAAAATTATTGCCGGTGATAATATTATTGCTTATGTAAATCATCTCGACCAATTTAAAATTTACTACCATGGCAATAAGACTGATGTAGATGATTATATGCCGCAAAAAATCGCCGCCGGTGCAAACATTGTAGCCTTTATCGACAGCTATAATTACCTGAAAGTGTTTTATGGCGGAATGATACATGAGTTATTTAATGTTACGCAATCTACCTGTCTTGAAATTCCTTATAGTGTTGAAGATGATGGTATTGAAAGTTATTGTAATGCTGAATTAGTATACGATATGCAGAATGCATTACCCTTATTTCAAGCAGGTGATGACATTGTAGCCTATATTGATGATATGGGCCAATTTTTAGTATTCGATAAAGGCAACATCATCGAATTAGAATCTCAAATGCCCTTACATTATGAAGTGGTAGACAATTTGTTATGGTACGTAGATAATAATAACTACCTAAAAGTATACTGCAATGGTGAATTAAGTATTGCAGAAACATTTTATCCTGAGAAAATTAAAGCCGATAAAGACGTAATTGTTTATACCGATTTAGACAAACGACTTCGTGCATTTTACAACAATGAATCCATCCCTGTTTCTGCTAATATTGTGATTGATTTTAGTTTGAACAATACCACCATTATGTATAATGAAATCCCCAATAAATACAAGTTCCATTACCTTCGTTGATGAACCTACCCCTTAAACAATTAAACCACTTTATTATCCGAATTCATCAAGCATTTAACCATAATCGTTATTTGCGATGGATAAAAAAAATGGTATTAGGTTTTGCGATATGTTTTGGGTTGTTTTTTTTACTAAATATTTTATTTCCGGTCAAAGTTGATATCGAGTATTCACAAATTGTGACAGCCCGAGATGGTACTGTTTTAAATGCGTTTTTAACCAGTGATGATAAATGGCGAATGATGACCGAGTTATCAGAAATAACACCGGCCATGCAAACTGCTATTATTTATAAAGAGGATAAATATTTTTATCGCCACCCCGGAGTAAATCCCGGAGCGGTTGTTAGAGCATTGTATAATAATATTACCACAGGCACGCGCACCTCAGGAGCATCTACAATTACGATGCAGGTTGCCCGTTTGTTGCAACCCAAGGACAGAACTTATGGAAACAAATTCGTAGAAATGTTTCGCGCATTACAAATCGACATGTTGTATTCCAAAGAGGAAATTTTACAGATGTATTTAAACCTAGTGCCTTATGGAGGTAATATAGAAGGTGTTAAAGCAGCATCTGTTTTGTATTTGGAAAAAACACCGGAGGTATTAAGCTTAGCAGAATTAACTGCGCTTTCTATAATCCCGAACAGACCAACCACATTACGTCCGGGGGTAAATAATGATGTAATTATTCGCGAAAGAAATAAATGGCTGAACCGATTTAAGTCCGACCAATTATTTCCCGATGATATTATTGATGATGCGTTAAACGAACCATTTAATGCATTCAGAACAGAAGGCCCAAAATTAGCCCGGCATTTTTCTACAAGATTAAAATATCAATATCCGGGAAAACCCATCATTAAATCGAATTTAATTGCTGAGCAACAAATGCAAGCTGAAAAACAAGTTGGTGATTATGTTCGTCAATTGTGGGGTTTAGATATTCATAACGGAGCAGCTATTATTATCGACAATCACACACATCAGGTGGTGGCTTATGTTGGCTCAGGCGATTTTTTTAATACCTTGGATGGCGGTCAGGTAGATGGTGTGCAAGCTATACGTTCTCCGGGAAGTACATTAAAACCATTATTATATGCTATAGCATTTGATGAAGGCTTACAAACTCCTCAATCAATTATTGCCGATGTGCCCGTAAATTATTCAGGTTATAGTCCCGAAAATTATGATGAAGATTATAAAGGCAATATCACCATTGAATACGCCCTCTCCCACTCACTAAATATTCCGGCTGTAAAAACATTAAGTGATTTAGGTTTAGATAAGTTTTTGAATAAATTAATTCAATGCGATTTCAGTAGTATTGACCAAAAAAGAAATGATTTGGGATTATCAGTAGCATTGGGTGGTTGTGGTGTTTCACTGGAGCAATTAACCCGTTTGTATAGCAGTTTTGCAAATGGAGGACAATATGCGCACATCAGGTGGCTTCAAGAGGATGATGATACAAGTGCTACACAAATAATTTCACCCAATGCAGCATTTATGGTGAATGAAATTTTAACTCAGTTGACCCGACCTGATTTACCTAACTTTTATCAAAATGCTAAAAATGTTCCATTGATTGCATGGAAAACAGGAACATCTTATGGCAGAAAAGATGCCTGGAGTATTGGTTACAATAATAATTATACCATTGGTGTTTGGGTGGGTAATTTTTCCGGTAAAGGTGTTCCTGAATTATCCGGAGCAAATGTTGCCACGCCATTATTATTTAATTTATTTAATGCCATTGAAAAAGAAAATAACAAAGAATGGAATACTATGCCTTCGAGCATTCAATTCAGATATGTTTGTTCAGTTACAGGAAAAAACCCTGCCGATTTTTGTGATAATGTAGTGTTGGATTATTTTATACCCGGTGTATCAAAAAATGTAATTTGCGACCATTTGGTAGAAGTAAAAGTTACCGAAAATGAAAAGCTCAGTTATTGCACCAGCTGTTTACCGGAGGCGGGTTATAAAGTAAAACTTTACAACAACTATTCGCCCGAAATTATTAGCTGGATGGAGTCGAAAAGTATTCCCATTACTTTAATCCCAGCACACAATCCCGATTGCGAGCGCGTATTTTCAGATGGCGCACCTTCTATTACTTCTCCTATTAACAATATGGAATATTTAATTGATAAACTCGATAAACAAAAAATGATGTTAAGTGCGAACGTATCATCAGATGTAAAAAAAGTATTCTGGTATATCAATGATCGGTTATTAACTGAAGCAGATGTAAAAACTCCTGTATTTTTTGAGCCTGAGGAGGGCAAAATAAAAATAAGTTGCAGCGATGATAAAGGGCGAAACACAGATATCGAAATTACAGTAGAATTATTTTAGCAACTGTCAGTGAATATTTACTACATATTCGCAATACTACTTTTTATCAAATACAATTATTACTAAAATAACAATTCAGCAATGCTGTTATACAAATAAAAAAGGCTGCTAAAAAATAGCAGCCTTTTTAAGTATTGGTAATTTGTCAATTAATTATCCCACCAAACCGGAGCTAAAATATCTCCAATAACAACTGCACTTGAGTTGTATAAACGTTCATCGATACAAGTTGGGAATCTTACCGGAATTCCATCAACAATTGCATCTGGGTTAGGCGTAAGAGCCGGTAAACCGGTTCTTCTATAATCAGCCCAAGCTTCGCATTGAGTAAACATTGCGATATATTTTTGGGTCATGATTTTATCTAAAGTAATTGTTCCTGCAGTTTCGCTTGCATTAGCAGCTTCATAAGCAGCATCGGCAGCACCAACTGTAGCAAGGATATTTGCTTTAACAGCATCGTTATGAGCTGCAGCAGCGCCAGCAGCATCACCTAAACGCAATTTAGCTTCTGCCTCAATAAACTTCATTTCATAATAAGTTAAAAGTGGCAATGGATTTGCGTTTGATGAATATAATTCACCTGTGTTAGAAGCTGTTGGATCAACACTATTTTTAGGCACACCTGAATATCCACCACCATCATCTAAAGTAGCATATAGTGGCAAACGAGGGTCAGTGCTTGTTTCTAACATATCAATAAAGAATTCACCCATTTTGATATAGTTAGCACGAGTAGTGTTAAATGAAGCCCATGGATTTAATTCATTACCATTAACACCAAATATTGCATTGGTATTATCAGTGTTTGAAGCTAACCCAGCTGATGCAATAAATGCTAATGCATCGTTTGCTGAACCGGTTGCGTCACGTTGACTTAAACGGTTAGCATATCTTGCTTTTAACATATAAGCAGCTTTAATCCACATAGCAACATCACCATTATGAATGAAGTCATCTGATCCAGGTAATAATGCATTTGCTGTAGCAGGTGCAGATAAATCATTAATAGCACCATCTAATTCTGACTGAATTGAAGCAATAATACTTTCCTGAGAATCATAAGCAGGGTTAAGTGCAGCTTCAGTTGCTTCTAGACCTAATAATGCTTGTGAATAAGGAACATCACCATAAAAATCTGTAGCCAAACCAATGGTCATACATTTTAATACTTTGGCAATTCCTCTGTAATAAGGATTTTCATTGCCGGCAACGTTGATTAATTCTTGTTGATTAATTAAAGCATCTGCATAAAATGTTTTCCATTCGTTGATATTACTTTGTTCAGTGATTTTATAATCACGAACATCAATCATTTGGAAATCATTACCAGCTGAATGCTGTACTAAAATTGAACTGGTTCTTGCAAGCTGACCTGTATATAATGATTGCATGGCAACCTCAGATACGGTTAGCAACAAAGCCGGGGTAACTTCAGTTGGTGCGTTTGGTGATGTTGAAACATCATCAACCCAACCGCTACATCCTGAACCAAATAGGATTACCGGCATGGTTAATATTAAAAATATCTTTTTCATATTAATAATTTTTTACGTTTTAGAATGCTGCGCTTACGCTAAACAAATAAGATTTAGTTCCTGGATTGTTAAACCAATCGAAACCTGAGATATTAGAACCTGCGCCAGTTAAACTAGTTTCAGGGTCAACACCTAAGTAATCAGTTTTTAACCATAAGTTACGACCTGTTGCAGAAACAGATAAACCTTTGATTACATTTTTAGGATCTAAAGTGAAAGTGTAAGCTAATTTTACTTCACGTAATCTTACCCAACCACCATCTTGAATGGCTTGAGATGATGCACCAAAATCACCAAGGTAATCACCCCAATAATCTTCCGGTGCAATTTCGATATCATTGGCAACATATGAACCATCAGCTTGTTCAATTACACCTTCAATTACGAAAGTATGATCGCGTTCACCTGATGCTTCTGAAATACCAATACGATTCATACGGGCATTAGTACCATTCCAGATGTCGCCACCTTTTCTGATATCTAATAATCCGCTAACAGTTAAGCCTTTCCATGATAATGCAGTATTGATGTTCATTAACCAATCCGGATATGGATCACCAATAACACCACTCACTGTATCAAAAATTGGTAAACCTGTGTTACCGTCAATTAATAAGTCGCCATTATCATTATATGCCCATTGTGAACCATATAATAAACCATAAGGCTGACCAACAATTACATAAGCACCAGGGTCACCAAAACCTGCTTCAATTTCAATTTCTTCAACACCGTCAGCTAACTGTGTAACCTCATTTTCGTTTTTGCTGAAGTTACCACCGATATTCCATGTTAAATTTTTCTTTTTAACGATATCAGCATTTAATGTTAATTCAATTCCTTTGTTAACCATTGCACCTGCGTTATCATATACATATGAGAAACCTGATGTAGAGGCAATAGGTTTAACTAAAAGAATGTCAGAAGATTCCTGGTTGTAATAAGAGGCATCTAAATCGATTCGACCTTTCCAGAATTTTAATTCGACACCAAATTCAGTTCCTGTTAAACGTTCAGGTTTTAAATCAGGGTTACCAAGCGTATTTAATTGGCTATAACCAAAACCTGATTGACCTAAATAAGGGAAGCTGTAACCATCGGTAAATCCATCGGTGTACAGTGGTGGTATGAAATAAGTATTAGCGCTATATGGTTGAGGTTCTATACCTGCTTGAGCATAAGAAGCTCTAATTTTACCAAACGACCAAATATCATTTGTATTTAAAATTTCGCTGAACACAAATGAACCACTTACAGAAGGGAAGAATGCTGAGCTTCTATTTGGCCCATATGTCGATGACCAGTCATTTCTTGCTGTTATATTTAAGAATAACATACTTTGATATTCAAATCCTAAATCACCAAAAAAACCAGCAATCCTTGTTTTAGTGGTGGTTTGGCTTGCATAAAGGTCTGCAGCATTTGACAAGTTGTAAAAATCAGGAATTGTCAAATCGCGGCCTCTTGCATACAAATAATTAATATCTGTAGATGTTAAGTTATTACCAACTGTTATATTAAAATTTACATCTTGGTTGATATCTTTAGTAGCAGTTAAAATTAAATCACTATACATTTGGTTATATCGTATGGTGTTCTCTTCTATTTGCCCTCCAGGAGCATTAGCAGGATCGTTAGAGCCTATTGAATAAATTTGTTTGCGTTCATCGGTGTAAGCATCAGAACCTATTCTATAAGTTATAGCTAACCACTCTAAAGGGTTATATGTTGCAGTAACATTACCCAATAAACGATTTACGTTATCATTAAATGGATTATTATTAATTGTCCAATAAGGATTATCGTAAGCAGAGAAATAATTTCTGTTTGCTCCTGTTGGATATTCATATCCTGCACCTAGGTCGTAACTTGTTGGTGTGCGCATTAAAGCCAACATTACACCTGAAAGGTTACTACCATTTTGAGCTCTTGTTCCACCACTATTTATGTAGTTAGCATCAACAGCAACTCTGAATTTATCCCAAATACGCATATCTGAATTCACACGAATTGAAGTTCTGTTATATTCAGTATTAGGAATAACACCATTGTCCTGTGTGTTACCAATAGAAAGACGTAATGAACCTCTGTCGGTACCACCGCTGATAGCGAGGTTATTATTATAAGTCATACCTGTTTGGAAGAATTCCGCCGGGTTATCAATAGCTGTTAAGCCTAAACCAGAAGTCAGAGGACCCCAGCTACTTGCTGTACCTGCAGAACCATCATCATCAGTATCCCATAATTGGTCAGGACCCGGGTCAGCTTCAATAAAGTTACCTTCCGGTTCAAGTTCACCCTGGTTGTTGATTTTACCACCACCGGTACCTTGAGCATATAACATTTGTTGTTTAGGTAAATTACTTACCTGATTCACTTCTAAAGAAGAAGAGAAGTTGATATGAACTGCTTTATCGCCAGATTTATTACCGCGTTTTGTTGTAATGATGATGGCACCTGAACCTGCACGTGAGCCGTAAAGAGCAGCCGCAGCAGGTCCTTTAAGGATGTTGATGCTTTCAATATCATCTGGGTTAACGTCAATAGCACGGTTTGAGTTACTTACACCGTTTAATGTAGCATTAAAAGGATAGTCGCCCGCAACAGTGTTGTTGGTTGAGTTGTCGATAGGCACACCATCAATTACCACTAAAGGTTGATTTTCGTTAGTGAAAGTTGAAGGTCCACGAATAATGATTTTTGAAGATGCTCCGGGAGTACCTGCAGCACCAACAACCTGAACACCTGCTGCCTTAGCAGAAAGACCTTCAATGAAGTTCTCCTCACCAGAGCTCGCAATGCGGTCTCCACCTACTTCCTGAGTTGTATAACCCAACGAAAGTTTTTCCTTAGGAATACCTAAAGCGGTTACAACCACTGTTTCAAGACCTAAAACGTCTTCTTCAAGGCCAACGTTAATAACATTTCTGTTACCAATAGTTTCCTCGTGCATTTTAAAGCCTAAGAAAGTGTACACTAAAACATCTTTGTCCTGAGGCACTACCAATACATACTTACCATCTAAATCGGTAATTGTACCTGTTGTAGTCCCCTTCACCAGTACTGTTGCCCCCGGTAAGGGCTCATTGTCTGTAGCTGACGTGATTGTTCCTGTTATGGTTCTGCTCTGCGCAAAGGCAACAGATACCAAACAAAAAGGAATCAGCAGCATCAAAGCGGCTAATTTTTTCATAGATTTGGTTTTGAATGAATAGAATTGACTTTTAGGTTAATTATCAAAAAATTTGTAAAATTTATGTTAATTATCTCTAAACAACAAACATAAGGCACTTTTTAAATAGTTATAGCTGTTTTGTGCAATTTTTTTCAAGGTTTAACACTTCTCTACAGGTTTTCAACACATTCTCCATACCTTATTTATTGGTATCGTAATACCCAAACACCTTTTGAACGATTTCAGCAGCGCGTGCTGCAGGGTCCTGACGAATTTTTAATTCTTCCTGCTCAACCATATAAAACAGGCCTTCTAATGCCTTTGCAGTTACGTAAGCTTCCAAATCGGGGTTTAGGTCAGCTACCAAAGGTATTTTATTGTAGTAATTGACTGCATCTGTCCAGTATTTGGTTGCACCAACTTTATTGAGTGAGCTTTCAATTATGGGAGAAAATTTATCTGTTAATTGTGTAGTGGTTGTTTTTTTCAAATATTCAGTTGCAGCATCGTTAGCCCCAAATAATATATCCATTGCATCTGTAATCGTCATGGAACGAATACTATTAATTAAAATGGGCTTAGCCTCAATTGCTGCGTTTTCGGCAGCACGGTTCAACGAGTTGATTACATCATCACACATCTTGTTCATACCTAAGTCCCGTAAAGTTGACTCAATTTTTTGTGCCTCCGTTGGGAAAGGGATTTTCACCTGTGGGTTACCTAAATACCCATTCACTTTCGATAGTAGATCAGAACCATTGGTAGCACCCTGAACTAGCGCCTCCATCAAACCGCTGGCAACTTCCTGTTCTGTGATGGTTGTTTCTAACACTGAGTTTAACACATCTTCCATTATTTTGGGGTCACAGGTGGATCCGGTAAAAAGGCCTACAGTGAGCAAGCCAAGCAAAAAATTTCTAAACATAATACTTGAATTTGGCTCCAAGTTAAAAATTTTTTTGATTCAAGAGTTTGGTTACACGTGTTAAATCTTAAAGTAAAAATGTCAGGGAATACTCAACCTCCTCAACTTAGGTTATAAGAATTTTAACTTTTTTAAACGCAATTGTCCTTACCACGAATGCTGAAAAATAAAAAATTATTCTGTTAATCATTCTGCTTTAAAAGTAAATTAGTTGTCGGGAGGTAAATATTCTTAAGCAGATTGTATTTTTACAAAAAACAAAAAATGAAGGCTGTTATCATATCTATTGGAGATGAAATATTAAACGGAACAACTGTAAACACCAATGCCAGCTGGATTTCTACGCAAATTCAACCAATTGGTATCGACATTTATGAAGTTGTGTCTATAAGTGACAATGCAGCCCATATTTTAGCAACGCTTAATCACTTCGTAAGTAACGTAGATATCATTTTAATAACCGGCGGATTAGGACCAACAAAAGATGACATCACTAAAAAAACAATATGCACCTATTTTAATAGTGAACTTGTATTTCATCCTGAAATTTATGCAAGGTTAAAGGCTGCATTTGAAAAACGTAATATTCCTTTTACTGAAAATAATCGCGACCAGGCCATGTATCCGGATAATTGTACCATTCTGGATAACCCACTTGGAACAGCCCAGGGAATGTGGTTCGAAAAAGATAATACTGTTATTGCGTGTATGCCGGGTGTGCCCTTTGAAATGAAAGGTTTAATGACCAATCAGGTTTTACCTAAAATTTTGAAGCGGTTTAATTTCCCTGCTATAGTAAATAAATATTTTATGACTAGTGGGATAAGTGAGAGTTTTTTGGCTAATAAACTTGAGCCTTTGGAAGCAATTTTACCGGAACATATCACTTTAGCTTATTTACCAACTCCGGCTGTGGTAAAGTTGCGATTAACTGCCCGTGGAAATGATGAAAATCAGCTTGAACAGGACTTAACTGCTATTACCAATCAAATGAGAGCAATTTTAGGGGCGGGTATTTATGCTGAAGAGCCTATCCCGCTTGAACAACATATTGGTAATCAGTTAAAAGCATTGAATGCAACTTTAGCTACTGCAGAAAGCATTACAGGTGGTAAAGTAGCCCATAAAATCACACTAATTCCGGGTAGTTCGGATTATTTCAGGGGTACTATAGTAGCCTACCACCGTTCCGTTAAAGAACAACTACTAAAAGTTTCCACAACTACACTCGACAAATACACCCCTGTTAGTGAGGAAACTGCCATGGAAATGTTAGACGGCATTTTGTCCGCTATGGGCACTGATTTTGGCATTGCCATAACCGGAAATGCAGGCCCAACAACAGATGGCAAGGCAGAAGACGTAGGAACAGTGTTCATCGCAGTGGGCTCAAAAACGGAAAAACGGGTGAAAAAACATTTTTTCAACAAGAACCGTGAGGTGAATATCGAATATGCATGCATGTTTTCTTTACATGAATTACGCATACTGTTGACGGAATACCTTGTTAAAGCATAATAAAGACAGTATTTTTGCGAAAATTAAACCTGAGGAGCGGACTTGTTGAATCCCGACCTTCATGTTTCGAAATAGTTAGCTAACAACAGCAAGTAGAAAAACATGTCGCAAAAAGAACTGATTATGCCCAAATTGGGCGAAAGTATTATGGAAGCCACCATCTTAAAATGGCTTAAAAAAGAAGGTGATTCTGTTGAATTAGATGAAGCCGTATTAGAAATTGCAACCGATAAGGTGGACAGCGAAGTTCCTTCCCCCTTTGCAGGAAAAATTACCAGCATTCTTTTTAAAGAAGGTGATGTGGTTCAAATTGGTAAGGCTATTGCCATTATCGACGGAGCAGGAAATGGAAGCGGAGCCGCAGTAATTGAAACGCCGGTTAAACAGGAAGTGAAAACCGAGGCACCTAAACAAGTTGTTGTTGAAACCAAAGTTGAAGCTACACCGGTAATTGCAGGCGATCGTTTTTATTCTCCTTTAGTATTAAATATTGCCCGTGAAGAAGGTATTTCAATGTCGGAACTGGAACGAATTCCAGGCACCGGCAAAGACGACCGCGTTACGAAGTCTGATATTTTAAATTATCTCCAAAACAGAGGTAATGTAACTACTCAACAAACTGTTCAGGTTGAAAAACCGGTTACACAAGCTCCGGTTGTTCAAGAAAAATCTTCACCTG
This sequence comes from Bacteroidota bacterium, assembly GCA_016718035.1. Lineage (GTDB taxonomy): Bacteria > Bacteroidota > Bacteroidia > Chitinophagales > BACL12 > UBA7236. The sequence goes on along the minus strand of JADKEK010000001.1, from coordinate 175,773 downwards.
TTGTTCAGTCAGTTTCATCCAATGGCAACAATGAAATTGTGGAGATGGATCGTATGCGCAAACTTATTGCCGACCATATGGTTATGAGTAAAAAAACTTCGCCACATGTAACTTCTTATGTTGAAGTTGATATGACGCCGATTGTGGAATGGAGAAATAAAATTAAACCTAAATTTGAAAAACGCGAAGGTCAAAAAATAACCTTCACTCCTATTTTTATTGAAGCTATTGCAAAAGCAATTAAAGATTTTCCAGGAATCAATATTTCTGTGGACGGATATAATTTGATTTATAAAAAAGATATCAATATTGGCATGGCAGCTGCATTACCTACAGGAAATTTAATTGTTCCGGTAATTAAAAATGCAGACCGCATGAATTTAGTAGGTTTAACTGCAGCAGTAAATGATTATGCTACTCGCGCAAGAATTAATAAATTAAAACCTGATGAAATTCAGGATGGAACATTTACATTAACCAATGTTGGTTCATTTGGAAGTTTGATGGGAACACCAATTATTAATCAACCACAGGTAGCCATTTTAGCTGTTGGTGCAATTAAGAAAAAACCGGTTGTATTGGAAACTGTTCACGGCGATGTAATTGCCATTCGTCATATGATGTTTATGAGTATGAGTTACGACCATCGTGTTGTTGATGGTATGTTAGGCGGTAGTTTCCTTAAACGTGTAGCAGATTATTTGGAAGGATTTGATACGGACCGTGAAATTTAATTAATCGTTATTTATTGTAAATAACCCACAACATGCACATAGAACAACTATACACGAATTGCCTTGCAGAGGCTGCCTATTACATAGAAAGTGATGGTGTTGCCGCTGTAATAGATCCGTTGCGTGAACCGGAACCTTATTTAGAAAAAGCAGCGAGCAGAAATGCTACAATTAAATATGTTTTTGAAACACATTTTCATGCTGATTTTATTTCCGGTCATCTTGATTTAGCAAAAAAATCAGGTGCTGCTATTATTTATGGTCCTGAAGCAAATACTGCTTACACTGTTATAAATGCAACTGATGGACAGGAATTTAATATTGGCAAAATAAAAATTCGCGTATTACATACTCCAGGTCATACATTGGAATCAACTTGTTATTTATTGATTGACGAACAAGGAAAAGAGCATTGCATTTTTACTGGTGATACTTTATTTGTTGGTGATGTTGGTCGTCCGGATTTATTAGATGGTTTGATGACTAAAGAAGCATTGGCTTCAAAAATGTATGATTCATTAAATGAAAAAATAAAACCTTTAGCCGACGATGTTATTGTTTACCCTGCTCATGGACCAGGAAGTGCTTGCGGAAAAAGTATGGGGAAAGAAACATTTTCCACAATAGGTATTCAGAAACAAACCAATTATGCATTGCAGGAAATGACACGCGAAGCATTTATTGCCGCTGTAACTGATGGCTTAACGCAACCTCCGCCCTACTTTTTTGAGGATGCACGTATTAATAAAAATGGATATACCAGCATTGATGAAGTAATAGCCAAAAATACTAAAGCATTAAGTGTAGCAGCATTTAAAGCTGAAGTTGAAAACGGCGCTATTATTTTAGATACACGAGTAGCAGATAATTTTGAAAAAGGATTTGTTCCTGGCTCTTTAAATATTGGATTAAATGGCATGTTTGCCGTTTGGGTTGGTACATTGGTGGATATTCATCTACCGCTTGTTTTGGTTACTGTGCAAGGTAAAGAAGAAGAATCAATTATCCGGTTGGCACGTGTTGGTTACGAACAGGTAATCGGCTACTTAGAGGGTGGTATTGAAAATTGGCTTAACAAAGGTGAAGAAATCGATACGGTTACTACCATTCAGGCAGAGCAAATGAGTCAGTTTTACAACAATTCTGACTATGTCGTGTTAGATGTGCGTAAACCAAGTGAATTTGATACAGAGCATGTAGTTAATGCCATCAACATACAGTTGAGTGAAATTGATGAGCGTGCAGGTGAATTGGATAATACTAAAAAATATATTGTACATTGTGCCGCTGGATATCGCAGTATGATGGCAGCCTCTATTTTAAAAGAAAAAGGATTTGATAATTTTGTGAATGTTGCAGGTGGTTGGGGAAGTATTAAAAAAACTTCACTTCCAACAGAAGCATCGGTGGCAACATTAATTTGATATGATGGGAATTAATATGCGGAAAATATTTATGATTGTGTTTTTGGTTGGCCTGGCATCTTCATGCGAAGATATTCGAGTTGATCAGGCAACTGATCATATTAGCAGATCATGGTCCGTATATAAGTTTGAAATTGATGGATATGATCAAACGCCGTTATTCACTTCTACTTATCTCAATTACAATATTACATTTACAGATACATCTGATTATACCGAGACTTATAATTTAGGTGCAACACCAGTTAGTATTACCGGCATTTATATTTTCAGCGATAAAGCAAGTATTCTGACATTAAGCGATGAATTTCAATCGCGGGTGTTTAATATTTTGACGCTTACCAATAATGAAATGACGCTTGAAGATAGAAATGCTGAAACCAATCAGGTTTATTATTTTGAAGTAGTGTTATAAATACAACAATTAAATTACTACATAAAAAAAGGGCTTACGCCCTTTTTTTTATTTTGAACTTCTTTTAACTTCTCCTTTTGTTTCAAATTCTTTGAAGACAGCTGCCGGATCATATTTTTTTACGGCTTTACCTTTTCTGATAATTTTTACATGAACAATCATGTCGCCTTGCGCAATTGCATTCACTACATCTTGTCCTTCTACAACATGTCCGAAAACAGCATGTTTATTATCCAGCCATGGTGTTTCTTTATGCGTTATAAAAAACTGACTGCCATTCGTAAACTTACCTGAGTTAGCCATCGATAATATTCCGGGACCGGTGTGTTTGAGGTCACTATGGAATTCATCTTTAAATGCATAACCGGGACCACCTGTTCCATTTTTTTTCGGATCACCACCCTGAATCATAAAATCAGCAATTACGCGGTGAAAAATCAGACTATCGAAAAATGGTTTACCTAATGGTTTTGCTGCATTTTCAATTTTGCCTTCTGCAAGGCCAACGAAATTAGCAACGGTTAATGGAGCTTTTTGAAATTCAAGAAATAACAAAATATTGCCTTTGCTAGTTTGCATTTCTGCATACAATCCATCAGGTAAATGTTTGTATTTCTTTTTGTCGCTTTGTCCAAACGCTAATGCCTGAACAAACATAATCATCAATAAAAATAAACTTGTTTTTTTCATTTCGAATAACTGTTTTTATGTAAATCAATTGTTTTGTTGTTGCGTAAACTCCGGTAGCACTTCTACAAATCGTTTCACGGTATCCTCCAACGATAATTTGGAAGAACCACCTGAAGCATTCCTGTGTCCACCTCCATTAAAGAAATTTCGTGCCAAAAATTCAACATTAACGTCGCCCTTTGACCTGAACGATATTTTAATCTTATCTCTGTCTTCGGTAAAAAGCACCGCCATATCTACATCACGCATGGCTAAGGGCAGGTTCACAATGCCTTCTTTATCGCCATTATTCAATTTATATTTTTCTGCTTCAGCCATGGTAATACTCATATAAGCTGCACGGTGTTCTGCAACTACTACCATTTTTTCTGCTAACAAAAATCCAACAAAACGCATTCTGTTTTCACCATATTGGTTATACACGTTGTTGTGAATTTGTTCAATATTAATTCCTTTTTGCATTAAATGCGCCGCTATTTCATGCACACGTGAAGTAGTATTGCTGAATTGAAAAATACCGGTATCTAATGCCATACCTGCATAAATACAAGCAGCCATTTCCGTATTTATCAAATCGGCATCACCGGCCATATGAATAAAATCGTAAACCAATTCGGCTGTGGAACTTGCTTTATCGTTCCATAACATATAGTCCGTAAAATAATCAGGTTCACGATGATGATCAATCATTACACTCACATAAGGCCTGTTCAGTTTTTTCACATCTTCCCCTAAATTTTCAATTCTTTTTAAAGCATTGAAGTCGAGGAAAAAAATAACTTCTGCCCTGGCCAAAACAGCGAAACATGTTTTAGGATTTTTTTGGTGATTAAAGGCCTTATCACTTTGGAACATCCAATTCAAAAAATCAGGGAAATCATCAGGAACAATAACATCTGCTATATGGCCTTTGATTTCGAAATAGGATTTAAGGGCTAATGCCGAACCAACTGCATCACCATCCGGACGCACATGAGTAAGCAACACAATCCTGCGCGGTTGCTTCAAATAATTAAAGAGGAGTCCGAGGTCTTTCATGTTAAATTTACTGCTAAGGTCACCATTTTTTAGATTTTTTAAAAATGGAGAGAGTTAATTCCTATCTTTGCGCCCGAAAATACTATAATATGTCAGGAAATAGAACATTAACTATGATTAAACCCGATGCAGTTCGAAAAAATTCCATCGGCGGAATCTTACAAATGATTAATGAAGCAGGCTTCAGAATCATTGCCATGAAATATACTAAGTTAAGTAAAGAGAAAGCAGGTGAATTTTATGCCGTGCATAAAGAAAGACCTTTTTATGGTGAGCTTGTTGACTTTATGAGTTCAGGTCCTATTGTTGCAGCTATTCTTGAAAAAGATAATGCAGTAGAAGACTTCAGAAAATTAATTGGTGCAACAGACCCGTCAAAAGCTGAGGAAGGCACTATCAGAAAAAAATATGCATCCAGCATTGGAGAGAATGCAGTTCATGGCAGCGACAGTGATGAGAATGCCAATATTGAAAGCGATTTCCATTTTAGCAAGCTTGAGCGTTTTTAAAAATATACTACTTATAACAATCCGGTTCAAAAGAGCCGGATTTTTTTTGCCCTAAAGTTTTTAAGGTGAACATTGAAGGGCAATAAAATTTTCGAATTTTTAAAAAACGACTTCTTATAAGGATACTAAATCAGAAAAATAAGCAGTGAAAATATTTTTGATGCAATTAAATTGAAAATTCAAAACATAAAAAAACCCGTTACGGATTTTAAACCGAAACGGGTTAACCAAAACAGGTTTCCAATGGCAAAATGTTATTTGGAAACCTCTATCTTAAGTATTGTTGTTTTATCCTTTGAACTTATTTGAAGCAAATATAATCCGTTTGCAACTGACCTCAAATCAAAAGCAAAAATATTTTTTCCCACATAGCATAACTCGTTGATTTCCTGTATGTTACGACCTTCCAGGTCTTTAATTCCAATAGAAACCTGCATGTCTGTAGGCGCCCCGATTTCAACAGTCAAAACGTCAGATGTCGGGTTAGGATAAACCTGTATTTCTGACAGGTTGATACTTTCAATACCAACATTTTGAGTTACCGTTACAGTGTATGTTTTTGGCTCAAAAGTAACCGGTGAATAGCTGGTATAAACCACCGGAGATGTGAAATTTTGAGCAATTCCTGATGCTGGATCAACATACTGCCCGGTAAAATCTATAGAAGGGGTTAAAGCGGTTACATCGGTACCCATAGGCACTGTTAAATTGATAGTGCCGGCAGTCTGATCAATTGCTCCTGAAGCGGCAGGGCTGGTAAAGTTGAACGCAACAATGCTGTTTGGATATACTGTGGTATACCCTTCTATGTCGTTTCTATCACGTGGTAATAACTTCCAGTTGCTGAAGCTATAATACATAAGTCCTTGAATATAAGTGAGTTCCTCACCCATAGTAAGTGTGTCAACACCAAATTCAAAGTTAACTTCATAGCTATAATCGTCACAACGCATACCTACTTCCGGGGTGTTTGAAGAATTCACTCTCCATTCGCCAAAAGCACCACCTGCAGCGGCATCTGCGTTGTTTGAAGTAACAAACGCGTTATCAAATTTCACCATCATACCTTCCCAAGGTTCGGTAGCAGTGTATATTTTTGCGTCCACGTCCGTCGGGTTAATGCCGGTAACGAAAGCAGGCAGATCATTCATTTGAGAAACCAATGTATAAGAGATATTGGTAAGTTTGGTCACGCCAAATTCCTCAATTACTTTACCTGCAGTAATATTGATTTTATCGCCACGGAGTAAACCGTCGGTGCCATCACCGGGAACAGATTTAATAAAAATACCTTCATATTGTCCACTACCTTCCTGAACAGCTACCATACCCAAATCGTAAGTTTTGGTGGTTGCTGTAACAATAGCTTCGATGTTCATTGAAGGGATGCTATCATTTGCCCAAACTGAGCTTCCTGAAGGGAAAGGTGTATTTTGGATTTGCACGATAGAAGTAATTCCATCATTATATACTATATATGTTAAAGGTGAAGCTGGTGAAGGGCTTGTAATCACATTAGCGTCATCATCAAAAGCTTCCAGGTAAAAGTTAATATACATACTGTCGAAAGCAATTCCAGGTCCCGGAATTTCCCCTTCCCAAGAATCAGCGCCTACGTTTGCCATAGTAGCTAAATTCCAGTCTGTACTACCGTATCCATAACTAAAATACAAGTTAGCCGAAGCCACAAAGCCGTCTAAGTCAGTAATATCAGCACTTACCACAACAGTTTCAGCTGCGGTAGCAACAGTTGGGGTTCTTTCAATATTGGTAATTACAGGAGGTGAAGCTAACGAAGGTCCGATATCAGATAATAATAAAGGAGCAATGCCATATTGAGTTTCAGCAGTAAATTCGAGAATAACACCACGAACGTAGGCTAAATTGGTTCCAATTGCAGGAGGTTCATAGGTTAAAGGTGTATTGGTTTCACCCGCTGCACCACCGGCCCACAGGTTACACTCATCATCGTAAGTATCGTTGCGGAAATGCCCGCTCATATCGCGAATTTGGATTTTATTACCGGCATCATCTTGTAAATACCAGAACCATCTTAAGCCTGATGGAACAACATCTGTAACATAAACATTGGTAAATTCTACATATTTACCCTCATATTTTTCGCCATCAAGAGTATTGATAACCTGGCCACCGGCGCCATCGCTTACCATAAATTCAGCAATTTCGCGTTCATCAGGGTCAGGAACAACTCCAAAACCAATGATTTCAGATTCAACCGGTATTAACAAAAATTGAGTATTACCCTCAAAGGTGTTTACTATACCTGTACATTCTACGATATTTCCCACTTGAAAATTATCAACGAATAAAGTTGCATCATTTAAACTTTCGAGGTCAGTCCAACCAATTGCAGGCCAGTCGATTAATACGTGAATACCTGCAAATTCATCCTCTTCAGGATCTTGAAGGTAGGTTCCCATGCGGCTTCCAGAGCTTGAAAGGGCATAATCGCAAGGGTCAAACGTTACAATTCCCTGAATACGAACGGTATCACCATCGTAAGCAGATAAATCGTCTTCAGCGGCAAGAGCAGCATCGTCTTTAAATTGGATATCTGCTATATTCACTAGTGGATATTGTGCAGAAGCGGTAAAAGCAGCCAGCACGGCTACTATTAAAAAAGCATACTTTTTCATTAAAATAAATTTGGGGATAAAGGTAGCAAAACCTCTATCCCCAAAGAAAAATTTATCCTTAATTAATCTTTAAAAAGAATACGTGATTCCTGTTTGGAATGATGGGAAAATCGCTAAATCAGCTACATCCACAGATGTTGCCATTCCTCTGAAGCTTATTGCCAAAGGGCAATCTTTTCCGTTCATTTTTTGGAAATTGTAACCTAAACCGGCACCGGCAGTTGGCATAAACCCGCTGTGAGCGGTGGTACTTAACACACGGCTATTGGCATTATCGTTTCCGCCGATAGTTTCATCACCTGATAACATTTGGGCATAACCGGGTGCACCAAAAAACTGCATGGTTAATCCTTTGCTGAATGTAATATTAAAGTTAAACTCTAAAGCACCATAAGCGCTTAAGGTATTTGCTTCGTTTTGAAACATGCCTATTGTAGGAATCATAACAAACTGACGGTCGCTGATTTTAGAACCGCGACAACCAGCTTTTTCCATTTTAGTCCATGATAAGTTAATATGCGTACCTAAAGTAAAACCAGGATTGATTGTATTGTAACCAAAGTAATAAAAACTAAGCGGATTGTGGTCTTTATGATAAGGTGATTTACTACCTCCTGTTCCTGCAAATGATGCAGTAGTAAGGCTCAGCAATAAACCAAGTAATGATAAAGATACAATTCGATTTAACCCCCCAATTATTTTCATTTTGTTGTTTTTCAAATTAAAGTGCAAAATTAATGCTATTTAGTGATTAAGATCCGCTTTTGAGGTTAATTTCAGGTAAATTCCTAAAATTTCCATCATTTCAATACCTTAATCAATAATATGACACAAAATTAGTCTGAAAAGTTCTAAACAAGGTTGATTTTTATCCACAGCACTCACCCCATAATGCCCTAATTATCAACAGTTAAGGGGAAATTGAGGCCAGTTGTGGAATGACAAAATTATGACGAACAAGGCACCATAAGCTGCATATATAATATATCTATGGATGCGAATGCGAAAATCGTTACCAGCATAAGATATCATGCCCAATAAAAAATGGCCAATACAAAAGTATCGGCCATTTTTTGTTTTAGGTTACCCCTGTTAATTCAAGCTGAGTGGCTCATTTTTAGGGTAGGTAATTTCGAATTCGAGGTTGATATCCTTTTTCTCTTTAGTTTTCAGTTTTTCTCTCCAGGTGATGATTCCGGTTAATTCATCCAGCTCACCACCATCTTTTTCAAACAGTTCCACTTTAATGCTTTCTTTTTGAGATACCGGGATATGGTCCTTAATGATAACCTCAATTGGAATTGCTTTACCGTTGCGGATTTCTATTTCGAAAGCCATTGTCTTTTTAGCATTGGTAGCTAAAATACGTTCAGTGGATTTATCTGCCAATTGTGTGCGTTTTACTTCTATAGACCTGTCGCGGCCTAACGACAATGATAAGGTATCAGCTAAAGCCAATGGATTGATATTGGTTTTACCAACGTATGTATTATTGAAATAGATATTAGCGTTGCCCGGTAAAAGGTTTAAACTTTCCCAATCGGTAATTCTCGCAATTAAAAATGCCGATTGTTCTACCTTAGGTACGATTAAATAGTTATAAGTAGTTGGTAATTGTTTTGTCTGCAAGGCAACAATATGTCCTTTGCCATCATTAGGAATTGAGTATTTCAATTGAATATCAAATTCCACATTGGCTATTGTTTGCACAGGAGTAGTGTAATTACTAGCATAACCTGCATCTACTGCCGGAGCCTCCAGGTATTTTTTTGATAGTTCCTGTACATCATCCATATCCTCCTGCGCAACAGACCCGAGTGTGGTAGTTTTTACTTCATCACGGTTATAGTAATAATCATAATAACCTAAATACCATGTTGTAATTTCCGGTAAATTATTCCCAATCATTGGATTACCGGTTGAGCAGGTGAGTTTTACATCCTTCCAATCGATACCACTATTTTGCCATACGTTTGCTTTGTAGGCAATATCGACAGGTTTGGCGATATCAGTTGCACGAATATCGTAAGTAGCATACCAACCGGCATTGTAAGTAATATAATTTGCTTCAACAGTAGCACTCAAAGCATAATCAGCTTGTACACTCATGATGATTTGCGGAATAGGGTTGTTTGGCTGTTCCAAAGCAGCTTGTTGATTGCGGTAATTTTGTAACTCATATACACGAGCAACCATGGCAGCACGTTTTAGATTTAATTGATATTCCTTTTTCTCTACTTGCAATAATTCTACATAAATATCATTTAACTTTTTATCATAATATTCAACGCTTTGCTGAATTAAAACAAGTGAATCACTTCCTGTTCCTTTGTATAAAGTATTATTCAGCAACATTTGTTTTTGGACATTAAGTACTTCTCTCCTGTTATAAAAAGTTCTTAAATCAAAATCCAATTCAACAATGGAATCATTAATTGATTTAATTTTTTTATCTGTTTCTGTCAGTACAACAGCATTTGGTTTAGGCTCCGGATAAAATAAACGGTATTGAATATCCAAAATGGTAAATTCTCCTTTTCCACCACCTTGAATGGAATTTGGGTCAAGCGACATGGATAATCCCTGTAATATAACTTCAGACTGTCCTTTAGGCAGATTTACAGAGGCTTGGTGGAATAATTGAGCACCGGTTAAAAACACGGTGGCCTTTTCTACAGGAGCATCAACAACTATTTGTTTTTGTGCGTGTAACTGCATTCCTGTGAGGAGTAATAATGTAAAAAGCAGACGGTTCATGTTGTAAGTTTTGCATTAGGATGCAATTCATATTACAATTCCATAAACTACTACAAACAAAGAGATTAAAAATGAAGCAAAGCCATGGTATCAGGCAATAGGCATATTGTATGCCGGCAGGGTAAAATGAAAGCAGGTGCCTGTGCTGAGTTCGCTGCTAACCCAAATTTTACCGTGATGCGCATCAACAATTTTTTTACAAATTGATAAGCCCATTCCGGTTCCATCGCCGTATTCGTGTTTATGTTCACGATAAAGCGGGTCGAAAATTTTAAGTAGGGTATCATTGCTCATGCCAATTCCATTATCTGTTACAATATACTCAATGAATTGGCCTTTAGGGCTACCGGATATGGTTATTTTCGGCGTATTATTTTTCGGTTGGTATTTAATTCCATTAATAATTAAATTCTGCATAAGCTGGAAAACGAGTAATGATTCACCATATGCATTTGGTAAAGCCGTCCAGGTAATTTCTGCTTTTTTTTCCTGAACGATATTATCGATTTGATTGAGCACTAATTCAACCAGTTCATTCATTTTAATCTCCACGAGTGTTTTAGGCGATTGCTGTACAGAAGAAAATGTAAGCATTTCTTTAACCAAGTTTGCCATATGCCTTGAACTATTCTGAATGGTCTGGGTATAATCTTTTATATCCGGATCATTTACATTCAAATTATCCAATTTCTTTTGTAATAATCCTGAAAAGCCAGAAATTGTGCGCAAAGGTTCTTTTAATTCATGCGACACAATATGTGCAAATTGTTTGAGGTTATCGTTGCTGTTTTGTAAGTCGCCGGTCCTGTTTTTTACTTCAGCTTCTAGACGGATATTATTTTCAACAATTTCTTTATTGTCTGCATTTATTTTATTCATTAAATCATTATTATACCTCAACATCAATGAGGCTATAAAACATGAAATATTAATGGCTAAAACACCAATAATGCCATAAGAAATCATTTCAGGAGTAACGGTATCCCAACCATTTTTACTCACGATAACAAAAAAGTGCAACAATAAATAGCTGGTAAACAATAAGGCCAGATAAACATAATTGAGTATGGCGATATAAAATGAAACCATGAGGAGTAAAGCAGCTTCAAGCGCAAATATGGTCACATACAACCGCAGGAACATTACAGTGCCCGGTTCAACATAATCGACAATTGGGCCGTAGACTAAAATGGCAACTAGTAAAGTAATTACAATGGTTTTGACCGCCAATACCAGTTTGTTTTTTCTAATAAAAGAAGCGGCCACATAAGCGCCAATTAATCCAAATGCATCAGCATAATAATGCACCGGCGTCATTTTGCAAACGGTATGGACTATCAATACAAGGATGAAGAATATACCTAAACCGGATATCACCCATAACGCATAGGTAAGTCTGCGTTTTTCGAGTTTATTAACCACATTATGTGGCATAAAATAATATATCCAGTTGGGCATATTGGTTTACGACAATTGATTAAAATTGGTGTGTGTACTGGAGCATTGCTGCCCTTGATTACAAATATATCAATTTCACCTCAAAAATTTGCATTATTTTCAATAAATTTCTAACAAACCTTACTTTTATTGACAATACGTTAATACCCTGCCAATTTTAGCCCGATTCATCCGGTAACATACCAGCAACCACCTCAAATAATGGAGCTTAAGGTGTTATTGACAATTAAAATCCGAAGACATTCGTTGTTAATCTATGAAATGCACCTTGGTATTGTTTTCCTTAACCTTATTATTTTTTTATGCTTGCAAAAAGTCTGAACAGGATAGTTCAACTGAATATCAATTACAAATTGCAAACAACAACTTGCAATCCGTGATTGATTTAAAATTGTCGCTGCTTAATAAAATGGCTAGGGAGGAAACACGGTTAATTGAATATATGCAGCCTGTTAATATTGTTGACTCATTAATTATTGATTTCATTGGCACACTAAAAAAGGCCCACTCAAGCTATAGTTATAGTTCACTCATGTTATTTAAACGAAAATTGATCAATATATATTCAATACCCAATTATAACAGATCCGCGTTAATTGATTCAAACATTAATAACTACTTAACCTTAGATACTAATTTTACAACTACTCAAATAATTAATCAGTTACTTAATCTTGAATTGGAAATGGTATCAACTAAATATCGTGAAATAACTTATTGTGGTTTTGAAATAGTAGAACAGGCAATTGATATAGGAAACAACAAATACATATGTATTATTCAAAACCGAATTAATGCTCGTGATTTAGCACCTAAATCATTTGATGCCAAAGTGCAGCAAGGAACTCATTTTTTGCCTAAAACAGCATATCGAATAGAATTGCAACATCACATGTTTGTATTATATCTAGACTTAAATAATGTGACCTATAATCCTACGGAAAGTATAACAGTAAATTTATCAATTGAACGTAAAGACGGACCAATTGATGAATATTTCAGATTGTTTTCATTCCAACCTTATTTCGACAAAGCCGCTTTGTAAACCTTCAATACTCTATCGCGCGCAAAACTGTGGTCAACAATTGGTTTAGGATAACTTAATTCATTTAACTCAGGAACCCAATGGGAAATGTATTTTAATTCAGGGTCAAATTTGAGAGTTTGTGATTGCGGATTAAAAATGCGGAAATAAGGAGCTGCGTCTACACCACAACCGGCAGCCCATTGCCATCCACCGTTGTTACTGGCTAAATCGAAATCCAATAATTTTTTTGCAAAATAAGCTTCTCCCCAACGCCAGTCGATTAATAAATCTTTGGTTAGGAAACTGGAGACAATCATGCGCACACGGTTATGCATGTGACCTGTAGCATTGAGTTCACGCATACCGGCATCTACAATGGGGAATCCTGTTTTTCCTTCACACCAACTTTGATATTCTGTCTCATTATTTCTCCAAACAATCCTATCATATTCCGGTTTAAATGATTTAGTTACCACATGCGGAAAATGCGCTAAAATCATTTGATAAAATTCGCGCCAGATTAATTCATTAAAATATTTTTCATTCACCTGTTGTGTTAAACGTGCCAAGTGTCGAATACTCACAGTACCGAAACGTAAATGAACGCTCATGCGGGTTGTTCCATTTACTGCAGGTAAATCGCGGGTGTTATGATAATTTTTGACAATTTCGAGATTGAGTTGAGTGACCGGAATAAACATTTCTGTTGGTAAAAATCCTATTTGCTGCAAACCAATTTCAGGTAATGGCGGAGTCTGATATAAATATCTCAGGTATTTTTCCGAAGGTCTGGGTACAAGGTCATCCGCAGTTAATTTTAATTTCCACTTTTTGCTGTAAGGGGTATAAATGGTATAGGGTTTACCATCGTCTTTCAGTACTTCATCTTTTTCAAAAATTACCTGGTCCTTACATGTTTTAAACGCAATATTATGTGTTGCTAAAAATTGCTTGATAGCATTATCCCGCTGAATAGCATATGGTTCAAAATCGTGATTCGTATATACCGCTGAGATGGTATATTGACTGATTAAATTTTTAAATACTTCCATAGGTGAACCGTAAGCGATATATATGTCGTTGCCGGTTGCACGTAATTTTTTTCTGATAGTCATGAGTGTATCAAAAATAAATTGCACCCTGGCATCAGCTTTATCTTCAAGGCTATCTAAAATTTCGGTGTCGAAAATAAATAAAGGCAGCACCTGTTCATTATTGGTAAGCGCATGAAACAAGGCAGTATTGTCCTCCAAACGCAGATCGCGTCTAAACCAATGTATCGCAATTTGAGTGTTCAAGCTAGTAATTGAATTAGGGTGTAAACTAAGCTATGATTATTTAGCATCCTGCTCTAATAACCATTTCAGCTTGCCTAACAATTCAATTGCAAAATTGTTTTTGAAAACAACATCCTGAAATTGAGTAACCGGTTTTATGCCAGAAATGGCATTGGTAAGCATCACTTCATTAGCACTCATCACATCGCTAATGCTCATTGGGATACGGTCAACTTTTATCCCCAGGCTGGCAGCATTGGCCAAAATATATGCTTGCATGGTGCCTTCTACCCCGCCATTCATGACTGAGGTGGTATAACAGGTATTATTTTTTACGATAAAAAGATTTGAGCTGATACTATCCGCTATTTCGTCGTTTGTATTGAGCAATAAAACATCATCAAAACCATTTTGTTTGGCATAGTTTGCCGCCAAAATGTAGGGTATCGCATTCGATGTTTTACAAGCCGACAGCGGGTGAATCATTTTAGGATAATCATCATACACACCCAACACTAACGGGGAGCCTTTGGATATAAGTGGATTGGTTTCCTGCGGAAATATCTCAATCAAACAATCCGCAGTATTTGTAACCGGTAAATACAATCCTTCACCTGAACGCCAAATAGTAATTTTACATCTGCCATTTTCGATATCTGATTGTTCACATAATTTCGTTATAATGGAAGCGAAATGTTGAAGATTCCAATTGCTTGGTTCTTCTATTCCCAGCAGGGCCATACCCTTTTTCAGGCGATTAATATTATAGTTTAACAGCGGCACTTTTTTATTGATAAACAATGCCGTTTCAAATACCCCATCTCCGTACTTAAAAGCGCGATTTCCTGCTGTAACAGCAAAAGCACCGGCCTCCATAAATTCCTCATTATAAAAAATCATACGCACATTATTTATGAATGAACGTTCATTCATAATATCATTTCAGGAATTTCACCTTCTACCACAAGGCGTCCTTCTGTTTTGGCAATTATTTCTTCCACAGTAACACCGGGAGCTCTTTCAAGTAGTTTAAAGCCATCGGGTGTAACATCAAAAACACCGAGTTCGGTAACTACTTTTTTTACTACCCCGAGACCGGTAATTGGGAGTGAACATTTTTTTAATAGTTTACTTTCGCCGGCTTTATTTACGTGTTGCATGGCAACGATAATATTTTTAGCGCTGGCAACGAGGTCCATTGCACCACCCATTCCTTTCACCATTTTACCTGGGATTTTCCAGTTAGCGATATCACCATTGTCGGCTACTTCCATGGCACCTAATACAGTGAGATCAACCTTTCCGGCGCGAATCATACCAAAACTTAGTGCACTGTCGAAAAAGGCTGAACCAGGCAATGTAGTAATAGTTTGTTTACCTGCGTTGATTAAATCGGGGTCTACTTTATCTTCAGTTGGAAAAGGACCCATCCCGAGCAATCCATTTTCACTTTGTAGTGTAACAGCAATACCTTCAGGGATATAATTAGCGACTAATGTTGGAATACCGATGCCGAGATTTACATAATACCCATCTTTTAATTCGCGAGCAATTCTTTTTGCGATTTGATTTTTATCTAGCATAATACTTTTTGAGTAATAAGTGATGCAATATTATTTAGTGATGGTTTTTTGTTCGATACGTTTTTCATAATTACTTCCCTGAAAAATGCGGTGAACATAAATACCGGGTGTATGAATTGCATTAGGGTCTAATTCGCCTGCCGGAACTAATTCTTCCACTTCGGCAATGGTAATTTTTCCACCCATCGCCATCAAAGGGTTGAAATTGCGCGCCGTAGATTTATAAATTAAATTGCCATGTGTATCACCTTTCCATGCTTTTACAATGGCGAAATCTGCATCAAATGCGTATTCTAGCAAATATGTTTTTCCATTAAATACTCTTGTTTCTTTACCATCGGCAACTTCAGTCCCAACACCGGCAGGAGTGAAGATAGCCGGCATGCCATATCCTGCAGCCATACATCTTGTAGCCAATGTGCCTTGAGGTATTAATTCAACTTCCAATTCTCCGCTCAATAACTGGCGTTCGAATTCAGCATTTTCTCCAACATAACTGCTTATCATTTTTTTCACCTGATGTTGTTGAAGCATTAATCCGATTCCGAAATCATCAACACCGGCATTATTGGAAATGCAGGTTAAATTTTTTGTTCCTTTTTTTACTAATGCGGCAATACAATTTTCGGGAATGCCACACAATCCAAAACCACCAAGCATGATAGTTGCGCCATCATGAATATCCTGAATGGCAGTTTCAGCATTATTTACTACTTTGTTCATTTGGTATTTTTTTTTTCACTTTTGCACTTTCACTTTCCAAAACATTGAGTTGCTCAACCACTTTGGTGTAAATATGGCTCATTAAAGCCGGGTGCGCTGAATAATAATTATAACTATTTTGATAGGCTATGGAGGTAATGCCATGCAAATCGAATATTTTCTGATAATATGCTTTTAACCGAATATCCTGAGGGATAGTATCTGTTTTATTTTCCTGCACCCAGGCTTCTGCTAAATGCACATAGGCCATAATCTTAATCATGGGTTCAACTGCGATAATTGAGTCGGGCACATTGTTAATCATTTCAGCATCAACTTCAAACGCACTATGTGGTTTACAAGCTGCAGCAAAAACGAGCAACACAAGAGAAAACACTGTAATCCGCCTCATTACCTCAAAAGGATTTAATTTTGCGCTAAGTTAGCCAATGATGAGCAATTTTGAAGATATTAAGTTATACCTTACTGAAAAAAATGTCACCCTGGTGGCAGTATCAAAAACCAAGCCCACGGCGGCCATACTAGCGTTATATGATAGGGGTCAGCGCGATTTTGGAGAAAACAAGGTTCAGGAGTTACGCGAAAAATATGAAGAAATGCCAAAAGACATTCGTTGGCATCTGATTGGACACTTACAAAGTAATAAAGTAAAATACATTGCAGAATGGGTTTATATGATTCATTCTGTGGATAGTTTATCGTTATTGGAAGAAATTAATAAACAAGCGGCAAAACACAACCGAATTATTCCTTGTTTGTTGCAGACCTATATTGCAAAAGAGGAAACAAAATTCGGAATGGATGAAGCTGAGTTGCATGCGTTATTACAAAGTTCCACTTTTGCCGGTTTAAAAAACATTTCGATAAATGGGTTAATGGGCATGGCGACGAACACAAGTGATGAGGAAATAATTCGCGCAGAATTTTTACATTTAAAAGCAATATTTAGCACCTTAAAACAGACTTATTTTAACGAGGCGTCACAATTTTCCATGTTATCGATGGGCATGAGCAGCGATTATAAAATTGCGGTTGAATGTGGTAGTTCGATGGTTAGGATTGGGAGTTTGTTGTTTGGAGAACGGCAATAAAAAACAGACCTGTTAGGTTTAAACCTGCAAGGTTTAGACCTGCCAGGTTTTTAACTAAAAAAAATCAACAATTACAAACAGAAAAATGAACATCAAACTTATCTTCCCCTCACTCCTCTTAATTTCAAGTTCTTGCGCATACATGCCGGTTAAACGCGCCTTTACCGAAGAAAAGTTACCAACAAGTCCGGATTATAGCCAGGAAACATATTGGAGTGCTTTACCATCTAAAAAAGATTCCGCCGATCACCTGCCAAAAAACTCAGTATTTGAAATTGTTGACAATCAAAATAATGCCCCTGCAGATGTATTTTTTATTTATCCAACGCATTTTTTTTCCCGCAAAGAATGGAACGCAGATGTAAATGATACTAAATTAAACAATCACATTTCCGAACGTTCTATTTATCATCAGGCAAGTGTATTTAATGGCAGTTGTAAAATATATGCCCCTTATTATCGACAAGCTACTTTTAACGCCTATTTTTCTTTAGACAATCCCGATGCATACAAAGCATTTGATTTGGCTTATCAGGATGTAAAAGCTGCGTTTCAATATTATTTAGACCACTATAATAACGGGCGACCAATTATTATTGCTAGTCATAGTCAGGGAACTACTCATGCCAAATGGTTGCTGCGCGATTTTTTTGAAGGGAAACCATTACAAAAACAACTTGTGTGTGCTTATTTAATCGGCATGCCGGTGTATGATTATGAATTTACGACTATTGCCCCCTGCGACAGTGCCAATCAAACCGGTTGTTACGTTAGCTGGAGAACGTATTTAGCCGGCAATGAACCGGATAAAAAAATGCAAATCCCTACACCTGAAAAAGTAATTGTCCATAATCCGCTCACATTTACAAGAGCAACCGGAATTGCGAAAGCGGAATTAAACGAAGGCGGACTTGGCAGAGATGGCAACAGCATTTACCCACAGGTTTGTACTGCTGAAATACATAACGATATTGTTTGGGTGAGCAGGCCGGAAATTCCGTTTAAATCATTTGTCCCGAAAAATTTACATCCTGCTGATTATAATTTATATTGGATGACAATCAGAAAAAATGTTGCTGACCGCATTGCAATCTGGGAAAACAATAATACATCACAAAAGTGATTAAAACTGCAAAACCTGAATTGCTTTAGGAATGAGTGAAATAGTTACAGGCGTTGTACCTAAAAATTCGCCATCGGCATCTAAATAAATTGGTGGTTCACTATTGATATTAATTTCTTTTCCTCGAAATGTATTTACCGATTTTAATTTTACATGCGACCCATTTTGTAATTTAGGTAAATTCAAAACCATTTGCAATTTTGTCATACTTCCAATAACGGTCATATCCAATAAACCATCGTCGATAATTGCATCCGGTAATTGTTTTAACCCGCCACCATTATACTTACAAATTCCTGCTGCAATAGATAAACCTGTTTGCGATTGTGTTACGCCATCTATAGTTAAAGTTAATCGGGTATGCTTATAGACAAATAATGATTGTAAAATAGCCAATTGATATTGCAATTTCGTGCCTTTTAACCAGCCTTCTTTTTCATATAAATTTTTTGCTACCTGCCCTTCAAATCCCAGCCCGGCAATATTGATAAAATATCTGTTTCCGGTTTCATTATTTTTTGAAAAGATACTAATCCAACATCCTGTAAAAATGTTTTTCCAGTTTGTAGTTTTTCGGGAATTGCTGCTATGTTTTTATAAGCCCCAATTGTTCTCACCCAGTCGTTGCCGGTTCCGGCAGGTATCATGGCTAAAACGAAATTTTCAGGCTGACCTGTTGAATTAAATATACCGTTTACCACATCATTTGCTGTACCATCGCCGCCAATAATTATAAAATGTTGTAACCCATCAGCTACTGCCTTTTTCACTAAAATTCCTGCATGGTCAATATATTCAGTAAACGCTACCTGAAACGAAATGCCTGCATTTTCGAGGTGTGGTAACATTTTGTTCCATAACTTAGGCGCTCGTTTTCCCCCTGAAACCGGATTAATTATTACGAACCATTTTTTATTCATAGTGTATGCTTTCAAATTCAGAATTTCGTCAACAAGCGCATAAGGCAGTGGACTGGATTGCCGATTATCTCGACAATATTGAAAAATTTCCTGTTAAATCGCAAATATTGCCGGGAAGTATTAAAGCGCAATTACCTGAAAACGCACCGGACAAAGGTGAAAACATGGAAATTATTTTTGACGATTTCGCCTCCATTATTCCACCGGGAATAACACATTGGCAGCATCCGGGGTTTATGGCATTATTCCCAAGCAACCACAGTTACGAAAGTGTATTAGCTGAAATGTTGGTCGCGGGACTTGGCATTAATGCGATGGTTTGGGAAACTTCACCTGCAGCAACAGAATTAGAAGAGCGAATGATGGAATGGATTGGCAACAATTTTGGAATTCCCGCAGGATGGAAAGGTGTAATTCATGATACTGCATCCACTTCAACGCTGACAGCCATAATTTCAGCGAGAGAAAAATATAGTCAGTTCAAAATTAATCAGCACGGTTATAATAATTTTAATGCATTGACACTTTATTGTTCCGCGCAAACACATTATTCTATCGAAAAAGGTGCAAAGGCTGCAGGAATTGGATTGGATAATGTAATTAAAATTGCCACCGATGAAAATTATGCTATGCAGGCAGCAGCGCTCGAAAAACAAATTCAAAACGATTTAGCTGCCGGTAAACAACCTTTTATGGTTGTTGCTGCTTTGGGCACTACTAGTTCATTGGCGTTTGACCCTTTATCTGCTATTAGTGCTATTTGTAAAAAATATAATTTATGGTTACATATTGATGCAGCTTATGCAGGTGCTGCTTTTGTGTTAGAAGAATACCAACACTATTTGAATGGTATTATTGATGCTGATAGTTATGTTTTTAATGCGCACAAATGGTTATTTACCAATTTCGATTGCTCATTATATTTTGTAAAAGATGCACAATTATTAATTAATACATTTTCTTCCAACCCTGATTATTTAAAACGCACTATGGATGAGGTTACCAATTTCAAAGATTGGGGATTGCCTTTAGGACGGAGGTTTCGGGCGTTAAAGTTGTGGTTTATGCTACGCAGTTTTGGCATAGATGGTATTAAACTTCATCTGAGAAAACATATTGCATTAGCACAACATTTTCTCGCTAAATTGTTATCAGGAACTAATTGGGAATTAATGGCACCATTTCAGATGAATGTGTTGTGTATTAGATTTCACCCGGCTCATATTCAGGATAATGATGCGTTAAATAAAATCAACGAAAACATTATCCAGTCAATAAATGCAACGGGTAAATTTTATTTATCAGGCACACGATTAAATGGCAACTTTGTTATCAGGGTGGTGATAGGTCAAACACATGTCGAAAAAAGGCATGTGGAGGAACTTGTTATGTTACTCCACCAGGTTACAGCTTAGGTTACGGTGTTTTAATAAATTTTTCGATTTGTTTAAATTGATTATTTTCTAATACCAGGAAATAAATTCCAGATGCCAGTTGGTTGCAATAAATACTCATCCGTTTTTCTAATGTGAAATCATTTTTTTGAAAAACTACTTCTCCTCTGCTATTTACAATTTTTGCGGTGCAATGTGTATATCTGCCTTCGGAAATATTTACATTTAAATAATCAGCAACAGGGTTTGGCGTTAATGTAATTGATAAATCATCAAAATTATCAATACTTACCTGAGCAGGTTTACTAGCTTGTGGAATGCGGTAAACGCCATTACCATGTGTAAATGCTAACAGCATATTGTCTGAACTGGAAAACACCAAATCAAAAACCATAACAGCTTCAGGCAAACCGGTGCCAAAATTTTCCCAGCTGGTGCCTTTATCAAATGAAACAAATACACCAAAATCGCAACCTACATAAACAATACTGTCATTTGAAGGGTCAATTGCCACGCTATGAAACGGCATGTCAGGAAGCGATTCACTTACATCTACCCAATTATTTCCCGCATCCATTGAGCGATAAACATGACCTGTGCCATAACCTGATAATGTTATATATAATTCGTTTGCATTATTGGGATTTACCGCTATGTCGCGATAATAACGATCAGGTAAACCATTTGTTATGGTGGTATAATTATCACCACCGTTTGTTGAAATAAACATATCAGCTCGACCTGATAAACCGGCAGTGGAAATATAAACAGTATCAATACTCAAACCGGAAACACCGATGGACAACACTACATTACCACTATCAATTAGCGACGGTGATGTTAATGAAAATGACCCGCCGGAATTATTTGAATAATGTAATTTCGTATCACCAATATACATACTTTCAGGGTCGGAAGGACATAATACAAATGGTGTTACAAATGCAGCATCTCCGGTTGGAGAAAATACGAACTCATCAAAATTATTTCCTCCGTCATTCGATTTATATACTACACCATATTGGTAAGATGCAAATTGAATTTCATCGTCATCAGGTTTTATTGCGTTGAATGATCCATCACCACCAATTATAGCATCCCAGTATTTGGAGCCATCGTATCGTTGAGTAAAATTATCCTGCAATCCACCTAAACCTTTATCGTTGGTTTGTGCACTAATCGAACCAATATAAAATTGTGAAGTCACGTAGCCATCATTACAACTAAAGAAAGTTTCTCCAAAATCGTTGGAGCGGAATAAACCACCATCGGTCAGAATATAAACCTTGTCCGGGTCTAAAGGATTAGCAACAATATCATGAATATCAGGATGCATTTCACTGTCCGGTCCGGTGTAGGTAGTTTTTTGCACAAATACATTTCCTCCATTAATAGATTTAAATAATTCAACACCTCCTAATAAAATCAAATTAGGGTTTTCATGGTGAATTAATGCACCTTTTGCATACCATCCCTGGTAACTCGCAACATCTGCATCATCTAATTCAAACCAGCTGTCACCACCATTTGTTGATTTATAAATACCCACTGTGCTAAATGCATTCGCTATTACGGTTATTACTTCTGATGCATTATTAATATTTGACGTTACCATAATACGGCCATCATGCGTGTAAGGTGGCAACCCATTATCCATCAATTCCCATGTTTCACCATAATCCTCAGAGCGGTAGAGACCTTTATTAGTAGAATTTAAATCGCCGACACCTGCAAATAATACGTGTGGTGCTAGTTTATTCACTTCAATATCCATCACCATAAATTCATCAAGGCGCTGACTCCAATATAAGCCACCATTTGTTGTTTTATATAATCCTTCGGTTGTTGCTGCATACAATTGTTCGGTATTAAATGGATCAAAAACAATATCCCAAACACAATGATTTAATTGATATGTCCAATTTAAATTAATTTCCCAATTTGCACCACCATCATGTGATTTTAAAATACCCATGCCAAAAGTGCCTCTTTCGGTGCGGTCTATTAATCCATTTGTTGCCCTTCCATATGCATAGGTTTCACCGGTGCCAATATAAATTTCATCCGGATTATCCGGATTAATAGCTATAGCACTTACACCTAAAATCGGGTAACCAGTTTCTACATATTGCCATGCATTAACACCAATACCTCCTGTAGTGGTTTTCCATAATCCACCGCTGGCACTTCCTAAAAAAATGATATTTGTATCAACAGGATGAATGGCAATACTAATTGTTCTGCCACCAACATTATTTGGGCCAATATTTTCCCATTCACCATCATCTGTTAATCTGGCTTTATTGCTATTCAGATAATGCTCCTTAAAATATAAAAAGGACTCATAGAATCGACCATCCGGAGTCGACTGATTAGGATAGTCGTGAATTTGTGCAATCCAGGCAAGTGCTTCAAGCGATTTTGTTTCGCTCTCATAATAAACTGTGTCCTGTTCGGTTTTTTGCGTTAATTGAAACGTAATACCTAAAATGGCAAATGACGTGAGGAGTAAAAAATATTTCATAGCATGCAATTAGCTTGTGAATTAATAACCGGAACTAATTTACAAAATTTCTATTATGTGGACTATAGATATCTCCAAATTAGTCTGGATATTACATTCCTATGCAATAGTAAGCTTAAAATCACATTACGTCTCAAAGTCCTCAAATAGCAAGCAGTCATTCAAATGGCAGGCATTTAAGACTGAGAGGTGCCAATAAAAGTGTTTTTATTGAAGATTACTTAAAGTATTAAACAACTTTTCACGTTGAAAGGTTAATTGTGCTTTGTTTTCTTCAGACATACGTTTGAAGCGAATTACCGACCACCACTTTTTAAAATCGTACCAATAATAAAAGGCTATATTACCGGAAATTGGGAATGCTACCAGGAAAATGAGTGCAGATAATAAACTGCCTAACATTGACCATACTATTAACATTAATATCAAATAATAAATAGGGAATACCAAAACCCAAGCACATATTTGGCAGAGCTCCAAAATATTTGTTGTTTCAATTTTTTTTCTGCATATAGCTGAGGTATGCGGTAAGGGATGTAATTAATGATTAATCCAAACAAAAACACCGGCAATAAAAAAATAAAATACAAGGTCATAAAAATCATCGACAAATTTGATTGTCGAGCTTTATCGAATGTATTTTCTCTAAATCCTAAAGTATCCCGTTGCGTTTTATAAGCATGATAATCGGCCACAATATTTTTAAACGCTTCGTGATTGTTTTTATTATTGTGTTCCAGTATTGGAGTTATAGATTTAATTGCATCAAACCGAGTAATCGGCTCATAAGGTTTACCGGACGTAATTATTGATTCACGGGCATGAAACGCTGCAAGTTCGACAATATCATAGTGCAAAGGACCATGTTCAACATGTGTACTCACTGTTTTCATTCCGCGTTCAATTTCATCTTTCAATTGATTGATGGCCAAAGCGGGATTGGCTTTATACTGTTCACTATATTTTTTAAGTAAAATGGGTTGACCGAAATTTACCAACTGCCATTTCTTAAATTTTTCGGCTCCTGTATAATTTATACCAACCGGTATAATATGCACATCCAATTCAAAATCGTATCGCTCTTCTGCAAGAAATGCTATTCGGCAAATCCCTTTTTTAAGCGGACGAATATGTTCTTCATTTATACAATTCCCTTCAGGATAAATACCAATCATAGCATTATTTGCCAATAGGTCGGCACAAGCATTAAATGTTGGCTGATTCATTTCACGGGTATCAACCCCATCGCGTTCGCGCCATAAAGGGAGCATATGGAAAAAATAAAACAGGTTGCCTAATAACTTATTATTAAAGGCATCTCCACGAGCTAATTGCCAAACCTGTGTGCTTTTTGTATTTACAAAAGCGAGGCTATCCATAAAGGCATTGCGGTGATTAATGGCAAAAATGACCGGTTTATCAGTAGGCACATTTTCCCAACCGTTTACCTGAAAACGGCTATAATAATATCGGTAAGGTATACCTATAAGTAAAGGCTGGGCAATCCAATACCCTTTGGTATAGGGATACAATTTCCTATCTCTGAATGTAATTTCAGGCTGTTTAGTGAAAACTTTACGTGTAAAAGTGTCGTTTAACATAAAAACCGTGCAAACTTATCACTTTTATCCTTTAGCTGCTTGTTTTGCAGCCATTCTTGCCCATATTGTTGCCACAATAAAGCCGGTTACCAGGTCCCAAATACCCCACCAGCCCGCAACAACAGCCATTCCACCCATTCCATTAAAAAAGGTGAAAATAATAATTAACCCCAGTGCAGCATTGTGAATACCTGTTTCTATAGCCAGGCATTTTTTGTCCTGAAAATCGAGTTTGAATAATGCCCCAAGTCCATAACCAGACAACATAGCTAAGCCGTTATGCAACAGTACCAATAAAAATATCATACCGATAATATCAATAAAAATGGTATAGTTTTTCAAAAATGCAAACACAATAAAACACATGAAAATAATTACAGAAATTACCTGAATGGGTTTCATTATTTTTTTAGTGAAATCGGGAAATTTATTATTGACAAACATGCCAATAATTAGTGGTATGCCTAATATAACTACGATAGTTACAAATAATTCTATCGGGTCAACACTAATTTCTTTCATTAAATCGGCAGTGGGTCCATACATACTTCCATAAAAGGCAAAGTTGAGTGGTGTCATTATTGGTGCTAATAAAGTAGAAGTAGCAGTTAGCGTGACCGACAATGCCACATTCCCTTTTGCCAATGAGGATAAAAAGTTACTCATATTGCCACCGGGACATGCACCTAATAAAAATATTCCGAGTGCAATACTGGGACAAGGTTTTAATATTAATACGATTAAATAAGTGAGTAATGGCAGTACGAGGTATTGGCTGGCTATACCTACTAAAGACTTTTTAGGGTCTTGCCACAAGCGTTTAAAGTGTTCAACTTTAAGGTCGAGGGCGATGCCAAACATTAAAAACGCAAGCAAAAGATTCAGCAATAACATATTATCGCTGCTAAAATTCAACTGTATGCCGTCTATCTCTTCGCACATAGGTGTGTGATTTCAGCGCAAGATATGATTTTAGTTGGTTCTTTAAAAATGCGCTTATTCCAGTACCTTTGTCAAAAAAAGAAAGGTGAAACTATTTCCGGCAGATATAACCCAGGTGCTTGAATTTGAGAAGGTACTCACAGAGGTAGCCAAATATTGCGATAGCAAACCTGGCGCCGACAGAGTGCAGAAGGTGAGGCCGTTGGATAAATTTGATGAAGTGAAGAAAATGCTGATGCAGACAAAAGAGATGTCGTTGTTGCTGCAATTTGAAGAGCATTTTCCACATGACAAAATTTTCGATATCAGAGAAACAATCCATGTGATGACTATCGAAAATTATGTCCTCAATGAACAACAACTGAACGAAGTAAAAAAAGTAGCGCTTTTAACCGGTGCTATGTTGCGATTTTTTGTTACACATCAGGAAAAATATCCTATACTACATAGTCTGTTCACGCAATTAACTTATGAAGCTGTTATTGCCAATGAAATAAAAAAAGTAATCAACGATGAAGGTCATATCAGAGAAGATGCTTCTCCGGAATTAATTCGGATAAAACGCGAAAAAGACCAATCTTCAAGAGCACTCGGGAAAGTATTTAATGCTGCATTGAGCAAATATCGTCAAGCCGGATTTTTAAGTGAAGTGGAAGAAAGTATGCGCAATGGCAGAAGAGTACTTGGTATATTAAGCGAATACAAACGGAAACTCAGTGGTATAATTCACGATGAAAGTGATACTGGCAGAACAGTATTCATGGAGCCGGAAGAAGTAGTGAATATCCAAAACGAAATTTTTGAATTAGAACGAGAAGAAAAACGCGAAATATTTAGAATATTAAAAGCGCTCACAACCGAAATTGCGCCGTATGCCGGATTATTGGAAAGGTATCAACATGTTTTAGGCATTATTGATTTTACGCGGGCAAAAGGAAAATATGCATTGGAAATACATGCTGAAATGCCACTGTTGGAGCGACAGCCCGTCATGTATTTATACCATGCTTTTCACCCGGTTTTATATCTGCTCAATAAAAAACATAAAAAGGCAATTATTCCTTTGGATGTTGAGTTAGATGCCAATAACAGGATATTAATTATTTCCGGGCCAAATGCAGGTGGTAAATCGGTGGCAATGAAAACGATTGGTTTATTGCAATATATGACGCAATGCGGATTGCTTATTCCCGCTGCAGCTCATTCCAAAATAGGTATCATGCAAAATATTTTTTGTGATATTGGAGATACACAATCGCTGGAAGATGAATTATCTACTTATTCATCGCGACTTATTAAAATCAATTATTTTTTACAACACAGCAATAAAGACACACTGATTCTGATTGATGAATTTGGCACAGGCACTGATCCGGTAATGGGTGGAGCAATTGCGGAGGCTTCATTAAAGGCATTAAATGATAAAAAAATATTCGGTGTGGTTACGACCCACTATGCCAATTTAAAAGCATTTGCAGCTAATAACATTGGTGTATTTAATGGCAGTATGTTGTATGACGAACAAGCTTTAAAACCTTTATACAAATTAGAAACAGGAAAACCGGGAAGTTCATATGCATTTGAGTTAGCAAAAAAATCAAATTTACCTCAGCAACTTATTGAAGAAGCGAGAAAGTTAATCAGCAAAGAACATATTCGATTTGAAGAATTATTGAAAAATGTTCGGGTGGAGAAAGAACATATTCGATTAAGAGATAAGGAAGTAAACAAAAAAGAAGAAGATTTAAAGAAAAAAGAAAAGGACCTTGAACTGGCTTTTGAAAAAGCGAGAGAAAAACAAGAACGTTATAACCTGAAAAAGCTGGAAAAAGAAGATGAAGCGATACGAAAGATGGAGCAGGAATTCAGAGCCATGCTACAGGAATTAAAAAACACCCATCAGCAAGAGGTTATACCGGTAAATGAAAAGGAACAAGCAAAGGAAAAATTGCGTCAGTTTATTCAAACACAAAAGAAAAATACGTTTGGCGAAAGAAAAAAAATTCAGATTAAACAACCAACCAATTATGAACGAGGCGAAATTAAAATTGGTGGCTTAGTGAAATTAGTTTCCGGTAGTGAAATTGGCGTATTACAATCTGTTCAAAAAAACAGGGCTGTTGTGATATTTAACAATATGAAAACTACAGTTCCGTATGAAGAATTGATTGGTATTGCCTCCGCTGAAATACCCGTAAAACCGGCACAGGTGTTTAAAGTGACTATCGACGAAAGTGAGTTTCCTTTAGAACTTGATTTGCGTGGCAAGCCTAAAGAAGAGGCGATGATGGAATTAGAAAATTACCTCGACAGAGCTGTAATGCGTAAAATTTTTCAAGCAAGAATTATGCATGGCAAAGGCACCGGTGTAATTCGTGAAATGGTGCAACAGGTGCTCAAGAGTTACCCGGGTTTAAAACAATATAAATTCGCTACTCGCGAAATGGGTGGTGATGGTGTAACCGAAGTAATGTTTTAAATTTCACTTTAATTTTATTTTCATGTCTACTGCATTAAAAGATTTATATTCTAAAGCATTTGTTGCTGAAATATCAGGTATTATCAAACCTCATATAAAAAACTTTGATGAAGTGGTTTTTGCCGCTTCTATATTTGATAAAAATTGGAAAAACCTGGAATTGAAACAGCGTATGCGACATATCACCAATATGTTGAACCGTGTTTTACCTGAAGATTTTGAACACGCGTCGAAAGTGCTTTTTAAAATTACGTCAGGTATTCAACAACATCATGGTCATGGTATGCATTTTTTGTATATGTTTTTGCCTGATTTTGTGGAACAATTTGGTATCAATCACTTCCATACATCAGTAGCCTTATTTGAAAAAATCACCCAGGTAACCAGTGCAGAATTTGCTGTGCGTCCGTTTATTATCAAATACCCAAAACCCATGATGCAAAAGATGGTAGCATGGAGTAAACACCAAAGTGAATATGTGCGCAGATTGAGTTCCGAAGGTGCAAGGCCAAGATTACCATGGGCTATTGGACTTCCTGCCTTTAAAAAGGACCCCTCTCCTGTTTTACCGATTTTAGAAAATTTAAAAAATGATGCCAGCGAAACAGTTCGGAGAAGTGTAGCGAATAATTTAAATGATATTGCCAAGGATCATCCTGAAACAGTATTACGCCTAATTAATAAATGGCAGGGAAAATCCAAAAATACCGATTGGATTATTAAACATGGTTCCAGAACATTACTCAAACAGGGCAATGATGAAGCAATGCGGATTTTTGGCAATCATCCGATAAAAAGTTTTACCATTCAAAATATTCGCTCAGATAAACAAGTAAAAATTGGTGGCACCTATCAATTCCAATTTGAATATTTACATGCTGAAAAACAAGCAGTAGATGTCCGAATGGATTATGCCATTTATTATGTAAAATCTACAGGGAAAGTTAGCAAAAAAGTATTTCGCTTGACCGAAGGTAAAACGCATCCAAACAAATTATTCACCCTTACTAAAAAACAACATTTTAAGGATTTAACTACACGTAAACATTACGCGGGTGAACACCAACTGGCCATAATTGTAAATGGTAACGAAGTTGTGCGATGGAAATTCAAGGTAATTAGTTAACACTTTAACAATAAATGTGGATGTAATGTGCTTTATCCGGCTAATGCTTTTGCAAACCCTTATTTATCAATAGTTTCCACTTTTGCATTTATCCACCAAATGTGCATAAACCCTGTGAAATAAATGTGCTTAAAATTGAGGCTTTCCCTATTGTTTTTTAAAAACAGATGATATAGTTTTGGTATACCTGACGAAAATATCCGAGCCTGACAGCAATGTGGGGCAGAAGTAATTCTGAAAGGTTTAATCGCGAGGTTAACACCTGTAGGTGAAGTTGCAAAACAACACCCGGATTCGAAAGTTTGGTGCAGATGTTACAACTACGGTTGCAACAATTGCGAAAGCGGAATTGATTCGAAAAGATTAATTCCGCTTTCTTCGTAAAAATATTTAACGAAATTACTGTAGCGCTAATTTCGTTGATGGAAAAACCCTCGCCGGTCATGCGAGGGTTTTATTTTTTTTATAATTCCGCAAATTCAGGCGCTCTTATTTTTGCCAGTTGTTCAAACTGCTTTATCATTTCATCTTTGGTTACTTTATTAAACACCAAATCGGTGATTGGGTCATCGTCTACCACTGTTTCTTTCATGGCCAGTTCCGTTTCACCGAGTTCATTCATACGAACAGCAACCACAGTAATTTTTTCTGCAGCCGGAATATTATCGAAATAAAAACCTGAAGTATAACGCATCCCTCCTATTACACTTCGTACGGAATGGAAAACAATGGTCATTGAAACATCACTTAAACTATCACTTGGAATATAAACTGTGGTTCTAGGTTGTTCGAAATTCACAAATTTATCGCAATTAATCCATCCGAACTGACCCACAGTCATGATATATCTATCAGATTCAAATTTGGCATCATACCGCTTGCTCTCGGGTTTAGAAAGCGTTTTTTCTTTAATTGTCATTTGCGAAGGATCACGTACCAAATTCATTTTAACGGGCAGCAATAATTTTTTTGTCATGCCGGGTGCAATATCTACCTCCCAATTCTGCATCGTTTTAAATGCCGCTACAATATCTTTATCGGCATAAGTTGAAATTTGTTTGGGTGTATATACTTTGACAATTTTTCCTTTGTCATTAATCGTTATATTTACATAACAAGTAGCTTTTAAGGTTACATCTTTAAACTCCTCCTTTATTTTCACTTTCTCATGTAAATACTCATACATTTTTTTTAACCCTCCGGGATATTCTGCTTCATAAGTAAATTTTTTCGGCCTTGGGTTATTTGTTGGATTAATGTATTCAGGTTGGTAGGTGTTAAAAGTCCGAAAATCTTTCATAGCACCTCGATTTGCAGGTGACCAGTTTTTTCCGTTATTATCAGAATAAAATAATTGCATTCCGTCTTCCTCATTTACTGACGGCAATGAGACTTCGTAAAATGAATTGGTTGATAAATTGCAAGGTCTGTCTTGTGCTGAAGCAGCTACATATAACATACCCCCTGATTCCAATAAATTTTTATCTGATGTTGTAGATAAACCTGCCAATACAAAAGATGCATCTGTAAGGTATTCTGTAACCGAAATGGCTACATCGCCTTCTACGGGCTGACCGTCGTCTGCGTATACAAATGACCCTGGATCAAATTTTAACATACTTCCTTCAGCACAAACAATTGCTGATGCCGCATTTGCCGGTACAAGAAAGGTTTGCGGTTTGGGGCCAATTTTCACTAATACCGATTGTGCAATAAATTCAGGAGCCTTGATTGTTGCCGAATTAGACGTTACGGCAGTTTGAATTACATCTTCCCTTAAAGTTGGCTTTGGATGTAGGGGTACTACAATACGTTCTGCTTTTGATGTTGCAACAGGGTCGGTGTGCTTATCGGCAGAACAACTATATAAAACAATTTCGCAGAGCAATCCAAGTATCAATGAGCGTAAAAATATTCGCATGATACGGAATTGGTTAAAGGTGAATACTTAAAACGGCTACAAACAGGAAATTCGTATAATAAGCAGAGTAAAATATGCCGTAGTTAAAAATGTAAAAGCGAAAATAATTAAAACAACTATCAAACCACCTGATAATTCAAATATCCGGCCATTCTCCAGTCATTTGACATTATTCATTCTATGTTACACTTAAATTAATCTAAGTCGGCTTGCAAAAATTGATTTAGCAATAAATGAAACTGATGAACACCCGTTTCCATTTTTGGAGAATAACGACCCCGATGGTATAACCTTGACTGTAATCCCTTGTGCACACTTTCAACTACTTCTTCATCTTCCATTTCTACGCGATTCAAGTCGCTACCAGCACCCTGGTTGTATTTCGATTCGTCATGAATAAATATCAGGAAAGACACTTTTGTGTCATCTTTACCCTGAGGCTGCACAATATTTAGTGATAATCCCCATGGATAAAAATTAAACATCATATTAGGGAAAATCCAATAATAATAAGCACCAACCTTTTTACCGTAATCAGGTGAATCGGCAGGCAAATCAAAAACCAATTCCCCATCTTTTGCAATACCTAATTGCAAGTTGCCATATTCAAATAAATGTGTTTCATAATTGTTATAATCAATTACTTTATTCAGCGATTTATGCACAAATGGAATATGAAATCCCTCCAGGTAGTTATCGCAATAGAGTGCCCAATTAGCCTTGATAGTATAATCCTGTGATAAATCTTCACGAAATACTAATTTGTCAAAAGGAAACCAGCTAATTCGATCTGTAATCCCTTTTAATAATTCATGTATAGTCATTTTTGGAAATAAGGCTCCAAAAAGTAATCCATTCCAATTTTCAACATGAATGTTTTTCAAATTATCCATTTGAGTCGGGAAATTTTCTGCAGCTTCAAATTCAGGCATACTTAAAAATTTACCATCGGGATGAAAACACCTTCCGTGATATTTGCAACGAATTATCTGTGATTTAGATTTTTCGGTAATTAAAATATACCCTCTGTGTGTGCATACATTCGACATTAATGTTATACCCTCTTCCTGCACACTTAAAACTAAAGGTTCATTTAAACATTCCGGCATAAAGTCTATTGGATATAAATAACCTTTATCCTGAAAATGCGCCGCTGTTCCTATATATTGCCATGTTGTAGTAAATATCTTTTCCTTCGCAGCCTCATACGTTTTTTGGCTCAAATAAAAATCACCGGTTGGTGTAGCTGCAATTGTTATCGATTTATCAATCATACCAATAAATTATATACAAAAATACCCATAAAGCAGTAAATTACATTTTAAAAACTGATATTACGGTGGTATAACACAACAAAACAAAGCCCCAAAACACTTGCCTGTATTGGCTTTTGCACTCATCAAAAAAAAATTCTATATTTACCAACCTAATACATTTTTTTCACCTTAAATGCATGTTATGTGGCCACTAGATGATGTTACGATTGTATTGCTCATAGTAGGATTTACATTATTTATGTTTATCTGGGAGAAAATCGCTATTGATATCACATCGTTAATTGCAATGGCACTTTTAATGCTCACAGGTGTGCTTACCACTAAAGAAGGAATTGCGGGATTTAGTAATGATGCCACTGTAACTATTTTATTTTTATTTCTGCTGAGTGCAGGATTAGAAAAAACAGGAGCAGTAAATCTGGTCGGTAAAGCAATGATTAAATATATCGGTAAAAATCAAAAAATGGCGTTTGTAGCCGTGATTTTGGTATGTGGACTCATTTCTGCATTTTTGAATAATACCGCGGTAGTAATAATTTTCATGCCTATTGTATTCAAAATAGCCAAATTCACTAATCAGAGCCCGAGTAAATTACTCATGCCTTTATCATTTGCGGCTATTATGGGTGGAACTTTGACACTAATTGGTACATCTACAAATTTGGTTGTAAATGGCGTAGTTGTGGAACATGGATATGAACCCTTTGGCATGTTTGAAGTAACACCAACAGGCTTAATTTTATTTATTACATTTTTCCTTACATGTATTTTATCGGCATTAAATTAATTCCGGCGAGAAGGTCGGCTGAGTCGCTGACTGAAGATTACGATTTAAAAGATTTTTTGACAGAAATAATTATTCAACCGGGTTCGCCATTTTTAGGTAAACGTATATTTGATACGCCTCTGGTTACGGAATTATCATTGGAAGTAGTTGAAATTAGTGATGCAAAAGGTACATTGTGGTTGCCCGACGATTATGAACTTCTGGAAGAAAATGATAGTGTAATGGTTCGTGGTAGTGCATCTGACATTATGCTACTCAAACAAATGCAGGGTGTAACGTTCAAACAAACTTTTGATGTAGATGATATTGATTTAAAATCAAATGAAACTGCTTTAATTGAAGTGGTTATTGGACCTAATTCGTCGCTCGCAAGAAGCACATTTAAAGAAATAGATTTCCGCGAATTATATGAAGCCATACCTTTGGCTGTGCGGCGACAAGGTGAAATTATTGAAGGGCGTTTAGATGAAATTGAATTGCGTTTTGGTGATGATTTGTTGCTGGAAATTAAAAAGGATTCATTTGATCAATTAAAACGTGGTGGCGATTTTGTTTTTACACAGGAAATAGAAAAAGAAGTCATCGACAAGAAAAAAGTATGGATTACCAGTGGTATTTTATTAATGGTAATTCTTACCTCTGCATTTGAAATTTTACCCATTATTCAAGGTGCAATAATTGGTACCATTTTAATGTTTTTATTTAAATGTATTACGATTCGTGAGGCTTATCGAGAAGTGGACTGGCGAATAATATTTGTTTTGGCGGCACTTCTTCCATTAGGAACAGCACTTGAAAAAACAGGTGCTGCGGAAATGTTGGCAGGTTATATGGAGACATATATTTCCGGTTATGGTCCTTTTATTACTCTTTTTGTATTGTTTGCCGTTACTTCCGTTATCACAAGTTTAATGTCCAATCAGGCTACCGCTGCTTTGTTGAGTCCAATTGCCATTTCACTGGGTGTGCAAATGGGCATAGACCCGAAACCACTTTTATTTGCCGTTATGTTTGCCGCTTCAACCTGTTATCTGACACCTTTGGGTTATCAGACCAATATTATGATTTACGGCCCCGGTAATTATAAATTCGTCGATTTTATTAAAGTTGGCGGATTATTGTCGCTCATTAGTGGTATTGTTGTTTCTTTGTGCCTGTATTACTTTTATTTTTAATGCATCCACATTTTGAGCAGTAAAACCATTTATTTTTTAGGCGATTTATTTTCATTCCATCACTTAGCAGGGGTCGATTTTTTTGGTGGGGACAATCACTTTATTGCAGCTTCCACTTTTGATGATATCATCTCTAATACCCAATCACAAGCTGGGAACTTTGCTGTAGTAGCGGTTGAAAATTCCCTGGCAGGTGATGTTCCCGGTAATTTTCAGCGCATATCCCTTTCAGGGCTAACCATTATCGGGGAAATTACAGCGCCTGTAGAACTCCACCTTGCTGCTAAATCGCCTATTCAAATTGGCGACCTCAAAACAGTATACAGCCACCAAATGGCAATAAAAGAGTCCAAGCGGTTTTTTGAACAATACCCTGATATCGAGTTTGTAAACACCCCTTCAACGGCCAGTGCTGTAAAACTTGTTGCAACATCTGTTAAACAAAACATCGCAGCAATCGGCAACAAATCAGCTATTGCCTATTATCATTTGCAAGTAATTGCTGAAAATATTGACAATCATGCAGAAAATTTCACCCGTTTTTTGATTTTATCGAATAATAAAGCAATTGACAATACAACCTTTTTGGACGGGAAAGCGTCTTTTCTCC
Organism: Bacteroidota bacterium; assembly: GCA_016718035.1. GTDB lineage: Bacteria > Bacteroidota > Bacteroidia > Chitinophagales > BACL12 > UBA7236. Next base: position 140,511 of record JADKEK010000001.1, on the reverse strand, counting down.
TGCAACCGGGTAAAACAGGTTTACCCGAGGGGTTGAATGTTCATCCAAATATCTCCCTTCTCAGGCATTTGGAAAACGGGAATGTGTATATCGAGACTGTTTTTTTGACATCGCAACAAATAATTAATATGCTGTCCAATTTCGAGCAAAATGGCCTAACAGTAAGTGTTTTAGGCGTTTATCCGGTTGGCACCACCATGGTTATCTGATTGATGTTTGTTAAAAAATTACTTACTTTGTGCACATACTATCAACATAAAACACAAAATTCGAACTAAGATGAGTAAAGATTTAAAAATTACACCTATATCAGAATGGGGATGGAATTTCCAGACTCCACTGATTATGACAGGTCCTTGCAGTGTTGAAAGTGAGGAGCAAGTGCGCGAAACCGCCAAACAATTGAGTAATTACCGCTTCGACATATTGCGTGGTGGTATTTGGAAACCAAGAACAAGACCTAATTCCTTTGAAGGTATTGGCAGCATTGGCTTAAAATGGCTAAAAGATGCCGGTAATGAAATTGGGAAACCCGTTGCTACCGAAGTTGCTAACGTAAAACATGTTTATGAAGCACTTCGTATGGGAATAGATGTTTTATGGATTGGCGCAAGAACAACCGTAAACCCTTTTGCTGTTCAGGAGATTTGTGATGCCCTTCAGGGAGTTGATATACCGGTTTTGGTGAAAAACCCTATTAACCCTGATTTAGAGCTTTGGATAGGCGCTTTTGAGCGTTTAAACCGAAGTGGTATTACAAAGCTAGCTGCTATTCACCGTGGCTTCAGCACACACGAGAAGTCGAAATACCGCAATATTCCGCGTTGGAACATTCCTATCGAATTGAAACGTCGTTACCCGCAATTACCTATTGTTTGTGACCCAAGCCATATATGCGGAACACGCGAGTATTTGCGTGAAGTTGCCCAAACAGCGCTTGATATCGGTTTTGAAGGATTACACCTTGAATCGCATATCAATCCTGATAAAGCATTAAGCGATGCCAAACAACAAATTACACCGGAAGCTTTTGGTGAAATGATGTTGCAATTACATACCAGGGAATCAATCGAACACAATCCGGTTGCAGAAAATCAGTTGGAAATTTTACGTGGCAAAATCGACAACCTCGATAACTATCTGTTAGAAATGATGAGCGAGCGTATGGATATTGTGCGTGAAATTGCAGAATACAAACGCGAAAACAATTTAGCTATCGTTCAACCAAGCAGATGGACCGAAATTTTGGAAAACAGATTGGAGACTGGCAAACGGAAACAATTAACCGAAAAATTCATCAAAGAATTATTCCATGCTATGCATAAGGAATCTATTCATCACCAAACTGAAGTGATGTTATTAAACGGTGAGAATTCGGAAGTGGAGAAAAAATCCTGATTAGAACAAACCACAACATAAAAAAAATCCGGAGCAATTGTTCCGGATTTTTTATTAGTAATACTTTAGAATAATTTTACTTTTTAAAGAATGCTCTTAGCATACCTTGTGATTTTAAATACCATTCATCCCTTACTTCAAAATCAAATGCTATCGTAGAAAAACATGTTACTGGAGTTGTGCCTTTGTCAACTGCATCAATAGCAACACGATATTTACCCGGCAATAAATTTAACTCATACACATTTAAAATGGTTAAATCAATAATCGAACTTCTCATTACAGCAGGATTGTCTGCGTTGGGATTAATTTTATGTCCGTCTAAGCTGGTAATAACTATAATATCTGCTTTTGATGATTCGTCAAATACTTTTTTACTGGACTGATTACCATTATAAATTTTCATAGCACGCGCAGGTTGCGTAATTTCAAATTCAATATATTCACCTGCACCAGGTCCAGCAGCAGCTTCACACCAACATGTTTGACGAGCCAGGTTTTCACGACCTTCATATGTGCTGTCTTCATATATATGATCTGAAATGTCAAATGCATAAACCGGATTACCCGATTCTTTTAATGATATGCCTGGCACATTGTTTTTACAATTTGCTTTAATATAATCGTAATAGGAAAGGTTATTATAATTGGTAACCTTTGTTGCATTGTTTAATGCATCAATTCCTGTTAATGTGCCTGTTTGATAAGGATGTAATGAGTCGGAAAACGCTATCATTGGTGTATTATAAAAAAACCGTTTAGGCATCTCTGAATCTGTTTTTACCCAACTTGAAGCAGTAATATTTTTAATTGCCGCAGGTACAATTGATTGCTCGTTAAACAAGTTACCGGAATTACATGCTTTATTATTGCTGATATGGTAAAATGCAATTTTATCTTTATCCACTAACATTATATCTTCAAATGCAACTACCTGATCACGTTCGCCACTAACATGCGTTTTGAACTCGCTCATTTTAGCAGGTAATATTGGCGTTGTTTTAAATATATCGTGTTGTAAATACAAACCATTTAAACGTCCTGACCAGTTTTTTTCATAACCGAGTTCATACATAGAGTAAGACTCTGTTCTGTCAATACCGGCATTCACACTTGGCATAGTGATGAAGGTTAAAACATTTGTTTCTTCATCAGGCGTAAAATTCATTTCAATAATAAAGCTAATTTCCATTGATAATACTTCTGTATTTTTCGGTAAATACAATGGAGTTGCATCTGTAAATTTCAATTCACACATCACTTTTTTAATGTTGATACGTGTATTATTTCTAAACATATCTACATGGATACCTAATTGCTTTAGATTATCAATACTGATATATTTTCTTACAAATAATCGTTGTTGGAAATTTTTACGAATTTGCTCGCGGGTATCAACTGAACGGTCCTGAACAGCAAATATGTCGCTGAATGTTGGAACAGTAGCCAAATCATCCAATAATTTTGCCCGTTTCCCGTAACCAAATTCATTAAAATAAATTTTCAAAGGCATCACGGCACTCACAGTAGCAAAATTGGCAGTGGCATTTTTAAATTCGTACACCACGTCATATTTCACTTCATCGTCGAATTCTGTTACCTGAATTAATTCATTTTGCAGCACAACGCCGTAATTTGAAGATTCGGGGTGCAGGTTACCTGTTGAAACTGACATTCCATTAAATGCGCCGTCGTTTTGCGCAAAAACAGAAAGTGTACACAAACTCAAAATAAAGGCTGTAATCTTTTTATTCATAGCTATTGATGTTTAAAATCTCATTTGTAAAAATCGGCACATTGATGGAATAAAGGAATAAAGTCGAGGATTTCTCCTAAGTCACTAACTTTCACTTTTCCGAACATCACAGCCATTTGGGCATTGGTTCTCCCCCATTCCATGTCCTCATAAGTCTCATCTTTGGTTGTCACAATGCACTTCGGACTGTCATGTAATCCTTCCTCAATGTTAAGGGTTCCATCACTAATCCGCACGGTGAATTGTCCACCACGCTCGCCTGAGATGTCTAAATGAAAAATAGTTTCATAACCTGGGTCAGCCTTTTCGGGCCTGAATCGCTCTTTTAGAGACAGCACAATTTCGCGCGCTGAGATTGGTTTTTGCATGTTTGGTCAATATTGCCGCTAAGATAAAATAATGTAGTTTATTTTTACGGTGACTTTACGCAATCATCATGCCTGAACTTACGCAAAAGTGTAGAATTGATAAATGGTTATGGGCAGTACGCCTGTATAAAACCCGCAATTTAGCTGCTGAAGCGGTTAAAACGGGTAAAGTAAAGGTTAAAGGCGACAATGTAAAACCGGCCTTTGAAGTATTTGAAGGTCTCGTAATTACCATACCACGAGGAGTTGTTCGTTACCAATTTAAGGTAGTAGGTGTTATCGAAAAGCGTGTGAGTGCTGTGTTGGCGAAAAATTATTGTGAGGATGTAACTCCGGAAGAGGAAAAAATGAAGCTCACACATCTGGAATTTATGCCTACTGCCTTTCGCGATAAAGGAACTGGTAGACCAACAAAAAAAGAAAGAAGAGATTTAGATGAATGGATGAGTGATTAACTAAAAATTATTTTTACAAGATACTTATGAAAAAAACACTATTAATAATTGTATTGAGCATTTCTTGCTGGCAGGCATTTGCTCAAGCAGGCTTTTATGTCGGCCCAAGATATTCTATGATTCAGAGCTCATGGGTAGAAACGTACCAGCCAAAGCTTGGGTTTGGTTTCGGCTTTGCCACCTTAACTGAGTTTAATGATGAATTCGCCTTTTTATACGATGTTGGAGTGGACCAATTAGGTGCTGAATTTTCAAGTTATGATTACTTTTTTTATCCGCAGGGAGAACCCTTTGATTATGTCATAAATTGGTGGATGTTTCATATAGGTATCAGCGCAGCTATTAGTATAAATGAAGATACTCGCATATTTGGCGGAATTGATGGAGGTTGGGTTTTTACTGTTAACGAAGGTGAAGATATTAATTCAGATGATTACATGTATTACACGCTCGATGGAACACCGGAGGGTATAGATGTGTTTACCATTAAATCCGGCTTGGATCAGGCTTACACCGGTGATTTACACCTTGGTGGCAGCATGAAGTTCGGTATACTGACAGTCCGAGCAAAATATAGCTACCAACTCATCAACAATACTTTAACATCACACTTTGTGGAACCTGATGATTTCAGAAATAACGTAATAAGCCTGGATTTACTTATAGGCTGGCGTGATTAATTATTTGTATTCCGGTTTAACCAATTCGGGAAACAACTTTTCAAATTTCGCCACTTTCTTTCCAACTACCGCAACACAATATGGCTGGTCAGGATTTTTTGCGAAATAATCCTGGTGATAAATTTCTGCAGGCCAAAAAGTCATTAATGGCACTACCTCGGTGACAATTTTATCGCCGTAATAACCACTTGCTTCAAGTTGTTGTATATAATTTTCGGTGGCAGTTTTTTGTGCATCACCATCATAAAAAACTACTGAACGATATTGAATACCTACATCGTTACCCTGACGGTTTGGTGTTGTAGGATCGTGGGTTTTCATATGAATGTCCAATAATGTCGCATAACTGCACACTTTCGGGTCGTAAATAATTTGTACACATTCGGCATGACCGGTTGTGTCGGTGCAAACGGCCTCATACGTAGGGTTTTTCATTGCGCCACCGGAATATCCGCTCAGCACAGATTGAACACCTTTTACTTCTTCAAAAACGGCTTCTGTACACCAGAAACATCCACCACCAAAGGTTGCTTTTTCCCATCCATTTTGCTGAATTTCAGCATCTGTATATGTTTTTCTCATAGATAAATGATCCACTTTTATTTGCTCAGGTTTCGTTACTGGCGTTTCAGGAGTTCCTGAACCACAACCAATCATCGTAATGACTGCTACTGTGAGCGAAAGTATAACAATATTTGTCTTTAACATGTTTAGCGTTTAATCAACTTACGCAAACATAACACTTTCGGATGTATGGAAAGTTTCAGGATTAACAAGCTTTAACGATTTAACGTCCTTACCAATAATCTATGTGTATACAGACATTTTGTAAGCGGGACCGAAATCCAGACATCGTGCGTTCACTGGTATTTTCTATATTTGCGTTATGCACCCAATTAAAATTGCCGTTCACGGCGGAGCAGGCACAATGCCAAAACGATTAATGACCCCTGAAATCGAAAAAGCCTGCCACAACGCCCTCCAAAATGCTTTACAAGCGGGATATGAGCTGATGAAGAATGGAGGTTCTGCAGTTGACGCCGTTGAAGCTGCAGTTATGGTGCTCGAAAATTTTGAATTATTTAATGCAGGTAAAGGTGCTGTATTTACACATGAAGGCAAACACGAAATGGATGCCAGCATCATGGATGGCAAAACAAAACGCAGTGGTGCTGTTGCAGCGGTAAATAATATTAAAAATCCAATATCGCTAGCAAAAGCAATTTTATTACATTCTGAACATGTTTTATTATTAGGTGCGGGTGCTGAAGTGTTTGCTAAAGAGCAACAAATACCATTTGAAAACGACGCATATTTTTTCACACAATTTCGTTTCGACCAATTACAAAAAGCAAAACAACGTGATATTATTGTTTTAGACCATGTTGATGATAAAAAATTCGGAACTGTGGGTTGTGTTGCAATGGATGCAAACGGAAATCTTGCTGCAGGAACATCAACCGGTGGTATGACCAATAAATCGTTCGGACGTGTGGGGGACTCTCCTATTATTGGTTCAGGCACCTATGCAAATAATACAACCTGCGCAGTGAGTTGCACCGGACACGGTGAATTTTTTATTGAAAATGTTGTGGCTTACGATATTTCTTGTCTGATGGAATACAAAGGACTTTCATTAAATGAAGCATGTGAATTAGTAATTAATCAGAAATTAAAATCAATTGATGCAGAAGGTGGTTTAATTGCAATTGATCACAATGGTAATATCTGTTTACCCTTTAACACCAAAGGGATGTATCGCGGTTACCGAAAAGGTGATGATGATATTTTTACCGGAATTTATTGAAGCAAATTAATGTTGCTCCTGCAGCGCCATTTTTCGAGTTTTTAAATCGTAATGCATACCGGCACTCAGCAAATGAAATATCATGTGTTCGATATTTAATCCGGAGTATTCTTTATTGTCCAGCGAGTTATATCTCAATTCATGACCGTCGATAATAACAACTTCTCCGCTGCCAATTATTTCGAGATGACGTTCTTCTTTAATTATTACACCGGTGTCTTCGCTGATACCGATTCCTGTTAATTTCGGATGTTCGGCAACGGCTACCATTAAACGACCAAAGCGACCACGGTTGACAAAATGAGAATCGATAATAGCATTATCAATAAATCCCAATCCGGCCATCATCATAGCTTTTCCGCGCTTAACCGCTTCTGATGGTGTGCCACCGTTAATCATTTTTTCACTTTGCGCCATAGCACCTGCACTGGTACCTGCAATTACAAATTCTTTTTCGTTTTGGTAGCGATGTTTTAAAATATCTAATGCAGTAGTATCTAAAAATACTTCGCTTAATTTTTCCTGATTGCCACCGCTAAACATTAGTCCGTCGCATTTTTTTAATCGCTCTAAAATATCTTTTTTATCTGCATCTTTTTTTGTTTTAAGATGCATAATGCCGAGCGATTTAATGCCAATATGTTCGAATGCTGCTTTGTATTCTTTTGCAATTTGACGGGGAATTCCACTTGCTGTTGTAACCAGTTCAAGTCGGGTTTGTTGCCCTTTCATTTCTTTGATGATGCGTTTGAGCACATCTAATTTCCCCTGAGACTCGGTGTTCCGTTCCTCAGACCCCCCCACCGCTATTAGCGTTCCTTTAGGTGTCATAATACTAATTGAGTGGGGCAAATATAAATACAAGGGAACGCGAGGGAACGCGGATGACGCAGATGTCGCGGATTAATTTGAATAAACCCCTAGTTACACTAAGGTTTCTTACTGTGGATAAAAAAACTATAATAACTTCATTTGCCGCCAGGCAAATAAGCCAAAAAAATCCGCGAAAATCAGCGTCATCCGCGTCATCTGCGTTCTTTTCCTAAATTTCCTTATTTTTAGCGCAAAGAACATCGAAAAATGAAAATCCTATCTACCGCAGTGATGAAGGGCCCGAACTACTGGAGTATTCGCAGGCATAAGTTAATTGTTATGAAACTTGATTTAGAGGAAATGGAAGACATGCCCACGAACAAGATTCCGAATTTTCGTGAGAATTTAGAAAAAATGATTCCATCTCTTTACGAACATCGCTGTAGTGAAGACCATGCCGGCGGATTTTTTAAACGCGTGGAAGAAGGAACCTGGATGGGACACGTTGTTGAGCATGTTACACTCGAATTACAAACACTTGCCGGACTCGATACCGGTTTCGGCAGAACCAGAAGCACAAATACACATGGCGTTTATAATGTGGTGTATTCTTATCTCGAAGAAAAAACCGGTTTATATGCGGGACAAGTAGCTGTAGAATTTTGTCAGGCATTAGCAAGCGGAGCCGATTATGATATCACTCCACATATTCAGCGCATGAAAGAAATTCGTGAGCAGGAACGTTTAGGGCCATCAACAGGAAGTATTGTTGAGGAAGCTATTAAACGTGATATTCCTTACATCCGATTAAATCGCCGTTCGTTGGTGCAATTAGGATGGGGAATTAATCAGCGTAGAATTCAGGCTACTATTGCGAGTACTACATCAAATATTGCTGTAGAAATTGCCTGCGATAAAGAAGAAACAAAAAATTTATTAGGTCAGTTAAATATTCCGACACCGCGTGGTGGTTCTGCATATGATACCGACGATTTAGAAGCAATTGTGCGCAGAATAGGTTATCCGATTGTAATTAAACCAATTGATGGCAATCACGGTCGTGGTTCAACCATGAATATTAAAAATTGGGATGAAGCAGTTGCCGCATTAAAAAAAGCAAAAGAAATTTCTCGATGGAGTATCGTTGAACGATATGTAGAAGGATATGATTTCAGATTATTAGTTATCAATTACAAATTCGTTTCAGCAGCATTAAGAAAACCTGCTGCGGTAATGGGCGATGGCAAACATACCGTTAAAGAATTAATTGACCAGGTAAATAGTGATCCACGTCGCGGGTACGGACATGAAAATGTATTGACATCAATTACATTAGATGACCATACATTACGTTTATTGGAGAAATTAGGTATGGATGAAAATTCTGTTCCTAAAGCAGGTGAAGAAATATTTTTAAAATCGACTGCGAATTTATCTACCGGTGGAACTGCAACAGATGTTACAGATTATATTCATCCATATAATATTTTCACTGCAGAAAGAATTGCACGTGTAATTGGATTAGATATTTGTGGTATTGATATTATGAGTAAAGACCTTTCTGTACCTATGACCGAAAATGGGGGTGTAGTACTGGAAGTAAATGCTGCTCCGGGTTTCCGTATGCATCTTGCACCGAGCGAAGGTATTGGCCGCAACGTAGCTGAACCGGTGGTAGATATGTTATTCCCTGCAGGTTCAAAAGGCAGAATTCCGATTGTTGCTGTTACCGGAACAAATGGTAAAACAACTACAACGCGATTAAATGCGCATATTGCAAAAACAATGGGATATAAAGTTGGATTTACTACAAGTGATGGTATTTATATCCAAAACAGAATGATGGAAAAAGGCGATTGCACCGGACCTGTTTCTGCGAAATTTGTGTTGATGGACCCAACTATTGATTATGCGGTTTTAGAATGTGCACGTGGAGGTTTATTACAAGCAGGATTAGCATTTCATAAATGTGATATTTCGATAGTTACTAATGTTACAGCCGACCATATCGGATTAAAAGATATTGATTCGGTAGAAGAAATGGCGAAGGTTAAATCTGTTGTGCCTGAAACTACACGTAAAGAAGGATATGCCATTTTAAATGCAGATGATGATTTAGTATTTGATATGCGCAAAAATCTGGAATGTAATTTAGTGTTGTTTAGTATGGATGAAAATAATCCGCGCATTAAAGCACATTGCGAACGTGGTGGTGTAGCTGCTGTGTTGGAAGATGGTTGGGTAAGTATTATTAAAGGCACCTGGAAAATACGCGTAGAAAAAGTAGTAAATATTCCGCTCACTTTAGGTGGTAAAGCTGCGTTTATGATTCAAAATATTTTACCATGTGTTGCAGCAGCGTTTGTACAGAATTTTAAAATTGAAGATTTAAAACTTGCATTAAATACATTTATCCCATCGCCTACCATGACACCGGGACGAATGAATGTATTTAAATTTAAACATTTTGAAATGCTTGTAGATTTTGCACATAATCCTGACGGCTTCCAGGCAATCAGCAATTATTTGGCAAAAGTTGAAATGCATCCAAAAGTTGGTGTAATAGCAGCTGCCGGCGATCGTCGCGATGAAGATATTCGCGAATTAGGGCGGATTGCAGGCAGAACATTTGATGAAATTATAATTCGTCAGGACAAAAACTTGCGCGGTCGCACTGATGAGGAAATAATGAATTTATTAAAAGAAGGTATTTTCGAAATAAATCCAAACATGCCGGTAATATGTATCAACCCTGAAGCCGATTCGATTAAATATTGTATCGAAAACGCGAAAAAAGGTTCACATATAACAGTATGTTCCGACGTAATTGCCGAAGCTCTCGATTTAATTATGCAATACAAAGAAAAAGATGACCAGTTTGAGTTTCATAAAGAAGAAATTCCGAATATGCATTGATTCAAATAAATAATAATTTGGGCGTGCCCCTAAAGCGAACGACCATTTGTTGCCAAACAAATGGTCGTTCTGCTTTAGGGTCGGGCTATTCGCTGCAACTCCTCGCCTCGTTCCTCGGCTCCGGGGTTTCCGCTACTATCCCTCACGCGATGCATTTACATTTTCCCATTGGGATTGGCCTACTCAGCAGTCGCACCTGAAAAATGCAGTGGGTAATCGCCAACCACAAATAAATATTTATTTAACATTTTTACTCAATATAAAATTAATTTAATTTAGAATTTCAATTCATAACACCATATTCAATAACTTTTAATTGATTAATACATAATAAACAGTTTCATTTCATCTTCCTAATGATTGCAACTTCTAACTTCAACTGCATAAATATAGATTATACATCAACTTATAATTAAACTACTTCATTTTCAACAACATAGGATAAAAAACGCGAAAATTGCATTTTTTCCTTGTAAATAACTCCATAATTCCCTAGCTTTAAATAGAATATCGGGTCTCCGAAAGAACCCGTATGCAAAAACAGAAGAAGAGAAAATTGTAAATGGTTCCAGTTGGTCGTCCGATGCAGCGCATCGTGTCCGTTCTGCCCTGATTGCAAAAGTCCTTCAAATTGTACGGTATTCAGAGATGAATACGTTTAAACTGCATTACATGTTCCACCCACTCCGAAAGGAGTGGGTTTTTAAACCTTAAAACTATGGCCAATCACGCAGGATTTGGAGGAGTGCTTACAATCAGCACCACATTTGCTCAGCAAATTTTGCATGCATATTACAGCAGTGATAATGTTACGCCAATATTACAGTCTGAAAGCCCGCTTAAATTACTAGCCAAAACAGATAATAACAATATTCCCCTGCCCGACCGGTTTCTGTCGTACGACTTATTTATGGCAGAACCCATCCTTGATTTTACACCTAGAGAGGATGATAAAATTTCCATTTTTATTCGGCTGAGCGGAACCTTAACTTTTTCGACGGACCCGGAATTTGCATTACCAACAATTGATAGTAATGTTCAAATAGATTTTACCATTCCGGCTAATGTGCGCACATTTGATAATGGCGAACAAATTTCATTTGGCATTACATTCGACAGCTGCTTTATTGAAACTTACCAGGCCAAAGTTTTTAATGGTACAGATCCGAAAACTGATTATTTATTTGATGTAAATGTTGATTTAAAAAGTTTTATTCAATTGGCAATTTTTGGATTAGATACATCTACTTGGCGCATTACTCCACCAGGCTTTGATGAAATAAAATCGCTGGGATTAAGTGTCTCGGAATTTCCGGAAATCAAATTGTTTGATGTTGCATTAACAATTGCCATTGATGTTGTGGGTGAAACCAGTGGCAATCAGGATTTTTTGATTGACCTGCTGAACAGTTCACTAGAAAAAGGATATATCACCACTTTTAGTGATACTATTCATCAATTTGATGATGAATATGGTGAACCTATTTACGATACCGGCTTCACGGCAACCACAAAACGACAAGCAGGACCACATAATTTATGTCAAATAGCATTTGCAGTAAATGGTACAATTATCAATATGTTATATGAAGGTGTATGGCGACAATTGATATTGGATGCATTTGAAGCGCAAAAGGCACAAGAAATTGCTGACGCGCTTGCAGAGGCTTTGGAAAAAAATGAAGATTATGATGAACCAGATATTGCCAATATTGAAATTACAGATATCAACCTGTCGCTGGAGGACAGTCATATTTTTGTTTCGGGTGATGCAGATTATAGTGGCATTGGTGTTTCATTTAGCTTTAGTATTCGGGTAGTAAAAATAAATGTTGATGGTTCAACACAATTTGTTTATGATAATCAACATATGAACGGTATGCGTGGTGAAGTGTTTGATGTTGATATTAATTTACCTGGATGGGTGGTGTTTTTACAAGCATTAGTCGGTACATTGGGAATTGTATTAGCACCATTTACAGGTATGATCAGTGCACTTATTGCATTAATGCTTGAAGTTACCATCGGTGCAATTTTAACAAATGTAACAGAAAATGCTGAAGGTGATATCAAAAATGATATTATGAATCAACTTGCATCATTCAACAGCACATTTACTTTTACCTTGCCAAATACAGAAAGCCCGGAAATTACTGTGCGGCCAAATGATATTGTAGTGAAAGCCAATGGCTTATCTACATGGTTTACTGCAACAGTTGATTATGGAAAATATACTGAACTCATTATTTCAGGTAATAATAATTCCACAATTTGGTCAGTACATAACCGCAATCCAATCGTGATAAAATTCAGTGCACCCGAGGGACTTTATCATCCGGATGATGAAATGGTAAAAATTCGTTGGACCGTTTTTGCAGAGCATACAGGAAATAAAATTATTGAAACGGATGAACCAATCAAAAGAAAATTATTATCTACACATATTCCAACCCATTGTAAAATTGACCACGCCAAAACGGAGTGGGATGCTTTTGAAAAATATATCGTTCGTTGTCGTGTTTACAGACCTTGGGGAGTAACTACACAAGAAATATATTACAAAGAAATAGTCATTACTATTGCCGATCGCCTGCATCGTGATCAACCATTTGTGCGTTGGGAAACAGCCGTTTTTTATAAAGGTTATACAGCTAAATTAAAAGACGAAAACCGACAAGCTTTAGGATGGGTAAATGAAAAACGAAAATCACAAATACACAAAACCGACCCGGATGAACGCTGCCGATATGCAGACGGCTACACGACCAAACTTACCAAAGATGATTTAACATATATGGACAATTTGCCGTTTGATGAAGCTGATATAAAATTACATCTAAATGAAATTTGCGAATTTTGCTTTTTTGGTGGACCTGATAAAGTAAATCCCAAACCTAAAATTCCAAAAGACGAAGCTCCGGGGAAAAAACCGCATGTACCTGATCATTTTAAAAAGAAAAGGCCGTTTCATTGAGCACTTTTGATGTTTTGTACTATTCCAAATGGTATTCACTACCTTAGCAGGTCAAAATTTATTGCGACTTGTCTGAATTTCACTATATCAAACTATCCGAACTGATCCAAAAGGTGGAAGACACCTTGCGCAATACTTTTGGTAACGAGCAATATTGGATTATCGCAGAAATATCCGGACATAAATTCTACGCCAACAACGATCGTCACTATTTTGAGTTTATTGAAAAATCGGAAACATCGAATGATCCGATTACTAAAATAAGAGGTGTATCTTGGGTGTCGGGTTCGCAGCGGATTAAATTGTTTGAACAGGAAACGGGACAATTATTTACAAACGGCATTCAGGTTTTAGTGAAGGTGAAAATTGAGTTTCACAAAGTATATGGTATGCAATTGGTAATGCAGGATATTGACCCTTCGTTTACTTTAGGCAATCTCGAATTACAAAGAAGAGAAACATTACACAAATTAGCGACTGGCTTTCCTGATATTATTCAAAAAGTAGGTGCAGAGTATTTCACCCGAAATAAAAAAATTAGCATACCTCCTGTTATTCAAAAAATTGCTATAATCGGTTCGCCAAATTCGGAGGGTTATATTGATTTTACACATACAGTTTCATCCAATTTATTTGGTTATAAATTTAGTATCGATATTTATCAGTCTACCGTGCAGGGCGGTGACGCAGAATTTGAATTGATCAATAAATTAATTGCCATTCACGAATCCGGTAAAGCATACGATTGTGTGGTAATTATACGTGGTGGCGGTGCAAAATCAGATTTTTTGGTATTTGATAAATTTAAATTATCATTGGCAATTGCGAAATTTCCTATTCCGGTAATTACGGGTATTGGTCATCACAATGATGTGAGTATTGTCGATATGATGGCGCATACCAGCACTAAAACGCCAACAAAAGCTGCGGAGTTTATTATTTCACATAACAGACAATTTGAAGAGGAACTGCTCATCTTGCAAAAAGCAGTGGTGATAAAATCACAGCAGATGCTGAGTGTTCAAATGCAGCGTATTCATTTGGCGAATACTACAATTGTAAATCAGGCGAGAACATATATTAACTTTCACAAAGACAGCTTAACAGGTTTGCATCAAATTATTACGAATAATACCAAGTCAATTTTATATGCGCTGCAAACCAACTTAGTACACCTGCTTAACCAAATGTTATCTCAACCCAAAATAACCACAGCCAGCAGGCAAAACGAATTAAACAATCAAATTAATAATTTAAAAGTTTTTTCACAAAAATTCATCATAAATCAAAAAGGTTTTGTAAATCATTATATATCTTTAATTAACATGATGAAACCTGATAATATTTTGAAAAAAGGTTTTGCCATTATAGCACAAAACGGGAAAATTATCAGCGATAGTGAAAATATTAAAAAGGGCGATGAATTAACCATCACCATGGAAAAACATATTATTTCAACAACCGTAAATTCAAAAATTGAGCAGGATGGAACAAACATATGAAGCGGCCTATGCCGAACTCAAACAAATAGCGGCAGAAATTGAAAACGAATCGGTTTCGGTGGATGTGTTGGCTGAAAAAGTAAAACGCGCATCAGAACTGATTGCTTTTTGCCAAAAAAAATTGCGTTCAACAGAGCAGGAGGTGAACAATATTATTAAACAGATGGAGACCAAAACAACACCATCCTAGTTTGACTAATTTGCATTGCCAGGGTATTGCTTGTTTTCGGAGTAATAAGTTGCGATTGAATTAAAATTTGCATACTTTTAGTCTTCAAAATTTCCTGTATGAAACATTTTACCCTCCTTATTTTTGCTGCGTTTTTATGTACTCTTCAAATAACTAATGCCCAACATATTGCAGAAGGTGGCAGTTTTACTGTCGTTTTGTGTGCAGATGGTACTGCACAGGCATGGGGTGCCAATTATGTCGGACAGTTGGGTGATAATGGTACTGGCGACAATTCACCTGTTCCGGTTGATGTTTATGCAATCGACAATTTGAAAACAATAGCATCAGGTACAACATTTTCATTGGCTTTAAAAAATGATGGAACAGTATGGGCTTGGGGCGAGAATATGAATGGCGGCTGTGGAGACGGAACAACAATAACACGTTTTGCTCCGGTTCAGGTTTATGGCCCAGATTCTATAAGTTTTTTAGATGAGGTAATAGATATTGCAGCCGGCAACCAGGTTGGAATAGCGTTAAAAGCAGATGGCACCGTTTGGAGCTGGGGTGCAACTATTCACGGTTGTGCGGGTGATGGTGGAGGTTTGGGTATCAGCCATTTGTATCCGGTTCAAGTTGTTGGTTTGGATGGCGTAGGGTTTTTGGAAGATGTAATACAAATTGAAGCTTCCAATTATTCGGTTTATGCATTAAAATCTGACGGAACAGTTTGGGCTTGGGGCGAAAATGTAGAAAAACAATTAGGTGACGGAACTGAAATTAACAGATTAACACCAATACAAATTCCGGGATTAACGGATATTGAAAATATAACTGCCGGTACAGCATGTGCTTATGCAATTAAAAGTGATGGAACTGTGTGGGGTTGGGGTGCAAACGATTATGGAAAATTAGGAACTGGCGCATCGGATTTAACCTATTCAACACCTGTTCAAATGGTTGATGTTGAAGGTGCAGTGGCTGCTGCAGCAGGTCAACATTTTGTAATGATACTTACAAATGAAGGAGCTGTATTTACCTGTGGAAATAATAGCGATGGGCAACTAGGTGACGGCACAGTTGAAAATAAATCAACAGCGATTGGACTTGTTGGATTAGATGGGATAATTGAAATTGCAGCGGGTGGAAAAACAGCTGTTGTGTTGGATAACGACGGTAATATATATGCTTGGGGCGATAATATGGTAGGGCAAATTGGTGATGGTACATTATCAGATAAATGGACACCAACACCTGTGACGTCTGCATGTTCTATGTTATTAGCTACAAGTGATTTAGCAGAATCACAGTCTGGATTTGATGTGTATCCTAATCCGGTAGATGATTATCTTTTTGTTCAACATACAGATGCAAACAATCATACTCTGCAATTGATAGATATAAATGGAAAAATTATCTCATCAATTATTTCAAATAATTCAACAAACAAAATCGACGTATCTAATTTACCTGCTGGTATTTATTTATTACGTGATGCTAATTACTTAAATGCAATTAAAATTATTGTTGAATAATTTAATTCCTATTTTAAAAAAAAGAGGCTGCCTAAAAAGACAGCCTCTGAATATTAAAAGTTAAACTTAATTATTGTTTAACAAAATTCGCAGTTGTAGTAACATCACCCTGACGAACTGATAACATATACAATCCTGCAGGTAAAGCAGCTACATCCAATACTAACATGTCTTCATCATTTGTGAAGCTAAGTCCGCTAATTGTGCGTCCAGACATATCGGTTACAAAAACTTCCATTTCATTGGATATTTCAGTTGTTATATCGATATACATGAAATCGGCAGCAGGGTTTGGATATAAAGTGATTTCCGGTGTAACATCTTCCATATCATCCATACGGCAAGCCGCTGTGGTGAATGTTGAAGTAGCAGAGAAAGCACTAAATGTTCCGGCGCAATTACTTCTTACTTTCCACTGATAATCAGTAGCACAAGTTAAACCGGTAATATTTTTTTGGTTAGAAGTTGATTTTTTCTTCAACCAACCTGGAGCACCAACAGGACGATAATAAACCTGGTAGTAATCAATTCCTGATTCAGCAGTCCATTTCAGTTTTTCACCGGTTGGGCCTAAAGAGGTTGCAGAAACGATATCAGGTGGAGTAGCACAAGGAATACCATCACCGGCAATAATTGGTGTGTTGGCAGTAGCCTCGTAAGCATAATCTCTGATAGTGTAAGTTACAGGAGCAACAGTACAACTTAAGCGCATCCAACCATAGTGTAAAGTTCCACCAGAAAGGAATTTAACACCTAGGTATTTGTCGCCGGTATTGGCAAATGGTGCGTAAGTTACGCTACTGTACATTGATGCTAACCAACCTACGTTGTTTGAGTTAGATACAAAGCTTAATGCTGGACCAACTAAATCGCCTGCATCTAATGCACTACCGTAAGGTAAAATAGCACCAGAATAACCTGCAATCATGTTTGATGGTCCACCATAACCTGAACCTAAATTTCCAATTGCATACACCCAACTCCAGTTACCTGCAGTGTTAGAGTTTGCAAAAAGGAGGAAGTCACTGGTAGAATCGGCATCCATGTCAATTGACAATAGATCTCCGGTTGCACCCGTAAAATCCGTCACATCCGTGTAAATGATTTGAGCATCGGCATTTGCAGCCGTGGCCATGAAGGCGCCCGCCATGGCAGAATAAGCAGCAATCTTGCCACCTTTCTTTGGGTAAATGTTCTTTTTCATAAAACTTAATAAGTTTGATTAATGAAATAAATATAACACACAGAACGAATCTAGAAGTTATATTGTTAAAAAACAAATATTTACAAACCAGGAATGTTAGAAATGTTCTAAACTACTCATTTTCAATGCATTAGAGTTGAAAAATATTTACAGCTGGTACCCTATTTTCAGCTCTTTTTCCGGGTAAATCAATCACTTGTCCTTTCTTTTTATAACACCATTGAAATTCTTCGGGGAATTTGCAAATAATGCTATTAAAACCGCGGTACTTATTGTAATTATGACAATATGTAAAAACGTATGATAAAATAATGCCGAATTAACTCAATAAAAAATAATTTGAAATAACGCTCAATAAAAAATCGCACTGCCAAAATTGCAGTTGATAAAAAAAATAAAAATTATTGATATTATTTTATTTGAGTTAGAGTTAAAATTAGTTGCGTGCTAAAATTAAATGCTTGCAACGCGGATAAAAAATAATGCAACCTAGTAGGTTTAGACCTGCTAGGTTTAAACCTAGCAGGTTTTAGAGCATCTGACAAAATTTCAGGTGGGTTAAAATTGGTTAATTAACTTCAATTTTAACCCCTTTTTAAGCCTGTATTTATAAACTTTTAAATCGCAATTTAATAGCATCTGATGCTAATTTTGATGCAAGAATTAAATCACGCAATTCACTCGTTTCTTTTTTTGATAAAACATCATATTTCATTTTATCTATAGCATTCTTTTTTACAGCCCACATATTGATATTTTCATCCAATTCAATAAGATGTAAAATTTCCGTTTCAAACATTTCGTTGCGGTCAATTTCATTTTTTCCTCGTTTTTTAAATATTAATTGAATAAATGGCAGCCTGACATCATCAACATCTGCCTTTGATAATGTTTTGGCAACACCATAATTCAAAGCAGCTTCAGCATCTAAAATACCACAACCGAAATATTTTTTATTGGCTTCGACAAATTTTGCAGATTCAAAAATGGCCATTCTTGCTGCCTCAGCACGCATCCACGGTTTGGCGAATTTGTAAGTATTGAATTTCTCCAAAAATAATGCTGCAGTTGCTGCAACTTGAGGTGTTGCAGAAGAAGTACCTCCTCCCCCTTTTCCGAAACCATCTCCACGCACTTTCATTGTTGCCCATGGCACATTCGGTGTGTAGGCAGCTACGGCAGTATGCATTACAGAATCAGGTCCCCAATTACCCATCATTACTTTATGTCCGTATTTTTTGTTGTAATACGGTGTATTATTATACATAACTCCACATGCCGTGATTACTCTGTTAAATCGCGAAGGATAAATTACATGATGTGTAGGTAATCCACCTCCGAAATTATTTCCCGCTGCACTCACTACCACCATACCTGCATCATAAGCCTGATTAACTTTTTCTGCCCATAATTTTGACGCAAGGCCGCCCATCGACATCGTTACTACATCGCATTTTAATTGCATGGCCATTTCCAATGCTTGCGCAAATTCCACAGCCTTTAACAGAATTACAGAATCAGAAATTCGAAACGGAATTACTTCTGCAAACGGTGCACCGCCCATGTAATCGTTAAAGTCAGGACTTAAATCAATTTTATTACCCGCCAAAATAGCCATTGTTGCTGTGCCATGCCCAGGTTGATTTTTTATACTCGTATTGTTTTTATCAGTAGGCAAACCTCCTTCAATAAAATTATATCCCAGCTCAGGCTTAAGATATAATGGTTTAGATTCATGATTATCACCATCATATCCAGTATCAAAATGCGCAATTCTTATTTTGGTTCCACTTTTACCCGGGTCGGCATGTCTGATCTTTTTTAAATTTGATTTATCTAAATACCATGCAAATTCATTTGATTTCGGCTGTGGCCATTCGGATAAATAATCACCGTGATGTTTGCCTTTAGTACCAGCACGTTTTTTCGCAATATCAAATGGATTGATATACAACTTATCAGGTTCAGCATAGGTAATTATATCCTTTCCGGCCTTTGAAACTACTTCATGTGCTGCATCCCAATTATTTTGATTTTCTTTAGTCGTAAACAAATTCCATTTTGCTTGTTCAGGTTCATTCCCACGTGATTTTTTCCCTTCAAAAATGGGTGTTAAGGGCAAACCGGTTTTTTCCAACGATTTAACAGTTTTACCTCTAGTGGCACTCGACGCACCACTTAATTCTACTATAATGTTTTCGTTTTTCATATTTATTTTTTATAAGGTGATTTAATCTTCTACAAAAATGCCTGAAAGTTTTTGATGCACAATTTCTAACACACCAATTTTATCTTTTTGGAGTACCGGTGCTTCTTTCATCATTTCTAAAATAAAATTAATTTGTTCTAATATAGCAACTGTCTTATAGTACGTTCCACCATAGTCCCAACCTAATTTATAGTGTTTTACAATTCCCTCTGCAATTTTTTCTTTTTTATCAGCAAGTTTACTTGCTGATAACACTTGGAAAATTTCGAATTCGGCTTCAGCACTATGATACCTGAATAAATCCAATTTAATTTTTTTGGATTTTTTGGTGCTATTCGCATCTTGAATAAACTGAGCAACTTCCTGTGGATTTACTTTTAATTTTATTTTATAGCACTTCAATAATTCGAAAATAGTTAACCAATTATGCAATGGATAGTAATCAGCACCCTGACCGGCTGCGTATCGCACTCTAAATGCCTTCTCATACAATTCGGCAGAAGCTTTCAATTTGTTGATTCGTTTTACACCTTTAAATAAATAAGCATGTTGCTTTGTAATGCCTGCTACTAACAAAAGTGCATAGGCATTTTCTGAAATATTATTGATATTATCTGCAATCTTATAGGATAATATAATCCAATTTTCCCCTGCTGCTTTTTCCTCCTTATTTTTTCCGGATTTGGCCATTTCCACACCAATTTTCATAGCAATTTTTGAAAACCGGTAAAGGCTGTCTAATTTAAAGTTTGCAGTGGCAATTTGATACAACATGTTGTAATAGTTTAATGCAGTTGCCCATTCCCCGATGGCATAATAACTATCTGCAATTGCTTCCAATAATTGCGCATCTTTGAGCCATGTTTTATCTAGTGAATCAACGTTGTTTTTAATTGCCTCTACCACGGCTGTATTTTTGCTTCTCGTAGACCGTGGATCGGAGCGCTGAATTAAATTATTAAGCCCAACAATACATTCCTGAATTGTGACATAATTATTGCCATTACCGGACTTACTTTTACTTAATGGATCTAATTTATAAAATGGATCCCCATAACATTGATATGCTCCCCATGTATTATTGCTAAAACGCTCATCATCAAATATTTTTTGTCTAGCGGTTTGCACTGCTTCACCAAATTCAAATCCGTTCACCATCATGTCATAAAATGTTTTAGCAAATTCTTCTGCAGCAGCATCGTTTACAGCCCATCCGGCGGCAACTACACATTTTACACCAATATTGATAAACTGTGTTCCCAAATTAGCAGCCAATTGATTCCATTGTACTTTTACCTGTTGTGTACTACCCAAAAAACAACAATTAACAAAAACCAATTCAGGAATATAATCTAACTGAGCTACTTCACTTGGTGTGATCCTGATATTATTATCCAAAATCATCCCTGAATTTTTAGGGTCAACCAAATCAACATCTCCATGTCCGGCGAAATGCATAATCTTATAAGGACTATTATGTAGTGCACTAATTACCGCCATAAAATCTTTGTCGATTAACGCATTAACTTTATAACCACCTTGCTCCAAAACTTGCTGCACTGCAGTCGCTTCAGCACGGGCCCCTTCCAATTGCGACCACCCTTCTGATACCTTTGGGTCACCAATTACCAGAGCGGTATTTCCTGCAACATGTAAAACAGGTTTATGGGGTGATTCTACAATTAATTGCCGTATCATTCCTGAATTGACTGCTATTGGTTTATTTCCTTCTTTAACAGGATTATACATTAATTCCCATGGGTAAGCTGCAGTTTCAGCATCAACAATAAGTAATAAATTCCTTTTTTCCTGGGTAAAATCTTTAATACTATTTGGCACCAATAAATTAAATAATAATTTCGACAATCCTAATTCAATATTTTGCTGATGAATGGCAGCGTCAATAATTTTATCGATTAAAATTCGCTGCGTATATACCAGCATTTCTTCCACTTTTGCACCATTGTTTAACAATACATAACGCAGTTGTTTATTGACTGATTTTTCATTATTTATAGTCAGAATTTGCAAACGGTACCACCATTCACTAGTTGAATTGTCAAACAATCGTTTTTGAAATCCTGGAGCCTGGTCAATTGCCACTTTTGATTGTACGAAATTTTCAGGCGTTTCATTAATGATGGTATTATTGATGAATTTAGCTGCCATCATTGCTCTGTCTTCATACAATTCAATAAATTGAATTTTCGATATAAATGGCACTGTAACATTATTTATTTTTTTAATGCGTCGATTGGCTCTGGAAATACCATCTATAATACTTCTGATAGAAGTTTTAATGGAAATACCCGCATAACCTGAGCCAATTAATAAGGCCGAAATACCAATCTGGTTTATTTTTTTATCTGCATTCGCATATCGAAATGCTAAATTTACCGCTCCATGTGCAACTGAAGCAGCAAGCGATTCCCCTGAAAGTTCACCGGAACTGCCCAACCCAACTACTACAGCTCCCTGAAATCCTATTCCTTCTTTTAATAAAACAGCAGATGTTTCTACTTCACCCGGATAAATTCCAGCCAAATGCATTTCCACTAAACGCCTGTCCATGTGTTTATCTACAGCCTTTTCAGAACTCACTATACCATCACCCTCAAAATGACCAACAATTAATGGATATTCCGCAAACCCTAAATCGCCATGGGTAAGTTTAACATCAAGTTTATGCACAACTGCTTCACTTTCAAATTCCATGTCTTGTTCATCACGCGTAACCACAATTTTATTTTTATAGTATCCGCGCGTATTTTCGAGATAAGCTGTAACAGAAAAAGAAGGTGACCGGAAATTTAAACCATCTGGCAATTTACTAAATTCAATACTATTTTCAACCCCTTTTAAAGCTGCATATAAAGGGTTGCGGGTTTGATTGTTATAATAATAATTAAAATGACTAACGGCACCACTTTTATGATAAATATATTGGGTATGCTTACGTTTATAACCACAAAACATCGAATTTGTATTTACAATAAAATCATGTTCGGTGCGATAATATATATCAGATAATAATACAGCCATTGCACGGAATATTTTTGAGCGCTCAGTATCACCGGCAATTATTTTCAAGGTATTATCCACTTCCACATTGGAACTGTTTAATGCTTTGATAAAAGGGCTTTCCGGCATCATGGCTTCCAATCCCGGCATTTGAGAACAATCAGCTTTTGCATTAATTAAATTAAGTAATGCGGTTGATATAGCTTCATAAATAGGATTACCGCCTATACCGGGAATTAATTTTAGTGCATTCAACACAATTAGGAAGAATTTGTCTAAACGACCTGAAGCTAATATTGTTCCGTTTGCAGGACAAGCAATTCGATTATAATCAAGAATGTCGATTTTTTTAGTTTTCCCATATTGTATCAGTTGTTCTACATTTTTTACATCATCGCTTCTATCGTTTGCTGCAGCCAACTGATTCTTAAGTATATCCAGCATAGCAGGGAACTGTTTATAATAAGCAGTTGCAAAAATTAATTCCCCTATCAAACCACCCCTTGATGAAGTTACTAAATGCAGTTTTATGGTTGCAGGAAATAAGGCTATTAATTCAACAGCATTATCTAATGGGCTTTTGCTTATTGTATGGTGCTGATAGGCATAAATGCGTTTACTAAATCGCTGTTGCACTTCCAGCCAGTCTGTATCACCCTCTGGTGTAAGTTTACCATAAGTCATTTCTACATTTGCCGCTGTGCCATGGATAAAAATTAAATTCGGCTCTGTAGTTGATAATTGTGTTGGACTTTTTATTTGTTCTTTTAATCCATTTTTTAATAATCGTTCAGCACGAAATAAACCCGGGTTTTCAACTAATTTTTTATCTACTATTTCCACTAATCCATTAATAATCTTAATTTCTTTTATGGCCCGTTTAAACGCCCATTTGATAATAGATCGTAAATTGATAACATTTCCAATTCCCCTTTCTTCCGAAGGAAAAATAATAGAAGCATTGAGTTCAAACACATCTCCGGATTTATTATTGGCAGCGCGCGTTCTATTAGCTGTCGACGCAAATTTTCCCAATAACTCCTCACCTGTTAATACCCAAGTAACATTATCTGTTGTCTCAACTTCAAACACATCGTCAGCCTCAATATCAAGTTCATGTTGTAAGGCACCAATTTCTCTGTCGTTGGCTAATAAAATTTGTTTCGCCGGGTAAGCACCTGCCAAATTTAACTCAGGGTCAATCTTACGTGTTATGTCGGTAAATGCTCTCCCTTTTACTAATAAAGTTGCCATAATTATTATTTTTCAGTGATGGAATAACGTTTTAAAAGGTAAATTACGCTGATTTAATGTTACACTAAATTAAGTCCTAACAACCATATTCTGTTCACGGAATACCGTGAATTTGAAAATAATGTTATTGACTGTCAATCAGGATTTACATAGCCTTTAATTCAAAATAATATGACATTAATATATTGCAGTGCTATGACCCACATCATTGTTTTCAGGCTGTTTCAGGGATAATTTGCCTTATAAATTAAAGTTATGAAAAATCGACTTTACTTACTGTTTACAGGAATTTTATGTATCCAGTTGCTTTACGCTCAGGAAATTGCGCCTAGCATTGATTGGCAAAAGGTGTACGGAGGCAGCAATACGGACTTTATGCGTGATTTTATTGCTATACCCGAAGGATATGTTGTGGTTGGTTATTCCGGCTCAACAGATGGCGATTTACCTCCGGAAGTTGGTGGCTATTACGATGCATGGATGATGAAACTCGATGCAGTCGGAAATATTATTTGGTCGAAAACCTATGGTGGATCTGAGAATGATATATTTGAATCAGTAGTTCCATCAAATGATGGTGGTTATGTTGTTTTAGGTGTTACGGCTTCTGCTGATGGTGATTTAAATACACCTATTGGCAGCAACGATTTTTGGGTGACAAAAATTGATAGTAACGGCAATTTACTATGGTCATCGGTTTTTGGTGGAACCGCAGCTGAAAATGCTTATGATATTATTGCTTTACAAGATGGCAATTATTTAGCCGTGGGCAGCACTAATTCAATTGACGGAGATGCCATTTCTTCACATGGACCGGCTGAAGTTTCAGACATATTAGTTGTTAAAGTAAATGGCTCCGGTGGTAAAATCTGGTCTAAATGTTATGGTGGCACTTTAGGTGAATCAGGACATGAAGCATTGGAAACAAGTTATGCCAAAATAATTATTGTTGGATACGCAGGTTCAAGTAATGGTGATGTAACTGAAGTTAAAGGTGCTATGGATGCATGGGTGATTAAAATTGATGGGGATGATGGAGCTTTATATTGGGAAACTACTATTGGCAGATGGAATAATGATATAGCAGAAAGCATTTGTAAAACTCCCGGTGGTGATTTTTTAGTTGCCGGAAGAAGTAATTCTTCATTCCCGGGTAATCATGGTGAAATTGATGTATTTGTTTCCAGATTGACAGCTTTGGGTGAAATAAAATATACAAAAGTATTTGGCGGAAACAATAATGATGGTGCTGAGAAAATTTTTGCCGATAACGATGGCAATTATATTGTAACCGGTTATACTGAATCAATTACTTCCGGCGATGTGTCCGGCAAACACAAAGGTACAGATGTATGGATGTTTAATATGGATTTAGCCGGTCATATTATGTGGCAGCATTGTTATGGCGGAAATAGAAATGAAAAAGCTTATGAAAGCACTGTATTAGCAGATGGTAGTATCGTTTTTTTGGCTCAAACAAATTCCTTTAACGGAGATGTTGGTTATAATTTAGGTGATTATGATGCCTGGTTAGTTAAAACTGTACCTACAGCAATGCGGAAGCAACAACCTGTTGTAGAAGAAATAATTATTTCGCCAAATCCATCCTCTTATATGTTAAATATTTGCGGTAATTATGGGGACATAAAAACAATAACTATTTATACCGCCCAAGGCAAACAGGTTTGGTATTCGCAAACATCTGAAGCGCAAGTAAAAATTCCGGTGTTTAACTTACCGGCAGGAATGTATTACGTGCAAATAAGTGCATGCAATCACAAAACAATTATTAAACAGATTATTATTGAGCACTGAAACAAGCGGGCAGGAAATTATTTCCTGCTTTGCTTTTTATTTTCGTTTTAAAATATAAAACTGATAGGGTGATAAGGTAATATTGTCGTCGAGAATAACAGTTTGTGCATTCATGACATCTTCATACTCACCTTGTAAAGTTGCAGATATAGGAGCATTTTGATTACTATTGCGGGTGTTAACAAGAACTACCATATTTTCATCATTTAATTGTTTTTTAAAGATGGCAACTGTAGCTGTGCTAAAGGTTTCGGGCAGTGCATAACGTAATGCTGAATAGGTATTATAATTTTTTAACAGGTCTTTATACGTTTGATAAATATCAGGATTAATTGTCCAGTTAAGTGCTCCGTTATAGGCGGAAGTACTGGAAATCCCCACCTCCTGGCCACAATAAATTAACGGAACGCCCTGTAAATAAAACGCAATAACCGCTGCTGCTAATGCTGCGTCCTGACTACCATAAGCTGTTGCAGGCGGTGCGATATTCGTTTCATCGTGATTGGTAATAAAACGCAATTTTTTACCGCCATCAGGAACCGAAACATATTCAGATGTATTGGTAGAAAAAATAGTGTTTACATAACCACCACCGGTAAATACATTTTTTAATGTGCCTAACATACTCCATGAAAAGTTTAATTCAAACCCTGCAGTAAAATGATCGGCACGTGCTCCCTCTGCTAATAAAATAAGCTCACGGTCGGTATTATCATTTAGTGATGTAATAGCTTGTTGCCAGAAATCAAAAGGTACATAATCGGCAGCATCACATCTAAATCCGTCAATATTCGCATTGTCAATCCAATATTGCATAGCATCTATCATAGCAAGGCGCATATCTGCATTCGTAAAATTCAAATCAGCCACATCGTACCATGTTGTGCCTAAGGGACTAATAATATTGCCGCTTGCATCTTCAGAATACCAACCGTCGTTCGTTATCCAGGCATTATCCCATGAAGTATGGTTGGCAACCCAGTCGAGAATAACAGCAATACCACGAGCATGCGCTTCGTTGACAAAATTCTGCAAATCGGTTAAAGTGCCTAGTTCGGAATTTACCTGAGTGTAATTTTTAATACAATAAGGAGAACCGAAGGCATCTAATACACCCAATTCATAAATGGGCATTAACCAAATGGTGTTTACACCAAGTTCCTTTATAATGTCTAAGCGTGCAGTAACTCCATTAATATCATGTGTAGCACTCATTGCCGGCACATTAACCTCATACATAACAATATCGGAAGTTTGAACAGGTGAAAAAGCTGGTAGTTCTTCCACCTTTTCCTTTTTGCATGCAACAAACAAAAAAAATATGAATGAGTAAGAAAGCAGCCCGTTTAGAATTGTTTTGAACATTTGTTAAAGGTATTCATAATTGTCTATAATTCAAATTTGTTTAAACCGTTAACCTAAAACAGATATAAAGTACGACTTACAATCTTAAATTGCAGATTTAGCTAGAAGTTAAACACCGCTAAAATTCAATATTAAATTTTTCGTGAGAAGATTTTCCAACATTTCGCTAAAATGTCCTTAATGAAGGTATAAATATATAACACAATTGCAAAATCAAGATAGAAGCCTGCTGTGCGCTTACTAAGACAACTTTTTAAATATTCCACATTATATCTTACTTATATTCAGCCATTTAGGCAAACCTTAAAAATTCAGTTTTAAAAGGATTGTATTCCGTATGTGCAAATATGATGATTAACATTTTCACCTATACTATCC
Organism: Bacteroidota bacterium; assembly: GCA_016718035.1. Lineage (GTDB taxonomy): Bacteria > Bacteroidota > Bacteroidia > Chitinophagales > BACL12 > UBA7236. Next base: position 112,889 of record JADKEK010000001.1, on the reverse strand, counting down.
AGAGTATCCCATATATACCTAAATTAGAGCTATAGCAATGGATGTGTGAATAATGTAACAAAGTATGAGAGTTGTGTAACACATTGTTTATCAATATAGTGCACCTTTGTAAGCGAAATGGGCAACTATTTAGGCTTTTAAAATTAAAAAAACTAAGCACCCAAAAACCACAATTAAACCTGCTCTATTGGATGTTTTTACTACTTTAAATGACAATTCATAAAAAATTCAAAAAACGGCTGAAAATAGTAGCAATATTAACAGGAGTATTATTGTTGCTCTATGTTGTAACAGCAGTTTTGATGCTTACCCTGTTTAAAGAAAAAATTCAAGAACAGGTAACTGCCACTTTAAAAGAAAAAATAAACGGCGAAATTAACATCGAGTCATTTCGGATCAATATCATTTCCAATTTCCCCAATGCGTCATTTACCATCAAAGATCTTGAGATTGTGAGGCCAGGAGCAGATGGTAAAAAGAACGAAATATTAAATATTAAATATATATATCTGCATATACATTTGCTCAAACTCATTTATGGAAAGGTGGAACTTAAGCGGGTAATTGTAAAAAATTCCGATATACATATTTACCGGCTACCCAATGGTTTAAAAAATACGGAAGGACTGCTTAAAAAATCTGAAAACAAAGGTACCGAAAATGTAAATTCCACTATAAATGAGTTGAACGTTTCAATAGATAATGTCCATATTACTTATGAAGACACTGTAATTGCTTGCAATTATTTTGATTTTACCATCAATAATGCGGATATTCAATTTATCACTACAGCTACCGGATTTACTGTTAACAGTAAAAACACTACCTCTACCCACCAAATCATATTTAACAAAGACAGAGGCTCAGCATTGAAGGATAGAAAGCTTCAAATGCAAATACGATTCGATTGGAACACAACAACACAAACAGGTACCATATTACCAACACGTATTAAAGATAAGGATGAATCATTTACATTATTAGGTAGCATTAGTTTGCAGGAAAAAAAAGAATTACAACTTATTATTTACAACCACGAAATCTCATTACAAAATGCACTTGTATTAGCTACGCCATATACGCGTGAAAAGCTTACCGGGTTTAACTTTGAAGACCCTCTAAGTGCGCAAATGGTTGTTAAAAGTAATTTAATTCCCAATTTGCCACCAGATATAGACATTTACTTCAATTCCTTAAACAATACATTTACAGGAAAAAGTAAGAAATTAAATAACATCGATTTTTCAGGACATTACATGAATCATTTGAACGACACTTTGTTTAATGATGAGTCAAATAATGCGTTATTTTTTGATACTATTTCAGGTTTTTACGAAGGCATTCCTTTTAATGGTAAGTTTATATTAAACGATTTTACCAATCCTGTTCTGGACATGAGAGTAAAGTGCAATACAAAACTTGCTGTTATCAATAATGCTATTGACACTTCAATAATCAGGTTTAACTCGGGCGAAATGGATTTGGACTTACGTTTTAAAGGCGCATTAACCACCAACGACACATTGCCTGTAGATACCAACGCCATAGTAAATGGTCGGCTTGCATTAACCGGTGCCGATTATGTCATCACCAAAAATAATTATCACTTCAAAAATATTACAGGTTCATTAAACTTCGACAAGCAGAATTTAATTATATCCAACCTACCGGTTACTCTAAATAATAATCAAACAACCATATCAGGTGAGTTTAAAAATATCAGCAATAACATTATTCATCCCGAAGCACCTTTATACGCAGATATTACCATTTTAGCGGATGAATTTAACATCAATAATTTTCCACCTCCCACTGTAAAATCCATAAAACCATCGAAACAAAATAATATTACACAAAATACTGAGCAACTGTTAAATAGTCTACGTGCAGACATAAAATTGAATGCCAATCAAATCATATATAAAAAATTAGTTATGAGTAATGCCATCGGTGTTTTTACTATTAGCAATAACAGTATACATTGCAGTGGAGCCTCAGCCTACATTTCAGACGGGAAAGCAATTCTATCCGGCAATTTAAATAACTTGGGTAATGCGACAATGCCTTTTGATTTGCAGGTGCAATTAAGCAATATCGACATTGAAAAAATATTCAAAGGCTTAAATAATTTCAACCAAACTGCTGTAATTGCTGATGTAATTGATGGGAAAGTGTCAAGTTCAATTTCATTAAACGGTAATCTCAATAAACAATTTCAACCTGTTATTCCAACACTGAATGGAAAAGTTGATGTAAAGGTCAAGAATGGCGCATTACATAATTTAAAGGCATTACAGGAAATCACAAGCGTAATTTTTAAAAATAAAGATTTAACGGATATACAATTTGCTACAATTAACCATACATCTATAGTAAAAAACGGAGATGTTTTGGTAGAAGAAATGAATATTAACAGCAGCTTAATCATTTTCCTTATAGAAGGCACTTATAGCTTTGCAGACAACACTGAACTCTACTTTAAAATTCCGTTAAAAAGTTTAAAAAATGCAGATGAAAAATACCTGGAGCCCAATAAAATTAAAGATGAAAAAACAGGTATTTCACTGCTATTTAAACTAACCAAAACTGATGGAAAGGCCAAAATTACCCCTGTATTATTTAAACGGGACAAAAATCAAAAGCAGGAATAATGTAACAATTTAATAGAATTGTATAACGTTTACCTTTTAAAAAGTGGTTACTTTATACAAGATACGCTTCCTCATTTGTTATAGCTGCCTAATTCAAATCAAAATGTATCTTTTCAAATTAATTTGTTTTATCGTATATGTCAAATAAACCCAAAAAATTCTTTATTTCAGCTTCAGCAGATGCATTTTTTATTGGCATAACCTCAGCAGTACAGTTTGTTAAACGTTATTTTTATGAGGCTTTTAGAGGCCCTTGGGAATTTGCCGAGTTAAAAAAACAATGTTATTTAATGGGCATTAAATCATTGCCGCTCATAACATTAACCGGATTTGTTACAGGTGTTGTATTTACAAAACAGTCACGTCCATCTCTACAGGAATTAGGCGCTGTATCATGGCTACCTTCGCTTATTGCCATTGCTTTAATTCGTGCATTAGCGCCGCTTATTACTTCATTAATTTCAGCAGGTAAAATAGGGTCAAATATAGGTGCTCAGCTGGGCTCAATGCGCGTAACCGAGCAAATAGATGCTATAAATGTATCAGGAGTAAACGCCTTTAAATATTTAGTAGTAACTCGTGTAACTGCTTCTACCCTAATGATCCCATTGCTTATGATGTACTTTGCATTTATAGGATTATTAGGTTCCTTTATCAATGTTTATATGGGTGAAAACACCAGCTTTATATCCTACTTTCAGGAAGCCTTTTCACCCATTTCTTTTTTAGATGTATTTACGGGTTTATTTAAATCAATATTATATGGATTTACCATAGGTATTGTTGGAAGTTATAAAGGATACAATGCATCCAAAGGTACCGAAGGGGTTGGAAAAGCAGCTAACCAGGCTGTAGTAATATCTATGTTTCTCATTTTTATTGAAGAAATAATCGTGGTTCAGCTATCTGCTTGGATACGGTTGTCTTTAAATTAATAGTTATGCTTACTGAGGAAAACGCAACAATCAATATCACAGGTTTATCTAAATCATTTGGAAATTTAAACGTATTATCCAATATTGATTTAACATTACAAAAAGGTGAACATATTGCCGTATTAGGAAAATCTGGTAGCGGTAAATCAGTTTTAATTAAAATTATAGCCGGATTATTGTTACCAGATTCCGGAACTGTATTAACACTAGGTAAAAATATCGCAACCATTACCGAAAAGGAAAAACGCAACCTGCGCTTAAAAATTGGATTTTCATTTCAAAACAGTGCATTATACGACAGTATGACTGTAAGAGAAAATATTGAGTTTCCGCTTGTCCGCAAAGATAAACATCTCACTCAATTGGAAATAAATAAACAGGTTGACGCGGTGTTGGATGCAGTCGGTTTAGGAGTTACAGCAGAACAAATGCCATCTGAACTTTCCGGAGGGCAAAGAAAACGAATTGGTATTGCCCGTACTTTAATTCTGGAGCCTGAATTAATGTTATATGATGAACCTACCGCCGGGCTAGATCCTATAACCTGCATTGAAATAAACAACCTAATTATTGAGTTACAAAAACGTTATAATTCAAGCGCAATAATCATTACACATGACCTCACCTGTGCAAAGGCTACAGCAAATAAAGTTGTTGTTTTATTGGATGGGCAATTTGTCAGGCAAGGTACATTTAAAGAAGTATTTGATACTGACATTCAAATAGTAAAACAATTTTACGATTACAATTTTATCATTTAATATGGGAGATAATAACAAACACAATGCAAAACTGGGTCTTTTTATTTTAACAGGCCTTGTAATTTTTATTGTTGGTATTCTAGCAATTGGGAATATTAATAATGCATTTAAAAAATCAATACAGGTATTTGCCGTATTCGAAGAAGTTAACGGTTTACAGGTGGGAGACAATGTATGGCTTTCTGGAGTAAAAGTAGGAACTGTAAAAGATATGCAGTTTTTAAGCAACTCTGATGTATTGATAAATATTAATATTGAGCAAAAAATCCAACAGTATATACCTAAAAACGCACTAGCCAAAATAAGTTCAGATGGACTTATTGGCAACAAATTGATTGTAATTTATTCCGGTGACCTGCGCTCAGGAACAGTACAATCGAACGATACTTTACATGTTGAAAGCAGCATTACTAATGAGGACATGATGGCAACTTTACAGCAAAACAATACCAATCTGTTAGCTATAACCACCGACTTTAAAAATATAAGTAAACAAATTTTAGAAGGAAAAGGAACAGTTGGAAAACTTATAGCAGATGAACAGCTTTATACCAATCTGACAAGCGCGATGGCGGAGATAAACACCACAGCAGGAAAATTAAATTCAATGAGCAGCTCATTAGACCAATTCACCCAAAAGCTAAACAGCCCCGGCAATCTTGCCAATAATATTGTTACAGACACCTCTATATTTAAAGACGTTGAAATGATAGTATCTAATTTAACAGCAGTGTCAAATCAGGTTTTACAGACTAGCAATGAATTAAAAATTTTAACAACAAACCTTAACAGCAACAACACTTCAGTTGCCGGTGTTTTATTAAACGATGAAAATGCAGCACTTAACTTGCAACAATCGTTAATTAATTTGGAGAGTAGTTCTCAAAAGTTAAATGAAAACATGGAAGCATTACAACATAACTTTTTGTTTCGACGATATTTCAAAAAAGAAAATAATAAATAGGTTTATGTTCAGGCTATAAACCTATTTACGAATTGTAATACCAAAGTAAATCTATCATGAACTATTCCTCTGCTCCTTTTTCAATAAGTTTTTGCACGGAAATTCCCATTTTAGCAATTGTAGTTTCAGTCGATATGAGCGTAACTTCTGATGGTTTAGGAACACGGAGTAATGTTCTATTTTCTACTTTTACGGCACAAGCACTGTTGTGTCCATAATTTACATAGGCATAACCAGGCGTTTTAGCTAAAATATGCGCTTCTAATTCTTCTTTCGTAACAATTTGTGATTTAAAAGGGTATGTTTTGTTGCCTTTGCCCATTATATCATCATCTTTTGCATCTTCTTCACTTATAAGTAAAGTTAAAGTAGCGAGTTCTTTGCAACTTTCATTAATCTGAGTAACCATATCTTTATCACTAACATCAGCCATCTTTGATCTAATATACCAATCCATATAAGTTAACCCAAAGGCAATATCAGCTGGCTGGGGAACCACATGTCCCATTGGAATTGTCATTTGATTTGGGAACTTTAAATTTTCTAATAAGCAAACACGCATTAGTGTAAAATGAGAATTAGTACTGCGTATTTGGTTTGTTTTTTGATCTCCGCCAAAACCAGCTTTATCAAAAGTAATATCATAACTTGTTTCAACGGTTTTGTCATTTGATGTTCCTGGAGTTGGTTTCTCATGCAACCTTACCATAATGATAACCACATATTGCGATTTATCGTCACCCTTAATATCTTGTATATCCTCATAAGACATGTATTTTACTGATTTATTTAATGTCCATAATGAGTCTACCATTTCTTTTATATCAGCATTAAACTCCTTAATAGTAGACTTATATGTTGACAATTTTTCAGGGTCTTTATTTTTGTCCAATTTTTTTACAATATCCTCATCGTAATCTAAGGTTGCAACAATTAATTTACGTTCTGCAAATTCAGTGGCCTTTTTGACACTTAATTCAGTATACCCATCAATAGGATATGAATCATATAAACCTGCGACTTGTGCGTTTATTGTTGTTGCAATTATTACAAGGTAAATAGTAATGGCAAATTGTAGCTGTTTCATGTTTTATATTTAATTAACAACAAATTTATTATTATTTTGTGAATTTCGTGGACTTTAATATCTAATCTACGCAAGTCAAGTGGATGTGCATGTTAAGATTATGTAATTTTTTTAAAGAAAAAGAGGTTGTTCCTTACCTAGAAACAACCTCTTTTAAAGTCAACAATACGTTTATTGTTTAATAAACTCTTTTTTGTTCATGTTACCATTTTCGAAAACAGTCAAGATGTAAATTCCGGATGGCAATTCAGTTAAATCAATACCTGTAAGGGTTGATGTTAAGTTTTGTTGTACAACAATTTTACCTGTGAAATCGGTAATTTGCATAAAGGCGTCACCGGTTAATTCGTCTTCCAGTTCAACATTTAACACAGTATTAGCAGGGTTAGGGTAAATGTCGAAACCAGCATCTGCTACATCGCCAATTCTGCATGAAAGCGTTGAAAAACCTGCTATATCTGTATAATCTGAAGGTCCGCCATCGCAATCGGCTTGCACCTGCCATTCATAATCAGTATCGCAACTAAGGGCTTTTAATTTTACAAATGTTTTAGGAGCATCTACAGTTTTTTCATGCCAGTCGATTTCACCAACGGCTCTGAAACGAACATTGTAGGTTGTTGCACCAGCTACTGCATCCCAACTAATTTTTGCTTTTTCTGCTTCAATTCCGGTTGCGGCCATACCGGTAGGTGTATCACAACCGTCTAAAGGCATGCCTTCGCCGGCATCAATACCGCCTTCTGCATATGCATAGTCCTTGATGTAATAACCACATTCATCGGCTTGCAAACGCACCCAACCATAATAAGGGCCATCAATTCCATCTGGGGTATAGAATTGAAAACCGAAATATTTATCTCCTTCACCTACCCAAAGCCCAACACCCGTATCCCAACCGGCACCAAGGTATTGCACATTAATAGCCATAGGCGGATTGTTGAAGCCAAAAGGAACAGGGTCACCGGCATCAAGCGGTGCTCCAAATGTCCAGCCATAAGTTGATGTAGCTACGTAATTATTGATCCAGCAATACGAATAATTAGGCGTAACGTTGCCATAACAGCCCCAAAAAGCACCGAGGACATCAGTGGTGTGACCAAACTTAAGTTCGTGTTCACCGTCCATATTAACGTCGAGAAAATAATCGTCCGGGTCGCCGGTCATGTAAACATCGGGATCAATGTCGTGGTAAATCACTTGTGCATCTGATTTCGCAGCACCGGCAAGCAGAAATACTGAAGCGGCACCTGAATAGGATAGTAATTTTGTTTTCATAGAATTTAATTTTAACTAAAATTATAGGTAATTTTTGAAAAATCAAAAACAATATAAGATTTTTTATATGAGTACCTTAAAAAAGCGCAGTTTTCTTACACATGTAATAATTAACATATGTTAAGTGTGTCTCAAAATTATGCGCTGTGCTATGATGTTATATGCGCCGATTTACTCTTTAAATACGATTTTAGTATTCGTAACAGCCTCATTTATCTTATTTAAATCGCGCAGGCTGAATAAAGCAGTTGCTTTTTTAACTGGTATATCAATTGGTGCTGAAACATAGGCAATTTCTTTAGTGTCAGAAAACATTATTCCCATCCAGGTGCCGAGTTTAAAAGCATATGCGTAACCGGTAGCACCCTCGGTAATTAAGGTATTGAATTTTTCCTGTTCGACAATTTCAATTGGATATGGATAATACACTTGAGCATCTTTTATACTAATTTCTTCGTCCCAATCTTTTTTTGATATCGCAAGGGTATACTCTTTTAGTTTTGGAGAAAGCTGTTTAATGGTATTGTCGGTAAATTTATTGTCCAAAGTTTTTCGCTGCACAATATTGTTCATCATATCTATACTATAATGAATATCTTCTTTTGTTGGAACCTGGCGTAACAAACTGATTCCCAAATACATTTTTGTAAAGGTGTAATCCAATTCATTTAATTGTTCAATTGGAAATAAAATCAACGACTTAAAATCCTGAGGGTTAAAGCCGTTTTCATCCATTTTCTTTTCATTTGCTGAATAGGCAAAATCAAGCTTGTATTCATTTTTATTATCGCTTCCTTTTTCAACGGTGATATGCACTAAGGCTAATACTACAACATCTGTTGCTCCGGTTTCATACAATTCTTTTATCTGCTTAAATGAATATACTTCAAAAGTATCATGTAAACTCCATTTTTCCTTTATCAGCTGCACATAGGCATTGCTGTAGGCTGCGCACTCGTCTTTATATTCTTCGAGTAATGAAAATTCCTTATCGCGTTTAAACGCATCTACTTTATCTAAATCCCAACGTTGATTAAGGACAATCAGCTTACGTTTGGTAATTTCTGCACACTCTTTTTGAGTAGGCACATCATTTTTGTAAGTAAGTAATGGACTTCCGAATTGGCCAAAAGCCTTTATTTGCGTGAAAATACCCAGGGTGATGGTAAGCAATATCAGTTTAGTGAATTTCATAGTTGCGCTGTTAACACGGCAAATCTATACAGAAATTGCAAAACAACAAATTTGTTAAAATGGCACTGAGCAGTGCACGCAATCGTTCAACGCGTTTTGTTAACAAAACACAACCCTAAAAACTGTTTGTTACTCATTTTCTTCACCCTCACCCTCTACTTTCATACCGGCAATTTTTTTCTGCAAGTTTTCTAATTCCTTTTCAGAAATAGTGGGTGTCAGTTTGAACATAAATTTATCTCCTAATCCGGTAAGATATACTACCTCACGTGTATCTGACAATACCACCGATAAATAAGGACCCATTTTTACCGCATAGGCAATTCCTGGTTGACCTGTATTCAACAAAGTATTGAATGCCAGTGAGTCCATTAATTCGATAGTCAATCCATACTTATCTTTTGCATCTGCTGTCGAGATTTCTGAACTCCAATCCTCCTGGTTTACGGCAAGTGTATATGCTGACAATTTGGAGGCATTTTTAGAGATGTCATGATGACCAAAAGTTTTATCTGCAAGTTTTTGTTTTACAACATAATTCACAAAATCAATCCCATACACAATCGATTCATTATCAATCATAGCATGTGGTAATGATATGGCCATATGCACACTGTTAATCAGACTTTCGGCAACATCAACTTTTTCTATTGGCGCAATTATTAAACATTTTTGATAATAAACTTCAGCTTCTTTATTATCAAATTCACGCTCCCCTCCGCTATATCCAAATGAAAATCTCAATTTTAAAGCCCCATTTACATATTCTGAGTAGGTTGCTCCAAAAATAATAACAACATAATCCTTATTCCCTTTTTTAGCTAATGACATTACTTCTTCTGTGCTTTTAAACGAAACAAAATCATGCAAATTCCAATGTGCTTTTACACCATCTTTTATAGCCTGCTTGTATATAACAAAATCCTTTTTATACTGCGCTAATTCATCATATTCTTTTTTCTTTTCAAATTGTTTGATTTTATTTTCATTTAATTCCGGCAACATGACCACCACCTTGCGGCTTTTCATTTCTTCACATTGAGCTTGAGTGGGTAGCCCGCGTGTATTGCCTAAAACCGGACAATTTATTTGAGCCTTTGTTGTAACTCCAAAACATACTATTAGGGCAAATACCACGTATTTATACATCTGATTTTTTTTACAAACATACTAAATCAATTTATTTAAAAGTATTCCAAATTAAACCGATGGATTGTGTATGATAACATTTTGACCCTAATTTTATGGCAAAATCATATCCAATGCACAAAATATGCTTCTTTTTCATGCTAATTACTTTAGGTTCAGCATGTTATTCCCAGGGATTTTATTATGCCGGTGGAGGTTATAACGCCGCCTTTTTGAAATCGGAAGGGTTAGACTATGTGATTAACCGTTACAATGAAACGCGTCCTTATTTAGATGAAACCATGCCCAGTCCGCATTTTTATGATGGGCTAACTTTCCACTTTGGTGGCGCGGCGAATGCATTTTTTTGGGATTTCGGATTTACATACAGAAGTTGTGTTGTAAGTGCTACCGGAGTTGATGCTTCAGGAACTGAACAACAACGAGATGTAAAAAATAAATGGAACACCTTTGATGTTGGACTTGGAGTTAATCTTGGTAATAGCGATACGAAAGCACTTATGATTGGTATAAATACCGGCCTAAATAGTGAGAAATCTTTAACTCGTGCCGATACTCCGGAAGATATCGGGGTTGCCAATTTTGCAAAAGTAAATTCCCAGTTTAAAATAGGATTCGAACCTTTTGTACAATTTATTGTAGCAACAGAAAACGGACTCGGCATTTTATTTAAACCGTATTACAGCTGGTCGCCGATTAAAACCGATTATATCGAATTAAATGCATACATCAACCAATATACCTATATTAATGACCCCTCACCTATTGAAGGGGTTTTAAAAGGATTTGGTTTATCTATTATGTTAGTAGGATATGGTGAGGACAACTAAATAAAAAAGTCAGGAAACAAAAAACCGGCAAAGTAACATCATACATTGCCGGTTTTTTTATTTATTTCAATAATTAAAATGTAGAATGGAATTCTCCTTTAAACGCCCAAAAATATCCCCAAGTACCACCAGAACCCGTTGCCCAATCGCTTAATTCAAACGTATTATCACCTGTTAATGTGCCTGGAACTTTATAAACAGTTACTGCCTGTTCTCCTCTTTTCCAGGTTAATTCATGGCCGCTCACACAACCTTCCGGTGCTAAATTTGTCTGGCGACAGAAATAAGCATTGTTAATACCAAACACTTGTACATGACCATCTTCATCAATACAAGCAGCTGTTTCTTCATCTACACCAATGCCTTTTACAGTTATACCGTAGTCAGTACTTAAACGAGCCATAAAGGTAAGATGGCGTCCTTCTCTGCCAATATAATGCTGGTCACAAATGGTATTTTTCAACCAAGGATTTTCAATAAAATTATCATACTGAATGGATACTCTGTCTTTGTATGGATTATTTAATGCTCCTTCAGAAGTAACTGTACCATTCATAGCATCAAAATAACCATCACCCATAATTGCTTCACCTGCGCTGGTTCCACCAACAGGTGCATGTTTGGTATTAATTAAATAATTAATGGCATCTTCAACTAACGTACCTTTCCAGATATTTACATAATTCCACTGATCTCCACCTGCAATAAATAATGCTTCTGCATTAATTATTCTGTTATATACACCCATTGAATTAGCACTGCTTACAGTATTAATTACAATAGTTTCTACGGAGTTTAATCCACCCATATCATAAATGTATTGGTTATAACCATCCTCTCCGGTTACACGAATTACGACAAAATCGCCACCACCACTTCTGTCTATCATCCATTCAAATGCGGCATCAACATCTGTGCTACCACCCATTAAAACGGTTCCGCCTTCTGTTGGTGTTTCAACATCTTCGCCATCGCCTGTTAAATAATAAACAATTTTCATGTCAAGTTCATCAACCGGGCTGGTAACAGCTGCCTGCTCAATCTCCGTTTTGGAACAAGAAGCAAGAATGATTCCGGATGCAATAAATAAAAGTGCTTTTTTCATAAGTTGTAAAAGGGTTTAAATTGTGAATGAACAAATTTACCAATTCAAACTATGTGTTTAATCGGTAAATTGATACAAACAATGCGCTTTTGTGACAAGCATAATTCACTGTATTATTAGAAGATAATACATTGATAATCAAGTAATAAGATTATAATTTACACAAGCGAAACACCTATAAACACGGCAGTTCGTAATAGGTGCACCTACTATTCATGGTGCTTATAATACCAGCTTAAAGTAAAACAATTTTTGTGCTGTATGTGCCAATTTGTTCCTGTGTTAAATGCACAAAATACAAGCCAGGATTAATATCCCCCGGAATAAAATTCCATTCAGTTCCGCTCATAATGTCTTTGAAAATTTGTTTGCCATTAATGTCAGTAACTTCAATTTGTGCATAATTTAAATAGGTATTGAAATAAATTGTAGTAGCATTTGTAAACGGATTAGGTTTTACAGATATGGCCAATTGTGGTTTATTATTAATTCCAACTGTTGGTACAATTATTTCGGTAGTAGCAGTGTTCGTAATAACCGGTGTGTTAAAATCAAAAATAATAGATGCCTCATTAGCGATAATATCACCTTCAATTAAATCCGTTTGTGTCTGCATTTCATAGGTAATAAAGCCATGACAATTTACTTCGTCGTTGGCAGTTGGTGGGAGCTGAATATCAGCAAATTGAAAAATTAAATTATTATCATCATCTAATTCGAAATAAGTTAGCGTATGTGATGTTTCTTTAATAATTAAACTAGCTAGTATTAAATCTTCAGGCAAAGGATTAATGAGTTGAACTAAAAATGCTGTATCAGTACCTGTATTTTGAAAATTTATGGTATATTCCAAAGCCGGTTGCAATGGTACTTCATAAACAGACAATTGAGTTTTATCCACTGTAATATTATTTGGATCAAATGCACCACTAATAACCACCGATACAGTATCGTAATTACATTCAGGACCATCGTCCCCAACAACAGGTGTGAGTTGAAATAAAGATATAGCAGTTGAATCAAGAGGTGCTGCTTCAATTACCGAACCATAAATATTAAATGAACCGGTTTCAAATGGCGATAAGTCTGCAATACTCCACAATATTGAATCAGCAGTAATGAGCACAGGGGCAACATCAGCGGAGTCGAATACAATATATGCGCTAGGATACATGGCTATAGTTCCACTTGCTGTGGTTGTGCCAACATTGTTGTACATCAAGTGATAAATAGCTTCAAAACCAGGTCGGAAAGGTGTAATGCGAATAGCAGATATACATAAATCTGTAAAATCACCAATGGGTTGAATAAGAAAATGTTTACCGGTGTCGATATGTCCAAAATCAATAAATTCACCCGTGTAATTAGCAGGTACAACAGAATAGTATTCAATGGCAGGAGTCGAGGTAATATAAGTTCCAGGTGTTTCTATACCTACAGCATATTTACCAGCTGCAGTAGTTAAGGTTATAGCTCCTGATGTTTCGTCCTGCACCAATTTATTCACGCAATAAAAATCATCACCATCAATTATTTCATTGCTATTGAAATCAAATGCAACAGTACCTTCCACTATATTGATGTCGTGGGCTATTTTAACCATCCAGATATCGTCACTACCTAGACCGGCAACTGTTTTAATACCTGTTAAATTAGATTCAGAATAGCCCAATAATAAATAGCCATAGTCATTAGTTTGAAGTGCTTCAACTAATAAATCATCAGAGGTACCTCCAATTGTAAAATCATCCACAACTTCACCAAAAACGTTTAATTCAACAAACCAATAATCATGATTACCATACGGCGCTTCTGTTTTATCTGCAAAAATTTCCGAATTGGAGTAACCTGCTAATAAATAGCCGCCATCTATTGTTTGTGTGCAATTCAATAAAGCGTCGGTAGACTTCCCTCCTATTGTATTTTGCCATTGAATTTCACCATAGTGATCCAACTTTACCACCCAATAATCCATATAACCGGTATTGCCAATATTACCTTCAGTTTTAGAGTCTGAAATAGGTGAACTCGAATAGCCAATTAATAAAAATCCATTATCTGATGTTGGAATTATCCCCTCTAAATAATCGCTCAGATTTCCGCCATATTCCTTTTGCCAAATATCATTTCCATCAACGTCTATTTTTGTGAGGTAATAATCGATTGAGCCTAAATTATCAACTGTTTTTTCGCAATCTATATCGGCATCAGTCCGTCCGGAAATGATATAATTTCCATCGCTCGTATTTACTATTTCCCTACCCCAATCGTTAGTAATACCACCCACCATATTTTGCCATACGATTTCACCGGCTGCATCTAATTTCAAAAACCAAAAGTCAGGCCAAGATATGGCACTATAACAACGTTCTATAGTTTTATTACCATTATCATCAGAACCAGATTCTCCCATGAGGATGTATCCGCCATCACTAGTTACTTCAATGTCGAAGAGTAAATCTTCGTCATATCCTCCAAAACTTTTATCCCATTCTACATTTCCATCATAATCCAATTTTACCACCCAATAATCCTGTTCACCAAACGCATCTGAGGTTTTATCAAAAGTGTTATCTGAAAAAGAATATCCTCCAACTATATATCCACCGTCTAAGGTTTGCTTAACACAATAGGCAAAATCTTCTGCATTGCCGCCAATGGTATTTTCCCAAATTATATTCCCATCCTGGTCCAGTTTTACTATCCAAAAATCTAAGCTGCCTAAATTATCCTCAGATTTAAATTCACTTATATCGGAACCGGAGGTACCGGCAATTAGTATATTCCCTTCATTATCAATAATTGCAGCGGAAATCTTGTCAGTTGAACTACCACCAATCGACTTTTGCCATAAAATAGACTGGCTCTTTAGCGAATTGGAAAGCGTTGCAAAAATAAATGCAAAAGAGATGGCTTTAAATATTTGACTTTTCATGGCAAAACGTGAATTTACGATAGTCAAAAATATTGATTGTTTGTTAAATTATGAAATAAGGTACAAAAACGCTCTACGCGTAATTTTACAATTTAATAAAAGTTGCCTTTGAAAAGGTAGCATTTCCTATAATAGCTACCGAATAAAGTTGACGACTCATTGCTGGAGAATTGATGAAGTTTTCAAATTGTACGGGAATGATATTTCTGCCTGGGAAAATATGTAAAATTTGAGTTAGGACTATTTTGCTTGTCATGTCACTAATTAAAACTTTAACCAAATCGTACTCATCAGAATAAAAAATAATATCAGCGCAGCAAGTGGCCGGATTAGGCACTACTTCTATACTATTAGCACTAGCCATAGGAACGTATTGCCCCCTTACCACATAACGAACCCTGTCTTTTTTAACCCAGTTTTCACCGTCAAACGATTCGCTTCTTGATTTTAGTTTTAAATTTTGTTTAATATCATAGCTATAAGACCAAAACTGACCATAAGTATACTCTCCTTCGTTATAGTTGCTTTCAAATACTGAATGAAGTAAATTGTCGATACTATAAAAAAATACTGTTGCCTGTATAGTATCATAATTTCCGTTATTGGGAATAAGTTTAAAACTACCGGTGATTTTTCCATGATCATTATAATTAAATATCGTGGTGCTATCAGGGATATCTGATATGGGTGACACGTTATCTATATATACCTTCTCAACTATATTTTGTGCATCTTGATTATAATGGATAGTTTTTTTACGGCTGGTGTATAATTGTTCTGATTCCAGCCATAAAGAGGTATTAATCTCAGCTACCTGACCATTTAAATTGTAGCTATAAACAATTTCTTCCAGTATGAAATCAGTGTCATAGTTTTTTAAATCCCATAATGTTCTGTTCAATAATTTATTTTCTGAATCATAACTATATCTGTAGCTGAAACTTGCCTTTTGGGGGTCAGATGAGCCTGTAGAGATATTTTTTTCAGTTATAAGTCCGCATACATTATAAAAATAAAAAGTGTCTAATTGTAAAGATGTGATTCTGGTATATTTATTAACTCTGTCGTATTCCAATTTCGATTCTGCAATCAACGAATCATATAAATACCTTTCCATTCGCTCAGGTCTCTTCCAGATATCATATTTATACAAAGTTGAATCAAACGGTTCATAAACAGCTCCACTTCCATTTTCAAATAAAAATGTTTCTTCAATTTGGAAATCACACAAAAAAGTAGGGTTAACCAAAGTAGGTAAATTTAATGCATGCTGTGATCTACTTTCTGTTGGCAACAATAAAGCAAGAGCAATGGTGAGAAACGAGGCATACCTGACTAGCACGCATAAAAGTAAACAGAATAAGATAACAATTCAAAAAAATACTCATGATTACAATTCAGTTTCGAAGGCTTTGTGACAGGGAATTACAGCAGTTGAAATTAGAGTAGCGAAGTAAAGGCAGGAACAATTTACAATTTATCTCATAAAAAAAGAGGCTGTCGCACACTGACAGCCTCCGATTACCAAAATCCACATGATTAAAATTATCTTGCCAATTTAATTTGTGACAGTATTACTGGCATACCGGCAAGTTTATCGGTATCAGAAATGTATTTTACAGTTCCTGAAAATTTTACTATTAAACCGGCTTTTTGAAAGTTTTGAGGGAGATTCATTGGGCAATAATCAACAACGCCTTCATTATCAGTAACTCTGATTACCCATATATCACCTTTTAACATCATTGTTCCAACACCGGAAACTTGGTCGCCATTTTCAATTCCATAAACTGGAACTAAATTATCATTATTATTTGCTGAAGCAATTAAACTGCCTGCAACAACGAGCGCGATTATTAACATTAGCTTTTTCATATATCTTAGTTTAAGTAGTGATGATTAATTTTTATGGTACAAAATTCCATCACATCCATAACCTAAATTATGACTTATGTTACCATTCTGAATGAGAATAGTCAGACACCTCTAAAACACTTGATAAACAAAGGTTTCAGCGGATTACAATACGCTAATACAATACATTTTTATAAATACGAACTCAAAACTGTGATGATTTCATCAATGGCAGTTTCCTCTTCTTTACTAGGTGCCTGGTTTTGAAGTTTAATTAAAGTGCCGTTATCCCAGTGATAAGTCAACTGAAATGGAACACCGTGGTAAGAATAGTTCCAGCACAAAGTATTGAAGTTATCGCTTTTTTTAGAATAGGAAATATCCAAAATTTGTTCAAATTTTTTGGCAATTTGATAAAAGCCCTGTGTACTTCTGCCTGCTCCAAAATCAATTTGTTTGTAAGCACCTTTGTCCTGCACTATTTTAAATTCCAAAATGAAGATTTTATTGTGAACATAATGAATTGAATCGATGAAAATCAGTGGTGGAAAATTCAGGTAGAACTACCGTTACGGAAGAACACGTGATTCAATAAAGTATAAATATACGCAAAAATTGCGAGAATGAGGTGAAATCACTGAATTGACAGCCTTTGCATTAACCTTTATACTTGTCAGCGCTTCACCCAAAGTCAGTGTACATGCAGGTTTATACTTGTCCAAACTTTATATTAATAATTTATAAAAATTGTCACCATCGTATAGTAATTTTGTTAATATGAAAAATCACCTGACTACATCACTTATGCTGCTTATCCTAATAAACATTACTTCAATAAACGGTCAATCTTATGCCTTTAAAATTGGGGGAGTTTATGCGCAAAATACGCGTACTGAGCAAGATATTTATCTGCAATTTCTTCAAACAAATATGCAACTGGACAAAATTCCTGATGTTAAACCAAGCTTAGGATTGGCATTGGGTTTTGTTTCAAGAGGAAATCATGCAGAGTTTGAAGCAGGAGGAATAATTTCAAGTTCAAAAGATATAGCAAGTGATACAGGCGGCAATTCACTCCAATTTAAAGCTAAAGATATTTCACTTTATTTTGGGGGAAATTATTTACCGGTTAATTTTATAATTCTCGGTGTCGGTTTGAATATCAATGCTGCTGAAAATAAAAGTGAACTTTCAGGAGCAAGTGCACCTTATACACTATTTGAATCACCTCCATCAACCGATTTTAATATTTTTAGGGGCTATAGTGTTGGTTTTAAAGCACAGGCTGGTTTTGCCATTCCATTTGAATCGGGTGAAATTAGTGGCATAAGGATTCTGCCATTTTATGCAATGAGTTTCGGGAAATATGATTTTTATGATGTAACCGGATCCAGGTGGATAGGATATACCGGCGACCATAAAACACATTTTAGTAGTGTGGGATTAACTGTTGAAGTAGCTTTGGGATTTAATTAAATGTTGTAGTAATCCATCTTTAATCTATAAACAGTAATTGAGCTGCATAAGCATTACCATTCACTTTTACCGCACAAAGCACTACACCCGTTAGTGTTGTATTGCTTAATTGAATTTCAGTAAGTGCCATATTGCTGTTCACATATTCCTGATGTGTAAATACCATTTTTCCTAACATGTCAAAAATTTCCAAAGTAACTGTTGCATCATGTTGAAAGGTTCCGGGAATAATTAAATTACCTTCCTGATTCAAGTACATGTGTTGCTCGTATATATTGTAAAGATGCGCTGCGTATGGAATAACAATAACCTGACTTTCATAACTTTCCCCAGAAGCGTCAACCTGAATTAACCGGTAATAATTATCGTTAAACACAGGGTTTTTATCAATAAATGTATAGCTCCCATTTGCAGTTTGTTGAACTTTACCTATTGAAAAAAAATGTAAGCCATCAACCGATTTTTCAATTGTAAAATAATCTAAATTATTTGTTGCAGATGTCCAAAATAAGTGCACACCTTCCTGCGATGCTTCCCCATAAAAATTAGTGATATTAATTGGCAATAAACAAATATTATTAACAGTAACTTCATCAAAACCATCGCCACAAAGTCCGTCTGTTGTTGTCCATTGAAATACATTTTCACCCAATGCCAAACCACTCACCCATGCATCAGGATCAGTAGCATCGTCAAAACTTCCTGATCCGCTTACTAAGCTCCACGTGCCACTGCCAGTCACCGTTTCAGCATTGAGTGTTACAGAGGCGCCGCAAATAGATTGATCAGGACCGGCATCCACAGTTGCCACTCCTGTATTTGCACCAATTGTATAATCACAATTAGAACCTGAATTGCCATCAATCATCATATAATAGGTATCTCCAACTACAAGTGAAGTTGCTGTAATAGAAAAGATGCCTTCATGACCGCCATCTGTATAACTGCACGGCGATTTTAATGTAAACGTTTTAGTAGCCTCATTAAAAGCGTAAATGCCAATTTGCACACCATCGCATGAAGCACCACCCGTTACATTAAAATCAAATGTGGATGTTGTGGCAGCAGCAATAAATTTTAACCAGGAATTGTTTTCCAAAGTACCGGCAAATAAATCATCATCGGGAAGTGGACATGAACCACCGGTACCACCAAAATTATATGGCGCATCTTCACCATAATAACCGGAAGTTGTACCACAATAATCATTTAAATTACAAACTGCTGTTGCCTGCCCAAACACATCGGCTGCCGGAGGATTGTCAGCACAAACAGGCGGTTCGGAACAATCAATTGTTGCCGACCAGCCACCGTCTGCTGCGCTGCCGTTAGATTTCCATTGTATAGTAACACAAGTGCTTACAGTTCCTACCGTTGGATTTGAAAATCCATAATCATCACTTTTAGTCAAAGTCGCAATTAGCGGATCTGAAGTAGTGAGTCCATCGTAAAAAAACAGGGTATCTCCAGTTCCTGCATCCAAATTTAATGAAGAGGAACTTGCACCAAAATCGAAATACAAAGGCGAACCGCTGGATGAACAAAAAGTAACCACATAATTTTCGTTATTACCATAATTGCCACCACTTCCGCCTGAATCGTAAAAATTACCTGAACAGGTGTTTACAGTAAGTCCATTGTAAGAGGCAATGTTATACGACTGTGTAAAAATAGTACTGATGAATAGCAATTGCCCTATGGTGAAAAGTAAGTATTTCATAATTGCCCTGTTCTGATAAATACAAAATTATTGCGTCCATGATTTGGTTTTTTCGGAAAAAATGCGTTTTTTAGTAAGTCTGATTTTGCCATTTTTATGAAACCTTCCGATGCATTTGAACTCATCCAATCGCTAGCCATGTCCGAAAAACGGCAGTTTGTAGTATATGCGAACCGACATGTAATTGGTGAAAGCAATAAATATTTATCGTTATTCCATTTACTGCAGGAAATGCCTGTTTACGATGAACTGCAATTAATCACTTTAGTTAAAAAACAAGGATTAGTTGCTAAATACCTGAAAGCTGACCAACATTATTTATACCAGCTATTATTGGAATCATTAGTCATGCAGCATGACAATAAGTCCGCAAATTTATTGGTAAAGTCAGCTTTGCTAAAAATTGAAATATTATTCGACAAAGGTTTATACAAACAGTGTAAAAAAGAAATAGTCAAGGCAATTGCTATTTCAATCAAATATGAATTGTTTGAATATCATATCAACTTGTTGCTTTGGGAACGCAAAGCTCAAGTAATGAGCCCTGCTAAAAATTATGCCATTCATTCTTTACATGAAAAAATAACCTTAGCTATTACACAACTGCAACATTTTACCACCTATACCAAACTTTATGACAAAGCCGTAGAACTGCGTCAGAGTGTAATCAAAACTAGGACAACATTTGCTATTCAAAAATTTAAGAAATTATTACAACACGATTTATTGTTGTCACCGGCAAAACAATCGGTTCAAATGCAAATTCGATATCACCAAATTTATGCAATGTGGTATTATATCCATAAGGATAAAACAAATGAATTAATGCACAACAAACATATCATTCAATTATTAGACAAACATCCACATTTTAAAGAAGAATATCCGTTAGATTTTATTGCCATATATTCCAGAATTTTATCTATCACCAAATCAGGGCCTGCAATAACTTTTGAAAAGGAACTCACTGCCTTCAGGTCATTTAAACCGCTTAGCCAGAGTATTACCTACGACAATATTGTTGCTCAAATATTCACACAATCGTACATGATACAGGTATCTCAACTGTTAAGTAACAAATCGTTTTATACTGCAGGGCGTATTTTGCCCGAATTACAAACAGGCATTCACTACCATAAACGGTTTATTAATCCGGTGACATTATTATCATTGTATTTTATTACGGCTTATACCGCCTTTGCCAATGGTAATTTAACTATTGCCAGGCAGTATGTGAACAATATTATCAATGAATTTGATTATAGTTTAAGGCCGGACATTTATAATTTTTCAAGGTTGTTGAATTTAATGTTGCACCTTGAACTCAGAAACTATTCCAACATCAAATCTGAATACGCTTCGGTAAGTTACTATTTTAATAAAAATAAACAATTATTTAAAACAGAAAACCTGGTGTTAAGTTATTTTAGTAACCCCAAAAACTATATGTACAATTCCAATGGGGCGTTATTAGTGTTGCAGGATAATTTAGAAAAAATTAAGGAAATAAAAATCGAACAATTTGCCTTGAACTATATAGATTTTTTCACTTGGATAAAAGCCCGATTATCAAGACAGCCAATGGCCGAAGTAAAATAAGTAATGAAACCTATTTACTCAACAATAAATACCCGGTTATCCCGAATATTATCATTATTGAGTATAACATACATCCCTGTTGCTAATTGGCTGATATCTATTTCTTGTTGATTTGCAATTAGTTTACCGGAAATAATAACTTCTCCCAAAATATTGGTTATGGCATAATTAAAATCCGGTGTTGGCACATCTAAATATACCGTTTGTGAAGCCGGGTTGGGATATACATTAAAAGTATGCGTTGCAGGCGAATCAATACCTGTAGTGGTAATTTGATATCTTAATAACATACCACTATTACCTACTGCATAAATGTAATTGGGGGTAACTTTTAATTTATTAATCTCTTCTGAAACAGTGTAATTAAGCGACCAACTTACTCCTCCATCGTTGGTGCTATAAATAAAGTTTTTCCAATTGCCCTGCACTAAAAAACCATGTAATTTATCTACAAACACCATCTGGCTTACTGATGTGAATGAATTATGGCTTACCAGTTCCCATGTAGCTCCACCATTATTGGTACTATACAAGATACCATCACCTGTCATAATAAAACCGTTATTGATATCATAAAAAGATAAGCCTGTAAAATAATTTTCGGTAAGTGTATCAAACAAAGTTGTGGTAAACGATTGCCCATGGTCATTACTTACATAAACACTAAAATCGTCAATCAGAATTATTTTCCCTCCTACAAACGATTCAATTTGAGCAGCACCAAATATTGGTAAATCATCCTTTAAGTCCCAGTTAGTGCCTCCATTTTCAGTATAATAAACACCTCCTAAACCGGAAGCAATGCCATGATTAGCATCTGTAAATCCTATAGCAGTCATCAAACAACTACAAGACGTAAATTGCACATCCCAATCTACACCACCGTTTGATGTGGCATAAATATCACCACTTCCGGTAGTAAGTAAAATGGATTGTTCATTTAATACTTCAATGGGAGGATACTTATGTAAGGCATCCGGTAAAGTAGTATAGGTTAATCCGGCATTAACACTGGTTGTCAATTTGTAATTATCGTCGATTAAATAAATATTGTTTTCATCAAAATAATCGATATCGCGAATATTGCTGGTTAATCCAGTGGTGAGGGGAACCCATGTGCTTTGGGCGTTAGATGCATAGGATACACCTAAAAGCCAAATGTAGAACAGTGTTTTCATAGCTGCTTTTATACTTCAAAAATACTATTTTTAAATTCACAAACAAAACGTTTAAAAAAAACACCTGAAGTAAATATTCAGGTGCATTAAAAAGTCAAAAACAAAATTCGTTATTCAATAATTAAGTTACCGGTATCTTTTACATTGCCTGAAACTATTTGTATAAAATACAATCCTGCAGCTTGTGAGCTCAAATCGATTGTTGCTTCCAACTCACTATTAGCTGTTGCATAATTCCGCTCAAAAATCACATCGCCTAATACATTAATAACTGTTATGGTTGCTGTTGAATTTGGCAAGCCTTCGGAAGCAATGGCAAATACACCATTAGTAGGATTTGGGAAAATAATAGATTCCACTGCTAGACTTCCTTCGCGTAATAAAGTTGTAAAAGAAGCTGCCGGCGAAAATGGCGACATTAATCCACCGGGACAAATTGTTTTTACTTTCCATGCGTAGGTAGTTCCTGGTGTTAATCCGGTTAAATTAACTGCATTTACAAAAGATTTCTTTTTTAATTTAATTGCAGGTGTCAATATATCATTGTATTGCACCTGATATTTTTCAGCAAGCGGAACGGCATCCCAATGCAATCCCACAGTAGTAGTACCAATCGGTGAAGCGAATAATCCTGTTGGTGGAGTTATAATATCACACACCGGAGTTGTATCTCCAAAATCACTTGGTGAAAAAGCCTGATACTTTATTGTGTTAGTGTGAGGAGGGTCAGAAGTTTCGTAAAATGTAGAACCTGGCACATTATCATATTCCCATACAATATGCATTTTATCGTTTACAATTTTAGGAAATGCCATAGGATAGGCATTTTCACCAAAAGAAAGGGCGGTACTGGTTAATGGAACAGGGTCAGACCATGTAATTCCATTATCATCAGAGTAAATACCAAAAAAATCTCTAAATGAAGATGCTTCCGGTATGGTAGGATCACCAAAATAATCGCTGTATTCAATTGGCATTGCAAACACCGTATACAGTCGATTTTTTAATTCATCATAAGCGCCTGCAACCATAGATGTAAAACCAACTGTTCCATACATATGCCTATTTTTCCCAATTCCGGCAAATGGGTCATTTAAACCATCGTCATTATTTGAATCGAAAATCGGGTCAATTATTTGCATGGTTTCAGTTATCGAATTCCAATACCAAATACCGGAAGTGAGTGGGAAATAATTATACCCTTCCACATCTGGTTTGTCATCTAAAAGCCGCATCACGCCAATCCAAAAATGCAAAACGCCATCATCAGTTAAAATCATATTTAAATATCCATCATGTGTAAGTATAGTATCAAAATCACCATCTCCATCATAATCAGTACTTTGCCCTAAAGCACCGTTAAAATTATTAATTGGAAAATCCATTAATGTTTGTTTTGTCCATGTTCCGGGATTGCCTTTCATTGGTGAGTGCAACAACACTAAATCAGAAGCATGCATGCCATATAAGACATACACATCATTTCCGAACACAGCAATTTGTGTTGAATTGGCTGCTAACCTAATACCTTCTGCTGCATTTAAAAAAGGTAGCGGAGCATTTAACACTGTCCAAGAATTGCCACCATCCATAGATCGTGAAAAATTTATTGCAGTTGGATTTGATTCATTTGGATTTACCACATAAATATCATCAGTACCTTCCGGGCAAAATGTATTTGGCCAATACCCAATAATTTGATCAGATCCCGCCGTTTCTATGAAAGTTGAACTACCAATACTAGCGTTTTTAAATATCTGTAATCTACTATCGCCGGAATGTGAAATAATTACTTCTTTGGAGCCAACGGTTAATAATTCACCAAAGCCTGATCGAACAGTCTCTTCTTTTCCTATTGGTGTTGGCCCCCATGAAACACCGTTAAAACTATTATAAAAGGTTCCTCTGTCCGCATATGCAGTGGCTAAATCAAAAGAACCAATCCAGGCTGCTGAAACTTTGCCATCAGGATAAACCCGAATAACATTTCGGGAACTGCTGTTGGTTTGCAAATCGTATGTTGTAGTGCCTATTGCTACTGGTTGAGCAGCCATTTCTATAAGCATTAAACATATCATTATGTTGAGCAAAAAAAACTTAACTGTTGTTTTCATAAGATTCATTATTTATCTCAAACTTAGCATTTTTTATGCTTATTAAAAAGTGGCGACATGTATATTGAAGAAACTGCTGGTATAAAAAAAGCACCTGAACTAAACATTCAGGTGCTTTAAAGTCAAAAACAAAATTCATTATTCAATAATTAAGTTACCGGTATCTTTTACATTACCTGAAACTATTTGTATAAAATATAATCCTGCAGCTTGTTCGCTAATATCGATTGAAGTAGTTAATGTTTTATTATCAGTTGCGAATGTATGCTCATATACCACGGCTCCTAATGCATTAACAATTGTAACTGTAGTTGGTTGGTCTGTTAAACCTGAAGCAGATATTGTAAACACGCCATTCGCAGGGTTAGGGAAAATCAGTGATTGCACTTCAGCACTTCCTTCACGTAACAGCGTAGTAAAAAATGCAGATGGTGAAAATGGTGACATTAAACCACCCGGGCAAATTGTTTTTACTTTATAATTATAAGTAGCTCCCGGAGTTAATCCTGAAATATTCACTGAATTAGTAAATGATTTTTTCTTCAGTTTAGTCGCAGGTGTTGCTGTGTTAAAATATTGCACCTGATATTGATACGCAAGCGGAACAATATTCCAGTTTAATTTTGCATTTGTCATTCCAATAGGCGATGCAAATAATCCTGTAGGTGGATTAATAATATCACAAACAGGAACACCAAAATCTTCAGGTGTGAATGCCTGATACTTAATATTATTTATTGTAATTGGGTCTGGATTAACGGCATCAAAAGCAGTTCCGGGTAAATTATCTTCTTGCCATAACAAATGGATTTTTCCATTTACAACTTTGTGATATGCAGAAGGAAACACATTTTCTTTTTGCACGATTGCATTATTTGTAAGATTTACCGGAGTTGACCAGGTAAGTCCGTTATCATCTGAATAAACACCAAATAAATCGCGGAAAGATTGTGCATATGGGTTATAAGGATCACCAAATAAATCGGTATTTTCTATCGGCATAGAATACATTAAAAACATTCTGTCATTTGTTGCATCATAAGCAACTGTCGACATCGACGTAAGGTTCACACCGAGATAACCTCCGGTTGCTGCACCTAAACCTAAGAATGGGTCATTAAATCCATCAACATTATTGGTATCGAAAAAGAAATTAAGCAAAGAAGTTGTGGCAGTTGCTGAATTCCAATAATAAATGCCGGCTACAAGTGGGAAGTAAGTCCAACCTGAAGTTAATGGATCAACATCCAATAACCGATAAGCACCTGTCCATACGTGAACTGTTCCATCACTAGAAACAATCATTTCATAATAACCATCATTAGTGTTAATGGTATCTGCAATAAAATCTCCATTATAATCAGAAATTTGACCAACAGCACCTGTGTAATTATCAATAGGAAAATCTATTACCTGAGTGCTAGTCCAGGTTCCTGCATTTCCTTTTGTAGGACTATGTAATAAAACAACATCTGTATATTCCGTACCGTAAAGCACATAAACATCATTTCCTACAACTACCATTTGTGTGCTATTTCCTGTCAATGAACCAAAACCTTGAGCACTAGTTAAAAATGGTAGTGGAGAATTGAGCACAGCCCAGGTATCACCACCATCCATAGAACGCGAAAAATTAATAGCAGTCGGGCTTACTGATGCATTTGCGCAAACTACATAAATATCATCGGTTCCTTCGGGACAATAAATCGATGGCCATAAACCAACAATTAAATTTGAACCTGTTGTTTCCGTAAAAGTAGAACTTCCAATTGCTCCATTTCTGAAAACCTCTAAGGTTGTTCCGTTGTGAGAAATGAGGACTTCTTTGGTGCCAATATTTACAATTTCACCAAAACCTGTTCTAACTGTTTCTTCACGAGTTGTGGGAGCAGCTCCCCAAGAAACACCATTAAAATGATTGTAAAATGTACCTCGGTCAAGATAACTGCCGTCAAGCGTTGTTGAACCAGTCCAAGCAGTTGAAATTTTGCCATCGTTATAAACCGTTATCAGATTTCGTGTTGGACCGTTGGACTGCAAACCGTAGGTTGTTGTACCTACCGTAACAGACTGGGCGAAGAGATTTGACGCAAGCATACATAGAGCCGCGTAAAATGTGAGTTTTTTCATTGTATGTATTTTGAAATTATATCCAAACTTAATCAAATAGTTAATAATCTATAAAATCAATATGATAAGTGGCCAATTTTTATCAATAATTGTTTAGGCCATTACCATTGTAATGAAATTTACAATGTGGTTGTGTAGTCCCGAAAGTGGCTAAATCCAAGCTAATGCCCTACCACTTTTATTCGGATGAAATTTACCTGCCTCCCTATTTCGGCATTTTTCCCAAATTCTTGTTGAAAACCGCTTTCATTATTAAAAATTCCTACTTAAATTTGTGGCATAAATACCAAAACAATGGAAAACAAGGAAAAACAAAAGTACGAGATCAAATTGAACAAAAAATGGTTCTTAGCCGGACTTGCAGCTACTGCCGTGTGCATTTGGATGGTGATTTTTATGAGCCAGTTTTTCTGGATTGCACTTCCATTTGTGTTTACTTTCCTAGCATTATCGATAGACGCGTTATAATAAACGACAATAATATTACAAGGGTGGTAACGGTATGTTATCACCCTTTTTTTATTTTTAGCCTATGAAAAACTTATTCCTCCTGATTTTTTTTGCCTTTTGTGCTTCCAACCTCTCTGCACAGGCAAATCCCTCATGGTTTACCTACGACGATACCCCGACAGCAGGGCGTTTTGACGACATTTTTTTCATCAACGACTCAACCGGCTGGGCTGTAAGCTCTGATGGTGAAATTTATAAAACCATAAATGCGGGCAAAAACTGGGTTTTAAAACTTGGCGAAAGCACCTACTTCCGCTCAGTTGAGTTTTTTGACGAAAATGTTGGTTTTGCAGGCAGTTTATTCGGCGAATTATACAAAACCGTTGATGGTGGCGACACATGGGAGGATATTGGCGATTTGTTGCCGCATACGTTCACCGGTATTTGTGGATTGAGTGTTGCAGATGATACAACGATTTATGCCAGTGGAATTTGGAGTGGTCCGGCTTACATTTTTAAAAGCACTGACCGCGGAGCAACGTGGACATATATGGACATGAGCAGTTTGGCTTATTCGATGGTGGATATCAAGTTTACGGATAACATGCATGGTTTTGTGACCGGACAGGCAGCTGATTTGGCCCAGGGAGGCATTATTCTTTATACTGAAAATGGAGGTGATACTTGGACTACAAAAGTAACAACCGGTCATCCAAATGATTATGTATGGAAAATTCAGCTACTAGATGGTGTTCATGCCTATGGTGCTATTGCAGATGTTACAGGAACTTCTACAACCAGGTTTTTAAAATCGTTGGATAATGGCAATAGTTGGGAAGTGAAATTGATTGATGAAGAATATGTATATATTGAAATGATTGGTTTCGCAAATCCCGATACCGGCTGGACAGGTTCATACGATATTTTAGAAACTACAGATGGTGGTGAAACATGGCATGATATAAATTGGGGTTATAATATCAATCGTTTTTTTAAAGTAAACGATTATTTATCATTTGCATCGGGTTCAACAATTTATAAGTATGCTGATACTACTTATGTTCCTGTTGATACAACTACCGGCATTGAAGATTTTGTTCGCAATCACAGTATAATCGATATTTCACCAAATCCGGTTACAACATCTTTATCCGCAACAATTCAAATTGATGTTGTTACCTTTGCTGATATCTGCATTTATGATATGAAAGGCATTAAACAATTAACGTTATACCATGATAAAATTCAACCGGGAATAACTACTTTCAACCAACAAATAAATTTACCGGCTGGTCAATATGTATTATCCATTCACTCGAATGAAGGATTGCGTTGGAAAAAATTTATTGTAGTAAATTAATTGTTGAAACTGTATTTATAATAAATACTTTAATCTTTGAAGAATTTCATGAAGCGGCTGGCTAAACCGGAAGCATAATTAGCAGGTGCTTTTTTGTCTTCAATAAATCGTCCTGCATACATGGCTATAAATGAAATGATTGTTGCAGGAATAAATGCTTCAATTTGTATAGGATAAATGTATTCGAAAATTACATAGGTTATAAGTCCACTGAACATACTCAGCATGGCACTTTGTGCATTAACGTTTTTCCAATACAACCCGGCAGTCATAGGCGCTAGCAGCGATACCATGCCAAAAGTTGCGCTCTCTCCTACCAACTCGTAAATGTTTTGTTTCGACATGGTCATTAAAAAACTAACAATGGCAATGGCAATTACACTCAATCGCAATACCAATAAAAAATGTTTATCAGAATATTCTGTTTTTTTAATCGTTTTATGAATTGGTTTAATAAAATTTTCAGCTAAAATACTGGCAGGTGCCAATAAAGAACCTGAGCAAGTACTTAATACTGCAGATAATAATGAACCAAAAAATAATATTTGAATCCAGAGTGGTGTATGAGCTAAAACTATTCTGGGAATAACAGATTGTGTATCACTAAAATCTTCATTCGGATACATCACTTTTGCAGTTAATGCAAGAAATAACGGCAACATGGCAATTACCAAATACATAATTGCACCCATGTAAGTAGAATTAACCGCTGCCTTTTCACTGCGTGCAGAATTTGCGCGTTGAAATACATCCTGTGATGGAATATATCCCAAACCAATTACCATCCATGCACCAATCCAATTGGTAATGTCTATTGGTTGCGAATCCGGTAAAAATTTAAAAGTATCTTCAGGAGCGCTGGAAATAATATGACTAACTCCACCGGCTTGATTAGCGACAAAAATTACGACAATTACAAGGCCAACAACAATTAATATACTTTGAATAAAATCTGTAATAGAAACTGCCCACATACCGCCAATCATAGTATACGCTGTAACAATAACCGCACAAATGGTGATAGCATAAGGTAATGATAGGCTTATAGATGCGGCTGACAATACAACCTGTAAAATTATTCCCAGCGCCACAAACTGAGCGGCAATGTAGCCAAAGAATGTTAAGAGCATAAAAAGCTGCTCACCAACTCTACATTTTGTCCATACTTGATTTTAAATAAATCGCCAATAGTAAGTAGGTTCATCCGGTATAACGGGCGCACAAAAAAGAAACCAAACAGCAATAAACACAAGGAAGCACCAAATGGGTCTTCAATTACATTTAACAAACCTCCTTCCAAAAATGCGCTCGATGCACCAAAAACGGTTTCACTCCCAAACCATAGGGCGAACAAAGCTGCAGCATTAAAAAACGGTGGAAGTCGGCGTCCTGCTTGTACAAAATCGTTGGAACCCTTCACAAATTTGCTGGTGAAAACCCCGATGGCAATGGTTGCCACCATGTAAATAATCACGAAGGTTAGGAGCATTTCTGTTTGTGGCGGTCGATAGGTGGTTAAAAATTTGAGGTCAAAAATAGAAATATTTGTTAATTCTCCAAGATTTTTTTGTGTCTGAGGTGTTGACAATCTAAGGTTGGCATGCAACTTATGTTTACCTAAATTTGCTGCGCAAAGCAATTTTATGTTAAAACAATTTACCACGTGCCTATCAGTAGCCATTCTTATTACCTCATGTAAATCATCAGATAAGCCAACTACAGAAGCACCAACAACTAAAAAAGAAGAAGTTATGCATATTATAGACCCACATTCATTTGCCAAAACCAACGACGCAGTAGTTAAACACCTCAGCTGGAAAGCAAATGTAGATTTTGCCACTAAAACTATTCAGGCAGAGGCCGTTTGGACTATCGAAAAGAAAACCAATGCCGATAAGGTAATTTTTGATACACGCGATTTAACCATTCGTCAGGTAACGGTAAATGGCGGACAAACTGCAACTTATCATTTGGCAGATACGGTAAGCGGACAATCGTTTATGGGTCAGGCACTTACAGTTGATATTGATTCAACGGTTAAAACTGTTACTATTAATTATACAACTTCACCGGGTGCTGCCGCATTACAATGGTTGAATGCCCAACAAACAAAAGATAAAAAACATCCATTTTTATTTACCCAATCGCAGGCTATTTTATGCAGAACCTGGATTCCGACACAAGATGGTCCTGGAACAAGATTTACATTTGATGCTACTGTGCAGGTACCTGTTGGTATGATGGCTTTAATGAGTGCTGAAAATCCTCAGCAAACTGCTACAGATGGTATTTACCATTTCAAAATGGAGCAACCTATTCCTTCGTATTTAATGAGTTTAGCTGTTGGCGATTTAGGTTTCCAGTCTGTAGGTACCGAAACAGGCGTATATGCTGAAAAATCATTTGTTGCTGCTTGCGCTGAAGAGCTGAGCGACATGCAAACAATGTTAGAAAAAGCCGAACAGCTTTACGGTAAATATCAGTGGGGTCGTTATGATGTAATTGTATTGCCTCCAAGTTTCCCATTTGGCGGTATGGAAAATCCTAGAATTACTTTTGCGACACCAACCATTATTGCCGGAGATAAAAGTTTAGTTGCCCTGGTAGCACATGAATTAGCGCATAGCTGGAGCGGAAATTTAGTAACGAATGCTACTTGGAACGACTTCTGGTTAAATGAAGGTTTTACCGTTTATTTTGAAAACAGAATCATGGAAGCAGTGTATGGAAAAGATTATGCTGACATGTTACAAGTATTAGAATATGATGGTTTGGTAGAAACAGTTAAAGATTTTGGTGAAACCAATCCGGACACACATTTAAAATTAAAGTTAGAAGGTCGTGACCCTGATGAAGGTGTTAGCGACATTGCCTATAACAAAGGTGCCTTCTTTTTGCGATTATTAGAAAGTAAAGTAGGTCGCGCAAAATGGGATATTTTTATTAATGCTTATTTTACCAGTAATGCATTTAAAGTAATGACGACAGAAGCATTTGTTGAATACTTAAATGCGAATTTAATAGCGCCAAACAAAGCAGCTTATGCTGATGTAGATATTAATGCCTGGATTTATGGTCCCGGCATACCATCAAACATTACCAAACCGGTATCTGTGCGTTTTGATTTAGTTGACGCTCAAGTGAAAAAATTTAATGAAGGTGCTGCAGCAAATACATTAGTTACCACCAATTGGACAACCCATGAATGGTTGCGATTTATTTATCAGTTGCCTGATAATACTTCATTAGAAAAAATGGGCGCTTTGGATAAACAATTTAAATTTACAGGAACAGGCAATTGCGAAATTGCTGATGCCTGGTATGAATTAGCTATCAAAGCAAAATACACAGCCGCCTATGCTGAAATGGATGAATTTTTAAATAGTGTTGGAAGAAGGAAATTTTTAATGCCATTGTACAAAGCGATGATAAATACAGGACAAGGGGAATTGGCAAAAAGTATTTATGCTAAAGCCAGACCAGGTTACCATTATGTTGCACAAAATTCATTAGACGAACTAGTTGGCACTAAATAATTAATTTTACACAAGAAATGAGTGCAGCATTGTCTGAAAAAGTAATTTTTATAGTTGGTAATTCGCGCAGTGGAACTACCATGATGCGCAGGGTTTTGGGCAACCATCCACATATTTATATGTTGGAGGAATTGCATTTTTTCGAACAATTGTGGAGCACAGAGGACAAGACCAATGCCATTAGTAAAGAAAGCGCAATAACACTGGCATCAAAATTATTGTTTATTCAGCGCGATGGATATTTATCGCAAATGAATGCGAATAAACACGCTGTTGATGCTAAAAAAATAGTGGATACCATTGTTGGTCCAATTTATCCTCACGCTGTATTAAATGGTTTCTTATTTTTTGAAACCCAACAACATGGCAAATCCATTCCATGCGAAAAAACGCCTCAGGATGTTTTTTACATTGCAGAAATTCTGGAATTGTTTCCGGGTGCAAAAATCGTAAATATGGTGCGCGACCCACGTGGTGTAATGTTAAGTCAAAAACGTAAATGGCAGCGCAGAAAAATGGGTGCTGGGTTTATGACCAAAAAGGAACAACGTCGATTAAAAATAAATTATCACCCAATAACCATATCCAAACTTTGGAATTCGAGTATACGTGCTGCAGCAAGATTTAAGGACCACCCGAAATTACATAATATGATTTTCGAGCGAATGGTTAACGACTCTGAAGCTGAAATAAAAGCGTTATGTCAATTTCTGGAAATTGATTTCACACCTGATATGCTCATGATTCCGCAAGTTGGCTCAAGTAATGAAGCCGATAAACCTGATGCATTTGGTATTAAAACTGAACGTGCCGGAAATTGGGAAAAGGGTGGTCTCAACAAAGGCGAAATTTATTTTTGTCAGCAAATTTGTGGCACCTACATGGAGCAGTATGGTTATGAGGTGAAAAAAATCAGTGCCAATCCTTTAATGATTGCGTATTATTATATTTCTTTTCCTGTAAAAATTGCGTTGGCGTTGTTGTTTAATTTGCACCGCATGAAAAATATCGGCGAAGCTATTAAACGCAGATTGAAATAACGCTTCTGCTATTATTTTTTTGAATGTAATTTATAGAAGGAATATCATCCATCTATACCAGACAATTTAATTTTTTTCTCGTAAGTAACAATCGCTTCATCTCATTTTACCACTTTTCACGAAGGTGTCGGAAACCTGGCCCCTCAGTGGACGGAGAACGGGTTGGGACTTAGCAACAATAAAAAAAGCTGCCCTTTTGAGGCAGCTTTTATGTTAAGTTGTTTATCCTTAATTATTTAAATAAACTTGTTTGTCCAAAGCCTTTCCATTAATTACAACACGTGCAACATAAACTCCTGTTGGCAGTGTATTAAGTGTAAAGGTATTTTCGGAAACAAGATTACTTGCATCAAATACAATTCGACCTGTAGCATCTAGTAACTGGAAGCCTGCACCATCCGCAGATGAAGCATTTTCAAACTGCAACATTACCTGATTATTAAATGTATATAATTGTATACCTGCGTTACTAAATTCATGAATATCAATAAAGTCGTTATTTACAATTACTAACGATAAAGCATCAGCTGTTTCGTCTAAAGTACAACTACCATCTATTGATGTAATTTCTACAACTACGGTTTCATCAGGCTCAATTTCGACGTCGGCATTAATTGTTACATCAAAAGTTTGTGTAGTTGCTCCGCCTTCAGTAAATGTTAAAATAGTTTCACTAAAAGTAAAATCTTCACCGTTAGTTGCAGTAGATGCTCCGGCATTTACATTTAAAGTAACGGTACAATCACTTGCCTCATCCATTTCAACAGTGCCTGTGAAAGTAGTAGCAATTTCTTCTACGGTACCCGCAACTTCTGTAAGAGAAACTTCACCTACAACAGGTGCAACATCGTTATCTATAATAGCAACACTTGATTCAGTAATTAAACCAATTGCACATGTGCCTGTAACGCCGGTAATTTCGAATATTATATCTTCTGTACTTTCAACTTCTACATCATCAATTATCGTATAGTCAAATGATTGCGTTAATGCACCACCATCGACAAATGTTACACTTCCGGTAGTATAGGTAAAATCGGAACCTTCAGTAGCAGTTGTTCCGCCGGCATTTAATGCGTAGTCAACAACACAATCTGATGTTTCCGAAATATTAATACCAACCGAACCGGAACCTCCTGATTCGGACAGCGCAACTGCAGTGCCATCCATATTAACAAGTGCAGGAAGTGGAACCTCATTATCATCAATCACGATGGCATATTGAGAAGCAGCACCAATTTCACATCCAACCGGGTTATTAATATCAATTACAATAGATTCTGTTCCTTCAAAATCTAAATCATCGGTAAGCGTAATATCGAAACTCAAGGTAGTAACACCACCGGCAAATGTGGCAACAGTTGGGTCTGACATGGTAAAGTCTACTCCGTTGGTTGCGGTAGTAAGCGCATCATTCACATCCAAGTCAACACTGCAATCTCCTGCTATATCCAACATTACCGTAACAGTTGTTGACGCAGCTGTCTCATCAACAATAATGGCATCACCTTCAAAGTTTGCAACCGGAAGTGGTGTTGCAGTTGCACCTGCTATAATTGGCGTATTTGCTTCATCATCATAAGCCCAGTCGCGAACTGTCAATGTAACAGGCCCAACTGTGCAATTAACGCGTATCCAACCATAGTGGAGTTCGCCACCAATATCAAATTTAAAGCCGAGGTAATGATCTTCTGCGTCGCCAAATTGGCCATAAGTAATTCCGGAATAAATAGAAGCCATAAACACCTGATTATAAAGACCTTCCACAAAAGAAGCATCAGGTCCTATCAATGCGCCGGAACCCAATGCGCTGCCATAAGGTAAAATAGCACCGCTATATCCAATAAACATATTGGTTGCATTACCATAGGTCAAAAAGCTAATTGAACCAAAGGCGCGAATAAATGTCCAATCACCACTATTGCCTGATGAAAGTCCAAAAGCAAAATCAACAACTCCGTCACCATCAAATTCAGCAGTGGTAAAATCACCTAATTCCAGCGTAACGTCAGGAATATCTACATATACAATATCAGCATTAGCATCAGGTATAGCTGCAACCATAGCCGCAGCCATGGCAGAATAAGCGAGGAGCCTTTCATTTTTGTTAAGTACAGTTTTTTTCATAGTATTTTTTTTGTGAAAATATTAAAAAGTTTGAGAAATGGTTATGTTTTAACAGGTTTATTGGGGTAAAGATGACTTTAGCATGGCAAAAATGGCATTTTTGGTGAAAAAAAACCAATTTTTTATTAAAATTTACAATTCTGGAGGTAAAACCAATGGAAATAGGCCTAAAATAGACGGTTTATACACACTTTTGACATGTGTTAATATCGAATAACGCGTTAATTTTGAGCGGATTTTAACACCTCAATACAAGACCAATGCCTCAACGCAAAAAAGTATTACATATTACCATACATCTCCCCTTCCCTGCTAACCACGGAGCAAGTTTATTTAATTCGTACAAATTAATTTCTTACCTGCATAAAAACCACGACGTATTTTTTGCTTGTTTTTTAAAAGGTGAAGATGTAAAATATAAAGACGCATTTTTGGAAGATACCGGTATAACCAATTATTATTTTGAAGTATTAAATGTTGAACGTAATCCTGTCAATTTGATTAAAAGTTATGTGAAGGGAATCTCCATTAATATGTTTAGAAATTATTCCCCTTCCATGCATCGTAAAATTCAGGAAATTGCAAATGACTATGATGTAATAATTGCGGAACATTATGAAGTAATGCAATATGTTCCCAAAAATTTCAAAGGCAAAGTAATTTTCCGTTCACACAATGCCGAATATTTAATTTGGAGTCGATATGCCGAAGTTGAATCAAATCCAATTAAAAAATTAGTCATAAACGCAGAGGCTAAACGAATTAAAAAATGGGAATTGCGTTACGTTGCACAAGCCGATATTGTATTAGGCGGAACAAATGACAATGAAATTCACGAACCTAATCCCGAAAAACGCAAACTGAAATTTCGCGATTATTTACATATTGGTGAAGATGACCAAATTAAAATACCTATTCCTGAATTTGATACTTTAGAAAATAGTTTGGTATATGTCGGAACACTAACATGGGAAGCTAATATAGAGGGATTAATTTGGTTTGTCCAAGGTTGTTGGACCAAACTCAAACAACAATTTCCGGAATTAAAATTATACATTATAGGTAAAAACCCTGACCAACGGCTAATTGAAATGAGTCAACAGTTTCAGGATATTCATATAACTGGTTTTGTAGTCGATTTAGAAACCTATTTTACCAAATGTAAAGTGAATATAATACCATTGCGTTTCGGAAGCGGTATGAAAGTAAAAACCATTAATGGTTTATGTCGGGGTATTCCAATGGTTTGTACTACAATTGGTGCAGAAGGATTACAAGTACAACATGAAAAAGATATATTAATTACTGATAATGTGCAAACATTTGGCGAATATGTTTCCGACTTATTAACCGATAAAAATAAATGGGAAAACATCGCCAAACAAAGTAAAATAACTGCAGCGAAATATTATACCTGGGATAGTTTATATAAAGTCCTAGATGAAGCAATATAAGCTGTTTAAACACTTAAATTGTTATTTTTGGAATAGTTTTTGTAACCTATTTACCGGAAATTCGTATAAGTGCCTAAATTATCAAGCAAGTAATTGGCCTTTTTATTTTCAACTGTCAACCTAAAAGCACTTCTCCTTATTTATGAAAAAACAAATTGTATTTGCCCTTGCATTAATTGGTTTATTCGCATCATGTACTGATGATGATGGAGTTACCGGCCCTTTAGTAGAAGAGAATATTTATGAAATTCAATATGGCGACGACCCGCAGCAACGTTTTGATTTATATCTACCAGCGAATAGAAATTCAGATACTAAAATTTTAGTTTTTATTCACGGTGGAGGATGGAATACAGGTGATAAAGCGGACTTTACCGTTATTTTATCGGCCTTAAAAGGAAATGAGTTTGCATACGCAAATGTCAATTATCGTTATGCCAATGCTGCACTTGGTATAACTTATGAGGACCAAATAGCCGATATCAGAGCAGCTTTGGATTTACTAATTACAAAAAGCGCAGAATTTGTTATTTCACCCGACCAGATAATCATAGCAGGCCATAGTGCCGGCGGGCATCTCGCATTGTACACTGCCTATAACAACAACACCGATGGGGCAATTAAAGCTGCAATTAGTTTAGCAGGTCCAACAGACCTTACTGCAGATCACTTTTTATACACGCCGGATTTAACGCCGCTTGTTGAAAATATGACCGGCACCACCTATTTATCTGACACAACAGCCTGGATAAATGCCAGCCCGATTACCTTCGTGAATCCAAGTTCACCGCCAACCCTATTACAATATTGCGGATTAGATTTTACTGTTCCCGCTTCGCAAGGTGAGGCTTTGGCAGCAGTATTAGCTGCTCAGGAAGTTACTTACACCTACCACTTTTACCCACTTTATTTGCATGATATGGGTACCGTGTTTTTTGGTGGATTTTTACCTGATGATGTAAAAACACATTTACTGACATTTATAGATGCCAATGCCAATTAATATGGCAATATAATCTCTTGGGTTTTGCATTTATTTTCGGTGAGAGAATAAGCTGTTTTATCCTTATTTTTGTGGCGAAAATCGACAATTACCATGGTTATTGATCACCGTTATAAATTTATTTTTGTTGAGCTGCCGCTTACAGCCACCAGTGCTATTTCTAAGGAAATAAGAGAGCAATACGGTTGTGAGCCCTTCTTAAATAAACACGCGACTTACGATGATTTCCTGCGCAAGGCTTCCCCTGCTGAAAAAAAGTATCAGGCCATAGGTAGTGTGCGAAATCCATTGGATCAAACGGTGAGCATGTATTTTAAATACAAAAACGATTTAGACCAACGATTTTCTTCAGGCAGAAAACGCCCTGGCAAATGGTTGAGAAAATCGTTAGCAAAAAACCGAGATGCCGTGCGTTATCAATTTATTATTCAAAATAACGCCGATTTTGAAACTTACTTTTTGAAATTTTTAAGTGGCCATATAGTAATTGGAGTATCATCCATCACAAAAAAATGGCCCATCTTATACGCTTCGAACATCTTGTTGAAGATTATCGCAAAGTATTTACAGCAGTTGGCCTTCCTATAACAAGAGACCTGCCTCAGGCAAACAAAACACCTGAGAAAAAAGCAGATTTTTGGAGCTATTATACTTCTGATGAGGCAAAACGCAGAGCCAAATTTGTTTTTGGGCCTTTTATGCGCTACTGGGGCTATTCGTTTCCTGAAAGTTGGGCATCTGTTAAAGAACCCATACACGCTCAATTGGTATACAATTTTCTGAATTTCTTCCGTAAAATATATTGGCAGTTTTTAAGATAATCGTATTGTTTTTTAACAGAATTTAGCTTCCATTTGTAGTAATTCTCAAAATCAAACAAGTAATTTTGAGTCGACTAAACTTTACAACATGAAATATTTTGTAATGGGCTTTGGTTGTCTTTTTACAGCCACTACATTGTTTGCCCAACAACCCGAAAAGGCAGAATATCGCGAACCAAAAGGCAATTATTATCAGGATGTTATTTTGCCTGATGTCAAC
Source organism: Bacteroidota bacterium (assembly GCA_016718035.1). GTDB lineage: Bacteria > Bacteroidota > Bacteroidia > Chitinophagales > BACL12 > UBA7236. The sequence goes on along the minus strand of JADKEK010000001.1, from coordinate 73,918 downwards.
AAAAGTGAATCATCTAAAACAACAAAAGATGCCCGTCTCTTTAAAATAGATGGCACAGGTATTAACGCTCCTAAAGACCCTAAATCGTATAACACGATTTGGCATGGCAATCCTGTTAGTCAGGGGAATACCAATACCTGCTGGTGTTTTTCAACTATCTCATTTTTCGAAAGTGAAACAAAACGCACTAGCGGAAATGAAATTAAATTAAGTGAAATGTATGTGGTGTATTGGCAATATGTTGAACGCGCAAAATATTTTGTAGCACATCGCGGCGATATGTATTTTGGTGAAGGCAGTGAAACAAACGGCACTACCAATATGATTAAACAATACGGCATTGTTCCTTACGATAATTATAAAGGAAAAACTTCCACTGCATCCTTTTATAACCATGAAACAATGTTTAAAGAACTGCAGGCCTATTTACAAGGTGTGAAAACCAATAATAACTGGAATGAAAATGAAGTAGTAAATTCCGTTAAGGCAATCCTGAATTTTTATATGGGCGAACCACCTATTTCAGTATCATGGGAAAATAAAAATTATACCCCGCTCGAATTCGTAAAAAATGTATTAAAACTCGACATGAATAATTATGTGGATTTTATGAGTTTAATGCAAAAACCATTTTATACGCAAGCTGAATATGATGTTCCGGATAATTGGTGGAATGATGCAACCTATTATAATTTACCGGCGACCGATTTTATGTCTACCATCAAAACAGCATTAAAAAACGGTTATAGTATCAGCATTGGTGGTGATGTTTCTGAACCGGGTTGGGATAGCTACAATAATATTGCTGTAATACCTACCTGGGATATTAGCAGTGAATATATTAACGATGCTGCACGTCAGTTGCGATTTAATAATGGCTCAACTACCGACGATCATGCTATGCATTTAGTTGGGTATAAAGAACAGGATGGAAAAACTTGGTTTTTATATAAGGACAGCGGTTCTGGATCACGGAATTGTGGAGCTGCTAGTCCGAGCTTTGGCTACTTATATGTGAGTGAAGATTATGTGAAATTAAAAATGATGTCATTTACAGTTCATAAAGATGCAGTAAAACCTATATTGGAAAAATTCTCTTCGAAATAATACCTTTTATTAATGCGCCACATGTAATACAAAACATGTGGCGCATTTTTATTTAATTACTACCTGAAAATCAGCAGAAAAATAAGCAACGCTGGACCTGCGAATACGGAACAACCTTCAAAACTTAAAGAGTATTTTGGAATTCAGTATTTTTATACCTAATTATTATTCAGGCATACCCAAAACAACCCAATATTACATGATGCGTATCGTGTTATTTGTCTCGGCAGTTTTTTGTTTATCTTATTGCATTTCCTACGGACAGGAACCCTATAAACCCTATCGAATTACCGATGACATTGTGTTGGATGGTAAACTAGATGAACAGGTTTGGCAACTTACACCATCTGAAGATGCATTTATGCAACAATCCCCTCAAGCAGGTGCTGCAGCAACCGAGAAAACGATTTACAGAATAGTGTACAACGACGATTATTTATATGTTGGCATAACTTGTTTTGATACTGAGCCCGACAACTTAACTCGCTTGGCATTAAATAGAGATTATGCATTGGGCGACGATGATGGCACAGGTTTAATAATTGATACCTATCGCGATAAAACAACTGGTTTGGGATTTTTAGCTAATACACTTGACGCGCGTTGGGATGCCACATTTTCGCAAGATGGCACTTCAAGTAATGACTCTTACAATACTTATTGGGATGCAGTTACTGCTATTCAACCTTATGGATATTCTACTGAATATCGAATTCCATTTTCATCGCTGCGATTTGAAACTAAAAGTGAAGTAATTATGGGCATTCGCATTTCCAGAATGATTAAACGCAAAAACGAACTTATTACTTCACCTCCCTGCGACCCTTCAACACAAGGCGCATGGTCTAATTTATCGTTTGCAAGAGAAGTTGTTTTTACCAACCTGGTGAGCAGAACACCTTTTTATATTAGTCCTTATGCGATTGCAAATTTTAATCGGTTTAATATTTTAAATGCAGACTCCACGGCCTATGTTGCGCAAACGGAATTTATGCAACGCAAAAATTTTGATGATATTGAAATTGTAGATAAAATAATCAGCAATATTGGTATTGATGCTAAATATGGCATCACCAAAAACCTGACATTAGATTTAACGCTCAATACTGATTTTGCACAAGCTGAAGTTGATGACCGCATTATAAATCTCTCGAAATACGAAGTAAATCTTCCTGAAAAACGAAGTTTCTTTTTGGAATCTGCTAACAATCTGAGTTTCGGATTTCCTTCGGGAAATACTTTATTTATTTCCAGAAAAATTGGCCGTGAAAATGGATTGATAGTGCCCATTATTGGTGGTGCACGATTAACCGGAAAAGCGAACGGATGGCAAATGGGTGCCTTAAATATGCAAACATTAGGCATTGCAGATGAGGGTATTTCACCACACAATTTTACTGTATTGCGCACCAGAAAAGATATCGACTCATTAGGAAGTTTTGTAGGAGGAATTATTACCAATAAAATAAATACCGACACATCCAATACTTCTAACCAATCGGTAGGGTTAGATTTTGTGAAAAGATTTAATCAGCAGTTTACTGTTGAAGGCGGTGTTGCCAGTACACTCATTAATTTACAGGCCAATGATTTTATTGATGCCAGTTATTTACATCTCGGTGTTTTTAAATCAGCTGTAACCGGGTTTACTTACAATAGCACCTTAGATTTTCTTGGCAAAGAAATTCGACCTGATATGGGATTTATTGATGATAATAATTATGGTAATAGCCGCACACAACTTACCTACCGTGTTCGTCTTCCTGAATCAAGTAAATTGCAATATATGTATTTGATTTCCACTAATAATTATCGTTGGCGATTTGATACACACAAAAGGGAAACGCATGCAATAGATTTATGGCCTGGCGTTCAGTTTAAAAATGGAATGGAAATTAATTTTTCGCTATTTGAGTATAAAATAGATTCATTACCTTTTGATTGGGAATTGGATGAAAATAATGCCATTGCAGCCGGAACTTATACCAATTGGAATAATTCATTGGAAATTTATTCGCCTTCACAATCAGCGTTGCGACTAGCACTTATTGGTGTGTATGGTGGATTTTACAGTGGTCAGAAATTGACTTTAATGCCAAATATTAATTATTATATAAATGCACATCTTAATTTCTCCTTATACTACGAATTTAACAATATCAATTTTGACACTTATTTAACTGATACAGTAAGCACTCAATTCGTAAGTAATTTAATTCGATGGAATGTAACCTATAACTTCACAACAAAAGTATCGTTGCGTTTTTATGTGCAATATGATGACTTGTCAGATTTAGTCAGCGCAAATTTACGTTTCCGTTATAATCCAAAGGAAGGCACAGATTTATTTATCGTCTATAACCAGGGCACCAATACTGATGTGACACGATTAGACCCACATTTACCTGTAGTTGACAATCAGGCAGTAACAGTCAAGTTTATTAAAACGTTTGAGTTATAAAATCAACCCATAATTTCATCTAAAACCGGCATTTTGCCTAGGCGTTTTAGTGTTTTAATATGCGATTGTAATGCAGACCCAAAAGTTTTACTTTCCAGGTAAGGAATATTAAATTGTTCGGCGGTTGCTTTAACAATTGGTGCAATTTCAGGATAATGCACGTGACAAATTTTAGGGAATAAATGATGTTCCACCTGAAAATTTAATCCTCCAACATACCATGATAACCATTTATTTTTTCTGGAGAAATTCATGGTGGTATTCAATTGATGAATAGCCCAGCAATTTTCAATAGTGCCATCGCTTGAAGGCATTGGGTGTGAAGTTCCTTCTACAGTATGTGCTAATTGGAAAACAACCGATAATATCATTCCGCCAACAAAATGCATGATAAGGAAGCCGGTTAACACCTGGATAAAAGGTATTTCAAAAAACATTGTTGGCATTACAAGAAATAAAAAGAAGTAACCTGCTTTCAGGAATATCAATTTAATAAACATAATAATATTTGCCGACCTAGAATTTGCATTTACACCATTTGCGGTATATTTTGAAAACTGAGCAAAATCTTTGGCAATACACCAATACAAAGTAATTAAACCATATAAGAAAAATGCGTATACATACTGAAAATTATGTTTAGGTTTCCAGGTATTATGTGGTGAAAAACGCATACCTGCCTTATCATCAATATCATCATCTAAACCGGTAATATTGGTATAAGTATGATGTAATATATTGTGTTGTAACTTCCAATTATGCACTGTCCCACCCAATAAATTTAGGGTGTAACCCATCATCATATTCACGTATTTGTTATCAGCATAAGCACCGTGATTAGCATCGTGCATTACACTCATACCAACACCGGCGACAGAAATGCCCATGGAAAACCATAACAACATACTTACTATAAATGGTGGATTAAAAGCTAAAATCAAAGCAAAAGCTCCGATGTATGCTGTAAGCAACACAAACGACTTGATATACATCGTACTATTGCCAAATTTGGATATATGATTATCGGTGAAGTACTTATTTACATTCTCTTTAACTGTCTGGTAAAACAAACTCTTATCTCGATTTATAAATTTAACGGACTGTTTCTGCTGCATATTAAAGTTGAGCGCCATCGACATTGATGACCTATCAAAGATACAACATAACGCCGAAAACGACAATGACATAAGTCACACAGGCTGAAACACTTACTGCCATTGAATTTTGTTTTTTTGTGGAAGTTCAGCCTCCACATCAATTTAGTCAAAATCCATGGATATTAAGGGTTTTTGTAATTTTGACTTGATGAAAATTATAGCAGTAATTGGGATATGCCTAGCTTTAACAGCCTGCTCAAAAGAGCAAAAAAACAATATATCGGTTAAAGATTATCTAACTGCAGGTATCCCCTCCAGCGGATATCGCACCTATATAAACAACTCAGATACACTCCAAATAAAAGTATTTTTGAAACAAAGCAGTCAAATTATCAATGATACTACAGTGGCAATTACCACCTATTGGTTAAATTCGGACTCAATACCCATGAATTATGCGGTTGAAAAATGGTTCACCAATAACAAAATTCAGTTATTAAAACAATCATTATTTGAACCTGTAGGACCTGGAAAAGTAGTTGAGCTAAAAGGTAACTTTGATACTACAAAAATTTTATCATTTTTTGATGGCAATTCAAATTTATCGGTATCGTTTAAAGGTATTGCCGATACTGCATATTTAATGTTAGTTCATGCTACCGGAAAAGCTGAATTGGACTCTATTAAAGACTTAAATGGCAATATAGTACCTGGTTTAATCATTAATAATATTGAACATACTACACTTGACTTTATCGATAGTAGAGTCGACACTACTACATCTTCAACTTTAAAACGCTATTATACACTGGATCAGGGATTAATTTATTTTGAGGCTATTTCAGGGTCTGATACCTTACAATTTTCCTTGTCTGAAAACTAAGCGAATAAAGTGCCCCTTAAATAAGTAATTCTAATTCACATAATAATTATCGAAGCGTAATCAATATATCGATTATTATCCTCGAACTTAATATGTTTCGTGTCAAAATAATTACTTGACATTTCTCCACCAAGGCGAGGATGGCACTTCGTTATTCAGTTGTGTAATGGCACCAATTAAAGGAGTAAAATATGGTACATTAAGTTTTTGTGCATGCGCTGTAGCTCGCTCTATTGGCTCGGTCCAAGGGTGGAGCGACAAATCGAATTTACCCCAATGAACCGGAATAAATATCTCGGCATTTAAATCAATTGCCGCTTGCACGGTTTCCTCCGGCATCATGTGAATATATTTCCAGGCAGGGTTATATTGGCCACATTCCAAAATCGCCAAATCAAATTTCCCGAAATCTTTTCCTATTTGTTTAAAATGTGAGTCATAACCTGAATCACCTCCAATATAAATCTGGTGCGATTCGGTTTTTAAAATAAACGAGCTCCACAAACTGCGGTTACGAATAATGGTTCTGCCCGAAAAATGCCTGGCTGGGGCAGCTGTTAATTGAATATTTTGAATAGTTGTTTTTTCACCCCAATACAGCTCCGTAATTTTTGTTGCATCATATCCCCATTTAATTAAATGAGGAGCCACTCCTAATGAACAAACTACTTGTTTCACTTTTAGCTTCAATGCCTTAATTGTGTGATAATCTAAATGATCGTAGTGATCATGTGTAATAATTAAAATGTCAATTTCAGGCATATTATCTGCACTATAAACATTACTGCCATTAAACGCCTTCACCATAAATGAAAATGGGGATGCATTTCCGCTAAATACCGGGTCTACTAAAATATTTTTGCCTTCCACTTTTAATAAATAAGAAGAGTGCCCAAACCATACCATAGCAGGATTGCCGTCCGGCAGCCGGTTTAAATCGTTTTGTATAGATGGAATTACTGAAGACGGAACGGCACCTTTCGGCTTATTCATAAATGCCCGCATCACCTTAAAAAAGTTATGCCCTTCAGCCATAGTAGGTGTATGGGATAAATTTTCAAAACCGCTGGAGGTATAATTCGGTGTTTGTTTTATTCTGCTAAGGACTGCTCCTTTTGGTAAACTGCCTAATGCCTGCATCATAGAGGTGGTGACGTGTTAAAAATTCAAATATTGTGAAATATACACCAGCATTAATACATTTTCTCGAAGCTGATGTTCAGAACCCCACATTTAAGGAGGTTTTGGGTATCACTTTATATTTACCCTTATCGTAATTATCTTTGAAAAGGCAAACTCTTTTTATGATAATTACTGTCACATATCTACACTTGCGGAAACCATTGTATTTTTTCCGTCTTAGTTATTTTGGGTTTAAAATCATGCGTCAGGCACAGCAATCTCCCGGTTTCATCCGTATGACAAACCGTGGATTTTGGAACGACCATTATACGTTGAGCGCTTGGGAAAATGAAGAAGCCATGAAAAATTTTGCCCGCTCAGGTGAACATTTAAAAGCAATGAAACAATCTAAATCAATTGCTGATAAACTTTTAACCTATTCTTATGTTGCTGAAAAATTTCCGGATTGGAATACAGCAAAACAATTAATACATAAAAATGGAAAAGTGCTGACATTCTAAAACCATTAACAAAATACAGCACTTTCCCTATTACTTAAAAAAACAAGCTCACACTTCCTTTTGCAAAAAATGGAGTACCAGGAGTAAAATGTAATTCACTCACAGGTGCAGGTTCATCCAATAAACGACTTTCCGTATCAAATTGTGCTTCATTCCAATCTACGTTAAATAAATTTTGCACTTCAATTCCCAAAGCATAATTTTTTGTTGTATAATTAATTACAGCATCATTTACAAAATAGCCTTCTGCAATTACAGAACCTGTTTCATTTGCCGGACGATCATCCATATAACGATAGCGCAAACTGCCACTCCATCCATTATCGGTTCGAATATTCACTCCCCCAATTGAAGTCAAATCAGCTGCAAGTGGAATATAATTTTCACCTTCGGGGGAACCAATTAATTCAGCTAAAGTATAATTGATATCTACATCAATAAACAACCAATCGGTTAACTCCCAACGGGCAGATAAATCAAATCCTCTGCGTAATGTTTTACCTCCTGCTTCAACTACTGCTGCATCACCAACATAAACAAATTCCTGTTCTAAATACAATACCCATACTGCAGGATTCAAAATTAAATTACGGTATGGTTTCAACTGCAAACCTAAATCAGCACCATAGGCAGCAGGCAATGTTTGTAATGTATTTTGCGCGACTACCACTCTGCTGTCGTTTGAATGAAAGCCCTTTCCTGTATGTAAATACATACCAAGATTGTTATTAATCGTATAATCGAAATTTAATTTATAGGATAAAATGCCATCATCAACACTGTTGAATTGATAACTACTATCCATTAAATTGTTGTAAGCAAAATTGAAAACATCGTATCGCAATGCCGCATTTACAGCCAACCTATCAGTAAGTTGCAATTTTTCATTTATATAAACAAAGGCATTAGTTTGATAAATATTGCCATACGCCAAGCGATTTAATAATAACTCACGTTCTGCAACATGCGACAATTCATTCTCCATACTTTTGTCATACCTGAATCCAATGCCGGCTTCAGTATTCAGCAATTTACCTGCTACAATAGTTTCATTTGATAGTTTCGATTTATATCCATATAAACGTCGATGCTCTTTTTGTTTAATCATATCACCATTAATACTATCTTCTAAAAAGAAAGTAAAATTGCTGTATAATTCAAATTGATAATCGCTAAAATAAATTTGATTCGAAATATCGGTATTTGTATTTACACTTTTAATTAGTTCTATATTCACATTTGATCTGCTCGTAATTCCGCCTTCCTTATCATCGATTGCACCAAATCTATCTATCAAACCCATATCAATTGCACGTTGTGGTACTTGTCCTGATGCGTTCCATCTGCTGCTAAATGTGGATGCACTCAATTGCAAAATGGTATTATTGCGGATGGAGGTATGATATTTCCCAAAAATATTAGCTCTAGTAAAATCCTGAGGACTTGCAAACGGGCCATCCGTAATTTGGTATTCGCCGGCAATGTAAGCAGATGATTTTGATGTCGTTTTTTCTGCTAATGGCAATTGCATCATTAATAAGGTGCGCAAGGTATTAAATTGTCCTGCACTCACTTTAATGGTATTATTGTCCAAATAGTTTTTCGTTTTAAAATTTACTGCCGCAGCTGTTGCAAAATCGCCATAACCTGCGTAATAAGGACCTTTCAAAAAATCAAAGGACTGCACGGTTTCCGGTATTAAAAAATGCAAATCTGCATATCCTTGTCCGTGTGCATGACTTACCATGTTTACCGGTATACCATCAACATTTACACTAATATCTGTTCCATGGTCGATATCAAATCCTCTTAAAAATATTTGTTCCGCTTTTCCGCCTCCTGCATGTTGTGCAATAAATAACCCTGGTACCAATCGCAATAAATCCTGCGCATTTTCAGTTGGTCGCAGTTGTATATCCAACACATTTACAGCACGCATTTGGTCTGTTTGAGTTGAACGAACCACAACTTGATCAAGTGAAATAGGTACTTCGGTTAACACGAAATTTGCAGTAGAAGTTGTCGCATCTGTTACTGTTATTTCTGCAGTTAATTGTTCAAAACCAATATGCACAATTGACAGATGGTAAGTTCCTTTGGGTAAATCTGTTATGGTATAATTGCCAAATGTATTAGTAAATGTGGTAGTTGATAATTCAGTTACATAAATTAAGGCATCAGAAACAGGTTGCCCATTAGATTGTTGAGAAATATTTCCCTGAATGCTGCCATTGTGAGCAAAAACAGTCTGAGAAAATGTGATTAATAATAAAACAATATAGTTATTGTATTTTTTACAAAAAGTATGCATAATTGAGGTTTTACAAAGTAAAGGCAATAAAAAAGCGGCAATGCAGCCACACTGCCGCTTGTATGCTAAATGATGAAGAAGATAGTCTGCCTTTAATTTTGCTAACCTTAAACAACCTTAACAACTGGTGTTGTGTTGCCCGGGCAGACTACAAAGTTTGCATCCGGAGGTTGTAACGTTGGCTTTTTAGATGTGCGTAGTTGCCAACATTTTGGTTCCTTAAATAGTATAATAGAGAAAATTGCTATTGCGGGTGATAAAACGAATTGCAGAAAGAAAACTAATATCTGCTCAAATCCAATTCCTTTTTTTTCAGCTGAACTTTGTGCTTCGTTAGCAGCTTGAATATCCTTTTCGAGGTGATTTATGCCAATTCGATGCAATTGTTCATGTTGCTGCGCATAAAAATGATGCGCAATGGAATCGGTGATTAAAGGCGTTATAGGTCGCAGCAAGGTCAACACCACTATCAGTAATAATAAAACTGATAATGATTCTTGTTTTTGTTGATATTGAATTGCTGCTTGCATAATAACATTTACGAAGAATATTTACATTTGGATTTTACAATGTTAGAAAACGTTCTAAGGTCCAGTATCCGGCAATTACAGCTATTATCATACATGTCGGAATCACCAGTTTACTTCTATACCATTTGGCAGAACTGAATTGTTTGCTAACCAAAAAATACATCACAAAAATGATAGCCAGCTGCCCGAGTTCAACACCTACGTTAAAACTTATTAAAGCTGTGCTAAATGCATAAGCAGGCATTCCCAAATCATTTAATGCACCTGCGAAACCCATGCCGTGGACTAATCCGAAAATAAACACCATGATTAGTCGCCAAGGTTTAACTTGTTGCGCATATATATTTTCCACTGCAAGAAAAACTATGGAAAGTGCAATTATCGGTTCTACAATACCACTGGGTGGATTAATAATTCCATACATACTTAAGCCAAGTGTAATGGTATGTGCAAGTGTAAACATACTTGCCTGTAATACAATTTTTTTCAGGTTGGTATTGAGAAAAAATACACAGAGGATAAATAAAATATGGTCTAACCCAAGTGGAATAATATGCAAAAATCCTTCGCGTAAATATTGCCAGAAAACCTCGCCATCATTCATTTTATCCAGGGTGTAATTAATGGTGTGGGCATAACTTTGTTGAAATGCAATCAACAAAAGGAAGCCTAATAGTGTAATTTTTTTCATCACTAATTAATTAAAACCTTCCTCAAAAAGAGGAAGGTTATGGTTGGAATATTAATAAGTAATAGCAGTATTTACCTGACTTGCAATATTTGCCTGCATGGCCGTTGCTTCATTAATTAAAGTTGTCCCTTTTTCATTATCGCCGTTCTTTTTAAGAATAATACCGGCTTTATACATGGTAACAGGATTTTTGGAATTAGTTGCCATCATTTTTTCGGCATACATTTTCGCCTGTTTGTAATCTTTATTTAAATATGCAGTCCAAGCCGCTAATTCATTGGCATCTATATTAGATTGTCTAGTAACTAAATCTTTTTTAGCAAATGTATAAGCATCTGCCAATTTTCCATTTTGCATATAAGCCATAGCTAACTCACGAGCGCCATTGTGTTTAATTGAAGCATCATTTTTATTTTGTTCTTTTTCTGCATCTTTTAAAAGGTCCATCACATCAGCTCTAATCTCACCGGCTTTTTGTTTATCTCCTTTCAAGGCATATAAATCGCCAAGTTGATTAACAAAAGCAACATCACTCATAATGGCAATTGCCTGTTCAGTGTAGTCAATTGCGGTTTTGTAATCGCCTTTTGCTTTTGCTAATCTTCCTAAACCGGCTTTTGCATAAGCATAATTATTGCGCAAACCATCTGCAGTTGTATAACAAATTTCTGCATTTTTTAAATCGCCAGTCATAATTAATAAATCGCCTAACACTACTCTCGCCCATTCGGTAGATTCTGCTCCCGGTAATCCGGATTCAACAGCCATTTTCATCGCTTCAATTGCACCTGCATTATCGCCGTGAATTTGACGTAAATAACTCACGCGTGAATAAGAACGAATATCCGGACGCAATTGCATCATCATATCACAATATTTAACGGCTTCGGTATAATTACCCAATTCAACATGTGCATCAACTAAAGCACCTAATAATTGTGCATTATGCGTACTTATGGCATATGCAGTATTAGCAGTTGCCAGCGCATCCGTAAACTGATGCATCGACAATAACACACCTGATTTTAAAGTAAGTGCCTGAAATACTATTTCATCATTTTTATTTTCATCAGTTAAAACTTTGTCCAGCATTTTTATGGCTGCGTCATTGTAATAACCGGAATTGCCCGTTAAACGAGCTTCGGTAATAAATACCTGAGCCAATACAATATATTGGTCTAATGCAGCAGGGTTTTGATTTAATGTGGCAATTGCCTTATCGTAACTGGTTAATATATTCTCCCATTCTATATCAGATCCTGTGGTTAAAGGATTATCCAATAATTTTGGGATAGCATTCACTGCATTAGGAGCCGCATCTTTACCACTCATATTAGTGCATGAAGCGAGGGAAAAGAGCATTGCTGCAATGATAAAAAAGGATGTAAATAGCTTTTGCATGTTGTTTGATTTGAGATTACATACGAAACAAAAGCGCGATTGGATTTTTTTAGCCGGTAATTGCTTTGAATCTGCCTTAAATGCCCGTCGCCAGGCGTTTTGAGATAAATTTCAGCCTAAATTGGTATGGTCAAAATCCGTTTGCTAAGAAATTTTAACATTTAATTTGGGCTATTTTTTGAAGAAGGCTGTAACTTTTGACCCGTAACTGCATTGTATAGGCAAAACAAACAACTATCATGGATTTACGATTAGTAATATTAGTATCAGGATTAGGGTTAATATATACCTTAAGCTCCTGCGGCAGAGAAAAATGGCCATGCGTGGATGGTTCAGGACCAGTTACCACCGAAACGCGCGAAATAAGCGGATTTACAGCAATAAGCAACGAAATGGAGGCAATTGTCTATATCACCCAAGGGGCAGAGTTTGATGTTTATATTGAAGCTCAGGAAAACCTAATGGGTGAAATTAAGACTGCTCTTTCAGGAGGAACGTTAGAAATTTACAGCGAACATTGTATTGATGAAGGTGAACCTGTGAAAGTATATGTTACGTTACCACTTTTAACATCAATCGATATTAGTGGCTCCGGTTCGGTGTTTACACAAAGTGTAATCAATACAGCATCATTGAATATTGATATTAGTGGTTCAGGTTCATTTACGGCAATTGATTCAATAAATGCCGATATGATTGACATGGATATTAGTGGTTCAGGTAGTATGCAAATATTATCTTATGTAACCAGTATTTCTGCGGACATATCAGGCTCAGGTAGTGTAACTTTGAGTGGCGAAGGATCAACACTCAATTTACAAATAAGTGGCTCAGGCGAAATGTTAACTTTTGGTTTTCTTTCTCATGATGCTTATGTAGAAATAAGTGGTTCAGGCGACATTGAATTAAATGCGCTTGATTTAATTGATGGTGAAATTAATGGTAGTGGTGATATTTATTATAAAAATTCACCCATTATCAATGTTGACATTTCCGGCAGCGGAAGTTTAATTCACATTCCATAATTTTTAGGTTTGGATTATTTGAATGAAGAAGCATTAATAGCAGCGGCGCGCAAGGACCCTAGAGCCTTCCGCCACTTCTATGATGCCCATTATCAGGAAGTATTTCTGTTTGTATATCGCAGAACAGACGATGAAGCTATGTCTGCTGATATCACACAACAGGTATTCCTGAAAGCATTACAAAATCTGAACAAATATCAATACCGGGGAGTATCATTTGTAGCATGGCTGTTGCGTATTGCAGCAAACGAAACAGCCCAATATTTCCGGGATACCCAAAAAATGCGTGTAGTAAATGTAGAACAAAGTGGGATTGAAGCAATATGCGATGAGGACAGCAGTTCGGCGATGGAGCAACGGGAAAATGTTTTTAAGGCCTTAAAACAACTCGATGCTGATTCGCTTGAACTGATTGAGATGCGATACTTTGAAAAACGTTCTTTTAAAGAAATAGGAGCAATAAAAAATATCACAGAAAATAACGCCAAAATAAAAGTCCATCGCATATTAGAAAAAATTAGGAAATTTTTACCCGTAGTTCAATAACAGCACATGCAAAAAATTAAATTTAAAATAGCATATAAACCACTTAGCACCGAACAGGTGAATAAGCATAAGGATTTTGATGCCTTAATGGGAATGTATGCCGCTGCACCACAACTCAATTTTTTCCAAAAACTTTTTAAAAACAAATGGATTATGTTTTCCAGCGGAATAATAATAGGAGGCCTTATTGCAACAGTAATTGCATTAAATTCCACAGACAAATCACCAGATACAATTGCACAAAATAATACAACTAATAATACACAAACCATCACCCAAACACCTGCGACAGTAATTGAAGAAAACCAAATTGATGAACAAATCCCGGTTATAACTGAAGAACCTTTGACCAATAATGCCGGCACAGTAATTGAAAATAGTGCCGAGGTTGAAACCTTAACATCAACAACGCAATCTGAACAGTTTGAAAATGCAGCAAATTCAACTACCGTTTCAAACGATATTGTTGCAAACAATAAGATGGATGAAACCACAAATAAAAATGTTCAAGACCTTACTAGTATTTCAAATGATGCGATAATAAGTAATAATGAAAAATCTGATATTCAAAATCCGGAGTTAGAAGTAAACAAAAATAATATCAATCCAAATACCTCAACCATCAGTCAACGCATACCGGAGTATACAGAAAAAATTACACCATTTGAGTTACAAGCCTACCAATTTAACACTGAACAAAAAGCAATTGAAATTTCAATTGTTAAACCAGGAACAGCCGCAGAATTGTTACTGACACAACAGCAAAGTGCCAACAACAATTCGACAACAAATCAAATCATAACACAATCACCAGTAAATAACACGACAACAGCAGCACAAACGCCGGACTCTTCTATATTGGTAACTAAAGTAAGTGAAGTAGCCGCATTAGCTTTAAAAATTGAAAAAAAGGCAGATGCATTATTTGAACAAATTACCAAATCAAATCAAACAAATAATGACACCACCACTATTGCTTCGAATAATGTGGTACCTGATTCAGTTAATGGAAATAATGAAGTTAAAACTATTGCACCTGCGTTATTTAAAAATCGATATGCTCAATTATCGTTTATTACTCCTGTAGGTTCTAACGGAATGGAAGGTTATAAATACTATCACCATTTTTCCGTAAACATGATTCAGGGATATAACGGAGCTGTGCAGGGGCTAGAAGTAGGTGGTGTATTAAATGCAGATAAAGGATATGTAATAGGCGGACAATTTGCAGGTGTAGGTAATGTGATTGGAGGAGATTTAACTGGCATGCAGGGAGCAGGCGTATTTAATTTTGCAAAATCTGTTACAGGTATGCAACATGCAGGTGTTGCCAATTATAGCAGGTCTGGAATGCAAGGTATGCAAGGAGCCGGAATAGCCAATTATGCAGGCGGAAATATAAATGGTATGCAGGCTGCGGGCATAATTAATATTGCATCAGGCACTAACTATAGTGGTAAATTAATGCAAGCTGCCGGTATAGTTAATATTGCAACATCAAATGATTTATTGGGATTACAAGCATCTGGCATTGTGAATGTTGCTAATAATATTACAGGTGCTCAAATTGGCCTGATCAATTTAGCCAAAAATGTAAAAGGTACACAAATCGGATTAATCAATATTGCCGATACCATTGATGGTGTTGCAATTGGATTATTGAGTTTTAGCCGTAATGGTATTTTTGATGTGGAAGTATATAATTCCGATTTATTCCTTGCCAATGTTGCACTTCGATTTGGAAGCCCTTATGTATATAATACTTTCGCATTCGGCATAAATCCTGCAGCAGATACCATGCAATACGGATATGGATTTGGTATTGGCGGGCATATTCCGGTAATGAACAAATTTGCAGTGGATGTAGATGGTATGATATGGAATACTTTTGAAGATAATTTTGATTTCACTTATGACTATGTGCATATATTAAATCAATTTAGAGTTATGCCAAGTTATGCAATTACCAAGTATTTATCGGTATATGGTGGGCCAGTTATTAATGTTGAAGTATATGATAACGATTACACTCCTTTCAAAGAAAACACCTTCGCCAGCTACGAAGGACCAAATGTAACCACAGGATTATCCCTCGGCTACGTGGTTGGTATAAGACTATTTTAAGTGAGTTGAAATATAATGGTTGTTAATTCGCAAGGGCTGTCTGAAAATTTCAAACAGCCCTTGCCCTTATATCCAAAAATCCCCGAAAAATAAATTGGTTTTCCTTTAAGTTTTGATGCACTCTGTGCGGGTTCAGTTTTATGCCCCGATAGCAATTGGGATTGTGGTACGGCTGTTTAAATAACTATATTAAAACAAGTAATCAATAATAAGCCTTATTATTAAATACTCATTCACATGCTTAATTCATTTTCACTTCGACCATAGAATTTTGTTCAGTTTTATTAATCCGATATTTAAAACTAAGCATAAAGTATCTGCCTATGGTATTACTCTGCTGCTGCATTAAATAATTATAAGCACTCTGCTGCGTAATACCCGTATTTTTATCCAATAAATCATAAGCCTTCAAAGTAATTGTCCCACGATTAGATTTTAATATATACCTCGTAATCTCCGCGCTCAACAAAGGCACTATCGTACTTTCTTCAAACCCGGTCACCGAATATTCACTAACCTCACCATTAAACGCAATCCTCCACAAACTATCAGGCGTTACACTCAAATCAAGATATAATGAGTTCGTAACATAATTCCCACTTTGCCCTGTTTCAATACTATAATCAGTCTGCGTAAATTTAATCGAACCCCCTACTCGCGCATCCACATAATCTTTTTTCCTGTTATCAAAACTCAATCCCGCTCTATGTGTAAATGCATTAATTAAATTTTCTTCTCCATTAACATAGTTAATACCTCTGTCGTAAGACTCAGAAAGATCCAAACTCAAATTAATTTTTAGCGGCCTTATCGGTGTTCCAAAATCCGCTCCAATCGAACCGGCTATATCATGGTCCACATTCACAACTGTATAATCTTCCGTTAAATCAGGGTTAATAATTTTTGAGAAATTGATTTTATTCTGGACATAACTCAATTGAGCCCTTGTAAACAAACTAGTAAACGAAAACTGGTCGAACAACATAAAATGCGCATACATATTGTGTACATACTCCGCTTCCAAATCCGGATTACCTGTATATACAGATAATGGATTAATATCGTCTGAAACCGGCAGCAACTGAGCAGCAGTCGGTGTATTCACATATGCATTGTAGTTAACCCCAAATCTGCGTCCGGCTTTAATTTCTTTTTCATAAAACAATTCGGGTATCACATAAAACGCAGTCTTTTCCGGATATAATGCATCAAACACCTTGTTCTGCATGCTCAGATATTCGACACCGATACCAAATTTAAACTGCGTTTTTTTGGTATTGCGTTTGAGCGATAAACGTGGTTGAATAAAATAATTTTCACGGGTAAACTCAGGACTCAGGCTATCAATGGCTGTTGGGCTTTCCAATAAATTCCCTCGACTGCGTTGCAATAACTCATAAGCATATCCTCCGGATAAAACAGGTTCCAGATACAAACTTTTTCCAATTTTGCGCAAAGTAATTAAATCAATATTAACGCTTGCATCGTTATTTGTTTCATCCTGAAATGCATTATCTAAAATTGAAATACCAGTATCAAAATAATTCGTAATATTATCCCATTCAGCAGCAGTTAAAGTTTTTTTGGCACTAAGGTCCGTAGTAACTTTGACATACTTCCAATCGTTTACAAATTTTCGGATATAACTAAAATTGGCGTTACCACTCAAATTATCCGATTTATCTAAACTGCTTGAAGTAAGTGAGTTGGTTAAAACATCAGCTAAATAAGTAGAAGTAAACCCGCTTGCATTGCTTTGGCCATAATTCAATGACAAACCACCTGTTCCAAAAATGCTTTGCATAGAATCCGGTTTGTTTTTCAAATTAAAATTTAAACGATGGTAATAATTTCTGGTTACTTCATCATCTGACCCATCAGTGGTATAATTAAATCCGGGTGTATAATTTTCAGTGTAGGTAGAATTTTCTAAATGTTTATCATATCCATTTCCTAAATAACTCACATTAAATCTATTGCCCTCTACTACTTCATGCGAATAATTTACTCCGGCAGCACCACTGGTTATTAAACCATTAATGGTTTGACCGAAATCAATCGGCATATCTCCTTCTGTCTCAATTCTGAATCCCCCTCCCCTCATCATATTACCAATGCCACCACTAAAATCGATATAATCACTAAAACTGAATCCGAACTGATTAATATTATTCATCATTCCCAAAAAAGCAATCTGGTCCGATTTTGTAAATCGATATAATTTTGCATTCGCCTGATATTTATTATCGGTTCCAGCACCAACTTTTGCATCACCCAACCACATGCTTTTTTTGCCTTCTTTTAATACCAGATTTATCGTTCTGCTTTGTGAGCCATCTTCTATTCCCGTAAATTCCACTTCATCCGACGACTTATCATAAACCTGCACTTTATCAATAGCATCGGCAGGTAAATTTTTTGTCGCTACCGTTGGGTCATTACTAAAGAATTCTTTGCCATCCACTAATACTTTCTGCACATCTTCACCCTGGGCCTTAATGTTACCGGACTGATCAACTTCAATTCCCGGCATTTTTTTCAGCAAATCTTCTGCCGATGCATCCGGATGTGTTTTATATGATGAAGCATTATATTGAATAGTATCCCCTTTAATTTGAATCGGTATACGTTCAGCAGAAATATTTACAGCATCAAGTCCGACAGTGGCAGTTTGCAAAATAAATAAACCGAGATTACCCTCCTTTGCATTAGGGACAATAATCACAGTATCGTAAGTATTGTAACCAATAAAAGAAATTTGTAACACATAATTGCCACCTGCAACACTTTTGATCTCGAAATTGCCACTTGCATTAGTAATACCGAAATACAATAAAGTTGAATCGCTGGGTTTTAATAGTGCCACAGTACCAAATTCAACCGGTGTCGCTTTATCACTCAACACAATACCACTTAGTGATTGTTGTCCAAAAACATGGAAAACACACCAGCTTAAAAATATGGTTACAATACTTTTTTTCATCAGTTAAGTTTAGTCATTTTCAATTTTAATTACCACACCCGGACGACCGCCTTCAACACCCATTTCTTTCATCTTTTCTTCTACTATTTTATCAAATTCTTCCTGTGTTACTTTTTTGCCATCCTTAGGTTTTACTATGTTTTTAAGATTCACTTCCTTGCTTACAGATAATGCAGTAATAATTTGTTCTCCGTTATTAATATTCACTTCTAAAACTAAACCGGGTAAACCAACATAATTAAATGGGCCACTTGAAACTGGGATTGCAGGCGTATACCATAAAACCATCGTTTTTGTGCTATCAGTTTTAATCGCTTCAGAACAAGGGTAGTTTAAAATCATTTTTTGTTTGCCTGTAAGTTTATACCCCACAGCAAGCATTTCACCTTCAATTAAAAATTTCCTTTGCATGAAATCGCGTTGCTGTATCATTTTTTTATTGGCTAAATCACAATAAATCTGATTATCAGGTGCCGCCATTTGGATGAAAACATGTCCCCCATCTTCCGTTTCTCTATCAACATTCATGTTATCGGTATTTGCTGTATCGTTTTTATATAATGAAGCCGCATCATTAAAAAACAACAATGTTTTGTTGGTATGTTCGGTAGGCAGGCCCGGAGGTGGAGGCATATCACCATCGAAATGGATATCAAGTTTTCTTGTTTCCTGATATTGAACAGTTCCACTTTGCTGGGCAAAAGCACCTATTGTGCAGAGGAACAAAATGCTTAAGGTTATTTGTTTTCTCATTGTTAATTGTTTTATGCAAAAGTATAACCTGGTGTCAAATGCCACGTTAACCCCTCCCCAATTAAGGTTAATTAAGGTTAAGCGGCAATTTTAACAATATTTAATACTATACTTTTGTAGGTTGAAATTATGGCGAATAATAAGATAACCGGGGTTATAACAATGATGGTGGTAGGCGGACTACTCCTGGTGTTATTTATTGGGCGATGGCTGCAAACGGAGTTTAATACCGCCAAACTCGAATTGAACAAAGATATTTTTGAGCAATTTATAGATGCCAAGACCCGCCTCACTGATACATTAATTGCTAAAAATCTTATTCAGCCAATTCTGGATGATACCGCTGGATTTAAAATTGAAACCTATGCCAAAAAAGGGGTCAACAGCGATGGTGATTCTGTGCAAATAATTACCAGTACTGCATTTGGTGATACTGCTCCAAATCTAATTGAGGTGAAAGGATTACCCCATGGTGTGGAGCAGGAAAGTTTTAATATCGAATTCAGCACAGACTCTTCTGATATTTTGTTTCAAAGTGTAAAAATGTTTATCACAGAAGTCAATAAAAATGAAACAAAAAGAGGATTTTTTACTGAAATAATTACTGCTGAAGATACTACACAATTACAAAGTTTTTTCTCAGCAAATTTAGCCAATAACAATATCAGCGTAAAACCGGTTTGGGTAGCAGGCAGAGCAGAAAAAATGTTTCCACCTCCTATGTTTTATTATGAATCACATATATTACAATCACCCTATGGTGTTGAGATTCAGGAATACAATGGCTACCTGATAAAAGCCTTGTTACCGGAAATCATTTTTAGTTTATTATTAATTGGCGTAATTACACTGGCATTTATTTTTTCGTATCGCAATATTCGCAACCAAATGCGTTTGGCAGTTTTAAAAGATGATTTGATTAGTAATATTTCTCATGAATTAAAAACTCCAGTTGCCACAGTTAAAGTTGCTATTGAAGCATTACAACACATGAACCCACAACAGCAACAGGAAAAAATGACCAATTATTTAGGAATGGCCGCACAGGAAATCAGTCGCCTCGATTTATTGGTCAACAAAGTAATGAACAGTATTTTGTTGGATAATGGTAAACAAGTATTTCAATCTGAACCGATAGTGTTAAAAAATATTATTGATGAGGCTATTTTAGGGATGCAGATGCAAGTCCAACAAAAAGGTGGTGTTATCCAATTTTTGCCAGGCAATGTGGAGGGTAATATTGTTGGCGATAGTTTACATATTAAAGGTGTGATATTTAATTTGATAGAAAACTGTTTAAAGTATAGCAACGAACAACCGCAAATAAACATACAACTTGCTGAAGAGAAAGGAAAAATTATAGTAACTATTGCTGATAATGGTCCCGGAATTCCGGAAGCGTATACACAAAAAATATTCGAAAAATTTTTCCGTGTGCCTTCAGGTAATAAACATAATATTAAAGGATATGGCCTCGGATTATATTATGCTGCACAAGTGATGCAACAAAGTGGCGGAAGTATCAGCGTTGCCAATAATTTAACCAAAGGTTGTACCTTCACATTAGTATTTCCACAAGCATGAAAAAAACAAAAATACTATATGTCGAGGACGAATTAAATCTGGGGACTATTGTAACTGATAGTCTGGAACAAAAAGGATTTGATGTTATGCTGATTAAAGATGGTGCAAAAGTGATGGATACCTTTAATCGTTTTACACCGGATTTATGTGTGTTAGATGTTATGTTGCCCAATATTGATGGATTTGAACTTGGCCGAATGATTAATAACCGATATCCGAAATTACCCATCATATTTTTAACTGCAAAAACCCAAACTCAGGATGTATTAACAGGATTTAATTCCGGTGCTACTGATTATATCCGCAAACCATTTAGTATCGAAGAGCTTGTTGCACGTATTCATAATCAGTTACAACTTGCCGGTGGTGCTAATAAATCGGGGGAAACAATCACAATTGGGAAATTTGTTTTTCATAGCAATAAATATGAATTACAATTTGAAAATACCATTTATAAACTCAGCAATCGCGAGGCAGAAGTGCTGCAAGTTTTCTGCCGAAATATCAATAATATAACTGATAGAAAAAGCCTCTTATTAGAAGTTTGGGGTGATGATAGTTTTTTTCATTCCCGTAATTTAGATGTATATATTCGAAAACTGCGCGAATATTTTGGGATAGGAAATGGGGTAGAAATAATTACGTTGAAGGGAAAGGGGTATCAGTTTGTGGTGAATGGGTGACGGCCTTATTTGCCGGGAAGGCGGGATGGCGGGAAGTTACGGGGTTTTTTAGTACTCACCTTATTGCGGTATGGTATGGGGATATTCTTTTGATGAATTTTGTTTCAGGAATTTAATCTTTTACATTAAATGATTATTGTATGAAACATATTGTCTTTGCCCTTTTAATTTTTATTAACTGTCAACTCGCCACTGCACAATACACAAAATTGGTTGATATGAATGGTGTTGAAACCGGTGCCTATCCATATCATGCAGAATTTTATTACGATGGCTCCTATTTATATGGCACAACATCAAATGGTGGATTAACCGGTCATGGCATAATATTCCGATTAAAAACAGACGGAACAGCATTTTCCAAAATTGTGGATTTTGAAGAAGCGATCACAGGTAATAGTCCTAAAAGCGGCCTAATATCTGATGGCACTTATTTGTATGGCACAACAAGTAGTGGTGGTCCTCTTGGAGGTGGTGTAATTTTTAAAGTAAAACCAGATGGTTCAGATTTTATATTAATTCATGAATTTACAGGTGGTGATGATGGGGGAAATTTAAAAGGTAAATTATTTTATGATGGTACTTATTTGTATGGCCTCTCTCCATACGGAGGTACCAACTCAGCAGGAATGATATATAAATTAAAACCGGATGGCAGTGAATATGCGGTGATTTTTAGTTTTGATGGAGAAGCAACAGGTGTTACACCAAATGGTGCACTTGTTTCAGATGGCACTTATTTGTATGGAATGACAGTGAGTGGTGGAACAGCATTCTTAGGTGCAGCTTTTAAAGTTAAAAAAGATGGCACCGGTTTTGTAAAAATTATGGATATGCTTGATGACCCTAATGGTGCATTTGGTTATGGAAGTTTAATTTATGATGGCACTTATCTATATGGTATGACCAATAACGGTGGTGAAGAAAACCGCGGTACTATATTCAAAATGTTAACGGATGGCTCAGGTTATCAAAAACTTCTCGATTTTAATAGTGATAATGGTGCACAACCACTTGGTTCACTAATTTTAGATGGCACTACTTTGTATGGCATGGCCGAACTCGGAGGACCGGATAATTTTGGTTTCGTTTTTCAAATTCAAACTGATGGCAGTGACTATCAGCAACTAGTCGATTTTAATGGTGCTGAAAATGGAAGCTTACCATTTGGCACTCTAATAATGGTAAACAAAGCTTTGTTTGGCATGACTAACAGCGGTGGGACAAGCGATGCAGGTGTGGCTTTTCGTTATGGTGAAGAAGAAATTCCTTCTGCTATCACATCAATAAATAATACTTCAATTGAAATAATGCCAAATCCAAATAACGGTCAATTTAATTTGAACATCGGCAACCAATTTCAGGATGAAAAATTTACACTTGTTATTTATAATACAATGGGACAAAAAGTATATGCGGCCAATCACTTTTCTTCAGGTAAAATAACGCTCAATCATTCCAAACCCGGAATATACATCGCACAAATTAATTCAGCAATTGGTAATTATACCACGCAATTAGTAATAGAATAAATTACTTATTGTATTTTTTACAATAAGTATTGACTTATTCCAATTTGGAATACAGTGTAGACAAATTTGTTTGAGCATCCAGCCAACCGTAAGGTTCATTGGAATCAGTATAACCTTGATTTTGCAAATCATATAAGTAGCGGTTTTTGGTATAGGTTAAACTGAAGTCATCTCCTAGCCCTTCAAAATAGTCGAAAGTAAGTTTTGCCGGGTCTAATGCCATCAATCCGCGGTAGGATGGATAATCTTCATATACATCCCAAAACCAGGGTGCCATAGCATCAAGACTTGGAACCCAGACATACTTTTGAGCAATTATATCGTATTTTAATCTATCGCCATTTAATCGTCCCCAAAGCGCAAATGTTTCATGAGGTGCAAACTCGTCAGCATCAAATAATTGTTTAGTCCATAAATTAAAATTAAATATATTAATTAATTTATATTTCACATTTCGATCATCTCTTGATGATGGTTTTTCGGCAATAGTTTTAGATGGAAAGTAAATAATACCGTCTTCATCGTCGAAACCTTGGAAATCTGAATCAGGAAAAGCATATAATCCATGTCCTTCAGTATCCTGGGTAATTACAGGATGATATTCTCCGTCATAAAGTGCAAAAAATACATGATTATTAAACCCATCTATCTCCGGAATGGATTGATTAAATATTGTTTCTTTGCGCGTTAAATTAGTACCATTAGGAACCACTGAATAAGTGCCTCCGTGCGCAAATGTAAACATGGCAACAAAGGACCCAAATTCAGAACCATCTTTTTTTATAATCATGAGTAAACCTTCTAAATCATTTTCATGTTGGTCTACATGGAATATGCTTCTATCTCTTGGATGAAAATAAGCGTATATTAAATACCAATGACTAGCTGTTTCAACTACAGAATAATATCCATAAGCCGAAAGGTCACCATTTTCCAGATTTTCCCAATTGTCGTTAGCAATATAATTTCCATCATAGTCAAATCGGGTAATATAATCAGCCTCAGTACCCCAAAATGCGTGTATCTTGAAAATTAACTGGTGCCCACCTGTATGCTAGATCCAGATTAAAATTTTCGTCCTGA
Source organism: Bacteroidota bacterium (assembly GCA_016718035.1). Lineage (GTDB taxonomy): Bacteria > Bacteroidota > Bacteroidia > Chitinophagales > BACL12 > UBA7236. Next base: position 49,481 of record JADKEK010000001.1, on the reverse strand, counting down.
TAAGGTTCAGAGGTTGTGCACGATATAAAATTTATAAACAAAATCACAAACAGAAGCTTGATGATATTATACTTTTTAAGAACTAACTGCTGCATTATTTTATATTTAATTTTCCAAAACAGGCATTTGTTGATTTTGATTCAATTTTTCAGTGAAAGTTAAATTAACCACCATTACACCTTCATTCTCTTCAATACTAAAGCCAAGTGCAGCAATTAGCCTAATATAGCCACGAATTGTTTCATTATCTTCATAAGTGATATTCACAAATTGAACCGTAATTTGATCATCGGCAAGGCCCTTTTTTTCAACTACTTTTAACGCAATTTTTCGGGGTGTATCTGCTAATTGTTGAATGGCATTTCCCAACAATAATTGATGAATTTCACCATTGTCCGCTTCACGCCATTGTATTTGATCTGCTGTAGCAATTTGTTGCCCTTCAATTATATCGATTTTAACTTCCGTGTATTTATTTTTTGATATAACATATGAAAATGGTATTTTCATTTCCATTGCATGTGGATATTGAATCCATGGTTGCCAATTATCAAAATTAGCATCACAATCTTGCATAATAAACATGTCAGGCTCACGAAATCGCATTTTTGCGGCATCCTGCAAAAGCATTACACGAATTTGATTGTTTTGTGGAACCTTGCGTTGCCACCAAATGGCATCTATCGGATGTATCTCTTTACCATCATTATATTCATCAATTACATACGGACCATACAAACAAAGTTCATAGTTGAGCAACAAACTCGGTTTCCCACTGCCTTTTAAGGGGAACCAAATATTATCTCTAAACGCATCACTAGGCGTAACTTCACATTCAATTTCATCATCACCAAAAAAATCTACATGCGATGGAATTACCGCTAATCCATATTGGTCTATCAAAATACGTTCGTATTCACGCATATAATCTCCGTCGGGACTAGGAAGATTATCTACATAAATGACAGTATCACTATCTGGTAATACATCACTATTTTGTGTATTACAGGCACTTAATGCCAAAATAAGGATAAAAGAAATGGTTTTTAAGCCAGAACAATTATTGAGAAAGTACATTGACATACATGGGGTAAATTGGATAGCTAAAAGTATAAAATAATTTTACACTTTCACAATTTTCACATAATGCACTTGTAAATCGTTTATTTGTAAGGTAAGAAAATAATGGCCGTTTGGTATTTCATTTGTCGTTGTCCAGGTAGTTTGAAATTTACCGGGAGCCATTTTTGCATCTGCTAAAGTTGCAACAACGTTTCCCTGCAAATTAATGACTTTTAATTTCACATGTGCGGATTGGAACACCCCATAATGAACTGCAATTTGATTGGTAAAAGGATTTGGAGAAGCGGAATAAATTAATCCTTTATCTGTATGCAAATCAGCTATTCCTACTTCACCATCACCATTTATAGCAATGTCCCAAGTGCCTTCTAATTTGCCTGCACCATTTTCTATTAACGGAATTATTCTGTTAGTAGCATCAAATGTTCCGGTGGTAATTGAAGCTGCTGCATCTCCGGGAATATCTGTATCACCTTCAAAATATAATTGTGTAGTGAGGGTGGCAAATCCCGGTGGTGTAATTTTAAAATGGATATGACTTGGTCGATAAGATGCGCCATTTAAATATTTACCAGGCAACACTGTTTCGAAAATATAAAATCCTTCAGCATTGGACAATGTTTTACCGCGCAAATTAAATCCTGTATTATCATAAGCGCCTGCTGCATTAGCATGCCAGATATCAATTATGGTGTTGGCAATAGTAGCGGTGCAATCTAATGTTTGTACTCTCCCACTTATTACTAATCGTGTTCCGGGTTCTGCTAAACCTGCTAATAAATTGTCAATAATATCCGGTGCATCAGCTGTATAAAATGGCCCTTGGCCATAATAATCCAAGGTAGTAGGATTACACGCTCCCAACACCGTTAAGGGCTGACGCGAATTTGCTTTAGAGCCTGTATTGATCAAACCTAAAGAGAGACCTGCCAAAGCCGTATTGCGCAGGAATTGACGACGGGAGTTATTTTCTTTCATAAGTATGCTATATGTAAATATACGAAACAAAATTCCTTTGCATACTATTGTAAACAGTTAAAAGTGATATCTTATTATAAAAAATTACATTATAGTGATAAATACAAATTGAAAATACTGAATTATTCAAGAAGATAAAAAATACAATCTCCACCAAATGATGCAGTATCGGCATTAGGTAAACGCAACGTCACTTTTCCATTTTTCCAACCTGCCCAACCATTATCAATATAAACTAGTGTAAAACCTGCCGCAGGTAATTTTTCAAACAAAAGCTCAAGTTCGTATTGATTGAGATTAAAATACACTTTTAAAAAGCCTGTATCAAAAACATCAATATTCATCGGCACCCATCTTCCAAACTTTTCGGTAGATACATATGTATCGCATTCCTTTTCCTGCCATTGATTATTTTGAATGTAAGTAGCATTACCTCTGTACTTTTTAATTTTTCAACTCCACCTACATTTGCAGCCTGCATTATTTCTTGTTCTCTTCCGGTTTGCATCGCTGCACCGATTTTTAATACAGTATTTATTAATGCTTTACTATTTTCAATTGCAAGTTCTGATTTCATTTGGCTACTAATAGCAATTGCTTCTTCCGGATAATATATTTTGGAATCAATCGGATTAATATAAAATAAAGTAGAAGCTGCACCAAAAACGCTGTAACAACCCGGTAATATACAATCATCACTCTCGTTACTGCATAATTCAGCAGACACTCCTTTATAATCTGGTTTAAGCATTAATTTACCTTTATAATCAATATAACCATATTCTTCATTCTGATAAACGATTAACCACGGGCCCTCTTTAGTTGGCAAAATATTATTATATCCTTCAGAAAATATTCTGCCACAACTGTCCATTAATTTATAAACTCGACTGCTTTCATCATAAACTCTTACTCTATCCGAAATTTTAAATAACCCGGTTTCCCCCAATGATTCTGCATACATAAAAGAACTATCATTTATATAATCAGTGGTTATTTTCGGGTTATTAATATTGTAATATCCTGTTAGCGATTCATTTGAAGCTGCTAATTGTCCTTTCTCCGTAAACATTTTTATATTTTTCCAGTATAATGCAACTCGGTCATTATTATTATCAACCCATTCGCAAATCATTAACCCGTTTAAATAAAACGAAACTGTATTTAACCGGTGTTTTATCATTATTGTATTTGGCCCCTGAATTACATTTGTTGTACCTGAAAAATATACCTTTGCCTTTGTAACATCCTTAAGCTCCCAAACACCATTCAGTTTATAAACAAATTCCAATTCTTCAGTAACACCCGTTTTCCCGTGCAAGGGAACTTTAACACCCATAAAAACTTCATCATCGCCATTTACCTGCTCCAGATTTAATTGAATGTCACTTGCATAAATACAATTTAGTTGTGTATTATATGCTCCTAAACACAACATTGAAGTTTTTTTTGATTTTTCAGAAATAACTTTATCACCATCCCTGGTATAGGTACATTCAAATTCATACGACAACGATCCTGTAAACGATTCACCAGCCGGTTTTAAAGTCACAAGTGTTTCCTGTCCTAAAACTGTTTGAATAATTAGGAAAAGCCCTATTATTAGCGTTGTTCTCATGCAAATAATTTTTTTGTTAAAATATCAATTTATATATGTAAATTGCTCATTTTAAACAAATTAAGTAAGGTTTTTCTACAAAACAACCATCCCCCCTTCACTCCTCCTCTTCACTATTTTTCATTTTCATTAAGAGCGTATACGCACCTTTTAACACAAATATTTTATCTGCTGCTTCTAAATCGTTTTCAAAAACAATTTGCGTATAGCCGTTTTCATTATTGAAGGTGTTTACCGGAATCATGTCAAACACGTTGTTTGCAGAGGCGATGTATACGTATTGTTTTCCTTCAAAACGCACCAACCCTTCATCCGGAATTACATAGGCATTATTGGTTGAAACTTCAACTTCGGCATTCATATACATGCCGGGAATGAGCGATTTATCGTAATTTTCGAAATGGCATTGCACCTGAATGGTCCGCTCAGGTGATACATCTTTTCCAATTAATATTATTTCACAGTTATAAATTTTATCCCGGTTGTTATTGGTGTAGGCAAATATTTTCTGACCAATAGATATTTTACTCAAATCTTTTTCAAATATGGTAAGCGATAAATGAATATCGGTCGGATTTACCAGTTCAAATAATACATCCTGTGGCTGCACATATTTGCCGACATTCATATTTACCTGCGACACATAACCATCAATAGGTGAAGTAATCTGAATACTTTTTGAAATGGTGGTTTCGGATAATTTTTCAGGATTGATGCCAATTAGTTTTAACTTTTCTTCCAGCGAACGAATGGTAATTTTTTGTGCCAGATATTCTGTTTCCGCTTGTTGGAATATCTTATCGCTACTGGCTTTACTCTGGTTGAGTGTGCGTTGACGTATATATTCAGCTTCAATACCGGTAAAATGTATTTTAGCGGTTAGGTAATCCTCCTGCAACTGAATATATTGTTGATCTTCCATAGTCGCAATTATTTCTCCCTTATTAATATGCATGCCTTCCAGCAATTTACTCGATTTTAAATAGCCACCCATTGGCACACTTATGGAAACCATATTTTGTGGAGGCACTTCAATTTTTCCATTCACCTTTAATAAGGAAGATATGGAACGTAATTCAATTTTACCTGTCTCCAAACCGGCATTTTTAAGTTGATTGTCGGTTAAAGTAACCTGTGTAGGATCTTCAACCATTTCTGCATCCTGCTCTTCTGGTGCCACATTTTACACGCGATAAACCCGAACAGGAGACTATATATTAAAATATATTTTTTTTCATAGCTGTATTATTTATTGTTAAGATAATTTAATGTGATTATGGACAAATTGAATTTCTGAAGGGCATCGATATAGGCAGACTTAACCGTCAACACATTATTTACCAGCATCACCCATTCCAAATAACTGATATCACCATTCTCGAATCGTGCATTGGCGGTCTGCAGCATTAATGTTGCATTTGGCAGTGCACTTTTTTCGTAATATTCAAGTGTTTTCGAATATTGTGTATATTGTTTAAAATTTTGCTGCCAATCAGTTTTAAAATTGTTTACACCAATGTCATAATTATTTTGAGCAATTAATTCCTGCGTTTTTCCGGCATCAATTAGTGCTTTTTGTGCACCAAAAAATATGGGTATGCCTATACCAAATTCTATAGCATTAAATCGTGTTGATCGGTCATAAAACACATTATCCGCGCCATTTCCCTGAATACTCTGATTGCTGTATCCGAGGGTGAGTGTAGGTAATAATTTTACTTTTTGTAAGGCCGTATTCACTGTAGCCGTTTGAATTTCCTGTTGCAGCAATAACAATTCGGGACTGGCATTTATATTGCCGCTATTTTCTTCAACTAGTAATTTATTTTCCGATTTTTCGGGAAGTAGTGTGTTATTTGAATTTAATAAATATTGAAATCGGATAATGGCAATTTCCAACTCGGTAACTATTTCCGACAATTGTAACCGGATTTGCCCCAGCATATTTTCCGCAGTTATTTTTTCCAGTAATGTATTTTCTCCTGCATCAAATTGTAAGGTAACTTTTTCGAGAAATTGTTGATACATACTATCCGTTTCAAGTAATAAATCCTGTTTTTGCCATAAACTGATTATCTCAAAATAAGTGGTGCGTATGGCTTTTTTCAATTCTGCTTCCTGTAGTGTTATTGCTAACAAACTACTTTCATAATTGGCATTTTGCAATACTTTTTGTTTGGAATAAACTGTTGGAAAACTGATGGTTTGCGCTATACCAAATTTTGTATCTGTAAGTGCAGAATTAATTTGACCATACTCTTTAGAAATTTCTGTTGCGGGAATATCCCAGGCTGCTGCTTTCAGTTTTTGGGCGTATTCTGCATTTAACTGTTCATTTTTTAATCCGGTATTATTTTTAAGTGCTGTGTCTATAGCCGCATTTAACGATATTGTTTGTGCCCTGCTGTTGAGCGGCAACAAACAGGTAAATACCAACAGAACAGTTACTATTTTATTTATCGGCTGCATAGGATGTCTTGTTTTTTTATGTTCAAATAAAATATACAATACAGGTAATACAAAAAGGGTTAGTAAAGTAGCCAACATCAATCCGCCAATAACCACGGTTGCCAGCGGGCGTTGCACTTCAGCACCTGCCCCATTACTTAATGCCATTGGTAAAAATCCGAGCGAAGCCACAAATGCTGTCATTAAAACCGGCCGTAAACGGTTTTTTGTGCCGTTTAAAACGATATTGCGTGTATTGGTTTCACCTTCACTTTTTATGCGATTAAATTCTGCTATCAATACAATTCCATTTAAAACGGAAACACCAAACAAGGCAATAAATCCGATGCCTGCACTAATACTAAAGGGCATATCGCGTGCGGCAAGTAATAAAACACCACCAATTGCAGATAAGGGTATTGCAGAATAAATTAATAAACCCTGTTTTACAGAACCAAATGCAAAATATAAAAATAAAAAGATGAGCAGCAGCGCAATGGGCACTGCAAGTGATAAGCGTTTTTGCGCAGCAACCAAATTTTCAAATGCACCACCATAGGTCACATAATAACCGGCTGGTAAATTTAATTTTGAATCTACTTCAGTTTGTAAATCTGCAACGATACTTTTTACATCGCGGTCGCTGACATTAAAGCCGACAATTATTCTGCGTTTGGCATCTTCGCGCTGAATTTGATTTATACTTTCTTCAATCCCAACATCAGCAACCTGATACAAGGGTATTTGTATACCACTATGCGTAGGAATTAAAATATTCTGCACATCTTCAACATTTTGTCGGTTTTCACCTGCTAGTCGAACCACCAAATCAAATCGTTTTTCATCTTCAAATACCTGTCCGCTGCTTTGTCCCGCAAATGCCGTATTTATTACCTTATTTACCTCTGCAACATTTAATCCGTATTGCGCCAGCATTTCCCGTTTAAAGTGAACAGTAACCTGTGGTAATCCATCAATCGGTTCAACAAAAATATTTTCTGCCCCTTCAATATTTCCTGCAATTTCCCCTAATACCTTCGAATATTTTGAAAGCGTATCTAAATTTTCACCAAAAATTTTGCAAACAACATCTTGTTTAGCACCGGTCATTAATTCATTAAACCGCATGGCTACAGGATATTGAAAACTATATGTCACGCCGGGAACATCCAATAATGCATCACTCATTTTTTGAGCTAATTCATCCCAGGTTTTTGCAGAGGTCCATTCACTTTTATCTTTCAAAATAATCATTAAATCTGCAGCTTCCATCGGCATGGGGTCTGTAGGTATTTCGCCGCTGCCTATCTTTGCAACTACTTTTTCTACCTCAGGAAATTGTGTTTCCAGAATATGCGCCGCTTTTAAACAACCATCAACAGTAGTTGTAATATTACTTCCGGGCAATACACGTGTTTCCACTGCAAAATCGCCTTCGGGTAATTCAGGAATAAATTCCCCGCCCATTGTAGAAAAAACATATAAGGCGAAAACAAATAATGTCACTACAAAACTGATTACCATTTTAGGATAGGGAATAATTTTTTTCAAATACTTTTGTTGTATCCGCGTAAAAAATTGCATGATGGTATCAGAGATATTTTTTTTGTGATTAACCTTTTTGCTTAAAAACAAAGCACTCATCATAGGAATATAGGTAAGCGATAAAATAAATGCACCCAATAATGCAAACGCCACCGTTTGTGCCATCGGTTTAAACATCTTGCCTTCTATACCTTCCAGCGTAAAAATTGGCAGGTAAACAATTAATATAATTATTTGACCAAACACTGCACTGTTCATCATTCTGCTTGCCGAACGATTAACTGTGTGGTCCATTTCTGCCTGTGTTACACGCGTGGCATTATCTGTTAATTTGCGTGCAACAATAGCATGCATTACAGCTTCAACAATAATAACAGCACCATCTACAATCAATCCGAAATCTAAAGCCCCCAAACTCATCAGGTTGCCGCTCACACCAAAAATATTCATCATGATTACCGCAAATAACATCGAAAGCGGAATTACTGATGCAACTAAAATGCCTGCACGAAAATTACCGAGGAAAATAACCAGAATAAATATGACAATCAATGCACCTTCCAGTAAATTTTTTTCTACAGTTCCAATTGCACTGTTTACCATCTTTGTGCGGTCTAAAAATGGCTCAATAATTACCCCTTCCGGTAATGTTTTTTCGATGATGGCAATCCGCTCTTTTACACGTTCAATAACGGCACTGCTGTTTTCACCTTTCAGCATCATAACAACCGCACCTGCTGCTTCACCCTCATCATTATAAGTCATCGCGCCATATCTGATGGCACTGCCTATTCCTACTTCTGAAATATCATTTATTAAAACCGGTGTTCCATTTTCCGTATTTTTTACGACAATATTTTTTATGTCATCAATATTGCCAATTAATCCTTCTGTTCGAATATATAATACGGTAGATTTTTTTTCAATATATGCACCACCGGTATTTTCATTATTGCTTTCCAGCGCATTAAATACATCACTAATCGTAATATTAAATGCATTTAATTTATTTGCATCAACAGCAACTTCATATTGTTTTAATTTACCGCCAAAACTGCTCACATCTGCAACACCTTCAACACCTAATAATTGTCGGCGGACAATCCAATCCTGAATTGTGCGCAATTCAGTAGCATCATATTTATTTTCATAACCATGATCTGCACGAATTACATATTGGTAAATTTCACCAAGTCCTGTTGTAACAGGTGCTAATTCAGGCGAGCCCAATCCTTCAGGAATTTGTTCCTGCGCGAGTTTTAGCCGTTCCGTTACCTGTTGTCTGGCCCAATAAATATCTACATCATCATCAAAAACAATGGTAATTAACGATAAACCAAAACGAGAAAAACTGCGTATTTCAATTAATCCCGGAATATTACTGTTTGCCTGTTCAATAGGAAAAGTAATCAATCGTTCAATATCCGGAGCACCAAGCGAAGGTGCTGTGGTAATTACCTGTACCTGATTATCTGTAATATCAGGAACAGCATCAATGGGCAATTGTGTAAATTGGTAACTGCCATAACCAATCAGGGCTAAAATAAATAACCCGATAATCAATTTGTTCTGTATAGAGAACGTAATAATTCTGTTAAGCATGCCGAAAGAATTAAATAATTAAAATAATTTCCAGAAATAGTTTTCCGAAAAACCTTAAGTCACCAATGACTTTTAATTACAATTTATTTAACCCAATTTAGGCGGTTGCCATACCGATAAACTGACTTCAGCAGGAAAATTCTGTGTGTACACATTAAATAATGTGTACTACTTTGTAAATTAGAATTGATAGCCAGTAAATTAATGGTAGAAGCGGCTGTTTGGCCACAGCAGGCACAAATACAAAAAGGTGAACAATTTTCAGTATCCTGTTCATGGTCGTCATGAGCGCCTGCACTGCCTGCAACAACCGATGTGTCACTAACTGCACAAGTTTGCTTATCGTTGCAGTATAAACACGATAAAACAATAAGATAACCACTAAATAGGATGCGAAGTGCCTGATTCATAAGGCAAATATACAGTACCCTTACAATTTCTAATATACCGGTGTTTCATGTCCACCTAATGATAGTTTACAAGGTTTAGGCAGATATTTACAAAATTTACATTCCAGCCGTTACGCTTAATATGCATTACACCCTATTTTCACTACTGATAATCAGTCACTTATATCCTACTTCAAGCTTTTAGCTCTTGTTGAACCTACATTCCGCTACAATCAGCATATTTCCTACTTTTTGATTCTCCATTAAAATCCGTAATTTGTTTGTTCTAAAACTACCGATATGAAAAAATTATTACTTATTTTAACTTGTGTAACACACCAATTGCATGCTCAAACGGAATTAACACTGGTAAAAGATATAAATCCCGGCGAACCTAATAGCACACCAGGATTATTTGCACATGTAAACGATCAATTATTTTTTATAGCCAATAATGGTACGAACGGAATTGAATTATGGAAAACAGATGCTACAGAAGCAAATACTATAATGATAAAAGATATTGGCTCCGGGGGCAATAGTTATTGTGAATCTACATTTGGTTGCGGAAGTGAATTTATTGTGATGAACAATATTATTTATTTCAGAGCTACTGATGCAGCCCATGGTGCTGAATTGTGGAGAAGCGATGGAACAGATGCCGGAACTTATATGGTAAAAGATATTAATCCCGGTGCCAGCGATTGTTCAAATTCAGTTTTTATGTCGGGACAATATTTTGCTCAAATGAATGAGGTAATTTATTTTGCTGCCGATGGTGGTGGCAATAATATTGAATTATGGAGAAGTGATGGAACTGAGCTTGGCACCTACATGGTAAAAGATTTTGCATCCGGCGCTAGCAGCGTTCCGCAATATATTACATCAATTGACAACAACATTTATTTTCAATGCAAAAATACTGCCGGTGAATCTGAAGTTTGGAAAAGTGATGGCACCGAAGCTGGTTCTGTATTATTAAAACAAATGTGGATGCGTGCATTTGAATATAACAATATGTTTGTTCAGTTTAACGACCATATTTATTTTCCCGGAGCAGCAACGGATCCATACGATTTAGAATTATGGCGCACTGATGGCACTGCTGCAGGCACTGAATTATTTTATGAATTAAATCCCGAAGAAGGTGATGGCAGCGACCCAAAACAATTTCATATTGTAAACGATAAATTGCTTTTTGTTGCGAACCCGGCATCTGAGCGGCAGTTATTTTCTTCAGACGGAACAGTTGCAGGAACAACAGCATTGGAAGATGAAAATGGAAATCCTTTTTCACCTGCCGATTATGGCTTTTTACGAACCGATACTAAATTATATTTCCAGGGCGACAATGGAGCAAACGATGGTCTTTGGATTACAGACGGCAGTAGTAGCGGAACTAAATTTTTATTACAAATCGAATCCGGCAGTTTTGATGAAAATGCTGCTGCAAAAATTACAGGAAATAATATTGTTTTTAGCTCTTACGACGATGATAATGGATGCACCACATTGTTTCAAAGTAATGGTAGTGTAGATGGCACTTTTCAGGCAACTACCTGCGATGACATCAGCTACCCTACTGCATTAACAGCATATAATGGAACTATTATTTTTAACGGAACAAACGATGCTATGGGTGCTGAATTATTTCAGTTTATTACTGAATTTGAAGTTGCCGTTAACAATATTGCCACACCAGCAACATTTAAGATTTTTCCAAATCCTGCTATTGATTTTATCAATTTATATTTTTCAAATCAAGATGCATCAAGCGAAATCATTATCATAAAAGACATAACCGGAAAAATTGCTGGTCAATACTCCATGAGTAACAAACTGGAAATAAATAATTTATCTCCCGGCATTTATTTTATACAGGCAGGTGATTTGGCAACGCAATTTATAAAATTATAAGATTACTTTTTCCGAAATTCTTTAATTACAATCGGAATAAATTGCATATCATCCACAAAATAGCGTTTGAATAAACGACCGGGTTCCTGTGTAAAACGGTAAAACCATTCCATCCCTATTTTTTGCCAAAACTGAGGTGCCCTTTTTTTATGTTGAGATAAAATTCATACGAGGCTCCTAATAATAAAAACAACGGCATGTTGCGCTGTGGGTTGCCCTGTGTGGCATTATGTTGTTTTACATGTTCAATTAATCCTAAAGCAATATGATTTTGTTTTGGGAAACGAATACCCAAAAACACATACTCCGGCTGGAAAACATCAAATAATGGTTTACATCCTTCAATTACTGCATCCATTGCTGCTTTGTCGTTTTCATCAAAAAATGGCGGGACATAATACACCATGTTGGCATATTCCTTTTTTAATAATTCGCCCACTTGTTCGTTAGGCGCAATAACCATGATACGTTTATTATAGCGAATTAATTCTTTCCATAACAACGGAAATAATTCAGAACCCGGCAACCTGCGTTGTAGCGCCTTATCTTTTCCCAACATTTTGCTCACCCAAATGATGGGCTGACCGTCTGGAATGATATAAAAACATTTTTTTAAAATAGCCGCAAGTGTACTATATTTTTTGTCGTTGAGTTTTACAACATCATCAACATTTGGCGTAAATAATAAAGGTAATTTATCACCATCAGGCAGGTACTCCTGTTGGAAATTAATCATCGATGCTATGGTTGCATCAAAATTGGAATCATTAATTAAATCGAGCTCAAAAATGCGGGTTCGCTTCAGCATGTTCACGATTTATTTCTGATATAATCTATCATATCTTTAATGGTTTGCTCCAGCGGATATTGCTGTTCCCAGCCTGTATCGTTCTTGAGTTTCGACGAATCACCATAAATAATTGGCTCATCGGTAGGGCGCAATAATTTAGGATCTACTTCAGTAGCTAAATGTATGCCCATATAATTTTCAATGATAGGCACAATTTCATTTATTTCGTAAACCTTATTGCCGGAAATATTATATACATCTCCCCAAGTTCCTTTATCGCTCAACAACATTAAGGCATTTACCAAATCGCGCACGTCGGTAATGGCGCGTTTTGTTTTTAAATTGCCAACTTTTAATACAGCAATTTTTTTGCGTTCAATATCTACTGCACGATGCGTAAAATCAGCAACAACATCGTTCGTTTTTCTCGGGCCTGTTGTATTAAAAATGCGCGCACGAATGCAACGTATTTTATCGTTTTGATAATATTGAAATGATAATAAATCCTGACCAACTTTACTCACGCCATAAGGATGTAATGGTAACAAAGCAGCCGTTTCTTTTACAGGTGTATTTTCGGGTGTTAATGAAGCACCGTACTCTGCACTCGAGCAGGCAACTATAACTACAGGGTCGTAATTTTTATTGGTTTTGCGGACAGATTTAATGGCTTCAAACACATTGATGGTACCATTTACATTGGTATCCATCGTTTCCTGCGGACGATGCCAACTAACTGTCGGATAACTTTGTGCGGCAAGATGAAATATTTTATCAGGTTGCAAATCTGAAATAATATCGTGCAAGCGCTGATAATAACGAACATCACACTCAATTAAACTAGCCTTGCCGTGAATATCATGCATGTCGGTGGTGGGCTTATAAAAAGTGCCGACAATATCGCGTTCTCCCTGGGCGTAATACATATCAATCATATGCGAACCAACCATGCCGCAGGCGCCGGTTATTAATATTTTCATCGTAGTTGTTCCAGTAATTTTGTGCAAATATCGGAAGAAAAATGCGAATCCCGGGTATTGGTGAGGGTAAAAGGAACGCGGATTAAACAGATTGAACAGATTAGGACAGATTAAATCCGTTTAAACCCGTTAAATCCGTCCCGATAGCTATCGGGATCTGTGCCTGTCTGCCTTTGGCAGGTTCCTTTTTTTAAACGCCCCCCAAAAAAAAGAGGGATCTAACGACCCCTCCTTAATATAAACAAACATACAAGCACCACTTATTTAGTCACGATAAATTTATCGATAACCTGTTTTTCACCATTTTTAATTTGAACAAAATAAACACCACTGTTTAATTGCTCTAAACCAAGTAAAAAAGTATTATAGCCATTTGATGCATTGGTATTTTGAGTAAGATAAACTTTACCCGTAACATCAACTACACTAATTGCAACATTACCACCTTCATTAGTGAAATAATTAATTTGTAATTTATCTTTTGCAGGATTAGGATATACTTCCATCATATTTTCGGTAGTAGTTCCCATTCTGCATGGTGTGCTAAATGGCACCCATTCGGTAGTATAATTTTCACCTGCGTTTACACATTTTACCGTAACTCTGAATTCGTAATTTGTGCATGGTGTTAAACCATATAACGTTGTGAAATTCGCAACCGATGGCGCTTTCATTACAGGACCAACACCAACCACGCGATAATCAACGCGATAAGTAGTAGCTTCCTCTGCACTCCAGCTTAAATTAACGGTAGTAGCATCAACAGTAACAGCACTTAAATCGGTAGGCACATCACATTCAGTTTCGGCTAAATAATCAACAGGTAAACCTGAACATTTTCCAGCACCACTCCATGGTTTTTGCACATAAGGGAATTTCGATTTAAATGTAGTATCGTTTGCTTCAACACCTGTAGTGTATGTGTACACATCTAATAAATCGGTAGTCACAGGACTAGGATCCACTAACGGATCATAATCATCATACCACAAACCAATAGCTGCTAAAACAATACCACTCACGGCTTGTAATTCGATGCGTGTAACATCATCTTCTAAACGGCGACCGTTAGGGAAACCATCCATGTTTGGAATCCATTGTAAGTCTGCAGTTGCTGTATAAGTCGGATCAGTTAATCCTAATACTGCTGCCTGCACTAAACCTAATGAACTGAAACTAGGATCATTTCTTGGTGTTACAGGAACAGCCATATTTAAGCGTAACATATCACCACCATTCGGTAAAAAGTTATTGATAAATGGTTTACCAACTGCTAATGGATTACCACCTTTTCCTGTTGCCAATTGATATGGCGGGAAATTTGGTGCACCGGTAAAAAATATTGGCCATAAATCCACTGAACGTGGTTTGCCTGCAGCAGGTAATAATAATGTTCCAAAAATGGCATCATCTAATGCAGTTCCCGCAACGGCAGGTGAACCTTTTAGTCCGTATAAACCATCAGCACCATTCGTAAAATCGTAAGCACCTAAACTTGCTTTCTGAATGCGTAACGGAGATAATCCCGGAACAGCACCACCAAATAAATCATCATCCATATATAAACCTAATTCAGGATTGTAGAAATATTCGAAATGTGCTGCATCTTCAGCATAAGGTGATAATGAATTCCAATAATCTTTTTCACCAATTGGAATAACCGCTTCGTTAGTTAAAGGCATACCTAAACGTGAAACTTGAATCCAATCACCTGAAGATGATTCTGAACCATCACCATTTAATGTACGCATTGCGCGGCGACTTGCACTAGCCCATACACCAATCACAAAATCTCCGTCTAAAATGTCATCAGCCATAGCTGCACTTAAACCATCTTTTTGTAATTGCGCAATCGGAATTTGTAATGCGATAACGTGCACATTCATACATGCAACACCATCATGACTTTCGCCACCCATGCGAGGAGCATCACCTAAGTCGAAAATACCACCAAGGTCAACAAAAAACGGATCATCAGCAGGACCAGCGTAAACACTTCCACCACCAGGAAGCGGTGTAATAGCGCTGTTAATTAAACTCTGATAAGAAACACCTAAACCCACACCGCTATTAATTGAGCGCGGTCCAATATTTGGAGGTGGAACTGCACCATTTGTGATAATGGTAGAAAAAGAAACACCACCATCATTACTCACTTCAAGTGTGTAAGTCATTTTAATATTCTGAGCACCAAGGCGAATATTAAAAAATGTAGTTGGATCTTCATCTGTTCTGTTAAAAGTGAAACGATAAATAATATCATCACCAAGTGTAGCAATATTATTATCAATATGAATTTCGTAGCGAATGTTTTCTCCGAAGGTATAATAATTCGGGCCGCCGTGAGGTAATTGTAAAGGAATATAATTCGCAATAATTGTTACCATTTCCGGATTATCGGGACTGCGAAACGCATATAAATCGGTATTATCAGCCAATGGATCATCGGCAATTAGCGGAGCTTCGCGGTGACTGGAAGCCGACGCCTGAAAAGCAGGTACCAACATCATCGCAGCGATGAGCAACGTACTCAACTTTTCTTTTAGTATATTAAATTTATTTTTCATTGTATTTATTTTTGATGATTGGAATTAATATTCATAATCCACAGCAGTGCCTCTCCAAGGAGCAGCAAGGTATGGGAATGAAGTTTGGAATGCAGCATCGTTATGTTCAACACGTGTAGTGTAATTAATTACATCACGCATATCGCGAGTTAATGGTGATTCACCTGAAGCAGGATCATAATCATCGTACCATAAACCAATTGCAGCAAGTACAATTCCACTCACCGCTTGTAATTCGATACGTGTAACATCATCCTCTAAACGACGACCGTTTGGAAATCCATCCATATTCGGAATAAATTCCAATGCTGTAGTAGTATTAAATGGATCAACTGTTAAACCAATTACTGCAGCAGCTAATAAACCTTCTGAACTAAAGAAAGGATTTGTGCGATCAGTAACAGGAGTTGCCATATTTAAACGCAACATATCACCACCATTCGGTAAAAAGTTATTGATAAATGGTTTGCCGGCAGCAAGTGGATTTCCACCTTTACCTGTAGCTAATTGATATGGTGCTAAATTCGGTGCACCGGTAAAAAATATCGGCCATAAATCTACTGAACGCGGTTTGCCTGCAGCAGGTAATAATAAGGTTCCGAAAATGGCATCATCTAATGCAGTTCCGTCTAAAGCAGGGTTGCCTTTTAAACCGTATAAACCATCAGCACCATTGCTGAAATTATAAGCACCTAAACTTGCTTTTTGAATACGTAATTTTTGAAATTGCGGAACAGCAGTTCCAAATAATGCATCATCCATATACAATCCTAATTCAGGATTATAGAAAAATTCGAAATGTGATGCATCTTCAGCGTAAGGAGATAATGAATTCCAATAATCTTTTTCACCCAGTGGAATAACAGCTTCATTGGTTAAAGGCATACCTAAACGAGAAACCTGAATCCAATCACCTGAAACAGATTCGGTGCCATCACCATTTAATGTGCGCATTGCACGGCGACTTGCACTAGCCCAAACACCAATCACAAAATCACCATCTAAAATGTCATCAGCCATATCAACCGATAAACCATCTTTTTGTAACATCGAAATTGGAATTTGTAACGCAATAGAATGCGTATTAAAATGACCTAAACCATCACGCGGAGTTTCAGTAGCGCGTGGTGAATTTCCTAAATCGAAAATACCACCGAGGTCAACAAAAAATGGATCATCTACCGGACCGCAAAAAACTTTTTCGCCGGTAACAGCAGTTGCAATCGAATTCATCATGAGTTCTTCGTACGAAGCTGCACCTAAACCCACAACTGCATCTTCAATAGAGCGTGCGCCAATGTTGATAGCAGGAACAATACCATCGGTAACAATGGTCATAAACGTAATACCACCATCAATACTTTTTTCGAGCATATAGGTAGTTTTCAAATTTTCGGCACCGAGGCGAATACTAAAAAATGTAGTAGGATCTTCGTTGGTGCGCGTAAATGTTGCGCGATAAATAATATCATCACCAGGGGTTAAGATATTATTATCAATGTGAATTTCGTAGCGAATATTTTCGCCGAAGTGGTTATAGTTGGGACCACCAAACGGAATTTCGGCCGGAATATAATTCGCAATAATCGTAACCGTATTCGGATCATCCGGACTCCGAAATACATACAAGTCAGTGTTGTCGGCAAGCGGGTCATTAGCAATCAGCGGAGCCTCTCTGTGGCTCGATGCCATAACCTGCGTAGCCATCAACCCTGAGGCAATAAACATGCAATTTATAGCCGCATGTTGCAACCTTCTAATTGGTTGGGTGAGCAATTTTTTCATACAATACATTTAAGGTTAGAAAATATTTGAGCAGATATACGAGAGGAATTGGAGTTTGGATTTAAAACCTTAAAAGTATTTTTGATTTGGGCCTGCCCTACTGCAATAGTTGGTGAGGAACAAACAAATTTTCCAAAATTGGGCGTTACCGCGCAGGTGCAATTGAACTCCGAATGGCATTTCCGAGCGCGGTCGGGTTTTCCGCTGCAACTCCTCTCCGCCGGGGCGGATGTGGGGTTTCCGCTACAACCCCTAACGCGGGTGAAGCAAAAAACTGATACTAAGGCATTTCAAAGGGCATCACTTGGAACATGAATAACATTCCAAAATATAGGCATATAAAAAGAAGACCCATCAAATTAGGGAAATAAGCCGTAAATAAAATTTGAGATAAAAAATAATACTTACCTTTGACGTTAGTAACGCTATACGTTAGTATTAAAAAATCATGATATGACAAAGCCACCCAAAATGAAACGCTTAAAAAATATTCACCCTGGTGAAATCTTATCTGAGGAATTTTTAATTCCTCTAGAAATATCTGCTTACCGCCTTTCAAAAGAAATTGCGATACCGCAAACACGCATTTCTGAAATCATAAATGGCAACCGCCGAATTACTGCTGATACTGCACTTCGCCTCGCCAAATTTTTCGGCAACTCGGCAAAATTTTGGCTAGGGCTACAAAATGATTTTGATATTGAAATTGAGTTGAGGGAGAAGGAGAAGATGTTTAAAGGGATTAAGCGGTTTGATGGGAAGGCAGCGTAAAAAAATAACCAAAATTTTAAAAGTAAAAATATTCTAAAGCGTTGCCTTATACATCAAAATTGAAATCAAAGATATTTTAGGGTGCTATATCAGAATCGAACTGATACCAACTGCTTCACAGGCAGTCCGCCTTACCGTTAGCGTAATAGCACCATATTAATCATTGTTGCCCTTCAAGGATTCGAACCTCGATACACAGCTCCAAAAGCTGTTGTCCTGCCGTTAGACGAAAGGGCAATAAAATTGATTTTTCTATTGCACATTGCAGACACTAAAAATTAATTAATAATTCGTATTTAAAAATGCAATAAAATCCCCTTCAGGTAATTTGAAATCACTTTATCAAACTGTCCTGGAATAAAAAAGCCCCATACATTGCTGTATGGGGCTTGTAATTTCTATATTATAATAAACTATACACAATACCCCCATACATCGCTTTGCTGGCGAAGTTGCTGATGATGTTGATGCAGGTTTAAATTTTTCATGGTGCAAATATAATATTGATTTTAGAAAAAATAAAATTTATTAGTAAAAATAATAATTTTGGACAAATTTTTGTAAATTTATTCTTTATAAATCCAAATAAATGAAAAATCTATTTAAAGGAATTATTTCAGCTACTAAGGGTATTACCGTAAAAATTGAAAATTATAACCTCATAGTTGATAAGGTATGGTTTTTAATATTTGAAGACAAAGAAAACACTAAAACAACATATATTCTTAGAAGTAAAAATGACGAACTTCTTATTTCAATAAACGGAAACATAAATAAAGGTAAATGGGAATATATCAAAACATCCAATTGCCTTTTGTTAGAAATGGATGGAATTTCAAAAATTTATCAAATTTTGTATATACGTGAAAATTACTTAATTTTTCAAAATGACTTTGACCCAACTGTGGTTTTCTTTATTAACGAGTCATATTTTAAAAATAAATTTGCCAAAGCGGGAAGCCGATTAATGGATTCAATTCTTAAAGACATAGGTTATCATCAATTTCTAAGCGAGCTTCAATTATATAAAAATAGCATAATAAAAGACCAAACACATTCAATTCATCAAGACACTAGTAAAACTGATAAAAACGAAGCAAAAACAACTGAAACGCAAACTGTTGAATCCTCAACAGTCATTGAATTGCAATATAAGAAGCCAGAACCTAATGCCATAGATGCTAGAATAAATAAACTAGATGATATAATAAAGGAATTGCAAAAACATGCTAAATAAAACAGTCAAAAAAAACTATAGTTGGTTGTATTTACGCCTACAATAGGCCTTAAAATATTAAATGTTTTTTACATTAATTATTTCTAAATATATAAATAATCACCTTACCGTAAAACTCTCGAAAAGCATATGAAAACTTTTATAGCTGACATATTCCCAAAAATTCAAAATTACAGCCAAAAGTTGGATGACTTAACTATTCTAGCTAACAAACACTGGGTTTCAATCGACAACATAACAACAAACAAGACTGTATACATATTCCGAAATAATTCTGAGTTACTTATTTCAAGAAACGGTAAAGTTGAGAAAGCTAAATGGGAATACTTAGGTAATAAATCATTATTAATTGAAATTAAAGAAGAATGCCATTTATTTAAACATGGTTTTTTTGATCAAAACATATTAGCGCTCAAAATTGACAGTAAAGAGGAATATGCTGTTTTTGTAAATGAAAATAATTTCGATGAAAGTTTAAACTCAATCGAGAAAGTATTACATCAATTAAACGAGAAGTATCTTGATTCAAAATCTAATTCAAAAACACAATCAAACATTCCCAATAAATATGATGAATATCCACCAAAACTAACTATTGAAGAACAAAACGTAACAAATAAGCAAAGTGAAATTGAGGAGCGCCAATTTATAACTAGGTTATTAGGAATCCTTATCATAATTATTATATTAATACTATTTTCTATTATAACAAACTTATAAAACATTTTAACGAATACTTAAATCTAACTGGGTAACTATTTAAGCCCATTTACCCTAAATAAGGTTTTTATATTTTTAAATATGATTTTACCTTCCCCGCTCCCCCCATCCCACCCAAATCCCCTATCTTTACTCCCCAAAACTCACATCCATCCATGCTCCCAACCCAGCTCAAACCAAAACAGGCGCTCAACAAAGCCTTTTTGAAGGTTAAACCCAACAGGACTGAAATTGAGGCTTTTAAAAATAACCTGATTACACTGCTGGACAGAACGAATGATACGGAGAGCGAGGAGTTTCATAAGAACCTGGTTTCGGATTTTTTGAAGAAGACTTATTATGACCCAAATCATTTTATCAATACAAAGGGTCGTAACGATTTAGTTATTCATAATGGGAATACTGCCAAAAGTTCGGTTGGGTTAATTGTAGAGGCTAAAAAACCGACTAATAAGGCAGAAATGATGACTACCACCAAGCTGAATGCTAAGGCTTTTCAGGAATTGGTGCTGTATTACTTGCGGGAACGGATTACGCATAAAAATCTGGAGGTAAAACACGGAGTTGCTACCAATATTAATGAGTGGTTTATTTTTGATGCAACTCTGTTTGAGCGACTGTTTGCTCAAAATAAAAACCTGGTGAAACAATTCACAGATTTTGAGGCTGGCCGCCTGGCCGATACGAAAACTGATTTCTTTTACAAACAAATAGCGGAACCATTTATTGAAAGTATCAGCGGCGAAATCACATTTACCTATTTTAATATTCAGGATTTTCAAAAGCCATTGCGCAATGCCGCTAAAGCAGATGATAATGCACTAATTGCATTATTTAAATTACTTTCTCCGGAACACCTGTTAAAACTGCCATTTACTAACGATAGTAATAGTCTCGACAAACGATTTTATAGCGAGTTATTACATATTATCGGCCTTACGGAAACGAAAGAGGGCGGTAAAAAACTGATTGAACGCCATAAAGCAGGTGAACGCCATTCGGGGACCATATTGGAGGATACCATTATCCAATTGGATAGTCTTGATAAGCTAAGCAGGCTTGAAAAACCAAACCAATTTGGTGCTAATCAAAATGAACGGTTGTTTAATGTCGGATTGGAATTATCCATTACCTGGATAAACAGGATTTTATTCCTGAAATTACTCGAAGCGCAATTAATTACCTATCATAAGGGAGATGCTCAGTATGCGTTTCTCAATCTCGACAAAATAAATAATTACGACGACCTGAATAGTTTGTTTTTTCAGGTATTAGCACGAAAATATGATGAACGTAACGATGATGTAAAAAAGGTATTCGCTCAAGTCCCTTATCTTAACTCATCATTATTTGAACCAACAGACCTTGAACAGGTGACCCTGTTTATTAGTAATCTGAAAGATGATAAAACAATTCCTGTAATATCCTCTACGGTGCTAAAGGATCAACACGGCAAAAAGCTTACCGGCAATTTGAAAACGCTGGAATATTTATTTGCATTTTTAAATGCTTATGATTTTAGTAGTGAAGGTTCGGAAGAAATTCAAGAAGACAATAAAACGCTAATCAACGCCTCGGTTTTAGGATTGATTTTCGAAAAAATAAACGGCTACAAAGATGGTTCGTTTTTTACACCGGGTTTTATAACCATGTATATGTGCCGAGAAACCATCAGAAAAGCGGTGGTGCAGAAATTTAATGAAGTTAAAAACTGGAATTGCACAAGTATTGATGACCTATACGATAAAATTGAGGATCGTGCAGATGCAAACAACATTGTAAACAGTATCAAAATCTGCGACCCGGCAGTTGGTTCGGGACACTTCTTAGTTTCAGCACTAAATGAAATGATTGCCGTTAAAAACGATTTAAACATTCTGCAGGACAGAACCGGCAAACGTTTGAAAGAATATCATGTAGAAGTAGTAAATGACGAATTAATTGTCACTGACGAAGATGCCGAATTATTTGAATACAATCCCAACAACAAAGAAAGTCAGCGCATCCAGGAAACATTATTCCATGAAAAACAAACCATTATTGAAAACTGCCTTTTTGGTGTTGACATTAATACTAATTCGGTAAAAATATGCCGATTGCGTTTATGGATTGAATTATTAAAAAACGCGTATTATAAAAATGCCACTGAGTTAGAAACATTACCGAATATTGACATCAATATTAAATGTGGTAACTCCCTGGTAAGCCGTTTTGCGATTGATGCAGATTTGAAGCAAGCACTAAAAAAAAGCAAATGGTCAATAGACAGTTACAAATTAGCAGTTGACACATACCGCAACGCCGAAAGCAAAGAGCAAAAACGTGAAATGGAGCGCCTCATTGCTGATATAAAATCCAATTTCAGAAGCGAAATATCGGCTAACGACCCCAAAGTAAAAAAGCTCTATACTCTAAATGGTGAATTAGTAAAACTCAGCACCCAGCAAAGCCTTTTTGAAATGAGCCCTAAAGAAAAGGCCGACTGGAACAAAAAAATAACACAACTCACCACCGAAACCCAAAAATTAGAAGCCGAAATTGAAGAAATAAAATCCAACAAAATATTTGAAAACGCCTTTGAATGGCGATTTGAATTTCCAGAAGTGCTGAATGATGATGGGGATTTTATGGGATTTGATGTGGTGATTGGGAATCCGCCATATATAAGGCAAGAGGAGCTTGGGGAGATAATTTTCAACTCATTTATCCTCTAATTTTAAAGTTTTCAAATCTGATTGGCGACATCTTTTCCTATTTCTATGAATTAAGCTATAATGTTATGAGAGAAAATGGGTATTTTTCTTTTATTAATAACACCTTTGATAAAACCACGCTGGAAGTCATTCCATCCTTGCTGTAAAGATTTAGTTTTAAAAAGTATATTGAATTTACAGAGTTGTAATACTTGAAGACAGAACCCGTTTGATGGCCTTAAATTAAACCTGAAAAAACTTATACAAAAAAACAATTTCCAATTTTACAAATTCTAAAACTAACTTCAACGACAAGGAAATCATACAAAACGAATCAAACTTCACTACAGTTGAACAAGAAAATTTAAATTCCACTGTTTGGAACTTCATCAATCGTTTTGAACAGAATATACTTTTAAAAATTCAAGCACATAAAAGTTTAATTAGCCAATTTGGAAGATGTTATAGAGGTATATTAACAGGTTTTAACAAAGCCTTTATTATTGACAAAGTTACCTATTATGAATTAACACAAGATAACATTAATAAACAGATCATAAAACCGATTTGGGAAGGCAAGGATCTAAAAAAATGGACTGTTATTGAACAAATTGAAAAGTGGATAATATTTACGAGACGAGGCGTTGAAATTTCTGAATATCCTTTGATTGAAAAGTATTTGCAAAGGTTGAAGAACCCTAATCCAAAGACCAATAGGATTTTTTGATGGGCCAAGGTTATTAAGTGAGAGAAATTACAAGAGGTGGAAAATTAAGGTTTTCGCAAATTTGAATGTAGAAGATTATTTTATAATAATCAATCAATTTTTAAGTTGGATTTGACGAAACAGGGTAATTTGAATCTCAATTCGTATTTCTGCCTTTTAAATAGCAAATTATTTTCATTTTGGCAAGTAATTACATCACCTAAAGCTAACAGAAAACTATTTCCTACATTGTTAATGGAAACTGTTGAAAATTTCCCAATTATAAACATTAACAAGACTTACCAACAAAAATTTGTCGATTATGTAAACCAAGTAATAAATGCAAAAATAAAACTGGAACAATCTAATCAAATAGAATCCCAAATCGATCAATTAGTCTATCAACTCTACAACCTCACCGAGGAAGAAATAAAAATTGTGGAAGGTAATTGAAACATTCTTTATTTATAAGCCATTAAACGATTATTACACTGCTAAATTGCTTTCATGGCAGCTCTTTTACGCTTATTGAATATTCCCAAAATAAAAGTAACTTTGCAAAATGTTTTACCGCCGAAAAATCATACTTGCATTATTACAACTGTTTGATGGCCAAATAGATAAAATTCGGTTACAAAAATTACTTTTTTTATTTACACAAAAGCAGCCTAAAGCTGAATACGATTTTATACCTTATCGTTTTGGTTGTTATTCCTATTCTGCCAATGCTGACATTACAACTATGGTGCGCAAAGGTTTGTTGCGTGAGGAGGATAAATGTATTGAAAAAATTGACCAAACAAATTATGTTGAACAACTAAAACCTAATGATCGATCACTTTTACAAGAAGTTAAATTTATTTACGGTGCATTGAGTTCAACAGATTTAATGAAACACACTTATATTAGCTACCCATTTTATGCGATAAATAGTGAAGTTGCTGAAAACATTTTGACCCAAAATGAATTGGTCAATGTAATCCGCAATAAACCAACTCAGGATAGTACAATGCTATTTACCATCGGATATGAAGGAATTTCATTGGAGGAGTATTTGGTTCGTTTATTAAAAAATAATATCAAACTCCTGGTTGATGTTAGGAACAATCCGCTAAGTATGAAATTTGGGTTTAGTAAAAGTCAAATAAAGAAATATTGTGAAAGTATTGGCATTCAATATTTACATTTCCCGGAAGTAGGTATACAATCTGCACAAAGGCAATCGCTAAACAACCAAAGTGATTACGATTCACTTTTTAAAGTATACTGCGAAAACAATCTTACAAAAACAACAAAGGTTCAATTGCAAATATTCAATTTATTGCAAACACACAAAAGAATTGCACTAACTTGTTTTGAGGCAAATATTTGTCAATGCCACCGTAAGCATTTAGCAGAAGCCATTAAAAACCTTCCCGGCTTTAACTATGAAATAAAACACATCTAATGTATGGCACTAACGAAAGTCTTGATTACGGTAAAAACTTATCCAACACTTTCCACAAAGTATGATGAACTCGTTTGCACAGCAGGCTTCCGAGAAGATGGCACTTGGGTGAGGCTATATCCTGTTCCCTTCCGCAAAAAATCATACAACGAACAATACAAAAAATATGACTGGATAGAAGTTGATTTAGTAAAGAACACCAGTGATTTCAGGCCAGATAGTTTTAGACCACGTAGTATTGACAGCGAAATAAAAGTAGTTGGACACATTGACACCGCTAATAATTGGAACGAACGGAAAAAAATCTGTTTAAATAAAATCTATTACAACCTCACTGAACTGATTTCAGAAGCAAAGAATAAAGACATTTGCACATCATTAGCTGTTTTCAAACCAACAGAGATATTAGACTTTACAGCCGAGTTGGTTGACCGTGAATGGGACAAAGACAAATTAGCTAAACTGAACCAACTCAACCTTTTTGAAACCAACAATGAAGGTAAATTTGAAGTGGTTCAAAAACTACCTTACAAATTCAAATTCCACTTCAAAGACAATCAAGGCACTGAAAGCCGTATGATGATTGAAGATTGGGAAACAGGCCAACTGTTTTGGAATTGCCTTGCCCGCCATCATGGGGATGAAACTAAGGCCATTGCAGACGTTCGTAAAAAATATTTTGACGACTTTGCCAAAACAAAAGACCTGCATTTCTTCTTGGGAACAACTTTTGAATTTCATCTGAGAAATGCACCAAACCCTTTTATCATAATCGGGACATTTCATCCAAAAATAGATTTGCAAACGAAATTGTTTTAAATAGTGTATTAAGTGCTTTTGTTTAAACCCAGATCAACCATTTGTCTACCAACTCTACAACCTCACTGAGGAAGAACTAAAAATTGTGGGAGTGCGGTTAAATTATCTACTTGATATACGAACATTTTGTGACAAGACAAATGATTTATAATACTAATTTTTCTGTTTAATTATTTGATTTTCAATATTTTACAATTGAAAATCAAATAATTATGTGACTGTTTTTTACAAGTTTAGGCTAAAAGTCATCAATCAATTTTGACAATTTTTCCTTTAAACTCAAATCCTCCATTTTGAATTGAAACAACATAAACATTTTCCGGCAAACTTGAAACATCAATCGTAATATAGTTTTGGTTATTTAAAGTTGAATTTAAAACTATTTTCCCGGAAATATCCGTAATATGAATAGCATAATTGCCGACTTCAGGTAATTCAATATTGATGATATCTGAAGTAGGGTTCGGATATAAAGTAATGGATTGCAAATTTTCATTTTCGAGTTTGCATTCATTTACGATTGTGTATGGCACTGACGTTTTACTACATCCACTTGCATTTGTAACCTTTACTTTATAATTCCCTGTTGTTGTTGCAAAATAAAATTGTCCTGTCTCCCCAATTAATGCTGAAGCACCTTTATACCATTGATAAGTTAACCCGGCACCACCATTTGCTTTTAATTTGATACTGGCATCAATACATAAATTATTTGTTGCATCCATATTTGTAATAGTTGCAGTAGGTGTGTTATTTACTGTTACCACTAAAGCAGAAGAAAGTGCTGTACAAAAACCGTTATTAACCAGAACAGTATAATTTCCTGATTTATTTGCGTTATAATTTATACTTGTCGCTCCTGCAATATTGGCACCATTTCTTTTCCATTGGTAGGTTAATCCAATACCTGAATTGGCTGTTAACATTACAGATGAACCTTTACAAAATGTAGTTGCTCCTCCGGGTGTTATTAAAGCAATTGCATTGCAAGTTTCAGGGTTTAATTTAATTACCCAAAAATCATAATCACCAACATTTGCTTCTGTTTTTTCGAAGGCTAAAGTTCCATTTGATTTACCACCAATTATTACACCGCCATCTGCCGTTTGAGCTACAGTATTTAAATCCTCATCACCGTTACTATTAATAGTATAATCCCAAAGTATGTTGCCAAATTCATTTATTTTAACCAACCAATAATCATATACTCCTGACGTAGAAGATTCCGTTTTATCCCCTCCAATTCCTGAATGTGAGTGGCCACCTAAAACAAAACTGTTGTCATCTGTTGCGCATACTGCCATTAATAAATCAGAACCGGTACCATACCCTGCAATCGTATTGTCCCATTCCTTTGCTCCCACACTATCAATTTTTATAACCCAGTAATCATAAGAAATAGATGATTCAGTTTTGTCATTTAATCCAGCTTGACTAGAATATCCACCTAATAAATAACCGCCATCCGAAGCAACTGCAATAGAGCGAATTCCTCCGTTTGCACCAGGACCTCCACCTTCGTAGTAATTTTCCCATTCAATGTCACCATTTTGATCCACTTTAACAGCCCAATATCCTGATCCTGAAATAGGAATTTCAGCCATATCACCACCACCTACTCCGCCGCTTAAACCACCAACTATATAACCACCATCTAAAGTTTTTTTGGCAGCATATAATAAATCAGCACCAGTAGTAGTGCCAATAGTATTTTCCCAAATTATGTTTCCCGTAACGTCAAGTTGCATTAACCAATAATCAAAATCAGCGCCTGCTCCAATATTATTTTCTGATTTATCCCCGCTGGCATCAGAGTCAGAATAACCTGCAACAAAAAAAGATCCATCCGCATTAACAAAAATATCTTGTATGTAATCTCTACCGTTACCTCCTATAGTATTTTGCCATTGGATATTACCAAGATTATCCGTTTTAATTATCCAATAATCCTCTGAACCAGTGCCCCCAATGTTAGGTTCAGTCTTATCTCCAACAATGCCAAGTGTAGAACCACAACCAAGAATATATCCTCCATCTAAAGTTTCTTTAATAGACTTAATAGAGGAGCCACCAACATATCCTTTTTGCCATTCAATAACGCCAACACTATTCACTTTTACAAGCCAGCATGAGCCGGTTACGGTTTTATCACCGTTAATTCCCCCGCCTGTATTAAAGCCTCCCATTAAATATCCGCCATCGCTGGTTTGGATAATATCTTCTAAAATATCGTTAGCAGTGCTGCCAATTGTATTTTGCCACATAATGGCCGGTTGAGCAGAAATTTTAATATTAAATAGCAGGCAGAAAAGTGCGAAAACACAACTAGCATATAATGTTGAAATTTTATTTTTCATAGTAATTTATTAGTTAAATAATTGGAGCAACAAATTTGAAAGGGTTAATTGAAGCATGTTAGTTAAATATATTTAACAAGGTGAATGTCATTATCAAATAAATAATTGAAAAGTTTCATAAGGTTTTAATCTTATTTAACATCCATCCACGTAATCGAACCACACCGTGGCGGACAGGGTTTGCCAATTTCTAAAAATCCACTTTGATAATCCTTTGGATATACATCATCAATAATCTTAATTTCTCGTGTCAATATATCTCCCGGTTTATTTGGCTCGCCTTCTTTTTTTAAATACATTACCGTTGAATAGCCTACGTTAAAATCATCAGTAATGTCTTTAAAAGTTACATTAGGGTGATATTTATATTTGATACTTACGTCCAAAGGCACATAACATTGCTCAAAACTGATAAATGAAGGTTTATCATTATATATCACAGCATCTGAAACAAGATTTGTAAAACCAGAGTATTTGTAATATCTAGAAATAGTTATTTTTTCACCTGGACATGCAAACTCCTTTACAAAATTTTTTATTAAATCAATCGTTGAATCACGAGTTATGCAATCATTGACATTAATACTATAATCGGTTGTATTTTTTAAAACATAATAACCAGTATCTAAATAGGTTGAATCGTTACTTATAGAGATTATTTGCAAAAGTTCACCTTCATTATAACCGTAATATATTCGAAATCCATCTTGTTGGAAATCAAATGAATTATAATAATTATTAAAGCTTTTCAGCGAAATGGTAACTGTTTTTGATTGCTTATCTTTATCAAACGATGTAAATGTTTTAATCATATTGCAATAAACCCTACATGTTGTAGGTGCAAAATCTACACCCTCCACATAATTTTTACAATCACACACTCCCTGCGCTTTCAAATCATTTACACTAAAAAATTGAACACCAATAAAACAAACCAATAAGGCAAAATACTTTCTAAATCCGTTTGGGTAATTAATTGTTTTCATATTATTATTTTTTGAGACTAAAGGTAAATAGTGGTTTTCAACCAAAATACCGTATTTATACCCCCTCCCAAGGGTTATTTTTACCCCATAGGATTGATAGTGTTCAAATGAACTTATTGCGGCTTTCAGATATTTGTTATGAATTAAAGATTCTGGAAGGATAGGGTGTAGTCCTGACGAGTATGCAAATAGCGCGACAAATAACAACTCATGTGCAACTATTATCGACTGTTTTATTAACAATGCGATGGATTTTAATCCTCATCCTGGAAATTTTAGATTAATCTGATTAAACCCTCAACGGATGTCATAAAAGTGAATTTCGGTGAAAATTTTATTTGTGCGAAATGTTTAATTTGCGAAACCGGAACAATTGTGCGAATTGTATTAGTCTGGCAATGTTGATGCTCCAATTATTATTTCTTTTTTGTACATGGGCGTTGCCGCGCTATAAAATTTATCGTTTACATGTAACATTTTGCGCGCGCGGCCGGGTTTTCCGCTGCAATCTTTGCTGAAAAAGCAAAGGATTTCCGCTACAACCCCTAACGCAAATCTTCAGTATATCTCAACATGTTGCTTGTTGCAAATACGACACAATGTTTATAAAAACAGGTCTTGTTTATACTAATACATTATTTTCACCTTGAAAATGTTGATTGACTTGATGCATTCACCAATATATTTAGTATTTTAATTATAAATTAATACTTTCAAAACATTTACCGTATTTTTGAAGCGACTGCCTACCTGAACAACAGTTTTAATTTTTTTAAGTAGCGCACATTGATAATTGAACTCAAAAATGAACAAACGATACATATACCTCTTAGCACTTATTGTATTTTTCACAATATCTACTCGCCTATTCACCCAAACCCCGGAAATTCAAGTAAAATTTATTGGGAACTGTGGTGTTCATCTGACCGATGGAAAAAATAATTTGTATGTCGATTTCCCTTATAAGTCTGGCGCTTTTAATTATATGACCTACAATCCGGCGGAGTTGGATAGTATTCCCGATAATGCGTATTTCCTGTTTACACATAAACATCCGGACCATTATTCCAAAAAAATGCTGAACCAAATAAAATCAAAACACAAGGGCAACGTATTTGGCAAATGGAATATTAACGAGTTCACGAAATTCAATACAACATTTACCGATTTTACAATCGAAACTTTTGAAACAAAACACCACTTTTCATTCAAACATTATTCGTATTTGATTACCTGGCATGGTAAAAAAATATATTTTTCGGGCGATACCGAATCGGCAGTTACAATTGCAAATGTTGAACAAATAGACTGGGCATTTATACCTACCTGGATTTGGACGGATGCAAAAGAAAATAATCTTCAAATTAATGCCAATATGTTTGCCATCTACCATTTGTATCCCGACCAAAGTGTAACCAATTCGATGCCGGAAAAAATTAAATTGTTGAATAAACAAGGGGAACGATGGAGTTTGTAACATTTGTTTAGGCAAGTTAAACTGAAGCATAAAAATTAAATAACAATAAGTTGATTGCAAGGGCATTTTTTTTCAGCCAGCTAAATTTTCACTCAAGCACTATTTAAATAATTAAAATAGTTACGTGTAATTTACAGCTATGAGCCCGGATTGCAACGAAAACCCCCTTTGTCCGCCTCGGAAAAGGGGTTGTAGTGGAAAGCCGGTGCGGATTTTGTTGGCGTGGGGGATGTTGATGCTCCCCAAAAAAAATCAATCGCCATTTCGAATTTTGCTGTTAATTTGAAAATTAAGGTGCCACAACTAGAAATTTTTTGCCGCTCAAATAAGGAAAGTAGAAAAAATTTTGATGGCATAAAATAGTAATACCAATTATTGATTCAAAGATTAATTCTTACAATACTTTGTTACAACTATCAATTGTAAAATACCAAAACGCTTAGCATGTTGGTGCAGATAAATCCACAGTTATACAATGTGGGCAACAATGAGTTCTTGCATCATTTGCTGCACTATTAAATCTGTTTAATGCATCGTTCATTCTTCTTTCCATCGCAAGAAATTCGCCATTTGTTTGATTAAAAGTAATTGTTGCTGCAATGGCCAATCCCAATAAAATACCAGCTGCTACAAGAAGTATAATTCCTACCACTAAACCATAAATTCCACCCACTGTAATAATCAATGCCCCCGCAATTGCCAATGCAGCCGCCGATGCATAATATAAAATCATTAAATCTCGTTGCTTATCCCTGTCGTGTTTCAAAAGTCGAAATTGGGGGCACATTTCGTTTATAATTGATCTTTCTCTATTGGCTCTGCTTTGAGCTTCGTCACACAGTGCGTTTGGAGGACAAAACAATGGACTACAAGGCAACGGAACACCTGGATTTGGAACATCCCTAGTTGGTGTTTCAAATAAAGGCATTGAAGTAAATGTTGCATCCAGGCAGGTAGTTACTTCAACAAAAAATGGAAGGCGGTATAATGGTATTGTACCGACATTACCAATTACGCTGGTCTCGCAATTAAATTCTTCGGAACCTAATTCTACTGCAAATTTATCTCTATAGGTTAATTTTCTGATTCCGGCTTCATCTGTAACAACTACCTGGGCAGTAATATTATGTGCATCACCCCCAGTCAAGATTGGAATAAATTCAGGCATAAGGACTTTTTTATGTGATTAAAGCATATAAAGTTATTATTTTATTTGATTTCATCCTACAAAACTTATCAATTTTAGGTAAGCAATTCACCTTGCATAAACCATAGCCTATATTTCAATAACCTTCGGGTGCAGAAACAAACTAATGGACCAATTTGAATATGTACCTAAGTACCAAAGGAACAGCCGGATTTGATTAGGCTTGGAATTTTCTGGTTTGTTGGAGTGGAAAGCCGGCAACGATTGCGCTGGCGTGGAGGATGTTGATGGTTCAAAATTTTATTTTATATTTTTGTAGTATATGAATACCATGCCACACAAAACCCTACTCAGCATCTTTTGCTGCCTAATGTTAACCGCTAACGCTCAAATTGAATTTTCATGGGCAACTGGAATTGGCAGCACGTTAAACGACTTTGCCAATAGTGTAACAGAGGATAATACAGGGGCAATAATTACTGGAGGATATTTTCAAGAATTTATGGATTTTGATCCTGGTCCTGAAAATGCCTATATTGATCCGGTTACCACAAGCGCATATGTCACAAAGGTAGATGCCTCAGGAAATTTTATTTGGGCTAAAGGCTTTATTAGTTCCGATGGAACCTGTGTAGTTAATGCAGTAGCAACTGATGCCGACAATAATATTTATGCAATTGGGTATTTTAATGCAACCGTGGACTTCAACCCTAATGCCGGTGTATTAAACTTAACAACTTCAGGATTACAGGATATATTTATCGTAAAACTCACAGAAAATGGTGGATTAATTTGGGCGAAACAGTTAGGTGGACCTGAGAACGATGATGCATTTGATTTAACTTTAGATACCGAAGGAAATATTTATATTACAGGTGGCTTTCAAGGCACTATCGACCTTGAAATTGGTCCCGATGAAACAAATTTTACAAGTTTTGGTTCAACAGATATTTTCATAACCAAGTTGGATAACGACGGAAATTCAATTTGGGTAAAACAAATTGGAGGTGTATCTGAAGATGTGCTGTACAGTATAGTTGTTGCAGAATCCGGAAATATTTATGTGTCTGGATTTATTACAAATGCTGCAGATTTTGATCCGGACGCCGGTGAAGCTATCATTGCCGATTTGTTGGGACCGGTTGTTGCAAAATATACTAATGATGGTGCTTATGTTTGGGCAAAGTCATACGGAAGTACAGGATTCTCATTTGATGTTGCAATAGATGCAGATGAAAATGTGATTAATGTAGGATACTCACAAGGTGGAATTGACCTTGATCCGGGACCAGGAATTATTTTGGCATATGTTCCCGGTTTTTATGGTTCAATTTATTACATTTCTAAATTAAATAGTGACGGCGAATATTTATGGGGCGAAACTTTTGGAGGCCCTAATGAAACAAATACTGCTCAAGCAGTTACCATTGATAATGAAAATAATATTTATATAACCGGCAATTGTGCAGGTACTTTTGACGCAGACCCGGGGCCAGGTGTTTTTAATATATATGGATCAAGTTTGGCCGATATTTTTATGCACAAGCTGGACCCAAATGGAAATTTTATTCATGCTTTTAAAATTGGTGGCATAAATTCTGAAGTAGGTTATGATATTCAAATTACGTCAAATGGAAGTATTCTAATTGTAGGCACCTTTGAGGGATCAACTGATTTCAACCCCGGTGCCGAAACATTTTATCCTAATTACAATTTAAATCGCGATATTTTTTCTACAGTATTTACTCAGGATGTTTGTGCTAATCTTGCAATTGTAGTAGATACCATAGTGAGTATTGATTGCCTCAATTTTGAAGGTTTAGGAGCCGTACATGGCACGAATACTTATGCACCATATAATTATAGTTGGAATACAATCCCGGCAACTGAAAACGACACAGTTATTTTTCCCGGTGGTGGCTGGTATGAGGTTACTGTAACTGATAATGTTGGATGTGCTAAAAAAAGTACTTTATTAGTGAGCGGCCCTACTGAACTCTCAGAATTAAATTTAGATATCAATCTATCCGCAGGGCTTTTCCGACCCGGAACACCTGTGTTAATTAACATAGATGCCTATAATGCGGGTTGTTTACAGGCTAGCGGTGAATGTAAAGTGGTATTACCCCAAATTGTAACTTATAATACTGCCGATCCATTACCTGATATGATTTCAGGCGATACATTGATTTGGAATTTTAGCAATATTACATACGAAAGTGAACATATAACTCCTGTAATAACAGCAACTACCTTGATCGGTATTCCTATTGGAACACCGGTATTAATTCACACCGAAATTGGCCCTAACGATGGTGATACCGATACCATTAATAATGTGAAGGATTATTCATTTGAAGTACAAAATTCGTTCGACCCTAACGATAAACAAGTATACCCTCAAGGTACTTGCGATAAGGGATATATTTTGAATAATCAGCAAATGACCTATACCGTGCGATTTCAAAATACCGGAACTTTAGAGGCATTAAATATTTATATTTTAGACACCATTTCAACCTTCCTCGATATCAATTCAATACAAGTTGTGGGAGCTAGCCATAATTATGTAACTGAATTGATGCCGGATAATGTTGTGAAATTTATTTTCAACGATATTTTTCTGCCAGACTCAACAACAAATGAACCCGAAAGTCATGGCTATATCACTTATACCATAAATCAAAATCCTGATTTACCCAACAATTCTAAAATAAAAAATACAGCTGCCATTTATTTCGATTTTAATGACCCTGTAATTACCAATACCGTATTAAACACGATTACCAACGAAATTAACACCTATGAATCAACAAATATGGTATCTATTTGCGAAGGTGATAGTATTATAGTGGGATATCATGTTTATAAAGTGCCCGGTAGTTATGTTGATGTATTGTCAACTGACACAGGTTGTGATAGTACTGTTACCACAATATTAAATTTCAACAGTCCCATATATAATACGGTGTTTGCTACAATTTGCCACGACGAAAGTTATATGTTTAATGGCTTACCCTATTTCGAAGCAGGTGTTTATGATGCTACATTTATAGCAGCCAATGGTTGTGACTCTATAGTTCAATTAAATCTGGAAATAAACCCTGAGATTTCGTTGTTCACAACAGCTGAAATTTGTCCTGATGAAACAATTTTATTTAATGGCGACAATGTAAATATTCCCGGTACATACATAGCCGTGTTAACTGCTGCTAATGGCTGCGACTCAACTGTTTACCTGGAATTAACCCATAAGGCAACAACGGGTTCTTCAATTTTGGCAAGCATTTGCGATGATGAAACCTATTTGTTTAATGGAACAGAAATAACCGACGCGGGAAGTTATGAATCTATTTTAACGGGTATTAATGGTTGCGACTCTATTGTTAATTTGACACTAGTAGTGAATCCCACTTATACCAATGTAACCGATACTGAAATTTGTATTGGTGATAGTATTTTGTTTAATGGAAATTATTACTCAACTACTGGAACTTATAGTGCAGTTTTCACCAATATATTGGGATGTGATTCAAGCTATACACTAAATCTGGCAACCACAACATTAAACACTGAAATATTACCTACTGATACTATGTTAATTGCTGCACAAGATGATGCTATTTATCAGTGGGTTGATTGTTACCATGAACACAATCCAATAGCAGGTGCAACTTCCCAAGATTTTCAACCTGAAGAGTTTGGTTATTATGCCGTCATTATTAATGTAAACGGTTGTATCGACACTTCGGAATGCTTTCATGCTGGGCCAGTTGATATAACTTCAAATTTATTGCATGATATAGTAATTTATCCAAACCCAGCAAATGATATATTAAATATTACCATACAAAAAATCGAATCAGAAGCTAAATTGTTGATTTTTGATATGCTCGGTCAACTGGTATTTTTGGAAAATAATCCTGTACAAACAACCAATAAAATTGATATTTCCGGTTGGCAATCGGGTTGTTATGTTTTACAATATACCACTTTAAATACCTCCCAAACAATTACGTTTACTAAGGAATAATTAACGAAACAAGCGTAATATATTTGGCAAATGGTAGGTATCAATGTCAGGGCAAATCAATGTTTGAATGAACAATTTCACATTAGCAACATTTGAAACCAAACACCGATTTTCATGCAAACAGTATTGTTACCTGATTACCTGGCATTGTAAAAAATATATTTTTTAGCAGTTACCTAATCGGCAGTCACTATTGCATCCGCTGAACAAATAGACTGGGCATTTATACCTACCTGGATTTGGACGGATGCAAAAGAAAATAATCTTCAAATTAATGCCAATATGTTTGCCATCAACCATTTGTATCCCGACCAAAGTGTAACCAATTCGATGCCGGAAAAAATTAAATTGTTGAATAAACAAGGGGAACAATGGAGTTTGTAATCCTCACCTTGTCCAAGCTGCTTACCACAATTACATTGGTTTTCTCACGTGAATGAAACATTCTAAATCTCTTCGAGTAAGAATTAACCCGTGTTTAAAGCGGATAAAATTGTAATAGTTTTCAAATCGGTATTTAAAAAAAATATGATTACATATTGTAAGTTTTCAAAAAAGTATTAATTTTGCTTTAACAGTACTCGCCACGCTAAGGTCAGCAATGACCGCGTACCAGGGCGAGTCTTTTGCATTTTAACACCCAAGATAAATACCAAAATCTAAGATTCTACTACTCCTATTTTTTTGAATACATGTGCTATTCCCTTAATTATGATTTACCACAA
This sequence comes from Bacteroidota bacterium, assembly GCA_016718035.1. Classification (GTDB taxonomy): domain Bacteria; phylum Bacteroidota; class Bacteroidia; order Chitinophagales; family BACL12; genus UBA7236. Next base: position 12,661 of record JADKEK010000001.1, on the reverse strand, counting down.
ACAAGCGTTAACAATTGAATCACACATTAATCAACTTAAAGCAAGAGGGTTATTGATACACGACTTAAATCAAGCTAAACATTATTTATCTCATGTAAGCTATTATAGACTTGCAGGCTACTGGTGGCCAATGCAAAGTGATAAAGCATTACATCTTTTTAAACCCAACAGTAAATTTGAGGATGTAATTGCACTTTATAATTTTGATCGTGAATTACGAATTTTATTATTTGATGCGATCGAGAAAATTGAAATTAGTTTAAGAACAAAACTGATTTATCATTTATCTCATGAATTTGACCCTTATTGGTTTCAGAATATTGCTATTTTTCAAGATACCGGGGCTTTAATAGAAACATTAGCATGCATAAAAGAGGAACTCGATCGATCTAAAGATACATTCATTAAAGAGCATAAAAAGAAGTATAAAGACGATTTACGATTTCCACCGGCTTGGAAAACACTAGAATTAACAAGTTTTGGCTCATTATCTAAGTTGTATGGGAATTTAAAAAATACTATTCGATCAAAAGATATTATTGCAGAAGAATTAGGAGCTGTAAATCACACTTTTTTACCAAGTTGGTTGCAGTCAATAGCACAAATTAGAAATTATTGCGCCCATCATAGCAGATTATGGAATAAAAATTTGCCCGGCACTCCAAAAATACTCCCAAAGCCTCCATACAAATGGTTAAAAGATGTTCCAAGGGATACAACTAAATTATATTTACATCTTTGTATTATCAAATATTTATTAAATATTATTGCACCGGAAAATTCGTTTTCTCTAAAACTAAAAGAACTATTTAATAAATACCCTAATGTTGATCAAAGCGCATTAGGTATTTTTCAGAGTTGGAAAAACGAAGACCTGTGGTTGTTATAACAATAAATTTCTAAAGGTTTATATTTAAAGATTGCTTTGTTCAAGTCAAAAGTGCAATTTTTCAAGTAGCATTAGTTTTAGATGGGCACTTCCGCTTTGTTGCAACGAAAAGCCGGTGGAGATTGCTTTGGCGTGCAGGATGTTACTGCTCCATTTCATTTATATTTTTATTTGGGCGTTCCCTTCAGTAGAAAAATTTGCTAGATCAACTTACCAATAAACCTCAATGTAACTATGGTCACTAGCCCTGAAGTAAAAATTTTAAGCCCCCTGGCGCAAAATTTTCTACTTCAGGGCGGGTTTTCCGCTGCAATCTTTGCTGAAAAAGCAAAGGATTTCCACTACAACCCCTAACACAAATCGAAGTCGCAAATTAAATTATTCGATGCCTTCTAATTTGAAAAATGCATCTGACTCTTGGCTCGCCCGCCGCAGTGCAACGAAGGAGGGCCCCTAACGCAAATTTTGAGTTTACATCAACATTTTGCATACTCATGTAATAACTCAATTGATTAACTTTGCACTGTTATCTCGTAATGCTATTCATTTAATAACTCAACTTGCTAATCCGGTAATTCGATATGTCGCGGCCACATGTAAATATGAAAGATTTTACATACGATTTGCCTGAAACCAAAATCGCACAATATCCTTTGGAAGAAAGAGATGCGAGTAAATTGTTGGTGTATCGCAATGGGGAAATTACGGATGACAATTACCAAAATTTATATCAATATATTCCCGAACAATCATTACTGATTTTCAATAATTCGAAAGTAATTCCTGCACGATTAATTTTTACCACTTCTACCGGTGCTCATGTGGAAATATTTTGCCTAGAACCTGCCAGCGACAGCACCGAAATTGCCAGTGCCATGCAACAAAAGGGAACAGTATTATGGAAATGTTTAGTCGGCAGAATGTCAAAATGGAAAGAACCTACTATCAGTCTGCAAACCGACAATTTTAATTTATTTGCAAGTGTAGTTGAAAAAACAAACAATGGTTTTATCATTCAATTTAACTGGCAACCGGAAACTTTATCTTTTGCAGGAATTTTGGAACAGTTTGGTGCCATGCCAATTCCCAATTATTTAAAACGTAAAGATGAAATAATTGACAGCACACGTTATCAAACGGTATATGCCGAACAAAAAGGTTCTGTTGCTGCACCTACAGCCGGGTTACATTTTACGGAACATGTTTTCACCCAATTAAAGTCAAGAGAAACACAAATCGAATATATCACACTGCATGTCGGTGCAGGCACTTTTAAACCGGTTAAAGGTGAAACAATTGAAGACCACGAAATGCATGCAGAATGGATTGAAGTGGGTATGGTTTTGATAAATAAAATTATTCAGCAAATTACTAAACCAAGTAATAATACAGTAATAGCCGTTGGCACCACTTCCTTACGAACAATTGAATCGTTGTATTGGATGGGCGTTAAAGCCTTAGCCAATCCCAATATTTCCATTGAGGAAATTCCTATAAAACAATGGGAAGTATATGCACTGCCACAAGATATTGATGCGGTTGTTGCACTTCAAACATTACTACAATGGCTCCAAAAAAATAATCAGGATAAAATAATTTGTAAAACTCAAATCCTGATTCTGGACAGTTACCAATTAAAAATTGTGTCTGCTTTAATTACAAATTTTCATCAACCTGCATCTACATTACTTTTATTAATTGCAGCAGTGGTTGGCAAAGAATGGAAAAATATTTATCGTCATGCCATGGAGCATAATTATCGTTTTTTAAGTTATGGAGATGGCAGTTTGTTGTTTAAGGTTTAGTTAGTGCCACATTAAATATTTATTTTATTGCAACCAACTTTTGACCTTTCCCGTCTTTAAATTATTATCTCCACAACATTATTTGTTGAGCAAATGCTTCCACACATTAATTAGAATTATTCTAATCATTTTTTTAACTATCTATCTTGAAAATAAGTCTTAATTTTAGCAAAGTCCTTATCACTAAATAAACATTTTATGCAACGTAGAAAATTTCTACACACACTCGGAATGGCTAGTCCCGCCGTTCTTTTAGGCCCTTCTTTCATGCGTTGGCACCAGTTTGCTCCAAAGCAACAACTGAGTGGCAGCGTTATCATTATTGGCGCCGGTGCTGCAGGTTTGTATGCCGCAAAAGTATTGCAGGAAGCAGGTGTTTCGGTTACAGTATTGGAAGCATCTAATCAACATGGCGGCAGGGTTAGGCCATTGACAGGTTTTGCGGATTTTAACATGGAAGCCGGCGGGGAATTTGTCCAGGGTAAGGAAAATGTTGCAGGAGACCCACCGAGTTTTTTATGGAGTTCTATTGATGCCTACAACCCCGATTATTTAATTAATGTTGGTGCCGTTAAAAGTAAATATGAAATTGATGGTGAATTAAAAACCGATCCGCCATATTGGGATGCCGGTTTGGAAAATTGTTGGCAATTATATGAAAACCTCGCTGCATATGCCGGTGATGAAATATTAATGTCAGAATATATCGAAGCTGAATATGGCGTAACACCGGGGCACCCATATTGGCATATGTACCAGGGTTGGTTAGGGACAGAATATGGCACCAGTGTAAATAAAATTGGCATGAAAAGTATCGCCATTTTAGATAGTTTGTGGTTAACCGGCGATAAATTATATGTGCTCGATACGGGTTATCGCGATTTATTGGATACTTTATTTTTTGAACCGGTATTACCAATTATTCAATATAATAAAGTGGTGAATGCCGTCACCTATTCCGATGCCGGTGCTACTGTTACCTGTGCGGATGGCAGCACATTCACTGCAGATAAATGTGTTGTATCGGTGCCTTTACCAATTTTAAAAGAAAATAGTATCTCGTTTAATCCTGTTTTACCTGAAACGAAAATAAATGCCATCAATACTATCGGCATGGATGGTATTATTAAACTGGCACTTAAATTCAGCACGAATTTTTGGGGAGATGATATTTTTGATTTGACCATTGCAGGTTATTCAACTTATTTATGGGCTCCGGGTTTAAATAAAACAGGTGCGACAAATAATATTTTAATGTGTTTTATCATTGGCGAAAATTATGATTACATGAGTAGCTTAGGCACTGGTGCAGTTGATGTAGCACTTGCCGAATTAGATGTTTTGTTTGATGGTGCAGCTACAGCTAATTATGTTGATTCATTTATTCAGGACTGGGGTAAAGAACCATTTGTAAAAGGAGGGTATTCATTCCCAGCGCCAAATACATTTATTTCGGCTTCAGAAAATGCTCCTTTAGATTTGGCTGCTGCTGTTGGTTGTTCCTTATTTTTTGCAGGTGAAGCTACTAGTCTCAACCACGCAGCTACTGTACACGGCGCATTAGAAAGTGGTGCACGCGCAGCTGCTGAAATTCTTGCCTGCGGATTCGAAACAGTGTCAACCGAAATTCAAGCATTTGCCCAGGCTTATGCGTATAATAATGTTGCTTATTTTTCTATTTCCGGCAACACAAAAGGTAATTGGACATTACAACTCACAGCGATAGATGGTAAAAAAGTAGCGGTATTTATGGAAAATAAAGGTATTTATGGAGCTGAAGTGTTTCAGTTTTCGCTTTCTAATTTTGCAGCAGGCAATTATATTTTAACCGCAACGCATAATGGTGAAATTCGCTGCAGCGTAGTGATACATAAATCGTGAATTGATTGTTCCTCTTGCCAGTACAAAAAAGGATTAAAGGGTTAACACTTTTAATCCTTTTTTTTTGCCTCAACCTTTTGTGGGTTATACAAAGCATGGTTATAATAATATACCGATTGGTATATTTTGGAAGTTGATAATATATTAAAATGATTAATTTTGACCTTAAACATCATCAACATGTATCACTTCTCTTATTTCAAAGAAAAAGACAGGCAAACAATTTTGGCATTTTTAGAACAACATCCGTTTGCATTTATGACGGGCAGCTTTAATAATTGCACGCAGGTAGCTACTCAGGTGCCCATGTTAACAGTAGAACGTGATGGTGAACTGTATGTTCAGGGGCATATTATGCGCAATACCGATCATCATAAAGCACTTATGGAAAATCCAAATATTTTGGTAGTGTTTACAGGTCCGAGCACATATGTGAGTGCATCATGGTATAGCAATTCCCAAATGGGTTCTACTTGGAATTATATGAGTGTGCATATGCAAGGAGTTATCCGTTGGATGACGGCAGAAGAATTAGTTCAACTCATGAAAACGTTTACCTTAAAACACGAAGGTGGCAACTCCTCCTCTCCTACTATTTATGATAACCTTCCTGAGACTTATGTCGATAAAATGATGGCAGGCATAACAGGATTTGAAATTAAGGTGAATAAACTGGACAATGTATTTAAACTGAGTCAAAACAGAGATGAAAAAAGTTACATGAATATTATTGCCAAACTGGAAGAAAAAGGTGGAGAAAGTGCATTGATTGCAGCGGAAATGAAAAAAAGAAAAGCGGGTTTATTTCCTGAAGGAGAAGTATGGGATGCGAATAAATTCGAATCGTAAGAACCTACCTGCAGGCAGACAGGCAGGGATTACGCAGATAACGCTATTTAAAGCGGGTTACTTTGAGATTAGAAATGGAACACAGATGTAACTGATTGAACAGGTTAGAACAGATTTATTTGTTTTGATCAATTCAATCCACTTCAAACGTAAGTGTCTACCTTTTGACAGGTGCTTATTAACAGTAATTAAACTATTTATATTTCCTCAATTTTTAATTATAAATAAAACACCAACCCCAAATAGGGATTGGTGTTTATTTAACAACAGACTGTCTACCTCATAACAACTAATAATGAGCTATTCACTATTACATTATTATTTAAACAAACAACCTGGTAAGTAGAAGCTGGTAATGTTTGCAATGGGACAGCAAATACCGATTCCTGATTCGTGATTAATTCATTAAAAACCTGTACGCCGAGCATATTATAAATCTGCAGATTGGCATTAACCGGTAATTCAGATAACGTCACCAAAATTTGTGTGATGTCTCTTGCAGGATTAGGTTGGATAGATAAACTTTGTTCGGTAATTAATTCCGATACATCGCCTGCGCGATTATTATCGCAACCACTAACATCCCAACCAGGGTTATTGCATGAACGAATTCTGGCAGAAAAACTTGCACCTGCATGAGCTACAAATCCAGGTATTAAACTGATATAATCGCCCGCCTGATATACCACATTCGAGCCACTATAAAAATCAACATCATCACCTGCGCTTATAAAATCATCCACTATATCTACCGACCATGTATCGTTATTCACCTGCTGAGTTGCATATACTGCATTGTTCGAACAACTATTATAATCGCAAGGTCCGGCAATATAGGTGGCATCATCTTCAAAAACACCACCGGCTATATCACAAATTACCGGTATTAAATTTTCGGCGAAATCTTCATCAATAAAACCACCTGTAAAACTATATTGCAATACATTGGTGCCATCTATTGGCCGAGCAACTTCAAAGTGTAAATGGTCGCCGGTAGCACATCCGATATCATCCTCATATCCTAAAAAAGTTCCTGCACAAACATAATCGTTTACACTTAATCCGGCAGTCACCGATGTGCTTTGATTTAACATATGGGTGTATTTTGTCCATTCTCCATTTGGATGTTCAATCCAAACATAGTTGTTATTACTTGTGGTTGTATCGCAATCTAAACGGAATAAAAAATTATCCACGATAGCTCTAATCCAACCATCTGAAGCAGCTACTATGGAATCACTTCCGCTCATATCTTTCATATCAATACGGGCTTTTAAAATAGTATTGGCTGCATCTATAAAATGTGTTTGGTGATTTCTTGTCACATTAACACTCGTGCCATCAGCATAAGGTATTCGGTAAATACCCTCCGAATGATGTACCTGAGCATTGAGGACCTGCATGCTGCAACAAATTAATGATACAGCAGCTATCTTCAAAAATATTTTCATTGGAAATAATTTAGTGGTTAACTGATTCTAATTCCTCAATTCTATTATTCAATTGAATAATATGTAATGTGAGCTCTTCTATTTTTTCCATCATTTTTGCCTGCATATTTCCAACATCAAGTCCTTCACTTTCAATAATAGTTGCTGACGGTATTCCGGGTAAATGATTATTTGCAGCAATAAATGCTTCAAGTTCGTCAAACGACATTAATTGGTAATTATCATCAAATACATAATCGGCCCATGGCGACATTTCAACGCGTAATTCTTCACACATCACTTTACCATCAACACTTAATTTAAATCCTGTTGCAGCAGTAACACTATTGGGATTACCAATTAAAAAGTTGCCATTCTGATCAACCATTCCTCGGTCGAAACCATTGGTTCTGAAAATTAATCTACCATTATCATTTAATGTAAATGTTCCAATTTTTAAATCATTACCACTTGCCTGTAAAAAACCTACCTCAGTGCCTGCATCTTTCATGGTAATATAGGGAGCTGTACCATCAATTACCATTACATCATCTGTTCCCGACATAGTGAGTTGTGCAGATGCATCTGCAGTTGTTGTTCCAATGGTTAACTGCGAAGAAATATGCACATCGCCATTCACACCAAGTTTGTATCCAACATAAGGTAAAAAGTTATTGATAGTAACCTCACCATCCGGATGAATATACATACGTTCAATACTTTTTGTAGCAAAGGCTAATACTCCGGTTGTATTAAATATATTAGTTGATAATAAAATATCATCACCGGTTGAACGCAAATAACCTTTATCTATACCAGCATTTTCAAACTGAATATAGGGATTTGTTCCTTCTAAGGTTAATACCTCATCAGTCCCACTCACTGTTAATTCAGCATCAGGTGTAGTAGTTCCAATTGCCATTGTTCCGAAGTATCCGCGGCCATCGGCATAAATATCATTCCACGACAAAGCAATACTTCCCAGGTCTAAGCTATTATCAGCATTTGGTAATAACGCCTGATTAATTGCAGTAGGGCTTTGGAGATTAGACAATTTTTTATTGGCACCTTTTGCAGGAGTTGCCCAACTTAAATTGCCAAATCCGTCAGTAGCAAGAAGCTGGCCCGATAAACCCGCATTATTCGGTAATGTATAGGTAACAGATGCAGCGAGTGATAAAGGTGCTTTAAATGCAATATAATCAGTCCCGGAAAAGGTAGTTTCCAAAAAACGAATTTCTCCGGTGGCTTGTCCTGCTGCATTAAAATACGGGTTAATCTGTAAGGCGTTTCCTTCTAGGGTGTCAGAAGTAAAAATGTCGAGTGCTGACTGAGGTGTAACTGTTCCAATTCCCACCGCACCAGTGCCGGGGAAGGTGTTTTGTGCTGTGAGTGAAAGTGCTGAAAAGCAACATATCACAGCAACTGATAATTTTGAAATAGAAGTCATTGTTTGTAGGTTTTGTTGTTAATTAATGAAGCAAACCTATCGCTGTCCTTATAAGCGTTTGGATGATTTTTTGTGCCAAACTTAAACTTCGAAGGGGGTGAAATTGGTTGAAAGCCAATATTATCAATACTTTTAGCTTGATGAGGTTTTCCATCTAAATGCCTATTTTTTAGTTTGTAATAGTCAAAATAGTCTAAAAATCCCCTGTTTTAATTGTAATAAACCCCTAAGAAATAGGTCTTATATTACCAGTCAAAACAAATTTGGTCATCGTTAAAACAAAATAACAATAAACAAAATGACTGAATTAATTCATTAGTTACAATAATATAAACAGAAATGGCACATATTTGTTAGCTTTGAGTCACTTACATAATTTATTCAATACCGCAGTGATAAATAAAAATACGCTTGTCAGCTACATTCAAAATTTAGTAAAAATGCCCGCAGATAAATCGCAATTACTGGCAGAGGGTTTTGAAATATTTTTATTATCTAAAAATTTGTTACTGCTGGAGGAAAATAAAATCAGCAGAGAAACTTATTTTTTAGAATCGGGGATTATTCGCTCTTATACTTATGATAATACAGGAAATGAAGTAACTACCAATATTTACACTGCGCCTTGTTTTGTCAATGATTTTTTATCTTTTTTCAAACAACAGCCAACTTCAGAATCGTTTCAGGCATTAACCGATTGCACTATTTGGAAAATGAGTTATGAGCAGGTGCAGTTTTATTTCCATACTTATCCTGAGTTTCGGGAATTTGGGCGTATGATGCTGGTAACTAATTATTCTGCACTCCATAACCGAATGTTAGGTATGATAAAAGACACTGCCGAAACACGCTATTTAACATTGATGCAACAACATCCCGATATTTTCAAACATGTCCCTTTAAAAATAATTGCCTCCTACCTGGGCATTACAGACAGCTCATTGAGTAGAATCAGGAAAGAAATAGCCCTGAAATAAATACTTGCCAAATGGCAAGAATAATAACTTCCGGCTGACTGAATTTTGTGGCATCAATTCACTTAATGCTTTGCTATTATGGAAATCTTCACCAATGCGGTCCCAACCTGGCTTTCAGCCTTGTTTTTAATGTGTTTTCTTTTTCCGATTGTTATGATTGTTCGAACAGTTAAAACGGCGACAATTAACACCAATATCAACCCATCAACAGGCAAAAAAATCCCACAAATGGTTGCCCTCTTTTTCGGGTTGTATTATCTATATGTTGCTTTAATGAGTTATACCGGAATTTTCCATGAAAATACATTACCGCCGAAAATATTATGGTTTACAGCCATTCCACTGTTATTATTTTATTTTTTGATAGTATTCAGAGCGAAAATATTCTGGACATTGTTGGAAAATGTAAAATTATCCGCGTTAGTACGAATACATATGTTCCGGTTTGTCGGCATATTTTTTATTCTTGGATGGCAGTTTGGTATTTTGCCAAAATCATTTGCCCTGATTGGTGGTCTTGGAGATATTTTTGTTGCATTTACCGCCATTTTTGTTGCACGAGTAATTGATAAAAAAGTGCGCAATTATAAAAGAATAACACTCGTATGGAATATTATCGGTTTTTGGGATATAATTAGTGTGTTGGCCAGCGCAGTTATTATCACCAAACAAGCAATCGCAACCAACACGACAGGTATTTTAGAAATGACAAAATTTCCATTTAGTTTGATACCTGCTTTTGCGCCGGCGACGATTATTTTTTTACATATCTGCATTTTCAAAAAGCTTAAAATGCAGGATAAAACATCCTGATTTTTTCGCCGGTCGGGAGACCGGGGTGGCGTCTGGAGTTGAAAACTCCACGACAACCGGTGAGGGTCTGCGACCTCACCGGAATGGGTTTTGAGATGGATTAGCATTTTATGAATTGCATATGAATTTGAAGTAATTTTTACAAACCCGAAATTTATTCAATCAAGAATTTTATTAGGATATCTGAATGCCAAATCTAACTCGAGCACCCACAAGCAACGAAGTTGCGCAGTTGTCGGACGCCCCCCCCCCCCCACAAGCGAAATAATTTTTTGAATAATTCAAAATCATAGCCCTATTTTTCCCTTCCCCTTTTCTTTTTTTTTTTTTTTTTTTTTTTTTTTCCCTCTTTTCCCCCGCCGGGGGGGCGGCCCGCCCCCCCCCCCCCCCCGGGGGCCCCCCCCCCCCCGGGGTTTTTGGGGGGGGTTTTAATTTTTTTTAATTCCCTTTTTATTTTCAAATTTTTCCCCACCCCCAATTTTTTTTTTTCAAAATTTTTTTTAGGTTTCCAAAACCCCAATCCACCCCCCCCCCCCCCCCGCCGCCGTCCGCGCCGGAGTTGAAAACTCCACGACAACTGGTGCGGGTCTGCGACCTCACCGGAATGGGTTTTGAGGTTGATTAGCATTTATTGACTTGCATATGAATTTGAAGTAATTTTTACAAACCCGAAATTTATTCAATCAAGAATTTTATTAGGATATCTGAATGCCAAATCTAACTCGAGCACCCACAAGCAACGAAGTTGCGCAGTTGTCGTGGAGTTTTTAACTCCAGACGCCACCCCGGTCTCCCGACCGCTACAATAAACCCACAAGCGAAGCAGAAATAAATTGCTTATGAATAATTTCCAACCATTATCACCATTACACATAAACCGCTAGAAATTGTAACCATTAATTAATTACCCCATTAACCTACAATTTCAAAAAATAATATGATTGCTTATGATGAACTTTAAGTTATTCAAATCGGTTTTTAATGATTAACTTTCACTTTCATGCATACTATATTACCCTTTTTACTGGCAATGGTGGTTGTTATTGTCCTGCTGCAAATGTGGGCAAAACACCTTAAAATCGCATATCCAATTTTATTGGTAGTAGGCGGATTAGCAATAAGTTTTATACCCGGTTTACCTCATATTAATGTAAATCCGGATATGATATTTTTTATGTTTTTGCCAGCATTATTATTCGAAGCTGCTTGGACCATTTCATTTAAAGAAATGCGCAAATGGTGGCGAATTATCGGGAGTTTTGCATTTTTAGTGGTATTTCTTACTGCACTGGCTGTTGCCATATTTACTAACTATCACATTCCGGGATTTACATTGGCATTAGGGTTTTTATTAGGCGGAATAATTTCTCCGCCCGATGCAGTCAGCACTGGCGCCATCACCAAATTCGTAAAAATTCCGAAATCAATGTCCGCGATTTTAGAAGGTGAGAGTTTATTAAATGATGCGTCATCATTAATTATTTTTCGTTTTGCGTTAATTGCAGTTGGGACAGGACAGTTTATTTGGCAGGAAGCCTCCATAAGTTTTTTATGGATGGTAGCAGGTGGTGTTGGCATCGGTTTAATACTAGCTTGGGTATTTGTTCAAGCACACAGGCGATTACCGACTGATGCACCTTCCGATATTGCATTAACCCTTGTTGAACCCTATCTCATTTATTGGGTTGCAGAACAAATACATAGTTCAGGTGTATTGGCTGTTGTTGCAGCAGGTTTATATATGTCGTCGCGCAATTTAACATTTTTAAATAGTGGCAGTCGTGTAATGGGTTATAGTGTTTGGGAAAGTTTTGTGTTTATTCTCAATGGTGTGGTTTTTCTTATTATCGGTTTACAACTGCCACAAATTGTGGATGGATTAGAAGCCTCCGGCATTCCATTGAAAACGGCAATTGGTTATGGTGTTTTAGTGACAGGTGTAATTATAATTGTGCGTATCCTTAGTTCATACGCTGCATTATTAGCCACCTTTATTTTTCGTCCCGCTGTTGCACCGCGGTTTGCGAGTAAAAAACGAATAATGATGTTGCCAATGTTATTAGGCTGGACAGGCATGTGCGGTGTGGTTTCACTTGCAGCAGCTTTAGCAATACCGGTTCAAATAAATGGTGCAGATTTCCCTTATCGCAATCTTATTTTATTTATCACATTTGTTGTCATATTATTAACCTTAGTAATTCAGGGACTCACATTACCAATATTAATAAAACGTTCTAAAGTATTCGATGAAATATCGGAAGAGCCGGATGAGGAATTCCGTAAAAAAATGAAAATCGGTTTGCGCGAACAGAGTTATTTATTTTTAAAAGATAAATATGAAAACGAACCGGAGAATGATGTTGTCATGCAAAAAATATTACAACACTGGGAAGAAAAAACAAAAGCCGGCGACCAAACTTGGATGAATGATAAAATTAAATCCATATTAATAGAAACACTGGAGGTGCAACGCAAATACCTAACAGAACTCAACAAAGACCCGGAAATCAACGAAGAAATAATCCGCACCCAACTATATCAAATCGATTTAGAAGAGGAACGATTGA